>NZ_CP096451.1:0-3515917 GCF_054792405.1 Ralstonia sp. SA306
GTGAACTGAAACATCTAAGTAGCTGCAGGAACAGAAATCAACCGAGATTCCCAAGTAGTGCGAGCGAAATGGGATCAGCCTTGTACTCTTTAGCAGTATTGTTAGCAAAGCGGAATGGAAAGTCCGGCCATAGTGGGTGATAGCCCCGTATGCGAAAACAGTATTGTGGAACTAGGTGTACGACAAGTAGGGCGGGACACGTGAAATCCTGTCTGAAGATGGGGGGACCATCCTCCAAGGCTAAATACTCGTAATCGACCGATAGTGAACCAGTACCGTGAGGGAAAGGCGAAAAGAACCCCGGGAGGGGAGTGAAATAGATCCTGAAACCGCATGCATACAAACAGTCGGAGCCTGGAAACGGGTGACGGCGTACCTTTTGTATAATGGGTCAGCGACTTACATTCAGTGGCAAGCTTAACCGATTAGGGAAGGCGTAGCGAAAGCGAGTCCGAATAGGGCGTTCAGTCGCTGGGTGTAGACCCGAAACCAAGTGATCTATCCATGGCCAGGTTGAAGGTGCGGTAACACGTACTGGAGGACCGAACCCACTAACGTTGAAAAGTTAGGGGATGAGCTGTGGATAGGGGTGAAAGGCTAAACAAACTTGGAAATAGCTGGTTCTCTCCGAAAACTATTTAGGTAGTGCCTCGTGTCTCACCTTCGGGGGTAGAGCACTGTCATGGTTGGGGGGTCTATTGCTGATTACCCCGCCATAGCAAACTCCGAATACCGAAGAGTGCAATCACGGGAGACAGACATCGGGTGCTAACGTCCGGTGTCAAGAGGGAAACAACCCAGACCGCCAGCTAAGGTCCCTAAATATTGCTAAGTGGGAAACGAAGTGGGAAGGCTAAAACAGTCAGGAGGTTGGCTTAGAAGCAGCCACCCTTTAAAGAAAGCGTAATAGCTCACTGATCGAGTCGTCCTGCGCGGAAGATGTAACGGGGCTAAGCAATATACCGAAGCTGCGGATGCACGTAAGTGCATGGTAGGAGAGCGTTCTGTAAGCCTGTGAAGGTGTCTTGTAAAGGATGCTGGAGGTATCAGAAGTGCGAATGCTGACATGAGTAGCGATAAAGGGGGTGAAAGGCCCCCTCGCCGTAAGCCCAAGGTTTCCTACGCAACGTTCATCGGCGTAGGGTGAGTCGGCCCCTAAGGCGAGGCAGAGATGCGTAGCTGATGGGAAGCAGGTTAATATTCCTGCACCGTCGTATGATGCGATGGGGGGACGGATCGCGGAAGGTTGTCCGGGTGTTGGATGTCCCGGTCCCTACATTGGAGATGGCACTTAGGCAAATCCGGGTGCGTGATTCAAGGGTGTGGGGCGAGCGACTTTAGGTCGCGAAGCAATTGGAAGTGGTTCCAAGAAAAGCCTCTAAGCTTCAGTCATACGAGACCGTACCGCAAACCGACACAGGTGGGCGAGATGAGTATTCTAAGGCGCTTGAGAGAACTCGGGAGAAGGAACTCGGCAAATTGGTACCGTAACTTCGGGATAAGGTACGCCCTTGTAGTTTGACTGGCTCGCGCCAGAAGGACGAAGGGGTTGCAATAAAATGGTGGCTGCGACTGTTTAATAAAAACACAGCACTCTGCAAACACGAAAGTGGACGTATAGGGTGTGACGCCTGCCCGGTGCCGGAAGATTAAATGATGGGGTGCAAGCTCTTGATTGAAGTCCCGGTAAACGGCGGCCGTAACTATAACGGTCCTAAGGTAGCGAAATTCCTTGTCGGGTAAGTTCCGACCTGCACGAATGGCGTAACGATGGCCACACTGTCTCCTCCCGAGACTCAGCGAAGTTGAAGTGTTTGTGATGATGCAATCTCCCCGCGGCTAGACGGAAAGACCCCATGAACCTTTACTGTAGCTTTGCATTGGACTTTGAACCGATCTGTGTAGGATAGGTGGGAGGCTTTGAAACCGGGACGCTAGTTTCGGTGGAGCCGACCTTGAAATACCACCCTGGTTTGTTTGAGGTTCTAACCTTGGCCCGTGAATCCGGGTCGGGGACAGTGCATGGTAGGCAGTTTGACTGGGGCGGTCTCCTCCCAAAGTGTAACGGAGGAGTTCGAAGGTACGCTTGGTACGGTCGGACATCGTACCTAAAGTGCAATGGCAAAAGCGTGCTTAACTGCGAGACCGACAAGTCGAGCAGGTGCGAAAGCAGGACATAGTGATCCGGTGGTTCTGTATGGAAGGGCCATCGCTCAACGGATAAAAGGTACTCTGGGGATAACAGGCTGATACCGCCCAAGAGTTCATATCGACGGCGGTGTTTGGCACCTCGATGTCGGCTCATCTCATCCTGGGGCTGTAGCCGGTCCCAAGGGTATGGCTGTTCGCCATTTAAAGAGGTACGTGAGCTGGGTTTAAAACGTCGTGAGACAGTTTGGTCCCTATCTGCCGTGGGCGTTGGAATCTTGACGGGGGCTGCTCCTAGTACGAGAGGACCGGAGTGGACGTACCGCTGGTGTACCTGTTGTCTCGCCAGAGGCATCGCAGGGTAGCTATGTACGGAAGAGATAACCGCTGAAAGCATCTAAGCGGGAAACTTGCCTGAAGATGAGGATTCCCTGGAGACTTGATCTCCCTGAAGGGTCGTTCGAGACCAGGACGTTGATAGGCTGGGTGTGGAAGCGCAGTAATGCGTTCAGCTAACCAGTACTAATTGCCCGTGCGGCTTGATCCTATAACCGGTATGTTTCCGGCTGGGTCCGCCTTGTGCCTGATACACACAACTCACAACCCAAAATCTACATTCCCATATTGGTCCCGTTGACCTCGTCAACGTGACGACAAGTCATAGCCTGGTGACCATAGCGAGTCGGTACCACCCCTTCCCATCCCGAACAGGACCGTGAAACGACTCCGCGCCGATGATAGTGCGGATTCCCGTGTGAAAGTAGGTCATCGCCAGGCTCTCCCATACAACACCCCAGCTCTACCTTAGAGCTGGGGTGTTTGCCTTTGCGCGATCGGCTCGCACCCGGCTTGCTGCATTGATCCGCCAGACAGATCCCAGCAACACTCCCCTCCGCCTCTCCCCAAAAACAAAACGCCTCCCAACGGAGACGTCCGCGGCATCCCCTGCAAGACTGATTAGCTTCGTGAGTCAGCCGGGCCCGTCCGCTCGCTGCGGTGAGGTACGGAGAATCGGTGGGCCGGCTGTGCGTGGCTTTTGTGCGGATACGCAGGCATCGCTGCGTCGCGTGGATATAGCTGCTGGCCAGCGACTCGCAATGATGTTCGCGATCTTCCTAGCTATACCGGTCGACTGCGGTTGTGACTTCCGAGGAAGGCTCCGCCAGCCTCTCCGTCGGCGCCCTGGTGCGAGCATTGGAGTGGCATAGCGGCGCCAGTCCCTCGTCGATCTGAATTGCCCCCTATAAGGATGAGAGCATCAATGCTCGAAATCTCGCGATTTCATCAAGCAATGCTTGACAGGGTGCCCTGATGGTCCCATAATCGCAAGTTCTCTTCGGAGAGGTGCCCGAGTGGCTAAAGGGGGCAGACTGTAAATCTGTTGGCTTACGCCTACGTTGGTTCGAATCCAACCCTCTCCACCAGAATTAAGCAGTGAGTTCGGTCGCAAGGCCGGGCGGCAAGGGAAGAAGTAGCCCGGGCGGGTGTAGCTCAATGGTAGAGCAGAAGCCTTCCAAGCTTACGACGAGGGTTCGATTCCCTTCACCCGCTCCATTCACTGTTCGTAAGTTTTGCCCATGTGGCTCAGTGGTAGAGCACTCCCTTGGTAAGGGAGAGGTCGGCAGTTCGATCCTGCCCATGGGCACCACGCATCCACCAACGCAAATCGCTACCGAGACAGGAGTCGCGACATGGCAAAGGAAAAGTTCGAGCGGACTAAGCCGCACGTGAACGTTGGTACGATTGGTCACGTTGACCACGGTAAGACGACGCTGACCGCGGCGATCACGACCGTGCTGGCGACCAAGTTTGGTGGTGCCGCCAAGGCATACGACCAGATCGATGCAGCGCCGGAAGAAAAGGCACGTGGCATCACGATCAACACCGCGCACGTCGAGTACGAAACGGCTAACCGCCACTACGCGCACGTTGACTGCCCGGGCCACGCCGACTACGTCAAGAACATGATCACCGGTGCCGCCCAGATGGACGGCGCCATCCTGGTGTGCTCGGCCGCTGACGGCCCGATGCCGCAAACGCGTGAGCACATCCTGCTGGCCCGCCAGGTTGGTGTGCCGTACATCGTCGTGTTCCTGAACAAGTGCGACATGGTGGACGACGCCGAGCTGCTGGAGCTGGTCGAGATGGAAGTGCGCGAACTTCTGTCGAAGTACGACTTCCCGGGCGACGACACCCCGATCATCAAGGGTTCGGCCAAGCTGGCGCTGGAAGGCGACAAGGGCGAACTGGGCGAAGTGGCCATCATGAACCTGGCCGACGCACTGGACACCTACATCCCGACGCCGGAGCGCGCTGTTGACGGCACGTTCCTGATGCCGGTGGAAGACGTTTTCTCGATCTCGGGTCGCGGCACCGTGGTGACCGGCCGTATCGAGCGCGGCGTCGTCAAGGTCGGCGAAGAACTGGAAATCGTCGGTATCAAGGCCACGCAGAAGACGACCTGCACGGGCGTGGAAATGTTCCGCAAGTTGCTGGACCAAGGTCAGGCAGGCGACAACGTCGGTATTCTGCTGCGTGGTACGAAGCGCGAAGACGTCGAGCGCGGGCAAGTGCTGTGCAAGCCGGGTTCGATCAAGCCGCACACGCACTTCACGGGCGAGGTCTACATCCTGTCTAAGGACGAAGGTGGTCGTCACACGCCGTTCTTCAACAACTACCGTCCGCAGTTCTATTTCCGTACGACGGACGTGACCGGCTCGATCGAGCTGCCGGCCGACAAGGAAATGGTCATGCCGGGCGACAACGTGTCGATCACCGTCAAGCTGATCGCCCCGATCGCCATGGAAGAAGGTCTGCGCTTCGCTATCCGTGAAGGCGGCCGTACCGTCGGCGCCGGCGTCGTCGCTAAGATCATCGAGTAAGTGCTGTAACTCTTCCGTGCGGCTGCCAACCGGCCGCACGTGAAGTGCCAGAGTGGGGTTGACCGAAATGGCAACCCCAAAGCTGTTTTAGGGGTATAGCTCAACTGGCAGAGCGTCGGTCTCCAAAACCGAAGGTTGGGGGTTCGATTCCCTCTGCCCCTGCCAATTCATCAGCCGCGTCGCGCAGGAAAACGCGCCACGCGGCTTAGTCTCGTTTGGGAAACATGGCCAATCCGAACGTCGAAACCGTCAACACCGCCAGCGGCAAATGGTTGCTGGCCTTGGCGTTCCTACTGCTGGTTGCTGGGGTGATCGGTTTTTACCTGCTGGCGCAACAGCCGAGCTATGTCCGTGCTGCCTCGCTGATCGGCGGGCTGGTGTTGGGCGCAGGCGTTGCGCTGGTGTCCGCACCTGGGCAGGGCTTCATCGAGTTCGCGCGCGAGTCGTACCGCGAAGTTCGCAAAGTGGTGTGGCCGACGCGAAAGGAAGCCGGGCAGATGACCGGTCTGGTGTTTGCGTTCGTCGTGATCATGGCCCTGTTCCTGTGGTCTGCGGACAAGCTCATCGAGTGGGTGATCTTCTCGCTCGTGCTGGGCTGGAAATAATCGGGTAAAGCCATGACGGATAACGTAGCGAACGACACGTCCGCGGATTCGTCCGCACCGGCCTCGAAAAAGCGCTGGTATGTCGTGCATGCCTATTCGGGCATGGAAAAAAGCGTGCAACGCGCGCTGCAGGAGCGCATCGAGCGCGAAGGCCTGCAACATCTGTTCGGCCAGATTCTGGTGCCGTCGGAAGAGGTGATGGAGAGCAAGAGCGGTCGTAAGACCGTGACGGAGCGCCGCCTTTTCCCCGGCTATGTGTTTGTCGAAATGGAGATGACCGACGAGACCTGGCACTTGGTGAAGAACACTTCCAAGGTGACTGGTTTCATTGGTGGTACGGGCAATCGCCCCTCGCCGATTTCCAAGAGCGAAGTCGACAAGATCATGGCCCAGATCCAGGAAGGGGTCGAAAAGCCGCGTCCCAAGACGCTGTTCGAAGTGGGGGAAATGGTGCGCGTGAAGGAAGGCCCGTTTACCGATTTCAACGGCAACGTCGAGGAAGTGAACTACGAGAAATCGCGCCTGCGCGTTTCCGTGACGATCTTCGGGCGTGCGACGCCCGTCGAGCTCGAGTTCGGTCAGGTCGAGAAGGTTTAAAAAATCGGCGTGGTGGCGCAAGCCACCGCGCCATTCGCCCGGTCCACTGGACTTGGCGGGCAACGGTGGCGAAGCCGCCCGCGCCAACAGAGGAGCGTCGGCTCTGCGCCGATGCGTTACCACTCAACAGGATTGCCGTGGTCGTTTGAGCTAGGCAATCCGGATTGGAGTCAAGATGGCCAAGAAAATTATTGGCTTTATCAAGCTGCAAATTCCGGCTGGTAAAGCAAATCCGTCCCCGCCCGTCGGCCCGGCCCTGGGTCAGCGCGGTCTGAACATCATGGAGTTCTGCAAGGCGTTCAACGCGCAGACTCAAGGTATGGAACCGGGCTTGCCGGTGCCGGTGGTGATCACCGCTTTCGCCGACAAGAGCTTCACCTTCGTGATGAAGTCGCCGCCGGCGACCGTGCTCATCAAGAAGGCTGCCGGTATCCAGAAGGGTTCCGCCAAGCCGCATACCGACAAGGTCGGCAAGATCACTCGCGCTCAGGCAGAAGAAATTGCCAAGGCGAAGAACGCTGACCTTACCGCTGCAGATCTGGACGCCGCCGTGCGTACGATCGCCGGTAGCGCCCGTTCGATGGGTATCACGGTGGAGGGCCTGTAATCATGGCAAAGATTTCGAAGCGTACGGCCGCTAACAAGGCCAAGGTCGAGCGTACCAAGTTCTATCCGATCGACGAAGCGCTGAGCCTCGTCAAGGAATGCGCCAGCGCCAAGTTTGATGAGTCCATCGACGTGGCCGTGCAACTTGGCATTGATGCAAAGAAGTCGGACCAAGTGGTCCGTGGTTCGGTGGTGCTGCCTGCTGGTACTGGCAAGTCGGTGCGTGTGGCCGTGTTTGCCCAAGGCGACAAGGCCGAGCAAGCCAAGGCTGCTGGCGCTGAGATCGTCGGCATGGAAGACCTCGCCGAGCAGATCAAGGCCGGCAAGATGGACTTCGACGTCGTGATCGCTTCGCCGGACACGATGCGCGTGGTCGGTACGCTGGGTCAGATCCTCGGCCCGCGCGGCCTGATGCCGAACCCGAAGGTCGGCACCGTGACGCCGGACGTTGCTACGGCCGTGAAGAACGCCAAGGCTGGTCAGGTTCAATTCCGTGTCGACAAGGCCGGTATCATCCACGCCACCATCGGCCGCCGCTCGTTCGAGCCGGCAGCGCTGAAGAGCAATTTGGCTGCACTGCTGGACGCACTGACCAAGGCCAAGCCGGCATCGAGCAAGGGTGTGTACCTGCGCAAGGTCGCCGTCTCGTCGACGATGGGCGTGGGCGTGCGCGTTGACCAGGCGACCCTGGCTGCCTGACCGCTCTCGATCATTCGCACTGGGTGGCCCGATAACCATCCCGGTGTTAGCAGTTTTCTCTCGCGTGGCCCCGGCCACGCGGACCCTTGAAGTTTGAGGGACAAGACTTTGGGCAGTGGTAGACGTTTGCGCGAGCAAGCCGACGCCGCTGGTTATCAAAGACCGTTGGCGGTGAAGGGCTCCTTGGGGCCAACGCCTTAATCGCGGCTCCCTCCGGAAACGGCGGCGATGCTCGGCCAACGCAGATGGCGCCCCCGAAGGGAATAAGTGACTTTGGTATTGCCGAAGTGATTTGTGCCAATCGGACGCCGTACTTTTGGACTGACCGAGGTGACCGCAGTGACTGCGGAAACCGAAGTCGTTTTGGAGCTTAACCGTGGCACTCAATCTCGAAGATAAGAAGGCCGTCGTGGCCGAGGTAACGGCGCAAGTCGCCAAGGCCTCGACCATCGTCGTTGCTGAATATCGCGGTATCACGGTTGGCGATCTGACCAAGCTGCGCGCGCAAGCGCGCCAGCAAGGCGTCTACCTGCGCGTTCTGAAGAACACGCTGGCACGCCGCGCTGTTGAAGGCACGCCGTTTGCCGAACTCGCCGAGCAACTGACTGGCCCGCTGATCTACGGTATTTCCGAAGACGCAGTGGCCCCGGCCAAGGTGCTGAACGATTTCGCCAAGGGCAATGACAAGCTGGTGCTGCGCGCCGGTTCGTACGATGGCAAGGTTCTCGACGTCGACGCCGTGAAGGCGCTGGCAACGATTCCGAGCCGCGAAGAACTGCTCAGCAAGCTGCTGTTCGTCATGCAGGCTCCGGTGTCGGGCTTTGCCCGCGCCCTGGGTGCCCTGGCTGCCAAGCAAGGCGAAGGCGAGGCTGCAGCGGCCTAATAGGCTGCAGCACCGCGTACAGATCGCACGATCGATACCGAATCACATTCTGGAGTTATTCAAATGGCAATCACCAAAGACGACATCCTGGAAGCCGTTGGCGCGATGTCCGTGATGGAACTGAACGACCTGGTCAAGGCGTTCGAAGAGAAGTTTGGCGTGTCGGCTGCTGCCGTGGCCGTGGCCGGTCCGGCTGCTGCTGGTGGCGCTGCTGCTGCTGAAGAGCAAACCGAATTCACCGTGACGCTGAAGAGCGCCGGCGCGAACAAGGTTGGCGTCATCAAGGCCGTGCGTGAAATCACCGGTCTGGGCCTGAAGGAAGCCAAGGACCTGGTCGATGGCGCACCGAAGCCCGTGAAGGAAGGCGTCGACAAGAAGACCGCCGACGAGCTGGTGAAGAAGCTGGTGGAAGCCGGCGCGGAAGCCGAAGCCAAGTAAGTGCAGGTCTCGCGTGCCGTACTCGGTACGCGATAGAGGCTGGCAAAGGGATATTTCCCGGCGCCAGCCTTTTTGCGCTTGTAGGGCCGATTGTTGAGCGATTCCGCAATCACGCTGTAAGTATTGTTGAAGTCTCTTTGCCGGGTTTTTCCGGCAGCCGGCCAGGACAAGGCCAGCAGAGGCCAAACATCAGTGGCACACTAGGCTGTTCGCAGTCCGCTGATGTTTGTCTTCTGAACCGACTGCAGAAGGCAAGTTTGGTCGGGTACTCCCCCGTCCGTAGCATGGGCTCCATGGGCCCATGTGCGGGTGGCGCGCGCAGTACCGTCAGCCAGAGGTTGGTAGCGGCCAACCGCCAAATCCCGTCACCAGTCGCTGAACACCTCAAGTGTCAGGCGTGCTTTATCGCCTTAAGTCCGTCGCGCGCACTTGCGATGATTCGGAGATCCCATGGCGTACAGCTTTACCGAGAAGAAGCGTATTCGCAAGAGTTTCGCGAAACGCGCAACGGTTCATCAGGTTCCCTTCCTGCTTGCCACCCAGATTCAATCGTATGCCCAGTTCTTGCAGGAGAACGCTCCTGTTGCACAACGCAAGAGCGAAGGTCTGCAAGCGGCGTTCAACGCCATTTTCCCCATCGTGTCGCACAATGGTCTGGCACGCATGGAGTTCGTGTCGTACCACCTGTCCAACCCGCCGTTTGACGTCAAGGAATGTCAGCAGCGTGGTCTGACCTTCCACTCGGCGCTGCGCGCAAAAGTGCGCTTGATCATCAACGACCGCGAGAATCCCACCAAGGTCAAGGAGATCAAGGAGCAGGAAGTCTACATGGGCGAAATTCCGCTCATGACCTCCACCGGTTCGTTCGTGATCAACGGTACGGAACGTGTGATCGTGTCCCAGCTGCACCGTTCGCCGGGCGTGTTCTTCGAGCACGACAAGGGCAAGACGCACAGCTCGGGCAAGCTGCTGTTCTCGGCGCGGATCATTCCGTACCGCGGCTCGTGGCTCGATTTCGAATTCGACCCGAAGGACATCCTGTACTTCCGCGTTGACCGCCGCCGCAAGATGCCGGTGACGATCCTGCTGAAGTCGATCGGTCTGACGCCGGAGCAGATCCTGGCGCACTTCTTCGTGTTCGACAACTTCACGCTCAAGACCGAAGGCGCACTGATGGAATTCGTGCCCGAGCGTCTGCGCGGCGAAGTCGCTCGCTTCGACATTTCCGACAAGAACGGCAAGGTCGTGGTCGAGAAGGACAAGCGCATCAACGCCAAGCACATCCGTGACCTGGATTCCGCCGGCACCAAGCTGATCAGCGTTCCGGAAGACTACCTGCTGGGCCGCGTGCTGGCGAAGAACATCGTCGATCCGGATACCGGTGAAGTCCTGGCCAACGCTAACGACGAACTGACCGAAGGCGTGCTCGAGAAGCTTCGCGACGCCGACGTGAAGGAAATCCAGACGCTGTACACGAACGACCTCGATCAAGGTCCGTACATGTCGGCGACGCTGCGTACGGATGACACGGCCGACCAGACCGCCGCGCGTATCGCTATCTACCGCATGATGCGCCCCGGCGAGCCGCCGACCGAAGACGCCGTTGAAGCGCTGTTCCAACGTCTGTTCTACAACGAAGACTCGTACGACCTGTCGCGCGTTGGCCGCATGAAGGTCAACAGCCGCTTGAACCGTTCGGCTGGTACCGGCCCGATGGTGCTGACGGACGAGGACATCCTCGACACGATCAAGCTGCTGGTGAACCTGCGTAACGGCAAGGGCGAAGTGGACGATATCGACCACCTCGGCAATCGCCGTGTGCGTTGCGTCGGCGAACTGGCGGAAAACCAGTTCCGCGCCGGTCTGTCGCGTGTTGAGCGTGCCGTGAAGGAACGTCTGGGCCAGGCCGAGACGGAAAACCTGATGCCGCACGACCTGATCAACTCGAAGCCGATTTCGTCGGCGATTCGCGAGTTCTTCGGTTCGTCGCAGCTGTCGCAGTTCATGGACCAGACCAACCCGCTGTCGGAAGTCACGCACAAGCGCCGTATTTCGGCCCTGGGCCCGGGCGGTCTGACGCGCGAGCGTGCGGGCTTTGAAGTCCGTGACGTGCACCCGACCCACTACGGCCGCGTCTGCCCGATCGAAACGCCGGAAGGTCCGAACATTGGTCTGATCAACTCGCTGGCGCTGTACGCACAACTGAACGACTACGGCTTCCTCGAAACGCCGTACCGCAAGGTTGAAAACGGCAAGCTGACCGATCAGGTGGATTACCTGTCGGCCATCGAGGAAGGCAAGTACGTGGTGGCGCAGGCCAACGCGACGCTGGACAAGGACGGCAACCTGATCGACGAACTGGTCTCCGCGCGTGAAGGTAGCGAGCGTGAAACCCGTATGGTCACGCCGGACCGCGTGCAGTACATCGACGTGGCACCGTCGCAGATCGTGTCGGCTGCAGCTTCGCTGGTGCCGTTCCTCGAGCACGATGATGCAAACCGTGCACTGATGGGCGCAAACATGCAGCGTCAGGCCGTGCCTTGCCTGCGTGCAGACAAGCCGCTGGTGGGTACCGGCGTCGAGCGCACCGTGGCAGTGGACTCGGGTACCGCCGTGCAGGCAACCCGTGGTGGCGTGGTCGACTACGTTGATGCGAACCGCGTGGTGATCCGCGTGAACGATGCCGAAGCCGTCGCTGGTGAAGTCGGCGTGGACATCTACAACCTGATCAAGTACACGCGTTCGAACCAGAACACGAACATCAACCAGCGTCCGATGGTCAAGGTGGGCGACGTCGTTGCCCGCGGCGACGTGATCGCTGACGGCGCCTCGACCGACATGGGCGAGCTGGCGCTTGGCCAGAACATGCTGGTCGCGTTCATGCCCTGGAACGGCTACAACTTCGAGGATTCGATCCTGATCTCGGAGCGCATCGTGGCTGAAGACCGCTACACCTCGATCCACATCGAGGAGCTGTCGGTCGTAGCTCGCGACACCAAGCTCGGACCGGAAGAAATCACGCGCGACATCTCGAACCTGGCCGAAGCCCAACTGGCTCGCCTGGACGAATCGGGCATCACGTACATCGGCGCAGAAGTGGAAGCCGGCGACGTGATGGTCGGCAAGGTCACGCCCAAGGGCGAGACCCAGCTGACGCCGGAAGAGAAGCTGCTGCGTGCGATCTTCGGTGAGAAGGCGTCCGACGTGAAGGACACCTCGCTGCGCGTGCCCTCGGGCATGAGCGGTACCGTGATCGACGTGCAGGTCTTCACGCGTGAAGGCGTGGTGCGTGACAAGCGCGCCCAGTCGATCATCGACGAAGAACTGAAGCGCTACCGCCTGGACCTGAACGACCAGCTGCGTATCGTGGAAGGCGATGCCTTCCAGCGTCTGGAGCGTCTGCTGGTGGGCAAGGTTGCCAACGGCGGCCCGAAGAAGCTGGCCAAGGGCACCGCGCTCACGAAGGAATATCTGGCCGATCTGGACAAGTGGCACTGGTTCGACATCCGCCCGGCGGAAGACGAAGTCGCGCTGCAACTGGAAGCCGTGAAGGTCGCCATCGAGCAGAAGCGCCACGACTTCGACCTCGCGTTCGAAGAGAAGCGCAAGAAGCTCACGCAAGGCGACGAACTGCCGCCGGGCGTGATCAAGATGGTCAAGGTGTACCTGGCCGTGAAGCGTCGCCTGCAGCCTGGCGACAAGATGGCCGGCCGTCACGGTAACAAGGGTGTTGTGTCGAAGATCACCCCGATCGAAGACATGCCCTACATGGCCGACGGCACACCTGCTGACATCGTGCTGAACCCGCTGGGCGTGCCTTCACGGATGAACGTGGGTCAGATTCTCGAAACCCACCTGGGCTGGGCCGCACGCGGTCTGGGCGAGCGCATCGGCAACATGCTCAAGGCGCAAGCCAAGGCTGCCGAGATCCGCAAGCTGCTGGGTCAGATCTACAACGAGAGCGGCAAGGTTGAAGATCTGGACAGCCTGTCGGACGCTGAAATCCTCGAGTTGGCCGAGAACCTGAAGAAGGGCGTGCCGTTCGCGACGCCGGTGTTCGATGGTGCGCATGAGGACGAAATCCGCCGCATGCTGGACCTCGCCTATCCGGCAGACATCGCGAAGGAGAAGGGCCTGACGGCTTCCAAGCAACAGGTCACGCTGTTCGACGGTCGCACCGGTGAAGCCTTCGAGCGTCCGGTCACGCTGGGCGTGATGCACATGCTGAAGCTGCACCACTTGGTCGACGACAAGATGCACGCGCGTTCGACCGGTCCGTACTCGCTGGTGACGCAGCAGCCGCTGGGCGGTAAGGCCCAGTTCGGTGGCCAGCGTTTCGGTGAAATGGAAGTGTGGGCACTCGAAGCGTACGGCGCGTCCTACGTGCTGCAGGAAATGCTGACCGTGAAGTCGGATGACGTGAATGGCCGGACCAAGGTGTACGAGAACATCGTCAAGGGCGAGCACTCGATCGATGCCGGCATGCCGGAATCGTTCAACGTGCTGGTGAAGGAAATCCGCTCGCTGGGTATCGACATCGACCTCGAGCGCAACTGAGCGCCGATGCGGTGAGGGCGTGGCGGCAGCATCGCCATGCCCTGGTAACAGCAGCCATTGACGAAGATTTAGGGTCGGCGACTTTGGGTCACACCAAGACGCCAGCCTCAAACTCAAGGAGTTTGGAATGAAAGCATTGCTCGACCTATTCCGTCAGGTACAGCAAGAAGAGCAGTTTGACGCGATCAAGATCGGCCTCGCGTCGCCTGAGAAAATCCGCTCGTGGTCCTTCGGCGAAGTCAAGAAGCCCGAGACCATCAACTACCGTACGTTCAAGCCTGAGCGTGACGGTCTGTTCTGCGCCAAGATCTTCGGCCCGATCAAGGATTACGAGTGCCTGTGCGGCAAGTACAAGCGCCTGAAGCACCGTGGCGTGATCTGCGAGAAGTGCGGCGTTGAAGTGACGCTGGCCAAGGTGCGCCGTGAGCGCATGGGCCACATTGAACTGGCTGCGCCGACCGCGCACATCTGGTTCCTGAAGTCGCTGCCGTCGCGTCTGGGCATGGTGCTCGACATGACGCTGCGCGACATCGAGCGCGTGCTGTACTTCGAAGCATTCGTCGTGGTTGAGCCGGGCATGACCGCGCTCAAGAAGAGCCAGATCATGTCGGAAGACGATTATCTGGCCAAGTGCGACGAGTACGGCGAAGGCGAATTCGTCGCCATGATGGGCGCCGAAGGCATTCGCGAGCTGCTGCGCGGCATCGACATCGAGAAGCAGATCGAGACGATCCGTGCTGAGCTGCAGGCCACGGGCTCGGAAGCCAAGATCAAGAAGTTCGCCAAGCGCCTGAAGGTGCTCGAGGCATTCCAGCGTTCGGGCATCAAGCCGGACTGGATGATCCTCGAAGTGCTGCCGGTGCTGCCGCCCGAGCTGCGTCCGCTGGTGCCGCTGGATGGCGGTCGTTTCGCCACGTCGGACCTGAACGACCTGTATCGCCGCGTGATCAACCGGAACAACCGTCTGAAGCGTCTGCTTGAGCTGAAGGCGCCGGAAATCATCGTGCGCAACGAAAAGCGCATGCTGCAGGAAGCAGTGGACTCGCTGCTGGACAACGGCCGTCGCGGCAAGGCGATGACCGGTGCCAACAAGCGTCCGCTGAAGTCGCTGGCTGAAATGATCAAGGGTAAGGGCGGCCGTTTCCGTCAGAACCTGCTGGGCAAGCGCGTGGACTACTCGGGCCGTTCGGTCATCGTGGTGGGCCCGACGCTGAAGCTGCACCAGTGCGGCCTGCCCAAGCTGATGGCGCTCGAACTCTTCAAGCCCTTCATCTTCCACAAGCTGGAAACGATGGGCATCGCCACCACGATCAAGGCGGCGAAGAAGGAAGTGGAAAGCCAGACGCCGGTGGTGTGGGACATCCTCGAAGAGGTGATCCGCGAGCACCCGGTGATGCTGAACCGCGCGCCGACGCTGCACCGTCTGGGTATCCAGGCGTTCGAGCCGGTGCTGATCGAAGGCAAGGCGATCCAGCTGCACCCGCTGGTCTGCGCGGCGTTCAACGCCGACTTCGACGGTGACCAGATGGCTGTTCACGTTCCGCTGTCGCTCGAAGCGCAGATGGAAGCGCGCACGCTGATGCTGGCGTCGAACAACGTGCTGTTCCCGGCCAACGGTGATCCGTCGATCGTGCCGTCGCAAGACGTGGTGCTGGGTCTGTACTACACGACCCGCGACAAGATCAACGGCCGCGGTGAAGGCATGACGTTCGCCGACATCTCGGAAGTGATCCGCGCCTACGAGAACAAGGAAGTCGAACTGGCTTCGCGCGTGAACGTGCGGATCACCGAGTACGACCTGGTGAACCCGGAAGCTGACGGCGACGCCCGCTTCGCGCCGAAGATCACGCTGCAATCGACCACGGTCGGTCGCGCGATCCTGTCGGAGATTCTGCCGAAGGGTCTGCCGTTCTCGGTGCTGAACAAGCCGCTGAAGAAGAAGGAAATCTCGCGCCTGATCAACACGGCGTTCCGCAAGTGCGGTCTGCGCGAAACCGTGATCTTCGCTGACAAGCTGCTGCAGTCGGGCT
This sequence comes from Ralstonia sp. SA306, assembly GCF_054792405.1. Lineage (NCBI taxonomy): Bacteria > Pseudomonadati > Pseudomonadota > Betaproteobacteria > Burkholderiales > Burkholderiaceae > Ralstonia > Ralstonia sp. SA306. Next base: position 15,446 of record NZ_CP096451.1, read on the forward strand.
TCCGCCTGGCAACGCGCGCCGGTATCTCGATCGCCATCGACGACATGCTGGTGCCGCCGGCCAAGGAGAAGATCATCTCCGAGGCTGCCGCCAAGGTGAAGGAATACGACAAGCAGTACATGTCGGGTCTGGTGACGGACCAGGAGCGTTACAACAACGTCGTGGACATCTGGGGTGCCGCTGGTGACCAGGTGGGCAAGGCGATGATGGAGCAGCTCCAGACCGAAGACGTGATCGACCGCAACGGCAACACCGTCAAGCAAGAGTCGTTCAACTCCATCTACATGATGGCCGACTCGGGCGCACGGGGTTCCGCGGCGCAGATCCGTCAGCTGGCAGGTATGCGTGGCCTGATGGCCAAGCCGGACGGCTCGATTATCGAGACGCCGATTACCGCGAACTTCCGCGAAGGCCTGAACGTTCTGCAGTACTTCATCTCGACCCACGGTGCACGTAAGGGTCTGGCTGATACGGCACTGAAGACCGCGAACTCGGGTTACCTGACCCGTCGTCTGGTCGACGTGACGCAGGATCTGGTGGTGGTGGAAGACGATTGCGGCACCTCCAACGGCGTGGCCATGAAGGCCCTGGTCGAAGGCGGTGAAGTGATTGAAGCCCTGCGCGACCGTATCCTGGGCCGCGTGGTCGTCAACGACGTGGTGAACCCGGAAACGCAGGAAACCGCGATCGAAGCCGGCACGCTGCTCGACGAAGACATGGTGGACCTGATCGACGCGCTGGGCGTGGACGAAGTGAAGGTTCGCACGCCGCTGTCCTGCGATACACGCTACGGCCTGTGCGCCAAGTGCTACGGTCGCGACCTCGGCCGCGGTGTGCTGGTGAACTCGGGCGAAGCCGTGGGTGTGATCGCTGCGCAGTCGATCGGCGAGCCGGGCACGCAGCTGACGATGCGTACGTTCCACATCGGTGGTGCGGCATCGCGTGCGGCAGTGGCATCGAGCGTGGAAGCGAAGGCAACCGGTACCGTGCGTTTCACGGCGACCATGCGTTACGTCACCAACGCGAAGGGCGAGCAGATCGTCATCTCGCGTTCGGGCGAAGCGCTGATCACCGACGACCACGGCCGTGAGCGTGAGCGCCACAAGATCGTGTACGGCGCAACGCTGCTGGTCAAGGATGGTCAGTCCATCAAGGCCGGCACGCAGCTCGCCACGTGGGATCCGCTGACGCGTCCGATCATCTCGGAGTACTCGGGCACCATCAAGTTCGAGAACGTCGAAGAAGGCGTGACCGTCGCCAAGCAGATGGACGAAGTGACCGGTCTGTCGACGCTGGTGGTCATCGATGCGAAGCGTCGTACCGCTGCCACCAAGGGCATCCGTCCGCAGGTGAAGCTGCTCGACTCGTCGGGCGCTGAAGTGAAGATCCCGGGCACGGACCACTCCGTGACCATCGGCTTCCAGGTGGGCGCGCTGATCACCGTGAAGGACGGTCAGCAAGTGCACGTGGGTGAAGTGCTCGCACGTATCCCGACCGAATCGCAGAAGACGCGTGACATTACCGGTGGTCTGCCGCGTGTGGCCGAGCTGTTCGAAGCCCGTTCGCCGAAGGACGCCGCCGTGCTGGCGGAAGTCACCGGTACGACTTCGTTCGGTAAGGACACCAAGGGCAAGCAGCGCCTGGTGATTACGGATCTCGACGGCAATGCCCACGAGTTCCTGATCGCCAAGGAAAAGCAGGTGCTGGTGCACGACGGCCAAGTGGTCAACAAGGGCGAAATGATCGTTGAAGGCCCGGCTGACCCGCACGACATCCTGCGTCTGAAGGGCGTGGAAGAACTGGCGACCTACATCGTCGACGAAGTGCAGGACGTGTACCGTCTGCAAGGTGTGAAGATCAACGACAAGCACATCGAAGTGATTGTTCGTCAGATGCTGCGCCGCGTGCAGATCGTCGATACCGGCGACACCCGCTTCATCCCGGGTGAACAGGTGGAGCGTTCGGACCTGCTCGACGAAAACGACAAGGTGATCGCGCTGGGCAAGCGTCCGGCGACCTACGAGAACCTGCTGCTGGGTATTACGAAGGCATCGTTGTCGACCGACAGCTTCATCTCGGCAGCCTCGTTCCAGGAAACCACGCGCGTGCTGACCGAAGCCGCCATCATGGGCAAGGTCGACGACCTGCGTGGTCTGAAGGAAAACGTCATCGTTGGCCGTCTGATCCCGGCCGGTACCGGCCTGGCCTACCACCGCGCCCGCAAGGCGAAGGAAGTGGCCGACCGCGACCGCGCTGCAGCGATTGCCGAAGAGGAAGCCGCTTCGATCTTCGAAACGCCTGCCGTCCAGCAAGAAGGCGACGCGTAAGCGAACGCAAGCAACACCATCAAAGCCCGGCCATGTGCCGGGCTTTTTTTTGCCCGCGTTCTTCTCCGGCGCTTTGTGCGGACACCAAAAACAACACCGGCGTCGCCCGATTCGTATTTTCTTGAGACGTTAACCCGCCTTAACATGCCAACCGCTATGATTTCGCGGTTATAGACCGGCACTTTTTACAATCTGCTCGCCCTCCAGCCGAACAGGTGTCAGCAAAGCGCCGGCCCCTCCAGTCTTGCCGACGATTCCTCCATGAAGCTCACACGCAAGCAGATCGCCGTTGGTGCGGTCGCCCTGGTCGTTGCCGGTGCGGCGGTGGTGCAGATGGTCTGGCACCCGTTTGGTCGCACACGCGCGCTGCACGCTCGCCAGGTCCAGCTCGACCTGACATATCCCGACGCCCTGATCGACAGCCAAAGCCTGTCGCAATTGCCGCGCGACGTGCTGCGCGTGCCGCTGCTGCGCGATGTGCTGACCGAAGATTTCGTCGCCTATTACGAAGGCAACGAAGACCGCCTCTCGGTCGCCGGTGCGCTGCGCCGCCTGGCGTACGAGCAGAAGCTCGACCTGGCCGAGACGGTGCTCAAGCACGTGTTTGACGAGCCCGCCCGCGTGATGCTGTGGCGTGGTCCGGACGACAAGCTGCGCTACTGGGTGCTCTCGATGCAGCGCAATGGCTTGGCCAAGGCGCTGGAAGCCGTGGCCACCGTGGCTACGAGCGACGCGCAGCTCAGCAAAGTCGCCGATGGGCTCGGCGATTCCGGCGCGCCGGTGTACGCGCTCAGGCTCTCGGCCACGCGTTCGATCCTGATTGCCAGCAAGGGCGATCGGCTGATCGCGCTGTCCGAACCGGGCATCCTGCTGGACAAGGACGGCAAGCCGATTTCCAAGCAGGCGAGCGCGCTGGCGGCGCTGCTGTCGGACGATACCGGCAGGCGCAACGTGCAGGGCACGGCGTACGCGCTGCCCGCGCAGGAGCCGACGGGCCATCACGTTGTGGTGAGCGCGAACTATCTGTCGTTCGGTTATCAGCAGTACTTTCCCGGCATTGAAGCGCTGCGCTTCGACTTCGGTTCGGGCAAGGACGGCGGGGGCAACGGCTGGCAGAGTGCCGCACTCGTCGACCCGAGCCGCCTGACCGGCAAGTGGGACAACGCAGGCCTGTGGCGCGCGCTCCCGTCTGATCCGGCCGCGTGCGCCACGCTGCCGGTCGACTGGAAGGCCGCCGGCACGCTGCTGCGATCCGTGGCCGGCGACGCGAAGGAGATCAGTGAAGCCGCCGCGCACGTTGGCGATGCGTTTGCGGGCCCGGCTGCAGCGTGCTGGTACGGCAAGTCGTCGCTGGTCGCGCCGCTGTTCGTAGCGAAGCTGTCGTCGGCGTCGCAGGCCGAGGCGGTCAAGCCGGCCCTGGCAGCGCTGTTCGCTCAGATCGTTGGGTCGTACGAAGCCAAGGCGCAGGCCGACGACAAGTCCGGCCCGTACAAGCGCCTGCCGGTGACCACGAAGCCGGGGCCCGCCAACGCCACGCTGTGGCAGCGCCCGGTGAGCGCGTCCTACGGTACGGCGCAATCGGCGGATGCTCCGTTTGCCGCGCAGCTGTCCTCGGATCGCTACTTCCCCGTCACGCTGGCGATTGCGGGAGACGTGGTGGTGTTCTCGCCGGATGCGCGCCTCGTCGATGACGCATTGGCGGTGCTCGGCAAGCGCTTCCCGGCCGTGGCGGATAGCTTGCCGAAGGACAAGACTGACCGCATCGTCCTGACGATGACGCCCGCATCGCTCGCGCCGCTCGTCCGCCGCGAAGCCGGTGCCGCGCTGCCGGCCGACCAGGAAGCGGTGTTCCTGAACGCTGCGCAGACGCATCTGTTTCCGAAGCTCAAGGCGTTGTCGCGGTATGCGCCGGTGTCACTGGCGTTGGATGGCGGTGTGCCGTCGTCGCGTGGCTGGGTGCCGGTGACGTGGCTCTCAGGCGGACGCGGCCTGCCTGCTGGTGGCGATGGCACGCCGCCGCGGGCTGACGCCGCTGCAGCGTCAGCCCCGTCGGCCGATGCGCCGACCGCTGCGGCCGCGGCTGCGGCTTCCGAAGACAACACAAGCACGCAATGACGTTGCGCGCCCAGGCCGCCGCGCTGAACCGCCGCCGTTGGTTGACGGCGGCGGGCGCCTGTCTGCTCGCTCCGTCTGTGCATGCGTTGTCGGGCTGGGCCGACACGGCGCCGGCGGACGCCGATGCACTGACGCCGGATCAATCCAGTGTGTTCCGTGCGTGGTTCGTTCGCATCGTCAACGAGCAGCTTCGACAAGGCCCGACGCCGCGCTGGACGCATCGCGACTGCGCCGGCCTTGTGCGCTTCGCCGCTGGCGAGGCGCTACGCACACACGACGCTCGGTGGCTGCGCGCCAACGGCATGCGCGACGCGGAATCCGCGCGACACCTGCCACCCGAACTGAATCTCACGCCTGCCCAGCGCACGCTGACGCAGCGGTGGGCGCGCTTCGATGGCAGTACTGGAGCGTACGTCTCGGCGCTAGGGCTCATCCAGCAGAACAGCCGATTCATCGCAAAGGATGTCAACCAAGCGCTCCCAGGCGATCTGCTCTTCTTCGATCAAGGCGACGACCAGCATCTGATGATCTGGATGGATCGCTACATCGCTTACCACACCGGCACCGTCACCCGCACCGACAACGGCCTGCGCGCGGTCCCGGTCTCTGAACTGATGCAATGGAAAGACTCGCGCTGGCAGCCGCAGAGCGGCAACCCCAACTTCATCGGCGTGTTTCGTCTGGCCTTTTTGACACGGTAGAAAAACTCATGCGCAACCGTTGGCTGTCGTTCAATCTCGTTGCCACCGTCTGCCTGACGGTGCTGGCGTTGGTCGCTTCGGTACCGGCAGCGCACGCGGCCGATGCGCCGGAGAAGCCCAACCCCACGCTCGCCGACGTGCCGGGCAGCGGCTATGAGCCGTTCAAGGGGCAGCCATTCTTTCTGTTGTCTGATGCGAGCTACGGCACCGATCAGGAAGCGATGGTCCGCCTTGAAGCGCCGGGCCGCGAGTACAAGGACGAACTGTCCCGCTACGGCGGTGCCGACATCCTCGTCTACCGTGTGCCGCAGCCGCTGGAATTTCTGAAGGCGCAGAAGAACCTGCACCGCATCGACGTCAAGGCCAACTACACGGGTGAAGGCCTGGCCAACACGCTCGCCTATTTGTGGGACAACTGGACGCGCCAAGCCCGCCGCGCCTGGCAACGCGTGCTGTCGTTCGCCACGCGCAGCAAGGCCGTGGAGACCGCACCGCAGTTCAGCATGGGCGATCAGATGACCGCGCCCACGCGCTTCTCGAACAACCCGCAGTACGCACCGCTCAAGGGTTATGAATTGCTGGGCCGCTTCCGCTACCCGATCTGGGATGCCAAGCCCATCGCACCGCCCAAGGACGTAAAGCTCGAGGGCAGCAGCAGCGAATGGATGCCGCAGAACGCCGGCAACGTGATGATTCCGGTCGGCAAGCTGCCGGCGGGTTTGTACATCGTTGAAGCAGTGATTGGCGCGTACCGTGCGCACACGCTGCTGTTCGTGTCGGACACCGTGGCCGTTACCAAGGGCACCTCGCAAGGGATGATGGTGTGGACGGCCGAGCGCAAGAGCGGTAAGCCCGTTGCCGGCGCGTCGGTGAGCTGGACCGACGGTGTGGGCGTGCTCGCCTCCGGCACCACCGAGGCGGACGGCACGGCCGACCTGCGCCACGTCTCGCCCGAACGCAGCTACGTGATCGGCAACGACCGCGCGGGCGGCGTGTTCATCTCCGAGAATTTCTATTACGACAGCGAGATCTACAACACCAAGCTGTACGCCTTCACTGATCGTCCGTTGTATCGCCCGGGCGACGAAGTGAACGTCAAGTTCATCGGCCGCAACTTCAAGAACGCGACCGAATCGACTGTGCCGGCTGCCGGCGACATCAAGCTGCAAGTGCTCGACCCGAATGGCGCGCCGGTAGCCACGTCCACCACGCGTCTGGCGGGTGAGACCGGGGCGGACGCGCGCTTTACGCTGCCGTCCAACGCACCGGCCGGCGGCTACTCACTGCGCTTCGATTACAACGGCGGCACCTATGGCGGCGCTTTCCGCGTGGCCGAATACATCAAGCCGCACTTTGACGTGAACCTGTCGCTGGACAAGGCGAGCTACGGCACGGGCGAAGCGGTCAAGGGCAAGATCAGCCTGCGCTATCCGGATGGCAAGCCGGTCAAGAACGGCAAGGTATCGGTCAGCCTGCGCGCGCAACAGGTGACGATGGTGGAGGGCGAGCTGCGTTACGCGGGCCTGTTCCCCGTCAAGCTCGAACAGCAGGAGCTGACCACCGATGGGGACGGCAACGCCAAGCTGGAACTGCCCGCCGCCAAGGAGCCGAGCCGCTACGTCGTGACCGTGTTCGCCAACGACGGTGCGGCGTATCGCGTGAAGGTCACGCGCGAATTGCTGATCGCACGTGGCGCCACGCCGTACAAGCTGTCGACCACGTCGAACTTCACCACGCCGGGGCAGAACGTCTCGTTCACGCTCACGCCGATGCCGGTTGTCGGTGGCACAAGCGGTGCAAGCGCCCCGCCCGCCAAGTGGGATCTGGTGCGCCTGGAAACGCGCACGCGCACCGAAGGCACGCTCGCGCCGGATGCCAAGGGCAACGCCACGTTCCCGGTCAAGTTTGACCAACCGGGCTCGTACACGCTGTCGGTGCGCGATGCTGCCGGCAACCTGCTTGCCGCATCGAGCCACTGGGTGGCTGGCGATGGCGTGCAGACCGTGCCGGGCAACATCGAAATGGTGTTCGACCGCGACCGCTATCAGATTGGCGACACGGCCGAAGCGCTGATCACGTTCCCGCAACCGGTGGACGACGCGTTGCTTACGCTGGAGCGCGACAAGGTCGAGCGCCATGCGTTGCTCACGCGCGGCGGCGAATGGCTGAGCCTGCAGAAGGTCACGCCGTCGCAATACCGCGCGCGCATCAAAATCGGCGCTGAGTTCGCGCCCAACATGACGTTCTCGGTGCTGTACGTGCGCGACGGCGACATGGTGTTCCAGAACGCCGGCATCGTCGTCACGCAACCGACGCTGGACTTGGACGTGCATGCCGACAAGGCCGTCTACGCTCCGGGCGAGACCGTTACGCTGGACCTGACCAGCGCGCTGGCGGGCAAGCCCGTGCCGGCCAACCTGACCGTCTCGGTGGTCGACGAAATGATCTACGTGCTGCAGCCAGAAGTGGCGCCCAGCATCGTCGACTTCTTCTATCACCCGCGCCGCAACAGCGTGCGCACCACATCGAGCCAGAGCTTCATCAGCTATGACCTGGCGCTCGCCTCGCTGCCGGGCAAACCGGGTGGCACGTATGGCCGCCACAACGAGCGCGGCGTGAAGGTGCTGGAGCGGCCCCGCCGCGACGAACAGGACACCGCCGCCTGGGTCGCCAACCTGCAGACCGGCGCCGATGGCCGTGCCCGCATGACGTTCAAGATGCCGGATTCGCTGGCGCGCTGGCGCATTACCGTGCGCGCGGTGTCCACCACGGGCGCATCGGACGGCATCGTCGGCCAGCGCACCGCGAGCATCCGCTCCGACAAGCCGCTCTACCTGAAGTGGACCGGCCCGCAACGCTTCCGCGAAAGCGATCAGCCGCGTCTGGACATGGTCGCCTTCAACCAGACCGACAAGGACATCACCGCCGACTGGATCGTCTCGGGCGCAGGCTTGAACATCAACCAGCGCGTGACGCTCAAGCGCGGTGCCAATTACCTGCGCGCGCCCGTCACGGCGCTGCAGGCGGGTGTCGTGAATGCCGAGCTGAAGCAGGACGACAAGGTTTCGGACCGCCTGCAAACCACGCTCAAGCTGGATGCAACGGGTTGGCTGGCCGACCGTGAAACCGTCGTCCCGCTCACGCAGTTGCAGGGCACGCGCCTGCCGCTTGGGCTGCCGGCTGATGCGCGCGACGTGCGCCTGCGCGTGGTCGGTAACACGGCCAGCCAGTTCGCCCGCGTGGCGGATGACCTGATCGAGTATCCGTACGGCTGCGCCGAGCAGACCGCCAGCCGCTTGATCCCGCTGGCGCTTGCCCAGCAGAGTCTGGCTGCCACCGGCACGCGTCTGGGTGACGGTGGCCCCGCAGGCACGCAAGGCGTCGACGCGCTGCTGCGCACGCAGCGCCAGCGTCTGGCACTGCTGGCCGGCACCAACGGCACCTTCGGCTGGTGGGGCGAGCTGACGACCAGCAGCGCGCTGATCACGTCGTATGCGTATTACGCGGATTGGCTCGCCAGCCGCTCGGTCGGCATCAGCCTGCCGGCAGACAACTGGAAGCAGGTGCTCGAAGCCTACAAGCGCACCAGTCAGAACGAGCCGCTGCTGCATCGCGCGCTCGCGCTGTGGTTTGCCAACGAGATGGGCCTGCCGGTGGCAACGCCGCTGTCGGGGGTGGCCAGCGAGCTTGCGCCTAGTGGCGGCAAGGCGGCCAAAGCCCCGGCCGATGCCGATCCTGCAGGGGGCGACAGCCTGATCTTCGTGGCACCGGATTCCACGCGTGGCCGTCAGGTTGCGACGGTGCTGACGGCACAACTGATGCGCCAAATCGGTCAGCCGGTGCCGGAAGCGCTGGTCTCCGCCGACATTGCTGCACGCAACGCGCTCGCTGCCAACAACTCGCCGCTGGTGCAGAGCCTGTTGCTGATGGGCGGTGGCCGCTCGGCTGCCGACCCGGCGCCGTTGCTGGCCCGCGCGAGTGCCGCCATGCCGACGATGGATCGCGCTGTCGCGCTGGCCTGGCTGCAGAAGGGGTTGGGCGGCCTGCAGGGCGCGAGCGCTGCCACCGTCCAGCCGGCCGTTTCGGCCGGCGGCTGGCAGGCGACGCGCTCGCCGGTGGGTGTGCCGACGTGGCGCTGGACCGGCGCGCAAGTGCCCGCCGCGCTGGACCTGACGGCGGCTCCGACCGACGTGACCACGCAATCGGCCGTCGTGTCGTACCGCAGCCGCGCGGCCGAGGCCTCCAAGCTGCCGATCACGGTGGAGCGCAAGTTGTACCGTCTTGAGCCGATCGACAGCGCGCCCGCCAAGGCCGATCCGAAGGCGCCCAAGCAGCCGGCTGCCGACGCTACCAGCAGCGGCATTGCCTTTACCGCCAAGCCCGTCAAGCCAGGCGACACGCTCGACAGCAACGCCCTCTACGTTGACGAGGTGGTGCTGACGCCGCGCCAAGGCACGTACCGCTACGGCCTGGTCGAAGTGCCGCTGCCGCCGGGTGCCGAAGTGGAAGCCACCACCTGGGGCATCCAGATCGACGGCCTGAAGGGCGAGCCGAACGAAGGCAACGGCGCGCAGGCGTTCGAGCGCAAGGCCGCGTATGAAATGGGTCAGCTCTCGTACAACCAGCCGGTGCCCGCGCTGGAGCGCCCGACCGTGCTGCGCCAGCTTGTGCGCTTCTCGCTGCCGGGCCGCTTTGCGCTGCCGCCGGTGCGCTACTTCCGCATGTACCAGCCGGAAGCGAAGGCGTTCCAGGGCGACGGCAAGACGGCTAGCTATCCGTTCAAGGTGGAGTGATCTGGCGATGCGCTCCCGCCTGCTCGCGCGTGGTGTGCTGACCGGCCTGTTCTGGGCTGCCAGCGCCTGCGCGCTTGCCGGGCAGGCTGGGCACGCCACCGCCGCGCCGGTTGGCCAGCCCCTTCCGCAACTGCGATATGCCGCTTTGCAAGGCGATGAAGCCAGGCTCTGGCAATTCAGCGCTGACCCGGCCGGCGGCGTGCCGCAAGCCACCGTGTTGCCGCGCGACGCCGAAACGTCGCTCGGCAGCGTCTGGAAGCTCTTCGTCTACAGCTACCTCGTCTCTCGCCGCATCAACACGCCCGACTACACGTGCCACGGCAACGACGCCGAGGAAGTCTACTGCTGCACTGCCGGCAACAGCATCGACCGTGAGCGCGCGCTCATCCAATCGTGCGGACGCTATTTCGAACCCGCACGTCTGGGCCTGGATCGCGCGGATTGGCGCCGCTTCTGGCAGCAAGCCGGATCGCCCGCATGGCTGCGCGACCTGCGTGCCATGCAACCGACGCATCGCGTGCCGGTCGCCGATCTGCTCACCGCGTTGCGGTCCGTCCCGGCCGATGGTCGCGAGACTGCCGCGCAGACGCTCGTCTCCGTGCTGACCGTCGGGCGCGGCGAGGGCACGGTATCGGATTTCGGCGGCCTGCTGCGTGCCAAGACGTGGACGATGCCAGACCCGCAGCGCCCCGGCGCGTCGATTGGCGGCGCGGCTGGCTGGTTGGCCGATGGCACGCCCGTCTGGTTGGGCGGCGCTGGGTCGAGCAACCAGGTGCTGGCCGCCGCCGCACCGCGCCTCACGCCGTTGATCGAGCAGACGCCCGTGCCCGACGATGATGCCTGCGTCGCGGTGGACTTCTTCGCGCGTTACCCGATTCGCGAGGTGCGCGATGGCAGCGGCAAACCGGTTGCCCCCGGGCGTCTCGAAGGCCGCTACGCCGTGCGCTTCGCCAACGGCAACACCCTGCCAATCCAAAGCAAAGGCGAGTTGACGCTCGCACGCCAGAACAACACGCCGGTCATCACGGGCCGCCTGGGCATGAACGATTACGTGGCGCGCGTGGTCGAGCGCGAAGGCGAACTTGCCGAGCCACAGGCCGCGCGTGCGTTGGCCGTGGCGGCGCGCAGCTACCTTGTGCAGCACGCCTCGCGCGACAAGGGCTGCTACCGCATCGCCGACAGCTCGCGCACGCAGCGCGTGCTGCCGCGCCCGCCGCTGGCCGCTGCACGCAACGCCGCCGAATTTACCGACACGCTGGTCCTGACCGGCCAGTCCGTGCAGTACCACGGCACCATCAGCGCGCGCGGCCAGATGAGCTGGACCGCTGCGCGTGCCGCCGCACAGCGCGGTCAGGGGTTTGATGCCATCCTCGCGCAGTGGTGGCCGCAGGCAACGCTCACGTCGTTCCAGAGCCCGGTGGCGGGGGATTGTTCGCCGGTGGCAGGCGCACAGCAGTGGCTGCAGGCGCACGCACTGCGTTGGTCCGCGCGCCTGAGTGCCGAGCCCGGTTATGAGACACCGCCGCTGCCCGCGGTGTGCGTCGTACAAGAGGGCCGGCCGTACGCCGATGCGCGCCGCAACCGGCTCTACGTGCACCGGCTTGCCACCGAGGAAGACCGCATCGCGCTGACGCACGAATATTTGCATCTGGCCTTTGCGCGGCACCCGCGTGGGCAGGACGAACAGTTTGTCGAGGCGATGGCGCGTCGCCTGATCCGAGGGGAGGGTTTGCTGTGAAGAGTGGGATGACGCGCTTGGCGCTGGGGGCCGCTGTGCTGCTGCTGGCCGCTTCGGCGCTGGCTGAGCCTGTGGCCGATCTGGAAGGACCCATCGGCGGCTGGCGCAACAGCAAGCTGACCAACGAGCTGGAGCAATACACCGCGGCGTATCCGAAACCGCCCGTGGACCGTGGTGCGCAAAAATACCGCACGCTCATCGCCGGGCGCATCCGCGCGGCTGGCAAGCAGCGTCGCCCGCCGGTGCTCGTTGTCAACGGCAACGCCATGCCGCTGTATGGGGATGGCGAAGGCCGCTTCGCGCGCCCCTGGGCGTTCGGCCCCGGCTCGAACAGCGTCGAAATCGTGAGCCCCGACGGCCAGTCGCGCCAGCGCCTGCAGTTTTACGAGGCCGACACCACCAAGACGTCGGCCAAGCTGCGCGCCATCCTCACGTGGGACGACCCGCGCGCCGAGGTCGACATGCACGTCATTTCGCCGATTGGCGATCACGCGTTCTGGGCGCAGCCGCTGCTGTCCGACGGTGGCGGCCTCGACGTGGACAGCGTTGACGGTGCCGGGCCGGAGATTTTCTCGACTGCCGCGCCGCGTCCGGGCGTGTGGTTGTTCTATGTGAACTACTGGGGCAACTTCAACGCCGGCGGCTACAACTTCGACGAAAAGGCGCACGATCGCGATCTCATCACCGCGCAACTGACGCTGATCTATAACGAGAACACGCCCAACGAGCGGCGCGAGTTTGTCAGCGTGCCGCTGCGCAAGATCGGCGAGCTGGCGCTGATGAAATCGATCCGCTTCTGACGTGACGCACATGATGCCTTCCACTTTCCGTCTTGCCGTTGCCATCGCGCTTGCCGCGTCTGTGGCCGCCGGCGGCGTGCTTGCGCAAACCGACGCCGGGAATATCGAGATCACCGCGCCGCTCAACGGCTGGCGCAATTCGGCGGGCGACGAATCCCGCTACACGCAGGACGTGCATTACCCGGCGGTGTCGGTGTCGACGCCGCAAGGGCAGGGCATCGCGTCGATCATTGCGGGGCGCATCCGCAATCAGCCGAAGACTGCCGCAGCAGCGGACGAAAGCAAGCCGCGCCGCCGTCGCGGAGCCGATGGCTCGTCGGTGGGCACGCTGATCGTCAACGGCGTGGCCATGCCGCAGCGCATCGAGGCCGACGGTACGTTCTCGCGCCCGTATGCATTTGGCGCGGGCAGCAACAGCGTCGAGGTGCGCAGCGCGCGCGGCGACGCCAAGCGCGTGCAGTTCTACGACAGCTACTCCGGCAAGCAGCGTCCGCGTTTGCGCGTGGTCCTGTCGTGGGACACCGACGGCACCGATCTCGACTTGCACGTCATTTCGCCCGATGGGCAGCACGCGTGGTACGGCAACCGCGTGGTCGAAAACGGCGGCGCGCTCGACGTGGACGTGACGACCGGCTATGGTCCGGAGATCTATTCGAACCCGGCCCCCGTGCCCGGCACGTATCTCGTCTACGTGAATTACTACGGCAGCGGCAATGACCGCAGCGCGATCACGACCGCCACCGTCACCATCATCACCGACGAGAACACGCCATCCGAGCGCCAGCAGACGTTTGTCGTGCCGATGCGCAAAGCCGGCGATCTGACGCTGTTACGCAGTTTCACGATGAAGTAGCCCACACGATTTCGGAGTCGCCATGGATACGCAGACCGTTGCCGTCTACGACACCCTAGCCGAGACCTTCGCGCAGGAGTGGCGCGAGCAGCCCGCGCCTGAAGACCTGTACGCGTTGCTGCGCCGCGAGTTCAAGGCGGGCGGCGCCACCGCCGACATCGGCTGTGGCGCAGGGCGCGAGGTGGCGTGGCTCAACGCTAACGGTTATCCGGCCGTCGGCTACGACGCGTCCGCCGGGCTGCTGGAAGCGGCGCGCGAGCAGTATCCAGGGCTGTCTTTCCGGCAGGCGCTGCTGCCCGAGTTGGTCGGTATTGCCGAAGGCGCGTTCGACAACGTCCTCTGCGAGACCGTCATCATGCATTTGCCGCCCGAGCAGATTGGCGCGTCGGTGGAGCGCCTGGTGTCGTTGCTGCGCTCGGATGGCACGCTGTACCTGAGCTGGCGCGTCACGCCGGACGCCGACCAGCGCGATGGGCGCGGCCGGCTGTTCACGTCGTTCGATGCGACGCCCGTGCGCCAGGCGCTGGCCGGCACCGAACTGGTCTTTGACGAGGCGGCTGTCAGCCAGTCGTCGGGACGGACGATCCATCGCATCGTTGCACGTAAGGTTTAACCGCAGCGTTGCCCACAATCCGAGTGTCCTGATTGACCACCCCTCGGCGGGGTTTGTCACAATAGCGGTTTCGCCCAGCCCGCGCGTGACACCGCGCGCACCCGCCGCCCCGATGTACGACTCTCCCGCCATAGACCACGCGCTGCAGGCGCTGCCCGAAGACACCGCCGCCGCCACGCATGCGGTGCTGCACGATGTGTTCGGCTACAGCGCTTTCCGCGGCCCACAGGCGGAAATCGTCACCCATGTGGCGGACGGCGGCGATTGCCTCGTGCTGATGCCTACCGGCGGCGGCAAATCGCTCTGCTATCAGATCCCGGCGCTCGTGCGGCACCGGCGCGGGCAGGGCGCAGGCATTGTGGTTTCGCCGCTGATCGCGCTGATGCAGGATCAGGTGGCCGCGTTGGAAGAGGCCGGCGTGCGCGCTGCATACCTCAACTCCGCGCTGACGGGCGCCGAGGCCGCCCAGGTCGAGCGAGACCTGGCTGCGGGGCGGCTGGATCTCGTCTACGTCGCGCCCGAACGGTTGATGACGCCGCGCTTCCTCGACTTGCTTGAGCGATCGCGCATCGGCCTGTTTGCCATCGACGAAGCGCACTGCGTGTCGCAATGGGGGCACGATTTCCGGCCGGAGTATATCCAGCTCTCGGTGCTGCACGAGCGTTTCCCGCACGTGCCTCGCGTTGCGCTCACCGCCACGGCCGATGCCGTCACGCGCGACGAGATCGTTGAGCGGCTGGCGTTGACGGACGCGCGCGTCTTCCTCTCCAGCTTCGACCGTCCGAACATCCGCTACACCATCGTCGAGAAGGACAGCGCGCGTCAGCAGTTGCTGCGCTTCATCCGCGCCGAGCACATGGATGGCGACACCTGCGACGCCGGCATCGTCTACTGCCTGTCGCGCAAGAAGGTGGAGGAGACCGCGCAGTGGCTGGCCGAGCAGGGCATCCGCGCGCTGCCGTATCACGCCGGGATGGACTCTGAAGTGCGCGCCCGCCATCAGGCGATTTTCCGCAAGGAGGAGGGCGTCGTGATGGTGGCGACCATCGCCTTTGGCATGGGCATCGACAAGCCCGACGTGCGTTTCGTTGCGCATCTGGATTTGCCCAAGAGCCTGGAAGGCTATTACCAGGAAACCGGTCGCGCAGGTCGCGACGGCATGCCGGCCAACGCGTGGATGGCGTATGGACTGGCCGACGTGGTGCAGCAGCGCCGCATGATCGACGAGTCTGATGCGGACGATGCGCACAAGCGCGTATCAACCGCCAAGCTCGAAGCGCTGCTCGGCCTGTGCGAAGCCGCAAGCTGCCGCCGTGTGGCCCTGCTTGCGTACTTTGGTGAAAGCAGCCAGCCGTGCGGCAACTGCGATACGTGCCTGACTCCGCCGCAAACCTGGGACGCCACGCGCGAGGCGCAGATGGCGCTGTCCTGCGCATACCGCGTGCAGCAGGCCAGTCGCGTGAGCTTTGGCGCTGGCCAGCTCATCGATATCCTGCGCGGCAATGCGACCGAGCGCATCAAACAGTGGCACCACGAGACGCTCTCCACCTTCGGCATCGGCAGCGATCTGTCCGAAGCCGCGTGGCGCGGCGTGTTCCGACAGTTGGTCGCGCAGGGCTTGTTCGCGGTGGATCACGGCGGCCACGGCGCGCTGATCCTGACCGACGCGGCGCGCCCCGTGCTCAAGGGCGCGCAGTCGGTGATCCTGCGACGTCAGGCCGAGAAGGTGCGTGGCTCGTCCTCATCGTCGACGAAGAAGGAGCGTCGCGCCGATCCGGCCGCCGAGCTTTCCTCGGAGGCGCAGGTCCGCTGGCAGGCGTTGCGTGCCTGGCGGACGCAGGCCGCGCGTGAGCACAGCGTGCCCGCCTATGTGATCTTCCACGACGCCACACTCGCGCGCATTGCCGAGACCGATCCGGATTCGCGCGAGGCGCTCGGCGAGCTGCCGGGCATTGGCATGGCAAAGCTGGACCGCTACGGCCAGGCGCTGCTCGACGTGCTGGAGAAATGCCGCGAGCAGGCTTAAGCGGACGGCGGCAATGGACCCATCACGCCGGTGCTGCGGATGTGGTCACCCAAAAAATCGACAAACGCCCGTACCTTCGGCAGCAGGTGCACACGCTGCGTGAAGACGGCGTGCAGCGGCACCTCCCGCGCGGCGTAGTTCGTCAGCACCGCCTGCAAGCGGCCGGCCGCAATATCGTCGCGCACCAGATACGCTGGCCCGAGCGATACCCCCAACCCTGAACGTGCCGCCTCTCGCAGCACGAGGCTGTTGTTGGCCAGCATCGAACCATTCACATGGGCGATGTGGCGTTGGCCGGCGGCGTCCGTCAGCACCCAGTCGTGCGGCCCGTCGTAGTTGGCGTAGACGAGGCAGTTGTGGTCGCGCAAATCCTCCGGCGATTGCGGAATGCCCCGCTCGCGAAAATACGACGGCGCCCCGTAGATGGCGTGCGCGCAACTCGCCAGCCGCCGCGCCACCAGCGAAGAATCCTCCAGCATGCCGATGCGGATCGCCACGTCGATGCGCCCAGCGACAAGATCGGCGTAGCGGTCGTTCATGTCCAGATCGATCTGCACGGCGGGGTAGCGCGCCTGGAATGCGCCCAGCAGCGGCGCCAGCAATGTCACCGCAAACGAGGCCGGCGCGGACACCCGCAGCGTGCCGCGCGCCTCGTCGCGTAAGGCGGTCACGGCCTGCTCTGCCGCATCGACGAGCGCCAGGCCCTCGCGGCTTTTCTCGAAGAACGCCGCGCCCGCTTCGGTGAGCGACAGGCGCCGCGTTGTTCGTTGCAGCAGGCGCGTCTGCAACCGAGCCTCCAGTCGCGCCAGCGCCTTGCTGATCACACCGCGGGACATACCCATCGCATCCGCCGCCGCCGACAAGCTGCCGCGTTCCACTACCTGCACGAAGATCGCCACGTCAGAGAGTCGGTCCATATTTGCGCGCCTGTGGAAACAATATTGCGCCAGAGGCTACCTTAATCTGCGCGAATCGGCTGGCTACGATGGGTGCTCCGATCCTATGTCCTGTTCATCATGACTACCGAAGCTCCTGCCGTTGCCGTTTCCAACCCGCCAGCCGCCGACCGGCTGCCCCGCAGTGCCACACCGTTGTTTGCCGCCGCCGTCGGGCTCATCGTCATCAACCTGTTCGGCATCCAGCCGCTCGTTGCCGAGATCGCCGCGAGCATCGGCTGGACCACGGCCGCCACCGGGCTGCTCGTCACCGCGACGCTCATCGGCTACGGCATTGGCCTGTTGCTGCTGATGCCGCTGACCGATCTGCAGGACAACCGCGCGCTCGCCTCGCGCACGCTGTGGGGCGCGGTGGCTTCGCTGGCGCTGACCACCGTCGCGCACAGTGGCCAGGTGCTGATGCTCGCCGCCTTTGCCATCGGCCTCACGTCGACTGTCATTCAGATGCTGATTGCGCTGGCGGGCCGCCTGGCCGCCGACCACCGGCGCGGGCGCGTGCTCGGCGACATCATGATCGGCCTGAACCTGGGTATTCTGCTGTCGCGCCCGGCGGCCAGCCTGATTGCGGCGCAGTGGGGCTGGCGAGCGTTCTACGGCGCATCGGCGGTGGCGATTGCCGTGCTGGCCGTCTTCCTGCCGCGCGTGATGCCGACCTTCGTGCCACCGCGCACGCTGTCGTACGGCGCGCTGCTGGGCTCGTACGGTCGTCTGCTGCGTAGCGAACCGTTGTTGCGCCGCCGCGCCGCCACCCAGGCCTTGCTGATGGCGGCGTTTACGCTGTTTTGGACCGCTGTGGCCCTGCGGTTGGCGGCAGCGCCGTTCCATCTTTCGCAAAACGGCATCGGCATCTTCGCGCTGTGCGGCGCGGCTGGTGTTGTGGCCGCGCCGATTGCCGGACGATTGGCGGATCGCGGCTTGGTGCGCGTGGGCACGCTGCTCGCACATGCCAGTGCGGCGACGGGTTTGCTGTTAGCGCTGGCTTCGGCCCTGCTGCCAGGCCTAAGCGTCCCCGCCATGCTGACGATGCTGGTGGCCGCGGCGCTTCTGCTCGACTTCGGTGCCATCGGCGACCAGGCGCTCGGCCGCTACATGGTCAACACGCTGTCACCGGAGATTCGCGGGCGCGTGAATGGTTTGTACACCGGAGCGTTCTTCTTTGGTGCAGCCGCAGGCGGTGGACTGGCCGGCGTGGCGTGGGCGGGTGGCGGATGGATCGGCGTATCCGTTCTCGCCCTCGCGTTTGTGGCGGCGGCTGCCCTCGTCTTTGTGTGGCCGGCGAGTGCGCCGCGTGCCATTGGCGCCACACCGCGCCGTTGCTGACCTTCCTCACGCGTCGCCAGACTGGTGGCGCGCTTGACGCTTGCAAGACAGCCCGCTATAGTGCCAGATTCGAGTTTTTGGCTTCTGGTTTCGCGCGTCCATGCCCGGCAAAGCGCTGTGCAAGACATCTGAACCAGACGGGCTCGCGCTCTTTGGTCTTGATCTGTTCCCGCAGGTCCTCCCTTCAGAGCGTTCTGCTCGCCACTTCCATAAAACCCGATTGCGCCGTCCGCCTCACAAATGAGGCGTTCACGTTACGTGAACCGGCGATTTTTCAAAAACCAAGCTGGATTGAACAATGCCAACCATCAATCAACTGGTTCGCAAGCCCCGCGTCTCGGAAAAGCTGAAGAGCAAGAGCCCGGCACTTGAGAACTGCCCGCAGCGTCGCGGCGTGTGCACCCGCGTGTACACCACGACGCCGAAGAAGCCGAACTCGGCACTGCGTAAGGTCGCCAAGGTGCGCCTGACCAACGGTTTCGAAGTCATTTCGTACATCGGCGGTGAAGGCCACAACCTGCAAGAACACAGCGTCGTGCTGATCCGCGGCGGCCGTGTGAAGGACTTGCCGGGTGTGCGTTACCACATCGTGCGCGGCTCCCTTGACCTGCAAGGCGTCAAGGATCGTAAGCAAGCGCGTTCGAAGTACGGCGCGAAGCGTCCGAAGGCGGCCTAAGTCGTCCGTGAGATCGCGCCGCTTTTGCGGTCACGGTCTTGTCATGAGCAGGCGGTACAACGGTGCGTTTTTTGACCGCACTGGCACCGTCGAGTAAGTGGTCACCCGGCTCAGATTGTTGGAAGACAAGCTAGTTGGTGGCCGGAGAACCGAAGCGGTTCTCAACTGAACAGAGAAGGAAAGAAGATGCCACGTCGTCGTGAAGTCCCCAAGCGGGAAATTCTGCCGGACCCGAAGTTCGGCAATGTGGAAGTCGCCAAGTTCATGAACGTCCTGATGCTGGACGGCAAGAAGTCGGTGGCTGAGCGTATCGTCTACGGTGCGTTCGACCAGATCGAGAAGAAAGCAGGCAAGGCGCCTATCGAGGTGTTCACGCTGGCTATCGGCAACATCAAGCCGGTGGTCGAAGTGAAGAGCCGTCGTGTTGGTGGCGCCAACTATCAGGTGCCGGTCGAAGTCCGGCCGTCGCGTCGTCTGGCATTGGCGATGCGTTGGCTGCGGGAAGCTGCGAAGAAGCGCAGCGAGAAGTCGATGGCCCTGCGTCTGGCTGGTGAGCTGCTCGAAGCCTCGGAAGGCCGCGGCGGCGCCATGAAGAAGCGCGACGAAGTGCACCGCATGGCTGAAGCCAACAAGGCGTTCTCGCACTTCCGCTTCTAAGCGACGCGAGACGTTGTTGGTTGCTGGGCGGGCTGTGTGCGCACATCTCGCCCATTTGTATTAGGGGCGCTTGGCCACGGGCCGGCGCCCCGTTGACGAATCTGAGGATTAACCGTGGCTCGTAAGACCCCCATTGAGCGCTACCGTAACATCGGTATTTCCGCTCACATCGACGCCGGCAAGACCACCACGACCGAGCGGATCCTGTTCTATACCGGTGTGAACCACAAGATCGGTGAAGTGCATGATGGCGCTGCCACCATGGACTGGATGGAGCAGGAGCAAGAGCGCGGCATCACCATTACGTCTGCTGCTACCACCGCCTTCTGGAAGGGCATGGGCGGCAACTACCCCGAGCACCGCTTCAACATCATCGACACCCCGGGCCACGTGGACTTCACCATCGAGGTGGAGCGTTCCATGCGTGTGCTGGACGGCGCGTGCATGGTGTACTGCGCAGTGGGTGGCGTGCAGCCGCAGTCGGAAACCGTCTGGCGTCAGGCCAACAAGTACAAGGTGCCGCGTCTGGCGTTCGTCAACAAGATGGACCGTACCGGCGCGAATTTCTTCAAGGTCTACGACCAGCTGAAGACCCGTCTGAAGGCCAACCCGGTGCCCGTCGTGGTGCCCATCGGCGCTGAAGATGGTTTCCAAGGCGTCGTCGATCTGCTGGAAATGAAGGCGATCATTTGGGACGAAGCCAGCCAAGGCGTGAAGTTCGAATACACCGACATCCCTGCAGAACTCGTTGACACGTGCAATGAGTGGCGCGAGAAGATGGTCGAGTCGGCCGCTGAAGCCAGCGAAGAGCTGATGGAAAAGTACCTGGGCGGCGAAGAGCTGACCCGTGCTGAGATCGTCAAGGCACTGCGCGACCGTACCATCGCCTGCGAAATCCAGCCGATGCTGTGCGGCACCGCGTTCAAGAACAAGGGCGTGCAGCGCATGCTCGACGCCGTGATCGATTTCCTGCCGTCGCCGGTCGACATTCCGCCGGTTCAAGGCATTGACGAAAACGACGAAGAGAAGAAGCTCGAGCGCAAGGCAGACGACAACGAAAAGTTCTCGGCGCTGGCGTTCAAGATCATGACCGACCCGTTCGTTGGTCAGCTGATCTTCTTCCGCGTCTACTCGGGCAAGATCAACTCGGGCGACACCGTGTACAACCCGGTGAAGCAGAAGAAGGAGCGTCTGGGCCGTATTCTGCAGATGCACGCCAACCAGCGCGAAGAAATCAAGGAAGTGCTGGCAGGCGACATCGCCGCTGCAGTGGGTTTGAAGGACGCTACCACGGGTGACACGCTGTGCGATCCGACCGCTCCGATCATTCTCGAGCGCATGGTGTTCCCGGAGCCGGTGATTTCGCAGGCTGTCGAGCCGAAGACCAAGGCTGACCAGGAAAAGATGGGTATCGCCCTGAACCGCCTGGCTGCTGAAGATCCGTCGTTCCGCGTGCGTACCGATGAAGAATCGGGCCAGACCATCATTTCGGGTATGGGCGAGCTGCACCTCGAAATTCTGGTCGATCGCATGAAGCGCGAATTCGGCGTGGAAGCCAACATTGGCGCCCCGCAAGTTGCCTACCGCGAAACCATCCGCAAGAAGGTTGAAGACGTCGAAGGCAAGTTCGTCAAGCAGTCCGGCGGTCGTGGTCAGTATGGTCACGCTGTGATCACGCTGGAACCGGCGGATGACGAGGCGAAGAAGGCTGGCAAGAACTTCGAATTCGTCGACGCCATCAAGGGCGGTGTGATTCCTCGCGAATACATCCCGGCGGTGGAGAAGGGTATCGTCGACACGCTGCCGGCCGGTATTCTGGCGGGCTTCCCGGTGGTGGACGTGAAGGTCACGCTGACGTTCGGTTCGTACCACGACGTGGACTCGAACGAAAACGCGTTCCGCATGGCCGGCTCGATGGCTTTCAAGGAAGCCATGCGCCGCGCCACCCCGGTTCTGCTCGAGCCGATGATGGCTGTGGAAGTGGAAACGCCGGAAGACTACACGGGTACCGTGATGGGCGACTTGTCGTCCCGCCGCGGCATCGTGCAGGGCATGGACGACATGGTGGGCGGCGGCAAGATCATCAAGGCCGAAGTCCCGCTGTCGGAAATGTTCGGTTATTCGACGTCGCTGCGCTCGCAGACGCAAGGCCGCGCCACGTACACCATGGAATTCAAGCAATACGCTGAGGCACCGAAGAACATCGCCGAAGCTGTGATGGCTGCCAAGGGTACGAAGTAATCCACGTGTTTTGGGCGGCGCGCGTGTGCGTGCCGCCCGCATCCAAATCTAGTAATTAGCCGATTCCGAATTGAGGAGCTGACATGGCAAAGGAAAAGTTCGAGCGGACCAAGCCGCACGTGAACGTTGGTACGATTGGTCACGTTGACCACGGCAAGACGACGCTGACCGCAGCGATCGCAACCGTGCTGTCGAGCAAGTTCGGTGGTACCGCGAAGAAGTACGACGAAATCGACGCAGCGCCGGAAGAAAAGGCGCGCGGCATCACGATCAACACCGCGCACATCGAGTACGAAACGGCTAACCGTCACTACGCGCACGTTGACTGCCCGGGCCACGCCGACTACGTCAAGAACATGATCACCGGTGCCGCCCAGATGGACGGCGCCATCCTGGTGTGCTCGGCCGCTGACGGCCCGATGCCGCAAACGCGTGAGCACATCCTGCTGGCCCGTCAGGTTGGTGTGCCGTACATCATCGTCTTCCTGAACAAGTGCGACATGGTGGACGACGCCGAGCTGCTGGAGCTGGTCGAGATGGAAGTGCGCGAACTTCTGTCGAAGTACGACTTCCCGGGCGACGACACCCCGATCATCAAGGGTTCGGCCAAGCTGGCGCTGGAAGGCGACAAGGGCGAACTGGGCGAAGTGGCCATCATGAACCTGGCCGACGCACTGGACACCTACATCCCGACGCCGGAGCGCGCTGTTGACGGCACGTTCCTGATGCCGGTGGAAGACGTGTTCTCGATCTCGGGTCGCGGCACCGTGGTGACCGGCCGTATCGAGCGCGGCGTCGTCAAGGTCGGCGAAGAAATCGAAATCGTCGGTATCGCCATGGACGGCGACAAGCCGAAGATCGACAAGACGACCTGCACGGGCGTGGAAATGTTCCGCAAGCTGCTCGACCAAGGTCAAGCTGGCGACAACGTCGGTATTCTGCTGCGCGGTACGAAGCGCGAAGACGTCCAGCGCGGCCAAGTGCTGGCCAAGCCGGGCTCGATCAAGCCGCACACGGAATTCACGGGCGAGGTCTACATCCTGTCGAAGGACGAAGGTGGCCGTCACACGCCGTTCTTCAACAACTACCGTCCGCAGTTCTACTTCCGTACGACGGACGTGACTGGCTCGATCGCCCTGCCGGAAGGCAAGGAAATGGTCATGCCGGGCGACAACGTGTCGATCACCGTCAAGCTGATCGCCCCGATCGCCATGGAAGAAGGTCTGCGCTTCGCTATCCGTGAAGGCGGCCGTACCGTGGGTGCTGGCGTCGTTGCCAAGATCCTGAAGTAAAAGGCGGATCGATGCGCTGTTCCTCGTAAGGGGGCGGCGCATCGCCTGTTGCATCGCTCTTTCAATCTACAGGCGGCCCGGCCGCCATGCTCTTTAAGGAAACATCATGCAGAACCAGAAGATCCGTATCCGCCTGAAGGCTTTCGACTATCGTCTGATCGACCAGTCGGCCGCTGAAATCGTTGAAACCGCCAAGCGCACCGGCGCGATCGTTAAGGGCCCGGTGCCCCTGCCGACCCGCATCCAGCGTTTCGACGTTCTGCGTTCGCCGCACGTCAACAAGACCAGCCGCGACCAGTTCGAGATCCGTACGCACCAGCGCCTGATGGACATCGTCGATCCGACGGACAAGACCGTCGACGCGCTGATGAAGCTGGACCTGCCGGCTGGCGTGGACGTCGAGATCAAGCTGCAATAAGCAAGACAACGCTGCCGGATCACTCCGGTAACGGGCAAACGGCGAGCTAAGTGCTCGCCGTTTTGCTTTTGGGCGCGGAATGTTGCATTGCGCACGATGTCCGGACCATCATTCCGCAAACGCTCTTGCATGTTGTCCGTAACCGGGATATATTGTAGGGCTACCCCTTTAGTCAGGGGAGTGGGCTGGCCGTTTTGGCCTCGCGCTGTCTCTTTAGGCGCAGTCCAGTTCAAGATTCGTAGTATCAATCAGCCCCGGCCAATCGCAGCTGGGAATGGAGCAAACCATGAGCCTTGGCCTTGTAGGTCGCAAGGTTGGCATGACCCGTATTTTCACGGACGACGGCGATTCGATTCCCGTCACCGTGCTCGAGGTCGGCGACAACCGCGTGACGCAAATCAAGACGGACGAGACCGACGGTTACACCGCGGTTCAAGTCACCTTCGGCACCCGACGCGCCAGCCGCGTCACCAAGCCGCTGGCGGGTCATCTCGCCAAAGCCGGCGTGGAAGCGGGCGAAGTCATCAAAGAATTCCGAGTGGATGCCGCTCGTGCCGCTGAATTCCAGCCTGGCGCGAACATCAGCGTCGACCTCTTCGAAGTCGGTCAGAAGATCGACGTCCAGGGTGTGACGATTGGTAAGGGCTACGCCGGTACCATCAAGCGTTACCACTTCTCGTCGGGCCGCGCCTCGCACGGTAACTCGCGCTCGCACAACGTGCCTGGCTCGATCGGTATGGCGCAGGATCCGGGTCGCGTGTTCCCGGGTAAGCGCATGACTGGTCACATGGGTGACGTCACCCGTACCGTTCAGAATCTGGAAATCGCCAAGATCGACGCAGAGCGCAAGCTGCTGCTGGTCAAGGGTGCGATTCCGGGCGCCAAGGGCGGTCAAGTCATCGTCACGCCGGCCGTGAAGGCCCGCGCCAAGAAGGCATAAGGAGCAAACGCATGGAACTGAAGCTGCTCCAGGACAACGGTCAACTCGGCGCTGGCGTTGCTGCCTCGCCGGAAGTGTTCGGCCGCGACTACAACGAAGCCCTCGTTCACCAAGTCGTCGTCGCTTATCAGGCCAACGCTCGCAGCGGTGACCGTAAGCAGAAGGATCGTGAAGAGGTCAAGCACACGACCAAGAAGCCGTGGCGTCAAAAGGGTACGGGCCGCGCCCGTGCAGGTATGAGCTCCTCCCCGCTGTGGCGCGGGGGTGGTCGTATCTTCCCGAACAGCCCGGAAGAAAACTTCTCGCAGAAGGTCAACAAGAAGATGTACCGCGCCGGCATGCGCTCGATTTATTCGCAGCTTGCCCGTGAAGGTCGCATCAACGTCGTTGACAGCCTGTCTGTCGACGCGCCCAAAACCAAGCTGCTGGCCGACAAGTTCCGCGCCATGGGCCTGGATTCGGTGCTCGTGATTACCGATAACCTGGACGAAAACCTCTTCCTGGCATCGCGCAACCTGGCGCATGTGCTCGTGGTTGAGCCGCGTCACGCCGACCCGCTGTCGCTCGTGCACTACAAGAAGGTGCTCGTGACCAAGGCAGCCGTCGCGCAGATCGAGGAGTTGCTGAAATGACGCAAGTTGCCAAGAACGACCATCGCCTGATGCAGGTGCTGCTGGCGCCTGTGGTGTCTGAAAAGGCAACCCTGGTGGCCGAGAAGAACGAACAGGTCGTGTTCGAAGTGGCTCGCGACGCCAACAAGGGCGAAGTGAAGGCAGCTGTCGAACTGCTGTTCAAGGTCGAAGTCGAGTCTGTCCAGATCCTGAACCAGAAGGGCAAGCAAAAGCGCTTCGGTCGCTTCATGGGTCGTCGTGACCACGTGAAGAAGGCCTATGTTTCGCTGAAGCCGGGCCAGGAAATCAATTTTGAAGCGGAGGCCAAGTAATCATGGCACTCGTCAAAACCAAGCCGACATCGCCGGGCCGCCGCTCGATGGTGAAGGTCGTTAACCCCGACCTTCACAAGGGCGCGCCGCACGCTCCGCTGCTGGAAAAGCAAATCCAGAAGTCGGGCCGTAACAACAACGGCCACATCACCACCCGTCACAAGGGCGGTGGTCACAAGCATCACTACCGCGTCGTCGATTTCAAGCGTAACGATAAGGACGGTATTCCGGCCAAGATCGAACGCCTGGAATACGACCCGAACCGTAGCGCCAACATCGCGCTCGTGTTGTTCGCTGACGGCGAGCGCCGCTACATCATCGCCCCGAAGGGCGCTGTGGTTGGCCAAGCCATCGCTAACGGCTCGGAAGCGCCGATCAAGGCCGGTAACAACCTGCCGATCCGCAACATTCCGGTCGGTACGACGATCCACTGCGTGGAAATCCTGCCGGGCAAGGGTGCTCAAGTTGCCCGTTCGGCCGGCACGTCCGCTGTACTGCTGGCTCGCGAAGGCATCTACGCTCAAGTGCGTCTGCGCTCGGGTGAAGTGCGCCGCGTGCACATCGAGTGCCGCGCGACCATCGGTGAAGTCGGCAACGAAGAGCACAGCCTGCGCCAGATTGGCAAGGCCGGTGCAACCCGTTGGCGCGGTATTCGCCCGACCGTTCGCGGTGTGGTGATGAACCCGGTCGATCACCCGCATGGTGGTGGTGAAGGTAAGACTGCTGCTGGCCGTGATCCGGTGTCCCCGTGGGGCACGCCGACCAAGGGCTACCGCACCCGTCGTAACAAGCGCACTGACAGCATGATCGTTCAGCGCCGTCACAAGCGTTAATCGGTAGGTAGGAGCTTAGATATGACTCGTTCCGTAAAAAAGGGTCCTTTCATTGACGCCCACCTGCTGAAGAAGGTTGAGGCGGCGGTGCAAACGAAGGACAAGAAGCCCATCAAGACTTGGTCGCGTCGTTCGACCATTCTGCCGGACTTCATCGGCTTGACGATCGCCGTTCACAACGGTCGTCAGCACGTGCCCGTGTATGTCACGGAAAACATGGTTGGCCACAAGCTCGGCGAATTTGCGCTCACGCGTACGTTCAAGGGCCACGCTGCCGACAAGAAAGCGAAGCGATAAGGGGCAATCATGGAAGTTAAAGCGATTCATCGCGGCGCCCGTATCTCCGCACAGAAGACGCGCCTGGTTGCTGACCAGATTCGCGGCCTGTCGATCGAGCGCGCGCTCAACGTGCTGACGTTCAGCCCGAAGAAGGCGGCTGGCATCGTGAAGAAGGTGGTTGAGTCCGCCATCGCGAACGCCGAGCACAATGAAGGCGCCGATATCGACGAGCTGAAGGTCAAGTCGATCTACATCGACAAGGCCACGTCGCTCAAGCGCTTCACGGCGCGTGCGAAGGGCCGTGGCAACCGCATCGAGAAACAAACCTGTCACATCACTGTGACGCTGGGCAACTAAGGGGTCACGATGGGACAGAAGATTCATCCGACTGGCTTCCGTCTGGCTGTCAGCCGTAACTGGGCATCGCGTTGGTACGCGAGCAACACCCAGTTTGCCGGCATGCTCAAGGAAGACATCGAGGTTCGCGAGTTTCTGAAGAAGAAGCTGAAGAACGCGTCGGTGGGCCGCGTGGTCATCGAGCGTCCGGCCAAGAATGCTCGTATCACCATTTACAGCTCGCGTCCGGGCGTGGTGATCGGCAAGAAGGGCGAGGACATCGAGCTGCTGAAGGCTGAACTGCAGCGTCGCATGGGCGTGCCCGTGCACGTGAACATCGAAGAAATCCGCAAGCCGGAAATCGATGCACAGCTGATCGCAGATTCGATCACGCAACAGCTCGAGCGCCGCATCATGTTCCGTCGCGCAATGAAGCGCGCGATGCAGAACGCGATGCGTCTGGGTGCCCAGGGCATCAAGATCATGAGCTCGGGCCGTCTGAACGGCATCGAAATCGCCCGTACCGAGTGGTACCGCGAAGGCCGTGTGCCCCTGCACACGCTGCGCGCCGATATCGACTACGGCTTCTCCGAAGCGGAAACCACCTACGGCATCATCGGTGTCAAGGTGTGGGTGTACAAGGGTGACCACCTTGGTCGCAACGACGCACCCGTCGTGGAAGAGCCGCAAGAAGAGCGTCGCAAGCGTCCGGGTCGCCCGGAAGGTCGTCGCCGTGAGGGCGAAGGTCGCCCGGCCGGTCAGCGCCGCGGTGCTGGTGCAGGTGCCCGTCGTGGCGCCGACGCCAAGACTGGAGAATAAACATGCTGCAACCTAAGCGCAGGAAGTACCGCAAGGAGCAGAAGGGCCGTAACACCGGTATCGCGACGCGCGGCAACGCAGTCTCGTTCGGCGAATTCGGTCTGAAGGCGATGGGCCGTGGCCGTCTGACCGCGCGTCAGATTGAGTCGGCGCGTCGTGCGATGACCCGTCACATCAAGCGTGGCGGCCGCATTTGGATCCGGATTTTCCCGGACAAGCCGATCTCGAAGAAGCCTGCCGAAGTCCGTATGGGTAACGGTAAGGGCAACCCGGAATACTACGTGGCTGAAATTCAGCCGGGCAAGATGCTGTACGAAATGGACGGCGTTGGCGAAGAACTGGCACGCGAGGCATTTCGCCTGGCCGCTGCCAAGTTGCCGATCGCGACCAGCTTCGTGGTGCGTCAGGTCGGAACGTAAGGAGCACACACCATGAAAGCATCCGAACTGCGCGACAAAGATGTCGCCGGGCTGAACCAGGAGCTCTCCGAGCTGCTGAAGGCCCAATTTGGCCTGCGCATGCAAAAAGCGACGCAACAGCTGCAGAACACCAGCCAGCTGAAGAAGGTGCGTCGTGACATTGCGCGTGTCCGCACCGTGCTGGGCCAGAAGGGGAACCAGAAATGACTGAAGCCGCAACGTCCCTGAAGCGCACGCTCGTCGGTCGCGTTGTCAGCAACAAGATGGACAAGACCGTCACGGTCCTGATCGAAAACCGCGTCAAGCATCCGCTGTACGGCAAGTACGTGGTGCGCTCGAAGAAGTACCATGCGCACGACGAAGCCAACCAGTACAACGAAGGCGACAAGGTTGAGATCACGGAATCGCGTCCGCTCTCCCGCACCAAGTCGTGGGTGGTGTCGCGCCTGCTTGAAGCTGCACGCGTGATCTAAAACAACAGCGGAGTAGTTTGCTGTTGCAAGGCCGAGATTATGTGATATAGTCTCGGTCTTTCCCTTTGAGAGGGTGACCGGCAAATCTGCTGGTGGCTCGGGTGAGGGGAAAAGCGAATGGGCCAGGCGGCAATCGCCGTCGGGCAGCTACCGACTTCAAGTTGATCAACCCAATCGCAGTTGGCGCAATGCCAGCAGCCGGCGGGACCAAGACTGATCGCCTCTGCGCATTGTGCGTTTGGCGAATTAAGTTGGGACGAGAACACCATGATTCAGACAGAAAGCCGGCTCGAAGTGGCCGATAACACGGGTGCGCGTGAAGTCATGTGCATCAAGGTGCTGGGCGGTTCGAAGCGCCGCTACGCCAGCGTCGGCGACATCATCAAGGTCAGCGTCAAGGATGCTGCCCCGCGTGGTCGCGTGAAGAAGGGCGATATCTACAACGCCGTGGTGGTGCGTACCGCCAAGGGCGTGCGCCGTCCTGACGGCTCGCTCATCAAGTTCGACGGCAATGCCGCCGTGCTGCTGAACACCAAGCTTGAGCCGATCGGCACCCGCATTTTCGGGCCGGTCACTCGCGAACTCCGTACCGAGCGCTTCATGAAGATCGTGTCGCTCGCGCCGGAAGTGCTGTAATCGGAGGCCGCATGAACAAGATTCGCAAGGGCGATCGCGTCATCGTCCGTACCGGTAAAGACAAGGGCAAGCAAGGTACTGTGCTGGCCGTGCTCGCCGAGCATGTGACGGTTGAAGGCGTGAACGTTGCCAAGAAGCACGTGCGCCCGAACCCGATGCTGGGTACAACGGGTGGTGTGGTCGACAAGGTTATGCCCATCCATATTTCGAACGTTGCGCTCGTGGATGCCAATGGCAAGCCGTCGCGCGTCGGCATCAAGGTTGAAGGCGGCGTGAAGACGCGCGTGCTGAAAACCACCGGTGCTGCCGTCGGCGCTTGATTCTGGGCAATAGAGAGGAGTTGAGCATGACTGCACGTCTGCAAGAGTTTTACAAAGAAAAGGTTGTGCCCGAGCTGATCAAACAGTTTGGCTACAAGTCCGTGATGGAAGTGCCGCGCATCACCAAGATCACCCTGAACATGGGTCTTGGCGAAGCCATCAATGACAAGAAGGTCATTGAGCACGCCACGGGCGACCTGATCAAGATCGCTGGCCAGAAGCCCATCGTGACGAAGGCCCGCAAGGCTATCGCTGGCTTCAAGATTCGCCAGGGTTACCCGATCGGCACGATGGTCACGCTGCGTGGCCAACGTATGTACGAATTCCTAGATCGCTTCATCACTGTGTCGCTGCCCCGCGTGCGCGACTTCCGTGGTGTGTCTGGCAAGGCGTTCGACGGTCGTGGCAACTACAACATCGGTGTGAAAGAGCAGATCATTTTCCCCGAGATCGAATACGACAAGATCGACGCACTCCGTGGTCTGAACATCAGCATCACGACGACTGCGAAGAACGACGAGGAAGCGAAGGCGCTCCTCAACGCGTTCAAGTTCCCGTTCCGTAATTAAGGGGTTACCGTGGCTAAATTGTCTCTGATCGAACGCGAGAAGAAGCGTGCCAAGCTCGTGGCCAAGTACGCTGAGAAGCGCGCCGCTCTCGAAGCCATCGTGGCCGACCAAAGCAAGTCGGAAGAAGAGCGCTACGAAGCGCGTCTGAAATTGCAAGCGCTGCCGCGCAACGCAAATCCGACTCGTCAGCGCAACCGCTGCTCGATCACCGGTCGTCCCCGCGGTACGTTCCGTAAGTTCGGCCTGGCGCGTAACAAGCTCCGCGAGATCGCCTTCAAGGGCGAGATCCCGGGTCTGACGAAAGCCAGCTGGTAATCACGCACAGGCTACAGGAGAAACAGTATGAGCATGAGCGATCCGATCGCCGATATGCTGACGCGTATCCGCAACGCGCAAGCGGTGGAAAAAGCGTCGGTGGTCATGCCGTCGTCGAAGCTGAAGGTGGCAATCGCCAAAGTCCTGAAGGACGAAGGCTACATCGACGAATTCGCCGTGACCGAGCAGGGTGGTAAGTCCACGCTGACGATTGGTCTGAAGTACTACGCTGGCCGCCCGGTCATCGAGCGCCTGGAGCGCGTCTCGAAGCCTGGCCTGCGTGTGTACAAGGGCCGTAATGAAATTCCGCAAGTGATGAACGGCCTGGGTGTCGCCATCATCTCGACCCCGCAGGGTCTGATGACGGACCGCCGTGCCCGCGCAACCGGTGTCGGTGGCGAAGTCATTTGCTACGTCGCCTAAGGGAGGGGAACCATGTCTCGCGTAGGTAAGGCTCCCATCGCGCTGCCCAAGGGCGCGGAAGTCAATTTCGCTGGTGGTCTGCTGACCGTTAAGGGCCCGCTGGGCAGCCTGACGCAGCCGATTCACTCGCTGGTCAAGGTCACCACCGACAACGGCACGATCACGTTCGCGCCGGCAGATGAGTCGCGTGAAGCCAATGCGTTGCAAGGTACGATGCGCGCCCTGACGGCCAACATGGTCAAGGGTGTGACGACGGGCTTCGAGCGCAAGCTGAACCTGGTCGGTGTGGGTTACCGTGCATCGGTTCAGGGCACCGCTCTGAAACTGCAACTCGGTTTCTCGCACGACGTGATCCATGAGATGCCGGAAGGCGTGAAGGCGGAAACGCCGACGCAGACCGAGATCATCATCAAGGGTTCGGACAAGCAAAAAGTTGGTCAGGTCGCCGCTGAAGTGCGTGGTTATCGTCCGCCGGAGCCCTACAAGGGCAAGGGTGTACGCTACGCCGATGAGCGTGTGATCCTGAAGGAAACCAAGAAGAAGTAAGGGTGCACATCATGAACAAAAATGACTCGCGTCTGCGCCGTGCACGTCAGACCCGCCTGAAAATTGCGGAACTGAGCGTCGCCCGTCTGGCTGTGCACCGTACGAACTTGCACATTTATGCGCAGGTCTTCTCGGAAGATGGCACCAAGGTCCTGGCTTCGGCCTCGACTGCGGAAGCCGAAGTCCGCAAGGAACTGAACGGCAACGGTGGCAACACCGCTGCTGCCACCCTGGTGGGTAAGCGTATCGCTGAGAAGGCGAAGGCTGCCGGCATCGAAGCCGTGGCGTTCGATCGCTCGGGTTTCCGTTATCACGGTCGCGTGAAGGCTCTGGCCGACGCGGCACGCGAAGCTGGCCTGAAGTTCTAAGCCGGCATAGAGGATATCGTCATGGCAAAAATTCAACCTAAGGTCCAAGGGGACGAACGCGACGACGGTCTTCGCGAGAAGATGATCGCGGTCAACCGTGTGACCAAGGTGGTCAAGGGCGGCCGGATTCTCGGTTTCGCTGCTCTGACTGTGGTCGGCGACGGCGACGGCCGTATCGGCATGGGCAAGGGTAAGGCTAAGGAAGTGCCCGTGGCCGTGCAGAAGGCAATGGACGAAGCCCGTCGCAAGATGGTCAAGGTCCCGCTGAAGAACGGTACGCTGCAGCACGAAGTGGTTGGCAAGCATGGCGCCGCAAAGGTGCAGATGATGCCCGCGAAGGACGGTACTGGCGTGATCGCCGGTGGTCCGATGCGCGCCATCTTCGAAGTGATGGGCGTGACGAACATCGTGACCAAGTCGCACGGTTCGACCAATCCTTACAACATGGTGCGCGCAACGCTGGATGGCCTGCGCAAGATGAGCACCCCGGCCGAAGTTGCCGCCAAGCGTGGCAAGTCGGTCGAAGAGATCCTCGGCTAAGCCGAAGGGATAGGTGAACGATATGTCGCAGAAAACCGTGAAAGTCCAACTCGTGCGCAGCCTGATCGGTACGCGCGAAGACCACCGCGCCACGGTGCGCGGCCTGGGCCTGCGCCGCATGAACTCGGTGTCCGAATTGCAGGACACGCCCGCAGTGCGCGGCATGATCAACAAGGTGTCCTACCTGGTCAAGGTCATCGGCTAAGGCAAGACGGAGAAGAGCATGCAACTGAATAACCTGAAGCCGGCAGCCGGCTCCAAGCACGCCAAGCGCCGCGTTGGTCGCGGTATTGGTTCGGGCCTGGGCAAGACGGCTGGTCGTGGTCACAAGGGTCAGAAGTCGCGTTCGGGTGGTTTCCACAAGGTCGGCTTCGAAGGCGGCCAGATGCCCCTGCATCGTCGTCTGCCCAAGCGTGGTTTCACCTCGCTGACCAAGGAATTCACCGCTGAAGTGCGTCTGGGCGACCTGGCGGGCTTGCCGATCGAAGAAATCGATCTGCTGTCCCTCAAGCAAGCCGGCCTCGTTGGCGAGATGGTCAAGAGCGCCAAGGTGATCCTGTCGGGCGAAATCGACAAGAAGGTGACCCTGAAGGGCATCGGCGCGACGGCTGGAGCGAAAGCTGCAATCGAAGCGGCTGGTGGCTCGCTGGCCTAATAGCCTGCTGTTTCACACTGACGGAGCATCCGTTTGGCCACGGCGAAACCTAATGTGATGGCCCAGGCCAAGAACACGGCCAAGTACGGCGATCTTCGCCGTCGGCTGGTGTTCCTGGTTCTGGCATTGCTGGTGTACCGGATCGGCGCGCACATTCCTGTGCCGGGTATCGATCCGGATCAACTGGCGCAGCTTTTCCAACGGCAGTCGGGCGGCATCCTCGGGATGTTCAACCTGTTCTCCGGCGGCGCGCTGTCGCGTTTCACGGTGTTTGCGCTGGGGATCATGCCGTACATCTCGGCGTCGATCATCATGCAACTGCTGACGATCGTGCTGCCGCAGCTGGAATCGTTGAAGAAGGAAGGCCAAGCCGGCCAGCGCAAGATTACGCAGTACACGCGCTACGGTACGGTCGTCCTGGCAACATTCCAGGCGCTGGGGATTGCAGTGGCGCTCGAAGCGCAGCCGGGTCTGGTGCTGGATCCTGGTCTGATGTTCCGGGCCACTGCAGTGATTACGCTGGTGACGGGCACGATGTTCCTGATGTGGCTGGGTGAGCAAATCACCGAGCGTGGTCTGGGCAACGGTATCTCGATCATTATTTTTGGCGGAATTGCTGCAGGACTCCCGAACGCGATCGGCGGCTTGTTCGAGCTGGTGCGTACGGGCTCGATGGGGATTTTCTCCGCGATCCTGGTGGTGGCGATTATTGGTGCGGTGACGTTTGTGGTCGTGTTCATTGAACGCGGCCAGCGCAAAATCCTCGTCAACTACGCCAAGCGGCAGGTTGGTAACAAGATTTATGGCGGACAGTCGTCGCATCTGCCGCTGAAGTTGAATATGGCTGGGGTGATTCCGCCGATTTTTGCATCGTCGATCATTCTGTTCCCGGCCACGATCGCGGGCTGGTTTACAGCTGGCAACTCGACGAATCCGGTTGCACGGGTCGTCAAGGACCTAGCGGCAACGCTGTCGCCGGGTCAGCCGGTGTACATCCTGCTGTATGCGGCGGCGATCATCTTCTTCTGTTTCTTCTACACCGCGCTGGTCTATAACAGCCGGGAAGTGGCGGATAACCTGAAGAAGAGTGGGGCGTTCATTCCGGGCATCCGTCCGGGCGAGCAAACCACGCGGTATATCGACAAGATTCTGGTGCGTTTGACCCTGGCAGGTGCTATCTACATCACGCTAGTGTGTCTGTTGCCGGAGTTCTTGGTGCTGCGCTGGAACGTGCCGTTCTACTTCGGTGGGACGTCCCTGTTGATCATCGTAGTTGTCACGATGGACTTCATGGCGCAAGTGCAGTCCTACGTGATGTCTCAGCAGTACGAGTCTTTGATGAAGAAGGCGAATTTCAAGGGAAACCTGACACTCCGCTAGGAGTGATCGCACGAACCTGAAGGGACATGGCTAAAGATGACGTGATCCAGATGCAGGGCGAGGTGCTGGAAAACCTCCCCAACGCAACGTTTCGCGTCAAGCTAGAGAACGGCCACGTAGTGTTAGGCCATATTTCCGGCAAGATGCGTATGCATTACATCCGCATCTTGCCCGGGGACAAGGTGACGGTCGAATTGACCCCGTATGATCTGTCCCGCGCGCGCATCGTATTCCGGGCGAAGTGAGCGGACTGGAATTGAAGGAAGAGGAAAATCATGAAAGTGCTGGCTTCTGTTAAGCGCATTTGCCGCAACTGCAAAATCATCAAGCGCAAGGGCGTGGTGCGTGTGATCTGCTCGTCGGACCCGCGTCATAAGCAGCGCCAAGGCTAATTTCGCAAAGAGGATTGACGAATGGCACGTATCGCAGGGGTCAACATCCCCAACCACAAACATACCGTGATTGGCCTGACGGCGATCTACGGTATCGGCCGCTCGCGCGCTCAGAAGATTTGCGAGGCTACTGGCATCCCGACCGATAAGAAGGTCAAGGACCTGACGGATCCGGACCAGGACGCGCTGCGTAAGGAAATTGAGAAGTTCCTCGTCGAAGGCGATCTGCGCCGTGAGACGACGATGAACATCAAGCGCCTGATGGATCTGGGCTGCTACCGTGGCGTGCGCCATCGCAAGGGCCTGCCGATGCGTGGTCAGCGTACTCGCACGAATGCCCGTACCCGTAAGGGTCCGCGCAAGGCCGGCGTCGCGCTCAAGAAGTAATCCGTCGGGTAAAGGATAAGAACTATGGCAAAAGCAGCGAATACCGCCGCCCAGCGCGCGCGCAAGAAGGTTCGCAAGAACGTCGCCGACGGCATCGCGCACGTTCACGCGTCGTTCAACAACACGATCATCACGATCACCGACCGCCAGGGCAATGCTCTGTCGTGGGCGACGTCGGGTGGCCAAGGCTTCAAGGGCTCGCGTAAGTCGACGCCGTTTGCCGCTCAGGTGGCAGCTGAGAGTGCTGGTCGCGTTGCGCAGGACCAAGGCATTAAAAACCTGGAAGTGCGCATCAAGGGCCCGGGCCCGGGTCGTGAATCGGCTGTGCGTGCACTGAACAATCTGGGTATCAAGATCCAGTTGATCGAGGATGTGACGCCGGTTCCGCACAACGGCTGCCGTCCGCCGAAGCGTCGTCGTATCTAAGTGATTCGACCGGCCGCGCCAGTTGCTGGTGAGGTCGGTCTGCGGGTGCTATACTTGCCCGCTTGCCTGTCTTCCGGGTTCTCCGGAAGGCGGGTTTCGTCTTTTCATAAGCCCACTGTTCGCTGCGGCCCTATTGCTAGGGCTGAGCAGGCGGACCATCCGCGGCCGTGTGCCACGGATGACTGATAACGAAGGAACATAACGTGGCACGCTATACCGGTCCCAAGGCGAAACTGTCTCGCCGCGAAGGTACTGACCTTTTCCTGAAGAGCGCACGCCGCTCGCTCGCCGACAAGTGCAAGCTGGACAGCAAGCCTGGTCAGCACGGCCGCACGTCCGGTGCTCGCACCTCCGACTACGGCAACCAACTGCGTGAAAAGCAGAAGGTCAAGCGCATCTATGGCGTGCTGGAGCGTCAATTCCGCCGTTACTTCGCTGAAGCCGATCGCCGCAAGGGCAACACGGGTGAAACCCTGCTGCAACTGCTGGAATCGCGCCTGGACAACGTCGTCTACCGCATGGGCTTTGGCTCGACCCGCGCTGAAGCGCGCCAGCTGGTGTCGCACAAGGCGATCCTGGTTAACGGTCAAGCTCTGAACGTGCCGTCGGCTCAAGTCAAGTCGGGCGACGTGATTGCTATCCGCGAGAAGTCGAAGAAGCAAGTGCGTATTGCCGAATCGCTGACGCTGGCTGAGCAGACTGGCTTCCCGATCTGGGTTGCTGTGGACGCCAAGAAGATGGAAGGCACCTTCAAGCAAGCCCCGGATCGCGCAGATATCGCTGGCGATATCAACGAAAGCCTGATCGTCGAACTGTATTCGCGTTAATGACGGCGCCCGTACCTCAGGTGCGGGCTCGTGCGCCTTTTGGGGCGCCCATCATCAACGACATTGTGTTCGTGCGCCAACAGTACTCAGGTGCCGATCCAATCCGAATCGTTACGTGCCGCAACGCGATTGCGGCATGTGCGTCTTCCGTCGCAACGTTCTGCGATGGAACCTTTCCAGTCCAATCCGTCAGCCTTATCGGTGTAACGAGCCGAGGGTATTGAAATAGGACAACCTAATGCAAACAGCACTCCTGAAGCCCAAAATTATTGCGGTTGAGCCGCTTGGCGATCATCACGCGAAGGTCGTCATGGAACCGTTCGAGCGAGGCTACGGCCACACGCTCGGTAACGCGCTGCGCCGCGTGCTGCTGTCGTCGATGGTCGGCTATGCCCCGACAGAAGTCACGATCGCAGGGGTCGTCCACGAATATTCCACCATCGATGGCGTGCAGGAAGACGTCGTCAACCTGCTGCTCAATCTGAAGGGCGTGGTGTTCAAGCTGCACAACCGTGATGAAGTCACGGTGTCGCTGCGCAAGGAAGGCGAAGGTGTGGTGACGGCCGCTGATATCGAGCTGCCGCATGATGTCGAGATCATCAATCCTGGTCACGTGATCGCCAACCTGTCGGCTGGCGGCAAGCTTGATCTGCAGTTGAAGGTCGAGCAAGGCCGCGGCTATGTGCCGGGCAACGTGCGCAAGTTCGGCGATGAGTCGAGCAAGGTTATCGGCCGCATCGTGCTGGACGCCTCGTTCGCACCGGTGCGCCGTGTGTCGTATGCGGTTGAGTCTGCACGTGTTGAGCAGCGTACCGATCTCGACAAGCTGGTGATGAACATCGAGACCAATGGCGTGATCTCGCCGGAAGAAGCGATCCGCCAGTCGGCTCGCATCCTGGTTGATCAACTGTCGGTGTTCGCCGCGCTGGAAGGTACCGAGAGCGCCGCCGAGGCCGCCGCCGCCCGCGCGCCGCAGATCGATCCGATCCTGCTGCGTCCGGTCGACGATCTGGAGCTGACGGTGCGTTCGGCCAACTGCCTGAAGGCCGAAAACATCTATTACATCGGCGACCTGATTCAGCGTACCGAGAACGAACTGCTCAAGACCCCGAACCTGGGTCGCAAGTCGCTCAACGAGATCAAGGAAGTCCTCGCATCGCGTGGCCTGACGCTCGGCATGAAGCTCGAGAACTGGCCGCCGGCAGGTCTCGAGAAGTAAGTTGCAATTGTCGGCCGGTGCGCAAGCATCGGCCGGTGTTCCTGCCATCGCTGTTTGGGTGGCTTATTGTTAAAGCTACCGGCCCGCGCCACGCAGCGTTGTACGAGCGGCGGCGATAGAAGAGCTGGTCAAACACTCTTAAGAAGGAATCATCATGCGTCACCGTCATGGTTTGCGGAAACTGAACCGCACCTCGTCGCACCGTCTCGCGATGCTGCGCAACATGTCCAACTCGCTGCTGCAGCACGAGCTGATCAAGACCACGCTGCCGAAGGCCAAGGAACTGCGCAAGGTTGTTGAGCCGCTGATTACGCTGGCCAAGAAGGACACCGTAGCCAACCGCCGTCTGGCATTCGCCCGCCTGCGCGATCGCGACATGGTCACCAAGCTGTTCAACGAACTGGGCCCGCGTTTCGCGACCCGTCCGGGCGGCTACACCCGTATCCTGAAGTTCGGCTTCCGTCAGGGCGACAATGCGCCGATGGCTCTGGTCGAGCTGCTCGATCGTCCGGAAGTTGCCGAGGCTGTGGAAGTCGACGGCGCTGCCGAGTAAGGTCAGCCTAGGTTTGCCGGTGCGACATGGCGTCGCGCCGGGCAAGCTAGAGAATGCGTGCTGTCGGGCGCATTACAATGAAGCCAGGATTCGTATCCTGGCTTTTTTGTTGTCCGCTTTCGGTGCTCTAGCAGTTGGCGCGCAACCGTGGAGTATCTATGTCTGACGGAACCGAAGTGCTGCTGGTGCTGACAAACCTGCCCGACGCTGACAGTGCGGATCGCATAACCAAGGCCGTGCTGGAATCCAGAGCCGCAGCGTGCGTGAATCGTTTGCCGGTTTGCGCGTCGGCGTACTGGTGGAATGGTGCGATCGAGCACGCCGCCGAGATCCCGCTGCTGATCAAGACAACGCGTGCAGCCTACCCCGCGCTGGAAGTCGCGCTACGCAAGGCGCATCCGTACGAGGTCCCTGAGATCATCGCTGTGCCGGTGGCTGCGGGCTTGCCGGCGTATCTTGCGTGGGTGGCCGACGAAACGTGCCTGCCTTCCAATTGATGTTTGATTGCCGTTGATATGACCTTCTCTTCGTTCGTGTCCGTGCGACGTGTAGTGCAGTTGGTGATGCTGTTCGTCGCAGTGGCGACGCTGCCCATGCGCGTGCATGCTGCTGACGATTTCCTGCCACCCGAGCAGGCATTCCGCTTCTCCGCCACGCAGGTCGACGGCCAGACTGTCGAAGTCAAGTTCGCCATTGCCGACGGCTACTACATGTACCGCGAACGCTTCGCGGTGGCGGCGGACCCGGCGACCGTCACGCTGACACCCCCTGACATGCCGGCAGGCAAGGTCAAGTTTGACGAGACGTTCAACAAGGACGTAGAGACCTATCGGCATGACGTTGCATTCCGAGTGAAAGCGCAGAACGCCACAGCGCCTTTCACGTTGATCGTCACGTCGCAAGGATGTGCGGATCAGGGCCTGTGCTACCCGCC
The DNA here is from genome assembly GCF_054792405.1 of Ralstonia sp. SA306. Lineage (NCBI taxonomy): Bacteria > Pseudomonadati > Pseudomonadota > Betaproteobacteria > Burkholderiales > Burkholderiaceae > Ralstonia > Ralstonia sp. SA306. Next base: position 54,504 of record NZ_CP096451.1, read on the forward strand.
GATGAAGAGCCGTTTCCTGGTGGAGCCCGCCGCCTCGTTGCCGGGCGCGTCTTCCGCAGGCGGTGGCGACGCCAGCTCCGGTGACGCCCTCGGCCGCATCGCCAGCACGCTCGGCAGCGGCAATCTGGGAGCGATTGCGGCGTTGTTTTTTGGACTCGGGCTGCTGCTGACCTTTACGCCGTGCGTGCTGCCGATGCTGCCGATCCTGTCGGCGATCGTGGTTGGCGAGCACGCGACGCGTTCGCGCGCAGCCATCGTGTCGGTCGCTTACGTGCTCGGTATGGCAGTCGTCTATACCGCCGTGGGTGTGGCAGCCGGCTTGGCGGGGCAGGGCCTGCAAGCTGCGCTGCAAAACGTGTGGGTGCTGGGCGCGTTTGCTGTCTTGATGGTGGCGCTGTCGCTGTCGATGTTCGGGCTGTATGAACTGCAATTGCCGGCAGCTTGGCGCGATCACCTGACAAAAGCCTCCAGCAAGCATGGCGGCGGCGAGATTGTGGGAGCCGTCGTGATGGGTGCGCTGTCGGCGTTGATTGTGTCCCCGTGTGTGACGCCGGCATTGGCGGGCGCGCTGGCCTATATCGCGCAGACCGGCAACGCCGCGGTCGGCGGTATGGCGTTGTTTGCGATGTCGGTCGGCATGGGCGTGCCGCTCGTACTCGTAGGTGTGGGGGCGGGCAACTTGCTACCGCGCGCTGGTCACTGGTTGATCGTCACCAAGGCGGTGTTCGGATTCATCCTGCTGGCTGTGGCGCTGTGGATCGTGCAGCCGGTGTTGCCGGCCTGGGCGGTGATGGTCGCGTGGGGTGGGTTGCTGATCGGTGCGGCCGTGTTTCTGCGGACATTCGATTCGCTGCCGGATGGCGCGGGCAACGTGCAGCGCTTGGGCAAGGTCGCGGGTGTGCTGCTCGCGCTGGCGGGTGCGGCGCAACTGGTTGGCGTCGCCGCTGGGGGCCGCGATCCGCTGCAACCGCTGAGCGGATTGATTCGCGCATCGGCGGGCACGTCCGCGCAAGCCGAAGCACACGGCGTGACATTCAAGCGCGTGAAGAGCATCGCCGAACTCGATGCCGAAGTGCGCAACGCGAGCGCATCGGGTCGTGCGGTGATGCTCGATTTCTACGCCGACTGGTGCGTAAGCTGCAAAGAGATGGAGCGCCTGACCTTTACCGATGCGCGGGTGCGCAAGGCGCTTGCCGATGTGGTGCTGCTGCAAGCTGACGTGACGGCTAACAACGCTGATGACCAAGCGCTGCTCAAGCGCTTTGGACTATTCGGTCCGCCCGGCACGATCTTCTTCGATGCGCAGGGTCGCGAGCTGAAGGCGCGTGTGGTTGGCTTTGAGCGCGCCGACACCTTCCTGGAAAGCCTGCGCCGCGCGATCGGCGCGACGCAGGCAGTCAAGCCGACGGCCTGATTACGCGCGCAGCAGGCGTGCGGCGTCCAGCGCGAAATACGTCAGGATGCCGTTCGCGCCGGCACGCTTGAATGCCAGCAGCGATTCCAGCACGACCTTGTCGTGATCCAGCCAGCCGTTCTGCGCGGCGGCTTTCAGCATCGCGTATTCACCGCTGACCTGATAGACGTAGGTCGGGAAGCGGAACTCATCTTTCACGCGGCGCACGATGTCGAGATATGGCATGCCGGGCTTGACCATCACCATGTCGGCCCCTTCGGCGATGTCGAGCGCCACTTCGCGCAGTGCTTCGTCCGAGTTGGCCGGGTCCATCTGGTAAGTCATCTTGTTGCTCTTGCCCAGATTGGCCGCCGAGCCCACCGCATCACGGAACGGGCCGTAGAACGCCGAAGCGTACTTCGCCGCGTAGGCCATGATGCGCGTGTGGATGTGGTCGTCATTCTCCAGCGCCAGGCGAATCGCTCCGATGCGGCCGTCCATCATGTCCGACGGCGCGACGATGTCCACGCCCGCCTCGGCTTGCACCAGGGCCTGGCGCATCAGGATATCCACCGTCTCTTCGTTAAGCACGTAGCCGTTGGCGTCGAGCACACCGTCCTGGCCATGGCTCGTGTACGGATCGAGCGCCACATCGGTCAGGATGCCCAATTCAGGGAAGCGCGCCTTGAGCGCCTTTACCGCGCGCGGGATCAAGCCATCGGCATTGGTGGCCTCGATACCATCCGGCGTTTTGAGCGAGGGCTCGATAACGGGGAAGAGCGCCAGCACCGGAACGCCAAGCTGCACGCACTGCTCGGCCACGCTCAGCAATACATCGATCGACACGCGCTCGACACCTGGCATCGACGGCACGGCCTGTCGCACATTGGTGCCTTCGAGGATGAAGACGGGGTAGATCAGGTCGTCGGGAGTGAGGCGCGATTCGCGCATCATGCGGCGGGAGAAATCGTCGCGGCGCATGCGGCGCGGACGATGGTCGGGGAAGCTCGCGATCATTTCAGCAGACCCTAAGAACACACTGTGAAGTTTCGAAACCTTTGTCGCGATTATCCATCCTATGCACGGACAATGCGCCAGCGACGCTGATGCAGCGTCCCCCGCGGCTCCTCCCTGACGCGGGTTCCCATCGATGGCTCGATGGGGTCGTTACCCCCGTTGCGTGTTTGGCGACGGGGTTTTTTTTGCCTGCTCGGCGTGCGGCTCCGGTTCCAGCGCCTCCGGCAGGCACAGCCAGCCTGCGACAATTCGCTGCGCCTCTTCGATGCCGCGGCGCTTCAGGCTGGAGAACAACTGCACCGTGAGCGACACATCGCCGTCGATCTGCGCGCGGTAATCGGCCAGCACCTTGCGTGCCGCCATGAGCGCGCGCGAGGCGTCGTTGTTGGTCAGCTTGTCCGCTTTCGTGAGCAGCACATGGATCGGCTTGCCTGTCGGCAGGAACCACTCGACCATCTGGCAATCGAGGTCTGTAAACGGCCGGCGCGCGTCCATCATGATGACGAGGCCGGCGAGCTGTTGGCGTGCCTTGACGTAGTCGCCCAAAAGGTGAACCCAGTGCGATTTGGTTTCGCCGGGTGCTTCGGCATAGCCGTAACCGGGCAGGTCGACCAGGAAGCCGAGTGGGTCTTCCGCCTTGGCGGGCATCACCGAGAAATAGTTGATGTGCTGCGTGCGGCCGGGCGTCTTACTGGAAAACGCCAGCCGCTTCTGATTGCACAGGATGTTGATCGCGGTGGATTTGCCTGCGTTGGAGCGGCCCGCAAACGCAACTTCCGGCACGGCGGTCGCCGGTAAATCACGCAGATGATTGACGGTGATGAAGAAACGGGCTTGATGCAGGAGCGACATGCGCGGCAGTACCTGTAAACTGCAGTTCAGAACTGCGTGGTTGCTGCGCCGCGAGGTCGCATTGCAGAGGTGTTATTGTACAATACGCCGGTTTACGGACGTCCCCACCAGATCCGTCGCAGGACCGCCCCGAGGCCCGGGCCGGTCCGTTTTCATGCGCTGGTCTGGCACGAGGAGAAGGGGGCGCCCCGCGCCGCAGGGTCCCGCATTGGGCGGCGCACGCAGCATTCGAAAACAATCTAAACAAGGTGTGCGAATGAACCGCATCGCGAACGTTTTTGCTGTCGCAGCGCTGTCCCTGGCATCGGTCTTCTCCATAGCCCATGCCGAAGAGCAAAAAGTCGCCAAGGGCGACGCCGCGCGCGGCGAGACGATCTTCAACAACGGTGTGCCCGCCAATGGCGTGCCCGCGTGTGCCAGCTGTCACGGCGCCGGCGGCAACAGCGCCATGAACGTCAACCCGAAGCTGGCTGGCCAGCACGCCGAATACATCGAAAAGCAGCTCAAGGATTTCAAGGCCAAGACCGACCGTAACCAGCCGGTCATGTCGCTGTACGCCGGCGCGCTGTCGGATCAGGACATGAAGGATATTGGCGCCTACCTGGGCAAGCAAGCGGCCTGGAAGCCTGGTTCGGCCAAGAGCAAGGACACGATCGAGCTGGGCCAGAAGCTGTATCGCGGCGGCGACGCCAAGCGCGGTATCGCAGCGTGCGCAGGCTGTCACGGCCCGACGGGTGCCGGCATTCCGGCGCAGTATCCGCGTATCGCAGGTCAATTCTCTGAATACACAGAAGCTCAACTAGTTGCGTTCCAAAGCGGCACCCGCAAGAACAGCGTACAGATGCGCGATCTGGCGGGTCGCATGACGGCCCAGCAGATCAAGGCGGTGGCCGACTACATTGCGGGCCTGCGCTAATCTGCCGCACCTGGCCGTCATGTGACGGTCGCACAATCAACAAGAAGAACAGGGTGGCAATGCGCCTGGCATCGCCACCCTGTTTTCATTTCTGAACAGGTTGTCTTCCCGCATGTCTTCGGTCTCCACTTCCGGCGTCCAGATTCGCTCCCGCCGCCGCGCGCTGCGCGAAACGGTCGAGCTGCTGTCGTCGATGCGCTTTGCCATCAGCCTGCTGACGGTGATCGCCATTGCCAGCGTGATCGGCACGGTGCTCAAGCAGAACGATCCGTACCCGAACTACGTCAACCAGTTCGGGCCTTTCTGGGCCGATGTGTTCCGCTCGCTGACGCTGCCCACGGTCTATAGCGCTTGGTGGTTTCTGCTGATCCTGGCGTTCCTGGTGGTGTCGACCTCGCTGTGCATCGTGCGCAATGCCCCCAAGATGCTGGCCGACATGCGCTCCTGGCGCGAGAACGTGCGCGAAGGCAGCCTGCGCGCGTTCCATCACCGCGACGAATTTGATTCCCCCGCCGATACCGCAACCGTGACCGCACGCCTGGCGGCGCTCGCGCAGAACCGTGGTTTCCGCATCAAGGCATTCGCGCGCGAGGGTGGTGCGACGCTGATTACCGCAAAGGCGGGGGCGGGCAACAAGATCGGCTACATCCTGGCGCACACGGCCATCGTCGTGATCTGTATCGGCGGGTTGCTGGACGGCGACATGATGATCCGCGCGCAGATGTGGTTTGGCGGCAAGTCGCCCATCAAAGGCAATGCGGTCATCAGCGACATCGGGTCGGAGCATCGGCTCTCGGCGTCGAACCCGGGCTTCCGCGGTAACGCGTTCGTGCCGGAAGGTTCGAGCGTCAGCACGGCGATCCTGAACATCGCTGACGGCGCGCTGATCCAAGACTTGCCGTTCATGATCACGCTCAAGAAGTTCACTGTTGAGCATTATTCGACCGGCATGCCAAAGCTGTTCGCCAGCGACATCGTCGTGACCGACCGCCGTACCGGCAAGCAGACCGCTGCGCGCGTGGAGGTGAACAAGCCTTTCGTGTATGACGGCGTGGCGATCTACCAGTCGAGCTTCGAAGATGGCGGCTCGAAACTCAAGCTGACCGGCTTCCCGATGCACGGCGACAACGCCAAGACGTTCGATATGTCGGGCGTCGTGGGCGAGAGCTCGAAGCTCACCGGCAAGGGGGGCGACTACACGGTCGAGTTCTCCGACTTCCGCCTGATGAATGTCGAAACCGTGACGGACGCCTCGGGCAAGCAGGACGCACGCGGCGTGGGCAAGAAGGGCGGGGCGGAAAATGGTCTGCGCGCGGAGCTTGGCAACGTCACCAAGATGACGCGCGACCGCGATCTGCGCAACGTCGGCCCTTCCGTGCAGTACAAGCTGCGCGACGCCAACGGCCAAGCGCACGAATTCAGCAATTACATGCTGCCGGTCACGCTGGACGGGCAATCGGTATTCCTGGCCGGCATGCGCTCTCAGCCCGACGAGCCGTTCCGCTATCTGCGCATTCCTGCCGATGCACAAGGCACCGTCCGTGACTGGATGCGCCTGCGCGCTGCGCTGCAAAATCCGGCGATGCGGGGCGAAGCGGCGCGCCGGTTCGCGCTGCTCTCCATGCCTGGCGAGCAGCGTGCGGAACTGCGCAATCAGCTGATGGAAAGTGCGCGTCGCGCGCTCGACCTCTTTGCTGGCGCTGCCGATGTGAAGGATGGGGCCGCCGGTGCAGAGGGCGGTTTTGCCGCAGTCGCTACATTCCTGCAGAAATCGGTGCCCGAAGGCGAGCGCGAGAAGGCCGCCGATGTACTGATGAAGATCATCAACAGCTCCATGTGGGAGTTGTGGCAACTGGCCCGCGCGCAGGACGGCCAACCGGCACCCACTGTGGATGCCGCCAGCAGCCAGTGGTTGCAGAGCGCCATCAACGCGCTGTCGGACAATGTCTTCTACGGCGCACCCGTGTATTTGCAGTTGACCGACTTCCAGCAGGTGCAAGCCAGCGTCTTCCAGCTCACACGTGCACCGGGCAAAAACATCGTGTATCTTGGGTCGTTGCTGCTAGTGCTGGGCGTTTTCTCGATGTTCTACGTGCGAGAGCGCCGCTGGTGGCTGTGGATCCGACCGCAATCCGGTCAGGCCAACGAAAGCGCCTCCGGCGCACATGTGCTGACCGCCATGTCGACCATGCGCCGTACGCTCGACTTTGACCGCGAGTTCGAGCGGCTCAAGCACGATATCCGCGCCGCGGCAGGAGCCCCAGGCGCCCCCGATGCCGCCGGTGCAGCGAGCGTCGACCCCAAACCAACGAAGTGAGCCGGTGATGGAAGCGAGCAATCCCCAAACGACCATGGCGAGCGCCGATCTGGGCGCGCTGCAACGCCCATCGTATTTCCGCCGCCTAGGCTGGTTTGACTGGCTATTTGCTGCAATGCTAGCGGCCGGCGCTGGTTATGCCTTTTCCCGCTATGGCGCTTACATGGATGGCTACGAGCGGGGCATTCTCGTCGCCGCCGTGCCCGCCTTCGCATGGCTGGGCTGGACGTGGAAGCCGGTGCGCGTGCTGATGATTGGCATCGCCGTGTTGTCGTTGTTCGGTATCTCGCAATACGCCGGCGCCAATGGCCCGGATCTCGCCCGCGCCGAGCACGCCTTCTTCCTCAAGTATTTCCTTGCCAGCCAGTCGGCCATCCTGTGGATGAGTGCGCTGATCTTCCTGTCCACGCTGTTTTTCTGGACGGGTTTTCTGCTGCGCTGGGAAGCGGGTGGGTCGATCGGCAGCAAGCTGTGCTGGGCAGCCGTGGTGCTCGGCCTGACCGGCATGCTGGTGCGGTGGTATGAGTCGTACCTGGTGGGCGCAGACATTGGCCACATCCCCATCTCGAATCTGTACGAGGTGTTCATCCTCTTTACGCTGATCACGTCGCTGTTCTATCTGTACTACGAGCAGCGTTACAAGACGCGCGCGCTGGGGCCGTTCGTGATGCTGGTGGTGTCGGCGGCGGTCGGCTTTCTGCTGTGGTACACGGTGTCGCGCAGCGCGCAGGAGATCCAGCCGCTGGTGCCGGCACTGCAAAGCTGGTGGATGAAGATCCACGTACCGGCCAATTTCATCGGTTACGGCACGTTCGCGCTATCGGCTATGGTGGGCGCGGCTTATCTGCTGAAGGAGCGCGGCGTGCTGGCCGATCGCCTCCCGTCGCTCGAAGTGCTGGATGACGTGATGTACAAGGCCATTACCGTGGGCTTTGCGTTCTTCACCATCGCCACGATTCTCGGTGCGCTGTGGGCGGCTGACGCCTGGGGCGGCTATTGGAGCTGGGACCCGAAGGAAACCTGGGCGCTGATCGTCTGGCTGAACTACGCTGCGTGGCTGCACATGCGCCTGATGAAGGGCTTGCGTGGTCGCATGGCGGCATGGTGGGCGCTGATTGGCCTGTTGGTCACGACGTTCGCCTTCCTGGGCGTGAACATGTTCCTCTCGGGGCTGCACAGCTACGGTGAACTGTAAGTCGTAAGTCACAAAAAACTTTCCGCAGACTGGAATAAAGACGCGCCTAGCGTGTTTACTGCTCAGTGAGGGCGCGATCGGCGCGCCCCTCCATCCAAGGAGAACAAGATGAGCCAGTCTGCAGCTTCCCAGAAGTTGTTCAATCCGCGCGCCGCGTTGGCCGGCGCCGCGCTGCTTGCCGCATTGGGTTTGGCAGGCTGCGGCGGCATGGGCATGGGCATGGGCATGGGCATGGGCGCGTCGTCTACGCCGTCGGCCGTCAAGGTGACCAACGGCACGCTTACGGATCAGCACGGCATGGCGCTTTACACGTTTGACCGTGACGCCACGGCCGGCAAGAGCGCCTGCAACGGCAAGTGCGCTGAGAACTGGCCGCCGCTGGCAGCCAATGACGCCGACAAGCCGTCTGGCGACTACACCATCATCACGCGCGACGATGGCAAGAAGCAGTGGGCCTATCGCGGCAAGCCGCTTTACCTCTGGACCAAGGACAAAATGCCGGGCGACCAGACCGGAGACGGCTTCATGAACGCGTGGCACATCGCCAAGCCGTAAGCACGCCGCCTTCGCTCGCGCCCATATGTCCGACCTGGCCAGCCGGCTGATCGCGCTTACGCCACGCCTGCGCCGACACGCGCGCGGCCTGATGCGGGACGCCAGCCGTGCCGACGATCTTGTCCAGGACACGCTGGAACGCGCCTGGCGTTACCGCTGGCGGTTCCAGTTGCGGCCCAGGCTCGGGCCGATCGGGCAGATTGGCGCGCAGGGCGAGGGCGACGGGTTGTTTGCCTGGCTGCTCACCATCATGCATCGGTTGCATCTGAACGCCGTGCGCCGGCCCGATCGGATCGAGCTGAGCGACTCGCTCCCCGATATCCCCGTCGACGAAGACCCCGGCTTACGCCGTGATCTGCTGCGTGCGCTGGCGACGCTGCCCGAAGACCAGCGGGCGGTATTGCTGCTCGTCGGCCTGGAACAGTTCGCCTATAAGGAAGCCGCCGACGTGCTGGGCGTGCCGGTGGGCACGGTGATGTCGCGGCTGTCGCGGGCGCGTGAGCGGATGCGTGTGGCGCTCGACGGTTCGCCCGAGGCGGCGCGTGCATCGGCGGCATCTGGCGACGGGAGCAGCGCAGCGCTGCACCGCGTGAAGTGAGGCTCGCCATGTCCTCCAATTCCATTCATATCGACGAACTCCACGCCTATGCCGACGGCCGCTTGCCCGCGTCGCGACGCGCTGCCGTGGAGGCCTATCTTGCCGCGCACCCGGTCGCAGCGGCCGAGGTCGCGGGCTGGCGCAAGACGGACGCGCAATTGCACCACGCGCTCGATCCGCTGCTCAACGAACCGGTGCCGCAGCGCCGCATTCCGGCGGAGATCCTCGCGGCAGCACGTCGCCCCACGGCCAGCGGCTTTGGCGCGGTGCGTGGCTGGAGTGTCGTGGCGCTGGGTGTTGCGTGCCTGGCCATTGGCTCGGGCGCCGGTTGGCTTGGCCGAGGTGCCGTCGAGCACACCATGCCCATGCAGCGTTTCGCCAACGATGCGCTCGTATCGCACGTCGTCTTTTCTCCCGAGTCGAAACACATGGTGGAGGTGCCGGCCGATGAAGAGGCGCATCTCGTCACATGGTTGTCGCGGCGCCTGGATGCGCAGTTGCGTGTTCCCGACCTGACGTCGCTCGGCTACCGGCTCATCGGCGGGCGCCAGACGGTGGTGGCTGATGCGCCTACGGCCATGCTGATGTATGAGGGGCCAGGCGGTACGCGTATCTCCGTACAGTTGGGGCGCATGCCGAACAATCGCGATACGGGGTTCCGGCTGGAGACGCTCGCCCCCGACAACCGCGTGCTGCAGGCGATTCATCCTGCTGTGGATCACCCGCCACCGATGGCGTTTTATTGGGCGGACCACGGTCTGGGGTTTGCGGTGGCCGGCCCGCTGGTGCGTGCGCAGTTGCTGGAAGTGGCCCAGGTGGTCTATCGGCAGTACAGCGAATTCACCGGACCAGCGCCCCGCCAGGAATAGCGCCATTTTTTTTCCCGCGCTTTGTCAGGTTGGCGGCGCGGGCACGACCAACGCACATGGGACACCGTTCCCGCACGACGAGGACCACGAATCATGTTGATCAAGACAGACCGCTGGCTGCGTGGCGACGACATTCCCGCCGGCGAGATCACACCGCAGCACATCTTCGAGCAGCGCCGCCGTTTTTTGGCCGCTGCCGCCATGGGCGCCGCCGGCGCAACGCTGGCGCCGTGGGCGTCGCGAGAGGCCTTCGCCGCCAACCCGCCGCTGACCAAGTTGGCCGGCAAGCCGAATCCGGCGTACACGACCGTGGAGAAAGCCACCCCATACGACCAGGTCACCACGTACAACAACTTCTACGAGTTCGGGACCGACAAGGCCGACCCGGCGCGCTATGCCAGCACGCTGCGCCCGCACCCATGGCAAGTCAGCGTGGAAGGTTTGGTGAAGACGCCGAAAACCTACGACCTGGACGACCTGATGAAGCTCGCGCCGATGGAAGAGCGCGTCTACCGCCTGCGTTGCGTCGAGGGCTGGTCGATGGTGATTCCCTGGGTGGGCTTTCCGCTGGCCGAGTTGATCAAGCGGGTGGAGCCCCAGGGCAGCGCCAAGTACATCCAGTTCATCTCGCTGGCCGACAAGCGGCAGATGCCCGGGATCAGCAGCCCCGTGCTGGAGTGGCCGTATAGCGAAGGCCTGCGCCTGGACGAGGCGATGCATCCCTTGGCGCTGCTCACCTTCGGGCTCTACGGCCAGGTGCTGCCGAACCAGAACGGTGCGCCCGTGCGCGTGATCGTGCCGTGGAAGTACGGCTTCAAGAGTGCGAAGTCCATCGTCAAGATCCGCTTTGTCGACAAGCAGCCGCCAACGAGCTGGAACCTTGCTGCGGCCAACGAATATGGCTTCTATTCCAACGTGAACCCGACCGTGGATCATCCGCGCTGGAGCCAAGCCACTGAACGCCGCATCGGCGAGGACAAAGGCGGCTTTGGCGGCCTGTTCGCGCCCAAGCGCAAGACGCTGATGTTCAACGGCTACGAGCAGGTCGCGCCGCTCTACGCGGGCATGGACCTGCGCAAGAACTTCTGAGGCCGACATGACACTGCTGCCGCCGATGTTGCCGCCAAAGCAGTTGCGTGTGGTGAAGGCGATCGTGTGGGTCGTTGCGCTTGTGCCCTTTCTGCGCATCGTCTTCCTGGGCGCGACCGATCAGTTCGGGCCGAATCCCCTGGAGTTCGTCACGCGCTCGACCGGTACGTGGACGCTGGTGCTGCTGTGCTGCACGCTGGCCATCACGCCGCTGCGCCGGATCACGGGCATGAACTGGCTGATTCGGCTTCGCCGCATGCTTGGGCTGTACACGTTCTTCTACGGCTCGATTCACTTCCTGATTTGGTTGCTGGTTGATCGCGGACTCGACCCTGCGTCGATGCTCAAGGACATCGTCAAGCGGCCTTTCATCACTGTTGGTTTTGCGGCGTTCGTGCTGATGATTCCGCTGGCCGCCACGTCGACCAACGCGATGGTGCGCAGGCTCGGCGGCAAGCGTTGGCAGTGGCTGCACCGGCTTGTCTACGTGACCGGCGTGCTGGGTATCCTTCACTACTGGTGGCACAAGGCAGGTAAGCACGACTTTGCCGAGGTGTCGATCTACGCGGCAGTGATGGCGGTGCTGCTAGGGTTGCGGGTGTGGTGGGCGTGGCGCTCGCCGCGCAGTGCGATGGCTGGAGCGGCGATGCCTGCACGGGATTGATCCGGATCTCGCCCATAAAAAAGCCGACGTCTGTGCGTCGGCTTTTTTCTTGCGGTGCAGGCTTACGCCGGAAACAGATGCTCGCCGCGGATCAGGTCTTCAAAGCACTCCCGCTCGCGTGCCAGGTGCACATTGTCGCCATCGACGATGACTTCGGCCGCGCGATTGCGCGTGTTGTAGTTCGAACTCATCGTGAAGCCGTACGCGCCGGCCGACAGGATCGCGAGCACATCGCCCGGCTGCACCGCCAGCGAACGGTCGCGGCCGAGCCAGTCGCCGGATTCGCATACCGGACCCACCACGTCGTAGACGACGGGTGCGCTCTGGCCTTCGCGCGCCGGCACGATGTGGTGATACGCCTCGTACATCGCCGGGCGGGCGAGGTCATTCATCGCCGCATCGACGATGCAGAAATTTTTGCTCGCGCCAGGCTTGAGGTATTCGACGCGCGTGAGCAGCAGGCCCGCGTTGCCGACCAGCGAGCGGCCCGGCTCGAACAGCACGGTGCGATCGCCAAAACCGCGTTGCTCGACGCGGTCGAGCAGCGTGCGCGCGAAGGCGGTGATGTCCGGCGGCGTCTCGTCGGTGTAAGTGATGCCCAGGCCACCGCCCACATCGATATGGGACAAGCGGATGCCCTCGGCGTCCAGCTGCGTCACCACGTCGAGCACCTTGTCCAGCGCATCCAGATACGGCGACACCTCGGTGATTTGCGAGCCGATATGGCAGTCGATGCCGACCATACGCAGGTTCGGCATTGCAGCGGCCGCGCGGTAAGTCGGCAGGACTTCGTCAAACGCCACGCCGAACTTGTTGCCTTTCAGGCCCGTCGAGATGTACGGGTGCGTCTTGGCGTCGACGTCCGGGTTGATGCGCAGCGACACGGGCGCGACCTTGCCCATCGAGGCGGCCACGTCGTTCAGGCGGTGCAGTTCGGGAATCGACTCCACGTTGAAGCACGCCACGCCGACTTCCAGCGCGAAGCGCATTTCGTCCGCGCTCTTGCCCACGCCCGAGAACACCACCTTCGCAGCCGGCGCACCGGCGGCCAGCACGCGCTTGAGTTCGCCTGCGGACACGATGTCAAAGCCTGCGCCAAGCTGTGCGAACACCTGCAGCACGGCCAGGTTCGAGTTGGCTTTCATGGCGTACTGCACATGCGCGTTGCGGCCTTCGCAGGCGGCGGCGTAGGCGCGATAGTTGGCGGTGAGCGCGGCGCGCGAGTACACGTAGGTGGGCGTGCCGAACTGCGCGGCAATCGCGTCCAGCGCGACGCCTTCGATCATCAGCGCGCCTTCCTGGCGAATCAGGGACTCGGACATGAGTGGAAACATTCTGGGCGTCGCACCAGATAGGGGCGGCGCCGGTTGAGTAGAAAGGGGCTGGATCAGCGGTTCGCGGGTACCGCGCTGGCGGCATCGGCGGCTGCGGGTTTGGCGCCCGGCACCGGCGGCTGCGGCACGGCGTTCGGCCCGGCGATGCCGGGGTCCGTGGTTTGCGGCGCGGTTGGCGCTGGCGGCACCTTGGGCATGTACAGCGGCCCGCGAATCCCGCAGCCGGATAGGCCTGCGACCGTCAGGGTCAGGCCGACAGTGGCTACAATGGCGGCGGTTCGTATCATCGGATGATGGTGCAGAAAGGATGCCCCAGGGGTGTAACCCTTGCGGCGATCGGAGTCATATGGGACGAGGCGCCTGCTGGTCAGGAAGGGCCGCAAATGGCCGCCACGCAACGTCCGCGCAAGATTTTGGAGTGTAGCATGCCCCCCCTGAGCGAATCGGAGTTCCTAGCGCTGGCTGAAGCGGAACTCACCCGCATCGAAAGCATCGTCGAAACGGCCGCCGAGGAGGCCGATGCCGACATCGAGGTCACCCGTACCGGTAACGTGCTCACGCTTGAATTCGACGATGGCTCCAAGATCATCATTAACAGCCAGGCGCCGATGCAGGAACTGTGGGTGGCAGCGCGTGCCGGCGGTTTCCACTTCCGCCGCAGTGACGACGGCCGCTGGGTTGACACGCGCAGCAAGGAAGAGCTGTACGTCGCGCTGTCACGCTATGTCAGCCAGCAAAGCGATGTGGATGTGACATTGGCCGCCGACTGAGCGCAACGTTCTCGTCGGACCAAAAGAAAAGCCGCCCCGAAGGGCGGCTTTTTCGTTGGCGCGAAGTTCAGTTGCCTCGGAACATGTCGAGAATCTTCTGCTTCTCCTGTTCCTGCGTCGGCGCCAGGTTGACGCCAGGCTGCTGCGGTTGGTCGCCGGCCGGTGAGGATGCTCCCGGCATGGCATCGCCCAGGCCCACCGAAGCGACGCCCTGACCGTTGGCGTATTCCTCGTAGGCCCAGTCGCCGGCCATCTGCACGACGCCTTCAGGCGGCTGGCGCTCGGTCTGGGGCTCACCCTTGAGCGCGTAGCTCATATAGTTGATCCAGATCGGCAGGGCCAGGCCGCCACCGGTTTCGCGATCCCCCAGGCTGCGCGGGTTGTCGTAGCCCATCCAGGCCACGCCGACCACCTTGGGTGTATAGCCGCAGAACCAGGCGTCGAACGAGTCGTTGGTGGTGCCGGTCTTGCCGGCCATGTCGTTGCGGCCCAGCTTGACCTTGGCCTGGTAGCCCGTGCCGCCCGACACCACGCTGCGCAACAGCGAATCCATGATGAAGTCGTTGCGCGGATCGATCACGCGCACGGCGTCCTTGCCGGCGGTCATCGGATGACTCTGCTGCACGACGGTGCCGCGCGCATCCACCACGCGATCGATGATGTACGGGTTCACGCGGTAGCCGCCGTTGGCGAACACCGAGTAGCCGCTTGCCATCTGGAGCATTGTCACCGAACCCGCGCCCAGCGCCATCGGCAAATAAGCCGGGTGCCGATCGGCGTCGAACCCGAAGCGCGTGATGTACTGCTGCGCGTACTGCGTACCAATCGCGCGCAGGATGCGCACCGACACCAGGTTCTTCGACTTCTGCAGCGCGCGGCGCATCGTCATCGGGCCGTCATAGCCGCCGCCGTAGTTCTTCGGCTCCCACACCTGGCCGCCGGTGTCGCCGGTCGGGATGGAGAGCGGCGCGTCGTTGATGACCGTAGACGGCGAGAAACCCTTGTCCACCGCCGCCGAATAGATGAACGGCTTGAAGCTCGAACCCGGCTGGCGCCACGCCTGCGTGACGTGGTTGAACTTGCTGCGGTTGAAATCGAAGCCGCCGACCATCGAGTAGATCGCGCCCGTCTGCGGGTCCAGCGAGATGAAGCCGGATGCCACTTCCGGCAACTGCGTGATCGACCACTTCTGCGTTTTCGTATCCTGAATCACGCGGATCACCGCGCCCGGGCGCAGCTTGATCTTCGGCTGTGCATTGTTCGACAGGGCAGCCTGTGCAAAGCGCAGGCCATCGCCCGCCAGGTCGATCGTCTCACCGGTCAGCATCGTCGCGCGCACCAGCTTGGGCGTCACGCTCACCACTACGGCCGATTGCAGATCGTCGCTGTTCGGATGTTCAAGCAAGGCGTCGTCGATGGCCTGTTCGCGATCTTCTGCGTCGGAGGGGAGATCGATGAACGCTTCGGGGCCGCGATAGCCGTGACGGCGCTCGTAGTCGAGAATGCCGCGGCGCACGGACTGATACGCGACGTCCTGGTCGGCCTTGCGCAGCGTGGTGTAGACATTCAGGCCGCGCGTGTAGGTTTCTTCGCGGTACTGCGCGTACATGAGCTGACGCACCATTTCGGCCACGTATTCGGCGTGCACGTCGAACTCATGACCCTCGCCGCGCACCGGCAATTGCTCGTGGATCGCCTGATCGTATTGTTCCGGCGTGATGTAGTGCAGGTCGCGCATGCGCTGCAGGATGTACTCCTGGCGCACCTTGGCGCGCTTCGGGTTCACCACCGGGTTGTACGCTGACGGCGCCTTGGGCAGGCCGGCCAGCATGGCCGCTTCGGCCAGGGTGATGTCCTTGATGTTCTTGCCGAAGTAGATCTGCTCGGCGCTGGCAAAGCCGTACGCACGCTGACCCAGGTAGATCTGGTTCATGTACAGCTCAAGGATCTGATCCTTTGTCAGGCTCGCCTCGATCTTGTACGAGAGCAGCATCTCGTAGATCTTGCGCGTGTACGTCTTTTCGCTCGACAGGAAGAAGTTGCGCGCCACCTGCATCGTGATGGTCGACGCGCCTTGCGACAGGCCGCCGTGCAGGTTCGCCAGGCCCGCGCGCAGCACGCCGATGAAGTCGACGCCGCCGTGCTCGTAGAAACGGTCATCCTCGATGGCCAGTACCGCGCGCTTCATCACGTCGGGCATCTGCGTGATCGGCACGAAGCTGCGGCGCTCTTCACCAAATTCGCCGATGAGGACGTTGTCGGCGGTGTACACGCGCAGCGGGATCTTCGGGCGGTAATCGGTGATGGCGTCGAGCGACGGGAGGTTGGGCGCGGCGACGAGCAGGGCATAGCCCAGCAGCAGCGCTCCGACGACCCCCATGGCAACGAACAGGCCGAGCATCCAGAGAAGCAGTCGCGCCCACAGCGGGCGGCGGGCTTTAGGCGGCTTGGGCGAGGCTGGGGTGGTTTGGGCAGTAGCCATTACAGGTGGGCACCGGGGGTGTCAGTCAGCGTGGCGGCGATTATATCGTCGAGGCTTCCAGGGGCCTGCGGCATCGGACGTAACAGCACGTAACCAGTGTCACGTCAGCGCACGAGACTGCACTTGTGCGCCGCGTCATGCTCGCGGCGCGAGCAAATTGTGCGTCCGCCGTGCCTTGATTCAAGGCGGCTAAGAATCCGCCGTTAGAAGTAGACGGAGCGGAAATCAAGTCAGACGAAAGGGGTATCCCCCGACCGTGGGGTTTTGACAACGCTTTGCGAATGGCTTGGCGCGAAATGCATCGCGGTCCGCCTGAGCGTTTGCCTGTTCTAAAGGATTTTGTGAGAATCCAGCAGCAAATCTAAGCAGGCTATGGCGCACGTTGGATTTGCGACGGGCGCCAGGGTTCAAAAAACTATAAACGGTGGGGTGTCTCTGTGCGACGGGGTTTGTTGTCCGGCCTGCTGCGCCGCAATATCGTCGGGATAGATATCGGGTCTTCCAGCGTCAAGGTGGTGGAGTTATCCGCCAACGGCAAGCAGGGGGATTTCCGTCTCGAAAAATGCGCCAGCGAGCTGATTGAACGCAGTGCCGTCGCCGACGGCAATCTGGTGAATATCGATGCGGTGGGCAATGCGCTCAAGCGTGCCATCGCCAAGGCCGGCATTCGCGGTAAGGAAGCCGTGCTTGCCATTCCTGCAAGCCTGACGGAATCGCAAACCGTTAGCCTGCCCGACAACCTGACCGAAGACGAGCTCTTCGTGCAGGTCGAGAGCGAAGCCAATCGGCTGTTTCCGCCCTCGCAGAACGTCAATTTCGACTATGTCGTGATCGGCCCGTCCGAAACCGAAGGCGGGGTTGGCGTACGCGTCACGGCAACGGTTTCCGAGCGCGTGACCGAGCGCGTGACTGCCGCCGAGATGGCCGGTCTGAAAGCGATCGTCATGGATGTGGAAGAGAACGCCATCCAGCGCGCCATGACGCACATGCTGGCCGTCAAGCCGGACGCCACCGAAACCGAGACGCGCGACATGCCCGTCGTGGCGATGTTCCACCTGGGCGGTGCACGCTCGCACGCACTGTTCTATCAAGGCTGGAAGGAGTTGTACGACCAGCCGATGTCCGGCTCGGGCGACCAGCTCACGCAAAGCATCTCGCGTCTGTTTTCCCTGGATCTACTCAAGGCCGAGGTGAAGAAGCGGAAGAACACGCTGCCCGACGAATACCGCAGCCAGCTGCTCAAGCCCTCGCTCGAGACGCTGGCCATGGAAGTCGGTCAGGCGATCCAGAATTTCCTGTCGACCTCGAGCGTCGGCCGCGTGGACGAGATCGTGCTCTCGGGCGGTCACGCATCGCTGCTGGGTGTGCAGACTGCAATCCAGCAACAGACGCAGATCAATACGACGCTGGCCAATCCGTTCGCGAACATGGGCGCGGCCAAGAACGTCAATGCGCGCTATTTGCAGCGCGATCTGCCGGCCTACATCGTCAGCGCGGGTCTTGCCCTGCGCGGGCTGCAATAAGGAGTCGACGATGGCCAATGAAAGCGCGAATGCCGTAAATGCGCTCCCGAACGTCAATCTGCTGCCGTATCACGCAGAGCGGCGTGCCGGTAAGCGCAAGAAAGTCTTCATGAGCCTGGGCGGCGCTGCCGTTGCGGGCGCTGTGGTGGTGTTCCTGGGTGGCATGGTGATCGATCACCAGACCGAAGAGGCGCAACGCATCAACGACATCCTCACGCAAAAAAACGCGGAGATGGACAAGCAGATCGCTGAGGTCAACACCCTCAAGAAGGACATCGACGACCTCCTGCAACGTCAGCAAGCGGTGGAAAGCCTGCAGAACCAGCGCAACCGCCCGGTGCAGTTGCTCGAAGAACTGGTGCGCCAGGTGCCGGACGGCATCTATCTCACCTCGCTCAAGCAGGATGGCGAGCGTTACACCGTATCGGGTGTGGCGCAGTCCAACGAACGCGTGTCGGACCTGCTGCGTAACCTTGGTGCGGTGCCCTGGCTGGATCACGCCGAGCTGGGTGAATCGGTGGCCACCACCATGACGAACAACCTGAAGGAACAGCGCCGCCTGTTCAACTTCACGATTCGCTTCCAATGGAAGGCCGAGCCGGTAGCGCCGGCCAAGCCGGGCGCGGCCACGGCGGGGAAATAACCATGGCGCTCTCGACCGAAATTTCGCTGGAAGACCTGGTCAGCCAGTTCCGTGGCCTGAACCTGAATGAGCCGGAAACGTGGCCGATCGCGCCGCGCATCCTGTTCATGATTCTCTCCGCCGTGCTGGTGATCGGATTGGGTTGGCAGTTCTACTGGAGCGGCAAGTTTGACGAGCGGGACGCCAAGCGTACCGAACAGAACAACCTCAAGTCGGCATACCAAAGCAAGCTCGCACAGGTGGTGAACCTCGAAGCGCTGCGCAAGCAGAAGGCCGAGGTGGAGCAGCGTGTCGCCAAGCTTGAGCTGCAACTGCCCAACAAAACCGAAATGGACGCGCTGCTGGCCGACGTTAACCATGCCGGTATCGCGCGTGGCCTGACCTTCGACCTGTTCCGCCCCGCTGCCGCCGTGATCAAGCCTTATTACGCTGAGATTCCGGTCGCCGTGAAGGTGAATGGCCGCTATCACGACATGGCGCTGTTTGCTGCCGACGTGGCGGCGCTGTCACGCATCGTTACGCTGCAGAACATCTCGCTGACGGGTACCAAGGATGGCGGCATGGTGATGGAAACGCGCGCTGAGGCCTACCGGGCACTCGACGCGGATGAGCAAGCGGCTCAGCGCAAAGCGAATGCCGCTGCCAAGGGAGGCGCCAAATGAGGGGCCGCACCATGAGCCGTCGCCGCATGTCGCACGTTCTGCGTCTGTCGCCCCTGTGCCTGGCCGTCGTGCTGACGGCCTGCGGCGCGAGCGAAGACGATGAATTGCAGCAATGGATGCAGCAAGCGCGCCAGAGCGTCAGTACGACCGTGCAGCCGCTGCCTGAGCCCAAGCCTTACGCGCCGCGCGAATACACGACCACCAAGCAGACTGATCCGTTCAGCGTGCAGAAGGTGGCAGAGCTTTCGCGCGCGCAGAACGAATCGCCGGAACCGAATCGCCGTCGCGAGCCGCTGGAAGACTATCCGCTGGAAGCCTTCAAGCTGGTCGGGACGATGAAGCGCAATGGCGAGACGGAAGCCGTCCTGTCTGTCGGGGACAAGACGCAGCATGTGCATGTGGGGCAGTACATCGGACAAAACTATGGTCGCATCGTCCGCATCGGAGACCAGGAACTCACCCTGCGTGAGCTGGTGCGCGAAGGCACGACCGAATGGAAAGAAAAAATGACGACCCTGAAAGTTCAGGAGAGCGCGCAATGACGATGCGTCTTGTGAAGGGCGGCCTGTCGCAGGCAACCCGAGTGGCCCGGGGGGGCGCGGTGGCATGGCTTTCGCTGTGCATGTTCATGTTGGCTGGTCAGGCCGTCGCTCAGCAGGCAGCCCCTGCGGCGGCAGTCTCCGGCAACACGATCGAAAAGGTGGAGCAGGCCACGGCCGGTGAATCCACCGTGGTGACGGTCACGCTCAAGAGCGCGCCGACGCAGAAGCCGGTGGAGTTCAGCACGCAGCAGCCTGCGCGCATCGCCATCGACTTCTTCGGGGCGACCTTCGCGCAAGGCCGCGCCAATTACCAATATGGCGGCAAGCTGCTGCGTTCGGCGAACGTCGTGCAGATCGGCGACCGTACCCGCGTCGTGCTCGATCTGTCGCGCCAGACGCAGTACAAGTCGGAAGTGCGCGGTAACCAGTACGTGCTGACGCTGCAAGCTGCGCCGGTGGCGGCGGCAGTCGCAGCGCCGACCTTCTCGGCCCCGACACCCGTCGCAGGCGCCGAGCGCCCGGCGGTGCGCAACGTTGACTTCCGCCGCGGCGAGG
This sequence comes from Ralstonia sp. SA306, assembly GCF_054792405.1. Taxonomy (NCBI): domain Bacteria; kingdom Pseudomonadati; phylum Pseudomonadota; class Betaproteobacteria; order Burkholderiales; family Burkholderiaceae; genus Ralstonia; species Ralstonia sp. SA306. Next base: position 74,480 of record NZ_CP096451.1, read on the forward strand.
ATCTTGCCGGCCGCGTGGTGGTCGACCTGTCGACTGCCAACTCGGCGATCAACATCGCCCAGCAAGGCCAGAACCTCGTGGTGGACTTCGTCGGTGCGACGCTGCCGCAGTCGCTGCGTCGTCGCTACGACGTGAGCGATTTCGGCACGCCCGTGCAGGCCATGCGTGCCACCGATAACGGCACTGGCGCACGTCTGATCATCGAGCCGCGTGGCAACTGGCAGTACAGCTCGTACCAGACCGACACGCAGTTCGTGGTGGAAGTGCGCCCGACGAAGGAAGACCCGAACAAGCTGATTTCCGGCCCGGGCTACCGTGGTGAGCGGCTGTCGCTGAACTTCCAGAACATCGATGTGCGTTCGTTGCTGCAAGTCTTCGCCGACTTCACGAATCTCAACATCGTGACCAGCGACAGCGTGACGGGTACCCTTTCGCTGCGTCTGAAGGATGTGCCGTGGGATCAGGCACTGCAGATCGTGCTCGATTCGAAGGGCCTGGCGTCGCGTCGCAACGGCAACGTGCTGTGGGTGGCCCCGCGTGGTGAACTGGCCACGAAGGAAAAGGCCGAGCTGGAGTCGCAACAGCAAGTGACCGAGCTGGAGCCGCTACGCAGCCAAGTGTTCCGACTGAACTATCAGAACGCTGGGGATGTGCGCAACATGCTGCTGGGTGCTGGTGCCGCAGGTGGTGCGGGCGGTGCAGCCGGTGGCGCCGCGACTTCGCGGATTCTGTCCAAGCGTGGCTCGCTCACGGCGGATACGCGTACGAATCAACTGTTCGTCTCCGACATCCCGAGCAAGCTCGAAGAGGTGCAGGCGTTCCTCCAGAAGATCGACATCCCGGTTCGTCAGGTGATGATCGAGGCGCGCATTGTTGAGGCGGACGACACGTTCAGTCGCAACCTGGGTGCCAAGCTGGGCTTTGCCTCCAAGACGAATGGCGCCGGTTACGGCAACACCTACACCAACGTGGTGTCGCCGGTTACGCAAGGCGCCACGTGGGACAACAGCCCGGCGATCAGCTTCCCCGCCAACGGCATCAACGGCGTGAATGCAGCCAGCGTGGCCGTGAGTCTGTTCAATGCCGGTGCCGGCCGTTTCCTGGCGCTGGAGCTGTCTGCGCTGGAAGCTGATGGTCGCGGCAAGATCGTCTCGAGCCCGCGCGTGGTCACTGCAGACAACATCAAGGCGCTGATCGAGCAAGGTACTGAAATTCCGTACCAACAGGCGACCTCTTCCGGTGCGACTTCGGTGCAGTTCAAGAAGGCCAACCTGAAGCTGGAAGTGACGCCCAAGATCACACCGGATGGCAACATCTTCTTGGATGTGGACGTCAACAAGGACAGCGTGGGTATCCAGACCACCAACGGCTTTGCCATCGACACCAAACACGTACAGACGCAGGTGCTGGTCGAGAACGGCGGCACGGTCGTGATCGGCGGTATCTACACGCAGAACGAGCGGACCGACATCAACAAGGTGCCGTTGCTGGGCGATATTCCGGTGCTGGGCAACTTGTTCAAGAGCACGAGCAAGATCAACAACCGCACCGAGCTGCTGGTTTTCCTGACGCCGCGTGTGCTGTCCGATCAACTGTCGCTGAAGTAATCGGCGGCGGTATCGCGATCTGAAAGCCCGGCCTCCTGAGTGGAGCGCCGGGCTTTTTTGTGTCCTGCTGCCGGGTTTGTGCGGGATGGTGACCAAATGCCACTACAATCAAGCTCAAATTCCTGATTTCACGCGATTTTGTCTGTTTCCAACGTATTTTTCGTCGGCTTGATGGGCGCGGGCAAGACCACGGTCGGCCGGGCGGTGGCGCGTCGGCTCGATCTGCCGTTCTTCGACTCCGATCATGAGATCGAAGCGCGCTGCGGCGTGCGTGTGCCGATCATTTTCGAGCACGAGGGCGAAGTGGGTTTCCGCGATCGCGAAACCCACATGATCGACGAACTCACCTCGCGCGATGGCGTGGTCCTCGCCACGGGCGGCGGTGCGGTGCTGCGTGCCGAGAATCGCGCGCTCCTGCGCGAGCGCGGGACCGTGATCTACCTGCGCGCCAATCCGCATGACCTGTACCTGCGCACGCGGCACGACAAGAACCGGCCACTGCTGCAGACCGAAAACCCGCGTGCCAAGCTTGAAGAACTGCATGCGATCCGGGATCCGCTATACCGTGATGTGGCGCACTTTGTCATCGAAACGGGCAAGCCCACCGTCGCCCAGCTTGTTAATATGGTGCTGATGCAACTCGAGGTGGCCGGCATTGTGGCGCCGCCTGCGGGCGCCTCCACCTCCTCGCAAGTCTCCCCTCAGTCATGATTACCGTTGATGTTGACCTCGGCGATCGCGCCTATCCGATCCATATCGGCTCGGGGTTGCTGTCCAAGGCCGAGTTGTTCGCCCCCCACATTCGCGGCGCGCGTGCCGTGATCGTCACCAACGAGACCGTCGCGCCGCTGTATGCGGCCAAGGTCGAAGAAGCCATTCGCGCGCTTGGCAAGGCCGTCGACACGGTTGTGCTGCCCGATGGCGAGTCGTTCAAGAAGTGGGACACGCTCAACCGGATCTTCGATGCGCTGTTGACGACCGGTGCAGACCGCAAGACCACGCTGATCGCGCTGGGCGGCGGCGTGATCGGCGACATGACCGGCTTTGCCGCGGCCTGCTACATGCGCGGTGTGCCGTTCATTCAGGTACCGACGACGCTGCTGTCGCAGGTCGATTCCTCGGTGGGCGGCAAAACGGGTATCAACCACCCGCTGGGCAAGAACATGATCGGCGCGTTCCACCAGCCGCAGGTGGTGCTGGCCGACATCGATACGCTACGCACGTTGCCTGCGCGCGAGCTGGCTGCCGGCATGGCCGAGGTCATCAAGCACGGCGCAATCGCCGATGCCGATTACTTCGCCTGGATCGAACAGAACATCAAGGGTCTCAACGATTGCGATGCCGACCTGATGTCCGAAGCCGTGCGGGGCTCGGTGCGCATCAAGGCGGCCGTCGTGGCGCAGGACGAGCGCGAAACCGGCCTGCGTGCCACGCTCAATTTCGGCCATACCTTCGGCCACGCCATCGAGGCTGGCCTGGGCTACGGCGAATGGCTGCACGGCGAAGCCGTCGGCTGCGGCATGGTGATGGCGGCGGACCTGTCGCATCGCCTGGGCTTTATCGATATCGACACGCGCAACCGCATCACTGCACTCACGCGTGCGGCTGATCTGCCGGTGGTGGCACCGGACCTGGGCGTCGATCGCTTCATCGAGCTGATGCGCGTCGACAAGAAGGCCGAAGCCGGCGAGATCAAATTCGTGTTGCTGCGCAAGCTGGGCCAGGCGTTCGTGACTACGGTGCCCGATGCCGACTTGCGCGCCACCTTGCAGCACGCCGTGCTGCGACCACCGACCGAAGCGCCCGTCGCCTGAGGCAAGACGAGATGGCCCGATGAACGACCGATTTGATTTGCCGTCCGCGCCGTTCGACCTCGAAGGCCATCTCGCCCCTTACGCCGCACATTCAGCGCAGACGCGCGGCCGCGTGCACGCCGAGCCGCCCTCCACCTCGCGCACCGAGTTCCAGCGTGACCGCGATCGCATCATCCACAGCACCGCGTTTCGGCGCCTCGAATACAAGACGCAAGTCTTTGTGAACCACGAGGGCGACCTGTTCCGGACGCGGCTCACGCACAGCCTGGAGGTCGCGCAGATTGGTCGTTCGATTGCGCGCAGTCTGCGCCTGAACGAAGACCTGGTCGAAGCGGTTTCGCTGGCACACGATCTGGGTCACACGCCATTCGGCCACGCTGGGCAGGACGCGCTCAACGACTGCATGAAGCCGTATGGCGGCTTCGAACACAACCTGCAGAGCTTGTTGGTGGTCGATCGGCTGGAAGAGCGCTACGGCGGTTTCGATGGCCTGAACCTCACGTTCGAGACGCGCGAGGGCATTCTCAAACATTGCTCGCGCAATAACGCGGCCACGCTTGGTGACCTGGGGCGGCGCTTTCTCGAAGGTCAGCAGCCCTCGCTGGAAGCCCAGCTTGCCAATCTCGCTGATGAGGTCGCGTACAACAACCACGATATCGACGATGGCCTGCGCTCCGGCCTGATTACGCTGGAGCAACTCGAAGGCGTACCGCTGTGGGCTATCCACCGGCGTGAAGCCGAGGCCGCGTTCCCGGATGTCAGCGGCCGGCGCCTGATCAACGAAACCATTCGCCGCATCATCAACGCGCTGATCGTCGATCTGATCGGTACCACGCGTGCCGGCATTGCTGACGTTGCGCCGCAATGTATCGATGATGTGCGTGCCGCGCCGGCGCTCGTTGCCTTCTCCGAGCCGATGCGTGAAGAGGCGCGCGCGCTCAAGCGCTTCCTGTTTGACAACCTGTATCGGCATTACCTCGTGATGCGCATGGCCGCGAAGGCGCGCCGCATCATCGACGATCTGTTCCGCGTCTTCATGGAAGACCCGCGCCTGCTGCCGCCGCAGTACCAGGCGAAAGCCAACCCCGAAGAGCAGCCGCGCTGGATTGCGCATTACATCGCTGGCATGACGGATCGTTACGCCATCAAGGAGCATCGCCGCATCTTTGCCGTGGATGCGGTTTGAGTAACGGCAGTAACGGTCGAGCCGCTATCCGATCGCCTGGCTCCCAAGCGATCTGAAACCAGATCAAAATCAAACGCCCAAAAAAAATGCCCGGCCGCCCCAACGCATGCCGGGCCGAACGCGCCAACCACCGCCGACGAGCGCCCCCGCCGTCGACGGCCCCTGCGGCACGTCGGTAAAAGGCGATCAGGACAGTGTCAGTTCGCTGATCGCCCTCCCTTAAAAGCGATAACCCAGGCCGACGCCCAGCAGCCATGGGTCAACCTTGACCTTGCTGATGGTCTGGCCGGCCATCTTCACGTCGGCGCTGATCCAGGTCTTCTTCAGGTCGACGTTGAAGTAGAGGCGTTCGGTCAGGCGATAGTCGAAGCCGACCTGCAGCGCGGGGCCGAAGCTGTTCTTGCTCAGGTCCAGAGAACCAACGCCGGGCACCTGCAGATTTACATTCGAGATGCGCGTGTAGTTGATGCCAGCGCCCACGTACGGCTTGAAGCGCGACTCGGGCGTGAAGTGGTACTGCATCGTCAGGATGGGCGGCAAGTGGCGGAAACTGCCGATCTTGGTCGGGCCGCCCAGCGCGCTTTGCATGACCGTGACGTCCTGTTGTTGCGGGTAGGTCAGGATCAGTTCGGCCGCGAGGTGTGGCGTAAAGAAGTACGAGATGTCCAGCTCGGGCAGGACCTTGTTGTTGATCTGAATGGCGTCAGCCGGAATGGCCAGTGCGGGCACCGCGTCGGATTTGTTGGCGGCTGTCAGATTGACGGCGCGCAGACGCACCATCCAGTTGCCGGTGGCCGGCGCCAAATCCGTGCTCTGCGCAAAGGCGGTTTGGCTGAATCCGGCGGCAAGCATTCCGGCGGCTACAGCAACAGCGGCTAGGCGGTGAAAAGCCATGAATCGCTCCCTCTCGTGTCGTCTCGTGATGTGATGGGAGCCAGTCTCGCGGGGAAGTCGCTTGGCCGGTTTGCTCGGGATCAAGTTCTCCCTGTCGTCGATAGCGCGTAGGGCCACCGATTTGACGGCACGCAAACTCTGCCGTCGCCCCTCGACGACAACCGGCATGCAAGCGTTTGCCCACTGAAAAGTGGGGACAGATTCGTCGGCTTCGGGCTACGATGGCGCTTTTCGCCGCATGTCTTTTCCATGGCCCGCCTGCCTCGCCTCAGTCCCACCGATGTCCCTGTGCACGTGTTGCAGCGCGGCAACAACCGCCAGATCGTTTTTCGCGGCGACGACGACTACGCGTTCTATCTCGATACGTTGCGCATGGCCGCACGCGAGCACGACTTCGCCGTCCATGGTTTCTCGCTGATGCCGAATCACGTCCATCTGGTGGGAACGCCCAAGGTGGCGGACAGCCTTTCGCGCACGCTGCAGGCGGTCGGACGGCGCTATACGCGGTACTTCAACGCCGCCGCTGATCGCAGCGGAACGCTATGGGAAGGGCGTTTCCGCTCGACCGTACTGGACCCGACCGAATGGGTGCTGCCGATACTGTTGTATGTGGAATCCAACGCGGTGCGCGCGGGCCTGGTCAGCACGCCGGAAGACGACCGATGGAGCACGTATCGGCATCATGTGGGTATTCAATCCATTCCGTGGGTGAGTGACCACTATTGCTACTGGCGTCTTGGCAACACGCCTTTCGAACGCCAATCGCGCTATCGAACGTTGTGGCATGAAGGTCTGGGTTCAGACCAGCTTGCGCAGATTCGCCAGCATGTGCACAGCGGCTGGCCACTCGGAAACGAGGCGTTTCTCGCGACACTGGCGCGCGCCGGCGGCCGCCGCGTTGCGCCCCTGCCGAAGGGGCGACCGCCTCGCCAACCCGCAGAAGTGGGCGCGGAGGACAGCGCGCGCACTGAATAGTAGGGTGGCGGGGCCGTCACGCACAGCCTCATCACTGCGCTCGAATTTAATCTGTCCCCACTAATAAACCCGCACTGTTGTCGTGCATTTATTAATTTACTCCGACCCCATTTAAAAACTTTTGCCTGTTACAGGCTGCTCTTTTATATTCGTTCCACCCCGCATTCATGGTGCGGCGCGCCATTGCTTGTCTGCCACCGCATCCGCACGATCGCGAGGGCCTTCTACGACGGCGCGAAGTACCCACAACCTCGGAAGATCGCCGTGGAACAACATTCCTTCCCCGCCGCACCGTCGGCCCAGGGTCTGTACGACCCGACCAATGAACATGACGCTTGCGGCGTCGGCTTCGTCGCTCACATCAAGGGCAAGAAGAGCCACGAGATCGTCCAGCAGGGTTTGCGCATCCTGCATAACCTCGACCACCGAGGCGCGGTCGGTGCTGATCCGCTGATGGGCGACGGCGCGGGCATCCTGCTGCAGATTCCCGACCAGTTCTTCCGTGAAGAAATGGCGAAGCAGGGCATCAACCTGCCGCCGGCCGGCGAATACGGCGTCGGTATGATCTTCCTGCCGAAGGAGCACGCGTCGCGCTTGGCCTGCGAACAGGAACTCGAGCGCACCGTGCGTCTGGAAGGCCAGGTCGTGCTGGGTTGGCGCGATGTTCCGGTCGACAAGACCATGCCGATGTCGCCGACGGTCCAGAAGACCGAGCCGGTGATCCGCCAGATTTTCATCGGGCGCGGGCGCGACATCATGACCACCGACGCGCTGGAGCGGAAGCTGTACGTGATCCGCAAGACTGCCAGCCACGCCATCCAGGCACTCAAGCTCAAGCACGGTAAGGAATACTTCGTGCCGTCGATGTCGGCGCGCACGATCGTCTACAAGGGCCTGCTGCTGTGCGAACAGGTGGGCCGCTATTACCAGGACTTGGCAGACCCGCGTACGGTGTCGGCGCTGGCGCTGGTGCACCAGCGTTTCTCGACCAACACGTTCCCGGCCTGGGAGCTGGCGCACCCGTACCGCATGGTTGCGCACAACGGCGAAATCAACACCGTCAAGGGCAACGTCAACTGGATCAACGCGCGTACGGGCGGCATCTCGTCGCCGGTGCTGGGCGATGATCTGCCGAAGCTGTGGCCCCTGATCTATCCGGGCCAGTCGGATACCGCATCGTTCGACAACTGCCTCGAACTGCTGACGATGGCCGGCTACCCGTTGGCCCAGGCGATGATGATGATGATTCCGGAAGCGTGGGAACAGCACACGCTGATGGACGACAACCGTCGCGCCTTCTACGAATACCACGCCGCGATGATGGAGCCGTGGGACGGCCCCGCCGCCATCTGCTTTACCGACGGCCGCCAGATCGGCGCAACGCTCGACCGTAACGGCTTGCGTCCGGCGCGCTATTACGTGACCGACGACGACATGGTCGTGATGGCCTCGGAGGCCGGCGTGCTGCCGATTCCCGAGTCGCGCATCGTCAAGAAGTGGCGTCTGCAGCCGGGCAAGATGTTCCTGATCGACATGGAGCAGGGCCGCATCATCGACGACAAGGAACTCAAGGACAACCTGGCCAACGCCAAGCCCTACAAGAGCTGGATCGATGCCGTGCGCATCAAGCTCGACGAGCTGGACGCGAAGCCCGAAGACGTGGCCGCCGAGACCAAGCCGGCCGCCAAGCTGCTGGACCGCCAGCAGGCCTTCGCCTACACGCAGGAAGACGTCAAGTTCCTGATGACCCCGATGGCCGCCAACGGCGAAGAGGCCGCAGGCTCCATGGGTAACGACAGCCCGCTGGCCGTGCTGTCGTCCAAGAACAAGACGCTTTACAACTATTTCAAGCAACTGTTCGCGCAGGTCACGAACCCGCCGATCGACCCGATCCGCGAAAACGTGGTGATGTCGCTTGTCTCGTTCATCGGGCCGAAGCCGAACCTGCTTGAGCTGAACAACATCAACCCGCCGATGCGTCTTGAAGTGAGCCAGCCCGTGCTGGACTTCAAGGACATGGCGAAGATCCGGAACATCGAGCACTACACCGGCGGCAAGTTCATGGCTTACGAGCTGGACATCTGCTACCCGGTGGCGTGGGGCAAGGAAGGCATCGAGGCGCGCCTGGCCTCGCTGTGCGCCGAGGCGGTTGACGCGGTCAAGTCGGGCTACAACATCCTGATCGTGTCGGACCGTGCGGTCGACGAGAAGCAGGCTGCCATTCCGGCGCTGCTGGCCACGTCCGCCATCCACCATCACCTGGTGGAGAAGGGCTTGCGCACGAGCACCGGTCTGGTCGTCGAAACGGGTTCGGCCCGCGAAGTGCACCACTTCGCGCTGCTGGCCGGCTACGGCGCAGAAGCCGTGCATCCGTATCTGGCGATGGAGACGCTGGCCGAATTGGCGCCGGGTCTGGGCCTGACCGCCGAGAAAGCCATCTACAACTTCACCAAGGCGATCGGCAAGGGCCTGCACAAGGTGATGTCCAAGATGGGCATCTCGACGTACATGTCGTACACGGGCGCGCAAATCTTCGAAGCAATCGGCCTGTCGCGTGAACTGGTCGACAAGTACTTCCACGGCACCGCATCGAACGTGGGCGGCATCGGCATCTTCGAGGTGGCCGAAGAAGCGCTGCGCTTGCACCGTGACGCCTTTGGAGATGCACCGGTGCTGGCGAACATGCTGGACGCTGGTGGCGAATACGCCTACCGCATCCGCGGCGAAGAGCACATGTGGACCCCGGATTCGATCGCCAAGCTGCAGCACGCGACGCGCGCGAATTCGTACCAGACGTACAAGGAATACGCGAACCTGATCAACGATCAGAGCAAGCGCCACATGACGCTGCGCGGTCTGTTCGAGTTCAAGGTGGACCCGGCACGCGCGATCCCGCTGGAAGAAGTGGAATCCGCCAAGGAGATCGTCAAGCGCTTTGCTACCGGCGCCATGTCGCTGGGTTCGATTTCGACCGAAGCGCACACCACGCTGGCCGTGGCGATGAACCGCATCGGCGGTAAGTCGAACACGGGTGAAGGCGGCGAAGACGAGCGCCGTTACCGCAATGAACTGCGCGGCATTCCCATCAAGCAGGGCACGAAGCTGTCGGACGTGATCGGCCGCGAAGTGGTCGAGCGCGATCTGGAACTGCAGGAAGGCGATTCGCTGCGCTCGAAGATCAAGCAGGTGGCGTCGGGCCGTTTTGGCGTGACGGCGGAGTACCTGGCTTCGGCTGATCAGATCCAGATCAAGATGGCGCAGGGCGCCAAGCCTGGCGAAGGCGGCCAACTGCCCGGCCACAAGGTGACGGACTACATCGGCAAGCTGCGTTATGCGGTGCCGGGCGTGGGCCTGATCTCGCCGCCGCCGCACCATGACATTTACTCGATTGAGGATCTGGCGCAGCTTATCCACGACCTGAAGAACGTGAATCCGCGTTCGGACGTGTCGGTCAAGCTGGTGTCGGAAGTGGGCGTGGGCACTGTGGCTGCAGGTGTCGCCAAGGCCAAGGCCGATCACGTGGTGATCGCGGGCCATGACGGCGGAACCGGCGCTTCGCCGTGGTCGTCGATCAAGCACGCCGGCACGCCGTGGGAACTGGGCCTGGCCGAGACGCAGCAGACGCTGATGCTCAATGGCCTGCGCAACCGCATCCGCGTGCAGGCCGACGGCCAGATGAAGACCGGCCGCGACGTGGTAATCGGCGCGCTGCTGGGCGCGGACGAGTTCGGCTTCGCCACTGCACCGCTGGTGGTCGAGGGCTGCATCATGATGCGCAAGTGCCACCTGAACACCTGCCCGGTGGGCGTGGCGACGCAGGATCCGGTGCTGCGCAAGAAGTTCTCGGGCAAGCCCGAGCATGTGGTGAATTACTTCTTCTTCGTGGCCGAAGAAGTGCGCGAAATCATGGCGCAGTTGGGCATCCGCACGTTCAACGAACTGATCGGCCGCGCGGATCTGCTCGACACGAAGTCCGGCATCGAACACTGGAAGGCCCGCGGTCTGGACTTCGCGCGCATCTTCTATCAGCCGGCCAAGAAGGAAGGCGAGCCGTGCTACCAAGTCGACGTGCAAGACCACGGCCTGGACCGCGCGCTGGATCACCAGCTCATCGAGAAGGCCAAGGCTGCGCTGGAAAAGGGCGAGCGCGTGTCGTTCATCCAGCCGGTGCGCAACGTCAACCGTACCGTGGGCGCGATGCTCTCGGGCGAAGTGGCCAAGCGCTACGGCCATGAAGGTCTGCCTGATGACTCGATCCACGTGCAGATGCAGGGCACGGCCGGCCAGTCGTTCGGTGCGTTCCTGGCGCACGGTGTGACGCTGGACCTGGTGGGCGACGGTAACGACTACGTGGGCAAGGGCCTGTCGGGCGGCCGCGTGATCGTGCGTCCGCCGCACGAGTTCCGCGGTGAGCCGACCAACAACATCATCGTCGGCAACACCGTGCTGTACGGCGCGCTGGCCGGTGAAGCGTACTTCAACGGCGTGGCCGGCGAGCGCTTCGCGGTGCGCAACTCCGGCGCCACCACGGTGGTGGAAGGCACGGGCGACCACGGCTGCGAATACATGACCGGTGGCACCGTCGTCGTGCTGGGCATCACCGGCCGCAACTTCGCGGCAGGTATGTCGGGCGGCGTCGCCTACGTCTATGACGAAGACGGCCTGTTCGACAAGCGCTGCAACACGGCGCAGGTCGCACTGGAATCCGTGCTGTCGGCAGCTGACCAGGAGAAGGCACATACCTCGGCGACTTGGCACAAGGTGAACGGCGAGCGCGTGCTAGACGAGCACCTGCTCAAGGCGCTGGTGGAAAAGCACTTCCGCTACACCGGTTCCGAGCGTGCCAAGGAGCTGCTGGCCGACTGGAACAACGCCCGTCGCCGCTTCGTCAAGGTCTTCCCGACCGAGTACAAGCGCGCCCTGGCCGAGATGTACGAGCGCGAACAGGAAGCCGGCCGCGAACAGATCGCAGCCTGATTCCCCTCGACTCGGCGAATGGTTGATCCGCGCGATCGGCCATTCGCCACCACCGAATACAACGCAACCTCACAAGACAGGCCCGACTGCCTGGCTAGCACGACTGTGCCAGCAGAGCAGCATCGGGTCAGGAAGGACACCATGGGCAAGGCGACCGGTTTTCTCGAATTTCCCCGCCAGAACGAGGCATACGAAGCGCCCGAAGCGCGCGTGAAGCATTACAAGGAGTTCGTGTTCGCGCTGGCGGACAACGAAGCCAAGATCCAGGGCGCACGTTGCATGGACTGCGGCATTCCGTTCTGCAACAACGGTTGCCCGGTCAACAACATCATCCCGGACTTCAACGATCTGGTGTATCGCCAGGACTGGAAGACGGCGATTGAAGTGCTGCACTCGACCAACAACTTCCCTGAGTTCACGGGCCGCATCTGCCCGGCGCCGTGCGAAGCGGCTTGCACGCTGGGCATCAACGAACTGCCGGTGGGCATCAAGTCGATCGAGCACGCCATCATCGACAAGGCCTGGAAAGAAGGCTGGGTCGCGCCCCAAGTGCCGAAGCACAAGACCGGCAAGACCGTGGCCGTGGTCGGCTCGGGCCCTGCGGGCATGGCAGCTGCGCAGCAACTGGCGCGCGCCGGTCACGATGTGACGCTGTTCGAAAAGAACGACCGCATTGGCGGCCTGCTGCGCTACGGCATCCCCGACTTCAAGCTGGAAAAGGCACAGATCGACCGCCGCATGCAACAGATGGAAGCCGAGGGCGTGACCTTCCGCACCGGCGTGATGGTGGGCGACAAGACGGTTCCGGCTGGCATCACCAACGACGCGCGGGAGATGATCTCTGCCGACGACATCCTTAAGCAATTCGACGCCGTCGTGCTGACGGGCGGTTCGGAAGTGCCGCGCGATCTGCCGGTGCCGGGCCGTGATCTGGACGGCGTGCATTACGCGCTGGAATTCCTGATCCCGCAGAACAAGGAAGTGGCCGGCGATGCGCCGAACCCGATCCGCGCCGATGGCAAGCACGTCATCGTGATCGGCGGTGGCGACACGGGCTCGGACTGCGTGGGCACGTCCAACCGCCATGGCGCCGCGTCGGTCACGCAGTTCGAACTGCTGCCGCGTCCGCCCGAAGAAGAGAACAAGCCGCTGGTGTGGCCGTACTGGCCGATCAAGCTGCGCACGTCGTCGTCGCACGACGAAGGTTGCGAGCGCGACTGGTCGGTTGCCACCAAGGCGCTTATCGGTGAAAACGGCCGCGTGACGGGCCTCACCGGTGTGCGCCTGGAGTGGAAGGACGGCAAGATGGCCGAAGTTGCAGGCAGCGAGTTCACGCTCAAGGCCGATCTCGTGTTGCTGGCGATGGGCTTTACGAACCCGGTCGGCGGCGTGCTGGATGCCTTCGGCGTGACGAAGGATGCGCGCAACAATGCGCGTGCCGCCACCGAAGGCGACAACGCCTACGCCACCAACGTGCCGAAGGTGTTCGCCGCCGGTGATGTGCGCCGCGGCCAGTCGCTCGTCGTGTGGGCCATCCGGGAAGGCCGCCAAGCCGCCCGCTCGGTCGACGCGTTTCTCATGGGCCATTCGGAACTGCCGCGCTGACCACGCGGTTGACCGGATGACTCAGGCCCGCCTTGGCGGGCCTTTTTATTTGTGACGCACGTGTTTTGGCGCGCGCGTCATGCCTCATGGTTTACGTCGACATGGTTTACATGAGTGCAGGGCGGACGGGCGGATTTCTAGAATGAGATCTCCTCGTGATCCCAATCCCAACCTGCCTCATGCGACCTCGTGCCCGCAATGTGCGTGCTGATGTGTCCCACGCGCCCGATGTGCCGCATATGCCGGACCGGCAGCGGCGGCGGGCGCTTGCGTGGCTGGGTGTGCTGCCGGCAATGCTGACGTCGCCCGCGCATGCATTGCTGCAAGGGTATCCCTCGCAACCGCTGCGTCTGGTCGTGCCGGCGGCGGAAGGCAGTGCGTTTGATGCGCTCGCCCGGGCACTGGCGACGCAACTGCAACAGCAGGTCGGCCGCGAGGTGGGCGTCGAGAATCGCCCCGCAGCCAATGGCATGGCCGCCGGTGAGGCCGTTGCCCGCGCGCCATCTGATGGCCATACGTTGCTGCTTCAACAGACCACGTTCGTCGCTCAGCCCGCGCTGGAACCAGCGTCGTATGACCCGCTGCGTGACTTCCAACCGGTAGCGATGGTGGCCACGCTGCCGCTGTTTCTCGCTGTCGATGCGCGCTTGCCGATCTACTCCATCACCGATCTGCTTGCGCAGGCGCGCGGCGAGTCCGTCACGGTCAATTGCGGCTCGGATATCGTCGGCACGTGGTCGCACCTTGTCGCCGAGCAGTTTGTGCGCGACTACGCTTTCCATGCGCCGCATGTGGCCGTTCGCGGTGAAGCGGGGCTCGTGCAACAGATCCTGGCCGGACGCATGTCGGCATGTTTCGCCTGCTATCCGAGCGTGGCGGCAGCCGCTGCCAATGGCCAGCTACGGTTGCTCGGGGTGACGGGGGGAGCTCGCTCGCGCTTCGCGCCCGCCGTGCCGACGCTACGCGAAGGCGGTCTCGCCGGATTCGATCGCAGCGCCTGGATCGGCACCTTCATGCCCGCGCGCACCCCCCGGCTTCTGTCGATACGCGCGGCGGCCGAACTGCGTCGCGCCGTCGCTTCAGGTGACGTTCACGCTACGTTGCGTGCTGGCGGCTTCGAGCCGGAGTGGGATGCCCCCGACACGTTTGCCCAAGCCGTGCGCCGTGATGCCACGCACTGGCAGGGGGTGATTCGCCAAGCCGATCTACGGCTCGATAGCGGCGAATAGGCCACTTCCACTGCCGGTCTGCAGCGCCAGCCCAACTTCGCAGGCGCACCACTTTCAGCAACCCGCAAGGGCCGAAAACCCGCGGCGCGGCGAACAAGCCACACTAACTGTCGGTAAGCAAGGCGTGACTGACGGGCTACGCGGGTTTCCACCTATAATGGCGGGCCGCGCGAAGCCACCTCTTTTGGCGAGCCCGCGGAAGTCAAGACAACGAGATGCGGCAGCATGAAGCCGCCAACCTGCCGAGCCCTCTGCACCGATCTCTACCGTGTCCACCCAGCCTTCCAACGCCGTTGTCGAACTCGATCAGGTCGATTTCGCCTATCAGCCAGGCGCGCGGCGCATTCTGTCCGGCCTGTGCATGCGCGTGCCCAGGGGCAGCGTGGTGGCCGTCATGGGTGGCTCCGGTTGCGGCAAGACGACGATTCTGCGCTTGATTGGCGGCCAAGTGGCCGCTGCCGCCGGCACAGTCCGCGTACACGGCCAGGACATCGGCGCCATGGGCAAGCGTGAACTGTACGCGGCACGCCGGCAGATGGGCATGCTGTTCCAGTTCGGAGCGCTGTTTACCGATCTGTCCGTGTTCGACAATGTGGCATTTCCACTGCGCGAACATACCGAACTGCCCGAACTGCTCATCCGCGATCTGGTGCTGATGAAGCTCAACGCCGTCGGCCTGCGCGGTGCGCGCGACCTGATGCCCTCGGAGATTTCCGGCGGTATGGCGCGGCGCGTGGCATTGGCGCGGGCGATCGCGCTCGATCCGTCGCTCCTCCTTTACGACGAGCCGTTCGCCGGGCTGGACCCGATCTCGCTGGGCCTGACCGCCTCGCTCATCCGCAAGCTGAACGACGCGCTGGGCGCGACCAGCATCATCGTCTCGCACGACGTGCAGGAGACGTTCCGCATCGCCGATTACGTCTACTTCATCGCCAACGGTAGCATTGCCGCGCAGGGCACGCCGGCTGAGCTCACCGCGTCGACCGATCCGTTCGTGCGCCAGTTCGTGCGTGGCGAGGCGGACGGCCCTGTGCCGTTCCACTATCCTGGGGCGCCCCTGGCCGATGACTTCGGTCTGGGCAAGAACGGAGGCGCACGGTGATCTCTACCATCGGCCGCTTTGTCCTGGTGCTGGTCAGCCGCTTCGGCTACGCCGCGCGCACGTTGATTTCGCTCATTGGCGCTTCCGGCGATGTGCTTCGCCGCCCGCGCCTGGTGATCGAGCAACTGCGCTTCGTCGGCAATGATTCGTTCATCATCATTGCCGTATCGGGCTTGTTCGTTGGTTTCGTGCTTGGCTTGCAGGGTTACAACACACTTAACCGATACGGCTCCGAGCAGGCGCTGGGCCTGCTGGTGGCGCTGTCGCTGGTGCGCGAACTGGGGCCGGTGGTGACGGCACTGCTGTTTGCCGGTCGTGCCGGTACCTCGCTCACGGCCGAGATCGGCTTGATGAAAGCCGGCGAGCAACTGATCGCCATGGAAATGATGGGCGTCGATCCGCTAGCCCGCGTGCTGGCGCCGCGCTTCTGGGCGGGTTTCATTGCCATGCCGCTGCTGGCCGCGATTTTCAGTGCGGTGGGTATTCTGGGCGGATACTTCGTCGGGGTCGGGCTGATTGGCGTGGACCCTGGGGCGTTCTGGTCGCAGATGCAGGCCGGCGTGGATGTCATGGACGACGTGCTTAACGGCGTCATCAAGAGTGTCGTGTTTGGTGTGGCGGTCACCTTCATTGCGCTGTATCAGGGCTATGAGGCCAAGGCCACGCCGGAAGGCGTCTCGCGCGCGACTACCCGGACGGTGGTGATCGCGTCGCTCACCGTGCTGGCGCTGGATTTCGTGCTCACGGCACTGATGTTCAGCTGAGCCGCCGGTTGTCGTTAGCGTTCAACGAGAAAAGATCATGCGTAAAAGCGTCCTCGATTTCTGGGTCGGCCTATTCGTTCTGGTGGGCATCATTGCGCTGCTATTCCTGGCGCTCAAGGCGGGCAATATGAGCTCGTTCTCGTTTGCCAAGACTTACCAGGTGAAAGCGGCCTTCGACAATATCGGCGGTTTGAAGGTGCGGGCTCCGGTCAAGAGTTCGGGTGTGGTGGTCGGCCGTGTGTCGCAGATCCTCTTCGACGACAAGAGCTACCAGGCAATCGCCGTGCTCGATATGGATCAGCGTTATCAGTTTCCGAAAGACAGTTCGGCCAAGGTCCTGACCTCGGGGCTGCTGGGTGAGCAATACATCGGTATTGAACCGGGCGGCGACTCGGCCATGCTTGCCAGCGGCAGCAAGATCACGATGACGCAGTCGGCGGTGGTGCTGGAAAACCTGATCAGCCAGTTCCTTTACAGCAAGGCCGCGGATGCCGGTGCCGGCAGCGCTAATGGCAGTGCCGGCGGAGCCAAGCCGGCCGAGGGCAGTGGGAGCAAATAAACCATGAAAACAACAACATCCATCCGTGCGCTGCGCGGCTTTGCGCTGGCCGTGGCTGCAGGCGCCTCGCTGCTGGCCGGCTGTGCCACCGGGCCGAATGCCAATCCGGCCGATCCGATCGAGCCGTTCAACCGCGAAGTCTTCCGCATCAATGAGGACCTCGACAAGGGCGTGCTGAAGCCGGTTGCGCAAACGTATGTCGATGTGGTGCCGTCGCCGGCGCGCACGGCGGTGTCGAACTTCTTCTCGAATGCAGGCGATGTCTATTCGGCCGTCAACAACCTGCTGCAGTTGAAGGGCACGGCCGCGCTGGAAGACACCATGCGTGTGGCGATCAATACGGTGCTGGGTCTGGGGGGGCTGATCGACATCGCGTCGGACGCCGGCCTGCCCAAGCACAAGGAAGACTTCGGCCAGACACTGGGTGTATGGGGTGTGCCGTCGGGTCCGTACGTCGTCTGGCCGTTGCTTGGTCCGAGCACCGCACGTGACACTGTGGGGTTCCTGGTGGACTGGCAGATGGATCCGCTCACGTACTGGCACGACAGCGCAGTCACCTACTCGCTGGCCGCCCTGCGCGTGGTCGACGTGCGTGCGAACCTGCTTGGGGCCAGCAACGTGCTCGAACAGGCCGCTGTCGACAAATACACCTTCTTGCGCGACGCCTATCTGCAGCGCCGCCGCTACCTGATCTATGACGGCAACCTGCCGGAAGATCAGGACAACAAGAAATCGCCGGATACCGGTGACGCCACGGTCTCGCCGTACCAGCGCTTCACCCCCAACTGGCCGGTATTTCGTCGCTGATCGGTACACGTAACAAGGTCGCCTCAAAGGTGACAAGGCGTAAAACTGGCCGGCCCGCACGAACTTGCCTGCGGGCGGTCTGTTCTAATCGCCAACAAGATTGCGGCGAATGTGCCGCAAGCGACCCGAAAATCACACTATAAGGACGCGATATGTTGAAGAAGCTTCTCCGCTCCCTGTTCGCCGGTCTCACGCTGACGGCCGCCGTGGCAGCCGCGCCGGTCCACGCTCAGGAAGCGGATGCACAGGCCACCGTCAAGACGGCTGTGGACGACGTGCTCACCACCATCAAGAGCGATCCGGAGCTGCGTGGCGGAAACATGACCAAGGTGTACCAGCTCGTCGACCAGAAGATCGTGCCGCGCGCCGATTTCAAGCGCACCACGCAGATCGCCATGGGCCGCTTCTGGAACCAGGCGTCGCCGGAACAACAGCAGCAGATTCAGGAAAGCTTCAAAACGTTGCTGATCCGCACTTACGCCGGCGCGCTGTCGAACGTGAAGAACCAAACCGTTTCGTACAAGCCGTTCCGTGCGGCCGCGGATGACACCGACGTGGTGGTGCGTTCGACCGTGAACAACAACGGCGAGCCGGTGGCCCTGGATTACCGCCTGGAAAAGACGGCCGGTGGCTGGAAGGTGTACGACATCAACATCAGCGGCCTGTGGCTGTCTGAAACGTACAAGAACCAGTTTGCCGATGTCATCAGCAAGCGGGGCGGCGTGGCCGGCCTGGTGAGCTTCCTGAACGAGCGCAACACGCAGCTCGAGAAGGCTCCGGCAAAGTAAGCAGCCTTCCGGTAGAATCGACACAGCGGTCAACTCTGGCCGCTGTTTCTTTTTCTGACGCATCCATTTCCACCATGTTGACCTTGTCCGGCCCGCTGACTCACCGCGAAGCGCCGCGCGTTCTGCGCGAGGGCGAGGCTCAGCTCGGCCAAGCGCGCGAAGCCGGCATTGCCGCACTGCACGTCGATTGCGCCGGCTTGTCGCAGGTCGATTCGTCTGCGCTGGCGGTGCTGCTGTCATGGCAGCGCACCGCACAGGATGCCGGTATCGCGCTCGATATCGCAGGCGCTCCGCAAGCGCTGTCCAACCTCGCCACGCTGTACGGCGTGGAGTCTCTGCTGGCCGTCGCGCCGGCCCCTGCCGCCGACCATCACGCTCGACATTGAGGCGGCGTCCGGTGTGGGCGCGGGGTGATTGCCCCGAACCCATCATCGCGATGCCGCGCTCCGGTCGGGGCGTTGCGCGCGCCCTCGGCATTCGCGGTTCGGCGTCGTTAGCTGTGGCGCCGTGAGTTGGTGCAGTTCCCCTATAATTCTGGGTTTGTCGCTCTGCAGCCGCCGTGTGCGGTATCCGCGGCCGTCACGGTCTTGTCGATCCACGGCCCTGGGATGCGCAGAGTAGTTCACTTTGTCGGCCATGAAAGCCATCGAAATCGCTGACGTCCGCAAGCGCTACAAGTCGTTGCAAGCGCTAAAGGGCGTGAGCTTGTCTGTCGAGCAGGGCGAGTTTTTCGGCCTGCTGGGCCCCAACGGCGCGGGCAAGACCACGCTGATCTCCATCCTCGCGGGCCTGAATCGTGCCGATTCCGGCCACGTACGTGTGCTCGGTCACGACGTTGTTTCCGACTACCGCATGGCACGCCGCAAGCTCGGCGTGGTGCCGCAGGAACTGGTGTTCGATCCGTTTTTCACGGTGCGCGAGACGCTGCGCCTGCAGTCGGGCTATTTCGGCCTGACCAAGAACGACGACTGGATCGATGAGGTCATGGCCAACCTGGACCTCACCAGTAAGGCAGACGCCAACATGCGCGCGCTGTCGGGCGGCATGAAGCGCCGCGTGCTGGTGGCGCAGGCCCTGGTACACCGCCCGCCCGTGATCGTGCTGGACGAGCCGACCGCCGGCGTGGACGTCGAGTTGCGCCAGACGCTGTGGAAATTCATCTCGCGGCTGAACCGCGAAGGCCATACCGTCGTGCTGACCACGCACTACCTGGAAGAAGCCGAATCTCTGTGCGACCGCATCGCCATGCTCAAGTTTGGCGAAGTGGTGGCGCTCGATCGCACGGCGAATCTGCTCTCGCAATTTGCCGGGCTGCAATTGGTGCTGAGCTTTGCGAAGGGAGCGCTGCCCGCGTCGCTGGAAGCCCTGCGCCTGCCGGGCAACCACGGCGAGCGCGGTGTGCGCTTGCGCCTGTCGGGCTATGGCGAAGTCGAACAGATTCTCTCCACGTGCCGCCTCGCCGGCTGCGAGATCGACGACATGGAAGTCGCCAAGGCTGATCTGGAAGACGTGTTCGTGCAGATCATGCGCCGCGAAGGTGGCTTGCCGGTCGGGCCTCAAACGCCTGCCATTCCCGATTCTGCGCTGGAGCCCGCTGCATGAACGCCATTCCCGAGAGCTTGCCGGGCCGTTGGGTCGGTTTCCGCACGCTGCTTTACAAGGAGGTGCTGCGCTTCTGGAAGGTGAGCTTCCAGACCGTGGCCGCGCCGGTCCTGACCGCGCTTCTGTATCTGCTGATCTTCGGTCACGTGCTGGAAGATCGCGTCAAGGTGTTCGACCAGCTGAGCTACACCGCCTTCCTGGTGCCCGGTCTGGTGATGATGAGTGTGCTGCAGAACGCATTCGCAAACAGTTCGTCTTCGCTCATCCAGTCGAAGATCACCGGCAACCTGGTGTTCATCATGCTGCCGCCGCTGTCGCACTGGGAGATGTTTGGTGCGTACGTGTGCGCGTCCGTCATTCGCGGTCTGGCTGTGGGTACGGGCGTGCTGGTCGTGACGACCTTGTTTGCGCATCTGCACTTCGCGCAGCCCTTGTGGATCATCGTGTTTGCGGTGCTGGGCGCGAGCGTGCTGGGCACGCTGGGGCTCATCGCGGGCATCTGGGCTGAAAAGTTCGACCAGCTGGCGGCGTTCCAGAACTTTTTGATCGTGCCGGCCACCTTCCTGGCGGGCGTGTTCTATTCGATTCATTCGCTGCCGCCGTTTTGGCAGGCGGTATCCCACGCCAACCCGTTCTTCTACATGATCGACGGCTTCCGCTACGGCTTCTTCGGTGTGTCCGATGTGCCGGTGGCAACGAGCCTCGGCGTGATGCTGATCGCGCTGGTCGTGGTGGGGGGAGTAGCCCTGCAGATGCTGCGCACGGGCTACAAGCTGCGCCATTGATGCGTCGATAAGAGACCGCTGAAAAATGATTCCGACGGCCCAGGGCCTCCTTGCCGTACTGCATGTAGCGTCTGCATCGGCCTTGAACCGTCTGAACCGCTTCGCTTCATTTTGCGGCGGTCTCTAAAAACAACAACGACGCACCACCCTAACGTTTTTGGAGAAGGGACGGCTATGTTGCCCACACCCGAACAAGTCAAGCAGTACATCGAAACCGGCCTGCCGTGCGAGCACCTCGAAGTGGAGGGCGACGGCCAGCATTTTTTTGCCACCATCGTCAGCGCGCAATTTGAAGGCAAACGGTTGATCCAGCGTCACCAGCTCGTCTACGCAGCGCTGGGTGAGCGGATGCGCGCGGAAATCCACGCGCTTTCCATGAAGACGCTCACCCCGGCGGAGTGGCAGTCCTGATGGCCGAGCTTGATCCCACCCCGGTTACCGTTTCAACCGATTCCGACCTCGCGCTCGCTGAGCGCCCCTCTCAAAGTGATCGACGAGACGTCTCGCTCATGGACAAACTGCTGATCGAAGGCAATGGCCCGTTGTCGGGCGAAATCCGCGTGTCTGGCGCCAAGAACGCTGCGCTGCCCATCATGTGTGCCGCGCTGCTGACGGCCGAGCCGCTGGCGCTGAGCAACGTGCCGAACCTGCAAGACGTGCGCACGATGCTCAAACTGCTGCGCCAGATGGGCGTGGAAGGTGCGCTCGACGGTCACCACCTCACGCTCGACGCCGCGACCATCCACACGCCGGAAGCTTCGTACGACCTGGTGAAGACCATGCGTGCGTCGATCCTGGTGCTGGGCCCGCTGCTGGCGCGTTTCGGCCATGCGCGTGTGTCGCTGCCGGGCGGTTGCGGCATCGGCGCGCGTCCGGTCGATCAGCACATCAAGGGCCTGCAACTGATGGGCGCCGAGATCGTCATCGAGCACGGCTACATCGAAGCCAAGCTGCCTGAGGGCGCCAAGCGCCTGCGTGGGGCGCGCATTGTCACTGACATGGTGACGGTCACGGGCACCGAAAACCTGCTGATGGCCGCTGCGCTGGCCGACGGCGAAACCGTGCTGGAAAACGCAGCACGCGAGCCCGAAGTCACCGACCTGGCCAACCTGCTCGTGAAGATGGGCGCGCGCATCGAAGGCATCGGCACCGACCGCCTGGTGATCCAGGGCGTTGAAGCGCTGCACGGCGCCGCGCACACGGTGATTGCCGATCGCATCGAAGCCGGCACGTTCCTGTGTGCGGTGGCTGCGGCCGGCGGCGACGTGACGCTGCGCGGCGTGCCGCCGGGCATTCTGGATGCCGTGCTCGACAAGCTGCGCGAAGCCGGCGTGACGCTCACCACAGGCGACGATTGGATCCGTGTGCAGATGACGGGCCGCCCCAAGGCAGTGAGCTTCCGCACGTCGGAATACCCGGCGTTCCCCACCGACATGCAGGCGCAGTTCATGATGCTCAACGCCATTGCTGAAGGTTCCGCCACGGTAACGGAGACCATCTTCGAAAACCGCTTCATGCACGTGCAGGAACTGAACCGCCTGGGCGCCAATATCGTCATCGATGGCAAGACAGCGGTGGTGACTGGCGTCGAGCAATTGTCGGGTGCGACCGTCATGGCGACCGATCTGCGCGCCTCGGCCAGCCTCGTCATTGCCGGCTTGATCGCGCAGGGCGAGACGCTGGTCGACCGCATCTATCACCTCGACCGCGGCTACGACCGCATCGAAGACAAGCTGTCCGCTGTCGGCGCCAAGATCCGCCGCATTCAAGCGTAAGGTAAGGAACCCGCCGGCCATGAACGCATTCCAGTCCGCCTCCAACCAGCTCACGCTGGCGCTGTCCAAAGGGCGCATCTTTGAAGAGACGCTGCCGCTGCTGAAGGCCGCCGGCATCGAGGTGACCGAAGATCCGGAAACCTCGCGCAAGCTGATTCTGCCGACGTCGGATTCGGCGCTGCGCGTGATCATCGTGCGTGCGTCCGACGTGCCGACCTACGTGCAATACGGCGCGGCGGACTTCGGCGTAGCCGGCCGCGACGTGCTGATGGAGCACGGCATGGCCGGCCTGTATGCGCCCATCGACCTGAACATCGCCCGCTGCCGCATGTCGGTGGCGGTGCCTAAGGGCTTCGATTACGCCAACGCGGTGCGCCAGGGCGCGCGCCTGTCGGTGGCGACGAAGTATCTGAATACCGCGCGCGAGCACTTCGCCAAGAAGGGCGTGCACGTCGACCTGATCAAGCTGTATGGCTCGATGGAGCTGGGCCCGCTGGTGGGCCTGGCTGACGCCATCGTCGATCTGGTCAGCACGGGCGGCACGCTGCGCGCGAACAACCTCGTCGAGGTGGAAGAGATCGTGCAGATATCTTCCCGGTTGGTCGTCAACCAGGCTGCGTTGAAACTCAAGCGCGACCGGCTGGCGCCCATCCTCGACGCTTTCGAGCGCGCCTCCGCGACGGACGCGCGCGTTGGGGAAGCCGCATGAGCCTGACCATCCGTAAGCTGGATTCGACCGAAGCCGGATTCGCGGCGCAGCTGCGCCAGGTGCTCGCTTTCGAGGCGAGCGAAGACGAAGCCATCGACCGCGCCGCCGCGCAGATCCTGGCCGACGTGAAGGCGCGCGGCGATGCCGCCGTGCTGGAGGCCACGCGCCGCTTCGACCGCATCGAAGCCGACAGCGTGGCCGCGCTGGAACTGTCGCCAGCCACCCTGCAAGCCGCGCTGGATGGCCTGGAGCCGAAGCGCCGCGCGGCACTGGAAGCCGCTGCTGCCCGCGTGCGCGCGTATCACGAGAAGCAGAAGATCGAGTGCGGCACGCACAGCTGGGAATACGCCGAAGCCGATGGCACGGTGCTCGGCCAGAAAGTGACGCCGCTCGACCGCGTGGGCATTTACGTGCCGGGCGGCAAGGCGGCATACCCGTCGTCGGTGTTGATGAATGCGATTCCGGCTCGCGTGGCCGGCGTCAAGGAAATCATCATGGTGGTGCCCACGCCGGGTGGCGTGCGCAATGAGCTGGTGCTGGCTGCTGCTTGCATTGCCGGCGTCGACCGCGTGTTCACCATCGGCGGCGCGCAGGCTGTGGGTGCGCTCGCTTACGGCACCGACACCGTCCCCGCCGTCGACAAGATCGTCGGCCCGGGTAACGCCTATGTGGCCGCTGCCAAGCGTCGCGTGTTCGGCACGGTTGGCATCGACATGATTGCCGGTCCGTCGGAAATCCTCGTCATCTGCGATGGCACGACCGATCCGGATTGGGTGGCGATGGACTTGTTCTCGCAAGCCGAGCACGACGAACTGGCCCAGTCGATCCTGCTGTGCCCGAACGTAGAGTTCATCGCGCAGGTGGAAGCCAGCATCAACCGCCAGCTCGAAGACATGCCGCGCCGTAGCGTGATTGCCGAATCGCTGTCGGGCCGTGGCGCGCTCGTCAAAGTACGCGACATGGAAGAGGCGTGCGACATCGCCAACGACATCGCGCCCGAACATCTGGAGATTTCGGCAGAGAACCCGCGCCAGTGGGCCGAGCGCATCCGCCACGCCGGCGCGATCTTCCTCGGCAAGTACACCAGCGAATCGCTGGGCGATTACTGCGCGGGTCCGAACCACGTGTTGCCGACCTCGCGCACGGCGCGCTTCTCATCGCCACTGGGCGTGTACGACTTCATCAAGCGTTCCAGCCTGATCGAGGTGAGCGAAGCCGGCGCGCAGATGCTGGGCGAGATTGCTGCCGAGCTGGCCTACGGCGAAGGCCTGCAGGCGCATGCCCGCAGCGCTGAATATCGCCTGCAACGCCCCGCCTCCGAATAACACTCGCCGCACAACGATGACCGCCACCGCTCCGGCCCAAGCCTCTCTGGATGACCTGCTCGCCCGCATCGTGCGCGACGACGTTCGCGCCATGGGTGCGTACCACGTGCCCGACGCGACCGGCATGGTCAAGCTGGACGCGATGGAGAATCCGTATCCGCTGCCGGCGATGCTGCGCGACGCGCTGGGCAAGCGCCTGGCCGAAGTCGCGCTCAATCGCTACCCGGTGCCGACCGCCGACGCGCTCAAGGCGCAGCTCAAGCAGGTGATGCACGTGCCGGCCGGCGCCGAGGTGCTGCTGGGCAACGGCTCGGACGAGATCATCAGCCTGATCGCCATTGCCGCGGCCAAGCCCGGTGCGACCGTGCTGGCGCCCGTGCCGGGCTTCGTGATGTATGCGATGTCGGCGCAGTTGCTGGGCCTGAACTTCGTCGGCGTGCCGCTCAAGGCGGACCTGACGCTCGACCGTGAAGCCATGCTGGCCGCCATGGCCGAGCACCAGCCCGCCGTCATCTACCTGGCGTATCCGAATAACCCGACCGGCAATCTGTTCGACGCGGCCGACATGGATGCGATCATCCGCGCCGCTCGCGGCCCGGTGTGCCAAAGCCTGGTGGTGGTCGACGAGGCCTACCAGCCGTTCGCGCAACATAGCTGGATGCCGCGCCTGCGCGATTTCGATCACCTCCTGGTGATGCGCACGGTCTCGAAGCTGGGCCTGGCCGGCATCCGCCTCGGCTACGTGGCCGGCCACCCGAAGTGGATCGCCGAGCTGGACAAGGTGCGTCCGCCGTACAACGTGAATGTGCTGACCGAGGCGACTGCCCAGTTCATGCTCGAACACGTGGATGTACTGGATGCCCAGGCAGCGACCCTGCGCGCCGAGCGCACCAAGTTGATCGATGCGCTGTCGGCCCAACCGGGCGTGACAGTGTTCCCGAGCGCGGCAAATTTCATCCTGCTGCGCGTGCCCGATGCCGCCGCTTTGTTCGAGCGCCTGCTCAATCGGCGGATTCTGATTAAAAACGTCAGTAAAATGCACCCGTTGCTGGCCAACTGTCTGCGCGTGACGGTCAGCAATCCCGAAGAAAACGCGCAATTTATCGATGCCTTTGCCGCATCGATGCAGGAAGCCCCATGAGCCGCCGTGTCGAGGTCACTCGCAACACCTCTGAAACGCAGATCCGCGTCGCCCTTGATTTGGACGGCACGGGCAAGCAAACGCTGAACACCGGCGTCCCCTTCCTCGACCACATGCTCGACCAGATCGCCCGACATGGCATGGTCGACCTGGACGTCTCGGCCACCGGCGACACCCATATCGACGATCATCACACCGTGGAAGACGTCGGCATCACACTGGGCCAGGCCGTCGCCAAAGCCATCGGCGACAAGAAGGGCATCGTGCGCTACGGCCACAGCTACGTGCCGCTGGACGAAGCCCTGTCGCGCGTGGTCATCGACTTCTCCGGCCGTCCGGGCCTGGAGTTCCACGTGCCGTTCACGCGCGCACGCGTGGGCAATTTTGACGTGGACCTGTCCATCGAATTCTTCCGCGGGTTCGTCAACCATGCTGGCGTGACGCTGCATATCGACAACCTGCGCGGCGTCAACGCACACCACCAGATCGAGACCGTGTTCAAGGCCTTTGGACGCGCGCTGCGCATGGCTGTGGAGATCGACCCGCGCGCTGCCGGCACGATTCCGTCGACCAAGGGCGCCCTGTAAATCACTGCGTCGGCCTGGCCGCGCCTACCCGACTCCAAAACCGGCCGCCGATCCGATGGATCTGACAAAAAGCTTTTTCTCGCTGCTCGCGCTGATCAACCCGATCGGGGCGATCCCGTTCTTCATCAGCCTGACCGAGAGCCAGACGGATGAAGAAAAGCGCCGCACCATCAAGGTCGCGTCGATTTCGGTGGCGATCGTGATTGGCCTGTCTGCGTTGCTTGGCGAGCAGATCATCAGCTTTTTCGGGTTCTCGGTGGGCTCGCTGCAGGTCGGCGGCGGGATCATCATGATCATGATCGCGCTGAACATGCTCAATGCGCAGACCAGCCGCACCAAGGCCACGCCCGAAGAAGAGGACGAGGCCGGTGCCAAGGCCAGCATTGCGGTTGTGCCGCTGGCGATTCCGCTGCTCACGGGCCCCGGCTCGATCAGCACGGTCATCGTCTACGCTGGCAAGACCAAGCATTGGTGGGACTTGTTTCTCCTGGCTGGGGTCGGTGTTGCGATCGCGGCCGTGGTCTGGATCGTGTTGCGCGCGGCCGAGCCGATCGCCCGTGTGATCGGTCGCACCGGCATCAACGTCGGTACGCGGTTGATGGGTTTGATCCTGGCGGCGCTGGCCGTGGAATTCATCGTTGATGGGCTGAAAACCCTGTTGCCCGTACTTAGGGCCTAAGTTAAGTCATGACTAAGATCGCAATCGTCGATTACGGTATGGGCAATCTGCGCTCGGTAGCGCAAGCCTTGATGGCCGTTGCTCCAGAGGCCGATGTGCGCATCAGTGCGCAAGCGGATGAAATTCGTTCGGCCGACCGCGTGGTGCTGCCGGGGCAGGGCGCCATGCCCGACTGCATGGCCGCGTTCGACCAGTCCGGCCTGCGCGACGCTGTGCTGGAGGCATCGCGCAGCAAGCCGATGCTCGGCGTATGCGTGGGCGAGCAGATGCTGCTCGAGCGCAGCACAGAGGCACGCCTCGGGCAGCAGTACACCGAAGGGTTGGGCCTCATCAAAGGCGATGTGGTCCGCTTTGACCTTGACGGCCAGTTGCAGCCGGACGGTTCACGGTACAAAGTGCCTCAGATGGGCTGGAACCGCGTGCACCAGAGTCGTGCCCACGCCCTCTGGGAAGGTGTGGCGGATCAGAGCTACTTCTATTTCGTGCACAGCTACTACGCCCGGCCTGCCAACGCCGACGAATCGGTCGGAGAGACCGAATACGGCGTGCGGTTTACCTCCGCCATCGCCCGGGATAATATTTTTGCAACACAGTTTCACCCGGAAAAAAGTGCGCAAGCGGGCCTGCAGATCTACCGGAACTTCGTGCACTGGAATCCGTGATGCCCGCCGTGGCGTCGCAATCGAATCCATTTTTCGCCCTTTTTAATCTTTTCCCCTCAACTCTGTCGTCACGCTTATGTTGCTCATCCCGGCCATCGACCTGAAGGACGGTCAGTGTGTGCGCCTCAAACAAGGCGATATGGATCAAGCCACCGTATTCTCGGAAGACCCTGCTGCCATGGCGCGGCATTGGGTCGAGCAGGGTGCGCGCCGCTTGCACCTTGTCGATCTGAATGGCGCTTTCGCGGGCAAGCCGCGTAACGAGGCGGCCGTCAAGGCCATCCTCGCCGAGGTGGGCGATGAGATTCCCGTGCAACTCGGCGGGGGCATCCGCGATCTGGGCACCATCGAGCGCTGGCTCGACGATGGCTTGTCGTACGTGATCATCGGCACGGCGGCGGTCAAGGACCCGGGCTTTCTGCGGGACGCATGCACGGCGTTCGGTGGTCACATCATCGTCGGGCTCGATGCCAAGGACGGCAAGGTGGCGACCGACGGCTGGAGCAAGCTCTCCGGCCACGAAGTCGCTGACCTCGCCAAGAAGTACGAAGACTACGGCGTCGAAGGCATCATCTACACCGATATCGGCCGCGACGGCATGCTGCAGGGCATCAACATCGATGCCACCGTCAAGCTGGCGCAGTCGGTGAAGATTCCGGTCATTGCCAGTGGCGGCCTGTCGAACCTGAAGGACATCGACCATCTTTGCGCGGTCGAAGAATATGGCGTGGAAGGCGTGATCTGTGGTCGCGCGATCTACTCCGGCGACCTGAACTTCAAGGAAGCGCAAGCCCTCGCGGACAAACTCGGCGCGGCCTGATCGTTGATCCAGCCGTGCACAACGGGCGCTCCGGCGCCCGACTCATCATGCTAGCCAAACGAATCATCCCCTGCCTGGACGTGACCAACGGCCGGGTGGTCAAGGGCGTCAATTTCGTCGAATTGCGCGACGCGGGCGACCCCGTAGAAATCGCACGCCGCTACGACGAGCAGGGCGCCGACGAAATCACCTTCCTCGACATCACGGCCACGTCGGACGGGCGTGACCTGATGCTGGGCATCATCGAAGCGGTGGCTTCGCAGGTGTTCATTCCGCTGACGGTGGGCGGCGGTGTGCGCGCGTTGGAAGACGTCCGCCGGCTGCTCAATGCCGGTGCGGACAAGATCAGCATGAACTCGTCGGCGGTGTCGAATCCGCAGCTGGTTTCGGACGCCAGCGCCCGCCATGGCGCACAGTGCATTGTCGTGGCTATTGACGCCAAGAAAGTGTCGGGCGAAGGCGAGGCACCGCGCTGGGAAGTCTTTACGCACGGCGGCCGCAAAGGCACAGGCCTGGACGCCGTGGCATGGGCACGTGAAATGGCGCAGCGTGGCGCGGGCGAAATCCTGCTCACCAGCATGGACCGGGACGGCACCAAGGCCGGCTTCGATCTGGAACTCACGCGCGCCGTGTCGGACGCAGTGCCGGTGCCGGTCATCGCCTCAGGTGGCGTCGGCAACCTGCAGCATCTGGCAGACGGCATCCAGCAAGGTCACGCCGATGCGGTATTGGCCGCCAGCATCTTCCATTACGGCGAATACACCGTCGGCCAGGCCAAGCAATTCATGGCAGAGCAGGGCATTCCAGTACGGATCGGACTATGAGCAAGAAGTGGCTGAACAAGGTCCACTGGGACGACAACGGATTGGTACCGGTGATCGTGCAGGAGCAGGGCAGCAATGACGTCCTGATGTTCGCCTTCATGAACCGTGAGGCACTGCAGAAGACCGTGGAAACCGGCGAGGCCGTGTTCTGGTCGCGCTCGCGCAAGCGCCTGTGGCACAAGGGCGAGGAGTCCGGCCACATCCAGAAGGTGCACGAAATCCGCCTCGACTGCGACGAAGACGTAGTCTTGCTCCGCGTCACACAAATCGGCGGCATCGCCTGCCATACTGGCCGCCACGCGTGCTTTTTCCAGAAGTTCGAAGGCAATGTGGAGGACGGCGATTGGCATACCGTCGAGCCCGTGCTCAAGGACCCCGACGATATCTACGCCGGCAAGCCCGGCCACAATCATGAGTGACACCCTGCGCCGCCTGGGCGAGGTGCTCGAATCCCGCAAGCTCGCCAACGGCGGCGACCCGGAAAAGAGCTACATCGCCCGCCTGTTCAACAAGGGCGACGATGCCATCCTCAAGAAGATCGGCGAAGAGGCCACCGAGACGGTCATGGCCGCCAAGGATGCCCGCGCCGCAGGCATGACCGACGAGGCGCGCAGCAAGGTCGTCTACGAAGTGGCCGATCTGTGGTTCCACACCATGGTGTTGCTGTCGCACTTCAACCTCACGCCGGATGACGTCGTCAGTGAGCTGGCGCGCCGCGAAGGGCTTTCCGGCCTGGAAGAGAAGGCGCTGCGCAAGTCGCAGGCGCGCGACGCGGCGGGTGACTGACTACGGTGACGAATCGTCGCAGGGGGGCAGCGTGGACAAATACGGAGCAGCAGTGGCGGTGACGGACGACGCGGAGCGCCTGGCAGGGCTGCGTCGTCTGACGCATATTCTGTATGCGCTCTACGCCATTTTTTGGCTGACCGGCGGTATCACTGCATTGATTGCCATCATCGTCGGGTATGTTAAGCGCGACGATGTGCGGGGCACGCTGTATGAGTCGCACTTCCGTTGGCAAATCCGTTCGTTCTGGTGGTGCGTATTGTGGGGTGTGATCGGCGTGCTGCTCATTCCCGTGGCCTTCATCGGCTTTGCCGTCTTGTGGGCTCTGGGCATCTGGATGCTGTATCGTATTGTGAAAGGTTGGCTGTATCTGAATGACAGCAAGCCGATGTACGCAAATCCGTAAAATCAACCAATGGCGTCGCCACCGTTGCGACGCCACCAGCCGCATTTACGTGGGAGTAGGACATGGGTTCCTTTAGCATTTGGCACTGGCTGATCGTGCTGGTCATCATCATGATGGTGTTCGGCACGAAGAAGCTGCGCAACATCGGTTCGGATCTGGGCAGCGCCGTGAAGGGCTTCAAGGACGGCATGCGCGAAGGGCAGGAAGACAAGCCCGCGGGTTCGCAACAACCGCAACAGACCGCCGGCCAGCCGCCGCGCGAGCTGCACGATTCGACGACGATCGACGTCGAAGCGCGCGACAAGTCCAAGCAAGGCTGAACACCGACGCGCGCTGACCGATGATCGATCTCGGCATTTCCAAGCTGGCGCTGATTGGCATGGTGGCGCTCGTCGTCATCGGGCCGGAGCGTCTGCCCAAAGTGGCGCGCACCGCTGGCGCCTTGCTTGGCCGCGCACAGCGCTACATCGCCGACGTGAAGGCTGAGGTCAGCCGTGAAATCGAGCTTGAGGAGCTGCGCAAGATGCGCACCGACTTCGAGCAGGCCGCGCGCAATGTCGAGCAGACCATCCACCAGGAGGTCAGCAAGCACACGACCGAGATCAACGAACGCCTGAACGAGGCGCTTGGTGATCCCGCGCAAACGGCGACCTCCGCCCCGGACTGGCGCCCGGCACCGGGCAAGTCGCGCAACGGCCGCAACAGCTGGCGCAACAAGCAGCTCTCGATGCCCAGGTGGTACCGCCAGAAGCAGGGCGTACGCATGTGGGCGCAATCGGGCGCGGCACGCGTCAAGCGTCATCGTCCGCCCATCGTTGCCGCACAGTCGCGTGCGCGCTCCTTCTTCGAATGATCTTCCGGGCGCGAGCCGTGTCTGCGGTGCCGCGTCCTGACTTCCCTCTTTCCCACCCGACATGAGTGCCGCTCCGCTCGATCCGCAAGAGTCGCCCGAGGACGGCGCGCAGGAAACCTTCATCTCGCATCTGGTCGAACTGCGCGAGCGCATCGTCAAGGCGGGTGCCGGCGTGCTGCTGGTCTTTCTGGGCTTGGTCTATTGGGCTCCGGATATCTTCAATCTGTTCTCTCGACCACTGATCCAGGCGTTGCCCAAGAATGGCCACATGATCGTGACGGATGTCACCGGCTCGTTCTTCGTGCCGATGAAGGTGACGCTGCTGGCCGCCTTCCTCATCGCCCTGCCCTGGGTGCTGTACCAAATCTGGCGCTTTGTGGCGCCGGGGCTATATACGCACGAGAAGCGGATGATCATGCCGCTGGTGGTGAGCACCTATGTGCTGTTCCTGTGCGGTGTGGCATTTGCATATTTCCTGGTCTTCCCAACGGTGTTCAAGGTGATGGCGCACTACAACGCGCCGCTGGGCGCCGAGATGTCGACCGACATCGACAAGTATCTGAGCTTTGCGATGACCACGTTCCTCGCCTTCGGCATCACCTTCGAGGTGCCGGTGGTCGTGATGGTGCTCGTGCGCTTTGGCATCGTGAGTCTGGAGAAGCTGCGGCAGGCGCGGCCGTACGTGGTGGTGGGTGCGTTCGTGATCGCTGCGGTTGTGACGCCGCCTGACGTGATGTCCCAGTTGCTGCTGGCGGTGCCGCTGTGGCTGCTGTATGAGCTGGGGCTGATCCTGGCGGCAATCTTTATCCGTCAGACCACGGCTCCGGAGAACAATCCAGAGCACTTGCCGGTGGTAAAAGACTGACGGGCCGACCCAGCATCAGCCAAAGAAAAAGGCAGCCGAGGCTGCCTTTTTTGTTGCCGATGAATCCGCTGTTACGGCTGTTGCCTTAAGCGGCGTACAGCCAAAACTGTTCGCGCGGGAAGGTCAGTGCGTACTTGCCGTCGCTCGGGGCGCTGGCGGAGTAGGCGCGCAGGCCTGTGCCGGTCGCACCGCTGTCGTCGGTGGCACGGAACAGGCATTCCCAGCGGTCGCCCAGATACATGCGCGTTGCGAGCGGCAGGTGGATGGTGTTGTCGGCGTTGTCGACGCCCACGCGCACCTGCTCGAGGCGGATCACGCCGTGCGCTGATGCACCGGGCTTCAAATCACCGCGCGCCACACCCCACAGCGACCAGCCGCCAGTCTCGTCCACCAGGCGGGCCATGCCGTCACGCACTTCGGCGATCTTGCCGTTGATGCGGTTGTTGCTGCCCATGAACTCGGCGGTGAAGAGCGTTTCGGGCGCGCCGTACATCTGCTCGGGCGTGCCCTGCTGTTCGATCACGCCGTTGTTCAGCAGTAGGATGCGATCGGACATGGCCATCGCTTCGCTCTGGTCGTGCGTGACCATCAGGGCTGAAAGGCCCAGGCGCACGATCAGCTCGCGCAGGAAGGCGCGGGCTTCTTCGCGCAGCTTGGCGTCGAGGTTCGAGAGCGGCTCGTCGAGCAGGATCACAGGTGGGTTGTAGACCAGCGCGCGGGCGATGGCCACGCGTTGCTGCTGGCCGCCGGAGAGCTGGCTCGGGAAACGCTCGCCCAGATGGCCGAGGCCCAGTTGCTGCAGCACCGCTTGCACGCGTTCCTTGATCTGCGTGGCAGGTGTCTTGCGCAGCTTGAGCGGATAGGCGACGTTCTCGGCCACGGTCTTGTGCGGCCACAGCGCGTACGACTGGAACACCAGGCCCAGGTTGCGCCCTTCGGCCGGCACGTCGAGTTTCTTGGCGCCGTCGAACATGACCCGATCGCCGATCTGGACAGTGCCCTGGCTCGCTTGCTCGAGGCCGGCGACAGCACGCAGCAGCGTGGTCTTGCCCGAACCCGACGGGCCCAGCAGCGAGACGACCTCGCCCTTCTGCAGCTGCATCGAAACACCCTTGAGAACCGGGTTGTTGCCGTATTGCAAGTGCAGGTCGTTGACAGTGAGTTCAATCATGGAGCTTCACTCCGAAACGCAGTGCGATGCCGAGGCCGACGGCCACCAGCACGATATTGACGAAGGACAGCGCGGCAACGATATCGATGGCGCCGCCCGCCCACAGGGAAACCAGCATCGAGCCGATCGTCTCGGTGCCCGGCGACAGCAGGTACACACCGGTCGAATACTCGCGCTCGAAAATCAGGAAGATCAGCAGCCAAGCGCCGAGCAGGCCGTAGCGCGTGAGCGGCACGGTCACGTCGCGCGTGGTGCGGGCACGGGTGGCGCCCACCGAGCGTGCGGCTTCTTCCAGCTCCGGACCGACTTGCAGCAACGCGGCCGAGATCAACCGCAGGCCATAGGCCAGCCACACCACCGTGTAGGCGATCCATACACTGAAGATCGTGCTTCGCAGGTCGCGCAGGCTCGGCACGATGTTCTCGATGATCCAGTTGGCGAATGGCAGGCCGCTGTCGGTCAGGCCGGTCTCGATCCAGTTGGGCACGAACAGGAACACCCACAGGAAGGCCAGGCCAGCCAGGAGACCCGGAATGGCACGAGGCACCAGCACGCTGTAATCGAGGAAGCGCGTCCAGCCATCCGGCTTGCGGTGCATGGCCAGGCCGATGCACGTGTAGCAGCCCACGGCCAGCGCGCCGCCGATCACTCCGATCAGCACCGTGTTGACCATCGCACGCAGGAACTGGGGCTGCTCGAAGATCTGCTGGAACGCCGTGGTCGAGAATGCCTCGACCAGCGACACGCCTTCACCCCAGTTCGACACGAAGGCGCGCAGCGCGATACCCGAGAGCGGCACCACCACCGTTACGAAAAACCACAGCACCACAACCGCCCACGCCGGCCAGCGCCAGTTGCCCAGCGGCAACGGACGGCTGCGCGTGACCTTGCCCTTGACCGTGACGAAGCGGTTGGCCGACTTCAGCATGTAGCGTTGCAGCAGCACCAGCGGGAACGTCACCATCACGAGGCAGACCGCCACGGCCGCCATCAGGTGATATGCCGGCGTGCCGAGCTTGTTCGTCAGCTTGTACAGATAGGTCGCCAGCACGAGGTGGCCTTCCGGATCACCCAGCACGAGCACCAGGCCGAACACCTCGAAGCCCAGGAATGTCACCAGCACGGCTGCGTACAGCAGGGCAGGGCGCACCATCGGCAGGCTCACATTGAGTGCCACCGACAGCGGCGAAGCCCCCGCGATACGAGCGGCTTCTTCCACGTCCGAACCGAGGCTGCGCAGCGCCGACGAGACATACAGATACACGTGAGGCACGTGCGTCAGGCCGGCAATGATGATGATGCTTGTGAACGAATACACGTTCCACGGTGCACCGCCAAACACGCTCTTGAACCACACAGTGTAGAAGCCTACCGGGCCGGCGGACACCACGTAGCCGAACGCCAGCACCATCGGCGAGACGAACACCGGAATCATCAGCAGCGGTTCGAGAACGCGGCGGCCGGGCAAGTCCGAACGCACCATCAGGAACGCCAGGATGCCGCCCAGCGGTACCGAGATCACCGCCAGACCGAAAGCGAGCGCGGTGGATTTCTCAAAGGCCTGCCAGAAATCCGAATCCGTAAAGATGAAGCGATACGCATCCAGCCCCGCCAGCGCGTCGGGCATGAAGAACGGCGCGGACAGAAAGCTCTGGTAGAAGATCAGCGCCAGCGGCGTGAAAATCGCCAGCGCGGTAAGCAGAATGACCACGCCGCGCGGCAAAGCCTGTCCCACACGCGTCCAGGGCGAGCGCTTGAGGGTGACTTGGCGAGCGGCGGCACGGTCTTGCGCTAGAGAACGCATGGTGCCTCCAGGAGGAGCCGGCGCCAGATACGGATGGCGCCGGCAGGTCGGTCAGATGAGAAGGGTGCCGGTGATCAGCGGATCAGATCAACGGCCGGCGGCGGTGCGCCATTGCTTGATGAAGTCCAGGCGCTTCTTGGGTTCCAGGAACGCCAGGATGGATTCGTCAACCGGAATCGGCTTGATGCTGCTGCCGAGAATCTTCTTCAGGCCGGCGGCGGTGGCTTCGCCCGTCACGTCTTCACGCAGCGAGTGCAGATCCGACTTGTTGGCGAGGATTTCCTGGCCGCGCTTGGACAGGATGTAGTCCAGCCACAGCTTGGCCGCGTTCGGGTTCTTCGCCTTCTTGGCGATCATCGCCACGCGCGACACCACCAGCGTGTAGTCCTTCGGATAGACGATGCCGATCGACGGATCCTTCTTGGCGCGCGCAATCGCGTACGAACCGAGGATGTTGTACGCCACCAGGTTTTCACCCGAGGCCACGCGCTCCATCATCGTGCCGGTGGAGGACTGCAGCACAAGGTTCGGGCCCACTGCCTTGACGAAGTCGAAGTACTGCGGCGAATCCAGATTGTCTTGCGCCGCCATCATGAAGCCCACGGCAGACTTCTCGATGTCGTACGTCGTGACCTTGTTCTTGAAGCGCTCGGGTTGGCTGGCGACTAGCTTGGCGAAATCGGCGTGCGTTTGCGGCACTTCCGAATCCTTGACCAGGCGCTTGTTGTACAGGAACACGGCCGGCTCATACGTCGTGCCATAGGCGATGCCCTTGTGGACTGCCCACTTCGGCAGGTTCGGCACTTCCGGCGAGTCGTACTTCATCGCGTAGGTCTGCGCGAGCTTGAGCTGCGAGTCCATCGACGAGTTCCACATCATGTCAGCCGAGGCGCCACCGGCAGCCTGCTCGCTGATGAAGCGGTTGTACAGCTCGCTGCTGTTCATGTCGTTGTACTCGACCTTCACACCCGGGTAGAGCGACTCGAAATCCTTGATCAGCGGATCTGCAGCCTTGGTGTCGGTCGTCGCATACACCACCACCTTGCCTTCCTTCTTGGCGGCGGCGATGGTATCTGCATAGCTGGCGGGGTAGCCGGCCGGGACTTGCGCGAAGGCGGCGGCGCTGAGGGTCAGTGCGGCAGCCGCGATCGAAGCGAGAGCGGCGTGCGCAGGCGTAAAGCGTCCACGAAGCATGGGTTTGTCTCCTGTTTGCTTGTGATGGTATGGGGCCGGCTACTTATGGCTTGCTGCGTGTAGCTCGGACGGATGGCCCCAGGTGCGGCGGATTATAGAAATCGCGCGCTTTCGTCACGCTTTCATTGCGTCTGCTGCGTCGCAGCATGTTCGGTGGGGGCTGTCGCAGCCGCCAGCGGCACGCGAATCCGTGCCGACAAACCGACGCCACCGTGCTCGTTCGGCTCGCCGTCTGCCAGCTCGATTTGCCCGCCGCTCCGCGCGGCATAGGCACGTGCGATGGCCAGACCGAGGCCGGAACCTTCGGCGGCATAGCGGGCGTCTTTGGGCGCGACTTTGGGTTTACCCGAGCGACTTCCGCCCTCGTGCGCACGGCGGAAGCGCTGGAACGCATGTGCGCGCTCGTCAGCGTTCATGCCGGGCCCGGTGTCGTCCACGCAGACCAAGGCGGCATCGCCTTCCGCAGTGGCGCGTACGGTGATGCGTCCGCCGGCCGGCGTGTAGCGGATGGCGTTGTGCACGAGGTTGGAGAGCGCCTCGCGCAGGAAGGCAGGGTAGCCGATGACGGGCAGCGTCATGGCGAGGCCGCCGTCATCCCACCCGAGGTCCTGCTGTTTTTCGCGCGCCAGCGGCAGTGCGTCGACCACCACGTCGCGTGCCAATTCACCAAAGTCAAAGATTTCGGCCGGCGCATCCTGTCCCGCATGTCGTGCGCGCGCAAGAGCGAGCAATTGCGTGGTCAGCCGGTTCGTTGACTGCAGGCGCGCGATGATGGCGGACAGGCTTTCGCGCACGCGTGCCGGGTCGGTTTCGCGCAGCGCGTATTCGGCTTGCGTGAGCAGCACGGCCAGCGGCGTGCGCAACTGGTGCGACGCATCGGCAAGGAACTGGCTTTGCGCCTCCGCAAGTTCGGCGTAGCGATGAATGTGGTGGTTGATCGCGTTGACCAGCGGACGCACCTCGGCTGGCACGTCCGTGGCGTCGAGCGGCCGCAGGTCATCCGACGCGCGCACGCCGATGCTGCGTGCCAGGCGATTGAGCGGGCGCAGCGCGACAGTCACGCCGAGCCACAACAGCGCGGCGCTCACCGCCACCAGCGCCGCATCGCGCAGCAGCGTACCGCGCCACACCGCCTGTTGCAGCGCGCGCCGCGTCTCGATGGTTTCCGCCACCTGAATGACGATGCGCGCCGGCAGCCCGGGCTGATACAGCGGCTTGGCCACGGCGGCCACGCGCACGGGCTCGTCGTGGTACATCGCGTCGTAGAAGAGCGGGCTGTCGTTTTCCAGCCGTGTGACGGGCAGTGGCAGATCGTCGTAGCCCGTCAGCGCCGCTTCAGGCGCCTTGCCGGGCAAGGGCTCGAAAGCGACGCGGTAATAGACATTGCTCTGGGCGGTCGATTCGAACATGGACAGCGCCACATACGGCACGTTGACCTGGACCTGCCCGCGCTCGATCGTCACGCCGTTCTCGATGGCGCGCACCGAGCCGAGCAGGGCGCGGTCGTACGCGCGATCGGTCGCGCTACGCAGCGCCTGGTACGCCGAGACGATGTCGATGGCTAGCACACCCACCAGCCCTGGCAGCAGCAACCAGAGCAGCGTGAGTTTCAGGCTGCGCGGCAGCCGAAGCCAGGCGAGCCGCTGCATCATGCGCTGCTATCGCCGGCGGTAGGCGCTTCACCATCGCCGGCTTCAAGCATGTAGCCTAGCCCGCGTACGGTGACGATCTGCACGCCCATGCCCGCCAGCTTCTTGCGCAGGCGGTGCACAACCACCTCGACTGCGTCTGGGCTGGAATCGCTGTCCAGGTTGAAGACCTTGTCGAACAGATGCACCTTGCTGATCGGCTGGCCGGTCTTGTGCAGCAGCGCCGACAGCGCGGCGTGCTCACGCGGCGTGAGCGACAGTGGCTCGCCGGACAGCAGGAATGCCTTGCGTCCGGTGTCGAACTCCAGCGGCCCGCAACGCAGACGCGGGAACGCCCGGCCGCGGCTGCGGCGGATAAGCGCCATCAACCGCGCTTCCAGCTCGGACAACGCGAACGGCTTGGTGAGGAAATCGTCCGCGCCGGCATTGAGCCCGCGCACGCGTTCATCCAGCGCGCCCTGTGCGGTGAGGATCAATACCGGCGTGCGGTCGTCGCGCGCGCGCATGTCGGCCAGTACGGCAAAGCCATCCTTGCGCGGCAAGCGCAGGTCCAGCACCACCGCGTCAAATTCTCCAGAGCCGAGGAAGGCTTCCGCGATGACGCCATCGGCCGCGCGCTCGATCACGAAGCCGCTTTGCGCCAGCGCGCGCGCCAGCCATGCGGCCAATTCTTCCTCATCCTCCACCAGCAAAATCCGCATCGGGTGTCTCTCAATATCGTTCTGGCTACATTTTCATGATAATGCGTGGCGCCCGCATCCCCATCACACCGTCCATCTGATGCGGCTCCAGTTGAGCTTCAACCGGCATGTCGTCCATCCCCAATTCCCGTCGCCGCTGGCTTCAGACCGCCACATTGCTGGCTGCAAGCGGCGTCGTCGCGCGCGGGGCGCACGCGCAGTGGCTGGCCCGTCCGGCGCCGGAGCTGCCTTCGTACTACCCGCGCGATTACGGCGCGATGATCGACGCCGCGCGCCGCGAAGGCCGTGTCACGGTGTATTCCACGACGGATTTCTCAGCGGCGTACCCGCTTATCCGCGCCTTCGAAACGCGCTACCCCGGCATCACCGTCGACTACCGCGAGCAGAACAGCGACGACATTTACCGCCGCTTCCTCGCTGAATTCGCCGCCAAGTCGCCGGGCGCCGATGTGGTCTGGAGTTCGGCCATGCCCGAGCAGTTCAAGCTGGTGAACGACGGCCACGCACTCTCGTACGCATCGCCCGAACGGCCCTACCTGCCGTCGTGGGCCATCTGGAAGAACGAGGCGTACGGGACGAGCTACGAGCCGGTCGTCTTCGTCTACAACACGCGCCAGCTGCCGGCGGAGTTGATTCCTTCGACCCATGCCGATTTCGCCCGCATTCTGAATGGCCATCGTGACTTGCTGCGCGGTCGCGTCGCCTCGTACGACATCGAGCACTCCGGCTCGGCCTTCCTCTTCGCCGCCGAAGACGCGCGCACCACGCCGGTGTTCTGGGATGTTGCCAAGGCATTAGGTGGCGTCAACGTCAATCTATACATCACCACGGCCGCGATGCTGGAGCGCGTCGCGTCGGGCGAAAGCCTGCTCGCCTACAACGTGATCGGCTCGTACGCCGCGCGCTACGCCGATCGCAACCCGGCGCTCGCCATCAAGATGCCGACCGACTACACGCTGGTGGCTACGCGCGTTGCCTTCATCGCGCGGCGTGCTGCCCGCCCGAACGCCGCGCGCCTCTGGCTCGACTTCATGCTCTCGCGTGATGGTCAGAGCGTGATGGCAGACCGCGCGTTCTTGTTTTCGCTGCGCCAGGACGTTGAGACTGGGCTCACCGCCAAGCGCCTGCTCGCCGAACTTGGAAACACGCATCGACCCATTCCCGTCGGCCCGGGTTTACTCGCCCATCAAGATCAGCTCCGCCGTGCCGATTTCTTAAAGCGATGGCACGCCGCACTCGGTCGATAAAAAGAGAATAAAGAAGCACTTATTGCCGTAACGTGGTGCGAAGGCGACAATTCAGAGCTGTCGCCGACCGCCAAATTTGCTGCACAGGAAGGGGGTGACAATCGCCCGCCAACCCCTGTGCCACCGCGCAAAAAGCGGGTCGCGCCCCCCTCTCCACGAGGCTTGGCGCGTGTTGCCCATGAGCAACAACTTGGCCGCAAATCGCGGCCCAGAGCCAGAAAGGGTTTCCGGAATCAGTCAACGCTGGCACATAATGCGGTCAGACGTGAGGTATCTGCGTCGTCCATAAGGACAGTCAAGATTTCCCAATCAGTTGACAAGGAAAGTGTCGATATGAAGATGAAACTGTTTGCAGCTGCTGTTGCAGCTCTGGCCGCCAGTGGCGCCTATGCACAATCCTCCGTGACCCTGTACGGCGTGGTCGACGCTGGTCTGACCTACGCAAACAAGGTGCCGGGCGCTACCGCTGGCAGCAGCGGCTCGCGTTTTGGTCTGGATTCGGGCGGCCTGTCGGGCTCGCGTTGGGGCCTGCGTGGTGTTGAAGACCTGGGCGGTGGCCTGAAGGGTATCTTCAACCTGGAAAGCGGCTTCAACCTGGACACGGGTACGTCGGCTCAAGGTGGCCGTCTGTTCGGTCGTAACGCCTACGTCGGTCTGCAAGGCCAGTGGGGTCAACTGACCCTGGGTCGTCAGCAAAACCTGCTGTACGACTTCTCGCTGATGTATGACCCGATGGCAATCGCCACGCGTTACTCGCTGGCCTCGCAAGACGCGTTCTTCGCTGGTCGTGCTGACAACGCCGTCAAGTACGTCGGCACGTTCGGTGGCCTGAGCGTCTCCGGTCTGTACTCGTTCAACTACAACGGCAACGAAGTGGCTGGCAGCAACAAGACCGGCCGCGAGTGGAGCCTGGGTGCTAACTACGCTGGCGGCCCGCTGGGTATCGGCGCAGTGTACGACCAGACCAACTCGACGACCGTTGGTAGCGACAACCGCGAACAACGCGCCACGATCGCTGGTACGTACGCTTTCGGCCCGGCCAAGCTGTACGCTGGCTACCGTTGGTACAAGGCTAACTACGCAACTGTTGCTGGCAACGGCAACCTGCGTTCGAACCTGTACTGGGCTGGCCTGGGTTACCAAGCTACTCCGGCTCTGTCGCTGACGGGTACGGCTTACTACCAACAGTTCAAGAACAGCGGTACGGGCAACCCGTGGCTGTTCGTGGTCGGTACCGACTACGCTCTGTCGAAGCGCACCGACGCCTACTTCAACGTGGCCTATGCTAAGAACAGCGGCGGCTCGGGTCTGGGCGTGATGGGTCTGAACGACACTGGCTACGCTGGCACGACGCTGACGGGCGGCAACCAAGTGTTCTCGGGCCCGAACAACAGCAACAACCAGTTCGGCGCTACCGTCGGCCTGCGTCACAAGTTCTAATTTGACGCGCTCGTAAGAGCGCATCGAATTAAACGGTTAAACGCCGATTCCGAAAGGGATCGGCGTTTTTCTTTGTGCGAGCGATTCGCAGTGCACCTCCATGGCTGAAACGCTGCCAAGGGTGGCCTAGCTGGTGTGCAAGCTTCAGTTGATGGTGGAGGAGTGCAGGCAAGCGACAGCGGGGCGTCTCGCCTGCTGCTTTGCGACGGCATACGCCCCGGGGGGGGGCGCAGCAGAGCGGAACAAAGGCAACTCGTATCAACGCAGCAGCGCAGTGGTTGGTACGTCGGATCGCTCGTTGCGTTGAGCGGGCGCGGCGGCGTCAAGGCGGCTCTCGGCCCACCAACGTGCTGGCTTGATGCTCAAGCGTGCGCGCATAAAAAAACGGCGGCACATATGGCCGCCGTTAGTGTGTTCCGACACCTGCCGCTTACTGTTGTTCTTCGTCGTCCTGCGAGGGCATCGGTACGTTGCGACGCGTCGGCGGCGGGCGCTTGCCGACGACGATAGTCAGTTCCACCGCCTTGCCTTTGCGCGATACCGTTACTTTGGCTTCCGCACCCGGTTGAAGCTGAGCGATGCTGTTGAGCAGCGCCGTCGTATCCAGGATCGGCCCACCGTTGACACTGGTGAGAATGTCTCCCGGGCGCAGGCCCGCCTTGTCTGCGGGGCCACCTTGAACCACGGCGGCAATCAGCGCGCCATCCTTGCGCGACAAGCCAAATGACTCTGCAATTTCCGGCGTCACATCCTGCGGCTCAACACCGATCCAGCCGCGCACCACGCTACCGGTCGAGATAATGGATTCCATCACCTGCTTGGCCAGCGATACCGGAATCGCGAAGCCGATGCCTAGCGAGCCACCTGAGCGCGAGTAGATCGCCGTGTTGATCCCAAGGAGGTTGCCGTCGGCATCGACCAGCGCGCCGCCTGAGTTACCTGGGTTGATCGCAGCGTCGGTCTGGATAAAGTTTTCGAAGGTGTTGATGCCCAGGTGGCTGCGGCCCAAGGCAGAGACAATGCCCATCGTGACCGTCTGGCCCACGCCGAACGGGTTGCCGATGGCAAGCACCACATCACCGACGCGCACGTTCTCCAGCCGGCCCAGCGTGATGGCGGGCAGATTCGGCAGGTTGATCTTGAGGACGGCCAGGTCGGTTTCGGGATCGGAGCCGACCACCTTGGCGTTGGCCTTGCGGCCGTCGGTCAGGGCGACTTCGATCTCGTCGGCGCCGTCCACCACGTGGTGGTTCGTTAGAATGTAGCCTTCCGAGCTGACGATCACGCCCGAGCCAAGACTGGCCGTGGGTTCCTGGCGTTGTTCCGGGGCGCGGTCTCCGAAGAAGAAGCGAAACCACGGATCTGCGCTGGCCTGCGGGTTATTGCCGCGCTTCGGCGCGTTCTTGCTACTGAAGATGTTGACCACCGCAGGCATGGCGACCTTGGCGGCCTCCGCGTAGGAGTTGCTCGAGGTGCCGCCGTGGCCGAGCGGAGCGACTTCCTTAAGCGCAACAATTGGCGAGCCGGATTGCACTGCCACCTTGCCGCGCTGCAGCCAATCAGGCTTGAGCGTGGCGATCACAAACCAGACGGCCAGGACGACCGTGACGGCTTGCGCGAAAAACAGCCAAAAGCGGCGCAACATAGAGCGAAATTGAGTCCAAATGGATCGAAAAGAACTTGAATTGTACTTGAACGACCTGTTACAGGCGGCCCGTTTTCGGGACTATTGCCCCAATGGTCTGCAGGTACAAGGGCGCGACACCATTACGCATATCGTGACGGGGGTGACCGCCAGCCTGGCGCTGATCCAAGTCGCCATCGAAGCCCGTGCCGACGCCGTCCTCGTGCATCACGGTTATTTCTGGAAGGGCGAGGACGGCCGTGTCGTGGGGCAGAAGCATGCGCGCCTGAAGCAACTTCTGGCGCACGATCTCAACCTGTTCGCGTATCACCTGCCGCTCGATGCGCATCCTGAACTGGGCAACAACGCGCAGCTGGGTGCGTTGCTGGGCATCTCGCCCCAGGGCCGGTTCGGCGACGATGAACTTGGCTGGATTGGTACGCTTGCCGAAGTGACCACGCTGGGCGCTTTCGCGCAGACGGTGTCGGCCAAGCTGAATCGGGCGCCCCTCGTGATCGGCGAGGAGGGTCGTCCGGTGCGCACAATCGGTTGGTGCACGGGGGGTGCCCAAGGCTGGTTTGATGCTGCCGTGGCCGCCGGTGTGGACGTGTATCTGAGCGGTGAGGCGTCGGAGCAGACCACGCATCTGGCGCGCGAATCGGGTGTTGCCTATATCGGTGCGGGCCACCACGCCACCGAGCGTGGCGGCGTTCGGGCGCTCGGCAATCACCTGGCCGA
Source organism: Ralstonia sp. SA306 (assembly GCF_054792405.1). NCBI lineage: Bacteria > Pseudomonadati > Pseudomonadota > Betaproteobacteria > Burkholderiales > Burkholderiaceae > Ralstonia > Ralstonia sp. SA306. The sequence continues at coordinate 118,174 of NZ_CP096451.1, forward strand.
GCGCTTCGGCGTGCGTCACACCTTCATCGATATCCCGAATCCGGTGTGATTCGACGTCCGATTACGGCTTGGTCTTCAGGCTGTCGCGAATCTCGCGCAGTAGCAGGATGTTTTCCGGCGTTTCAGCGGGTGCTGCTGGCGGGTTGGCGTCGATCATGCGCGTGATGGCGCGCACCATCAGAAACACGATAAACGCCAGAATCAGAAAATTGACCGCCACGGTGATGAAGTTGCCGTAGGCGAAGACCGGCACGCCAGCCTTCTTCAGATCGGCCAGGGTGTGCGGCACACCCGCGGGCGCCTCTGCCAGTTGGATGAACAGGTTCGAGAAATCCAGCTTGCCAACGATGCGGCCGATCAGCGGCATGATCAGATCATTGACGAGCGAATCGACGATTTTGCCGAACGCCGCACCGATGATCACCCCCACTGCCAGGTCGATCACGTTGCCGCGCATCGCGAATTTCTTGAAGTCTTGCATCAGTGCCATCGGTTTTCTCCGGATTGTTTGATTCGAGACAAACGGTCAAGCTAACGAACGGTTGACCTGAATTGTTGAAAGCGAGGCTGCAAGAGCCATGCCAAAGCCTTGTCAGCATTGGGCTGGCGGGCGATCGGCGTGTTCACTATATCTATAACCGCTGCGCCCCGCGACCGCTATCGTTCGCTCGGTACGCTCGGGTATAATTTTCGGTTGACGCGAATCTATCTTGATTTCTCATCCTGGGGTCTTGAATGAGTGACCAGCAAAACGTGGACAAGGGTCGCCGTAATCTATTGATTGCGACGTCCGTGGCTGGTGGTGTGGGAGGGGTTGCGGTTGCGGCCCCTTTCGTTTGCACATTCGCACCATCTGAAAAAGCCCGTGCAGCGGGCGCGCCCGTAGAGGCCGACGTGAGTGACCTGGCCCCCGGCCAGATGAAGGTGGTGGAATGGCGCGGCAAGCCGGTCTGGCTGCTCAAACGCACGCCCGACATGCTGGAATCGCTCAAGAAGACCGATAACGAAGTCGCCGACCCCAAGTCCGACGTGCCCTTCACCATGAAGACGCCGGACTACTGCAAGAACGAAACCCGCTCCCGTGCCGAGCATAAAGACCTGCTGGTCGTGGTCGGCATCTGCTCGCATCTTGGTTGCTCCCCGTCTGGTCCGTTTCCCGTGGGCGCCAACGTGCAGCTTGCCGGAGACCCCGGCTTCGTCTGCCCGTGTCACGGTTCAACGTTCGACCTGGCTGGCCGCGTGTTCAAGAACAAGCCCGCCCCGCAGAACCTCGACGTTCCGCCGTACATGTTCCTGTCCGACACGAAGCTGGTGATCGGTAAAGACGAGAAAGGAGAGGCTTGATCATGGCCGAGAAGAAGGTGGAGACAACCGGGCTGCTGGGCTGGATCGATGCACGCTTCCCGGCATCCGAGCTGTGGAAGGCGCATCTGTCGGAGTACTACGCGCCGAAGAATTTCAACTTCTGGTATTTCTTCGGATCGCTGGCGCTGCTGGTGCTGGTGATCCAGATCGTCACGGGCATCTTCCTGGTGATGAACTACAAGCCGGACGGCACGCTCAACGCCGCTGGCATCCCCGTTGCCTATGCAAGCGTGGAGTTCATCATGCGCGAGGTGCCGTGGGGCTGGCTGGTGCGCTATATGCACTCGACCGGCGCTTCGGCGTTCTTCATCGTCGTGTATATGCACATGTTCCGCGGCATGCTGTACGGCTCGTACCGTAAGCCGCGCGAGCTGGTCTGGATCTTCGGCTGCCTGATCTTCCTGTGCCTGATGGCCGAAGCCTTCATGGGCTATCTGCTGCCATGGGGCCAGATGTCGTACTGGGGCGCGCAGGTGATCGTGAACCTGTTCTCCGCCATCCCGCTGATCGGCCCGGACCTGTCGCTGTGGATTCGCGGTGACTACGTTGTATCGGACGCGACGCTGAACCGCTTCTTCTCATTCCACGTCATCGCGGTGCCGCTGGTGCTGCTGGGCTTGGTGGTGGCGCACATCATCGCGCTGCACGAAGTGGGCTCGAACAACCCGGACGGCGTTGAGATCAAGGCCAAGAAGGACGAGCGCGGCATTCCGCTCGATGGCATTCCGTTCCACCCGTATTACTCGGTGCATGACATCGTCGGTGTGGCGGTCTTCCTGTTCATCTTCAGCGCGATCGTGTTCTTCGCGCCGGAAATGGGCGGTTACTTCCTGGAAGCCAACAACTTCATCCCGGCAGATTCGCTGAAGACGCCGCTGCACATTGCGCCGGTCTGGTACTTCACGCCGTTCTACTCGATGCTGCGCGCGACCACGTCGGATTTCCTGCCGTGGCTGTGGGGCTTCATCGCGATCATGCTGGGTCTGCTGTTCGCTCGTACGAAGAGCATGAATGTCAAAGTGGTGGCCGTGGCTGTGGCCGTGATCCTGGCACTGGGCTTCAAGTTCATCGATGCGAAGTTCTGGGGCGTGGTCGTGATGGGCGGTTCGGTGGTGATCTTCTTCTTCCTGCCGTGGCTTGACCACTCGCCGGTCAAGTCGATCCGCTATCGCCCGGGCTTCCACAAGACTTTGCTGATCCTCTTCGTGATCGCCTTTGCGGTGCTGGGCTACCTGGGTATTCAGCCGCCAAGCCCGGTCGGTTCGATCATCTCGCAGATCGGCACCATTCTGTACTTCGCGTTCTTCCTCGCGATGCCGATCTGGAGCCAGATCGGGACGTTCAAGCCAGTGCCTGAGCGCGTCACGTTCACGCCGCACTGATTCGAGCCGAGCACAAGGACCCATGAAGGACACAAGAATGAAAAAGCTGCTTGCGATTTTCGCCTTGGCCGGTCTCGTGTTTGCCGCGCCCGTGATGGCCAATGAGGGCGGCGTGCCGCTCGATCCGGCGCCCAACCAGTCCAGCGACACGTCCGCGCTGCAGCGCGGCGCCAAGCTGTTCGTCAACTACTGCCTGAACTGCCACGGCGCCAGCGCGATGCGCTACAACCGCCTGCGCGACATCGGTTTGAGTGAAGAGCAGATCAAGCAAAACCTGCTGTTCTCGTCAGACAAGGTCGGCGACACGATGCACATCGCCATGGACCGCGAGGACGCGAAGAAGTGGTTTGGTGCCGTACCGCCAGACCTATCGGTGATTGCCCGGGCGCGCGGCAGCGACTGGCTCTACACCTACCTTCGCACGTTCTACCGTGACGACACGCGTCCGACCGGCTGGAACAACCTGGTCTTCGACAAGGTCGGCATGCCGCATGTGCTGTGGGAACTGCAAGGCCAGCAAGTGCCGAAGTATGCCGAAGTGAAGTCCGAGCACGGCGAGGCTGAGAAGAAGCTCGTTGGCCTTGAAGTGACGGTCCCAGGCAAGATGAACAAGGTCGAATATGACCAGGCGGTGGCCGATCTGGTCAGCTATTTGGACTGGATGGCTGAGCCCGCGGGCAACCTGCGCAAGCGCCTCGGCGTCTGGGTATTGTTGTTCATTGGCGTGTTCTTCGTGCTGGCCTGGCGCCTGAATGCGGCCTATTGGAAGGACATCAAGTAAAATCCGTGTTTTCCGGGCAAGGGCTAGGCCGGTGGAGAACTGGCTCTAGCCCTTTGCCTTTTCGCTTTTTGTGCCGTGGCGATGTCATTTGTCGTCACGGCTGTACCGTCATAGGGCCGCCCCCGGCCCATGCGCCAAGGAACTACAACCATGATGGTCTTGTACTCGGGCACCACTTGCCCGTTCTCGCAGCGTTGCCGCCTCGTCCTGTTCGAAAAGGGCATGGATTTCGAGATTCGCGACGTCGATCTCTTCAACAAGCCGGAAGACATCGCGGTGATGAACCCGTACGGCCAGGTGCCCATCCTGGTTGAGCGCGACCTGATTCTGTACGAGTCGAACATCATCAACGAGTACATCGACGAGCGCTTCCCGCACCCGCAACTGATGCCGGCCGATCCGGTGCAGCGCGCCCGCGCCCGCCTGTTCCTGTTCAACTTCGAGAAGGAACTGTTCACGCACGTTTCCGTGCTCGAGAACGAAAAGGGCAAGGCCGCCGAGAAGAATCACGAGAAGGCACGTGCGGCTATCCGTGACCGCCTTACGCAGCTGGCTCCGATCTTCCTGAAGAACAAGTACATGCTGGGCGAAGAGTTCTCGATGCTGGACGTGGCGATTGCACCGCTGCTGTGGCGCCTGGACCACTACGGTATTGAAGTCTCCAAGAATGCGGCTCCGCTGATGAAATACGCTGAGCGTATCTTCAGTCGCCCGGCGTATATTGAAGCGCTGACGCCGTCGGAAAAGGTCATGCGCCGCTGATTGCCGCTGGGTCGGGCCACGCTCAGGTTGAACCTGCGCGGGACCGCGCCCAACGGTCACTGATTTCATCATGTCGGAAACATCCACCAAGCCTTATCTGATCCGTGCCATCTATGAATGGTGCACGGATAACGGCTTCACGCCGTACATCGCTGTCTTCGTCGACAACAGCACCAACGTGCCACGCGAGTTCGTCAAAAACGACGAGATCGTGCTGAACGTGAGCTTTGACGCTACCAGCCAGCTCGACATGGGCAATGAGTGGATCACGTTCCACGCACGCTTCTCGGGCGTCTCGCGCAAGATCGAGGTGCCAATCGAAAACGTGCTTGCGGTGTATGCGCGCGAGAACGGGCAGGGTATGGCATTCCCGGTGGAACGCAGTACACCGACGACGCAGGCTGCAACCGAACGCGAGAACAATCCGCCGCCCAAGCTGGCCGCGGTGGACTCTGAGTCGGTGCCTGCGCCGGTCCCTGTCGAAGCGGAAACCGGCCCGGAAGACGAACCGACACCACCGAATGTGCCGCGCATCGGTGGAAAGCCTGCGCTAAAGGTCGTCAAGTAACGCGTGTTAGGTTAGAATCGCGTTTCTTTGCCGGCTTAGCTCATCTGGTAGAGCAGTTGATTTGTAATCATCAGGTGGCGGGTTCGAGTCCTGCAGCCGGCACCAAACACTTATCCAAGGGCATCCTTGGAAGTCTTGAAACCCGTGATAGCATAAGGCTTCACGGGTTTTTTTATTCCAGCGTTGTCCAGCGTGGCCCGTCTGAATCCGGGGGCATGTGGGGGCACTTCCGGGGGAATCTGGGCGCTTGCTAAGTGCCCCCCGAAAAAATGCCCCCTTGGGTTGTGAGATGCCCTATGCCATTGACCGACATCGCCGTCCGTAAGGCGACGCCCCTTGAAAAGCCGTATCGCCTTGCCGACGGCGGCGGCATGTACTTGGAGGTTGCCCCCTCGGGCGGGAAGTACTGGCGCCTCAAATACCGCTTCGCCGGCAAGGAGAAACGACTCGCGCTGGGTGTCTATCCGGACGTTTCGTTGGCCGCTGCGCGCGAGAAGCGCGACGAAGCGCGCAAGAAGCTCGCCGCCGACATTGATCCTAGTGAATCGAAGAAAGCTGAAAAGCGGGCGGCACGTCTGGCAGCGACCAATTCTTTCGAGGCGGTTGCGCTTGGCTGGATGGACGAACTCAAGCCGTATGTGACGGCGGGGTCGATGGCGAAGACCAAGGCTCGATTCGAGAGGGATGTTTTCCCTTGGCTTGGCAAACGGCCGGTAGCGGAAATCGATGCTCCAGAGGTTTTGACGGTCCTTAAACGGATCGACAGCCGTGGTGCTCGTTTTACCGCACACAAGGTCCGCGGTGAGATCAGCCGGGCATTCCGCTATGGGATCAAGGAAGGTTATTGCAAGTTTGACCCGGCTCGCGATCTCGTCGATGCAATCCCGCCGGCGCAGACGACGCACTTCGCTGCCATTACGGAGCCAGAGAAGGTTGGTGCCATGCTGAGGGCATTCGACGGCTTTTCTGGGACGTTCCCCGTTCTGTGCGCGCTCAAGCTTGCTCCCATGTTGTTCACTAGGCCTGGCGAACTGCGTAAGGCCGAATGGGCTCAGTTCGATCTTGATAAGGGCGAGTGGCGATACCTTGTCACGAAGACCAAGACCGAGCATCTGGTTCCGCTCGCAACGCAAGCCGTTCGGATTCTGCTAGATCTGCATGTGTTGACCGGCAACGGTCGTTACGTCTTTCCTGGAGCACGTTCCGCTCAGCGTCCTATGAGCGATGCTGCGGTTAATGCGGCCCTACGCCGCTTAGGCTACGACACACGGACCGAAATCACCGGTCATGGATTTCGGGCCATGGCGCGCACGATTCTTCATGAAGAGTTGGAGCAAAAACCTGAAGTCATCGAGCATCAGCTTGCCCATGCCGTGCCCGACACGCTCGGAAAGGCGTACAACCGTACGAAGTTCATCAAGGAGCGCAGGGCAATGATGCAAAAGTGGGCTGACTACCTAGACAAACTGAAGGCCGGTGCGGTGATTACCCCTATAAATGCAGTGGGGTGAGTACCCTGGACGACGGTGTATTGCTCGAGAACAATGGCAGTGCCGCTGACAGTCGGGGGCCAGAAGGCGGTTCCTAGTTGAAGAGCGGCAATTTGCGGTATTGGTTTTAGCGGAAGCGGATTTATCGTGACACAGCATGGCCAGAAGGTGCAACGTGTAGCCGAGCCGTTGTACGAGGACAATTTACCCAAGGACTCCTACATCACGCTGGAAGAAGTGATCAATTTGATTGCTCGCCACAGTGTTGAGATCGCCGAAGAGGATGCGAAACAGATCGAAGAATATGTTGTGGCCTTGCTCAAGGATGAGAGGGCGGCTCACGTTATGCATCTTCTACCTCCGACTGGGATGCTCGAGAGAATTTATCGTCGTTGGGCTGCGGCTGGTCAGTTGCACTGGGAGCTGATGGAGTATGGAGATCGCAGTCCCGCATGGCGGAACTGGATGGCGACGGGCCAGCCAGTCCGTCTCGATGTCGGTGGTCGGCAGCGAGCTGTATCCATGCTAGAGCGCATCGTTTCGTACAACCGGCAACAGCTCGATGAGATTCTGTCCGGCAAGAACGACTTGACGCTGGGCTGCGGGGGCGCTCATTCCCCGATCTTTTGCGCCGAAGACCGCAAGTGGTTGGACTGTCTGGGCTTCGATACGAAAGAGATGATCGACTTCCTTGGTACTGATGCGGTAGTAGTCAAGGACGCTCGAATCGAGACTGGCGAAGAGCAGCAGTGTAGGCCTGCAGTCAATGCGTCTAAACAGCCGTCGGAGATGCAAGAATCACCAAATGTCGTTGCGGCCGACATGCCAGGTACCAGCACCGAGTCTATCAAGCGCTCCAAGGATGAGAGGTGGACTGATACGGAGTTGAGGGAGTTCTTTGATTTCTTCGAAGAGCACGGCGTCGCTGCTGCCCGCGTCCAATATTCGCTTGCAAGATCCCGAGTCTACGTACTGGTGAAAAAGTGCGAAAAGATGTTCGGGATCGAGTCGAAAAGAATAAAGAAAGAGGCGAAGAAGAACGATGGCAAAGGGACTTGGCCGTCTGCACACTTCCCATTTGCCTCAAACCGCTAGAGCAAGAAACTCCGGACTCACGTTGCACGTGGCGCAGGTCGAGCGTCCATGTAGCCGCTATGCGGTGTCATCCAAATGCGGATTTGGATCGTCCATCGAGCTCCATCACGCGGCCTCGTCCGGCGTCCCCTCAGGCTGAAAATGATCGGTCTGACGTTGTCCATAGGTGGACAGATGAACTTTGTCAGACAAAAAGCCCCCTAGAATCAGGGGGTTGCTGGAGGTCCGCTGTGGACAGTGGACGTCCACGGGGGGCAGGAAACGACACTCCTCACCATACCGGAACGTACCGGGAACCTGCGCTAGGGGCTGAATCCCCAGCTTGCGCAAAATACGGTGAGGATCAAAATGTCGAAGACTCCACTAAAGCCACTGTGCCAAACCACGGTGGCGATGCCCGCGTCGCAAGTACGTGAGGGCATGACCCCCCCACTCTCTGATCAACTGAAGCGTGCACTGCGCATCCTGCGCATGAAGCAACTGATCGAACGCACCAACCTGTCGCGCGCGACTCTGTACGTCTTGATGTCTAGCGATCCCACGTTCCCCCCCAAGATCAAGTTGACGGCCCGTTCGGTCGGCTTTTTGGAATCGGACGTGGACGCGTGGATCGCCTCGCGCGCCGCAGCGTAACGGGGGAAATCATGGCAAAACTCAATGCCCCTGACGGCTCCACGACTGGCGTCGAAGCGGCCAAGCGGACTACTCGACTGCAGGACCGTCACCGTGTGGAAACCGTTAACAAACGCGGCACTGCTGGGGATGGCCTAGCATGAGCGCGATTACACAAACTCGCGGTTTCCGCGTGCCTCAAACAAGTGTTCAGCGGGCGATCGCCGCGCTCGGGGCGGACCTGTCGGAGGTTGCTACTGCGCTGTGCGCGAAGTACAGCTGGGGCGACGCAGTGAGCATGCTGCTGACCGTGCAGAAGCTAGGTGTAGCTTGTCAGGGCGCATACCTCGTTGACGAGGATGGTCACCGCATCCCGATCAAGCTCGACACCCTCACGGTCTTGCCGGTGGCTACGGGCCAGATGCTGGTGCAAGAGCAGGCCGACCAGCTGATGACGGTCGACACCGAAACGGCGTCGGAGGCCATGGAGGGTCAGGCGATCGCTAAGGCTGCCCGCCTGCTGCGCGCCGAAAAGCGCAAGCAGATCCAGGCCGCCCTCAAGATTGCTGCGCGCAAGGCGGTTTGCCTGGAGGCTGGACAGGCGCAACTCCGCGAACTCGATGCGTGTGAGCCGAAGCAGGAAGACTACCCGGATCAATTGCAGCAGTTGATTTCGTGGAACCAGCGTCGCGCCGATCTGGAAATCTCGATCGACCAGGCTGAAATGGACGGTGACATCGAACTGGCCAAGACGCTTCGCAAGGCGCTGAACGCGTTGAGCCAGACGCCGCCGTCCAGCTTCGAAACCGATCGGCGCCGCTGGTCAAACAAGCGCGCGGCGGTCGAAAGCCAGGTGCTGCTGCTAAAGGGGGCTTACGAGGAAGTTGCCCATCTCAATGCGCAACAGCAGGCGCTGCTGGCTGAGGAGATGTCGGCGACCGAGACCGCGATGCCAAAGCAGGTCTACCGGAATATGCCCATCCCCGCTGTGCGCAAAGCACTCACTTCGGGCTGGCCGACCGCGTTCGCGCTGTATGCCGGTGAGTCGTCTGTCAAGACGCTGGCAAAACACGGGACCGTGCTTACGGAGCTGTGCTGTGGCGCACTGCTGTCGGCGCATCCTCCGGGCCGGGTGCAGCTCACCCTCATGGCAACGGCCACGCTTGCAGCATACGCCCGCGACGTGAAGGCCATGGGTGCGGAAGATGCGGCAGCGCTCGCGGCGGCCGTCTTGATCGTGGTCGACCAGCAACAGTCAGAATTCGGCCTCGCAAAAAGGCCAGTGAATTCGGATTGCCTTGCGATGTTCGACAAGTTGCTCAAGGAGCGGGCTATCGCGAACGTGCGCTTGATGCTGGCCAATGATTTTGCGCCGCAGGGTATCGCGGTGTCGCCTGGGGCTGCCTCGTGGGTCAATGACAAACACCGCAATCTGCAAATCCGCCGCACCGCCAATGACCTGCATCCGATGCTGGACGCACTCTTGATGCGCATGCGCGAGATCTTTTACTCGATCGCAGGTCTGCTCCACTTGTGGCGCGGCCAGACGGGCCCCTTGTCCGTCGGCACGATGGGGGACGCAACCGACATTGGCGAGTACCTGATCGAGCAGTTCGAACGCTCCCTGGAACTGGTGCGTGAGGAGCCTAAGTGGATGGTCGACACCCGGACCCTCTGTAAAGCATTGTCCGGTCACGTCGCTAAGCAGCAGGACAAGGATGAAAAGACTCCTTTTGCCATCCGCTTGAGCAATCTGCATGCCAAGGCGAAGCGTTTCGGTTTGACGCGGGCGCGAGTTGACGTTGCCCTGAAGGCGCTGCTCGATTGGGGGTGGGTCAAGGTCCGTCAGGATGGTCTCGACACTGTGTTCGACCTGGACCCGCACCGCTTCGCTCATACAGGCACCACCGCCTAAGCAGCAAAAGACCCGCAGGCCACCGCCTGCGGGTCTATGCCCTTTCCGCATTTTCCGCATCGAGTCGCCCGTGCAGCCGTCACCAGACGTGCGCGAGGCAAGGTGCGCCCTGAACGTTGTTGTGGCGCGGCATGCGCGCCAAGAAAAGGATGAAGTCGTGAAGAACAATTGCAAAACTCCGCCATCCGCCAGCACCTGGGTGCCGGCGCCCAAGGATGCCTCGTCGGCGTCCGTAGTTGGCCTGCGCCCGGCGCAACTGCTCGTCCTGCGCGCGCTCGGCACCAGCGCTACGGCCATTTCGGTCGCAATTGCGGCCTATGCCGGCCAGCTGCGCGGCGATACCGAGCAGACCCAGTTCATGTGGATCGCCCTGAGCGTGGTCGCCGTGTTGGCGTTGCACCTGCTGCCGATGTTCATCCGCCAAGCGGGCGTGTGGCTGCGCGTGCTGCTGTCCGCAATCTGGATCGGACTGCTAGTTTTCGTCATTGAGGGGCAGGTCACCTTCGTTCTGGTCGAGCAGTTGAATGCAGGCGACAAGCGCGCAATGGCGGTTCCCGTGGTTGCCGTCCCGGCTCCCAAGGAGGCATCGGGCCGCACTCCCACGGTGATCGCCCAGGATGCCGCCAAGATCAGTGCGATGCTGGCAGCTGTCAGTGTGACCCCGTGCCCGGCAGGCGCTTGCACGACGCGTCAGGCACGCAAGGCCGCGCTGTCGGCTCAACTCGCCGCGCTTGATGTCGAGGCAAGCGAGGCGAAGCGCAATGAAGCCGCGGAAGACCGCTGGCAGGCCGAGGCGGACAGGGTCCAGTCCTTGCGGGATGCCCGTCGGGTCAACCCTGTCGCGTCGTCCCTCTCGTCGCTGCTGGGTACCACCGAGGCGCGACTGAATTTGATCCTGGCCTTCATGCCGACGATCGTGCTTGATGGCGTAGCGGTCGTGTGCTGGCTTCTGTTGGCAACAGAAAGTCAGCGCACTCGCCAGCGTGCCGTTGTCGCGTACGACAACAGCAACGCGGTCGCGCAGTCGCCAGCCATTGTCGTGGCTGCGCCAGAGGTGGTCGCGACGGCTGCTGAGCCTGTCGTGACGAGGACGGAAACGGTCACAGCAATCGAGGGCGGTTCGGCCAAGTCTGACGACGACCAGCTTGTCGACGAGATCCGCAAGGCCGTCGCGGCTGGGCGCCTGGTGGCGACGCAGGCGGCGATCCGCAAGTTCCTCCAGTGTGGGCAGCCAAAAGCAGGCCGCCTGAACCGGCTGTATGTCGCCCGTTTTGGAAGTGCGCATGGCTGAGGAGGGCAGCATGAAAATGACCACCCTTAATCTGAACAAGTTGATCCAGTCGCCGCACATCGCGCCGAACGCGACGTACGTGAAGCACAGCCTTGCTCACGTTCGCCGGGTTCTCCCGTTGACGGACAAAGCAGCGGCTTCCGCCGAGCTGATCCGGCGAATTGACGACGACATGCATTACGGCGAAAAGAATATTTCGCAGATGTGGCCATGGGCCAGCGCTCGGGTCATCTCTATTCGGCGTTTTGTGACGGCTGTGCTGGCATCGGATGATCCCGGGTTCGAATGCCAGTTGGACGACTATGGACGCATTTTGAAACTGACGGAAAATCCGCTCGGCAGCTTCTACTACGACACTGAGGTGCTGAGTGCCAAGTTGCTGCAACCAGGTATGGATCAAACGCTTGACGACTATCGCGTACCGTTGAGCGTGCAGATCTTTTTCGAAGTGTACGAGCGTCACGCACTCGGTCAGTACGGTTCGCAGTACTTCGAACCGCATCCGGCTAACCGCACACCGGATAACAAGCAGTATCTCTGGCAGAAGTTCAACGAACTGATCGACATGATCCGAGTTGAGGCCTTGGCGCGTGGCCTCAAGAAGCAGGAGATCGCGAATACCTTCCGGTCTACGCGGAACTTCAACCGAATGATGCAGCTCGTGAATCAGTGCTTTTCGAAGCGTCGCCGCATCTTTGTCATCTGCCAGGACACCTTCTATCTCCCTGAATGGGCCGGAAAAGTGTCAGTTGACCTGGCTAAGAATCACCATGCCATCTTCGTCAACCGTCTGCGCGGGCGGGCAGCGACCAAGAAGGGGTTGATCGGTGCAATCTGGATGCTCGACTGGGCGGAGTCCAAGGGGCACTATTTCCGCTGGGTCTTCCTGTTCGACGGTGATGACGTGCGGGGTGCGCACGAATATGAAGAGCACGTCAGGGACCTGTGGAAGAAAGTCGTGCCCAAAGACGCTGGCGAAGCGCTTGTCCTCAACGACAAAGAACACATGAGGGCTTGCACGGGCATGATCGACGTGGACGAGAACCCTGAGAAGTTCGAGAGTTTTGTCGAGTCGGTAATCCATTATCTCGCGCACAAAGATCAGGTGCTGCGCATCAAGCGCGAGCGGGGTACGCGCACCTGGGATTCGTTGATGCCGGGAAACTGAAGGGTAACAAGCAAACCGCGTTAGCCCCCGTTCGACCCTGTCGTACCAATTCGCAGCCCTAAGGCTGACTTTACCTGCGGGACACGATGCTCAGGCGTCGTGTCCCGTTTTCATTTCTGCCCCGCGTTCCGGCAGTCGATCGTCTCCGCCCAGTTCATATGCCGCCCGCGTAAAAATTCCCCAGGGCTGCCCGCCGATCACAGCGTTACGTTCTGCTGCACATGCTGGAGCGTTGGTCGTGCGGCACGAATCAGAGCTGTGTTGGCGATGCACTTGGCTCCAATTCGCGAAATTTTGAAACTTCCCGCAAAGCCGCTTTCTAGAGCCGAAATCGCACATTTCGTAGGGTGTGTTTTCGGCCTGTGAGTCGTCTGGGCCACGCCTTCACAGTGGTATTTCGACGCTACAGGCGCCATCGATACAACAGAGCAGCATGCTCACACTCGGGACAACTCTGGATCAGATCGTTGCCCTGGATTCCATGTGGCTGTGGGCGTTTTGGTGTTCGAGGTGCAGGCTGTGCGGAGGCTTCTGCTGTGGTCTGTTTGCTGTCTCCCTATACTAAGATTGTCTGTTCTGATAATTACCAATATCTACAACATAGATAGGGCATGATCATAAGAACGAGATCATCTGGCAGGTAAATAAATACCTGCCATCTGAATGACTTGAGAGGACAACTGGCGTCCTGATAATGGAGTTCAGAATGAGAGATGGTCTAAACGTCGGACCGTTGTTCGACGACGTCGTACACGATCCTTCCTTCAACGAAGAGATCGAATTCAGAGGCTGGTCCGTTGGCGAGTACAGCGACCTGTACCAGTGGCTGGTCTGGTTCATGGACAGCGTGTTGACTGCTGACCAGATACCGTACGAGATTCGGGATGATGGTTTTAGGCGATGGGCTGTCAGGAACACAAAGACGAAAGCAGGTAAGAGAAACCTGAGTAACTACCTGCAGTGGTGCTGGGCGTTCATGGACCTGTATTGGCCGGACTGCTTTTACAGTCCTGATTTTCAGCTGTTCTTCGACTGCTACCGTTCCTTTGCTCCCATACAGCTCAGCCCAGTGGACCAGGCAATCCGCGATGATCCCAACTTTCTCTTCCCTGATGGGACGATTCTGGCGGAACGGTTCAATGCGTTCGTCGCTTATCTGCGTGAGCAGGCCAGAGCGAGAAACACGCGGAAGAAGCTGTTGGACTGGAAAGCTGGGCTGAGGCACCAGAGCAGGGCGACCTGGAAGTATGTGGTGGGGGTGGTGAAGAAGTGCCCTAACCTTTTGCCTGTTCGGTGGGACCAGTTGTACGCCGTATCAGCTGCGGTGGAGAGCGACGCGCTGGCGCGCACCAGCTGGGAGCGGAATGACGAGGGGCTGTTGGTATCGGTGCCGTCAGCCTTGCCTAGTGGGGAGTTGCGACTGGAAACGCGTGGCCGTATCGACATACGTCAGGCCATGCGGGATAGGGCTGCGTTCTTCGATCGCTCCAGCGGGCCTGCACTGGAGCTATTCGATGATTTGGCTGGCTTCATCGGCAAGATGGAGCAGGGCAGTGACCACCGCGCCTATCACCTTCACGTGCTCTTCCTGTTCGATGCGACCAGGGTCAACGAGAAGGACATTGAGCGGCTGATCGGTCTCGCCACTCAACGGTGGCAGCACGTGACTGGCGGGCAGGGCATCCTGTTCAACTGCCACGGGGAAGACTACAAGGCGGGGCTGAAGCAGGATGGGATTTGGTCCCTCGATCCAATCCGCAAGGGTAACGCCGAGCAGGTTCAGAAGCTGCTTGACTACATCGACCGATATTTCACGAAAGACGACGGGCAGATGCTACGGGTCAAGCCGACAGCGAAGTCGCGCACCCTGACGATGGGGCAGTAACCGAGAGCGATTTGGAGAGGCATCGGAGGATGCCTGCTGATGCGCACCGGTAAAATCGCCCCCAATATCAAGCTAGGGGGTGACGCATGGATTTTCTGAAAGGGTTGCTCAAGGCGCCGCTACAAGTGACGCTACTGATTATCGGCGTGGTCGTTTTTGTTCTTGGATGCGGGACGCCGGACAAGCTTCCGGTAATAGGGGGCTTCCATCCCGACCGCCCGATACCGATGATCATCCTTGGCGGGGTGCTCGTGTTGACGGGTATCGGCCTGTACATCTTCCGTACAGTTCTGGCGCGCAACGAAATCGCACAGCGCAGAAGCGCGCTCACCTCAAAAGGCCCGGTGCTTCCCAAAGCGGCGGATTTTGATGTACGCATTGCCAGCCACAGCGATGGTGCCTACATTGACCAAGACGGACAGAAGTTCCGAGGAACGATCAAACGCGCTCTTCCAGATGAATATGCGCTTTGGCTGGTGAGGCGCTGGAAGGATGATCGTGACCGCTACTATCCTGAGGGCCAAGCCGAGCTGCGACCGATGAGGGGCAGTACGACCGAGCATGAGTGGGAGGTGGAGAAGGTCTTCGTTGGTGGAGACCCCGGCGACTCGCGCATCATCGAGATCTGGCTCGTCGGTCCTGACGGGCGCGCCATGTTCAATGCCGTTAAGAAAGCGAACAATAAATACGCCGACCTGATGTCCCACATTGGGAAGAAATGGGAGAAACCATGGCTCATCGAACCCATTCAGGGCACTACAAGGGATATGGTGCCCTGCACTAGCATCATCGTTACGCGGCGATAGGCGCAAACGGTGCCGCTGGAGGCCACAGTCTTTGTCATGACTCGTCACGGGTCCCCTTCCGTCAGCAGGGTACTGTGACTGGCGTCATGTGCTTGAAAAGTTTGTTCTTGTCACCATTTCGGCTGTCCTTTCAAACAACACGGGGCAACCATGGAACTACTGACAGACGCGCTCAGGCAAAAGATCGCCCAACTCGTCGCGATCGACGAAGGACGACAAGCCGCGATTCCCCAAGGGGGGCTGAGCTACCTCAGTACCGAGGAAAGCCACGTCAAGGCTCGACAGGAGTTCAGCGGACACGCTCAGGCGATCGCCGGCGTCCTGGGCGGCCTGAATGGTGCGGAGTTGACCTTTGTGGCGGCGCTGGCGATGTATGGCAACCATCGCGGTTCGCTTGAAGGAAACACGAAGTTCGCAGACGCGTTGGCGGAGGCCGGTGAGTTCGTCAGCAAGAGCGCGCGCGACCAAGTTATCTCTAGCCTCGCCCCGAAGCAATTCTCCGCATACCTGCCGGCAGGACTGAAGCGCGCCAACCTGGACTAGCGAGGCGCGGGAGGTGTCGCCGAGCTTGGGCGCAGGCGGTCGCTGACGCGCCCAATCTTCGTACGCAGTTTCCGCGAACCATCGCTCGCTGGCGTGTTGTTGATCAACTTTCTGCGGCCGCTGGACTCTTCTGGCGGAAGTCGTGACTCCCCTGTCGGGAGAGTAAAAAACTCGTAACTCTTTGATTTGTAAGGGGTGATGCAGGAAAAATGCCCGTTCCCCCCCCCCCTTGTGTCGTGCAAACGATGGCCACTCGCCATGGTATCGGGTGGAGACGTTGCACAGGGCGAGCTGATCTCAGGGCCACAGATGAATGATGGCCTTCTTGGGCGTTTTTTCGCGGTTGTTGGTCGCTTTGTGGCCCTTCAAAATTACGTCAGGTGATCGGCGTTGGTGCCGCTGCCGATGAGCGTGAAGACATCAGGAGGGATACATCGTGGACATGGACACAAAACTACTGGGGCCGTCGAAAACTGGCGAGGTGCAACACAGGACGCGCAGCCGGCGCTTACGAGTGCGTATGCTCGCAGCTCAGAAGGCTGAATCTGACGCGCTTGCTGAGCGAAGCCGGCGCGATCACGAATGGCGTCTCCTGCTGGTCGACAAGTTCGTTCTGGCGGGGATGGTCGGTCTCCTTCTTGCGATTGCTGCTTTTGCCGGGAACATGGCGCTTGAGAAGTACAAAAGTGACAGCGCGGCAAGAGCGGCGAGGACGCTGGCGACACGAACGGCGAGCGACGAAGCCTGGACAAAGCTCATGAAGCTGCAAGAGAGCGTGTCTGAGCTAGAGTCCGCGTTACAGAGCCACGAATTTCACCGCAAGGTTCTCGTCGATCAAGACAAACTGGTATCCGACAAACAGGCGTTCGACACAAAAAATAAAAAGGCCAAACAGGACCTCACTGACCTATGGCGCCAACTTGAGTCTCAACAGTTACGCCTCGGGGCGGGCGTGCACTCGCTGTTCTTCCGTGCGATGCAGGATCTTGCGGTCATGCGGGTGGTGTATGAGGACCAATTTGTCGATGCGAATCTTGGCAGGGATAGTCCCAAAGACGGCAAAGAGCTGGTGGCCGAGGCCCAGAATGACTTGGATAAGCGCAAACAGCAGTTGCTCGGCACCTTGGATCACCTCTAGTCGTCGGTGGAAATCTCGCAGAAAACGTGGGCCTGCGTGTTGGCATCTACGTGCTACATGTAGACCTGAACTGAGGACAAGATGACAACAGCACGTGCCTGTACGCGAGAAGAAGCGCTGCGGCTGCTGAACATGGACGGAATCGCGGTCGTTGAACTGGACTACGAAGCGGGCTGGCAGGATGCCGTCGAGCTAGGTCGCATGGGCCAGAAGACGGGGGTTCGCGTGGAGTTTCGCGGCCAGGAAAACATCGTTGTTGGGTCGCTAGCCGCATTGGTTGCAGGTCTTTCACGTCCCAAGCAGACATTCCGTGAACGGAATCTGTACTGCCAATTCGACTTGGATGCTTTACCAGCAACCGATTTGGCGAAGCTGGAGGCCAAGGCGACTGCGCTGGGGGACAACATCCTTGCCGGTCACCTGCTGCGCGATGTGGATGGTCGCTGGGACGAGTAGTTCTGGCTCAACGTAGTCGGCGCTCAGCTCCTGCGGCTCCAGCGCATAGCGTTATAAGCCTTCGTCTTTCCTACCGAGTTCGTTTTGAACCCGCCGGAGCGGGCTCTGTGCAGAATCTGTCGGGGCTACGCGATCAAAAAGCGATCAAAGTTCTTTCCGGCAATCCATGCTGGGGCACGACCACGACCCGTCCAGGTAGCACCGGTCTTCGGGTCTTGGTATTTCGGGGCAACGGTGCGGCGACCCTTCGCTTTGACCTTCGCCGACAAGCCAATGTCTTCTGCCGTCAGCTCATAGTCGGCCACAATCTGTTTGACCTGAGCAATGACCTGTTCAAGCTCTTTGAGGCGAGCACTTTCAAGCTGTTCTTCCAGCTTTTGTTTCTGAGCGAGTAGTTCTTTATAGGTGGCCATGGTTTCCTTTGATTATTGGTACTGCGAGGAACAGCATATCCCACCCATGACTACCTTGGGGACTGTGCTGCATGGAGTTCGCGTAAAAACATGATTTCCTGTTTGCGGTGCTGCCAGCCTACCAAGGTGCCACTTGGAAACAGTCCGAGCATGGGATCAATTTCAATGTAATCGGGAAATGCGCCATCCGGTTTGTGCTTATTTTCCTCGTTGGTCATGATGACCGTCTTATCTCGCTCAAGAAAGAACTCAAAGAACTGAACCAACGTCATGGGTTCGGCGCTGTCGAAGTACAGCGCTTGCGCGGTGCTGGACCTGTCCTGCTTGTGCCCGCGCTGTAGCTGGTGTGGCGGGCGCTTGAAGTCATTTGCAGCGAACAGATCGAGCGCTGCCGGGGTGACGCCGACTACCCGCCAGGACCATGGGCGCGCCCCCATAAGGCTGGTGAGCATCCGCGTGGCGTCGGCTTTGGTGAAACCTTCGGGGTAGGATCGAACAGCATGAAATTGCGCCGTGTATATGGAGTACAACGCTCTGCGCAGACGCTCGTTCGTATAGATCGTCTGCATTCCAGTCGTTCGCCCCCTGTGCGCGGTAGAACAATTATCAGCAGCGTCGGATCAGAGGCGCGCGGCGCGCGCAAAGGCCCATAGACGTCTTACTCACAAAAGCAGATCTCCCTGAGTAGATATCGTAGCAGCCTGGCGCGACGATCTATGGCGCTCGCCTCGCCAAAGCGTGCGGACAACGGCGCGTAGTTCCTGCGAGATCGAGAGAGCCTCGGCCGGAGTCAGCAGATCGGCTGCGGTATTGAGGGCAGTGGCGAGTTCGGCAAGGCCGTGTAGTACACCGTCCCGTAACTCGGCAGGGCCACATTGTTCGTGAATTAGCATAAAAAAAGGAGGCCGTAGCCTCCTTTCCTTCGTGATGTGTTACCCGTTCAGGGCTGCGTCTTTGACCTTCTTAAGCGCTCGAACTTTCACGCGCACGGTTGCCGGTTTCGCCTCGAACCACTGCTCCAACCCGGTGAACGGGTTTTTGCCGAAACGCCGCTTGGTGGCCGGAACTTTCACCGACACCACCTTGAAGAGACCCGGCAGCGTGAATTCGCCGGCGCCTTTCTTGTGCAGAGCGCTGACGATGGTGTTCTCCAGATGGAGCAGCACCGATTTCACCGCTTTGGCGTCAACCTGGGCCTGTTCGGCCAGATGGCTTACGAGACTGGACTTGGTGAAGGTGTCCTTCAACGGTTTGGCGGACACCGCGGCAGTGGCGGGCTTCTTTGCCGGTGCGGTTTTCTTCGGGGTCGCCTTCTTTACTGCGGTCTTAGCTTTGGTCGCCATAGGAGGAATTGGTACTAGGTGAGTGAACCACATCCAGCATCAGCGTACTGTGTGCACGCTGCATTGCTGGCAGAAAGCATAGAGCAAATCTGGCGCCACCCCAAAGTTATCTCATCCGCCCCGCATCATTTGCTGAGTCGATGAACTCAGTATTGAACCGCCCCGGCTTTCGAGGAGGCCGGTTGGTTTAAGTTGAGACCGCTACAGCGGTCTCGCTGGCGAGTTGCCGCCAGTAGTTTGCCTCAGCTTCAGCCGGTGGGATGTACCCGATGGGTTCAAGCAATCGGATGTGGTTGAACCAGTGCACCCATTGCAGGGTGGCCAGCTCGACGGATTCCCTGGACTTCCAGGGCGCTCGCCGATGAATCAATTCGGCCTTGTACAGCCCGTTGATGGTTTCGGCCAGTGCGTTGTCATAGCTGTCGCCACGGCTGCCGACCGAGGGTTCGATGCCGGCCTCGGCCAGACGCTCGGTGTAGCGAATGGACAGGTATTGCGAGCCCCTGTCGGAATGGTGAACCAAGGCATCGGAGTTGGCCGGTTGGCGGTCATACAGCGCCTGCTCCAGGGCGTCCAGCACGAAGTCGGTACGCATGGTGCTGCTCACGCGCCAACCCACGATACGCCGCGCGAACACGTCGATGACGAACGCCACGTACAGCCAGCCCTGCCAGGTCGAGACATAGGTGAAGTCCGACACCCACAGTTGGTTGGGCCGCTCGGCTTTGAACACTCGCTGGACCCGGTCCAATGGGCATGGCACCGAGGTGTCCGGTGTCGTGGTGCGTACCACCTTGCCACGACGCACGCCTTGCAACCCCTGACGCTGCATCAAGCGCTCGACTGTGCAGCGCGCAACACGGATGCCCTCGCGATTCATCTGCTTCCAGACCTTGTCGGCGCCATACACCTGCCAGTTGGCATGCCAGACACGCTCGATGTCGGGGATGAGCGCGTCGTCGCGTTGGGCACGTTGGCAGCGCAGTGCTGGGTTGCGAAGCCGCGCCGCGTGGCGCCGGTAGCAAGACGGGGCAATCTGCAAGACCTTGCAGATGGGCTCGACCCCGTACGCATCGCGATAGCGGTCGATGTATGCCTTCACGACTTGAGTCGGCGGTCGAGCTCCGCCTGCGCAAAAAACGCGCTGGCCGTCTTGAGAATCTCGTTGGCGCGGCGCAATTCCTTGACCTCGCGCTCCAGCGCCTTGAGCCGTTCGCGCTCGCTGCTGCTCAAGCCCTCGCGCTGCCCGCTGTCGACCTCGTCGCGCTTGACCCAGTCCAGCAGCGTTTGCGGCACACAACCAATCTTGGGGGCGATAGATTCAACCGCCGCCCACAGCGACGGATACTCGCCTCGGTGCTCTTGCACCATGCGCACCGCGCGCTCGCGCACCTCGGGTGAGAATTTGTTCGTCTTGTTCATGGCTCCATTCTCTCAAGAGTTGGAGCCTCCTCAAATCCCGGGGCGGTTCAGTATTGGTGCGGGCGCCATTCCTCTCAATTTATTCCTGTCCAGTTCACTAGGCGACCTAGCGTCGGCCCGTTCGAGTTGCGGCCAGCTTTAGAGTCCCCGCAGTAGATTCAATCGAAAATCAGCCCTATATCACCCGCTCCGAGCAAGAGCTAGTGCGACTGCTCCGCCTGCGCTAACCCTGGCACAGGCGTTCCCCATTTCCGGAGTCCGGTGATGCTGCCCATTTCTCCACTCGAATATTTGATTGCGTTCGCCCTCGCTTATCTAAGCGGCGTGCTGGTATCGATTTGCCTCTGCAAATACGTGAGCCGCGTCCGACGGGGGGCGACGTGTCATGCGTGATCATCGTTCACTGCTTCCGCCTGACGATGATGACGAATGGCCGTACCATCACCCGCCGCCTGATGCATTCGCAAGACATCCACCCCACGATCCTGAACCGCCTCGCTACCGGCCCGATACGGGCGAATTGCGCGCAGCCTGCCCAGCCTGTGAATCGTTCCGGACTGAGCCGCGCCATCTTGCTCGCCGCATCGGTGGTGCGCTCGGCGCGGCAGCAGGCGGCACCAGTGCTGCGGCGGCCTCGCTCTCTGGCGCCGAACTCGGCGCAGCAGCAGGCTCGCTAGGCGGTCCGTTCGGCGCGCTGTGCGGCGGCATCGCCGGCGCGATCATCGCTGGCCTGGCCGGCGCCGCCGCCGGCTGCGCTACCGGCGCCGCACTCGGACAGACCCTGGACAACACCGTCCTTCTCAACTGGCGCTGTCGAGCCTGCGGCGCGCTCTTCTCCAACCGGCAGGGCTGACCAGCCTTCCGTTCTCTTTTCCCTGATTTGCTTCCCAATCGCCCGGCCATGTGCCGGGCTCTATGCCTTTTTTAACTCAAGGACTCAACATGCATCTCGTGCAATCGATGGCCTATGTAGGCCAGCAACCGTGGCACGGCCTCGGTAACAAGCTCGCGCCCAATCAACCCGTCGAAGTGTGGGCCGAACGCGCCGGCATGAACTGGCGCATCGAAGAATCCGAAGTGCGTTACGTCGCCGCCGGTCACAAGAACCTAGGCTCGATCCATGCGTTTCCTGAGCAGAAAGTCCTCTATCGCAGCGATTCGAGGATGCCTTTGGCCGTTGTATCGGCCCGGTATCAAGTTGTGCAGCCGTCCGAAATTCTGGAGTTCTACCGGGACCTGACCGAAGTCGGCGGCTTCGAACTGGAAACGGCCGGCGTGCTTAAGGAAGGTCGCAAGTTTTGGGCGCTCGCGAAGACCGGGCACTCCGGCACACTCAAAGCCAAGGACGAGATGCGGGGCTACTTGCTTCTCGCTACTGCCTGCGATGGCACGTTGGCGACAACGGCGCAATTCACGTCGATCAGAGTGGTTTGTAACAACACCCTGCAAATTGCGCTTGGCGACAGTTCTAGCGGTGCTGTCAAGGTTCCGCACCGCAGTCAGTTCGACGCCCAGGCTGTCAAGCGCCAACTCGGTATCGCCGTCTCGTCCTGGGATGCCTTCATGACGCGAACAAAAGCACTGGCAGAGCGCAAAGTTACTGATTCCGCTGCGGAAGCATTCTTCCGGCGTGTGCTGACCTACCCGACCACCAATCCGTCCGACCGTGCCGCAGTGGCAGTCAACGAACGGGCGATCAAGGCCGTCCAGCAGCTTTATGCCGGGCGCGGCAAGGGTGCGCAATTGCCCTCGGCATCCGGCACAGCGTTCGGCTTGCTCAATGCTGTCACTGAGTACGTGGACCACCACCGTCGGGCGCGCAGCGACGATCACCGACGCGATGCCGCGTGGTTCGGCGCTGGTAACTCGCTGAAATCGCGCGCGTGGGACGAGGCACTGCGGCTCGTGGTGTAGCTGTTCACCCTCCTTCCTTTCTCAATCCTCCGGCCCGGTCGAGTTCGCTCACCGGGCCTTGTTTCTTTCTGGAGGCTGTATGAGTGCCCTCGAACCAATCCGGCCCCGACCCCGGCGCGCGGCGTTGAAGCTGGTCAAGACGACCGAGCTGTCCCGCTCTGATTGGCTGGACGTCCGTCGAACCGGCATCGGCGGATCAGACGCCGCTGCCGCAGTTGGCTTGAATCCATACAAGAGCCAGCTCGAACTTTGGCTGGAGAAGACCGGCCGGGATGCTGAGCTACCGAAACCCGACCCCAACGACACCACGGAGCCGATTTACTGGGGAACGCTGCTGGAGCCCATCGTGGCGGCTGCCTATACGCAGCAGACTGGGCGCCGCGTGCGCAAGGTCAATGCGGTGCTGCGGCATCCCACCATCCCGTTCATGCTCGCGAACCTGGACCGGGAAGTCGTCGGCGTGCCCGATGTGCACATCCTGGAGTGCAAGACGGCGGGCGAGTTCGGCGCCCGCCACTGGCACGACGGCGTGCCGGAATACGTGCAACTGCAGGTCCAACACCAGTTGGCTGTCACCGGCAAGCGCGCCGCCGACGTGGCTGTGCTGCTGTGTGGTCAGCAGTTGGCGGTGTACCGCATCGAGCGGGACGACGAGCTGATCGCGCGGCTGATTCTGCTGGAAGCCGAATTCTGGCGATATGTCGAGCGGGATGTCCCACCGCCAGGTGACGGCTCCGAATCCGCCGATCGGGCACTGCGTTGTCTGTACCCCAGGGACAGCGGCGGCACAGTGGATTTCTCGGACGACCGGCAGCTATCGGCAACCTTTGCCGACCTGGTTGCCGTGCGCGAGCAGATCGAAGCGCTGGAAGTGGCGGCGGCCAAGCTCAAGCAGACGATCCAGTACGCCATGGGTGACGCCTCACGGGCGCTGTTCGATACCGGCGAAGTCACCTTCCGGCGCAGCAGGGACAGCACCAGCACTGACCTAGAACGGCTGCTCGCCGATCACCCCGAGCTTGCCGGGCAATACGCCATCCCCAAAGCCGGCTCGCGCCGCTTCCTCATGTATCCCTGAATCGGAGTCAAAAATGCTTAAAGGACTCGCCATTACCCCACCTGTCATCGGGCGCATCAGCATCGGCCGCGTGGTCGAGAAGAACGGAAAGCGCCTGCCAGAAAAGGACGACCAATTCACTCTGACAACCCAAGTGCAGAACAGGGACGGCTGGGTGCTGCATCCGCTCAATGAGTCGTTGCGCAAGGCTACGCCGGGCAAGCTGCGCTCGATCCCGGTACGTCTGCTATTCAACAATCCCGACCTGAACCTGCGCGCCGAATACACGCTGTTCGATCGGGAAACCGGGCGGCCTGTCTGTGTCGGTAATGGCGAACGCTGCAAGCGGCTGGAGGAAGGCGGGATTGCCATCCTGCCCTGTCCGTCACCGGAAGGGTGCCAGTTCGGCGGCCCCGGCGGCTGCAAGCCATACGGTCGGCTCAACGTCAGTATCGGTGACACGGACGACGAGCTTGGGTCGTTCGTGCTGAGAACCACGAGCTTTAACTCGATCCGCACGCTGGCTGCGCGGCTTCAGTATTTCAGCGCCGTGTCCGGCAATCTGCTGGCGTGCCTGTCGCTCAGGCTAGTGCTGAGGGGGAAATCGACCACGCAGAGCTACAGGGCTGCGATCTACTACGTCGATCTAGCGGTTCGGGAAGGAAGCACCCTAGAAGCCACGATTGCAGAGGCACGCGAGTTGGATGCGCGCCGCAAGGCGGCAGGGTTCGATCAGGCGGCTCTGGACGCCGCCGCCAAGGCTGGCTTTGCCAACGGCGCGTTCGAGGACAGCCCGGAGGAGGCCGCTGCCGTCGCCGAAGAGTTCTTTCCCGACCCGACGACCGGCAACAGCAACACTGATTCTGGTGAAGCAGGGGCAACCGGAGAACCCAAGCCACCGACCCTGCGCGACAAGCTGGACCGCAGGGCGGCGTCGCTGGGTGGGACGGCAGCATGATCCGGTTGTCCTGCTGGGCGCTGTCGATCGGGGCAACGGGCACCGCAATCTGCCTGTCGGTCCTGGTCGGCTGGCAGCGCGGTGGATCGCTGGCCGAGCGGCTGACGTGGGTGTCCATCGGGGTCGTGCTGGTGGCGAGCGCACATCTGTTGCCTGCCCTGGTGCGGGACTTGCCGTACCGGGTGCGTGCGGTGGCCGGCATGTTGTGGCTGGCCTGCATGGCGACAGCTTGTTTCGGTCATGCCAGTTTCTTCCTGCTTGCCCAGCGCCACGCAGGGGAACTGCGGGCTACTGCGGTTGCCGTGACTGAGGCTGCGCCGGCCGGTCGTAGTCTCACGGCGGTCATGGCGGAACGGGCCGGCGTCACTGCACGACTGGCGACTGCCAATGCACAGCGCTGTACTGGCAACTGTACGACGCTGGAAGCCCGTCGCGTCACGCTGACTGCCAAGCTCGAAGCGCTGGATGCCGAAGCCGGAGAGATAAGGCGTCGGCAGTCAGCGGATGCTCGAGCGGCGGAGCGGCGTGACGCTCTGGTAGCCGATCCAGTCACGGCACGACTCGCCGCGTTACTGGGCACGACCGTTACTCGCGTCGATCTGCTGTCGGGGCTGGCCTTCGCTGCTGTACTGGAAGGCGTCGCCTGCCTGCTATGGACGGTCACGCTGCGGTCACGGTCGCCAGTCCCAACCGTTCCGGCAACTGTGGCAGCGGTCACGGTCAACCACCCACCAGTCATGGCGAGTCACGCGGCCGAGTCCGGGAGTCACGAAGCGGAGGCGGAGAGTCACGTGCCGATCAGCGAACCAGTCACGTCGTTACCGCCAGGTGAGCAGCCCGATCCTAACGTGACGCAGCTCGCCCAGGCTGTTGCAGCCGGGCAGGTCCGCCCGACCGTTGCTGACATCCGGCGTTTCCTGGGTGTCTCACAGGCCCGTGCGGCAGTACTGCGCCGCCAACTCGCCGCGCTCGACTCGTCCTGACGTCATATGCCGGGGCTTCGGCCCCGGCTCTCTTTTATCTACCCGACATAGGGACAAGGCTATGCCGAAACCCAAAACCAATATCGAATTCGTCCGCGAGCTGATGGACTTCTCGCGCTTCGGACCCCTGGCGCAGATGTTCGTGATCGATGCGCTTTCCAAGTGGTCCGATAAGATCGCCAACACACCCGTCGAGGAACTGCACAAGGCGTTTGACGGCAATCTGCTGATCGGCGCCGAAGCCTGGCAGGGCGTGGCGCGCGAGATTAAGGATAAGCTTGATGCCCACTTCGTTCGACAGAACTGACATGTTCTGCCACGCTGTACCAATCGGGAGAATCATCGGCGTGACACTCTTCGGGGCTTTTCTTGTAGCTCGTCGCCTATCTGCGGGGGTAGGATGTCCAAAAGCGCTCGGCTTCCGGGCGATCGAAGGCCCCCAGTGGTTAGCGGCGCCACGAAATTCTGTGTCCGTTATCAGACGCTCAACGTCGAATCGCACCGACGGCTGCACGCCGTCCGTCAAACCTTCGCCTGCCGCTGCTGGAAGCGCGCAAACTTTTCATTGAGGATGAAGACGTACTCGCAGATCGCAATCGCAAAGTCTAGGAGATCTTTGGCGTCGTCTTTTTTAACTTTCTCCGTCGTGGCGTGAGCGCCGAGATTGCGGTGTTCCCGGAGGGCTTCGCTCCAGTGAAAAATGCGTTCGTCAATCACACCATCTTGTTTGAGCTTCTTCAGGCCTGCAGCGAGCATCTTCGTCTTTGGGTCGTGATGCTTGCACACCCCTTCGATTGTTCGCCCACACATTACCGCGCAGGCGCTATATGCCTTGGCCCTGAAGCAGATCTTCGCTTCGATTAACGAGTTGCGAGCAATCTCTGGAATTAACCAGTCGATTTCATTGTCGGGCGCTGGCCAGCGACGTTCAGCAGAGTCCCATTCCCAGTCAGTGGGTCCAGTCTGAATCATCTCTGCGATCCCGAAAAGCGGACTCCCGCAGACCTTGCATTGCAAAAGGACCGCTTTCGTGGGAACGCCAGTGTGCTCAGGGTCGAGGTCTACGTGCCCCTTCTCTTCGCAGTCGACGCGTGAGTCGCAGTATGGGCATTCGGTGATCATTGGCTCTCCCTCAAATACCTAATGTCGGCGCATAACGGCTACCGTAGACCATCCTGTGAAGCCTAGCAAAGTCACAGCCATGCATCAAAAGCAAGATGGCCGCGAGTGTCAAGCTGAGAGCCGCTCTTGTACACCCACGCGCAGCGGAACCGCTTCCTAGGAAATCAGCGATGAATCGTTTCTTGTGCGCAGCGCAGACGCGAATTGCCTGCTGCTCCCTCCATTTGTAACATCGTCCTGCCTCCGCCCTTTGCGGGAAAGGCGCTCAACCCTTTGATTTGTAAACGGAATAACGCGCTACAGATTCTCACAATTTAAAACGGTATCCAACCAATCGATCGACCACACTTTCTCCATCGAAAGGCCAACACCTCAACGGCCTAGGGAGAAGATGATGAACGACGAGCAACCGAACATCCAAGGTCAACAGTACACCGGCACGTCGATGGGCCAGATGCCGCAGTCGCGCCGCATGCATCCGCTAATGGCCGGTGCCGCAGTCGCGGTGATCATCGCAAGCGTAACGGGGGTGGCCGCCATGACTGGCGTATTGCCCACCTCGAAGGCTATGCAGGGCAGCACCAACCCGAACGTCGCCGCGCAATCGGCCTCCGCACCGCTGGCACTTGCTGCTCCCGGCCAGACGGCAGCGCCGAATCAAGCGGCCCCGACCTATCCGGCGCAGCCGAGCGCGGTACACCACGCGGTGCATCATCCGGCCCCGTCGTATGCGGAACATAACCCCTCGTCGAGCAACGACTATGCGCAGCCGCACCCGGCTGCCAACCCGTATGCTGGTCAGGTCACCGCCATCACGCCGATCGCCACGCAGCAAGGCAACGAAACCGGTCTGGGCATGATCGGTGGTGCTGTGGTGGGTGGCTTGCTGGGCAACCAGGTCGGCAAGGGCAATGGCCGCACGCTGGCGACGGTGGCCGGCGCGGTGGGTGGCGGTTATGCAGGCCATGAAGCGGAAAATTACTATCACCGCGACACGTCCTATAACGTCAGCGTGCGCATGGACAACGGCGCTACTCGCACCTTCACGTATAAGGCCGCGCCCGGCTTCCAGGTGGGGGACCGCGTGCACGTAGAAAACGGCAGCCTGGCCGCAGGCTGATCGCCGCACGCTGCCACAGGCAGCATAAAACCGGCCCTCGGGTCGAACGCGGTTCAGTTAAGCGCAGCGTCAGAAACAAGCAATGAGGCCGCTCCAGTAAATCGGAGCGGCCTTTTTTATGCCCTTAACGTGACGGCATTGCCGACATAAAGCCGGGTCTCTTACCCGGCTTTCTCTTCTTTCCATTTCCCCAATCCCGACGACCCTGCATCCGGCTCCGCTGGAGGCCGGCGCTCGTCTATTTTTCAGGAGCACACCGTGACAGAGCCATCCTTACCCGCATTGCCTCCACCACGCTTGCCACTCGGGCAACTGGTAGCGACACCTGCCGCCATTGCCGCCCTGGCGGCGGCCGACGTGTCAATTTTCAAACTGGTGAACCGCCACGCCCGAGGCGACTGGGGTGACCTTTCAACCGAGGATCTCGCATTGAACGACCTCGCAGCCATCACTGGCCAGCGTGTGCTGTCCAGCTACCTGCTGGGGAATGGGCAGAAGATGTACGTCGTGACGGAATGGGACCGGTCGGTGACGACCGTCCTGCTGCCGGAGGACTACTAGCCCTCAGCGTGGCAGCGCCGACATCGGCTTATCCAGAAGGGTATCGATGAAGGTGTGCGGGTCAGCTTCCAGCACCCGCAAGAAATCGAGCAGTTCAACCACGTCCAGGCGGCGAGCGCCGCTCTCAACCTTGGACACAAAGGCTTGTGGCCGTCCGATCCGATCAGCAACGTCCTGCTGCAGCCAACCGCGCTGCTTGCGCAGGTCGGTGAGCAGCTTCGCAATCCGCTGATAGCGAGGGTCGTGGATCGGATGGGTCATGCAAACATTCTAGATACACATACGCGATATTCTCTATCCGTATACGCTATATTCACGGAGATTCACATGTTTCAAATCGTCTGGCTGTCCGGTGTCGCTGTAACGGCGCTCGGCATCGTCCTCGACATGCGCCGCTTGCGGGCCAATCACGTTGGTTTGCCCGTTGTGGGCTGGGTCTTCGCATCCGCGTGCATTGGGCCGGTCGCTGGCGCGGCCTATCTGCTCCAGCGCCGTGCCGCCCGGCAGGCACTGATCGACGCAGCCTGGGCGCTGGTTGGCGATGCCAACCAGCCCGCGCACGTGCGTCGCAAACGGCTGATCGCGCTGGAGCGCAGCGGTGTGCTGGGTGTGCCGATCTTCCGGGCGTGCCTGGCTGTGCTGGACGCGGAAATCGCAGACGCACTGCATGTAACGACCGAGGAGGATGCCGGCCACTCCATGTAAAGGGCCAATCAAGCCACGCAATACACATCCGCAGGAATGCCCATCTGGTTTCTTGTCGAGACGGGCATTCACTTCGCACAACACAGCAAGGGGGTATCCAAATTGAACACCAATCAAAACCTAGGGATTTTGAAGCTCGCGTTAAGCGCTACGCTGTCTGCCGTTCTAGCCGCTTGTGGCGGAGGTGGTGGTGACAGCGGTTCCTCGGCATCGAACCCGAGCGCTCCGGTTGCCACGACTCAGCAGTTGACGGGACGCGCCATTGACGGCTACTTGAGCGGTGTGACGGTCTGCTTCGACAACGGTCACGGTGCCTGCGACCCGACACTGCCGGAAGCGGTGACGGACGTGAACGGCGCCTACACCCTCGACGTTTCCGGAGACATGACCGGCAAGCACCTGCTCGCCGTCGTCCAGGCTGGTAACGTCGACACCACGACCAACACGACCTTCCAGCAGGGTTTCTTGCTGTCGGCCATCGTGGCGGGGGCCAACCAGAACATCACCCCACTCACGTCGATGGTGGTCGCGCAGATAGCGGCAGGCAAGTCGCAGGCTGATGCCGTGGCCGCCGTCCAATCGCTGGCTGGCGGGGCAGATGTCAACGGCGACTACATCGCTGGTGGCAACACTTCAGTGGCAACGCTCGCTTCGCAGACGGTCGGCGTGCTGCAGGCCTACGGCGGCACGACCCCCGCGACTGCGGCCAACGTGTTGAATGCCGTGATCGCTACCGGCTCTCCGGCGGCAGTGACGGCTTCGTCGGTCGCGCAGCAAGCGGCAGCCAACGGCACGCCTGTTGATCCCGCTACGGCACTGGCTCAACCGCTCTATGCGATTGAAGGCTATCTCGGCAGCGGCGGTACGCCGTTCTCGCACTATGGTCTGCAAGACGCAGTCGGCGTACCGGTACGGAACGCGTACACCCTGAGCGGCGGCTCGCTCACGGTGCCGCAGCAATTGCACCAAGGCGGCTGGGTCAATGCGCCAGTCGGCATATTCGACTCCTACATCACGGGGGCTGGACTCAGCAACCCGCTGTCGTACGTGATGCCGCTTTCCGGTGGCTACGTGATGAAGGCTGACGGCACGCTGTCGGCATTCCTCTCCAGCGATCAGATGCATCCGGGTTACACGGTGAGTTCGTCCAGCGGCAAGATCAGTGCCACCGACCTGCTGACCAATGACGCTGTGACGATCTCGCTGTCGCAGGTGGACGCAAGCAATCAGCCGGTGTCCAGCGCACTGCTCGTGCCGCCGACCAACGCCATCCGTCAGGCAATGGGAGGCGTTTTTGCTCCGGGTTCGACGGCCGTCTACGCCACCATCCAACACGCCAACGACCAGGCCATCGTCACTACCGGTGGCTGGGGTCCGGAGTGGGTGAGCGGCGCTGACGTGTACAACACGGGCATCTTTGTCACACCGGACAATGCACCGTCCACCGGTGTGCTGACCCTGGGTGATCCGTCGGCGCTGGTGTCGTTGACGAACGTCTCGCAGGTTGTGGGTAAGTCCGCAGACGTGTCGTACAACGTCCAGGCGCGCTCCTGCATTGTGTTGAGCATCCAAGCGGGTGGCGTGGTGCAGTTGGCAGCGAGCGGCAAGTCGGGCTGCGACTACAGCAAGGTGTCGCTGCCGGTTCAAGGTACGTGGAGCATCTATCCGCGTAACAACAACCTGATGGTGATCAACCTGCCGAAGTCAGCCGCGGCGCTGGATATCAACCCGACAGTGAAGGGCGCTATCGCCAACGGTGGCAATCTGATTGTGGCTCTCATCGCCGGCAAAGCGGCCATGGGCTACCTGTTCCCGGCGTCTGTACCCCAAACCTACGAGCTGCTCACCGCGGCGCAATCCGATCTTGTCGCCGCTTCGATGCATGCGGCGGCCAAGGCCATTGGTATCACGCTGAACCCGTAAGGGCACCTCTCTTGAAGCAAGGCCGGTCGGTGCAGACGATGCACTGACCGGTATTTCGCCCTCGCAAACGGCAGTGAGGTCCAAGCGATCTTGCTGTCCTTCCTGTTTCCACCTGATTCGCTCCCGCTGTCATTGCGTCGGGACTCGCCGAATCTCCCACTTTCCAAGATCATGAAACGCACCCTGACCAATCCGGTTGTTCTGTTCACGCTTGCCGCCTCGCTGCTGATGACGGGTTGCGGCAAGCCACTGGACTTCCGCAACGCCCAAATCAACAACGGAAAAATTTACGCGGGCAACGACAACAGCCCGTTCTCAGGAAAGGTGACGAACGTTCCGTACGGCCAGATTTTTCAAGACACCGATGGCTTGGACAAAGCCCAGCGCGCCTTTCTCCTGGCCGTCAAAGACAACGGTGCCATCAACTATCAGGCGGTGTGTGACCTCCAAGCGCATGACGGCTTGCGTGACGGCAAGGTCGTGTGCAAGCTGCCCAATTCAGACATCACCGAGATCGAGACATCGTTTAGCGATGGCAAGCTCAATGGCGACTTCAAGCTGTACGCAAAGGATGGCCGCACCATCCTGAACAGCGTGTCATTCGCGCAGGGGCAGCCGGACGGCAAACAGGAAATCTACAGCCCACGCAGTCACAAGCTGGTTCGCGTTGCGCATTGGAGCAAGGGTGTTCCTGACGGGGAAGAGGAGGGCTTCGATGAAAACACCGGGAACCGCACTCTCCGCGCCAACTGGTCCAACGGGCAACTCGATGGCGAGTTGTTCGAGTACGCGCCGGACGGCAAGCAGGTGATTCACCACGTGAAGTTTGTTCGAGGCGCAAAGGACGGGGTGGAAGAGCTTTTCTATCCCGACACCGGCAAGCCGAGGCAGTACGGTCAGTACGTCAACGGCCAGTTGATGGGAGCGGCGAAGGCTTGGGACCCCGACGGTCGACTGGTCTATGACCGCGACTACAAAGCCGGTGCAATGGTGTCGGACAGCCCGGCGCTATCGAATTGCATCGCAAACATGATGAACGATAGGAGTCTCAAAGACGCACAAGACGTGATGATTCTTCGTGAAGATGTTGCGCGCGCCACCTGCAAGGAAAATCCCAATCTGAACGCGGGCGCTGCGGCACCGTCCGCAGCCACGCAGATCGCGCCCGAACTTGCCGGGCTGACCGATGCAGCGTCATCCACGACGGCCCAGCCCACCAACTAGGCCGTCCCTCTATACAAGCGCAGATGCCAGCAGGCCTTTTGGCCTGCTGGCAGCCTCGCGTCTTCCTCATTTTTTTTTGTTCTACATTGCCCACGAGTTGCTCGCCTCGCAGTTGGATGACCATAGCGACCTCAAGAAGGAATTTCAGGAGTGCGTACGGCCCGGCGACGGGCGGGCGCGCTTACGGTCTAGTTCCGATTGCACGCGAGTGCCATTGCACCAATGAACTAACGCACATTGGGTAAGAAGTAGTCAGATTTTCCGAGGGTTCCCGCCAGGGAGGCCGGTTTATGATGGACAGAAGCACTCGCCGTTTCTCTTTCGTACCAGGCTCGATTTCGAGCACATTCCGAGGTTGGAGAAGCGAGCTGCCGAAGGCAGAACAACAGTAGAAATAGGCGGCAATCGTTGGGGGAATCCTCGCTCTTGCAGGTGCGACCATCGATTTTTTTTCGTAAGACAGTATTGAGTTTCCGCCCGAACAGTCGCCACCAGTTTCAACGGAAAAAGCACGACAGGAGCCGGCATGAAGGGAAAGAGCATTTTTTCGCTTGCGGAAGCTGAGCGTGTCCGTGAACTCTTGCGGATGGTCCGCAGGGCGGAGCGCGATGAACAGAAGAAGCTCCGCAACCGCCTGCGGCTGAGTGTCGGCTTCTATATCTCCGACTTCACCAAATCAACCGCTGGCTTCACAGAGGCCGACTTCGACAGCTTGGTGAAACGGGGGGCGATTAAGATCGTTTGACAGGAAAAATTGCCGAGAAAGCGAGTTAGGACGGCGCCCGATGCTGACCGGATGTCAGCGAACAAGAACCGGAGTAGTGATGCGAAACGTAGATTTGACTCGAGCCAAAATGGTTCGTGGAGCGAACGACGAACAGACTGCCAATCAACTGATCGCCGAGGGCTGGGTGTTGATCGACGCGGCATCCGGCAAGGACGAAAGCGGCTATCCGTTTACCCGCTATTCGTTGGCCTGGTTTCCGGAATTTAGCGAGCCAAATGAGACGTCACCATTAGTGATCGAGCCTAAGGTTGATCGTGCTACCGACCCGACCACTCAGGAGGGCGGAAATCCGCCACCTGACAGTCCTCCTGGTCCCGGTCCCATGGGAGGTTGGGAGGGTGGGCACGGTAATCACTAACGCGCAAGAAAAACATCTGGCGCGCTAGCGCTCCGTTACCGACCGGCTTGGGGAGGGGTAGCTATATGAAAGCTTGGATTCGAGTCGTGTGCGCTGCACTGTTTGCCCCCAGTATTTCGACCACGGCAAACGCCGACGATGCCACCCGCAAGCATCTATACGTCTGTAGGTCTCCTGTCCTCGCTTTCGATTTTTGGAATGCCTTGCAGGATATGCAGAGGAAGGGCGTGACTGTGACTCCAAAGATCGCCCAAGAACTCTGCAACGGCATGAGGGCCGGTGATGAGCCGCAATGTCTTCGCATCGAAGCTGATGATTTCAAGCCAGTGGCAAGTGGGTACGGCGGCGCGATGGCAATGAGCGATGGAAAAACCAAGACTTGGTTTCACCGCCCGGATACGCTGGGGTGGGTTCACCCAAACTACTACGTCCAGTTCGTCAACAGGAAGTAAGCGGAGAGCATCATCATGCAAATCAAAGTTACGGTAACGCGCAACGGTGTCGGCTTGTTCTCGAATGTGTACTCAGTTTCCATCGAGGGGGACCTTGAACGAGCTGCTGCTGATGCGCTTGCAGAGGCACGACGTGCAGCAGGCGGCGCAACCTTCGACTATCAGATCAACATCGAGAAAGCGTAGTGATAGTTCTCTGTTACTGGTGCTATCCACGGTAGCTAAGAAAATGCCGGCCGCGAAGAGCTCTTGATACACGGGCCGTTGGAGCGCCTGCTGACGGTGATGAGCGAGCAAGCGCCAAGTGATGGCGGCGACAGCGGCTCAAATTTGCCAGAAAGTGGATGCCATTCTCAGGGACTTCGGCGCGGTGAGATTGGCGGCCGAGAATGAGACGGCTCGACCGAAAAATGACAGAGAGCCGCGATGTGTCACGTCGTAACACTAGATTGTTCCAAGAATGTCCCTCCCTTCGTCGTCATGTGAACGATCTACGACAATCCGGCGGATGAGGCAAATCACGTCGCAGCGCGGCACGGCTGAATTCCACCCAAATGGGGCTCGGCGATTTTCGCTATAGCACTGAATTCCTCGCAGAGTCGGGCATTAATAAACCATAACTGAAGACGTATCCGGCTCGCGCTAGCATGTAGCGTCGGGGATATTTGCCTGCTCTCGCTTAATGCAGATGTAAATAATGCGAAACGAGAAACCCTCCTTGTAGGGAGGTGCGCAGCACCGTAATTCTCTAATATCCCCGCGCACATTTTTAGCCGGCCAACGGAATGCATGGCTCGGCACTCGACATCGTTGGGGGAAAGCGTGGTCTCCGTGCCTGAATTCATGAACCTGCGGTATCGCAGCCGGTGCGCAATGCGATCGGCTGCACTGGTTGGAGCGCCGCTGGGCGCTGCCGTGCCGCCCACACCCCGATAACGCCACAGTCCTACAGCGATGTACTTGCCCGAATCTGCCTTGTCGGCGCTATCAGGCCTGCTTGGCCAGCATACGCGCCAGATCACCATCGAGACTGCACTGACCACGGATAACTTGGTCGTGGAGCGCTTCACTGCCAAAGAAGCAGTGTCTGCACCGTTTGCTTTGCACATCGACTGCTTGAGCCCTGCAGCTCATCTCGACACCGGCAAGCTGGCGGCCGACGAAATCACGCTGCGGTTGATGTTGCCCGACGGCAACCGGCGCGCATGGCACGGCTATGTGGTGGCCTGCGCAGCGCTCGGAGGTGATGGCGGCCTCGCGCGCTATCGGCTGACAGTCGGTTCGTGGTTTGACCGCTTGCGCACCCGCAGCGATTGCTTCGTCTTCCAGGACAAGACGGCGCTAGAGATCATTGAAGATGTGTTGGCCGACTACCCGCTGGCGCATTACCGCCTGGCCGTGAACCAGCCGTGCGCCAAGCGCTCTTCCTGCTCCCAGTACCGCGAAACCGATTTCGCGTTCATCGAACGTCTGCTGGCCGAAGAGGGCTTGTCTTACCGCTTTGAGCATCAGCAGGGCGAGGCCCAATCTGGGGACGGGAAGGCTACGCAATCGCGGCACTGTCTGGTCATCTTCGACAACGATGCCGAACGACCCGCGTGCGCGCAGTCGGAGATCCGTTTCCACCGGGTGGACGCCACCGAGCAGGAAGACGCCATCGAGCGCTTCTCGCAGACCCATACCGTTGGCACTAATGCCGTGACCTTGGCGGGTTGGGACTACAAGGCGCTGGCAGCCACCTCAGCTCAGGCGACCGCCAAAGACCCGGGCGGCGAGCTGCCGACGTTGGAGAGCTTCGAGGCTTCCGGTCCGTATCGATTTAAGGATGCACAAGGCGCCGATCGCGCTGCGCGTCTGCGTATGCAGGCGCATGAGGGGGGCTATTTGCGCTACCAGGGCCAGGGTAGCGTGCGCCAGTTGGGCGCCGGCGAGCGCTTTACGCTCATGCAGCATTTCGATAGCCATCACAGCGCGTTTGTCGCGCTGCAGGTCGAGCACGAGGCGGCCAACAACCTGGGCGCTGACATCGCACGGTTGCTTGGCACCACGTCCATTGAGTCCGGCAGCTATCGCAACCGATTTGTTGCCGTGCCGGCTGATGCACCAATCGTGTCGGCATACCGCAAGCGCCCGACAGCGCCTGAAGGCCAGGCCGCAGTGGTGGTTGCCAACGATGGCGCACCGCTCACCACCGACCGCGATCACCGCGTGCTCGTTCGCTTCCCATGGTTGCGTGCACCGGACGCGAGCGCTTTTCGTGACCCCGACAGTAGTGACCACACCCAAGTTACCGCCTGGGTGCGCGTTGCCACTTCGAGCGCTGGCCCCAATTGGGGTGCGAACCACTTGCCACGCGCGGGCACACAGGTACTGCTCTCATTCCTCGACGGCGATATAGATAGGCCGATCGCCGCCATGCAGCTCCATAGTGAGCAGGATGCGTTGCCCTGGCCTGCTGCCGACGCGCCGCTCGGCCAAGCCTTGTCCGGCTGGCACTCGCAGGGCTTGGGAGGCGATGGCTACAACCAGTGGGTGGTCGACGATCATCCGGGCCAGTTGCGCACGCGGCTGGCCAGCTCCACTGCCAACAGCCAACTCAGCCTAGGCTATGTGATGTCACACGGTGCGACCGGTGGCGAGCGCGGAAGCTGGCGCGGCGCCGGCGCGGAGCTGCGTACCGATGCCTGGGCCGTGGTACGCGCCGGCGGCGGGCTGCTGTTGTCGACCACGGCACGGCCTCAGGCGGCTGGCACTGTGCTCGACGCGCACGAGGCGCGCGGCCAGCTCACGGCAGCGCAGAAGACTGCGCGGCGTCTGTCCGATGCGGCCTCCAGCCAGCAGGCGCTACCACTGGCAGCCAACGAAGTGTTTGATTCGCTCACTCAGGCGCTGGACCCGGCGCAGGACGGTCGTTACGAAAGCAATGTCAACGGCCAGGATGCGACCCAGCCGAACCAGGCGCCGGTTGAGCGCTTCGGCCAGCCTTGGCTGGTGGCGGAGTCACCCTCAAGCATCGCACTGGCTTCGCAGGCCACCACGACTATCTACGCGGGCCGGCACCTGCACGGCACCGCGCAGGCGGACTGGCATCTGGCGGCGGGCAACGTGGTGGCTGCGGCCGCTGCAAAGGGGATTAGCCTGTTCGCCCAACGCAACGGCATTCGTGCCATTGCCGAAGGTGGCCCGGTGTCGATCCAGGCCCATACCGATGCACTGGCTGTGCTGGCCGACAAGGCCGTCACAGTGACGTCTTCCACCGATTCGGTCGAGATCCTCGCGCAGCAGAACATCGTGCTGCATGGCGGGGATTCGATGATTCGCCTGGAAGGCAACGCTATTACGTTTGAGACGTCGGGGTTGTTGTCAGTAAAGGGGGCAGGGCATCCGCTTGTTGGGCCGGGTGGGCAGGCTGCCGCGTTGCCGGCGCTACCGGTCGGAAGCGTTACGCTTTCCAATGCCGTCGAACTCAACTATCAATACGACGACCTTGAGCCGGTGCAAGGTGCGCCGTACAAGATCGTGTTCAGCGACAACACCGTCCGGGAAGGCAAACTCGACAAGCATGGCTTTGCCCGTGAAGAGGGCACGCCAAACCTGCCGTACTACGTAGAGTTTGGCGAAGACGAACGCCCCTGGAAAGCTCCGCCTCTGGAGACGTCCGACGAATACAAGAAAGCCCAGCCTGAAGCCAAGCGGCAAATCGAGGTGGAGCGGCAGTCGCGCATTGCCGCCGGCGATACACGTGCAGCGGAGGATCTCTCACAATGAGTCTGATCGACGATATCACCAAGTTCTGCGAGGACTTGGTGTTAGGCGACTTTGAGGAAGAGCCCAGCAACGCCGCAATGATCGTGGGTGGTGTGATTTCCCTGATCCCGGTCGCCCAGCAGGTGCTGAACGTGCGCGATATGTCCGGGATGATCTACCGCATCTCGCGCAAGGGTGCCCGAAACTGCGGCAAAGACGATTGGGTTGATTTGGCCCTAGCGGCCTTCGGGTGTATTCCTGAACTGGGCAGCCTCTTCAAGACGATCGTCAAGCCGCTGTGGAAAGGGCGCAAACTGCTGAAAGGGGCTCTGCGCGGCGAGGCTTTTGTGAGCGGAATGCTTGGCAAGGCTAAAGGCAAAGCCATCACCTTCATCCGGACGCTGGATTGGGCCGGCAACACCCAAGTCGCGATCCAGCAGATGGACAATGCGCTGATGGGCTGCGACCAACTACTGGGAGAACTGGAGCAGCCCCACTGGTGGCTACCGGATTCCCTGCAAGGGCTCGCACGTGACCTGCGTCCGGGCCTCCAGACGATCCGGGGGCCGTTGCATACGGGCATTCAGCAAGGCATTCAGGCGTTGCAGGAGTTCGTCACCGACCTCATCGGCGAAGATGGTTACCGCGTCGCCCAAATGGCGGTCGCTGCGGCGTCGGCCACTTCCGGTAGCAGAAGCGCGGGCGCACATGCTGGCCATGAACCGAGTCGTCCAAGCAGGTCGACAGAATCGTCCCACCCGTCTGCCAGGGAGCAGACACCAGCCAATCGGACGTCGCCGCCGGCCGAGAAACAGCAGGCGAAGCACAAGGATGAGCAGGATACCAAACGCCAGCAGGTCGAACCCGGTGGTGGGCCGCAGACCACTGCTAGCCGCGTGACACGTGCATCGTGGAAGGCGATCGGCAATCGGTACAAGGGGCTCATCGGCGAGCATATGGCGCACTACCACCACATGAACCTGCATGCGCCGGACGCATGGCCGCATGGAAAGGTGGAGGGGAAGCATGCCGGGGCTCAGTGGAAAGGCACCAAGCGATTGGTAACGGAGCAAAACAAGCACGCTACACCAACAGAATTGGTGCCGGAACACCTTGTTCGTATCAATCAGAATGGCGTGGACGGTGTTTGGTCACTGGACAACAACGTCTTCCACTTCGTTGAGGCGAAGGCTTCCGAGTCTGCTGGGGCGCTGTTCGGGATGGCAACTGATAGCTGGCGGGAGCGTGCCGATGGCAAAAAATCGTCCAAGCTCCAGCCACCGCCAAACCTGACAGAACGACAATACGCGTTGTGGTGCATGTTGTCGCAGCCAAAGAAGGGCTTGCAGATGTCGATGCAGTGGCTACGCGAGAGCACGTTGCCGGCAATGATCGATGGAAACGCGAAGAACCGCTTTGTGTACGTTGTCTTCGCGATACCTAGCACCAGCCCTCCGAAAGACTACACACCTAAACCAGGCGGCGTGTTGAAAAAGGGCATGGCGGATGGTGCAGCGGAGCACGTGGCTGTGAGCATCGACGTCGGGGCCATCGCACTCACGGGTGGCGATTATTACAATTTGAGCTTGCATGACAAGCACCGCCCCGCGCACGGTCTTTCTGATCAGTTCACTTACGCCGAACTTGACGAACTCACCATGATGTATGAGCAAGCCAAGAAAATACGCGTCGTGAGCGGTCAGCCAAAACCTGCGGAAAGAAAGCCTCGCACCCAACGCGCTAAGTAACTGTTGGCATATATCCATGGCAAGACACAACACGCCCTCCTTCCTTCCTGAGCCGGAGGATCTTCACACCAAGCGCCGTCAGAAGTTCCTTTATGACGCCCTGTACCGCAACGTCCATGCCCGTCTCCAGGAGGGCATTGATGTATGCATCAAAGGCGTACGTCGGGGAGACCTCGACCCCTACTACCTGGTCGATGCGCAGGGTGCCGTCTTCAAGGAGAAGTTTTACTTGTGGATGCTTGAGTACACGGCAGGCAAGGACATCGACACGCTCGCCGGCCAATTCGCATCAATCGTCGACGAATTCGTTCGTTGGAACGAGCTCAATGTTCCTTACCGCCTTTTCCTCAAAGAGAAGTTCAAGGAGCAGGGCGATACCGACTTGACGGTTTGTGCCGTCGACTTCGACAACATAGTTGAGTATGAGAAAGCGCTGCAGTTGATCAGCATCGCCATTCTGATCCGCGACGGTCGATCAACCAAACGCATCATCGCCGCCATGGCTAGCAATCGCCATCGGGACGCTCTGTATGAGCAGCTAATCCTTGACTACGTCAATGATCCTCAGGAGGACATAGAGGAGGTCCTGTTTGAGGAGCCTTACGCAACCCTGGTCGAAGCCTACTTCCAAGAGAGTCGGGACGCTGCGATTCCTCAGGTTCAGTCCTACCTGAAGCAGTGGTATCGCTACCAGGATGGCGCGCGGTGGTACGACGCTCACAAGAAGATTCAGGAGGACGAGGCGTTCTATTACGGCTACTGGGCTTTTGAGGCTGCTGCCACCTGCTTCCTGCTAGGACTCGACGACAGCACCATTGACCACATGGTCTACCCGAAGGACCTCGTCGCCTACGGCAGGAAGTTGCGTGAAGAGGATCGCGTCACTAGCGACTTCGATATACCGCTGGGCCTGGATGGCTATGCCCTCAGTCACCTGCGCTGCGAAGCCGGCCAGACCTGCCCACAAGCCGGCTGGTGGTTGACCCCTGCCAAGACCAACAGTCGTCGTCACTTCAAGCAAGGCGAAGTCATGCCGGCGGTCGCTTCCGACTACGGTAGCACCATCTGGCAATGGGATATCGATCAGTCTGATACGAAGTTGTAGCGTTGCCCTTTGAGGGAGAGGCGTACTGCGGGCGAGGGAAAGACACAGGCAACTAGATCCCGAAAAAGAGGCATGGAGACGAACATCCGATGTGTAGATCCGCCCGTCCAGGCTAGCGTGGCCATGCCAAGGCGTGCGCGGGATGGCGGCGGGGTTCGGATAGAAGAGGGTGGGCGTGCGCGATTGGCGGGCGGTGCTCACCTGAGCACCGAAACAATCTTTCGGACGGCGGCAATCGGTTCGCTAGTTCTTCATGGGCAGCCGGTTCGGTGTTCCGGCATCGTGCCAGGTATCACATTGGTGATCGCCACCGGCAGCGCCGATTCGGCCGACCATGATGCCGCCGAACTGATTGTCGACAAGTTGTGGGCGCTGTTTCGCCCTCAATTGGTCGACTGGTTGACCTCGCCTGCGGTGTCAGCAGGACTCCGCATGTCTGTCTCGCACGGCGTACAGATAGCGTGCGGCCGTGACGGCCTGCATATCCTGCCCGAAGGTGTGATGCGGATCGATGTTCGCTACGAGGAGGCCTTCGTCTCGTCGTTTGCGAAGCGGTTCAAGCACAGTCCCCTGATCGAACCCATCCCGGGTCCGCACGACAACGTGCTCGCCTTGCTGAAATCAGCGATCGAGAAAAGCATCCGAAGCGAGGATGACGTCTACGCGAGGCTTCCTATTCCCGTCAGGTATCGCGCAAGCGGTGCTATGGAGGCGTGGAAACAGGTCAGGCAGGCTGCTGGTCACTCGGGAACGGAGTTCTCGCGGCTGTTGGTGACGGAGGAGATTGCGCACCTCCTTGAGAAGTTCGAGACATACATACGAACCTGGGCAGGAAGGCCGCTTTCCACCATCACCGACACATCGGGAGTGTGGCACGCGATGCGCAGTGTTGCTTGGCAGGCGTTCAGCGCAAGTGACGGGGCGCTTTACGAACCGACACCCGCGATGCATCGCCTGTTGGATGCAAGCTACATCGCAGACGATGTACCAGTCGGGTTGATCCAACTGCCAACAAACGCGCTGTGCATCATTCCCGACCCCTCGTGGTGGGACCATGACGGAGGGATTGAGGCGATCACCATCGTCCGCCACGAACAAGGAACGGAGGGACAGCGGCACGGATGGTTGAGCTTCATGGCGTGGACGCACCATCTGCAGCGCGCACACCGTTCGGCGAACGTGTTGCAGCTTTCGTTGGCCGATCCTCAGCGGACGATCCGGTCATTATTGGAGGAAATCGTTCCGCAGGAAGGTCGGATAGACGCCGAATCCAATGCGCAGAATGCCCGCGAATATTGGATGCAGGTGCTCGACTATGCGATCAAGATGTTGCTGTACTTGACTGTGCGGGATGCGCAGGTGGTATATGACCGCGCCTATACAGACTCTCCGAGAAGTTTCAGCGGGCTGGGCAAGCGCAGGCGCGCCGAACGACTGGCCGAAATTGAACAACTGTACGACCGGCATATTGTCGGGCCGGCAATTCTGGACATGGAGTTGTCGTCTGCCGTGCCGAGCGATGGGCCGCATCGAGAGGTGCGCGGACACTGGCGGCGACCACATTTCAAGATGCAGCCGCATGGGCCGCATTCGTCGCTGCGCAAGCTGGCGTTTGTTGGTCCGACGATCGTGCGGCCGGATCGGTTGGGGCTCTGAAGAGGCGCGCAAATGCCAGCAAGCACGTGAACGGGTTGCAGAACGCTTCTCATGGCAAACCCCATTTGTGGAAACCTGCGGCTATTGGCAAGGTTACTTAGGCATTGCTTGGTGATTGGATCGTCTAAAATACCGTATTTGCACAAAAGAAGAGTTCCCTCTGCCTAGTTCGATGCCCGGGTGGGCGCAGAACGGCAGTTCATTGGGGCGAGCGAACGAGGCGACATTTATGTGTCCTCGCAACACGAAGAACCAATAGCGACACGCGCCGGACATGCAATCTTTCCGATTTGTTGACCTCTTTGCCGGGCTGGGTGGCTTTCACCTAGCGCTCGCTCGCATGGGCGGCCGATGTGTATTCGCCGCCGAGTGGAAAGAGCATCTGCGCGAACTCTACGAAAAAAACCACGGGCTCAAGCCAGCGGGCGATATCACCCAAGTTCCCCCCTTGGATATTCCGGACCATGACGTCCTTACGGCTGGTTTTCCTTGTCAACCCTTTTCCAAGGCAGGTGAGCAGCTTGGCTTCGAGTGCACGGAGCAGGGTAATCTGTTCTTCAACGTTGCCGCGATTTTGAACGAGAAGAAGCCGACATTCTTTATCCTCGAGAACGTGCCGAACTTGCTCAAGCATGACGAGGGTCGCACTTGGGAGGAAATCCAGAAAATTCTGGGCACTGGCGAAGGCGGTCTTGGCTACAACATTCGTGCGGAGCGGCTGTCGCCTCATCATTTTGGCATTCCGCAGATTCGTGAGCGTGTGTATATCGTGGGTTCTTTACTGTCGCTTGACGGCTTCGTGTGGCCCGAGACCAGTAGCGCTGAAACCAACATTGACACCGTGCTCGACGACAAGCCCTCCGACGCGAAGCAACTCTCGGCACAGGTTAAGGAGTGCCTAGAAGTCTGGAATGAGTTTCTGAAGGCTTGCCCGAAGGATGTAGAGTTGCCGTCGTTTCCTCTATGGTCGATGGAGTGGGGGGCTACCTACCCATACGAGACGACCACACCGTATGCGCTGAAGGAGTTCTACGGCGTAGATGGCCTGAAGGGTTTTAAGGGCAGCCACGGTATCAAGGTTGGTACCTTGAAATCACTTGACGGGCGGTGGGGAGCTTTGCCCAGTCACGCCAGAACAGCGGACTTGATCTTCCCAAAGTGGAAGCAGAACTTCATTCGGCAGAACCGCCAGTTCTACGAAGACAACAAGTCGTGGATTGACCCCTGGTTGCCCAAGATTCTGAAGTTCCCCTCGAGTCTGCAGAAGTTCGAATGGAACATCAAAGGTGGCAAGCGAAACATCTGGGACTACGTTATCCAGTTTCGTGCGTCTGGTGTGCGCGTCAAGCGGCGTACCACCGCTCCGAGTCTGATTGCGATGACGGACACGCAGGTGCCCATCATCGGTTGGCAGAAGCGGTACATGACGCCGCTTGAATGCGCACGCCTGCAAAGTCTCCATGGGCTCAAGGAGCTTCCCAAGAGCGCCAGCCAGGCCTTCGCAGCATTGGGTAACGCCGTGAATTCCAGCGTTGTAGAGAAGGTGGCGCGGGCGCTGCTAGCTGTTCAGCCACAGCCTAAAGTCGGCGACACCCGCTGCCAATCCGAAGCCGTCGCTGCCTGATGAGATCGGCGCCAGACTCTCAGTTCACGGGACCGATTGAGATTCGGCCCGAGGTCACGATGCTTTCGGTGCTCCGGCACCTGAACTACAAGGCCTGGTTTGCTATCGCGGAATTCATCGACAACGCGCTGCAGAG
The DNA here is from genome assembly GCF_054792405.1 of Ralstonia sp. SA306. Taxonomy (NCBI): domain Bacteria; kingdom Pseudomonadati; phylum Pseudomonadota; class Betaproteobacteria; order Burkholderiales; family Burkholderiaceae; genus Ralstonia; species Ralstonia sp. SA306. The sequence continues at coordinate 161,789 of NZ_CP096451.1, forward strand.
TTACTTGGCCAACCGCGAAGCTCTAGAGGCTATCAACGGCCCCAACTTCCGCCTTGAGGTGGATGTTCGCATTGACGCCAATGGTCCCGGAATCATTGTCGTGTCCGACAATGCTGCCGGCATCTCCACGGCAGATTTCCCGCGAGCCTTCCGAGCTGCTCAAGTGCCAACGGACCGCACTGGTTTGTCGGAGTTCGGCATGGGCATGAAGAGTGCGGCCTGCTGGTTTGCTGAAAAGTGGAGCGTTCGGACCAAGGCCATCGGTGAGGCGCTTGAGCGAACGATTCATTTCGATATTCGCCACATCGTCGACAACAAGATTGAGAGCCTGAACACCGAGGCTCGCGACGTCGGTAGTCCATCGGCTCACTATACCGTGGTCACCCTGCGCGGTCTGCATCACGTCCCACAAGGCCGCACGATTGGGAAAATCAAGGACCATCTGGCGAGCATCTACCGCGTGTTCCTCAGAGATGGTCGGATGACGCTGAGGTTCAACAATGAGCCGTTGGCCTACGCCCCAGTCCCCATTCTCAATGCGCCGAAGTACATCGCGCCCGGAGTGCCTGCTCAGGGGGCTGACGCCAACCCTGTCGAGTGGCGGAAGGACATCGCACTAGATTTCGGCAAAGGGCAGCGCGTGACCGGTTTTGCGGCGTTGCGTGAGACAGGCTCGACGCCTTTCGCCGGCTTCGCACTGTTCCGGCGTGACCGCCTCATCGAAGGCAGCTACGACGAGACCTACCGCCCTAGCTTCATCTTCAAGCAGACCAACAGCTATCCGTACCAGCGTCTCTTTGGCGAGTTGCACGTCGAAGGCTTCGAGGTTAGTCACACAAAAGACGGCTTCCGGTGGGAAGAGTACGAAGACGTCTTCCTTGAGTATCTTAAGGCGCAGTTGGAGGTGGCCCCTCTGGACCTGCTGGCACAGGCGGAGAACTACCGGGCGCTGCCGTCAAAGAAGAGCATCGAGGCGCGGGCCGCTGCGGCCACTGCCGCGGTGGCGGACTACATCGAGAAGGACGTGGCCCCGTTGCTTGTGGATGCCAAGTCCAACCCGACCGAAGCCCTCCCTCTGCCTCAGATGCTTGCACCTAGCACGTTGCAAGCATCTGAGCGAACCGTGTGTGTCAACGACGGGAATTGGGACTGGGTTATCACCATTCGCACGTCTGTTGATCCAGCGCGCGAGGACTGGGTTTCGCTGGCCAAACAAGACCCGCTGCCTGGGGATATTGACGACACTCGTCGGCTGGTCGTTGAACTTGCACTGTCCCACCCTTTCTCGAGCGAGTTTCTCGGAGCCAACAACGAGAACGTCGAACTGTTCCTCCGAATCGCTACAGCGGTTTGCCTTTCGCTGGTGTTAGCAGAAGACGTCACAGGGGAGGCCCCTGAGGCCGTTCTATACCAATTCAATTATCTGATGCGTGGCGTCTTGATTCGCGCTGCGCTGAATAGCGATGACCGCCTCCATCAAGATACTCAAAGCCATCAAGCCGCCCCTCCGCTGGGTGCCTGAACAGCGCGACTTCACGCGAGAATTCCTCGAAAGCAAGTCAAAGGACCCGAATGGTCCGAGCTACACGGACTTGACGGTCGGCCCGGACTCTGTGTTGCACGAAGCGCAACGAATTCTTGGCCGCTGCCTCCCTCCTTCTGAGGTGGGCACGCCGGAGACTGGCCTAGTGGTCGGGTATGTACAAAGCGGCAAAACGATGTCGTTTGAGACGGTCATCGCGCTAGCGCGGGATAACGGGTATGGTCTGGTCATCGTGTTGGCAGGCACGAAGAACAATTTGCGCGACCAGTCGGAAGATCGGTTGAAAAAGGACCTCGGCATCGACGACGGCGGTGACCACTGGTACCACCTGTCCAACCCGACTAAGGCAGCCAAAGGGCAGATTGAGAGCAAAGTCGGTGCCTGGAAGAAGAAGCCAGCAAAGAAGTCACTGCTCGTCACAGTTCTCAAACATGACGGGCACCTCGAGAAGCTGGCCGAGGTGCTTAAAGGCATTGACCTTGTCGGTGTGCCTGCGCTGATCATAGACGACGAGAGTGATCAGGCCAGCCTGAACACCAAAGCGGCGCGCATTAAAGCAGGTCTGGCAGCCATCACGGAGATGAGCACGACCTACAAGAAGATCATCAAGCTCCGTGCCGCTTTGCCGCACCACTCGTACCTGCAGTACACGGCGACGCCTCAAGCGAATCTGCTATTGGCTCAGTCCGATTTCCTCAATCCGGACTTCGCGGAACTAGTGACGCCAGGCGATGCCTACACCGGCGGCAAGGCATTCTTTCTCGGCACCCCAGACCTCATCGCCGACATCCCTGTGCGGGAGGTCCCAACTCCGAAGAACGTAGTATCAAGTCCGCCCAAGAGTTTGCTGAAAGCACTTCGCTACTTCCTGCTGGTGGCTGCGCAGCACTCGCTGACCCGTGAAAAGGGGATGAAGGGAAAGGACCGCAATCGCTCGATGATGGTTCATCCCGCCATTGCGACGTCATCTCACAAGGTATACAAGGCCTGGGTCGAGAAGGCTCGTAAAGGCCTACGTAGCATGGTCGAGAATTACCATGAGACCAACCCGAAGGCAGCCGCCGACCTGTTTGCAGTCGAGTACGCATCGCTTGCCAAGACCTACCCGGACATCAAGCCCCTTCCTGATTTGATTTCTGAGATGGTTGAGGAGGTGTTCCACGAACTCAATGTGGTCGAGGTCAACGGCACACCTGATGCGGAGAAGAAGGTTGACTGGAAGCAGACTCCATACTGGATTCTGGTTGGGGGAGCAAAGCTAGACCGGGGATACACCGTCGAGGGTCTGTGCGTGACGTACATGCCTAGGCCCTTGGGAACGTCGCCCGCTGCCGACACGCTGCAGCAGCGTGCGCGCTTCTTTGGCTATAAGTCCAAGTACCTGGGCCTATGCCGGGTCTTCGTACAGAACTCCGTACAGAATGCCTTCAGGGAGTACGTGGAGCACGAAGAGTTTGTTCGAGAGGCGTTGGCTAAGAATCGTGGCAAGCCGCTCAAGGACTGGAAGCGCGATTTCATCTTGACCGCCGCACTCAAGCCCACCAGGGCAAACGTGGTTGGTTTGGGAGTGCGCCGAATTCCTGTGAACGGCTGGTTTGTTCCACAAGTGCTGCAGCGAGATGATGATGCCGCAGAAAAGAACCGCAAGCTCTTGAACAGTGTGGTTGCAAAGTGGGAAAAGGTATCGAAGCGCCAAAACGCGTCTGCTGTTATCAAGAGGGCCGTGGCCTCACCTCATGATGTCATTGAGGGCATCCCGCTGGCCGATGTGCTGAAGGACTTCATGATTGAAGTCGAGGTCAAGGAGCCGCACGATGCCGAAGAGCATAACGCCATGGTGATTGCGTTGGCGCAGTTGCGTGCCAAGCATCCAAGCTTGGAGGTCGACGTGTTCCTGATGAACAGGCTTACGACGGGCTACCGCACACGCGTCGCGGGGCGCGGTATCAAGGACGGCAAGAACCGGTTCGCACCTATCAACCAATACTTCAGTCAAAGTGCAGGCACGCTGAATGATCGCGACTACTGCTTGTCTGGCCGTATCACGCTGCAGTTGCGCAGATTTAACCTCGGTACGGTTCAACGTGACGAAACGAGTGCAGACGTGAAAAACGTAGCTTGGTTTGCGTTGCACGTCCCCGCAGGCCTTCGAAAGGACTTGGTCGTCGAGAAGCGCAAGTGATGGATCTTTACCAAGCGTTTGCAGGTCTTCCGCATGCAGTGTCGGCCGTCGATTTTTCAGCGGTACGACTGACGGGCTCCCGTTTTGATTTTCTAACCAAAGCAAGCGACGGGGGGCCGGTCTTTCTGCTGCAGGACTCGAGTCCTGCGAGCTATTCGCCCGCCATCGAACTCAAGCATGTTTCCGTTCAGTTCCACAATACGTGTCGAGTGACAGCGGCGGGCAGTGCGGTTGAGGACCAGTTCGCGGTCATTTCCTGCGACGCCGGTGTTCCCGAACTCCATGAAGTGTTCATCCGCTGTCTTGCAGCGGCTGTTGAGCAGTTGCCGTTCGGGGCTGGCACTTTGGACCTGCAACGCTGCGTGCAGTCGCTGCTGGACTTATTTCGCGCGCTCAGTCGTCCGAGTAGTCGCGAGGTGACTGGCCTGTGGGCCGAACTATTCGTGATTGCCAAGAGCGGGAACGTAGCCCAGGCTCTGCGCTCGTGGCACGCGGACCAGTTCGAGCGCTTCGACTTTTCCTGGCCCTCGGGATGCCTCGAAGTGAAGGCGGCGGCCAGTGAGTTGCGTCAGCACGAATTCGCGCTGGAGCAGTTGCGGTCGCCATTAGGTGGGGCAGGGTACGTCGCCTCAGTTTTGCTTCAAGCCCAAAGCGGCGGTGTTGGCGTTGTCGACCTGGGCAACGAGATTGAGGCCAGCATCTCGAGCGAGCCGGACCTGCGTCAAAAGCTGTGGGAAAACATCGCCGCCGCTCTCGGAAATGACTTCTCGGAGCGGCTGGATCGTACCTTCGACACGTCGTATGCTGCCCGTAGTCTCACGATCTATGCCATGGGCGATGTTCCTGCACTCCAACAACCGAGCGACCCGCGCATCACCGCAGTGCGATTTCGAGTTGATCTGTCGACCGTGACGTCCTCGCTGACTGGAAGTGCGAGAAGCGTTCTCGACGCGCTGTTCGCGTAGCAGTTGCGGTCATAGTTCAGGCGACTGAAGGCCCTCGTGCCCAATGCTGGCCTTTGTACGTGGCGGGATCAAGGCGAAATTTTCTCTGATGGACGAGTACATGCCGAGGTGGCGGTCGCTGATCGACACACTTACTTCATCGCCAGCGCAAACCTGACGGGATTTGCCATGGAGAGGAACATGGAGGCAGGGCTACCGCTTTCTGGAGAGAATATCCCGCAGATGCTGGAAGAGCATCAGTTCGCATTGGTGTCCTTGAAGATCGTTTCTCCGGTATGAAAGACCCGGTACACCTTCTCCAAGATGCCATCAAGGACGAACGGTATGTCCTACGCGGCTATGAGAGACCTTCGGAGGCGTTGACCTTCGAAACTCTGCGTGCCCTCGATTACGCCTTTTGTCGAGAGCTGATTCCGGAACTGAAGGAATTGGACGAATCAGGACTACGGATGGAGAGCATCCGCAAATACTCGATCAATGCAGCCTTGAAGCGAGTCCTGCCGTCCGAGTTGAAAGCGGATGCGTCCAGACTCTTCACATCCAATGCTGCGACTGCGGCGCAGACGGATGAGTTTCTGTGGCGGATGGGCTGCTTGACGATGGCTGAGAAGCAACTGACTTTGCTGCGTTCGGGAGCGCTAAAAGGTGAGGTCGACAAGCGCAAATTGAAGGGAATGACGCTGCTTGTCCTGTCGATACAAGACAACACAGCCTATCGGGAACAGGTTGGGTTTCAAGGGCTGAACTGGCTCAGTGATATGACGGTAGCGGAGGATCGTCCCAAGGAGGCTGCTTTGGAACTTCGCCACATGGAAATGCTTCCCCGTCTGACCGACTATCTTCGCGGTAGTCCGTCGCCTGAAGAACTACTTTTTGATGGCGTCGATGACTACTTCAAGGAATGGGCTGTCCTGTATCTGAGAAGGATGTCTTTCAGGGATATGCTGGCAGATGACGACCGCTTTGGAGGGCGTGCCTATTCGACATATGTGGCTGTTCTCGAAGCGCTCTCAGCCATGTCGCAGCAGAGGCTTTGCTATGCCGGACTGCTGAATGCGGACGATCCACGCATTGGGGTCAGGAATCTCTTGACGGGCGGGGCGCTTCACGAAGAGCTGATCGGAGGGGTAGCCAATTTTCTCGATGCCTCCCGGCAAGAAGTGTCGGAACTTTTGGACCACCTGACGTTGAGCCCTGCAAACGCCAAGGACCATCTGGAACGTGGAGCACAAGCGCTCGCTCCGGCAGTCAGGACGAGCCAGCATTTGGTGGCGCTCCCGATGTACGGTCTGGAACTCAATCCATTTCTATTTCTCTGGGCAGAGCTGCGCAGGCGATATGAGAAGGACTGGTTTGATGCGGCAAATCGACGAGAAGGCAGATGGGTTGCCGAACTGCGAGCACAGTTCCCTGCGCCCCGCTGGCACTGCCTTGATGGTGTCAAGCTGAAGCGGGATGGTAAGACGATCACCGACATTGATTTCGTCGCGTACGATACTAGCTGCAATAGCGTCATCCTTTTCCAGCTCAAGTGGCAGCAGCCCTTCATGGGTGACGACAAAGTGCGTCGAAACAATGCGAGTAGCCTGGTTGATGACAGCAACAAGTGGATCGCTGATGTCGTGGGCTGGATGGAGGCGGCTGGAGGCAGCGGCTTGAAGGAGCGTCTCGCGATCAATACCGATGCCTCTCTCTCCATTCACCTCGCCGTGCTGGGGAGGTACCATGTCCACTTCACGTCCGCAAATGGCCATGATTCTCGGGCTGTCTGGTGTGACTGGGGCAACTTCCTACGCGAGCGAACCCGGTGGCCTGGCGATTCAGCCGACGAATTCGTAGCTTCGCTTGGAAAATCGGTCGAAAGGGTGACAGCCGAGGTGGAACCGGAATCGTTTTTCATTCCGCTCGGCGACATCCTGATGCTCGTCAATCCGACGCGCATGCATTCGATGAGCTCATAGTCTTTGCGGCGCGGTGCAGCACGCTACAGTCTTGTCTGGCAGTCTGGTGTTGCCGTGAGCAGCGCTCGGTTCCATTGGGGCGTTGAAGTCGGGTGGGCAATCGAACCAAAGTATTCCCGAAAATTGGGGGCACATTTGGGGGCATGTAAGAGCCGGGCTATTCTGAAAATCCTTGTGCATCAAGGATGTGTGGGATAAATTGCATTCCTGCAGCCGCACCAGCATCACGAAAACGGTCTCCCTTGCGGAGGCCGTTTTCTTTTGTCCGGTGGCCCGTTCAACTTTGCGAGCTTCAACCGCGCCGCACCCAGATTACCTTGCCGCCCTGAATGCCCAGATTGCGGCGCTCTTCTCGGTAGTCCATCGTGCCGGGCAGGGCTTTGCCGTCGCGCTCGCTGATGCGCCAGAGGCAGCCGCTGAGCAAGGCGGTGGCCTCTTGTTCGGATTTGCCGATCAAGGCGTCATCGGAACTGGCGGCTGTCTGGCACGTGGAGGCAGGCGATGTGTGCTCGGCCATCTTGGGTTCCCCCGCATTCTTGGTGTGTTCTAAGCCTGCCGTCGAGCAACCGGCCATGCCTGCCATTGCGGCAATCGTGGTGAGCAGCATTGCTAAGCGCGTCATACAACCTCCGTCTGATATCGCTGTGGCGAGCACCCTCACGTGATGCGCTCGATCGTGACTGCAGTGTACCGATACCGACTTGCGAGGCGCCGCACATCGGGTTGTTGCCGCCGTGCAATGGGCTTCGCGACACCTCCAAGAAAACGCTTGCCGCCGTCAACGAGACTTTGTTACTCTGCGCCCCGTCATAGCTACGGAGTGCATCTCCATGGACAGTTGTTCTAGTCGATCCTCGATCGCACATTGAACGGCTAGACAGTCTCGGCGCACCCTCTTCGCGCCTCACCACTGCCTAGCCGTATTGCACGGCGGGTGGTGGCGCTTGCGTAGGTTCTCTGCGCAAGTCACTTCCTGAATTCGATTGTTGTATCCGGCACAGCCGCGTGGCTGCGTGCGTTTGCGCGCGCCATGATGCGGCGTGGCCGGCGTTCGCCTACGCCTGTCAGAGAAACGGGCGGGGGAGGTCTCATGCTGTTTCTTTCGACGCTGGAGTACGTTTGGGTGGCGGTGCGTCCGCTGGTTTGGGTTCGTGTGCTGATGGGCGCAGCGGCCGTTGTGTCGGTGATGTCGATGGCGCATGCGGCGGGTGTACCCGCTTCAGCGGATGACGTCCCACGTATCGCCAGCGGCGAACTGGATGACCGTTTCGGTTTCCATGGCCAAACCACCTATGTGTGGCAACGCAAACCTGCATTCGACGCTGCGTACAGCGGCGGTAACAGCCTCGGCGCCGCGCGCGCCAAAAGCTATTCCTTCACGGCCACGCTCGACCTAGGCATGCGCTTGTGGAAGGGCGCCGAGTTCCATTTCAACCCGGAGGTCGCGCAGGGCGTGGCGTTTTCTGAGCTGCATGGCCTTGGCGGCTTGCCCAACGGGGAGCTGGCCAAGACGGCCGGGACGAATCCCACGCTGTATCGTGCTCGCGCTTTCCTGCGCCAGACGTGGGGTCTGGATGGCGGCACGGAAAAGGTCGACGCCGATTTCAACCAGTTCGCCAACGTCGTCGACAAGCGCCGCGTGGTGCTGACTGCCGGCAACTTTGCCGTGCCCGATGTGTTCGATGCGGTGTCCTATGCGCAAGACCCGCGCACGCAGTTCTTGAACTGGTCGTTCATGGCGCATCCGTCGTTCGACTACCCCGCCGATGCGCGTGGCTACAACTGGGGCGTGGCGCTTGAGTACATCGATAGCGAGAACGGTTGGGCCGTGCGCGCCGGCCGTTTCCTGCAGCCGGAGCAATCGAACGGTTTGCCACTCGACACGCGTTTCCTCAAGCACTACGGCGACATCCTCGAGCTGGAGAAGCGCTACACGCTGTTCGGTCAGGAAGGCACGGCGCGGTTGCTCGGTTGGCGCAACCAGGCGCGCATGGGCCGGTTTGACGATGCGATGGCGCTGGGCGCGGTCATTGGTGCAGCGCCCGATGTCGGGCTGGTGCGCAAGGCGCACGCAAAGCTGGGCGTTGGCGTCTCGTTCGAACAGAAAGCCGGCGACAACCTCGGCCTGTTCGCACGCCTGAACTGGTCCGACGACAAGACCGAAACGTACGCCTTTACCGAAGTCGGCCGGAGCGTCTCGTTTGGCGGATTGCTCAAGGGCGCCGCTTGGCAACGTACGAGCGATGTGCTGGGCGTGGCCGTCGCGGTGAATATGCTGGGGCCGGATCACCGCGCCTATCTGGCCGCGGGCGGCAGCGGCGCGTTCCTTGGCGATGGCGGCTTGAACTATGGCCCCGAGCGCGTGCTGGAACTGTTCTACAGCTTGCAGATAACCAAGGCCCTGGCGATCAGCCCGGATTTCCAGCTCATTCAGAACCCGGGCTACAACCGCGATCGCGGTCCGGCGAAGTTTGTGGGCGTGCGTGTCCACGCCGAGTTCTAACCGTAGGAGGACCCATATGGACAGTCCGAGTCGACCTTACCGAACGTCTTTTTTCTGCTAGGCGAGTCCGCCGCACGGTTGTTCCCTGCTGCTGACTTGCCGCCCCGGCAAGGCAGCGGTGTCTGCATCGCTCCTTGATCGTTCCGACTATGCCGCCGCGCGTGTCCCGCGTGGCGATCGCTGCGTGGCGTACGTATGTGCACGCGGCCAGGAGTGTGTCATGCGCAAATTCAATGTTCCCGCCCGTCGTTTCTCGGCGATCGCACTGCCGTTCAGCTCGGTGTTCGTGCAGCCACGCGCTGCTGCACCTGAGCGCACCGACGCCGTACCGGTGGCCTCCAATCGCCGGGCAGGTGACGGCGGCCAGCCACTTTCCAACCACGGTTACGCCGCAGCGGCTGTGCGCCTGTCGCGCACGTACTGGTAATCCAACAACACCACACAAACGGAGGTCGACATGACCCAATTCGCTTCGGGCATCGACGCACCACCACGTCAGGCCGCGCTAGACGATGCCCATGTGGGCGACATTCGCGGTGCGCTCGGCACCATCGCGCACCACGATACGGGCGCCCGCAATAGCTGGCGCGCGCGCTTGCGCACGCTGCTCGCCATCCTCGGGCCTGGTCTGATCGTGATGGTCGGCGACAACGACGCCGGCGCCTTCGGCACATACACGCAAGCCGGGCAGAACTACGGCACCACGCTTCTGTGGACGCTATTACTGCTCATTCCGGTGCTGTACGTGAACCAGGAGATGGTGCTGCGGCTGGGCGCCGTCACGCGCGTTGGCCATGCGCGGTTGATCTTTGCGCGCTTCGGCAAGTTCTGGGGCAGTTTCTCCGTCATCGATCTGTTCCTGGTGAACGCGCTGACGCTCGTGACGGAGTTCATTGGCATTAGTTTGGCGCTCGAGTACCTCGGCATCCCGCGACACTGGGGTGTGTGCGCGGCGGCGGCGTTGGTAATGCTGGCCGCGTCCACCGGAGATTTCCGCCGCTTCGAGCGTTTTGCGCTGGTGCTGGTGGCGGGCAGCCTCACGCTCATCCCGGTGTTCGTGATGGTGCATCCGCCCATGGGGCAGGTGGCGCGCGATTTCTTCGTACCGGCGCTGCCAGCGGGTGCACCGCTGGCCGAGGTGATGTTGCTGATCATTGCCATCGTGGGGACGACCGTGGCGCCGTGGCAGTTGTTCTTCCAGCAAAGCTACGTGATCGACAAGCGCATCACCGCGCGTTTCATCCGCTACGAACGCGCCGATCTGTGGCTCGGCATCGTCCTCGTGATTGCTGGGGCGGTGGCGATGATCGCTTTCAGTGCCCAGGCCTTCCACGGCACGCCCGAGTTCGGCAACTACACCGATGCGCTCGGCACGGCGCACGGCCTGGAGCGCCACTCGGGCCGCTGGGCCGGCGTGCTGTTCGCGATTGCGCTGCTGGACGCCAGCATCATCGGCGCGTGCGCGGTGTCGTTGTCGACCGCGTATGCGATTGGCGATGTGTTTGCCGTACGGCATTCGCTGCATCGCAAGCCGACGGAGGCCAAGGGCTTCTACGCCGTGTACTTTGGGCTGACTTTGCTGGCAGCAGGGCTGGTGTTGACGCCAGGCGTGCCGCTCGGTTTGCTGACCAATGCCGTGCAATCCCTGGCCGGGGTGCTGTTGCCGAGTGCGACAGTGTTCCTGCTGCTGTTATGCAACGACAAGGCCGTGCTGGGCCCGTGGACGAACGGCCGCGCGATGAACATCTTCACCGGCGGTGTGGTGGCTGTGCTGGTGATGTTGTCGGTCATCCTTACTGCCGCGGTGCTGTTCCCGGGCATTGGCGAATTCGAGATTGGCGCCATCCTGATCGGCGGCACCCTGATCGCGGTGGTGATGTCGCTCGTGCTATGGCGTATCGAGCGACGTACCCATCGGCCGCATCATCCGCAGCGCGTGAGCGTGCTGGATCGTGACCACTGGACGATGCCCCCGCTCGAGCAACTCACGCCCGCGCGCTGGACGCCACTCAAGCGCACGTGGATGTTCGTGCTGCGCGGTTACCTTGCAGTGGCGGCGGGGCTGGTGCTGGTGCGGATCGCTGGGCTAATCAGCCAGTGACGCAGTCTCGAGGGATGAGAAGGTCACTTCGGTGGCCCTCCCAGATGCGAAGTGTTCTCATCATTGATCCCGTATTTGGGCGCACATCTGGGGGCAACGTCGGGTGCGCACCACTGTGGCTGATTGTCGCAGTGCAACAACATGCACTTTCGATTTGCTTACCCGCAAAGCCACGTAAACCCTAGCCGTACGGCGAGGGCATCACTTGTCAATCGACGCCGTTTTCTATTTGCCTGAGCACATAGCACGATCCGGAGCGCCATCTGGCGGTAAGATCGCGCCCGCATTCCACTCCCAACCGCGCTCCCCCAACGGGCGCATGACGTAGTGCCTGCTCCGACCTTTAACGCCCCCGATCTGTCGTCCGCCGCTTTGTGCGACGCGGCGGCGCTCGACTTCGCCCGTGCCCGACATGAGCGAAGCCCGCCTCGCCAACTGAGGGCGTTGGGTTCAGCTTCTCCCTGACCGGCGCCCGATGTGATCGAAGATCCGCTGCTGCACCCAGGCGTATTCGGGGTGCCGGTAGTTCGATCTTTTCTCATTTCCCGCGTTTTTCCGCCTGTGGCCGCTGTCTGGGCTGCTGGGCTCCCGTGATGTCCGGAAGCATCGCCGGCGCAATTGTGCAAGACATGAAGAACACACTCGTTCCACATATGAAGCGGCTCCTCGCCGCAAGCCTCCCGCTCCTGCTGGCGGGTTGCAACCTGACGGTCCTGGACCCGAAGGGGATGATTGCGGCTGAAGAAAAGACGCTGATCCTAGTGGCGACCGGCCTGATGCTGCTGGTGGTCATCCCCGTGATCGTGCTGACGCTGGTGTTTGCGTGGAAGTACCGCGCGTCCAACACCAAGGCCCGCTACGAGCCGGACTGGTCGCACTCCAACGCCATCGAGGCTGTGGTGTGGCTGATCCCCTGCCTGATCATCATCGTGCTGGGCGTGATCACCTACAAGTCCACGCACGCGCTCGATCCGTACAAGCCGATCGAATCGGATGTGAAGCCCATCACGGTCGAGGCTGTTTCGCTCGACTGGAAGTGGCTGTTCATCTATCCGGAACTGAAGATCGCGACGGTCAATCAGCTCGCGTTCCCGGCCAACACCCCGATCAACTTCAAGATCACGTCCGACACGGTGATGAACGCGTTCTTCATCCCGCAGCTCGGCAGCCAGGTGTACGCCATGGCGGGCATGCAGACCAAGCTGCACCTGATCGCCAATGAGACCGGTGTGTTTGACGGCATGTCGTCGAACTACAGCGGCTCGGGCTTCACTGGCATGAAGTTCAAGGCCACGGCCATGACGAACGAAGAGTTCGACGCCTGGGTCAAGCAGGTTCGTGAGTCGTCGCAGAACCTGACCAAGGAAGGCTACGCCGAGCTGTCCAAGCCGAGCGAGAAGGTGCCGCCGGCGGCGTACGCCTCGGTCGACCCGACGCTGTATCACAGCATCCTGCACAAATACATGGACAAGATGGGCGAAGGGGACAAGGTCCTGACGCTCGACGAGGCGCTCGAAGGCGCCAACTGCACGACGGCCACGGCTGAGGCGGCAACGCGTCCGCTGCCGGTGCAGTCCGCCCTGCCTGCGCCCAAGAGCGCGGCCAAGAATTCCTAGGAGTTGACGATGTTTGGCAAGTTGAGTCTGGAGGCCATTCCGCTGCACGAGCCCATCGTGGTCGTGACGGTGTCGGCCATTCTGTTGGGTGGCGCGGGCGTGTTCGGCCTGATCACCTATCTCAAGAAGTGGACCTACCTCTGGAATGAGTGGATCACCTCGGTCGATCACAAGAAGATCGGCGTGATGTACTGCATTCTGGCCATCGTGATGCTGCTGCGCGGCTTTGCCGACGCCATCATGATGCGCTCGCAACTGGCGGTCGCCTCGGGCGGCGGTGCCGGCTATCTGCCGCCTGAGCACTACGACCAGATCTTCACCGCGCACGGCGTGATCATGATTTTCTTCATGGCCATGCCGCTGATGACGGGCTTGATCAACCTGATCGTGCCGCTGCAGATTGGCGCGCGCGACGTGGCATTCCCGTTCCTGAACACGCTGTCGTTCTGGCTGGCTGCCGCAGGTGTGGTGCTGATCAACGTGTCGCTGGGCGTGGGTGAATTCGCTCGCACCGGTTGGCTGGCATACCCGCCGCTGTCGGAGCTGGCGTACAGCCCGGGCGTGGGGGTCGACTACTACATCTGGGCATTGCAGATATCGGGCCTCGGGACATTGCTGACCGGCGTGAACTTCGTCGCGACCATCTTCAAGATGCGCGCGCCGGGCATGACGCTGATGCGCATGCCGATCTTCACCTGGACTGCCCTGTGCGCCAACATCCTGATCGTGGCCGCCTTCCCGGTGCTGACCGTGGCGCTGGCGCTGCTGGGTGCCGACCGCTACCTGGACATGCACTTCTTCACGAACGGTGGCGGCGGTAACGCCATGCTGTACGTGAACCTGATCTGGATCTGGGGCCACCCCGAGGTGTACATCCTGATCCTGCCGGCCTTCGGCATGTTCTCGGAAATCGTCTCGACGTTCTCGCGCAAGAAGCTCTTCGGCTACACGTCGATGGTGTGGGCGACCGCCGGCATCACCGTGCTGTCGTTCCTGGTGTGGCTGCACCACTTCTTCACCATGGGCTCGGGTGCGAACGTCAACGCGTTCTTCGGTATCGCGACGATGATCATCTCGATCCCGACGGGTGTGAAGATCTTCAACTGGCTGTTCACGATGTACCGCGGCCGCGTCGAGCTGAACTCGATGATGCTGTGGACGATCGGCTTCATGATCACCTTCGTGATCGGCGGCATGACCGGCGTGCTGCTGGCCGTGCCAGGCGCTGACTTCCTGCTGCACAACAGCCTGTTCCTGATCGCTCACTTCCACAACACCATCATCGGTGGCGTGGTGTTCGGTTACCTGGCTGGTATCACGTACTGGTTCCCGAAGGCCTTCGGCTTCAAGCTGGACGAGAAGTGGGGCAAGCGCGCTTTCTGGTGCTGGTTCGTGGGTTTCTACACCGCGTTCATGCCGCTGTACGTGCTGGGCTTCATGGGCATGACGCGTCGTCTGAACCATACCGACAATCCGGCATGGCAACCGTGGCTGATCGTCGCCGTGATCGGCGCCGCGATCATCGCCTGCGGTATCGCTTCGCAGCTCATCCAGATCTTCGTGAGCGTCCGCAATCGTCATGCGCTGGCCGATCTGACGGGCGACCCGTGGGGTGGCCGTACGCTGGAGTGGGCGACGTCGTCGCCGCCGGCGCACTACAACTTCGCCCGCGTGCCGGTCATCCATGACATCGACGCCTTTGCAGACATGAAGGCGCGCGGTGAAGTGCTGACGCAGGTCGCGCCGAGCTACGAAAAGATCCACATGCCGAAGAACACCGGCGCCGGCTTCTTCATTGGCATGTTCTCGATCGTGATGGGCTTCGCGCTGATCTGGCACATCTGGTGGATGGCCGTGCTGGGTCTGGTCGGCATGATCGGCAGCTTCATCCTCCGCAGCAACAACGACGACATCGATTACTACGTGCCCGCCCACGAGGTTCACGAGACCGAGTCGGCCTACTTCCAACGTATCGGTTCGCAGGCTTAAACCATGGCTTCCAATGTTCTAGACGGTCACGCCGCGCACGGTCACGCGCAGGGCCACGACCACGCGCATGACCATGCGCACCACCACGATGCCGCAGACACCAAGGTCTTCGGCTTCTGGGTGTACCTGATGAGCGACTTGATCATCTTCGCGTCGCTGTTTGCCACGTTCTGCGTCCTGCGCGGTGCGACGGCGGGCGGCCCGACGGGCAAGGAACTCTTCGATCTGTCGTATGTGGCAATCGAAACCGGCATCCTGCTGGTGTCGTCCATCACCTACGGCATGGTGATGATCAGCCTGCAGAACGGCCGCAAGGACCAAGTGATGCTGTGGCTGGGCATCACCTTGCTGCTGGGCGCCGCGTTCGTCGGCATGGAAATCAACGAGTTCCACCACCTGATTGCAGAAGGCGCGGGCCCGAGCCGCAGCGCGTTCCTGTCGTCGTTCTTCCTGCTGGTCGGTACGCACGGCCTGCACGTGGCGAGCGGCATGCTGTGGATCATCGTCCTGATGTGGCAGATCAGCCGCAAAGGGCTGACCCCGACCCAATCGACCCGCCTGTCGTGCCTGAGCCTGTTCTGGCACTTCTTGGACGTGGTGTGGATCGGCGTGTTTACCGTCGTGTATCTGCTGGGAGCGATGTAAATGGAACAGACCAACGTTTCGACGGGCATTGCCCACGATGATGCCCACGGCCATGCAGCGGGCGGCGCCGGCCATGCCACCGTCAAGGGCTACCTGATCGGATTCGTGCTGGCGGTGATCCTGACGGCCATTCCGTTCAAGATGGTGATGGACGGCGGCTACTCGCACCAGACGGTGCTGGTGACGGTGATGGCCCTGGCGGTTGTGCAGATCGTCGTGCACCTGATCTATTTCCTGCACCTGGACGGCTCGTCCGCCCAGCGCTGGAACGTGATGGCCTTCCTGTTCACGCTGCTGATCCTGGCGATCGTCATTGTCGGCTCGCTGTGGGTCATGCATAACATGAACGCCAACATGATGACGATGTAACGAGGCCTGGCCTCCGATGCATCGGAAGGGCGCCCCTGGTGGGCGCCTTTTTCTTTTGCTCGTGCGGCCTTGAGCCTTGGGTTTGCCATGCCCCGGCTTTGTTAAACTCGCCGGGTTCCCCATTTCTGCGTTTCCCCCCGCAATTCCGCCATGTCACAGTACGTTTTCACCATGAACCGCGTGGGCAAGATCGTTCCGCCCAAGCGCCAGATCCTCAAGGACATCTCGCTGTCGTTTTTCCCGGGCGCCAAGATCGGCGTGCTGGGTCTGAACGGCTCGGGCAAGTCGACCGTGCTCAAGATCATGGCCGGCCTCGACAAGGATATCGAGGGCGAAGCCACGCCGATGCCCAACCTGAACATCGGTTATCTGCCGCAGGAGCCGCAGCTCGATCCCGCCAAGACCGTGCGTGAAGAGGTTGAAAGCGGCCTGGGCGAAGTGATGGATGCGCAAAAGCAACTCGAAGCGATCTACGCAGCGTATGCCGAGGAAGGCGCCGACTTCGACAAGCTGGCCGAAGAACAGGCACGCCTGGAAGCCATCATCGCCGCTGGTGCCGGTGACAACGTGGAATTGCAGTTGGAAATTGCCGCCGATGCACTGCGCCTGCCGCCGTGGGACGCCAAGATCGAGCACCTCTCGGGCGGTGAAAAGCGTCGTGTCGCGCTGTGCAAGCTGCTGCTGTCGCGCCCCGACATGCTGCTGCTCGACGAGCCGACCAACCACCTGGATGCCGAATCGGTGGACTGGCTTGAACAGTTCCTCACGCGCTTCCCGGGCACCGTGGTGGCCGTGACGCACGACCGCTACTTCCTCGATAACGCCGCCGAGTGGATTCTCGAACTCGACCGCGGCCACGGTATCCCCTGGAAGGGCAATTACAGCTCGTGGCTCGATCAGAAAGAGACGCGCCTGAAGCAGGAGGAGTCGAGCGAATCGGCCCGCCAGAAGGCGCTGAAGAAAGAACTGGAATGGGTGCGCCAGAACCCGAAGGGCCGTCAGGCCAAGTCGAAGGCGCGTCTGGCTCGCTTTGACGAGTTGAACAGCCAGGAATACCAGAAGCGCAACGAAACGCAGGAAATCTTCATCCCGGCCGGCGAGCGTCTGGGCAATGAAGTGATCGAATTCACCAACGTCAGCAAGAGCTATGGCGATCGCCTGCTGATCGACAACCTGAGCTTTACGATTCCGCCGGGCGCGATCGTCGGCATCATTGGCCCGAACGGCGCCGGCAAGTCGACGCTGTTCCGCATGATCACGGGCAAGGAGCAACCGGATTCGGGCACCATCAAGATCGGTCCGACGGTCAAGCTGGCTTACGTTGACCAGAGCCGCGACGCGCTGTCCGCAGACAAGACCGTCTTCGAAGAGATTTCGAACGGGTCCGACATCCTGACGGTGGGTCGGTATGAGACGCCATCGCGCGCCTATATCGGCCGCTTCAACTTCAAGGGTGGGGATCAGCAGAAGCACGTCGGCACGCTGTCGGGCGGCGAGCGTGGACGCCTGCATCTGGCCAAGACGCTCATCTCGGGCGGCAACGTGCTGCTGCTGGATGAACCTTCGAACGACCTCGATGTGGAAACGCTGCGCGCGCTGGAAGATGCGCTGCTCGAATTCGCCGGCTGCGTGATGGTGATTTCGCACGATCGCTGGTTCCTCGATCGCATCGCCACGCACATCATCGCCTTCGAAGGCGATTCGCACGTCGAATTCTTCCCGGGCAACTACCAGGAATACGAAGCCGACAAGAAGAAGCGTCTGGGCGAGGAGGGTGCGAAGCCCAAGCGTATCCGCTACAAGCCCGTTACGCGCTAAGCGGGGACGCGCGGGTCTTTCGGCCCGCGTTCCCGCTTACGGTGACCGGTCTGCCTCAACCGGCGCAGGCGCGTCGAGGTTGCTGTCAAACTCGACGCGCTTGTGCGAGCCGTCACAGAACGGTTTATTCAACGAGTGCCCGCAGCGGCACAGCCATGCCTGCCCTTCCTCCACCGGTAATTCGCGTCCGCCCTGGGTGACGATCCGGAAGCTTCCCTTGATGTGATACGGCCCGTTGTTGCGGACCGTGATGACAACGTCGTCGGCCATGGCCGTCTCCTCAGAAGAGGATGCCCTGCATGCGATACGCGAAATGAGCGGGCTTGGCGTCGCGCATCAAGGCCATGAACTGGTCCATGTCCATATGCACGACGTTTTCGTGGTCGCCAGCTTCAAAGTAGACGTCGCCGTGGGTCATCAGGCTGCTGTCGATGTAGGTCGGCATGCCGTAGGCCATGCCCACGGGCGGAACGGCCCCTGCATCGCAGTCCCGGAAGACTTCGCGCAACTCCGATTCATCGGCCAGCGTAAGGTCCAAGCGGCCCGATTCCTTTTGTAGCTCGGACAGATGCAGGTGATACGTGGATGGCAACACGGCCGCGACATAGCCAAGCTTGTCTTCGAGCAGCAGCGTCTTGGCCAGACGGTCGCCCGGGACATGCGCAGATTGCGCGGTTTCAGTGCTCGTGTGGGTATGCGGATGACGAATCACCTCGTACAGGCAGCCCTTGCTGCGCAGGCAGCCGTCGAGGGTGCTGGAGATCGACATGGCGTCCTCCCGTGTGCTGTGCGACCGGTGGCGGGATTGCAGTGGCCGCTACGTCAGCATAGGTCGGTTTGCGGATTGCGCAGGCAGTCGAGCGTACAAAAGTAACGGGCCGCTCGTGCGAGCGGCCCGTGTGCCGATGTGGCTTCCTGTTCGCGTCAGGCATCAGGCGTCAGGCGTTAGCGGTCCCAGCCGCGGTGCCACCCGTGATCGTGGTGCCATTCGCGTTCGCGCCACTCGTGACGGCGCCATTCGCGCTCACGCCAGTCGTCGCGGTCGCGGTAGTAGCCGCCATAGACGACCGGAGCGGGGGCATACACCGGGGCAGGGCGATACACCACGGGCGGCGGTGCATAGACAGGGGCCGGGGCCACGTACACCGGCGCAGGCACGCCGATCGACACGCCGACGTCCACATGGGCCAACGCCGCCGTCGAGGCGCACAGCGCGGCGCCGCCCAGAACGAATGCGAGCAGTGTGCGTTTCATGATGCTTCTCCTTACGGTTGCGAGGCCGGGGCTGATGTGCCGTCGACTTCGTGTATCAAGTTCGTTATGCCATTCTATGAACCGCCGGGCGCTTCAGGTGATACGCAAATCCTACGGATGTAACGGGAAGTAAAACGCCCCACCGGCAAGACACTGGTGGGGCGCGGTATTTCACGTGAGGCGGCTTGTTCAGCCCTGTGCAGGCTCCCAGGCCGTTCGCTGTTCAGGTGACGACCACACCGCCAGGTGCAGCGCTGACAGCGCGAACGGATCCGACAGCAACACCAGCTTCTGCTTGCCCGTGAGCTTGTCGGGACCGACTTCCAGTGCGTGACGCACATGTGTCTCCCGCACAGCAATCAGGCGCCGGTCGTGCGGAAAGCGCGCGGTGCCAATCGCGCACATCAGCGCGTTGGTGACGGGGTCGACCACGGCTTGGCGGAAGTCCGGCATCGGGGGCGCATTGCGCAGGTGCTTGCGCGTGGCGCGGAGTTCGCGCGGCGGGCGCACTTCCTCGGGGATCATGAACAGGCGCAGGCGCCGCATGCGGCGGCCCAGGCTCACGCGGCTGGAGAACACCGACAGCGGAATCGACACGATCAGCGCGCCCACGACTGGCGAAAGCCACCACAGGAAGCTCGGGTTCAGCCAATACACGATCGCAGCCCAGACGATGCCGATCACGGTGTGCAGGCCATGGCGGCGTACGGCGTCGCCCCAATGGGTTTGCGCGTCCTCACGCGGCGGCGACTTCCAGTGCACCTTCCAGCCGAGGAACGCGGCCGTCACGAAGCGCGTGTGGAACAGCATGCGCACCGGCGCGGCCAGCACCGAGAACGCCGCCTCAATCGCCATCGACAACGCCAGGTGGATCGCCCCGCCAAAGCGCTTCGGCCCCTGCGCCCACAGCACCAGCACGCTCAAAATCTTCGGCAGGAACAGCACGGTGGCGGTGGCGGAAAACAGCGCGGCTGCTTTTTCCGGATGCCACTCCGGCCAGATCGGGAAGAGCTGGCGCGGCTGCGTGAAGTACTCCGGCGCGATCAGCGTGTGCTTGGCCAGCAGGGCCGTCGACAGGATCAGGAACAGGAACCACAGTGGCGCCGACAGATAGGCCATCACCCCGGTGATGAACACCGCGCGGTGCACACGGTGGAAGCCTGGCGCGCCGAACAGGCGGAAGTTCATCAGGTTGCCGTGGCACCAGCGGCGGTCGCGGCCCAGCTCGTCGAGCAGGTTGGGCGGCATTTCTTCGTAGCTGCCGTCCAGGTCGTAGGCGATCCACACGGCCCAGCCGGCGCGGCGCATCAGCGCGGCTTCGACAAAGTCGTGCGACATGATCTCGCCCGAAAGCGAACCCTTGCCCGGAATCGGCGCCAGCGCACAGTGCTTGATGAACGGGTCCAGCCGGATGATGGCGTTGTGACCCCAGTAGTGCGATTCGCCGAGCTGCCAGTAGTGCAGGCCGGCGGTGAACAGCGGCCCGTACACGCGCGTGGCGAACTGCTGGATACGCGCGTACAGCGTGTCGCGGCCGGCGGCGCGTGGGGCGGTCTGGATGATGCCCGCGCTAGGCGCACCTTCCATCAACTGCACGAGGCGCGTCAGGCAATCGCCGCTCATCACGCTGTCGGCGTCGAGCACGATCATGTAGCGGTATTTGCCGCCCCAGCGCCGACAGAAATCGTCGATGTTGCCGCTCTTGCGCTTCACGCGGTGGCGGCGCCAACGGTAGAAGATGCGGCCGAAACCATCGAGCGCGCGGCAGATATGCAGCCACGCATCGGCTTCTGCGGTGCGGATATCCGGGTCGCCGGAGTCCGATAGCACGAAGAAGTCGAAGTGCTCCAGATGCCCCGTGCGCTGCAACGATTCGTACGTCGCGCGCAGCCCCGCGAACACGCGCTGCACATCTTCATTGCAGATCGGCATGACGATGGCCGTGCGCGCATCGTCGGGAATCGTGGCGTCGGGCGTGGCGCGGCGCGAGATGACGAACCGGTCGCCGTGGAAGGCCAGCAGCAGGAAGCCGGTGATGGCTGTCCAGAAACCCGCCGACACCCAACAGAACAGCACCGCAAACAGCACGATGATGATGGCCTCGAGCCAGTCGGCGCCGTGGTACGGCAGCACCGTGCTCATCGCCCACGTGGCAGCGACGGTCTGCGCGATCATCAGCGCCAGCAGCGTCAGGCGGCGGCGCGAGCCGACGAAGCGCCAGATGCCCTTCGGGTCCGGCGAGTCGGGCGCTTCGTACGGCACCGGCTTCTTGCCGCCGTGCATCCAACGGTCGATGGCCTTGCGGGTGCGCCAGATCGGCCCCAGCACCCATGGCCACGGCACCATCGAGCGACGCGCAGGCGTAGGCCCGGTATCCAGGTGGATGCGGCCTTGGCTGTCGTGCTCAAGCGGCGGCGCGGGCTCGGCAGAGGGCTCCGTCGACGTGGCATCGGCGCGCGTGGCGCCATAGGCAGCATCCAGACGCGAGCCTACAGAAGCGTAGGCCGGCGCATCGGCGTCGAGGGAGGTCGTCTGCGCCGGGTCCAGCCTGGCCAGTGCGTGATGCAGCTTGGCGAGCGCTGCCGCATCGTCGTCGCCGGCCGTGATGTTCGCGTTGCGCAGCAGCGCAGCACGCGCGTCGGCCGCCAGCGGCAGCGCTTCAAGGTAATGGTCGGCCACAGACTGCGCTGTGGCAGGGCTGGTGGAGGGGGCAGTGCCAGCGGCACCGCCAGTCTGGGCTGTCGTCACGTTCAGCCCGGAGGTAACAGGTAGCTCCACGTCTCAGAGAGTCCGGTGCCGCCGCTGCGCAGGTAGCCGCGCATTTCGACGGGTTTATCGTCGTCGACCCGCTTGAGGCGCACGGTCACGCGCCAGCCGCCGGTCGCGGTGTTGGGTTGGCCGAAGATCGATTCGATCTTGCCGTTGGCATCTGCCGAGAACACCGGCTCAACCGGTGCATTCGGCGCGAGCTTCGCCAGCGCGGGGCCTTCAAAGTCGACCACGAAAGCGATCGTATCGTCGGGCTTGCGCTCGTCGGGGCGCTTGGTTGTCCAGCCGTGCGAGCGGCGCGTCTGCGTAACCCATGCCAGCGCCGGTTTCTTGTCGGCGTCTTTCTGCCACAGCAGGCGGTATTCGAGATTGAACGGCTGATGCGGCTTGGGTGGGTTTTCGGGCACCCAGTAGGCGACCACGTTGTCGTTCGTCTCGTCTGGCGTCGGAATCTGCACCAGCTCCACGCGGCCCGCACCCCATTTGCCGACAGGCTCGACCCACGCGCTCGGGCGCAGTTCATAGCGGTCGCCGATTTCCTGGTAGCTGGAGAACGCGCGGTCACGCTGCATCAGGCCGAAGCCGCCCGGATTGGTCGTCCCGAACGAGCTGACCAGCAGGCGCTTGGGGTTCGTCAGCGGACGCCAGATCCATTCACCTGTGCCGGAAAGCACCGACAGGCCGTCGGAGTCATGCACTTCGGGGCGGAAATCCAGCGCCGGCGCCGGTTGGTTCTCGCCAAAGAAGAACATGCTGGTGAGCGGGGCGATGGCCAGCTTGCTCACGTTCTCGCGCATGTACAGCTGTGCCTTGACGTCGACCGCCGTGTCGCTGCCCGGCTTGATGACAAAGCGGTAGGCACCCGTGGCGCGGCGCGAGTTGAGCAGCGCGTAGATCGTCAGCTCTTTCGCGTTGGCGGCAGGGCGTTCGATCCAGAAATCGGTGAAGCGGGGAAATTCTTCGCCCGAATTGAGTGCGGTGTCGATGGCCAGCCCGCGCGCGGAGAGGCCGTAGACCTGCCCCTTGCCGATGCCGCGGAAGTACGACGCGCCCAGAAACACGATGACCTCGTCCTTGTACTTGGGCGTGTTCATCGGGTAATGCACGCGGAAGCCGGCGAAGCCGAGCTTCTGCAACTGCTTCGGGTCGAGCTTGACCGGGCCGTAGTCGAACAGGCGCGGATCGAAGCGGATTTCGCGCACGCCGGCGGGCGACACTTCGTTGATCTTCACAGGCTGGTCGTAGTACGAACCCTCGTGGAAGAAGCCGAGTTCGAACGGCAGCTTGTCGCGGCGCCAGTACGCCTGGTCGGACTTGAAGCGAATTTCGCGGTACTGGTCGTAGCGCAGTTCGCGTAGTTCTCGGGGCAGGGTGTCGGCGGGCGCCTGGTACGGCTTGGAGGCCAGTTGCTTGGCGCGTACGGCCACATCGTTGAAACCGAAGGCCAGCGCAGCATGCGCCGAAGCCAGCGCCAGCAGGCCCACGGCCAGCCGCGCATAGCCGGCTACCGAACGGGTGCGTGCCGCGCGAGCGGCCCCCGGCATGCGGGAGGAAACAGCGGAGGGAATGTTCAAAATGAGATCGCGTCTATGCGGCGGGCCGAGGAACGTGACGCTTCGGTCCTGCCGGTCATTCGTCTGTGCCGCCAAGATTTTACCCGCCGTACCTTTCCGAGATCAAAACCGGCAACATTTTGATAATGTTTCTCGCCGCATCGGGCCGATATCCGCGTCAAATGGCGTGTAATCAGGCGGTCTGTGGTGGGTCAGCCGTTCGGTTGAGGGGAACGCGCACCGCCGGCCGGCAGTCAGAACGCTTTCCTGTGTGCCGCGATTCCCGCGTGGCACACTCTCGGCTCTTTCCTCCATGGAGTTCGCATGACCTGCTGGACGCGACGCGCCACGGCAACCGCCGCGCTTGCCTTTTCGACCTCGTTGCTCGCGCCTGGGGCGTTTGCCGCACCTGCAGCCAAGGCGGCTCCCAAGGCTGCAGCACCAGCTAAGGCAGTGCGCGATCCCGGCGACGTAGCGGTGCTGCTCGATGCCTTCCCGCTCGGCAAGCCGCTGCGCAAGCTGCCCTCGTGCGAAGACGTACGCGCGAATGGCGGCAAGGATGTCGCCGAATATTGCTCCGACGCGCTTGAATCGCATGGCCGCACGCGCTCGCTGGGCGTGCCTCAGGCATCGCGCCCCGAGTTGATGGATGGGCCGCAGGCTGTGCTCCTGATTGACCAGGATGGCAACATCGCCGGCATGTTCGTGCCGACGCGCGGCGTCGATACCGAGCAGCGCGTCTTCCAGGCCCTGTCCGATCGCTACGGCAAGCCCGCGCAGGAAGGCAAGGCGCCACTCAAGCTCAAGTCTGGCAAAACGGTCGATTCGCTGCGTGCACGCTGGGCAGGCCATCAGACCATCATCACGATGTACGCGATTCCCGAAGAGCCGCAGAACGGCACGGTGGAATTCCTTTGGGCGCCGCGTGCCGGGGCGGTCATGGACCAGATGCGTGCGGAAGTCGATCCGAATGCGCCCAAGCCGGCTGCTGCGTCCGGTGTGGCGGCTTCGGCACCCGCCGCGACGGCCAAGCCCTCTCCAGGCAAACCGACGCCTAAGCAGTGAGCTTACGGACACACGTTCGTAGTTTTCGGTTACACCGCTTACACCCGCATGACGCCGGCGTCGCTCGCCTCGGCTTATAACGTCCACATGGCTCCACTAGCGGGGCCGAAGGACGCTAATCATGAAAATCGTGGCTCTGGCCTTGTTGGCCGCGACGCTTGGGGGTTGTGCGGTGTATCCGGCACCGGTGGCCGTGGCCCCTGCGCCGGTCTATGTCGCACCGGCTTATCCGGCCTATTACGGCGGTTATTGGGGTGGACCGTCGGTGTACTTCAATTACCGCCACCGCTGATCGGCAGTTGGCTGATCTGCGTCTAGTCCGTTGAACGCCAGCCCGGCCAGCCCGGCGCCAACGTCTGCGGCAAGCCAAGCAGGTCCAGCACGCGCCCGACCGTGTGGTCGACCAAGTCGTCGATCGTCTTGGGGCGCTGGTAGAAGCCCGGCACGGGCGGGAACACGATTCCGCCCATCTCTGTAACGGCCGTCATGTTGCGCAGGTGCGCCAGATTCAACGGCGTTTCGCGCACCATCAGAATGAGGCGGCGACGCTCTTTGAGCGTGACGTCGGCCGCGCGGGCAATGAGGTTGTCCGACAGGCCGTGCGCAACGGCCGCCAGCGTCTTCATCGAGCAGGGCGCCACCACCATCGCTTCCGCCGCAAACGAGCCGCTGGCAATGGTCGCCCCGATATCGCGCACGTTATGCACGACGAGCGCCAGCGCTTCTACTTCTTCGCGTGCCATGTGCAGCTCGTGCTGCACGTTCATCAGCCCTGCGGGCGACATCAGCAGGTGCGATTCCACCCCCGCTGATTCACGCAGGCCCTGCAGAACCTGCAGCAGCCGCACACCGTAGATTGCCCCCGACGCCCCCGTGATGGCCACGATGATGCGGCGCACAGGTGGCGTTTGGGTCGCTGCGTTCAGGGTTGAGGTCACGCTGAAACGAGAACGGAGCTCAAGCAGCCAGCAGCGGCTGCAGTTCGCCGCTCTGGTACATCTCCATCATGATGTCCGAACCGCCGATGAATTCGCCCTTGACGTAGAGCTGCGGAATGGTCGGCCAGTTGGCGTAGTCCTTGATGCCCTGGCGGATTTCATCGTCTTCCAGCACGTTGACGGTGTGCGGCCGGTCTACGCCGCAGGCCTTCAGGATCTGGATGGCGCGACCCGAGAAGCCGCACATCGGGAATTGCGCCGTGCCCTTCATGAAGAGGACGACGGGGTGGCCTTTGACGATCTGGTCGATCTTTTCGTGTGTGGTGCTCATGGGGAGACTCGATTTGGTGAGGGGCGGCAGCTGGGTGTCCGAGCTGACATCCACATTGGAAAACCTGTCTATTTTAGCGAGGAACGCGCACCGGCGTTTTGATCCAGCCATTGCCCGCCGCTACAGCGGTCGTGGCCGGCCAGGTCTTGCGCCGTGAAGACGTTGGCGAAGCCCGCGCCGCTCAACAGTGCACGCACGGGTTCGCTCTGGTCGTAGCCGTGTTCGACCAGCAGCCATCCCCCGGAGACGAGCCGCGCAGGCGCCCCTGCGATGATGCTGCGCAGGTGGCGCAGGCCGTCATCGTGGTCAGTGAGGGCGCTGGCGGGCTCGAAGCGCAGGTCGCCCTGGTCGAGGTGCGCGTCGGTGGCGGCGATGTAGGGCGGGTTGCTGGCGATCAAGTCGAAGGCGGCCGGCGCATCGGCTTCGGCCAGCGCGCCATACCAGTCGCCCAGCGCAGGCCGGACGTTCGTGGCACCCAGCGCTTCGGCGTTGTCGATCGCCACGGCCAGCGCGTCGGCGGAGGCATCGGTGGCCCATACGCGCGCGTCGCGCCGTGCCAGCGCAATCGTGATGGCGATGATGCCGCTGCCCGTGCCCATGTCGAGCACGGCCGGCGCATCGTGTTCTTCCAGACGGTCCAGCGCCTGTTCGACCAGCAATTCGGTATCGGGCCGCGGAATCAGCACGGCTGGCGTCACCTTGAACGTGCGGCCGAAGAATTCACGTTCGCCCAGCAGATAGGCCATCGGCTCGCCAGCCAGCCGGCGTGTGGCGAGTTCGCTGATCCGCGTGCGCGCGGCTACGTCGATGGCGCAGGTGTCTTGCGTGATGAGTTGCACGCGCGACAGGCCCGTCACGTGCGAGACCAGCATCCGTGCTTCCAGCGCAGGCAAGCCGGCGCCTGACAGCACTGCCAGCGCGTCGGACACGCGAGCCAGGGTTTCGGGCGAAATGACGGGAGCAGACGACACGGCAACAGGCCAGCAGCGAAGATCGGGCGCACAAAATAACACGGGCCCGGCCGAAGTGGCGCGGGCCCGCGAGCGGGTCGGTGCGGTTAAGCAGCGTTTATTGCTTGGTCGCGTCCTTGACCTTGTTGGCCGCTTCCTTTGTGGCGTCAGCGGTTTTGTCGGCTGCAACCTTGGCGGCATCGGCCGTCTTGTCGGCCGCGGTTTTGGCGGCATCCTTGGCCTGGGCCAGCGCGCCCGATGCAGAGACCTGCGCATCCGACGCCGCTTGTGAAAGTTCCACCTTGGCGGCGTCGGCGGCCTTGCTCACGGCGGTGCCGGCGTTGTCGAGCGCCTGTTTGGCGGCGTCCTTCGATTGCTCCATCGCGCTCTTGGCGGCTTGGTCGGTGGCGTCGTCTTTCTTGCCGCAGGCGGCCAGACCGAGTGCGAGGGAGGTGGCGACAGTGATGGCCAGCAGTTGGGTACGCATTGCGATTCTCCTAATCGTGATGTTGCCGCGCTTGTTGGTGAGTGCTTGCCGGATGCGACCGGCGATGCACTCGGCGTGATCGAGATCGATTATAGGAACGCGAGGCCGGCGCGCCATCGCGCAAAGCTGTATCAAACGCAAGCGGATGTTACGGAGAGCGCGCTTTTTTAACGATTGGGCGATCAGGCGTCTTCGCCCAGCGCTGCGAGTTGTTCCGCCTGATGCTCAGCCGCCAATGCGCCCACAAGTTCGTCGATGTCGCCGTCCATGATCGCGTCGATCTTGTACAGCGTCAGGTTGATGCGGTGATCGGTCACGCGGCCTTGCGGGAAGTTGTACGTGCGGATGCGGTCGGAGCGATCGCCCGAGCCGATCAGGCTCTTGCGGGCGCTGGCTTCCTTGGCTTGCGCTTCGCGCTCCTGGCGATCCTTCAGGCGCGCAGCCAGGACTTGCATGGCGCGGTCTTTGTTGCGGTGCTGGCTGCGGTCATCCTGGCATTCCACCACCAGACCGGTTGGCAAGTGGGTAATGCGCACGGCGGAATCCGTCTTGTTGATGTGCTGGCCGCCCGCGCCGGATGCGCGGAATGTATCGATGCGCAAATCCGCCGGGTTGATCTGGATGTCGGCCAGCGCATCGGCTTCCGGCATGACCGCCACGGTGCAGGCCGACGTATGGATGCGCCCCTGCGCCTCGGTGGCCGGCACGCGCTGCACGCGGTGGCCGCCAGATTCGAACTTCAGGCGCGAGTACGCGCCTTCGCCCACCAGCCGCGCAATCACTTCCTTGTAGCCGCCAAGGTCTGATGGCGATTCGCTCACGATCTCGACTTGCCAGCGCTGCCGTTCGGCGTAGCGCGTGTACATGCGCAGCAAGTCGCCGGCAAAGAGTGCGGATTCATCGCCGCCCGTCCCGGCGCGGATTTCCACGAAGATGTTGCGATGGTCGTTCGGGTCTTTGGGCAGCAGCAGGCGTTGCAGTTCGCCTTCGAGGGATTCCATGCGCTCACGCGCGGCGCGGAGTTCGTCTTCGGCAAACGCCTTCATGTCCGGATCGGCCGCCAGTTCCTGCGCGGTGGCGATGTCTTCCTCGGCCTGCTTCCACGCGGCAAATTGTGCGACCACGGGCTCCAGCTCGGCGTGCTCGCGCGTGAGCTTGCGGTATTGGTCGAGGTTGGCGGTGGCGTCTTCACGCGCGAGCAGCGCGTTGATTTCGACGATGCGCTCGGCCAGTTGGTCGAGCTTGGACAGCATGCTGGGCTTCATTCGGGCAGTCGCGGTGGGAAACGCTGGAAGCGAAGGCGGCGCATGATACCGCGCCAGAAGTTGCGTGCCGGAGTGAAAACATGCGGCGCGCGTGTGATGCGCTGGCCGCTAGCGCTCGGAGTGGCTGGACTGGCGGAACAACGCCGGCAGCAGGTCGATGAGCTGTTCGCGGCCTTCGCCCTGCGTGTGGTTGAGCGCATGCGTCGGGCCGTGGAGGAATTTCTTGGTCAGCGCTTGCGACAGCGCTTCGAGCACCAGCGCCGGATCATCGCCGCGCGCAAGCATGCGCTGGGCGCGTTCCAGTTCACCCTGGCGCAGCGTTTCGGCCTGCGTATGCAGATCGCGGATGATGGGCACCACGCTGCGCGCATCGAGCCAGTGCATGAAGTTCAGCACGCGCGTGTCGATGATGGCTTCGGCCTGCGCCACGGCGGCCTGCCGCAGCGCGTTGCCTTCGCGCACGATGGCGCCCAGGTCGTCCACGGTGTAGAGGAATACGTCGGACAGACGCGCGACTTCGGGTTCGATGTCACGCGGCACGGCCAGGTCGACCATGAACATCGGGCGGTGGCGGCGCTGCTTGATGGCGCGCTCCACGGCTCCCAGGCCGATGATGGGCAGCGTGCTGGCGGTGCACGAAACAACGATGTCGAACTCAGCGAGCTTGGTCGGCAGTTCGGCCAGGCGCACGGCGCGGGCGTTCAGGCCCTGGTTCGACAGCGATTCGGCGAGCTTCTCGCCGCGTTCCAGCGTGCGGTTGGCGATCACCACCTCGCGTGGCGTCTGCGCGGCGAAGTGCGTGGCGCACAGCTCGATCATCTCACCGGCGCCGATGAACAATACGCGCTGATCGGCGATCGATTCGAAGATGCGTTGCGCCAGGCGTACAGCGGCAGCGGCCATCGACACGGAATGCGCGCCGATCTCTGTCGTGCCGCGCACTTCCTTGGCCACCGCAAAGGTGCGCTGGAATAGCTGATTCAGGTACGTGCCCAGGGCGCCCGCTTCGGTGGCGGTGCGCACGGCGTCTTTCATCTGGCCGAGGATCTGCGTCTCACCCAGCACCATGGAATCGAGCCCGCTGGCCACGCGAAACGCGTGGCGCACCGCGAGCGATTGCCCGAGCGAATACACATGGGGCGCGAGTTCGCCGGGATCGATGTTGTGGTGCTGTGCCAGCCAGCGAATCGCATGCTCGTGCGCGGTCTGCTCGGGCAAGTTGCCGTCGGTGGCGCAGTAGATTTCAGTGCGATTACAGGTGGAAAGGATGGCAGCTTCGGCCGTGCTTCTGAGGTGCGGCAGGTGCTGGCGCAGCGTGCCCAGCGCGGGCTTGAGCTGCTCGAGCGGAAACGCCACCTTCTCGCGCAGGGAAAGCGGCGCAGTGTGGTGGTTGATTCCGAGCGTCAGCAACTGCATGTGGGGCGGCCGGTTAAATGGGGACGGCACGAATTTTGAGCACTCTGGATTATAACGCCCGGCCCCCGGATGAGCAGGACCCAGGTCAAATCTGGTGGTGTGTGTGAATGAATGTCGGTTATTCGTCACGCGCCGCGCGGTGGGTCAGCGTGGCCTTCTGCAGCGTCCTGCGCTAAGGTACGCGTCCAGTTGAATCGCTCAAGGGCAATACGGAGAACAGGCATGGGGTGGATCGGGCCGCTGTGGATCGGGCTGGCGGTGGGCGTCGCGGCGCATTGGCTGCATCCCGCAGGCAAACGCCTGGGGTGGTTGGCTGCGCTGGTGACGGGCGGGATTGGTGCGTTGTTCGGTTACTACAGCGGCCAGTTCGCCCACCTCTATGCCGATGGGCAGATCATGGCCTGGACGGCCGCCGTAGTGGGCGCCATGCTGCTGCCCGCCGCGTGGGGCCTGTTGCGCCGCTAGGGGCGAGTGTCCTGCGGCGTTCTGGCGCGGTTCAGCCCGCGCCCACGCCGGCAGTGCGCGCATCGCGCGCGGCCAGATAGCCGGCCATCAGCGTTTCCAGCCGCTTGAAGTCCACGGGTTTGGTCAGGTGATCCGTAAAGCCCGCGTCGCGGCAGCGGGCGATGTCTTCTTCCATGCCGTAGCCCGTAATCGCAATCGACGGTGCGGCTTGCCGCTCGGCAAAAACTCGCACCACGTCCAGGCCGCTGCCGTCTGGCAGGCCAATATCGCTGATCAGCAGATCGAACGTGCCAGATTCAGCGGCTTGCATGGCCGTGCGGGCGCCATTGGCTACGGCGACGCTGTGGCCGAGGATTTCCAGCATCTGCGACATGGCTTCGGCTGTATCGGCGTTGTCTTCCACCAGCAGTACGTGCAGGCCGCGCGTCGGTTGGGCGCGTGGCGAGGGCGGCGAGGGCGGTGTCTCGAGCTGCACCATCTCGGTGGCCAGGGGCAGAGTGAGCGTGAATGTGGCACCCTCGTGGCGGCCGGCGCTCTCGGCAATCAGCGAGCCTTCATGCTTCTGCACCAGCGCGTAGGCAATCGCCAGGCCTAGGCCCAGCCCGCCAAAGCGCTGCGTGATCGATGCATCGGCCTGCTCGAACGCCGAGAAGATACGCGGCAGTGCGTCGAGCTCAATGCCGATGCCGTTGTCCTTCACCGCCGCGGCCACGGTGGCGGGCGACGGGTTCCAGACGCGCACCTCAATGGCGCCGCCTTCTGGCGTGAACTTGACGGCGTTGCGTACCAGGTTCCAGATCACCTGCTGGATGCGTGCGCCGTCGGCATACAGCCGGCTGCGGCCCGCCTCGAAGCGCGTCTTGAGCGACAGCCGCTTGGCCTGCATGTCGTTGCGCGACATCTCCAGCGTGCTCTCCAGCAGCGGATACAAATCGACCAGCGCAAAGCTCACCGCCAGCTTGCCGCGTGCAATGCCGGTGATGTCGAGCAGGTCGTCGATCAGGCGCGCTTCCAGCTCGGCATTTCGGCGCACGACTTCCAGCTGTGCGACTACATACGCCGGCAAATCCTGGCGCAGTTCCAGCAGGTGCACGGCGGTCAGGATTGGCGTGAGTGGCGTGCGCAGTTCGTGCGAGAGCACGGCCAGGAAGTGGTCCTTGGCGTGATTGGCGGTCTCGGCTTCTTCCTTTGCACGGCGCAGGGCGTCGGCCGCGATGCGCTCTTCCGTGGAGTCGCGGATGATCTTGGAGAAGCCGACCAGTTGCCCGGTCTCGTTGTGGATGGCGGTGACCACGCTCGATGCGTAGAACGGCGTGCCGTCCTTGCGCAGCATCCAGCGGTCGTCGGTGAGGCTGCCTTCGCGGCGCGCGCGTTCGAGCTTGCGCTGGAATTCACCGGCCTCGCGCGCAGCCTGCGGATACAGAATCTCGGCCGACTTGCCGAGGATGTCCTCGCGCGCATAGCCGAGAATGCTGCGCGACGCCGCGTTCCAGGTGCGCACGATGCCCTGCGGGTCTAGCGAGAGCACAGCGTGCTCCTTGAGCGCGTTGATCAGCAGGCGAAAGTGCGTTTCCGCTTCCCGCAGGGCGGCTTCGGCAGCGATGCGCTGGCGGCGTTCGGCGGCTTCGGCCAGCGCGCGCAACAGCACCACGGGCAGGCGCTGCAGGCGCTGCTTGATGACGTAATCGGTGGCGCCGCGCTTGAGCATGTCCACCGCGTGCTCTTCGCCCAGCGCACCCGATACGAAGATGAACGGCGTTTGCGGCGCCATGCGACGCGCAATGTCGAGCGCTTCCGCACCCGTGAACTGCGGCAGCATGTAGTCGGCCAGGATGGCGTCGAAGGTCCGTGTGCTGAGCTGGGCGATGAAGTCGGACTCGTTGTCGACCAGCGTGGTGTCGGCCTGTAGGTTGGCGGTTTCCAGCCGTGCGCGCGTCAGTTCTGCGTCGAGCGGATTGTCTTCGACTAGCAGCAGTTGCAGATTGGGCATGGGGGCGAATGCTCCGGATGGGGCGGCTAGCTCGCCGGCAGCAACGTGCGGCGCGCCCGGGTGGAGCCGGGCGGCGGTTCGTTGAGCACCGCCCAGAACACGCCCAGGTCGGCAATCGCATCGACAAACGCACGGAACTCCACCGGTTTGACCACATAGGCGTTGACGCCCAGCTCGTAGCTGCGCAGCAGGTCGGTTTCTTCGCGCGACGAGGTGAGCATGACCACCGGCAGGCTCTTGAGCGCGGGCGTGGCGCGAATCTCGGCCAGCACTTCCAGGCCGTCGACCTTCGGCAGCTTCAAGTCGAGCAGCACCACGGCCGGGTTGCCCGGTACGCGTTGCGCGTAAAGATTGCGCGCGTGCAGGTAATCCAGCGCTTCAGCGCCGTCTCGGGTGACGACCACATCGTTGGCAAGCTGGCTGCGTTCCAACGCCAGCAAGGTCAGCTCGAGGTCGTTTGGGTTGTCTTCGACGAGCAGGATGGGTTTGAGCATGGTGACAATGAACGTGGAAAGAACGATCAGGCATCGCGAGTCATGGGTGTGCGCTGGCCCGCCCCGGATGCCACCTGCGGGTCGGGCGTGCGCGGCAGCGCGAAGTAGAACGTCGCGCCGCGGTCAAGCTCGCCCTCGGCCCAGGTGCGGCCGCCATGGCGATCGATGATGCGCCGCACATTGGCCAGGCCGATGCCGGTGCCCTCGAACTCGTCCATGCGATGCAGCCGCTGGAACACGCCGAACAGCTTGGCCACGTATTCCATCGAGAAACCCACGCCGTTGTCGGCAATGCGCACGATGGTTTCTGCGTCGGTCTGTTCGGCGTCGATATGGATGCGTGCCGGATCACGGTCACGCGTGTATTTGATGGCGTTGGAGAGCAGATTGCGCATCGCCAGCTGCAGGAATGCCGGGTCGGCGCGCACCACGGGCAACGCGGCGATGTTCCACTCGATATGGCGGCGCCCCTGGTCTAACGTCAGGTCCCGCACGACGCCGCGCACGAGCTGGGCGAGGTCGACATCGGTCAGGTGAAGCGCGCCCCGGCCCATCTGCGAGAAGGTGAGCAGATCGTCGACCAGCTTGCCCGCAAAGCGCGACGACTCCGAGATCGTCTGCAGAAAGTGCCGCCCGCGCGCCGAGACGTGCTCACCCTCCATCTCGTCGAGCAGTTCGGCATAGCCGGCAATGTGTCGCAGCGGGGCGCGCAAGTCATGTGAAACGGAATACGAGAACGCTTCCAGCTCGTGATTGGCGCGGCGCAGCTCACTCGTCAATTCGGCGGCTTCTTCAGCGCGGCGCAGCACGATGTTGAGCACGGCGTAGCGGAACTCCGCGGCGGTTTCCACTTCGCTCGTGCGCCACGGGCGTGAGGTGTGCGCGATCTGCTCTTGCCAATGGCGCGTGCGACCGAGCATGTGCCCGGTTGCGTGGTCGGTGGCCTGGTCCGGTGCGTCCCCCGCCCAGCGTACGGTGTGGGGAGTTTCTGGGCGGAACCACAGCACGTAGTGGCGATGCAGTTGCGAAACCTGCACGGCCAGCACGCCGCTGGCCTGGGGCCGCAGCGCGGCGCCGTCCGGATAGGTGGTGGCCAGGCGGTCGGTGTGGAAGACCTCGCCGGGGTGCTCATTGGCCAGCCATTCGGTCAGGCGCACGATGCTGTCTTCGTCAGGCGCGGCACCGATGCGCACGCACTCGCCCTGGCGCACGATGGCGGCGCCGCTGGCCGAGGCAAAGCGCAGCAGATCGGCGGGATGTTCGATCAGGCCTTCGTGGAAATGGTCGCGATCGGCCATCGCGGCCAGCAGGCGCACCAGGATGCGTCGCAGTTCCAGCCGGTGGGCGATCTCGGCGCGGTCTTCCTTCGCTTCGATCTGCAGCGACAGAATCTGTGCGAGGTGTTCACATGCCGTGCGCACTTCAAACGACAACGAACAGGGCGTCGCATGGTGGCATGCGATCAAGCCCCACAGGTTCCCGCGCACCGTAAGCGCCAGCGTGAGCGAGGCCTTCGCGCCCATGCGGCGCATGGTTTCGCGCTGCGCCTCGGACGCCGCGCGCAAGGCAGCGTACGTCAGATCAGTCGTGCGCCCCGTGGACGGATGCAGCGGGGGCACCAGCCCCACCGGCGTGTCGTCGACGTCTGCCACGAGCCGCAAGGGGTTGTGGCTATACAGGCTGCGCAGTTCGGGCGTCATGCCGGCGTCCGACAGGTGCGTGCCCACCAGCGTGTCATAGGCCTTGTCGCGCGCTTCGGCCAGTGCCTGCAAGGAGCCATCGCGGTCAATGCGGTAGATCGTGACGCGGCCAAAGCGGGTAAGGCGGCGGACTTCGCGGGCGGCGAGGTCCGTCAGCGCATCGACCGTGCCGACGGCTTGCAGGCTGGCGATGAAGGTGCGCACCAGCGGGTACATTGATGCAAACGCGCCGTCGGCCGCATGCACCGCGGGTTCCAGCTCCAAGATCAGAGTGCGCTTGTGCCGGTGCATCACCGCGTCGAGCGCGTGGCCGTGCGGCGTCTGCAGCGTGCCGATATACAGCGGTTGGCCGTCGATGCTGTGTGTGCCCAGGGCGCGCTCCAGCAACTTGCGGCCGGCGGTGCTGATCACACGGTCGACGGGGGCCTGCAGCGCAGTGGCCAGTGGCGTACCCAGCGCGGCCTGCAGGTTTTCACTCGCCTGGTGGATGCGTAAATCGGGTTCGGACAGGCACAGCAACACCCCGCGCGACTGGATGGCAGCGTGGCTGCCGATGCCGGGCGAGGCGTCGATGTCGTCAACTACGGACAAGGGCGGAGGCGATTGCGAACTCATGGCGTTGGGCGAGTGCGCCGCCCCGAAGGCCTTGGCTGAATGCCTGGCGGGGGCGGCGGGCTGCCCCGGGCGGAAGC
Source organism: Ralstonia sp. SA306 (assembly GCF_054792405.1). Lineage (NCBI taxonomy): Bacteria > Pseudomonadati > Pseudomonadota > Betaproteobacteria > Burkholderiales > Burkholderiaceae > Ralstonia > Ralstonia sp. SA306. The sequence continues at coordinate 196,850 of NZ_CP096451.1, forward strand.
GGCCTGCCGGGGTTCAGCGTATCCGCTGTGCGCTACGCAAGCGACGTGCCCGACACGCGAAAACGGCATGACGATGCGCCCGGTGGAGCACTGAAGCCGCGTCATCGGTCCTTCCCGCATGTAAAAAAGTGATGCTGGGCCGCCTCAACGTTACAAGGCTGGACGGTACCCGGGCGGGCCTGTTACCCAGGCTTGCATACTCGCGTCCCCATGAAAAAAGCCCCGCAATTACTGCGGGGCTTTTTCGTTGTGCTTGTGCTGATCAGACGTTGAACAGGAAGTGCAGCACATCGCCGTCCTTGACGATGTATTCCTTGCCTTCGGCGCGCATCTTGCCAGCTTCCTTGGCGCCTTGTTCACCCTTGAACTGGATGAAATCATCGTACGAAATCGTCTGGGCGCGGATGAAGCCGCGTTCGAAGTCGGTGTGGATGGCCGCAGCGGCGCGCGGGGCCGTGTCGCCGATGTGGATCGTCCAGGCGCGCACTTCCTTCACGCCGGCGGTGAAGTAGGTTTGCAGGCCGAGCAACTTGAAGGCCGCGCGGATCACGCGGTTCAGGCCGGGTTCGTCCATGCCGATGTCGGCCAGGAATTCAGCCTTGTCAGCGTCATCCAGATCCGCGATTTCGGCTTCGATGGCAGCGCAGACGGCCACCACCGGCGAATTCGTCTGCGCGGCGTAGTTGCGCACGGCGTCCAGGTGCGGGTTGTTCTCGAAGCCGTCTTCGCGCACGTTGGCGACGTACATGGTCGGCTTGGCGGTAATCAGGCACAGCGGCTTGATGGTTGCCCACTCGTCGTCGGTCAGGTTCAGGCCACGCACGGGTTTGGCTTCGTCCAGCACCTTCTGTGCTTTTTCCAGCACCGCGACCAGCTTGGCGGCTTCCTTGTCGTTGCCCGACTTGGCGGCCTTGGTGTAGCGCTGCAGTGCCTTTTCAACCGTGGCCAGGTCAGCGAGGGCCAGTTCGGTGTTGATGACCTCGATGTCGGCGATCGGGTCGACCTTGCCTGCGACGTGGATCACGTTTTCATCTTCGAAACAGCGCACCACGTGCGTGATGGCATCTGTCTCGCGGATGTTGGCCAGGAACTGGTTGCCCAGGCCTTCACCCTTGGAGGCGCCCGCCACCAGGCCCGCAATGTCGACGAACTCGACCACCGCCGGCAGCACCCGCTCGGGCTTGACGATGTCGGCCAGCGCTTGCAGGCGGACGTCCGGCACTTCCACCACGCCTACGTTGGGCTCGATCGTGCAGAACGGGTAGTTCTCGGCAGCGATGCCGGCTTTGGTCAGGGCATTGAACAGGGTCGACTTGCCGACGTTCGGCAGACCAACGATGCCGCATTGGAGGCTCATGGTGAAAAAGGCTCTAAATCAAGGGGTTGCGTGACGCGGGGGAGGCGGCAGCACAGCGGAATCCGGGCTGTGCGCGTCGTTCACGGAAAGGCGTGATTGTAACCGCTCCGGATGGCGTCTAGCCCTGGGATGCCGCTTCGGCGCGCTTGCGCTGCGTGCGGCTGGCCAGCACCAGGGCAATGCCGCCGAGGATGGCGGCGGAGGCGGCAGCCAGACGCGGTGTCAGCGGCTCCGCCAGGAACAGCACCGCGCCGAACGCCGCAATGGGCGGCACCGACAGTTGCACCGCCGCCGCACGGATCGCCGACAGCCCTTTGAGCGCGGCGTACCAGATCACATAGCCGATGCCCGAAGTGAGCGCGCCGGAGGCGAGCGCGAGCAGGATACCGGCCGGGCTGGCGTGTGCGCGGCCATACAGCAACAGGCTCAGCGCAAGCGCCATGGGCGCGGCGCGCAGGAAGTTGCCGGCAGTGGCAGCCAGCGGATTGTCGAGCCCGCGCCCGCGCAGGGAATACACGCCCCAGGCGATGCCCGCCACCGTCATCAACGCGGCACCCAGCGGCGTCGGCGCTGTCACGCCGGGCGATACGAGATAGACGAGCCCACCTGCCGCCAGCGCAAAACCCGCCCAACCAAGGGCCTCGAACCGTTCGCCGGCACGCAGGCCAGCCGCCAGCATGGTGAGCTGCACCGCGCCAAACAGAATCAGCGCGCCGGTGCCTGCGCTCAGCGTCAGATACGCAAACGAGAAGAACGCGACGTAGAGGAACAACATCGTCGCGGCAGCCCAATCAGCACGCGCTGGCGGCGCCCGCCCCGCGCTCGCCCGCGCAAGGACGGCCAGCACGACGGCGCCCGACACCAACCGGATGCTGGAAAAGCTCGCCGCGTCGATGGCAGCGTGCTGCAACGCCAGCCGGCACAGCAACGAGTTCGACGCGAACGCCACCATGGTGATGCTGGTGAGCAGTACCGTGCGCAGGGCGGGGTGCCCGTCGTTCGTCTGGTCCATGTGAGTTCTCATGCGATGGGCAATCGGCGCGCCAGAGATGCCTGGCCAGGGAATGTCGACGTGATTCACGTGTCCAATTCTTCGGGCGACAGACCGCGCGGGAGCGGCGCGATGTCCTCATTCTAGAAGGCGCCTTCGGTCAGACAAGGCGCCTCCCGGCTGCATGGGCGAGCGGGGTGACGGCGTTACGGGCCCTGTTACGCGTTACGTTCCAGAAACGTAACAACTTCGCTTGAGGCGGCGGCTTTTCGGGCCCGCGATGCCTGCCACCAGATGCCCTCCGTATCCTGCGAGGCCAGGCCGGCAAAGGCTTGAGCGCCGTTTCCGCGCGAGCTGGAGACGGCTGCGGCCCGCCGGGCATGCCTATTGCACTGGCTTCCCGCAAACAACACGTTTGATTCTGGAGCACAGCATGTCCTGGACCGTCGCCACCGCCGCCCGCCCGATCCATACGGTTTCCGACAGCGCCGGCCTGTTTGCCTGCTACGAGGCCATCGCGAGCCTGTCCGAAGACATGGTGGATGCTGCCGAACGCGGCGATTGGGACGAAGTGAGCTTGCTTGAGCGCGAATGCGCGGCCCACATGGAGCGCCTGGGCCACGGCCTGCGCCCGGCCTTGTCGCACGAAGAAGCGCAACGCAAGCGCGACCTGATGATGCGCATTCTGGCCAACGACGCCCGTGTGCGTGCGCTGGTCTGCCCGCGTCAGGATGAACTGATGCGCTTGGTGAGCGGCGAGCGCCGTGCCATTGGCGCACGTCAGGCGTACGCCGCCGTCTCGTATTACTGAGCGGCAGAGCGGTTCGGAGGCCGGACCCGATTCAGCGGTCGGCCCGCAATTCTCCCCACGACATCAGCACCCGCTGGATGCTGCGCGCATAGGCATCGCGGTGGAGAGGCGTTTCCGAGTGATACGCGCCGATGGCCCGCCACGTGTTTCCATGGCGAACCATCTTTTGCTTGAGCAGCCATGCCGCCACGAACACGTTGACGCAGGCGTCGGTCAGCGCACGGCGCGGCACGCCGTAGCGGGCCAGCGTACTGAAGTGGATCGAGTTGATCTGCGCCTGGCCGATGTCGACCGAGCCATCGGCGTTGCGGTGGACAGCGCCCGCATCGCCCTTCGATTCAAACCACACGATCGCGCGCAGCACCGTCGGGTTGACGCCCTGATAGGCGCCGGCCTGCTCGAAGCAATCGCCCGAGGCGGCGTGCGCAGCAACGCTGGAGGCGGCCAGCACAAGCGCCGCGCCAAGGCGGCTGCAGTTCAAGCGAAGAGGGCGGGCGAGGGGCATGACGGCTCCGACGGCGATCGTTGGTTACTTCTGCAGGGCCACTTCAAGCTGCCGCTCGATACCGGCCAGATACGTATGCGATGCCTCCGACACCACCATGCGCGGCACCGGCTCGGTCGCCTTGCGCCACTGCGTGGTCACAACCTTGCGCTTGCCGCCGCGCGTGTGTACGGCGGGCGCGGCTTCGATTTCGGCACCGCCGCCGGGCGGTAGCATCGCCAGCGAGGGCAGGGGCGGATAGACGCGGTCGGGCGCTGCGGCCGTCGCCGGCATCAATGCGTCGGGCGGTGCGGCAAGGGTCGATGCGGCCGGTATCGCCAACAGGCCAACGGTGAGCGGGAAAAGCAGATGGTGCATACGCATGACGGTCCTCTTAATCCTGCGTGCGGATCGTCACGCTGTAGGGCTGGCTGGCGCTGACGGTCAGGTTTTCCAGGCGGACGTAGCCGGCGCGCTGCGCGGGCACGCCGTTCCACAGCGCCTGGTTCAGATAACGGAAATCCTGCGCCAGCGCGGCTACCTGGATCGTCGCCGGGCGTTTCTGCGCTGCGGCCAACGCGCCGGCCTTGGTCAGCACGGCGGTCAGTTGCGGGTCATGCGCGCCCAGTGCATCGGGCGGGATGGCGAAGGTCATGACTTCGCCCGTGGGCGCGGTGCGGGCCACCGGGGGCGGCGTCTGGGCAGGCATTTGCGCGCAGCCGGCCAGTGCCAGCAGCGCGGCCAGCCTCAGCGATGCGGCGGAGCGTTCGGAAAAAGTCCACATGGCGATGAGGAATGCGTGGATCGGACCCGCACTGTATCGGCCGGCCGCGCCCGTCAAAACGTCGAATTACCCGGCTTTTATCGTCCATCCCGATGGATGGCTTGAGGGGTCGATCCAAGGTGAAAACGGCATCACATTGCGGGTTTGTGTGCAGGCGACGTGTTTGGCACATATGCGGCGCAAACGCCATATCAAGCCGATGAATATGCGCGGTACGCTGCAATAGGCGGGGGTGATGCGAACGTCTTGCCAGACCGGTGGTGCGCGTAAACACCGAGCCGGGATGCCACGGCGCAAAGTGTCGGCCGTGACACTTTTGCGCGGCCACAAGGCTGGAACACCCCCCGCCGCTATAATCGGCGCACCATGAATACACCCGCGTTTTCCTCTTCCAAGGCTGCGCCCAAAGAGGCAGCGCCTTACCACTTGGCCGTGGTGGGCGGCGGCATCGTCGGGCGCGCCTGTGCGCTGCGGCTGGCGCAGATCGGCTTGCGCATTGCGCATATCGCGCCGCCCGCGCCAGCCTCCGCACCGTCGGGGCCGGATGCCTGGGATGCGCGTGTCTACGCGTTCTCGTCCAGCTCCCAGGCGCTGCTGGAGCAGTTGCGCATCTGGCCGGCGCTCGACATGACGCGCGTGCAGCCTGTGCACGACATGCGGATCTTCGGCGACGACGCTGCCGCACGCGGCGAGCACGCCCACCCCGACCTGCATTTTTCCGCCTACGCAGCCGGCACGCCGCAACTGGCGTGGATTGCTGAATCGTCGCTGGTCGAGCGCGCACTGGAAACCGCACTGCGCTTCGCCCACACGGTGCAGACCTTCCCGCACGCCGCCACCGGCTTCGAAATGGAAGCCGATGCCGTGCGGCTGACGCTGGCCGACGGGCAGACGATCCGCGCGGAATGCGTGATCGGCGCCGACGGCAAGAATTCGTGGGTGCGCCAGCAGGCCGGCATCCAGGCTGAAGCGAAGCCGTATCGGCAGCTTGGCGTGGTCGCCAACTTCCAGGCCGAGCGCTGGCATCAGGACACCGCGTGGCAATGGTTCCTCGGTGCATCCGCCGAGCAGGCCGCCGCGGCGGATGACACCGCCCCGTTGCGCGGCGAGATCCTCGCGATGCTGCCGTTGCCAGATCGGCGCGTGTCGATGGTGTGGTCCGCCAGCGAAGACCACGCCCGCGAGCTGCTCGCGCTGTCGCCGGAGGCGCTGTGCCGCGCCGTGGAAGCCGCGGCCGGTGGCGCCATCGCCGCACGCTTTGGACGCCTATCGAACATCACGCCTGCGCAGGGCTTCCCGCTCGTGCTGCAACACGCCAGCCGGGCGGTCGCGCCGCGTGTGGCGCTGGTGGGCGATGCAGCCCATGTGATTCATCCGCTGGCCGGGCAGGGCATGAACCTCGGGCTTAGGGATGTGTCCGAAATTGGCCGGGTGATGGCGGAACGTGAAACCATGCGCGATCATGGCGATCTGAGGTTGCTGCGCCGTTACGAGCGCGCCCGCCGCGAAGACCTGCTTTCGCTCACGGCCGCCACCGATGGTCTGCACAAACTGTTCGCCCTGCCGGGCGCGCTGCCCCGTACGGTACGCAACGCGGGGATGCGCATGGTGGGTATGACACCATTTATCAAACGCTTGTTGATCAAGCACGCACTCGGCTGAGACAGTCTCAGTGGGTTTGTGGTTTTTCGGGGTTCCAGGAGTCGTTATGTCGTTTCGTATTCGGGTGGCGGCCATCGCCTCTGCGGTGGCCGTGGCAGCCATTGGCGCGGGCTATGTGTTGAGCGCCGGTGCTGCCGAGCCCGCATTGGACAAGGTCAAGGCCACGGTACAGAAGGCCCTGGGCCCGAACGTGGAGATCAAAAGCGTCACCAAGTCGCCGCTGGCTGGCCTGTACGAAATCAACCTCGGCAGCCAGGTCGTCTACAGCGACGCCACCGGCCGCTACGTGCTCAACGGCGACCTGCTTGATACGCAGACCGCTACCAACCTCACGCAAGAGCACCTGGCTGAGCTGAATCGCGTGAAGTGGTCCGACTTGCCGCTGGACCGCGCTGTGAAATGGGTCAAGGGCAACGGCGCACGCAAGATCGCCGTGTTCTCCGATCCGAACTGCCCTTACTGCCACAAGCTGGAGCAGATGCTCACGCAGGTCGACAACATCACGGTCTACACCTTCCTGTTCCCGATCCTGTCGGAAGACTCGAACACCAAGGCCAAGCAGATCTGGTGTTCGGCTGACCGCGCCAAGGCCTGGCGCGACTGGATGACCGCCAAGACCGCCCCGGGCGGCGCCGGTACCTGCGACACACCGCTCGAAGCCAACCTGAAGCTTGGCCAGCAGCTCAACGTGACCGGCACGCCGGCCATCATCTTCCCGGATGGCACCCGTGCCCCTGGCCTGATCGATGCGGCCACGCTGGAGCGCAAGTTCGCCGCGCTCAAGAAGTCTTAATTCGCACGAAGGAAGCGCCGGTAGATCCGGCGCTTTTTCTTTGGGCGCTTGCATTCACCTCACCCTCGGAGACTTGGCATGTCGTTTCGCGCGCTGATGCTGGAAAAGCAGGATGGCGGGCCGCTGGCCCACATCGTCGACCTCGATGACGCGGCGTTGTCCACGCCCGAAGCGCTTGCCAACGACGTGACCGCTGGCGACGTGCTGATTCGCGTGGACTGGTCGACCATCAATTACAAGGACGGCCTGGCCATCACCGGTAAGGGCCCCGTCGTGCGCAAATGGCCAATGGTGGCCGGTATCGACGGCGCGGGAGTGGTGCTCGATTCCTCGCACCCGGACTGGAGGACGGGCGATTCGGTCGTGCTCAACGGCTGGGGCGTCGGCGAGGCGCACTGGGGTTGCCTTGCGCAGCGGGCGCGGCTTTCCGGCGATTGGCTGGTGGCATTGCCGGCGGGGCTTGATGCGCGGCAGGCCATGGCGATCGGCACGGCAGGCTACACGGCGATGCTGTCCGTGCTGGCGCTGGAGCGCGCCGGCGTGAAACCGGGCGACGGCGAGGTGCTGGTGACCGGCGCGTCGGGCGGCGTGGGCTCGATCGCCATCGCGCTGCTCGGCAAACTGGGTTACCGCGTGGTGGCGTCCACCGGCAAGACGAGCGAGGCCGATTTCCTGCAGGCGCTGGGTGCAGCAGAAGTGATCGACCGCGCCGAGCTTTCCGCCCCTGGCAAGCCACTGCAGAAGGAGCGCTGGGCCGCGGTGGTCGATTCGGTAGGCTCGCACACGCTGGTCAACGCGTGCGCACAAGTGCGCTACGGCGGTGTCGTCACGGCGTGCGGGCTTGCGCAGGGAATGGATTTTCCGGCGACCGTCGCGCCGTTCATCCTCCGCGGCGTAACGCTGTACGGGATCGACAGCGTGATGGCACCGCGTGCGTTGCGCCAGACCGCGTGGCAGCGCCTGGCCGCCGATCTGCTGCCCGATCGCCTGGCTGCCATCACGCGCGAAGTGTCGCTCTCGGAGGCCATTGACGCTGCACACGACATCATGGCCGGCAAGATGCGTGGGCGCGTCGTGGTCGACGTCAACCGATAGGCTGGCAGGCCGGTTTGCGGACGATTTGCCTTCGGCAGCATGGGACGGCAACGCTACAATGTCCGCCATGAAGCCGATCCGCTACACCATCGCCCCCGCCGCGCCCGAGGCGCACGTTTTCACCGTCACCGTCACGGTTGACGCGCCTGACAGCCAAGGCCAGCGCTTTTCGCTGCCGGCGTGGATTCCGGGCAGCTACATGATCCGCGAGTTCGCACGCAACATCGTGCGGATCGAGGCATCGTCGGCTGACAGGCCGGTGCGCCTGACCAAGGTTGACAAGCACACGTGGTGGGCCGCCCCGTGCAGCGGGCCGCTGACGGTTTCATACGACGTCTATGCGTGGGACTTGTCAGTGCGCGCCGCGCATCTGGACGCCACGCACGGCTTCTTCAACGGCACGTCGGTATTCCTGCGTGTGGAAGGCGCGGATGACCAGCGTTGCCTGGTCGATATCCAGCCGCCCGCCGGAGACGGCTACCGGGGCTGGCGCGTGGCCACCGCGCTGCGCGAGGCCACTGGCCGCGTCCAGGGCAAGGCTGGCGCCAAGCGCTACGGCTTCGGCTGGTACGAAGCGGCGGACTACGACGAACTGATCGACCACCCGGTCGAGATGGGCACGTTCGAGCTGGTGTCGTTCGAGGCCTGCGGCGCGCAGCACGACGCCGTCTTTACCGGCCGCGTGCCGAATCTCGATCTGGAACGCATTGCCCGCGACTTCAAGCGCATCTGCGAAGCGCAGATCCGCCTGTTCGAGCCGCACACCGCTACGGCGCCGTTCCTCGACAGCAACCGCCGCTACGTCTTCATGACGATGGTTACCACCGACGGCTACGGCGGCCTGGAACATCGCGCCAGCACCGCATTGATGTGCGCGCGCAACGACCTGCCCGTGACCGGCCGCGATGAGACCACCGAGGGCTATCGCACCTTCCTTGGCCTTGTCAGCCACGAGTATTTCCACACCTGGAACGTCAAGCGCATCAAGCCGGCCACCTTCGTGCCATACGCGCTCGACCGCGAGGTCCACACACCGCTGCTGTGGCTGTTTGAAGGGTTCACCAGCTACTACGACGACCTGATGCTGGTGCGCTCGGGCCTGATCTCTGAAGCGCAGTATCTGGAGATGCTCGGCAAGACGTGGAATGGCGTGCTGCGCGGCAGCGGCCGCCTGAAGCAGAGCGTGGCCGAAAGCTCGTTCGATGCGTGGACGAAGTACTACCGCCAGGACGAAAACGCACCCAACGCCATCGTCAGCTACTACACCAAGGGCTCCCTGGTGGCGCTGGCGCTCGACCTCACGATCCGCACGCAGACCCACGGCGAACGTTCGCTCGACGACGTGATGCGCGCCCTGTGGGTGACGTACGGCCGCGATTTCTATGCCGCCGGTCACACGCAGCGCGGCGTGACCGAAGCCGGACTGATCAGCCTGATGGAAGAAACCACCGGTGTACGCCTGCGCACGCTGGTGCGCCAGTTGAGCGAAGGCCGTGAGGACCCGCCGCTGCCCGCGCTCTTCAAGGCGATGGGCGTGAGCGCCACGCGCAAGGCCGCCGATACGGCGCTCGCGCTGGGCGTCAAGACCGCCGCCGAGAACGGCTTCGTCAAGCTGCAGCAGGTCTTCGACGGCAGCCCGGCGCAGCGCGGTGGTTTGTCCGCCGGCGATCTGATCGTTGCAGTGGACGGCCTGCGTGTGCCGGCGGGCCAGCTCGACAAGACGCTCACGCGCCATCGCGCCGGCGATACCGTGCCGGTACACGTGTTCCGCCGCGACGAACTGATGACGCTGAACGTGACGCTCGCCGCCGATACCACGCCGCAGTTCACGCTGGCGCTGGCCACCGAGCCTTCGCCGCTGCGTTCGGCGTGGCTGGGCAAGCGGGCGGCAGCGCGCAAGGTGGCGCGCGGCAAGTCGGCCTGACGCGCGCCGCCTGCTCCGATGGATTACGTCCACGATCCACGCACCTTTCTCTACAGCCATTACGTCTCGCGCGGCATCCGCACTGCCACGGGCGTGATCGGCCTGACGCTGCTCGCACTGCTGGTGATGGACTTGCAGGGCGCGATGGTGGTGTCGATCGGCGCGCTGTGCACGAGCCTCATGGATTTGCCCAGCCCGCTGCGGCACAAGTTCAACGAGATGATGGCGTGCGTGCTGCTGACGACCGCCGTCACCTTTCTCGTGGCGGTGGTGACGCCGTACGCGATCCTGCCGGTGGTGATCGTGGTGGTGAGCTTCCTGGCGGGGCTCATGGTGGCGTACGGCAACAAGACGATGCCGCTGCAGTTTGCGGCGCTGTTCGTCATGACGCTCACCTTTACCGAAGAATTCGCTTTCCGCGAAGCGGTGGAACACACCCTGCAGTTCTTCCTCGGCGCCATCGGCTACATGGCCTTTGCGATGGCGGTGGCATGGGGCCAGCGGCGGCGCATCAAAGAGCAGGTGCTGGCCGAATGCCTGTACGAACTGGCCGTGTACGTGGAATGCAAAGCCGGCTTTTACGACGCATCCAAGGATTTCGACGAGCAGTTCAATGCGCTCGTGCGCCAGCAGATTTCGGTGGCCGACAAGCAGCAGGTGGCACGCGATTTTGTCTTCCGCGATAACCGTACCTCCAGCGACGGGCGCCTCGTGCAGATCCACATGCGGATGCTCGACATTTATGAGTACCTGCTGTCGTCCAACACCGATTACACCGTGCTGCGCCAATGGCTGGCCGATGCCGAGGTGCTGCGTCTGCTGCGCGAGCTGATCGAGCGCATGCGCCTGGACATCGAAGGCGTCGCCTATGCCGTCGGGCGTGATCGGCCATCGCCCACGCCGATGTCGTACGACTACGAGATGGCCGCCATCGAGGCTGCGCTGCTTGATCTACAGCGAAACCACCATGGTGTGCCCATCGAAGCCATCGCTGCGCTGGAGGAATCGGTGGCCACGGTGCGCGGCGCGATCCGCCTGATGGCGCAGTTGCATGCCGCCACCGACACGCAGGTCGAACCGTCGCAGGTGCTGCTGCGCCCGGACATGACGCCGTTCCTCACACGCCAGAAATACGAACTGCGGCTGGTGCTGGAAGAACTGACGTGGCGGTCTCCGGTGTTGCGCTTTGCGCTGCGCATCTCGATGGCGGTGGCCGCCGGGTTGTGGATTGCCGACCACCTGCCTTATGCGTCGCACGGCTACTGGGTGTTGCTGACCATTGTCGTGATCCTCAAGCCGACGTTTAGCATGACGCGCCAGCGCAATTTCGATCGTGTGCTCGGCACGCTCATCGGCTGCGTGATCGCGGCCGTGATTCTGCGCTTCACCCATTCGACGTGGATCCTGATGGGCGTGCTGTACCTGTCGACAGCGGCCAGCGCGGCGTTCGTCACCGTGCGCTACCGCTACACGGCCATTGCGGCGTGCGTGCAGGTGCTTATCCAGATCAACCTGCTGCTGCCGGGCAGCAAGGGCGCCATTGGTGAACGGCTGGTCGATACGCTGATCGGGGCCGCCATCGCCACCGCCTTCAGCTATGTGCTGCCAGCCTGGGAATATCGCAACCTGCCCAAGCTGGTGGACGACGTGCTGCGCACCAACCGGCGCTTTATTGAAGCCGCGCGCGAGCTGCTGCTCGGCACGCTCAAGGATGACTTTGCCTATCGTGTGCAGCGCAAGCAGTACATGGAATCGCTCACGGGGCTGATCTCAGCCTTTGCGCGCATGCTGGACGAGCCCAAGAGCCGCCACCGCGCCGTCGACAACCTGAACCGCTTCATCGTTCAGAACTACCTGGTGGCCGCCCATGTGGCGGCGGTGCGCATCTTGATGCGTCAGCGCGCGCAGGAACTGGACGAGGCCGACACCCGCGCGCTGGTCGAGCAAACGGCAGAGGCCGCGCTCGAAAGCCTGGCGCGCGCCAAGGAGCGTTTCGACCAGGCTGTGCATGAAGGCGGTTGGGGCGTGCGTCCGCGCGATACGCAAGAATTGGGCGCTGCGGATTTCGCCGATAAATCCGCCCGTTCCCGCATGGTTGATGCGGCAGCAGAATCGGATTCGCTATCGGCGATGCACTTGCTGGAGCGGCGCCTGCAGGCGCTGCGGGCCGACACGGCCAAGATCGCGCTGCGTTGTGGAGCGCTGGGGCGGGCACTGCGGGCGTCGAGGGATTAGACGGCCCGCACCTCAGTCCACCTGCGGCTTCAACCAATCAATTGCTGGCTGGTCTTGCGCCGCTAGCCAATCATTGGCCGTCTTGAAATGCCCGCACCCCAGAAACCCGCGATGCGCTGATAGCGGCGACGGGTGCGGCGCCTCCAGTACCAGATGCCCGTCCGACAGCAGCGCGCGCTTGGCTTGCGCGTGGCTGCCCCACAGCATGAACACGCGCTTGTGGCCGACGCGCGCGAGCTGCTCCAGCAGGCAATCGGTGATGCGTTCCCAGCCGCGCTTGGCGTGGCTGGCGGCTTGGCCTTGTTCAACGGTGAGGACGGTGTTGAGCAACAGCACACCTTGCCGTGACCAGCCCTCCAGGTTGCCCGAAGTGTTGGGAAGCTTCCCGCCGAATTCGGCTTCGATTTCCTTGTAGATGTTGCGCAGGCTCGGCGGCACGCGCACGCCGGCCGGCACCGAAAACGCCAGTCCATGCGCCTGCGGAATCTCGCGGCCATCGACGGTGCCCGTGCCGTGATACGGATCCTGACCGAGGATGACGACGCGCACATCGTCCACCGATGTCAGGTGCAACGCGCGGAAGACATCCGTCGGAAAAATCGGCTTGCCCGCCGCCCGCTCGCCATCAACAAAGGCGCACAACTCTGGCCAGTTGGTCTGCGCGATGCAAGGCGTGAGGAGCGCCTTCCAATCGGCGGGCAGGGCGTCGAACTGCTGGGCCAGCGGGGTGAAACTCACGGCGGTCGTGTCTGCTGCGGGTTCGTCGAAGAGGGCGGCTTGCGCCGGATCGGCGCGTCGCGTCACGCTTGGCCTCCGATGGTTTTTGCGCGCAACTGGTAGCCGCGTTGCGCCTTGCTGATGTCCAGCGGCATGAGTCCGGTCACAGCGGCGTGCAGCGTCTCGGTCCAGGCACGTAGTCGCTCGGCAATTGCGTCTTCGCTGAGCGCGCTGCCGGCTGTCGGCTTCCACTCCAGTTCGAGTTCGTCGATCGGCTCGCGTGCTTGCGTGCCGGGGATGAGGATGGCGCCGGCGTCCAGTGCAATCTCGATCTCGCCGCCCTCGGCACGCACATGCCACAGGCGGCGCGTGAAATCGGTGCGGAACAGCGGGGCGAGCGCAGCCGCGTGTGGCCGAACATAATCAGCAGCCTCAGCGGCGTTGTTGGCGACGAAGGCATCGACGGACAGCGCATCGTTCTGTAGCGGCACCTCCCATTCGTGGCGGGCGCTCAAACCGGACGTACTCACTGCTGCGGTCTTCAGCGTTTGCAGCCATTGGCTGCCCTGACGGCGCACGCGCAGCGCGGCACGGTTGCGTGCCAGCGCCTGGTCGGCCGTGTCGTAGTAGACGTTTCCCAATTCCACCGAGCCGGCCGCCTGCGCATGGGCGTCCAGCCACCCGACCAGGGTGTCGTGCGCGCCGGCCGATACGGCCAGCTTCAGTTCAATCTCGCGGGCCATCGATCAGGCAAACAGGCGGGCGAGTTCGGCGCCCGGGTCTTCGGCGCGCATGAAGGCTTCGCCGACGAGGAACGCGTTGACGGCGGCGGCGCGCATCTTGCGCACGTCGTCCGGCGTGAGGATGCCGGATTCCGTCACGACGATGCGATCGTCCGGCATGTGCTTGAGCAGGTCGAGCGTGGTGTCGAGCGAGGTTTCGAACGTGCGCAGGTTGCGGTTGTTCACGCCCACCAGCGGCGTTTGCAGGCGCAGCGCGCGGTCCAGCTCATGGCCGTCGTGCACTTCCACCAGCACGTCCAGGCCGAGTTCGAGCGCGCACGCTTCGAGTTCGACCATCAGGCCCTGATCCAGCGCAGCAACGATCAGCAGGATGCAATCTGCGCCCCACGAGCGCGCCTCGTACACCTGGTACAGATCGACCAGGAAGTCCTTGCGCAGTGCGGGCAGCGCGCAGGCGGCGCGGGCTTCGCGCAGATAGTCGGCGTGGCCCTGGAAGAATTGCTCGTCGGTCAGCACCGACAGGCAGGCGGCGCCGTGCTCGGCATAGCTGCGGGCGATGTCGGCGGGCTGGAAGTCCGGGCGCAGTACGCCCTTGGACGGTGACGCCTTTTTCACCTCGGCGATGACGGCGGCGTGGCCGGCGGCGATCTTCTCGCGCATCGCCTTGGCAAAGCCGCGGGGGCCGAGGGCGCTGTCCGTGCGGTTGGCCTCGGCCTCTGCGCGCACACTCGTGAGGTCACGGTGCTTGCGCGCGGCGGCCACTTCTTCGGCCTTCACGGCCAGGATTTTCTGCAGGATGTCGGACATATCAGGCTTTGAACTGGTTGGTGACGCGCACGAGCTCGTCGAGCTTGGCACGCGCTGCGCCCGAGGCGATCGCCTCGCGCGCCAGCTTCATGCCATCGCCGATCGAGCCGGCGATGTTGGCTGCGTACAGCGCTGCACCCGCGTTGAGCGACACGATTTCGCGCGGGGTGCCGGGCTTGTTTTCCAGCGCGTCGATCAGCATGGCTTTGGACTCCTCCGCATCGGCCACTTTCAGGCTGCGGTTGGAGACCATCTGCATGCCGTAGTCCTCGGGATGGATTTCGTATTCGGTCACCACGCCGTCCTTGAGTTCCCCGACGAGCGTGGCGGCACCCAGCGATACCTCGTCCATGCCGTCCTTGCCGTAGACGACCACGGCGTGTTTCGCGCCCAGGCGCTGCATCACACGCACCTGAATGCCGACCAAATCCGGGTGGAACACGCCCATCAGGATGTTCGGCGCGCCGGCCGGGTTGGTCAGAGGCCCGAGGATGTTGAAGATCGTGCGCACGCCCAGTTCCTTGCGGATGGGGGCGACGTTCTTCATGGCGGGGTGGTGATTGGGCGCAAACATGAAACCGATGCCTGCCGTCTCGATCGATTCGGCCACCTGCTCGGGCGTGAGCATGATGTTGACGCCCAGCGCTTCGAGCACATCGGCGCTGCCGGACTTGGAGCTGACGCCGCGCCCGCCATGCTTGGCGATGCGTGCGCCAGCCGCCGCCGCCACGAACATCGAGGCGGTCGAGATGTTGAAAGTGTTGGCGCCGTCGCCGCCCGTGCCGACGATGTCGACGAAGTGATCGGACACCTCAGCGGGCACATCGACCTTGGTGGCGAATTCGCGCATGACGGTGGCAGCGGCCGCGATTTCGCCGATGGTCTCTTTTTTGACGCGCAGCCCCATGGTGAGGGCGGCCGCCATGACTGGCGACATCTCGCCGCGCATGATGAGCCGCATCAGATGCAGCATCTCGTCGTGGAAGATTTCGCGGTGCTCGATACAGCGAACGAGCGCTTCTTGCGGGGTGATGGACATGATCGTTCCGTATTCAGTTGGGCGCTGCCGGAGCCGCAGCCGGGGTGGCCGGCTGTGCGACGTCGCGCAAGGCGCCGATGCGCTCACGCGACAGGTCGGCCTCGCACGCGGCTTCGGCCAGGTCGGCATCGGGCGTGTTGCGAGCCAAGCGGCGTTCCAGGTCGCATTCGGCCTGTCGATAGAGTTGGTGTGCGCGCACGGTGCGGTCAAAGGCCATGGCGGCGCCCCGATCAATGCCGCCGCGCAGGTTCATGCGTGCGCGCAGGTCGTTGCGGCGGGCGGACTCCGCGGTCGCCAGTTCGGCCAGCGCTGCCTTGCGTGCGCCTTGCACGCATTGAGCGACGCCGCCGGCTTCAGACTGGGCCGCGCGGCAGGCTTCCAGCGTACTGGCCATTGCCGGCAGGCTTGCCATCAATGCGGCCACGACCGCGCACGCGCGGCGCATCAGACGCGTTCCTTCAGGAAATTGCCAAGCAGTGCATGGCCGTGTTCAGACAGGATCGATTCCGGGTGGAATTGCACACCTTCGACGGGCAGCGTCTTGTGGCGCACGCCCATGATTTCACCGTCTTCCGTCCAGGCGGTGATTTCCAGGCAGTCCGGCAGCGTTTCGCGCTCGATCGCCAGCGAGTGATAGCGCGTCACCTTGAAATGCCTCGGTAGGTTGGCGAACACGCCCACGCCGGTGTTTTCGATGGTGCTGACCTTGCCGTGCATCACCTTCTGTGCGCGGATGACTCGTCCGCCAAACGCATCTGCGATGGCCTGGTGCCCCAGGCATACGCCCAGGATGGGCACGCGCCCTGCAAAGTGCTTGAGGGCTGGAACCAGGATGCCGGCTTCCGTCGGCGTGCACGGGCCGGGCGACAGGCAGATGCGCTCGGGGTTCAGCTTTTCGATCTCTTCGATCGTGATCTCGTCGTTGCGGAACGTGCGCACGTCCTGGCCGAGTTCGCCAAAGTACTGGACGATGTTGTAGGTAAAGGAGTCGTAGTTGTCGAGCATCAGCAGCATGGTGTTCTCCTTGACCTCAGAAATCGGCGTCGAGGCCGTCTTGCACTTGCTCGGCGGCACGCAGCACGGCGCGCGCCTTGTGTTCGGTTTCCCTCCATTCGGCATCCGGGTCCGAATCGGCCACCACGCCGGCGGCGGCCTGCACGTAGAGATTGCCGTCCTTGATGATGCCGGTGCGAATGGCGATAGCCAGATCCATCTCACCCGAGAACGAGAGATAGCCCACCGCGCCGCCGTAGATGCCGCGCTTGACCGGCTCCAGCTCGTCGATGATCTCCATCGCCCGCACTTTGGGTGCACCCGAGAGTGTGCCGGCCGGGAAGGTCGCGCGCAGCACGTCCATGTTGGTCATGCCGGGCTTCAGGCGGCCCTCGACGGAACTGACGATGTGCTGCACGTGCGAATACTTCTCGATGACCATCTGGTCCGTCACCTTGACGGAGCCGATTTCGGCAATGCGGCCGATGTCGTTGCGCGCCAGGTCGATCAGCATGACGTGCTCGGCGATTTCCTTCGGGTCGTTGAGGAGCTCGGTGGCGAGTTCCGCATCGCGCTCGGGCGTGCTGCCGCGCGGGCGCGTGCCGGCCAGCGGGCGGATGGTGACGATGCGGGCGGATTCGTCGGCGCCGTTGCCGTTGTTTTCAGCAGCCGGCACACGACGTTCTTCCTGGCGCACCAGGATCTCCGGCGATGCCCCGACGATCTGCATGTCGCCGAAGTTGTAGAAGTACATGTACGGCGACGGGTTCAGCGAGCGCAGCGCGCGGTACAGCGACAGCGGTGCGTCGCGGAACGGCTTGACCAGGCGTTGGCCGATCTGCACCTGCATCATGTCGCCGGCGGCGATGTATTCCTTGGCCTTGAGCACGGCGGTGATGTAGTCGGCCTTGTCGAACTCGCGAATGGTGTCGGTGCGCACCGACGGCGACGTCACCGGCACATCCACCGGCTGGTGCAGCTTCGTGCGCAACGCGCGCAGGCGCTGCTTGGCGCGTGAATAGGCCTCGGGCTTGGACGGATCGGCGTAGACGATGAGGTAGAGCTTGCCCGACAGGTTGTCGATCACGGCCAGCTCTTCGCACAGCATGAGCTGGATGTCGGGCAATTGCAGATCATCGGGCGGGGCGGTTTCGGCCAGGCGCGGCTCGATGAAGCGCACGGCGTCGTAGCCGAAATAACCAGCCAGGCCGCCGCAGAAGCGGGGTAGGCCCGGGCGCAGCGCCACTTTCTGGCGGCGCTCGAACGCGGCGATGAAGTCCAGCGGATTGCCGTCGTGCGTTTCCACCACCTTGCCGTCGGTCACCACCTCGGTGTGGTTGCCCTTGACGCGCAGCAGCGTGTGCGCGTGCAGGCCGATGAAGGAGTAACGCCCAAAGCGCTCGCCGCCCACCACCGATTCCAGCAGGAACGTATGCGTACCGCGGTCGTGTGATTGCGCCAGCTTCAGATACAGCGACAGCGGCGTCTCCAGGTCGGCCAGAGCCTCGGCAATCAGCGGAATGCGGTTGTAGCCCTGGTCGGCCAGCGATTTGAATTCGAGTTCGGTCATGAGCGGTCAGGTCGATTCGCCAGGCGGGCGGTTGCGCACCCACCGGCATGCGTTCGCTCCACGGCAAACGCAAGAGCGTCAATGATGCCGTCGGAACGTTAGCAGAACATCAGGGATGGGAACGCGCGAACGTCGTAAAAGCGACCGTGCGATCCTGCAAGGGTCGTCCGCAGCCGAAAGCGGGCCAGCGGAAGACCGGCGGGCGGTCAGCGTTTGGGGCAGGAGATGCGGGGGTGGTTTGGGCGGCGCGCTCGTGACGCGCCAGAGTGCCGAAACCGAGGAAGAACGATCAGCAGCCGTGCAAACGCTTACGCCCGGACGAGGGCGTGCCAGGGCCGCCAGGGCCAGGCCCCCCGGTCACCACCAGCGTCGACGCGTTTGCGATTCAGGAACATGGATCGTCAGTTGGAAGCGGCAGAGACGGTATTGTGTGGCTCTGCATAGGGCCGGATCAACTCAGCTGCCGCAAAAAGTGTGTCGACTATAGCATCGGCTCCTGCGTGCTGTATAGGCTGGCCGTGGTTGTAGCCATACGGCACCGCCAGCACGCGCATGCCGGCCGCGCGGGCCGCGCGAGCGTCGTTTTCCGAGTCACCAATGGCCACGATTTCAGTCGGGGTCACGCCAAACGCCTCCGCCACCCGCAGCATGGGGTACGGATCGGGCTTGCGATACTGGAAGGCGTCACCCGGGTAGACGAGGTCGAAATACGTGTTCAGACCGAGCTGCGCCAGAAGCGGCTGCGTGAAATCGTGTGGCTTGTTCGTCACGCACGCGAGAGCGATGCCCATGTCGCGCAGTGCAGCCAGCCCTTCGCGCACGCCTTCATAGACGTTCACGTGTTGACCATTGATGGCGATGTAGGCGCGCTGGTACGCCTCTAGCCCTTCCGCAAAGCGGCTGTTGGCCTGAGCCGGTGGCAAGCGCGCATCGAGCACGCGCCGCACGAGGTTTTCCGAGCCCTTGCCGACGTAGCCGACGACTTCCTCGGTCGGCATGTCCGGCGTGGCGCCAAGCGCCTCCAACATCGCATTGATGGCGGCGTGGAAGTCGCCCGCGGTGTCCACCATCGTCCCGTCCAGGTCGATGATGACAGCGCGAACAGCGCCGGCGGGTAGCACGCCCGTCGTCATGCCAGGGGGGCCAGCGCTTGGCGCAGCGCACCCACGGTGCCACGGTAGCCGCCATCTGCATCCGGCTTGCCGAACACCGCCGAACCCGCGACGAAGGTGTCGGCGCCGGCTTTGGCAATCTCGGCGATGTTGTCTGCCTTCACGCCACCGTCAATCTCAAGCAGGATCTTGCGGCCGGTCTTGTCTTGGTATGCGTCGAGCTTCTGACGAACGGTGCGCAGCTTGTTCAGCGCTTCCGGAATGAACGATTGGCCGCCAAAGCCCGGGTTGACCGACATGATGAGCACCATGTCCAGGCGATCCATCACATGATCCAGATAGTGCAGCGGCGTGGCCGGGTTGAAGACCAGGCCAGCCTTGCAGCCGTTGTCGCGGATCAGCGCCAGCGAACGGTCGATGTGCTCCGAAGCTTCCGGGTGAAACGTGATCAGGTCAGCGCCGGCCTTGGCAAAGTCCGGGATGATGCGATCGACCGGGCTGACCATCAGGTGCACGTCGATCGGCACCGGCTTGCCGTCCTTTTGCGCGTGCGGGCGAATTGCCTCGCAGACCAGCGGCCCGACGGTCAGGTTCGGCACGTAGTGGTTGTCCATCACGTCGAAATGGATCCAGTCGGCGCCCGATTCGAGCACGCGGCGCACTTCTTCGCCAAGGCGGGCGAAGTCGGCGGACAGGATGGACGGGGCAATGCGGAAACCGGACGGATCGATGGCTGCGGACATGATGGGAGACGGATAAGGCGCGCAGATGCGCAAAGGAGGCCGCCATTTTAGCCGGATCGGCCGTCTGCCAGCGCCTTGCCGCTGCCACAGCCATGCCGCACAATGGGCGCCAATTCTGATTGTGGATCGACATGCCGAGCTACGAATTCACCGTCCAGGTCCGGACGCGCTATCTGCCGGAGCAATCCGAGCCGGAACAGGGCAGCTACGCCTTCGCCTACACCATCACCATCCGCAACACCGGTGACGTGCCGAGCCAGCTCATTTCCCGCCACTGGGTGATCACCGACGCCGACGAGCAGGTGCAGGAAGTGAACGGCCTGGGCGTGGTTGGCCACCAGCCGCTGCTGCCGCCGGGCGAGTCTTTCGAATACACGAGCTGGGCGACCATCAAGACACCCGTGGGCACGATGCGCGGAGAATACTTCTGCGTGGCTGAAGACGGTCACCGCTTCGAGGCGCCCATCCCCGAATTTGCGCTGGTGATGCCGCGCATGCTGCACTGATCGGGAATCAGGGCGCGTCGGATTTGGCCGCTTGCGAATCTTTCGGGGCGGCGGCGGTCGATTCCGAAGGCTTGGCGGCATCGCTATGGCGCGACGGGTGTTCGGGCGGCGCACGCAGTGGGCGCGGATGCTTCTTGGCGCCCGACATCGTCCAGATCACGATGAAGATCAGCAGGAACAGCGCCACGCCGGCCTCCAGGCCGAACAGCATCATCGGATGGTTTTCAAAGAATTCGCTCATGGTCGACGGCGGGAAGCTCGGGTGCGAGGCATTGTAGCCAAGCCCGGGGCCGCACCGGACAGGATGGAACACGCATGACAGCAGCAACCTTGGACGCATTGACACGAGCCGGCAACTCCCTGCACCGCCGATGGGCTGCGCGGATGGGTTCCCTGGCCGCGGCACTGGTCGCCGCAATGCTGGCAGCTTGCACGAGCGGGCCGCCGCCGCGCGTCGAAGCGCCGCAGGCGCCCACCGGCACGCTCGGCGGCCATCTGGCTCCCGCCACCTGGGCTGATGTGTCCGGCTGGACTGTCGATGACCTCGCCTCCGCCTGGCCCGCACTGCAATCGAACTGCCAGGCAATGAAGCGTCGCGCCGATTGGTCGCGTGTGTGCACGGCCGGCCTGATGGTGGATGCCGGCGATCCGATTGCCATGCGCGTTTTCTTTGAAGACAACTTCACGCCGTATCGGGTCGTGAAGGACGACGGCACCGACAGTGGCCTCATCACCGGCTACTACGAACCGCTGCTGCGCGGCTCGCGCACCCGCCACGGGGCCTATCAGACGCCGCTGTACCGCATGCCCGCTGCGTGGCGCGGCAAGACCCTGCCGGCCCGCGCGCAATTGATCCGCAGTCCGGCGCTCCAGGGTCAAGAGATTGTCTGGGTGGACGACCCGGTCGAAGCAGCGTTCCTGCAGATCCAGGGTTCGGGCCAGGTTCAGTTGGAAGAGGGCGGCATCATGCGCCTTGGCGTGGGCGGGACCAACAACCAGCCGTTCCGCTCGTTCGCGCGTTGGCTGCTCGACATGGGTGAAATCACACCGGTGCAGGCGACCATGCAGGGAATCAAGGCCTGGGCACGCGCCAATCCGGGCCGCGTCGAGGAGATGCTCAACATCAACCCGCGCTACGTGTTCTTTGCAGAGACGCCGGGCAACACGGGCGGCCCGATCGGCAAGCTCGGCGTGCCACTCACCGACGAGCGTTCGATTGCAGTAGATCCGACTTACATTCCGCTGGGCTCCCCGGTGTTTCTGTCGACCACCAAGCCGCTGTCGACCGATCCCATCCAGAAACTCGTTTTTGCGCAGGACGTGGGTTCAGCCATTCGCGGCGCCGTCCGTGCCGATTACTACTTCGGCCATGGCGATGCCGCGGGCGACCTGGCCGGGCGCATGAAGCAGGCGGGCCGCCTTTGGGTGCTCGTGCCGAAGGGTGGCAGCGTCGGCGTCGCCGCCCGCTAAAGAGAGGGACTAACCCCGTCGCAAGTCCACCACGCGGCGCGCCTTGCCGACCGAGCGCTCGATCCCGCCGCTGGCCAACGTCTCGATCGCCGCTGTCACGCCAATCAACGATTTGATGTCGTGCGCCAGTTGGCGGCCCGCCGATTGGGCTGCGTCAGCCGGCGCACCCAGCGCCGCCTCGATCCGCACCGTCAGCGTATCCAGCGGTCCTTCCTTGCCGAGCACGCATTGATAGTGCGGGGACAGCGCCGCGTGCTTCAGGATCAATTCCTCGATCTGCGAGGGGAACACGTTCACGCCGCGCACGATCATCATGTCGTCGCAGCGGCCGGTGATTTTCTCCATGCGACGGAAGCCCGGACGCGCCGTGCCCGGCAATAGACGCGTCAGATCGCGGGTGCGATAGCGCACCACGGGCATCGCTTCCTTGGTCAGCGAGGTGAACACCAGTTCGCCGAACTCGCCGTCAGGCAGCACCTCGCCCGTGTCCGGATCGATGATCTCCGGATAAAAGTGGTCTTCCCAGATGGTTGGGCCGTCCTTGGTCTCGGCGCATTCGCTGGCCACGCCTGGCCCCATCACTTCCGATAGGCCATAGATATCGACCGCTGAAAGCCCCATGCGCGCTTCGATGGCGCTGCGCATCTCGGGCGTCCATGGCTCGGCACCGAAGATGCCGATCTGCAGGCTGGACGTGGCCGGGTCCATGCCTTGCCGCTCGAACTCGTCAGCAATTGCCAGCATATAGCTGGGCGTGACCATGATGATCTGCGGCTGAAAATCGACGATCAACTGCACTTGCCGCTCGGTCTGCCCCCCACCGAATGGGATGGCCGTCAGCCCAGCGCGCTCCACGCCGTAATGCGCGCCTAAGCCGCCGGTGAAAAGCCCGTAGCCGTAGCTCACGTGGACCTTGTCGCCGCGCCGTGCTCCCGCCGCCCGAATCGAGCGCGCCACCAACCCGGCCCACGTATCGATATCCGCCAGCGTGTAGCCGACGACCGTGGGTTTGCCCGTCGTGCCCGACGACGCGTGGATACGCGCAATCCGATCCTGTGGCACCGCAAACATGCCGAACGGATAGTTGTCGCGCAAATCCGCCTTGGTCGTGAATGGAAACCTCGCCAGATCGGCAAGCGACCGCAAATCCGACGGATGCACGCCCGCCGCGTCGAATTTGGCCCGGTAGGCCGGCACGTTCTCATACGCGTGCGCCAAGCTGCGCTTCAGGCGTTCAAGCTGCAACGCCTGGATGGCGTCACGGCTGGCGGTCTCGATTGGATCGAGCGGCAGGTCGGTCGAGCGGGGGCGCATGCGGGTCTCCTCGGGATGCCGTCGTGCGGCGTCCTCTTGTGGTGGCGCGATCTCGGATCTTTATAACGATGGTGCGGCTAGGCCTCGCTGCTGTCGGAGACGGGAATGACGTGGCCGCGAATCTGTGCGGACTTGCCGCGAAACATGGCGACCACCTCACCGGCTTGGTTGGAGACACGAACGTCGTACACGCCATGCCGGCCGGACAAAACCTGCTCGGTTGCCTCGGCGACGAGCACATCGCCGCCATGCGCCGGCCGCAGAAATTCGACGCTGCACCCAGCCGCCACCGTGTTGTGATTGTGGCTGTTGCAGGCAAACGCGAAGGCAGAATCGGCCAGCGTGAAGATCAGTCCGCCATGACACGTGCGATGGCCATTCAGGAATTCCGGCCGCACGGTCATGGATAAGCGGGCATAGCCGGGCCCGACCGCCTCCACGTGCATGCCAAGCCAGCGGGTGCAGGCATCGGCGTCAAACATGCTCTTGCAGGCGGCCTCGGCCAGGACCTGCGCATCGTGGAGGGTGGTCTCGGTCATGCAGATTCCTCTATTCGCCGGTGAAATGCGCCACGCGCTTGTTGAGGAAAGCGTCGACGCCCTCAGCGTAATCATGAGAGTTGCCGAGTTCGCGCTGCAGGTCGCGTTCCAGATCCAACTGGGCGTCGAGCGACTGGGTGGGCGCCGCATGCATCGCACGCTTGATGGCGGCCAGCGCCCGCGTCGGCTGCTTGGCCAAGTGGTCGGCCATGCAATTCACTTCGGTCATCAGGATCTTGGCATCGTGATAAACGCCCCAGATCAGGCCCCAGGCGAGCGCTGTCTTTGCGTCCAGCTTCTCGCCAAGCATCGCCAGCCCCATCGCCCGCGCCACACCGATGCGTTGCGGCAGGAACCACGTCCCGCCCGAATCCGGCAACAGCCCGATTTTCACGAAGGCTTGTAGGAAGCACGCATTCTCGGCAGCCATCACGATGTCGCAGGCCAGCGCCAGATTCGCGCCCGCGCCCGCGGCCACGCCGTTCACAGCGGCAATCACTGGCAGGGGCATGGCACGCAGTCGGCGCACCAGCGGGTTGAATTGTTCGTCGATGAGCTGACCCAGGTCGGTCATCTGACCGGGCGTGACATTGAGTTCGGAGATATCCTGCCCCGCGCAGAAACCGCGCCCCGCTCCGGTCAGGATCAGCGCGCGGGCCCGCTGGCGCTCCACCTTGTCCAGCGCGTCGCGCAGTTCCTGGTGCATGCCGGCCGTGAAGCTGTTGAGCTGATCGGGCCGGTTTAGCGTGATGGTTGCCACGCGTTCATGCCAGTCAAGCAGAATGGTCGGGCTAGTCATCTTGTCTCCTCCTCGGTCATCGGTTTATTGATTAACCGACCGGTTGGTCGGCTAATATTACATCCATTCCAACTGGAGCTTCCATGTCCTACGAAAACATTCTGGTTGAAACGCGCGGTCGCGTCGGTCTTATTACGCTCAATCGCCCGAAGGCGCTCAATGCCCTCAACGATGCGCTCATGGATGAGCTTGGCGCCGCGCTGCTCACCTTCGATGCCGATGCCAACATCGGTGCCATCGTCATCACCGGCAGTGAAAAGGCGTTCGCCGCGGGCGCGGATATTGGCGCCATGGCTGCATACGACTTCGCCACGGTCTATAAGAACGAATACATCACGCGCAACTGGGAAACCATCCGCCGCATCCGCAAGCCGGTGATTGCCGCAGTGGCCGGCTACGCGCTGGGCGGCGGCTGTGAACTGGCCATGATGTGCGACATCATCCTTGCCGCCGACACCGCCAAGTTCGGCCAGCCAGAAATCAAGCTCGGCACCATGCCCGGCGCCGGCGGCACGCAGCGCCTGCCGCGCGCCGTCTCCAAGGCCAAGGCCATGGATCTTTGCTTGACCGCCCGCATGATGGGCGCTGAAGAAGCTGAGCGCGCCGGCTTGGTCTCCCGCGTCATCCCCGCAGACAAGCTGCTCGACGAAGCCATCCAAGCCGCAGAAACCATTGCCGGGTTCTCGCTGCCCACGGTCATGATGATCAAAGAGTCGATCAACGCGGCCTACGAGACCTCGCTCAGCGAAGGCGTACATCTTGAGCGCCGCCTGTTCCACTCCACATTCGCCACGGAAGACCAGAAAGAGGGCATGCGCGCCTTCGTCGAGAAGCGCGCACCGGCGTTCAAGCACCAATAAGCAGTGCTTAGCGGAGTGATCTCGGGAATACCCGAGTAACAACCTCGAGTATTCACGGCCTCGTTTGCGCGTGCTTTGCGGCCGCAATCCTAGGCGCAGACGGGGCTGGCGGCGATTCTTCACGAACTCGTCATCAACCCGTAATGACAAAGGTGTTGCCAACCTCCAGGAACCCGCCTATAGTTCGCCCCTCGCTGCAAAACACAGCGCCGAAACGCAGGTTGAGGCGGTGGAGTTGGGTGGTGGAGAAGCAGGAGTGGGGCGAGTTTGCGGTCGATTGTGTGGTTGGCGATTGGCTGGAAATTCAGGAGTGGTTGGTGGCGAGTTGATGATAAAAATTCTTCGACGAGTTGTTGACAGCGACGAAAAAGCTCTGCATAATCTCGTTTCTCTGCTGCAGACAACGCAGCGACGCGGTGAACAAAGTTGATCGCGAAGTTCTTTAACAAGCAAACAGCCGATAAGTGTGGGCGCTTAATACTGGATGCGGCGGATTTCGATCCGCTAGCTAACAAGTAATGAAGTGCTCGCACAGAAGTAAGGTTTGAACGAAAGTTCAAGTCAGATTCTGAGAGTGAGCGACCGCTCGTAAAGAGCGAAAAACAGCAGATTGAACTGAAGAGTTTGATCCTGGCTCAGATTGAACGCTGGCGGCATGCCTTACACATGCAAGTCGAACGGCAGCATGATCTAGCTTGCTAGATTGATGGCGAGTGGCGAACGGGTGAGTAATACATCGGAACGTGCCCTGTAGTGGGGGATAACTAGTCGAAAGATTAGCTAATACCGCATACGACCTGAGGGTGAAAGTGGGGGACCGCAAGGCCTCATGCTATAGGAGCGGCCGATGTCTGATTAGCTAGTTGGTGGGGTAAAGGCCCACCAAGGCGACGATCAGTAGCTGGTCTGAGAGGACGATCAGCCACACTGGGACTGAGACACGGCCCAGACTCCTACGGGAGGCAGCAGTGGGGAATTTTGGACAATGGGCGAAAGCCTGATCCAGCAATGCCGCGTGTGTGAAGAAGGCCTTCGGGTTGTAAAGCACTTTTGTCCGGAAAGAAATGGCTCTGGTTAATACCTGGGGTCGATGACGGTACCGGAAGAATAAGGACCGGCTAACTACGTGCCAGCAGCCGCGGTAATACGTAGGGTCCAAGCGTTAATCGGAATTACTGGGCGTAAAGCGTGCGCAGGCGGTTGTGCAAGACCGATGTGAAATCCCCGAGCTTAACTTGGGAATTGCATTGGTGACTGCACGGCTAGAGTGTGTCAGAGGGGGGTAGAATTCCACGTGTAGCAGTGAAATGCGTAGAGATGTGGAGGAATACCGATGGCGAAGGCAGCCCCCTGGGATAACACTGACGCTCATGCACGAAAGCGTGGGGAGCAAACAGGATTAGATACCCTGGTAGTCCACGCCCTAAACGATGTCAACTAGTTGTTGGGGATTCATTTCCTTAGTAACGTAGCTAACGCGTGAAGTTGACCGCCTGGGGAGTACGGTCGCAAGATTAAAACTCAAAGGAATTGACGGGGACCCGCACAAGCGGTGGATGATGTGGATTAATTCGATGCAACGCGAAAAACCTTACCTACCCTTGACATGCCACTAACGAAGCAGAGATGCATTAGGTGCTCGAAAGAGAAAGTGGACACAGGTGCTGCATGGCTGTCGTCAGCTCGTGTCGTGAGATGTTGGGTTAAGTCCCGCAACGAGCGCAACCCTTGTCTCTAGTTGCTACGAAAGGGCACTCTAGAGAGACTGCCGGTGACAAACCGGAGGAAGGTGGGGATGACGTCAAGTCCTCATGGCCCTTATGGGTAGGGCTTCACACGTCATACAATGGTGCATACAGAGGGTTGCCAAGCCGCGAGGTGGAGCTAATCCCAGAAAATGCATCGTAGTCCGGATCGTAGTCTGCAACTCGACTACGTGAAGCTGGAATCGCTAGTAATCGCGGATCAGCATGCCGCGGTGAATACGTTCCCGGGTCTTGTACACACCGCCCGTCACACCATGGGAGTGGGCTTTACCAGAAGTAGTTAGCCTAACCGCAAGGAGGGCGATTACCACGGTAGGGTTCATGACTGGGGTGAAGTCGTAACAAGGTAGCCGTATCGGAAGGTGCGGCTGGATCACCTCCTTTAAGAGCGTGCATCCGACGTTAGGCGTCCACACTTATCGGTTTGTTTGATGTTACAGCCAAGGGTCTGTAGCTCAGGTGGTTAGAGCACCGTCTTGATAAGGCGGGGGTCGTAGGTTCAAGTCCTACCAGACCCACCAAGTTACGGACGGTGGAAGTTGTTCTCTGCCGTGACTGGGGGATTAGCTCAGCTGGGAGAGCACCTGCTTTGCAAGCAGGGGGTCGTCGGTTCGATCCCGTCATCCTCCACCAATACCTTTTGGTTGCCAAACGCAAGCATCGACAGAGAAGTCGATGAATGCGGTGTTTGCGTTTGGCTTAGCCAAGACGAGTGATAACTCGGCTGTTCTTTAACAATATGGAATGTAGTAAAGGTGTCGCGGTGCGTTGATGAGACGCACATTCAAAACGCGACACTGGGTTGTGATTGTATCAACCAGTATTACCAGAGCAATCGAAAGATTGTCTTGGAATACGGCACAACGCGAGAACTCAGCCTATATCGAGACATACTCGTTATAGGGTCAAGCGAATAAGTGCATGTGGTGGATGCCTTGGCGATTACAGGCGATGAAGGACGTAGTAGCCTGCGAAAAGCTGCGGGGAGCTGGCAAACAAGCTTTGATCCGCAGATATCCGAATGGGGAAACCCGGCCCGAATGGGTCATCCCTTGCTGAATACATAGGCAAGGGAAGCGAACGCAGTGAACTGAAACATCTAAGTAGCTGCAGGAACAGAAATCAACCGAGATTCCCAAAGTAGTGGCGAGCGAAATGGGATCAGCCTTGTACTCTTTAGCAGTATTGTTAGCAAAGCGGAATGGAAAGTCCGGCCATAGTGGGTGATAGCCCCGTATGCGAAAACAGTATTGTGGAACTAGGTGTACGACAAGTAGGGCGGGACACGTGAAATCCTGTCTGAAGATGGGGGGACCATCCTCCAAGGCTAAATACTCGTAATCGACCGATAGTGAACCAGTACCGTGAGGGAAAGGCGAAAAGAACCCCGGGAGGGGAGTGAAATAGATCCTGAAACCGCATGCATACAAACAGTCGGAGCCTGGAAACGGGTGACGGCGTACCTTTTGTATAATGGGTCAGCGACTTACATTCAGTGGCAAGCTTAACCGATTAGGGAAGGCGTAGCGAAAGCGAGTCCGAATAGGGCGTTCAGTCGCTGGGTGTAGACCCGAAACCAAGTGATCTATCCATGGCCAGGTTGAAGGTGCGGTAACACGTACTGGAGGACCGAACCCACTAACGTTGAAAAGTTAGGGGATGAGCTGTGGATAGGGGTGAAAGGCTAAACAAACTTGGAAATAGCTGGTTCTCTCCGAAAACTATTTAGGTAGTGCCTCGTGTCTCACCTTCGGGGGTAGAGCACTGTCATGGTTGGGGGGTCTATTGCTGATTACCCCGCCATAGCAAACTCCGAATACCGAAGAGTGCAATCACGGGAGACAGACATCGGGTGCTAACGTCCGGTGTCAAGAGGGAAACAACCCAGACCGCCAGCTAAGGTCCCTAAATATTGCTAAGTGGGAAACGAAGTGGGAAGGCTAAAACAGTCAGGAGGTTGGCTTAGAAGCAGCCACCCTTTAAAGAAAGCGTAATAGCTCACTGATCGAGTCGTCCTGCGCGGAAGATGTAACGGGGCTAAGCAATATACCGAAGCTGCGGATGCACGTAAGTGCATGGTAGGAGAGCGTTCTGTAAGCCTGTGAAGGTGTCTTGTAAAGGATGCTGGAGGTATCAGAAGTGCGAATGCTGACATGAGTAGCGATAAAGGGGGTGAAAGGCCCCCTCGCCGTAAGCCCAAGGTTTCCTACGCAACGTTCATCGGCGTAGGGTGAGTCGGCCCCTAAGGCGAGGCAGAGATGCGTAGCTGATGGGAAGCAGGTTAATATTCCTGCACCGTCGTATGATGCGATGGGGGGACGGATCGCGGAAGGTTGTCCGGGTGTTGGATGTCCCGGTCCCTACATTGGAGATGGCACTTAGGCAAATCCGGGTGCGTGATTCAAGGGTGTGGGGCGAGCGACTTTAGGTCGCGAAGCAATTGGAAGTGGTTCCAAGAAAAGCCTCTAAGCTTCAGTCATACGAGACCGTACCGCAAACCGACACAGGTGGGCGAGATGAGTATTCTAAGGCGCTTGAGAGAACTCGGGAGAAGGAACTCGGCAAATTGGTACCGTAACTTCGGGATAAGGTACGCCCTTGTAGTTTGACTGGCTCGCGCCAGAAGGACGAAGGGGTTGCAATAAAATGGTGGCTGCGACTGTTTAATAAAAACACAGCACTCTGCAAACACGAAAGTGGACGTATAGGGTGTGACGCCTGCCCGGTGCCGGAAGATTAAATGATGGGGTGCAAGCTCTTGATTGAAGTCCCGGTAAACGGCGGCCGTAACTATAACGGTCCTAAGGTAGCGAAATTCCTTGTCGGGTAAGTTCCGACCTGCACGAATGGCGTAACGATGGCCACACTGTCTCCTCCCGAGACTCAGCGAAGTTGAAGTGTTTGTGATGATGCAATCTCCCCGCGGCTAGACGGAAAGACCCCATGAACCTTTACTGTAGCTTTGCATTGGACTTTGAACCGATCTGTGTAGGATAGGTGGGAGGCTTTGAAACCGGGACGCTAGTTTCGGTGGAGCCGACCTTGAAATACCACCCTGGTTTGTTTGAGGTTCTAACCTTGGCCCGTGAATCCGGGTCGGGGACAGTGCATGGTAGGCAGTTTGACTGGGGCGGTCTCCTCCCAAAGTGTAACGGAGGAGTTCGAAGGTACGCTTGGTACGGTCGGACATCGTACCTAAAGTGCAATGGCAAAAGCGTGCTTAACTGCGAGACCGACAAGTCGAGCAGGTGCGAAAGCAGGACATAGTGATCCGGTGGTTCTGTATGGAAGGGCCATCGCTCAACGGATAAAAGGTACTCTGGGGATAACAGGCTGATACCGCCCAAGAGTTCATATCGACGGCGGTGTTTGGCACCTCGATGTCGGCTCATCTCATCCTGGGGCTGTAGCCGGTCCCAAGGGTATGGCTGTTCGCCATTTAAAGAGGTACGTGAGCTGGGTTTAAAACGTCGTGAGACAGTTTGGTCCCTATCTGCCGTGGGCGTTGGAATCTTGACGGGGGCTGCTCCTAGTACGAGAGGACCGGAGTGGACGTACCGCTGGTGTACCTGTTGTCTCGCCAGAGGCATCGCAGGGTAGCTATGTACGGAAGAGATAACCGCTGAAAGCATCTAAGCGGGAAACTTGCCTGAAGATGAGGATTCCCTGGAGACTTGATCTCCCTGAAGGGTCGTTCGAGACCAGGACGTTGATAGGCTGGGTGTGGAAGCGCAGTAATGCGTTCAGCTAACCAGTACTAATTGCCCGTGCGGCTTGATCCTATAACCGGTATGTTTCCGGCTGGGTCCGCCTTGTGCCTGATACACACAACTCACAACCCAAAATCTACATTCCCATATTGGTCCCGTTGACCTCGTCAACGTGACGACAAGTCATAGCCTGGTGACCATAGCGAGTCGGTACCACCCCTTCCCATCCCGAACAGGACCGTGAAACGACTCCGCGCCGATGATAGTGCGGATTCCCGTGTGAAAGTAGGTCATCGCCAGGCTCTCCCATACAACACCCCAGCTCTACCTTAGAGCTGGGGTGTTTGCCTTTGCGCGGCCCATCCGCTTCTTTCGTACCAGCTTCACCCCAAAGCAAAAAGCCTCCGAACGGAGGCTTTTTCGGTCACCCCAGCGGGCTTATTAGTTACGTGCCAAGAATTTCTCGACTAGGCGAACCCAATATGTCGCGCCCAGCGGCAGCAACTCGTCATTGAAGTCGTAGCTTGGATTGTGCAGCATACACGGGCCCAGACCGTGGCCTTGCTCGCGGTGGTCGCCGTCGCCGTTGCCAATGAAGGCGAAGCAGCCAGGCTTCTCGATCAGCATGAACGAGAAATCTTCGGCGCCCATGGTCGGATCGATATTGGCTTCCACGTTATCTGCGCCCACCAGCTCTCGCATCACAGCCGCCGCAAACTGCGTTTCATTTTCCGTGTTCACAGTCGGGGGGTAGTTGCGGTGGAAGACGAAGTCGATCGTGCAATCGTATGCGGCGGCGATGCCCCTAGAGACTTCTTCCATGCGGCGCTCGATCAAGTCGAGGACTTCGGTGGAGAAGGTGCGTACCGTGCCGCCTATCCAAGCTTCGTTCGGAATGATGTTGGTCGCGTCACCGGCATGGAACTGTGTGACGGAGAGGACTGCGGTGTCGATCGGGCGCTTGTTGCGCGTGATGATGCCTTGCAGTGCCGATACCACCTGAGCCCCGACAAACACCGGATCGTTGCCGTTGTGCGGTAGCGCGGCGTGCGCGCCCTTTCCCTTGATCGTGATGCGGAACTCGTTGCTCGATGCCATTAGCGCGCCGGCGCGTGTGCCGAATGCGCCGACCGGCACGCCCGGCCAGTTGTGCAAGCCAAAGACGGCGTCGCACGGGAAGCGATCGAACAGGCCGTCCTTGATCATCTCGCGTGCGCCGCCGCCGCCTTCTTCGGCGGGTTGGAAGATCAGGTTTGCGGTGCCGCTGAAATTGCGGTGCTTGGACAGGTAATGTGCAGCGCCGAGCAGCATTGCCGTGTGGCCGTCGTGGCCGCACGCGTGCATCTTGCCGTCGTGTTTGGAGCGATGCTCGAACTGGTTGGCCTCGGCGAGCGGTAGTGCGTCCATATCGGCGCGCAGGCCGATGCTCTTGCCCTCACCGTTGCGGATAACGCCGACCAGGCCGGTCTTGCCCAGGCCCCGGTGCACTTCGATGCCCCATTCGGCGAGCTTCGCGGCGACCAGATCGGAAGTGCGCTGCTCTTCGAAGCAGAGTTCGGGGTGCGCGTGGATGTCGCGTCGCAGCGCTTGGATCTCGGGCTGCGCGGCTTGGATTTCTGGGATCAGCTTCATGAGATGCTCGTGTTCTGGCTGAAAGTTCGGAATCACATTCGATCATACGCCGAAGGGCGATTTCCGACCGGCCATCAGCCAATTGCTTGATCTGTCCATGCAGTTTCGTATGGATTCTTCACGCGATGGCTTGTGCGCTCTCGCTTACAGTCAAAGCCGAGCGGCTGAAACGCCTACACTGGAGGTCCGCTAATTAACGGCGCGCCGCCGATATCCCCCCGCCCGCCGCAGTTCTCGAGCGCTACGTGAACGACCCGAACCCCATCATGTCTGCCGACGCCATCGCTGCCGCACCGCACCCTTCCGACGAAGTTCTGCAATTGATTCGCACCCTGGTGGCGTTCGATACGGTCAGCCGCAACTCCAATCTTGGCCTGATCGAGTGGGTGCGCGATCGCCTGCAAGCCCAGGGGGCGGACTGCAGACTCACGTATGACGCAACGGGCGGCAAGGCGAACCTGTTTGCAACGCTATCACCAGGCAGCAAGCCAGGGCTGGTGCTGTCTGGGCATACCGATGTGGTGCCCGTCGATGGCCAGTCGTGGGAGACGAACCCATTCGATGCTCAGATCCGCGATGGCCGCCTGTACGGGCGCGGCACGGCCGACATGAAGAGCTTCATTGCCGTGGCGCTCGCGAATGTGCCCGCGTTCATGGCGGTGGAGGGCGATGCCAGCTTTCATCTCTCGCTGTCGTACGACGAGGAGATCGGCTGCGTGGGCGTGCGCAGCCTGCTGCGTGATCTGGAGGCCAGCGGCATTCAGCCTGCGGGGTGCATCGTCGGCGAACCCACGTCGATGCGCGCCATCATTGCGCACAAGGGCAAGC
The DNA here is from genome assembly GCF_054792405.1 of Ralstonia sp. SA306. NCBI lineage: Bacteria > Pseudomonadati > Pseudomonadota > Betaproteobacteria > Burkholderiales > Burkholderiaceae > Ralstonia > Ralstonia sp. SA306. The sequence goes on from NZ_CP096451.1 coordinate 230,134, forward strand.
GCGAATATCGATGCTGCGTGCGCGGCAAGGAAGCGCATTCCGCGTTGACGCCGCAGGGCGTGAATGCCATCGAGTTTGCGGCGCTGCTGATTGCGCATATTCGCTCGCTAGCCGCGCGTCTGGCGGCGGAAGAGGCACGCGATGTCGCCTTTGTCGTGCCGCACACCACCTTGAACACGGGCACGATCAAGGGCGGCATTGCCACCAACGTGGTGCCGCGCGATTGCGAATTTACCTTCGATTTCCGCTATCTCCCGGGTACCGATCCTGATTGGCTTTTCGGCGAGGTCGAGCGCTATGCGCAACAGACGTTGCTGCCGCAGATGCGCGAGATTTCTGCCGATGCTGACATCAGCTTCGCCATGAAGGCGAACACGCCGGGCCTGTCGATTGCGCCGTCGCACGAGCTGGTGACGCTGGCGCAAGCGTTGGCTGATAGCCGGGGCACGGTCGGCAAGGTCGACTATGGGACAGAAGCCGGACTGTTCTCGCGCGCGGGCATCCCGACTGTGGTGTGCGGTCCGGGCAATATCGAGCAGGCGCACAAGCCTAACGAGTACATCGAACTCGCGCAGATTGCGCAGTGCGAGGCGTTCATGCGGCGGCTCGCGCAGCGGCAGACACAGCCGGCTTGAGCGAAAAAAAACCGGGCATGTGGCCCGGCTTTTTGCTTATGGACGATGCGCGTTCAGCGAATCACTTGACCGTTCGAGTTGATGATCGTCATCTCAACAAACTTGGAGCCCACGTGGTTGGAGGGCGAGAAGTTCACGTTGAAGCCGCCCACGTCGTAGTTGCCCATCGACTCCAGCGCACCGATGAACTTCTCGCGAGTCAGGTCGCGGCCAGCACGCTTGAGACCTTCAACAAAGACGCGCGCCGCGACATAGCCCTCGATGCTTCCGTAGTCGAAATCGGTAATGCCGTCGGATTTAAGCAGCTTCTGGTAGTCGCGCACCACGGGCGATGCACCGCTATACGGATACGGCATCACCTGCGAGATGATCACGCCGCCGCCGGCCTTGCCCAGCGTATTGGCCAGCGCCTTGGTGCCGACGAACGATACGTTGTAGAACTGACCAGCGTAGCCCTGTTCCTGCGCCCCTTTTACCAACGCCGCCACCGTTTGGTAAGCGCTGATGACGACGATGGCGTCCGGCTTTTGTGCAAGCACGGTGCCGATTGCACCCTTCACGTCGGTGGTGTTGCGCGTCACGCTGGCCTGTGCCGCCAGCGACACACCCTGGTTGGCGGGAAGCTTAAGCGCGCGTTGCACACCGTCCAGGCCGGCCTTGCCGTAGGCATCGTCGTTATAGACCACGGCAATGCGCTTCAGCCCCGTAGTGTGGATCTGCTGGACGATGGCGGCGGTTTCATCGTTGTAGCTGGCGCGCACGTGGAACACATTGCGTGCGAAGGGCTCGCGCAGCGCCGAGGCGCCGGAGTAGGGCGCAAAGAACGGCACGCCGGCCGGGTTGGCGATCTTCAGCGCTGCCAGGCTCGTAGGCGTGCCGACATAGCCGAACAGGGCGAAGACCTTGGTGTCTTCGATCAGCGTCTTGGTGTTGCGGGCAGCCGCATCGGGTTCGTAGAAATCGTCGAGCACCTTCAGCTCGATCTTGCGTCCGTTGACGCCGCCTGCCGCGTTGACGGCATTGAAGTAAAGCTGAGCGCCGCGGTTCATCTGCTGACCGAGTTGCGCCGCCGGCCCGCTCATCGGCGCCGATTGGCCGACGATGATCGCGTCGTTGCTCACGCCCGTCTCGGCGCTCGCGCCGCTTGACGCCATGCCGATGATGCCCGCTGCGAACATGGCCATCAGTTCGGTGATTCTGCGAGATTGCATTGCTCTCCCCCGAGAGTTGATTTGCCCGGCATCATAGCTAAACGGGCTGGGGAGGCAAACAGAATCGGGCGGCCAGCGTCGCTTTTGAGCGTTTTTGAGACAAAGAAGCCGCACGATGTGCACGGCTTCCTTCACACGGGGCGCCGTTTCAGGCGGCTTCAGTCACCCGGCGCTTCATCATTGCAAGCAACACGGCGGTAACAACGGTGCCGGCCACCAGCGCCACCACATAGCCCCCCAGGTGCGTCACCGCGTTCGGGATCGGCAGCACGAATGCCCCGCCGTGCGGCACGCGCAGTTCCACCCCGAACAGCATCGATAGGGCGCCCGCGCAGGCGGAGCCCACCACAAGCGCGGGAATGACGCGGAATGGGTCCCGGGCCGCATACGGGATCGCCCCCTCGCTGATGAAGGCGAGGCCGAGCACGGCGGTGGCCCTTGCCGCCTGGCGTTCGTCTCGGGTGAACCGCGAGGGGAACAGCCATGCCGCCAGAGCGATGCCCAGCGGTGGCGTCATACCTGCCGCCATGGTGGCCGCCATCGGCGTGTAGACCTGTGCGCCGATCAGCCCCGTGCTGAAGGCATACGCGGCCTTGTTGATGGGGCCGCCCATGTCAAAGGCCATCATGCCGCCCAGAAGTGCGCCCAGCGGTACGGCGTTGGCGCCTTGCATGCCCCGCAGCCAGCTCGTGAGGGAGGCGAGGAGCGCGGCGACTGGCGCACCGACCACATACAGCATCACCAGGCCCGTCAGCAGGCAGCCGAGCACCGGCAGAATCAGCACCGGTTTCAGCCCTTCCAGATTGCGCGGCAACTTCAGCCAACGGTTGAGTGCCTCGGTGCCATAGCCGGCGACGAACCCGGCCACGATGCCGCCAAGAAACCCGGCCCCGAGGCTGGCGGCCAGCATGCCGCCGACCATCCCGGGGGCAATACCCGGCCGGCTGGCGATCGAATAGGCGATGTATCCGGCAAGCACAGGCACCATCAAGGCAAACGCCGATTTGGCACCGATCTGGAACAGCGCGCCGCCCAGCGTGTGGCTGGCCGAAGGGTCCGTCACGTAGATGCCGCCCAGGGCAAACGCTAGCGCGATCAGAATGCCCCCCGCCACCACGAAGGGCAGCATGAACGACACGCCGGTCATCAGGTGCTTGTAAGGGCCGGTGCGCTGCTGTTCGGCAGCGGCGGCAGCGGTGCCTCCTGATTGCGCTGTTCCGCTGCCTTCCACGGACGCCTCTTCCAAGGCGCGGCGGATCAGCGCTTGCCCATCGTGAATGGCGGCCTTCGTGCCGGCGCGGAAGACGCGCTTGCCGGCAAAGCGTGACAGGTCTACCTGCGTGTCGGCGGCGATCAGCACGAGATCCGCACTCGCGATGGCATCGGCCGACAACGTGTTCTGTGCGCCCACCGAGCCCTGCGTTTCTACGTGGATCGTGTGACCAAGCGCGCCGGCCGCCTGCGTGAGCGCCTCGGCGGCCATGAAGGTATGGGCGATTCCGGTCGGGCACGATGTGATGGCGACGATGCGTTGAGCTTGCACGCCGGCTTTCTGTGCGGGCGGGGCGTTGTGCATCATGCGCGCCAGCACGGCCCGGGCATCGGCCAGCACTTCGTCCAGCGTGACTTCAAGCATGCGCGGATTGGCGTGGCGAGCCGCCTCATTGGGCGAGAGACCAGCCCAGACGACGGCCTCGGCGGTGGTGAGCGCCGCCGTGTCGACGACCGAGGCGGCGTCCGGGCCGCGCACGTCCACGTCGAGCTTGTAGCCCGATTCGCGCGCCGCATGGCGCAGTGCCGCACCGGCGAGCATCGCGCGGGTGGTGCGGCCATCCGCACCGAGAATTGCCAGCAGGTTTGCCATGATCGGCTCCTTGAATGCGTTGAGCGTGTGGCGATGCGATGTACGCGGCGTCAGGCCACGCGCTGCATCTGGACGGCGGCCGCGCGTTCGCGTACCTGCCCCGGGGCCGGGAGGTGCGGGCCCAGGCGTTGCAACTTGCATGCGGCAAAGGCCACCGAAAGGCGCACGGTCTCTTCCATGCCAGCACCGGCATGCCAACTGGCCAGCACGCCGGCGACCATGGCGTCACCCGCGCCGACGGTACTGGCGGCGCGTACCGGCGGCAGGCCTGCTTGCCACGTGCCTTCCTCTGTGACGAACAGCGCGCCGTCCTCGCCCAGTGAAACGATGACCTGCGCCACGCCAAGCGCATGGATGGCGCGCGCCACGTCCACCGTTTCAGCCAGCGTGGGCAGCGCTGTGCCTGCCCACAGTTCCAGTTCGTGCCGGTTGGGCTTGATGGCCGTCGGCAGCGCCTCGCGCGGCGCGGCCAGCACCTGCGCCAGCGGGGCGCCGCTCGTATCGAGCAAGGTGGGGACACCGCGGCGGTTCAGCCGCGCCAGCAATCTCAGGTAGCTATCGGGCTGCAAGCCCCCGGCCAGGCTGCCGCACAGCGCCGCGCCCGCAATGTCGGCGAATGCGTCGATGCGGTCGCACAGCGCGTCGAACTCGGCGGACGTGGCGTCGATGCCTGGCAGATTGATGTCGGTGGTCTGCCCGTCTGCCTGGTCGCTGATCTTGATGTTGGTGCGATTGGTGCCGGGCACGCGGCAGAAGCCATCAAGCACGCCCTTGCGCGCAAACAGCGCTTCGAACAGCTCGGCATTGGCGTCCCCGAGGAGGCCCGTGGCGATCACCGGCACCCGCCAATCGGCCAGACAGGCTGCGACGTTGACACCTTTGCCGCCGGCCTGTTGCGTGACGCTGCGGCCGATGTTGACGCGGCCGCGTTCAAGGCGCTCCAGACCGATGGTCATGTCGATGGCCGGGTTGAGCGTGACGGTGACGATGCGCGGCTGCTTGCTCATGCGGCCATCTCCTTACCACCGGCTTGCATCGGCAACGTGGTCTCCAGGGCACGCACCTCCTGGGCGGACGCACACGCCAACGCCCGTTCGGCGAGCTGCGACAGCGCGCGGATGTGCGCCTCACGCAGCCGCGCCTTGACCGGGGCAATATCGCGCGGGCTCATCGACAGTTCATGCACGCCAAGACCGGTGAGCAGCAGCGCGCCGAACGGGTCTCCCGCCAAGCCGCCACATACGCCCACCCAGCGCCCGTGGTGTGCGGCGCCTTGCACGGTCTGCTGAATCAGGCGCAGCACCGTCGGGTGCAGGCTGTCGGCCTCGGCCGCCAAGTCAGGATGCTGGCGATCGATCGCCAGCGTGTATTGCGTGAGGTCGTTTGTTCCGATGGAGAAGAAGTCGACATGCTCGGCCAGTCGATCGGCCAGCAGCGCGGCGGCTGGTACCTCCACCATGATGCCCAGCGGCACCACCGGCGCGTCGAGTTCAGCGCGGATACGCTCGCATGCGGCCCGCAGTGACGTCACTTCTTCCAATGAGGTGATCATCGGAAACATGATCGACAACGCAGTCGCCTCTCCAGCATCGCGGGCGGCACGGTACAGCGCTCGCAGTTGCGGCTCCATGAGGTCGGGCCGGCGCAACAGCAGGCGCGCACCGCGCACACCGAGGAACGGGTTGTCTTCCGTCGGCAGGTTCAGATGCGGGACCTGCTTGTCGCCGCCGATGTCCAGCGTGCGCACGATCAGCGGGCGACCGCCGAGGGCGTTGAGCATATCGGCGTAGACGGCGTATTGCGTGTCTTCGTCGGGCGCGTGATCGCGTTCGAGGAACAGGAATTCGGTGCGCATCAGGCCAACGCCTTCCGCGCCGAGCGTGATGGCTTCGACCGCCTGCGCGGGCAGGTTGACGTTGGCGGCGATCTCGACCGTGTGGCCGTCACGTGTGCGGCCGGGCAAGCCGCGCTCTGCCTGCTCACGCTGCACACGGGCGGCGTCTTCCTGCAGCCAGGCGCGGGCGCTGGCGATGCTGGCGGCATCGGGATCCAGCACCAGACGGCCGCCGGTGCCGTCGATGATGGCTTGCGTGCCCGTGGCCACATCGAGTACTGCAGGGCCGGCGGCCACGACGGCCGGGATGCCCAGCGTGCGCGTCAGGATGGCCGTGTGCGAGGTCGGACCGCCTTGCGCAGTGACGATGCCGATGATGCGTCGCGTATCGAGTGCCGCCGTATCCGAGGGAGAGAGATCCGCCGCAACCAGGATGCAGGGCGTGTCCGGCAGTGTCTGCGCTGCACTGCGCAGCGACGGATCGATATGGCCGAGCACGCGCCGCCCCACGTCGCGCAAATCCGCCGCGCGCGCTGCCAGGAGGGGATTGCCGAGCGCGCCCAGCCGCTCGGCCAAGCGTTCGACGGCCTGATGCCAGGACCACGCCACGCCATGCCCCTCGACCATGGCCTGACACGTCAGCGTCATGAGATCGGTATCGCCCAGCAGTTCGGCCTGGGCCTTGAAGATGCCCGCTTCCGCTTCGCCCAGGCGGGCGGCGGTGTCGCGTGCTAGGGCTTCCAGCTCGGCGCGCGTGCTGGCCAGCGCCTGATCGAGCAGATCGCCGCCGGTGGTCAGTGCGACCGGGTGATCAGGCACGGTCGACGCGCCGTGCTGGAGCACGTGGATGGGGCCGATCGCCAGCCCGGGACTCGCCGCAATGCCGCCGATGGCCGGCAACGCCGCGTCGGCTTGCCACCCGTGCGCGGTCTGGCGCGTGCGGGCTGCTTGCGTGTCGCGTGCGACCTGGGCACGTTCCTGTGCCGTCAGGCCCCGGATGGTTTGCTGGAGGGCGTCGAGCGCGGCACCCGCGTCGGGGCCTTCCGCAGAGAGGGTGAGCTTGGCGCCAACTGCAAGCCCCAGTTGCAGCAACGCCACCAGGTTCTTTGCGTCGGCGGTTTCGTCGCCATGCCGCACTTGCACGCGCGCGGCAAAGCGGCGAGCGGTTTCCACCCACTGCGCGGCCGGGCGGGCGTGCAGGCCACTCGGGTATTCCAGCGTCAAGGTGCGCTGCTCGGCGAGGTCCGAGCCGGGCGTGCTGGTGGCGGGCGCGGGTGCGTCGCTAGAGAGCGCGGCAACAAGCTCTTCGGCGTTCTGCGTGGTGAAGAGCTGCCGCAGGCGTGCGTCGTCATTCAGCAGCCGCGTCAGCCGGCGCAGCAGCGTGATGTGCTCGTCCGACTGCGCGGCAATGGCAAACACGAGGTGCGTGGTCTGCCCAGGGTGCCACTCCAGTCCATCGGGAAATTGCAGCACCGCAATGCCCGTCTGATGAATCAGGTGGCGGTCCTCGCCCATGCCGTGAGGAATGGCGACGCCGTGACCGAGGAACGTGTTGGCCACGGTCTCGCGGCGCAGCAGGCTGTCGATATAGGCGGGGTCGATGCAGCCGGCGTCGGCCAGCAATTGGCCGGCGGCGCGGATGGCGCTTTCCTTGTCGGTGGCGCGTTGTTGCAGACGGATGCGTTCGGCGCAGATCAGGGCGGAAGCCATGCGGCGGGGTCTCCTGCGGCTGCCGTGCTCCAAGGCCCGGCATGCGTGTCGTCGATGATCGCGAATTGAAATCGATTACAGTGCGAGTGTCAATGTGCGGCGCCACACAAAGTGACGCTCATCCCAGTATTTACGGGGTTTTCCCTAGGAGAGCGAGAGATTGGAGGTAATGCGGTCATTCGCTATGATGACGCTTTCTTTGGAAACGATTTCAGCATGACGGTTCGAATCAAGGACGTAGCGGCGGCGGCGGGGGTGTCGGTGGCAACGGTGTCACGCGCGCTCGCCGGCGGCCCCGTGAGCGCAGAACTGCGCCGGCGTGTCGATGCGGCGGTGGCAGCGTCCGGGTATCGGCCGAACCTGTCGGCGCGGCGGCTGCGCTCGCAGCAGGCGCAGACCGTCGGGCTGATCGTGTCCGACATCCGCAACCCGTTCTTCACCAGCGTCAGCCGGGCGGTGGAAGACGCGGCCTATGCCGCCGGCCTGCGCGTCATCCTCTGCAATTCCGACGAAGACCCTGAGAAGGAAGCGATGTACCTGCGCCTGATGGAAGAGGAGCGCGTGACCGGCGTCATCCTCTCGCCGACGCGCAGCATTGCCGAAGCGCAGCAACCGGTGCACCTCGGCTACCCGGTCGTGCTGATCGACCGAGCGGGCCCGGCCTGTGGGACCGATGCCGTGGTGCTCGACAACCAGCAGGCCGCGCAAGCGCTGGCCGAGCATCTCGCCGCGCAGGGTTACCGGCGTATCGGCGGCTTGTTCGGGCGGACCAGCAGCACGGGCGCTGAGCGTCAGGCCGGATTTGCGACGGCGCTGGCGCGCCACGGCATGACCGTCGAGGCACGCTTCATCCTGCCCACTGCCGAGGCGGCGGAGGCCGAGACGCTGGCCTGGCTGTCCGGCGCAGAACGTGAGCGGCCCGACGCGCTGGTTGCGAGTAACGCGCAATCGCTGCTCGGCGTGCTGCGTGCGTTGCGGCGGCTTTCGCTGGATGTGCCTCGCGACATCGCCGTGGCGGGCTTTGACAATGAGCCCTGGACGGAACTCGCCGGCCCGGGCATCACCGTGATCGAACAGCCGGTCTACGACATCGGCCGCATGGCAATGGCGATGTTGCAGGACCGCCTCGCGCAGCCGGCCTTGCCGACGCGTCGCGTGTTGCTCACGGGGCGGCTCGTCACGCGCGGCTCCACACCGCTGCGAAGCCCCTAGCAGGCGATTACAATTTCCGGATACCTGCGGCTGGGCGATGACACCGACATGCGCCAGCCGCCACCCAATCCGGAGCCCCTTGATGTCCACCCAAGTCATCCGTGCCGCCTGCCCGCACGACTGCCCCGACACCTGCGCCTTGCTCGTCACCGTCGAGGACGGCCGTGCCACCCGCGTGCAGGGCGATCCGGACCACCCGACGACGGCCGGCGTGCTGTGCACCAAGGTCAATCGGTATGCAGAGCGCACGTACCATCCGAACCGCCTGCTGACGCCGATGAAGCGCGTGGGCGCCAAGGGCGAGGGCAAGTTCGAACCGATCTCGTGGGACGAGGCCATCGACACCATCGCCACGCGCCTGGGCGACATCGCGGCGCGCAATCCGGAGGCCATCCTTCCGTACAGCTATGCCGGCACGATGGGCCTGGTGCAGGGCGAGAGCATGGCCGCGCGCTTCTTCCATAAGCTCGGGGCGTCGCTGCTCGATCGCACGATCTGTGCATCGGCCGGCGCGACGGCGCTGCGTTACACGTATGGCGCAAGCCTTGGCATGGACATCGAGCACGTGCAGGATGCCAAGCTCATCCTGATCTGGGGCGCCAATCCGATCGCGTCGAACCTGCATTTCTGGACACGTGCGCAGGAAGCGAAACGGCGCGGCGCCACGCTCGTCGCCATCGATCCGTATCGCTCGCTGACGGCGGAGAAGTGCCATCACCATCTGGCGGTGCGCCCCGGTACAGATGCGGCGCTGGCGCTGGCGATGATCCACGTGTTGATCCGTGATGACCTGCTCGACCACGAGTACATCGCCAACCATACGCTGGGCTTCGATGCGCTGCGTGAGCGCGCGCAGCAATACACGCCGGAATATGCGGCCACGCTGTGCGGCGTGGACGCGGCGGATATCGAGTGGCTCGCCAAGCTGTACGGCATGACCGTCGTGCGCGACAAGCAACCGGTGGCGATTCGCCTGAACTACGGCATGCAGCGCGCGCATGGCGGCGGGCAGGGCGTGCGCGCGGTCGCATGCCTGCCGTCGCTGGTGGGCGCGTGGCGCGATGCGGCGGGCGGCCTGCAACTGTCGACGTCCGGCTTCTTCCCTATCGACAATGCGAAGCTGCAGCGCCCTGACTTGCTGCCGACGTGGCCAAGCATGCCGCGCACGATCAACATGAGCACCATCGGCGATGCGCTGCTGCATGCAGGCGATGCGTCCTTCGGGCCGAAGGTCGAGGCGGTGGTGGTCTACAACAGCAACCCGGTGGCGGTGGCGCCGGACTCGCGCAAGGTCGCCGCGGGCTTTGCACGCGAAGACCTTTTCACCGTGGTGCTCGAGCATTTCCAGACCGACACGGCCGACTACGCCGACATCGTGCTGCCCGCGACCACGCAGCTCGAACACGTCGATGTGCACAAGGCTTATGGCCACACCTACGTGCTGGCCAACAACGCTGCCATTGCGCCAATGGGCCAGTCGCTGCCGAACACCGAGATTTTTCGCCGTCTCGCGCAACGCATGGGTTTTAACGACACCTGCTTTGCCGATTCCGACGACGACATCGCCGCCCAGGCCGTTCGCCGTGACGACCCAGCCGCCGCGCACATCGACTGGGCCACGCTTAAGCGCGAGGGTTGGCAGAAGCTGGCGCACCCGGCCGCGCCGCTGGCACGTGGCGGCTATCGCACGCCGTCCGGCCGCTGCGAGTTCTATTCCGAACAGATGGCCAAAGACGGACTCGACCCGCTGCCCGGCTATGTGCCGCCGCATGAGTCGGCGATCAGCACGCCAGAGCTGGCCAAGCGTTATCCGCTGTCGATGATCTCACCGCCGGCGCGCAATTTCCTGAACTCCACCTTCGTCAACGTCGACAGCCTGCGCAACACCGAAGGCGAGCCGCATCTCGACATCCACCCAGACGACGCGAATGCACGCGGTGTCGTCGATGGCGAACTGGTCCGCATCTTCAACGATCGCGGCACCATGCAGGCGCGCGCCCGCGTGACCGACCGTGCGCGGCGCGGCGTGGTCGTCGGCCTGTCGATCTGGTGGAAAAAGCTCGCACCCGATGGCACCAACGCGAACGAGCTGACCAGCCAGCGGCTGACCGACATGGGGCGTGCGCCTACGTTCTACGATTGCCTGGTCGAGGTCGCGCCGTTGGCACAGGCCGCCTGACGAGGCCATCATGCGTGCCGCACGCGCGCTGTGCCTTGCGCTGTCGCTTGCCGGTTCGGCGTTGCTGGCCGGCTGCGACACCGTTGGCTATTACTACCAGTCGGTCAGCGGACATCTCTCGCTGATGGCGCAGCGCGAGTCGATCGACCAAGCCATCGACAACGCGCGGCAGGCCCACAACGACAAGCTCGCCAAGCGCTTGGAAGATGCGCGCAGCATTCGCATCTATGCCTCGCGAGAGCTGGGCTTGCCCGACAACGGCAGCTATCGCGTCTACGCCAATCTCAAGCGCCCCTTTGCGGTGTGGAACGTATTTGCCGCACCCGAACTGTCGGTCAAGCTCAAGGAATGGTGCTTTCTTGTCGTCGGCTGCGTGACCTATCGCGGGTATTACGACCGCAACGCCGCCATGGCCTACGCCGATACCTTGCGCGCCCAAGGTCTGGACGTGGATGTGGCCGGCATTCCTGCGTATTCCACACTGGGTTATTTCGACGATCCATTGCTCAACACCTTCGTCGGCCTGCCCGAAGGCGAGCTGGCGCGGCTGATTTTTCATGAGCTGGCGCATCAGATCGTCTACGCCAAGGGCGATACGGCGTTCAACGAATCGTTTGCTACCACCGTCGAGACCATTGGCGTCGAACGCTGGCTGGCCGATGCCGCCACCCCGGAAATTCGCGCGGAATACGCTACGTACGACGCCCGGCGCGTACAATTCCGCGCCCTGCTGCTGGAGTACCGCAACCGGCTCGAGGCGCTGTATGCGAGCCCCGTCTCAGACGATGAGAAACGCGCCGGAAAACGCGCCATCTTCGCGAGCCTGCAGGCGGATTACGCCAAGCTCAAAGCAAGCTGGGGCGGTTATACCGGTTACGACCGCTGGTTTGCGCAGCCGCTGTCGAATGCGCACCTGGGCGCGGTCGCGAGCTACCTGGAATGGGTGCCGGCGTTCACGGCGCTGTACCACCGCGACGGCGGCGACTGGGCGCGCTTCTATGCCGACGTCAAAGCCATGGCGCGCGAATCCAAACAACAGCGCGAGGCAGCACTGCGGGTGCTCGCGCCTGCGGCGATGGCCAAGTCGGAGGGCATCACGCAAAAGTGATGCCAAGATCGTTTTCTGCACCAGTTTCAAGCAGCCTGGACCGGCTGAGGGAACTGTCTAAGTTATTGTTTTGACACAGACATCCGCGTAGGATGCCGAAAAAAACGAACGACCATTCGAAAAAATCGACAATCGCCAGGAGACACACCCATGGATAAGCCGTGGCTGAAGCAGTACCCCGCTGGGGTGCCGGCCGAGATCGATGCATCGCAGTATCGATCACTGGCCCATCTGCTTGAGGATTCTTTCCAGAAGAACCGCAACCGCCGTGCGTTTGAATGCATGGGCAAGGTGCTGACCTACGGCGAGCTGGATACGCTCTCGCGCCAACTTGCGGCGTGGCTGCAATCGCGTGGCCTGGCGCCTGGCGCACGTGTTGCGCTGATGATGCCGAACGTACTGCAGTACCCGGTGGCTCTAGCCGCCGTGCTGCGCGCCGGCTATGTGGTCGTCAACGTCAATCCGCTTTACACCCCGCGCGAACTGGAACACCAGCTCAAGGACAGTGGCGCCGAGGCCATCATCATCCTGGAGAACTTCGCGACGACGCTACAGCAGGTGCTGCCCAATACACCGATCAAGCACATCGTGGTGGCCAGCATGGGCGACATGCTTGGCGGGCTCAAGGGCATGCTGGTCAATTTCGTCGTGCGCAGCGTCAAGAAGATGGTGCCGGCGTGGGAACTGCCCAGCTGCATCCGCTTCAACACCGCGCTGCAAGAGGGCACCAAGCAGACGCTCAAGCCGACCTCCGTCGGCCCCGACGACGTGGCCTTCCTGCAATACACAGGCGGCACGACCGGCGTGTCGAAGGGCGCGACGCTGCTGCATCGGAACATCGTTGCCAACGTGCTGCAATCGGAAGCGTGGATGAACCCGGCGCTCACCAAGCCCGGCCGCGACGGCCGCATGCTGGCTGCCGACGAAGAAATCATCACCATCACGGCGCTGCCGCTGTATCACATCTTTGCGCTGACGGTGTGCTGCCTGCTGTCGATGCGCAAGGGCGGGCTGGCGGTGTTGATCCCGAACCCGCGCGACATCCCCGGCTTCATCAAGGTGCTCAAGCAGTACCGCTTCCACATGTTCCCAGCCGTGAACACGCTGTACAACGCGCTGCTGAACAACCCCGAGTTCAAGGACGTCGATTGCTCCAACCTGCGCGTGGCCAACGGCGGCGGCATGGCGGTGCAGGAAGCCGTTGCCAAAAAGTGGCTCGAGGTGACGGGCTGCCCGATCATCGAAGGCTATGGTCTGTCGGAAACCTCGCCGTCGGCCATCTGCAACCCGACCGATACCGACAAGTTTTCGGGCACCGTGGGGTTGCCGATTCCGGGCACTGAAATCGCCATTCGCGACGACGAAGGCCGCGATCAGCCGATCGGCCAGCCGGGCGAAATCTGCATCCGAGGCCCGCAGGTCATGGCCGGTTACTGGAAGCGCCCGGACGAGACCGCCAAGGTCATGTACGCCGACGGCTTCTTCAAGACCGGCGACGTAGGCGTGATGGACGAGCGCGGCTACACCAAGATCGTCGATCGCAAGAAGGACATGATCCTGGTATCGGGCTTCAACGTGTACCCGAACGAGATCGAAGGCGTGGTGGCGATGTGCCCGGGCGTGCTGGAAGTGGCCGCCGTGGGCGTGCCCGACGTGCATTCCGGCGAAGTGGTGAAGCTGTTCGTGGTGCGTCGCGATCCGACGCTCACGGAGCAGAAGCTGCAGGAGTTCTGTAAGGAACAGCTCACCGGCTACAAGCGTCCGAAGTTCATCGAGTTCCGCAATGAACTGCCGAAGACCAACGTCGGCAAGATCCTGCGCCGCGAACTGCGCGACGAAGCGATGAAGAAGCGTGCCTGAGTCTGCGTAGCTGTAAAGAAAAAGCCGCGATTCGTCGCGGCTTTTTTCATGGCGTATCAACCGACGTACAGCAGGATGCTGACGAACTGGCACGCACTGCCGGCCAGCACAAACAGGTGCCAGATGCCGTGGAAGTGCCGCACCTTCTCGTCAAAGAGAAAGAAGCCGATGCCCGCCGTATAAAGCGCGCCACCCGCTACCAGCCACCACAGGCCCGGCGCAGGCAGCGCGGCTGCCAGCGGCCCCATGGCAATCAGCACCAGCCAGCCCATCACTACGTAGATCAGCAGTGAGAACAGGCGCGTGCGGTGGCCGATCCAGAGTTCCTGTGCAATGCCGATGGCTGCCAGCGCCCAGTTGATGCCGAACAGCGCCCAGCCCCAGGGGCCGCGCAGCGTCACTAGCGCAAACGGTGTGTAGCTACCGGCGATCAACAGGTAGATGGCGCAATAGTCCAGCCGCTGGAAGATGCTTTTGGCGGGGCCGCGCAGGCTGTGATACAGCGTGGAGATTGTGTAGAGCAGGACGAGCGTGGTGCCGTACACCACGGAGCTAACGACCTTCCACGCGTCGTGGTGCAGGGCGGATGACGTTACCAGAACGGCCATGCCCCCGGCGGCAAGGATGGCCCCGGCGAGGTGGCTGAAGCCGTTGAAACGTTCTCCGCGATACATACGCTGATCTCCAGAAAAACCCGGTTCTTCCTACAATGCCCCAATGCCCGGCACCGATCTCAAAATCACTCCCCAATTGTCCATTCCTGAGTCCGAGCTGGTCGAGCGCTTTGTGCGCGCAAGCGGGGCGGGGGGGCAAAACATCAACAAGGTATCGACGGCGGTGGAGTTGCGCTTTGACATCGCCCAATCGCCGTCGTTGCCGGAGGCATTGCGGGCTCGCCTGTTGGGAAAGCGCGACCGGCGCTTGACCGATGAAGGCGTGATTGTGATCGATGCGCAACGGTTTCGCACGCAGGACCGCAATCGCCAGGACGCCCGTGAACGTCTGGCCGCATTCATTGCGACGGGGCTTTCGGTGCCGAAGTCGCGCATCGCCACCAAGCCTACGCGCGCTTCCAAGACGCGCCGTCTGGAAGGCAAGCGCGCGCGTGGCGACGTCAAGCGTGGTCGCTCGGGCCGCCACTCGTGGGATTAAGCGCGTTGCTATGGGGGGCCTTACATCAGCCGGGTATCGCGCGTCTCGCGCATGCAGAGCACACCGATCAGGCTGACCACCGCGGCGGCCGACACATACATGCCTACCCAGCTCAGGCCACCTTGCTCGGCAAGCTTCTGCGCGATATACGGCGCAATCGACGCGCCGAGAATGCCGCCGAGGTTGTACGACACGCCGGCGCCTGTGTAGCGCACGTTGGTCGGAAACAGTTCTGGCAGCAGCGCACCCATCGGCGCGAAGGTCACGCCCATCAGGAACAGCTCGACGATGAGGAATAGCGCTACCAGCGGCGTTTGGCCACTGCCCAGCAGCGGCGCCATCGTAAAGCCCGACAGAATGGCCGCGATGATGCCGACGATCAGCACCGGCTTGCGCCCGAAGCGGTCCGACGCCCACGCCGACAGTGGCGTCGCCAGCCCCATGAACACCACCGCCAGGCACAGCAGTCCCAGGAAGCTCGGGCGCGAGAAGTGCAACGTGCCCACGCCGTACGACAGCGAGAACACCGTCGAGATATAGAACAGCGTGTAGCAGACCACCATGGCCAGCGCGCCCAGCAGCGTCGGCCACCAATGGTGCGCCAGCAGTTCGGCCACGGGCACCTTCACGCGCTCCTGCCGATCGATGGCGGCCTGGAAGGCCGGGGTCTCGGCGATCTTCAATCGCACATACAAGCCCAGCGCCACGAGCACTGCGCTGACCAGGAACGGCACGCGCCAGCCCCAGCTGCGGAACTGCTCGTCCGACAGTGCGATCGCCAGCCCGAAGAAGAGGCCGTTCGATGCCAGGAAACCGACCGAGGGGCCGAGCTGAGGAAACATGCCGAACCACGCGCGCTTGCCGGCCGGCGCATTTTCCGTGGCCAGCAGCGCTGCGCCGCCCCATTCACCGCCCAGGCCGATGCCCTGCCCGAAGCGCAGCACGCATAGCAGGATCGGTGCGAGCGTGCCGATGCTGTCGTATCCCGGCACCAGCCCGATCAGCGTTGTCGAAATGCCCATCACCAGCAGCGACGCCACCAGCGTCGACTTGCGCCCGATGCGATCGCCAAAGTGGCCGAACAGGAACGAGCCGATCGGCCGCGCAATAAACGCGATGCCAAACGTGACGAACGCCGACAGCGCTTGGGCTGTGGCAGACCCATGCGGAAAGAACACCGGGCCGATCACCAGCGCCGCGGCTGTCGCATAGACATAGAAATCGTAGAACTCGATGGCCGTGCCGATGAAGCTCGCAAAGACGATGCGCGAGCGGCTGGCGTCGGCGGCCGCGCCGGGGGCGGCGGGCGCCATGGTTGGAGATGTCGAAGAGGACATGCGGGTCTCCGGTAAGGTTCGCGTTGTTGTCGTTATGAAGCGCCGCTCGCTGTTGTGTTGCCGTCTTGCTGTCCGGCGGCGGGCTCGAACGCAGGAGCATAGCGCGCGGCCATGCAAAAAGGCACCCGAAGGTGCCTTCCTGCGCCCGCCAAGGAGAGGGGCGGCGGGCAAAAACCAAAGCGTGCGTCAGAACTTGTGGCGCACACCCACGGCCACACCGACCTGGTTATCCGAGTTCGGCGTGATGAAGTACGTCTGCGATGCAGCCGGCAGATAGCCTACCGACGTTTGTGCGCCCGTTGCCGGGTTGGTCACGTAGCCGATCGAATCCCAGTTCAGCGAGCCATTGCGCGAATACGCGGCCGTCAGGTACACGTCGGTGCGCTTCGAGAAGTTGTAATCAGCAATGAAGTTCCACTGCTGCGGATTGCGCGGGTTGATCGTGGCGCCACCGATGGTCGCTTCCTTGATGTTGTCGTAGTAGTACGACAGCGTCAGGCCGAGTGCCGTGGTGGCCTGGTAGTTCACGCCCAGCCAGTAGAGGTCGTCGCGGTGCGGCGTCAGTGCTGCTGTGGCGCCGCTGGAGGGCGCTTCGGTGTTGCCATAGCGGAAGCCTGCCATCACCTTGATTGGGCCCGTGGTGTAGCTGGCTGCAATGGCAGCGCGCTTGTCGCGGGCATATTCGTTGCCGCCCGACAGACCCAGGGCTTCTGCGGCCGTCAGCACCTTCACTTCGTCATACGCGACGCCCAAGCCAAACGGGCCAGCGAAGTAGTTCGCGCCGGCGCCGTAGGCCGAGTTGGCCGTGTTGCTGCCCGTGCGCTCGCCGAACGCCCAGTGGGCTTCGACCGTCAGCGGACCGAATGCAGCGCCGTACTTGATCATGTTGTCTTCGCGGAAGTTCGCACCCAGCAGGCCGACCACCGGCTCCCACTGCGTGGCATAACCGCTCGGCGAGAAGTTCGCCATCATGTCGAAGATCGTCGTGTACTGACGACCCAGAGTGATCTTGCCCCAGTTGCCCTGCAAGCCCACAAACGCCTGCCGGCCGAACAGACGGCCACCTTGCTGCAGCGTGCCGGTGTCCATACCGAAGCCCGATTCCAGCACGAACAGGCCCTTGAGCCCGCCGCCGATGTCTTCAACGCCGCGCAAGCCCCAGCGGTTTGAAGACAGGCCGCCCGCCTGCATCGCAAGGCGCGATCCGCTGCTGCCCGGAATGGCAACCCCCGCCGCAGTCACGGCCTGCTCATGGTTGACGTATTCGACGTTCGCGTCGACCACGCCATACAGCGTCACACTCGACTGAGCCTGCGCAACACCCGCAAACGTGCCCAGCACTGCCAATGCCAGCAGCGATTTCTTCATCGGTCGGTCTCCAGATCTTTAATTATTGAGTTCAGTGGCAGGCAGACCCTCCGTTCTCGTCTTCCCGCCCCATGACTTTCAAACGAAGTCGCTGACTAATGTAGCAACGCGGTACTGGGCTCGGTCGAAATTTGCGAACGAATGTTCGTAAACGCGCGTTTGCTGTCTGATCTCGGCAACAGGCTGTTTCCGAATTTGAAATAGATCGGCGATAGGCGTGCTCGATTCCTTGCGGTTTTAGATGCGATCCCCGCGCCAACAGGGTTATCCCGTACAGTAGTGTTTGGTCTACCAGGTTCTGACCGGACGCAATGTGCCGCGCGGTGCCGGCTTTACAATGGCGATCGCGCCGCACGCCATTGCCGGCGGTGCCCGTACCTATGCTCGACCGCTTCATCCCCGAATTCGACCGCGCTTTGCGCGCTGTGGCAGGCGTCACCCGCGCCAGCCGACCGAACCCTGCTGACGCCGTTATCGTGTCCTCCTCCGCGGACAGGACCGACAACGCGACCAAGCCTTCTGAGGCCGACCGCCGCCATGCTGCCGGCCTGATGCGCGTGAACCATGTCGGCGAGGTCTGCGCGCAGGCCCTGTACCAAGGGCAAGCGCTGTTTGCCCGGGACCCGGCCATCCGGGCCCAGCTCGACGAAGCCGCACGCGAAGAAGAAGACCATCTCGCCTGGTGCGCCCAGCGCCTGCAGGAACTGAACGACCGCCCAAGCCTGCTCAACCCGCTGTGGTATGCCGGTGCTTTCGCCATCGGCGCGGTGGCCGGACGCCTCGGCGACAAGATCAGCCTTGGTTTCGTCGCCGAGACCGAGCGCCAGGTCGAGCATCACCTCGACGGCCATCTCGATGCATTGCCCGAGCAGGACACCCGCTCGCGCGCCATCGTCGCCCAGATGCGCGACGACGAAATCCGCCACGGCGACAATGCGCGCCAGGCCGGTGGCATTGATCTGCCTGCGCCGATCCGCCAAGCCATGCGTGCCGCGTCACGCGTCATGACCACCGCCGCCTATCGCATCTGACGCGCGTGTGGCGGGTCGACGGCCCGACGACACGGCGCTGGCTCCTCCATTCGCCCGAGCTTTGCCGCCTGCGGTCTGTGCCCTCGTATGAGGGCGCGGTCGCTCGCCATTCGCTCACGTGGTTTCTGCATAAACCACGCTATCTCCTTCATTTGATTGGGAAAAGTGACTTGTCTCCTCCGGGAGGGTGCGCTAAGTCATTGTTCTGATTGCAAATTTTCCGTCTCGCAGCCCTCCGCAAGCCTTGACCGCCTAAAGTCGTTCCTCTAAAGTGGGAAACAGTGTCAGAAAGTGTAGTTTTGTGGTTTAAAGAGGCCGTTTGCAGGCCAGTTGACGGCAAGGTGAGTGGCGATCGAATCGCCACACGGAGAGAGAAACCAACGTGTTCCAGGGTGCGTCGGCGCTGACGCTGGATGCCAAGGGGCGGATGTCCATTCCGTCGCGGCACCGCGAAGCGCTCCAGCTGCAGGCCGAGGGCCGGGTGACTGTGACCAAGCACCCGGACGGTTGCCTCATGCTGTTTCCGCGCCCCGAGTGGGAACGCTTTCGCGAGCGCATCGCCGCGCTCCCGATGGAAGCCCACTGGTGGAAACGGATCTTCCTGGGCAGCGCCGCCGATGTCGAACTCGATACCGCCGGCCGCGTCCTCATCACCCCAGAACTGCGCACGGCTGCCTCCCTTGAACGTGACGTGATGCTGCTCGGCATGGGCAGCCACTTCGAAGTCTGGGACGCCGCCACGTACACCGCGAAGGAGCAAGCCGCCATGGCGCAAGGCATGCCCGACGCCCTCAAGAATTTCTCCTTTTGATGACGCACGATGACAACCCAAGCCAGTACGGGACTGCGCCATCAGACGGTGCTCTTAGACGAAGCGGTCGATGCGCTCATCTGGCGCGACGACGGCATCTATATCGATGGAACCTTCGGGAGAGGCGGGCACAGCCGGCTCATCCTGGAACGGCTGGGGCCCGGCGGCAGACTTGTCGCCTTCGACAAGGACCCGGCAGCAATCACCGAAGCGGGCACCGTAGAGGATGCCCGCTTCGCTATTGAGCATGACAGCTTCGCGCAGATGGCCCAGTGCCTGGATGCGCGCGGCATTGAACGGGTGGCCGGCGTGCTGCTCGATCTCGGCATCAGCTCGCCGCAGATCGACGAAGGCGCACGTGGCTTCTCGTTCCGGATGGATGGCCCGCTCGACATGCGGATGGACACCACGCGCGGCATCACCGCAGCCCAATGGCTGGCCGAGGCTGATGAGCGCGACATTGCGAGGGTGATACGGGACTATGGGGAAGAACGGTTTGCTGTACAGATTGCAAAGGCGATTGTTGCTCGCCGGGGCCAATCCGGGGATCGAGGTCCTCTCGATCGCACATCCGAGCTTGCCGCGCTCGTGGCGCAAGCCGTCAAAACACGCGAGAAGGGCCAAGACCCTGCGACCCGCACCTTTCAAGCTTTACGGATTCACGTCAATCAAGAGCTTGCGGACCTCGAAACCGGTCTGAAGGCCGCCTTTGAACGCCTGGAGCAGGGGGGACGTCTCGTCGTGATCAGCTTCCATTCGCTGGAAGACCGCATCGTCAAGCGCTTTATGCAGGCCCTGGCGCGCCCGGAGCAATCCGCCGCGCCGGAACTGCGTCGGGCGCCGCTGCGTGCGCATGAGCTGCCGGCGCCGCAGTTGCGCCTGCTTGGCCGCGTGAAGCCGTCGGAGGCCGAGGTGTCGGCCAACCCGCGTGCGCGCTCGGCCATCATGCGCGTGGCCGAGCGTTGCTGAGCCGACGGAGACGCACGCCATGAACCGCCTGAACATGTTCCTGCTGACTGCGCTGGTGCTGTGCGCGCTGTCGCTGGTCAACGCACAGCATCAGGCGCGGCAACTGTTTGTCGCGCTGGATCGCGCGCAGGCGGAAGAGAAGCAACTCAACACCGACTGGTCGCGCCTGCAATATGAGCAGAGCGCGCTGGGCAAGAGCGCTCGCATTGCCGACATCGCGAGCAAGCAATTGAAGATGTCGCCCGCGCAGGCGGGTCGCACGCAGTATCTGCAGGGGTTTGCCGATCTGCCGGCAGCAGGGGGGGGCTCCGGGGCTTCCTCGGCAGCGGCGAGCGCGCCCACGGCTTCCGGAGTACAGCCATGAGCGGCGCACGCAAGTCCAACGGCACCACGGCGCGCGCGCGCCTGGGCCAGTTCTCTGCCAGCCCTGTGCTTGGCCTGCGCCTGCCGATGTGGCGCTCGAAGCTGGTCGTGTTCCTGATGTTCGCGGCGTTCTTGGCACTGATCGGCCGCGCGCTGTGGATTCAAGGTCCTGGCAACCGCTTCTATGAAGTCGAGGGCAAGAAGCGCTTCCAGCGCACGCTGGAATTGCCGGCCACGCGCGGCAAGATTCTCGATCGCAATGGTCTGGTGCTGGCCACGAGTCTGCCGGTGAAGGCCATCTGGGCCGTGCCGGAAGACGTGCCCAACAACGTGCCTGGCGAGGACATGAAGAAGCTCGCCAAGCTGCTTGACATGAACAACAAGGAGCTTTCGGGCAAGCTGGGGGAAGACAAAGGCTTTGTCTACCTCAAGCGCCAGGTGCTGCCCGAGGTGGCCGACCAAATCGCCGCGCTGAAGATCGAAGGCATCTATCAGACGCGTGAGTACAAGCGCTTCTATCCGGAAGGCGAGGCGATGGCGCACATCGTCGGGTTCACCAACGTCGAGGACAAAGGCCAGGAAGGCATGGAGCTGGCGCGCGAGTCCGACCTCGCGGGTGCCGCCGGCCAGCGTCAGGTGATCAAGGATCGGCTGGGCCGCGTGGTGGAAGACGTGGGGGTGCTCAAGGCCCCGCGTGATGGGCATGATCAGACGCTGTCGATCGACGCCAAGATCCAGTACCTGACGTTCAACGAACTGAAGGCTGCCATTGAGCGTACCCGCGCAAAGGCCGCCAGTGCGATCGTGCTGGATGCGCAGACCGGCGAGGTGCTGGCGCTCGCCAACTATCCGACCTACAACCCGAACGACCGAAGCCGCCTCTCGGGCGAGCAACTGCGCAACCGCGTGCTGACCGACACCTTCGAGCCCGGCTCGATGATGAAGCCGATCACCATCAGCCTGGCGCTGCAGCTCAAGCGCGTGACGCCCACCACGCTGGTGCAAACCAACGGCAAATACAGCTTTGAAGGCGCGACCATTTCCGATACCGGCAACTACGGCACGCTGACGGTCGCGCAAGTGATCCAGCACTCCAGCAACATCGGTACGACCAAGATCGCGATGATGCTCAAGCCGCAGGAAATGTGGGACATGTTCACCAGCGTTGGCTTGGGTCAGGCGCCGAAGATCGGCTTCCCGGGCGCGGTGGCAGGGCGGCTGCGACCGGCAAACAAATGGCGCCGCATCGAGCAGGCGACCATGTCGTACGGCTACGGCCTGTCGGTGTCGCTGTTCCAGATTGCACATGCGTACACCATCTTCGCGCACGATGGCGAGCTGATCCCGATCACGATGTACCGCACTGATGGCCAGCCGCCGCAGGGCGAGCGCGTGATTTCGCCGGAGGTGGCGCGGCAGGTCCGTCAGATGCTTGAGACCGTGACGGCGCCCGGCGGCACCGCACCGCAGGCCCAGGTGATGGGCTACCGCGTCGGCGGCAAAACCGGCACAGCGTGGAAGCACACCGGGCGCGGCTATGACCGCTCGAAGTATCGCGCCTCGTTTATCGGCCTGGCGCCGATGTCGAACCCGCGCATCATCGTGGCGGTGAGCGTGGACGAGCCCACCGTGGGTAACCGCTATGGCGGCGGCGCGGCCGGCCCCGTGTTCTCCCAAATCGTGGGTGGCACCCTGCGTGCGTTGAACGTGCCGCCGGATTCGCCGGTGCGACAACTCGTGATGACCCCGGACGTGCCGGAAGAGCCGGTGGGGGGGCTGCAATGACAATCAAGCCCACCTCTGACCGCCCGACCATCGCCGCGCGCCTCGCGCCCGTGGTGGATTGGCTGCGCGCCCAGGCGCCGGCGAGTGCCGACCTCACCAGCGACACGCGCAAGCTCAAGACCGGCGACGTGTTCGTCGCCTACGTGCTCGGCAATGTGCGCCAGCGCGGCGATGGCCGTCCGCATATTCCGCAGGCGATCGAGGCTGGCGCTTCCGCCGTGCTGGCCGAAGCCCATGGCTATGCAATGCCCGCAGACGCGCCCGTGCGCATCCTGCCCGTAGACGGTCTGGCTGAACTGGCCGGGCCGCTGGCGGCACAGTGGTACGGCGTGCCGGGCCCGGACGCCTTGCGTGTGATTGGCGTGACGGGCACCAACGGCAAGACATCTTGTTCGCAATGGATTGCGCAGGCGCTGACCAAACACGGCCAGCGTTGCGCAGTGGTGGGTACGCTCGGCACCGGGTTTGTCGATGCGCTGGCCGCTACCGGCTTTACCACGCCGGATGCCATCCAGCTGCAGCACAGCCTCGCCGATCTGCACCGTGCGGGTGCCCGCGCCATCGCCATGGAAGTGTCGTCGCATGGTCTGGAGCAAGGCCGCGTCGATGGCACTTGCTTCGACATCGCGGTGTTCACCAACCTCACGCAGGATCACCTCGACTACCACGGCACGATGGCCGAGTACGAACTCGCCAAGGCGCGCCTGTTCGGCTGGCCGGGCCTGCGTGCAGCCGTCATCAACCGCGACGACGCAGCCGGTGTGCGCTTGCTGCAGAGCGCCCGAGCCGATGTCGAAACCATCGAATACGGCATCGACGGCGAAGCCGCTGCGCGGCACGGTGCCAAGCAATGGCTGCGCGCCAGCAACGTGCGTGCGCACCGCACCGGAACGACATTCGACGTGGACGGCAGTTTTGGCCATGCAACCGTCCATGCGCCCACGGTGGGTTTGTTCAACGTATCGAATCTTCTCGGTGTGCTGGGCGCATTGCTGGCCGCTGGCGTGCCGTGGCAGGACGCCATCGCGCGCCTGGAAAAGCTGCAACCCGTGAGCGGCCGCATGGAGCGTTTCGGCGGCGAAGACGGTCCGCTGGTGGTGGTCGATTACGCCCACACGCCCGACGCGCTGGAGCAGACGCTGCGTGCGCTTGGGCCGATTACCGAGGCGCGCGGCGGCAAGTTGTGGGCCGTGTTCGGCTGTGGCGGCGACCGCGACCCCGGCAAGCGTCCGCACATGGGCGCCATCGCCGAGCGCCTGGCGCCGCACGTTGTGCTGACCTCCGACAACCCGCGCAGCGAAGATCCTCAGCACATCCTCGACGAGATCGCCGACGGCATGGACAACCCGCGTGCCGCCACCCAGATCGAAGACCGCGCGGCTGCCATCCTGCATGCCGTGCGGCACGCCGATGCGCATGACGTGATCGTCGTGGCCGGCAAGGGGCATGAATCGACGCAGGAGATTGCCGGTCGCAAGCGACCGTTCTCCGATCAGGAGCATGTGCGCCTGGCGCTTGCTGCTCGCGGGGTGAATGCATGAGCGCCCAGACCGTGATGATGCATGCCACCGACGCCGCTGCCTGGATGGCCGGCGCCCATCTGGCTGGCCCCGACGCGGCGATCCTGCGCGTGACGACTGACAGCCGAGCCGTGCAGCCCGGCGACCTGTTCGTCGCGCTGATCGGCGAGCGTTTCGATGCACACGATTTCCTGCCTGAGGTGGTGGCGCGTGGCGCTGCCGCCGTGCTGGTGTCGCGCGCACCTGCTGCCACGCTGGATGTGACCAACGTGGCCGTGCTGACCGTTGCAGATACGCGTATCGGACTCGGCCAACTTGCCGCCGGCTGGCGCCGCCAGTTCCCGATTCCCGTCGTCGCCGTGACGGGCAGCAACGGCAAGACCACGGTCAAGGAAATGATCTCCGCGATCTTCGCGCAGGCCGTGGGTGAAGACGCCCGCCTGGCGACCGCCGGCAACTTCAACAACGACATCGGCCTGCCGCTCACGCTGTTCCGCTTGAACGCGCAACACAAGCTGGCCGTGCTCGAACTCGGGATGAATCATCCGGGCGAGACGGCCGTGCTGGCCGCCATTGCCCAGCCGACCGTGGCGATGATCAACAACGCCCAGCGCGAGCACCAGGAATTCATGGTCAGCGTGGAAGCGGTGGCTGAAGAACACGCCGCCGTGCTGGCAGCGTTGCCGGCCGATGGCGTGGGGGTGTTCCCGCGCGACGCGGCCAACGGTGGCGAATATGCGCCGGTGTGGCAGGCCGCGGCCGGTGCGCGCCGCGTGCTCGATTTCGGTATCGAGGCCGGGGCTGTGACAGGCACGGTGGTGGACACCGCCGACGGTCAACGCATTCATGTGCAGGCCCCTGGCCAGCGCTTCGTCATCACCTTGCCGCTGCTCGGTCTGCACAACGCACGCAATGCGCTGGCCGCGACGGCATGCGCGCTGGCGGCCGGTGTCGCTCCCGAGGTGATCGCACAAGCGCTGGGCAACTTTGCTCCGGTCAAGGGGCGGCTGCAGCGCAAGCAGGGCACGCACGGCGGCCTCGTCATCGACGACACATACAACGCGAACCCGGATTCGATGCGCGCGGCGATCGATGCGCTCGTCACGCTGCCGGCGCCGCGCTGGCTGGTGCTGGGTGACATGGGCGAGGTTGGTTCGCAGGGCCCGGCTTTCCACGAAGAAATCGGCGCTTACGCGCGCGAGCACGGCATCGACGCAGTGCTGGCAACCGGCGAGCTTGCGCGCCACACGGTCGACGCATTCGGCGCAGGCGCGCAGCATTTTGCGTCGGCAGAGGACTTGATTGAACACGGCGTGCCCGCCATTGCGCCGGCCGCGACGGTATTGGTGAAGGGCTCGCGCTTCATGCGGATGGAACGCATTGTGGAAGCGCTGGTCTTGAAAGACCCGGTTGCGGATTTGTCGGCCGGTTCCAGCACACAACAGCAGCATTAAGGGAAGCAAGAACCCATGTTATTGGCATTGGCGCAATGGTTGCAGAACGACTACGGCTTCCTGCGCGTCTTCAACTATCTGACGTTCCGCGCCGTGATGGCATCTCTCACGGCGCTGGTGATCGGCCTCGGGTTCGGGCCGTTTGTGATTCGTCGCCTGACGGAACTGAAAGTCGGGCAGGCTGTGCGCAGCTACGGTCCGCAGACGCACCTGGTCAAGGCCGGCACGCCCACCATGGGCGGTGTGCTGGTGCTCATCGGCATTGCCGTGTCGACGCTGCTGTGGGCGGACTGGGGTAACCGCTTCATCTGGATCGTGCTGTTGGTCACGCTTGGCTATGGCGCGATCGGCTGGGTGGATGACTACCGCAAAGTCGTGCACCGCGATCCAAAGGGTATGTCTTCGCGCGAGAAGTTCTTCTGGCAGACCGTGATCGGCCTGTTTGCGGCGGCCTATCTGGCGTTCTCGGTGTCCGAGACGAGCAACATGCGCGTGCTTGAGCTGTTCATGGATTGGGTGCGCAGCGGCCTGTCACTGAACCTGCCGGCCAAGTCGCACCTGATCGTGCCGTTCTTCAAAGAGATCAGCTACCCGCTGGGCGTGTTCGGTTTCATCATCCTGACGTACCTCGTGATCGTCGGTTCCAGCAATGCCGTGAACCTGACCGATGGCCTCGATGGCCTGGTCATCATGCCGGTCGTGCTGGTGGGCAGTGCGTTGGGCGTGTTTGCCTACGTGATGGGCAGTGCCGTCTACAGCAAGTACCTGCTGTTCCCGCACATTCCGGGCGCAGGTGAGCTGCTGATCTTCTGCTCGGCGATGGCCGGGGCGGGGCTTGCCTTCCTTTGGTTCAACGCGCATCCGGCGCAGGTGTTCATGGGTGACGTTGGCGCGCTGGCGCTTGGCGGCGCGCTGGGCACGATCGCCGTGATCGTGCGTCAGGAAATCGTGCTCTTCATCATGGGCGGCATTTTCGTAGCCGAGACCGTCTCCGTGATGCTGCAGGTCACGTGGTTCAAGTTCACCAAGAAGCGTTATGGAGAGGGCCGGCGCCTGTTCCGCATGGCACCGCTGCATCACCATTTCGAGCTCTCCGGCTGGAAGGAAACGCAAGTGGTCGTGCGCTTCTGGGTCATCACCATGATGCTGGTGCTGATCGGCCTGTCGACCCTGAAGCTGCGGTGAACACGGACATGACCGACATGACCGAATCGATCAGCCCGGACGACATGGACGCCACGCAGCCGGAAGCGGCCGTGGACGCCGTTGTTGCGACGCTCGATTCTGCCGAGCCGATGCCCGCCGCTGAAACCGCGCAGGCGCCGCGCATGTTCGGCGACTTCGACTCGCCGGTGGTGTTGGTGCTCGGTCTCGGTGAGTCCGGCTTGGCAATGGCGCGCTGGTGTGCCCGTCATGGCGCGCGAGTGCGTGTGGCGGACACGCGCGAGGCACCGGCCAACCTGCCGACACTGCGTGCACACGTGCCGGATGCCGAATTCGTTAGCGGCCCGTTCGTCGTGTCGCTGCTGGACGATGTGACGCTGGTGGCGATCAGCCCCGGGCTGTCGCCGCTGGATGCCAACGTCGCCGCGCTGCTGAGCGCCGCCAATGCGCGCAGCGTGCCGGTGTGGGGCGAGATCGAATTGTTTGCCCGCGCGTTGGCGGGTCTCAAGGCTGCGCAAGGCTACACACCGCGCGTGCTGGCCATCACCGGGACTAACGGCAAGACGACCACCACGGCGCTCACGGGCGCCTTGGTGGAGCGCGCCGGCAAGACTGTCGGCGTGGCAGGCAACATCAGCCCGTCGGCGCTCGATAAGCTCGGCGAATGCGTTGACGCCGGCACGCTGCCCGACGTGTGGGTGCTCGAGCTTTCCAGCTTCCAGCTCGAAACCACGCACACGTTGGACGCCGATGCCGCCACCGTCCTGAACATCACGCAGGACCACCTCGACTGGCACGGCACGATGGACGCCTATGCCGCAGCCAAGGGCCGTATCTTCGGCGCCAACACCGTGCGTGTGCTGAACCGTCAGGACGCCGGCGTGATGGCATTCGCCAGCAAGAAGGGCGGCGATATCACGTTCGGTATCGACGAGCCGGGCACGCCCGATGCGCTCGGCCTGCTGCGCGATGGCGGCATGCCCTGGATCGTATTGGCCGAAGTCGATGAGGACGATCTGCCCAAGCCCACGCGCCGCAAGAAAAGCGACAACGTGCCGGCCGCGCCGGTGCCGGTGCGCCTCAAGCGCCTGATGCCCGCCGACGCACTGCGCATCCGTGGCTTGCACAACGCGACCAACGCGATGGCTGCGCTGGCACTGTGCCGGGCGATCGGCCTGCCGGTGAGCGCGCTGCTGCACGGCCTGCGCGACTACGCCGGCGAGCCGCACCGCGTCGAGCTGATCGCCGCGTTTGACGACATCGAATTCTTCGACGATAGCAAGGGCACCAATGTCGGCGCCACGGCAGCTGCACTCTCGGGCTTGTCCAAGCACGTCGTGCTGATCGCGGGTGGCGATGGCAAGGGTCAGGATTTCTCGCCGCTGGCAGAGCCGGTCGCGCAATACGCGCGCGCCGTCGTGCTGATCGGCCGCGATGCGCCGCTGATTCGCGAGGCTCTGGCCAATACCGGCGTCACGCTGGTCGATGCCCCGACGCTGGAAGCCGCCGTGCAGGAAGCCGCCGCGCACGCGCAACCGGGCGATGCCGTGCTGTTGTCGCCGGCGTGTGCCAGCTTTGACATGTTCCGCAACTATGAACACCGCGCCCAGGTGTTCCACGAGGCCGTGGCCGCGTTGGCGGCAGACCGAGGAGTCCTCCTATGAGCGACACCCAGATCAAGCGCAGCGGCTTCATCGGCGCGACCATCGGCAATGCGTGGGAAGGCCTGCGCGATGCTGTTTCGGGGGTCAAGCCCACGCGCTCGAAGATGATGGAGTACGACCAGCCGCTGATGTGGGTGGCGATCGTGCTGCTCGGCCTCGGGCTGGTGATGGTGTATTCCGCGTCGATCGCATTGCCGGATTCGCCCAAGTACGCCAACTACAGCAACGGGCACTTCCTGATTCGCCACATTTTCTCGCTGGTGATCGGGCTCATCGGCGCGATCGTCGCATTCCAGATTCCGGTCAAGTTCTGGGACAAGTACGCACCGAAGCTATTCATCATCGCGCTGGTGCTGTTGGTGATCGTGCTCGTCCCGCACGTGGGCAAGGGCGTGAACGGCGCGCGCCGCTGGCTGCCGCTGGGCGTGATGAACTTCCAGCCGTCCGAGCTGATGAAGCTGGCGGTGGTGCTGTACGCCGCCAACTACACCGTGCGCAAGCAGGACTGGATGCAGAGCGTGCGCAAGGGCTTCCTGCCGATGGGCGTGGCCGTGGCGTTTGTCGGCTCGCTCCTGCTGTTGGAGCCGGACATGGGCGCGTTCCTGGTGATCGCGGCCGTGGCCATGGGCATCCTGTTTCTGGGCGGCGTGAACGGCAAGCTGTTCGGCGGGCTGGTACTGACGGCAATTTCGACCTTCTCGCTGCTGATCGTGGCGTCGCCCTGGCGGCGCGAGCGGATCTTCGCGTACCTGAACCCCTGGCAAGAAGAATACGCACAGGGCAAGGCTTACCAGCTTACGCACTCGCTCATCGCTTTCGGCCGTGGCGAGTGGACCGGCGTGGGCCTGGGCGGCAGCATCGAAAAGCTGCACTACCTGCCTGAAGCACATACCGACTTCATCCTGGCCGTGATCGGCGAGGAACTAGGCTTCGTCGGCGTGCTGATCGTGATCCTGCTGTTCTACTGGATGGTGCGCCGCGCGTTCGAGATCGGTCGCACCGCGTTGCAGCTCGACCGCACGTTCGCCGGCCTGGTCGCCAAGGGCCTGGGTATCTGGATCGGCTGGCAGGCCTTCATCAACATGGGTGTGAACCTCGGCCTGCTGCCAACCAAGGGCCTGACTCTGCCGATGGTCAGCTACGGCGGCTCGGGCATCCTGATGAACTGCGTGGCGCTCGCGCTGCTTCTGCGCATCGACTATGAAAACCGCGTGCTGATGCGTGGGGGCAAGGTATGACGGCACGCATTTCGGCCGATCTGGCGCCGCGCACGCTCCTCGTCATGGCCGGTGGTACGGGCGGTCACATCTTCCCCGCGCTGTCGGTGGCCAAGCTGCTGGCCGGGCGCGGCTGGAGGGTGGTGTGGCTTGGTAACGCCAATGGCATGGAAGGCCAACTCGTACCCAAGCACGGCTTTCCGCTGGAGTCGGTGCAGTTTGGTGGCCTGCGCGGCAAGGGCCTCGTCACCAAGTTTCTGTTGCCACTCAACCTGTTGCGCGCGTTCTGGCAGAGCCTCGGCGTGGTGCGCCGTGTGCGTCCGAACGTGGTGCTGGGCATGGGCGGCTATATCACGTTCCCGGGCGGCATGATGAGTGTGCTGCTGGGTCGCCCGCTGGTGCTGCACGAACAGAATTCCATCGCAGGTCTGGCCAACCGCGTGCTCGCGCGCGTGGCCGATCGCGTGCTCTGCGCGTTTCCGAATGCGCTGTCCGGCGCCGAGTGGGTCGGCAACCCGATTCGCGCCGACTTGGCCATGCTGGCTTCGCCGCAAGCGCGCTACGCCGAGCGAACCGGTCCGCTGCGCGTGCTGGTCGTGGGCGGCAGTCTGGGCGCGGCGGCGCTCAACGATGTGGTGCCCAAGGCTCTGGCGTTGCTGCCGGCCGATACGCGCCCGATCGTCATCCACCAGGCGGGCGCCAAGCAGATCGACACGCTGCGCGCCAACTATGCAGCCGCCGGCATTGACGATACCCACGCGCAGCCCGTTCCCTTCATCGACGACATGGCGGCCGCGTATGCGCACGCCGATCTCGTGATCTGCCGTGCGGGCGCAATGACTGTTTCAGAAGTGGCCGCGGCTGGTGTCGCGGCGCTGTTCGTGCCGTTCCCGCATGCCGTGGACGATCACCAGACCACCAACGCGCGCTTCCTCTCCGAACGCGGTGCGGCGCTGTTGGTGTCGCAGCAGGAACTGGGTCCGGCATCGCTGGCAGATACACTCGCGTCCCTGACGCGTGCTCAATTGGCCGATATGGCGGCTAAAGCACGTGAGCAGGCACGGCCCGAAGCGGCCGCGCGTGTCGCCGACGTGTGTGTAGCGGTGGCACGGGCATAGGGAATCGAATCGATATGAAGCACATCGTCAAGAACATCCATTTTGTAGGCATCGGCGGCGCTGGCATGAGCGGCATCGCCGAGGTGCTGCTGAACCTCGGCTACCGCGTGACAGGCTCGGACCTGGGCAGCAGCGCGACCACGCAGCGCCTGGCAACGCTCGGCGCGACGATCATGCAGGGCCATGCGCCGGAGCACGTAATCGGCGCCAATGCCGTGGTCGTCTCCACCGCCGTGCGCGGCGACAACCCGGAAGTGCTGGCCGCGCGCGCCAAGCGCATCCCCATCGTGCCGCGTGCGGTGATGCTGGCTGAGCTGATGCGCCTGAAGCAGGGCATCGCCATTGCCGGCACGCACGGCAAGACGACGACCACCAGCCTGGTCGCCTCCGTGCTGGCCGAAGGCGGCCTGGACCCGACCTTCGTGATCGGCGGCCGCCTGAACTCGGCCGGCGCCAACGCGCGGCTGGGCACGGGCGATTTCATCGTCGCTGAGGCGGACGAATCCGACGCGTCGTTCCTCAACCTGTTCCCCGTGATCGAGGTCATCACCAATATCGATGCCGATCACATGGATACCTACGGGCACGACTTCGCGCGCCTGAAGCAGGCCTTCATCGAGTTCACGCAACGGCTGCCGTTCTACGGCATTGCCGTGCTGTGCGTGGACGACCCGAACGTGCGCGAAATTCTGCCGTTCGTCTCCAAGCCTGTTGTGCGCTACGGCTTTGCCGAAGATGCGCAAGTGCGTGCCGTCAATGCGCGCGCCGTCGATGGCAGGATGGAATTCACCGTGATCCGCCAGCTCAACGGCCATGCCGAGCCGCCGCTGTCGATCACGCTGAACCTGCCGGGCATGCACAACGTGCAGAACGCGCTGGCCGCCATTGCAATCGCCACCGAACTGGAAGTGCCGGACGAGGCCATCGTCAAGGCGCTGGCCGAGTTCAACGGCGTGGGCCGCCGCTTCCAGCGTTACGGCGAAGTGCCGACCGCTGACGGCAAGGGCCGCTTCACGCTCATCGACGACTACGGCCATCACCCCGTCGAGATGGCCGCCACGCTGGCCGCAGCGCGCGGTGCGTTCCCCGGTCGCCGGCTCGTGCTGTCGTTCCAGCCGCACCGTTTTACGCGCACGCGCGATTGCTTCGAAGATTTTGTGAAGGTGCTCGGCACCGTAGATGCGCTGCTGCTGGCTGAGGTGTACGCCGCCGGTGAGCCGCCCATCGTCGCCGCCGACGGCCGCGCGCTGACGCGTGCGCTGCGCGTGGCCAACAAGATCGAGCCGGTCTTCGTGGAGCAGATCGAAGACATGCCGCAAGCGATTCTGGATGCAGCGCAGGACGGCGACGTGGTGATCACCATGGGTGCGGGATCGATCGGGCAGGTGCCCGGTCAAGTGGTTGCGTTGCAGGCGCAGGCGCGCACGGCAAACGTCGTGGATCTGAACGGAGGCGCCGCAGCATGACGACCGGTCCGTTTGTTCCAAATCCGACGATCGACCCGAAGTCCCTCGGCAAGGTGGGCGTGCTCATGGGCGGCCGGTCCGCCGAGCGCGAAATCTCGCTGATGTCCGGCAACGGCGTGCTGGCTGCGCTGCGCGCGCGCGGCGTCGATGCGCACCCGTTCGACCCGGGCCTGCAGGCCGTGGCCGATCTGGCCAAGCAAGGGTTCGACCGCGTGGTGATCTCGCTGCATGGCCGCTTTGGCGAAGACGGCACGATCCAGGGCCTGCTCGAGCAATTCGGCATTCCGTACACCGGCAGCGGCGTACTCGCGTCTGCGCTGGCGATGGACAAGGAAGCCACCAAGCGCCAATGGCAGACCCACGGCCTGCCCACGCCCGATTTCGTGATGTTGCATGCCGGTGCCGACTGGCAAGCCGTGGCCGACCGCCTTGGCCTGCCGCTGATCGTCAAGCCGGCGCGCGAAGGTTCGTCGATCGGTCTGACCAAGGTCACGAGCGCCGCCGAGCTGCCCGCCGCCTACGAAAAGGCCGCGCGCCTGGACCGCGACGTGATGGCCGAGCAGTTCATCGAAGGCGACGAGCTGACCTGCCCGATCATCGGCGAGGGCGAGAGCGCCACGGCATTGCCGCTCATTCGCATCGTCGCGCCGCAGGCCAACTACGACTACCAGAACAAGTACTTCACCGACGACACGCGCTACGAATGCCCGGCACCGATTCCCGCCGACGTGGCCGCCCGCGTGCAGGCGCTGGTGGTGCAGGCATATCGCGGGCTGGGCTGCCGCGGCTGGGGCCGCGCCGACATCATGCTGCGCAAGTCCGACAACACGCCGTTCCTGCTGGAAATGAACACGTCGCCGGGCATGACTGGCCATTCGCTGGTGCCGATGGGCGCACGCGCTGCTGGTATCAGCTATGAAGATTTCGTGTTGCAACTGGCGGCGAGTGCGTCGCTGGAGCTGCACGCGAGCACCGACTGGAAACCAGAGTAATCAACGCAACGTCAGCGAAACCGGACAACACAACGTTATGTGGCACAACACCCGTCTCCTCAACGCCGTCGCGAGCGCGCTATATGCGCTGCTTGCGCTTGGTGCGTTGGGTGTTGGGGCGGTCTGGCTGATGCAGCGACCGATGTTCCAGCTGCAACAGGTGCGTGTGATGCCGATGGCCGGCAGCGAGTTGCGCCACGTGAATGTGCCCAGTCTGCGCGCCAACGCGCTGGCCAAGCTGCGCGGCAATTTCTTCTCGCTGAATCTGGACGATGCGCGCGCCGCGTTCGAATCCGTGCCGTGGGTGCGACGTGCGAGCGTGCGCCGCGTGTGGCCCAACGGGCTGCTGGTCGAAGTGCAGGAACACGAAGCCCTGGGCACCTGGGGCGGCAATGAGTCCGGCAAGCTGGTCAACACGTATGGCGAAGTCTTCGTGGCCAACTTGGCTGAAGCCGAAGACGACACCGACCTGGTTGCGCTGGCCGGTCCCGAAGGTACTGAACAGGACGTGGTCGACAAGCTGGAGACCATGACCGAGTGGTTCAAGCCGATGAATGTCGAGCCGTTGAGCGTGACCCTTACCGACCGCTACGCCTGGCGCGCGCGGTTGTCCAACGGCACGGTCATCGAGCTGGGCCGCGAACTGAATGACGATGACCGCACAGCGCTGGCCGCGCGTGCCCGCCGCTTTGTGCGTGCGTGGCCCGAGGTGACGAAGCGCTGGGGCGGTCAGATCGAATACGCCGATCTGCGGTATCCGAATGGATTCGCAGTTCGGGCGGCGGGTGTGCGCTTCCTGACCGATGCGCAGGCCGCGGTGCTGGCCAAGGGGGGCAAGTTGCCCGGCACCGCGAATGGCACCAGCGGTGCTGCAAAGCCGAAAGCCACGCTGGGGGGTAAGCCGGCGGCCAACAACAAAGCAACGCGAAGCACAGAGAAAACGCGATGAGCAAGGAATACAAGGATCTTCTGGTCGGGCTGGACATCGGCACCTCCAAGGTGGTGGCGGTGGTGGCCGAGCTGCGTCCTGACGGCGCCTACGAGGTCATCGGTATGGGCCAGACCGAATCGAAGGGGCTGAAAAAGGGCGTGGTTGTCAACATCGAGGCGACCGTCCAGTCGATCCAGAAAGCGCTCGAAGAAGCGGAGCTGATGGCCGACTGCAAGATCAGCGAGGTCTTCACCGGCATCGCGGGCAGCCACATCCGCAGCTTCAACTCGAGCGGCATGGTTGCGATCAAGGACAAGGAAGTCACCTCCACCGACGTGGCGCGCGTGATCGAGACCGCCAAGGCCGTCAACATCCCGACCGATCAGCAGATCCTGCACATCCTCACGCAGGAATTCATCATCGACGGCCAGGAAGACGTGCGCGAGCCGATCGGCATGAGCGGCATCCGGCTTGAGGTGAAGGTGCACATCGTGACGGGCGCCGTCAGCGCAGCGCAGAACATCGTCAAGTGCGTGCGCCGCTGCGGGCTGGAAGTGCATGACCTGATCCTGCAGCCGCTGGCTTCAAGCCTGGCGGTGCTGACCGAAGACGAGAAGGAACTCGGTGTGGTGCTGGTCGACATCGGCAGCGGCACGACCGACATCGCCATCTTCAGTGAAGGTGCGATCCGCCACACGGCCGTGATTCCCATCGCCGGTGACCAGATCACCAACGACATCGCCATGGCTCTGCGCACGCCAACGCCGGATGCAGAAGACATCAAGATCCAGTACGGCATCGCCAAGCAGGTGTTGGCCGATCCGGACGAGATGATCGACGTGCCAGGCGTCGGTGATCGCGGCCCGCGCACGCTCTCGCGCCAGGCGCTGGCCGCTGTGATTGAGCCGCGTGTGGAAGAGCTGTTCTCGCTGGTGCATCAGGTGGTGCGCGAATCCGGCTACGAGGAACTGCTCTCCAGCGGCGTGGTCCTGACTGGCGGTACCGCAATGATGCCGGGCATGGTCGAGCTGGGTGAAGACATGTTCTTGAAGCCCGTACGCGTGGGCGTGCCTGAGTACCGCGGCAACCTGCACGAGGTGGTGAAGAGCCCGCGTTACGCCACGGTGATGGGCTTGCTGCAGGAAGGTCGCGTGCAGCGCGTGCGCGGACGCAAGGTCGTCGTGCAGTCAGGGTCGGCCAAGCAGATCTGGACGCGCATGAAGGAATGGTTCATCGGCAACTTCTAAGCACGTGTGTGCTGGGTGTTGACGATGTGCTCCCTGGGGGGGCAAGTTGAGTTTCTTGTTTTGATGTTTTTTGTTCAGGAACCAGGAGTTGCGGCGGGGAGGCTGCATCGTCTGGGACTGCAATGATGGACTTCGACATGATTGAAACGGAAATGCAGGACGGCACCATCATCAAGGTGGTCGGCGTCGGCGGCGCGGGCGGTAATGCCGTGCAGCACATGATCAACCGCGGCGTGCAAGGCGTGGAATTCATCTGCATGAACACTGATGCGCAGGCGCTCAAGCGCTCGACCGCATCGCGCGTGCTGCAGCTCGGCAGCACGGGCCTTGGCGCTGGCGCCAAGCCGGAAGTGGGCAAGCACTGCGCAGAGGAAGCCCGCGAGCAGATCGCCGACGCACTGCGCGGCGCGCACATGGTCTTCATCACCGCCGGCATGGGCGGCGGTACGGGCACGGGCGCAGCACCGGTGGTTGCACAGGTCGCCAAAGAAATGGGCATCCTGACCGTGGGCGTGGTGTCCAAGCCGTTCGAATTCGAAGGCGCACGCCGCTCGAAGGTTGGCGAGCACGGCGCGAACGACCTCGAGGGCAACGTCGATTCGCTGATCGTCGTGCTCAACGAAAAGCTCTTCGAAGTCATGGGCGATGATGCCGAGATGGACAAGTGCTTCCAGTGCGCCGACGACGTGCTGCACAACGCGGTTGCCGGCATTGCGGAAATCATCAACGTCGATGGTCTGGTGAACGTCGACTTCGAAGACGTGAAGACCGTGATGGGCGAACAAGGCAAGGCGATGATGGGCACGGCCACCGTGTCCGGCGTCGACCGTGCACGTCTGGCCGCTGAGCAAGCCGTGGCAAGCCCGCTGCTGGAAGGCGTGGACCTGTCGGGTGCGCGCGGCGTGCTGGTCAACATCACGGCCAGCCGCTCGCTGAAGCTGTCCGAGACCAAGGAAGTGATGAACACCATCCGCAGCTATGCCGCGGAAGATGCCACCGTCATTTTCGGTACGGTCTACGACGACGCCATGGGCGACGCACTGCGTGTGACCGTGGTTGCGACGGGCCTGGGCCGCGCTGCTCGCAACAAGCAGCAACAGCAACAGACGATGACGCTGCTGAAGACCGGTACCGACAACCAGCCGGTGGCGTTCGGCGGTAGCGCCGGTCACTCGGTGGCAGCTGCGCCGGACTACAGCAATTTCGACACCCCCGCCGTGTGGCGCAGCTCGCGTGAGTCGGCATCGGCTCACGTGGCAGCACTGCAAGAGAAGGGCGTCGACACGTACGACATTCCGGCATTCCTGCGCAAGCAGGCGGACTGATCGGGCCCGCGTTGGTTCGATAGCGCTCGCGCACGTCCGACTGCCTGCGGCACCGCACGCCGCGCGCGGTTCACGGCTCCCCTCCCGTGATCGCCGTTGTGTGATGGCCCGCTGCTCGCAAGTCGACAGCGCTCGACGAACCGGACACAGTCGTTGCCGCCGGGCAGGTTGGCCTCTGGCCGCCTCCCCGGAAGGGTTCACCCCGCCCGGCGGGTGTATCCGTTCGTTGTGCCGCGCGCGGTGCGTTCCGACCCAAGCGGCCTGATGGTGTTGTCTCCCAAGACCGCCCGCGTGATTCGTTCACGCGGGCGGTCTTGTTTTAGGAACGTGCTGCGCGGTCGCGCGGCAAGTTCTATGATCGCGATATCCGCTCACGCTCCTTGACGATCATGATCCAGCCTGGTCAACCGCTTCCCGATGCGACGCTCTACGAGTTCTTTGAACTGGAAAAGGACGGCTGCGCGCTCGGCCCCAATGCTTTTTCCGTCCAGCATCTGGCCGAGGGCAAGACGATCGTCATCTTTGGGCTGCCCGGTGCGTTCACGCCGACCTGTTCGGCGCGTCATGTGCCTGGCTATCTCGCTCACTTCGACGCGCTGCGCGCCAAGGGCGTCGACGAGATCTGGTGTGTGTCCGTCAACGACGCCTTCGTGATGGGCGCCTGGGCTCGCGCGCAAGGCACCGACGACAAAATCCGCATGCTGGGCGACGGCAGCGCAGAGTTCACCAGCAAGCTCGGCCTTGACCAGGACCTCTCCAAGCGCGGCATGGGCGTGCGCTCGCAGCGCTACGCGATGGTCGTGAAGGACGGTGTGGTAACAGCGCTACAGGTGGAAGCGCCCGGTCAGTTCGCCGTCAGCAGCGCCGAATCGATCCTGGCGATACTCTGACGCCACGCCAGCGGTTCCCCCAAATGGCGGAGTACCGCCCGCTATCCCGCCCCGCCTCAAGGCCGACGAGACCGTGGCGCCGAATCTGCGTGCACTGAGGTTGAGCAAAGTGTGGGCACCCCTAACATCCCGATACAAAAGTCGTTTTGAAGGCAGGGACGTGAAAATGGTATGATTAGGGTTATCACCTATGCAGACCGCATAGATAAAAACAATCGTAGAAATTTCGTGAGTTGAGGGCGGCCATGTTGAAACAACGCACCATCAAGTCCCTCGTCAAGACCGTCGGCATCGGGTTGCACTCGGGCCGTAAGGTGACGTTGACGTTGCGTCCGGCAGCCGCAGGCACCGGCATCGTCTTCACACGCGTTGACCTCGACCCGGCCGTCGAGATTCCCGCCACCGCCAGCGCCATCGGCGACACCCGCCTAGCGTCCGTGCTGCAGAAGGACGGCGCCCGTGTGTCGACCGTCGAGCATTTGATGTCCGCCTGCGCTGGCCTTGGCATCGACAATCTCTATGTCGACGTGGACGCCGAAGAAATCCCCATCATGGATGGCAGCGCGGCCTCGTTCGTATTTCTGTTGCAATCGGCGGGCATCGAAGAGCAGGGCGCGGCCAAGCAGTTCATCCGTGTGATCAAGCCGGTGGAAATCCGCGAGGGCGACAAGCTTGCTCGCCTCGACCCATACTTCGGCTTCAAGCTGTCGTTCACGATCGAATTCCGCCACCCGGCCGTCGACAAGACCGGCCAGACATTCGAGATCGACTTTGCCGACACCAGCTACACGCGCGAAATCGCCCGCGCCCGTACGTTCGGTTTCGCGCATGAAGTTGAAATGCTGCGCGAGGTCGGTTTGGCGCGCGGCGGCAGTCTCGACAACGCCATCGTGCTCGACGAGCACCGCATGCTGAACAACGACGAACTGCGCTACGGCGATGAGTTCGTCCGTCACAAGATTCTCGATGCGATTGGCGATCTGTATGTGGTCGGCCACCCGCTGATTGCTGCGTACACGGCGCACAAATCGGGCCACGGCCTGAACAACGCGCTGCTGCGCGCGCTGCTGGCCGATGAAACGGCCTACGAGATCGTGACGTTCGACAAGGCGGAAGAGGCGCCGCGCGCGTTCCTGCCCCAGTTGCAACCTGCGTTTTCTTGACCGGCTGACGCGGCCGTCTGCATGAAAGAAGCGCCCCGCGGGGCGCTTTTTATTTGGGCCGTGCGGCAGGCGGAACGTGCCGGGCGATCATTTCCGCCAACGCTTGGCGCAGCGGTGAATCGGGCAGTTCGTTGGCGAGCGCCGCCAGACTGTTGACACCAACTGCCGTCATCTTGGCGCGTTTAGGCGGCTTTTCGGTCTCTTGTGGCCATAAACTGTCGCTCCCGCCCTGCGGTTGTACCCGTACACGAATTGCGGTAATCTGCGATCCCCGGCGCTGCAGACGCTCAAGCAAGGTGGGTACCACCTGCCGTAAGCGCGCCGCAGCTGCACTATGTGCGGCGAGCAACACCAGAGTCGCTTCCCGGCTATCGCGCGCATCGTTCTTGATGCCACCGATCGCCACGCCGCCGCCCAAGCCGGGCGGCAACAGCGACAACACCTCCGCTTCCAACGACGCCAATTGCCTGGCCGCCTGCATCAGCGGGCCGACCGAACCGGCACCCGAGAGCCAGTCCTGGACGGGTTTTGCCACAGGCGTCTTGAGAGCGGGATGAACAAAGATTCGCATGCCGGCATTGTAGGGCGCTTCGTCGCGCTTTCGTGCCGGTGGGCAGCTTTTTTGTCCGGAAAACGAGCGATGCAAATCATCCTGATTCACCCGCGCAAGGCCGGTGCAACGCACCTGTCGCGACGCGGCGTCTTTGTGGCTATCGGCGCGGCGCTGCTGGCCGTGGCGACCCTGTCCGTCGGCGGTACGTGGCTGGCGGCCAAGCAAGGCCTGCTGCCGGGGGCGGCCGCTTCTGCGGTTGTCGGCGCAGACCAGCGTGTCACCCGCGAAAACCTCAACCTGATGGCCGCGCGCATTGGCGAAATGCAGGCGCAGATCGCCCGCCTGGACGCGCTGGGCGCCCGTGTGTCGGGCCTGGCGGGTGTGCAGCCCCGCGAGTTCGATTTCAAATCGCAACCGAGCCGCGGCGGCCCGGAGGGTGCATTCTCTCGGCCGATGTCGATGCCGGAAATTCAGTCCGAGCTGAATCGCCTGACGCGCTCGGCCGACCAACGCAACGATTATCTCAGCGTGCTCGAGAGCACCCTGATGGACCGGCAGATCCACGCCAAGATGATGCCCACCGTGCGCCCGGTGGCCACGGGCTACGATTCTTCGGGCTTTGGCACGCGAATCGATCCGTTCACGGGCCGGCGCACGCAGCATGACGGCGTCGACTTTGTCGGCCCGGTTGGCACGCCCATCGTGGCGGCTGCCGGTGGCGTGGTGGTGGCCAGCGAGTTCCACCACGAATACGGCAACATGATCGATATCGACCACGGCAACGGCCTGAAGACGCGCTATGCGCATGCGTCCAAGGTATTCGTGAAGGTCGGCGACATCGTGAAGGCGGGCGAGCGCATCGCGCTGATCGGCCGTACCGGCCGCGCCACTGGGCCGCATCTGCACTTCGAGGTGCACGTCAACGATGTCCCGCAGAATCCGGTGGCTTTCCTGGAGAACGCCGGCCAGCCCAAGATGGCGGCCAACAAGGCTCCTGCGCCGAAGGTTGCGGCGGCCGATATCGGAAAGAGCATGGCGGCGGCCGGCCATTGATCTAGCGCGGGTTGCAATCGGGGCGCCCGTCCCCAGTTCAGCGTGAGTGTGTAGCCGCCCGGACGGCGTTCGTGCGGCCCTAAAGTGCGGCGTTCCTGCCACATCCGGCGGTTCTGCTGCCATCAAGCGGGTGTTTTGCACATGCTAAACTCCCGCCTTTGCGCCAACCCTTTCTGGGCCGTTGTGCTGCCTGTGTTTCGCGGTCTCTCCGACGCGTTTTCCGGGTGGCTCACCAGCCCTAGCCATCGATGATCACGGGCCTTCTCAAGAAGATTTTCGGCAGCCGTAATGAACGGCTGATCAAACAGTACCGCCGCAAGGTGGCGCAGATCAATGCGCTCGAGCCCAAGTTCGAAGCGCTCTCCGATGCCGAGCTGCAGGCCAAGACCGAAGAATTCCGCCAACGCTTTGCCAAGGGCGAGACGCTCGACGCGCTGTTGCCCGAAGCGTTCGCCGTGTGCCGCGAGGCCAGCAAGCGCGTGATGAAGATGCGGCACTTCGACGTGCAGCTTGTCGGCGGCATGGTCCTGCACGACGGCAAGATCGCCGAAATGCGCACGGGTGAAGGCAAGACGCTGACCGCAACGCTGGCTGTGTATCTGAACGCCATTTCGGGTCAGGGCGTGCACGTGGTGACGGTCAACGATTACCTCGCCCAGCGCGACGCCGAGTGGATGGGCCGCCTGTACAACTGGCTGGGCCTGTCGGTGGGGGTCAACCTGACCACCATGGACCACGACCAGAAGCAGGCCGCCTACGCGTCGGACATCACCTACGGCACCAACAACGAGTTCGGCTTCGACTATCTGCGCGACAACATGGTGTACGACGCCGGCCAGCGCGTGCAGCGTCCGCTGAACTACGCGATCGTCGATGAAGTCGACTCGATCCTGATCGATGAGGCGCGGACCCCGCTGATCATCTCCGGCCAGGCCGAAGACCACACCGACCTGTACCGCCGCATGAACGGCATTCCGGCGCAGCTCACGCGCCAGATCGGTGAAGAGAAGTCGGATGGCACGGGCGTCGAGAAGCCGGGCGACTACTACGTCGACGAAAAATCGCACCAGGTCTACCTGACCGAATCGGGGCACGAGAAAGCCGAGCAGATCATGCTGCAAGCCGGCTTGATCGGCGAGGGCGAATCCCTTTACGCGCCGCAGAACATCACGCTGATGCACCACCTGTACGCCGCCCTGCGTGCGCACAGCCTGTTCTTCCGCGATCAGCACTACGTGGTGCAGAACGGTGAAGTGGTGATCGTCGATGAATTCACGGGCCGGCTGATGGCGGGCCGCCGCTGGTCCGACGGTCTGCATCAGGCCGTGGAAGCCAAGGAAGGCGTGCAGATCCAGCAGGAAAACCAGACGCTGGCGACCATCACCTTCCAGAACTACTTCCGCATGTACAACAAGCTGTCGGGCATGACCGGCACGGCGGACACGGAAGCGTATGAATTCCAGGAGATCTACGGCCTGGAAACCGTGGTGATCCCGACTAACCGCACGCCGCAGCGCAAGGACTTGCAGGATCAGATCTACAAGACCTCGAAGGAGCGCTACGACGCCGTCATTCGCGATATTCGCGATTGCTACGAGCGGGGCCAGCCGGTGCTGGTGGGCACGACGTCCATCGAAAACTCCGAACTGCTGTCGAACCTGCTGGACCAGGCGAAGCTGCCGCATCAGGTGCTCAACGCGAAGCAGCACGAACGCGAAGCCGAGATCATCGCGCAGGCCGGTCGTCCGAAGATGATCACCATTGCCACCAACATGGCTGGCCGTGGTACCGACATCGTGCTGGGCGGCAATGTGGAGAAGCAGTCCGGCTTCGTGATGGCCGACGAGTCGCTCTCCGACGCTGAGAAGGCCTCGCGCGTGAAGACGCTCCAGGACGAATGGCAATCGCTGCACGAGCAGGTGAAGGCCGCCGGCGGTCTGCATATCGTCGGCACCGAGCGCCACGAGTCGCGCCGGATCGACAACCAGTTGCGTGGCCGTGCCGGCCGTCAGGGCGACCCGGGTTCGTCGCGTTTTTATCTGTCGCTGGATGACCAACTGCTGCGCATCTTCGCGGGCGACCGCGTGCGCGCGATCATGGACCGCCTGAAGATGCCCGAAGGCGAGCCGATCGAAGCCGGCATCGTCACGCGCTCGATCGAATCTGCGCAGCGCAAGGTCGAAGGCCGCAACTTCGATATCCGCAAGCAACTGCTGCAGTACGACGATGTCTCCAACGATCAGCGCAAGGAACTCTACAAGCTGCGTAACGAGATTCTCGAAGCGCAGGATGTGGGCGATCTGGTCAAGAACCTGCGCGAGTCCGTGTTCACCGAGCTGTTCCGCACGTACGTGCCGGCCGAGACCATGGAAGAGCAGTGGGATGTCGCCGGCCTGGAAAAGGCTCTGCGCGAGGACTGGGGTGTCGATCAGCCGCTGGTGAAGACGCTGGAAGACGCACAGTCGATCGAAGACGAAGATCTGCTCAAGATGGTGCTGGAGGCCGCTGAAGCAGTGTACGAAGGCAAGGTGGCCCAGGTTGGCCGCGAGTCCTTCGCCGGTTTCGAGCGTTCGGTGATGCTGCAAAGCCTCGATACGCACTGGCGTGAACACCTGGCTGCGCTCGACATGCTGCGCCAGGGCATCCATCTGCGCGGCTATGCACAGAAGGACCCGAAGCAGGAATACAAGCGCGAGTCGTTCGAACTGTTCGGCCGCCTGCTCGATACCATCCGCAACGAGGTCACGCGTATTGTCT
Source organism: Ralstonia sp. SA306 (assembly GCF_054792405.1). NCBI lineage: Bacteria > Pseudomonadati > Pseudomonadota > Betaproteobacteria > Burkholderiales > Burkholderiaceae > Ralstonia > Ralstonia sp. SA306. The sequence goes on from NZ_CP096451.1 coordinate 273,077, forward strand.
TCACGGTGCGTATCCAGTCGCAGGAAGAGCTGGAGCAGGCCTCCGAGCAGATCGAGGAAGATCTTTCCGCGCTGACCAACCTGCAGTACAAGCATGACGAGTTCAGCGAACTGGCCGAAGTGGCTGCGGGTGATGCGGAGATCCACGGCGCTACGCCAGCCATGGCCGCACCGCGTTCGGCGGCATCTGCCGCTGCTGCCGTACTGGCTGGCGAAGTGCCGAAAGTTGGCCGCAACGATCCGTGCCCATGCGGTTCGGGCAAGAAGTACAAGCAGTGCCACGGCAAGCTCGCCTGACGCTGTTTAGACCTGTTTTCTGTTGATTCACGATGCCCGCAATGCGGGCATCCTCATTTTGAAAGGTGTGCTCCATGGCTGTGAATCTCGTCGCGCCCGCCGCTGACACCCTGTTGCCGATCGACGGTGTGGACCTGGGCTGGGCCGAGGCCGGTGTGCGCAAGGCCAATCGCAAGGACGTGCTGCTGGTTCGTATCGCCGAGGGCTCGACGGTGGCCGGTGTGTTCACGCAGAACCGTTTCTGCGCGGCACCTGTGCAGGTGTGCCGCGAGCATCTGGCGAGCGGCAAGGGCGCGCGTGCGATCGTTGTGAACACGGGCAACGCGAATGCCGGTACGGGCGCACCTGGCCTTGCACATGCACGCCAGACCTGCGATGCCGTGGCCAAGCTGCTGGGCGTGTCGGCGGAACAGGTGCTGCCGTTCTCCACGGGCGTGATTCTGGAGCCGCTGCCCGTCGATCGCATCGTCGCAGGGCTGCCGGCTGCGCAGGCCAACGCGAAGCCCGACAACTGGCTGGCCGCCGCTGAGGCCATCATGACCACTGACACCGTACCCAAAGCAGCGTCCGCCACGTGCACGCTGTCAGGCAAGACCGTGCGCATGTCGGGCATCAGCAAGGGGGCGGGCATGATCCGTCCGAACATGGCGACGATGCTCGGCTTCATCGCCACCGATGCCAATGTGGATGAAGCCGTGCTGCAAGGTCTGGTGCGCCACGCCGCCGATCATTCGTTCAACAGCGTGACGGTGGACGGCGATACGTCGACCAACGACTCGTTCGTCGTCATCGCCACGGGCCGCGCTGGCACGCCGCGCATCGATTCCGAATCGCACCCCGACTATGCTGCGTTGCGCGATGCGTTGACGGGCCTCGCACAGGAGCTGGCGCAGAAGATCGTGCGCGACGGCGAGGGCGCGACCAAGTTCATGGCCATCCAGGTCGAGGGCGGCCGGAACGTTGAGGAGTGCCGCCTGATCGCCTACGCGGTCGCGCACTCGCCGCTGGTCAAGACCGCGTTCTACGCTTCGGACCCCAATCTGGGGCGTATCCTGGCCGCCGTCGGCTACGCCGGCGTGGCGGATCTCGACGTGAACGGCGTCAACCTGTGGCTCGACGACGTGTGGGTCGCGCGTGACGGTGGCCGTAACCCCGAATACCGCGAAGAAGACGGTCAGCGCGTGATGAAGCAGGCGGAGATCACCGTGCGCATCGCGCTCGGCCGCGGCCATGCCTCTGCCACCGTGTGGACGTGCGACTTCTCGCATGACTACGTGTCGATCAACGCGGACTACCGTTCGTAATCCGGAGTCCGCCGCTATGTCGTCCGACCTTTCCGCACGGCTCGACCGCTTTCTCGGGCGGCTGGAGCAATGGCTGCCGCCCGAACTGACCGAGGCAGATTGGAACGAGGCCGTTGCCTTCCGCTGGCGCAAACGTCAGAGCCTGTTCGGCAACATCGGCTATCTCGCGCCGATCCGCCAGCTGCCGCCGATCCACCTGAGCGATCTGCACAACATCGAGCGCCAGAAAGACGCCATCGTCGCCAACACCCGCCAGTTCGTGCGCAAGTTGCCGGCCAACAATGTGCTGCTCACGGGTGCGCGGGGCACCGGCAAGTCATCGCTCATCAAGGCGTGCCTGAACGAATTCGTGAAGGAAGGCCTGCGCCTTGTTGAAGTCGACAAGGATGATCTGGCTGATCTGGGCGATATCGTCGAGCAACTTTCGACGCGTCCGGAGCGCTTCGCGATCTTCTGCGATGACCTTTCGTTCGAAGAGGGCGAATCGGGCTACAAGGCGCTGAAGTCTGCGCTGGACGGCTCGGTGGCAACGCAGTCGGACAATGTGCTGATCTACGCGACGTCCAACCGGCGCCATCTGCTGCCGGAGTACATGAAGGACAACGAGACCTATCAGCACACATCGGACGGCGAAATCCATCCGGGCGAGGTGGTGGAGGAGAAGATATCGCTGTCGGAGCGCTTCGGGCTGTGGCTGTCGTTCTACCCGCCCAAGCAGGACGAATACCTGACCATCGTCGGCCACTGGCTCTGGCACTTCGGCTGCAGCGAGGAGGACATCGCTGCCGCACGTGGCGATGCGCTGGTCTGGGCGCTCGAGCGTGGTTCGCGTTCGGGCCGCGTGGCCTGGCAATTCGCCCGCGACTGGGGCGGCAAGCATGGGCGGCAGCATGTCGACTGACAACCTGACTCAAGTGCCACCGACACACACGCCAGACGGCCGCAAGATCACCGAAGTGGCCGTCGGCGTGCTGGTGCAGTCGGACGGCCAGTTCTTGCTGGCGCAGCGTCCCGAGGGCAAGCCGTATGCGGGCTACTGGGAATTCCCTGGCGGCAAGCTGGAAGCGGGCGAATCGGTGGAAGCCGCGCTCACGCGTGAGTTGAAGGAAGAGCTGGATGTCACGCTGCGCACCTGCGTGCCGTGGCACACCATCGAGCACGACTACCCACACGCGTACGTGCGTCTGCACTTCTGCAAGGTAACGGCGTGGGACGGGACACTGCGCCCGCTGGAAGGCCAGGATTTCGCCTGGCAGACGCTGCCGATCAGCGTTGATCCGGTGCTGCCGGCAACGTTGCCCGTCTTCGAATGGATGCGCGAGGAAGCGACGGCTAGTTGAGTTTGCCGCTCGTATCGCCGCCAGGAGCGTCGGGCAGGTCGTCTTCTTCGACCACGGGGATGGTGTACTGCTCGGCGGCCCAGGCGCCCAGGTCGATCTGCTTGCAGCGCTCGGAGCAGAAGGGGCGGTAGCGGCTCTCAGCCACCCAAGGCACGGGCTTGCCGCAGCTGGGGCATTTGACGGTCTTCACATTCATGGTGCGGCTCAGAAATTACAGAGCTTCAGCTGGAACGGGATATCCGCATCGACCGGCTTGGGTCGCAGGTCGCCATCCTGCTGGGTAAAGCGCACCCAGAGCATGTACTTGTTGGCACTGATCTCGGGGATGAACCCCAGTGCCGACTCATCCAAGCGCACCTGCATCAGCTGGTACACGCGGCCCGACAGCATCTGCTGATAGCTACCAGCGTTAGCAATCACCTTGCCACTCTGGCCCGATTCGCGCAGCAGGCGCAGCACGATCATCGTGGCGTCGCGCAGCGGCACCAGCGGTTGAGCCCATTTGATGATGTCGGCGCGGCGGCGCTCGGCAGGATGATGCTGCCATGCAAAATACGCCGGCAGATCAAACTCGCACGTACCGCCGGGGATGATCGCGCGGCTGCGGATGCTCGTCAGCCATTCATTGTCGGCGATAAGCTGGCCGGCTTTGCCATGCGTGGCAGTGAGATTGCCCGAGGCGGTTTCCAGCTCGCTGATGACGGCATCAAGCGCGTCCTGGTCGATCTGCGGATTGGCGCGCAGGGCGGTGAGCGTCTGGCGCTGGCGATCGAGTTCCTTCAGCAGGTCGGATTTGAGGTCGGCGCGCCCTGCCACGTCCACCACTTCGAACAGCGTGGTCAGCGCCACATGGTGCTGCAGCGGGTGTTCCTGCACGAGAAAGAAATCCAGCCGCTCGAACAAGTCTTCGAGGCGCAGCAGCGTCCGAATGCGTTCGTTGAAGGGATATTCGTACAGGATCAAAACTTGGGTGCCCGGTGTGCTGGCCCGCTGGCATATGCGGCCCCGAAGCCCATTTGGCCTCGATCTGCCCGCATTCTATGCGAGACCCTCGTTCATCACAATGCAAAGGGCTGTGACGACCGCTTTCAGATCGTTTCAGTTCGACCTGTAGGTTAGGTCCAGACGGTCGATCTGCGGCAGGAGGTCGGCCAGCGCGCCGCTGTTGTCGATCACGTCGTCGGCTGCAGCAAGGCGGGCTTCGCGTGAGGCCTGGCGCGCGATGATGGCTTCCACCTGCGCGCGCGGCAGACCGTTACGGGCCATCACGCGGGCGATCTGCGTCTCAACCGGGCAGTCGACCACCAGAATGCGGTCGACCAGCGTGCGCCAGCTGTGATGCCCGGCGAGGGACTCCACCAACAGGGGGACCACGTAGACGAGGTACGGATGCGCATCCGACGCCCGCGCCGCGGCACCACGTGACAGCGCAATCTCGCGGATGAGCGGATGCGTGATCTGCTCCAACCGCGATTTGGCGGTGGCATCGGAGAAGGCGAGCGCGCGCATGGCATCGCGGTCCATCGCGCCGTCGGCGCGCAGGATACCGGCGCCGAAAGTCTCGACCAGCTTGGCGATGGCGGCACCGCCCGGTGCGGTGATCTCGTGGGCGATGGCGTCGGTGTCGACAATGGCCGCACCGCGCTCCGCCAGGCGGTCAGCCACGTAGCTTTTGCCGCTGCCGATGCCGCCGGTCAAACCGATCACGCGCATATTCGCCGTGCCCTTATGGCGCAAACAGAGGACCGAGGCCCGCCATCATCAGCAATTGCGGGCCGGCCAGCAGTGCGATCACGCCGGCCCCGGCAATGAACGGCCCGAACGAGAACGGCGATTCGCTCTTCGCACCACGCGCAATGCGCACGAGCCCAAACACTAGCCCCACGACCGACGAGAGCAGCACCACCAGTGGCAGCGCCTGCCAGCCGAACCACGCGCCGAGTGCGGCCATCAGCTTGAAGTCGCCGTAGCCCATGCCCTCACGGCCGCGCAGCAGCTTGTAGGCCCAGTAGATCGACCACAGGAACAGGTAGCCGGCCATCGCGCCAATCACCGCATCGGGCAGGTGCGTGAACATGCCGAACAGGTTCACGCCCAGCCCAAGCCAGAGCAGGGGCTGCGTGATGGCGTCGGGCAACAGCTGCGTGTCGGCGTCGATCATCGTGCCGGCGATCAGGAACCAAAGCAGCACCGCCGACGCAATTGCCACCCACGTCGGGCCGAAGTGCCACAGGCAGGCCGCCGTCAGCAGACCGGTGACCAGTTCCACCGCGGGATATCGCCACGAGATGGGCGTTTTGCAGGCACTGCACCGGCCGCGCAGCGCAAGCCAGCTCAACACGGGGACGTTCTCGATCGCCTTGATCTGATGACCGCACGACGGGCACGCCGAGCGCGGCACGATCAGGTTGTATGCGTCGGGATGAGGCAGTGGCTCTTCGCGAAGCTCGGCGATGTAGTTGGCCTCCTCTCGCTCGATCATGCGCGGCAGGCGGTGGATCACCACGTTGAGGAAGCTGCCGACCAGCAAGCCCACCAGTCCGCCGGCGGCAATCACGAACCACGCCGGCAGTTGCGTCAGCGTGGAGATGATGAACATCTCGGGCATTGCGTCAGACCACCGTACCAAGTTTGAAGATCGGTAAATACATCGCCACAACCATGCCACCGATCATCACACCGAGGAAGACGATGATGATTGGCTCGATCAAAGTCGAGATGTTGGCGACCGCATCGTCCACCTCACGCTCGTAGAACTCGGCCACCTTGAGCAGCATGTTGTCCAGGGCACCAGACTCTTCACCGATTTGCGTCATCTGCAGAACCATGTTGTCGAACACATGCGTGGCCTGCATGGCGTTGGTGAGACTTGTGCCGATACGTACCGCTTGCTGAACCTCCAGGGTTGCATCATGGTAGATCCAGTTGCCGGCGGCACCGGCGACCGACTCCATCGATTCCACCAACGGTGTGCCCGCTGCGAACATTGTCGCCAGCGTGCGAGTCCAGCGAGCAATGGTCGCTTTGCGAATGATGTCGCCAAAGATGGGGATATTTAGGATAACGCGATGCGTCGAACGCTGGACGTTTTCGGATCGCTTGAATGCGCGTGAAAACAGCGCGATGCCGGCGATGGGGCCCAGCACGATGGGTATCCACCACTTGACGAAGAAATCCGATATCGCAATGACGAACAGCGTCGGCGCCGGCAAATCGGCGCCGAAACTGGAGAACACGCCCTTGAACGACGGCACCACAAAAATCATCAGGACGACGGTCACGGCAAACGCCACCGTCAGCACCGAGATCGGATAGATCATCGCCGACTTGATCTGTGCCTTCAGCGCGATCGACTTCTCCATGTACAGCGAAAGCCGCTCGAGCAGCGCATCCAGAATACCGCCTTGCTCGCCCGCGTCGATCAGGTTGCAGTACAGCGTGTCGAAGTACTTGGGATGTCGGCGGAAGGCTTGCGCCATGCTGCTGCCCGACTCGATGTCGAAACGGATTTCCGTCAGCAGCTGTGTGAAATTCGGATTGGCGTGGCCCTTCGCGATGATGTCGACCGACTGAAGCAGCGGGACGCCGGCCTTCAACATGGTCGAGAGCTGGCGCGTGAAGTAGGCGATGTCCTTCGGCGTGATCTTCTTGCCGCGGGCCGCACGACGGCGCTTGGACTTGGTGATCGACAAGCCTTGCTTGCGCAGGACGGCATTCACCTCGGTGATGCTCTCGGCGCGCATCTCGCCCTTGAAGATCTTGCCTTTGCGATCTTTGCCTTCCCACTCGAAGATGTACTGCGTGGGCGCCTTTGTCTTGGCGGTCTTTCGCGCTGGCGCGGCGGCCGCGCGATTCGCGGCAGGTGCTCGTGTGGCCATGGTTGGTTCCTACCCCCCGGTATGGGAACGATTGATCGAGAAGGTTATTGGTTCGTTGTGGCCAGCACTTCCTCTAGGGAAGTCAGCCCCTGCTTCACTTTTCGCAAGCCCGATTCGCGCAGCGACATCACGCCGTCCTTGCGTGCCTGCTCGGCAATCTGCAGCGCCGTGCCGTGCGTGAGAATGATCTCTTGGATCGCTTCGGTGATCGGCATGACCTGGTAAATGCCGACCCGGCCTTTGTAGCCACTGCCGTTGCAGGTCTCACAACCGACCGGGTGATACGGCTGCCAGGAGCCGTCGACGTCCGCTTCGGTAAAGCCCGCGTCGAGCAGCGTTTCCTTGGGCAGCGGCCCCTGCTTCTTGCAATCCTTGCACAACCGGCGTGCCAGACGCTGCGCCGTAATCAGCAGCACCGACGACGCGATGTTGAACGGCGCCACCCCCATGTTCATCAGGCGGGTCAGCGTGGTCGGGGCGTCGTTGGTGTGCAGCGTGGAAAACACCAAGTGACCGGTCTGTGCGGCTTTGATCGAAATGTCGGCCGTTTCCAGATCCCGGATTTCGCCCACCATGATGATGTCCGGATCCTGCCGCAGGAACGACTTCAGCGCCGCCGCAAAGGTCAGGCCCGCCTTGTCATTCACGTTGACTTGGTTGATGCCGGGCAACTGGATTTCCGCCGGATCTTCGGCGGTAGAGATATTGATGTCGCCTTGGTTCAGCCTGTTCAGGAAAGTGTACAGCGACACCGTCTTGCCTGAGCCGGTTGGTCCCGTCACGAGCACCATGCCATACGGGCGCTTGATCACGTCGAGCAGCAACTGCTTTTGCTCCGGCTCGTAGCCGAGCTGGTCGATATCGAGCCGCTCGGTGGACGACTCCAGAATCCGGATCACGATCTTCTCGCCGAACAGCGTCGGCAGCGTCGACACCCGGAAGTCGATGGCGCGCTCGATCGTCTCTTTGTTGTCCTTGTCCTTGCGGTCTTTCGGGACGGTGATGAGCAGCTTCATGCGGCCGTCTTGCGGCACGCGCTTTTCCGAGATGTCGAGGCGCGAGAGCACCTTGATGCGGGTGGCGATCTTGTCCCGGATATCCAGCGGCGGCTGCGCGACCTGCGCGAGGATGCCGTCAATACGGAAACGCACGCGGTAAAACGTTTCAAAGGGCTCGAAATGCAAGTCCGACGCGCCGCGCAACAGGGCCTCGGTGAAGAGCTTCTGCAGGAAGCGCACCACGGGGGCATCGTCGATGCCATCGGTGGTGGTGCGACGCGTGGCGGCAGCAGCGCCCGGGTCGTACTCGATCTGCGTAGCTTCCTGCTTGGGGAAGAGCGACTTGATCTCGGCCGGCGCTTCATTGGCGATGCTCAGTTGCCGCACCAGCTTGTCGTGCTCCACGATGACCGTTTCGATGGCCACGTTCATCTTCTGACGCAGCTCTTCGATTGGCTTCGGATCGCTCGGGTCTGACGTGGCCAGGATGAGACGGTTTTCGCGACGGCCCAGCGGCAACAGGCGCAACTGAGCAAAGTGCTTGTTGGCCGACAGCACGGCCGGTACGGTGTCGAGCTTGTACTGCGCCAGGTCCAGCAGCGGCATCTGATACTTGCCGGCGACAAACATGGCAAGGTCGTGCGCACTCATGATCCCGCTGCTCACCAGTTCGTCGATCAACTGCGTGCGTTTTTCACGCGCGCTCTGTTCGAGCTGGGTGAGTAACGTCGGCGCGATCCGCCGGCTCTGCGCTAGAGCGAGTCCGAGTGTCATGAGTCCAGTCCGTCAGGCTGAAGCTGACCATTTCAGCGTGCGCCGGGCCCCACCGCCTCCAGCGTGCGCTCGCCCCCCAAGGCGATTGTTTTATGTTCTGCAGCCGGTACCCCACCCATTCGTGGGGGGTGGTGTCCGGAACCGGGGCAGTTTGCCGACCGCCCCTGTATTTGTAAAGCGCACATCAAAGCGCAGCTTGCATTTGTGCCACATCGGCAGAAAACCGCCCCAACTGAAGCGTTTGCTCTCGAGTGTGGCGTCAACTGCGCTTTGGCTGCGGCGGCTGATGCAGCCGCACCGTGCGGATCGACTGGCTGTCCATCTGGACGATATCCATCACGCAGCCCGCAATCTTCACACTGACCGTCGCCTCGGGAATCTCTTCCAGCACTTCCAGTACCAGCCCGTTGAGCGTCTTCGGGCCGTCGGTCGGCAGGCTCAGGCCGAGGCGCCGGTTCAGATCGCGCAATGACATTCCCGCATCCGCAAGATAAGTGCCTTCCTTGTCCCAGGCCAGCTTGCCGGCGTTGGGCAGCGTGGTGGTGAACTCGCCGATCATCTCTTCGATGATGTCTTCGAGCGTCACCAGCCCCAGCATGTCGCCATACTCATTGACGATCAGACCGATGCGGCGGCGATTCTCCTGAAAGTACTGCAGTTGCCGGAAAACGGGCGTGCCGCTCGGTACGAAATATGGCTCGGCCAGCAGGCCTCGGAAATCGTCGTGCGTAAGTTCGGTGTGCCCGAGCAGCGACAGCGCCTTGCGCACATGCAGGATGCCGATCACCTGATCGCTGTCCTGCTCGAACACCGGCAGCTTGTTGTGATAGCAGGTCTCGAGCTGCTGGATGACTTCTTCAATCGGGCGCGACAGATCGAGCGATTCAACCCGCGCGCGCGGCGTCATCACGTCGTCCACGGTGATGACGTCAAGATCGAACAGGTTGAGCAGGATGCTGCGGTGCTTGTGCGGAATGAAGTTGCCTGATTCCAGCACCAGCGTGCGCAGTTCCTCGGTCGACATGCGCTGCTCTGGCGCCTTACGCGTGTTGATGCGCACCAATCTCAGCACACCCATGGCAAACGCGTTGACCACCGCGACCAGCGGCGTCGAAATCTGCAGCAGCGGCTTGATGATGAAGCTGGCCGGGAAGGCCACGCGTTCGGGGTAGGTCGCGCCCACGATCTTGGGGGCAATCTCGGCGAATACGATGATAAGAAACGCGACGATGGCCGTGGCAATCGACAGCGTCGTTCCGTTGTTGCCGAAGTAGTGGATGGCCAAGGTGGTGATCAGCACCGGCACGGCGGTGTTGATCAGATTGTTGCCGATCAGGATGAGTGAAAGCAGCTTGTCGGTCTGACCGAGCAACTGCTGCGTATTGCGCGCGCCCGATACGTTGGACTTGGCAAGATGCCGCAGGCGATGGCGGTTGAGCGCCATCATCGCGGTTTCGGAAATCGAGAAGAAGGCGGAGCAGCACAACAGCAGCACGACGGCGCCGATTTGTGCCCAGAGCGGCCAAGAGTCCAAAGCGGGAGGGGAAGGGCGGCGAAGCGCCCACTATAACAGAGGGGTTTGCCGCTTCTGCGCACACGGCCATTGGCCGCGCGGACAGCGCAACACCCCGCTGGATTGAGCGGACGATGCGGAAAATGCCTGGGAATTGCTGTGCGGCGATGCTGAAAACCGTGCCGCAGGAACGACTTGAATACGAGAAACTGGTCGGGGTGAGAGGATTCGAACCTCCGGCCTCTACGTCCCGAACGTAGCGCTCTACCAGGCTAAGCTACACCCCGATGCTTCTTCGCAGATCTCGTGCGTGTCAGGACTGACGTTGCAGCGAGAAAGCACACAAGTCTATCAGCGTCTGGCGGAAAAGGGAAGGGGGGAATGCGTTTGCTGCTGCTTCAGCTGCGGCGGCTTCGCGCTCGGCGGCTTGGCGCGTGTACTCCAATGCGCCGGAAGCCTGAATGGCGGCGAAGATCGCATCGAAATGTTCCGTGCCGCCTTGCTCGATGGCTTGGCGCACCAGTGCGCGTTGTTCTTCCGTGCCGTTCGATAGCAGGTGGATGAGCGGCAGGGTTGGCTTGCCCTCGCGCAGGTCGTCGCCGGCGTTCTTGCCCATTTGATCCGCGGTGGACGTGTAGTCGAGCAGGTCATCGACGATCTGGAACGCGGTGCCGATGCGGCGGCCGTATTCGGCGGCGGCTTCTTCAGTGGCGGCGTCCGCGCCTGAGAGCACTGCGCCAATCTGTGCGGCCGCCTCGAAAAGCTTGGCGGTCTTGTAGCGAATGACCTGCAGGTAGCGCTCTTCCGTCACGTCTGGGTCGTGCATGTTCAGCAGCTGCAGAACCTCGCCTTCGGAAATGATGTTGGTTGCGTCGGCCAGGATCTGCATGATGCGCATGCTGTTGGCCTGCACCATCATCTGGAAGGCGCGCGAATACAGGAAGTCGCCCACCAGCACGCTGGCCGCATTGCCGAACACGGCGTTGGCGGTCTTTCGGCCGCGGCGCAAGTCGGATTCGTCAACCACGTCGTCGTGCAGCAGCGTGGCTGTGTGGATGAACTCGACCACGGCGGCCAGCTCGTGCTGATGCTCGCCCTTGTAGCCGAGCGCATTTGCCACCAGCAGCAGGATCACTGGACGCAGCCGCTTGCCGCCGGCGCTGATGATGTATTCACCAATCTGATTGATCAGTACCACCTCCGAGCCCAGGCGGCGGCGGATCACGGCATCGACGGCGCGCATGTCTTCAGCGACAGGGGCGAGCAGGACGGAGGCGGAGATTTGGGTCAAGGCGAATTCCGACAGAAGGCGTGTGGCTGATAGTCGACTTGCGCGCGAGCGATGCGGCGCAAAAAACCGCGAGATTATAGAGCAACCAAGTAGTTTGCCCGATGGCGTGTCGCCCGACGCTTGATGTGGCTGGTCGTTGTGCGGGCGCAGCACACGCATTGGGCGATTAGCCTTTGATTTGCTTGAGTTTTTCTTGTATAGTTGCGAGTTCTCTGTGTCCGTTGTCTGCGCATGCGGTCGACAAGTGGCGCAAGAGTCATGTTTTAGTTCTTTTATCGAGGTCCGACAATGTACGCGGTCGTAAAAACCGGCGGTAAGCAATACAAGGTTGCTGCTGGCGAAAAACTGAAAGTAGAACAGATACCGGCGGACGTTGGCGCAGAAATCACGCTTGACCAGGTGCTCGCAGTGGGCGCCGGCGACCAACTCAAGGTTGGTGCGCCGCTGGTGAGCGGGGCTGCCGTCAAAGCCACCGTCATCTCCCATGGTCGTCACGACAAAGTGCACATCTTCAAGATGCGCCGTCGTAAGCACTATCAAAAGCGCCAAGGGCATCGTCAAAATTACACCGAGTTGCGTATCGACTCGATCGTGGCCTAAGGCTGCGTCGTCTACGTAACCGGATAGGAGTTCAGTCATGGCACAGAAAAAAGGCGGCGGTTCCACACGGAACGGCCGCGATTCCGAGTCGAAGCGCCTGGGCGTGAAGGTGTACGGCGGTCAAGCCATCAACGCTGGCGGCATCATCGTTCGCCAACGCGGCACCCGCACGCATGCTGGCGTGAACGTGGGCATGGGCAAGGACCACACCCTCTTCGCGCTGGTCGATGGCCACGTGAAGTTCGCCAACCGCGGCGAAGGCAAGAAGCAGTTCGTCGACGTTGTTCCGGCGGCCTGATTCAGCCTTGTAGTAGAAAGGCCCCGCACCCGTGCGGGGCTTTTTCGTTTCTGGCCGCTAACAAAACGCGACTTTGATCCTGGGCGGTACGCTGCTTCTTGGCGCGTGTTCCAGGTGCGTTCTGTTAGCGACGGCGCGAGTGGCGCCGATTTCTTTTTACCTGCCGTGCGTACGCCGCACGGGCGGAGACCTCCATGAAGTTCATCGACGAAGCCCGGATTGAAGTGATCGCTGGTGACGGCGGCAACGGCAGCGCCTCGATGCGCCGCGAGAAATTCGTCCCGTTTGGCGGACCGGACGGCGGCGACGGTGGGCGTGGCGGCAGCGTGTGGGCCGTGGCTGACCGCAACATCAACACCCTGATCGACTACCGCTTTGCCAAGAAGCATCTCGCGCGCAACGGCGAAAACGGTCGCGGTGCCGACTGCTACGGCGCCGCTGGCGACGACATCACTCTGCGCATGCCTGTGGGCACTGCCATTTACGATGCCGACACGGAAGAGCTGATCGCCGACCTGACGATCGACGGTCAGCGCCTGTGCCTGGCGCAGGGCGGCGAGGGCGGCTGGGGCAACATTCACTTCAAGTCGAGCACCAACCGCGCGCCGCGCCAGAAGACCGACGGCAAGGCCGGTGAGCGCCGCAACCTTCGCCTCGAGTTGAAGGTGCTGGCCGACGTGGGCTTGCTCGGCATGCCCAATGCGGGCAAATCGACGCTGATCACCGCCATTTCCAATGCGCGCCCGAAGATTGCCGACTACCCGTTCACGACGCTGCACCCGAACCTGGGTGTGGTCCGGAGTGGCCCATCGAAATCGTTCGTGGTGGCGGACATTCCCGGCCTGATCGAAGGCGCAGCGGAAGGCGCCGGTTTGGGCCACCAGTTCTTGCGGCACCTGCAGCGTACGCGCGTGTTGCTGCACGTGGTGGATCTCGCCCCGTTCGACGAGAACGTCGACCCCGTGGCCGAAGCCAAGGCGATTGTCGGCGAGTTGAAGAAGTACGACGCTGAACTCTTCGACAAGCCGCGCTGGCTCGTGCTCAACAAGCTCGACATGGTGCCCGAGGACGAACGTGAAGCGCGCGTGAAAGACTTCGTGAAACGCTTCAAGTGGAAGGGCCCGGTGCACCGCATTTCTGCGTTGACGCACGATGGCACGCAGGCGCTTGTCCACGCGATCCAGGAATACCTCGACGAGCTGCGCGCTGAAGAGGACGCCGCAGCGGCCGCGCCCGACCAGCGTCTGGATCCGACACTGCACAACGTCGACCACGACGATCAAGCCTAAACACAACAGACATTCTTCGGAGACACGCCCACCATGGCCCTGCATTCGCTGATTGCCGATGCGCGCCGCCTTGTCGTCAAGGTCGGTTCCAGCCTGGTTACCAACGATGGCCGTGGCCTCGACCAGGCCGCCATTGCCCGCTGGGCCGCGCAGATCGCGGCGTTACGGGCGGCGGGCAAGGAAGTCGTGCTGGTGAGCTCCGGCGCCATCGCCGAGGGCATGCAGCGGTTGGGCTGGGCCAAGCGTCCGAAGGAAATTCATGAGTTGCAGGCCGCCGCTGCCGTCGGGCAGATGGGGCTGGCGCAGGTGTACGAATCTGAGTTCGCGCGGCACAGCATCCGCACAGCGCAGGTGCTGCTCACGCACGGCGATTTGGCTGATCGGGAGCGCTACCTCAACGCGCGTTCCACGCTGCTCACGCTGCTGAGCCTCGGTGTCGTGCCGATCATCAACGAGAACGACACCGTTGTCACCGATGAAATCAAGTTCGGCGACAACGACACGCTGGGTGCGCTTGTCACCAACCTGATCGAAGGCGATGCGCTGATCATCCTGACAGACCAGCGCGGCCTGTATACCGCTGATCCGCGCAAGGACCCAGGCGCTCGCTTTGTCGACGAGGCGCAAGCCGGCACGCCCGACCTTGAGCAGATGGCTGGCGGCGCCGGTTCGAGCATTGGCAAGGGCGGCATGCTGACGAAGATTCTGGCGGCCAAGCGCGCGGCAAAATCGGGCGCACACACCATCATTGCTTCGGGTCGGGAGGCTGACGTGCTTGCTCGGCTGGCGAACGGCGAGGCCATCGGCACGCAACTTCGCGCGCCGACCGGGCGGATGGCGGCGCGCAAGCAGTGGATGATCGACCACCTGCAGCTGCGCGGTCGCGTGGTGTTGGATGCCGGCGCGGTAGAAAAACTCACGGCCGGCGGCAAGTCGTTGCTGCCGATTGGCGTGACCGAAGTGCAGGGCGAGTTTGCGCGCGGCGAAGTGATCTCGTGCGTGGACGCGGCGGGGCTGGAAGTGGCCCGTGGGTTGACGAACTATTCGTCAGCTGAGGCCCGCTTGATTGCGCGGAAGTCGTCTTCGGAGATCGAGGCGGTGCTGGGGTATGTGAGCGCTGCGGAGTTGGTGCACCGCGATAATTTGGTCTTGCTCTGAGTTGGGGTGTTGGTGGCTTGCCCCCTTCGGCCCCGGTAGGGGCGAAAGGGGGGCAATCGAAACCCCGCGCCTTTAGGGCCCGAAATAGCGCCCGCTGCCGCCCAACCGTTGCACGAGCGTAGAAGCCTTCCCATCTCCCGCTACTGAGCGCACGTCGCAGAAGTAAGAGCGCATCAGCGCCGACGCATAGTCCGTCGGCCCGCCATTGCCAACGCGCTGCCAATCGGTGGCCGGCTTGTAGGCGTTCATGCTGGCGGATTCAGCATTCGCGGTTTCGTTCATGTCGACCGCGCGGTTGCCGACCCACTGGTTGGTGTCATTGCGCAGCGTCGCATAGATGCGTCGCTCGGCCGTGTCGCAGCGCAGGCCTTCGTAGTTCACGTTGCGCGCGCCGGTCTTACTGGTGATCAGCACGGTGTAGCGCACTACGTTGTCCTTGCCGATCGACACCGATTTCGGATCGATGGCAAAGCGCAGCGGCGAATCATTGCGGCCGCCCACATCGAACGGCACGGCATCGCGATCGACCGGCGGGGCCGGGAAGGTCACAGCGTCTTCCTTGAAGGGCTTGTCGTTGAATGGGTCCATCAACAGCTTGTCTTCGAGGTCGCCGGTGCGGTTATGGCCACATGCCGTCAACGCCAGCGCAGCCGCCAGCGCGAGCGGCACGAGAGCGCGGCGCGCTCCACGTGTCGTCGTCATCAAATTCACGAATTGTCCTTAGGAGCCGTGTCGTCAGGGTTGGGAGAGGAGGGGGCAGGTGCGGATACGCTCACCGTTTCGACGATGACCGTCGTGGTGGTGACGGTCAGGGCTGGCTGGGCGTACTGCTCGTTTCGGCCGCTCTGGCCGCCAGAACGTTCACGGTGATCGCGCGCATCACGTCCGTCGCGCTCACGGTGCTGCCCGCCGCGCCCGTAGGGCGAGAGCGGTGCGCGAGTCTGCCGCTGCACGAAGCGCGACAGCTCCGACAGCGCTAACTGATACACCTCGCGCTTGAACTCGATGACGGCTTCGAGCGGCACCCAGTACTGGCTCCACCGCCACGCATCGAATTCCGGATGCTCGGTGGCGCGCAGCTGGATGTCGCAGTCGCGACCGACCATGCGCAGCAGGAACCAGATCTGTTTCTGGCCCCGGTAATGGCCGCGAATTTCGCGGCGGATGAACTTGTCCGGCACCTCATACCGCAGCCAGTCGCGCGTGCGACCGACGATCCGGACGTGTTCTGGCAACAGGCCGACTTCTTCGTGCAGTTCGCGGAACATCGCTTGTTCGGGCGTTTCGCCGTATTTGATGCCGCCTTGTGGAAACTGCCAGGAGTGCTCGCCAATGCGCTTGCCCCAGAACACCTCGTTTCTTGCGTTGATGAGGATGATGCCGACGTTCGGGCGGAAGCCTTCACGATCGAGCATGACTGCACCTCGAATACTTTAGAATTACGCCGATTATAGAGCGGCCCGTCGCTCGGCTGTCACAGACGCCGAAATGTTGCCGCTCACTCGCGCCTCCTGGGGGAGGGGTGCCGATTGCGCGAATGTGCGCCCGGCGCCTCGTCTCATCTCCTGATTCCGGTGGCTTTTGCCCTTGTTTTCGCGGCTTTGGTTGGCCGCGTCATCCCTTATTGTCAGTCGCATGAAAGCGTCCCAATTCTTCATTTCCACGCTCAAGGAAGCGCCCGCCGACGCGGAGATCGTCTCGCACAAGTTGATGATGCGTGCCGGCATGATCAAGAAGCTTGGCGCGGGCCTCTATACGTATATGCCCGTGGGGTTGCGCGTGATCCGCAAGGTTGAGCAGATCGTGCGTGAGGAAATGAATGCCGCTGGCGCGGTGGAAGTGCTGATGCCGGTGGTACAGCCGGGCGAGCTGTGGCAGGAGACCGGCCGCTGGGACAAGATGGGCGACGAACTGCTGCGTTTCAAGGATCGCCACGAGCGCGACTTCGTCATGCAGCCGACGTCGGAGGAAGTGGTGACCGACATCGCCCGCACCGAAATCCGCTCGTACAAGCAACTGCCGGTCAATTTCTACCAGATCCAGACCAAGTTCCGTGACGAGCGCCGCCCGCGTTTCGGCATCATGCGCGGCCGTGAATTCACGATGAAGGACGCATACTCCTTCGACCGCGACGCCGAGGGCCTGAAGGTGTCGTACCAGAAGATGTACGACGCCTACACGCGCATCTTTCAGCGCTTCGGCCTGGAGTTCCGTGCGGTGGCCGCCGATAACGGCGCCATCGGCGGGTCTGGCTCGCACGAATTCCACGTGATTGCCGACACGGGCGAAGACGCCATCATCTATTGCCCGGATTCGGACTACGCCGCCAACATCGAGGCCGCCGAAGCCGTGGCTCCGGCTGCGCCGCGTGGGGCTGTCACCGAGGCGCTTACCAAGACGCATACGCCGGGTCGCGCCAAGTGCGAGGCCGTGGCCGAACAATTGGGTATCCCGCTGCAGCGCACGATCAAATCCATCGTGCTGGCAACCGAAGTCGAGGGCGGAGAGCCCCAGATCTGGCTGCTGCTGCTGCGCGGCGATCACGAACTCAACGAGGTCAAGGCATCGAAGGTGCCCGGCCTGGCCGACTTCCGCTTTGCCACCGAAGGTGAAATCCTGCGCGCGTTCGGCACGCGCCCGGGCTATCTCGGCCCGATCGGCACGAAGCTGCCGGTGAAGGTCGTGGCCGATCGCACGGCGGCTGCCATGAGTGATTTCGTGGTCGGCGCCAACGAAGAGGATTACCACTTCACTGGCGTGAACTGGGGCCGCGATCTGCCCGAGCCCGAGGTCTACGACCTGCGTAACGTGGTGGCGGGCGATCCGTCGCCGGATGGCAAGGGCACGCTGGCCATCTGCCGCGGCATCGAAGTCGGTCACGTCTTCATGCTGGGCACGCGTTACTCCGAGGCGATGAACGCGACGTTCCTCGATGAAAACGGCAAGACCCAGCCGATGGTGATGGGCTGCTACGGCATCGGCATCACGCGGATCCTGGGTGCGGCCATCGAGCAGAACTACGATGCGCGCGGGATCATCTGGCCGGCGTCGATCGCGCCGTTCCAGGTGGTGATCTGCCCGGTGGGTTACGACCGCTCCGACGCCGTGCGCGAAGAAGCGGACCGCCTGCACGCCGAACTGGTCGCCGCCGGTATCGACGTGATGCTGGACGATCGCGGCGAGCGCCCCGGCGCGATGTTCGCCGACTGGGAGCTGATCGGTGTGCCGTTCCGCGTGGTGGTGGGCGACCGCGGCCTGAAGGACGGCAAGCTGGAATTCCAGGGCCGCCGCGACGAAGCTGCCACCGCCGTGGCACCGGCCGACGTGCTGGCTACGCTGAAGGCGCGTCTCGCGCAATAACGCAACGACAGGACCCACCACGCATGCCCCGCTTGTTCTCCGCCCGCCTGATCGCCACTGCGCTGTGCGCAGGGACGTTGCTCGCGGGCACGCAGGCGGCGTGGGCGGGCGCCCAGAAAGAGGAGTACCTGGCGGACTCCGTGCGCAGTGCGCTGTCTGCCGCAGTGGCCGATAGCCGCCCGCTGCGCCCGGTCTTTGCCAGCAACGACGAACAACTCGGCTACCTGCGCTGGCTGGCCGAGATGTCGGTGCGCATGTCGGGCAAGATTCCGCAGGCATCGGTACGCGTCGAGCTGATCGAGACGGCGTATTACGAAGCCAAGCGCGCAGGCCTGGACCCGGCGCTGGTGCTCGGCCTCATCCAGGTGGAAAGCGGTTTCCGCAAGTACGCCATGAGCAGTGCCGGTGCGATGGGCCTGATGCAGGTGATGCCGTTCTGGACACGTAGCATCGGCGACAACGACGCGCGCAAGCTCTTCCATCTGCAGAGCAACCTGCGTTATGGCTGCACGATCCTGCGTCATTACCTCGACATGGAAGGCGGCAATCTGTATCTGGCGCTGGGCCGCTACAACGGCAGCCGGGGGCAGCCGCAATATCCGAATGCCGTGCTGGCCGCCTGGAAGCGCTGGCAATATCAGGAGTCGAGCGCGATGACGGTGTCTGCGCCGGTTCCTGCCGAGCCCCTTCGGCCCGCTCCGCGTGCCAAGGCGTTGCCGGAAGTGCCGGCGCGCAATCCGTTCTCGCCGCTGCGTATTGCTGGCGGTCCGGCTGGCGGTTCGTGATCTTCAGTCGACGAACGGTCGGCCTACAATAGGGCCATCTTTCGCTCGCCCGCATCTCCATCCCGCATGTCCACCTCCCAACCGTACGCGACGATGTCTGACGCGCTGCGCGACTGGCTGCAGCGTCACGTGACCGAAGGTTTCGAAGCCGAATCCCTGGTGGCGTCGATGGTGCAATCTGGCTACGACCGCGCCTTCGCGCGCCGTGTCGTCGATGAGGCGCTGACCGCCCGCGCGCCCGCTCCGATTGCTGCGCCCTCGCCTACACCCGTCGCCGATCAGGCGGTCGAAAACAGCAACGCCGTGCATACCGCCGATGGCGATATCCCCATCCTGTTTGCGATCGAAACGCCGCGCATCGTGCTGTTCCAGCACTTTCTGTCGGACGCCGAGTGCGACGAACTGATCGCGATCGGGCGCAACCGCCTCAAACGTTCGCCCGTGGTGAATCCCGATACGGGCGAGGAAAATCTAATTTCGGCACGCACCAGCCAGGGCGGGATGTTCCAGGTGGGCGAGCATCCCTTGATTGCCAAGATCGAGGCACGCATCGCGCAGGCCGTGGGCGTGCCGGTCGAACACGGCGAAGGCTTCCAGGTCCTGAACTACCAGCCCGGCGGCGAATATCAGCCGCACTTCGACTTCTTCAACCCGGGCCGCAGCGGCGAGGCACGCCAGCTCGAAGTCGGCGGCCAGCGCGTGGCTACCATGGTTATCTATCTGAACAGCGTGCAGGCCGGCGGCGCGACGGGCTTTCCGAAGCTCGGGCTGGAGGTGGCGCCGGTCAAGGGCAACGCGGTCTTTTTCGTCTACAAACGCCCCGACGGCACGCTGGACGAAGACACGCTGCATGCGGGGCTGCCGGTCGAGCGCGGTGAAAAATGGATCGCCACCAAATGGCTGCGTGAACGCCCCTATCGTCGCGGCGCCTGATCGACGTTAGGCGATGGAATACACGTTCCTCTCTGCGACCGTCCTGCTGGTGCTGATCACCGATCCGCTCGGCAACATTCCCATCTTCATCTCGGCGCTGAGGCCGGTAGCGCCTGAGCGCCGCAACCGCGTCGTGCTGCGCGAGGTCGGTATTGCGTTCGTGCTGCTGCTCGTCTTCATGTTCTTCGGCGAGAGTTTCCTGCGCATGATGAGCCTGACCGACATGTCGCTGCAGATTGCCGGCGGCATCGTGCTGTTCTTGATCGCGCTGCGGATGATCTTCCCGCGTGAAGGTGGTGCAGAGTCGCAGCCCACCGGTGAGCCCTTCATCGTGCCGCTGGCGATTCCGGCCATTGCGGGGCCGTCGGCGATGGCCACGGTGATGCTGCTCGTGTCACAGGCGCCCGGGCGCATGTGGACGTGGGTCGGCTCGCTGTGCGCGACGATGGCCGTGTGCGCCGTGGTGCTACTGAGCGCCACGCACATCCAGCGCCTCGTGGGCGAGCGCACGGTGATGGCGTTCGAGCGCCTGATGGGGCTGATTCTGGTGGCGATCTCGGTGGAGATGCTGCTCAAGGGCATCCGCACGTTCGCGCACCAGCTTTGAACGCGGGGCGTGGGCAAACAAAAAGGGCGACACATTAGTCGCCCTTTTTGTTTGCCGCGCGGTGCCGCCTCAGGTGTTCTTGAGCGCGCGGATGGTCGGCAGGTTGCGCCAGTAGCCCTTGGCGTCCATGCCGCAGCCGAACACGTAGCGGTCCGGCACGTTGAAACCGCAGAAGTCCGGGTACAGCGGCTTGGACTTGCTGAGCGTCTTCTCGCACAGCACGGCGGAATAGAACTCCGCGGCACCCATGTCGATGATGCGCGAACGGATGGCGGCCATCGTCTCGCCTTCATCGAGGATGTCGTCCAGCACCAGCACCGTGCGGCCCTTGACCGATTCGCGCGGTGCCACGCGCCACTGCATCTCGCCGCCCACCGTCTTGTTGTTGTAGCGCGAGAGGTGGATGTAGTCGAACTCTAGCGGGAAAGCCAGCTTGGGCAGCAGCATGCCGGTAAAGACGGCCGCGCCGCCCATCACGGACAGCACCATCGGAAAGGTGTCACCGATCTTCTCGGTGATCTGTTCGGCCATGCGGTCCAGCGAGCCGCGCACGGCGTCTTCGCTGACGATTTCTTCGGAGTTGGCCCAGAGTTCGCGGGCCTGTTCTGCGCTCAGCATCGTGTCAGTTCGGTGAAACGGTTCGGTGTGTCGATCAAAGGTGCGATTCAGGAAGGAGGGTAGCCCGCTCAGCGGCCGCCGAACATCCCCTTCATGCCGCCTTTCATGCCGCCCATGGCGCGCATCATCTTCATCATGCCGCCGCCTTTGAGCTTTTTCATCATGGATTGCATCTGCTCGAATTGGTTGAGCAGACGGTTGACTTCCTGCACCTGCACGCCCGCACCGGCGGCAATGCGGCGCTTGCGGCTCGCCTTGATGAGTTCGGGTTTGGCACGCTCGGCGGCCGTCATGCTGTTGATGATGCCTTCCATGCGGCGGACCTGCTTTTCGGCCTGGTCCATGTTGGCACCCTGCGCCTGCTGCGCGAACTGTGCAGGCAGCTTGTCCATCAGGCCGCCCAGGCCGCCCATCTTCTTCATCTGGCCAATCTGGGCCTTGAAGTCTTCGAGGTCGAAGCCGCCGGTCTTCTTGATCTTGGCGGCAAGCTTCTGCGCCTCTTCCATGTCGACACCACGCTGGGCTTCTTCCACCAGCGCGAGGATGTCGCCCATGCCCAGAATCCGCTGGGCCATGCGGTCGGGATAGAACGGCTCCAGCCCGTCGAGCTTTTCGGCCACGCCGACGAACTTGATCGGCTTGCCCGTGATGTGACGCACCGACAGCGCCGCGCCACCGCGCGCATCCCCGTCGAGCTTGGTCAACACCACGCCGGTCAGAGGCAGGGTGTCGTTGAAGGCCTTGGCGGTGTTGACGGCATCCTGGCCGAGCATCGCGTCGACCACGAACAGCGTTTCGGCCGGCTTGAGCGTGGCGTGGAGCGCGGCGATTTCTTGCATCATCGCCTCGTCGATGCCAAGGCGGCCGGCGGTATCGACGATCAGCACGTCGTGGTAGTGCTTCTTGGCCCAATCCAGTGCTGCAGCGGCAATGTCTACAGGCTTCTGGTCCGGCTGCGAGGGGAAGAAGTCCGCGCCGACCTGCTCGGAAACAGTCTTCAACTGCGCGATGGCGGCGGGGCGATACACGTCGCACGACACCGTCAGCACTTTCTTCTTCTTGTTCTCTTTGAGCCACTTGGCGAGCTTGCCGACCGTGGTGGTCTTACCCGCGCCCTGCAGACCGGCCATGAGGATGATCGCGGGCGGCGTGACGTTGAGGTTCAGCTCCGCCGCGCGGCCGCCCATGATGTTGCTGCCGACGCCTTCCAGCGCTTCCTGGCCGCCGATGATGGCCGTCAGTTCGCGCTGCACGATGCCGACCAGCGCCTGGCCAGGCGAAAGGCTCGTGATGACGTCTTCGCCGAGCGCTTTTTCCTTGACGCGGGCAATGAACTCGCGCACGACCGGCAGCGCCACGTCGGCTTCGAGCAGTGCCAGGCGGACTTCGCGCAGCATCTCGGCGGTGTTGGCTTCGGTCAGGCGCGCTTCGCCGCGCATGGTCTTGACCACGCGCGCAAGCCGTTGGGTCAGGTTATCCAGCATGACAGTGACAGAGATCCGGAATTGGGGACGGGATGAAGAGGAGGCCGGCGCGCATTTGGCTTGCACCGGCAGGGAATGTACTTAATGCGCGCATGTTGCGTTCCCGCCCAACGAGGCTTTCGGCGGGGGCAGGCCCCAGCCAAAACCGGGGTGCGCTGCGGTAAACTGTGCAAATGGCAATTGTACTGTATGCGCTGACGGCGCTTCTCTACGGCATCCTCGCTTCGGTAGCGTGGGCGCGACGCGGTGGGCTGGGTGCCCAGGCCCCGGCGGGAGCCATGGCGGCAGGTGGTCCGTCGCCGGGTGCCACGGTCCTCGTTCCGCCGCCTCCGGGCGCCGCCGACACGGTCCCGGCCTGGTGGCGCTGGGGTTTGCTGGCCGCTTTGATCGCGCACGGGTTCCTGTTGCACGAGACGATTTTCCCGGCCAGCGCCATGGTATTTGGCTTTGCCTATGCGCTGTCGGCCATGCTGTGGCTGGGCGTGGGCATTTTCTGGATCGAAAGCCTTTTCTTCTCGCTTGCCGGCCTCGGCCTGCTCGTGATGCCGGTGGCGCTGGTCGGAAGCCTGTTGCCGGTGGTCTTCCCTGGCACGCAGATTCTCGGCTATGCGGCCAGCCCGCTGTTCAAGCTGCACTTCGCTATTGCCAACGTCGCCTACGGGCTGTTCACGCTGGCGGCATTCCACGCGATCCTCATGCTGGCTGCAGAGCGCCGACTACATACGATCAACCGGCCGGAGGCAAGCTGGTTCAGCCGCTGGCTGGATCTGTTGCCGCCGCTGCTCACGCTTGAGAAACTGCTGTTCCGCCTGATCGGCGCGGGCTTCGTGCTCTTGACGCTGACGATCGCATCGGGCGTGCTGTTCTCCGAGCAACTGTTCCACAGCGCCTTCCATTTCGATCACAAGAACATCTTTGCCGTGCTGTCCTGGGCGATGTTCGGTGGCATCCTGATCGGCCGGCGTTTTCGCGGCTGGCGCGGACGTGTAGCGCTGCGCTGGGTGATGGCGTCCTTTGCGATCCTGCTGCTGGCGTACGTGGGCAGCCGCTTCGTGCTCGAAGTCATCCTGCATCGCGCCTAGTGCGCCCCTGGCGCCTGCGCCGTTACTTGTCCTTGTCTGTTCTCCATGTCCCGTCCTGTCCTGCTGATCCTGATGCTGCTCGCCGGCTGGTGGTGGTTGAGCCGCCTTGGGACGCGTTCCTCCCGCTCTTCGGGGCAGGGCCAGACAGCCTCGCGCGGGCAGGGCGCGGCCAATCGCACGCCTGAGCCCCAGGCCTCGCAACCCATCGAGCAATGTGCCGTGTGCGGCGTGCATGCACCGCGCACCGGCATGATCGCGCTGCCGGGCGGCCGCTATCGCTGCCCCGAGCATGCTGACCGAGGCAACACGTGACGCCCGAAGCGTCGGGTGCCGTGCGGGCAACGCCATCCGCCGCGCGTAGCCTGCTCTCGCGCCTGAACGCCTGGCGCGCGCTCCGTTCGGTCTGGCTGGAGCCCGATCCGCCTGAATTCCAGTGGCGCCTGCTGCGCTATTTCGCCTTCAGCCGCGCAGCGGTGGCGCTGGTGCTGTTGCTGTTCGTGATGGTGCCGCGCGAGCACAACGACGCAGTCGGCCTGCCCAATAGCGATGCCCTGCTCAGCCTGACGCTGCCGTATCTGGCGATGGCCCTGCTGATTCTGGCGGCGGCCGGCTGGTGGCGCACGCGATTCCAATTCCGCGTGCGACTGGACGTGGTGCTCGATCTGCTGTTCCTGGGGCTGGCGTATGCGACGCTCTCGCGCCTGTCGGCCAGCGTGGCGATGGTGCTGCTGGTGCCCGTGCTGGCCGCCGGCGCGCTCACCAGCCTGCTGTTTGCGCTGTTCACGGCGGCCGTGGCCTCGATCGTGGTGCTGGCCGATCCGTTCCTGCGGATGATGAGCGACGGAGTGATTGCGCCGGGGCTGGCATCTGCCGGGCTGTACGGCCTGGTCTACATGATGGCCGCGTCGATGATGTACGGCCTGTCGCATCGCCAGATCGCGCAGGAACGTTTGACGATGGCCCGCGAGCGCGAGCTGCGTCTGCAACAGCTCGTCAACCGCCTGATGGTCTACGACATGCAGGACGGCGTGATGCTGGTGCGTGCCGATGGCCGTGTCGTTGCAGCCAACCCGGCTGCGGCCATGCTGCTGGGCGTGCCACAGAGCGCGTTTGTCGGCAGCGGTGCGATGTTGTTTGACTTGAAGGACGTGCCGCACCTGCGCCCGCTGCTCGAAATGCTGCGCCAGTGGCTGCGCCGCAAGAGCCGTCCCACCGATGGCACCGGTGACGACGATGCACCGCGCATCCTCGACCTGCTGCCCGTTGCCTCGGGCGGGCGGGGTGGCCGCGCCATGTTGAGCGCTCGCCTGCGCCTGCGCTTCATCCTGCCGAGCCTGGCCAACCTGCGCAGCGTCTATATGGATAGCCTCGTCAGCTCGATCGGCCGGGGCCTGCCGGGCGAGGGCGGCGAGATGCGTCCACGTATTCCGTCGGCCGAGGCCACCGCACAGGGCTGGTCGGTGGACGACGAAGCGTTTCTGCGCCACGAGTTGCATGACACCGTGCTGGTCCATGTGGAAAGCTGGGAGCGTGTGGCGGAGCAGGCGCAGCAGGAAAAGCTGGCCTCGATGGGGCGGCTGGTGGCCAGCGTCGCGCACCAGATCCGCAACCCGCTGGCCGCGATCAGCCAGGCCGCGGAACTGCTGGACGATCCGGGCGACGGCCAGGATGGCGGCGCACACGTGCGTCCGGAAAGCTCCGGCGTGGAGACGCGCCTGCTGCGCATCATCCGTGACAACGTGCGCCGGCTCGATCAGGTGGTCGCCGACGTGCTGATGCTCTCGCGCCGCCCGCGTGGCGAACGCGTGCGCGTGCAACTGGCGCAGGTGCTGCCGGAGGTGGTCGAGCGCTGGCGTGCCGAGGCCCTGCGCCGCGCAGGTGAAGCAACCGAGATCAACCCGAACCTCGTACGCGTGGCGGTCGACCTGGACAAGCCCGTGCTGTTCGACCCGGCGCAGTTGCTGCAGGTCGTGGGCAACATGCTTGACAACGCGCTGCGCTATTGCCGCCGTGTGCCGGGTTCGATCCAGCTGGCGGCCTACGCGCTGGACGATACCCACGCCGAACTCGTGATCTGGAACGACGGCCCGGAAGTGCCGACCGAGCAGCAACGCAGCCTGTTCGAGCCGTTCTTCACGAATGACGCACAAGGCACTGGTCTGGGCCTCTACATGGCCCGCGAGTTGTGTAGCGCCAACGATGCGCAGATCCGTTACGGTGCCATCGCACTGGAATCCTTGCTCGATCGCACCGGAGCGTTGACCATGGAGGCGCGCGACACATTGCCGCGCCGCGCCTTCGTCATCACCCTGATGTTTGACCAACCTGCCTTGGCCGTAGCGGAATGATCCGCTGGCCGCGAATTTCCGCCGATCTTCTGCTGATTCATGTCCAAAGCCGCCATCGTTCGCGAACCCATTCTCGTCGTCGATGACGAAGCCGACCTGCGCGAGCTGCTGGAGATCTCCCTGCGCCGCATGGGGCACGACGTCGTGCTCGCCAGCGGGCTGGCCGAAGCGCGCGAGGCGCTTTCGCGCCAGCGTTTCGCACTCGTGCTGACCGACATGCGCCTGGGCGATGGCCTGGGCATTGAGCTCGTGCGCCAGCTCTCTGCCACGGCAGATCGCACGCCGGTGGCCGTCATCACCGCTTATGGCAGCGCCGAGAACGCGGTCGAAGCGCTCAAGGCCGGTGCGTTCGATTACATCGCCAAGCCGCTCTCGCTGGACCAGTTGCGCAGCCTCGTGCTCAACGCGCTGGGTCGCCAGCAACGCGATCCCGATCCCGGTAATGCCGACTTGGTGGAGCGCACCAACGACCTGCTGCCAGGCCATTCCGCCGCGATGCAGGAAGTGCGCCGTTCGCTGATGCGCCTGTCGCGCAGCATGGCGCCGGTGGTGATCAGCGGCGAATCCGGCAGCGGCAAGGAGCGCGCTGCGCGCGCTGTGCATGCCCTGTCTGCGCGTGCATCGCGGCCGTTTGTGGCGGTCAACTGCGGTGCGATTCCCGAGAACCTGATGGAAGCCGAGTTTTTCGGCTACGTGAAAGGCGCTTTTACCGGCGCGGACAGCGATCGCCAGGGTTTCTTCCAGGCGGCCAATGGCGGCACGCTCATGCTCGATGAGGTGGCCGACCTGCCGCTCACGATGCAGGTGAAATTGCTGCGCGCGTTGCAGGAGCGCCGCGTGCGCAAGATCGGCGAGAGCCGCGAAGATCCGGTCGACGTGCGCGTCGTTTGCGCCAGCCACCAGAACCTCGCGCGGTTGGTGGCCGCCGGCCGTTTTCGCGAAGACTTGTTCTACCGCCTGAACGTGCTGGAGCTGCGCATGCCCACGCTGCGCGAGCGTGCCGAAGACGTGCCCGTGCTGGCCGGCGTGCTGCTCGAACAGCTCGCCAGCCGCTACGGCGATCCGCGCCCCAAGCGCCTGACGCGTCCGGCGCTGCAGCAACTGTGCGCGTACCCGTTCCCGGGCAACGTGCGCGAGCTGGAGAACCTGCTGGAGCGTGCCTACGCGTTTGCGGAAGGCGAGTCGATCGATGTGGACGACCTTGGCGCGCTGGGCGCCGAGATCGAGCGCTCGCCGTTGTTCCACCGCACGCGCGAGGCGCAGGCTGCTGCAGCCGCCCATCACCCGATGTCGCCGCCGCCGATGGCGAACTGGCCTGATGCCGTCTACATGCCGGCGCCTGTGCCAAGCCCCTTGGGAATGCCGCAACCAGTGGCACAGCCCGAGCCGGCGCCCGTTGCGCAGCCGGCGGAGCCGTCGCTGCCGAGCGTTGCATTGCCGATCGATCTGCCGGCCTACCTGGAGTCGGTCGAGCGCAACGTGATCCTGGCCGCGCTGGACCAGACGGGCTTCAACCGCACGGCAGCGGCCAAGCTGCTCGGATTGTCATTCCGCCAGTTGCGCTATCGCATGCAGCAACTTGGCATCCGTGACCCGCGGGACATTGAAGCGCCGTCTGGCAGCGTGGGTGAACCTGCCGGAAATGGGCTGAACGGCGATGCCTGAACGGTTGCATATCGGTGCTGACGGATGGGTCGATGGCGGGCACCGACATCCGTCGCCGAATATCGACGCGCGGCCCGAAGGCATGCCGATCGACCTGATCGTGCTGCACAACATCAGCCTGCCGCCCGCGCAGACTGCTGCCGATTTCGGCACCAATCACGTGCTCGACTTCTTTACCAACACGCTCGACTGCGACGCGCATCCGTACTTCGATCAGTTGCGCGGCGTGCGCGTATCGGCGCATTTCTTCATCCGTCGCACAGGAGAGTGCGTGCAGTTTGCGCCGTGCGACGCGCGCGCGTGGCATGCCGGTGCGTCGGACTTTTTCGGCCGAACGCGCTGCAACGATTTCTCGATCGGCATCGAAATCGAGGGCACCGACGATCTGCCCTTCGCGCCCGAGCAGTACGCCGCCACGGCGTCGCTCGTGCGGGCGATCTGCGCGGCGTATCCCATTACGGCGATTGCCGGGCACTCGGACATTGCACCGGGCCGCAAGACCGATCCGGGGCCGCATTTCGACTGGGCGCATCTGCGTGCGCTCGGCGGGTTCAACGCGGCGTTGTTTCCGTATCAGCACGCGCTCTGAAATGAAAACGGGCGGCCTGTTGCGAAGGCCGCCCGCGTTTTTCTCCCAGCTGATCCTTCTAGTTCAACACCTCAGTTGCCCATCGCCGGGTCGGACACGCTGTCCTTGCCCGTTTCCATCCGGCCGGCAAAGCGCCGCGTGAAGCCGCCTTGCGGCACCGTCACCGTAAAGTCGTACCAGTTGCCCTGGCGCGCGATCGGCCAGTGCTGGTCGAGCTGCTTGCCGGCTGGGATGTCGAACGTCCACGGGCCGTCGGTGCGGTAGGCGTTGGGTTTGACGGTGAAGGTGCAGCCGGCGGTGCCGGTGTTCATCATCGTGATGTAGACCTCGGCGTTGGCCAGGTCGTAGCACACGCGGATTTCCGGCGCGCTCGAACCCGCTGCCGACACGGCACTCACATCGCCCGAGAAGGCGCGGTGGAAGCCGTTGGGGCCGAGCACCCACAGGTCGTACTTGCCCTTGTCTGCGGTGAAGACGTCCCACGTGTCGTCGAGCATCTTGCCGGGCTCGACCGCATAGCGGCGCGGCACGCGGTCCAGATGCAGACGGTCGTACACGTGGAAGACGGCCGCGGCCGTGCCGGTGTTGCTGAAGATCAGGCGCAGCGTGCGGTTGGTGGCGTCTTCGCGTGCGCTGACGTGCAGCTCGTACGGCAGGGCGCGCGAGGGGCGGGTGCCGGTGGCTTGTGTAGGCATTTGCTGCGCCGTGACGGAGGGCAGCGGCACCTGCGGCTGCAACCCCTGCGCGGTGCGGATGGCGTCGGCAGTGGTCTTGTCGCGGCTGGGAAGCGTCGGCAGCGTTTCGTTGTTCGGGTTGACGAAGTTGAAGGCGCTGGTCAGGTCGCCCAGCACGGCGCGACGGTATGCGCTGATGTTCGTCTCCTGGACGTTGAAGCGCAGTTCCAGGAAGCGCAGCACCGAGGTGTGATCGAACGCCTGCGAGTTGACCCAGCCGCCGCGGCTCCACGGCGAGACGATGTACATCGGCACGCGCGGGCCGGGGCCATAGGGGTGTTGGTCCGTGTGGTATTCGCCGGCCGTGCTGACCGTCGATTTGCCGGCCAGCACGCCGTTGTCATAGGCGGGGGCTGCGGGCGGCGGCACGTGGTCGAAGAAGCCGTCGTTTTCATCGAAGTTGATGAACAGCACGGTCTTGCTCCACACGGCCGGGTTGGCGGTGAGCGCGTTGAGCACTTCCTGCGTGTACCACGCGCCCTGCACGGGGCTCGACGGGCCGGGGTGCTCGGAATACGTGGCCGGTGCAACGATCCACGACACCTGCGGCAGAAGGCCTGCGGCGATGTCATCCTTCAAGGCTTGCAGGAAGCCGCCGTCGGGCATGGTGTTGCCGACACCCTTGATGAGCGGGCTGACGGTTTCGTCGGCTGGCGTGTACGGCGGGAACGGGGTGCCGTCGGCCAGGTTGCCACGCGCGGCGTTGGCATCGCGGTAGGCCTTGAAGCCCGCGAGCGGGTTGTCGGTGAAGTTGTCCGGCATGTTCTGGTAGACCTTCCACGACACGCCGGCAGCCTGCAGGCGTTCCGGGTAGGTCTTCCAGTTGTACGTGACGCTGGCGTCGAGGTGGTCGCCGCTGTTGTCGATGACCGGGCCGCCCGCAGCGCCGGTCGGGTCGTTCGTGCCCGTCCAGTGGAACAGGCGGTTGGTGTTGGTGCCGCCGTGGAACGAGCAGTGGTACGCATCGCACAGCGTGAAGGCGTTGGCCAACGCGAACTGGAAGTCCAGCTCGGCCTGCTTGTAGTAGCCCATCGACTGCGTCTGCTTGTAGGTCGGCCACTTGCTCATGCGGCCGAGGTCCCATGCGTTTTGGGCATCGGGGTAGCTGTGCGGGGTGCCCGAGACGCGCTGCGCGTTGCCGGCGCTGCTGTCGAGGTAATAGGGCAGCACCGTGCGGCTCGGTCCGCTGCTTGGCACGTAGGTCTGCTGCCACACGTTCAGCCCGCCGGCCAGCGGAATGGGGAAGCGGTCGCCGAAGCCGCGCACACCTTGCAGCGTGCCGAAGTAGTTGTCGAACGAGCGGTTCTCCTGCATCAGGATCACCACGTGTTCAACGTCGCGCATCGTGCCGGTGGCGTTGTTGGCGGGAATCGCCAGCGCACGGCGGATCGACGGCGGGAAGGCGGCGAGCGCAGCGGCGGAAATCGCGCCCGTGCTGGCCATCTTGAGGAAGTTGCGGCGGCTGCCGTTGTTGGCGTGGTTCGTGTCGGAAGTCATGTCGGTCTCAAACGCAAGTCGATGGGAAGCCGCGCATTACGGAGCGCAGTGCAGGGTCGGCTTGTTGGCCGGCGGCTGGCCGGGTTGATCCGGCTGAGCGGCGCCGGGGCCTGTGCTCAGCGTGCCGTCGTTCGAATCGCCGCCGCAGGCCGACAACGACAAGGTGGCGGCGCACAGCAGCACGGCGGCCAGCCAGTGCGGCCGCGCGAGAGGGTTGATGAAAGGCTTCATGAGCTGTCTCGTTCGGGTTGGGGGAGGGGATCAGGGGTTCAGCGTCGACAGCGGCTGGTGCGAGCCGTTGATCGTCTTGAGTTCGTCCAGCGTCAGCCGGCGTGTCCACATGGCGAGGTCGTCGTAGGCCATCACGCCCTTGAGCGAGCCCGGGTTGTTGGGCACGTAGTTGTGCGTGGCGTCGTCGTTCAGGCCCCAGACCTTGGTGGCCAGGCCATTGAGCTTGGTGACGTCGGTATTGGCGATGGCCTTGTCTTCCACCTTCTGCACGCCCAGCACCGGGTCAAGGATGTAAGCGCTGAAAAGCTTGGCCTGCGCATCGACCGACAGGGCGAGGTAGGCCCACTGGTTGGCGCTGAACTTCATGCCCTGGATGTCGTCGCGCTTGCCGCCGCTGCCCAGGTTGAAGCGCACTTCGCAGCCGCCCCACAGGCCGATGGCGATGCCGGCATTGGAGCCGGAGTAGTAGTCCTTGTTGGCGAGGATGGGCTCGCCAGTGCCGTTGCCTTGCGTGCAGTCCGACTTGAACCAGAAGCCAATCGTGAACTGCGGGCTCTGCGCGATGTCGGCGCCGTTCTGGGTGAGCTTGTAGGCGTCGATGCGCGAATCGACCGAAAGCGCCGTACCGCCAAAGGGGTCGGTTACCGCAGAACCGCCGTCGGTGCCTGCCACCCACGGGCCGATCGTCGAACTGGCTTTACGGTCAGTCGGCGGCAG
This sequence comes from Ralstonia sp. SA306, assembly GCF_054792405.1. Taxonomy (NCBI): domain Bacteria; kingdom Pseudomonadati; phylum Pseudomonadota; class Betaproteobacteria; order Burkholderiales; family Burkholderiaceae; genus Ralstonia; species Ralstonia sp. SA306. The sequence goes on from NZ_CP096451.1 coordinate 304,466, forward strand.
CGGATCGAAGCTGTAGTACGCGGCCAGGCCGTTGGTGAGCGACGTCGCCAGCGGCGTCGGTGCAACGTAGGCGATCTGCGCAAGCATCGACACCGGCACGTTGTTGCGCACCAGCGTGTAGTTGATGCGGTAGATGCCGCTTGCGGTGGCGATGTTGCTGTCGGTGTACTGCGTGGCCGTGGTGGGTAGCGTGGCGACCTGCTTGCCGTCGCGCAGCACGGTGATGGGGCCGCTCGCTGACGTCGGGTTCTGCCAGTTCAGCACCAGCGATGCGCTGTACGCACCCACGGTGCTCTGGAGGTTGCGCACGCCGATGGTGCTGGCGGTGAGCGCTGCGCCATCCAACTTGTGGGCGGTCGCCGGCACGGCGGCGTTCAATTGCGCCAGCACGGTCGGCACGATGTCAGCCTCGCTCGGCAGGGCCGCGAGCGCGGCTTCCGACGTGGGCGCGGCCATGCCGTTCTTACCGAGCACCGGATTGACGCTTTTGTTCAGCGCGATGAAGGCGGTGCGGTTTTCAAGCGTCGGCGCCGACGTGGTGGCGCCTGTGGCGTCCAGGCCGTGGCTGGTGGTCACGACGACAAGCCAGTCTTCGTTCGGGTTGGCGGTGCGGCGCTGGGCGATGGCAGCCTGCAGCGTGCCCAGCGCCTGATCGACGTTGGCCAGTGCGGCCGCGTACGCGTCGCTCTGCACGCCGGAAGCCAGCGCGGCCGCAGCCGGCGCGGTGTATTGCGCGAAGACGACGTCGTAGCCCGACTGCACCAGCTTCACGCTGTTCTGCGTCACGCAGGTGTCCACCTGGGCGCAGTCGACGAGCGCGTCGAGATTGCCGCCTTGCTGATCCGCCTTGAGCAGCGCCGGCAGTACGGCCGAGCTGACGGCAGCGCCCAGGCGTTGCGTGGTGCCGGCCGCCTTGGCGGCGCTGCGCGCATAGCTGAAGACACTCGGGGCGGCCAGGGTGGTGACGGTGTCGTCCGTCACGCTGTGGCGGTTCTGCCAGGTGCCGGTCAGCACGGTGGCCCAGCTTGGCGTGTCCAGCGGCGCCTGGGCGGTGGTGGTACCCAGCGTGCCGCCCGTCGAAGCCGGCATCACCGCCAGGGTGCCCAGGTTCGGCAAGCTGCGCTGCAGGAGCGCGCTCTGCACCTGCGCATAGGTGGCACCGTCTACGCCGACCACCAGCACTTTCTTGCTGGCGCTGGTGGTCGGGGCGTCCGTGTTGCCCTGGTTGGCGATGGGGCTGCTGTCGCCGCCGCCGCATGCGGTCAAGGTGGTCGCCAGCGTGGCGGCCACCGTCGTGCCCAGCGCAGCCGTCAGCAGGCGGCGGGCGGGTTGATTCCAGTCCATGTCGATTTCCTCGGTCGTTGTGTGCGGCGCTCGGTGTCCCACCGCTGTGATTGCGCTCCCTGCAATGCGACCGAAGCGTAGGGTTGGGGCCTGTCGCTCAAGTGACAGCCGCGGCAAGAATGCTGATGCGGCTATTCGGATTTCTTGAGCGGGGGGAATGTCCAGGAGGGCGCGGAGCGCAGCACGTCTGCACCAGTGCTGTGCGCGGCACACATGCCCCTACCGTGGATGAGGTGACGTCTATTGAACTTGCGACGTCGATAGAAAGAATTATTCTGAAGAGGCGGTCATTGCGACGCCGCACGCCAGTCCCGCCGACCCGTTGTGCTGCCTGGGATGGCGGGTTTGCGGCACTGCATTTGGGTTGAGAAAACCCCCCTTCGCCGCCATCTGTCAAGACTGGTCTTGTTTGATCGATCCACTATACTTAGGGCCAATCCCGGGGTAACACACTAGATATAGTGGTGACTTTCCGGGATTCTTATTTCGGCGCCACGCGGGGGCGGGCGTACGGCGGGTCAAGCCGACGCTTGGGAGCTGAGAAAAGGCAAGGGTCTTTTCCGTCTCATTTCTCCGCGTAGCGCGAGGGTTCGCCAACGGGTCACCCGCTCGGCGAGCCAATAAAAAACGAACGGTTCAACAGGAGTCCACATGCAGACGGCCCAATCCGAAATCCACTCCGGCACCGCCAACCCCTCGCAATTTGCGCAAAGCGCTGGCGGCACGGCCGTGGCCACCGGCATCGCTTCCGGCGTCAACCTTGCCGACTACAAGATCATTCGCCGCAACGGCGCCGTGGTCAGCTTCGAGCCTTCGAAGATCGCCGTGGCCATGACCAAGGCCTTCCTCGCCGTGAATGGCGGGCAGGGCGCTGCTTCCGCGCGTGTGCGCGAGCTGGTCGACCAACAAACGCAGAACGTCGTGCGCGCACTGCTGCGCAGCCGCCCGAACGGCGGTACGTTCCATATCGAAGACGTGCAGGACCAAGTGGAATTGGCCCTGATGCGCTCGGGCGAGCACGACGTTGCCCGCGCCTACGTGCTGTATCGCGAGCGCCGCGCCCAGGAGCGCGCGCAAGCCGGCGAAACCCAGCAGCAACCGGCCTTCATCGGCCTGAACGTGACCGACGGCGGCATCTCCCGCCCGCTGGACATGGCGGCGCTGCGCAACGTGATCGTCTCGGCCTGCGAAGGCCTGGGCGAAGCGGTGGACCCGGAGCCGATCCTCAAGGAAACGGTCAAGAACCTGTATGAAGGCGTGCCGATGACGCAGGTGTACGACTCGGCCATCCTGGCCTCGCGTACCCTGATCGAAAAGGACCCGGCGTACAGCCAGGTCACGGCGCGTATCCTGATGCACACGATCCGCCGCGAAATCCTCGGCGAAGAAGTCACGCAAGCGGAAATGAGCACGCGTTACGTCGACTACTTCCCGCAGTTCATCAAGCGCGGCATCAACGCCGAGCTGCTCGACGACAAGCTGGCGCAGTTCGACCTGGCCCGCCTGGGTGCGGCGCTGGACGCCTCGCGCGACTTCCAGTTCAACTACCTCGGCCTGCAGACGCTGTACGACCGCTATTTCCTGCACATCAACGAAACCCGCATCGAGATGCCGCAGGCATTCTTCATGCGCGTGGCGATGGGCCTGGCGCTGAACGAAATCGACCGCGAAGCCCGCGCCATCGAGTTCTACCAGCTGCTGTCGTCGTTCGACTTCATGTCGAGCACGCCGACGCTGTTCAACTCGGGCACGCGCCGCTCGCAGCTGTCGTCGTGCTACCTGACCACCGTGTCGGATGATCTGGACGGCATTTACGAGGCGCTGAAGGAAAACGCGCTGCTGTCGAAGTTCGCAGGCGGCCTGGGCAACGACTGGACCAACGTGCGTGCACTCGGTTCGCACATCAAGGGCACCAACGGCAAGTCGCAAGGCGTGGTGCCGTTCCTGAAGGTGGTCAACGACACGGCCGTGGCCGTGAACCAGGGCGGCAAGCGCAAGGGCGCTGTCTGCGCGTATCTGGAAACGTGGCACCTGGACATCGAAGAATTCCTGGAACTGCGCAAGAACACCGGCGACGACCGCCGCCGCACGCACGACATGAACACGGCGAACTGGATTCCCGACCTGTTCATGAAGCGTGTGATGGAAGGTGGCGAGTGGACGCTGTTCTCGCCGTCTACCTGCCCGGACCTGCACGACAAGGTCGGCAAGGCATTCGAGCAGGCCTACCTGGCTTATGAAGACAAGGTCGCGCGCGGCGAGATCAAGCTCTTCAAGAAGATGCCGGCGCTGCAACTGTGGCGCAAGATGCTGGGCATGCTGTTCGAAACCGGCCACCCGTGGATCACGTTCAAGGATCCGTGCAACATCCGCAGCCCGCAGCAGCACGTGGGTGTGGTGCACAGCTCCAACCTGTGCACGGAAATCACGCTGAACACCAACGACAGCGAAATCGCCGTGTGCAACCTGGGTTCGGTCAACCTGGTCGCTCACCTGATCAAGCAAGCGGACGGCAGCGTGGTGCTCGATCACGAGAAGCTGAAGAAGACCGTGCGCACGGCCATGCGCATGCTCGACAACGTGATCGACATCAACTACTACGCGGTCAAGAAGGCGCGTGACTCCAACCTGCGCCACCGTCCGGTCGGCATGGGCATCATGGGCTTCCAGGACGCGCTGCATGTGCTGCGTGTGCCTTACGCCAGCGATGCAGCGGTGCAGTTTGCCGACACTTCGATGGAAGCCGTGTGCTACTACGCCTACCTGGCGTCGACCGAACTGGCTGAAGAGCGTGGCCGCTACAGCAGCTACAAGGGCTCGCTGTGGGATCGCGGCATCCTGCCGCAAGACTCCCTCAAGCTGCTGGCCGAAGAGCGCGGCGGCTATCTGGAAACGGATATGTCGTCGACGATGGACTGGGACAGCCTGCGCGGCCGCATCAAGCAGTACGGCATGCGCAACTCGAACTGCGTGGCGATCGCCCCGACGGCAACGATCTCCAACATCATCGGCGTGTCGGCCTGTATCGAGCCGACGTACCAGAACCTGTACGTCAAGTCGAACCTGTCGGGTGAGTTCACGGTGGTCAACGACTACCTGGTGCGCGACCTGAAGGCACGCGGTCTGTGGGACGAAGTGATGGTCGCCGACCTGAAGTACTTCGACGGCTCGCTGGCCCGCATCGACCGCATCCCGCAAGACCTGCGCGACCTGTACGCAACGGCTTTCGAAGTGGAGCCGCAATGGCTGGTGGAAGCTGCCTCGCGTCGCCAGAAGTGGATCGACCAGGCACAGTCGCTGAACATCTATATGGCCGGCGCCTCGGGCAAGAAGCTGGACGACACGTACAAGCTGGCCTGGCTGCGTGGCTTGAAGACCACGTATTACCTGCGCACGATCGGCGCCACGCACGTCGAGAAGTCGACCGTGTCGCGCGGCACGCTGAATGCGGTGTCGTCGGGTAGCGATGTGGGTGGTCATTCGGCAACCGGGGCTGCAGGTGCATCCGGCGTGAATTCGGCCGCACCGACCAGCGCACTGGACGCCGCTGCTGCCACCGCGCAGGCCATGCCGGAAGCTGAAGGCGCCGTGTGCACGATGCGCCCCGGCGACCCCGGTTTCGAGGAATGCGAAGCCTGCCAATAAGTCAAAACAGTGTCTGAGGTTGCTCCCGCGCAAGCGGGGGCGCCGTGACCTGAACGACACTGGACTCGCGCTCCAAAAGAGCGGGAGCGACGAGCAAAGAATTAGGAGAAACACACATGCTGAGCTGGGACGACGACGTCAAACCTGCCGCACAACCTCCGGCTGCACCGCAGCCGGTGTATCAACCGCAGCCGCAACTGCAAACGGCCACCGCTGACCAGGGCGGCGTGCTGCCTCCGTCGGCCACCGCTGCCGCCGGCACGGGCATCCTCGGTAACAATCCGAACGCCGCTGCCGCACAGAGCAACCGCCGTGTGAACGCCGCCGACAAGCGCGTCATCAACGGCGCCACCGACGTCAACCAGCTGGTGCCGTTCAAGTACAAGTGGGCCTGGGAAAAGTACCTCGCCGGTTGCGCGAACCACTGGATGCCGCAGGAAATCAACATGTCGCGCGACATCGCGACGTGGAAAGACCCGAACGGCCTGACCGAAGACGAGCGCCGCATCATCAAGCGCAACCTGGGCTTCTTCGTGACGGCTGACTCGCTGGCCGCCAACAACATCGTGCTGGGCACGTACCGCCAGATCACCGCGCCGGAATGCCGCCAGTACCTGCTGCGCCAGGCGTTTGAAGAGGCAATCCACACGCACGCGTATCAGTACATCGTTGAGTCGCTGGGCCTGAACGAGGCAGAGATCTTCAACGCGTACCACGAGGTGCAGTCGATCCGTGACAAGGACGAGTTCCTGATCCCGTTCATCGACACGCTGACCGATCCGTCGTTCAAGACCGGCACGCCCGAGAACGATCAGAAGCTGCTGAAGTCGCTCATCGTCTTCGCCTGCATCATGGAAGGCCTGTTCTTCTACGTCGGCTTCACGCAGATCCTGGCGATGGGCCGTCAGAACAAAATGACCGGCGCTGCGGAGCAGTACCAGTACATCCTGCGCGACGAGTCGCTGCACTGCAATTTCGGTATCGACCTGATCAACCAGATCAAGCTGGAGAACCCGCACCTGTGGACGGCCGAGTTCAAGGCCGAGATCACGGAGCTGTTCAAGAAGGCGGTCGACCTGGAATACCGCTACGCAGAAGACACCATGCCGCGCGGCGTGCTGGGCCTGAACGCACCGATGTTCAAGGGCTACCTGCGCTTCATTTGCAACCGTCGCTGCCAGCAGATCGGCCTGGACGCGCTGTTCCCGAACGAAGAAAACCCGTTCCCGTGGATGAGCGAGATGATCGACCTGAAGAAGGAGCGCAACTTCTTCGAGACGCGCGTGATCGAGTACCAGACCGGCGGTGCGCTGTCTTGGGAGTGATCTGAGCCAACGGCTCGACACTCGGCTCGACCCGGCATCAACGTAGACAGGCGACGCACCATGCGTCGCCTGTTTGCGTTTTGGGGCGGTCGATTCACGTTTGTGCGGTTGCGCCGCGCCTGTTGGGCATGGCACGCTGCGGCTACCACTGCCCCCGGGATTCCCGCCATGACGGTCGAAGCTTTCTTCTCGCAGACCTACGATGAAGCGCGCGGCAAGTTCCTCGCCGCCGCGCAGACGCGCGGGCTCCGCATCGAGCGTCATCTGCATCCGGATGTGGCGGGGCCGTCCGGCGAGCAGCTCTCCATCGACACCGCGCTGCTTGCGCCGGCACAGGCGCAAACGCTGCTGATCGTCACCTCCGGCGTCCATGGTGTGGAGGGGTTCTGCGGCTCCGGCTGCCAGACCGGCCTGCTGCAAGACGAAGAACTATTCGCGCGGCTGGCGGCAGCCAACGTAGCGCTGCTGCTGGTGCACGCGGTCAATCCGTACGGGTTTGCACACTTGCGGCGCGTGAATGAAGACAACGTTGACCTGAACCGCAACAGCGTCGACTTTGCCGAAGCCGCTTCTGCCAACCCGGCCTATCTCGAAGTCGATCCACTTTTGCTGCCGCGCACGTGGCCGCCCAGCCAGGCGGATCAGGCAGCGCTGCAGCACTACATGGTGACGCGCGGCGAGAAGGCCCTGCAAGACGCCGCAACGAGCGGCCAATACCGCGTGCCGGACGGCATGTTCTACGGCGGCAGCGCGCCGTGCTGGAGCACGCTGCAGATGCGCGGGATCGTGTCGCGGCATGCGGCCGGCATGTCGCGCCTGGTGTGGATCGACCTGCATACCGGGCTCGGCCACTACGGCCACGGTGAGAAAATCTTCAACAGCCCCGACGCTGCGGAACTGGAGCGCGCCATGCGCACCTGGGGCGCCGATGTTCGACCGATTGCGGCAGCGGGTTCGGTCTCATCGGTCGTCAAGGGTGATCTGGTCGGCATCGCATACGAACTGCTGCCCAGCATCGAGAAGACCTGCGTGACGCTGGAGTTCGGCACGCTCGCACCGCTGGCGGTGCTGCAGGCGCTGCGTGCCGATCATTGGCTGCATCGCCATCCGGAGCAGGGCGCCGCGCAGCGCACCGGCATTCGTCAGGCGCTGCGTGATGCGTTTTATTGCGACGCGCCGGAATGGAAGGGGATGGTCTACGCGCAGACGCGCATGGCTGTTCTGCAAGCGCTGGTGCGGTTTTCCGGCTAAACGACGTCAGGCGACGCCGGCAGGATCAGGGGAAGGCTTAGGTGCCCGCACCGTCAGCGCACACCCCGCTGACGCAGCGATGATGGCCAGAATTGCCACCCATTGGCGCCCGGTCAGCTGCTCGTGCAGCACGATTGCCCCCGCCAGCGCGCCGATGGCGGGCTCCAGGCTCAGCAACACGGAAAACGTCTTGCCCGGCAGGTGCTTGAGCGCCACCATCTCCAGCGAATACGGGATCGCGCTGGACAGCAGCCCGATGCCCAGTCCAGCCAGAATGAGCGAGGGCGCAAGCAGTGCCGACCCTGCCTGCGCCACCCCAAACGGAATCGCAAACAGCGCACCGACCAGCATGCCGATCGACGTAGCCTGGCCCGCATGCAGGCCGCCGAGGTTCTTGCCGGTCAGGATGTAGAGCGCCCAGCACACGCCGGCGGCCAGCGCATACATCGCGCCCAGGTGGTCAACCTGGCCGACCGACTTGTCGGCCACCGTCAGCATGAGCAAGCCGACCACCGCCAGCCCGATCCACACGAAATCCAGAGCGCGGCGCGACAGCAGCACGGCCAGCACCAGCGGCCCCGTGAATTCGATGGCGATCGCAATGCCGATCGGCAACCGCTGCAGCGACAGGTAGAACAGCAGGTTCATGCTCGCTAGCGTGATGCCGTACAGGGCGATGCGGCCGGCATCTGCGCGGCTCAGGTGCAGGCGCCACGGCCGCCAGAACGCCAGCAGGATCACCGCGCCAATCGTCACGCGGTACGTGACCGTGCCCGCAGCGCCCAGTACCGGAAACAGCGTCTTGGCAAATGAGTTACCGAGGCACACAGAGGCCATCGAACCCATCAGTGCAAGGATGGGCATCCAGGGGGAGGCTGTTGTCGTGGAAGCGGCGGAGGCGGGAGCAGCGGAAGGCATGGGCGACAGCGGAGGGGCGGCAGGAAGCGCAGCAGCGCAACGCCACAGCATAGCCGCGCACCACCGAGAAATCGTTGCGTTCTCTGCGGCGCGGGCGTCGCTTTTTATCGAATTGGCGTGCCTACAGGGCGGCTGCGCTGGGGCGGATCACGTCGATCAGCAACACGCGCAGGCCTTCGCGTTCGCCATCGGGGCGCGGGGTCACGCCGCGCTGCGGGCGCGGCGCTGCGAGCGGTGCGGGGTCTTCGGCGCTCATGCCGAAGACGGCCAGTCTGGACGCCGCAATGCGCTGCAGCGTGCCGCGCACGCCGGGCACGTCGAGGTCTTCCGGGTCGAAGCCGGTGGTGGCTGTCCAGTCGTCGCGGGCGATGTCCTGCAGGCCGTTGGCCATCTCGAACTGCAACGACGCGCCAAAACCCTTCTGCAACGAATGCGAGCCCAGCAGGTATTCCGCCGTCAGGAAGCCGCGCAGTCGCGTCCAGAACGCCAGCGAGCTGATATTGCCGCTCTTGAGCGCGTGGCTCGGGGCGACTTCCCAGCTGTGATCGAGCAGTCTGTTGATGAGGCGGCCCCAGGTCGGCACATCAGTGCCCGCGGAGCAATCCTCGCCGGGGCCTTCCGGGCGTGCGAGCTGTCGCAGCAGCCCGGTAAACGAACCGGAACTGGGCCGTGCGCCAGCGGCTTGCGCGCCCGACGGCCAGCGCCATTGCAGCGGCGAAGCCGGCCGTGCGCCGGGCCATTGCGCGTACTGCTGCAGGCCAGTGCAGGGCGTCAGGTAGCGCCACTGGCGCTGGTCGCGGCCAACGCGGCGCAGCGGGTCCAGCTCGGCCGACAGGTCAAACTTGCCCAGGAAGGTTGCGTTGCGCGACTTGATCGGCGAACGCGCATAGACGTTGAAATCGGGCCAGCCTTCGTACAGGCTGATCTGCGGTAGCGCGTGGTGCTTGTCGAGCGCATCGTCGGGCTGATCGATGCGGCGGCTGGTAAGAAACAGCGCACGGCAATCGAGCGTCGGCACCGCGCCGCGCAGGCGCAGCAGCACGAGCAGATCGCCGAATTCCGCTGGGCGGGCTTCCGCGCGCGCCGGGTAGGCGTGCGGCTGTTCTTCGGGCCAGAAGGTGGTCAAGCGCAGGGCAGAACCCGGGAACGCACTGCGCAATCCTTGCCGGAGCAGGCGCAGGCCATCAGCGTGGCGCAGGATGCGCAGGACGGAAAGATCGTCGCGCAAGGCGGCATCGGGGTGGGGCGCGCGGCCGCCGTGCTCTGCGGCCAGCGCAAAGCGCCACAGCGCGGTGTCGCTGGCCAGATCCTGTGCAGCGACATCACGCACGGCACTGGAGCGGCCGCCGGACATCGGCTCATGGGCGTCGCCGGCAGTGTCTCCTGCTGCGGCATAGGCGCTGGTGGTCGACCCGGCAATCGCGCTAAAAGGGCCACTGAATGGCGGCCGGTTGCGCTCGGGCATGGCTATTCCAACATGGTTTTATCGATTCTCTGGCGCGCAGCATAGCACCATGCGACACACCAGAGAACGGCGCGGCGCCCCTCCCCTCGTTGGGGAATCGGGCGTGAAGTCTCGGCGATCAGGCGGTGCGGAACGACGCCACCGCGTCCCGCAGCACCTGTGCCTGTTCTTCCAGCGATAGCGCAGCGGCCGCAGCCTGCTCGACCAGCGCGGCGTTCTGCTGCGTCACCTCATCCATCTGGTTCACGGCCTGGTTTACCTGCTCGATGCCGGAGCTTTGTTCTTCGGAGGCCGAACTGATCTCGCCCATGATGTCGGTCACGCGCTTGACCGCGATCACCACCTCGTCGATCACGCTGCCCGCTTCGGCCACCAGCGTGGTGCCGTTTTCTACGCGGCCGACCGAATCGCCGATGAGTTCCTTGATCTCCTTGGCCGCCCCAGCCGAGCGCTGCGCCAGGTTGCGCACCTCTCCGGCCACCACGGCAAAGCCGCGGCCCTGTTCGCCGGCACGCGCGGCCTCGACCGCGGCATTGAGCGCCAGGATATTCGTCTGGAACGCGATGCCTTCGATTACGCCGATGATGTCGGCAATCTTCTTGCTGCTTTCGTTGATGCCCGCCATGGTGTCGATCACGCGGCCGACCACCTCGCCGCCCTTGGTCGCGATGTCCGATGCGTTGACGGCCAACGTGCTCGCCTGGCGCGCGTTGTCAGCGTTCTGACGCACGATGCTCGTCAGTTCTTCCATGCTCGACGCGGTTTCCTCCAGCGACGAAGCCTGCTCTTCCGTGCGTTGCGACAGATCGGCATTGCCAGCTGCGATCTGCTTGGTGGCACTCGCGATCGAGTCCGCCGACGTCTTGATATGGCTGATGGTGCCGGTCAGTTGCTGCTGCATCTGCGCCATGGCGACCAGCATGCTGTCGCGGTCGCCGGTGTGGGTTTGCACGTGCACGGCCAGGTCCCCGCCGGCAATGCGGCGTGCGACCTCAGTGGCGTAGCTGGGCTCACCGCCCAGCCCGCGCTGCACGTTGCGGATGATGAGCGACATGGCCAGCGACACCGCGCCGCCCACCAGCAGAATGACGAGCAGGTTGGCGATGAGCGAGTGGCGATACGCCGCATCCACTTCCTGCAGAAAGACGGCGCTAGAAATGTTCCAGTCCCACGGCGCGAAGTGCTTCACATAGCCGATCTTCGGCAATGCGGTCTCGCTGCCGGGCAAGCGGCCCTGGTATTCGGCAAAGCCGAAGCCCTTGTCTTTGGCGGCGTTGACGATGGTCGGGTAGACCGGTTTGCCGGTCGGGTCCTTGAAGCCTGCGGTGCTCTTGCCGACCATGTCGGCCAGCGTCGGGTGCATCAGCAGGATGAACTGCGAATCGACCACGAACAGGTAGCCGGTGGAGCCAAAGCGCATCGAGGCGAGCGTCGACAACGCGGCTTTCTTGGCATCGGCCTCGCTCATGGCACCCGATTGTGCGCGGCCGTGATACAGCTTGGCGACGCCTTCGGCGGCGTCCACCAGGTTCTGCAGCCCGACCTTACGTTCGTCGAGCATGGTCGCGCGGGTCTCCATCGCGCTCCAGATGCCAACGCCGATCAGCCCCAGCCACATCAGGGCCAGCGCGAGGCGCAGCTTTGCTTTGAGTGTCCACTGTCGCATGTCGCGTTTTCTCCACTTATTGTTTGACGACTCCGCAACGGTGTAACGGCGATCGAGTTGTCTTCTTTAGTGGAGATACCGTGCGCGCAGTGTGCGGATTTCCGCAAAAAGAAGGCGCCGGCTTGCACCGGCGCCCGAAGAGACGGTGCCCATCCACAAGGAGGGGCACCGCCGCGCGTTGGGAGGTTTCGCTATCAGTGGGCGATCATTGCTCGCGAATCCACGTTTGCGTACGGCCCAGCAGGCTGATGCCCAGGAAGCCGCGCACATTCAGTTTCTGACCGTCTTCCGACAGCGACATCTTGGCGCTGTAGACCTTGCCGTTTTCCGGGTCCAGGATCTGACCGCCATCCCAGTTGTTGTTGCCGTCCGCCTTCAGACCCGTGAGGATCGTCAGGCCCTTGATCGGCTGGTCCTTGCGGTCGTCCGTGCACTTGGTGCAGGTCTTGTTCTCGTCGCCGGGTACCAGGATCTTGCTGACCTTGCCCGAGAACGTGCCGCCGTTATCGACGATCGTCACCTCGCCTTTCTGTTTGCCTGTGTTGTCGTCGATGGTCTTCCAGGTGCCGGCGGGGCTGACTTGCGCGAAAGCGCTGCCGGCTGCCAGTGCGAGGGCCAGTGCGCCAGCCAGGCGCGCGAGAGAGTGGGGGGTATGTTTCATTGTGGAGTCTCCTTGTTGTCAGTCAAAAAAATCGGTGAGGGCTGATCGATGATGTCGGCGCAGGGATCAATGCGCGCTCAACGCACCGGTCAGGGGTGACAGCGGATTGCTGCCGGAGGTGCCGGCGGCGTTCGTGACGCCACCCAGCGCATTCGTGATTGGGGCGAGCGGGTTGCTGCTGCCGGCTGCGCCGCTCAGTGCGCTCGTTACCGGCGCCAGCGGATTGCTGCCACCGCCGAGGCCGCCACCGAGCGCGCCCGTGATCGGCGCCAGCGGATTCGTCGAACCGCTGCTGCTGCCGTTGACCAGGCCACCGGCGCTGGCTACCGTGCCGCCGACGGCGCCGACCACACCGCCAACGTCTGCCGTGAGCGGGTTGCCGCCGGCCGCGCCGACTTGCGCCCCCCCGCTCTGCAGGCCGCCGCCGACCGTGTTGAGTGCACCGGCCAGCGGGCCACCGAGCATGGTCGTGCTGCCGACCGTCTGCGTGCCCTTCACCACCTGCGACGACAGCGGCACGATCGCGTTGCTGGTCTGCTGCGTGACCTGCTGGACCGGGCCGCTCGACGTGGCGATGGTGGCCAGGCCGCCCGCACCTTGCAGCACTTGCCCGAGCGCCGACACACCGCTGCCCACCGGCGAAGTCACCGGATTCAGCGGCGCCAGCGGGCTGCCAGCGGCACCTAGATCCGAGATGGTCTGCCCTGCGTTGCCTGCCGTCACCCCGGCGGAGCGGATCACGTCACCCGAGCTCTGCACCGTGGTGCCGACCGGGTCGGGCGTCGAGCCGATCTTGCCGAGCCCGTTGCTGATGCCCGCACCCAACGTCTGGACCGTATTGCCAGTGGAGGTGACCGTCGCGCCAAGATCCTTCTGCGCTGCCGTGCCGCCGATGACGGGCACCGACGCCGTGCTGATCGTCGTGCCAAGGTCGCTGACGGTCTTGCCCGTCTGAGTGACCACGTTGCCGCCGCTGCTGGCCACGTTGCCGACCGGCACAGCGCCCGGATTGTTGTTGGCCGACGATGAGGGCGTCGTATCACCGTTCGGGTTGCCGCCCGAAGCGCAACCGGCCAGTGTCAGCACGGCTACGGCAGCTGCTGCCAGTAGGGTGCGCGACGCCGAAACGGCGGACAACGAAGCGGAAGAAGAAGTGTGGAGCGGGTTCTGAATCTTCATGGTGAGTCTCCTTGTAAGCGCGGCCCGTACCGCGTGTCACCGCCGGGTCAGAAGAACGCGCATCTGGCGTCCAGCGGGTAGCATCCGCCTGCGTTTGCTGTCGAATGCAAAGAAAGTTCTACAGAGCAGTGGCTAGTGATGCACGCCGGATGTCACACCCGACAGCACACCGCCAACCAACCCGCCCACCGTTGTACCAACGCTGCCCAATCCGCCCAGCGGACCGGTCGCGGCCGTACCACCACTGCTGACCGCGCCGACCGAACCAAGCGCACTGACACCAGGCAAGCCCGCCGTCAGCGAACCGACTGCCGTCGTGACCGGCGCCAGAGCACCACCGAGTGCACCGGTTAGCGCACTACCCGGCGCACCACCCGCGGCAGATGGCGTCGCCGGCGAAACCATCGTCGACAACCCGGTGGTGAGCGAACCGAGCGCACCGACCGTGTTGCCCAACGTCGACACCAGCGCATCCCCCTTGCCGGCCGTCGTGATCGTGCTGCCCTCGCTGCCTAGCGCACTGCCGAGCGTCGCCAGTACGTTGCTCACCGGCGCTCCAAGGCCGGTGGCGGCGCCCAGCGTTTGTGTGGTCGAAGTCAGCGTGCTGGTGAGCGGCACGATGGCGGTGATGGTGGCGGTCGTCACCTGCTCGACGGGGCCGGTCAGCGTCGCGATGGGCGTGCTGCCGGTCGATCCGGTGCTACCCGTTGCATTGCTGCCGTTGTCGTTCGACCACGTGGGCGAGGTCGATGCCGCGATCGCAGGCTTTGATTGCGAATCGCTGCCGCCGCCCAGCGACGTACCCATGTCGCCGCTGCCCGAATTCGCGCAGCCGGCCAACACGACGAGCGATGCCGTCGCCAGCACGCACTGCTGGAACACTCCGCGCTTCGGCGGATTCGATTTCGACAAGAACGCTTGATCGCGCATCTTGTGCCTCCACTACTCAGAACAGAACGCTTGTGTTGGACCCCTTCTGTCTTGCGCTCTTTGCTCGTCGGGTTTGTCTTCGCCAGGCTGTGGCGTTGGCGACGACCTCCCTGTCTTGTCACGTGCCACGCGCGAGGCCCGTGCCACACCGCCCGATCGATGCCGTGCTGATGTGGTGAGCGGATCGTGAAGTGAAACCGAATGGCATGACAATCAGCGTCAACCTGACACCCAAATATGCGGTTGCAGCAATTCACGCACTTGATTTCGAATGAAACGACACTGGAAGCCAATCTTCGGGTAGAAAAGCCGCAACAAAAATCGCCTGTGGATCGCCGTAGAACAATCCTTCTATCGTCGTAAAACAGCCTCGTTTCAAACGCAGTTGCGTGAACTTTTCAGCGGTTGCTGAGCAGGGTTTTCCCGCGATCGACGATTGGTTTTGCGCAGCGCATGTCGCGATCGCGCGGTCGCGCTCGCCAGCAGTTCGGCGTCGTCACGCTTGGGCGCGGGTGTCGCATGCATTGGCACCAACATCGCATGCGTCGATGCGATTCGCGCTCACGCACGCATCGATGTGTCGACCCTATCGCCAACACCTCGCGCATCGGATGCGCGGCACGCGACTTGCGGTACCTGCATGCACGCTGTTGACCATCGCAATCGCATCGACTTCGCGCGGCGCGCATCGACGGTGTTCGAGATGCGTGTCAGCAGTGTCGTCGACACGTTGAACACGTCGAT
Source organism: Ralstonia sp. SA306 (assembly GCF_054792405.1). Taxonomy (NCBI): domain Bacteria; kingdom Pseudomonadati; phylum Pseudomonadota; class Betaproteobacteria; order Burkholderiales; family Burkholderiaceae; genus Ralstonia; species Ralstonia sp. SA306. The sequence goes on from NZ_CP096451.1 coordinate 319,594, forward strand.
GCGCATGTGTCGACTGCATCGATTGCGTGTGTATCGACGTGTTGAGCGCGAAAAATTCGCACGCGTTGTCGCATCTACGCATCGGTTTTTTCGATACGCATCGCGCAGCTCGCACGTCGGTGCGCACGACGATGCCGAATGCGCGCAAGGCGCGTGCGTGTGTTCACGATGCACACGCGCACAACATCGCGTGTTGCTGTAAACCGGCATGACCACTGGGTTTGCGGGGCGCGTGTGTCAACGTGGAGCAACGCCGTAACGTGATGTCACGACGCAAGAAAATGCGCCTTCGCGAGATCGATCTGCGTGCATGCGCGAATCGAATCGCAGCGACGCACAGACGCAGCGCAATCCTTCACCAAAACTCACCGCGCTTTTTGCATAAATCTCTTAACATCACCGCGCAAACGAATTATGATTCGCCTTGACAAGACGTTGACTTCGATGCAAGGAAGCTTCGCGCGATCAACGACGATGAAGTTCCAAGCGGCAAGTGAAAGGTAGTCGAGGAGCGTAACCACTTTGATGCACGCCACGCCGACAGGGCTGTTCGAACTCGGTGCCGTCTCTGCGATCCCCCCGTTGGGATGGGCGTACTACCCCCAAAAGAAAACGCGCGCTCTCCAGTTTTTCGCTGTCTGCAAAGTCACGCTGCACGCGGCTTTGCGGTCCACGCAGCGATTCGCGCAAGATCAGATTTCGACCGGTGTGGCCACGATGCCCCGGTCCTCTCAATTGATGAAGACTCGCCGGATGCAATCTGTCTGGCCGACTGCGGTTACGCCTGTGTGCGCAATCGAGGCGTGTAACTTGCTGCGTGTTTCCGCCGCGCAAGTCGCAGATCTTCCTACCGAATTCATTAGCGTGCGACTGCCGTTTGGTGGTGCGCCGATGAATCGCTCGCTCGGTTGGTCTGGCGATGCCAATGCATCGTGGGATCGGACCGGTCGGGTTGCTCAATCTCGATAGTTCGATACCCAATCTTGAAGGAGTTTCCCATGGCAACTGCTGCTAAGAAGAAACCGGCCGCCAAGGCCCCGGCCAAGAAGGCCGCTGCGAAGAAGGCTCCGGCCGCCAAGAAGGCTGCTGCAAAGAAGGCTGCTCCGGCCGCAAAGAAGGCCCCGGCCAAGAAGGTTGCAGCTAAGAAGGTCGCTGCCAAGAAGGCACCCGCCAAGAAGGCCGCAGTGAAAAAGGTTGCAGCCAAGAAGGCTCCGGCCAAGAAAGCTGCAGTGAAGAAGGTTGCAGCCAAGAAGGCCCCGGCCAAGAAAGCTGCAGTGAAGAAGGTTGCAGCCAAGAAGGCTCCGGCCAAGAAAGCTGCAGTGAAGAAGGTTGCAGCCAAGAAGGCTCCGGCTGCGAAGAAGGCTGCTGCTAAGCCTGCTGCGAAGAAGGCTGCCGCCAAGAAGGCCCCGGCTGCGAAGAAGGCTGCTGCCAAGCCTGCTGCGAAGAAGGCCCCCGCGAAGAAGGCTGTCGCCAAGCCCGCTGCTGCTCCGGCCGCTGCACCTGCTGCACCCGCTGCCAAGACCGCGCTGAATCCGGCTGCGGCATGGCCGTTCCCGACCGGCAACCGTCCGTAAGTCATTCTTACGACGGTGATCCTCCGGGACCACAGCGGCGCGCAAGTCGCGCCCACCTGATCGGATACTGCGTATCCGGTCCGCAAGACCTCAGTGTCTTGCACCGCCCGCCGATCGGCTCACGCCTCGGCGGGCTTTTTCTTGCCCCGAGCATCGCGCATACGTTTCTCGCAGGCAAAAAAACACCGCACCGGCGCGATGCCGATGCGGTGTTTCCGATAAAGCCCTCGGCCTATCGGCCGAGCGTTGTCGATCAGTGCGTGACGCGCGTCACGCCACCCGATGAGAGCAGACGCACGCGCTCCCCAGGGCGGAAGGCCTCGTCGGCGTCTTGCGTGATCGCGCGGTACTCGCCGTTGTCGAGCTTGACCGTGATTTCCAGGCCCGGACGCTTGTTCATCTGACCCTCGAGCGCGCTGCCTGCAACGCCACCGAGAATCGCACCGAGCACACCCGCCGCCACCGAGCCGTTGCCGCGCCCGATGGCTGCTGCCGAACCGATGCCGCCGATCGCGCCGCCGGCAATGGTGCCAACGCCGGTCTGTTCACGGTCGATCACGACATTGCGCACGGAATCTACCGTACCGAAGCGCACGGTCTGCTCGCGCTGCGCCTGACCCGAGGTGTAAGCGCTGTTGGAGTTGGTGCCCATGGCGCAGCCTTGCAGGCCAAGGGCGGCGACCAGCAGAGTCGCGGCGCCGATGCGATAGATGGGTTGCATGTTGATTCCTTATTGATACCGGTACCCGAAAGCGGATTCAAAGCGCCGCGCAATTTCGTCGACGGGCAGGCCGTGATTCTGCGGGCCTTGGCAAGCGATCTTGAGTGAGCCCATCAGGCTGGCGAGGCGGCCGGTGGTGTCCCAATCCAGGCCGTTCTCGATGCCGTAGAGCAGGCCGCCGCGGAACGCGTCGCCGCAACCGGTCGGGTCGACCACACGTTCGGCCGGCACGGCCGGAATAGTGTACTGCTTGCCGCCGGCGTAAATCTCCGCCCCTTCTTCCCCGCGCGTGACGATGTAAGCCTCGACGCGCTGCGCAAGTTCTGCCGCACTGTAGCCCGTGCGTGACAGCATGACCTGCGCTTCGTAGTCATTGACCACCACGTAGCTGGCGAGTTCAACGAAGTGGCGGAGGTCAGCGCCGTCAAACAGCGGCATTGCCTGGCCCAGATCAAAGATGAACGGCACGCCGGATTCGGCAAATTGCTTCGCGTGGTGGAGCATGCCTTCGCGGCTGTCGGGGCCAACGAGGCCGAGCCTGGCTGGCAGCGCATTCTTGACCGAATTGATGCTCGAATGGCTCATCGCGCCTGGGTGAAACGCGGTGATCTGGTTGTTGTCTCGGTCGGTCGTGATCATCGCTTGCGCGGTGAACGTGTCCGGAACCTCCGTGACATGCGCTGTCGAGATACCGAGCTTCTGCAGATAGTCCAGATACGGGCCTGCATCCTGGCCGACCGTGCCCATGATGATGGGGTCGCCGCCGAGCATCTTCAGCGTGAAGGCGATGTTGCCTGCGCAGCCACCGAACTCCCGGCGCATGGTCGGCACCAGAAAGGAAACGTTCAGGATGTGAATCTTGTCGGGCAGGATGTGTTCGCGGAAGTGTCCGTCGAACGTCATGATGGTGTCGTAGGCAACCGAGCCGCAGATCACGCTGGCCATATTGAAGCACTCCAGATATGACACGGCCGCCCAGTGGACGGCCGTGTGATGAACGAGAGACCGGAAGCCGGTCTCCATGCAATCAGTTCAGCTTACTTCAGCGCAGCCAGGGCAGCGTCGTAGTTCGGCTCGTCCTTGATTTCGGGCACGAGTTGCGAGTACAGGACGTTGTCGTTGGCGTCGAGCACAACCACGGCACGCGCAGTCACGCCAGCCAGCGGGCCCGACGTGATGTCGACGCCGTAGGCTTGCTTGAAACCCTTGTCGCGGAAGGTCGACAGCGGCTTCACATTGGCGATGCCTTCGGTGGTGCAGAAGCGGCCGGCCGCGAACGGCAGGTCAGCAGAGATGGAGAGCACGACGGTGTTATCCAGCTTGGCAGCGGCTTCGTTGAACTTGCGCGTGGAGGTGGCGCACACCGGGGTGTCCAGGCTCGGCACGATGTTCAAGACCTTGCGCTTGCCGGCAAAGTCAGCGAGCGAGACGTCTTTCAGGTCTGCGCCGACCAGCGTGAATGCCGGAGCCTTCGAGCCTGCGGTCGGGAATTGGCCGCCGACTTCGATCGGGTTGCCGCCAAGGGTCACGTTTGCCATGGTGTTACTCCTTCCTTTGATACATGTTGGGGAAAAGCCGCTAACAAGACCCTTCTGGCCTCTGCGTCGGCACGCCGGGCCGGCAGGGTCTTGTTAGCGGCTCTAAGCCAGGGGTGAAGATTCAGGGGTAAAAAATCAGGACCCGGTAGTTGGCCGTCGGGCGCTGGGATTGGAATCGTACCCGAATCGGTAATTCGGCGCGGGCGGGCAGCCCTGACTTGCTGTATGCACTGTCGGTCGGGTTCAGGTAGTCGGTGGGCAGCAGCGCGCGGCGCGAGAGCAGTTGGTCTTGCAGGTCCGTTGTTACCAGCTCGATGGCCGGCAGGGCGATGGGGCCGCCGGCGCGGTTGCGCAACGTAGCCGTCAGTACGTACTGGTCGGATGCATCGCCTTCTTGCCGCTGCAGTTGCGAGGATTCGATCTGCAATGCATCGAGATCACGCGGCGGCGCGATCGTGCAGCGCAGTGGCTGGCACAGGGCTTCCAACATCGGGCGTGTGGAGGGCACGCGGCGCGCGATCTCGGCGCGCGCCAGGAAGAGCATCTGCGCCACCGCCAGCACCGTCAGCAAGCCGATCGCGATGCGCGCGAGGGCACGGCGTCCGGTGGTTTTGCGTGCCTGCTCGCGGGCCTGCGCGGCACGCAGAAAATCCAGCGTCGCGGCAGAGACACCATGATTCGGCCCACGCGCCTTGCGCGGACGTGGAGCACCGGTCAGCGTGCGCTGCGGTGCCGGACCGGTCGGCTCGGCTTGCGTGCGACGTGCTTGACCATGGCGGCGCGGCACCGGCGCAAAAAGCGTGTGCGGATCGGTTTCGTGGCGCATCCAGACCGAATCGTGCTTCTCCGCCTCGGGCTTCGGGGATGCGACGGCTGCCGGCGTGGACGGTGCCGCTGCCGGAGGTGCCGGGGGCGCGATGGCCGGCTCTACCGGCAGGTCTGCCGACGGCTGCTTGGGCACGGCGGCGGCGAACGCGTCTTCCTCGTCGTCGAGGTCGCGGATGGGAGGCAGACCGTGGAATGGATCGGCGGGATCGGCGGTTGCGGCGGGCGGTTCGGGTTGCGGTGCCTGCTGTGCGGGCTCGGCGGCAAGCTCGGCAGCGTGCTCGATTGGCGCCTCGTCCGGTAGCGGGCGCGTGTCCGGCGCAGTCGATTGCACGTCGGGCGCGGGTGTTGCGCCTTCAACTTCCCCCAGATGCACTTCGGCGATGCCTTCTTCTGGAACGTCTTCTTCCCAGATCAGCGTCATGCCGAAGCCGTGATCGTCCTCTGCTGCAGGCGGCGCCGCGGGCGTTTCCGGTTCAGCGGTGGCGGGCGTTGAGAGCGGCGCTATGCGCGCGGCGTGTTCCGGCGATTGCTGTGGCTGCGGTGCTTCGGCGGTCGGCGCCGCAGGCGTGAGCACGGCGCCAAGCTCGATCAGGTGATCGCGGCCATCGAAGACGTGATTGCAGCGGCCGCAACGGACGAGCCCGCCGCGCAGCCGAAGCTGATCGGCGACAACGCGGAATGCGGTTTGGCAGTTGGGACAGCGGGCGGCCAAACGTGGCGCAGCTTGTGGCGCAGTTGCCATGCGGGACGAGGAGAAAAATGCCGACCGCGCGAGTATTGCAGACAGCGGCGCCAGCGTCGACCTTTGCAGGCGACACTGGCGCGCAATACCTTGAAATTACGCGGGCTTCACACCGTGCAGGCAGACCCAGCCGTCACGTGCACGCCACACGGTGAGTGGAATGACCGAGGCATACGCGGCGGCCACTTCTTCGGCTTGGCGCTCGAGCACGCCCGAGAGAATCAGCCGGCCGCCCGGGCGCACGCGCGCGCACAACATGGCTGCCATCAGCTTGAGCGGGTTCGACAGGATGTTGGCGACGACCAGATCGAACGTACCTTCCGGTGCGTCGTCGGGCAGAGCGAAGGTGGCTTCGACGTGGTTGCGCTCGGCGTTGTAGCGCGAGGCTTCCACCGCGTTGGGATCGATGTCGACACCGACGGTTTCACCGGCGCCCAGCTTCTTGGCGACGATGGCCAGGATGCCCGAGCCGCAGCCGTAGTCGAGCGTGCGTTCGCCAGGCTGCACGTGCTGCTCCAGCCATTCCATGCACAGGCGCGTGGTCGGGTGGCTGCCTGTGCCGAACGCGAGGCCCGGGTCCAGTTCCAGCACCACGGCATCGGGCTCTGGCGCATCGTGCCAAGACGGCACGACCCAGATGTGCTCGCCAATATGAATGGGCTCGAACTGCGACTGCGTGACGCGAACCCAGTCCTGCTCTTCGACTTCGCGCACGGTGTACGCGGGCAGCGGCGTCAGGTTGATCTCGTTGGCCGCGGCTGCCACCAGCAGTGCTGGGTCGGCATCGTCAGCGAGCAGCGCAACCACGCGCGATCGGTTCCACGCCAGGCGTGTTGGCTCGTGGCCGGGCTCGCCAAAGAGCGGCTGCTCTTCGGGCGTGTCGGCATCGGCGTCTTCCACCGAGACCGACAGTGCGCCGAGATCAAACAGGGCTTCGGACAACGCTTCGGCGTCGTCACGCGCCACTTCGAGCACGCATTCGCGGTACGTCACTTGCCGCCACCCTTGGCCACTTCCTGTTGCGCCAGACGGTGCTCCAGGTAGTGGATGTCGGTGCCGCCTTCAACGAAGTTGGCATCGAGCATCAGTTCGCGGTGCAGCGGCACGTTGGTCTGGATACCTTCCACCACCATTTCCGACAGGGCGATACGCATGCGGGCGATGGCCTGCTCGCGCGTGGCGCCGTACGTGATGACCTTGCCGATCATCGAGTCGTAGTTGGGGGGCACGAAGTAGCCGTTGTAAGCATGCGAGTCCACGCGGACGCCCGGACCACCCGGCACGTGCCACGACGTGATGCGACCCGGCGACGGCGTGAACTTGAACGGATCTTCCGCGTTGATGCGGCACTCGATGGCGTGGCCCTTGAGCACGATGTCCTTCTGGCGGAAGCGCAGCTTTTCGCCGGCCGCCACACGGATCTGCTCCTGCACGATGTCGACGCCCGTGATCATTTCCGTGACCGGATGTTCGACCTGCACGCGCGTGTTCATTTCGATGAAGTAGAACTCGCCATTTTCGTACAGGAATTCGAACGTGCCGGCGCCACGGTAGCCGATCTTCTTGCAGGCCTCGGCGCAGCGGTCACCAATACGCTCGATCAGGCGGCGCGGAATGTGCGGTGCCGGCGCTTCTTCGATCACCTTCTGGTGGCGGCGCTGCATGGAGCAATCACGCTCGCCCAGCCAGACGGCGTTGCGGTGCTGGTCGGCCAGGATCTGGATCTCCACGTGGCGCGGATGCTCCAGGAACTTCTCCATATAGACTTCCGGATTGCCGAAGGCACGGCCAGCTTCCTCGCGCGTCATGTTGACGGCGTTGATCAGCGCAGCCTCGGTGTGAACCACGCGCATGCCGCGGCCACCGCCGCCGCCAGCCGCCTTGATGATCACCGGATAGCCGACCTTCTTGGCCGTTGCCAGAATTTCCTTCGGGTCTTCCGACAGGGCGCCTTCCGAGCCCGGCACGCACGGCACGCCGGATTTGATCATCGCCTGCTTGGCCGACACCTTGTCGCCCATCAGGCGGATCGATTCGGGCGTCGGGCCGATGAAGGTGAAGCCGGATTGCTCCACACGCTCGGCAAAGTCGGCGTTTTCCGACAGGAAACCGTAGCCAGGGTGGATGGCCTGGGCATCGGTGACTTCGGCGGCCGAGATGATGGCCGGCATGTTCAGGTACGACAGCGGCGACGGTGCCGGGCCGATACACACCGCTTCGTCGGCCAGCTTGACGTATTTGGCTTCCTTGTCCGCCTCGGAATAGACCACCACGGTCTTGATGCCGAGTTCGCGGCAGGCGCGCTGGATGCGAAGAGCGATCTCGCCGCGATTCGCGATCAGGATCTTGTCGAACATCGTGTTCTCGCTACAAAAAGGAGAGGCGAGGGCGCTGTGGCTGGGCCGCGCACAGTGGCAGCCCGGGTGCGCCGGCTCGCGCTCGGATGCGGCACGCTGCGCGCCGCACGATGAGAGTCGGTGAGATGCCGGAAGATCAGCCGATCACGAACAGCGGTTGGCCGTATTCCACAGCCTGGCCGTTGTCGATCAGGATCTCCTTGATGACGCCGGCCTTGTCCGCTTCGATTTCGTTGAGCAGTTTCATCGCTTCGATGATGCAGATCGTCTGGCCTTCCTTGACGGTGTCGCCCACCTTGACGAACTCGGCCGCGCCCGGCGAGGGCGAGCGATAGAACGTACCGACCATTGGCGACGTCACGATGTGGCCAGCCGGCAGGGCCGGGGCAGCAGCTTCGGCGCCGACGGCAGCCGGAGCGGCGGCGGGTGCGCCGACGGCCGGTGCAGCCTGCATGGGCATCGGCGCATATTGCATCGGCGCCATCACTTGTGGCGCCGACTTGACGATGCGGACCTTGCCTTCGCCTTCGGTCACTTCGAGTTCCGAAATGCCCGATTCGGCTACCAGGTCGATCAGCGTTTTCAGCTTGCGCAAATCCATGAACGTTCTCCTGCAGCGTCGGCGGTCTGGGGCAGTGGATGCGCGCGAATGGCTCTTCAGCCGCGCATCGGTCAAAGGCGCTCCAGGCGCTGGCGTCGTTGCGTTGGTTAAGTAGTTGAAATAAAAGGAAGAAGACGGCTGATCAGCCGCCGTGTTGGTCAATTGCGAAGTCCAGCGCCGCCAGATAGCCGCGCCAGCCCAGTCCGCAAATCACGCCCACCGCCTGGTCTGCCAGATACGAATGATGGCGGAACGGCTCACGACGATGCACGTTGGACAGATGTACTTCGATATACGGGATCACCACGCCGGCCAGCGCGTCGCGCAGGGCCACGCTCGTGTGCGTGTAGGCGGCCGGATTGATGATGATGAATTCAATGCCTTCGCTCTTGGCGGCGTGGATGCGGTCAACCAGCGCACCTTCATGGTTCGACTGGAAGTGCGCCAGCGTCACGCCGCGCGCCGTGGCACGTTCGACCAAGGCGGCGTTGATGTCGGCAAGGGTGGTTGCACCATAGACTTCCGGCTCGCGCGTCCCCAGTAAATTGAGGTTCGGGCCGTGCAGTACGAGCACGTTGCGAAGCGCTTTGGCGATGGGTTTATCAGCCACGGTTTTGACCGGTTGAGCGAAGTTGGGCGCAATTTACAGCAACTTAGAATGCTTTGTCTAGTTTTTGTCAAAAAAGTCTTGAGAAATCGGTGTTTTCACCGATCCTGAGGGCGCTGCCTACGCTTTGGCCGCAGAAGAAGGGGAGTTGCGTGCACATGAACGTCATATGACGTTTTTGTATATTCACGTGCGCTGCAAAGCCTCGCGCAGTTCGTCCGGATGCACGCGGCCCATCTTTCGGAACGTGATTTCGCCTTGTGCATTGAGAATCACAGTGAACGGAAGGCCGCCGACTTCGTTGCCGAACTGACGGCCCAGTTCTGTCCCGCCAAAGCCCGCCACCGCGATCGGGTATGTGACGTGTACCTTGCTCAAGAACGTCTGGATATTGGATGCCGAGTCAATGCCGATGCCGACAAACTTTGCTTTGGCCTTCTGCTCCTGCGCCAGCGCGGACAGCTCTGGCATTTCTTCCACGCAAGGACCGCACCACGGTGCCCAGAAATTGATCACCACCGGCTGGCCACGAAAAGCTGCCAGATCCAGGGGCGCGCCATTGGCGTCTGGAAGCTTGCTGCCGTAGAAGGCGGTGACGGCATTGTCAGCCGGCGTTTTGGGCTCGGTGGCGCGATGTCCGAAATAGACGCCCGCCGCCGCGGCAAGCAGGCCAGCGATCAACAGGGCAATCAGAGTGGTACGGCGGGACATGGTTTTGCGGAGGTCTCTATATATAGACAGAGGCGGAGCGTGCGGGATTGTACTCCTGTCGGCCGGTCACCCCTGCGACAGTAGGGCACGCACCGCCGCCGCGTCGCCACGTTGGGTCTTGCCGGTGGCGTCTGCGCGCCGCGCGCCGCGCACATCGTTCATGTCGTATAAGGCGATGTGGACGCCGACAGGCGTGCCTGTTTCAGCGCGCAGCTCGCGCGCAAGCTCCCGGGATTCGGCCCCCGCGGGCCACTGGCCGCGCCATAGGAAGCTGAGCGTTTCCACTTCGTCGCGGCCGGCGAAGTGAGCGCTCTCTGTTGTGTCGAAATCCACGCCGGCGTTGAGCAGGAAGATCGCCACATCCTTCGGGCTGTCGCAGAAGACCTGCAGGTGGATGTCGGAGTGCTCGCTGGCGGTGCCGTTGAAGACCGCGCCCGCCAAGTACGGGTGATGGATTGCCAGCCCTTCCATCAGCAGCAGTGCGATGCGGCGCAGCAACGCCAGCACGCGCGGCTGGGATTCGGCCTGGAACAGCGCCTGGTATTCGCGGACTTCCGTTTCGACCTGTTCATTGTCCGGCAGCCATTCGCCGGGCGCGCGGGATTCCGTGCCGAGCACTTGGCGCGCAGCCTTGCGCTTGGCGGTGGCGTAGTCGGCGCCGTCTTCCGCGATCATGCGAGCGGCGGTGATGGCAATTTCCTCCCGCACGCGGGCGGGGTCGAGGGTGGGGCGTTTGGACATGGCTCTATTTTACTGAAGCGCGCGGGCCGGCCTGAAGCCGCAGGTACAATGCGGCGCAACGAAGTTGAGATGGCTCCCATGCATATCCACATCCTTGGAATCTGCGGCACCTTCATGGGCGGCATTGCCTTGATTGCCCGCCAGGCCGGTCACCGCGTCACCGGCTGCGACGCCAACGTCTACCCGCCGATGAGCACCCAGCTCGAGGCGCAAGGTATCGAGCTGATTGAGGGCTTCGACCCCGAACAGCTCTCCATCGGCGCCGATCTGTACGTCATCGGCAACGTGATCTCCCGTGGCAATCCGCTGATGGAAGCCATCCTGGATCGCAATCTGCCCTACATTTCCGGCCCGCAATGGCTGGGTGACAACGTACTGCGTCAGAAATGGGTGCTTGCCGTGGCAGGCACGCATGGCAAAACGACCACCACGTCGATGCTCGCCTGGATTCTGCAGGACGCAGGCTACAACCCTGGCTTCCTGGTGGGCGGTGTGCCGTGCAACTTCGGGCTGTCGGCGCGGCTCACGGAATCCGACTTCTTCGTCATCGAGGCCGACGAGTACGACACGGCCTTCTTCGACAAGCGCAGCAAGTTCGTCCATTACCGCCCCCGTACTGCCATATTGAATAACCTGGAGTTCGATCACGCCGACATCTTTCCCGATCTTGCGGCAATCGAAACCCAATTTCACCACTTGGTGCGCACCGTGCCCGGTCAAGGCCGCCTGCTCGTCAATAGTCGCGAAGATAGTCTGAAGCGTGTACTTGGACGCGGATGTTGGTCGGAAGTCGAGCAATTCGGCGCAGAAGGCGACCTCGGTTGGGAAATCGCGAACCTGGGTGAAGACGATAGCTTTGACGTGGTTTTCAATGGCCAACCGCAGGGTCGGGTCCGCTGGGCGCTTCAGGGCGATCACAACCGCATGAACGGGCTGGCGGCGATTGCCGCCGCTCGTCACGTCGGCGTGCCGCCTGCTCAAGCCATTGAAAGCCTGGCTCGTTTCGAAAATGTGAAACGCCGTATGGAAGTACGCGGCACCGTCAATGATGTGACCGTCTACGACGATTTTGCCCATCATCCGACTGCCATTCGCACGACGATCGAGGGACTGCGCCGTCGCGTAGGGAAGGGGCGCATTCTCGCGGTACTGGAGCCGCGTTCAAACACCATGAAGTTAGGTGTGATGAAACAGGCGCTTCCGGACAGCTTGTCTGGAGCAGATCAAGTCTTCGCTTACGGGGCAGCCGATGGCCGCGATGCAATCGGTTGGGATTTGGCTGGCGCGTTGGCACCGCTGGGGGAGCGCGCGAAGGCATTCTCTGATCTGGGCGCTCTAGTCGCAGACGTCACTGCTACAGCGCGCCCAGGCGACCATGTCCTTGTCATGAGCAACGGCGGATTCGGCGGCGTACATCAGAAGCTGCTGAACGCCTTGGCTGAACGCGTCGGTACCGCCGGCTGATCTGTATATGCCGGCATCCATCATCTATCTGCACGGATTCCGTTCGTCGCCCCGCTCGTTCAAGGCGCAGTTGTTGGCCAAGCGGATGGCTTCTGTGGGACTGGCAGATCAATACGTTTGCCCGACATTGCCTGTATCACCCAGCGCGGCGATGGCCGAAATAGAGGCGCTGATCGCTGAGTTGGGTGCGCGTGACGGCATCAAACCTGTGCTTATCGGCTCCTCGTTGGGGGGCTTTTACGCCACTTGGCTGGCTGAGCGGCATGGGCTTCGCGCGGCAATGCTCAATCCCGCTACCCGCCCAGAGCGGGATCTCGCCAAATACGTCGGCGAACAGCCGCTGTGGCATGGCGGTGGCACGATCCGCGTCGAGCCGCATCACCTGGACGAGCTGCAAGCGCTCGCCGTGTCCGCCATCACGCAACCCGAGCGCTATTACCTGCTCGCCGCGACCGGCGATGAGGTGCTCGACTACCGTGAAATGCTTGGCCACTTTCCTGGCGCGACCTCCCGCATCATCGAGGGCGGCGACCATGGCATCAGCGATTTCGCCCAGTACATGGACGAAGTGCTCGTCTTCTGCGGCGTTCCCGCCGACCTGTTGGCCGCGCATCCGTTTAGCGCCGCATGACCGATTCCCCGTCTTACCCGCGCAGCCTCTGGCGCAGCGCGTTGCCCCCGGCTGTGGTCTATGACCGGCACTGGGCGCGCTGGGCAGTCGGCGCCGACTCGCTGACTGCGCGGCTTCGTGCGGCATCGTCGCGCTTCCGCGTTCAATTACTCGGCCAGCGGCGGGCGATGCCATTGCGAGACGAGTGGCGTTGTCTCGGCATGGCCGGCCCTGCCGATACGCTGGTCCGCGAGGTTTTGCTGATCTGCGACGATATCCCGGTGGTCTATGCCCACACCATCGTGCATCCGCGCAGCGTGGCGCTTGACTGGCCGTTCCTGAAAGCGCTGGGGACGCAGCCGCTGGGGCACTCGCTGTTTGCCGATCCGCGTGTCGAGCGCGGAGACTTCGAATTCGCCTTGCTGGACGCGCGCCACCCGCTGGTGCGCCGTGCGCACGGGGCGCTGGGCGATGCGACTGTTGCCGGCACCGCCCGGTTGCCGGCCCGCAGATCGGTGTTCCGGCGTGGCGCGAGCGCGATGCTGGTGACGGAGGTTTTCCTGCCCGCGCTGGCTGGCTTCCAGCCGCCGCGGTAAGCGTATTTGGCGGGCCAGGCGTTGAGCCAGTGCGGTATCATCGCCCCCAACTTTTTATCGCCGCGTATTACGTTGTGACGTCAGGGTGCGCGGCCATTCCATCTCATTCAAAGCGATGCTCGGTCGTGCGAGTGCCGCAATCCATACAAATCCATGCAGTTGCTGTTTGAAGAAGGCGGCGAGATCCGCGCGGGCACCGTCTTGTCCCAACAGGGCGAGGCCTATCAGGTCGAGTTGCCGAGTGCCAAGCGCACCAAGGTCAAGTCGCGCGACGTGTTGCTGCAATTCGCGCAGCCGTCCGCAGGGGAGCTGTCGCAGGCCGCCCAGGCTCTGTCAGCAGAGATCGACCTGGATTTCCTCTGGGAATGCGCTTCGGCCGATGAATTCGGTTTTACCGATCTGGCCGGGGAATACTTTGGCGCTGGCGCCAATGCCACGCAGCAGGCCGCGCTGGCCATCGCGCTGCATGGCTCGCCGATCTACTTCCGCCGCAAGGGCCGCGGCCGCTACCAGCGCGCACCCGAAGATCAACTGAAAGCCGCGCTCGCGGGCCTGGAGCGCAAGAAGCAACAAGCCGCACTGCAGGCCGAATACGAAACCGAGTTGAAGGCGATGCGCCTGCCCGAGGCCTTCCGCGGGAAGACGCTGCAACTGCTGTTCAAACCGGACAAGAACAGTCTCGAATACAAGGCACTCGACGCGGCGTGCACGGCGCTGGGCCTGTCGCCGATGCGCCTGATGGTGGCGGTGGGCGGCATCGCCAACGCCCGCGCGCTGCACGAGGCGCGCTTTTTGTCGGAATGCTTCCCGAAGGGCACCGGCTTTCCCGATGTGACCGTGCCGGAACCGGCGATGGAGTTGCCGGCCGCCGACGTGCGCGCCTTCTCGATCGACGACGTGACCACCACGGAAATCGACGACGCCATCTCCGTAACCCCGATTGATGACGCCACCGTGCGCATCGGCATCCATATTGCCGCGCCGGGCTTTGGCATCCAGCGCGGCGAACCGTTGGACGTGATTGCACGCCAGCGCTTGTCGACCGTGTATTTCCCCGGCGACAAGATCACGATGCTGCCGGAGTCGGTGGTGGATCGCTACACGCTGCAGGAAGGGCGCGCGTGCCCGGCGCTGTCCCTGTATGCGACGGTCGACCGCGCCACCTGGACGGTCACCGCCAGCGAAACGCGCTGCGAATCCGTGACCGTGGCAGCCAACCTGCGCCACAACCTGCTCGACGACGTGATCACTGCCGACGCGCTGGCCGATGGCTCGGGCGACTACCCGTTCAAGGCCGAACTGGCGGTGCTGTGGCCGTTTGTGTGCGCCTTGTACGACGGTCGCCAGCAGGCACGCATCGCCAGCGGCCTGAAGCCCGAGGGCGCGCAGAAGGGCGATTATTCGTTCTACATCGATGCGATTCCGGAAGCGGAAGGCGGCGGCGAGCGCGTGCGGATCGAACAGCGCAAGCGCGGCTCGCCGCTGGACAAGATCGTTGCCGAGCTGATGATCCTGGCCAACAGCACGTGGGGCCGCATGCTGGCCGACGCCGGGGTGCCGGGCATCTATCGCACGCAGAAGGCGTGGGGCATGCACCGCACGCGCATGCAGACGTATCCGGCGCCGCATGAAGGCCTGGGCGTGGCGCAGTACGCGTGGAGCACCTCGCCTCTGCGCCGCTATGTCGATCTGGTCAACCAATGGCAGATTGCCGCGGTGGCGCAGCACGGCGTGACAGCCAAGCTGATCGCGCCGTTCAAGCCCAAAGATGCCGACCTGCTGGCTGCCGTGGCCGACTTCGAAGCCACCTACGCTGCCTATGCCGATCATCAGTCGACCATGGAGCGCTACTGGTGCCTGCGCTGGCTCAAGCAGGAACATCGCACGCGCATGCAGGCCGTGGTGCTCAAGGAAGGCGCCGTGCGCTTCGCCGATATTCCGCTGGTGACGAAGGTGCCGGAACTGGCGCAAACGCCACGCGGCACGCATGTCGTGCTCGATATCCTGGACACCGACGAGATCAGCCTGGAAGTATCGTGCCGCGTGGTCGAAATCCTTACACCCGCAACGGACGCGCAAGCTGAAGCCGAAGCCATCGAAGAGGAACTGGCCGAGGCAGAGAACGAAGCGGATGTGCCGGCTGAACCACAACCGGCGGCCGATGAGGAAGAGGCTCGCGCAGAAGCCGACGCTGCTGTGGCGCCGCCGCCGCAAGACGGCGAGAGCGGTGGAACGCCTGGCCCTGCCTAACTACAATCGCAATCTGACCTTCATTCTTCGCGCATCGACCAGGAATCGCCTCATGGCCGCCCTTGCAAACCGTCCGGACTGGTCCGGCAGCAGCACGCTCACCAAGGCACTGGTGGTGTCGCTGGCCGTGCATGTTCTGCTGCTGTTCGTGCGTGTGGTGGCCCCTGAGGCGTTCGATATCAAGCGCGAAGATCCGGGCCTGGATGTGGTGCTTGTGAACGCCAAGTCGTCGACGGCGCCGTCCAAGGCGACGGCTGTGGCCCAGGTCAACCTGAACGGCGGTGGTGAATACGACCAACAGCGCGCCACCACGCCGCTGCCCGCCGACACCAACGAGCAGACCGGCGATGCCATCAAGCTCACGCAGCGCCGCGTTGAATATCTTGAGCAAGAGCAGCGTCGCCTGCTCACGCAATCGACTGACCGCGCACCGCTGGTCAACGATCGTCAGGTCAAGCCCGGCGAGCGTCCGCAGCCATCGCCCACCAATGGCACCGACGACCGCACCACGCAAGATGAAATCGCCCGCCTGCAGGCCGAGATCGACCGCAACCTCGAAAACTACGCCAAGCGCCCGCGCCGCAATGTGCTGACGGCCGCCAGCGCGCGTCAGGTCGATTACGCCCGCTACTACGATGCCGTGCGCCGCAAGATCGAAGCGCGCGGCACCGCCAACTTTCCCAGCCAGAACGGCCGCCCGCTGTACGGCGAGTTGATCGTGGTGATCAGCATCAACCGCGAAGGCCAGCTTGGCTACAACCAGGACGGCTACAAGATCGAAGGCATCGAGATCGCCAAAAGCTCGGGCAACCCCGTGCTGGATCGGCAGGCCGTCGCAATCGTGCGTTCGTCTTCACCGTTTGGCGGCTTCCCGGCCGAGATGCGCAAGCGCGTCGACATCCAAGATGTCGTTGCCACCTTCAAGTTCACCCGAGCAGGCCTGGAAACCCACCTGCAGACCCGCTGATTTCGTCGTCCATGTCGTCGTTTCAAGAGGCCATCCTCGCAGCTGCGAGCGCGCCGCCCACAGATCGTTATGGCGTGATCGGCAACCCGATCTCGCACAGCAAGTCGCCCACCATCCACGCTGCGTTTGCGCAGCAGACCGGGCAGCTCATCCGCTACGACCGCATCTATGCGGAGCTGATCGCGTTTGACGAAACCGTGATGGCCTTCGTGCGCGAAGGCGGGCGTGGGCTCAACGTCACGGTGCCGTTCAAGCTCGATGCGTATGCCATGTCGACGTCGCTGTCGCTGCGGGCGGAATCTGCCGGCGCGGTCAACACGCTCAAGTTCGACGGCGAAGAGATCTTTGGCGACAACACCGACGGCGTCGGCCTGATGCGCGACATCACCCACAACATCGGCAACTCGTTCGAAGGCGAACGCGTGCTGCTCCTGGGCGCGGGCGGTGCGGCGCGTGGCGTGCTGCTGCCGCTGCTGGAACACAAGCCCGCGCGCGTGTTCATTGCCAACCGCACGGCCGACCGCGCCAACAAGCTGGTCGAGCGCTTCGAGGTCTCGGCCAAGCTGCACGAGGTCGAGCTCGTGGGCGGCGGTTATGACGAGCTTGCTGCGGACGACGTTTTCGACGTCGTCATCAACGCTACGGCGAGCAGCCTCCAGGCCGAAGTGCCGCCGATCCCGACCACGGTGTTTGGCCCCAACGCACTGGCCTACGACATGATGTACGGACCGCGGCCGACGGTGTTCATGGAGTTCGCCCGGCGCAACGGCGCCCGCGCATGGGACGGCTTGGGCATGCTGGTGGAGCAGGCGGCGGAATCGTTCTTCGTCTGGCGCAACGTGCGTCCGGACACCGCTCCGGTGCTGCTCGCCATGCGCGAGGGGTTGCAGGGCGAAGCCGCGGTCGCGGCTCGCGCGCCTCGCTGAACCTGGAGCGGAGTCCCGCGATGATGCGTTGGTTCGGCTACGTGATCGGCTGCTTCGTCGCGGGCGTGGTCGCGCTCAACCTGTACTTCTTTGCCGCCATCGCGAGTTGGCAGGTGTTTGATCCGTCGTCTACCAGCTTCATGCGCGCCGAGCGCATGCGCCTGTGCGGCGCCAACGTCTTTACCTGCAAGGTCGACCACCGCTGGGTCAATTACGACCAGATATCACGCAACCTCAAGCGCGCGGTCATCGCCAGTGAAGACGCAGATTTCGTCTCGCACAGCGGCTGGGAAGTCGACGCCATGCTCGACGCGTGGGAGAAAAACAAGCGGCGCGGCCACGTGGTCGCGGGTGGTTCGACCATCACGCAGCAACTGGCCAAGAACCTCTTCCTCTCAGGCGAGCGCCACTATCTGCGCAAGGGTGAAGAACTCGTCATCACGTGGATGCTTGAGTTCTGGCTCGACAAGGAACGCATTCTCGAGATCTATCTGAATTCGGTGGAATGGGGCGAAGGCGTATTCGGCGCCGAAGCGGCAGCGCAGCACTACTTCAAGCGCCCGGCCTCGCAGCTCACCGTAGGTCAGGCGGCCCGCTTGGCTGCAGCGTTGCCCGCGCCGAAGTGCTTCGACAAGAAGAGCTACTGCGCCAACGTGCACGTCAACTTCACACGCAAGGCCACCGTAATCGCCAACCGCATGGGCTCGGCCACGTTGCCGGATTGACCTGGCGTAGGGGCTACTTCAGCCAGCCCTTGCGGCGGAAGTACACCAGCGGAATCGCCGCCGACACCACCATCATCACGATCGCGTATGGGTAGCCTTCTGCCCAATCCAGCTCCGGCATCACTTTGAAGTTCATGCCGTAGATCGAGGCGATCAGTGTGGGCGGCATCAGCGCCACCGACACCACCGAGAACAGCTTGATGATCTTGTTCTGGTTGATGTTGATGAAGCCGACCGTGGCGTCCATCAGGAAGTTGACCTTGTCCGACAGGAATGCCGTGTGGTTCTCGATGGAATCGATGTCGCGCAACACCTGGCGCGCTTCGTCCTGCTGGTCAGCCGAGAGCAACTGGCTGCGCAGCAGGAACGACACCGCGCGGCGCGTATCCATCACGTTGCGGCGGATCCGGCCGTTCAAGTCTTCCACGCGGGCGATGATCTCCAGCACATCGGCGGCGGCGGCGTCGGTCACCTCATCGGCCAGCACGCGTTTGCTGGCATCTTCCAGGCGTTCATAGACTTCTTCGATGGAGTCGGCCGAGTATTCTGCGTCGGTGGCGTACAGATCCATCAGCACATCTTTGGCGTTGCGCACCGAGCCCGGGCGAAGCCGCGCACGCATGCGCACCAGCCGGAATGCGGGCAAATCCTCGTCGTGGATGGAGAAGAGCACATCCTTGGTCAAGACGAAGGCCACGCGCACGTTACGGGAGGTAGCTTCTTCGTCGAGCAGGAAATCGGTGCGGATGTGGATGTGGCCGTCCTCGCCTTCAAAGTAGCGGGCTGAGGCTTCCAGGTCTCCCAATTGCTCCAGCTCGGGCAGGACCACGCCGTAGGCTTCCTTGATCCACGCCAGCTCTTCGTCGTCGGGGTCGATCACGTCGATCCAGATCGGCTTATGCTGCAGGAGTTCGCTGCGTTCTTCGACCTGTTCCTGCGCGAGACGGCCTTTTTGCACGACGAACAGGTTGATCATGGGTGTTTCCTTGAAGCAGGCGTTGAACGGGCGGCGAAAAAATCGCGCCGAGTGTAGCGTAAAGAGGCGGCAGGTTCAGCCACAAGCGGTGGCTTGGCGCGCACGCGTGGGGCAGGCGCCACGCCCGGAAGATGCCGCCACCGGGCCGCCCGACGGGTAAAATGCAGACAAGTCACGCGGCCGGCCGGCCGCTCTCACATTCCCGACACCATGCGATTTACCGAACAACTGGCTGCCGCTTGGCAGCGCAACAACTCCCTGCTGTGCGTCGGGCTCGATCCTGATCCGTCGCGCCTGCCGGCGTCGCTGACGGGCACGGGCGGAGCGATCTTCTCGTTCTGCCGCGCCATTGTGGACGCGACCTCCGATCTGGTCTGCGCCTTCAAGCCGCAGATCGCCTACTTCGCCTCGCAGCGTGCCGAAGACCAGCTCGAGCAGCTCATCAACTACATCCACGAGGCATATCCCGGCATCCCCGTCATTCTTGATGCCAAGCGAGGCGATATCGGCTCGACTGCCGAGCACTACGCCAAGGAAGCCTTCGAGCGCTATCAGGCCGACGCCGTCACCGTCAGCCCGTACATGGGTTTCGACTCGATGCAGCCGTACCTCGCGCATGCCGACAAGGGCGTGATCGTGCTGTGTCGCACCTCGAACGCCGGCGGCAGCGACGTGCAGTTTCTGGAAACCGACGGCCGCCCTGTCTATCAGGTCGTGGCGGAACGTGCGCGCGACGTGTGGAATACCAGCGGCCAGATGGGCCTGGTGGTGGGCGCGACCTTCCCCGAAGAGATTGCCAAGGTGCGAGAAATTGTCGGCGACATGCCGCTGCTGATTCCGGGCGTGGGCGCCCAGGGCGGCGACATCGAAGCCACGGTGCGCGCAGGCCGCACGGCCGACGGCACCGGCATGATGATCAACTCGTCGCGGGCCATTCTCTACGCCAGCACCGACAGCGATTTCGCCGATGCCGCGCGCCGCGTGGCGCTAGCCACTCGGGACCAGATCAACCAGTTCCGCAACTGATCCGCCTTGTCGGTCCGGTTGCGGTGAGAGCGAGGACACCATGACCACGCATCCGCACCGCCCCGTTGCCGGTACGCACCGAGAAGAGACTGGCAAGGACCCGGACCGCAAGCTCGAGAAAGAGCGCGACGACACCCATCAGCACGAGACGACGCGCCGCGATCATGATCGCGACCGTCGCCACGAGCACGACCACGAGCACCAGCCGGAACACGATCACGGAGATCGTCGCCGGCCGGATCATCCCAGCGAGATTTAGATCACGACTCAGCCGAGTCGAGGAAGTCGAGCAGGCCACGCAGTGCGTGCTCGGCTGCCTGCAGGCGGACCTGCTTGCGATCGCCCTTGAAGTGGCGCGTTTCGACGCGCGTCTGCAGGCGGTTGCTCCAGCCGAAACACACCATGCCGACGGGCTTGTCGGGCGTGCCGCCGGTTGGGCCCGCCACACCGGTAATCGAGACGGCCACCTGTGCGCGGCTGTTGAGCACTGCACCCTCGGCCATGGCATGCGCCACGGGCTCGCTCACGGCGCCATGTTCGCGGATCAGCGCCGCCGGAACGCCCAACATCTGCGATTTCGCTTCGTTGGAATAGACGACGAAGCCGCGCTCAAACCACGCGGACGAGCCTGATACATCGGTGATGGCTGCAGACACCAGCCCACCTGTGCACGACTCGGCGGACGCCATCATCAGGCTGCGCTTGTTCAGCGTGTCAGCCACAAGTTCGGCCAGTTGGGCCAGGGCGCGGGATTCAGCCATTACAATGCCTTCGAAGCTTCTGACGTCAGACGTTAAAACGAGCGCCACAGCGCAAACACGAGCAGCGCGTAGAACGCCGCGAGAATGTCATCGACCATCACGCCATAGCCGCCGCGCACGCCAAAACCCTTGAGCGTGCGGTCGTAATAGCGGATGGGCGCGGGCTTGACCATGTCGAAGAAGCGGAACCACAGGAACGCGGCGAACTGCCCGCCCAGCGTGGTGGGCGTGACGAACGCCAGCACGAGCCAGAACGCGACCATCTCGTCCCAGACCATGGCGCCATGATCGGCCACGCCCAGATCGCGTGCGGTGCGGGCGCATGCCCAGATGCCGATCACGAAGCCAACCGCCGCGATCAGCAGCCAAGTCGGCCCCGAAATCCACCGTGCAAACACCACGTAGATCAGCCACGCGTACAGCGTACCGACCGTGCCCGGCAGGATGGGCGACAAGCCCGAGCCGAAGCCGAGCGCCAGGATGCGTGCCGGATGGCCGAACATGAAGCGCGCCGTCGGGCGCCGCACCTGCGCGGTCTGGCCCGCCTCGAGGACGACGGTTTCAGGCTGGCCCGGCGGATTGGAGGGCGGGAAGGGAGCGGAAGACATCATGAGGCGGAAGAGAAATGATCGAAACTGCCGTGCGTGAAGAGGACTGGCATGCCGTGGGCATCGACGAGCCGCAAGCCGGTTTCGGCGTCGATGCGGCCGATGCGTGTGACAGCCACACCCGCGCGCTGCCCCGCCGCGACCACGGCATCGCGCGCATCGGCAGGAGCAGTGAAGCAAAGTTCGTAGTCGTCGCCGCCGGCCAGCGTGCATTGCAGCTGGAGTGCCAGGGGCTGCGCCGCGAGCGTCGCCGAGCGCGGTACATCGTCGACCGTGATCGTCGCCCCGACGCGGGATTGTGTGAGGATGTGGCCTAGATCGCCCAACAAGCCGTCTGATATGTCGAGCGCTGCCCGGGCGACACCGCGCAATGCCAGGCCGAGTGCGACGCGCGGCGTGGGCATGTCCATGCGCGGCTGCACGTGTCCGAGTGCGTCGGGCGTAAGCGCCCATTCGTTGCGCAGGGCGCCGAGGGCCAGCCGCGCGTCGCCTACGGTGCCCGAGACCCAGAGGTCATCGCCGGGCCGGGCAGCGTCGCGGCGTAGTGCCGCAGCGGTGGGGACGTCGCCGAAGACCGTCAGGCTCAGCGTGAGCGGCCCGCGCGTGGTGTCGCCGCCGATGAGTTCACAGTGAAAGGCATCCGCCAGGGCGAACAGGCCTTCGGAAAACGGTTTAAGCCACGCAGGGTTGGCTTCGGGCAGCGCCACGGCCAACGTAAAAGCGCGCGGCTCCGCACCCATGGCGGCCAGATCCGACAGGTTGACAGCCAACGCTTTATGTCCAAGTGCGCGCGGCTCCGCATGTGGAAAAAAGTGACGGCCGGCGACCAGCATATCTGTGGAAATCGCCAACTCGTGTCCGGGGCGCGGCGCGAGGAGGGCGCAGTCGTCGCCCACGCCCAATATTGCTTTTGGCGTCGGCCGGGTGAAATAGCGCCGGATCAGGTCAAATTCGGATAAATTTGCCGCTGGATCTGCGAAGTTGTTGGAATTTGCGGGCTTGGGCACGGCGGCGGCGATGGAGAGATATGGGGCAAGCCCGATGGTGCCGTGACAGGGCGGTGGAATATTGTAGCGAATACGCATGTCACCCCCACCCAAAATCCCGTTGTGAGATCGCTTTTCACTATATAAAATGACGGGCCCAAGGAGGCGGACCGTATTCCCGTGGCGCTCGTGAGGGTATCCCGGTGGCCCGCTAGATGCGACGGCCGGCGCGCGCGCTGGCCACCCGATACGAGAGACCCATGACCACGGTGGATACCCAGCCTCAGCAGCCCGCCCGCACGGATGAAGAACTCAAGGCGCAGCAGCGCGCCGCCTTGCGCAAGGCCGCGCTGGAGTACCACGAGTTTCCGACCCCGGGCAAGATTTCCGTCACGCCGACCAAGCCGCTGTCGAACCAGCGCGACCTCGCCTTGGCATATTCGCCGGGTGTTGCCGCAGCCTGTGAAGAGATTGTCGAAGACGTCGCCAACTCGTTCCGCTACACCGCCCGCGGCAACCTCGTCGGCGTGGTGACCAACGGCACGGCCGTGCTCGGCCTGGGCGATATCGGCCCGGAAGCCTCGAAGCCTGTCATGGAAGGCAAGGCCGGCCTGTTCAAGAAGTTCGCCGGTATCGATGTGTTTGACATCGAGATCAACGAAAAAGACCCTCAAAAGCTGGTCGATATCATCGCCTCGCTGGAGCCGACCTTCGGCGGCATCAACCTGGAAGACATCAAGGCGCCGGAGTGCTTCTTCGTCGAGCGCGAACTGCGCAAGCGCATGAAGATCCCTGTCTTCCACGATGACCAGCACGGCACCGCCATCGTGGTGGGCGCTGGCATTACAAACGCGCTGAAGGTCGTCGGCAAGGACATCAAGAAGGTCAAGCTGGTGGCCTCGGGCGCGGGCGCTGCGGCGCTGGCCTGCCTTGACCTGCTGGTTGATCTGGGCCTGACGCGCGAAAACATCTGGGTGACCGACTTGGCGGGCGTCGTCTACGAAGGCCGCACCGAACTGATGGACCCGGACAAGGCGCACTTCGCACAGAAGACCGATCTGCGTACGCTGGCTGAAGTCATCGACGGCGCCGACATTTTCCTGGGCCTGTCCGCCGCTGGCGTGCTCAAGCAGGACATGGTCAAGCGCATGGCCGACAAGCCGATCATCTTCGCGCTGGCCAACCCGAACCCGGAAATCCTGCCCGAACTGGCCAAGGAAGTGCGCCCCGACGTCATCATGGGCACCGGCCGCACGGATTACCCGAACCAGGTCAACAACGTCCTGTGCTTTCCGTTCATCTTCCGCGGCGCGCTCGATGTGGGCGCGACCACCATCACGCGTGAGATGGAAGTTGCCGCCGTGCACGCCGTGGCTGAACTGGCCCGCCAGGAGCAAAGCGACATCGTTGCTTCCGCGTACGGCATCCAGGACTTGTCGTTCGGCCCCGAATATCTGATTCCGAAGCCCTTCGACCCGCGCCTGATCGTCAAGATCGCGCCGGCCGTGGCGCAGGCCGCCATGCTCTCGGGCGTGGCGCAGCGTCCGATCGAAGACATGGATGCCTACCGCCAGCATCTGCAGCAGTTCGTCTACCACTCGGGCACGCTGATGAAGCCGATCTTCTCGGCCGCCCGCAAGGTGCCGATGGAGAACAAGCGCATCGTCTTTGCCGAGGGCGAAGAAGAGCGCGTGCTGCGCGCGGTGCAGATCGTCGTGGACGAAAAGCTCGCCAGCCCGATCCTGATCGGCCGCCCGAGCGTGATCGCCCACCGCATCGAGCGTTTCGGCCTGCGTCTGCGCGAAGGCGTGGACTTCGCCGTGGTCAACCCCGAGCATGACGAGCGCTTCCGCGATTACTGGGAGACGTATTACAAGCTGATGGCGCGCAAGGGCGTGACGCCGCAGTACGCCAAGCTGGAGATGCGTCGCCGCAATACGCTGATCGGCGCCGTCATGGTCCACAAGGGCGAAGCGGACGGCATGATCTGCGGCACGATCAGCAACACGGCCGCCCACTTGCGCTACATCGACCAGATCCTGGGTGGCACGAACTGCGTGTACGCGGCCATGAACGGCCTGGTTCTGCCGGGTCGGCAGGTGTTCCTGGCGGATACGCATGTCAACGTTGACCCGACTGCCGAGGAACTCGCCGAGATCACCATCATGGCTGCTGAGGAGCTGTGCCGCTTCGGTATCAAGCCCAAGGTCGCGCTGATGTCGCACTCGAACTTCGGCTCCTCGGAAGCGCCTTCGGCCGTCAAGATGCGCGAAACGCTGGCAATCCTGCGCGAACGTGCCCCGAACCTGGAAGTGGACGGTGAGATGCACGGTGATGCCGCGCTCGACGAGAAGCTGCGTGACTCGCTGGTGCCGGATTCGCCGCTCAAAGGCGAAGCGAACCTGTTGGTCATGCCGAACATCGACGCCGCCAACATCGCTTACAACCTGCTGAAGACGGCCGCCGGCAACAACATCGCTATCGGTCCGATCCTGCTGGGTGCGAAAAAGCCGGTGCATATCCTCACGCCATCGGCTACGGTGCGACGCATCCTCAACATGACGGCCCTGACCGTCGTGGATGCCGCTGCGCAAGCGCAACGCTGATCGCGACTGCACCAAAAAGGGAGCGCACGATGCTGCGCTCCCTTTTTTTATTCACTAAGTTTGCGTGTACTTACATTTCCGCAAACTAAATAGCTATATCAAAAAACCCTTCAGACTTCCACCGTCGGTTGATTGTTGTCATTGATGAGCGTACCCTTACGGGCTGAAGGGGTGCTTCTGAGCACATGAGGTCCGAACCGGGCCGGACGGGTTTCAAAAAATGCGGTTTTCCGTACACACGTCTGACTGGCTCGCCTTATTCGGTGCGCGCAATGGGTGGTTTTTGCAGGCGGAAGGATTCCCCAAGTCTTCGGCAGTCGCCCGACTTGTCATTCCCTGCCAGGCCTCTCACGCATTGAGCCGCTTCGCTTTCAGCTGCAAACCGGCTGTCCGGATCGTTATTGGACGGCCACCTGCGCTTGTGACCTGCGCCGGGCTCCGGTCGGCGCGATTCTCCCGTTAGGGCCTGCTGATGACAAAGCGACTTGGAGCGTGGATCGGCCGCTCCGTATCTCAGGCGATGGCGCGTGGCGCGCTGATGGCAACGCTCGCGTTGTCGGTGGCCGGCCTGCCGGCCAATGCGGTTGCTCGGGACACCACCGGCATGGCTGCCGCCGTGGGAACCATTCGCCCGGTAGACCTGCCCAACGAGGCGCAGCGCACGCTGGCACTGATTGAGCAGGGCGGCCCGTTTCCGTATGCAAAAGATGGCACCACGTTCGGCAATTATGAACGGCGTTTGCCTGCACAGCGGCGTGGCTATTACCACGAGTACACCGTGAAGACGCGAGGGGCACGCAACCGTGGCGCCCGACGCATTATTTGCGGTGGCGATCAGCAAGCGGCCAACGACTGCTACTACACGGAAGATCACTACAACAGTTTTCAACGGATACAGCGATGACGACCAACATGTTTGGGCTGGACGACTCGCTCACCGCACGCGATGAGCGCGTGGCCCGCGAGGCGTGGCACAAGGCGCAAAATCTGTACGACGGTGTGGTCGGAATGCAAGCTCTGGGCGCACGCGTCGGGGGAGCGGCCAAGTTGCCTCAAAGCGCACCGCAGAACATCATGACGCAGGACAATATTCAGACGGACGACGACGGAGGCCGCGAAGACGCCATGAACCTGTTCAAGACGGTGCGTCCGAATATCGTGCAGTCGATCCGCGCGTTTCGCGTGGCGGATCTGGCCGAGTCGGCGGCCAGCCTTGGCCAGCATTTCCTGTACGCCAACTGCGCGGCCGCGACCACCAAGAGCGAAGTGCTCGACGTGATCGCACGCGAGTTCCTGTTCCCGAAGCATTTCGGCAAGAACTTCGACGCCTTGGCTGACTGCCTGACCGACATGATCTACAAGGCCGGCCCGCAGCCGGGTTTTGTCATCGTGCTCGAGGGGCTGCCGTGCCAGCCCAAGTTCGACAAGGAAGCGCGCGAAGTGCTGCTGGACGTGTTCCGCGACGCGGCAGAGTTCTGGGGCGAGCGCAAGGTTCAGTTCCGCGTGTTCTATTCGTTCGCGTGAACTGACTTTCCCGCTGATTGATCGGCGTTGGAATGAAAAAGCCCGCAAATGCGGGCTTTTTTGTTGCCGTGCGAAGGCCGACCGGCGTGTCAGCCTACCCGCTTGTTGCGGCGAATGCGGTCGAACCACACCGCCAGCAGCAGAATGCCGCCGCGAATCAGGTACTGATAGAACGTCGGCACGTTCATCAGGCTCATCGCGTTCTGCACCGACCCCATGATCAGAACGCCGACCAGCACACCGGACACGGTTGCCACCCCGCCTGTGAGCGAAACACCGCCCAGCACGCAGGCTGAGATCACGCCCAGTTCGAGCCCGACCGACGTTTTCGGATCGCCCAGGCTCATGCGCGAGGCGAGCATCACGCCCGCAAAACCGGTCACCAGGCCTTGCAGGACGAACACGGCGATCTTGATGCGCGTCACGGGCAGGCCGGCAAGCAGCGCGGCTTCTTCATTGCCGCCGACGGCGAGCACGTTCTTGCCGAACACCGTCTTCTTGAGCAGGAAACCGAACAGCGCGAAGCCGACGATATTGCTCCAGATCGGGTACGAGATGCCAAGGAGTGACCCGCCGCCCAGGTCGAAGAAGCTCTCTTCGGAAATCATCACCGCGTCGCCGTTGGAGGTGATGAAGGCGAGGCCGCGCACGACTTCCATCATGGCCAGCGTGACGATCAGCGAGTTGATCTGATAGCGCGCCACCAGCACGCCGTTGACGAGCCCGACCATGCCGCCCGCCAGCACGCCGGCCCCGACGCCAAGCACCACGCTATGGGTTGCGGTGATGAGCGTGGAGGCCACCACGCCGGCGAACGCCACGATGGAGGCGACGGAAAGGTCGACCTCGCCGAGTGCGAGGACGAACATCATCGTGACCGAGATAGAGCCGATCAAGGTGACGGAGAGCAGCAGGCCCTGGATGTTGCGGCTGCTGATGAAGCCCGGCACCGTGAACGCCAGCGCGGTGAACAGCAGGAGGAACACCACGACGATGCCCGATCGGTTGACCAGCTCCCACGTGAGGGCTGCGCGGCTGGGGATGCCCGGGGCTGCCAATGGCGGGCCGCCCGGCACGGATTCGGTGGATGGCGTTTGCATAGGATCGGTTTCCATGAGGGCGTGATTCGCGCGCTAGCGTGGCAGCGCGAGTTTGATGAGGGTGTCGGGCGAGGCGTGCTCTCTGGGCAGATCGCCGACGATGCGGCCCTGTTTCATGACGAGCACTCGGTCGGCAACGCCGATGACTTCCGCCAGATCGCTCGACACGACGATGACGGTGCGGCCCGCCTCGGCGAGGCCATAGAGCAGGCTGTAGATTTCGCTGCGGGCGCCGACGTCGATGCCGCGCGTGGGCTCGTCCATCAGGAAAACGTCGATGTCTTCGGCCAGCCAGCGCGAGAGGATCACCTTCTGCTGATTGCCGCCCGATAGCTTGCCGATGGGCGTTTCACCGTTGCGTGTCTTGATGGCGAGCTTGTCGATGAACGACTTGGTGGTCCGCGCTTCCTGCCGGTTGTTCAGCACGCTGAAGCGGCTGAAGTGGCGCCGGCAACTGATGTTCAGGTTATCCGACACCGAGGCGATCGCGACGATGCCTTCCTGCTTGCGGTCTTCCGGGCAGAGCGCGACACCCGCGCGCACCGCATCGCGCGGCGTGTTGAACTGGACGCGCTTGCCTTTGAGGTGAACCTCGCCCGCTGTGGGCTTGACCGCGCCGTAGAGAAGCTTCATCAGTTCCGAGCGCCCCGCGCCGACCAGCCCGAAGAAGCCGACGATTTCCCCAGCATGCGCGCGAAACGATGCGGGTTCGGTCAAGCCGGGTCCCATCAGGCCGCGCACGTCGACGTTCACCTCACCGAGCGGGCGTGGCTTGTAGCCATACACGTCCTGGATCGAGCGGCCGACCATGCAGCGGATCAACCGTTCGCGGTCGAGGCTCGCGCCGGCGTTGAACGTGTCGATATGCCGGCCGTCACGGAACACGGTCACGCGATCGCACAGTTCGTACACCTCTTCCATGCGATGTGTGACATAGATGACCGCGCGGCCCTCGGCCTTGAGCGCGCGAATGATGCGGAACAACTGCGTCGTCTCGCGCGAGGAGAGCGAACTCGTCGGTTCGTCGAACGCGATCACGCGCGCGTCGCGCATCAGCGCCTTGCCGATCTCGATCATCTGGCGCTGGCCGATCGACAGATGCTTGACGGGTTGGGCCGGATCGAGCTTCTCGCCCAGCCGTTCGAGTTCGCGCAGCGCACGCGCGATCAACGTCTTCTCGTCGAGCACGCCAAAGCGATTGGGTAGCGCGCCGAGCATCAGGTTTTCTGCCACCGTCAGTTCGGGTACGAGGTGCAGTTCCTGATAGATGATCGCGACGCCCGCCGCGATGGCTGCGCGGGTGTTCGTGAACTGCTGCGGCACGCCGTCGAGCGACAGCGTGCCGTCCTCCGGCTGGTTGACGCCTGACAGCACCTTGAGCAGCGTCGACTTGCCCGCGCCGTTTTCGCCCATCAGGCCGTGCACTTCGCCGCGGCGGATGTCGAGCGAGACGTGGTCGAGTGCCAGTACGCCGGGAAAGCGCACGGTGATGCCGTCGAGCTTCAGATAGGCGCCTGCGGAAGCGTCGGGCGGGCCACTCTCATCAAGTGATTGAACTGTCATCGGTTGCTCTCTGCGGATGCACGTGGGGCGCGGGACTGGCCCGCGCCGCGCGTTGCATCAAATGCCCAGTTCCTTGCGGACCTCTTGCCAATTGCCGCGCACCATCAGCTTGCCGGTGGTTTGCGTATCGGCTGGCGGCTGCTTGCCGGTCTTGATCCAATCGACAAGGTTTGCAGCGCTGTCCTTGCCGTGGTTGGTTGAGCTGACGGCAATCGTGCCGAAGAAGCCCGTCGGCTCCTTCTTCTGGAACTCGGCAAACGCCTCGCCGGCACCGTTGATGCCGACCCCGATCACATCGGCTGCCGGAATGTGCAACTGCTCGGTTGCGCGCACGCCGCCCAGCACGCTCTCTTCATTGAGCGCGAAGATGACCCACTTCTTGATGCCCGCATGCTGTGCCAGCACCGGCGACGCGGCATTGAAGCCACCGGCGTCGTCGGTTGTCTTTTGCGGCGCGTCGAAGATGTTTTCCTTCTTGAAGCCGCCGGCCAGCAGCGTCTGCGTGGCGCCGTCGGTGCGCAGCTTGGCGGTCGGCAGCTCGTAGTTGGTGATGCGCAGCGCGCCCACTTCCTCGGGCTTCCAGCCACGGCGCTTCATCTCGTCGGAGATGGCCTGGCCGACCTGGTTGCCGATCTTGAATGCCGACATGCCCAGGTGCGGTACGTTGGCCAGCGGTTTGCCGGACGAGTCGACGAGTTGATCGTCAACCGTGACGAACTTCATGTTGTAGTGCTTGGCGCGTGCCGAGATAGCCGGCCCCAGGCGCACGTCCGGCGCGCAGATGACGAAGCCCTTGGCACCTTGTGCGCCCAGGTTGTCGATGGCGGACAGCACCTTCTCGCCATCGGGCGTGCCGATGTTCACCACCGAAAAGCCGTCCTTCTGGCCAAGCGCGGTGGCAGCTTTCTGTTCGTTGATGAACCACGCCTGCTCGGGCATCTTGACCAGGAAGCCGATCTTGAGCGGCTCGTCGGCGTGGGCGGGCAGGGCGGCGGCCAGCGGCCCCAGGCACAGGGTGGCTGCCAGGGCGGATAGGGTCAGGCGGCGAAGTTTGCGTTGCATGGTTGTCTCCTCGTTGGAATGGCTCTTATGGCACTACGTGAATCGGGCGTGCTTCACGGCACGAACGGATCAATCAGATGGCGCCGACCGAGCAGCATGGCGTCGGCCACGTGCTGAAGCGGGCGGACATCGACATCGCTCTCGCCGCTGGCGATCAGTTCGAGAAAGCGTGTGTACAGGCTTGGGTATTCGCGTTCGGGGCCGACGTCGATCTCAACGCCGTCGATGGTCAATTGCTTGCCGCCTTGTGCCAGCCGCAAGGTGCCGTCGCGCGTGGTCACGTCGATCTGCCATAGCTCGCCTGCGTCATGGCGCCAGTCGAATTCCGCCTGGATGGCCGTGCCGTGCGCATCGGTGAATGCCAGGTGGGCAGCAATCGGGGTCTGCTGATTGGCGGGCACCCACAGGTCGGCCGCCGTCAGAAAGAACGCATGCGGCAGGACGCGGGTCAGGATCGAAAGCGCGTTGATGCCCGGGTCAAACACACCCAGACCGCCGGGTTCCCAGATCCACGCCTGGTTCGGGTGCCAGCGGCGCACATCTTCTTTCCACTGCACATCGACTGAGACGATGGCGCGGTTTGCAAGCCATTCGCGGGCGGCCTCGACACCGGGCGCATGGCGCGAGTGCCATGAGGTGAATAACGTGCTGCGATGCTCCCGTGCCAGTTCAGCCAGGATCGCAACTTCCGACACGCTGGCGCCCGGGGGCTTCTCCAGCATCACGTGCTTGCCGGCGGCGAGTGCCGCGCGGGCCTGCGTAAATCGCACCTGCGGCGGCGTGCACAGCGATACCGCCTGCAGTGCGGGTTCGTCTGCCAGCATGGCGTCGAGCGTCGTGTAGTGCGGCAGGCCGTCGACGCGTGAATGCGGGCTGGCACAGGCCGCGAGCTTGAACCCGGGCTGCGCGGCAAGCGCCGGCAGATGCTGATCGCGGGCGATCTTGCCAACGCCGACAATGCCGATCGAAACGGGGGTACGTTCACCGTGCATGGCTATCGCCCCCAGCGCAAGACCAGCGGATCGAGCCGCCGGGCAATGTCGATCAGGCCCCGGCGCGTGTCTGGGTGCATTGGCGGCAACGGATGGCGCGACGCCTCGCAGGCGATCACGCCGCCTTCCTTCATCAGTGCCTTGGCGGCCAGGATGCCGGCCTGCCGGTTCTCGTGGTTGATGAGCGGCAGCCAGCGTTGATACAGATCGAAGGCGAGATCGTGCTGCCCTTGGGCGTGCGCCTCGATGATCGGCCGTATGCCGTCGGGATATGCACCACCGGTCATGCTGCCCGTGGCGCCGGCATCCAGATCGGCGAGCAGCGTGATGGCTTCTTCACCGTCCCAGGGGCCTTCGATGGCGTCCCCGCCGAGGCGGATCAGCTCGCGCAGCTTGGCCGCCGCACCGGGCGTTTCGATCTTGAAGTAGGCCACTTGCTCGATCTCGCGGGCCACGCGCGCGAGGAACGCCGCAGACAGCACCGTGCCGCTGGCCGGCGCATCCTGAATCATGATCGGAATGCCCACGGCATCCGACACGCGCGCAAAGAATTCGTAGATCTGCGCTTCGGGCACGCGGAAGGTGGCGCCGTGGTAGGGCGGCATCACCATCAGCATGGCGGCGCCCATGTCCTGCGCGCGGCGGCCGCGTTGCGCGCAGACCTGCGTGCTGTAGTGTGAGGTGGTGACAATCACGGGCACGCGGCCAGCCACGTGCTCCAGCGCGGTGCGGGTGAGCACTTCGCGCTCGTCATCGGACAGCGAGAACTGCTCCGAAAAATTGGCCAGGATGCACAGGCCATCCGAGCCGGCATCGATCATGAAATCGATCGCGCGCTTCTGGCTCGGCAAATCGAGTTCGCCGGTTTCGGTGAAGGTGGTGGGCACCACCGGAAAGATGCCGCGATAGCGTGGTGCGTGCGCGGCGGGTTGAGCAATCGGCAAAGCCAGTCTCCTACGCGTGTGTCGATTCAGTGCGAGTGGCGCGGTACTGCGGCGCCACGGCAACCGACCAGGAAATCGAGGTCGCAGCCTTCGTCAGCCTGCAGCACGTGGTTGACGTACAGGCGCTGGTAGCCGCCGGCCTCGCCATGCGAACGCTGGGGCTGGTAGGCCGCCAGCCTGCGCGCGAGTTCTTCGGGGGCAATGTCCAGGTGGAGCGTGCCGGCCTCGCAGTCGAGTTCGATCCAATCGCCGTCCTGCACCGCGGCCAGCGGGCCGCCCGCCGCAGCTTCGGGCGCCACGTGCAGCACCACTGTCCCGTAGGCGGTCCCGCTCATGCGTGCGTCGGAAATGCGCACCATATCCTTCACACCCTGGCGCAGCAGCTTGGGCGGCAGGCCCATGTTGCCGACCTCGGCCATGCCCGGATATCCCTTGGGCCCGCAGTTCTTCATCACCAGCACGGAGCTGGCATCCACCTCCAGGGACTCGTCAACGATGCGTTCCTTGTAGTGCTCCAGGTTTTCGAATACGACTGCGCGGCCGCGATGCTTGAGCAGCTCTGGGCTCGCCGCAGATGGCTTGAGCACCGCGCCACGCGGCGCCAGATTGCCGCGCAACACGCGAATGCCGCCATCGTCGATCAGCGGGTTGGTGAGCGGGCGGATGACTTCGTCGTCGGTGATGGGCGCGTCCTTGACGTTGTCCCACAGCGTCCTGCCGTTGACGGTCAGCGCATCGGGATGCGGCAGCAGGTTCGCCTCGCCCAGGCGGCGCAGCACGGCGGGCAGGCCGCCCGCGTAGTAGAACTCCTCCATCAGGAAGCGGCCCGAGGGCATCAGGTCAACGATGGTCGGCGTGTCCCGGCCGATGCGCGACCAGTCTTCCAGCTCAAGCGGCACGCCAATGCGCCCGGCAATCGCCTTCAGGTGGATCACGGCGTTGGTCGAACCACCAATGGCTGCGTTGGCGCGGATGGCGTTTTCGAACGCGGCGCGCGTGAGGATCTTGGACAGCGTCAGCCCTTGCAGCGCCATCTCGACGATGCGGATGCCTGACATATGCGCCAGCACGTAGCGCCGCGCATCCACCGCCGGAATGGCCGCGTTATGCGGCAGCGATGTGCCGAGCGCTTCGGCCATACATGCCATGGTGGACGCCGTGCCCATCGTGTTGCACGTGCCGGCCGAACGCGACATCCCCGCTTCCGCCGACAGGAAGCGATGCAGGTCGATCTCCCCCGCCTTGAGCGATTCGTGCAGCTGCCACACCGCCGTACCGGAGCCGATGTTCTTGCCGTCGAGCTTGCCGTTGAGCATGGGCCCGCCTGTCACGACGATGGCCGGTACGTCGCAGCTTGCCGCGCCCATCAGCAGGGCCGGCGTGGTCTTGTCGCAGCCGGTGAGCAGCACCACCGCGTCGATCGGGTTGCCGCGAATCGCCTCTTCAACATCCATGGCCGCGAGGTTGCGCGTGAGCATGGCAGTCGGGCGCAGGTTCGATTCGCCGTTGGAGAACACCGGAAACTCCACCGGAAACCCGCCTGCCTCGTAAATGCCGCGCTTGACGTGTTCCGCCAGCTTGCGGAAATGTGCATTGCACGGCGTCAGTTCCGACCAGGTATTGCAGATGCCGATGATCGGGCGGCCGTCGAATTCGTGATCGGGGATGCCCTGGTTCTTCATCCAGCTTCGGTACATGAAGCCGTTCTTATCGGCGGTGCCGAACCATTGGGCCGAGCGCAGCTTGGGTTTCGATTCCGACATGGGTGCGTGTGTCACGGACGTGGAGGTCGAGGCGCGCGCGCATCGATCGGCTGCGTGGCACTTGCGGGCCGCGCGGCACGTCCGTTGTCTCCGGTGTGGTTGTGGTTTTTTGATCGGACCGAGTGTACGGAGCGCCCTGATATCCTTCCAATGAAATATTGGCCGTGACCGATATCCAATTTGATATCTCGAGGAAGACCCGATGTCGAACAGCCCCTGGTATGTCCGTGCGCGCCTGAAGACGCGACAACTGCTGCTGCTGATTGCCCTGGCCGAGGAGGGCAACATCCACCGGGCGGCCGCCGCGCTCAACATGACGCAGCCCGCCGCCTCCAAGCTGCTGCGCGAGCTGGAGGCCATGCTCGACGTGCAACTGTTCGAGCGCATGCCGCGTGGCATGCGGCCCACGCGCTATGGCGATGCGCTGATCCGCCACGCGCGTGCGGTGGTCGGCAGCCTGGACCAGGCCCAGGAGGAAGTGCTCGGGCTCAAGGCCGGACACCTCGGGCACGTGGCGGTGGGCACGATCACGTCGCCGGGCGTGCGGCTGCTGCCGCCGGTGGTGGCGCAGATCACGCGCGAGCATCCGGGGCTGCGGGTGTCGCTGGAAATCGAAAGCAGCAATGTGTTGCTGGAGCGATTGGCGCAAGACAAGCTCGACCTCGTGGTCGGCCGCCTGTTTGCTGAGCACGACAAACTGCATCTGCGCTACGAGCCGCTGGCCGACGAGCCGGTGGTCGCGGTGGCGCGGCCGGGGCATCCCTTGCTGGCGGAACCATCGCTGACGCTGGCCGACGTGCAGCCGGCCACCTGGGTGGTGCCGCCCATCGGCAGCGTGCTGCGTCACCGGTTCGACCTGATGTTCCAGCGGGAGAGCCTGACAGCGCCGTCGAGCGTGGTGGAAACTTCAGCGCTGCTGTTCCTGACGCGCATCCTCGAGCAGAGCGACATGCTGGCCGTGATCGGCGCCGATGTCGCGCAGTACTACGCGTCGTATCGGATGCTGGCGATTCTTCCGTTGCCGATGCCGTGCCAGATGGACGACTTCGGCATCATCACGCGCACGGACCGGTTGTTGTCTCCGGCGGCGCTGCATGTGGTGCAGGCGCTGCGTGACGCGGGCCGAACGGCCTACGGCGAGGGTTGACCGTCGGCGCAAAAAAAGCCCGCAATTGCGGGCTTTCTTCTGTGCGGCGATAAACGTTCAGGCCGCCGGCACTGCGCCTTGCGGCGTGAGGTGATTGACCGCTTCGGGCAGGCCTTCGGCGAGCTGGTTGGCGAGGTCGCCTTCGCTGATGCCGAAGTGGGCGGCCAGTTTCGATACCTCCTCCAGCGCACCCGTGCCACTCAGTGCCTGCGTAATCTGCTCGCCTGACACCGGCAGGTTCTGGCCATTGCCGATCCACGATTTGACCTGTTCGCCCAGACCGGCTTGCTCCAGGATCTGCTGCAGCGGCCCCAGGCCTCCGACGGCCGCCTGATCGGCATTGCCGTTGCCACCGCCCAGCAAACCGCCGAGCAGACCACCAAGGCCACCCGCTCCGCCTGCGCCGCCGAGCAGGCTGCCCAGCGCGCCGGCTCCGCCTGCCGCACCCAGCAAGCCACCCAGCGAACCGAACAGGCCGCCGCCCTGATCTTCCTGCCCTTGCGGCGCGGCCGCATCGCCCGCGCCTTGCGACTTGTGCTTCATCGCCAGGTAGGCCAGCACGCCCACTGCAAGCAGCACCTTCTTGTTGCCCAGCAAGGACGATTGCGCACCGCTGGCGTCATTGCCGCCGCCGAGAATCGAATCGAGTAGACCCATGATGAAGCTCCTTTGGTCAATGGCGGGCATGGGGGAAAGGCCCGCCGGGGGGATCAAACGGTCAGTGTTTCGTTGTCAGAACTTAGAACTCGCCGAGCACGGCGTGCAGCGCGGACACGGCAACAAGCGCCGCCGATTCCGTTCTGAGAATACGTCGCCCGAGTGTCAGCGGTAAGAAACCGGCAGCCTCGGCAAGCGCTTCTTCGTCGGGCGAAAGACCGCCTTCGGGGCCGATCAGCAGCACGATGCCGCTGCCTTCGATGCGCGTGCGCGACTGCACCGCCCATTGCGTAAGCGATTGCGTGCCGCGCGGTGACAGCAGCACGCGCGGCGCCTCGGTCGACTTGGCGGCGGCGAGCCATTCGCGCAGCGTGGCGACCGGTGCGACAACCGGCACGCGGGCTCGGCCACATTGCTCGCAGGCGGCCTGCACCAGTGACTGCCAGTGCTGCACGCGCTTGGCTGCACGCTCGCCGGAGAGGCGCACCACGGCGCGCTCGGTCTGCAGCGGAGCCACCGCATTCACGCCCAGTTCGATGGCCTTCTCGATCAGCCAATCCATCTTGTCGCCACCGGCAATGCCTTGCGCGAGCGTGATGGCGTAGCGGGCCTCTGTGTCGGGCTGTGTGGCATCCGCAAGGCTGGCGGTGGCATCGCGCTTGTTGATGGCGGCGAGCCGAGCACGGAATTCGTGGCCGGAGCCATCGAACAGGCAGACGTCATCGCCGACGGCCAGCCGCAGCACGTGGATGTGGCGTGTGACGGCCTCGGGCAGCGTGACGGTTGTGTTGGGGGCGAGCGGCGTATCGACGAAAAAACGGGGAAGCCCCATGACAGCAATCCTTGTGGTGAATCGGGTCAGGCGATCAGGCTGCCGCCGGGCGGCAGGCGAGGCCCCAGCGATAACCGTCGGGATCGCGCACGGCGGCGTAGCGCTCGCCCCAGAAGGCATCGTGCGGCGCCATGATGGACGTGGCGCCCTGGTCCAGCGCGTTCTGATACGCGGTGTCGACGTCGTTGCAATACAGGTGGAAGCTCTGCGGGCATTCAAAGCCCGCGGCGGCAGGGGCTTTGGCGGTGGAGCCGAAGACGCCTTCGGGCGCAAACATCAGCATGAGCTGGCCCTGGTAGGTCATCTCGACGTGGATCGGGCGGCCATGGTCGTGCATTTCATCCTGCACATCGAAACCGAACGCGTTGCGATAGAAGGCGATGGCGGCCGAGGCGTCGTGCACGGTCAGGTACGGGACAAGCCACGGGGTGTTGGCGGGGCGGGGGAAGCTCATGGCGGGCTCCTTCTTCGGCGCAATGCAGCCAGGGACGAGTAGTGTAGAGCGCCCGCCACGCCACAATCAAAAAGAAATCAAAACACCTCGCTTGCCGGGGGCTGGTTGCGTGCACGGCCGCCCCCGCGCGCGACTTCATCGACGAGCCACTGGCGGAACAATGCAAAGCCCGCGTGCTCGGCTGCCTGGTGTGGATGGATCAGGTAGTACGACAGGCGCAGCGAGGCTTCGGTCGCCAGCGGTCGCATCAGACGTCCGGCGGCGATGTCGTACTCGACAAGGATGCCCTGGCCGAGTGCCACGCCTTGGCCGTCAATAGCTGCCTGCAGCGCCATCAGGGCCTCAGAAAACGCCGGCCCGCGCGTGGCATCGATGTGGGGCACACCGACCTCGTCGAGCCATTGCCGCCACGTCGGATGGTGCGCGAGATGGCGGCCGCCGCGCTCGTGCAACAGCGTTTGCGTGGCGAGGTCTTGCGGCATGCGGATGGCCGCCTGCAGCGTGGCGTTGCAGACGGGAAAAAAATCGGTGGAGGTGAACCACTCGACGCGCAGGTTGGGCGCGTTGACTTGCCGGTCGTCGATGCACAGATCGAACTGGCCGTGATCTTGCACGTCGGCGGTCGAGACTTCGACGCGCACGTGCGGATGCTGGTTGAAGAAACGGTACAGCCGCGGCACCAGCCATTTGGCGCCGAAGGTTGGCGGCACGGCCACGCGCAGCGGCGCGTCGGCGGTGTCCATCAGCAGGTCGGTGGCTTGTTCGAGGGCACGCAGCGCGTCGCGCACGCGAGGCAGGTAGTTGTCGCCGGCGTCGGTCAACGAGAGCTGGTTGTTGCGGCGCGCAAAGAGCTTTTTGCCCAGATGATCTTCGAGCTGCTTGATCTGATGGCTGACGGCAGCGTTGGTCACGCAAAGCTCGTCCGCAGCCCGGCTGAAGCTCAAATGGCGGCCCGCAACTTCAAAGACGCGCAATGCATTAAGGGGAGGGAGGCGTCGTGCCATGCGTTCTCGTTAAGAAAAATTTAACGTACAACGAAGAATTTGTAGTTTGCCACGTTAAGGCCGCCCCGACTACAAATGCGCCTGGGGCCGGTGACGATGCTTGGTGTGTGCCTCCAGCGATCTCAAACCGCGCGACGCACCGGACCCCGCCTACAAAAACATTCAGGAGACGTCATGAATCGAACCACCGCTGTTCGCGGGATGCTGGCGTGCAGCCTTGCGCTCGCTGGCTGGACCGCTCCCGCCCTCGCACAAACCAACGTCACGCTGTACGGCCGCGTCGCCAGCGGCATCGACTACCAGAACAACGTCGCCCCCACCGCGACCTCCCCGGGCGGCAGCCTCTGGCGCGCCGCCGACAACCAGTGGGGGACCAGCATGTTCGGGTTCATGGGCAAGGAGGATCTGGGCGGTGGCCTGCAGGCGGTCTTCCGGCTGGAGTCCGGCTTTGGCGCGGCGCAAGGCAAAACCAACGGTGACGCGCTGTTTAATCGCCGTTCGTACGTCGGCCTGTCCAGCCCGACCTGGGGCACGTTGACGGCCGGCAAGAACCTCTTCATCAGCAACGACGTCTGGTTCCTGGACCCGACCGGCCAGCAGTTCATCGGCTCGGCCACGCTGGTGCGCGGGCGTAACTGGCCGGGCGCCAACAACGTCGTCGAATACCAAAGCCCGACCTGGGGCGGCTTCCAGATCGGCCTGCAGACCGGCCTGGGTGAACAACCCGGCTCGTTCACGAACAGCCGTCGCGATGGCGTGTCCGCCGTCTACACCGCCGGCCCGCTGGAAGTGCGCGCGATCTACGACGTGATCCGCGACGGCAACGGCAAGTTCAGCGACATCTTCAACTTCTCGAAGGAAGCGACGATCGGCGGCACGTACACCATCGGCAAGGCGAAGCTGTTTGCCGCGTATGAAAACCTGTCTGCACCGGATGCGGCAGCGGGCGCCCCGACCAAGGCCAATCATTACTGGCTGGGCATCAACTAT
This sequence comes from Ralstonia sp. SA306, assembly GCF_054792405.1. Lineage (NCBI taxonomy): Bacteria > Pseudomonadati > Pseudomonadota > Betaproteobacteria > Burkholderiales > Burkholderiaceae > Ralstonia > Ralstonia sp. SA306. Next base: position 358,547 of record NZ_CP096451.1, read on the forward strand.
GAAGTCACGCCGGCGTTGACGCTGATCGGCGCGGCCTATCGCGTCAACGTGAACCACGGTGGCGGTAACGCCAACCTGTTCATGGCGGGTGCCAACTACAACCTGTCCAAGCGCACGATGCTGTACGCGAGCGTCGGCACGGTGCAGAACAGCGCTACCGCCAACTTCTCGGTGGAAGCAACCAACAACAACCCGGCGCCGGGTAAGAACCAACTGGGTGCCTACACCGGTATCGTTCACTCGTTCTAAAAAACCGCTCATGATCCTGTTGCGCGCCCCGAACTCGACTGTGCGACGTTGCCGCTTCTCGACGACGTCTTCATGGACGGCGGCGCCTTCCAAGTCAACCACGGGCCGCTCGCTGCGGATCATGAAATGGTTTTAACCCAGGGCCCGTCCCACGTCACACCAAGCAATGCCACGCATGAACATCCTCACCATCGATACCGGTACCACCAACACACGCGTCACGGTCTGGCGCGATGACGTTGCGCTCTGCCAGGCTGCGCGCCAGGTTGGCGTGCGCGACACCGCCATCACCGGCAACCGGACGACGCTGCAGCGCGGCGTGCAGGACACCATTGAAGCTGCGCTGCAGAAGGCCGGTTTCGGCATGAGCCAGGTCGACTTGGTGCTGGCGTCCGGCATGATCACCTCCAACGTTGGCCTGCATGAAGTACCGCACCTGGTGGCGCCAGCCGGCCTGCGCGACCTGGCCGCGGGGATGGTGCAGGCGAGCATTCCCGAGGTGTGCCCCCAGCCAATCTGGTTTGTGCCGGGCGTGCGCAATCCGGTGGACAACCTCGGCCTGCACAACATCGAGTCGATGGACATGATGCGCGGCGAAGAAGTCGAGACCATGGGTTTGGTCGCTCGCCTTGGCATCACAGAGCCGGCGGTGATCGTGCTGCCGGGTTCGCACTCGAAGTTTGTGCATCTGGACGCGGATCAGCGCATCACCGGCTGTGTGACGACGCTGGCTGGCGAGCTGCTGCACGTGATCACGCACAACACCATCCTGGCCGACGCGCTCGACTCCGACTTTGCCACCGAGGTCGATTCGGAAATGTTGCTGTCCGGCGCGCGCAGCGCCAGCAGCATCGGACTGGGGCGCGCCTGTTTCATGGTGCGCACGCTGGGTCAGTTCACGATCTACGAGCGCAATGCGCGGGCCAACTTCCTGCTGGGCGCGGTGCTGGGCGCGGATCTGCTCACGCTCAAGAACAGCAGCGCGATCCGCATGAACCCCGGCACGCAGTTCGTCATCACCGGCAAGCCGCTGCTGCGCGAGGCGCTGGCCGTGCTGGTGTCGGACGACGATTTCTTCTCAGGCAAGGTCACCGTTACGAGCAGTGAACAGCAGGAGCACCTGGCCGGCAGCGGCGCGATCGCCATCGCACGCGAACGCGGCCTGGTCAAAACCTTGAAGGTGGCGTAAGCCCGGCGCCCACGCCATCCCATCTTTCATCCAACGCAGAACAGATGCCGCAAAGACGGCATCGCAAGGAGACAACATGCAACAACAACGACGCGGGACATTCAAGGCCATTGCTGCCGCCACGCTGTTCGCCATGGCCGGCGGCCTCTCGGTGTTTGCCCATGCAGCCGATGACGTGAAGATCGGCTTCCTGGTCAAGCAGCCCGAAGAGCCGTGGTTCCAGGACGAATGGAAGTTCGCAGACCAGGCCGCCAAGGAAAAGGGCTTCAAGCTGGTGAAGATCGGCGTGCCCAGCGGCGGCGAAGTGCTGACGGCCATCGACAACCTGGGCGCGCAGCATGCGCAGGGTTTCGTGATCTGCGTGCCCGACGTGAAGCTCGGACCGGCAGTCGTGGCCAAGGCCAAGCAGAACAACCTCAAGCTGATGACGGTGGATGACCGCCTGGTCGACGGTGCTGGCAAGCCGATCGAATCCGTGCCGCACATGGGCATCTCGGCCACGAAGATCGGCGAACAGGTGGGCGATGCGATTGCGCAGGAGATGAAAAAGCGCGGCTGGAATCTGTCGGAAGTCGGTGCCATCCGTATTGCGTATGACCAACTGCCGACCGCCAAGGAGCGCACCGACGGCGCAGTCGCAGCGCTCACCAAAGCGGGCTTCCCGGCCGCGAACGTGCTGACCAGCCCGCAGGCCAAGACGGATACCGAAGCCGCGTTCAACGCCGCCAACATCACCCTGACCAAGAACCCGAAGTTCAAGCACTGGATTGCCTTCGGCCTGAATGACGAAGCCGTGCTGGGCGCAGTCCGTGCAGCGGAAGGCCACGGCGTGAAGCCAGCAGACATCATCGGTGTGGGCATCGGCGGCAGCCAGTCGGCGCTCAACGAGTTCTCCAAGCCCGAGAAGACCGGTTTCTTCGGCACCGTGCTGATCAGCCCGAAGCGCCACGGCTACGAAACCTCGATCAACATGTACGAGTGGATCAAGAACAACAAGGCACCGGACCCGCTTACCCTGACCAGCGGCCGCCTGATGACACGCGACAACGAGAAGCAAGTCCGCCAGGAAATGGGTTTGTGATCTTGCGGACAACGTTGTTGAAGGAGACTTGCCATGTCGGCGTTTCTTGAGTTTCGTGGCATCAGCAAGGTGTTTCCGGGTGTGCGGGCGCTGTCCGATGTGTCGTTTGGCATCGAATGCGGCCGCGTGCACGGCTTGCTGGGCGAGAACGGCGCGGGCAAGTCGACGCTGTTGAAGATCCTGGGCGGCGACTATCAGCCCGACGGAGGGCTGATCGTCGTCGAGGGCCAGCCGACGGCGTTCCCGACCACGCGGGCGGCGCTGGATGCAGGCATTGCCGTCATCCACCAGGAACTGCAGACGGTGCCCGAACTGACGGTGATGGACAACCTGCTGCTCGGCCACCTGCCGGCCAGCGGCGGGTTCATCCGCCAGCGCGAGGCGATGGCCTGGACGCGCGAACAGCTCGGGCGCATCGGTGTCGATCTGGACCCGCGCGCCAAGCTGAAACACCTGTCGATCGGGCAGCGCCAGATGGTCGAGATCTGCAAGGCGATCCTGCGCGATGCGCGCGTGATTGCGCTGGACGAGCCGACAAGTTCGCTGTCGATCCGCGAGACCGACATCCTGTTCCGCCTCGTGAAAGACCTGCGCGCCCAAGGCCGTGCGCTGATCTACATCTCGCACCGGCTGGATGAGATTTTCGAGCTGTGCGACGGCTGCACGATCTTCCGCGACGGCCGCAAGGTGGCGGATTTCCCGTCGATGGCCAACGTCACGCGCGACGAGCTGGTCGCGCAGATGGTCGGCCGCCAGATCGACGATATCTTCGATTACCGCGCGCGCCCGCTGGGCGACGTGCGCTTGCAGGTGGATGGCCTGGTGGGCCCGAAGTTGGCCGAGCCGGCAAGCCTGTCCGTGCGCCGCGGCGAGATCGTCGGCCTGTTCGGGCTGGTGGGTGCGGGGCGGTCGGAACTGGCGCGATTGATCTACGGGGCCGATCGCAAGACGGCTGGGAGCATCACGCTGGACGGCGCGCCGATCCGCATCCGCGATGTGGCCGATGCCATCCGCCAAGGCATCGTCCTGTGCCCGGAGGACCGCAAGGAAGAGGGCATCATCGGCTGCCGCTCGGTGTCGGAAAACATCAACATCAGCTGCCGGCGCAACCAGCGTCGCTTCGGCCTGTTCGTCAATGACAAGCAGGAAGCGAAGACGGCTGACCACTACATCACGCGCCTGCGCATCAAGACGCCCAACCGCGAGCAGCCGATTCGCCTGCTGTCGGGCGGCAACCAGCAGAAGGCCATTCTGGCGCGCTGGCTGGCCGAAGACGACATGCGTGTGCTGATCATCGATGAGCCCACGCGCGGCATCGACGTCGGTGCCAAGAACGAGATCTACCAGGTGCTGTACGAGCTGGCCGAACGTGGCGTGGCCGTGCTGATGATTTCCAGCGAGTTGCCGGAAATCCTCGGTGTGGCCGACCGCGTGCTCGTGATGAGCGAAGGCCGCATCGCCGGCGAACTGCCGCGCGAGCAGGCCAATGAGCAGGCCGTGCTCAAGCTCGCCCTACGTCCCGAGTCAGGCCCTGAATCTGCGCCGCTGCCGTCTGCACCCATGCCGCCGCTGGCTGCCTGAGAACCCCGGAGTCCAAGATGTCCCAGTCTCAACCCCTGCAACATTCCGATGCGCTCGCCGCATCGGCACGCTCTGCCATGAACAAGACGCGCCTACTTCGCCTGCTGGACGATTTCAGCCTGCCGCTGATCTTCGCCATTCTGTTTGCCGCGCTGTCGTTCTCGGTCGAGTACTTCTTCTCGTGGCAGAACATGGTGGGCTTGGCGCTCTCCGTCTCGCAGATCGGCATGGTCGCCTGCACGATGATGTTCTGTCTGGCGTCGCGTGATTTCGACCTGTCGATCGGCTCCACGGTGGCGTTTGCCGGCGTGCTGTGCGCGATGATCATCAACGCCACCGGCAGCATCGCACTCGGCATCGGCGGCAGCCTGGTGGCGGGCGCGATCATCGGTGGCGTCAACGGTTTCGTGATCGCCAAGCTGAAGATCAACGCGCTGATCACCACGCTGGCCACGATGGAAATCGTACGCGGCCTCGCCTTCATTGCCTCGCACGGGCAGGCGGTGGGCGTGTCCGACATGGACTTCTTCGACCTGGGCAACACCATCGTCTTTGGCGTGCCGACGCCGGTGTGGGTGGCGGGGCTGTGCTTCGTGGTGTTTGGCGTGCTGCTCAACAAGACGATCTACGGCCGCAATACGCTGGCGATTGGCGGCAATCCGGAAGCGGCACGGCTGGCGGGCGTGAACGTCAACATGACGCGCATCGTCATCTTCCTCATCCAGGGCGTGGTTGCTGCGCTGGCGGGCGTGATTCTGGCGGCGCGCATCACCAGCGGCCAGCCGAATGCTGCGCAAGGCTTTGAGCTGAACGTGATCTCGGCGTGTGTGCTGGGCGGCGTGTCGCTGCTTGGCGGCCGCGCCACCATCAGCGGGGTGCTGGTCGGCGTGCTCATCATGGGCACCGTGCAGAACGCGATGAACCTGCTGAATATCGACGCGTTCTACCAGTACCTCGTGCGCGGCGCGATTCTGCTGGCAGCGGTGCTGGTCGACCAGTTGAAGAACCGCGGCGGCCGTGAGTGAGGCTGCGCAGATGACAACCGCAACCACGCTCTCCGATCTGCGGTGCACGCTGGGCGAAGGCATTGTCTGGGACGACGCCCAGCGCCTGCTCTGGTGGACGGACATCCAGGAATCGCTGCTGTGGCAGCACGATCCGGCGACGGGGCAGGAGCGCCAATGGCCGCTGCCGCAACGCGTGGGCTCTTTCGTGCTGACGGACGAACCCGGCGTGCTCATCCTGGGCCTTGCCAAGAACATCGCCCGTTTCGACACGCGCACCGGCACGCTTACGCTGCTGGCCGAGGTTGAGCCCGACAACCCGACCACGCGCGTCAACGACGGCCGCGCCGATCGCTCCGGCAATTACGTCTTCGGCACCATGCACGAAGGCGGCCCCGAACCCACCGGCAGTTTTTATCGCTTCACGCCGATGGGTGCGCTGCAGCGTCTGGCGCTACCGCACATTGCCATCGCCAACAGCATTGCCTTCAGCCCCGACGGCGAGACCATGTATTGGTGCGATACGCACAGCCGCCGTATCCACGCGTGCGATTACGACGGGCAGACCGGCGAAGTCGCCAATATTCGCGTCTTCGCCGATCTGCGCGACCAGGATGCCGAGGGTGCCCACAAAGGCTCGCCCGATGGCTCCACCGTCGACGCAGACGGCTGCCTCTGGAACGCAGAGTGGGGCGGCAACCGCCTGACGCGCTACGCACCGGATGGGCGCGTGCTGGCGCGCATGTCCGTACCGGCATCGCAGCCCACGTGCCCCGCATTTGGTGGCGAGGCGCTCGACACGCTGTATCTGACGACGGCGCGCGACGGCTTGTCGTCGCACCGCCTGGCAGAAGACGTGAACGCCGGCGCGACGCTGCAGCTTGCCGTGCCCGACGTACGCGGATTGCCGGAGAGCCGTTTCGGCCATGCCTACGTTGCGGCTTGACAACGGCGTGCTACGCGCCGAGGTGCTGCCCGAGGCGGGAGCCGGATTGCTGCGTTTCGATCTGCTGCGAGACGGTGATGTTGCACCCCTCTTCCGGCCGGGCGATGCAGACGCTGCACTGCGCGATCCGAGAACGCTGGCCTGCTATCCGCTGGTGCCGTGGTCCAACCGCATCGGCGGCGGGTGCTTCGCGTTCCAGGGGCAGACCATCGAAGTGCCGCGCACGCGTGACGACGAACCGTATCCGCTGCATGGCCACGGCTGGCTGATGCCGTGGCATGCAGTGTCGCAAACAGATACGTCCGTTGAACTCGCCGTGATGGTCGACCACGGCCGCCCATTCCGCTATCTGGCGGTGCAGCGCTACACGCTGGCAGGCAACACGCTAGACATCGCACTCACGGTGCGCAACGAAGGTGCGACGCTGCCATTCGGGCTTGGCGTGCATCCGTTCTTTCCGCGCACGGCCGACGTTCGGTTGCGCGCTGGTGCAACGGCCATGTGGCAATCCGCGCCGGACTATCTGCCGACGGTCTTGCAGGCGCCATCTTCGGACGCAGATTTTCGAAAGCTCCGGAAGCTGGAGGCCAGCGCCGCCATCAATCACAGCTTCGAAGGCTGGGATGGCCGCGCCGAGATCGTCTGGCCCAGCCGCCGCATGTCCGTGCAGATTGCCGCCGACACGTCACGCTATGTGCTGTACACGCCGGTTGCGTACGACTTCTTCTGCTTCGAGCCGATCGACCACGCGATCAACGCGCACAACCTGCCGGGCTTGCCGCAAGACCACGGCCTGACCATTCTCGGCACCGGCCAGAGCCTGCAACGCAGCTATCAATTCACCGTGAATCAACCCGCCGCATGACTGCTTCTCCGATGTCTTTTCCGCCGCGTCTCGCAGGCAAGGTCGCCCTGGTGACGGGCGCCACGCAAGGCATTGGCGGCGCGATTGCCAAGCTGTTCGCGCAGCACGGCGCACGTGTGATCGTCAACGCGCTGGTGCGTGACGAGCGCGCCGAGGCCTTCGCCGCCGAAATTGGCAACAGCGTCGGCAGCGACGACAACATCCTCCTCGTACAAGCCGACGTGCGCGACCGTGCGCAGATCGACGCGATGGTCGCCGCAGGCGTCGAGCGCTTTGGCGGGATTGACGTGCTGGTCAACAACGCCGGCATCAACGTGTTTGCCGATCCCCTCAAGTTGAGCGAGGACGATTGGGCGCGTTGTCTTTCCGTCGATCTGGAAGGCGCGTGGCACTGCGCGCGCGCCGTGCTGCCGCACATGCTGGTGCGCGGCGCGGGCAGCATCGTCAACATTGCCTCGGTGCATGGGCACAAGATCATTCCGGGCGCGTTTCCGTATCCGGTGGCCAAGCATGGGCTGATCGGGCTCACGCGGGCGCTGGGCATTGAATATGCGGCGCGGGGTATCCGCGTGAATTCGATCTCGCCGGGGCTGATCCTTACGCCGATTGCCGAGGCCGGCTTTGCCGCCGCCCCCGATCCGCAAGCCGAACGCCGCCGCCAGGCTGAGCTGCTGCCGTGCAAGCGCATCGGCGAGCCCGAAGAGGTGGCCTACACCGCGCTGTTCCTCGCTTCCGACGAGGCGCGTTTCATCAACGCGACCGACATCCTGATCGATGGCGGGCGCTCGCAGCTCTATCACGAATGACCTGGACAACCCACCTTCCGCTGATCGCCATCCTGCGCGGCATCCGGCCCGACGAGGTGCTGGCGCACACGCAGGCGCTCGTCGATGCCGGTTTCGATGCCATCGAAATTCCGCTGAACTCGCCCGACTGGGCGCAGAGCGTGCAACTGGCCGCTCGCGCCTTCGGTGACCGCGCCCTGATCGGTGCAGGCACCGTGCTGCGCCCCGAAGACGTTGACCTGATGGTCGCGGCGGGCGGCAAGTTGGTCGTCACGCCCAACACGCATGCGCCGGTGATCCGCGCCGCCGCCCACGCCGGCCTCGTCACCTGCATTGGCTGCATGACCGCCACCGAAGCCTTTGCCGCGCTCGATGCGGGCGCGCAGGCACTGAAGATTTTCCCGGCCGGCGCGCTCGGCCCCGGCTATGTGCGCGCGCTCAAGGCCGTGCTGCCGCCCGAGGTGCCGGTATTTGCCGTTGGCAGCATCACGCCGGAGAACCTCGCCGATTACCTTGCCGCCGGCTGCATCGGCGCTGGCCTCGGCAGCGACCTGTATCGCCCAGGCCAGCCCGTCGAGTGCACCGCCGAACGCGCACGCGCCTTCGTCACCGCTTACCGCACCGCCCAATCTGTCCGCACCTGAACGCATCATCGATCCATGAAAATCACCCGTCTGACCACCTACCGCCTGCCGCCGCGCTGGATGTTCCTGAAAGTCGAGACCGATGAGGGCGTCACCGGCTGGGGCGAGCCCGTCATCGAAGGCCGTGCGCGCACGGTGGAAGCGGCGGTGCATGAGCTGTCCGACTACCTCATCGGCCAAGACCCGAGCCGCATCAACGACCTCTGGCAGACCATGTACCGCGCCGGCTTCTACCGCGGCGGCCCGATTCTGATGAGCGCCATTGCCGGCATTGACCAGGCGCTGTGGGACATCAAGGGAAAGGTGCTGGGCGTGCCGGTGTACGAACTGCTCGGCGGCCTCGTGCGCGACAAGATGCGCACGTACAGCTGGGTCGGCGGCGACCGTCCGGCCGACGTGATTGCCGGCATGAAGGCGCTGCAGGCCGGCGGCTTTGATCACTTCAAGCTCAACGGCTGCGAAGAGATGGGCATCATCGACACGTCCCGCGCCGTGGATGCCGCGGTGGCGAAGGTTGCAGAAATTCGCTCGGCCTTTGGCAATACCGTCGAATTCGGGCTCGATTTCCATGGCCGCGTTTCTGCGCCGATGGCCAAGGTGCTGATCAAGGAGCTGGAGCCGTATCGCCCGCTCTTTATCGAAGAACCGGTGCTGGCCGAGCAGGCCGAAACCTACGCCCGCCTGGCCGCCCACACGCATCTGCCCATCGCCGCCGGCGAGCGCATGTTCTCGCGTTTCGACTTCAAGCGCGTGCTGGAAGCGGGTGGGGTATCGATTTTGCAGCCGGACCTGTCTCACGCCGGCGGCATTACCGAATGCGTGAAGATCGCCGCAATGGCCGAAGCTTACGATGTGGCGTTGGCGCCGCATTGCCCGCTGGGCCCCATCGCTCTGGCGGCCTGCCTGCACGTCGATTTCGTGAGCTGGAACGCCACGTTGCAGGAACAGAGCATGGGCATCCATTACAACAAGGGCGCCGAACTGCTTGATTACGTGCGGAACAAGGCCGATTTCGCCCTGGAAGGCGGCTATATCCGCCCGCCGCGCCTGCCCGGCCTGGGCGTCGACATTGATGAGGCGCTGGTCATCGAACGCAGCAAGGAAGCCCCCGACTGGCGCAACCCAGTGTGGCGCCATGCCGACGGTTCCGTCGCGGAGTGGTAAGCCGGGCGGGGGAGGGGGAAGTCGTAGCACGTTTTACTGACCGCGATCACCCCAGCCGGGTCATCCCCGTCTGGTAAAATCGCGATTTTCCCGCCTATCTCCTGCCGCAGGTTCGCATGACCGCCCCCGCCCTCCACTCGAATACCACCCAGCCTACCCAGTTGATGGCCAGCGCCATTCGCGTGCTTGCCATGGACGCCGTCCAGCAAGCCAATTCGGGCCACCCCGGCGCGCCGATGGGCATGGCGGATATCGCCGTGGCACTGTGGAGCCGCCACCTGCGCCACAACCCGCTGAACCCGCGCTGGCCTGATCGCGACCGCTTCGTGCTGTCCAACGGCCACGGCTCGATGCTGATCTACGCGCTGCTGCACCTGACCGGCTATGACCTGCCGATGTCGGAACTGAAGAACTTCCGTCAGCTCCACAGCAAGACCGCTGGCCACCCGGAATACGGCATCACCCAGGGCGTGGAAACCACCACTGGCCCGCTGGGCCAAGGCATCACCAACGCCGTCGGCATGGCCCTGGCCGAGCGCCTTTTGGGCCAGGAATTCAACCGCCCGGGCTTCGACATCGTCAACCACCACACCTATGTCTTCCTGGGCGATGGCTGCTTGATGGAAGGCATCAGCCACGAGGCTTGCTCGCTGGCCGGCACGCTCAAGCTGAACAAGCTCATCGCGCTGTGGGACGACAACGGCATCTCGATCGACGGCGACGTTGTCCACTGGTTCAACGACGACACCCCGAAGCGCTTCGAAGCCTACGGCTGGAACGTGATCCGCGCCGTGGATGGCCATAACGTTGCCGCCGTGGACGCCGCCATTGCCGAAGCCAAGAAGTCGGACAAGCCGACCCTGATCTGCTGCCGCACGCTCATCGGCAAAGGTGCGCCCAACAAGGAAGGCGGTCACGATGTGCACGGCGCGCCGCTGGGCGGCGCTGAAATCGCTGCCGCGCGCGAAGCGCTGGCCTGGCCGCACGCCCCGTTTGAAGTGCCGCAAGCCGTGTACGACGCGTGGGATGCCAAGGGCCAGGGCCAGGCACTGGAAAAGGCCTGGAACGCGCTGTTCGATGCCTATTCCGAGCGCCACCCGGCCGAAGCCGCGCAGTTCGAGCGCCGCATGCGTGGAGAACTGCCGGAAGCCTTCGACAAGGCCGTCGCCGAGTTCATCGAGAAGTGCGAGCAGAAGGCCGAGACCATTGCCACGCGCAAGGCCAGCCAGAACACGCTCGAAGCCTATGGCCCGGTGCTGGGTGAGCTGCTGGGCGGCTCGGCCGACCTGACCGGCTCGAACCTGACCAACTGGAGCGGCAGCAAAGCCGTGCGTGTGGATGCCTGGGGCAACCACATCAACTACGGCGTGCGCGAGTTCGGCATGAGCGCCATCATGAACGGCATCGCGCTGCACGGCGGCTACATTCCGTATGGCGGCACGTTCCTGACGTTCTCCGACTACAGCCGCAACGCGCTGCGCATGGCCGCGCTGATGAAGATCCGCTCGATCTTCGTCTTTACGCACGACTCGATCGGCCTGGGCGAAGACGGTCCGACGCACCAGTCCATCGAGCACGTTGCCAGCCTGCGCCTGATCCCGAACATGGACGTCTGGCGCACCGCCGACACCACCGAAACCGCCGTCGCCTGGGCTGCTGCCATCGAGCGCCAGAACGGCCCGAGCTGCCTGATCTTCAGCCGCCAGAACCTGCCGTTCCAGGCGCGCAACCCGGCCACGCGCGAAGCCATCGCGCGCGGCGGCTACGTGCTCCGCGATGCCGCTAACGGTAAGCCGGACGTGGTGATCATCGCCACCGGCTCGGAAGTTGGCCTGGCGGTGGGTGCAGCAGATCAGCTTGCTGCCGAGGGTATTCATGCGCGCGTGGTATCGGTGCCCGCCACGACCGTGTTCGACAAGCAGGATTCTGCCTACAAGGCGAGCGTGCTGCCGGCCGGTGTGCCGCGCATTGCGGTGGAAGCGGGCGTGACCGATTTCTGGTGGAAGTACCAGGTACAAGCCGTGGTCGGTATCGACACGTTCGGTGAGTCGGCCCCGGCAGGCGTGCTGTTCAAGCACTTCGGCTTCACCGTCGAAAACGTGGTGAACACCGCCAAGAGCGTCATTGCTTAACTGAATTTGCGCACGCGGCACCCACGAGGTGCCGCGCTGGTTTTTATCGCACCGTCGATTTCTTTTCTGCTATCAGGAGACTGACCATGACCATCAAGATCGGCATCAACGGCTTCGGCCGCATCGGACGCATGGTGTTCCGCGCCGCCGCCGCCAACTTCAAGGACATCGAAGTCGTTGCCATCAACGACCTGCTCGAGCCCGACTACCTGGCGTACATGCTCAAGTACGACTCGGTGCACGGCCGCTTCGACGGTGAAGTGTCGGTCGACGGCAACACGCTCGTCGTCAACGGCAAGAAGATCCGCCTGACCGCCGTGAAGGATCCGTCCGAGCTGAAGTGGGGCGAAGTCGGCGCCGACGTGGTGATCGAATCGACCGGCATCTTCCTGACCAAGGAAGGCGCGCAAAAGCACATCGACGCGGGCGCCAAGAAGGTGATCATGTCGGCTCCGTCGAAGGATGACACCCCGATGTTCGTGTACGGCGTGAACCACGAAACGTACAAGGGCGAGGCGATCATCTCCAACGCTTCGTGCACGACCAACTGCCTGGCACCGGTTGCCAAGGTGCTGAACGACAAGTGGGGTATCAGGCGCGGCCTGATGACCACCGTGCACGCTGCCACCGCCACGCAGAAGACTGTTGACGGCCCGTCCAACAAGGACTGGCGCGGCGGCCGCGGCATCCTGGAAAACATCATCCCGTCGTCCACTGGCGCCGCCAAGGCCGTGGGCGTGGTGATCCCGCAACTGAACAAGAAGCTGACCGGCATGTCGTTCCGCGTGCCGACCTCGGACGTGTCGGTCGTCGATTTGACCGTCGAGCTGGAAAGCGCTGCCACGTACGCTGAAATCTGCGCCGAAATGAAGGCACAGAGCGAGGGCGCGCTGAAGGGCGTGCTGGGCTACACCGAAGACAAGGTCGTCGCTACGGATTTCCGCGGCGATGCACGCACCTCGATCTTCGATGCCGAAGCCGGCATCGCACTGGACGGCACGTTCATCAAGGTCGTGAGCTGGTACGACAACGAGTGGGGCTACTCGAACAAGTGCCTGGAAATGGCGCGTGTGGTGGGCAAGTAATCCTGCTTAAAGGCACAGAAAAACGCGCCTTCGGGCGCGTTTTTCATAGGCGGGCGAAGCGCAGCAGCCGTCACAGCCACGCGCCACTCGGCGCACGCTCGATACCAGTTTGTTAAGAACTGAAAAGAAACGTTTGCGGATGGGCAAGTTTCGAATTCGCGCAACAGGAATTCGCTTTGAAAATCGGGTTGCAGTCCGTACACTGAACAAATACTACATTGTGATGTGGCGGGCTTTTACGCCGCATCCGACCCGTTGCCTCGGCAATGGTTGCCTTTCCAGTTTCCCAACGTGTTCGAGCCAAGGCGTCCCATGGTCAACGTCGATACCAAGCTGCTGGTGATTTTTGTTGAGCTGCTCAGCAAGCGCAACGCCACCTACGTGGCTGAAAAGATGCACATGACCGCACCGGCTGTCTCGCATTCGCTGGGCCGTCTACGCGAAATTTTCGACGATCCCCTCTTCATCCGTGTTCCGCACGGTCTGACACCCACGCCCAAGGCGCTCGAACTCGGCCCCAAGGTGCGTGAGATGCTTGACCTGTGGGCTGCCATCAACGAAGGCGATATCGCCACGTTTGACCCGGCCGAAGCCACCGGTACGTTCAACGTCAGCTTTGCCGGCACGTTGGGCGATGCGCTGTTCGATCGCTTCCTGTTGCGCATCAAGCGGCTGGCACCGTCATTGCAGGTACGCCTGACCGAGTCGTCCTCGTGGGAGGCCGATGTGGCCGCCATGCGCGCCAACGAGCTGGATCTGGCGTTCTCGCCGTTTCCCACGCGCCACCCCGAGATCATGGAAGAGGTCGTGACCTCCTTCAACATGTGGGTCTGTGCACGCAAGGACCACCCGATCCTCGGTGATCGCTGCACGCTCGAGCAATACCTCGACTGCGAGCATATCTTTATTGCGCAGGGCAGCCCCGGCAGCCGCGTTGCGCCGTCGCTCATTCCGCTGGACTACGCCCTGCAGCAGCGCGGCCTCAAGCGCAGCTCGACCATGACCGTGCATAGCTGGCGCACGCAGGGCGAAGTGGCTGCCCAGACCGACATGATCTTCACGGTCAACTCGCTGATGAAGGACATGGTCTGCAAGATGTACGACCTCAACGCGTTCCCGCTGCCTGCAGAGCTTGAAACCGTGCTGGGGCTGAACATGCTGTGGCACCGTAGCCGCAACACGCATCCGATGCTGGTGTGGGCGCGTCAGCTCTTCAAGCAGGTCGTGGCCGAATACACCGGGCAGGCGTCGGGCGTGCCGGCCCATCCACCCGTGCAGGCCAATGAGCATGGCAAGGCCGAGAAGGGCGGCCAGGGCGACGCAGAAAAGGAGGGCGAGACGCGGTTGTCTGCCTGACATCCGCCAACTCGCCGCTCCAATGAAAAACGGCCGCAGACGATGCGGCCGTTTTCTTTTGCGATGACGCTTCAGCGCTTTGGCCGATGCGGGCAGGCTTCCTTCGTGCAATTGCCATAGAGCGACAGCGCGTGCTCCTGCAGCGCGAAGCCGCGCGCACGGGCGATGCTCTGCTGGCGCTGCTCGATCTCGGCATCGAAAAATTCTTCCACGCGGCCGCAATCGAGGCACACCAGGTGATCGTGGTGTTTGCCTTCGTTGAGTTCGTAGATCGCCTTGCCGGATTCGAAGTTGTTGCGTGACAGCAGCCCCGCCTGTTCGAACTGCGTCAGCACGCGATAGACCGTGGCCAGGCCAATGTCCATGTGCTCGGCGAGCAGGATGCGGTACACGTCTTCGGCGCTCATGTGGCGCTCTTCGCTGGTCTGAAAGATCTCGAGGATCTTCAACCGCGGCACCGTGGCTTTCAGACCGATGTTCTTGAGGTCTGCAGGACTCGGCATGCGCCAGGCTCCCTAGAGTACAATGTTCGGATTCCAATCATAAGGGTTTTGGCGGCAAAAGTCCTATTGACGGGCGTGCACGATTTGCACCGCCGTCGCCGATTCCTCCCGTACCGGCATGTCCGGAACCGTTTGAAGGCCGATCGCTCATGACCTTTTCCTTTGCGCGCAGTCCTGTCCGTTTTACCCACGTCGCCCGTCGCGGCGGCCTGTTGGTGGGTGCCATGCTCGCTGCGTCGGCGTTGCTGGCCGGATGCGGCACCTATGACAGCACCACGCGCAAGATCGCCAATGCCATCACGCCGTATCGCATCGATATCGTCCAAGGCAATTTCGTCTCGCGCGAACAAGCAGCCCAGCTCAAGGAAGGCATGACGCGCGACCAAGTGCGCTTCGTACTCGGCACGCCGCTGTTGACGGATATGTTCCATGCCAACCGCTGGGACTACATCTTCTCGTTCAAGCGTGGCAACACGGCCGTTGTGCAGGAACGCAAGCTGACCGTGTGGTTTGATGGGGATCGCCTTGCCAAGTGGGTAGGCGCTGATGAGCTGCCGTCCGAATCGGAACTGATCTCCGAGATCGATGGCATCAAGCGCCCGAAGAAGGACGCCGCGCAAGCCGCTGCTGCTGCGGGTGCCGCACCGGCAGCGCGCGCGCCGTCGATTCCGTCGGCTGAAGCAGCTGACCGCGTGCAGTCGACCACCGGCTCCAAAAACAGTGTTGACGTGACGCTGCCGGAGCGCCGCACTGGTGGTGGCGGTACCGACACCAGCGTTCCGCCGCCGGCCACCACGTCGCCCTGAACGCCCAGGGGCGCGTGTAGCCGGAGCACCGGCACACCATCTTCGAGCGAGCGGCGGACGGGTTCCGCCGCTTGTGCGTTTTACAGACCGCTTTCTCTTTTGCAGCTTTTCGCTTCCACCAACATGAAAATTGCGATTGCAGGCGCCTCGGGCCGCATGGGCCAGATGCTGATCGACACCGTACTGCGCACGCCGGGCGTGACGCTGGGCGCCGCGCTGGACCGCGCCGGCAGCGACGCCGTGGGACAGGACGCCGGCGTCAAGCTTGGCAAGACCACTGGCGTGATTGTGACCGACGACGTGCGCGCGGGGCTCTCGCAGGCCGACGTGCTGATCGATTTCACACGTCCTGACGCGACGCTCAATCATCTGAATGTGGCGCGTGAGCTGGGCACTGCCGTGGTGATCGGTACGACCGGTTTCACGGCCGAGCAGAAGGCCAGCTTCAAGACCTACGGCGAGTCGATCGGCGTGGTCTGGGCGCCAAACATGAGCGTGGGCGTGAACGCGACCTTCAAGTTGATCGAAGTCGCCGCGAAGATCCTGGCGCAGGGCTATGACGTCGAGATCATGGAGGCGCACCACAAGCACAAGATCGACGCGCCGTCGGGCACCGCGCTCAAGATGGGCGAGATCGTGGCCGAGGCGCAGGGCACCAAGCTGGCTGATCGTGCGGTGTATGCCCGAGAAGGTGAGACCGGCCCGCGGGAGCTTGGCACCATTGGTTTTGCCACCGTGCGCGGCGGCGACATCGTAGGCGACCACACCGTGCTGTTTGCCGGTGACGGCGAGCGCATCGAGATCACGCATCGCTCCAACACGCGCCAGTCGTATGCCGAAGGCGCCGTGCGCGCTGCGGTGTACGTGGCCGGCAAGAAAGGCTTGTACGACATGAACGACGTGCTCGGCCTGTAAATCAGGTGGGCAGGAAAGGGCGCCGGCAGGCCTGTCCGGCGCCTTTTTTCTCCGCTCGCGATCGCCCGGATGGGATGGGTGGCGACGGTATAATCGGGCCTTTTCCGTTATTCAATCCGGCTGCGCGCGTTGGTTGTGCGGCTGCAATCGCCCGGGGCACCCGGACGACCCATCACCATGCAAGACAAATACTCCCCGTCCGAAGTCGAACAGCAAGCGCAGCAACACTGGCAGGCCCTGGATGCCTACCGGGTGACCGAACACGCGCGCGCTGCTGACGGCTCGGACAAGCCCAAGTTCTACGCGTGCTCGATGCTGCCGTATCCGTCGGGCAAGCTGCACATGGGCCACGTGCGCAACTACACGATCAATGACGTGATGACGCGTCAGCTGCGCATGAAGGGGTACAACGTACTGATGCCGATGGGCTGGGACGCCTTCGGCATGCCAGCGGAAAACGCGGCGCTCAACAACGGCGTGGCACCGGCTGCATGGACCTACGACAACATCGCTTACATGAAGAAGCAGATGCAGTCGATGGGTCTGGCGATCGACTGGTCGCGCGAAGTGGCGACCTGCAGCCCGGACTATTACCGCTGGAACCAGTGGCTGTTCCTGAAGATGCTCGAAAAGGGCATCGCCTACCGCAAGACCGGTACCGTGAACTGGGACCCGGTTGATCAGACCGTGCTCGCCAACGAGCAGGTGATCGACGGGCGCGGCTGGCGCTCGGGCGCGATCGTGGAAAAGCGCGAGATCCCGATGTACTACCTGGGCATCACCAAGTACGCTCAGGAACTGCTCTCCGACCTCGATCCGCTGGGCTGGCCCGAGCGCGTCAAGCTGATGCAGCAGAACTGGATCGGCAAGAGCGAGGGTGTGCGTTTTGCATTCCCGCACAACATTTCCGGTGACGACGGCAAGCTGATCAACGACGGCAAGCTGTATGTCTTCACCACGCGTGCCGACACCATCATGGGCGTGACTTTCTGCGCCGTGGCCGCCGAGCACCCGATCGCTACGCACGCCGCGCAGACCAACCCGGCACTCGCCGCGTTCATCGAAGAGTGCAAGCACGGCAGCGTCATGGAAGCCGACATGGCAACCATGGAAAAGAAGGGCATGCCGACGGGCCTGACCGTCACACACCCGCTCACGGGCGAATCCGTGCCGGTGTGGGTCGGCAACTACGTGCTGATGACCTACGGCGATGGCGCCGTGATGGGCGTGCCCGCGCACGACGAGCGCGATTTTGCCTTCGCCAACAAGTACGGCCTGTCCATCAAGCAGGTCATCGACGTAAAGGGTCAGCCGTACGACACGACCACCTGGGCCGAGTGGTACGGCGACAAGGAACACGGCGTGCTGTTCCACAGCGGCAAGTACGATGGCCTGAACTATCAGCAGGCCGTCGACGCCGTATCCGCTGACCTGGCCGCCAAGGGCCTTGGCGAGAAGAAGACGACCTGGCGCCTGCGCGACTGGGGCATCTCGCGCCAGCGCTACTGGGGCACGCCGATCCCGCTGATCCATTGCGAGAGCTGCGGCGTCGTGCCGGTGCCCGAGCAGGATCTGCCGGTGCGCCTGCCCGAAGACCTCGTTCCGGATGGCACGGGCAACCCGCTCGCCAAGGACCCCCGCTTCCTGGAGTGCACGTGCCCGTCGTGCGGCAAGCCCGCGCGCCGCGAGACCGACACGATGGATACGTTCATCGATTCGTGCTGGTACTACATGCGCTATACGTGCCCGGACGGCGACACCATGGTCGACGCCCGCAACGACTACTGGATGCCGATGGACCAGTACATCGGCGGCATCGAGCACGCGATCCTGCACCTGCTGTACGCGCGCTTCTGGACCAAGGTCATGCGTGACCTGGGCCTGGTCAAGTTCGACGAGCCGTTCACCAACCTGCTCACGCAGGGCATGGTGCTCAACGAGACGTACTACCGCGAAGATGCATCGGGCAAGAAACAGTGGATCAATCCGGCCGATGTTGACGTGCAGACCGACGAACGCGGCCGCCCGGTGGGTGCCACGCTCAAAGCGGATGGCCAGCCGGTGGTGATTGGCGGCGTGGAAAAGATGTCGAAGTCGAAGAACAACGGCATCGACCCGCAAGCGCTGATCGACCAATACGGTGCCGACACGGCGCGCCTGTTCACGATGTTCGCCGCGCCGCCCGAGCAACAGCTCGAGTGGAACGACGCCGGTGTGGAAGGTGCCTCGCGCTTCCTGCGCCGTCTGTGGAATTTTGGCGTGGCGCATGGTGACGCCATTCGCGCCGGTCACGGCAATGGCGTCGTGGCGGGTGCAACGGATGCCGATCGTGCGCTGCGCCGCGAGCTGTACACCGTGCTCAAGCAGGCCAACTACGACTACGAGCGCCTCCAGTACAACACCGTTGTCTCGGCGACGATGAAGATGCTCAACGCGCTGGAAGGCGCCAAGGACGCGGGTGCCGATACGCGCCGCGAAGGCTTGGGGCTGCTGCTGCGCGTGCTGTATCCGGTGGTGCCGCACA
This sequence comes from Ralstonia sp. SA306, assembly GCF_054792405.1. NCBI lineage: Bacteria > Pseudomonadati > Pseudomonadota > Betaproteobacteria > Burkholderiales > Burkholderiaceae > Ralstonia > Ralstonia sp. SA306. The sequence goes on from NZ_CP096451.1 coordinate 377,376, forward strand.
TCGCGCACGTGCTGTGGACGGAATTGGGCTACGCCGGCGCGTATGGTGACTTGCTCGACGCCCCGTGGCCGCAGGTCGACGAAGGCGCCCTGGTGCAGAGCGAGATCGAACTTGTGCTGCAGGTCAACGGCAAGGTGCGCGGCAGCATCGTCGTGCCGGCCGATGCCGACCGCGCCGCCATCGAAGCGATTGCCGCCAAGGATGAAGCGGTCCAGAAATTTGCTGAAGGCAAGCCGCCCAAGAAGATCATCGTGGTGCCGGGCCGTCTGGTGAACGTGGTGGCCTGATCGGCCATCCCACTCAAGGAACGCATGGTTATGTCGTTGTCCCGAGGTTTGTCCCGCCGCCGCTTTGGTCGCTCTGTCCTTGCCCTGGCGATCGCGCTTCCGGCGCTGTCCGCCTGCGGTTTTCACATGCGGGGCAATACCGACTTTGCGTTCAAGCGGCTGTACATCAATCTGCCGCAGAACTCGCAGATGCGCGCGCAGTTGCGCCGGCTAATCGACAACGGCTCTGACACCGTCATCGTGTCGGACAAGAAAGACGCCGATGCGCTGCTCGACGTGCTGGCCGAAGATCGCGTGAAGACCATCTCGTCGCTCACGCCGCAAGGTGTGGTGCGCGAATACCGCATTACGTATCGCTTCCGCTTCCAGCTGCGCGATGCGCACGACAACCTGCTGATCCCGCCGTCGGAAATCACGCAGTTCCGCGATCTCTCGTACAACGAGACGCAGGTGCTCGCCAAGGACTACGAAGAAGCGGCGCTCTACCGCGACATGCAGGGCGATACGATCAATCAGCTCGTGCGGCGTCTGGGTGCCGTGAAGCTGCCGTCGTAAGCGGCGGATCAGGGCAAGGTTTGGCATGCAATTGCGGCTCGATGCGCTCGAAGGTCATCTGAAGCAGGCCACCACCAAGGGGCTCGCGCCGCTGTATGTGGTGCACGGCGACGAGCACCTGCTCGCACTGGAAGCTGTTGATGCGCTGCGCCAGGCCGCCCGTGCGCAGGGCTTTAGCGAGCGCGAGGTGATGAGCGTCGAGCGCGGTTTCTCGTGGTCGCGCGTGACCGAGGCGCAGCAATCGATGTCGCTGTTCGGGGATCGCAAGATCGTCGAGTTGCGCATTCCGTCCGGCAAGCCCGGCAAGGATGGCGGTGAGGCATTGCGCGCATTGGCTGCGGGCACGCCGTCCGGCCCCGCCACCGATACCCTCACGCTGATTACGCTGCCGAGGCTGGATTTTGCGACCGCCAAGTCGGCGTGGTTCGCGGCGCTGGAAGGCGCGGGCGTGTCGATCAAGATCGATTCGGTGGACCGCACCAAGCTGCCTGGCTGGATTGGCGAGCGCCTGGCACGCCAGCAGCAGCGTGCGGAGCCTGGTGAGGCTGGCCGACGCGCCCTGCAGTTCATTGCCGACCGTGTGGAGGGCAACTTGCTGGCTGCGCATCAGGAAATCCAGAAGCTCGGTCTGCTGCATCCGGCGGGCGTACTGACGTTCGACGATGTGCACGATGCGGTGCTCAACGTGGCGCGCTACGACGTGTTCAAGCTGTCCGAAGCCATGCTGGCGGGAGATGTGCCGCGTCTGGTCCGCATGCTCGAAGGCCTGCGCGGCGAGGGCGAAGCCACGGTCCTGGTCCTCTGGACGTTGACCGAAGAAATTCGCGTATTATCAAAAATCGCCTCGGGTGCGGCCCAAGGCAAGCCGGTGGCCTCGATGCTGCGGGAACTTCGGGTGTGGGGCCCGCGCGAGCGGCTGGTGCCGCAGGCGGCGCAGCGGTTGTCGCTGCACGAGCTGGAGGGAGCACTCTCCATGGCTGCCAAGCTGGATCGGCAGGTCAAGGGATTGCGCGAACCATCGCTACCGGCTGAACCATGGGATGGCCTGCTGCAACTGGCGATGCGCATCGCGCGGCCCGGCAGCCTCCCGGTGCCGGCCTGATCCGCGCCATTGGCGCAAGCCTCCGAATTGTCCTCACTCTGAATTGCCGGCAGCTCGCCGGTCGCGATCATCATGAAGCAGCTCGACGTGAACGAATACATGGCCCTGGTCGGCCGTCAGGCGCGCACCGCCTCGCGCGGCATGGCACGTGCCGGCACCGCGCAGAAGAACCGCGCGCTGTTGCATATTGCAGCCGCCGTCCGTCGCGATGCTGCCAAGCTCAAAGAGATCAACGCCCGCGACGTCGAGCGCGCCCGCGCTAACGGCCAGGATGCTGCCTTCATCGACCGCCTCACGCTCACCGACCGCGCCATCGATACCATGGCCGCTGGCCTGGAGCAGATCGCCGCGCTGCCGGACCCCATCGGCGAGATCAGCAACATGAAGTTCCGCCCGACCGGCATCCAGGTCGGCCAGATGCGTGTGCCGTTGGGCGTGATCGGCATCATCTATGAGTCGCGTCCGAACGTGACGGTGGATGCCGCGGCGCTTTGCATCAAGTCGGGCAACGCGACCATTCTGCGCGGCGGCTCCGAGGCGATCGAATCGAACGGCGCGCTGGCCGCGCTCATCGAGGAAGGTTTGGCCGATGCTGGCTTGCCTGCCAACGCCGTGCAGGTGGTGGCCACCACAGACCGCGCGGCGGTCGGCAAGCTCATCACCATGACGGAGTATGTCGATGTGATCGTGCCGCGCGGTGGCAAGAGCCTGATCGCGCGCCTGATCGAAGAAGCCCGGGTGCCGATGATCAAGCACCTGGATGGCATTTGCCACGTCTACATCGACGCCGACGCCGACATCGAAAAGGCCGTGCGCGTATGCGACAACGCCAAGACGCAGCGCTATGCGCCGTGCAACACGATGGAGACGCTGCTCGTGTCGCGCGATGTGGCTGCGCGCGCGTTGCCGCCTCTGGCGAAGATTTACCAGGACAAGGGCGTCGAACTGCGCGTATGCCCGGCCACGCGCGCCACGCTGGAAGCTGCCGGCTTCGGCAATCTGAAGGATGCTGTTGAGGCCGACTGGCACACCGAATACCTCGCGCCGATCCTGTCGATCCGCACCGTTGACGGCCTGGACGCCGCCATCGAGCACATCAACAACTACGGGTCTGCACACACCGATTCGATCATCACCGAAAACTATTCGACCGGCATGCGCTTCCTGCGCGAGGTCGATTCGGCGAGCGTGATGATCAACGCGTCTACGCGATTTGCCGATGGCTTCGAGTACGGCCTGGGCGCCGAGATTGGCATCTCAAACGACAAGCTCCACGCGCGCGGGCCAGTCGGGCTGGAGGGGCTGACCTCGCTGAAGTACGTCGTGTTCGGGCACGGCGAGATCCGCACCTGATATCGCTTGTTGCACGTTGAGCGCCGCCAAGAGCGGCGAGCGATGTGTTTACCGTTCGCGCTTCACCATTCACGGGACTGTTCGCATGCTCTGGGTCAAAGCCTTTCACATCGTCTTCATCGCGTCGTGGTTTGCCGGGCTGTTCTATCTGCCGCGCATCTTCGTGAACCTTGCGATGGAAACCGAGCGTGCGGCCATCACGCGCCTGCTGATCATGGCGCGCAAGCTGTTCCGCTTCACGACGATGCTGGCGATTGTCGCGATCCTGCTGGGGCTGTGGCTGTTCCTGGGATATCGCATCGGGCTGTATCCGCCCAATGGCTGGATGCACGCGAAGCTCGCGCTGGTGCTCGTGACGATCGGATATCACCACGGTTGTGGCGTGCTGCTGCGCAAGTTCGAGGCGGGCACCAATAAGCGCTCCCACAAGTTCTACCGCTGGTTCAATGAACTGCCGGTGCTGTTGTTGCTGGCGATTACGATCCTGGTGGTCGTCAAGCCGTTCTGAGATCACTGCAAAATGATTCTGACGGCCCAACCCCTCCTTGCCGTACGACTTGTACTGTCTGCGTCGGCATTGACCCGTCAGAACCGCTTCGCTTCATTTTGCAGCGATCTCTAACTATTTTGTGTTCCGATGGCAACTGCTTACTTCGCGCCATGCCCCCGTGGGCTAGAACAGGCGCTGGCCGATGAACTGGCCGAAATCGCCATCCGCCCGGAGGTGGATGAGCTGGCCGCGTTTGAGGTGGGCCGCACCGTGCCGGGTGGCGTGCACTTCTTCGGCACGCAGGGTGCGGCGTATGCCGTGAACCTGAACAGCCGCATCGCCAGCCGCGTGCTGATGCGCCTCGGCTCGCGCGGGTATCGCTCGGAAGACGACATCTACGCGCTGGCCGCCGCGCAGCGCTGGGAAGATTACTTCACGCCCGACGAGATGATCCGCGTGGACGTGACTGCGCACAAATCGCCGTTGCAGAGCTTGAAGTTTGTCGGCCTGCGCGTGAAGGACGGGGTGTGTGACCGCTTCCGCCAACGCATGGGCGCGCGGCCCAGCGTCGATACCGTCTCCCCCGACGTGCGCATCTACGCGTACCTGACCGAGACCGACTGCACGATCTATCTCGACACCACCGGCGAGCCGCTCTTCAAGCGCGGCTGGCGCCAGGAAAAGGGCGAGGCGCCGCTGAAGGAAAATCTCGCCGCCGGCATTCTGCGCCTGACGGGCTGGACGGGTGCTCATGGCATGCCGTTCTACGATCCGATGTGCGGCAGCGGCACATTCCTCGTTGAAGCCGCGCAACGCGCGCTTGGCATTGCGCCGGGCGGCCAGCGCGCCTTCGCCTGCGAGTGGTTGCAGGACCACGACGCCAAATGCTTCAAGCGCCTGCGCGAAGCCGCCGCCGATGCTGCCGCCGCCTCCATGCGCCGTGCGCCGCCGTTGGTTGCTGGCGCCGACATTTCCACCGACATGCTCGCCTATGCCGCAGCCAACTGGCAGCGTGCCGGCCTGCCCGGCGAGCCGGTGCTCAAGCAAGTTGATGCGCGTTTCGGCAAGCCGCCGTTCGAGGCCGCCGGTGTGCTGCTGATGAACCCGCCTTACGGTGAACGTATTGTCGTGCGTGGTGCTCACGGTTCGCGCCGCCGCCGGCCGGAAGGCGAGAGTGAGGAGGACGGCACCGTGTTCGAGCGCGCCAGCCGAGCCATGGGCGCCCCGCGCGACGATGGTCGCCGTCCGATGCGCGAGCTGCGTCAACCGGAGCCGCCGCCCCCCGTCGACCCCGAGGAAGAGGCCGCCGCCAACGAGTTCGCGCAGACCTTTGCCGGCACGCTCAAGCGCGACTTCGCCGGCTGGAAGGCGTTCGTCTTCACCGGCGATCTGTCGATGCCGCGTCGGATGCGACTGAAGGAATCGCAACGCACACCGCTCTACAACGGCAACATCGAATGCCGTCTGTTCCGCTTCGACATGGTGAAGGGCGGTATGCGCGATCGACCCGAGCGGTCCGAGTGGCCCTCAAAGGGCGATGCCTCAAACGACAACGCCGACGCATAAGCATCGGCGTTGTGTGACAACTGCGGGCGGCGTTTCAGGCGGCCTGCAGATCCTGGAAATGCTCCATCCACGCCGCGAGTTGATCCGGCGTGAGCTGCGTCTGGTTGTCGAGCAGGCGCAGCTTGACTGTCGCGCCATCGCGCTCGGCCGTGAGCGACCAACCCTTGCCATCGAGCCACAGCAGGAACGCCAGCCACTTGGCATGCGATTCCGACACCTTGTGCGTGGACGCCGCCTCCAGGAATTCCGTTAGCGTGGTGAGATCCACCACCGCCGCAGCATCGCTACCTGACGGCGAGACCTTGCCGTGCAGTACCTCGGCCAGCACTTCCAACGCCTGCGCCGCGGGCTTGCTGTCAAAGCGCGATGACAGGTCCACATATGCCTGCCGCACTGCGTGGCTGAACTCACCGGTACGCAGGCTTTCTTCGCCAACCAGCTCGGTATAGTCCTTCATCGCCCAATCGGGCTGTGCCAGCGATTGCAGACCCACGACGGCGGCTGCACGGAGGTAATCGTTGACTGCACTGAACGACGACAGCCCTGACACCGCGAGGTACAGCGTCTGCAACGCGCCGATGCGATGTGTAAGCGTCTGGCTCTGGCGCACGGTCATCTTCTCGCGCAGCAGCGCGTCACGCTCGCGACGCAGATCGGAGAATTCCAATGCCTGCTTCAGTTCCACACGCAGCGCGGTGATGTCCCACGGCTTCTTGATGTAGCGGTGAATCTGCCCCTGGTTGACTGCCTCAACCGTGTCTTCGATTTCGGAGTAGGCGGTGGTCAGGATGCGCACTAGGTGCGGATAGCGCTCGCGTGCGTAGCGCAGCAATTCGTTGCCGAGTTCACCGGGCATGCGCTGGTCCGACACGAGCACGCCCAGCGTGGCGGCGTGCTGGTCGAGCATGCGCTTGCCTTCTTCGACCGAGGTGGCGGTGACGACCGGCGCCAGTGAACCGATGGCACGGCCGAAGTAAGTCAGCGCCAATGTCTCGTCGTCCACGTACAGGATCTTGGGCTCGTTGCCCCCGGGATTGATCATCCGTCACTCCTCATAGCAATTGCAGTCGATACGGCAAACGCGCGAATCACGTGCGGCCTGGTTCGTAAGTCTTGTGGTGTTGTCATGGGAACGTCAGAGTCACGCGCGTGCCTGCGCTGGGTGCAGAATCAATCGCAATCGCTCCCCCGAACGATTGCATGATCCGCGTACAAAAAATCATGCCCATGCCGTTGCCGCCTTCTTCGGCGCGCGTCGTCACGGGGTCGATGGTCAGCCGCGCGAGAACGTCGGGCGCAATACCGGGGCCGTTGTCCTCGATGCGAATCATGTGCTGGGCGGTGCCGGCGTCCGGCACACGGCTGGCAACGATTTCAAGCTTCGGCGCATTGGTGTGCCGCAATGCCTGCAACGCGTTGCTCGTGAGCGACGAGAGCACCAGCATCACGCAGTTGGGCAGCGTCTGGATCGGAAAATCGTCTTCCACGCGGTACGACACCCATTCGCGCTGCGCGTTCGTAAACGGGTACGTGTCGAACAACGAGCGGATCAGCCCGCCCGCGCTGTTGGGCGTGGCCGCTGTGCCGGGCTTGCCGTACGTGTTGCGCACGGAGTTCAGGAACGTGGCGATCACCGAGAGGCAATAGCGCGCGTTGTCCTGCACGCGATCGGCGGCGCGGCCGATTTCGGGAAGGGCCACGGGTGTGGGCTCGCTCTGGTCAACGCGCATGCGGATGCCGCGTGCAAAGTTCGAGATGGCGGCCAACGGCGTGTTCAGCTCGTGCGCAAGAAAAGCCAGCGTTTCGTCGATTGCCATGAGGCGCTGGGTACGCAAGAGGCGGTCCTGGCGCAGTGCCAGCGCCTCTTGCAGCGAGCGCCGCACGTCATCGGGCTGATAGGGTTTCTCAAGGATCTTGAACACGCGCCCGGTGTTCACAGCCTGGATCAGCAGGTCCTTGTCGGCATATGCGGTGACGAGGATGGTGGCGATGTCGCCGTATTCCGCATCGATGAAGCGCAGCAGTTCGGTGCCGTCGCCGCCCGGCATGCGGAAGTCCGTCAGGACCACGCTGATGCGCTCGTGCGAATCGTGCAGCACGGTCTTGGCCTCTTCGACGCTGTTGGCCGTCAGCACCTCGTAGCCGGTGCCGATCATGCGCGCGAACCATTTGCAGGCCTGCGCTTCGTCGTCGACGTAGAGGATGGTGACGGTGTCCGGCGTGGTGTCCATGATGCTTCTACTCCGAGCGCGGCAGGTCGAACGTGAAGCGCGCCCATTCGCCTTCCTGACTCGTCACGGCAAGGGTGCCGCCGTGCCGCTGGATGACGCTGTAGCTGATCGACAGGCCCAGACCAAGGCCCTTGCCGACATCGCGCGTGGTGAAGAACGGCTCGAACACGCGCGACAGGTTTTTCTCGGAGATGCCCGGGCCGTTGTCGGTCACCACCACATGCAGGCGGTTGTCGATCCACTCGCCGGCAATTTCGATGCGCGGGTTCTCGCGCTGCACCTTTTGCATGGCAAGCGCCGCGTTCGACAGCAGGTTGATGAGCACGCCGATGATGGCGGCCTCGTCGCCGCGCACGAGCGTGTCCGGAGGAAGCTTGCGTTCGAGGGCCACGCCACGCAACTCGTGGCTCGTCAGGCGGATGGCCGAGTCGATTGCCTTCTCCGCCAGGAACGGCGCGTCGGCCTCGCCCTTCTCAGGGCTGCGGTAGGCGAAGGTTTTCAGATCCGACACGATGTGCTGCACGCGCTGCATGCCTTCCTTGGCATCGGACAGACATTCGAGCAGCATCGGGCTGTCCTTGGCGGTCGGGTCTTCCTGCGCCACGGCAATCGCCATCAGGCAGAAGTTGACCGGATTGTTGATCTCATGCAGCAGGCCCGCAGACAGCGTGCCGATGGCGGCCATCTTTTCCTGCTGCAGAAGCTGGCCCTTGATGTCGGTGAGGTTCTGATTGGTCTGCGCGAGCTGCTCGTTCTTCTGCGCAACTTCTTCCTTGAGTCGGAAGAGCTGGAAGCGCCCGCGTTCGTTGAAGTACGTGTACAGCGTGCTCGTCGCAATCGAGAACAGGATGAACAGCGAATGCACGATGAAGATCTCGCGCGACTGGATGCCGCCCGGATGCAGCGTGCACGCAATCACCCAGAAGATATACGTGCAGGTGCCGAACAGTACGGCTTGCAGAAAGCCGATCGGCATCACCATGCCCACCGCGTAGATCGCCAGGTTGAGCCCCGAGTAATACGGTGAACTGGCGCCCTCGGTGTCGTAGATCATCCACGAGATCATGATCTGCGGACAGATCAACCAGAAGAACGTCAGGCTCTGCACATGCTCTTCGCCCCAGCGCGTATAGAGCACAAGCAGTGCGCCGAACATGATGAGCGAGGTGATGACGCGCAGTGAGGCGAACAGCCAGAGCTTGTCCACGTACATGCCGTAGTCCAGCCCGACGCCTGCCAGCACCAGCACGATGCCGGTAACGGCCGCCATGCGGCTGAAGACGAGCCGGAACTGCTTCAGCTCGGCCTGGTATCCGCGATGTGTAATGGGCTCCATGCGTGTTCCTGGGCGGCGGATTAAGCGGCGGATGTGGCGAGCCCGGCTACGCTGGCATGGGCGAATACGTTGACGCCGGTCACGTCGGTATAGACACGCACGTCGTGCGAGCCTTCGGGCAGCAGCTCGGCCATCAGTGGTTCATCGCGATAGACGAGATACCACTCCAGCACGTGTTCCATCACGAAGCGCATCGGGTTGTTGCCGTGCACGTTGGTCGCAAGAATGGCGCCGCCCCGACGCGTACGCGAAGCAAAGTAAGCGAGCAGGCGCTGGCAGACTTTGTTGGAGAGATAGTCGAACAGGCCGGCGCAATAGACCGCATCGCAATCGCCGGCTTGCGGGCTGTCGGCCGTGATGCGGCGTTTGAGCAGTTGGTGTACAGATTCATGCACGAAATCGACGGTGACGGTCTTGCGCGCGCGGTCCATCGCACGGCGCATCTGCTCGCGGGTGTAGTCGAGCGTTTCTTCGCTGAAGTCCACCAGTTCGAACGACAGCAGCGTTGGTTCCGGATGCTGCTGAATGAAGCGCTGAATTTCCACCGCTGGTCCGCAGCCCACGTTGAGCACCTTGAACGTACGGCCCGCCGCCTTGGCTTGTGCGGCCAAGTCGCTCAGATACTGCACAAGAATGTCGATGCGGTTGCGGTGCGCCTCGGCCACGTCGGTACGCAGGAAGGCGGCGTTGACGATCTGGAAATACGTGTTCGGACCTTCTCGCGGGTCGGAGAGGATCTGGTTGACCATCTCGTAATCGCCCGCATAGCCCAGCGGCTTGGTGTACGTGCGATAGATGAAGGGCGCGCGCAACAGCAGCGGATGCAGCGCGGCTTGCGCGAACGTGCGGTGCGCCGGCGCAAGCTCCGCTTCCACCTTGCCTGCTTCCGACTCCAGCCCATCCATGTAGCCCTTAAGCTTGAGCATGATCGGCTCGGCCAGCTCCTGGAAGACATCCATGCGCAGCTTGTTGTCTTCTCGCGGCAATGTCTTCGACAGATCCACCTGTTCTACCCAGCGCGACACCTCGGCCAAGAACGCACGCATCTCGTTGACGACGATCTGATAGTCGCGATGGATGCGGAAGCGTTCCTGCCATTCCTGCACGAACGTTCGCGCTTCTTCGCCCACCGAGGCGGGCGTGTCGGCCACTTCCGATAGCTCGCGCCATTCGTCGATCAGCGTGAGCGAGACGACTGCGGTCAGTCCCGTGTTCACCAGGCTGATCACCACCGCCTTGCCAAGATAGGCTTGCCGCGTCCCCATCTTGATCGCGAGTTCGGACAGCACCTCGCTAACCTGCACGATCGAGTAGGGGTTGTAGATCTCCATCACCAGGGCACGCCGCTGCAGCGTGATGATGGTGCCGCGGACCTGCTGACCCTGTGAGTTGCGGAAGCTGACCGCGGGATCGATTTGGTTGGGTGAGTACACGGTGCGAATTTGCCGGAGACTTCAGGGAAAACGTCTGCCAAGCGGGACGCTCACTCCAACAACCGTGCACCCGGGGTCGCACCGCGAATCCGGGCACCGCGAATACGACGCGCCCCGCCGACACTGCCGGGCATGCCGCCGCATCAGTCGTGAAAGCGTGCTTGAAGCCGTCCGCTGGCCGTGCGCAATACGCGCCAGCCCGGGCGTCTCTCGCCCAAACCCGCTCCGAGAAGATCGGGGAAGATGATCGACTGCAGCCGGCGCCGTCAGTATTGCTACCGCGGCACCTCTACTACCGGCCGATCAACAGCGTGGCAACGGGAATCGTGCAACCGTGAACCATGACCAGATTGGAACGATGCACTCCCCTGACATCCGCAACGCGCGCTGCTTGAACGCGCGGCCCGCTGCTGCATCCCAAATCGTCCCTCAAGGAGAATCCCGCACAGTAATGAACTTGGGGCGCCGTATCGAATGTTGCGTGCCGGCACCCTCGTTCGCCATGATGCCGCAGCTATGCCACGCATGCATCAGGGCGATTCAGCCGGGCCATGCTCTGACGTCGTGGCTGCCGGATGACGCAATCGATTGTACTTGCCCAATGTGACCCACACAATGCAGAAACCCGCAGTGCAGAGCAAAGCGAAAACACCACCTCAGCGTGATTTGCGGCCGGTGAGCGCGTCCGGATCCTGCTTGTAGTTGGTGAGGAACTGGGTGTAGCTGTAGACCTGTGCCGGCAGCAGGTGGCTGGGCATGTCGAACAGCGCGTAGTAGTACGGTTCGCGCCCCTGGCAAACCTCTGCGGGCAGGCAATATTGTTCCCACTCCACACAGGCCGGGGTGTACATGCCGTCGCCGGGCCAGAAGAACGGGACGATCTGCTTGTCGTGCAAGCCCTTGAGCAGCGCATCGGGCGCGTTGTACGCCTCGGCGTTCTCCAGGTGCGTGAGCATGCTCGCGTTGGTCTCGATGACCATGAGCGTGGCGCGCCCGTCGGCCGTGAGCAGCAGCACGCCGGCGGGGTGCGGATACAAGTAGTACTCGATGAAACGGTAGCGTGTAGACAGCTCACGCACGAGCCGTGTGATCGCGGGGTCCGACAGAAAACTGAATGAGTGGCGCGACAGCAGATCGCGCAATGTGCTCGACAGGTTGCTGAAGTAGCGCACCTGCAGTGCTTCGATTTCCGCGCTAAGCCGCTCGGCCATCGCCGGATTGTCTTTCTTGATGTAGCGGTCGATCAGGCCGTCGTTGAAACCCTGCACGGCGATGTTCTCGTCGGCCATGCCGGTGAGCAGGATCGTCATGCACGGCAGATCTTTGAGCTTGGCGCAGAACTCCAGCCCGTTCATGCGCGGCATGGAGTAATCCACCACGATGACAGAGGGCTGCAGGAAGCGATTGACCTCGTGGATCTGGCGGTAGACGCGGTCAACGTCAAGCTGGATGGTGCGGCGCTCGGTCGAGAACGTCAGGTCGTCGTGCGTGACGCGCACGGGCAGGAAACCCGGCATGCGAAGCGAATGCCACTGGCGCAGCCACACCAGGGCCTCTTCCGGATCATTGAAGGCCAACAGCGCGCGCGATGGGTCCATCTGGAACCCGAGGCTTTCCACGAACGATTGGCTGTCGTCGACCACCACCGTCAGGGTGGGGTGGAAATAGACCGGCAGGGCGCTGTCCTGTTGCATACGTCGGGAGGAATCGGAAGAGGGCCGGGTGCAGCGCACGGCCGGTGTGGCCGGCGCTGCCCGTTTGCACTACGTTACTGCCTGCCGCCGCCGGGAGCAAGCGGAACCCGTTTGACCTGACGGCCCGTTGACAGCCGTCAGTGCACGGCCTTACTCGACAGACTTCACCATGTCTTCGACGACCTTCTTGGCGTCGCCAAACACCATCATCGTCTTGTCCATGTAGAACAGCTCGTTATCGAGCCCGGCGTAGCCGGCGTTCATCGAGCGCTTGTTCACGATGATCGTCTTGGCCTTGTAGGCCTCCAGGATCGGCATGCCGGCAATGGGCGACTTCGGATCGTTCTTGGCCGCCGGGTTGACCACGTCGTTTGCGCCCAGCACCAGTACCACGTCGGCCTGGCCAAACTCACCGTTGATGTCTTCCATTTCAAACACCTGGTCGTACGGCACTTCGGCTTCGGCCAGCAGCACGTTCATGTGGCCCGGCATGCGGCCTGCGACCGGGTGGATCGCGTATTTGACGGTGACGCCCTTGTCCGACAGCTTTTCGGTCAGTTCCTTCAGGGCATGCTGCGCGCGCGCCACCGCCAGGCCGTAGCCGGGGACGATGATGACTGTTTCGGCGTTGCCCATGAGGAAGGCCGCATCATCCGGCGAGCCCGATTTGACCGGGCGCTGCTGCCCGCCGCCACTCGCTGCGGCTCCGGCGGAAGCCTCGGAGCCGAAGCCGCCCAGGATCACGTTGAAGAACGACCGGTTCATCGCCTTGCACATGATGTAAGACAGAATGGCACCGGATGAACCGACCAGCGAGCCGGCAATGATCAGCATCGGGTTGTTGAGCGAGAAACCGATGCCCGCCGCAGCCCAGCCCGAATACGAGTTCAGCATCGACACCACCACCGGCATATCGGCGCCGCCGATCGGAATGATGATCAGCACGCCCAGCACAAAGGCGATGGCCGTCATGATGACGAACGGCAGCCAGCTCTGGCTCAGGAAGAACAGGATGCCGAAGCCCAGCATGGCCACCGCCAGCAGCAGGTTCAGCATGTGCTGGCCAGCAAACTGCACCGGCGCGCCTTGGAACAGACGGAACTTGTACTTGCCCGACAGCTTGCCGAAGGCGATGACCGACCCCGAGAACGTGATGGCCCCGACGAACGTGCCGATGAACAGCTCCACGCGGTTGCCCAACGGCAGCACGTTGTCACCAGCCATCGTGATGCCGAACGCCGACGGTTCGGCCACGGCGGCCACGGCAATGCACACGGCGGCCAGACCGATCAGCGAGTGCATGGCCGCCACCAGCTCGGGCATCTTGGTCATTTCGACCGTGCGCGCCACATAGGCGCCGATGCCGCCGCCAACAACCAAGCCCGCGAAGATCAGGATGAAACCCGTGGATGTGCCGCTCTCGGTGCCGGCAAACATCTCGGCCTTGAGCTTGTAGATGAGCGCGATGGTGGTGACGGCGGCGATTGCCATGCCCGTCATGCCGAACGCGTTGCCGCGCCGCGCCGTGGTCGGGTGCGAAAGCCCCTTGAGCGCCTGGATGAAGCACACCGACGCCAGCAGGTACAACAGGGTGACGAGGTTCATGCTCATTGCTTGGCTCCCTCGCTCTGACCGCCCTTGGCCTTCGGCTCTTTCTTCTTGAACATCTCCAGCATGCGCTGGGTGACCAGGAAGCCGCCAAACACGTTGACCGCTGCCAGTGCCACCGCCACCACGCCCATCGTGCGGCCCAGGCCCGTCTGTGTCAGGCCGGCCGCCAGCATGGCGCCGACGATGATGATGGCCGAGATGGCATTCGTCACGGCCATCAGCGGCGTATGCAGCGCCGGCGTGACCGTCCAGACCACGTGGTAGCCGACGTAGATCGCCAGCACGAAGATGATCAGGTTGATCACCGTGTGATTGACCAGCTCCATGAGTGCTCCTCCTCGCTTCTTGGTCGATGTGCGAAGCGGCCCTGTCATGCAGACACGGGCCGCCTGGCGCGTCAGGTTTCCTTGATGGCCTTGATCTTGTTGCCCTCGCCCAGCAGCACGACCTTGGGCTTGTAGGCGGCGACCTCCTCTTCGTTCATCGGCGCGTAGGTGCAGATGATCAGCAGGTCGCCCACGTGGGCGCGCCGTGCAGCGGCGCCGTTGAGCGAGATTTCGCCCGAGCCGCGCTTGCCCTTGATGATGTAGGTCGAGAAGCGTTCGCCGTTGTTGACGTTATACAGCTCGATCTTCTCGTATTCGCGCATGTCGGCAGCGTCGAGGAGGTCCTCGTCAATGCCGCACGAGCCTTCGTAGTCGAGATCGGCCTGGGTGACCGTCGCGCGGTGCAGCTTGGCGCGAAGCATGTTGCGTTGCATGAAGCTTTCCTTGAAACAAAAATGAAATCGCCACTGGCGACCAGGCCGGGTTGTGACGCCCGCCAGGCCGCCGTCTCCGTTCTTATTTGGCGGCGCTCGTGGCTGCGGGAGCGCGCACCACCTGGCCGGCCTGACTGAGCAGGCAGGCGGCCACGATGTCGTCTTCGCGGTTGATGTTCAGGCCGCCATCCTTGTCGATGATCAGCTTGAGGAAATCGAGCACGTTACGGGCGTAGAGGGCAGAGGCATCGGCCGCCACCATCGACGCGAGGTTGGTGTAGCCCACCAGCGTGACGCCATGCTTGACGACCACACGGTCGGCTTCGGTGAGCGGGCAGTTGCCGCCTTGCGCCGCCGCCAGATCGACGACGACCGAGCCCGGCTTCATCGCCTGCACGGTGGCTTCGGACAGCAGCGTCGGCGCGCGGCGGCCCGGGATCAGCGCCGTGGTGATGACGATGTCGGCCTGGCTTGCGCGCGTGTGCACCAGTTCTGCCTGGCGGCGCATCCAGTCGGGCGGCATCGGGCGGGCATAGCCGCCCACGCCCTGGGCGATCTCGCGCTCTTCGTCCGTCAGGAACGGCACGTCGAGGAATTTGGCCCCCAGCGATTCGATCTGCTCCTTCACGGCCGGGCGCACGTCGGAGGCTTCGATCACGGCACCCAGGCGCTTGGCCGTGGCGATGGCCTGCAGACCGGCCACACCGGCGCCCAGGATCAGCACGCGCGCGGCTTTCACGGTGCCGGCGGCCGTCATCAGCATCGGCATGAAACGCTGGTAATGGTTGGCCGCCACCATCACGGCCTTGTAGCCGGCGATGTTGGCCTGCGAGGAGAGCACGTCCATGCTTTGCGCGCGCGTGGTGCGTGGTGCAGCTTCCAGCGCAAACGCGGTGACGTTGGCGGCGGCGAGGCGGGCCGTATTTTCGTCATCAAAGGGATTGAGCATGCCGACAAGCACCGCGCCCGGCTGCATCTGCGCCAGTTCGGCCGCTTCTGGCGAGCGCACCTTCAGCACGATCTGCGCGCCGAGCGCTTCAGCCGCGGTGCCGATCTTGGCGCCCGCAGCCACGTAAGCGTCGTCGGGCTGGGCGGCGGCTACGCCGGCACCCGATTGCACCGTCACCTGATGGCCAAGCGCCACGTACTTTTTCACCGTTTCCGGGGTCGCGGCAACGCGCGTCTCGTCCGCCCGCGTCTCCTGCGGGATGCCGATGTGCATCGTGTTCTCTCCTCGCTGATTATGTTTAGGATGCGCGCGAAGTGAACGAAGGCGCGCTGGATCAGGATCGACGTGCAGCTTACCCGAACTTTTTGGCGCACGGACGCTCGTCGAATGGCATGTCGAATATCCGAACCGACAAGGAATGCAGGCCGATCCTGCGCAAACGTGTGCTCAATTGCTCACAACAGCGGCGCGCGGCGATATGTGTCTGCTCCAACGCCCTGGGCAAGCGGGGAGGGCGGCCTCCAGCTACAATAACGCCTTGTTTTTGTTGCCTTTTTGCCATGAACCAAGCTGTTCGCTGGAAACCCAGTGTTACCGTTGCCGCCGTCATTGAACAAGATGGGCGCTTTCTACTGGTTGAAGAGCACACCGATGTCGGCTTGCGCCTGAACCAGCCTGCCGGCCATCTCGACCCGGACGAAAGCCTGGTCGACGCCGTCGCGCGCGAGGCGATGGAAGAAACCGCGTACAGCTTTGTGCCGACCGCGTTCCTGGGCTGCTACATGGCGCAGTTCCAACCGCCGCAGGGGGATCCGATCACCTATGTGCGGATGGCATTTACCGGCGAGCTCGGCCCCCAAGACCCGCGCCGCGCGCTGGACGACGGCATCGTCCGCACCGTCTGGATGACACCGGATGAAATCCGCGCCAGCCGCGAACGCCACCGCAGCCCGTTGCTGCTCGCCTGCGTGGAAGACTACCTGGCCGGCAAGCGCTACCCGCTCGATGTCATCCATACGCACGCCAGTGTGTATGGGCTCGGAGGGCAGCCATGAGCAAGAAGCGCATCGTCGTCGGCATGTCCGGCGGGGTGGATTCGTCTGTCACTGCCTGGCTGCTCAAACAGCAGGGCTACGACGTAGTCGGCCTGTTCATGAAGAACTGGGAAGACGATGACGACAGCGAGTACTGCTCGACCCGGCAAGACTGGATCGACGTGGTATCGGTGGCCGACCTGATTGGCGTGGATGTGGAAGCCGTCAACTTTGCCGCCGAGTACAAGGACCGCGTATTTGCGGACTTCCTGCGCGAATATTCGGCTGGCCGCACACCCAATCCCGACGTGTTGTGCAACGCCGAGATCAAGTTCAAGGCCTTCCTCGATCACGCGATGGCGCTGGGCGCCGACACGATCGCGACCGGGCACTACGCCCGCGTGCGCGAGGTCGATGGCCGCTTCGAGCTGCTCAAGGCGTTCGATCACACGAAAGACCAAAGCTACTTCCTGCACCGGCTGAACCAGGCGCAACTCTCGCGCACGCTCTTCCCGCTGGGCGAGATGCCGAAGACGAAGGTGCGTGAGATCGCCGCCGAGATTGGCCTGCCGAACGCCAAGAAAAAGGATTCCACCGGCATCTGCTTCATCGGCGAGCGGCCCTTCCGCGATTTCCTCAACCGCTACCTGCCGACCAAGCCCGGCCCGATCAAGACGCCCGACGGCAAGACCATCGGCGAGCACATCGGCCTGGCGTTCTACACGCTGGGCCAGCGCAAGGGCATTGGCATCGGCGGCAGCCGCGACGGCACCGGCGATGCCTGGTATGTGGCGCGCAAGGACATGGCGGCCAACGCGCTGTATGTGGTGCAGGGTCACGATCACCCGTGGCTGCTGGCGCACACCGTGCATGCTGATGATCTGAGTTGGGTGGCCGGCCACGCACCCGCCGAAGGCGCCCATCTTGGCGCCAAGACGCGTTATCGCCAGGCGGATGCACCTTGCACGGTTGTACGCGCGGCAGATGGCGCGCTCACGCTGGCCTTTCCCGAGGCCCAGTGGGCTGTCACGCCCGGCCAATCCGCTGTGCTGTACGACGGTGAAATCTGCCTGGGCGGGGGCATTATTTCGGCTGCTGAACCGGCTCTCGTCGAAAAGGCGGTCGCCTAAGCGGTTTTCGCAACACTGCGTTGTGACGGCTGCGGCTGTTGCGGCACTCGTTTAAGCTTGCGCCCTGATTGTCTCCACACAGGGTTGTCATGCTGCCACGTCGCTACTGGGCCTTTGCGGGCGTTGTGCTGTTGTTTGCCGTCACCGCCGGGTTTGCGATAGCGGGGCGTCTGCATTGGGTGTGCGCGGTCATTCCGGGCATGCTTGTCATCCTGGGCGTGCACGACATCACACAGGCGCGCCATTCGGTGTTGCGCAACTACCCGCTCTGGGGCCATTTCCGCTTCCTGTTCGAGTTCATTCGCCCGGAGATCCGCCAGTACTTCGTTGAAGACGATACGGACGAAAAGCCCTTCTCGCGTGCCCAGCGCAGCATCGTCTATCAGCGCGCCAAGGGCGAAGTCGATAGCCGGCCGTTCGGCACCGAAGTCGATGTGAAGGTGCCGGGGCACGAGTGGATCGGCCACTCGCTGGCGCCCACGCGCATCGCCTCGTCGGACTTTCGCGTGATGGTGGGCGAGGGCCGCGCCAAGCCGTATTCCATGTCGGTGTTCAACATCTCGGCGATGAGCTTTGGGGCGCTGTCGGGCAATGCCATTCGCGCGCTCAACCGCGGTGCGAAGCTCGGTAACTTCATCCATGACACGGGTGAGGGTTCGATCTCGCCCTACCACCGCGAAGAGGGCGGCGACCTGATCTGGGAAGTGGCGTCGGGCTACTTCGGCTGCCGTGACGCCAATGGCCGCTTTGATCCGGACCGCTTTGCCGAGCAGGCGCGCAGCCCGCAGGTGAAGATGATTGAGGTGAAGCTGTCGCAGGGCGCCAAGCCGGGGCACGGTGGCGTATTGCCTGCTGCCAAAGTGACGCCCGAGATTGCCGCCACGCGCGGCATTCAGATTGGCAAGGACTGTATTTCGCCAGCCGCGCATTCGGAGTTCAGCACGCCGCTGGGGCTGCTGCAGTTTGTGGATCGGCTGCGCACGCTGTCGGGCGGCAAGCCCACTGGCTTCAAGCTGTGCATCGGACATCCGTGGGAGTTCTTCGGCATTGTCAAGGCGATGCTGGAGTCGGGCATCCTGCCGGACTTCATCGTCGTCGACGGCGCGGAGGGCGGCACGGGTGCAGCGCCGCTCGAATTTACGGACCACGTCGGCACGCCGCTGCAGGAGGGGCTGCTGCTGGTGCACAACACGTTGGTGGGTGCCAATCTGCGAGACAAAATCAAGATTGGCGCGTCGGGCAAGATCGTCACGGCGTTTGACGTGGCGCGCACGCTGGCAATGGGTGCCGACTGGTGCAACGCTGCGCGCGGCTTCATGTTTGCGCTCGGCTGCATCCAGGCGCAGAAGTGTCACACCGACCGCTGCCCGACCGGCGTAGCAACACAAGATCCGTCTCGCCAGAAGGCGCTCGTGGTGCCCGACAAGGCCGAGCGCGTGCATCAATATCACGCGCACACGTTGCATGCGCTGCTGGAACTGACGCAGGCGGCCGGCTTGCAGCATCCGGCGGATTTTCGCGCGCACCACATCGTGCGGCGCGTGTCGGGCAACGAGGTGCAGTTGCTCTCCGCGCTGCTCAAGTACCTGGAACCCGGCGACCTGCTTGCGGGGCGGTACCGCTATCAACTCTATGAGCGCTACTGGCCGATGGCCCAGGCCGAACGGTTTGATCCGGTGGCCGTGTAACGCTCGTGAGTTTCCGTTGCTACTGCGGCTGGGTTTCCATGAAACTCGGCCGCTTTTCAATGCGCGCGTAGAACGTCGCCAGGTTGGCGTGACGTTCGCGCCAGTCGATCTGCGGCTGGCGGAAGTCCAGGTAGGCAAGCGCGCAGCCCACGGCGATGTCGGCCAGCGTCAGGTGGTTGCCGTTGCACCAAGTCTTGTCAGCCAGGCCTTGCGACATGGCTTGCAGCGCCTGATCGATCTTGTGGGTCTGGCGCGCGAGCCACGTTTCGCTGCGTTGCTCGGGCGTGCGCTGCGTATGTTCGATGCGCAGCATGAGCGCGGCGTCGAGCAGGCCGTCGGCCAGCGCCTCCCAGCAGCGGACTTCCACGCGTTCGCGGCTCGAGGGCGGAATGAGGCGCGCCACCGGCGACAGCGTATCGGCGTATTCCGCAATCACGCGCGAGTCGAATAGGGCGCCGCCATCGTCCATCACCAGGCAGGGCACCTTGCCCAGCGGGTTGAACTGGTGGATTTGCGTACCTGCGCTCCACACGTCTTCCAGCACGAACTGGTAGTCGATTTTCTTTTCAGCCAGGACGACGCGCACCTTGCGGGTGTACGGGCTGGCATGCGATCCGATCAGTTTCATAGGCGTGTCATGTTGGAGGCGGAAGTATAGCTGCGCACTTTCCCGAGTGCGCTGCGCGGCGCCTGAACCCGACTCAACCAAACGGAGGCTTGCTTTA
This sequence comes from Ralstonia sp. SA306, assembly GCF_054792405.1. Taxonomy (NCBI): domain Bacteria; kingdom Pseudomonadati; phylum Pseudomonadota; class Betaproteobacteria; order Burkholderiales; family Burkholderiaceae; genus Ralstonia; species Ralstonia sp. SA306. The sequence continues at coordinate 397,320 of NZ_CP096451.1, forward strand.
GGCCGGATTGGCCATGAAAGACAGGTGCCGGGTGGTAAAATCGCGGGCTCGCTTGGGTGCGCGTATGCACCTTGGTTCAACGCGCAACGCCGCGTCCGGGTTGTCCGGATTGAGATTCCCTTCACATTTTTCCCCGCCTGCCATGTCGTCGCTTTCTGCCCTGACCGCTCTGTCTCCCATCGATGGCCGCTATGCTGCCAAGGCCGATCCGCTGCGCGAGTGGCTGTCGGAAGCCGCTTTCATGCGCAACCGCGTGAAGGTGGAGGTGCACTGGCTGATCGCCTTGTCGCAGGCCGGCCTGGCTGAGATTCCGCGTTTCTCGGCGGCCGCCGAAGGCGCACTGCTGGCCCTGGTCGAGAACTTTGCCGAGGCAGACGCCGCCCGCATCAAAGAGATCGAAGCCGTCACCAACCATGACGTGAAGGCTGTCGAATACTGGATGAAGGAGCGCGTGAAGGGCAACGCCGAGCTGGAAGCCGCCAGCGAGTTCATCCACTTCGCCTGCACGTCGGAAGATATCAACAACACCTCGCACGGGATGATGCTCAAGGGCGCGCGCGATACGGTGATCGTGCCGACGCTGCGCCGCGTACAGGCTCGCCTGGTGGAACTGGCGCATGCCAATGCCGACGTGCCGATGCTGTCGCGCACGCACGGCCAGCCGGCCAGCCCGACCACGCTGGGCAAGGAAATGGCCAACGTGGCCGCCCGCCTGGACCGTGCCATCCGCCGCGTCGAAGCCGTTGAACTGCTGGGCAAGATGAACGGTGCCGTGGGCAACTACAACGCGCACCTGTCGGCATATCCGTCGCTGGACTGGGAAGCCTTCTCGAAGAACGTGATCGAGACCCGCCTGGGCCTGACGTTCAACCCGTACACCATCCAGATCGAACCGCACGACTACATGGCCGAGCTGTTCGACGCCGTGGCCCGCGCCAACACGATCATCCTGGATCTGGATCGCGACGTCTGGGGCTACATCTCGCAGGGCTACTTCAAGCAGAAGACCAAGGCCGGCGAGATCGGCTCGTCGACCATGCCGCACAAGGTCAACCCGATCGATTTCGAAAATTCTGAAGGCAACGTCGGCTTGGCCAACGCGGTGCTGCGCCATCTGTCGGAGAAGCTGCCCGTGTCGCGCTGGCAGCGTGACCTGACGGATTCGACCGTACTGCGCAATATCGGCGTGGCGTTCGGCTACAGCCTGCTCGCGTACGACGCCTGCCTGCGCGGCATGGGCAAGCTGGAAACCAACCCCGCCCGCTTGGCCGAAGACCTCGACGCCTGCTGGGAAGTGCTGGCCGAGCCGGTGCAGACCGTGATGCGCCGCTACGGCATCGCCAACCCGTATGAGCAGTTGAAGGAACTGACGCGTGGCAAAGGCATCTCGCGCGAGGCGCTGCGTGAATTTATCGGCACGCTGGCGATTCCCGAAGACGCCCGCAAGTTGCTGCTGGACATGACGCCCGGCAGCTACATCGGTAAGGCTGAAGAACTGGCACGCCGTATCGCCTGATTGTTGCAAAAATTTGGTGGTGCCGTGTGAAGAACGGCCCGCTCTCGAATCCGAGGGCGGGCCGTTTTGCTTGGTGTCTTCCGAAGAACCTTTCGGCGGGCCGCTAGTATTAGTATGCCTAGTCAATCAAAAAATTTGAATTGCTTGATGAACTTCAGGCGGCCTTGGCCGGTCGGATCGCGCAAATAATGCACAATCGTTTGGCGCCGTGGTCTTACCCACAGGCGCCGCCTACTGAGCGCTCAAAAACACCGAGGGAACCGATGTCACAAGCCGCCCACTCGAATCTCGCCACGCGCGGCGCCGCTGACCACGGCGCCTATGCCAAGCCCGCGATTGCGATGCACTGGATCGTCGCCCTGCTGATCTTCGCGGCCTTCGGGCTCGGTTTGTACATGACCGATATCCCGGGCTTTACGCCAACCAAGCTGAAGCTGTTCTCGTATCACAAATGGATTGGCATCACGGTGCTGATCTTTGCGGTGCTTCGCGTACTGTGGCGTCTGACGCACCCCGCCCCGGGGCCCGTGCCGGGCATGCCGAAGTGGCAGCACGCCGCCGCGGAAGCCGCACACGTCGGGCTGTATTTGCTGATTCTGGCGGTGCCGCTGACCGGCTATCTGCTGAGCGTCGCAGCCGGGGTCAAGGTTGTCTATCTTGGCCTGTGGGAACTGCCGATGCCGTTCGACAAGAGCGATGCGCTGAAAGACATCTTCAGCATGGCGCACGAATGGCTGAACTGGACCATGGCGGCTATCGTCGTGCTGCACATTCTGGCCGCGCTCAAGCACCACGTCGTCGATCGTGACGGCACGCTGCGCCGCATGGCGCCTTTCCTCCGCTGATTTCCAAACACGCCGGTGCACGGTGTGTGCCGGCGCTCTGCCTTTCCATCCTGACCAAGACTGCCGGCATGACCCGGCCTGACCGAAGGAGTCTGATGATGAAACGTTTTGTGCGCCCCCGCGCCATTGCCCTGGTTGCTGCCGGCGCGCTATCGATCGCTGCCGTATCGGTATCGGCCATCGCCCAGGTCGATGCCGCCAAGAGCAGCGTCACCGCCACCGGCAAGCAGCTCGGTGTGCCGATGGACATCAAGTTCGGCAAGTTCGACGCTGCAGTCAATTACAACCCGTCCAACGTGGCTGCATCGACCGCGAAGGTCGACATCGACGTGACGAGCGTTGACGTCGGCAGCAAGGAATACAACGACGAACTGAAGAAGAAGGACTGGTTCGACACCGCCAAGTACCCGAAGGCGACGTTCGTATCGTCCGCATTCAAGCCCGGTGCAGGCGGCAAGGTCGATGTGATCGGCAAGCTGACCATCAAGGGCGTCACGCAGGACGTGACGGCACCGGTGACGTTCAAGCAGGACGGTGCCAATCAGATCTTTGAAGGCGCGCTGCCGGTCAAGCGCAACGTATTCAAGGTGGGTGACGGTGAGTGGAAGGACACGTCGGTTGTCTCGGACGACGTAACGATCAAATTCCGCGTCGTCATCGCCAAGAAGTAATCAGAAGTCTCAATCCAACGTTTTTCGGCCCTCGTGTGCCGCCTTTTATTCCGCAGGAGTTCTCATGAAATTGCGTATCCTCGTTGCCGCCCTGTCCGCTGTTGCCGCCACCGCCGCCTTTGCTGCCCCCGCTACGTACCAGCTCGATCCGAGCCATACGTACCCGAGCTTTGAAGCCGACCACATGGGCGGTCTGTCGAAGTGGCGTGGCAAGTTCGAGAAGTCCAGCGGCACCGTGACGCTGGATCGCGCAGCCAAGACCGGCAGCATTGACGTGACCGTGCAGACCGACAGCATCGACTTCGGTCTCGCCAAGATGAACGAGCACGCCAAAAGCGCCGAGATTTTCGACGTGGCCAAGTACCCGACCGCCTCGTTCAAGGGCAACTTCACGAAGTTCAAGGGCGACGTGCCGACCGAAGCCGAAGGCCAGTTGACGCTGCATGGCGTGACCAAGCCGGCCAAGCTGGAAATCGACGCGTTCAAGTGCATGCCGCACCCGATGCTCAAGCGTGAAGTCTGCGGCGCCGATGCCGAGATGAAGTTCAAGCGCGACGACTTCGGCGTCGATTACGGCAAGGCTTACGGTTTCAACATGGAAACCAAGCTGAAGATTCAGGTGGAAGGCATCAAGCAAGACACCAACGTCGCACAGCAGTAAGCCACGCGATCGCCACAGCCAAAGAAAAAGCCCCGCAGTTGCGGGGCTTTTTTGTTGCCCGAGGGATGAATCCTCGGGGCAGCGCGTAGCAGGGTCTTCAAACCTGCGCGCCAAAGTTCGGATCGTCTTCTTTCGGCCCACCGGCCTTCTTCTCAGACTTGACCAGGTCTTCGCGCTTGACGCCCAGCCACATGCACAGCGCAGCAGCCACAAACACCGACGAGTAGATGCCGAACAGAATACCGATCGTCAGGGCCACGGCGAAGTAGTGCAGCGTCGGGCCGCCGAATACCAGCATCGACACCACCATCATTTCGGTTGACCCGTGGGTGATGATCGTGCGCGAGATGGTGCTGGTAATCGCGTGATCGATCACCTCGTGCGTATTCATCTTGCGGTACTTGCGGAACGCTTCGCGGATCCGGTCGAAAATCACCACGGATTCGTTGACCGAATAGCCCAGCACCGCCAGCACCCCCGCCAGCACCGACAGCGAGAACTCCCACTGGAAGAATGCGAAGAAGCCCAGGATGATCACGACGTCGTGCAGGTTGGCGATCACACCCGCCACGGCAAACTTCCATTCGAAGCGGATCGACAGGTAGATCACGATGCCGATCACCACGAACAGCAGCGCCAGCAGGCCGTCGGTGGCGAGTTCCTTGCCGACCTGCGGGCCGACGAACTCAACGCGCTGCAGCTTGGCGTCAGGGTTGGCGGCGTTCAGGGCCGTCATCACCTGCTGGCTTTGCACGGCCGAGGCGATGGGCTTGCCATCCGGACCGGTCTTGAGCGGCAGGCGGATCATCACGTCGCGCGAGGTGCCGAAGTTCTGCACCTGGGCGTCGGCATAGCCGAGCTTCTCAACGTCGCCGCGGATCTTCGGCAGATCGGCGGCCTGGGTGTAAGCGACTTCCATCACCGTACCGCCAGTGAACTCCACCGACAGGTGCAGGCCCTTGTGGAACAGGAAGAAGACAGCGGCGATAAACGTCAGGAACGACAGCGCGTTGAGAATCAACGCGTGCTTCATGAACGGAATGTCGCGGCGGATGCGGAAAAACTCCATGGTCTGCCCTTTGTGGCGACCGCCCCTTTTGTGCCGGGGGCGGTGCCGGTTATGCGAGATTCGTTGTGGGTGGCGTGATTACTTGGCGGGCGATTCTGTGTTCGTATTGCCCGGCTTCCACACCTGCCCGATGGCGACGCTCTGCAGCTTCTTCTTGCGGCCGTACCAGAGGTTCACGAGACCGCGGTTGAAGAACACTGCCGAGAACATCGACGTGCCGATCCCCAGGCAGTGCACGATCGCGAAGCCGCGCACCGGACCCGAACCGAAGGCAATCAGCGCCAGGCCGGCGATAAGCGTGGTCACGTTCGAATCGAGGATGGTCGCCCATGCACGGTCGAAACCGGCGGCGATGGCCATCTGCGGCGATGCGCCGCCGCGCAGTTCTTCACGCACGCGCTCGTTGATCAGCACGTTGGCGTCAATGGCCATACCGAGCGCCAGTGCGATTGCCGCGATACCCGGCAGCGTGAGCGTGGCCTGCAGCATGGAGAGCAGGGCGATCAGCAGGAACACGTTGACACCCAGGGCTGCCACCGAGAACGCACCGAACAGCATGTAGTACAGCACCATGAACACCGAGATGGCGAGGAAGCCGTACAGCGCTGAATCGAAACCCTTCTTGATGTTGTCGGCACCCAGCGACGGGCCGATGGTGCGCTCTTCGATGATCTCCATTGGCGCCGCCAGCGAGCCTGCGCGCAGCAGCAGCGCCAGATCCGAAGCTGCCTCGGTCGAGCCCATGCCAGTGATCTGGAAGCGCGAGCCCAGTTCTGACTGGATGGTCGCCACCGTCAGCACTTCGCCCTTGCCCTTTTCAAAGAGCACGATGCCCATGCGCTTGCCGATGTTGTCACGCGAGACATCGCGCAGCATGCGGCCGCCCTGGCCGTCGAGCGTGATGTCGACCGACGAGTTGTGATTCTGGTCGAAGCCGGCCGAAGCGCTGGTGATGCGGTCACCCGTGAAGATCACCTGCTTTTGCAGCAGCACCGGAGCGCTGCGGCCTTGCGTGAACAGTTCGTCGCCCAGCGGCACCGGATCGCCGGCACGCGGCACGAGCGGCGCGTTCGGATCTGCCAGGCGCGCTTCCAGTGTGGCGGTGCGGCCAATGATGTCCTTGGCCTTGGCCGTGTCCTGCACGCCGGGCAGTTGCACGACGATGCGGTCCGGACCCTGCTGCTGGATCACCGGTTCAGCCACGCCGAGTTCATTCACCCGGTTATGCAGCGTAACGATGTTCTGCTTGACTGCGTTGTCCTGCACTTCCTTCATCGCAGCGGCGGTGAAGGTACCGGTGAGCGTGGCGCCGTCTGCGCTCTTGTCCACGGTGTAGGCCAGTTCGCGGGTCGAATCGGCCAGCAGCGCACGGGCGCGGTCGGCCTCGTCCGGGGTGCTGAACTTGATCGTGATCGTGTTGTTGTTGCGGTCGATACCGTTGTGGCGGATACCCTTGTCGCGCAGTTGCGTACGGATGTCGCCGGCCAGCGAGTCGAGCTTCTTCGTCACGGCACCGTTCATGTCGACCTGCAGCAGGAAGTGCACGCCACCGCGCAAATCGAGGCCCAGGAACATCGGCTTGGCAAAGAACGGCGCGCCACTCAACCAGCGCGGCGAGCCCGGCAGCAGGTTCAGCGCCACGATGTAGGTCGGATCGGCTTGATCAGTGTTCAGGCCGCGAGCCAGGACGTCCTTGGCCTTGAGCTGCGTGTCGGTGTCGGCAAAGCGCACGCGCACGCTGGCGGAGGTTCCGTTGTTGTCGAAGAACACACCGTTGGGCTGAATGCTGGCCGCGGCCAGCAGGCTTTCGACCTGCTTTTGCACGTTCAGGTCGACCTTGACGGTGGCCTTGCCTGAAGACACCTGCACAGCAGGCGCCTCACCGAAGAAGTTCGGCAGCGTATAGAGGAACCCAATGGCAAGCGCCACCAGGATCACAATGTATTTCCAGAGCGGATAGCGATTCATCTTGGAATGCAGAGAGGCGACGCCGAGAGGCGCGGGCGCGGATTCTTAGAATAGGCGCTGCCTGGGGTTCCGGCGCCAGCGCAATCGTGCGCGGCGCCGGGATGGGCCGATTTACAGTGCCTTGAGCGTGCCCTTGGGCAGCACGGTCGTCACGGCGCTCTTCTGGACGGTGATTTCGGTGTTGGCAGCGATTTCCACGGTGACGTACTGCTCAGCCACCTTGCTGACCTTGCCCAGAATGCCACCGGCGGTGACGACTTCGTCGCCCTTGGCCAAGGCTTCGAGCATCGCCTTGGTTTCTTTCTGGCGCTTCATTTGCGGGCGGATCATGATGAACCACAGCACCACGAACATCAGGATGATGGGCAGGAAGCTCATCAGGCCACCCGCGGCACCACCAACAGCCGGTGCAGTTTGCGCGTAAGCGTCGGAAATCAGGAACACGTCAGAACTCCGTAATGGTTCGTCAATCGGTCAAAAATCGGACCCGACATTCTACCATTGCGGTGCCGCGGCAAATGGGCGCGCCTGGCGCCCTGTGGAGCGGGGTTACAGCGCTCCGCGCGCGCGGTCTGCGGCAAAGCGCGCCTGGAATGCGGCAAAGCCGTGCGACTCGATGGCGGTGCGCATCTCGGCCATCAATTCCAGGTAGTAATACAGGTTGTGGATGGTGTTCAGGCGGGCCCCCAGGATTTCGCCGACGCGCTGCAGATGGTGCAGGTAAGCGCGCGAGAAGTTGCTGCAGGTGTAGCAGCCGCAGGTCTCGTCCAGTGGGCGCGGATCGTTGCGGTGTACCGCGTTCTTGATCTTGATGTCGCCGAAGCGGGTGAAGAGCCAGCCGTTGCGCGCGTTGCGGGTCGGCATCACGCAGTCGAACATGTCGATGCCGCTGGCAACGCCCGCCACCAGATCTTCCGGCGTACCCACGCCCATCAGGTAATGCGGCTTGTTGGCAGGCAGACGCGGTGCCACGTGCTGCAGCACGCGCATCATGTCTTCCTTGGGCTCCCCGACCGACAGGCCGCCGATGGCGTAGCCGCCGAAACCTTCGCCGCCTGCATCGGCGTCAATTGCTTGCAAACCGGCGAGCGATTCATCGCGCAGGTTCTCGAACATGCCGCCCTGGACAATGGCGAACAGCGCGTTCGGATTCTTCTCGCGCTCGAATTCGTTGCGCGAGCGTTGCGCCCAGCGCAGGCTCATGCGCATCGAGGCGGCGGCTTCCGCCTCGGTGGCGGGGCGATCGCCGATCTTGTACGGCGTGCATTCGTCGAACTGCATGACGATGTCCGAGTTCAGCCGGCGCTGGATCTGCATCGAGATCTCGGGCGACAGGAACAGCTTGTCGCCATTGATGGGCGATGCAAACGTCACGCCTTCTTCGGTGATTTTGCGTAGATCACCCAGCGAAAAAACCTGAAAACCGCCGGAATCGGTCAGGATGGGCTTGTCCCAGCCATTAAAGCCGTGCAGGCCCTTGTGCGCGTCCATCACTTCCAGGCCGGGGCGCAGCCACAGGTGGAACGTGTTGCCCAGGATGATCTGCGCGCCGATGTCCTTCAGCTCCGCCGGCGACATCGCCTTGACCGCGCCATAGGTGCCCACCGGCATGAAGATGGGCGTTTCCACCACGCCGTGGTTCAGGGTCATGCGGCCGCGTCGGGCGAGGCCATCGGTGGTGAGCAGTTCGTACTTGAGCATGGTCAGAGCGATTGGGGTTCGCCGGATTCGGATGGAGCGCGCGTCAGCAGCATGGCGTCGCCGTAACTGAAGAAGCGGTAGCGCTGGGCGATGGCGTGCTGGTAGGCGCCTCGGATGGCGCTCATGCCGGCAAATGCCGATACCAGCATCAGCAACGTCGATTTTGGCAGGTGGAAGTTGGTCACCAGCATGTCGACGGCGCGGAACCGGTAGCCGGGAGTGATGAAGATGTCGGTCTCGCCGCTGCAGGCATTGAGCGTGCTGTCTGGCTGCGCGGCCGATTCAAGCGCGCGCATCGACGTGGTGCCCACCGCGATCACGCGGCCACCGGCTGCGCGCGTGGCGCGGATGGCTTCAGCCAGTTCGGGCGTGATTTCGTACCACTCGCTGTGCATGCGGTGCTCGGCGATGTTTTCCACGCGCACGGGCTGGAACGTGCCGGCACCCACGTGCAGCGTGAGAAAGCCGCGCTGGATGCCCATGGCGTCCAGCTTGGCGAACAGCGCATCGTCGAAATGCAGGCCCGCCGTGGGTGCCGCGACGGCGCCCGGGTTGCGCGCATACACGGTCTGGTAGCGCGTCTCGTCAAAGCTGTCGGGGTCGTGCTCGATGTAGGGCGGCAGCGGCAGGCGGCCGTATTGCTCGATCAGATCCAGCGCCGGCTGCGGGAAACGCAACGTAAAGAACGGCTCGGCGCGGGGGCCGACCGTCACGTCAAAGGCGTCGGCCAGGCGAAGTGTGGTGCCCTCGACCGGTGATTTGCTGGAGCGGATTTGCGCCAACACGGTGTGCTCGTCCAGCAGGCGTTCGACGAGCACCTCGACCTTGCCGCCACTGGCCTTGTGACCGAAAAAGCGCGCCTTGATGACACGGGTGTCGTTGAAGACGAGCAGGTCGCCGGGGCGCAGGTAGTCGACCAGATCGGCAAACTGGCGGTCTTCAAAATGTACGGCATCTTCCGCACGGCGGACAGCCAGTAGGCGGCTCGCGGTGCGGTCGGGCAGGGCGGTTTGTGCGATCAGCTCGGGCGGCAGATCGAAGTCGAAATCGGACAGCGTCAGCATGAAAAGTGGCGCAGACGTGGATTGCGCCAAGTGATGGTGGCGGGCGCCGGTACAATCGGGCGACTCGCAAAGTTCGCCATTGTAAACGCCCTGTGCCGCCTCGCGCCCGTTCCGCCACTGATGCTGCTCCTATGCCCGACGCTGATACTGCGCCGGCACCGAAGCCAAAACGCGCAGCCCCGGCAGACAAGCCAGCCAAGGCAGCAGCCAAGACCGCCCGCCCGGCGGACAAACTGGCCAAGCTTGGCCTGCACCGCGACGTCGATCTCGTCCTGCATCTGCCGATGCGCTACGAGGACGAAACCATGCTCCTGACCATTGCCGAAGCCACGGCCCGGGCCAATACTGGCTGGGCCGCGCAGGTCGAAGGCACGGTCACGCGCAATGAAGTGGCGTTCCGGCCGCGCAGGCAACTCGTCGTGCATATCGCCGATGACTCGGGCGAGCTGGTTCTGCGTTTTCTCAATTTCTACGGCAGCCAAGTCAAGCAGATGGCCGAAGGCGTGCGCCTGCGCGTGCGCGGCGAGGTGCGCGGTGGCTTCTTCGGCGCCGAGATGGTGCACCCGACCGTGCGCGCCGTGGCGGAAGATGAACCGCTGCCCGACCGCCTGACACCGGTGTATCCGAGCACGGCTGGTGTGGCGCAGGCCTATCTGCGCAAGGCGATCCTGAACGCGCTCACGCGCACGCCACTGCCGGAAACGCTGCCGAACAGCCTCATCACCGGGCCGCTAGCGCCGCTCAAGCTGATGACGCCGGCCGATGCCGTGCGCCTGTTGCATCAACCGACGCCCGATGTCGACGAGCACAGCCTCGTCGAGCGTACGCACCCGGCGTGGCTGCGCATCAAGTTTGATGAACTGCTGTCGCAGCAGCTGTCGCTCAAGCGTGCGCAGGCCGCGCGTCGCTTGCGCAATGCGCCCATCCTGCGCGACAGCGGTAAGGATGGGCTGCTCGCGCGCTTCATGAATGCGCTGCCGTTCAAGCTGACCGGCGCGCAGGCGCGCGTGTGGGAAGAGATCCGTGCCGACCTTGCGCACCCGTACCCGATGCAGCGGTTGCTGCAGGGCGACGTGGGCAGCGGCAAGACCGTCATTGCCGCGCTGGCAGCGTGTCAGGCCATCGACGCCGGCTGGCAGGCTGCACTGATGGCGCCGACCGAGCTGCTGGCCGAGCAGCACTACCGCAAGCTTTCTGCGTGGCTGGAACCGCTGGGCGTGGACATCGTCTGGCTGGCCGGCAGTCTCAAGCGCAAGCAGAAGGACGAGGCGGCCGCGCGCGTGGCGGCTGGCACGGCGCAACTCGTGATCGGCACACACGCGCTGATCCAGGATGCGGTCACGTTCGCGCGGCTCGGCCTGGCCGTGGTGGATGAACAGCATCGCTTTGGCGTGGCGCAACGTCTGGCGTTGCGGGGCAAGGCTGGCAATGGCGATGCGCCCGCCGCCAACGCCCAGGTGCCGCACCAACTCATGATGTCCGCCACGCCCATCCCGCGCACGCTGGCAATGACGTATTACGCCGATCTCGACGTCTCTGCCATCGACGAATTGCCGCCCGGCCGCACGCCCATCGTCACGCGCCTGGTGAACGATGCGCGGCGCGACGAAGTGATTGAACGCATCTACGCTGCCGCACGCGAAGGTCGGCAGGTCTATTGGGTTTGCCCGTTGATCGAAGAGAGCGAGGCGCTGCAGCTGCAGACCGCCGTCGACACCTTCGAGACGCTTTCCCAGAGTCTGGAAGGTTTGAAGGTGGGTCTCGTGCACGGACGTCTGCCATCCGCCGAGAAGGCCGCCGTGATGAGCGCCTTCGCCGGCGGCGAGCTGCATGTGCTGGTGGCCACCACCGTCATTGAAGTCGGTGTGGATGTGCCCAATGCCTCGTTGATGGTGATCGAACATGCCGAGCGCTTTGGCCTTGCGCAGTTGCATCAGCTACGCGGGCGGGTGGGGCGTGGCACGGCGGAATCGGTGTGCGTGCTGCTATATCAGGCGCCGCTGTCGCCGACGGCCAAGCAGCGTCTGCAGACCATGCGCGAGACCACCGATGGTTTCGAAATCGCCCGGCGCGATCTGGAGATCCGCGGCCCCGGCGAATTCCTGGGCGCGCGGCAGTCGGGCGAAGCCATGCTGCGCTTTGCCGATCTGAACCACGATGCTTGGCTCGTCGAATTTGCCCAAGGAGCGGCGGACGACATGCTGGCCCGCTTTCCTGAAGCCGTCGACACCCATCTCAAGCGCTGGCTGGGCGAGCGCGAGCACTACCTGCGCGTTTAAGGCCGGCGGCGCACAGTTTTTTAGTGCGCCAACTGGGCCTGCTTGCGCAAGCGCTTGGCGGTGTACATCTCGCGATCGGCCTGATCAAGCAGGGCCGTGATCTCGGTGCCGTCTTCGGGCATCACCGCCACGCCGATGCTCACGCGCAGATCCAGCGGCTGGCCTTCGAACACGTACGGTTGCTGCACCTCTTCAATGAGCCGCTCGCTTTGCGCCTGCGCATCGGCCCGCGCGACAATGCCCGGCAGGATCACGGCAAACTCGTCACCGCCCACGCGCGCCACCGTGTCGGAGCGCCGTGCAGTGCGGCCCATGCGCTGTGCGGTCTCGCGAATGGCTGCATCACCGGCACGGTGGCCATGGCGATCATTGATGAGCTTGAGATTGTCCATGTCGACATTGAGCACACCCAAGCCGCCATGCGCGCGTTGTGCCAGATGGATCGACTGCCGCAGGCGGTCATAGAACAGCGCGCGGTTGGGGAGGTCGGTCAGCGCGTCGTGCGTGGCGCGCAGATATAACTGATCACGCTCTGCGTTGGCGGCGTGGAACATGGCCGCCGCGATCAGCTCGGACATCAATTCCAACACGCTGATGTCGCTTTCGCTGAAGGCGCCTACCTCCGGTGCCACCAGCTTGAGCACGCCGACCGTGGTGTCGAGATGCCGCAGCGGCGTGACCACCATCGAGCGCAAACCCACGCGGCGACAGGCTTCGCGGTCGACGCGCGCGTCGGTTTCGGAGTCTGTGCATTGCAGGATTTCGCTGGTCTGCACGCACAGACCCGACAGGCTTCCCTTGCGCGCCAGGCGCAGGCCCAGCAGCGTTTCGGTCAGGCCCGAAGTGGCGCAGTACACCATCTCATCGCCTTCCGCCAATTCGACGACCGCCCCCGTCGCGCACGTCAGATGCTGTGCCCGCTCGGTGACCAGCGCCATGATCGCGCCCAGATCCGTGCCCAGCTTGGCGATCTCTGACTGTGCTCGCACGATTTCAAGGAGCGTGGCGGGGTTTTGCAGATGCGGGTGGTCGAACGGCATGAGGCGCGGCGCGGGTGTAGCAGTGAGTCGGGCGATTTTAGCCCGTCACCCGAACGGCATAGACCGAAATGTCGCCGGGTTGAGGCGCCGTTACAACTTTCGTATGCACTGCGGCGGTGCGGGCAGAATCGGCAGGCCGCAAGACGTTGAGGTCGCAGGGTTCTTCGTCGAATGCCCACTCTTAGGGTTTAGCCGACGGCCGGCTCCAGCCGTATCAGCGTGATCTCCGACGGCGCCCCGAACCGCTTGGGCGGGCCCCAATATCCCGTGCCTCTGCTGGTGTAGATCCACAGGCGCCCGAGCTTGTGCAACCCAGCCGTAAAGGGCTGCTGCAGCGGAACAAACAGGCTCCACGGCCAGAACTGGCCGCCATGCGTGTGCCCCGACAGTTGCAGGTCGAAGCCGGCCTCTGCAGCGGCAGGAGCGCTGCGCGGTTGATGCGCGAGGAGGATGGTGGGCGTCACGCCGGACGGCGATCCCGCCAGCGCCCGCGTCGGATCGCTCGCATGCGCAGCGTCGAACTTGCCAGCACTGAAATCGGTTACCCCCGCGATCACCAGCGGCGCGCCGTCGTGTTCAAGCACCGTATGCTCGTTCATCAACACCCGCATGCCGAGCCGCTCGAACTCAGACACCCAAGGGCCGACGCCCGAGTAGTACTCGTGATTGCCCGTCACCGCAAAAACGCCATGCCGAGCCGACATGCCGGCCAGCGGCGCGATATGCGGACGCAGCACGTCGACCTCGCCGTCCACCAGATCGCCCGTCACGGCGATGACATCCGGTTGCAGCGCATTGAGCCGATCGACCACGCCGGCCACATACGCTCGCTTGATGGTGGGGCCGACATGCAGATCAGTGATTTGCGCGATGGTGAAGCCGTGCAGCGGCGCTGGCAGGTCCGCAATGGGCACCGTCACCCGAGCGACGCGGGGGATGCGGCGCGCATTGACATAGCCGATCAGCGTCACCAGCAAGGTGAGGGCGACGACGAGCAGGGCCGAGTCGTGGCGATAAGTCTGTGGCAGCGCGATCAGCGCAACGTCCCGCAGCAGCGTCAGGACCAGCAGCGACGAAAATAGGCCCATCAGCAACGCGCCAAACCAGCTCACGCGATCCGCCAGCGAAATCGGGCGGATCACGAAGCGCGCCGCCATCCCAGTCGGGATCATCACCGTCGATACGAGCAGGAAGATCACGCCTGCAGCCCAGCCAGCGCCGTTCCAGCCCAGATCCGGCAGGAGCCGCCATCCGATGTAGAGGTGCAGCGCTGCCATGAGCGCCACTGTCGTTGTCAGAAAGCGGCGCCTGCCGCGGGGCAGGGATCGGCTGCCGTTAGGTTCGTCACTCATGCTGGGGCGGCTCCTTATTGTTTCGTTGAAACGCATTCACGGAAGATGGGGCGGATGGCAGCGTTGTCAATGCCGGGGCCGCCGTTCGAACTCCAAGCAACATCGCACGTCCCTTGGTAAAATCTATCGATATCCCCAAGCCGATTGATCGTCATGACGCTCACTGAACTGAAATACATCGTCGCCGTCGCGCGGGAACGCCACTTTGGGCGTGCCGCCGAGGCCTGCTTCGTCTCGCAACCGACGCTGTCGGTCGCCATCAAGAAGCTGGAAGACGAACTGGCCGTGCAGATTTTCGAGCGCGGCGCGTCGGAAGTGAGCGTTACGCCTGTCGGCGAGCAGATCGTCACACAGGCGCAGCGTGTGCTTGAACAGACGATGGCGATCCGCGAGATCGCCAAGCAGGGGATGGACCCGCTGGCGGGGCCGCTGCGCCTGGGGGTGATCTACACGATCGGGCCGTATCTGCTGCCCTCGCTTGTCAAGCAGATGATCGACACCGTCCCGCAGATGCCGCTGATGCTGCAGGAGAACTTCACCGTGCGGCTGGTGGAGCTGCTCAAGCAGGGCGAGATCGACTGCGCCATCATGGCCGAGCCGTTTCCCGAGGCCGGTCTGATGACGGTGCCGCTGTATGACGAGCCCTTTGTCGTGGCGGTGCCGCGTGGCCACGAGCTGGCCAAGGCGTCGTCGGTGGACCCCGAAGCGCTCAAGCAGCAGACCATGCTGCTGCTGGGCAACGGGCATTGCTTCCGCGACCACGTGCTGGGCGTCTGCCCGGAGTTGTCGCGCTTTTCGCAGAACGCGGACGGTATCCAGAAGACGTTCGAAGGTTCGTCGCTGGAGACGATCCGCCATATGGTTGCCAGCGGCGTGGGCATTACGGTGCTGCCGCGTACGTCGGTGCCGAGCATGCAGCCTGCCGCCACCGACCTGCTGAGTTACGTGCCGTTCCAGGAGCCGGTGCCCGACCGCCGCGTTGTGCTGGCATGGCGCAAGAGCTTCACTCGCATCGCTGCGATTGAAGCGGTGGCCAAGGCGGTCGCGCAATGCAAACTGCCTGGCATCAAGCTGTTGCCGCCCACCCCGCTGATTCACTGATCCTCCGTGGTGCCAGTTGGCCGTCATTCATGGCGGTCATAGCGCACGCCTAATTGATAGATAAAAACAATCAAATATACGATTCGATAGCAAGAAGATAGACTGTCTTCCATCGTGAGCGCATCGCTTACTACTCAATCACCGTGGAGCCCGTCATGTCCTTGCCGCTTGCCTCGAACACCGTCGCGACCGTGCTGGAATGGCTCGCTGCCTATGGTGAATCGCACTGACCTGATGGATGCATGAAGCTGCCCGCGCTTGTCGTGCGGGCGTCAAGAACGCGCGGGGTCGCAAGGAGAAAAAGCATGGCAATGGTGCGGATGTTTGTTTCGGAATGGCAGGGGTTTGCGGGCACCGTGCGCGCGTTGCAGGCAGAGGTGCCGACGCTGTCCGGCATGCCCGGCAGCGCGGCCGGTGGGCTCGGCACCCGCGCTGCGGAATCCGCCCGCCTGCAACGCAAGTGGGTGCGCAAGCAGATCGGTCTAACGATCGTGGCTGCCGGCGCTATGATCGTGCTCCTGCACGGCATGGTGCAGCTCATGGTCTGATGACCGGCCTGATGCTCGGTTGCCATCCGCTCTGCGTTTCGTCATCGGACGCTGCGACGATCGGAACTTGCTGCGCGAGCGGCAACCGAAAGAAGGCTTGAAGCACGCGTGGCCCGACGCTGAATCAAGCGAAGGGCATCGCGTTTTTGCACACCACTTCATAGGGGAATCCAGATGGCAAAGAAGAACAATGGCGCGACTGCCGCAGCCCAGATCAACATCGGCATCGCCGACAAGGATCGCAAGAAGATCGCCGAAGGCCTGTCGCGCCTGCTGGCCGATACCTACTCGCTGTATCTGAAGACGCATTACTTCCACTGGAACGTCACCGGCCCGATGTTCAACACGCTGCATCTGATGTTCGAGACGCAGTACAACGAACTGTGGAATGCCGTCGACCCCGTGGCTGAGCGCATTCGCGCGCTGGGTTATCCCGCTCCGGGCTCGTATTCGGAGTTCGCCAAGCTGTCGTCGATTCCGGAATCGAAGGGCATTCCCGAGGCGATGGACATGGTGCGCGAGCTGGTAGCCGGCCACGAAGCCGTGACGCGCACCGCCCGCAGCCTGTTCCCCGATGTCGACAAGGCCGCCGATGAACCGACCGCCGACCTGCTGACGCAACGCATGGACACGCACGAAAAGACCGCGTGGATGCTGCGCTCGCTCCTGGCTTAAGGCTGGCTTGACGGCCGTTCGCCACGTTTGCGACAGGCGTTTCGACAGCAGCGAATTGCGCCCCTCCCGCGAGCCCGTTGTGTTGCGGGTGGGGCTGCATCAACCCCATGACCTAAACGAGAGAATCATGACGACTGAAGCCAAATGCCCGTTTCCCGGCCATGCTCCCGCTGCTTCGCACGCCTTCGGTGGCGGTACGGCCAACAAAGACTGGTGGCCCAATCAGCTGCGCGTTGATCTGCTGAACCAGCATTCCGAGAAGTCTGATCCGCTCGGGTCGAAGTTCGACTACCGCAAATCATTCAATGCGATCGACTACGACGCGCTCAAGGCCGATTTGCGCCGCCTGATGACGGATTCGCAAGACTGGTGGCCGGCAGACTTCGGTCACTATGGCCCGCAGTTCATCCGCATGGCGTGGCACGCCGCAGGCACGTACCGCACCGGAGACGGCCGTGGCGGTGCAGGGCGCGGCCAGCAACGATTCGCACCGCTCAACTCGTGGCCCGACAACGTCAACATCGACAAGTCGCGCCGCTTGCTGTGGCCGATCAAGCAGAAGTACGGCCAAGCCATCTCGTGGGCCGACCTGCTGATCCTGACCGGCAACGTGGCACTCGAAACCATGGGTTTCCGCACCTTCGGCTTTGCCGCGGGCCGTGAAGACACCTGGGAACCGGACAACGATGTGTACTGGGGCAGCGAGACCGCTTGGCTCGCGCCCACCAACAACCCCAACAGCCGCTACTCGGGCGACCGCAATCTTGCGAACCCCCTGGCCGCCGTGCAAATGGGCCTGATCTACGTGAACCCGGAAGGCCCGGACGGCAACGGCGATCCGCTGGCCGCCGCCCGTGATATCCGCGAAACGTTCGCCCGCATGGCGATGGATGACGAAGAAACCGTCGCGCTGATCGCCGGCGGCCACACCTTCGGCAAAACGCACGGCGCGGGCGCGGCAAGCCACGTTGGCGCCGATGTCGAAGCGGCTCCGCTGGAAGCCCAAGGCCTTGGCTGGGCCAGCACATATGGGACCGGCAAGGGCGCCGACGCCATCACCAGCGGGCTGGAAGTCACCTGGACGCAGACCCCTGCGCAATGGAGCAACTTCTTCTTCGAAAACCTGTTCAAGTACGAATGGGTGCAGGAGAAGAGCCCCGCCGGCGCGCTGCAGTGGGTGGCCAAGGACGCCGATGCGATCATTCCGGGCCCGACGCCCGATTCGCCCAAGCGCCGCCCGACGATGCTGACGACCGATCTGTCGCTGCGCTTCGATCCGGCGTACGAGAAAATCTCGCGCCGCTTCCTCGACAACCCGCAGGCGTTTGCCGAAGCCTTTGCCCGCGCCTGGTTCAAGCTCACGCACCGTGATCTCGGCCCGAAGTCGCGTTACCTCGGCCCCGAAGTGCCGCGTGAAGACCTGATCTGGCAAGACCCGCTGCCGGCGGCCACGTACAAGCCGACCGAGGCCGACATCGCCGACCTCAGGGCGAAGATTGCTGCTTCGGGCCTGACGGCATCCGAACTTGTTGCGGTGGCATGGGCATCTGCTTCGACCTTCCGGGGTTCGGACAAGCGCGGCGGTGCCAACGGTGCGCGCATTCGTCTGGCTCCGCAGAACGACTGGGCAGTCAACCAGCCGGTTGTCGGCACGCTGGCCAAGTTGGAGGAGATTCAGCGCGCCTCCGGCAAGGCTTCGCTGGCCGATGTGATCGTGCTGGCGGGCGGCGTCGGTATCGAACTGGCCGCCAAGGCAGCCGGAACGACGATCACCGTGCCGTTCACGCCGGGCCGCGTTGATGCCACGGCCGAGCAGACCGACGCCGCCTCGTTCGCGCCGCTCGAACCGGTGGCCGACGGCTTCCGCAACTACCAGAAAGCCGACTACGCGATGCCGGCCGAAGTGTTGCTGCTCGACAAGGCCCAGTTGCTGACGCTGACCGCACCTGAGCTGACCGTGCTGATCGGTGGCCTGCGCGCCATCAACATCAACGCGGATGGCAGCCAGCACGGCGTATTTACCGCCACGCCGGGCGCGCTGACCAACGATTTCTTCGTCAACCTGCTCGACATGGGCACCGAATGGAAGCCTGCCGGCGACATCTACGAGGGATTCGATCGCAAGACGGGCGAGCGCAAGTGGACGGGAACGCGCGTCGATCTGGTGTTCGGTTCGAATTCGATCCTGCGTGCGCTGGCAGAGGTGTTTGGCAGCGCCGACGGTAAGGAGCGCTTCATCAGCGAGTTCGTTGCCGCTTGGGTCAAGGTGATGAATCTCGACCGCTTCGATTTGGCCGCCGCCTAAGCTGCTTTCGGCGGGACTAAAATGGCGCCTTGCCTCGTGCAGGCGCCATTTTTCTTTGGTGATTTCCATGCAATCGTCCGCCGCCCAACCCAGCCGCCTCGTGCTCTATGCGCGCCTGATGCGCATGGACAAACCGATCGGCACGCTGCTGCTGCTGTGGCCGACGCTGTGGGCGCTATGGATGGCCGCTGATGGCCATCCGCCGGTGTCGCTGGTGGTGATTTTCACGGTCGGCACGTTCCTGATGCGCTCGGCTGGCTGCGCCGTCAACGACTGGGCGGATCGCGACTTTGACAAACACGTCAAACGCACCAAGGAACGGCCGCTGACCGCTGGCCTGATTGCCCCGTGGGAGGCGCTGGCGGTTGCCGCGGCGCTGTCGCTCGTCGCCTTCACGCTGATCCTGCCGCTCAATGCGCTGACCAAGTGGATGTCGGTGGCGGCCATCGTGATTGCCGGCACGTATCCTTTCTTCAAGCGGTTCTTCGCGATTCCGCAGGCGTACCTGGGTATTGCGTTCGGGTTTGGGATCCCGATGGCGTACGCAGCGGTGCAGGATCAGGTGCCGGTGCTGGCGTGGCTGATGCTTGCCGGCAATGTGTTCTGGGCGATTGCCTACGACACCGCATACGCGATGGTCGATCGCGATGATGATCTGCTCATCGGCATCAAAACATCGGCCATTACCTTCGGACGCTACGACGTGGCGGCGATCATGCTGTGCTACGTGGGGTTCTTCGGGATCATGGCTTGGGCTGGCCATGCGATGGCGCTAGGCGTGGCGTATTGGATCGGGTTTGCCGCTGCCGTGGCGTTGTCGCTTTGGTATTACCCGATGCTGCAGACGCGGGATCGGATGAAGTGCTTTTTTGTTTTCCGGCATAACAATTGGCTGGGGGCTTGTTTGTTTGCTGGGGTGGTGGGGGCGTATTTGCTGCGCTAGGGGGTTGGTGGTGCTTCACCTGTTTCAGCCCCGGCAGGGAACGAAACACAGATGGACCGACCGCCTCAATCCCGCCCAAACTCCTCCCCCATCTCCTTCCCACGAGCCGCCGCAGCATGCATTGCCCGCACAAAGGCAGCCTTAATATCGGCCCCTTCCATTGAAGCGAGCGCCGCATAGGTCGTCCCACCCTTGGACGTCACGCGCTCGCGCAGTACCTCAATCGGCTCAGAGGATTGGCCTGCCAGCGTGGCCGCGCCAATAAACGTCTCGACCGCCAACGTGCGCCCATCCTCTGCCGATAGCCCCAGTTCCTTCGCTGCCTGCTGCATCGCCTCGATGAAATAGAACACGTACGCCGGGCCGCTGCCCGAGATGGCGGTCACCGCATCAATCTGCGCCTCGGCGGGCACCCACACGCTCTTGCCGACAGCATTGGCGATGGCGCTGGCGGTGGCACGGTCGGCATCCGACAGGCCCGCATTGGCGGCCAAGCCGGTCATCCCCAGACCCGAGAGCGCTGGCGTATTCGGCATCGCCCGAACCACACGTGCGTGCCCATTCAGCCAACGGGACAGATCCTGGATCCGGATGCCCGCCGCCACCGACAGCACGAGGCTGTCACCCAGATGCGGTGCGAGTTGCGCACAGACCTCACGCATCTGCTGCGGCTTGACGGCCAGGACGATCACGTCGCGGTCGGCCAGTTCTGCGCCCGGGGCGGCGGCGGTGCGAGCGCCCCAGGTTTGTTCGGCGCGGCTGCGGGCAGGTTCGGTCGGGTCCACCACCACGATGTTGGCGCCGTGCGCGCCCTTGGCAATGAGGCCGCCGATGAGGGCCGCTGCCATGTTGCCGCCGCCGATGAAGCCGAGTTTCAGAGTGTCGAGCATGAGAATGGTGGTGTGAAAGAAAACAGGAATTCAGGCGTTTGCATACTGCCGCGCCCCGAAGATGGCGCTGCCGACGCGCACAATGGTGGCGCCTTCGGCAATCGCGTCTTCCAGGTCGGCGGACATGCCCATCGACAGCGTATCGAGCGGGATGCCGGCCTCGCGCAGCCGACCTGCCAGGGCACGCAGATCAGCAAACGGCTTGCGTTGCGCGGCAGGGTCATCGCTCGGCTCGGGCACGGCCATCAGGCCGCGCAACTGCAGGCGGGGCAGCGCCGAGACGGCTTGTGCCACGGCAAGCACTTCATCGAAATCGGGCAGCAGACCGTGCTTGCTGGCCTGGCGGCTGATGTTGATCTCAAGACAGACCTGCAGCGGTGGCAAGGTGTCGGGGCGCTGGGCTGAGAGGCGCTCGGCAATTTTGAGGCGGTCGACGCTGTGGACCCAGTCGAACTGCTCGGCCACGGTGCGGGTCTTGTTGCTCTGCAGGGGGCCGATGAAATGCCAACGGATCGGGTCGGCGCCCGTGCGCAAGTCGGACAGCGCGTCGATCTTGGCAACGCCTTCCTGCACGTAGTTTTCGCCAAAGAGGCGTTGCCCTGCGGCATGTGCGGCGCGTACGGCATCGGCGTCGAACGTCTTGGAAACGGCCAGCAATGTGACACCCGCAGCATCGCGCGAAGCCAGTGTGCAGGCCGTTGTGATCCGTTGACGCACGGCTTGCAAGTTGGCGGCGATTACAGACATAATCCGGCGACGTTTGTTACAAATAAACAAGGTTCCGGCACGTCAAATCAACGGCTCGGAGCGCGTCTGGAGGCGCCATTGCGACGCCCGGGCGACATAAAAAAGTCGGGGGTCATTATAAGATGGACATCGCGCAGCTTCTGGCGTTTTCCGCCAAGAACAAGGCGTCGGACTTGCACCTGTCGGCCGGACTGCCGCCGATGATCCGGATCCACGGCGACATGCGCCGGATCAACGTGCCGCCGCTCACGCACCAAGATGTGCACTCCATGGTGTACGACATCATGAGCGACGGGCAGCGCAAGGTCTACGAAGAGAACCTGGAAGTCGACTTCTCGTTTGAGATTCCAGGGCTCTCACGTTTCCGGGTCAACGCGTTCAACCAGAACCGCGGTGCTTCAGCGGTGTTCCGGACGATTCCGTCGAAGGTGCTCTCGCTGGATGACCTGAAGGCGCCGGCCGTGTTTGCGGACCTGGCGATGAAGCCGCGCGGCCTGGTGCTCGTCACGGGCCCGACCGGTTCGGGCAAGTCGACGACGCTTGCCGCGATGGTCAACCACCGCAACGAAAACGACATGGGCCACATCCTCACGGTGGAGGACCCAATCGAATTCGTGCACGAATCGAAGAAAAGCCTGATCAACCAGCGCGAGCTTGGTCCGCATACGCACTCATTCGCCAATGCGCTGAAGTCGGCACTGCGTGAAGACCCGGACGTGGTGCTGGTCGGCGAATTGCGTGACCTTGAGACCATTCGCCTGGCGCTCACCGCCGCAGAAACCGGCCACTTGGTGTTTGGCACGCTGCACACCAGCTCGGCCGCCAAAACCATCGACCGGGTCGTCGACGTGTTTCCGTCGGACGAGAAGGAGATGGTCCGGACCATGCTTTCCGAATCGCTGGAGGCGGTGATCTCGCAGACGCTGCTCAAGACGCGCGACGGTTCGGGCCGGATTGCGGCGCATGAAATCATGATTGCCACGCCGGCCATCCGTCACTTGATCCGCGAGAACAAGATCTCGCAGATGTACTCGATGATGCAGACGAGCAGCGGTATGGGCATGCAGACGCTCGACCAGTGCCTGTCGGAGCTGATCAAGCGCTCGGCGATCAACTACGCAGACGCGCGCGCCATCGCCAAGAACCCGGACGCGTTCGCGAGCTGACACGCGAACTGATGCGCTGACTGACACGTCGGCGCGCTTTCCAATTTTCTTCAGGAGGGGCACGCCATGCTGGACCGCGAAGCCGCCACCAAATACATCCACGAACTCTTGCAGTTGATGGTGAACAGCCGTGGCTCGGACTTGTTCATCACGTCGGAATTTCCGCCCGCGATCAAGGTGGACGGCAAGGTCACGCCGATCTCGCAGCAGCCGCTGAATGCCGTGCAGGCTGTCGGTCTGGTCAAGTCGATCATGAACGAGAAGCAGCTGCGCGAGTACGAAGACAGCTCGGAATGCAACTTCGCTATCACAGCGCCGGGTGCGGGGCGTTTCCGCGTGTCGGCGTTCATGCAGCAGGGCCGCGCCGGCATGGTGCTGCGGACCATCAACACGAAGATCCCGACGCTGGACGAACTGGATTTGCCGCCGAGCCTGAACGAGATCGTGATGAGCAAGCGCGGGCTGGTGATCGTGGTGGGTGCAACGGGCTCGGGCAAGTCGACCTCGCTGGCGGCGATGGTGGGCTATCGCAATGCGAATTCGTACGGCCACATCATCACCATTGAAGATCCGGTGGAATACGTGCACACGCACCAGAACTGCGTGGTGACGCAGCGTGAGGTGGGCGTGGATACGGAGTCCTGGCACGTGGCGCTGAAGAACACGCTGCGCCAGGCGCCGGACGTGATCCTGATCGGCGAAATCCGGGACCGCGACACGATGGAATACGCCATCCAGTATGCGGAAACGGGCCACCTGTGCCTCGCCACGCTGCACGCCAACAGCTCGAACCAGGCCATCGACCGGATCATCAACTTCTTCCCGGAAGAGAAGCGTCAGCAGTTGCTGATCGACTTGTCGCTGAACCTGCGCGCGATGATCGCGCAACGCCTGCTGCCGCGTCAGGGCAGGAAGGGTCGCGTACCGGCAGTCGAAATCATGCTGGCCACCCCGCTGGTGCAAGACCTCATCTTCAAGGGCGAGGTGCATGAGCTGAAGGAGGTCATGAAGAAATCCCGCGAGCAGGGGATGATCTCGTTCGACCAGGCGCTGTTCGAGCTGTACGAGGAAAACAAGATCACCTACGAGGATGCGCTGCGCAACGCGGACTCCCTCAACGATCTGCGCCTGCAGATCAAGCTGCACAGCAAGCGCGGCGGGCAGACAGATCTGTCTGCCGGCACTGAACATCTCAACGTCGTGTGATGTGTCGAAAGCGCTACACCATTTGAGGTAATTTGCGGCGCATAACGTTTGCGCCGCTCGGAAGGCCACCCGGCCGTCATGATCTTTCCTTAATATTTGCTGAGAATTGCCGTTTAAGCGGTGAGCGGGCCTGCCAAGTCATCGGCAGGCGCGCATCAAAACGATAAAAGCAACAGCAAATCCGGGTGGGTAAAAACGTGGCAAGCAAGCCGAGGTGTCAGCGCGCGCGGGCGGCGCGGGGCTTTACGCTGATTGAGCTGATGATCACAGTGGCCATTGTCGCCATCCTGGCGATCATTGCGTATCCCAGCTACGTCCAGTACATCGTCCGCTCCAATCGCGCAGCGGCGGAATCCTTCATGCAGGAAGTGGCGTCCGCGCAGGAGCGCTTCCTGCTCGACAACCGTGCCTATGCGCCGGACCTCACGACGCTGCAATACGCCAGCAATGTGCCGGCCAACGTTTCGCCAAACTACACCTTCACGTTGAGCGCCAGCAGTGTGCCGCCGTCCTACCAACTGGCGGCGACTCCGCAGGGCTCGCAGCAGGTGAACGACACCGCATGCGGCACGCTCACCCTGACCAACACTGGTGCCAAGGGGGCGTCCACTGGCGCCTCGAACTGCTGGAAGTGAGGCGAGGCATGAATATCCTGCGCAAGCCCATTCAAGGTTTCACGCTGACCGAGCTGATGGTCACGCTGGCCGTGCTCGCCATTCTCGTGACGATTGCCGTGCCGTCGTTCTCCGGAATGATTGCGACGCAGGCCACACGCAATGCGTCGTTTGATCTGTCGTCCGCCGTGTCGTTGGCGCGTGCGGAGGCGGTCAAGCAGAACGCCATCGCCACCGTCTCGACCACCAGCACGTGGGCGACCGGCTGGACGCTGACGGTGGGCACGCCCGCCACGGTGATCCGCACGTTCGGCCCGTACAGCGGCGTCACCATTGCCGCGAGCAACGGCAACACGCTGTCGTTCGGCAACGATGGCCGACCGACTGCAGGTGGCGTCACGTTCCAGGTCACGCCGACGAGCGCGTCGCAATCGGTCTCGTCGAGTTGCGTACAGGTGGGCGGCACCGGCCGCGTCGCCGTGGTTTCGGGAACGTGCTCATGAACGCCATCGCACATTTGTCACATCGCCGGTTACGCAAGGCCGGGCAGCGTGGGTCGACGCTGATCGAAATCCTGATTTCGGTCGTGATCCTGCTGGTGGCGCTGCTGGGCGCGGCCGGAATGATGGTTCGCTCGAACCAGTCCGAGATGGAGTCCTACCAGCGCGTGCAGGCCCTGACGCTGTTGCAGGACATGGCTGCGCGGCTCAATGCCAACCGCCAGGTGGCCTCGTGCTACGCCGTGGCCGGTGCGATCACCACGGCCGGCACGGGCGGTGTCTCGGCACCCAGTTGCACGACTGGCACGGCCGCGCAGCAAGCCACTGTCACCACCGATCTCGCGGCTTGGAACAATGCGCTGCTCGGCAATACGGAGACCGCCGCCAGCGGCACCGTTGCCCTGGGCGCCATGATCGGCGCGCGCGGCTGTATCGAGGCCGTCGACACGGTCAACCAGATCTATCGCGTGACCGTCGCATGGCAAGGCCTGGTGCAGACCGTGGCGCCGGCGCTGCCTTGCGGCAGCGGCAGCGGCAATTACGGTAACGACGCCTATCGGCGCGCCATCAGCGTGCAGGTGCGCATGGGGGTGCTGTCATGAAGCCGAATCGTACCTTGCGACGTTTGCAGCGCGGGATGTCGCTGGTCGAACTGATGGTCGGCATGGCGCTGGGGCTGTTGCTGCTGACCGCGTTGGCAAGCCTGTATGCGTCCACCTCGCAATCGCGCGTGCAACTGGGCAACAGCGCCACGCAGATCGAGAACGGCCGCTATGCGCTCGACATCATCAGCCAGGAAGTCGGGCTCGGAGGCTTCCTCGGTGATCTGAATCTGCTGGGAACCTCAGCGCTGGCCACGCCCGATGTGTGCGCAAGCGCCACCAACGCACTTGGCTTTACCAACAGCCCTGCCACGGTGCCCGTTGCCATCTACGGCTATGCCGCCAATACGAACCCGGCAACGTGTTTGCCGAACCTATCGCTCAATTCGGAAATCCTGGTGGTGCGACGCGTGTCAACCGCGGCCGTGTTGCCCAGCGCGATCGTTGCGGGTCAGACCTACTTGCAGGATTCGTTCTGCAGTACGGACACAGCCCCCTTTGTCTTCAGCAGCAACAGCGCGGACTTCGTGTTGAAAGACAAAACCTGTGCAAATCCGGCCCCGGTGCGCCAGGTGAGCATACGGGCTTTCTATATTGCTACGTGTGACCGCTGCAACGGCAGCGACAACGGGCTCAATACGCTCAAGATGGTCGAGTTCTCCAATGGCGCGCTGCAGCCGCCCAACTCAATCGCCCAGGGCATCGACGACTTGCATTTCGCCTATGGCGTTGACATGGACGGCAACGGTTCGCCCGATTGCTATGTCGCCAATCCGGGCATCGACAACAGCGCCGCGTGCACCAATGTGGCCGGCTACAACTGGACCGCATCCGCCGCCACGAACTGGAGCAACGTGACCGCCGTACGCATCAACGTGCTTGCGCGTACGCTGGGCGTGTCGCCGGGCTGGACGGACACGCGGTCTTACGACATGGGCCGCGGCACGCTCACCGCCCCTTTCAACGATGGCTATAAGCGACACGTCTATGCGGAACTCGCACGCGTCGCCAATGTAGCCGGCCCACGGGAGTAGCCATGCGGCGCTTATCGGTTCGCCAATCGGCACGTCAGTCGGGCGTGACCCTTGTTGTCACGCTGATTTTCCTGGCGATCTTCATGGGCATCGTCGTGATGATGATGAACTCGGGCGTGATCAACACCAAGATCGCCGCCAACCAGCAATACGGCCTGGAAGCGCGCAGCGCTGCGCAGCAGGGCATTGAGCAGGTCATCAGCGTCGATTTCACCTCGAACCCGGTCGCCACCAACGTGCCGGTGGACGTGAACGGCGATGGCAAGACGGACTACACGGCGCAGGTGGCAGCGCCAACATGTCTGGCGACCAAGCAGATCTCCAATACCCAGTTGACGTTAGACCCGACCAACCCGAATTTCGCCACCGATTCATCCTGCTTTGGCGGCGTCAACACCAATTCCGATACGGGGCTGCTGACCAAGGCGGGCACCCCTGGCGGCATGTCGAACTGTAGCGCGACGCAATGGGACGTCTCCGCCACCGTCAACGATGCGAACGCAACAAAAACGAACACCACATTACATCAGGGTGTCGCTGTACGGGTACTGACTGGCACGTTGTGCCCGTAAGCCCGAACGCGCCAAGCCAGGAAGACTGACATGCGCTCATTTGCCAAACGTATCGCCCTCACCGCAACGGCGAGCCTCATGCTCGCGCTGGCGGGATCGCCGCCAGCAGGTGCGGAGGATATCGATCTCTATACGGGGTTGCAGCAGAACGCTGGCAAGCCGAATGTGCTGATCATCTTTGATGACGGCGCCAACTCTGACGCTAACGCCCAGTTCACCTGCTCTGTGCAAGGCCTGACCGTCGCCAACCCAAAGAAAAGTTCCGGCGCAGAGCAATGTGCGTTGTATGGAGCCATCCAGTCGATCAACAGTACTTCGCCGCTGCTGGGTAACCTGAACCTCGGGTTGATGATGTTCGACCCGAAGAGCCCGGGCGGAATCTTCCGGTTCCCGTCTGCAAGCTCGCCGTCCGCGCAAGCCCTGCAGCTGATGGATGGCACGGGGGTGAACAGTTTCCTGTCGTACATGCAGAATCAGTTCCCAAGCGATCTGAACGGCAACAACGTCCAGACGTCGGGTGCGATGCAGGAGGCCTGGTCCTTTTACTATGGGTACCATTCCTCGCTCAACAAGATGATTGCGTTGTCGGGCAACCAGTACACGTCGCCCCTCACGGATCCGTGTCAGCGCAATTTCATCATCTACATCGGTAACGCCACCAACAGCGGGCATCCGGCTGAAAGCGACTCGCAGATGTACAACGCGCTGGCGGCCGCTGCGCCGACGCCGACTTCTGCACAGCTCCAGCAGATTGTCATCCCCACGTATAACAAGTATCAAAGCAACTGGGGAGACGAGTGGGCGCGCTTCATGTATCAGACCGATCTGCAGGGAACGGCCAATTCGGCCAATCCGCAGAACGTCGTGACCTACGCCATCACGGTCACGGATGGTAATAACCCCGACTACGTCGCGTTCGACAACAGCATGGCCACCAACGGTGGCGGCAAGGCCTACACCATCCAGCTCGGCGACGTGCAAGGGTTGCAGCAGGCCCTGTTGTCGATCCTGAATGAGATCCAGGCCGTCAACAGTGTCTTCGCATCGGTCAGTCTGCCTGCCGCTGTCAACACCCAGGGTCAGTTCCTGAGCCAGGTCTACATCGGTATGTTCCGCCCGGATGCCACTGCCGCGCCGCGCTGGATGGGCAACCTCAAGCAGTATCAGGTCGGCTACGACACGAGCGGCAATATCGTCCTGCAGGATTCTCTTGGGAATCCTGCCATCAGCAGTGCGGGCACGGGCTTCATCGCGCCAACAGCGGTGAGCTTCTGGACCCAGGATCCGCCATTGACGTTCGGTGCGGGCAGCTATGGGACATCGGGTGTATCCGGCTGGCCAACCAACGGTTTTTGGCAGAACAGTCCATCAGGCGTGGGCTGGAACCTCGATTCACCTGACGGCCAGATCGTCGAAAAGGGTGGCGCCGGCGAGATGATGCGTGCCCAGAACGTGACCAGCCAGTCAGGACGGACGCTCTACACGTGCAATGGCGTGGGCACCTGTCCGCTCGGCACGGCCATGCCGTCTTTCGATACGTCCAACAACTGGCTCACGGGCACCAACGGATTGAATGCGATCAATTCCGGCACCAGCGGCGCTCCCACGATCACCTCGGCGCAACAAAACTATCTGATCAACTGGGTACGCGGGCGCGACGTCTATGCGCTTGACGGTGGGGCAAGTACCGGCGCTGGGCAGGAGGCCGAGACCGGACCGGGCGGATCCGTGACCGTGCGCAGTTCGATTCACGGCGACGTGCTGCATTCGCGCCCTGTGGTCGTGAACTATGGGGGTAGCATCGGCATCGTGGCGTTCTATGGCGCCAATGATGGTGTGTTTCATGCCGTCAATGCGAACCAGACCATGGGCATCAACGGCGTCCGGCCGGGTGGTGAACTGTGGGGCTTCATTGCGCCCGAGTTCATCGGCAAGCTGAGCCGTCTCTATGCCAACTCGCCGGAAGTGCAGCTTTCCACGACGCCTAAAGGTATTTCGCCGACGCCGACGCCGCGCGATGATTTCTTTGACGGCAGTACGACCGTCATGCAGGACCAGCGGAATCCGGGAAACCCGCGCACGATCATCTTCCTGACCGCGCGTCGCGGCGGTAACTTGATCTACGCGTTGGACGTGACCAATCCGACGAGCCCGCAATACCTGTGGTCACGCAGCAATAGCGACATTCCGGAACTCGGCCAGACCTGGTCAAAACCGCGTCTCATGACGGTGGCGGGCTACTCCGGCCCACTGCTGATCATGGGGGCCGGCTATGACGCGTCCTCCGAGGACAGTGATCCCGCGCCCGGCACCGATACGGTGGGCCGCGGCATCATCGTGCTCGATGCCTACACGGGTGCGCCGGTGTGGAGCGCGCTTCCCAACTGCACCGGCATGCCTGGTGTATGCGTGAAGAACACCGGTCTGACCCGGTCGATTCCCTCTGACGTCACGGTGGTCGATCGCACGGGCAGCGGCTATATCCAGATGGCTTACGCCGGAGACGTCGGCGGCAATATCTGGCGCGTGGATTTCCAGACGGCCGCAGGCAACACTCCGTCCAACTGGACGATCACCCAGCTCGCTACCCTGGGCGGCGCAGCCAACACCAATAACGCGCGCAAGTTCTTCTATGCCCCCGACGTGGTGCCCACCTCCGCCTACAACGCCATCATGGCGGGCACCGGCGATCGGGAACACCCGCTGTATTCTTCTTCGACAACGCCGGGTACGGCCTACAACGTGGTCAACCGGTTCTACATGGTGAAGGATTCGAATCTCGGCAGCATGCCCGCGAGCTGGACCCCCATCACCGAAGCCAATCTGTTCAATGCATCGACGCTGGCGTACGACGGATCGGGTTCGGGCTTCTACATCACACTGCCCAACCCGGGTGAGAAGGTGGTGAACGCTCCGCTGACGGTGGCCGGATACACCACCTTCGGGACGAACACCCCTGCCATTCCCACGGCAGGCCAGTGCTATCCCAACCTGGGTGTTGCGCGCGCCTACTCGGTCGGCTTCCTGACCGGTACCGGGCAGAATCCGAACCGCTCGGTTGTTCTCGACGGCGGTGGCTTCCCGCCCTCGTCGGTGTATGGCGTTGTCCTGATCAATAACGGCAACGGCACCACCTCGTCTGTGCCGGTGTGCTTCGGCTGCGGCAATCAGACGGGCACCAGTGGAGGCGGCTCCGCGCTGGCACCCGTCCAAGTGACACCTAAAGGTCTCGGCAAACGCAAGCGCACATTCTGGTTCGCCGACACCGACAAGCATTGACCCGCATCGCCCCTCAACGGCCCGCCCAGCGCGGGCCGTTACAATTCCGGACAGATGCCGGAGCACCCCCGTTCCCGCAACCACCCGGAGAGTAGCCATGAGTGACGTCTACGCATTCGAGGCCGATTCGTTGACCGGCCAGCGCGTGCCGCTGTCGCAGTACAAAGGCAAGGTCCTGCTGATCGTGAACACGGCGAGCAAGTGCGGATTCACGCCGCAATACGCCGGTCTGGAGGCGGTGTACAAGCGGCTGCATGAGAAAGGCCTCGAGGTGCTCGGCTTTCCGTGCAACCAGTTCGGCAAGCAGGAGCCGGGCGGCGAAGACGAAATCGGCGCGTTCTGCGAGAAAAACTACGGCGTCTCGTTTCCGATGTTCGGCAAGATCGACGTGAATGGTTCGAACGCGCATCCGCTCTACAAGTGGCTGACCTCGGAAAAGCCCGGCGTGCTCGGCATCGGAGCGGTCAAATGGAACTTCACCAAGTTTCTGCTGCGCCGCGACGGCACGGTCTACAAGCGCTATGCGCCCATGACCAAGCCGGAAGAGATCGCCGACGATATTGAGCGGCTGCTGGCGGAGCCGGATCCCGCCTGAGGTTGGGTCAGTCCGACGACCCCCGCACCTTGCGCATGAAATCCGCCAGCGAGCGCTCGGCGGATTCGGCAAAGTGGCGCTCCAGGATGTCGACCTTGACGCAGCGGTCGAGGCGGAAGGTGCGGTAGTCCTGACGGTGCTCGCACCAGGCGGCCACCAGCCAGACTTGTCCCCAGAAGAACAGGCCGAGCGGCTGGATACAGCGCTCGGTCAACTGACCTTGCGCATCCCGGTAAGACAGCCGCGCGACGGCGTGGCGGCCGAGCGCCGCATGCAGCGTGTCAAAGATCTGTTTGACCTCGCTGCCCATGCCGTAGCCGGGGGCGAAGATGCGTGTGGTCTCGGCTTCGTTGCGGCGCTCCGCAGGCAGGGCGCCCATCAGTTTTTCCAGTGCCGCTTCCACCGAGTCGGCCATGGTGCCGCCGCCCCATGCCTTGATCATGCGGGCACCGGCCACCAGGGCTTCGACTTCATCGGCGGTGAACATGAGCGGCGCGAGGTCGAAGCCCGCGCGCATGCGGTAGCCGATACCGGCTTCGCCTTCGATCGGCACGCCCGAGACGGACAGGTCGCGGATGTCGCGATACACCGTGCGCTCGGACACGCCGAGGCGCTCGGCCAGCATCGCCGCCGTGGTCAAACGGCGGCCTCGCAGGATCTGGGCAATCTGGAACAGGCGGTCGGCGCGGCGGGTCATGCGCGGCATTGTAGTGGCCTTCGGCCCGGGTGCAATGCGCGCCATATCCCCTACGCGCCGAAGGGCGTCAGCTCACGTTGCGGGTGGATGTCCACCACGTCGACCTGCTCGCCACGGCGCAGCATGCGCTTGCCCAGTCGCGGGAAATCGGCAATCTCGATGTTCAGATGTTCGCCGCCGCACAGATAGACGAGGTCTTCCTTGCCGCAGTTGCGCAGGTGGTGCGCGATGCCCGTGGGGAACGCCATGAAATCGCCGGCGCGCACGGTGAACATGCTGTCTGCGATTTCAGCCTGCGCTTCGCCAGAGAGGATGTAGATCCATTCCTCTTCGCGCTGGTGCGAGTGATAGACGAATGATTCCTTGCCCGGCGGCACGCGCGCGAAATTCACGCCGGTGCGCTTGAGCCCGAGTAGCCGGCCCATCATGGTGCCGTGGATTTCCGACAGGCTGTTCCAGGGGTGCGAAAACGACTGCGTGCGCGCGGTGACATCCGCTGCACGCATGAGATACGGGGATTGGCTCGGCATGGTGTTCTTCTTCTCTGTCTCGTAGTGAAGGCCGGCGCCCGCGCACCGGCCTCGGGGGCGTTACTGCTGTAGCAGGTACGCCTGTGTCTTGGCGTCCGGTTCGTGCAGGCCGACGCGGTTGCCTTCGGTATCGACAATGTGGGCGATGCGGCCCATGTGGTCGGGCAGCGTCATCGGGCCGAATACGCATTGGCCGCCACTGCCGTTCACGCGTTCCAGCACCGCATCCAGGTTGGGTGCGTTCAGGTAGACCACGCTGCCCTTGTCGGACGGCGCAAAGCCTTCGCCCTTGACCAGCGCCCCGTGGATGGTCGTCTCACCGGCCGGAAACACGCCCATGGTCAGATCGCCCATGTCTTCCTGCTTGAGCTGCGTGTCGAAGACGTTCTCGTAAAACTTCACCGCGCGCGGGAAATCGTTAGCGGGGATTTCAAACCAGTTGATCACGCTTGCCATGTTGTCGCTCCGGTTGATGAGGCAGGCGGTTGGGGGAACCTGTCTCGTTAAGGTGGAGCGATTCTGGCGGGGGGCTCCTGACAGCGTTCTGTCAGGAGCATTCAGGAGGACTGCGGAGTGTGTTGAATATTGCCCAGGCAGTGAATGCCGGGCGGAGGGGGAAACAGTTCAGTGCGGAATCCAGCCCGCCAGCAGCGGCACCAGCACTGCCGTCAGCACGCCATTCAGACCCATGCCCAGCGCCGAAAACGCACCCGCCTCCGGATTGACCTGAAACGCGCGCGCCGTACCGATGCCATGCGCCGCAATGCCGGTAGCAAATCCGCGCACGCTGTACTCGCGCACGCGCAGCAGATTCAGCAGCCGCGTCGTGGTGGTCGCACCGACAATGCCGGTAATGAGCACCAGCACCGCCGTAATGGTCGGTGCGCCGCCGATCTTCTCCGAGATGCCCATGGCGATCGGGATCGTCACCGATTTCGGCGCCATGGAGCGCAGCGTTTCGGGCGATGCACCCAGCAGCCATGCGATGCCCACGGCTGACACCACCGCCACGATCGACCCTGCCAGCAGCCCGCCCACCAGCGGCAGCGCGTGGCGGCGCAGTTTCGCCCATTGCTGGAACAGCGGCACGGCCAGCGCGACGGTGGCCGGGCCCAGCAGAAAGTGCACGAACTGCGCGCCGTCGAAGTACGTCTTGTACGGCGTGCGCGTGAGCGTCAGCAGCGTGCCCAGGATGACGACCGCAATCAGCAGCGGATTGACCATCGGGTTGAAGCGGCTGCGCTCGTGCAGGCGCACGCCGATCAGGTAGGCAATGAGCGTGGCGGTCAAGCCCAACAGCGGGCTGGCGGCCAAGTAGACCCAGAGCTGGTGCAGGTTGGGAGCCATCGCGTTCATGGGGCCAGCTCCTCGTGGCCTTCGCCGCCGCCGTGGTCAATGCGGCCCATGCGGCGCATCAGCGCGCGGGTGACGAGCGCACCGGCGGCAATCGATAGCCACGTCGACACAACGGTCGCCACGACGATCGGCAGCCACTCCTGCCCGATGCGGTTCAGTTGCGTCATCACGCCCACGCCGGCCGGCACGAACAGGATGGTCAGATGTCGGAGCAGGTCACTGACGGTGCCCTGCATGACTTCGAGCACGCGGCCCTTGTCTACCAGCAGGTAGATGACCAGCAGCACCATGCCGATCACCGGGCCGGGCACCGGCAGGTGCAGCGAATACGTCAACAGCTCTCCCACCGACTGGAACGTCAACAGGATCGCGAAGGTTTGCAGCATGGGGCCTCCGGGTGAAACGAAGCGCCAAGTATAGAACCCGGCTGCGTTCGTTTCAGCCCAGCATGCGGTCGACCAGTTCGATCCAGTGTTCGACCGGCGTGTCCGTGCCGCTCTGCAGATGCGTCACGCAGCCGATGTTGGCGGTGACGATGCGCTCGGGCTGCGTCGCTTGCAGCTTGGCGAGCTTGTCGTCGCGCAGGCGGTAGGCGAGCTCCGGTTGCAGCACTGAATACGTGCCCGCCGAGCCGCAGCACAGGTGGCTGTCGGCGCAGAGCTTGACGTCCACGCCCAGCGAAGCGAGCAACGTTTCGACCGCGCCGCGAATCTGCTGACCGTGCTGCAGCGTGCAGGGCGGGTGCCACGCCACGCGCGGCCGTTGCGCTTCCGGTTTGGCCTTCTGCAGAAGCTGTTGCGAGAACGCTGGCAGCACCTCGCACAGGTCGCGCGTCATGGCGGACACGCGGGCCGCACGCTCGGCATAGGCCGGATCGTCGCGCAGCAGGTGTCCGTATTCCTTGACCATCGCGCCACAGCCCGAGGCGGTCATGACGATGGCCTCGGCGCCGGCTTCGATATGCGGCCACCACGCATCGATGTTGGCGCGCATGTTGCCGAGGCCGCCTGCGTGGTCGTTCATGTGATAGCGGATGGCGCCGCAGCAGCCCGCGCGGTCTGCGCTGATGAGCTGCACGCCCAGCTTGTCGAATACGCGCGCCGTGGCTGCATTGATGTTGGGCGACATGGCGGGTTGTACGCAGCCTTCGAGCAGCAGCATCTTGCGCGCGTGCGCGGTGTTTGGTCGCACGCCGGCGTGGGGCTGCTTGGCCGGGACCTTGTTGCGCAGCACTTGCGGCAACATCGGCCGCACCGCCTGCCCGAGCTTGAGCGCGGAGCCAAACAGCGCCGGCCGTGTCAGCCCCTCGCGCAGCGCCCAGCGCACGGCGCGTTCGCCCAGCGGGCGCGACTCTCCTTTCGCGTCGAGCTGGTCATCGACGATCTTGCGGCCGATCTCCACCAGGCGCCCGTAGGTCACGCCGGATGGGCAGGTCGATTCGCAGTTGCGGCAGGTCAGACAGCGGTCCAGGTGCAGACGCGTTGCCTCACCGGCGGGTTGGCCCTCCAGCACCTGCTTCATCAGGTAGATGCGTCCTCGCGGGCCGTCAAGCTCATCGCCGAGTAGTTGGTAGGTCGGGCAGGTGGCCGTGCAGAAACCGCAGTGCACGCACTTCTGCACGATGCTTTGGGCTTCTTCGCCCTGAGGGGTGTTGCGCAGGAACGCCGCGAGCGTGATTTGCATGATGGGCTTGCGTTAGAAGTCGGCGTACAGACGGCCCGGGTTGAAGATGCCGTGCGGATCGAAGCTGTCCTTCAGGCGCTTGTGCACAGCCATCAATGGCGTGGCGACAGGCGTGAAGATGTCGCTGGCGCGGTCGCCGTTGCGGAACAGCGTGGCGTGGCCGCCGGCCTTGCTTGCTGCGTTGCGGATAACGTCAGCCGAGGTGTTGGCGGTGTCGATCCACCAGCGCTGGCCGCCGCCCCACTCGACGAGTTGTTCGTCGGCAGACGCATGGCCGAGCGCCAGTGGCGGCGTAGCTGGGGGCAGGGCGATGCGCCACAGCGGCAGGCTGCCCTGCACGGCACGCGCAAAGAACGCATGCGATTGCTCGCGCAGGTCGCGCCAGAACGTCGCGCCTTCTGCGTCGTCAACGCGCTCGCCGCCGAGCTTGGCAATGGCTGCGCGCACCGCCGCATCGGCACCGCTCAGGCGTACCCACAGCACACCGTCGATCCACGCAGACGCCGCGATCGGCAGCGGCTGGCCGCCCCAGCGGTTCAGGGTATCGATGGCTTCGCCTTGCGCCATGGCAAAGCGCAGCGTTGCATCGCAGAACGGCATCGGCAGCACCTTGAGCGACACCTGGACGATCAAGCCGAGCGTGCCGAGCGCGCCGGCCATTAGACGCGAGACGTCGTACCCGGCCACGTTCTTCATCACCTGGCCGCCGAAGTTGAGCATGTCGCCGCGGCCATCCATGACGACGGCGCCGAGAACGAAATCGCGCAGCGCGCCCACCGACTGCCGGCGCGGGCCGGACAGGCCGGATGAAAACGCACCGCCGACGGTCGCCTGCTTGCCATCCGCGGCAAAGTGGGGCGGTTCGAACGCCAGCATCTGCCGGTGCTCGGCCAGCGCGGCTTCGATCTCGACGAGGGGCGTGCCGCTGCGCGCCGTGATGACGAGTTCGGCGCAGTCGTAGTCGACGATGCCGGACCATTCGCGTGTGTCGAGCACGGTGCCGTGGGGTGCCGGTGCGCGGCCGTAGAAATCCTTGGTACCGCCACCACGCAGGGTGAGCGGCGTTCGGCTGTCGGCGGCCTGGGCAATGGCGTCACGAAAGCGCGAGAGCGCGGGCGAAAGGGCAGTGTCTGGGGTGGTTGGCATGTCGAACTTTCTGGCGGGCAGCTCACTGGCTGCCAGCTGTCTCCGTTGGAAGCAGTGGGAGCCGGGTGCCGCAGCGCTTGCAGAATGCGGCGTCTGTATCGTGACGGTCTAGCGTGCAGCCGCTGCACGCACGGGTCTGCGGTGGGGTGGAGGAGGCAGATCCTTCGCGCATGGTGTTCACCAGCTCCGCGCCGATGATGCCGGTGGGAAACGCGATGATGCTGTAGCCGAGGAGGATGGTGAGCGAAGTGATGAACTGCCCCAGCGGGGTCTTCGGTACCAGGTCGCCGAAGCCCGTGGTGGTGAGTGTGACCACCGCCCAATACATGCTGACCGGAATGCTGGTGAAGCCATGCTGCGGGCCCTCCACCACGTACATCACGGTGCCCAGGATGATGGTGATGATGAAGACGGTGCCCAGGAACACGAAGATCTTGTGCCGCGCGTTCAGCAGCGCACGCAGGAGGATCTGCGCCTCTTCAAAGTAGACCGTGATCTTCAGTATCCGGAAGATGCGCAGCAGGCGCAGCAGCCGCACATCGAGCAGGTAGGCCAGTTCGGGCACAAAGATCGCCAGCCACGTCGGCAGGATCGAGATGAAATCGATGACGCCGTAAAAGCTGAGCACGTAACGCCACGGCCTGCGTACCACGAGGATGCGCATGACGTATTCCGCCGTGAACAGCAGCGTGAAGAGCCACTCGAGCACCGTGAACAGCGTGCCCGCGCGGCCGCTGGCGCTCGGCAGGCTGTCGAGCATCACCACCAGCACGCTGGCGAGGATGGCGCCAAGCAGGGTCAGGTCGAACAGCCTGCCGGCGCGCGTGTCGGCTTCGAAGATGACGCTGTACCAGCGTTGGCGCCAACCGCTCTCGGGCTTGCCAAGATGCTCGCCAAGGCGCGCGTTGTGGGCGTGCCAGCGGTTCCGGGCGGTACGGGGCGGATTCGTCATGACTGCGGGCTTCAGAAGCGCGGCAAATCGGGATGCGGCAGCAGGCCGTTGCGCACGTGGAGCTTGCCGTATTCGGCGCAGCGCGCGAGCGTGGGGATGGCCTTGTCGGGGTTCAGCAGGCGTACCGGATCGAAGGCCGCCTTCACGCGCAAAAAGGCGTCACGTTCTTCCGTCGAGAACTGCACGCACATCGAGCTGAGCTTTTCCACGCCCACGCCGTGTTCGCCGGTCACGGTGCCGCCCAGTTCCACGCAGGTCTCCAGGATATCGGAGCCGAACAGCTCGGCGCGGTGCCACTCGTCCTGGTCTTCGCCGTTGAAGAGGATGAGCGGGTGCATGTTGCCGTCGCCCGCATGGAACACGTTGATGCAGCGCAGGGCGTACTTCTGCTCCATCTGCTGGATGCGCCGCAGCAGCGTGCCGATGTGCTTGCGCGGGATGGTGCCGTCCATGCAGTAATAGTCCGGCGAGATGCGGCCGGCTGCCGGAAACGCGTTCTTGCGTCCGCTCCAGAACTTCAGGCGCTCGGCTTCGCTTTGCGAGACCTGGATGCGCGTGGCACCCGAGGCGCGCAGCACTTCGCTCATGCGCGCGATTTCTTCGGCCACTTCTTCGGGGGTGCCGTCGGACTCGCACAGCAGGATGGCTGCCGCATCGAGGTCGTAGCCGGCGCAGACGAATTCTTCAACAGCGGCGGTGGCGGGCTTGTCCATCATTTCCAGCCCCGCCGGGATGATGCCTGCGGCAATCACGTCGGCCACGGCGTTGCCGCCGGATTCCACATCGTCGAAGCTCGCCATGATCACCTGCGCCAACTGCGGCTTGGGGATCAGGCGCACGGTCACTTCCGTCACCACGGCCAGCATGCCTTCGGAGCCGACCACCGTGGCCAGCAGGTCCAGGCCGGGTGCGTCGGGTGCTTCGCTGCCGAATTCGACGACCTCGCCATCCATCATCACGGCGCGCACGCGCAGCACGTTGTGCACGGTCAGGCCGTATTTCAAGCAGTGCACGCCACCCGAGTTTTCATTGACGTTGCCGCCAATGGTGCAGGCAATCTGCGACGACGGATCGGGTGCGTAATACAGCCCGTGCGGATTGGCGGCTTCAGAGATGGCGAGGTTGCGTACGCCCGGCTGCACGACCGCCGTACGCGTATAAGGATCGACCTTGATGATGCGTTTGAACTTGGCCAGCGACAGCACCAGCCCGCCCGGCGTCGGCATTGCACCGCCCGAGAGGCTCGTCCCCGCGCCGCGCGGCACCACGGGCACGCCCATGCGGTGGCACACACGCAGGATTTCGACGACCTGCGCCTCGGTATCCGGCAGCACCACGGCCAACGGCACCTGCCGGTAAGCGGCGAGGCCATCGCATTCATACGGGGTGGTGTCTTCGCGCTCCCAGAGCAGCGCGTCGTCGGACACGATTCGGGACAGCGCGGCCGTCAGCTCGGCCTGCAGGGCAGATTGATCGCGGGCGGTAGCTGACAAAGACGATGGCGCATTCATGGGGTGTCTCTCATGGTTCTGCCCGCCAGCGGTGGCCGGGGTGGGAGGCACTATAGCCCGGCCGCCGCGCCGCGCGGCGTGTTAAGGACTTTTGCTGCGATGAATTTGGCTCGCCGGGGCGGCCAATGTGGTTCATCGCGATGCAGCAATACGAAGCGCGGCTACCAATCCAGCCCAAGCAACCAATCGACAAACTGCCGCGCCTCGGGCTTCATCGGCGCCTGTTCGCGCTGGACGATGTAATAAGCATGTGGCGAGGCCGACTCGATGTCCAGTAGCCGCACAATCTGCCCCGAGCCCAGCCAGTTGCGCGCCATCGCCTGCCGCACCAGCGCGACGCCCTGGTTGGAGGCCACCGCTTCGAGCATCAGGCCGATGTCGTTGAACAGCGAGCCGGTGGCGGGTTCCGCCGCGTCCAGCCCCGCCGCCTCAAACCAGGGGCGCCAGGGCTCCAGCGGACTACGCAGCAGCGTGAGGTTCAGCAACTGCGACGCTTCGGTGATGGTGTTGCCGCTGATTTGCTCAAAGTAGCCGCGCCCGCACGCCGGGAACACCGGTTCGTTGAGCAGCAGCGTCGTCTTCAGGTCCGGATAGCGGCCGGTGCCGTAGCGGATCTCGACATCGGTGTCCTCGGCTTTCACGTCGAGGAACGGGATGGACAGATGCAGTTCCAGATCAATGTGCGGGTACAGCGCGTTGAATTCCGGCAGACGCGGCACGAGGTGCTGGCGGCCGAACGTGGGCGGAATCGCCACGCGCAGCCGCGCGCGCTGCTTGCTGAATTCCGGCCGCGCCAGTTCGTGCAGCGTGTCGAGCGCGACTTGTACGCTGCGCAGGTAGCGCGTGCCCGCGGCGGTCAGCCGCAGCGCGGTGCCGGTGCGCACGAACAGGTCTTCGCCCCATAGCTCTTCGAGGTTCTTGATGCGGTGCGATACCGCGCTGGGCGTGACGGACAGTTCTTCGGCCGCACGCGCGAAGCTCGCATGGCGCGCCCCCGCCTCAAAGGCAATCAGCAGATGCAGCGGAGGAACGCGCTTGAAGACGGAGGACATGCGGGCGGTCGCTGGTGGGTGAGTCGGTTACAGGTGGAAGATCTTGCCGGGGTTCAGGATGTGCTTCGGGTCCAGCGCCTGCTTGATGCTGCGCATCAGGTCGATCGCATCGTTGCCGTGTTCGGCGATGAGGAAGTCCATCTTGTGCAGGCCCACGCCATGTTCGCCCGTGCAGGTGCCGTCCATGGCGATCGCACGCGCAACGATGCGCTGGTTGATGCGCTCGGCTTCTTCCAGTTCTTCCGGCTTGTTCGGGTCGATGAGCAGCGCGACGTGGAAGTTGCCATCGCCCACATGGCCGACGATGGGGGCGGGCAGTTGCAGCGCGCTGGCGAGCAGATCCTTCTCGGTTTCCACCACGCAGTCGGCCAGGCGCGAGATCGGCACGCATACGTCGGTGGTGACGGCGCGGCAGCCGGGCTTGAGCTGCAGAAACGCAAAGTAGGCGTTGTGGCGGGCGTTCCACAGGCGGCTGCGGTCTTCGGGGCGCGTTGCCCATTCGAAGCCTTGGCCTTTGTGTTCAGCGGCGATCTGCTGGACGGTCTCGGCCTGTTCCTGCACGCCGTGCTCCGAGCCGTGAAACTCGAAGAACAACGTCGGCATCTCGGGCAGCGTGAGCTTGTCGTATTGGTTGATCGCGCGGATGGCAAGCGCATCGACAAACTCCACGCGCGCAATGGGCACGCCCATCTGGATGGTGTCGATCACAGCGGACACCGCATCGCCCATGCTCGGGAAGGCGCACACGGCCGCGGACACGGCTTCGGGCTGCGGATACAGCTTCAGCGTGATCTCGGTGATGATGCCAAGCGTGCCTTCGCTGCCGATGAAGAGGCGCGTGAGGTCGTAGCCCGCCGATGATTTGCGTGCACGGTTGGCCGTCTTGATGATGCGGCCGTCAGCGGTGACCACCGTCAGGTTCAGCACGTTCTCGCGCATCGTGCCGTAACGCACGGCATTGGTGCCGGACGCGCGTGTCGCGCACATGCCGCCGATGGACGCATCCGCGCCCGGGTCGATCGGGAAGAACAAACCGGTATCGCGAATCTCGGTATTGAGCTGCTTGCGCGTGACGCCCGGCTCGACCGTCACCGTCAGGTCTTCGGGGTGCACCGACAGCACGTGGTTCATCTGCGAGAGATCCAGGCTCACGCCGCCGGCCACGGCCAGGAGATGGCCTTCGAGCGACGACCCGGCGCCATACGGGATCAGCGGAATCTCATGTTCAAAGCAGAGTTTGGCGACGGCGGCGACTTCCTCGGTGGTCTGCGCGAAGACGACGGCGTCGGGCAGCATCGGGTCGTAGGCGGATTCATCGCGGCCGTGGTGGGCGCGTACGGCTTCGGTGGTGGAGATGCGATCGCCGAAGCGGGTGCGCAGCGCGTCGAGCATCGCAGGCGGAATCGGTTTGCGGATGCTCTGGGAGGGAGGGGCTGGGTGGTTCATGGCGTCTCGCGTGGGGCGGCGGTCTGAAGCCGGCTCGGGCTGTCATTCTAACGCCGGGGGCATGCCGCCCTTGCGATAATGGCGCCACCAACATTGACGCTATACAGGGAGACGCACCGTGGGCAACCGCCTATCCAAAATCGCTACCCGCACCGGTGACGACGGCACGACCGGCCTCGGCGACGGCAGCCGCACGGCCAAGGACAGCCTGCGCATTGCCGTCATCGGCGACGTCGACGAACTGAACTCGCACATCGGCGTGCTGCTCACGGAGACGCTGCCCGAGGGCGTGCGCGCCGCGCTCACGGCCATCCAGCACGACCTGTTCGATCTGGGTGGCGAATTGTGCATTCCCGGCTACACGATGGTGACGACTGCGCACGTGCTGCGGCTCGACCAATGGCTGGCCGATTACAACGCCGATCTTCCGCGGCTGGCCGAATTCATCCTGCCCGGCGGCAGCCGCGCTGCGGCACAGGCGCATGTCTGCCGCACCGTCGCGCGCCGTGCCGAGCGCAGCATCGTCGCTTTGGGCCGCGCAGAGACCATCGGCGAGGCGCCGCGCCAATACGTCAATCGCCTGTCGGACCTGTTGTTCGTGCTGGCGCGCGTGCTCAATCGCGCAGATGGCGGCACGGACGTCCTGTGGAAGCGAGACGAGCACAAGCCGACCTGATCGCAGTCGGCGCACCAAACAAAATGGCCCGGTTGCGTACCGGGCCGTTTTGCTTTGCAGCGCGTGGATCAGTTCACGCTGGTCGGCGTGGTCGTGGTTTGTGCCACGGCAGCCAAGCCTGCCAACTGCCCCGGCGTCGTGATGGTCAGCGCCTGTGATGGCGTCGGCGCCGGGAAGCCGCCTTCGGCCAGCGCTTCCTTGATCGTGCGGTTGGTGTCGAAATAAACCTGCCAGTAGCTGTCGTTGTGCGTGTACGGGCGCACGGCCAGCACGGGCCCCACCAGGTTGAACTCCAAAATCTCCACGTCGACGGCCGGATCGCTCAGCACGTTCGGAATGGCGGAAACCTTCTCCTTGAGCAGCGCGATGGCGGCGCGGTGGTCGGCGCTTCCGGCCAGTTGCGCCTTCAGCTCGACGCGGCGGTAGGGGTTCAAGGTGTAGTTCTGGATCGTGTCTGCGAAGATCTTGCCGTTGCCGACCATCGTGACCACGTTGTCCGGCGTATTGATCGTCGTGGCAAACAGGCCGATCTCCTTGATCGTGCCCGTCACGCCGCCGGCCGTCACGAAGTCGCCCACCTTGAACGGCCGCAGCACAATCAGGAATGCGCCCGCCGCAAAGTTCGACAGCAGGC
Organism: Ralstonia sp. SA306; assembly: GCF_054792405.1. Taxonomy (NCBI): domain Bacteria; kingdom Pseudomonadati; phylum Pseudomonadota; class Betaproteobacteria; order Burkholderiales; family Burkholderiaceae; genus Ralstonia; species Ralstonia sp. SA306. The sequence continues at coordinate 439,946 of NZ_CP096451.1, forward strand.
CCGACCACGCCATGCCGATGGCCACACCGGCTGCGGCAATCAGCGCCGCGAACGTCGTCGTCTGGATGCCGAAATAACCCAGGATGCCGATCACCAGCAGCACGTTCAGTGTGACGGTAATGATTGAGCCGACATAGCGCAGCACGGTCGGATCGACCTTCTGTCGGCTCAACGAGCCTTCCACCATGCGCACCGCCAGATTGATCAGCCAGCGGCCGACTACCCAGAAGACGATGGCGCCGAGGACCTTCATGCCGACGTCGGCGGCGTATTGCGCCACGATCGCCTGGTACTTGTTTGCGGTGTTGACGGCGGTGTCCGCCAGGGTGTCTGCCATGGATGCCTCCGGGGGAGCAGGGGGAATCCACCTACGATATGTCAAAGACAACGCACTTGTGTGACTTTGGTGCGTCTTGCTCACATTTGTTATATGTTGCGCCGCACCAGTGCCCGCACCGGCAACAGAAGGCGCCCCCGACGGCCTTTGCCGTCATTTCATGGCGCCTATGTTGCATAGGAGGGCCGTGGTCAATAGCGAGCATCGCCAGGTTTCTTATCCTTCGGCCAGTCATTGACCTTGGGCGCAAAATCCGGGCGGGGCATGTGTGAGAAGAACTGCGCCACATCCACTGCCTCTTGATCCGTCAGCCCGCCTTGACCCAGCGGGAAGCGATTGTGAAATGCGATCGGCATGTTGTGCTTCACAAAGGCTGCCGCAGTGTAGGTGCGCGCCATGCCTGCGCCAATGTTGAACGACTGGTCACCCCAAAGCGGCGGATAGACATATTGGCCTTGCGCGTTCGTGATGCCTTCTCCGTTGGCACCGTGGCACAGCGCACACTGGGCCGTATAGATATTCCGTCCATTTTCCACATTGGGCACCAGACTCTTGTCGATCTTGCCCACGCCGCGTCCAGGGACCTTGTCTTCCGGCTTGGTCTCGCGCTTCATCCAGTCGAAATAGGCGACCATGGCTTTCATCTCTTCGGAATTCACCGGCAAAGGCTTGCCGTTCATCGAGCGAAGGAAGCAACCATTGATGCGCTCTTCGAGCGTTATGACACGCCCGGCGCGCGGTGCGTAGCTGGGGAAGAAGGCGGAGATGCCGACATAGGGCGAACCGTCGGCAACCGTGCCTGCATTGAGGTGACAACTGGCGCAATTGAGCTTGTTGCCAACATTCTTGGGCAGCATGTTGTGCGTATCGATGTTCAGGCGCGCGCCCAGCACCAACTGCTTGGCGTTGGGTTCTTCGAGCACGGCGGCCAAGCGCGGTGTTTCGAACGGGGTGGCATCCAGTTTCCTGACTTCCAGTTCCTTGCGTGCCTTGCCCACGTCCGATGCAGCCACTTGTTGCTGCTTGGCGCTGCCCCAGCTTTCGCGCGTGAAGTTCACGATCTCGGCGATTTCCTGGTCGCCCAGCCGAGCAAACGAAGGCATGGTTAGCACTCGGGCATGGCTGACCGTCTGTGCAGTGGCAGAGCCAGTCAGCAGAATATGCAGCAGCGTGGCCGGGCTGCTCTCGCCCAGTACCGGGTTGCCTGCCAGTGGCGGGAACACGTTGGGCACGCCATCGCCGTTGCTGCGGTGGCAATCGGCACAGAACTGCAGATACCCCAAGCCGCCGCGGCTGGTGTAGAGATTTGGCGGCGGGTTGGGCGCGCCGGTGGCATGCTGCACCGGCTGTGTCGATGCCCCTGAGGCAGGTGGGACGATCACGGGCGCAGGACCTTGCGCAATCTGCATCGGCTTGTCGATTTTGCTGGTGGGCAAGGACTTCAGGTACTCGCCAATCGCCAGCAAATCGCCGTCCGTCATGTACTGCGTGCTGTGCTGTACTACGTCCACCATGTTGCCCGAGACGGCGCCATGGCGGTTGCGCCCGGTCTTGAGCATTTCAGCGACATCCTGCGGTGTCCAGAGGCTGCGCAGACTCAGGGCACGCCAGCCTTCGACCGTTTCACCGGCCAGGAAGTATCTGCCGTTGGAGTCGGCCTCGGTCATGGTCTTTTCCTGAAAGCCGATACCGCGCGGCGTATGGCAGGCGCCGCAGTGCCCCAGGCCTTGCACGATGTAAGCCCCCCGGTTCCACTCCTGAGATTGCGAAGGCTTCGGCCGGAACGGCTGGCTATCCAGAAAAGCCCAGTTCCACAGCGACAATCCCCAGCGCTGGTTGAAGGGAAACGACATACCCAGCGGCCTGTTGGTCTGCTGCACTGGCGCCACACCCTTCATCAGATAGGCGTACAGCGCTCGCATGTCCTCCGGCGTCATCTTGGCGTAGGACGGATACGGCATGGCCGGATACAGGTTGTGACCATCCGCGGCGATGCCCCTACGCATCACGCGATCAAACTGGTCAAAGGTATAGCGCCCGATGCCTGTTGTGGCTTCTGGCGTGATGTTGGTCGAATACAGCACGCCAAACGGCGTCTGCAGTGCAAGCCCGCCGGCCATCGGCTTGGATTTGTCGCTGGTGTGACAGGCGACGCAGTCGCCCAGCCGCGCCACATAACGCCCTCGCGCCACTTGCGCGCGCGTCGCATCGTCCATGTTCTTCGCATCGCTCGCAGGCAGGTCGTCAATCACCTGGGGCAACTGCGTATGGGCAGCGGCGATGGTATGAGCCGCGGGTGTCGTCGTACCCAGCGAAGCGCCAGAGGCATGCGTAGGCGCGACCGGCTGTAGTTGGGCTTGCGCCCCGCACTGCCACGCGGCAAATGTCGCGGTCATGAGCATGAACTGCAAAAGCCGCTTTTTCGTACGCTTGGCTGTGTGGGAGTTGGGCATGCTGACTTGTTCTTCCGGGGGGGGGAGGGTGGACTTAAGGGGGAGTCACCATTTTATTAAGAGGGGTAACCGTAAGATCACATCGTGCTCGCTTCTGTTTGATCTATCGCACGATTGCCCCGTTGGGTGGGTTGCTCACTTCAAGCGCGGGGATCGGGAGCCGATCCAGGTGAGGCAAGACGACAGAGAGAACAACTTGCCCATCGCGGTTCTGGTCAGCCTCCGGATCGCCCCGGCTTGCAGCGTTTGTCCTGCGCGGAAACAAAAAAAAAGGACGCCCTACGGCGTCCTTCTTTGCGTCACTCTGGCGTGACTCAGTTGCCGCTGCCCGGCACCAGACGGCGCTTGCGCACGGCGTCGGCCAGCGTTTCCAGCACCTTCACCGAATCGTCCCAGCCGATGCACGCATCGGTCACGCTCTGGCCGTAGGCCAGGTCCGACACCGGCGTGCCCTGCACGTGGTCCTGGCGACCAGCGTTGATGTGCGACTCCACCATCACCCCCACGATGCGGTTGTCGCCGGCAGCCATCTGGCGGCCGATGTCTTCGCACACCGGGATCTGGTTTTCATGCTTCTTGCTGCTGTTGGCGTGCGAAGCGTCGATCATCAGGCGCGCGGCCAGGCCCGACTTGGAGATGGCGTCGCAGGCTTCCTGCACGCTGGCGGCGTCATAGTTGGGCGCTTTGCCGCCGCGCAGGATGATGTGGCAGTCCTCGTTGCCCGCCGTCGACACGATGGCCGAATGGCCGCCCTTGGTGACTGACAGGAAGTGGTGCGGCTGCGATGCGGCCTTGATGGCGTCCACGGCGATCTTCACGTTGCCATCGGTGCCGTTCTTGAAGCCGACCGGGCACGACAGGCCGGAAGCCAGCTCGCGGTGCACCTGCGATTCCGTCGTGCGCGCGCCGATTGCGCCCCAGCTCACCAGATCAGCGATGTACTGCGGGCTGATCACATCGAGGTATTCGGTGCCGGCGGGCAGGCCCAGCTCGTTGATGTTCATCAGCAGCTCGCGCGCGGTGCGCAGGCCGTCGTTGATCTTGAAGCTGCCATCCATGTGCGGGTCGTTGATCAGACCCTTCCAGCCGACCGTGGTGCGCGGCTTCTCGAAGTACACGCGCATCACGATTTCCAGCTCGTTCTTGAAGCGCTCGCGCTGCTCGACCAGGCGGCGGGCGTAGTCCATCGCTGCCTTGGTGTCGTGAATGGAGCAGGGGCCGATGATGACGATCAGGCGATCATCCATGCCGTGCAGGATGCGGTGCATCGCGTTCCGGCTTTGGTAGATCAGGTCGGACACGGTGTCGCTGCACGGGAATTCGCGGATCAGATGCGACGGCGGCGTCAGCTCTTTCAGTTCGCGAATGCGCAAATCATCGGTGTTCTTCGGCATGGAAAGCTCCGGGGATGTGTCTTGAGTTCTATTGGAAACGTCTATTGTGTTCGGATCGTGTTTCGCGTCGGTGCCGGGGTGGGGCAGGTGACTGGGCGAAAAAAAAAACCGCCAGGGTCGCTGGCGGTTTTCGGTATCTGCTGGGTGCTTTATTTTTGCTGCAAGCGCCCCTCTCCTTCCGCCAGCGGTGCGAGATGCCAAAAGTAAAAGTAAAAAAACTTGGCGAAGGACATGAGAGGAAAACGCGTCGATGCAGGAAAAATTGTGGCGCAGAGGTGACTTGAAACTACTGCGCCGCACCAATCGAACCGTCTTTATAAACCCTTTCTTTGAGGGCTGCAAGCGCGGATTTTCCGGGCCTGCGGCGCCAAAACGACGGTTTCAGGGCAATCAGGCCGTGCCGCCCACCGTCATGTTCTCCATGCGCAGGGTCGGCTGACCGACGCCCACCGGCACGCTCTGGCCTTCCTTGCCGCACACGCCAATGCCCGAATCGAGGCGCATGTCGTTGCCGATCATGGTCACGTGCTTGAGCGATTCCGGGCCGCTGCCGACCAGCGTCGCGCCCTTGACCGGGGCGGTGATCTTGCCGTCTTCGATCAGGTAGGCCTCGCTGGCCGAGAACACGAACTTGCCGTTGGTGATGTCGACCTGACCGCCGCCGAAGTTGACCGCATACAGCCCCTTCTTGACGCTGGCGATGATCTCTTGCGGGTCCTTGTCGCCGCCGAGCATGTAGGTGTTGGTCATGCGCGGCATGGGCAGGGCGGCGTAGCTCTCGCGGCGGGCGTTGCCGGTCACGGGCATCTTCATCAGGCGCGCGTTGAGCGTGTCCTGCATGTAGCCCGTGAGGATGCCGTCTTCGATGAGCGTGTTGCACTGCGTGGGGTTGCCCTCGTCATCGAGGTTAAGCGAGCCGCGGCGGTTGGCAAGCGTGCCGTCGTCCACCACGGTGACGCCCTTGGCGGCCACGCGCTCGCCCATGCGTCCGGAGAACGCCGACGAGCCCTTGCGGTTGAAGTCGCCTTCCAACCCGTGGCCGATGGCCTCGTGCAACAGCACGCCGGGCCAGCCCGGGCCGAGCACCACGGTCATCGTGCCAGCCGGGGCCGGCTTGGCTTCCAGGTTGACGAGTGCGGAGGAGACTGCCTCGTCCACGTATTCGCGCAGCAGTTCGTCGGTGAAGTAGCCGTAGGCATAGCGGCCGCCACCGCCGGAACTGCCCATTTCGCGGCGCCCGTTCTGCTCGGCAATGACGGTCACGGAGATGCGCACCAGCGGGCGCACATCTGCCGCGATCACGCCGTCGCTGCGCGCGACCAGCATGACGTCGTATTCACCGGCCAGGCCGGCCATCACCTGCACGACGCGCGGGTCCTTGGCGCGGGCAAGCTTTTCGATCCGCTCCAGCAGGGCGACCTTCTCGGAGGCTGTCATCGAATCGAGCGGGTCGTTCGGCGCATACAGCGAGTGGCTGCCCGGGGTGCTCGCCAGGCTGCTCGCCACCTTCACGCGGCCGGCGCCGGCCTTGCCAATGGTGCGCGTGGCGCCGGCGGCCTGCATCAGCGCGGGCAGGCTGATATCGTCGGAATAGGCAAACGCGGTGCGGTCGCCCGAGACGGCGCGCACGCCCACACCCTGGTCGATGCTGAAGCTGCCGGATTTGACGATGCCTTCTTCCAGGCTCCACGCCTCGTTGCGTGTGTACTGGAAGTAGAGATCGGCATAGTTCACGCGGTGCGTGAAGATGTCGGCCAGCGCGCGCTGCAGGTGCGCTTCATCAAGGCCGTAGGGGTCGAGCAGCACGCGGCGCGCGATGGACAGATTCTGGATGGCGATGTCGCCTGCGTTCATGATCGGTTCTCGCAAAAAAATTCGATTGGCTTACATCACGCGGTGCTTGAGCGCCGGCAAATCCCGGCGCACTTGTGCGATGCGGGCGGGGTCCATGTCGCCGATGGCAACGCCTTCGCCCTCGGGCACGGAGGCGATGACTTCGCCCCACGGGTCGACGAGCATTGAATGGCCCCAGGTACGGCGGCCGTTTTCATGGCGCCCGCCCTGAGCGGCGGCGAGCACGTAACACTGGTTCTCGATGGCGCGGGCGCGCAGCAGGATTTCCCAGTGCGCGGCGCCCGTCACGTAGGTGAAGGCCGCCGGCATCAGAATCAAGTTCAGGTTGCCTTGCGACGCCAGCGCCCGGTACAGCTCAGGAAACCGGAGGTCGTAGCACACCGACATGCCCACGCGGCCGCACGGCGCATCGAAGGCGACTGGCGTGGCGCCGGGCTCGATGGTACGGGCCTCGTCGTAGCGCTCTTCGCCGCGCACAAAATTGAACAGGTGGATCTTGTCGTAGCGCGCGACACGCAACCCGGCCGGGTTGAATGCGAGCGACGTATTGCGCACGCGCTGTTCGTCTTCGCACCACATCGGCAACGTGCCGCCGACGAGCCACAGCTTGTGGCGGCGCGCGGCATCGGCGAGGAAGGCCTGGATCGGGCCCTCCTGGTCGTCCTCGCGGATGGCGACCTTGTCGCTGTCCTTACGGCCCATCATGCAGAAGTATTCCGGCAGCAGCGCGAGTTGCGCGCCCTGGGCGGCCGCCTCGGCAAGCAGCGCATCTGCGCGCGCCAGGTTGGCGTCCACGTCGATGGCCGTCACGGTCTGGATGGCGGCGACGCGAAAAGGTGCATCGAAAGACGCATCCATACCGGATGCGACGGGGGCCGGGGCAACGGTGGTCGAAGTCATGGGGGCTATTTTGCCGAGGTTTGCGATTGGCTGCCCGAATTACCGTTGGATGCGACTTTCTCGATCTTCGGATCAGCCCAGCTACCGGTCACGTGGTACTGCGTGACGAATGCCTTCGACAACTGATCGCCCAGGACCAACTGCGCGGCCAGCGTGCCCAGCCCGAGGGCCGGATTGATGAACGCCGCCGCCAGCGAGGCCGACGTGGCGTCCACCTTGGGCGTGACCTTCACGCGCAGGTCCTGCGTTTCATCGAGGATGTTGGCCGAGCCTTGCATGGCCACCTGGAACTGCGGGCCCTTGACGGCAAAATCTTCGGTGTGGGCAACGCCGCTGGCGATGGTGCCGGTGGCTGCCACGCTCTCGAACGGCGTGCCACGGCCTGTGGCGCTGCGCAAGTCGGTTGCGAAATGCAGTAGCCCCTGCAGGCTCAGCACGCCGGCCAGCTTGGCCAGGCCCGGATCGACTGGCAGGAACTGGCCGCGCTCCAGGTTCAGCGCCATGCGGCCGTTGAGCGTGGGATAGTCGATCGACATGGGCGAGCCGCGCCAGACCACGCGGCCTTCGAGCTTGCCCTTGGCACCGTCGATCACCTTGGCGAAGCCCATCTTCTGCAGCAGGTCTCCGGTGTCGCGCAGGTCGAGGTTGAAGTCGAGCAGCGTCCGGCGCTCGGGATCATCGCCACCGCCACGCAGGCGTCGCGGGATGCGCCACGTGCCGCGTGCCGTCAGCGTGGCGGCGGGCTGCTCGATCTTCAGCGTCTCAAGCGTCCAGACGGGCGCGCCGTCGGTGATCTGGTTGCGCGCCTTGATCTCCAGCTTGCCGAGCGCCTTGCCACGCAGGTCGAATTTGTCGGCAACGAGGTCGACCGATGGAATTTCGTGCGAGCTGCTGGCCAGCGATTCGGTGAGCGCAGTCTCTTCCTTCGCATCCGGGATGCTCATGCGCGACAGACGCATCGTCAGCTCGCCGAAGGGCACGGCGGCGCTTTCGGCGTGCCAGCGCGCGCTGCCTGCAATTTCGCGCGAATCGATGGTCGATTGCCAGTTGGGGCCGTCGCGCGTGGCATCGATGCGCACGGCGTTGAAGTCGCGGCCCAGGATGCGCAGCGTTTGCGCGCGGGCGCTCAGGTGGCTCGGCAGATATGCGCTATGGCTGTCGGAGGCGTTGGCGGCATTGGCCGCATGTTCGGCCGCAGTCTGGCTGGCGCTCTTGTCGGCAGCGGGCGCGGCAAACACCTGGCGCCAGGCGTCGATGTCCAACTGATCCAGCGCCAGGTTGGCCTGCACGCCTTCCTGGGGCTGCGGCACGGGCTGCCGTATGCCGATGCCGCCTCGCAGCACCTCGGTGCCGTTGCCCGTGCTGCGTTGTTCGTAACGCGCGCTGACGATATTGCCGATCTGCAAAACGATCTCGTCGATGGCGTTGTTGGAAGCCAGCGGCTGCATCTCGAAACGCACCGGCAGCGGCTGCCCGGCGGCCTTGTTCAGCGGTGCCGGCAAACGCACCGTCATCGGCGTGAGGTCGGACTGCACCTGGATGAGCGGGCGATGCTGCTTGACGCTGATGGTCGCGCTGTATGGTGCGCTGCCCTCCAGCGAACGGGCGATGGCGGCCACCGGGCTGTTCTCCGGCGTCGTGTCCCGCAGCCCTTGCGCCGATGCGGTGCCCGCCACCTGGATGCGGATCGTGCCGTCGGGTGCGGTGCCGCCCGTGGGGCGGATTTCGCCGCCGGCAAAGCGCGCGCGCAGGTTGTCGAAACCGATGCCTTTTTGCGTAAAGGTCAGCGCGCCGTTGACGTCGGTGAGCGGTGGCGCCTGCGGAACAAGCGTGACGTCATTGCGCACGAACGTGACGCTACCCTGGGCGCGCGTCGAATGCATCTCGTGCAGCGGCAGGTCCAGCTTGAGCGCCAGCGTGGCGTTGCCCTGGGCGTGTGCGTCCTTGGTGAAATGCCCGATCCACTGGCCGATGGGGCTGGCCTCGACGTATTGCAGGAAGTTTTGCGTGGAGCCATCGCCGCGACCATCGATGGTGAGCAGCGGGCTGTGGTCGCCCATGTCGGGCAGGCTGCCATTCACGTCCTGCAGATTCACGCCCATTACCTTGGCGCGCGCCACCTTGAACGACAGGGATGCCCGATCGAAGATCACCGTGCCGTCGATGTTGGTGAACGCCGGCCAGTCACCCGGGTGCGTGGGCACGCGGCCCGGCGGATTATGCGCGGCTTCGGGCGGCGCCGATTGGTACGTCACGTCCTGGATCGGCACTTCCACGCGGAAGACGCCCTTGTGCGGCGGCCGGAACGGGAAGTCGTGCAGATCGCCCGCCAGTGCGAAACCGACGTTGTTGGCCGTGCCGGCTTGCAGCGCACCGCCCAGGTAGTCACGCAGATGCTGTCCGATCGACAGCGGCAGGTAGCGCGGCACACGTGGAACGTTAGCGCGGTCCAGCGTGCCCTTCAGATCGATGGTCCCGAGATGGCTGGTGTCTGGCGCGTGACGATAGCTGCCCGTGATGCGCGCCGACAGGTCGTCGTTGGAGAACGCAAGGTTGTCGCTGGTGACGACCAGTTCCTGCTTGCGATACGTCCAGTTGAACGTGCCCTGCAGCCGGTCCAGCGGCACACGGGCGTCGGCAAAGGTGCCGGGCAGCAGCAGCGCGGTGTCATTGGACTCGATGCGCAGCGTGCCCTTGTCGTTGGAGAAGACCGCGTTGCCGGAGATGTTTTCAACGCCGGGCACGGCTGGCTCGGGATGCTGGCCCGGCGGCACCGCGGGCAGCGCGCCGGGGCCGAACGACACCTGGCGCATCGTGGCGCGGCCCGTGAAGTGCACGGGCGCCGGCGCATTTGGCCGCCAGCGGGAGACATCGCGCTGCCAGTTGATGTCGAGATCGTCGATGCGGCCGGACGGTTGTTTGGTACGCAGCGGTTCGAGCACGCCGGCGGGCAGCGGCAGCGCAGTGGCGATGTTGCGCAAGTCTGCCAAATCCAGTGTCGTGGCTTTGACTTGCAGGCTGCGCAGCGCATTGCGCGAGTCGAGCGCCCACCCCACGGTGACATTGCGCAAGCCACGCGGCGTGCCAGCCGGGTTGGCCGGCGCCTGGATGCCGGGTCCTGCCAGTTCGGGCGCCGACGGCGGTTGGGCGGGTGGATTCAGCGGCTGCCAGAGCAACGTGTCGACGCGCAAGGTGTGCTCGCCGCGCGCATTGCGCTGATGCGTGGCCAGCGCCTGGAGGCTGCGCAGCTGCAGCGGGTCCAGATCCTTGCGGACCTGCAGATCGAGCTGCTGCCCCGTCAGCCGAGCCTGGCTGCGCGTGAATACGCCGTCGGCAAACTCCACCGACCCGTCGGAGGTGAGCGTGCCGCTTTTTGCGGCGGCCAGCACGGGCACATAGCGCTGTACGGAAGCCAACTGCAGCGTATCGACCTGCCAGGAGGCCTGGCCGCGCCAGTGGCGCCAGTCGCCTGGGCGGGCCAGCAGGTCGTGACGGAAATCGGCGTGCAGTTTGATGGGGCCGTTGAACAGCGTGGGCGAGGTCCCGCTGGCCTCCAGCCGGTGCCGCGTCGGGCCGCTGCGTAGCTGCACCCGCACATTGCCCAGCGCCACTTCGGGCACCTTCTGCTGCTCGTCGAGCCAGCGGACGGCGCCTTGCTGGAAATCGATGTCTCCTTGGGAGAGGAGCTGGTCGAGGAAATCGCTGTCGCCGCCGGTGTCCGGGCCGAGTGGCATGCCTGCGACGAGCAAGGCGCCCTGAGCGTTGCGCCGTACCAGCACGTCGGCCTGGCTGGCGTGCAGGGAGGCAAAGGTGATCTGCATGCGCAGCAACGAGCGCCAGGACAGCCGCGCCTGCACGTCCTGTACCGCGAAGGTGCGACGGCCGGCAGTGTCGTGCGCGTCGATGCGCTGGGCGCGGAAGGCCGGGTGCCAGCCCTCCCAGTAGGTCTCAAGCGAGCCGATGCCGACGGTGGCGTGCAGTGCGCTGGACGCCTCGCGCTCCATCCATTCGCGCGCCAGGCTTACGCGCGGCCACAGGATGAAGCGCACCGCCAGCATGCCCACGATGGTCAGGACGGCCAGCGCCGCCGCCGTCTTCCAGAGCACGCGCCACAGCTTGCGCCAGATCGGGGCGCGCAAAACAGTCCCAACGCCCGTGCCGATCCGGCTGACGAATCGCACCAACCACGCCCAGGCCGTGGGCCGGCCCACCCCGCGTGTGGACAGGGTGCTGGCGTGTCCACCATCGGACTTCGGCGATTCTGGGGGCTGGGACGGGCGAGGCATGATGCGGATTATCCGATATTCAGGAGGCGGCGCCACATTTGGAGTTGGGCGTCGCGCCTGCCCAGCGGCAAGCACGCCCAATGCCCATGAACGTTGGTGACCACGGATTGCCCTGCGTTTATCGGCGCGCATTTCAGCGAGAATGGATGTTTCCGCCAATGCTCGATGCGTCCGCATGACTGATTCCGCCTTGTCCGCCCAGCCATTTCTGCAAGCTCCGGCCCGCGTGCCGGAGGCTCCCGCCGCTGCGCTGCCTTTTGCACTTGCGTATTCGCGCTATCTCCAGCGCCAGGCGCAAGCGCGTGAGGGCTGGGCCGAGCGCGTGCAGGCCGGCGCAGGCCACCCGATTGACGTGACGTGGCTGTCGGCGCGCTTTACCGAGTTGTTCGACACCAAGGCCGTGGAGGTCGAGACTGCGCTCAAGCGCGCCTTGCGCCTGCTGCGCAATGAAGTCTTCGGCGCACTGGTTGAGCGTGACCTGTCCGGCGCCGCGACGCTCGATGAGGTCACGGGCACGATGACCGACCTGGCCGAGTTTGCCGTGCGCATGGCCATTTCCGTGATCGGCCAGGAACTGAGCGCGCTGCACGGCCAGCCGATCGGGCAATCCTCGGGCGAGGTGCAGGAACTGGTGGTGGTTGGCATGGGCAAGCTGGGCGGGCGCGAGCTGAACGTCTCGTCCGACATCGACCTGATCTTTCTCTACGACGATGACGGCGACACGCAGGGCGGCCCGCGCCCGCTCTCCAACCACGAATATTTCACGAAGCTTGGCCGGCGGCTGATCAACGCGCTGGCCGATGTGACGGAGGACGGCTACGTCTTCCGCGTCGACATGCGCCTGCGGCCGAACGGCGATGCAGGGCCGCTCGCGTGCAGCCTGGGCATGCTCGAGGAGTACTTCGTCGTGCAGGGCCGCGAGTGGGAGCGCTACGCCTGGATCAAGGGCCGCGTGATCACCGACCCGGCCAGCCCGCATGCGGCCCGGGTGATTCAACAGTTGGAGCGCGTGACGGGCCCGTTTGTCTTCCGGCGCTATCTCGATTACGGCGTGATCTCCGCCATTCGCGCGCTGCATGCGCAGATCCGCAACGAGGCCGCCAAGCGCAGCAATGGTGCCAACCAGCAGCGCGATAGCACGGGCCACCTGCAGGCACGCTCGCCCAACATCAAGCTCGGGCGGGGCGGCATTCGCGAGATCGAATTCGTCGCGCAGGTGTTTCAGCTCATTCGCGGCGGGCAGGATTTCGGGCTGCGCGTGCGGCCTACGCTGGAGGTGCTTCGGGCGGCGTCAGAGCGCGGCCTGATCGACGCCGAAGCCGTGGCGCGCCTGACCGAGGCCTATCGCTTCCTGCGCCAGCTTGAACACCGCCTGCAGTACATCGAAGACGCGCAAACGCACAACCTGCCGGGCTCCCCGGAAGATCAGCTGCGCGTGGCACGCATGATGGGCTTTGACGATTATGCGGCGCTGGTCACCAAGCTTGAGGCGTATCAAGACGAAGTCGCCCAGCATTTCGATCAGACCTTCTCCGACAAGCAGGACAGCCAGCCGCCGTGTGCCGCCGTCTGGCATGCGGACCTGCTCGACGAGGAGCACACGGAAACCGCCCGCGCACAGCTCGCCGAACTCGGCTACGCGAATCCCGACAGCGTGCTGGAGCGGCTGCGCGCGACGCGCAATTCGCCGCGTTATCGCGCGTTGTCTGAAGTCAGCCGCCAGCGTTTTGACTTGCTGATCAACCGCGCGCTTGACCACGCATCGCGGCAGACAGATGCCGATGTCACCATCGCGCGCTTTCTCGATTTCTTTGACGCGATCAGCCGGCGCTCGTCGTATCTGTCGCTGCTGAGCGAATACCCGCAGGCCATGGAGCGCGTGGCCCACACGCTGCACGCGTCGCGCTGGGCGGCGGACTACCTCACGCGCCATCCGCAACTGCTCGATGAGCTGCTCGACGTGGAAGCGCTGTCCGCCGAGCCCGATTGGCCCGCCTTCCGTGCGCGCGTGCGAGACCGTCTGCAGGCAGCGTCCGACCATGTCGAGATGCAGATGGACATCCTGCGCCAGGAGCACCATGCAGAAACCTTCCGCGTGCTGCTGCAGGACCTGCAGGGCATGCTGAGTGTCGAGCACATCAGCGACCGGCTTTCCGATCTGGCAGATGCCGTGCTGGACCTGACGCTTGAGACCGTCTGGCAGCAGGTCACCACGCGTCACCGGGAGGTGCCGCGCTTTGCCGTGGTCGCCTACGGGCGGCTCGGCGGCAAGGAACTCGGCTATGCGTCAGACCTCGACGTCATCTTCCTCTACGACGACGATGACGAACGCGCGCCCGATGTCTACGCGTCATTCGCGCGCAAGCTCATCACGTGGCTGACGAGCCATACCGCTGCGGGCATGTTGTTCGACGTCGACACGCGCTTGCGCCCGAACGGCGCGGCGGGCTTGATGGTCACGCACTTCGAAGCCTTCCGCCGTTATCAAATGCGCGAGGGCGACAACGCGGCGTGGGTGTGGGAGCACCAGGCGCTTACGCGCGCACGCTTCTGCGCGGGCGATGCGGAAATCGGCGAGCGCTTCGAGGCGCTGCGCACCGCCGTGTTGCGCCAAGCGCGCGAACCCGGTCCGCTGCGCGACGAGATCGTGGCAATGCGCGAGCGCGTGGCAGAAGGCCATGCGAATCCCACGGGGCTGTTTGATCTCAAGCACGATCGCGGAGGCATGGTCGATATCGAATTCACCGTGCAATTCCTGGTGCTGCTGCATAGTGCGGCGCATGCCGAGCTGACCCTCAACAAGGGAAACATCGCGCTACTGCGCATGGCTGGCGAACTCGGGTTGATTGACGCGACGGCGGCCGCGCAGGTGGCCGATGCCTATCGGGACTTCCGCGCACGCCAGCACAAGCTGCGGCTCGACGGACAATCCGTTGCGCGCGTACCGGTCGACACGTGCGCAGACGAGGCCGCGCACGTACGTGCGTTGTGGGAGCAGGTGTTCGGGCCTGCGCAATGAGTGCGCATCGGCAAACGCTGCACACGTGGGGCGCATGCGCCGGTGTGGCCGCGCTGTCGGCGGCCTTCTCTTTCGTGCCGTGGCTGTACGCGGTCGGGCTGTATCAACGCGAGGCTGTGCGCGCGGGTCAGTGGTGGCGCATCGTCACCGCCATGTGGGTGCATCTAGACACGTGGCATTGGTTGGCGGATGCGATGGCGGCGGTAGGGCTCATCCTGCTGCTGGCGCGTGTGTTGCGGCCGCAAGTCATCGTTGGCACGCTGGTGGTGTGCGGGGTGCTCGTGCAGATCGCACTGCTCAATCAGCCGACCGTGCAGTGGTACGGCGGGCTCTCCGGCGCGCTGCATGGCCTGGCGGCATGGGGCGGGCTGCGGCTGCTGAAGCCGTCTGCGGACGGGGCGGAGGATCGTTTCTCACGCTGGATTGGCGTGGCGCTTTGCACAGGCGTGCTGGTGAAGGTGTGGCTCGAACAATCGTGGCTGTCGCCCATCGCCTATGACCCGCACTGGGGGTTTGGCGTGGTGCGCATCGCGCATGCATTTGGCGCGGCCAGCGGGTTGCTGATTTGGGTGTTGGGGGAGTGGCGCGCGCAGGGCAGGCGGCAGGCGCACGGTTGATCGCCTGAGCGATCGCATTCGCATGCATGAAAAAACGGACACGCTGGAGGCGCCAGCGTGTCCGTTTTGCGTTTGCACGATAGCTCGATCAGGCTTTGCGACGGCGGAAGGCGAGCGCTCCTCCGACGAGCAGCAGGCCTGTAAGCCACAGTGGGAGCGCACCACCGCCGCCGCTCTGGTTCAGCGGACCTGTGCCGCTCGTGCCACCGCTGAAGGGCAGGGTGCCCGAGCCGGTGCCGGGAGTGGTAGTCGGCGGTGCCGTGACCGTGACGGAAGTCGAGGCCGATGCCGTGCCGCCCAGGTTGTTCGTCACCGTAATCGTGAAGCTGTAGGTACCTGCGGCGCTCGGGGTGAATGTGGCAGTGACGTTGCCGTTGCCATCCGGGCCGGCCACCGTCGGAGTCACGCCCGGCCCGCCGGTCTGCGCCCACTGGACACCCCCACTGGGCAGCGTATTGCCAAAGCCCGCACCAACCACGGCTGTCAGCGTGACAGCGTTGTTGGCCACAATGGTGCTCGCCGAGCTCGATACGGTGACCGTTGGTGTGCCGACCGACAGTGCGATGGCGGCTCCGGCGTCCAGCATGCCTGCCCCACAGATACCCGGGTTCTGCGTGCAGAACGTACCCGCCGGGAATGCGCGCGCCGATTGGCTCAGGATCGCCTGGACATCGTCCACGCTCAACGTTGGCTTGTGGGACAGCAACAACGCAGCAACGGCAGCCACGTGCGGCGTGGCCATCGAGGTGCCCATCTCGGTGGTGTAGTAGCTTGTGCCTGCGTCCGGCGTGGTGAGGCTCTGATTGGACAGCGACACAATTTGTCGGCTGGTGACGGCGCCATTGCTGCCCGTATTGATGATCGCACCAGGGCCGCCTCCAGGGGCACTGAGCGTCGTGCCGCTGCCCACATTGGCGTAGACGGCGAGGTCGCCATCGACCGTATGCGCCGTCACTGCAATCACACCCTTGCAGTTTGCCGGCGAGCTGATGGTATTGAGACCGTCATTGCCCGTCGCCACCACGATGGTCGCGCCACGGGCGCGGGCCGCGCTGATGACGGCTTGTTCTGCACTCGAGCATGCCCCTTGACCGCCCAAGCTCATGTTGACCACCTGCGCCATCGGCGAATTCGGTTGCAGGGCCGTGCCGCCAGCGCCCGGTACATTGCTCGCGCCGGTCACCCAGGCGAGGGCATCCATGATGTCCGAGGTGACACCACCGCACCTACCCAGCGCTCGGGCCATCTGGATTGTCACGTTGGGTGCAATGCCGGCAATGCCGACAGAGTTGTGCTGCGCGACGATCTGGCCGGTGACGAACGTGCCGTGCCAACTGCTGTCGGAAGCTCTGCCGCAATAGGTCGGATAGTCGGTTGCGTTCTGGGTGGTCACCCAGTCGCCGGGGTCCGACGGGTTGGTGTCGCGGCCGGCCGGCGTGTCCAGCGGGTCGTTTTCGACGAAGCCCAGCGGCACCGTCTTGTGACTGGCCGGGTCGGGCATCGCGTTGTAGGCATCGTTGCTGATGAAGTCGTAGCCCGGGCGGATATTGGCGCCCACGAAGTCCTCGTGGTTGGCTAACAGACCCGTATCGATAACGGCGACGTTGACTGTACTTGCGCCCTTGGTCGAATCCCATGCGGTCGTGATGTTGGCTCCGCCGACAGCCGTGGTGGCAGGGCCGTTGGCGACAACGGTACTCGGCCACAGGCTCCATTGGTCGACGAACTTCGGATCATTGGGCACGGAGCTAGGCCGCATGATGCGGTCCGGCGACACATACTCGAACTGGCCACTGGCCTCCATCCGTTGGGCCACCGCCTGCGCGTCGGCAACCGACATCGTGCTCGGCAGCGTAACCACGTGTGCGCCGCCCGACATCGCACGCTTATAGGTCACCGGCAGTTGTGCTGCGACCGACCAACGTTGCACTGTCGCAACGTCCGCGCGTGCAATGGGGGCGCCGACCGCAACCGATTGCGTCTTCAGCCCACTGCTTTTCTCTTTGACGATGAGTTGCGTCACCCATTGCAGTTGCGGTGCAGGGCTGGTGGTCCTACCCCCTGCCACCGCCGGCACTGCGTGATACGACACGAGCGCGAGCGCTACCAGCGCCCGAGCCACACCCCCTGAAACCCCTGTTTTCATGCGGACCGCCCCGATTGTTTTTGTGGACTTGTGAAATTTGCCAAGGCATTTTCCTGAAGGATTTCCGGGGCCGCGAACGTGTTTTGGGTTTAAGTAGAAACCCTAGTTTCGTTGGCCGGGGCAGGTATGTTGCCGTCCATCGGGGTGAAAAAAAACCGCCTCACAAGGAGGCGGTTTCGCGATGCGCAGGTCCGTGTCAATGCGAAAGCGAACGCCGCTTCCAACCTGTCAGCCCCCCGGCCACCAGCAGACCTGCAACCCACAGTGGGAGCGCGCCACCGCCACCGCCACCGCTACTGCTAGTCGCAGTACCGCTACCCGTGCCTGAGCCCGATGTCGCCGCCGCCGCGGTAGTAGTCACGCTGACCGTATCTGACGCAGTTGCGCCCGAGCTATTCGTCAACGTCACGCTAAAGCTGTACACGCCCGCGACGCCCGGCGTGAACGTGGCGGTGCTGACGCCGTTGGCATCGGGGCCAGTCGTCGTCAGGGTGATGGGCGTCCCGGCGGTCTGGGCCCAGACGGTGCTGCTGGTCGTTTTGTTATAGCCGGCGCCTCCTATGGACGTCAGCGTGACGGCCGTGTTGGCGGTCACGCTCGACGCCGATGCCGTGGCATGCACGGTCGGCGAGCCTTGCGCCTGCGCGACGGCTGCACCGGCGTCCAGCGTACCGGCACCGCACACGCCAGCGTGTGTTGCGCAGTAAGTGCCGGCCACGAACGGTCGGGCAGATTGCCTGATGATCGCCGTGATGTTGTCTGGGGTCAGTGCCGGCTGAACCGACAGCATCAGCGCTGCGGTCGCGGCCACATGGGGCGTGGCCATCGACGTGCCGATGTCCTGCGCGTAGGCGTCGCCTGCGGGAGATGCCACCGGTGTTGTCGTGCCAGTATTGGACAGCGACACAATTTTGCTGGCGGAGCCGGGAATGACCGTGCCCGCACCGCCGCCAGGGGCGCTGATCACCGTCTGCGCGCCGACATTGGCGTAGAACGCGTTGTCGCCTTCCTGCGAGTGTGCCGTCACGGCGATGGTGCCAGTGCAGTTGGCCGGCGCATCCACGGGCCCAGCTTCGTTGCCGGTGGCCGCCACGATGGTGACGCCCAACGCACGCGCTGCGGTAATGCTGTTCTGCTCGAGTGTCGAGCAGCTTCCGGAACCGCCCAGGCTCATGTTGATGACTTTGACGGGCGTCGGGTTGTTGGTTACGCCCGGCACCGAGCCGCCGGACAGCCACGTCACGGCGTCCATGATGTCGGAGGTTGCGCCGCCGCACTTGCCCAGTGCCCGCGCCATTTGCACACGCACGCGGGGGGCGATGCCTGCGATACCGATGCCATTGTTGCGCTGCGCCCCGATCTGGCCGGCGACGAAGGTGCCATGCCAGCTGCTGTTGCTTACCGAGCTACCGCAAAACGTGGGATACAACGCGGCGTCGCTGCTGGTCACCCAGTCGCCGGGGTCGGAGGGATCGGTATTCGTGAGCGTGTTGTTGGCGCCGTTGTTGACGAAACCGGATGGGATCGTATTGCCCGTCTTCGGATCAGAGCTGCCGGTCATGGCGCTGTTGCTGACGAAGTTGCGGCCCGTGCCGAAGCTCAGCCCAACGAAGTCGGCATGGTCTGCACGGATGCCGGTGTCGACAATGCCAACGCCAACGGTATTGACGCCGGTCGTGGTATCCCACGCGGCTGTCACGTTGGCGCCGCCGGGCGCGCTGGCCGTCGGCGCCAGCAGGTTCCATTGCTGTCCAAACAGCGGATCGGTGGCGAGTGCCATCGGCCGCATGATGCGGTCGGGCGACACATATTCAAACTGGCCGCTAGCCTCCATGCGCTGCGCGACGGTCTGGGCGTCTTCCAGCGTCATGACGTTGGGCAGCGTCAATACGTGGGCCCCGCCCGACATCGGGCGCTTGTATGTCATCGGCAACTGCGCTGCCGCCGACCAGCGTTGCACGGTCGCCACGTCTGCGCGGGTTGACGCGCCGTCTGTTGCAACCGATTGCGTCTTCAACCCCGTGCTTTTCTCTTTGACGACCAGCTGCGTCACCCATTGCAGCTGCGTATTGAACGTTGTGGATTTCTCCACGGCCAGCGCTGGCGCAACGTGATACGACACCAACCCAAGCGCTAACAGCGCCTGTACTACACCCCCGGCAACCATTGTCTTCATCGGAGCAGTCCTGTCTTTTTGTAAGGGATTACAAAGCTTGCATTTGCATTGTCCAAAAGGATTGAGACAGCGTGCAGTAGATCGCATTAGGTATAAACCCTAGTATCTGGCGACGGAAGGGGTGTGCAGGAGCACCACAAATGAAAACCGCCTCCAGAGGGAGGCGGTTTCGGTCAAGCCAAAGGCCGCGTCAATGCGGTAACCCACGCTTGCGCCGACATGCAACCCCCAGCGCCAACAGCAGCGCCGCGCCAACCAGCGGGATGGCTCCGCCGCCTCCGCCACCACCGCTGCTCGTACTCCCGGTCGATCCCCCCGACCCCGTCGTGCCACCACCCGAGCCGGCCGGCGCCGTGTTCTGGGCATAACTGACGGCACCGGCGGTATCCAGCAGGCCAGCGCCGCAGATGCCGGTGTTCACAGCGCAGAAGGTGCCGCTAGGGTGCGGCCGCGCGGTCTGCTTCAGGCCAGCCAATACCTGCGCGTTCGACAGCTGTGGTTGCACGCTCAGCATGAGCGCGATGGTGGCGGCTGTTTCCGGTGTCGAAAAGCTCGTGCCTGCCACCGACTTGACCGTGGGGTTGCCGACAGTCTGTGCACCATCGTTGGAGTCGGCCTGGATAACGGAAACGGGCTCTGCACAAGTCGCCGGAGTTGTACTCGTGACGACTTTCGAGTTGCCGCAGCCACCGCCCGGCGCGGACAACGCCACCTGGGGTCCCACGTTTGCGTAGCTGGCGTTCTCGCCGCTGTCGACGTGCGCAGTGACGGCGATGGCGCCCGTGCAATTGGCCGGCGCATCAACGGTCTGCGCGGCTTCATTGCCGGCGGCCGCCACCACGATGGCGCCGCGTGCGGCCAACTGGTTCACCGCGTCCTGTTCTGCCGCAGAGCACTGTGTTGTGCTGCCCAGGCTCACGTTCACCACCCGTGCCGGGTTGGCGTTGGTCGGCACGCCAGACACGTTGATGCCGCCTGCCCACAGCATGCCGTCCACCGTATCGGATAGCAGCGCGCCGCATTTGCCCGACACGCGCACCGGTACGATCGG
This sequence comes from Ralstonia sp. SA306, assembly GCF_054792405.1. Taxonomy (NCBI): domain Bacteria; kingdom Pseudomonadati; phylum Pseudomonadota; class Betaproteobacteria; order Burkholderiales; family Burkholderiaceae; genus Ralstonia; species Ralstonia sp. SA306. The sequence goes on from NZ_CP096451.1 coordinate 460,179, forward strand.
TGTGTTCCAGCCTACCCCTGCAATATCGAGGGTGTTGTTTGTCTGGGCGGCGAGCACGCTGCTGACCTCGGTGCCGTGCCAGCTGCTATTGGCGATGTCGCTGCTGGTGCAGCCGGAAATGTTCGCGACATCCGTGCTCGTTACGCCATCGCCCAGGTCATGCGCGTCCGTCCCGCGGCCGAAGGTGTTACCGGCGCGCGCCGGGTCGGAAATGAAGTTGTAGCCCGGCAGGATCTTGGCTGACAGGTCGGGGTGATCGGTATAGCCGGTATCGACCACTGCCACCACGATGCCCGTGGAACCCTGCGTGATGCTCCACGCCGCAGCCGCGTTGATGCCGCCAGGTACCAGCGCCGGCGCGGCCAGGTTGTTCTGCGTGGCGAACAGCGGATCGTTCGGAATGGTGTTGGGCCGCAGGATGCGATCAGGCACCACGTAGGCCACGCGGGCGTCCTGCGCGATCTTGTCGACGGTAGCCTGGATGCTGGCGGCATCGGTCAGCCCTGTGCGCATGAGCTGCGCGTTGGTGCCCAGCGTGCGCTTGACCTGCAGCGTGCTGCCCGCCGCTTGCGCTACCGACAGCAACCGGTTGTTCGCCTCGCTGGCCGAGAGCGTCTTGCGCGTGCCGCTCGTGTCGTCGCGCCATTTGATGATCAGGTCACCGGTGTATTGCGGCAGCGGCGCGGCAGCTGTAGCGACCTGGCTGCCCATCACCCAGGCAAGACAGGCAAGGCCGGCGCCCGCGCGGAGCCAAGACTTCAACCGGAAGAGGGAGGGGGTCATCAGCGGGTGCTCCGTGGGGTCTCGTTGTAATGAGAAACGTCGTCAGGATGTGATCGTTGACATACCGTTACACAAAACCAAAGGTAGCACGCGACTTGTCCGCTTGGTGTGGCGGCGATGGCCGATCACGTTTGCGAGGGGAAAAAGGCCGGTTGTGAGTTGCTGCTGAAGCAGAATGCGGGCCTGGCGACGGAACGTGGAGTAGGAAACCGGACGCCACGCGGCGCCCGCTCTTTCACAGTGTGGAGCGGTGTCGCGGTGGTTCAGCGTTGGATTTTCATGATGCGATCCGGGTCGGCCGAGGCGATGCCGGGCGTGCTGCGCAACGCCGTCACTGCGCCATCCAGCGTGGCCGATGCATCGCCCGAGCTGGCGCGCACCACCCAGAACCCGCCCGACATCGGACGTACCACCGCAAAGGCCAGGCGCGGCGTTGCGCGTGCGCCCGCGGCATCCAGCACACCTTGCACCGTGGTGGACGAGGTGGTCGGCGTGCTCAGGCCGATGATGATGTCGCCCAGATTGTGCGCAGCCGACACGGAGGCTGGAGGCTGGGTGTTGGCCGAGGCCGGGTCCATGGCAGGCGGTTTTCCCGGGTCAATGGCCGGCACGGACTTGCACGCGGTCAGCAAGCACAGGCCGAGAGCTATCGCCAGTGCAGGCTTGGCGGACGACAGCAGGGATCGAGGGCGGGCAGCCGGTTGGATCGTGCGGGCCATGCGGGCCATGAAGTTCTCCTTGGATTCGGTAGAGGATGTTTGTCGCGTCTGCAGCCGGAACATTCGTGCCAACCCTGGCAGCAATGGTTCCGGTATAGGCGATCACTGTGCCGCGCGGCGGGATTTCCGCGCCGTAGATTCCGGTGCCAATTGCGCACGGCCCGCGGCGAGCATCTCGTCTGCGTGGCGGCGCGTGGTCTCGGTCAGCGATGCGCCGCCCAGCATGCGGGCAATCTCATCCACGCGGCCCGTGGCGTCCAGCACCACGAGGTCGGACCGCGTGCTGCCTGCCACCGTCTGCTTGGCGACCTGGATGTGGTGATTGGCGAGCGCGGCCACTTGGGGCAGGTGCGTGACGCACAACACCTGGCGGCGCATGCCGAGTTCGCGCAGGCGCCGGCCCACGACTTCTGCCACCGCACCACCAATGCCGGAATCCACTTCGTCGAAGATCAGCGTGGGGGTCGGGCTCGCTTCGCTGGCAATTACCGAGATGGCCAGGCTGATCCGCGCGAGCTCGCCGCCCGAGGCGACTTTCGCCAAAGGCCGCGGCGACACGCCCGCATGCCCCGCGACGAGGAATTCGACCTGCTCCAGCCCCGCCGCGCCGCCGTGTTCCAGCGCGTGCAGTGCGATGTCGAAGCGCCCACCGGCCATCGAGAGGCCTTGCATGGCGCCGGTCACTGCGTCAGCCAGCTCGCGCGCGGCCTTGGCGCGGTCGCGCGACAGCGATTGCGCGACCGTCATATACGCGGCGTGGGTTTGCGCTTCCTGGGCTTGCAGCGCATCGAGATCGGATGCAGCTTGCAGCGCGGCGAGTTGCGCCTGACGTTCAGCCAGTTCAGCCGGCAGCGTTTCGGGAGCGACCCGGTATTTGCGCGCCATGGTGTGCAGCGCCTGCATGCGCGCGTCGACTTCTGCCAGGCGGTCCGGGTCCAGCTCTGCTCGATCGGCATAGCGAGCGAGCGTGTGCACGGCTTCCTGGATTTGCACCTCGGCCGGTTCCAGCGCGGCCAGCACATCAGCCAGCGCGGGGTCGATCTCGGCCAGTTCACGCAGCGTATGGAGCGTCGCGCCCAGTTGCGTGAGCACCGCGCCTTCCGACTCGGACAAACCATCCAGCGCCTCGCGCGTGCCTTCGATCAGGCTGGCAGCGTGCGACAGGCGGTGGTGCTCGGCCTGCACGTCTTCCCACTCGCCCGGCTGGGGACCAAGCTTCTGCAATTCGTTGACCTGCCATTCAATGCGCTCGCGTTCGAGCTGGACTTCGCGCGACTGCTGCTCGGCAGCTTCGCGTGCGCGCACCACGGCGTGCCATTCCCGGTAGTGTTCGCCGACCACGCGCACAGCACCTTCCAGGCCCGCGTGGGCGTCGAGCAGGCTGCGCTGCGCATCCGCCTTGAGCAGCAGTTGATGCGCGTGCTGGCCGTGGATGTCGACCAGTTGCTCGCCCACTTCGCGCAGTTGCGCCAGCGTGACAGCCGCGCCGTTGATGAAGGCTTTGCTGCGGCCTGCGGCATCGACCGTACGGCGGAGCAGGATCACGCCCTCGTCGTCGTGCAGTTCATGCGCCTCCAGCCATGCGGCCACATGCGGATGCACGTCGAACTCGGCGGTGATGTCGGCGCGCGGCGCGCCTTCTCGCACGACGGCCGCATCGGCGCGCTCACCCAGCGTGAGTGCAAGTGCATCGATCAGGATGGATTTGCCCGCGCCGGTCTCGCCCGTAAACACGGTAAAACCGTCGGCCAGATCGAGATCCAGCGCGTGAACGATGACGAAATCGCGGATGGTGAGGCTGCGCAGCATGGAAGCGGTGGGCGTGGAGTTTTAGAACCTGCTCATGATTCGTAGCGAGCGGCTCGAGGTTGAAGCGAGAAGCGCAGCCGTACATGCGTACGGCGAGCATCGCAGGTTCAAGATCGGGCCGCGCAGTAGGATCATGGGCAGGTTCTTAGAGCCGGTTGTCTTCGGTCGGATACTCGTGCCAGTGCAGCTTCTTGCGCAGCGTGGCGTAGTAGTTGTAACCGATCGGGTGCAGCAGCCGCACCGTGCGCTCCGAGCGGCGCACCACGATGCGGTCGCCGGGCAGCAAGGACGTGAGCGACTGCATGTCGAAGTTGACGCTGGCATCGCGCCCGCTGGTGACCTGGATGACCACCTCCGCGTCTTGCGGAATGACGATCGGGCGGTTCGACAGCGAGTGCGGTGCGATCGGCACCAGCACCAGACCCGAGAGCGCCGGATGCAGGATCGGCCCGCCCGCAGACAGTGCATACGCCGTCGAGCCCGTGGGCGTGGAAACGATCAGGCCGTCCGAACGCTGGTTGTACATGAAGAAGCCGTCGACCGACACGGCCAGCTCCACCATGCCCGAGGTGCCCGAGCGGTTGACCACCACGTCGTTGAAGGCGAGGGCGGAGAAGATGACTTCGTCGTCGCGCACGACCTGGGCCTGCAGCAGCGTGCGGGTTTCGGCCTCGTAGCGGCCCGATAACATGTCGGGCAGCACGGTGTGCACGTCGTCGAACGGGATGTCGGTCATGAAGCCGAGCCGCCCGTGGTTGACGCCAATCACGGGGACGCTGGCACCGGCCAGGTGGCGCCCGATGCCGAGCAGCGTGCCGTCGCCGCCGAGCACGACGGCCACATCGGCGTGGCGTGCCATCTCTTCGGGCGGCAGGGCAGGGTAATCCTGGACGCCGATGTTGAGCGCCGTGTCTCGCTCGAACACAATGTCATGCCCGCGCCCGGCAATGCACGACGCCAGTTCCATGAGGGGACCGGCAATGTTGGCGGCCGAATACCGGCCGACCAGCGCAACGGTCTTGAAAGGCGAAACAGGCGAAGGCGAGGCGGCGGGAGCTTGCGGGGCCACGGCGGACGGGGGAATCGACATGCGCGCATTACACCATATCGATATGGCCGTCGCCACGTCGGCGCGTGTTTAGTGGAGAAACGCCGACATCACCCGTAGATTGGCGCCGATTTTGCGTAAAATTGAAGAATCATGGACAAGCGCGCAACCATCCTCCTCAAGACCCTGATCGAACGGTATATCGCCGAGGGCCAGCCCGTGGGCTCGCGCACCTTGTCGAAGTATTCGGGGCTCGATCTTTCGCCGGCCACCATCCGCAATGTGATGTCCGACCTGGAGGAGATGGGTTTCATCGCCAGCCCGCACACCTCGGCCGGGCGCGTGCCGACGCCGCGTGGCTATCGCCTCTTTGTCGATACGATGCTGACGGCCAGCCCGCTGGATGTGCTGAGCACGCACGACCGCATGGCGCAGCAGATGGTCGGCGCGATTGCAGAGCAGGTGCGCACGCAGATGGCGTCGCATGGCTCGGAATCGTCGCAGCGGGTGATTGCGGCGGCGGCGCAAACCTTGTCCAACCTCTCGCAGTTTGCCGGCATCGTGATGACGCCGCGACGCACGCATGCGTTCCGGCAGATCGAATTCCTGAGGCTGTCGGAGTCCCGCATCCTGCTGATCGTCGTCACGCCCGAAGGCGACGTCCAGAACCGCATCATCCATACCGATACGCCCTACACCCCGTCGCAATTGGTCGAAGCCGCCAATTACATCAACGCGCATTACGGCGGCCAAACGTTCGATGCGGTGCGCGAAAGCCTGCGCGGCGAGTTGTCTGCGCTGCAGGCCGACATGACCGCGCTGATGCAGGCGGCCGTGGAGGCGGGCAGCAGTGCCGTGTCGGAGGAAGAACCGGTCGTCATCTCGGGCGAGCGCAAGCTGCTGGAGGTGGAAGACCTGTCCTCGTCCATGGACAAGCTGCGCCGGCTCTTTGCTGTGTTCGAGCAGAAGACCGGATTGCTGCAGTTGCTGGACGTATCCAGCCGCGCCGAGGGCGTGCAGATCTTCATTGGCGGCGAGAGCAGTCTCGTGCCGCACGAAGACATGGCGGTCATCACCGCGCCGTACGAGGTGGACGGCAAGATCGTCGGCACACTGGGCGTGATCGGGCCGATGCGCATGGCGTATGAGCGCGTGATCCCTATCGTGGATATCACGGCCAAGCTGCTGTCCAGCACACTCAGCCAGTATTGAGGCAGCGTAGCCTGCAGCGGGCGAAGCGGCCCGCCAATGTCTCAGGCCGAGAATTGCTCAAACGCCGCCAGCGCATGCGTGGCGTACATCATCGAAGGGCCGCCGCCCATATAGACGGCTGTTCCCAGTACCTCTTCCAGTTCGGCACGGGTTATGCCGAGCTTGACCAGCGCCTGGACATGGAAGCCGATGCAGTCGTCGCAGCGGCTGGCGATGGCTATTCCCAGCGCCACCAGTTCTCGCGTCTTCTTGCTCAGTGCGCCATCTTTTGTGCCGGCTGCCGCCAGTTGGCTGAATGCCGTCATCAACTCCGGCTGCGATTCGCGCAAGCTGCGCATGTGCGCAGACACATCTTTGACCACGCTTTTGAATTCGGGCATGCCGCTCATGACAGTGCTCTCCTGGGCCGGGTGTGGAGTGAGGTAGCGGGCTGGGCATATCGGCATAAGCCGCCGCGCATCCTTTCGATGCATTCTCGTCCGCGCCCAGGGGCAAGGTCATGATGTAGCGCAACGACGCGCTCAGAAACTGCCCGTGAATTGATACCGCCCACCCGGGTGCCACATGGTCGCCAGCGATGCGACCTGGCCTTGCGATAGCGTCTTGCGCCGTAGCATCAGACACGGTTCGCGCACATCCATCTGGAGCATTTCGGCGATCTCGCGCGGAGGCAGGCGGGCTTCGATGCCGTAATCCACGCCCTGCAACGGGGCGGCACGCATGAGGTAGGCGTTTGGCGTGGTCTGCGTGAAATCCTGCTGCATATAGTCGGGGGCCAGCTCGGCATTCACCCAGCGGTCTTCCACCTGGATCGGCAGGTCATTCTCGAAGTGCACGATCAGCGAATGGAACAGGGCACGCCCCACCGGCACGCCGAATGATGCGGCCATCGCATCGTTGGCGCGTGCACGTTCGAGCTTGTGCAGTTCCGCACGGTGCCTGTGGCCGCGTGCGGCAATTTCCTCAGCGATATTGCGGATGGCCACCAGCGTTGCCTGGTACTTCTGCTGCGCGACGAACGTTCCCAACCCCTGCACCCGCGTGAGGATCTGCTCGGCGGTCAGCTCGCGCAGCGCGCGGTTGACCGTCATGCGCGACACGCCAAAGGTCTGCGCGAGCGTGGTTTCCCCCGGAATCATTTCGCCTTCTTGCCACTCGCCGCTGCGGATGCGCATGAGGATGTCTTCCTTGATGCGCTGGAAGGCGGGGGTGCTGGCGGACGGGTCGTGTGGCATGGACGTGGCTTGCGGTGCGGTTTGGGCGGCCGATGTGATGTGCGGATGGTGGTCATCATCAGGGTTTGCTCTTAGCTTGTAAAGTTTTCTTGCCTAAGTTGTATATACAACATAAGATGCGCTCCATGACAAAGGAGTTCGCAGGAGACCTCACATGAACGCCCCGACCAACGCTGCCCACCTGACCAACGACCCGCGCTACGACGCCTCGCGCGAAATCCGCGCCCCGCGCGGCACCGAGCTGCACTGCAAGAGCTGGCTGACCGAAGCCGCTTACCGCATGCTCCAGAACAACCTCGACCCGGACGTGGCCGAAAACCCCAAGCACCTCGTCGTCTACGGCGGCATTGGCCGCGCAGCGCGCGACTGGGCCTGCTTCGACAAGATCCTGGAAACGCTGCGCGAGCTGAACGATGACGAATCGCTGCTCGTGCAATCGGGCAAGCCGGTGGGCGTATTCAAGACCCACCCGGATGCGCCGCGTGTCCTGATCGCCAACTCCAACCTCGTGCCGAAGTGGGCGAACTGGGAACACTTCAACGAACTCGATCGCAAGGGCCTGTTCATGTACGGCCAGATGACCGCTGGCAGCTGGATCTACATCGGCAGCCAAGGCATCGTGCAAGGCACGTACGAGACGTTTGCCGAAGCCGGCCGCCAGCATTATTCGAACAGCCCCTCGCCCTTGTTGGCACAAGGGCGGTCCCCCGAGGGGACGAGCGGCAGCCTCGCCGGCCGCTGGATCCTGACCGCCGGCCTGGGCGGCATGGGCGGCGCGCAGCCGCTGGCCGCCACGCTGGCCGGTGCCGTGTCGCTGAACATCGAGTGCCAGCAATCGAGCATCGATTTCCGGCTGCGTACCCGCTACCTCGACAAGCAGGCCAAGGACATCGACGACGCATTCAATCTGATTCGCCACCATTGCGAGCGCGGCGAGGCCGTGTCCATCGGCCTGCTCGGCAATGCGGCGGAAATCCTGCCGGAGCTGGTCAAGCGTGCCCGCGCTGGCGGCCTGAAGCCGGATCTGGTGACCGACCAGACCTCGGCGCATGATCTGGTCAACGGCTACCTGCCGGTTGGCTGGACGGTCGAGCAATGGCGTGCTGCGCAACGCGATCCGTCGCAGCACGCCCGCCTGACCGACGAGGCCGCGAAGTCGTGCGCCGTACACGTGCAAGCCATGCTCGACTTCCAGGCCATGGGTATTCCGACCGTCGACTACGGCAACAACATCCGCCAGGTCGCGTTCGACCAGGGCGTAAAGAACGCCTTCGACTTCCCGGGTTTCGTGCCGGCCTACATCCGTCCGCTGTTCTGCGAGGGCAAGGGCCCGTTCCGCTGGGTGGCACTGTCGGGTGATCCGGAAGACATCTACAAGACCGACGCGAAGATCAAGGAACTCTTCCCGCACAACACGCACGTGCACCGTTGGCTCGATATGGCGCGGGATCGCATCGCCTTCCAGGGCCTGCCCGCACGCATCTGCTGGCTGGGCCTGGGTGAGCGTCACTTGGCCGGTCTGGCCTTCAACGAGATGGTCAAGAACGGCGAGCTGAAGGCACCGATCGTGATCGGCCGCGATCACCTCGACACCGGCTCTGTCGCCAGCCCCAACCGCGAAACCGAAGCCATGCGCGACGGCACCGACGCCGTGTCGGACTGGCCGCTGCTCAACGCGCTGCTCAACACAGCCGGCGGTGCGACGTGGGTGTCGCTGCACCACGGCGGCGGCGTCGGCATGGGCTATTCGCAACACTCGGGCGTGGTGATCGTCGCCGACGGGACGGACGCTGCGGCAAAGCGCCTGGGCCGTGTGCTCGTCAACGATTCGGGCTCCGGCGTCATGCGCCATGCAGATGCCGGCTACGAAACCGCCATTGCCTGCGCCAAGCGCAACGGTTTGAACCTGCCGATGATCGGCTAAGTTAAAGACATCCTGCTCGTATTGCTATGAACACCATGACCACGCCCCCCATCCTCACACTGCAACCGGGCGAAATGTCCTTTGCAGATCTGCGCCGTGTATGGCTCGCCCCCACGCCTGTCGCCCTGTCCGGCGACTGTGCGGCCGCGATCGAAGCATCCGCTGCCACCGTGCAGGCGATTGTCGCCAAGGGCGCGCCTGCCTATGGCATCAACACCGGATTCGGCCTGCTGGCCAAAACGCAGATCGCTACGCACGAGTTGGAGCGCCTGCAACGCAACCTGATCCTGTCGCACGCAGTCGGCACCGGCGCAGACCTGAGCGACAGCGTGGCGCGCCTCGTGTTGCTGATGAAAGCGGCCAGCCTCGCACGTGGATATTCGGGCGTGCGCCGGGTCGTGATCGACACGCTGCTGGCGCTGCTGAACGCCGGCATCGTGCCGTGCATCCCGTCCAAGGGTTCGGTGGGCGCGTCGGGCGATCTGGCACCGCTGGCGCACATGACGCTGGCGCTGCTGGGCGAGGGCGACGTGCGGGTGAATGGTGTGCGCACGCCGGCACGGGCGGCACTGGCTGCGGCCGGGATCGAGCCGATTGCGCTGGCCGCCAAGGAAGGCCTGGCGCTCATCAACGGCACGCAGGTGTCGACCGCGCTGGCGCTCAACGGCCTGTTCCTGGCCGAGCGTCTGCTCCAGGCGGCCACCGTGTCTGGTGCCTTGTCGGTGGATGCCGCCAAGGGCAGCGATGCGCCGTTCGACCCGCGCGTGCACGCCGTGCGTGGCCAGCCTGGGCAAATTGCCACCGCCGCGGTGTACCGCAACCTGCTGGCCGGCAGCGCCATCCGCCAGTCGCACCTCGTGGGCGATAAGCGCGTGCAAGATCCGTACAGCCTGCGCTGCCAGCCGCAAGTCATGGGCGCGTGTTTCGACCTGATCCGTCAGGCCGGCGCCACCCTACTCACCGAAGCCAATGCGGTGACCGACAACCCGCTGGTCTACGCTGACGCCGGTGAAGTGATTTCGGGCGGTAATTTCCATGCCGAGCCGGTGGCGTTTGCTGCCGACATGCTCGCGCTGGCGATTGCCGAGATTGGCGCGCTGTCCGAGCGCCGCATCGCGTTGCTGATCGACTCCACGCTGTCGGGCCTGCCGCCGTTCCTGGTCGAGCAGCCGGGCCTGAACTCGGGCTTCATGATCGCGCACGTCACTGCGGCCGCGCTGGCATCGGAAAACAAGACGTTCGCCCACCCGGCCAGCGTCGACAGCCTGCCGACCTCCGCCAACCAGGAAGACCACGTCAGCATGGCGACCTTTGCCGGCCGCCGTCTGCAGGACATGGCAGAGAACACGGCCACCATCGTCGGCATCGAAGCGCTGGCGGCAGCGCAGGGCATCGACTTCCACAAGCCGCTGGCGACGTCCGACACGCTGCAGAAGGCGCATGGCTGCATCCGCGCGCGTGTGGCGTATTACGGTGAAGATCGCCTGTTCGCCCCCGACATCGAAGGCGCCCGCCGCCTCGTGCTCGACGGCGATCTGGGCGATTCGTGCCGCACGCATATCAGCGAACTTTCGCTCGGTTGATCATGCTCGCCCAAGCTGAATCGAACGTCTGGCAGGGCCGCGTCGACGCGGAGGAGGGCCCGCTAGGCTTGCGTTGGCACCAGACCGTGCGCCGCATCGATGCATCCACGCCACTGGCCAATACCGTCGCCCTGGCGGGCTTCGCCTGCGACGCGGGTGTCGCGCGCAACCACGGGCGAACCGGTGCACAGGCGGGCCCCGCAGCCATCCGCAAGATGCTCGCGAACTTGCCCGCGCGTGCCGGGCGGGTTGTCGTCGATGCGGGCGACGTGACCTGCCAGGGCGATGCGCTGGAAGATGCGCAGAGTGTGTTGTCCGGTGTGCTGCATGATCTGCTCGACCGCGGTGCGTTCCCGATCGCGCTCGGCGGCGGGCATGAGATTGCATGGGCATCGTTTGGCGGCTTGGCGCGGCATCTGGCAGCGAAATCCGATCAGCCTCCGCGCATCGGCATCCTCAATCTGGATGCACATTTCGATTTGCGTGCGGGCGAGCGCGGCAGCTCGGGCACGCCGTTCCGCCAGATCGCCGAAGACTGCGCGCGGCGCGGCTGGCCGTTCCACTACGCCTGCCTGGGCGTGAGCACCTACGCCAACACCGAAGCGCTGTTCGCGCGTGCGCGGCAGCTCGGCGTGCGCTGGATGCACGACGATGAGATGGACGTCATGCAGCTCGCCCACGTGCTGAAGGTGGTCGAGGTGTTCTTGAGCCAGGTCGACCATGTCTATCTGACGATGTGCCTGGACGTGCTGCCGGCCGCTGTTGCCCCCGGCGTGAGCGCGCCATCCGCGCGCGGCGTGGGGATGGACGTGATCGAGCCCATCGTCGATCGCGTCGTCAGCTCGGGGAAGCTAAGGCTGGCGGATGTGGCGGAGCTGAACCCGTCGCTCGACATTGACAATCACACGGCACGTGTCGCTGCCCGCCTGGTTGCGCGGGTGGCAGACGGCATTGGCCTGCAAGGAACTGCTCATGGCTGATCCGGCCAACCCGCACTGGGATGCGCTCTGGACCAACGTCCACCTCGCCACGCTCACGGCCGACGCTGACGGCTACGGCGAGATCCGCGACGGTGCCATCGCCGTCAAGGACGGCCGCATTGCGTGGCTAGGCTACCGCGCCGATCTGCCCGCCAATGCCCGCGCCATGCGCGAGCACGACGGCGGCGGCGCGTGGCTCACGCCCGGCTTGATCGATTGCCACACGCATCTGGTCTATGCTGGCAACCGCAGCAATGAATTTGAAGCGCGCCTGAACGGCGTGCCGTACGAAGAGATCGCGCGGGCGGGCGGGGGCATCCTCTCCACCGTCCGCGCCACGCGTGCGGCCAGTGAGGCGGCGCTTGCAGAAGCGAGCCTGCCACGCCTGAACGCACTGCGCGCCGAAGGCGTTACCACCGTCGAAATCAAATCCGGCTATGGCTTGAATCTGGAAACCGAGCGCCGCATGCTGCGTGTTGCCCGCCGCTTCGGCCAGTCGTTGCCGGTGCGCGTGCGCACGACGTTCCTCGGCGCGCACGCCGTGCCGCCGGAATTTGCTGGCCGTGCGGATGACTACATCGACCACCTCTGCGCCGATGTGCTGCCCGCTCTCGCTGCAGAGGGTCTGGTCGATGCCGTTGACGCCTTTTGCGAAACCATCGGCTTCACGCCTGCACAAACGGCACGCATGTTCGATGCCGCGCAGCGGCTGGGTCTGCCGGTCAAGCTGCACGCCGAGCAGCTCTCCGATCAGGGCGGCGCGGCATTGGTCGCGCGCTACGGCGGCCTTTCTGCGGATCACCTCGAATGTCTGACCGAGGCCGGCATCGCAGCCATGGCACGGGCCGGCACGGTGGCCGTGCTGCTGCCCGGCGCGTTTTACTGCCTGCGCGAAACGCGCCTGCCGCCGATGGCCGCGCTGCGTGCCGCCGGTGTACCGATGGCCGTGTCGACCGACTGCAACCCCGGCACGTCGCCGCTGTCGTCGCTGCTGCTGGCGATGAACATGGCGTGCACGCTGTTCCGTCTGACGCCACTGGAAGCACTGACCGGCGCCACGCGTCACGCCGCCGCTGCGCTGGGTCTGTCCGGCACGTGTGGTGTGCTTGCCCCGGGCTGCGCGGCAGATTTCGCGCTCTGGCGCATCGACCGGCCTGCCGATCTGGCCTATGCGATGGGGCTCAACCCATGTACCAGTGTGGTCAAGGATGGCGTGGTGGTGGCGTAAGGCACACCCGATGACTCGGCTCGTATAATCGGCCGGGTCTATCGCGAACCCGCGCCCATGCCTTTCTTGCCCGAACCCCTGTTCCAGCACGGTCAGCCCGATCGCACGGCGATCCTGCTCGTCAACCTCGGCACGCCCGACGGCACGTCGCCGCGCGAGGTGGGCCGCTATCTGCGTCAGTTCCTGTCCGACCCACGCGTGGTGGAGATTCCGCGCGCTGCGTGGTGGTTCATCCTCAACGTGCTGATCGTGCCGTTGCGTTCGCGGGCGTCGGCGCACAAGTACGAGAGCATCTGGCTGCGCGAGGCCAACAAGACGGGCTCGCCGCTGCTGGTCTATAGCGAGCGGCAGGCGCACGCGCTGCAGCAACTGCTGAACGCCCAGGGCCACGATGTGGTGGTCGCCTGCGCGATGCGTTACGGCAATCCGTCGATCCCGTCGGTCATGCAGGCGCTGCGCAAGCAGGGCGTCGAGCGCATCCTCGTGTTCCCGATGTATCCGCAGTATTCCGGCACGACCACTGCCACGGCCTTCGACGAGGTCTTCCGAGTCCTGGGCGAAATGCGCAATCAGCCAGAGTTGCGACTGGTCAAGCGTTTTCACGATGACCCCGCTTACATCAATGCGCTGCACCAGCAGGTGGGGGCGTATTGGGCACAGCATGGCGCGCCTGATTTTGCGCATGGCGACAAACTGGTGCTGTCGTTCCATGGCGTGCCGCGGCGTACGCTGGAGTTGGGGGACCCCTACCATTGCGAATGCCTGAAGACAGGCCGCTTGCTGGGCGAAGCGCTCGGCCTGCAGCCGGGGCAGTACCTGGTCACGTTCCAGTCACGCTTTGGCCGCGCCGAATGGCTACAGCCGTACACCGCGCCCACTCTGGAAGAGCTTGGCCGCGTTGGCACCCACCGCGTCGACGTGTTCTGCCCAGGCTTCCCGGCCGATTGCCTGGAGACGCTGGAAGAAATCGCCATGGAGGGGCAGTCGACCTTCCGTGTCGCCGGCGGCAAGGAATTCCATTACATCCCGTGCCTGAACGACAGCGAAGCGTGGATCGCCGGCATTGCGGACATCGCGCTGGCGCACCTCCAGGGCTGGCCGCTCACGCTCACGCATCCGCATGTGCTGGAAGCCAGCCGCACACGTGCGCAGAGCAAGGGGGCCGCCGCATGAAGGTGAGCACCGACGCGGCCGATCGCGTGCGCATCGACAAATGGCTCTGGGCGGCGCGCTTCTTTAAGACACGGTCGCAGGCGACGGATGCGGTGGAAAGGGGGCGCGTGCAGATCAACGACCAGCCGGTTCGCCCCGCCAAGGATGTCAAAATTGGCGACCGCGTGCGAGTGCACGCGCATGAACAACAGTGGGAAGTAGAGGTGCTGGCACTGGCCGAAGTACGCGGCCCAGCTTCCGTTGCACAAACGCTCTATGCCGAGACGGACACCAGTCGCTTAAAACGCGAAGAGAACGCCGACAAACGCCGGCTGTATCGAGAACCCGCCACACAAATTGCTGGCCGGCCGACCAAGCGAGACCGGCGACGCATCGACAAACTGGGCGGAGAATGACGCATGCCGCGCGAGTGTGTGCTAACTTGATACGCTCAAGCCGCGCGACATCTGCTGCATTTGCGCAGGCTTGATGATGTAGTGCTTGAAGAATGCCTTGCCGCTACCGTACTCCGTATAACGCGGTGTGACGGCGCCAGACAGGCAAATGAACGTTGTGGCTGCGGTCAGGGTCAACAGCAGGAGCACGGTCAGAACGGGCAGCTTGTTGTGCATGGTACGAACCCTCAAAGAAGCTCGCGCCCCCCAGTTTTTTCTTGCATCATAGGCGGCCCATAAGGGCCCCGCAATTGCTGTGCCGTTGCAGTCTGATGAAAGTTGTAACCCCATATTTCGTGATGCACGGCGCACAGTTGCCGCGCATCCGGCGCCCTTGAAAAGCGCGCCAAATGCCCCATAACGGGGACAAATCGTTTGTAAAAATCCAGCGGATCGTCTTCAGGCACATGCCGTGCGTCGATTCCCTTTTATCCAGCGCTATGAAACACACTCCGGACACCCCCTCGAACTCGGACATGCCAGCGGACACCCAGGCCACCCAGCCGAACCAGTCGGCGACGGGCCAGGCGGCCCACGCTTATTCGAGCCAGGCTCAGCGCGCAAGCGCCGACGCTCAGGCTGTCGCCGGTGACGAAGCCGCCGTGGCAGAAGCCGTGGCCGACATGGACATCGCTGAACTGCGCCGTCAACTGGAAGCCGCTGAAGAAAAGGCGCGCCAGAATTATGAAAACTGGGCGCGCGCCACGGCCGAAGGCGAGAACATCCGCCGCCGCGGTCAGGACGATGTGGCGAAGGCCCACAAGTTCGCCATCGAAGGTTTTGCGGAATACCTGCTGCCGGTGATGGACAGCCTTCAGGCCGCTTTGGCCGACACGTCGGGGGATGCCACCAAGCTGCGTGAGGGCGTTGAACTTACGCTCAAGCAGCTTTACGCCGCGTTCGAAAAGGGGCGTGTGACCGAGCTGAACCCCGTGGGTGAAAAGTTCGATCCGCATCGTCATCAAGCCATCTCGATGGTGCCGGCCGATCAGGAAGCCAATACCGTGGTGACGGTGCTTCAGCGCGGCTACACGCTGGCCGACCGCGTGCTGCGCCCTGCCCTCGTGACGGTGGCCGCGCCCAAATAAGCCAGCCGCCCGTGATCCTCCAGAACGCAACCACTTCGCAAGACGCCAACGGCGCGATCCCGGTCGATAAGACCGCGTTCGCGGCGTTTGGCATGCGCGAAGTGAATACCGGGACCTTCGACGCGGCCATTGTGGCGGCGGGTGATGCGCTCGTGTGCGTATTCTTCTGGGGCGTGGATTGCTTCAACTGCGAGATGGCCAAGAAAGCCATGCTCGCGCAACCGGCCGCTGTGCGCGAGCTTGGGCTGAACTGGCTGCATGCCAGCGTCTACGCGCACCCGGAGCTGGGCCAGCGCTTTGGCCTGCACGGTATTCCCGTGTTCATGTTCTTCCATCGTGGCAAGAAGCTTGGCCGGGCGACCGGTTGGCATGGCCACGCGCAGTTTGCCGCCGCCGTTGCCAATGCGCGCAACAAGCTGGCGGGCAAGCCGCTTATCTGAGGCAGCGACCATCATGACGTCGATGCCGATGGCTGCGGCCTTCCTTATCGTTTCGTCCGTCCGTGCAGTGCGCCGCAAGCGTGTGGCGCGCACCTCGCCGCGCGCCGCCCAGGCGATGACCGCGGCCCTTGCCGCCGCCCGGCGGTTGTTCTAGTGCCCTTGCGGCACGTTGCCGCCGGGCTCTCTTCACTCCCACCGAAGTTTCAGTTTCGTATCACCGCCGGCCGGCCCGTGCGCCCGCTGGTTTTCTTGCCGCTGCGTTGCATTGGCCCGGGAGGCTATCGGCAGCGGCTTTGCCTAGTGTTGAACATTGACCTGTAGGAGATCGTCATGTCCAAAGCAGCCACCATCTACCTGACTGAGCTGGACCTCACCCGTCTGGAAAATGCCGCCACCCGCGCGGGCAACAACTCGCCGCTGGCCGATCTGGTCGATGACCTGATTACCCGTGCCAACGTGGTGCCCGGCAACAAGATTCCCGCCGATGTGGTGACCATGAACTCCGTCGTCTGCGTGGTTGATGACGCCGGCGCAGAGCAAGAGTGGACGCTCGTCTACCCGGAAGACGCCAACGTGACGTCGGCCAAGCTGTCGGTGCTCTCGCCGATGGGCACAGCGCTGCTGGGTGCGCGTGCGGGCAAGTCGATCAAATACTCGGCGCCCAATGGTGCCGAGCGTTCCTTGCGCATCGATCGCGTGGCGTTCCAGCCCGAGGCCAGCGGCCAGCACACCCTGTAAGCCGGCCGCGTCCTATCGCGAGAGGCTGTACCCGACACGCAACTGCGAGCCCAGCTTGTGGTTGTAGTCGAGCAGGCTCTCGCCGTAGCCGGTGAAATACTGGATGAACAGGTAGCCGGCCGTGCCGGTGAAGATCCGGCTCATCGGATACGTCAATTGCGCGTCGACGCTGCCGTAGGCCTTGCGGGTGCCTTTGCGCAGCGTGGCGGCCAACTCCCAGCCGTTGGGCGCGCCGTAGGACACGCGGAAATCCCCAAAACCACGGTAGTGCGCGATATCGGTGTTGCCGGTGCGCGTGAGGTACGCGTAGAGCTTCGGCTCGAACTTCCAGTGGTAGTCGTTCAGATCACCGAAGTGGAACGTCGGGCGTACGAACACGGTGTTGATGGCGCGTGAGGCGTCGCCGTCGCGGCCATTCGATTCGTGCTCGATGCCGCCTGCGAACGATAGCCGCGTGAGGGCGCCGCCATGGATGCCCGTATCGGGCCGGTAATAGAACACGCTGGGCCGGTAGTTCGTATCGCGGAACGGCGCCGATTCCTTGCCCACATCCCACAGCGAGAACTGCGTATAACCGAAGTACACGTTATCCAGCAGTGCTGCCGATGCCGGGTTCTCTGGCTGAAAAATCCGAAATTTGAAGCTCAATTGGAACTTGGCGTTCAGGCCCCCGTGCGCGCCCACTGCGGCGAACATGGGTTCGTGGAAAGTCAGGCGCGCGGTGTCTTCGGGCGGGCGGGATGCCTCGCCACTGCCAGCCACTGCCACGGGAATGGGTGAGGTAGCGGCTGCATTGGCAGGGGGCGCACTCGGGTTGGTGCCCAGTGCCCCCCCGGGGCGGGTCGCTTCGGCGGCGGCGTTGCGGGCGGCGCCAGTGGGGGCGCCATCGGCGGCAATCTGCGGGGCGTCTGCACCGCGCACGAGTGTCACCAGAACCGGCGCCGCATCCAGATCCGGCACATCGATCCGAACCGTACCGCGCAGCACCTCGGGCAGCGTGCCGGTGTAGGTGACGGTGCGGACCTGGCCCGGACGCAGGTGAAGGGTTTCGGCGCCGGCATTGTGTCGATCAAGAATCACTTCTACCGGACCCTGCAGATCAGCGCTGGCCGTTACGCGCAGCTTGGCCGGGACGGCATAGCTGCGCTGAGCGGCATCGCCCGAAATGACGAGGGTCAGGGTGAAGGGCTGGTTGGCGTTGACGCGGCGGGAGGGCTGGAGCAGGGCAACGGCGGCATCGGCGGAGGGCACGGCGCATGCGGCAAGCAGGGCAGCGCCAAGAATGGCTCGGAGAGGGTGCAAAGGCATGGGCGCAAAAGCCGGGTTGGCGTCCGGCGAGTGGCAATGCGCGCAAGGGTACCACCCACGCCTTTTGTGCCCGGTTTGCGGCTCTGGGCGTTCAAAACACGCGTTTTTGCCTGGGAGCGCACGTTTTCGGGTGCTTTCCCAAGAAAAACCGGCCAAAATGCTCAACTTTTCAAAATTCGGCCTTGAAAAGCCGGACGGCACTCCCACATCCGATCCAAGTTTGTATTCAGTGCAGTCCTGACACCAGATTCGAGGAGCAAGAACATGGGCAAAATCATCGGTATCGACCTTGGTACCACCAACAGCTGCGTCTCCATCATGGAGGGCAACACCCCCAAGGTGATCGAGAACGCAGAAGGCGCTCGCACCACCCCGTCGATCATCGCTTACATGGAAGACGGCGAGATCCTGGTCGGTGCCCCGGCCAAGCGCCAGGCGGTGACCAACCCGAAGAACACGCTGTACGCTGTCAAGCGCCTGATCGGCCGCAAGTTTGAAGAGAAGGAAGTCCAGAAGGACATCGGCCTGATGCCGTACACCATCACCAAGGCCGACAACGGCGACGCCTGGGTGGAAGTGCGCGGCCAGAAGCTGGCACCGCCGCAAATTTCGGCTGAAACCCTGCGCAAGATGAAGAAAACCGCCGAGGATTACCTGGGCGAGGAAGTGACCGAAGCCGTGATCACGGTGCCGGCCTACTTCAACGATTCGCAGCGCCAAGCCACCAAGGACGCCGGCCGCATTGCCGGTCTGGACGTCAAGCGCATCATCAACGAGCCGACCGCGGCTGCGCTGGCATTCGGCCTGGACAAGAACGAGAAGGGCGACCGCAAGATCGCGGTGTATGACCTGGGCGGCGGTACGTTCGACATCTCGATCATCGAGATTGCCGACGTGGACGGCGAGAAGCAATTCGAAGTGCTGTCGACCAACGGCGATACGTTCCTGGGCGGCGAAGACTTCGACCAGCGCATCATCGATTACATCATCGGCGAGTTCAAGAAGGAGCAGGGCGTTGACCTGTCGAAGGACGTGCTTGCGCTGCAACGCCTGAAGGAAGCCGCTGAAAAGGCCAAGATCGAACTGTCGAGCACGCAACAGACCGAAATCAACCTGCCCTACATCACGGCCGATGCCTCGGGCCCGAAGCACTTGAACCTGAAGATCACGCGCGCCAAGCTGGAAGCGCTGGTCGAAGACCTGATCGCCCGTACGATCGATCCGTGCCGCACCGCTATCAAGGATGCCGGCGTGAAGGTGTCGGACATCCACGACGTGATCCTGGTCGGCGGCATGACGCGTATGCCGAAGGTGCAGGAGAAGGTGAAGGAGTTCTTCGGCAAGGAAGCCCGCAAGGACGTGAACCCGGACGAGGCCGTTGCTGTGGGCGCCGCCATCCAGGGTCAGGTGCTGGGCGGTGACCGTACCGATGTGCTGCTGCTGGACGTGACGCCGCTGTCGCTGGGCATCGAAACGCTGGGTGGCGTGATGACCAAGATGATCGGCAAGAACACGACCATCCCGACCAAGTTCTCGCAGACTTTCTCGACCGCCGACGACAATCAGCCGGCCGTGACGATCAAGGTCTACCAGGGCGAGCGCGAGATGGCTTCCGGCAACAAGATGCTGGGCGAATTCAACCTGGAAGGCATTCCGCCGGCACCGCGCGGCACGCCCCAGATTGAAGTGTCGTTCGACATCGACGCCAACGGCATTCTGCACGTGGGCGCCAAGGACAAGGCGACCGGCAAGGAAAACAAGATCACGATCAAGGCAAGCTCCGGCCTGTCGGAAGCCGAGATCGAGCGCATGGTGAAGGACGCCGAGGCCAACGCCGAGGAAGACAAGAAGCTGCGCGAACTGGTCGACTCCCGAAATCAGGGTGAAGCGCTGGTGCACTCGACCAAGAAGGCACTGGGCGAGTACGGCGACAAGCTGGAAGCTGGCGAGAAGGACAAGATCGAAGCCGCGATCAAGGAACTTGAAGAGACCCTGAAGGGGACCGACAAGGCCGCGATCGACGCCAAGACCGAAGCGCTGGCAACCGCCTCGCAGAAGCTCGGCGAGAAGGTCTACGCCGACATGCAAGCCAAGGGCGAAGCCGGCGGTGCGGAACAAGCCGCTGCCGGTGCCCAGGCAGGCGCGCAAGCCGGACAAGGCGCACCGCACGACGATAACGTCGTCGACGCCGAGTTCAAGGAAGTGAACGACAAGAAGTAAGCCACATCGTCCGCCAGGCGGACGTGAGGGTACGCCGGGCAGTGATCATCGGGTTGTGCGGGACGCACCTGATGTCACGCTCGGCTTTTTTGCTATTCGACACGCAGTAAAAACAGGCGACGACTGAAGCCACCATGGCAAAACGTGATTACTACGAAGTGCTCGGGGTGGGTAAGAACGCGAGCGACGACGAGATCAAGAAGGCGTATCGCAAGCTCGCGATGAAGTACCACCCGGACCGCAATCCGGACAGCAAGGAAGCGGAAGACAAGTTCAAGGAGGCCAAAGAGGCCTACGAGATGCTCTCCGATGCCGAGAAGAAGGCTGCCTACGACCAGTACGGCCACGCGGGTGTCGACCCGAACATGGCCGGCGGCTTTGGCGCAGGCGGCGCAGGTTTTGGCGGCGGCTTTGCCGAGGCCTTTGGCGACATCTTTGGCGATATTTTCGGCCAGGCCCAGGGCCAGGGCGGCCGCCGCGGTAGTGGCCCGCAGATGTATCGCGGCGCTGATCTGCGCTACAGCATGGAGATCACGCTGGAGCAGGCTGCGCATGGCTACGACACGCAGATTCGCGTGCCGCACTGGGACGAGTGCGACCACTGTCACGGCAAGGGCGCGGAGCCAGGTTCCAGCGTGGAGACCTGCCCAACGTGCCACGGCGCCGGTCAGGTGCGTGTGTCGCAGGGTTTCTTCACGATGCAGCAGACTTGCCCGAAGTGCCACGGCAGCGGCAAGTACATCCCCAAGCCGTGTACCAAGTGCCACGGCCAGGGCAAGTTGAAGAGCCAGAAGACGCTGGAAGTGAAGATTCCGGCCGGCATCGACGAAGGCATGCGCATCCGCTCCTCGGGCAACGGCGAGCCGGGCATCAACGGCGGCCCCCCGGGCGACCTGTATGTGGAAATCCACATCAAGCAGCACGCAGTGTTCGAGCGCGACGGCGATGATCTGCATTGCCAGATGCCGATCTCGTTTGCAACGGCAGCCATTGGCGGCGACATCGAAGTGCCGACGCTGGGCGGTCGCGCTTCGTTCACGGTGCCGGAAGGCACGCAGGCCGGCAAGACGTTCCGCCTGCGCGGCAAGGGCATCAAGGGCGTGCGTTCGGGCTATGCAGGCGATCTTTACGTGCATATCAACATCGAGACACCCGTCAAGCTGACGGAGCACCAGAAGGATCTGCTCAAGCAGTTCGACAAGTCCGTGCACGAAGGCGGCTCGCGGCACAGCCCGCAAGAGCAGTCGTGGCTAGACAAGGTGAAGAACTTCTTCTCTTCGTAAACTCTGCAAAGCTACTGCGCGCCCCGATCTTGATCCTGCGATGCTCGCCGTACCCATGTACGGCTGCGCTTCTCGGACCAACCTCGGGGCGCTCGCTACGCTTTTCAGAGCTTCCGAAAGCGGCAGATTATTGATAACCGAGGACATCGTCATGCAGTTGCCGGAAGTCGGCGCGCCGTTTGCGCTGCTGGACGATGCCACCTCGAATGGCGCGCCGTGCTCGCGCTGGTACACCGGTTATGCTGGCGAGTTCTTCCGGCCGGTCGGCATGCTGGATGGGCTGGACGACGATCTTCGTGCTGCCTGGCGCCAGGGTTTGCATGCCCTGATCGTTGCGCCGTATGAGTTTGGTGGGCCGCTGGTCGGCCTGCCGGCTTCCACCGAAACCTCTTCCTCATTGCCTGGCCACGACGGCCGCCTGCGCGTGCTGCTGTTTCGCGCGATGCAGGTGCTGTCGTCGGCAGAAGTCGATATGTTGTTCGACGCGTGGCCCGAAGCAACGGGCGCAGCGGGCCTGTTCGACTGTGCGGCCAGCGTCGATCACGCCACCTACACCGACGCCATCGCGCGCATCCACGACTGGATTGCGGCGGGCGATACCTACGAAGTCAACTACACGTACCGCCTGCGCATGACTGCGTTTGGCGCACCGGCGGCGCTGTATCGGCGCCTGCGCGCGCGCCAGCCCGTGCCCTACGGCGCATTCATCGCGCTGCCGGAGGGCGGTGCGATTCTGTCGTGCTCGCCGGAGCTGTTCTTTTCGCATCACGCGGGCCAGCTTGTTGCGCGGCCGATGAAAGGTACTGCGCCTGCCACAGGCGACGTTGAAGTCGACAAAGCCCGCGCCATCGCGCTGGCCGCTGACGAGAAGAACCGCGCCGAGAACCTGATGATCGTCGACCTGTTGCGCAATGATCTGGGCCGCCTCGCGCGTGCCGGTTCCGTGCATGTGCCGGCGCTGTTCGAGGTGACGCCGTTCGGCAGCGTGCTCCAGATGACGTCGACGGTGGAGGCTGAGATCCCGCCCACCACCGGCCTTGCTGATTGCCTGCGAGCGCTGTTTCCGTGCGGTTCCATCACTGGGGCGCCCAAGCGGCGGACGATGGAGATCATCGATACGCTGGAGCCAGAGCCGCGTGGCCTGTACACCGGCGCCATCGGCTGGATCGATGCGCCTGCCGATGATCGCGCGATGGGCGACGCATGCTTTTCGGTGGCGATCCGCACGCTGGTGCTCGGCGCGCCCGGCGCTGATGGCCTGCGCAGCGGCGAACTCGGCATCGGCTCCGGCATCGTGCACGACAGCATCGCCGATGAAGAGTACGCGGAGTGCCAACTGAAGGCGCGTTTCGTGACGGCGCTCGATCCAGGGCTGTCGTTGTTTGAGACGATGCGCGCGACGCGCGATGGTGTGGCGCTCCTGGATCGGCATCTGGCGCGCCTGGAGCGCTCTGCGGCCGCCTTCGGTTTTCCGTTCGATCGAACGGCAGTGGCGGCTGACGTGGCGCGCATGTGCGCATCGCTGGAAGGCGATGGTGCTTATCGCATGCGCCTGTTGCTGACGCCGGACGGTGCGGCGAACGTATCGGCGGTGCCCCTGTCGCCGCTGCATGCGAGCTGGGATGCGCCTGTACGTCTGCTTGTTGCCGCGCAACCGCGCGAGGTCACGCACAGTCTGCCGACGCACAAGACCACGTTGCGGGCCGGCTACGACGCTGCCTGGCAAGAGGCCGAACGCGCAGGTGCATTCGATACCGTGTTCTTCAACGCCGATGGCACGTTGGCCGAAGGCGGGCGCAGCACGTTGCTGGTCAAGCTCGATGGTGCGTGGTGGACGCCGCCGCTGTCCGCGGGCGTCTTGCCGGGCGTGATGCGTGCCGTGCTGTTGAAAGACGCTTCACCGTGGCTTGATGGGCCGCTGCAGGAACGTTCGCTCACGCGCGCCGATGTTGCCCGCGCCGAGGCCGTCGCCGTATGTAACGCCCTACGCGGCGTGGTGCCCGCGCATTTCGAGCCGCCCCTGACCGTCGACGTGCTCTAACTTCCAGCGGGCCACGCCGGGCAGGTTGATCAGTTCGCGGTCGTGGCAGACCATCAGCAGCGAGCGGCCTTCCGCTGCCAGTTCTCCCACCAGTGCAATGACTTGCTCGCGCGCGGCGCCGTCCAGGTTCGAAGTCGGTTCGTCGAGCAGCAGCACATCGGTGTGCAGCGCGCGAGCCCGCGCCAATGCGAGGCGCTGTGTTTCGCCGCCGGACAGGCGCTCGGGCGGCACATCGACCACGTGCTGCAGGCCCGCCCAGCGGAGCGCATCTTCGACACGCTCGGCCAGCTCCGCGTGCGCCACGCGGTGTGCGCCTGTGGTCAGCCCATAGGCAAGATTCGCGCGTACCGACGTGCGGAACAGATAGGGGTGCTGGTGCACGTAGGTCAGCCGCGCGCGCAGCTCGGCCGGGTAGGGCGACAGCGCCTGCCGCCCTTGCCCCATATCGACGGTCGCGCCGTTGGCGGGTGCAAGCCCGGCCAGCATGCGCAGCAGCGTTGTCTTGCCGACGCCGTTTGCGCCCGTGATGACAATCGCGTGCCCAGCCGACAGCGCCAGGCGCGGAATCTCGAACAGCACGCGCGCGCCGTGCTGGCAGCGCAAGCCTTCAAACACCATCGCGGGTTGCGACGTTGTGTTCATGCGGCCGCCTCCCGATCCGTCTTGATCGTCCGGTCTGGGTGGTGTCTGCGCTTACTGCGCATGCCGGCCCCCGCCATAGTTGCCGGCGCCCTGCAGCCACGCCAACCCAAGGTTGACGAGCAGTGCCAGCACGATCAGCACGATGCCCAGCGCGATGCCCTGCGCGAATTCGCCCTTGCTTGTTTCCAGCGCTATCGCCGTGGTCATGGTGCGCGTGACGCCTTCGATGTTGCCGCCGACCATCAGCGCCGAGCCCACTTCGGCGATCACGCGCCCAAAGCCGGCCACCACGGCCGCCATTAAGCCGAAGCGCAATTCACGAAAGACGGTCAGCAGTAACCGGACGCGTCCGGCGCCAAGCAGACGCGCTGTCTCGGCGAGACGCGGATCAGCGCGTTCAAGCGTCGTCAGTGCAAACGCGACGATCACCGGCAGGCCAAGCACCGCTTGCCCGAGGATCATCCCACCCTGTGTGAACAGCAGTCCGAAGCTGCCCAGCGGCCCCTGCCGCGAAAGCAGCAGATACAGCAGCAGCCCGATCAGCACGGTCGGAAACGACAGCGATGCCTGCGCCAGCACCACCAGCGCACGGCGCCCCATAAACCTGTGCATGGCGATGAGGTAGGCGATGAGTAAACCCGGGGGCGCCGCCAGCAGCAGCCCCGCAATCGCCACCTTCAGCGATACCCAGACGATCAGCCACAACGCCGCGTCGCCGCTGGCAAGCAGGGCGAAGGCGTCGACGGTGGCCGACCAGATTTCCATGCGGGTGCCGCTCAGGCGAAAGTGTGTTCCGGGCCGGGGAACGAGCCGTCCTTGACGGCTGCCACATAGGCGGCGACGGCGCCATCGATGGTGGTCTGCCCGTCCATGAAGTTGCGTACGAACTTGGGGCGATGCCCCGGGAACACGCCCAGCATGTCGTGCATCACGAGTACCTGGCCCGAGCACTCCAACCCGGCGCCGATGCCGATGGTGGGAATGGCCAGCAGGCGCGTGACTTCGCCGGCCAGCTCGGCCGGGATGGCTTCCATGACGACGAGCTGCGCGCCGGCATCCTGCACGGCCAGTGCGTCGGCCTTCAGTTGCGCGGCCGCTTCATCGCCGCGACCCTGCACTTTGAAGCCGCCAAACGCATGCACGGATTGCGGCGTCAGGCCGATGTGCGCGCACACCGGAATGCTGCGTTCCACGAGGAACTTGATCGTAGGCGCCAGCCACACGCCGCCCTCGAGCTTGACCATCTGCGCGCCCGCCTGCATCACGCGCACCGCGCTGTGGAAGGCCTGTTCGGGCGTGCCATACGTGCCAAACGGCAGGTCCGACACGAGCAGCGCCTTGTCGATGCCGCGCGACACGCATTCGGTGTGATAGATGATGTGATCGAGCGTGACCGGCAGCGTGGTCTTCTGACCCTGCATCACGTTGCCGAGCGAATCGCCGACGAGCAGCACGTCGGTGCCGTTGCGATCCATCAGGGCGGCGAAGCTGGAGTCGTAGGCCGTCAACATGGCGATGCGCTCGCCGGCGGCCCGCATGGCCTGCAACGAAGTCACCGTGACGGCCTTGCGGTTCGATTCCTGGAGATAGCTCATGGGCTGAGACTCATTGGGGCATCGCGAGCGCCCACGCAGACCATGCGGTGCGTCGACTAGCGCGTTGCCAGCTTGATGAATTCCTTGGGCCCGCGCATCGCGTCGATGCGGGCGAGCAAGGTACGGAAATCGTCGTCGTTGCCTGCGGGGTCGAAGGCAGCGGTGTCGACGATCATCGTCGGTGCGGCATCGTAATACAGAAACAGCTCGCCGTATGCGGCGCAGATACGTCCGAGGTACTCGGCATCGATGCCCGTTTCGTAAGGAACGGCGCGACGGGCGACGCGTGGCAGCAGGTCTTCTGCGCGCGCTTGCAGGCAGATCACGAGGTCGATGCGCTGTTGCGGCAGGGCCAGCGCATTGGCCATCGCGTCGTACAGCGCGAGTTCGTCGGCCGGTAGCGTGAGGTGGGCGAACAGGCGGTCGCGTGGCAGGAAGCTGTCGGCGACGATGCGCTCACCGGCGAGCGTCGCCTTATGCCATGCCTTCAGGCGCTCGGCACGTTGCAGCAGGAAGCGCAGCTGCACCGGCAGCGCATAGCGCGCGGGGTCTTCGTAGAAGCGGGCGATGAAGGCGTTTTCGGCGGGCGTTTCGAACAGCGTCGACGCACGCAGATGGTCGGCCAGACGCTGGGCCAGCGCGGTCTTGCCCACGCCAATGGGCCCTTCGACAACGATGCGGCGCAGGTGATCCAGTGCCATCGGCGGGTGCTTGTCCGTGGTTCGGGTGATCAGGCGGCGGGCTGCTTGGCGCGCATGCACTGGCACATCGTGGTCTTTTCGATGCGCTGGTCGGACACGCCGGGCAGCAGTGCAGCCACGGCGCCAATGCCCGGAATCACGAGATCGGGCGCCAGTTCATGCAGCGGCAGCAGGGTAAAGGCGCGTTGGCCCACGCGCGGGTGGGGCACCGTCAGCTCGGGTGAGGTGAGGACGTGGTCGCCGTAGAGCAGCAAGTCCAGATCGAGTGTGCGCGGCGCATTGTGAAACGGGCGCTCGCGGCCGAACTGGTCTTCAATGTGGTGACAGATGCGGAGCAGTTGGTCGGCAGTGAAATGCGTATCGATGCGCACCACGGCATTGATGTAGTCATCGCCGCTGGATTCCACGGGCGCGCTGCGATACAGGCTCGATTTGCCGGTGACGGTGATGCCGACCTGCTGTGCGAGGCAGACCACGGCGTCTTTCACTGCCTGGCGTGCGTCGCCCAGGTTGGCGCCGATGCCGATGTACGCCACTGTCTTCACGTTTCCTCCGAACTTCCCGGATTGACGTCACCGACTGTATCCGATTTTGCCGGACCACGTCGGCGGCGACGCCGCTTGCCCGGGCTGGCCGAACCGGTATTTGCGGAGGGGCTCGGGGCGTGCTTGGCTTGTGCCATGAGGGCTTCGCGGGCTTCGCCGTCACCGTTCTGGAAGTCGGTCCACCAGTCGGCGAGTTCTTGCGGCATTTCGCCCGACGCACAGCGCAGCGCAAGGAAGTCGTAGCCGGCACGGAAGCGCGGCGACTCCAGCAGCCGATACGGCATGCGGCCCGAGCGCTTTTCAAAGCGCGGTTGCATGCTCCAGATTTCCTTCATATCGGAGGTGAAGCGGCGCTGGATGGCGAGCTGCTCGGTCTGGCGGTCGAGCACTTCATCCATGGCGGTGTGCAGCGCGGGGATCAGCGGCTCGCCGGCAGCGCGGCGGCGGTTCCAGTGCTCGACCACGTGATGCCACAGCAGCGAGGCAAACAGGAAGCCCGGCGAAACCGGCTTGCCGGCCTTGACGCGATCATCGGTGTTGTCGAGGGCGAGCTGCACGAAGCGCTGGCCCATCGGCTGCTCCAGCGCGACGTCCAGCAGCGGCAGCAGGCCGCTGTGCAGGCCCGCCTTGCGCAGCTCCTGCAGCGAGGCCCAGGCGTGGCCCGACATCAGCAGCTTCAACATCTCGTCGAACAGGCGGGCGGCTGGCACGTTGTGGATCAGCGGGCCCAGCTCCGCGATCGGCGCGCGCGTGTCGGCGTCGATGTCGAAGCCCGTCTTGGCCGCGAAGCGCACCACGCGCAGCATGCGTACCGGATCTTCGCGGTAGCGGGTGTGCGGATCGCCGATCATGCGCAGCGTGCGTGCGCGCATGTCTTCCATGCCGTGATGGTAGTCATGCACGGTTTCGTCGGCGGGGTCGTAGTACATCGCGTTGACGGTGAAGTCGCGGCGGGTGGCGTCTTCGGCCTGGGTGCCCCAGACGTTGTCGCGCAGCACACGGCCGCTGGCGTCGATCGCATGCGTGTGGTGGTCCAGCTCGGTGCGCTTGACGCGCTTGCCGGCAGGCACCTGCTCGGCGTCGACCGCGTCGACAAGCGCGCGGAAGGTCGAGACTTCGATGATTTCCTGATCGCGTCCGCCATAGAACGTGACGTGCACGATCTGGAAACGGCGTCCGATGATGCGCGAACGGCGGAACAGCGCCTGTACCTGCTCGGGCGTGGCGTTGGTCGCCACATCGAAATCCTTCGGCTTGATGCCCAGCAGCAAGTCGCGCACGGCGCCGCCGACGATGAAGGCGCTATAGCCGCCTTCCTGCAGCGTGGACGTGACCTTGACCGCGTTGCGCGAGAGCAGCTTCGGATCGATGCCGTGCTCGTCCACGCTCCACACGCGCGCCTGACGCGGTACGCCGCCGGCGGACTTGGTGCGCGCCTTGGCCGTCTTGGGTGCCTTGGGCGTGCGGGCCTTCCTTGCGGCGGGTGCTCCCGGTTCTGCCGGGGCGTGGGGCTCTGCGGAGGTCTTGCCCAGCAGGCGATTGATGAGTTTCTTGATCACGCCGCGCCTTGCTTAGAAGAGATCCATGATGCGCCAGTTGCGCGCGGCTGCCAGATTGCGCAGCGTATCGTCCGGGTTGGTGGCGACGGGGTCGGTCACTTCCTCCAACAGCGGCACGTCGTTGGCCGAATCGCTGTAGAAGGTGCTGTGCTCGAAATCGCTCCAGCCGCGGCCCATGTTGGCCAGCCACTCGTGCACGCGCGCGACCTTGCCCTCGCGAAAGCTCGGTGTGCCCGCCACGTCGCCGGTGAAGGCGCTGTCCGGGCTGCCGTCGGCGGTGGCCGGTTCGGTGGCGATGAGGTGATCGATGCCGAAGGCCTCGGCAATCGGGCGGGTGACGAAGCTGTTGGTGGCGGTCACCACACAGCACAGGTCGCCGGCGTCGAGGTGCTTGTAGACCAGCGCTTGCGCCTGCGGCGTGATCTTCGGACGGATCACGTCGTGCATGAACTCGGCGTGCCACTGGGCGAGCGTGTCGCGCGGGTGGGCGGCCAGCGGTGCCAGGGCAAAGCGCAGAAACGCGTGGATATCCAGCGTGCCGGCTTTGTAGTCGGCATAGAACTGATCGTTCTTGCGCTGGTATTCGGCTTCATCCACCACGCCGCGGCGGATGAGGAAACGTCCCCACTCGTGGTCGCTGTCGGTGGGGATGAGGGTGTGATCGAGGTCGAAGAGGGCCAGATTCATGGGGCGCGATTTTACCCGAACGTTACATCACTGGCCCGCGAGCCCCCGGATTCACTTCATCAGCGCGAGCATGTCGCGCACGAGCGGCAGGGTGACGGCGCGCTTGCGGGCCAGCGAATAGGTGTCGAGGGCGTCCAGCAGGGCCATCAGGCTCGGCATGTCGCGGTAGGAGTGCGTCACGAGCCACTGCGGCACGTCGGCCGAGAGCTGCATGCCGCGTTCGCGGGCGGCTTGGCGCAGGGCTTCCACTTTGTCGGCGTCGGACAGTGGGCGCAGCCAGTAGACCAGGCCCCAGCCCAGGCGGGTGCGCAGGTCTTCACGCAGCGGCATCGCCATCGGCGCAGCGGCCCCGGAGATGGCGATGGCGGCATGCGGATGCGCGCGCACTTCATTGACGAGGTTGAACACGGCGATCTGCGCCCATTCGTCCAGCCGTTCGGCGTCGTCGATGGTCCAGACGGTGATTGTCGGGTCGAATTCGAAGGCTTCGGGCGGGGCGTCGGGTTCCAGCGTGCGGACTTCGTAACCGCCAGCCTCGGTCTGGGCGCAGATTGCTTGCAGCAGATGGCTGCGGCCGCTGCCTTCTTCGCCCCAGAGGTAGACCAGGCGATCTGTGGCGGTACCGTCCACCACCTGTGGAATCAAGGCGCGCAGGCGCAGCACCGCCTCTTCGTTGCCGGTGGCGACGAAGTTGTCGAAGGTCGGGGCGGGTGTCGCACCGAGTTCGAGCGGGAGCTGTTCGGGTGTGGCCATGAAACGTGGAGTGGAGTCGCCGTACTTTTCAGTTGCCTTCAGTGGCTTTCAGTCCTGGTAGAGCCGGCTGCCCAGGTAAAGCTGCCGAATTTGCCGCAAACCGACCAGCAGCACAGCACTCATCGGTAGGGCGAGGAGGATACCGAAAAAACCGAACAATTGGCCAAAAGCCAGCAAGGCGAGGATGACCGCCAGCGGGTGCAGGCCGATGCGTTCGCCCACCAGACGCGGCGTCAGGTAGAAGCTTTCCAGGAACTGGCCGATGCCGTACACCACGGCGACTGCCAGCAAGCCGTAGAGGTTGCCGAACTGCAACAATGCGGCAAGGATGGCCAGCGTGAGCCCTACGCCAAAGCCGATGTACGGAATGAACACCGCCAGCCCCGTGAAGATGCCTACGGGCAGCGCCACGTCAAAGCCGGCCAGCGCCAGCCCCGCCGAGTAGTACACCGCCAGCATCAGCATCACGATGATCTGGCCGCGCAGGTACTGCGAGAGCAGGCCATCGGTTTCGGCGGCCAGTTCGCGCGTTTTTGGCAGCCAGCGGCGCGGCACGGCGGTTTCGATCCGGCGCATGAGCATGTTCCAGTCCATCAGCAGGTAGAACATCACGATTGGGACCAGGAAGAAGATGCCCAGCACCTGGATGGCTGCCGAGTCCGACACGCGCAGATAGGTCAGCACCCGGGTCACCACGTCGTCCGGGCTGGCGGCGAGCTGTTCGGTGAGCAGCGCGCGCAGGCCCGGAAAATCAAAGCTGACATGCAGACCCAATTCGTCCAGCTTGGGCGACAGAAATGCGTTGAGCTTGGCGAGCATGCCGGGCAGTTGCTCCCGGATAGCCGGAATTTCCCGCTGCAGCACCGCCAGGATCAGCAGCATCAGCGCCACGCCCACCACCGAGAGCACCAGAATCATCAAAAACACGCCCAGCACCCGCGGCACGCGGCGGCGTTGCAGCCATTCCACGCCCGGGTGCAGGATGTACGACAGGATGAACGCGAAGACGAAGGGCGTCAGCGTGGGCGCCAGCGCCTTGAGCAGGGCCAGGAAGACAAGCGCCACGGCGATCCAGGCGAGCGTGCGCTTGGTTTCCTGCGACAGCACGGGGGCGTTCATGGGGGGCGACGGTTCCGATGGCGGGGTGGACGAGTCGGAAAAGCGGCCATCGGGGTGGCCGCATCCGGTAAAATCGCGATTTTACTGGACGGGCGGGTCCGATTTTTGTGACTTCCCGCCGCCGTCTCGCTTTCTTTCCCGGTTTTTTCAATTCAGACGACTGTATGAGCGCTTCCGAAACCCCATCCGCATCGACCGGCCTGTCTTACCGCGACGCGGGCGTCGACATCGAGGCGGGTGACGCCCTTGTCGACCGCATCAAGCCGTTTGCCAAGCGCACCATGCGCGAAGGCGTGCTGGGCGGCATCGGCGGCTTCGGCGCGCTGTTCGAGCTGTCCAAGAAGTATCAGGAGCCGGTGCTGGTGTCCGGTACCGACGGCGTGGGCACCAAGCTCAAGCTGGCCTTTGCGCTGAACCGCCATGACACGGTTGGCCAGGATCTGGTCGCCATGAGCGTGAACGACATCCTGGTGCAGGGTGCCGAGCCGCTGTTCTTCCTGGATTACTTCGCCTGCGGCAAGCTGGACGTCGACACCGCCGCCACCGTGGTCAAGGGCATCGCCCAGGGCTGTGAGCTGGCCGGCTGCGCGCTGATCGGCGGCGAAACCGCTGAAATGCCGAGCATGTATCCGGACGGCGAATACGACCTGGCCGGCTTTGCCGTCGGCGCCGTCGAAAAGCGCAAGATCATCGACGGCACGACCATTGCCGAGGGCGACGTGGTGCTGGGCCTGGCATCGTCGGGGGCGCATTCGAACGGCTACTCGCTGGTGCGCAAGATCATCGAGGTGTCGCGCCCGGACCTGAATGCGGATTTCCACGGCCAGCGCCTGCAGGACGCCATCATGGCGCCGACGCGCATCTACGTGAAGCCGCTGCTGTCGCTGATCGACAAGCTGACCGTCAAGGGCATGGCGCACATCACCGGCGGTGGTTTGACCGAAAACGTGCCGCGCGTGCTGCAAGACAACCTGACCGCCGTGCTGCACAAGGACGCATGGACGCTGCCGCCGCTGTTCCAGTGGCTGCAGAAGGCCGGCAACGTGGCCGATGACGAAATGCACCGCGTGTTCAACTGCGGCATCGGCATGGTGGTGATCGTGTCGGCAGCCGATGCACCGGCCGCCATCGCGCACCTGAAGGACGCGGGCGAGACGGTCTACCAGATCGGCGAAATCCGCGCACGCCAAGCGGGCGAAGCGCAGACGATCGTGGTCTGACGCGAGGTTCGCACCAACAAAAAACCGCCGATGCATTCGGCGGTTTTTTTATGCGCGTCGTCTTGCGGGCGCTTATTTCAGCGGGACGTATTCGCCGGTGGCCGGGTCGTCCTTCTGCAGTGCGCCGGTGTTCTTGTCGATGAGCAACGTGACGACGCGCGGTGCGGTGTTCGGGTCGCCGCCGCACGCCGGCGTGTGGTTTTCCAGCACTTCGACGCTGTTGTGGGTGTCATCGGCCCGGTCTACCAGGAACGACAGGCACTCCTGCGGCAGGGTGGTCAGCTTGTACTTGTCGATGGCGGCGCGGGCCAGATCGACGGCCTTGGTCTGTTCCGCTTCACTGACGGCGGGCGCGCTGGCGGCCGGCGCATTGGCCGCGCTGGATGCACCGGGGGCCGAGGCTGTAGGTGCGGAAGCCGGAGCGGGCGCGGCAGGCTTGTGCGCGTCGTCGGAGCGGCCACAGCCCGCCAGCGCGAGAGCGGTGAGCGCGGCAAGCAGAAGGGGTTTGGTCATGATGTGCGGAGCGTGTCGGCGATGTTCAGCCCACGACTTTACCCGGAACTGACCGATCGTTTCCATGCCGCATACGCCTGCGGCATGCACACCGCGCAAGGCCGGTAGCTTGCGGTACGCGCGTCGGCTTCGTTGAGGAAGAACACGCGATGGCGCACGTAACCGCCGCGTGCAATGGCCCGGCGTGCAGCCGCGCAATCGAGCCGGCCATAGATGCGTGCCCGCCGATGCCCGCCCAGCGTGCCGGGCACGGCGCTCTCATAGGGTTGGCCGCTGGCGCCGATGAGGGTCCACGTTCTCACGCGGTTTCATGCGGCGGATTGCGCTTCGCGCTCCAGCAGCGCCAGCTTGCGCTCCACGCCCCAGCGATAGCCCGAGGTGTTGCCGTCTCGGCGGATCACGCGGTGGCACGGGATGGCCACCGCAATGTGATTGGCCGCACAGGCCTGCGCCACTGCGCGTACCGCCTTGGGTGCGCCGATGCGCGCGGCAATCTCGGCGTAGCTTGTGGTGCTGCCCGGCGGGACTTCGCGCAGCGCTTGCCACACGCGTTCTTGGAACGCAGTGCCGCGCACGTCCAGCGGCAGCTCTAGCCCGATGGATGGCGCTTCGATCAGCCCCACCACGCGAGCCACGAGGTCTTCAAAGCCCGCATCGCCACCGATGAGTTCGGCCTTCCGGAACGTGTCCTGCAGATCGCGCACGAGGGCGTCGGGGTCGTCGCCCATCAGGATCGCGCAGATGCCGCGATCGCTCTGCGCCACCAGGATCGAACCGAGCGAGCATTCGCCCACCGCGAAGCGGATCGTCGTTTGGGCGCCGCCTGCGCGGTAGCGGCTGGCTGTCATGCCGAGCACGTTGTCGGACGCCTCGTAGAAGCGGCTGCTCGCGTTGAACCCGGCGTCGTAAATGGCCTCGGTGACCGTGCTGCCGCGTCCCAGTTGCGCTCGCAGCTTGCGGGCGCGATGCGCATCGGCGTAGCCCTTGGGCGTGAGGCCCGTGACGCTCTTGAACAGGCGATGGAAGTGATACGGGCTCAGGCCGGCGTCTTGCGCGAGCGCGTCGAGCGTGGGCGGTGTGTCGGCTGCCTCGATGCGGCGGCAGGCCTGCGCGACAAGCGCGGTTTGCTGCGCGCGCACGGTGGTCTGATCCGGGGCAGCGCGGCGGCTCGGACGGTAACCGGCGGCTTCTGCGTCGGCAGGCGTGTCGAAGAATTCGACGTTTTCCGGGCGCGGCAGGCGCGACGGGCTGCTCGGCTGGCAATACACGCCAGTGGTCTTCACCGCATAGACGAATTGCCCGTCGGCAGAGGCATCGCGCGCCAGCACGCGAGCCCAGCGCGGGTCGTGTGCAACGAGGGGGTTGTCCGATACGGGGCGGGCGGAGGTTTGCATGGCGTCATCCAGTGGACTGCGATGACTGTACTGTAGGTACGTCCGTCTGGCCGGGCACTCCGGGTCTTGCGGTCAAATTCGAAGCACCGCTCGCGTCACTTGCCGCCGGGTGCTTTTTGCTGATCGGCGCGCGCGGCGGCCAAGTTGGCGGCGATCTGTTTGGCGCCGGCAGATTCGGGCGGCAGCAGCCGGTACAGGTGTTCCCACTGCGCGATTGCATCGCTCACGTCACCACGTTCGACGGCGGCGGAAGCAGCCAGTGCCAGCGCTTTGGGCTCGTCCGGGTCGGCCTTCAGGGCGAGGCGCACCTGCTCCATGGGCGCACCAGCGAGGGCGCCGCCCTGGGCGGTAGCGAGTGCGTCGGCGTAATCGGCACGCAGGCTGGCGACGTCGGGGGCAAGGGCCACCGCCTTCGCATAGGCGGCGACGGCGTCGGCGGGGCGCTCCATCGTGCTGTAGGACCGCGCGAGCAATGCCCAGCCGGGTGCGTCGTCGGGCGTGTCGCGCAGCCGTTGCGCGAGGCTGTTGACCATCGATTCGATCTGCGCGTCTCCACCGGTGTGATCGCTGCGAGCGGCGGTCATCATGTCGCCCGGCATCCACAGCGAGGCGGGCTTGCCAAGGTGCTGGTAGAGCAGCACGGCGGACGTGGGCAACGCAGCCAGCAGCACTGCAGCGAGCAGAACGGCGCGGCGGTCGGGGCGCACCTGCGAGGTGCTGGCGGTGTCGGCCGTATCGTCCAGCAACCGCCGGCCAAGCTCTGCGCGTGCGTGTGCGTGGCCCGCCGCATCGATAGCGCCGGTGCGCAGGTCGGCATCCAACTCGCGCAGCTGGTCTTGGTACCAGCGGATCATCTGGCTGCGCGCGGTGGGGCTCTGGATGAACGTATCGCCCACATCGTTGCGCGCGCGTCGCAACAACGGCGTCAGCAGAACTGCAATGGTGACGGCTGTGAGGGCGGCCGCCAGCAGCCAGAACAAGGTCATCACGGTCATGGGCGGGGATCTTCCGGTAGCGACCCTGCAAGCAGGGCGGCGAGGCGCGCTTGCGCGTCAGCGTCCATCTCGGCAGGGGGCGCCTTCTGCTGTTTGCGGGACGACACGATGCCGAATACCACCGCCATCAGCAACAGTGCTGGGCCGAACCACAGCAGATAGGTCAGCGGCTTGACGGGCGGCCGGTACAGGACGAAATCGCCATAGCGCTGCACGAGGTAGTCCTTTACGGCGGCCTCGGTGGCGCCGGCACGGAGTTGTTCTCGAATCTGGCGGCGCAAGTCGACGGCCAGGTCGGCGTTGGAATCGGCGAGGGTCTGGTTCTGGCACACGAGGCAGCGCAGTTGCTCCGACAGCGCGTGGACACGGGTGTCGAGATCGACGTCCGCCGCTGCGGCATAGGCGGGCATCTGCAACGCGAACGCCGCGACGCCTGCCATAACGAGCGCGGCCAGGCGCTTATGCATGATCACCTTCCTGCGCCAGTTGCTGCAGAAGCGGCACGATCTTGCGTTCCATCGACTCGGCCGTCACGGGGCCGACCTGCCTGTAGCGGATCACGCCGGCGCGATCGATGACGAAGGTCTCCGGCACGCCGTAGACGCCGTAGTCGATGCCGACCTTGCCGTCTGCGTCGATGAGTGACGCGACATACGGATCGCCCATGTGTTTGAGCCACGCGCGTGCAGCGTCGGCGTCGTCCTTGTAATTCAGCCCGTAGATCGGCACGGAGGATTGCTTGGCGAACGCGTTCAGCACGGCGTGCTCTGCGCGGCAGGCGGTGCACCACGACGCCCAGACGTTGAGCATCCACACCTTGCCGCGCAGGTCTTGCGGCGTGATCGGGCCGGCAGTCGATTCCAGTGCCGTCAGCCTGAACGCCGGGGCGGGTTTGCCGACCAGCGGCGAGGGCAGTTCACGCGGGTCACGCGACAGCCCCGCCGCCAGCGCAATCACCAGAACGAAGAACGCTGCCAGCGGCAGCACGTAGCGCAGCTTCACCGTGGCTCCTCGGTCGCCGGCATCGCCAGTGATGGGCCGGCCAGTGCAGCGTCGGGTGTGGTGCGCGGCGCTGTGGAGCGGCGGCGCAGCCGGTAGCGGCGATCGCACACCGCCAGCAGGCCGCCCAGCACCATCAGCACACAGCCGCCCCAGATCCAGCTGACGAAGGGCTTGATGTAGATGCGCATAGCCCAGTTGTCTTGTCCGAGTGATTCGCCCAGCGCGACATAGAGGTCTCGTGTGATGCCGGTGTCGATGGCGACTTCGGTCGTGGGGGTTTCCTGGCTGCGGTACAGGCGCCGCTCGGGCAGCAGCGTGGCCACCGGTTTGCCGTTGTGGCTGACTTCGACGTGGCCACGCAAGACGTTGTAATTCGGGCCCTGCGCCGGCGCAACGTTGGTGAGGTGGAACATGTAGCCACCCACCTCAACTGTGCCGCCCACGCGCACCGGCAGCTCGCGTAGCGTCTCCTGGCTGAGCACCAGCGTGACGCCTGCGATGAACACCCCCACCCCTGCGTGCGCTACCAGCATGCCGAAGTAGCTCGGCGGCAACTGTCGCAGCGTCATCAGTCGATTGCCGGGCTGGCGAAGTTTTTCGGCCAGACTGGCCAGCGCACTCGCAAGACACCATGCGGCCAGCGTCAGCCCGAGGCCCGCCAGCGCGGACGTTCCATAAAACACCGCCAGCCCAAGCCCGACGACAACACTCGCCACCGCCGCCCAGCGCAGCCGCACGGCCATCGACGGCAGCGCGCCGTGACGCCAGCGCGCCAGTGGCGCCGCGCCCATCAGCAGCACCGCAGGAGACATCAGCGGCACAAAGACTTGCTCGAAATACGCCGGACCGACCGAAATCTTGCCCAGCTGCAGCACATCCAGCACCAGCGGATAAAGCGTGCCAAGCAGCACCGTGGCGGCAGCCACCGCGAGGAGCACGTTGTTGGCCAGCAGAAACGATTCACGCGCGAACAGCGAGAACGTCGCACCTTCCGAGGCGCCGCTGGACAACCGCTTTGCGCGCCACGCAAACAGAGCCAGCGCACCGCCCGTCACGATGCCCAGCAGGGCCAGGATGAACAGACCGCGCTTTGGGTCCACCGCAAAAGCATGCACTGACGTCAGCACGCCCGAACGGACGAGGAACGTGCCGAGCAGGCTCAACGAGAACGTGAAGATGGCGAGCAGCGCCGTCCACGCGCGGAACACGCCTCGCTTCTCCGTCACCGCCAACGAATGGATCAGCGCCGTGCCTGCCAGCCACGGCATGAACGAGGCATTTTCGACCGGGTCCCAGAACCACCAGCCGCCCCAGCCGAGTTCGTAGTACGCCCAGGCGCTGCCGAGCATGATGCCGGTCGTCAGGCATGCCCAGGCGGCGGTTGTCCAGGGCCGAGACCAGCGCGCCCAAGTGGCATCGAGCCGACCCGACAGGAGCGCGGCCATCGCAAACGAAAACGCCACCGCAAAGCCCACGTAACCCATGTAGAGCATGGGCGGATGCGACACCATGCCGGGGTCCTGCAGCAGCGGGTTGAGGTCGCGCCCTTCCATGGCCGGCGGCAACAGGCGCAGGAACGGGTTGGACACCAACAGCAGGAAAAGCAGCAGCCCCGTGCTGATCGCGCCCATCACGCCCAGTACGCGCGCCACGACGGGCAACGGCAGTTGTCGGCTGAACAACGACACGGCCAGCGACCACAGCGCCAGCATCGTCGTCCACAGCAACATCGACCCCTCGTGGCCGCCCCACACTGCGGCAACGCGATAGGGCAGCGGCAGCGCGCTGTTCGAGTTGGCGGCGACATAGAGCACGCTGAAGTCGTTGCTGACGAAAGCCCACGTCAGCGCGCTGTACGCCAGCAGCACCAGCGCGCACTGCATGCGCGCAGCGGGACGCGCCACGGCCATCCAGCGCTGGTTGTCGCGCGCCGCGCCAACCAGCGGCAGCACGGATTGCATGACAGCAGTCAGCAACGCCAGGATCAACGCGAAGTGGCCCAGCTCGGCAATCATCGCGACGCGCTCCGGGCAGATTCCTTCGCCATTTGTTCGTTGACTTGCGCGGCGCGGCGTAAGGCATCAGCGGCTTCGGGCGGCATGTAATTTTCGTCGTGCTTGGCAAGCACCTCATTGGCGACGAAGACACCATCCTCGCCCAGCCGCCCGCGCGCGACCACGCCCTTGCCCTCGCGGAACAGGTCCGGCAGCAAGCCGTGGTAGACGACCGGCACACCGCGCGCTGTGTCGGTGACGACAAAGCGGATGGTCATGCCGTCACGTTCGCGTTGGATGGAGCCGCGTTCGACCAGGCCACCCAGTCGAAAGACCTGTGCAACAGGCGCTTCCTTGGCGGCGATCTGGCTTGGGCTGAAGAAGAACACCAGATTGGAGCGGAACGCATTCAGCGTGAGGGCGGTAGCCGCACCCGCGCACACCAGCGCGGCGAGCAGGATGCCGAGGCGGCGTTGTCTGCGTGTCATTGGTCGCTGCCGTCAGGATGCGAGTGATCGGTGCGATTGGCTGCGTGCCAGCGGCGAGCGAGCAGCAGCAACTCGGCCGCGATGCAGATGGCGGCCACGGCAAACGCGCCCGCAATATAGTCGACGTGATTGACGGAGAACTGGCTCATGCCGGCGTGCTCAGATTGTGGTCATCGTCGGCGCGCTCGCGCATGATGCAACGCACGCGAATCAGCGCCACGCAGATGCTGTACATCCAGCACGCGAGCGTCATCAGCAACATGCCGAGCAACATCGTCATCGCCATGGACGGAGCCGCCGTCAGGCTGATGGACGCGCCCTGATGCAGCGTGTTCCACCACTGCACCGAGAAATAGATCACGGGGATGTTGACCACGCCCACCACGGCAAGCACGGCACAGGCGCGTTCGGCGCGGCGCGGGTCTTCAATGGCGCTCTCCAGTGCAATGAAGCCGAGGTACAGAAACAGCAGCAGCAACTCCGACGTCAGCCGCGCATCCCACACCCACCACGTGCCCCACGTTGGCTTGCCCCACAGCGCGCCTGTCCACAGCGCAATGGCGGTGAACAGCGCGCCGGTGGGCGCCAGCGCCGAGGCCATCATCGACGAAAGCCGCGTGCGCAGCACCAGCGCCAGCGCGCAATAGCCGGCCATCACCAGATAGATGAACATCGACATCCATGCAGCCGGCACGTGCAGGAAGATGATCCGGTAGACCTCGCCCTGTTGCGCATCGGTTGGCGCCACAACAAAACCGACGTAGAGGCCGGCGACGAGGAACAGGAGTGCGGCCACACCAAACCACGGCGCCAACTTGCGTGCGAGCGGATCAAACCGCACGGGCGACGCATACGCGAGCCAGTTCCAGCGTTGGAAAACAGGTTGGCGCGCAGCGATGGAGGTGCTGTGGAGTCCGGAGCGGTTCGTCATCGCGTCATTCCACGGCAATGCGCAGCCCGGCGGCGGCGGCCAGCGGGCAGACAAACAGCGATAGCGCCAGGCAAGCGCCCAGCAGCGAGAAATGCGGCATGACATCAAGCCCCGCATCGGCCGCCGAACCCGCGCCCGCACCAAACACAAGCACGGGCACACACAACGGCAGGACGAGGATGCACAGCAGCGCTGCGCCATTGCGCACGCCCAGCGTGAGCGCTGCACCAACGGCGCCGATCAGCGCAATGGCAGGCGTGCCGATCAGCAGCGTGGCTGTCAGCAGCAGCGTTGCATGCAGCGGCAGGCTGTACTGCTGGGCCAGGATGGGCGTCAGCAGCAGCAACGGCAAGCCGCTCGCGAGCCAGTGCGCGGCAATCTTCGTCAGCACAATCAGGGCAAGCGGATGTGGCGACAGCAGCAATTGATCGAGGCTGCCATCAGCGTGCTCCTGCGCAAACAACCGAGAGAGCGAGAGCATCGACGCCAGCAGCGCCGCGACCCACAGGATGCCCGGCGCAAGCATGCGCAACTGTTGCGGGTCGGGGCCGATGGCCAGGGGGAAGAGGCTCGCCGCAATGACGTAGAACACCACGCCACCGACGAGGTTGCCGCGCCGCCGCCATGACAGCGCCAGATCGTGCCGCAGGATGGCCATCAGCATCGGCTTCATGCGGTGCCCCCAAGCCGAAGCACGCGATTTGCCCCGTGCGGACGCGACAGCAACTGATGCGTGGCCATGATTGCCATGCCGCCTGCACGCAGGTGCGCATCGAGCTGTGCTGTGAAGAGGTCGGCTGCGCGGTCGTCAAGCGAGGCGATCGGTTCGTCGAGCAGCCACAGTTCGCGCCGCGCGAGCAGTAAGCGCGCCAGCGCCACTCGCCGACGCTGGCCTTGCGAAAGCTTGCGCACGGGCGTGGCGGCCAGCTTGCCGAGTTCGAGCGCTTCCAGCGCTTGGCCGACGCAAAACGGCTCGGATGCCGAATCGTGCGATCCGGCCAGTTGCATGGCCAGACGCAGGCTCTCCGTCACAGTGAGATCTGGGTCGATGCCGTTGGTGTGGCCAACGTAGCAAAGCGCATTGAGGAAGGCGGGGTCGCCGCTGCGTACGGGCGCACCATGCCACGTGAGCGCGCCGCTTGCCGGTGCCAGAAGGCCGCAGAGCACGCGCAGCAGGGTGGTCTTGCCGCTGCCGTTCGCGCCCGTTACCTGCACCAGCTCGCCCGCCGACACCGAGAGGTCCAGCTCGCGGAAGATCCGACGGCCGGCGCGCGAAAACGTCAGTTGGCTGGCAACAAGCACGGCATTGGGGGGCTGAGTGAAACGGGGTCTAGCGCCGGCAGCACGTTCACGTGCTTTACTCGGTCTTCATCTTCGACATGTCGGGCAGATGGTGCGCAATACCCTTGTGGCAGTCGATACAGGTTTTCTCTTTGCTGCCCAGATATTGGGCGTGCATGGCCGACGCGCGCGGGCTTTGCCGCGTGAAGTCCATCGAGTCGTAGTTGTGACAGTTACGGCATTCCAATGAATCGTTGGCCTTGAGTCGATCCCATTCGTGCTGGGCCAGTTCGAGCCGGTGTGCCTCGAATTTCTCGCGCGTGTCGATCGTGCCGAAAATCTTGCCCCACACTTCCTTGGATGCCTGCATCTTCCGTGCAATCTTGTTCGTCCAGGCGTGCGGAACGTGACAGTTGGAGCAGATGGCGCGCACACCGCTGCGGTTGGTGTAGTGGATCGTGCTCTGTAGCTCTTGATACACGTTGTCGTGCATTTCGTGGCAGCCCGTGCAGAACGCCTCGGTGTTGGTCACTTCCATCGCGGTGTTGAACGCACCCCAGAAC
The DNA here is from genome assembly GCF_054792405.1 of Ralstonia sp. SA306. NCBI lineage: Bacteria > Pseudomonadati > Pseudomonadota > Betaproteobacteria > Burkholderiales > Burkholderiaceae > Ralstonia > Ralstonia sp. SA306. The sequence goes on from NZ_CP096451.1 coordinate 501,407, forward strand.
ACCACGCCGGCAACAAAGCCGCCCAACGTCAGAAAGCCCAGGCTGAAATACGCGCTGGGCCGGTTGATGGTGCGCCAGTAGCGCTTGATCAGGTCGAACATGGCTGCACCGCCTCAGTTCTTGCCAACGCTCTTGCCATCAGGCTTGCGTTTGAGCAGTTCATCGACATCGACAAACGTATTGGTGATAAGCGGCTTGGCGTCGGCCTGCGGCACGTGGCATTGCGTGCAGAAGAATCGGCGCGGCGAAACGTCGGCCAGTTGATGGCCATCGCGGTCAACGTAGTGCGTGGGGCTGATCGCAATAGCGCGCATCTCTTCGGCCTTCGTACGCGCATGGCAGGACAGACAACCGTTGTGGTCCTTGTTGATCTGATACATGTACGTCCCGTCGATCTTGTGCGGAATCGTCGGCGGCTGCCCGGTGTAGTTGCGCTCGCGGCGCACGTCCCTGTTCTCGGTGGGATACAGGATCGGCGGTGTCGATTCGGCGGTGATCGGCGTCGAGCCGCGCATGGCGTCGACCACGCCTTGAGCCTGCGCGGGCAAGTTGGCAAGGGTCGCCAGCAACAGCGCGCAGATGGCGGCTGGCAGTCCCAAGAGTCGGCTGAGCTTCATGACATTTTCCTGTTGCGCGTGTGTCGTCTGCCCGTGCTCGTCAGACCTTCACGATCTTGACGGCACATTTCTTGAAATCCGTCTGCAGCGAGATCGGGCAGGTTGCATCCAGTGTGACCTTGTTGATGAGCTGGCTCGCATCGAACCAGGGCACGAACACCAGGCCCTTCGGCGGCTGATTGCGGCCGCGCGTTTCAATGCGGGTGCGCATCTTGCCGCGCCGCGAGATCACCTCGACCTCGACACCACGTCGCAGCCCCAGCGCCTTCGCATCTTCCGGATGCATGAAGCAGACCGCGTTCGGGAAGGCGCGATACAGCTCGGGCACCCGGCGCGTCATCGAACCCGAGTGCCAGTGCTCCAGCACGCGGCCGGTCGACAACCAGAACGGGTATTCCTTGTCCGGCACTTCCGGCGGTGCCTCGTAGGGCAGGGCGAAGATCACCGCCTTCCCGTCCGGGTTGCCGTAGAACTGGTAGCCGGTACCGGCCTTGACGTACGGATCGCTGCCTTCTTTGTAGCGCCAGCGCGTCTCTTTGCCGTTGACTACCGGCCAGCGCAATCCGCGCGCCTTGTGATAGTCGTCGAACGGTGCCAGGTCGTGGCCGTGGCCGCGTCCGAAGCTTGCGTACTCCTCGAACAGGCCCTTCTGGAGGTAGAAACCGAATGCCTTGGCTTCGGCATTGTTGTATTCCGGGTCGACGTCCTTAAGGGGGAACTTGTCGACGTTGCCGTTGCGGTAGAGCACGTCGTAGAGCGTCTTGCCGCGCAGCTCGGGCTTCTTGGCGATGAGTTCTTCGGGCCAGACTTCTTCAACCTTGAAGCGCTTGGAAAACTCCACCAACTGCCACAGGTCGGAACGCGCCTCCCCCGGTGCATCAACGAGCTGATGCCAGAACTGCGTGCGGCGCTCGGCGTTGCCGTAGGCGCCTTCCTTCTCAACCCACATCGCGCTCGGGAGGATCAGGTCGGCGGCCAGCGCGGTGACGGTGGGGTACACGTCCGAGACAACGATGAAGTTCTCCGGATTGCGGTAGCCCGGGTAGCCTTCCTGGTTGATGTTGGCGCCGGCCTGGATGTTGTTGTTGACCTGCACCCAGTAGGCGTTGAGCTTGCCGTCCTTCAGCATGCGGTTTTGCAGCACGGCGTGATAGCCCGGCTTTGCCGGGATCGTGCCCGCCGGCAGCTTCCAGATGTGCTCCGCTTCTTCGCGGTGCTTCGGGTTGGTCACCACCATGTCGGCCGGCAAGCGGTGCGAGAACGTGCCCACCTCGCGCGCGGTGCCGCAGGCCGAAGGCTGGCCCGTCAACGAGAACGGGCTGTTGCCCGGCGTGGCGATCTTCCCTGTCAGCAGGTGCAGGTTGTAGATCATGTTGTTCGCCCAGGTGCCACGGGTGTGCTGATTGAAACCCATGGTCCAGAACGACACGACCTTGATCTTCGGATCGGCATACAGCTCAGCGAGCTTCTGGAGCTGCTGCTTGAATTCCTTTTCCTTGCTCTTGTCCGGGTTCGCCAGCTTGGTGGTGTAGTCGAGGTCGTACGTCGAGACGAACTTCGCAAACTCGTCGAACGATATCGGCTTGGAGTCGCCCACCTTGTCGGCGTTCTTGGCGGCCTTCTGCAGCGGATTGTCGGGCCGCAGGCCGTAGCCGATGTCGGTCACGCCTTGCTTGAAGACGGTGTGCTTGTTGACGAAGTCTGTGTTGACCTTCTTGTTCGTGATGATGTAGTTCGCGATGTAGTTGAGCATCGCGAGATCGGCCTGTGGTGTGAAGACGATGGGAATGTCGGCCAGATCGAACGAGCGATGCGTGAACGTCGAGAGCACCGCGACCTTCGTCTTGGGTGCGGAGAGGCGCCGGTCTGTCACACGCGACCACAGGATCGGGTGCATCTCCGCCATGTTCGAGCCCCACAGCACGAACGCGTCGGCGACTTCGAAGTCGTCGTAGCAGCCCATCGGCTCGTCCATGCCGAAGGTGCGCATGAAGCCGGCCACCGCCGAAGCCATGCAATGGCGCGCGTTGGGGTCGAGGTTGTTCGAGCGGAAGCCCGCCTTCATCAGCTTGACTGCGGCGTAGCCCTCAAAAACGGTCCATTGACCTGAGCCGAACATGCCGACAGCGGTGGGGCCCTTTTCCTTGATGACGCGCTTGAACTGCGCCGCCATCTCGTCGAACGCGCGGTCCCAGCTCACGGGCGTGAAATCGCCGTTCTTGTCGTATTTGCCATTCTTCATGCGCAGCAGCGGCTGGGTTAGCCGGTCCTTGCCGTACATGATCTTCGAGAGGAAATACCCCTTGACGCAGTTCAGCCCCCGATTGACCTCGGCCTTCGGGTCGCCCTGCGTGGCCACCACGCGGTTGTCCTTGACGGCGACTTCAACGCCGCAGCCCGTGCCGCAGAATCGGCAAGGCGCCTTCGACCACTTGAGCTGCGTCAGCTCTTTGTCGGTGACAAGGTTGGCGGCGCCAGCAGGAAGCGTGACGCCAGCTACCGAAGCGGTGGCGGCGGCGGCGGTCTGCTTAATGAACGCGCGGCGAGAGACTTTCATCGTCCATTTCCTCATTCATGGCGTCGGCCATTTCGTTGTGCTGATAGATCAGGGCGGTGTTCAGCACACCGTCGATCTGTTGAATGAACGTCAGGTGGGCTGCGATGGCGCGCGAGCTGGGCGCCTCAAGCGTGACCACGAGCTTGCCGTTATCGCTGGCTGCATGGATTTCGCTGCCGGCGATGGCTTCGATGGCCTTGCTTACGGATGCAATATGGGTTGGCCGCGTCTGGACCAGGACGCCGGCGATATGCCATTCGTCGTCATCGAGTGGCGCCGGCCGAACAGGGATATCTATTTTTCTTGTGTTTCGCATGACGCTGTTTTGGCGATGCACGCCTTTTTCTAATCAGTGCTGCGCGAACATACAACCCGGCTCGCCCTCGGAACCCCCCGGGCGTATATCAATGCGTTGGCGGACCGCTCAGCAATTGGGACGCCCAGACGATAAAGCCATATCCGGCCACGATAATGACGGACAGAACCGGCACCATGACGGCCGTCAGAAACAGGAAGCTCCGCAGCTCTTCGGATTTACGTTGCGCGTCGACGTTTTGGGACTGTTCCACGATGACTCGACCAATGAGGGCGGCGCAAATGGCGCGCGAACGTTTTCCAGTAAAGCGAACGTCGCACGGGAATTCAAGGTTTTCGCATGATCCCGGCGTGACATATGTCGCGCAAGCAATATGTTGTTGGGGCCTGATCTAGCGCAAGACTTGCGGAATTCACGCGCCTGAAACATTGACGGGTACCCGCCATAAATACCAGGCCGCGACGGTTCGATATGGGCTCCATGCAAGGCCGAGCGTTTCCATTTGCTTGCGCGTGGGCGTAGTGTCGAGCCGCTTCAGACGGCGATAACCGTCGCGTACGCCGAAATCATCTGCAGGCAGGATGTCGGAGCGCTCCAGCGTGTAGATGAGCAGCATTTCGACCGTCCACCGGCCTACCCCGCGCAGTGTCACCAGCCGATCGACGAGCGCTTCGTCTGACATGGTCAGCGCATGTTCGCGCGTGGGTACGACGCCGTCGAGGGCGGCTTGTGCAATGCCGCGAATGGTCGCCAGTTTGGTCGCAGAGAAACCGCAGGCGCGCAGCGCCGCCTCTTCTGTGGCGAGCACCTGCTGCGGTGCGGGAAAAGCGGCGGCCGGATAGAGCGCGAGGAAACGGCCGAGGATGGCGTCACCGGCCTTGGCGTGCAGCTGCTGATAGGCGATCGCGCGGATCAGCGCTTCATAAGGTTCGCGCGCAGGCTTGGCGGTGTGGCGGCAGGGGCCGATGGCGGCAATATGGCGGGCCCAGTCTTCGTCCAGCGTGGCCAAGAAGGTTGCGGCTTGCCGGTAGGCGCTCTCGGACAGGTCTGCTGCAATGGACATGCGCTGGTTCGCCGGTCAGCCGGCCTTGCGGAACGTGAGGTTGATGCGCTGGCTGCCCAGCAGTGCATGCGGGTGGTCTTTGAGCGGCGCAACGCCGTGATAGCGCAGGCGATCCGGGCCACCCCAGACGACGACATCGCCGTGAAAAAGGGGAATGCGCTGCGTCTTGTCGGCGCGGCGATGTCCGCCAAACAGGAAGACGGCTGGCATGCCGAGCGATACCGAGACGATGGGTGCGCCGTAATCCTGCTCGTCTTTGTCCTGATGCAGCGACATGCGGGCGCCGGGCACATAGCGGTTGATCAGGCAGGCGTCTGGCGTGAAGCCGGGGAAGCCCGCTTCAGCAGCGGCGTTGTACGCCAGGCGCGCGAACACATCGGGCAGTGGCGGCCACGCGGCTCCCGTGAGCGGGTCGAGCGTGGCATAGCGGTAGCCGCGGCGGTCTGAGGTCCAGCCCAGGGTGCCACTGTTGGTGAGCGCGACCGACATCTCGAAGCCGCCCGGCGTGACCATGTGGCGGAACGCGGCCTGCTGTGCGATGGCGTCCACCGCCGCCAGCAGGGCCGGCGCATCCGCCAGCGCAAAGCCACGGAAAATAAAGGCCGCCTCGCCGAGCGCGATGCGCGCGTCATCGGCGGGTGCGTGGTCGGCAAACAGATCGCCGGTCGTCATGGTGAACTGGCTATAGCGCGTCGTGGAAGATGATGCCCACAGTATGCCGTCGGCCCGAACGCAGGCCGCTCACACCGTGGCGCAGGTTCACGCGATACGTACCGCGCGTGCCTTGTACAGGGCGATGGTGCACCGCAAAGACCACTGCATCGCCCTTGCGCAGTGGCACCACCTCAGGCCGCGATTGCATTCGTGGGCGCTGCTCCGTCATGACGAATTCGCCGCCGGTGAAATCCAGGCCGGGTTCGGACAGCAGGATGGCCACCTGCAGCGGGAAGACGTGCTCGCCATAGAGATCTTGATGCAGGCAGTTGTAGTCGCCAGGGCCGTATCGCAGGATCAGCGGCGTGGGGCGCAACTGGCCGGCTTCGTGACAGCGGCGCAGGAAATCGGCGTGCTGGGCCGGGTAGCGCACGTCGATGACCATGGCTTGGTTCCAGCGGTTGGCGATGGTCGCCAGCGGCGGGTAGAGCGACGTGCGCAACTGCGCGACCAGGTCCGGCAGCGGATAGGCGAAGTACTGGTATTCGCCGCGCCCGAAGCCATGGCGCTCCATCACCACGCGCGAGCGGTACAGGCGATCCTGCGGATACAGCGCTGCCAGGGCGTCGCACGCTTCATGGGTGAGCAGGCTGGGCAATACGGCGCTGCCGACCTCATTGAGGGCGTCCTCAGCGGCATGCCAGTCGATGCCATCAAGATTGGGAAGGTGCTGCTCCGCGCTGACATGCGCGGCGGCGGAGGAAGGCGGCATATGCGCTCCTTTCGGAGATTCAATATGCCAAGCCTACGCTCACGGGAGTGCGCGTGGCACTCCGGAGCTTGCGGTCAAATTCAGGCTTGCGCGGCGAGGCCGGCGGGCATGTTGGTGGCGGCCAACTTCGTCAACGCGTTGCCGGTGGCGCGGCAGATGCGCCACTCTGGCAGCACATCGGCGCCCATGGCCTCGTAGAATGCGATGGACGGCGCGTTCCAGTCGAGCACGCTCCACTCGAAGCGGCCGCAGTCGCGCTCTTGTGCCAGGCGCGCGAGGTGGATCAGGAGTGCCTTGCCGATGCCCAGGCCGCGGTATTCGGGCTCGACGAACAGATCTTCCAGATACAGGCCCGGCTTGCACAGGAAAGTCGAAAAGTTATGGAAGAACAGCGCAAAGCCCACGGCCCGCCCGTCGACCTCTGCCAGCACCGCTTCGCAATACGGGCGCGGCCCGAACAGCATCGTCGCCAGCGCTTCAGGCGTGGTTTGCACGAGGTGCGTGAGCTTTTCGTACTCGGCCAGCGCAGAGATCAGGCGAACGAGCGAGGCGCAGTCGTCGGGTGTGGCAGGGCGCAGCGTGAAGCTGGTCGCTGTGGTTGTCATTGTGGTTGCGATTCCAGTGAGGTTTGGACCAGGCGCGCGACCTGGTCGACGTAATCGGGCGCGAGGCAGTCGACCACATGCCGCTCGGGCGTGCTGCGCAGCCAGGTGATCTGGCGCTTGCAGAGCTGGCGCGTGGCGGCGATGCCTTGTTCGCGCAGGGCAGCCATGTCGATTTCGCCCTCGAGGTAAGCCCACGCCTGGCGATACCCGACGCAGCGGATGGATGGCAGCGTGGGGGAAAGATCGCCACGGCGGCGCAAGCGTTCCACCTCGTCGAGCAGGCCGCCGGCGAGCATCGCATCAAAGCGCTGTGCGATGCGCGCGTGCAGCACGAGGCGGTCGGAGGGCTCCAGCGCGATCGTCAGATACGGCGCAGCTGCATCGTGCTGCTGGAACGCATTCGCGCCAACCTCGCGGGCGAGCAGGGCGGACATCGGCTGACCGGTCAGCCGATACAGTTCGAGCGCACGCTGGATGCGCTGCGCATCGGTCGCGTGCAATCGCGCAGCCGTCACCGGATCGACCAGTGCGAGCTTGGCGTGCAGCGCCGGCCAGCCGTCGCGCGCCGCTTCGGCATCGATTTCCGCGCGGATGGTCGGATCGGCGCCTGGCAAATCGGAGAGGCCTTGCGTAAGCGCCTTGTAGTACAGCATCGTGCCGCCGACGATCAGCGGCAGCCGGCCGCGTGCGCGGATGGCGTCGATCAGCGCGCTCGCATCATTGGCAAACTGCGCGGCGGAATACGCATCGAGCGGATCAATGATGTCGATCAGGTGATGCGGCGCGATGGCCTGTTCTTCGGCGCTGGGCTTGGCCGTGCCGATGTCCATGCCGCGATACACCAGCGCGGAATCCATGCTGATGATCTCCACCGGCCAGCGTTCGGCCAGCTTCAATGCGGCGGCGGTTTTGCCGGACGCGGTGGGCCCGAGCAGGCAAATCGCGCGCGGTGCGCTTGCAGCAGATGCAGTCATCGGTTATTGACCGCGCAGGAACAGGCGATCCAGGTCCGCCACGGTCAACTGGATCCACGTCGGGCGGCCGTGGTTGCACTGGTCGGCGCGTTCGGTGGCTTCCATCTGGCGCAGCAGTGCGTTCATCTCGTCCAGGTTCAGGCGGCGGTTGGCGCGCACTGCAGAGTGGCACGCCAGCGTGGCGAGCAGCTCGTTCTGGCGTTCGGCCAGCACGCGCGAGCCGCCGTAGGCCTGCAGATCGCGCAGCACGTCGCGCGCGAGCGCCTGCGCATCCGCCTTCTGCAGCAGCGTTGGCACCGATCGCACGGCCAGCGTGGTGGGCGACACGGCGGAGATATCGAAGCCGAGCAGCGTGAGCGTGTCGCGAAATTCCTCCGCGGTGCCGATCTCCACCGGGCTTGCGGCAAACGTGACCGGAATCAGCAGCGGCTGCACTTCGACGCGTTGGGTTTCCAGCGCGGTCTTGAGCTGTTCGTAGAGGATGCGCTCGTGCGCGGCATGCATGTCGACGAGCACCATGCCGCGCGTGTTCTGCGCCAGCACGTAGATGCCGTGCAACTGAGCCACGGCAAAGCCCAGCGGATAAGCATCGTCGTCATCGACCTGTGGCGCAGCGGGCGGTTCTGCAACGGCAGGCGCTTGCCCGATCGCGGTGCCGCCGTCGAATAACGTTGCGGCGCTCGGCACATCGGTCATCCACGCGGGGCGGCTGGACGGCATGGGCGCGCTATCGCCGCGCATCATTGACAGGTATTCCGCACGCGGCTGCGCAATGCCGAGCGACGTCTGCCGCGCGGCCATCTGGTTGATCCAACGCGTGGTGTTGTCGGCAGGCGAGGGCGCGGTCGCGACCCCAGCAATCTCGGGCGCATCGGCGATGTCGGTGCGCAGGCTGTCGCCCTGTTCACCGGCGTGGCGGGACAGCGCGCGTTGTACCGCGTGATAGACAAACTGGTGCACCGCGCGGCTGTCGCGAAAGCGCACCTCGATCTTGGATGGATGCACGTTCACGTCCACCGCTTCGGGCGGCAACTCCAGGCACAGCACGTAGGCGGGGAAACGGTCGCCGTGCAGCACGTCTTCATAGGCGCTGCGCACCGCGTGCGTGAGCAGGCGGTCGCGCACGAAGCGGCCGTTGACGTAGAAAAACTGATGATCCGCCCGGCCGCGCGAGGCGGTTGGCAGGCCGGCAAAGCCGAACAGGCGCAGCTCGCCGGCTGATTCTTCGAAAGGCAGGCGCGCGCGCGCGAAGTCGGCGCCAAGCACGGCCGCCGAGCGTGAATCCGCCTGCGTGGCGTTCCAATGCTCCAGCGGCTTGCCGTTGTGATGCACGGAGATGGCCACGTCGGGCCGCGCTAGCGCGGTGCGGCGGATGACCTCCATGCAGTGGCCCAGCTCGGTCTGCTCCGTCTTCAGGAATTTGCGGCGCGCCGGCGTGTTGAAGTACAGATGCTGCACATCGACCGTGGTGCCGACGCCGCCCGAAGCTGGCTGCGCCCGCCCGGTTTGCGCAATGATTTGCGTGGCGTGAGCGTCGTTCGCTGTGCGCGACGTGAGCGTCAGTTCCGCCACCGAGGCAATCGAGGCCAGCGCCTCGCCTCGAAACCCCAGCGTCGCTACAGATTCCAGCTCTTCAAGCGAGCCGATCTTGCTGGTCGCATGCCGCATCAGCGCGACGGGCAGTTCGCCCGCCGGAATGCCGCCGCCATTGTCGGTGATGGCAATGCGCCGCACGCCGCCTTCCTCCAGCTTGATCTGAAGCTGCGTGGCGCCGGCATCCAGCGCGTTTTCCAGCAGCTCCTTGACGACGGATGCCGGCCGTTCCACCACCTCGCCGGCTGCGATCTGGCTGATCAACTGGTCGGGAAGCGGGCGGATGGGGCGGCGGGAAGTCGAGGCGGAAGTCATCGCGGCATTATAAATGTCACGCCCTGTGCGGCGCACCGACGCAAGCCCGGCAAGCGCAAGGGGAAAATTAATTGACATCCGGTATCATTCTCCGCTGCTCAATCGGGGGTTGGTTTGGATATCGTGATGCAACTGGTCGACATTGTTCTGCATGTCGACAAATCGTTGGGACTGCTCATTCAGCAGTACGGCGCGTGGGTCTACGTGCTGCTGTTCGCCATCGTCTTTGCCGAGACCGGGTTGGTTGTGCTGCCCTTCCTGCCGGGCGACACGCTGCTCTTCATTGCTGGCGCGATGTGCGCCACGGGCCAGATGGACGCCTGGCTGCTCATCGTGCTGCTGGTGACTGCCGCGGTAACAGGCAATACCGTCAACTATTTTGTCGGTTCGTGGATCGGGCCCAAGGTATTCGACGGTCACATCCGATTCCTTGATCACCAAGCGCTGCTTAGGACACACGCCTTCTACGAGCGCCATGGCGGCAAAATGCTGGTGATGGCACGCTTCATTCCGGTGGTGCGCACGTTCGCGCCGTTCGTGGCCGGAGTGTCGAAGATGACGTTTGCCAAGTTCCAGCTCTTCAATATGATCGGCGCCGTGCTGTGGGTCGGCTTGTTGGTGCTGACCGGCGACCTGTTCGGCAACGTGCCCATCATCCGCGAGCATCTGAACACCATTGTGCTGATCGGTCTGGGCGCGGCGATTGTGCCGCTGATGCTGGGCGGGCTGTGGAAGTTGCTCAAGCGCCGCCGCGGCGCCGTCGCGCAGAAGTAAGCCTCAGTTCAGGTTCTTGCTCATGGCGCGCAGCGTTGGCATGCGCTCCTTGAGCTTGGCCGTATCGGCTGCATCTGGCCGCGCGTCCACGTAGGCTTCCAGGTCTTCCAGCGCGGGTCGGAAGCACTCCAGGTTGGCGTAGGCCAACCCCCGGTCGCGCACTTCCTCGATCGAATCGGGCAGCAGGATCACCAACCGCTGCTGCACCGCCAGCAGGCGCTGCCAGCGCGATTCCTGCAGATAGATCGCCTTCAGATTGCGCAGCATGCGCGCGATGATCTCGCGGTGCGTGGCCACCTGCAGGAACACCCCGAGCGGCACCGAGTTCGGGTCTTCGATGCCTTCCTTCTCCAGGTACGGGTCGAGCATGTCCTGCAATTCTTCCTTCGACAGTGTCTGCCCCGTCAGCGGATCGAGCACGACCTCGCCTGCAGGAATGCTCATGCGTACCAGGAAGTGGTTGGGAAAAGACACGCCCTTGAGGGGCAGGCCAATCTGCTGGCCGATCTCCATCAGCAGCACCGCCAACGAGATCGGAATGCCGCGCCGGCTCTGCAGCACGGTATTCAGATAGGAGTTATCGGGATCGTAGTAATCGTTTGCATTGGGCCCGAAGCCCAGCTCGCGATAGAAGAACTGATTGAGCAGGCGCAGGCGCTGGATGGCCGGCGTGCCGTCGGCGATGCGGTTTTTGATCCGCGCGACCAGCACGTCGATGGCGGCCAGCTCTGCCTGCAGGTCCAGATCCGGATACGCGTCCTGCGCAATCGACAGGGCGGTTTCTGTGAGGGGAATGCTGTCGTCGTCCGCGACCAGGGCCGAAAAATAATCGAGGACTTTAGTGGTCATCAGATGGCCTTTTTTCGGAACGTGGAAAACTTCAATCCAGTGAGCCACAGTGTACCGAAATAGACCACCGCGCACAGGACCAGACTTGCCCCCAGCAGCGCGATGCGCACGAGCGGTTTGGCGCCCAGTCCGACCCAATCAAAATTGTGGGCAAGCCACAGCAGCACGCCCGCCAGCAGCAGTACGGCTGACATCACCTGCGCGAGGAACAGCCCCCAGCCCGGCAGCGGGTGGTAATAGCCGCGCCGCCGCAGGCCAAAGAACAGCAGCGCCGCATTGATCGTCGCGCCAAAGCTGATCGACAGCGCCAGCCCCGCGTGTCCGAGAATCGGCACGAAGACATAGTTGGACAGCTGGGTCGCCACCAGCACCACCAGCGCGATCTTCACCGGCGTGCGGATGTCCTGCCGCGCATAGAAGCCTGGCGCCAGGATCTTGATGACGATCAGCCCGATCAGCCCCACGCCGTACGACGTCAGCGCCTGACGCGTCATCTCGACGTCCATGCCGGTGAATTTGCCGTAGTGGAACAGCGTGGCCGTGAGTGGTGCGCCAAACACGAACAGCCCCACTGCCGACGGCACTGCCAGCAGCACCGTCAGCCGCAGGCCCCAGTCGAGCAGCGACGAGTACTCTTCACGGTTGTTGTCGGCGCTTGCCTTCGACAGGCTTGGCAGCAGGATCGTCCCGAGCGCCACGCCCAGCAGTGCGGTCGGGAATTCCATCAGCCGGTCTGCGTAGTTCAGCCACGACACGCTGCCCGTCGGCAGGCGCGATGCAATGTTGGTGTTGATGATCAGGCTGATCTGCGCGACCGACACCGACAGCGTGGCCGGCAACATCTGCTTGAGCACGCGCCGCACGCCCGGGTGGTGCCACGCTGCTCGCACGTTGAACGACACGCGCGGCAGCATGCCCACACGGCGTAATGACGGAATCTGAATGGCCAGCTGCAGGATGCCGCCCACCACCACCGCATAGGCCTGGGCGTAGATGGGCGTTTCAAGATATGGCGCCACAAACACCGCGGCCACGATGAACGACAGGTTCAGCAGCACCGGCGTGAAAGCGGGCACCGCAAATTGCCGCCACGTATTCAGAATGCCCGACGCCAGCGCCACCAACGACACGAGCCCGATGTACGGAAACATCACGCGCGTCATGAAGATCGCCGAGATATAGGCTTGGTTCTCGTGCGCCTTGAAGCCCGTCGCGACAGCGGTGACGATCAACGGCGCGCCGATCACGCCCAGCGCCGAAATGATCACCAGGAACCACGTCATCACCGTGGCCACGGAGTCGACCAGTGCGCGTGTTTCGGCCTCCCCCTGCCGGTTCTTGAATTCGCCCAGGATCGGCACGAACGCTTGCGAGAACGCGCCCTCCGCCGAAAGACGACGCAGCAGGTTCGGGATGCGGAAGGCGACGTTGAAGGCATCGGTGTAAACCGAGGCACCGAAGGCGCGGGCGATCAGCGTCTCGCGAATGAGCCCCGTGATGCGCGAGAGCATCGTCAGGCCGCTGATCGTGGCGAGTGTTTTGAGGAGATTCAAGATGAATGCGTGGTTGGGCGCCGTCTGGGAGGCAAACACGGCGATGGCGGTCTGACCGACGGCGCCATGCGGGGTTCGCGCCCGGCGTGACAGACGTGACCGGAGGGCACAATTGCGGCCGTATTATAGGGACCGGCTCGTCATGCGCCCAAAAGTGCCGCAAAAGCCGCAAACTGCGGTCATCCGGGCGATTTCACAACAGGGTTTGCGTTGGGCGCAGAAGTCTGCGTATAATTGCCGTCTTTCACCAATTTGCGCGCTTCGGCCTTCCGTGTCTCCCGGGGCGCTTGCTACCGTTTCTTCAGGGATTTTTCCATGGCAAACACCGCACAAGCACGCAAGCGCGCACGCCAAGCCGTCGTTCAGAACGCTCACAACTCGGCTCTGCGCTCGCGTCTGCGTACTGCAATCAAGGGCGTCCGCAAGGCCGTGGCCGCTGGCGACAAGACTGCAGCCGCTGCTGCATTCAAGACCGCCCAAAGCACGATCGACAGCATCGCTGACAAGAAGATCGTCCACAAGAACAAGGCTGCACGCGCCAAGTCGCGTCTGTCCGCTGCCATCAAGGCAATGGCTGCCTAAGTTCGGGTGATGCCGGCTAGGCCGGCATGGCGCGGCACGCAATGTCGCGCTCCGACGATAAAAAAAAGCCCGTCTTTGGACGGGCTTTTTGCATTCTGCGCGCGCCCCCATGGGCGAGGCGCGGCATCGGATGGACCTGGGAAAACTAGCTTTTCGCGGGCGTGCCGCCTTCGGGCAGGATGCAGGCTTCCACGAGCTGCAGATTGTTGTCGTTCGCGAAGTTCAGCACGAAATCCAGCGCTTTGGGCTCGATGTCGCGCAGGCGCTCGTCGACGAAGACGCTGCGGATGCCGCCTGACATGACCGGGCGCACATAGGGGGAGTAGGTGAAGCGGGGGTCTCCGGTATCACCGGCGGGGCGGAACTGCGCCATCACACCGCACAGCCGATCGGCCCAGTCGCTCGGGCGGAAGGTCTTTCCGTCGCGGGTGACGCCCTGGATAAAGAATTGGCGAGGGTTGGCTGCCATGGACTGCGTGGGGCTGTGGAGATTTGCAAACGACTTCGACCGTGCGGGTGCCGCAACGTTCGAGCGGGGTGCACTTGTGGTGCGGATGATGCGCCTGCCTGGTTGCCGATTCATGAACCGGACGGACCGGCTTGTCGTACCGGTTTGCGGGCGGTCAGGGCATCCGAAGCAGCCAGTATTATATCTTATATAAGACTTTCATCGGCCTTTCACCCGAGCCTTTGTGGTAGCGGGCCCGCGGGGTGTGAAACTCGCCAAACCGGTGGCGATCCCGTATGATGGACTGAATCTTCAACAGGCAAGGCGGCTAGGGCGACGTGCAACGGGATGTTCCCGGTGCGTCATCTGCAGGCCGCCTTCGTTGTTTTATGAACCCACCAAGCTCGATCAAGCACTACCTGCAGTTCAAGGACTTTTCGCTGGAAGAGTACGAATACCTGCTGGACCGTTCCGCGATCCTCAAGGCCAAGTTCAAGAACTACGAGACGTGGCACCCGCTGCACGACCGCACGCTGGCCATGATCTTCGAGAAGAATTCCACGCGTACGCGCCTGTCGTTCGAAGCCGGCATTCACCAGCTCGGCGGCCACGCGGTCTTCCTGAACACGCGCGATTCCCAACTGGGGCGCGGTGAGCCGATTGAAGACGCCGCGCAGGTCATCTCCCGCATGACTGACATCATCATGATCCGCACCTTCGGGCAGGAGATCATCGAACGTTTTGCCGCGCATTCGCGCGTGCCGGTCATCAACGGGCTGACCAACGAATATCACCCGTGCCAGGTGCTGGCCGACATCTTCACCTTCATCGAACAGCGTGGGCCCATCAAGGGCAAGACCGTCACGTGGGTGGGCGATGCCAACAACATGGCGTACACGTGGATCCAGGCGGCTGAGATTCTCGGCTTCCGCTTCCATTTTTCTGCACCGAAGGGCTATCAGCTTGATCCGGCCATGGTGGCTGATTCCGCTTTGCCGTTCGTGCATGTGTTCGAAAGCCCGCTTGAAGCCTGCGATGGCGCGCACCTGGTGACCACCGACGTGTGGACCAGCATGGGCTACGAAGCCGAGAACGAAGCGCGCAAGAAAGCCTTCGGCGACTGGATGGTCACCGAGGCGATGATGCAGCGCGCGCAACCGGATGCGCTGTTCATGCACTGCCTGCCCGCGCACCGCGGCGAGGAAGTCGAGGCGGCCGTCATCGACGGCAAGCAGAGCGTTGTGTGGGATGAGGCGGAAAACCGCCTGCACGTGCAGAAGGCGCTGATGGAATACCTGCTCTGCGGGCGCTATTGAGCCCAGCGGCCAAGCCCGCAGCCATGAAAAAGGCCGCTCCGATTGACGTCGGAGCGGCCTTTTTGCCTTGAAGCGGCAGGCGGTTACTTCTTGCCGCCGTCGAGCTGGGGCAGTGCGTTGGCGGTACCAAGCGACAGCAGGCCGGCCTTCGAGTAGATCGACAGCTTGTCGCGCGTGTCCATCAGGTCCAGGTTGCGCATGGTCAGTTGGCCGATGCGGTCGGCGGGGCTGAACGGTGCGTCTTCAACCTTCTCCATCGACAGACGCTCAGGTGCGTAGGTCAGGTTCGGCGATTCGGTGTTCAGGATCGAGTAGTCGTTGCCGCGGCGCAGTTCCAGCGTGACGGTGCCGGTCACGGCGCGGGCCACCCAGCGCTGGGCGGTTTCGCGCAGCATGATGGCCTGCGGATCGAACCAGCGGCCCTGGTACAGCAGACGGCCCAGGCGCAGGCCGTTGATGCGGTACTGCTCGATGGTGTCTTCGTTGTGGATGCCGGTCACCAGGCGCTCGTAGGCGATGTGCAGCAGCGCCATGCCCGGGGCTTCGTAGATGCCGCGGCTCTTGGCTTCGATGATGCGGTTTTCGATCTGATCGCTCATGCCCAGGCCGTGGCGGCCGCCGATGCGATTCAGCTCCAGGAACATCTCCACCGGGTCGGCGATTTCGCGGCCGTTGACGGCGACCGGACGGCCTTCGTCGAAGGTGACCGACACTTCTTCCGCCTTGACCTCGACTTCCGGCTTCCAGAACGCCACACCCATGATCGGGTTGACGATGCGGATGCCGCTGTTCAGGTGCTCCAGGTCCTTGGCCTCATGCGTGGCGCCCAGCATGTTGCTGTCCGTCGAGTAGGCTTTTTCGGCGCTCATCTTGTAGCCGAAACCTTCCTTGGTCATGAAGGCCGACATTTCGGCGCGGCCGCCCAGCTCGTCGATGAAGGCCTGGTCCAGCCAGGGCTTGTAGATTTTCAGTGCCGGGTTGGTCAGCAGGCCGTAGCGGTAGAAGCGCTCGATGTCGTTGCCCTTGAAGGTCGAGCCGTCGCCCCAGATGTTGACGTCGTCTTCCTTCATGGCAGCGACCAGCATGGTGCCGGTTACGGCGCGGCCCAGCGGCGTGGTGTTGAAGTACGTGATGCCGCCGGTGCTGATGTGGAAGGCGCCGGCCTGGATGGCGGCAATGCCTTCATTGGCAAGTTGCGGGCGGCACTCGATCAGGCGAGCCTTCTCTGCACCGTACTCCATGGCCTTGCGCGGGATGGCATCGTAGTCTTCCTCGTCGGGCTGGCCGAGATTGGCGGTGTAGGCGTACGGCAGGGCGCCTTTGTTCTTCATCCAGCGCAGCGCGGCGCTGGTGTCGAGACCGCCGGAGAAGGCAATGCCGACCTTCTGGCCGACGGGAACGTGTTGCAGGATGGTTTCCATACTCTTTCTCTTCAGATGATCGCTGCTGGCGCTTAGGCGCGCTTAGGCATAGTGGCAGATGTAGTGGTAGGCCTCGGTCACCCGAATGTCGAACTTCGAGTTGGCCGGAACCTGGAAGCTTTCGCCGGCGCCGGACGTCTTCCACTCATCGGAGCCGTCGAGCTTGTATTCGCACGAACCGCCCACGCACTCCATGATCTCGGCTGCGGCTGTCCCGAAGGTCAGCGTGGCCGGCAGCACCACGCCCACGGACTTCTTGGTGCCGTCGGGCAGGGTAAAGCTGTGGCTGACGCACTTTCCGTCAAAGTACACATTGGCCTTGGTGGTCAGGCGGACGCCGTCAAAGGTTTCGGTGGTCATGAAATGGAGCGCGAAAAGGGAAGTCGTAGGGACAAACCAGCCATTTTAGGCTATTGGGTCGACCGCGGGTACGTCAAGCGAGCGGCAGGCCGGGTCCAGACGGACGGGATGTGGCGCAAGGCTCTCAAGAAGCCGTCCGCCGGGCTATTTACACCACCACGGGTTCGGGTTCGATGCGTACGCCAAAGCGCGTATGAACCGCGTCCTGGATCTCGCGCGCCAGCGTCATCAACTGGACCGCGCTGCCGCCGCCACGGTGCACCAGCACCAGCGCCTGCTTCTCATACACGCCCACAGCGCCGCTCTGCCGACCCTTGAAGCCGCATTGATCGATCAACCAGCCGGCGGCAAGCTTGTAGGTGCCGTTCGGCTGTGCATATCCGACCAGATTCGGGAAGCGCGCAACCAGCGCATCGCGCGTAGCGGCATCGACGATGGGGTTCTTGAAGAAGCTGCCCGCGTTGCCGATCTCCGCCGGGTCGGGTAGCTTGCGGCGGCGGATAGTGACCACCGCATCGAAGATGTCCTGCGCAGTCGGACTGGCGATGTTTTGCGCGGCCAGCTCGCGTGCGAGTTCGGCGTAGTGCGTGTCGGGCTGCCAGTCGACCGGCAGGGCGAAGGTCACCTCGGTGATGACGTAGCGATCGGCACCGGCGCGTTTGAAGACGCTGTCGCGGTAGCCAAAGGCGCAATCGGCGGCGGTAAGGGTGACGAACTCGCCGGCGTGGCGGTCGTATGCGCACAGGGAGTGGAAGCGGTCCTTGATCTCGACGCCGTATGCGCCGATGTTCTGGATGGGGGCCGCGCCCACCGTACCGGGAATCAGTGCGAGGTTTTCCAGCCCAGGCAAGCCATGGGAGACGGTGTGAGCCACCAGGCCGTGCCACGATTCGCCGCCGCCTGCGGTGACGGTGTGGACTTCGCGGCCCTCGACCGTGCTTTGGCCGGCGGCGATGCCCGGAATCTCCATCAGCAGCACGAGGCCTTCGAAATCGCGCGTGAGCACGACGTTGCTGCCGCCACCCAGCACCAGAACAGGCAGGCCCTGCACGCGCGGGTCGGCCAGCGCGGCGGGAATGTCTTCCGGCGTGCGCACGTGCGCGGCGTAGCGGGCGGTGGCCTCAAAACGGAACGTGTTGTGCTGGCCTAGGGGATAATGCGTGTCGAGCAACGCCATGGCGCCAAATCTGCTGGGAAAGCCGAGATTATAGAAGCCATGGCACACGCGGCACCCGCAGCGAGGCGCCGCAGCAACCCGAATTCAAGTCTGCAAGGAGAACACGATGCCGTCGTTTGACGTGGTATGCGAAGCCAACATGGTGGAAGTGAAGAACGCCGTGGAACAGGCCAACAAAGAGATTTCGACGCGATTCGACTTCAAGGGCTCGGACTCCCGGGTCGAGCACAAGGAGCAGGAACTGACCTTGTTTGCCGATGACGATTTCAAGATCGGCCAGGTGAACGATGTGCTGATGAACAAGCTCGCCAAGCGCAACGTCGACGTGCGCTTCCTTGACTACCAGGACAAGCAGAAAATCGGCGGCGACAAGATGAAGCAGGTCGTCAAGATCAAGAAGGGTGTCTCTGGCGACCTGGCCAAGAAGATCGTCAAGACGATCAAGGACAGCAAGATCAAGGTGCAGGCAAGCATTCAGGGCGATGCGGTGCGTGTGACCGGCGCCAAGCGGGATGACCTGCAAAGCGTGATTGCCATGCTGCGCAAGGACGTGAGCGACACGCCGCTGGATTTCAATAACTTCCGCGACTGAGCCCGTCGCGCTTCCAAGCAAAACGCCCCGCACGAGCGGGGCGTTTGCATTTGCAGCGGCAAAACCTCACTGCGACAGCTTGGTCACCTTGAGTGCAGGATCCGCGGCGATGGCGGCTTCCGAGAACGGCAGCCGGTTCCAGCGCTTGGCAGCGAACTCGCGCATCTGGTCGAACGCATGCGGCGATGCCGGATCGGTCGATTCACCGTAGGTCAGAAGCGCATCGGCCACGGGGCCCTGATCGTCGAACGTGACGGTCTGGATGTAGCTGGTGCCGAAATACACCTGCAAGCCCTTCGGCCCGATCGGCGTGCTTTGCAGCTTGTTCAGCACGCCTTCGTATTCCTCGCCGCCATGCAGGGCGATGTCGCCGCCCGGCGCGTGGGCCGCTTGGACAGTGCCCAGCGGCGCATCCAGCGCAAAGCCGGCGGTGCGGACGGCGCCCACGGCATCTTTCAACGTTTTGAACACGGCCGTGCGCACGGTTGCATCGCTCATGCGCAGGTTGCGCGGTGTGTGGATCGGATCAGCCGGGTTGAAGTCGACCGCGTAGACATGGGGGATGTCCTTGGCGCGCATCCAGAACTCGCGGAACAGGTGCGCGGCGCGGGCGTCGACGTTGTCCGTGAGGTTCCATTGCGCGAGGGCAGCGCAGCCGTCGCGCACATCGGCATCGAGGTTGGCCGTGGCCTTGCAGGCGGCCAGTAGATCGTCGCGCACGAGGTGGCCGGCGAGGTTGGCATCGCGGAAGATCATCGCCTGCAGGTTCGGCAGGTTGACCTTGTTGCCGGGCAGCCCGTCGGTGCCGGCGAGGCGGCGCTCGATCTCGATCAGGCCGATGCGGGTGCGCAGGCGTTGCGGCACGTCGGTCGAGCCCATCACCGGCGAGAAGCCCGTCAGCTTCTGCGCCGGATTGCTTAGCCACGAGCTGTCGTTGCTGTTCGCGACGTAGTCATCGCGCTCCAGCACCGGCATGCGTGCGGGGGCCACCAAGCCTGGCACCGGCGACGCCGGATCGACCCGCCAGTTGCACGCACTGCGTGAGCCATCGAGCAGCACCAAGCCCACGCCCTTGAAGAGCTTGTCGGCCAGCGGAGAGGGCGCACAACGCTTGAGCGCTTCAGCCGACACATCCGGCGTGGTTGAAACGTCGGCAAACAGCGCACGGCCGTTGCGGTCGGTGGCAATGGTGTTCACCCAGGGGATGCCGAGGTTGCTGATGGCCTGCCGGATGCCCGCCACGTCCTTGGCCTGCGCGATATGCAGCCACGTATCGATGGAGCGCGTGTTGTTGCGATTGACGTCGCGTAGCGTGTAGGCCTTCTGTGTGGTCCACGGCATGCCGCCGGCCGGCATCGACAGCACCGGCCCGTACACCGTGTTGTAGAAGGTGTGGGTGCGATGCTCGATGCGGCCGTCCGGCAGCTTCACGTCAAAGGCCACGGTGCGCGTGGTCATCTTGTGCGGCTTGCCGTCGATCAGGTAGGTGGTCGGATCGCCCTCGGCAAGCTTCAGTTCGAACAGCGTGAAGCGGCGGCCGGTGGAAACGGTGTGCGTCCATGCCACGTCTTTGTTGAAGCCGATGCTGACGACGGGGAACGCGGCAATCGACGCGCCCATCACGTCCAGCTTGCCCGGCACGGTCAGGTGGACCTGGTAGAAGCGGTTGGTGGTCGTCCACGGGAAGTGCGGGTTGCCGAGCAGCACACCCCGACCGTTATCGGTGGCGGCCTTGCCGAAGGCCCAGCCGTTGGAGCCGATCGGCATGTCGCGCAGTTGCAGGTCGCGGTCGAGTGTAGCGGTGTCGACGGCATGCGGTGGAACGACCGCTGAGGCAGGCGCGCCGCCCGGCGGCTGCGCGGCGACGATGCTCGCCAGCATGGCGCCCGCGCTGGCCTGGATGGCCTTCTCTTCGCCCATCAGCATCATGTCGGCCACTGTAAGCGGGCGCACCCATTCCGCATTGCGGCAGGCTGCCGGGCGGTTCGCGGCCGGCGTGTCTTTCAGATAGCGGTTGTAGCCCGCGATGTAGCCGCGCAGCAGCTCGCGCGCTTCAGGCGACATCTGTGCATAGCCAGCGCGCAGGCCAGCTTCATCAAACGCACTCTTGAAGAAAGCGTCGGCTTGCGTGTTGGGCACCGGCTTGAACGACACCACGACGGTGCCGTCCGGCCCGAATGTCTTCGAGCGCTCGCCGTTGACGGTGACGACCTGGTCGGCGAGCAGGCACACGTTGTCCTGCGCATAGGCATAGGCCATCCCGAAGCCGAGGCTGGCGTAGTCGTTGGCCCGGATGTGCGGAATGCCGAAGCGGGTGCGGCTGATTTCGGCCGAAAGGCCGGTGTCCGAAGGCGTGGCCCAGCCGCTGTCTGTGCTGGCGCAGCCGGCCAGCGCCGCAAGCGCGGCCGTGACAAGCGTGGCGCGCAATGCGAATCCCTGCATGAATCGCTGCATCGTGCGTTGTCTCCTGATGTCGGTGTTGTTATGGGCGGTTGCGTCTGCGCGCAGCCGTCGCCGCATCGTCAATCGGGCCAGTCCTATTCGAAAGAGGTATTCCCGCCAAAGTTGGGGTCGATATCGCCACGCGGATTGCAGCCCGCGCCTATACTCGCGCATGCCCAGAATCGACCTGCTGACCTATCCCGACGTCGCCTTTTCCACGTTGGCGACCGCTGCCGACACGCTTGGCGTGGCCAATGCGCTGGCCTCCATGCAGGCGGGCAAGCGGGCCGATGCCGCCAAGACGCCGGTGTTCGGCTGGCGACTCATTGCGCGGGACCCGTCGCGTTGGCAGGCTGCGGCAGAAACGCTCGCGTGCCCTTGTGACGCACTACCGGAAGACGACACGCAGCTCGGTGATGCGTTGATCGTCCCCCCGCTGCATTTCGACCACATCGGCACGCTGGAGCAGCGTCTGGCCTTGCTGGAAGTGGAACGCGCCACGATCCGCCGTTATCTGGATGCAGGACGGCTGGTGGCGTCATCCTTCACAGGTGTGGCGATGCTGGCCGACGTGCTGCCCGCCGGCCAACGGTTGACGGTGACATGGCTCATCGCAGGTTGGGTGCAGGGCTACTTTCCGCATTTGAAAGCCGCGCCGGCGCAGGCCATCGTCAGCAGCGGCAACGTCATCACCGCGCGGGCGATGGAGCATGGCGTTGCGCTCATGCACCGCGTGGTCGCACGCCTGGCTGATGCGCGGCTCGCGCGCACGCTGGGCAATACGGTGCTCGACCACCCCTCACGCGGCGAGGCCATCGGCATCTGGCTGCGCAGCAAACCAGCCATCCGCGACAGCGTCGTGCTGCGCGCACGGCGTTATCTGCAGCAGCATCTGCACGAACCGTTTGATCTCGGAAGACTTGCTGCCGTCGCCTCAACCAGCGAGCGGACGCTGCTGCGGCATTTCACGAAAACGGTGGGGATGTCGCCGCTGCAATTGCTGCACCGGCTGCGCGTGGAACGCGCGTGCCACCTGCTGGAAGTCAGCACGCTGAGCCTGACGACGATTGCCGAGCAGTGCGGCTATCAGGACATGTCCGCCTTCCGACGGTTGATCCGGCGGCACACGGGCCGACCGCCAGGCGAACATCGGCGCGCGCATTCGGTGCGCGCCGAGTTGCGCAATTAAGCGGCTTTTTTCTTCTCGCCGATGCGGCTTTCCTTGCCGGCCAGCAGCTTGGCGATATTGGCGCGGTGGCGCGCGATGAGCAGCACCGCCATCAGCCCAACCGCACCGGCAATCCAGTCGAAGCCGTTCATCAGCACGTAGAAGAACGGTGCGAACACCGCCGACACCAGCGCCGCCAGCGACGAGTAGCGGAAGAACACGGCGATGATGAGCCACGTAGCCAGCGTTGCCAGCCCAAGCCACACGTTCAGCGCCAGGAGAATGCCCGCCGCCGTGGCGACGCCCTTGCCGCCCGCAAAGCGATGGAACACCGGATACAGGTGACCCAGGAACACGGCGATCACCACCAGCGCGATGCCGGTCTCATCTACGCCAAAGCGCGGCGCCAGGAATAGCGCCAGCCACACCGCCAGCCAGCCCTTGGCCGCATCACCGAGCAGCGTGAGGATGGCCGCCTTCTTGTTGCCCGAGCGCAGCACGTTGGTGGCGCCGGGGTTGCCCGAGCCGTAGGTGCGCGGGTCCGCCAGACCCATCGCGCGGCTGACCACCACGGCAAACGAAATCGAGCCGATCAGGTAGGCGGCTACGGCAAAAATGACGGTTGCGACTGGTGACATATGGAATGTGAGAAATCAGGCTGCGGGATTGTAGCGTGGTCGCAAGCGTGCCCCAGCGGCGGCGTTCGTTTCAATCGGGGTTTGCACAATTGACGGGCTGCGCGTTCAGCACCGACGTCAGCACGCTGGGCGCCAGGCTCACGAGAAAGCCGCGCCGCCCCCCGTTGATATAGATGCGCTCCAGCTCCAGCACGCTCGCCTCCACATACACCGGCATCGCCTTACGCACGCCAAACGGCGACGTGCCCCCGACGAGGTAGCCGCTATGCCGCTGCGCTACCTCGGGCTTGCACGGCTGCACGCTCTTGCGGCCGGTCTGCCGCGCGAGGTTCTTGGTGGAGACGGAGCAATCGCCGTGCATCAGCACGATGAGCGGCTTGGCGTGCTCGTCTTCCATGACCAGCGTCTTGACGACGGCGTGTTCGTCCACGCCGAGTTGGCGGGATGATTCGGTCGTGCCGCCCTTGTCGACGTAGTCATAGGTGTGTTCAGTAAAGGCCACGCCATGCGCCTTGAGGTACTGCGTGGCGGGCGTCTCGGAAACGTGCTTGGACTTGCTCATACGGGGCAGGGAAGAACGATCGCTATCCGCGCGGATGGTGCTGCGCATGCAACGTGCGCAGCCGCTCGCGCGCGACGTGGGTGTAGATCTGCGTGGTGGAAATATCCGCGTGGCCGAGCAGCATCTGCACCACGCGCAAGTCTGCGCCGTGGTTGAGCAGGTGCGTGGCAAACGCGTGCCGCAGCGTGTGCGGCGACAGCGGCGCGTGAATGTCGGCCAGCAGCGCGTAGCGCTTGATGAGATACCAGAACGCCTGGCGCGTCATGCCTTCGCCGCGCGTGGTGACGAATAGCGCGTCAGTCGTACGCTCGCCGAGCAGCGCCGTGCGACCCGTTTGACGATCCTGCAGGTACCGCCGCAGCCAATCGCTGGCTTCGGCGCCAAACGGCACCAGACGATCCTTGCCGCCTTTGCCGCCAACCACGCGCACCACACCTTCGTTCAGGCCGACTTCCACCGTTTTCAGCGCGACGATTTCCGACACGCGCAGCCCGCTCGCATACATCAGCTCGATCATCGCGCGGTCGCGTAGGCCGAGCGGCGTGTCCACATCCGGCGCGTTGATGAGCGCCTCGACTTGCGTTTCGGACAGCGTCTTCGGAAAGCGCGGCGGTTGCTTGGCCGTCGGCAGCAGGCGCGACGGATCGGTGCTCACAACGTGCTCGCGCAGTGCCCACTGGAAGAAGCGCTTGAACACGGTGCGGCGCCGGTTGGCAGACGATGCGCGACTCTCGGCATGGCGTGCGGCAAAGTAATCGGCCAGGTCGCCGTCTTCGGTTTCGGCGATGGACTTGCTGCGCTCGGCCAGCCAATGCGCGTAGAGCGTCAGGTCGCGCCGGTACGCATCGAGCGTATTGCGAGCGAGGCCATCTTCCAGCCACAGCGCGTCGCAAAAGCGCTGGATGGCATCTGCGCTTTGTGGCGGCAAGGCTGGCGCTTCGGCGTCTTTCAGTGCAGCCTTTCTCATATCAGCATCACGCCTTCGTGGCGCAGCAGCCAGTGCTTGATGTTCAGCAGGTAGCCATCCGTGTGGTGCGAAAACCCGCCGATGCCGGACGCGCTCACCACGCGGTGGCAAGGGATGAGGATCGGGAACCAGTTGTCACCGCATGCCTGGCCCACCGCGCGCGGCACGCTGCCGATCTGTTGCGCGATGGTGCCGTAGGTGATGACGCTGCCGCATGGGATGGCGCTGATGGCCCGCCACACGCGGTGCTGGAAATCGGTGCCGGCGGGGGCGAGCGGGATATCGAAAGTCGCGCGTGGGTCGCTGTAGTACGCCTCGAGCTGGCGGGCCAGTCTGGCGATCAACGCGTCTGATGAATCGACGAGGGGCGTGCTTTCGGGCAGGTAGACGAGTTCACGCAGGGCGCCTTCGGCCACGCGCACGCCCAGCTTGCCGAAAGGCGCTTCCAGAACGGCGTCGAAAGGGGATGGCATGGCGGGGCCGGCGCTCAAAAACAATCCTGCGAATCTAGCACAGGCCCCAGGCGGGCAGCGTTACTGATCCAGCTTGATGTTCTGCTGCTTGACCAGCGTGCGCATTTTGTCGAATTCACGCTTGATCTCGGCCGTGTATTGCTGCGGCGTATTGCCGACGGGCTCGGCACCGGCACCTCGGAATCGATCGACCAGGCCTGGGTCTTTCAGCGCCTTGACCGAGGCTTCGTTGAGCTTGCGGATGATGTCGTCGGGCGTGCCGGCCGGCGCGACAAGTCCGTACCACGCCGGGTCATTTGCGTCCTTCAGGCCGACTTCGGCAAAGGTGGGCACGTCGGGCAGGCTATCGATGCGCTTGTTCCACGCCACCACAATTGGCCGCAGCTTGCCGCTCTTGATGAACTGCATGGACGAGGGCAGGTTGTCGACCATGATCGGCACCTGATTGGCCAGCACGTCGTTCAATGCCGGCCCTGCACCCCGATATGGCACATGGACCATCTGCGTTTTGGTCAGCACCTTGAACTCTTCGCCCAGCATGTGGCCGATGCCGCAGGTGCCCGATGTCGCGAATGAATATTTGCCGGGGTTGGCCGTCAGCGCCGCGACAAACTCCTTGTAGTTCTTGGCCGGAAAGGTTGGGTTGACCGCAATCACGTTGGCCACGGTGGCCAGGTTGGTGATCGGCTTGAAATCCTTGAGCGGGTCGTACGAAAGCTTCGCATTGCACGCCGGGTTGACGGCATGCGTGGAGACGGTGGCGATGCCGATCGTGTAGCCATCCGGCGCAGCCTTGGCGATGGCATCGGCGCCGATCGAACCGCCGCCGCCGCCCTTGTTTTCCACTACCACGGCCTGGCCCAGCACCTTGGAAAGCTGATCGGCCACGCCGCGCCCCACGATGTCCGTCGTGCCGCCCGGCGGAAACGGAATGATCAGCTTGAGCGGCTTGGCCGGGTAGTTGTCGGCCAGCGCCGGCCCGCATAACAGCGTTCCAGCGGCTGCGATCAGGCTGGCGATCAGTCGTCCCTTGGTCATCGTCCTCCTCCTTGTGGCTTGGTGTGCGTTCTGCGTTCTTGTGGGGAAACTGCTGAATAGCACAACCGCACACGCCAACCACGCGGCAACCGGGGAAACCCTGAAAAGCGAATCGTCAGATTGTCAGGTTCCGAGCAGCCCGCTTTTCAGATCGCGGTCGACCGGGCTGTTGCCGATGAAGATGCTGAGCACAGCCTGGTAGAAATCTTCGCCGGGGATGGCCTTGGTGCGCGCCACGCCATTGATGCTGATGGTGGTGCCGGCATCGGGCGCGTAGTCAAAGTTGATGGTGTCGCCGCGCTTGGTGGAGCCGATCTGGCGCATCGCGTCTTCCAACTGCGTCAGACGGTCGGCCAGCCTCTGCATTTGAATTTCTGTCTGGTTGCGGTGGATGCCGTCGTTCAGCGCGTGGATGAACGTATCGGCGCCCACATTACGCAGCGGGTGGATCTGCAGCCGCTTCGGTCCCTTCATGCCGAGGATGACCGCCGCGTTCTTCGCACGCTCGGGCAGGTACAAGCCTGCGACATAGCCCTTGATGACAAACACTGAACGCAGGCCCGTGCCATTGAGCAGCAGTTCGCGGCCAGCCACACGGGCGGCGTCGTCGAACGGCACACCCTCGACGTTCACCGTGGCCCATGCGGGGCTCGCGCACGCGGCGCAGAGCATCGCGCCCATGACGCCGCCGCGCCACGCGCGTGCCATCCTGGATGAACGGGCACGCACAGCAACCTGCAATGCGCAACGGAGATGAACAAGAGCGGAAAACATCGAAATGGGCGGTTTGAGATTAAGCCGCCATTTTCCCGATATTTTATTTGCAAACAATTAGTGTCTGCCCTGATGCGCAAGCGTTTGCGTACTAGGCGGTATAAGGGCCCACTGGCGTGAGCGTTAAGCACGTATTCGTGGTTTTGTGCTACACGCACTTTGTTGGTTTTTAAACTAATCGGCGTGGCAACTTGGAAAGCCAGATTAAAGGCACATCACAGTCCTGATGCGTTGGCGTGCCTAACCCGAGCGAGCGCTCACGTCGTCTGCGCCAGCGCCCAGGCCACGTGTTCACGCACGAGTTCCGAGGCGTCATCGGTGCGTGCTTTCAAGGCGGTAATCAGTTGCGCGCGCGTGGTATCCGGCAGCGGGGCGCGCAGTGCGTTGCCGATCGCCACGGCAATGTTGCGCAGCCAGCGCTCGTGCCCGATGCGGCGGATCGGACTGCCTTCCAGTCGCTGGTTGAATTCGGCGTCGGTCCAGTTGAACAGCTCAGCCAGCGTGGCCGCGTCCAAGCCGTTGCGCACGTCAAAGTCGGGCAGGTTGGCCGGCACGGCAAACTTGTTCCATGGGCAGATGAGCTGGCAGTCGTCGCAGCCGTATATGCGGTTGCCCATCGCTGCGCGCAGGTCGACCGGGATGCTGCCCTTGTGCTCGATGGTCAGGTACGAGATGCAACGGCGTGCGTCCACCGTGTACGGCGCGACGATGGCCTGCGTAGGGCACACGTCGATGCAGCGCGTGCAGTTGCCGCAGTGGGGCTCCACGGGTGGATCAACGGGAAACGGCAGGTCGACGAGGATTTCGCCGAGGAAGAACATCGAGCCCGCATCGCGGTCCAGCAGCAGCGTGTGTTTGCCACGCCAGCCCAGGCCGCCGTTGGTCGCCAGCGCGACTTCCAGCACCGGTGCCGAATCGGTGAACACGCGAAAGCCGTACGGCCCGACGGCGCCCGCAATCTTTTCGGCCAGCTTCTGCAGGCGTTGGCGCAGTACCTTGTGATAGTCGCGGCCGCGTGCGTAGAGCGAGACAGTCGCGACTTCGGGGCGGCTCAGGCGGGCCCACTCGATGGTGCGCCAGTCGCCGCCGGCCATTCGCGGATCGGCCAGATGTGGCAGATACGGCATCCGCGCGACGATGGCGCGTACCGTTCCGGCAACAAGTTCGGCCGGGCGTGCGCGGAGCATGCCGTGGTTCGCCATATAATCCATGTCACCGTGAAACCCCTGCGCAAGCCATGTCTGGAGCCCTTCTTCAGCGTGCGACAGGTCGACATCGGCGATGCGGATTGCATCGAAACCGAGTTCGGCACCCCAGGAGCGGATCTGCGCCACAAGCGCGTGCATGCCGGCCTCATCGGCTGGCAAGCGTGCATCCAGATTCGTTTCAGGTGATGACGTGGGGGTGGCGGACATGCCCAAATTGTACGCAATGCCCACCGTGCTCCCTGCCGACGCGCCTTCTGGTCTGACCCCTCCGCTCGCCGAGCGCACGCTTTCGCTCGTCGATGAAGCGGCCACGTCGGCGTTTGGCGCGGCGCTCGCGCAAGCCGTGCTGGCATTGGGCGCACGGCCCGTGCAGGTGCAACTCTCGGGCGATCTGGGCGCGGGCAAGACGACGCTCTCGCGCGCCATCCTGCGCGGCCTCGGACATACCGGGCGCGTGCGTAGCCCCACCTATACGCTGGTCGAGCCGTACGACGTTGCCGGAACTACGGGCACGCAAAAGGTCTATCACTTCGACCTGTACCGCTTTGCCGATCCCGAAGAATGGACTGACGCCGGGTTCCGCGATTGCTTTGCCGAACCCGCGCTGTGCCTGGTCGAATGGCCCGAGAAGGCGCAGGCGCTGCTCGGCACGCCTGATCTGCACATCGCTTTATCGGTCGACGTTGTGCACGAAACCTACGATGACGGCGTTGAGCATGCACCGCGCCTTGCACGTCTGAGCGCACGCACGCAGACCGGCCTTCAACTTTTAGAGTCCTTGCAACACCTGCTCCCATGCTGATCAAGCATCTGCCGACCGACCAACCGGATGATCCGAACCTGCCGAGCCAGGCCCGCCGCCAATGGCTCACGCGCATGGCGAAGGCCAGCGCAGGCACGGTCATCCTGAGCCTGGTGGGCCCGCAGATTGCGCGCGGCGCCAACATCGTCGCCGTGCGCGTATGGCCCGCCGAGGACTACACGCGCGTGACCATCGAATCCGACGTCGCGCTCAAGGCTACGCATCAGCTCATCAAGGACCCGGATCGCCTGATGGTCGATATCGACGGGCTCGACCTGAACCCGACGTTGCGCGAGCTGGTCGCCAAGATCGCGCCGAACGATCCGTACATCCGACAGGTGCGCGTGGGTCAGAACCGGCCGAGCGTCGTGCGTCTGGTGTTCGACCTGAAGGAAAGCGTCAACCCGCAGGTGTTCACGCTGCTGCCGATTGCGGGCTATCGCAACCGGCTCGTCTTCGATCTGTACCCGACCAACCCGCCCGACCCGCTGATGCAGCTCGTGCAGGCCACCGAGGGCAAGCAAGAGCGTTTTGCTGCGTCAGGCGGCACGCCGATGCCGTCGCCGTCGGATGACGATGACCCCATCGCCGCGCTGGCACGCAGCAGCAGCGGCAGCGGCAGCAGCCCAACCAAGCGGCCGATCGAAGAACCGCACCCCCCGGCGCTTGCCAACCGCACGTCGCCGCGCAAGGTGCCGCCGGCGACCTCTACGAATCCTCCGTCGACGCTCGCCAACGCGCCGAACACGCCGCCGCTGGAGATCGTTCCCGAGCAACCCGTGCCGCGCGCGCCGTCGAACGGCCCGCGCATGCGCCGGCTGCTCACGGTCGCCATCGATCCTGGCCATGGCGGCGAAGACCCGGGCGCCACGGGCGGTGCCGGCACACACGAGAAAGACGTGGTGCTCTCGATCGCCCGCATGCTCAAGGCCAAGATCGACGCCCAGCCCAACATGCGCGCCATGATGACGCGCGATTCCGACTACTTCGTCCCGCTGGGCGTGCGTGTGCAAAAGGCGCGCCGCGTGCAGGCGGATCTGTTCGTCTCCATCCATGCCGATGCGTTTCTCTCGCCGGAAGCGCGCGGGGCATCGGTGTTCGTGCTGTCCGATCGTGGTGCTTCGAGCGCGCAGGCCAAGTGGCTCGCCAACAAGGAAAACGCGGCCGACATGATCGGCGGGGCGAATCTTGGCTCGAAAGACGCGCAAGTCACGCGCGTGCTGCTGGACTTGTCGACCACCGCACAGATCACCGACAGCATGAAGGTCGGCAGGGCGGTGCTGGACCAGATTGGCGGCATCAACCGGCTGCACAAGGGGCAGGTCGAGCAGGCGGGCTTTGCGGTGCTCAAGGCGCCGGATATTCCGTCGATCCTGGTCGAGACGGCCTTCATCTCGAACCCGGAAGAAGAAGCCAAGCTCAACGACCTGGGCCACCAGAACCAGCTTGCCGACGCCATCCTGCGCGGCATTCGCGCCTACTTTGCCAAGAACCCGCCGTTGTCGCGCAACCCGGGCGTCTGACGCATGACGACGCTCGTGCTGCGCGAAGGCGGTGCGTCTGACGCCAGCACCATCGCCGACATCCACACGCGGAGCTGGCAGAGCGCATATCGCGGGCTCGGCATCCTGTCCGACGCGTATCTCGACGACGTGGCCAACGTCGAGATGCAGGCCAAGTGGCGTGAACGCATGATTGCACCCGTTGTTGGGCAATACGTGTGGTGTGCCGATCTGGACGGCGAAACCATCGGCTTTCTCTGCACCCTGCGTGAAGACGACACGCCCTGGGGTGCGCTCGTCGACAACCTGCATCTGCTGCCGGCGTCACGCGGCCATGGTGTCGGCAAACGCCTGATGGGCGAAGCGGCGCGCTTGGCCGCGGCCCAGGGCATCACACAGTTGCATCTGCGGGTGTACGAGGCGAACACCGCCGCGATCGCCTTCTACGAAGCGCTGGGCGGTGTGCCGGTCAGCCGGGATTGGCTGGAGACGGCCGACGGCGGGCACGCTTGGGTGCGCACCTACCACTGGCCGGAAGCGGAATTCGCGAGCTTGACGAGCTTGCGCTGATCAAGCCGGGCGGCTGGCCGGGGCACCTGCGCCGGCCTCCGCATGGGCAACGCGATCAGCATACCTGCGCGCCAGCGTCGAGCACACGATGAGCTGCAACTGGTGATAGATCATCAGCGGCAGCACGATCAGGCCGAGCGCGGGGTTGCCGGCAAATAGGATCTTCGCCATCGGCACGCCGTTCGCCAGGCTCTTCTTCGAGCCGCAGAACACGACGGTGATCTCGTCGGCCAGGTTGAAACCCGCGCGCCGCGACAGCCATGTCGTCGCACCCAGCACGACGAACAGCAGCGCGCCGCTCATGACGGCCACCGCCACGATGGTCTCCCACGGATACTTCGACCACACACCTGCGTGCGTGGAATCGGCAAACGAGTTGAACACGATCAGCAAGATGACCGCGCGGTCGACCTTGTTGATGATCGGCTTGTGTTTGTTGATGAAGCCGCCGAGCACCGGGCGCAGCAACTGGCCCAGCACGAACGGCAGTAGCAGTTGCTCGGCCACGCCGAGCAGCGCCTTGCCGACTGAGAGGTCCGCGCCTGACGCCTGGATGACGAAGCTCATCAGCAGCGGCGTGGCGATCATGCCGATCAGGCCCGAGATGGTCGCGTTGAAGATGGCGGCCGGCACATTGCCCTTGGCCATCGCTGTCATCGCCACCGACGACGAAACCGTGGATGGCAGCGCGCACAGATAGAACACGCCCAGCAGCAGCTCAGCCGGAATGAACGGCTTGCACGCAAACAGGATGACCGCGCCGATCAGCGGAAACAGGATGAATGTGCAGCTCTGCACGAACAGATGCAGGCGCCAGTTGCGCGCGCCTTCCACGATTTTCTCGCGCGAGAGCGCTGCGCCGTGCAGAAAAAACACCAGCGACACGCCGACGATGGTGACAATGTCCAATCGCAACGGACCGTCGCTCGCGCCCAGCGCGGGGAAGAACAAGGCGAGCGCGACCATCACCAGCATGGCGCGAATGAACCCATCGATATGGGACAACAACGGAGACAACAGCGGAATCTTCATGTGCTTGCGCGGTCACCATTACGTAACGGCGTGGGTTGGATGGCGGGATAGGCGCTATTGCACAACATCCCTATCTAGAATACAAATGCATTGATCAAATCAATTCATACGCCGTCAGCATGAATGTCACCCTGCGCCAATTGCGTGTCTTCCTCGCCGTGGCACGTGCGCACAGCTTCAGCCGCGCGGGCGACACCATTGGCCTGACACAGCCGGCCGTGAGCCGCTCGATTTCCGAGCTGGAAGGCGAACTGGGCTTGAAGTTGCTCGACCGCACCACCCGCGAAGTCGTGCTGACGGAAGTGGGGCGCTCGCTTGCGACGGCGCTCGACCGCCTCGTCGCTGATCTGGACGACACGTTGCAACAGGCGCGCCAAGTGGGCGAGCAGCGGCGGGGGCGCGTGGTGGTGGCGTCCAGCCCGACGGTGTCGACCCGGCTGATGCCGGTGTACGTGGCAGAGTGCGCGGTGCGCTATCCGGATATCCGCATGATCGTGCGTGACTCCGTGCAGGTCGACACGCTTCAATTGATCCGCACGGGCGGAGCGGATTTCGGTGTGGTGGTGGAGCCGCTCGATACCGAGGGCCTATGGACCGAGCCGCTGCTGATCGATCCGTTCTGCCTCGTCTGTCGCAAGGATCATCCACTCGCGCAACGCAGCAGCGTGCGCTGGAAAGATCTGCATCGCACGGCGGTCGTCTTGCTCGACCATGCTTCGGGCAGCCGCCCGCTCATCGATCGTATTTTCCTGCGCCACGGCGTTCACCCTGACGTTGCGCAGGAGATGGGCCACAGCAGCGCTGTGTTTGGCATGGTGGAAGCGGGCATCGGTGCGGGCGTGGTGCCGTCGCTGTCATTGCCGCTGCCGTCGTCGTCGCCATTGGTGGCGGTGCCGCTGTCACCAAAGGAAACGCGCGCCATCGTGCTGGCGCGTCGGCATGACCGGTCGCTCTCGCCGGCGGCCGAGGCGGCGTGGCAGATGATTCGCCGGATGGCGCTGCCCGCCACCTGATGGCCTGATCGATTCGCTTACTTAGGCTGCATGCGGATGGCGCCATCCAGGCGGATGGTTTCGCCATTGAGCATCGGGTTCTCGACGATCGCGCGCGCGAGCTGCGCATACTCCGCCGGCTTACCGAGGCGCGGCGGGAACGGCACCATCTTGCCCAGCGCGTCCTGCACTTCGGCGGGCATGCCGAGCAGCATCGGTGTCTCGAAAATGCCCGGTGCAATCGTCATCACGCGGATGCCGTCGCGCGACAGGTCACGTGCAATCGCCAGCGTCATCGCCACCACGCCGCCCTTGGATGCCGCGTAGGCCGCCTGGCCAATCTGTCCGTCAAACGCCGCCACCGATGCCGTGTTGATGATCACGCCGCGCTCGCCGCCGGCGTTGGGCGTGTTACCGGCCATGGCCGTCGCGGCCAGGCGGATCATGTTGAACGTGCCGATCAGATTGATATTGATCACACGTGCGAACTGATCCAACGGATGCGGGCCCGTCTTGCCCACCGTGCGCGATGCCGTGGCGATACCCGCGCAGTTCACCAGCCCGCGCAGCGTGCCCAGCGATGTAGCGGCCGCCACAACGGCTTGCCCGTCCGCTTCGGACGTAACGTCGCAACGCACGAAGCGGCCGCCCAGTTCCTGCGCCAGCGCGGTGCCGGCGGCTTCGTTCAGGTCTGCAATTACCACCTTGCCACCGGCTTCCGCCAACGTGCGGGCCGTGCCTGCGCCCAGTCCCGACGCGCCGCCGGTGACGATGAATACCTGATCGCGAATCTCCATGCCGTGTCTCCTCGTTTGTGGATTGCGAGTTACTTGACGTTTACGTCAACGTCATATGGTAGCGCGAAGCGGCCGACGATCGCGCAAAAAAAACGGCGCCTCGATCATGAGGCGCCGTTTTCCCTGGCGGGTATTTGCGGGTGCGCTTAGTCCTGCAGGGCACCAAACACGCGGGCCGTGATTTCGTCCACGTTGCCCACGCCGCTGATCTTGCGGTACTTCGGCGGCGCAACCTTGGCGGCGCCATTGCCGTTGGCGGCCCACTGCGAGTAGTAGTCGACCAGCGGACGCGTCTGGTTCTCGTACACGTCCAGGCGCTTGCGCACGGTTTCTTCCTTGTCGTCGTCGCGCTGGATGAGCGCTTCGCCGGTTTCGTCGTCCACGCCTTCGGTCTTGGGCGGGTTGTACTTGATGTGGTACGTGCGGCCCGATGCCACATGCACGCGGCGGCCGCTCATGCGCTCGATGATGGCGTCGAACGGCACGTCGATTTCCAGCACGTAGTCGATTGCCACGGCGGCGTCTTTCATGGCTTCCGCTTGCGGAATGGTGCGCGGGAAGCCATCGAACAGGTAGCCGTTCTTGCAGTCAGGTTGTTGCAGGCGGTCTTTTACGAGGCCGATGATGATGTCGTCCGACACCAGGCCGCCGGCATCCATCACCTTCTTCGCTTCGATACCCAGCGGGGTACCTGCCTTGACGGCCGCGCGCAGCATGTCGCCGGTGGAGATCTGCGGGATGCCGAACTTTTCGCAGATGAATTTGGCTTGCGTACCTTTGCCGGCGCCGGGCGCGCCCAACAGAATCAACCGCATGGTGACGAGTTCCTCAAGTTTTCGAATCCTGTCGCGCTGTCAGGCCAGATGAAGCGCGTTGGGAATCGGTCCGAGAGGGCGGATTCCCAATACGCCTGGTGATAAAGCCATGGCGACGCAATCGACGCAAACAGGCAGCCTAGCGGGCGAAGTTGACGCCAGCCTTACCGGACTCTGGGGAATCAGGCGTCCGCCGGACGGCGGCACCCATGGCTCGATTTGTCTCCCTGTCGCCGCTGTGGCGCCTGCGTGGGCGCCGTCATGCGGCTTGTCGTCCTCGCGATTATGCCATGGCGGGGCCGGGGTTTTAGCAGCCCTGCGCGCAAAGTTCAGAGAAATCGCGGCTTCAGGGGCCGTCCTGGGACAGGAGTTCGGCCCAGGCAGCGCGCACTCGGGCGAGGTCTTCGGGGGTGTCGACACCGGCGGCGGGGGCGTCATCGGTGGTCAGCACGGCAATGCGCTCACCGTGCCACATGGCGCGTAGCTGCTCCAACTGCTCGGTTTGCTCGATGGGGGCAGCGGCCAATTGCGGGAAGCGGCGCAGGAATCCGGCACGGTACGCGTAGATGCCGATATGACGCAGCACGGGCATGGCCGGCAGCGGGCGCTCCGCAACGGACCGCGCCATGACCGCGGGTGTCCAGGTATCGCGCGCCCAGGGCAGCGGCGCGCGCGAGAACAGTAGTGCGCGCTCAGCGGCGTCCAGCACGACCTTGACGACGTTCGGGTTGAAGATGTCGGCCGGGTCGTGGATGGGGTGGGCAGCGGTGGCGATGGCGCAGTCGGGGTGATCGCGCAGGTGCGCGGCCACGTTGTCGATCAGCGTCGGTGCGATCAGCGGTTCGTCGCCTTGCACGTTGACGACGATGGCGTCATCGGGCAGGCCCAGCACGGTGGCCACTTCGGCGAGGCGGTCGGTGCCGGAGGCGTGGTCGGCGCGCGTGAGCACGGCTTCCACGTGATGCTGCATGCAGGCGTCGGCGACCGATGCGGCATCGGTGGCGACCACCACGCGCGCGGCGGACGACTGATGCGCGCGTTCAGCCACGCGCACCACCATCGGCTTGCCGTCGATATCGGCCAGCGGTTTGTTGGGCAGCCGCGTGGACGCCAGCCGCGCGGGAATGACAGCGATGAACGGCGCGTGCGACATGGCGGCGACCTTCGTATCAGGCCGGATCGACCGGCGTGCCTTCCACGGTCTGGCGTGCTTCATCGGCCAGCATGACCGGGATGCCGTCGCGGATCGGGTAGGCCAGCTTGTCGACGTGGCAGATCAGTTCGTTGTTGGCGCGGTCGTGTTGCAGCGTGCCCTTGCACAACGGGCAGACGAGGATTTCCAGCAGGCGATTGTCCATGGCGGTAGAGGCTCCGTGGCGGTCGCTCAAAGGGTAGGGCGGCGCGCCGGTACAGCGGATAGGGTGACGTTATTGTGCGCTCGCCTTGAGCGTTGCGCGATCGGCCAGGGCGCGTACGCGCTGGCAGACCTGTTCGACCAGCGCCGTGTCGACCACCGGTGTGGTCGGCACCACCCAGATGCGCGGGTCGTCGAGATGGCCGCATTTTACGGCATCCTTTTCGGTGATCAGGATGACCTCGGCGTGGCTATCGGTGAAGGGGCTGTTGGCGAAATCGTAGTGATCGGGCAACGGCAGCGTGCTCGGCTTGAGGCCGGCGGCCCGGAGCGAGGCGAAGAAGCGCTCCGGGTTGCCGATGCCGGCCGCGGCCAGCAATTGCCCGCCTTCAATGCGCGCGAACTGGGCGAGCGGGCGGCGCAGCGCCGGGTCGGCCAGGTTGTACGCGTCCTGCAGCTCGAGGTGCATGCCGAAGACGTTCGGGCGATCGGGCGTGGCGCGGTAGTTCGGGTCGTTGATGAGCGTGGCGTCACGGCGGCGCGCCATCGGTTCGCGCAGTGGGCCGGCTGGCAGTAGGAAACCGTTGCCGCCCATGCGCGTGTCGAACACGATGATTTCGATATCGCGGCGCAGACGATAGTGCTGCAGGCCGTCGTCGCAGACGATCACATTGCAGCCCGGGTGCGAGGCGAGCAGCGTCTGCGCGCACAGCACACGATCGGGGAAGACCCACACCGGCAGATCGGTGGCGCGTGCGATGAGCAGCGGTTCATCGCCGACGTCTTCTGCACGGGAGTGTTCGCGCACAGGGCGCGGATGCTTCAGTTGTGCACCGTAGCCACGCGAGACGATGCCTGGCCGCAGGCCGGCTTCAGCCAGCGCCGACGCCAGCGCAATCACGGCAGGCGTCTTGCCGGCCCCGCCCACCGTCACGTTGCCGATCACCACCACCGGCATCGGCAGCCGCACCGAGCGCAGCACGCCAGTGCGGAACAGCAGCCGGCGCAAGGCGCTCACCCCGCCAAACAGCCAAGACAGCGGCCACATCACCCACGCAAACCAGCCGCGTTGCTGCCATTGGCGTGTGACGAAGCTGGCGAGGCGGTGCTGGGCGACGGGCATGCGGCGTGATTGTGATTTAAAGGCAGTCTCTTAGCGGGCGTTGCCGGTTTGCGTGGCGAAGGTCAGGTGCGACAGACCGGCCACACGCGCGGCTTCCATGACATTCACCACCGCCTGGTGCGCGGCTTGCGCATCGGCGTTGACGATGACGATGGGCTCAGGGCCGCCGGCCTTGCCTGCGGCATTGCGCAGGGCGTCGGCCAGGCTGGTGACATCGCGCGTGTCGAGCACTTGCTTGTCGACAGAGTAGACACCATTGGCCGTGACGGACACGACGATCTGGCCCGGGCGCTCGGTGGCTTTTTCAGCCTCGGCGGTGGGTAGGTTGACCTTCAGTTCGGTGTAGCGGGAATACGTGGTCGTGATCATCAGGAAGATGAGGATCACGAGCAGCACGTCGATCAGCGGGATCAGGTTGATCTCCGGCTCTTCGCGGGCACGGCGCGGGCGGAAGCGCATGGCTATTTCCAGTAAGGCGTGGCCCGGATCAGCCGCGCCGCGGCGGCAGGATCGCGTCGAGGTACGTGGTGGAGAGATGCTCCAGCTCGACCACGTAGTTATCGACCACGCCACGGAAGTAGCGCCAGAAGATCAGTGTCGGGATGGCCACCACCAGGCCCAGCGCGGTGTTGTACAGCGCGACCGAGATGCCGTGCGCCAGCGCCTGCGGGTTCGTGCCCGCGGCGGTCTGGCTGCCGAAGATCTCGATCATGCCGACCACCGTGCCGAACAGGCCCATCAGCGGCGCCACCGAGGCAATCGTGCCGAGCGCGTTCAGATAGCGCTCCAGGCGGTGCGCAACGTTCTGGCCGGCTTCTTCCACCACTTCCTTGGCGGCATCGCGCGTGGTGTTCGGATGCAGTACCACATGGCGCAGCGCAGCGGCCAGCAGGCGGCCCAGCGGTGAGCCCTGTTCCAGCGTGTTGACCACTTCTGGCGTGGCGCGGCGCTGATGCGCGACGGCCAGCGCCTCGTCATACACCTTGGGCGGAATGATCTTCTTGTGTTGCAGGGCGACGAAGCGTTCGATGATGAGCGCGAGTGCGAGCACCGAGGCGATCAACAGTGGCCAGATTGGCCAGCCGGCGGCTTGAATGATGGAAAACACTGGACAACCCGTTTTGTCGTTGTGGAAGGAGTGTGATTCTGTTCTGGTTTGCTGCTTGTGCCGTCCGCGTCCCCGAACGCTGTTCGTTGCGGCAAAAACAGGCAGCACTCTAGCGCGTCGGACCTGCCACGGCAACACGATGGCGCAGCATCGTGACATGCGCAGACGATGGTCAACGCGCTGTCACGAAAGATGCGGGCCGCGGCAATCCACAGCCAAGCGGGACAGTCTTGTGGACGGGTTGTGGACATTGCCCGAACAAGCAAACTAAGTGCTTGATGCGAAAGGGAGTTCGGTGCCGTGCTTAAAAAATATGCAAACGGCATTTCTGTGGCCAATCCATGAACAAGCGCTGTCGGATCCGGTAAAACGGCGAGTAATCCCCACCGCTGCGGGACAGTTGTGTGGATGGGTTGTGGACATTGCCTCAACAAGTACGTTAAGTGCTTGATCTAAAAGGAAGTCCAATGGCGTGCTCAAAAATGAGGCAACCGGGGTTTTGGCGTGGATCTGGAGAAAAACGAGGGCGCATCTCGAAAAAGCGCGAGGAAATCCACACCGACACGGGACAGTCTTGTGGACGGGCTGTGGACATTGCCCGAACAAGCACCTTAAGTGACTGATTCAAAAGGGTGTTCTGGACTTCGCTTAAAAATTGTGCAGCGGGGTTTCACCCGAAAAAATTGGGCTGCGCGGCCCGAACGTGTGAGAATCGACGGCCGATTTATCCACTGCCCAGGCGTCACACCACGGTTTTCCAGCGCCGCTGTGGATAACTTTGTGAACATCCTTGGGGCGCCTGCGCTAAATGCTTGACGCAGAACGAAATTACTTGCGCTGCTGAAATTTTGACATGGGTGGATTTTTCATAAGAATCAAGGGGTTGCGTCAAAATGCAGAGAGCGAGTCACCTAGCCTCTGTCAAGCTTGACAACCACGTTATGCTGTGGACAGGTAGCCCGCTTGGCGTGGATTGCCTCCCCTATTCAAGGTAGAAGTCGCCCCGAAGCCTCATCGTTTTGCGCTCCTCGCACCACTTATGACCCCGCCGCCGTCTTCCCGCCGCCCGTTTTGGATGGATGCCACTGCACCCACGCCCGCACCCACGCCCGAGACGCCGGCAGCACCTGACGCTGCGTCTGGACTGAACCGAGGCTCGCAGGACGTGCTTACCGTCAGCGACGTCAACCGCCGCATTGCGGGGCTGCTTGAACGCAACTTTCCGCTGGGTTGGGTGCGCGGCGAGATTTCGAACTTCACGCGCGCGGCCAGCGGACATTGGTATTTCTCGCTCAAGGATGCGGGCGCGCAGATTCGCTGCGTGATGTTCAAGGGCCGTAACCAATACGCCGATTTCACCCCGCGCGAAGGCGAGGCCGTCGAGGTGCGTGCGCTGGTCACGCTGTACGAGGCGCGCGGCGAACTGCAATTGAGCGTAGAAGCGATCCGCCGGGCCGGCCTGGGAAATCTGTACGAGGCCTTCCTGCGGCTGAAAGCCGCGCTGGAGGCGCAAGGCTTGTTCGAGGCCGACCGCAAACGGCCCCTGCCGCGGCATCCGCGTGCGATTGGCGTGGTGACGTCGCTGCAGGCAGCGGCCTTGCGCGACGTGCTGACCACCCTGCGCCGGCGCGCGCCGCATGTACCGGTGGTGGTCTATCCCGTGCCGGTGCAGGGCGCCGGTGCGTCGGAGCGCATCGCCGCCATGCTGGAACGGGTCAATGCCCGGGCAGAGGTAGACGTCATCATCCTGTGCCGGGGCGGCGGCAGCATTGAAG
This sequence comes from Ralstonia sp. SA306, assembly GCF_054792405.1. Lineage (NCBI taxonomy): Bacteria > Pseudomonadati > Pseudomonadota > Betaproteobacteria > Burkholderiales > Burkholderiaceae > Ralstonia > Ralstonia sp. SA306. The sequence goes on from NZ_CP096451.1 coordinate 541,085, forward strand.
ACCTATGGGCCTTCAACGAAGAGCCGGTTGCACGTGCGGTTGGTGCATCGGAAATTCCCATTGTGGCGGGCGTCGGGCATGAGACGGATGTGACGATCGTCGACTTTGTGGCCGACGTGCGAGCGCCCACGCCGACTGCGGCGGCCGAACTCGTCAGCCCCGACCGTGCCCGCATGCTGCGCGATGTGGGGCGCGACTGGGATGCGCTCTCGGCACAGTTGCGCCGCCAGCTCGATCGCCGCGCGCAGACCGTCGATTGGCTCGCGCGCCGCCTGCGCAGCCCGCAGGCGCAGATGCGCGAACGCCGCACGCAGCTGGCGCATCTGGAAGGCCGCCTGCGCTTTGCCTTGACCGGCCGCGTGCAGCGCGCGGAACACCTCCAGCGTCTACTGACGATGCGCTTGGCCGCCGCCCGCCCCGACGCCACGCGAGAGCGCATTCGCCTGCAGCAAGCGGAAGCGACGCTGGCACGCCTCATGCGAGACAGGCTGGCTCGCGCGCAGGAGCGCCTGGGACGTCAGCACAGCGGGCTGGAACTGCTGGCGCCCCAGCGCACGCTGGAGCGCGGTTATGCAGTGCTGCTCGATGCCAAGGGCCATGCCATCCGCGATCCGAACGCACTGCATGCCCGGGCACGTATCGAGGCCCGGCTGGCGCAAGGCACGGCTGACATCGAAATCGCCCAGGTGCAAACCAAGCTCGAACTGTGACCGGCGCATGACCTTATAGCGGTAACGAATGCGATTCCGCACGCGTTTAGCGGGTATTCCCACTATTTGGCATGCGGTTTGCGCCGGTTTTGCAAGTCTCCTACAATCGTCGCTCCCAACCTGTACAACCCACAGAAGGCAAGAACAATGGAACACACGCTCCCCCCGCTGCCGTACGCCCAAGACGCTCTGGCGCCGCACATCTCCAAGGAAACGCTGGAGTTCCACTACGGCAAGCACCACCAGACCTACGTCACGAACCTGAACAACCTGATCAAGGGCACCGAGTTCGAGAACCTCAGCCTCGAAGACATCGTCAAGAAGTCCTCGGGCGGCGTGTTCAACAATGCCGCACAGGTGTGGAACCACACGTTCTACTGGAACGGCCTGAAGCCGCAAGGCGGCGGCGCTCCGACCGGCGCGCTGGCTGACGCCATCAACGCCAAGTGGGGCAGCTTCGACAAGTTCAAGGAAGAGTTCACGAAGACGGCCATCGGCACCTTCGGTTCGGGCTGGGCCTGGCTGGTGAAGAAGGCCGACGGCTCGCTGGATCTGGTGTCGACCTCGAACGCAGCCACGCCGCTGACGACCGATGCGAAGCCGCTGCTGACTTGCGACGTGTGGGAACACGCCTACTACATCGACTACCGCAACGCCCGTCCGAAGTACGTCGAGGCGTTCTGGAACCTGGTCAACTGGGATTTCGTTGCCAAGAACTTCGCCTAAAGCGAATCGCTTCGGCGACCCCAAAAAAACCTCCGCCTGTGCGGAGGTTTTTTTATGCGCGCACGCTGCCGAGCATGTCGTGCAACTCGTGGCTCATCATCGCCAGAAAGACGACCAGGCCGATGTAGTACACCGTGTAGGTCAGCCGAGATTCGTTCGAGATGCTGTAGTACGCACGGTTTTCCGGCGCATGCGGGTCGTAACGCCAAGCCTTCATCAGCTGCGGCACGGCCAGCACCGCAATCAGGATCAGGATGGGGCTCGGCCGCCAGATGAACAGCGCCACCAGCACCGGCACCCCCAGAAACCAGATGCGCGGCGACAGCACTGCCGTAATGCGTCCGCCGTCAAACGGCGAGAGCGGGATCAGGTTGAACAGATTGAGGAAGCAGCCGGCGTAGGCCAGCGCCAGCAGCAACTGGCTGTCGGTGTAGCGCGCAAGCCCGTAGCACAGCATGGCGCCCACGGTGCCCGCCACGGGGCCTGCGAGGCCGATATGGGCTTCGGTTTCGACGTCCATCGGCTGCTCTTTCAGGTCGATCCATGCGCCGACGAATGGGATGAAGGTGGGCGCCCCGACCGCCAGCCCGCGTTGGCGTGCCGCCATGAAGTGGCCCATCTCGTGGATGAACAGCAGCACCACGAAGCCCACCGCATAGCGCCACCCGAATACGAAGGCATATGCGGCCACCGACAGCAGCATCGTGCCACCGGTGGTCAGCAGCTTGCCGAACTTCAGCCCTGAAAACAGCAGGATCAGCAGTTTGGCCACGGCTTATGCGCTCGGCTTGCGCTTGAAGAACTTGGCGATGGCTGCGCCAAAGCCCGCCACCGCCAGGATGGCCACCTTCGCAAACTTGGCCAGGAACGCAGCCATCACGGCAAACAGGCCCAGCTTCTTGGCGGCGATGCCACCCACCAGCGCGGCCAATCCGTACTCGGCCACCTTGTCGGTCTTCGAGTTGAAATCGGTGTACCGCTTGCCATCTTTGAAATCGAGATCGGCGAGCAGCTTTTGCACGGCGGGCTTGTCGGCGTCGACATGGTCGCGGCCGGTGATCAGGTTCAGGCTGATATAGCCGTCGCGGCCGAGTGCGTAGGTGTTGTAGTTGACCGCGCCGGGGTCGTCGGCCGGCTGGCCTTTGGAGCGCGCAGCCATCGACCAGATGAGGCGGTGCGTGGCGGCGTCATAGTGCGGACGCTCGACCCAGCCCTGGATTTCCAGTGCGGGGATGCCGCGCTTCTCGCGCTCTTCGTTGGCGGCAGCGGTGCCTTCCTTGAGCGATTTGTACAGATCGTCGACGTTCCAGTCGCGGGCGTCGTCATCCTTGATGTAGCCCGAGGCTTCGTACTTGGCGACCACCATCCATTCGTCATCGTCACTGGTGGGCATGACCAGACCGAGCATGTCGGGGTTGTTGCTGTTGCCCATGGCGTGCATGAGCTGCCCGGCAGCCGGCTGCGGGATGAACACCTCGTCCTTGCCGATCTTGAGCGTGGCCTGGTCACGCAGTTCGATCGACGTGGGGCCAACCTTCGCAGCGGCCTTGGCGGCGGACCAGGCCTGCTTCATTTCCTGTTGCGGATCGCTGGCCTGTTGCGCGTGGGCTGCCGTAGCGCCCATCGCCCCCATCGCACCCAGCACCGCCGCGCAGGCGAGCGTGCCCGCCCAGACGCGCAACGCGCCCTGAAACCCCTTTCCCATGGACTTCTCCCGAAGATGTTCTTGTGTGTTGATTGGCTCGATTCTTCTGATGCTTTGGCAGCCGCCGAGCGGTCTGCAAGCTGGGCCGAAGCATAGCGGGAGCGGGGAGTTGCGCTGTTAATGGGCGTTAATGAAGCCGTGTGGATTACGGTTGAAGGCCCATCTGCCGCAGCAGCGTCTGGTTGTCTTCGAGGTGCCAGTTTTCGGCGATCTTGCCGTCGGCAATCCGGTACAGGTCGAAGGCCTGGAAGTCGATCGGCTGGTTCTGCCCATGCGTGCGGCCGAACTCTCCGGTGAAGTGTCCGCGAAAGCGCAGGTGAACCGAAACGCGGTCACCGGCGACGACCATGTCTTCGATCTCCACGCGCATGTCGGGCACCGCCGTGCGGAACGCCTTGGATGCATCGAGCGGGCCTTGCGTGCCCTGCACGCGTCCGGCGGGCAATGTGCGGTCGACAAACGCGGGCGACAGGGCTTGCGTGGCATAGCCCGCATCACCGGTATGCCAGAAGGTGGCGTAGCGACGTGCGGCGAGCACGGCGGCTGCGGCCTGCGGCGTATCAGGCGCGGCGACGTGGTCCGCGCGGATGAGATCAGCGTCGGACGTTGACGCAATGGCTGCGGGTGCCATTGCGAGGGCGGGCAGCGTCAGCACTGCGGCGGCAAGCAGGGCGGGGCGGATAAGCATGGTGGACTCCGTTGGTGGTGAAGCGCTGCACTGTAGATTTCCAATCACAGACGATAAAGGGCTTGTGAGTCGATCTGGTTTCAATCCAGATTTGATGATCGATCGCCATGCTGGTCGCCCGCACGAACGCAATGCTGCGCACGTGATAGCCGGTATTGCACGCCCGGCGGCGCGCAAATGGTCCGCGCTGCGCCGGGTTTTTCTAGACTGGCCCTTCATCGAACAGACGCATAAAAAACAAGGGAGGGGACGGTGGATCTGAGCTACATCCTGTCGCGCACCGAGCGCGGCTCACAGGAGCTGCAGGCGCGCAGTGGGCACGTCACGCATCGGCAGCGGGCGATCCTGCTGCTGGTCAATGGCGAACGCTGCGCGGCAGAAATCCTGGCGCAGTTGAGCAGCGTCGGCCCAGACATTGACGATCGTGCCGAAGACCTCGCGCGCCTGATTGCCGACGGCTATGTCGCAAGCCGCGCGCCAACCAAGGTGGTGCCCAAGCCCAAGACGTCGCCCCAGCCGGCGCCTGCCACGCCATTTGCGCCGCGCCATGTGCGGCAGGCTTCGATTGCGGACTGGCGCCTGAGCCAAGCGGGCGCGTTCTCGGCCTTGCAGCGTTATCTGGCCGAAGGTCCGGAAGCGCCGATCGACTTTCTGAACGGCTTGGCCGCCCCGCTGTACGCCGCGCTGACGACGTGCCGCAGCGAGGCATCGGCCCACGCCGTCGTCGCGTTTCTGGAAGCGCGCCTCGATGAGGAGGCTGGGAATGTGACCGCGGCGTCCTAGGTGTAAATACTGAATTCGCGATCTATTCCCGTTAAGTGGGAATGTCGCGTTGAAGTATTGAGAAAATCGTCGCATTCTCCGTCGCAACATCACTCGACGGAGTTTCGCGATGACCGAGCCGGGCCAGGCACCTTCACCAGCACAATCCGCTGCCGCTACCAGCGGCTCGGACCGCGTGCTGATGGTGCTCGCCATCATCGCGCGCCACGGCCGCCCGGTTGCGGCGCGCGAGCTGGTCGAACTGACCGGCCTGCCGCAGAGCACGCTCTACCGTCAGGTCGCGATGCTCAAGCGCTGGGGGTTCGTGCTCGAATCGGCCGGCACTTATGCTCCTGGCCCGATCAGCTTGCAGCTCGCACTGGGTTTCGACCACGCTTCGCACCTCGTGCAGGAAGCGCGCATCGGCATGGCCAAACTCGTGGCCGAGTCGGGCGAATCGGTGGGGCTGGTCGTGGCCGTCAAGGATCAGGCCGTCTGCCTGGAGATGGTCGAGAGCCAGCAGTCGCTGCGCTGCTCATTCGAAAAGGGGCGCGGCGTACCCCTGCTGGCCGGCGCCTCTGCCAAGTCGTTGCTGGCGTTCATGCCGCCCGCTGCCGCGCGCGCCATCCTCGCCGACTTGCTTGCCATCGATGCCGAGAGCCAGGCGCAACTGCAAACCGAACTCGCTGACATTCGCGCCGCGGGCTATGCGCTGTCCGAAGGCGAGGTCGACCCCGGCGTCTGGGGTGTGAGCGTGCCGGTGTTCCGTCTGCCCGGCCACGCGCTCGGCTCCATTACGTTGATGGCGCCAGCAACGCGCGTGCGTGGCAAGGAGCAACGCCTGATCGACATGACCGTTGCAGCGGCTGCATCCATTTCTGCGCGGCTGCAGGACATCTGAATTTTTGATTTTTCCGATTCTTTTTCTCACCCCACATGCATCACACAAGGAGACCACTCATGGGGAATCGTCGTTACTTCATGCATTCGATGCTGGCTTGTGCCGTGGCGTTGTCCGCTGCGGCGTCCTTCGCAACCGCTGCGCACGCTGCCGGCGAGCCACTGCGCGTGGCCACCGACGCCACGTTCGCGCCGATGGAGTTTGTCGAAAACGGCAAGCGCACCGGCTTTGATGTGGACCTGATCGACGCGCTGGCCCGCACCATGGGCCGTCCGGTCGAGTGGACCGATATCGACTTCAAGGGCCTCGTGCCTGGTCTGATCTCGCGCCGCTTCGACGTGGCCATCTCCGGCATCTACATCACGGAAGAGCGCAAGAAGGTGGTGGACTTCACGGTGCCGTACTACCACGGCGGTCTGGTCGCGCTGGTCAAGCAAGGCAACACGGCCATCAAGACGCCGGCTGATCTGAACGGCAAGAAGGTCAGCGTGCAGGTGGGTACCAAGTCGGTCAACTACCTGCGCGAAAACTACCCGAAGGTCGAGCGCGTGGAGGTCGAGAAGAACAACGAGATGTTCAACCTCGTCGAGATCGGCCGGGCCGATGCCGCTGTCACAGGCCGCCCGGCTGCCGCGTACTACGTGAAGGCGCGCCCGGGTCTGCGCCTGGTTGAGCCGGCGCTCACCACCGAGGAATATGGCATCGCCGTGCGTCGTGACCAGCCCGAGCTGACCAAGGCGTTGAACGCCGCGTTGGAGAAGATCAAGGCCGACGGCACGTACGAACAGATCGTCAAGAAGTGGTTTGGCGCCGCCGCCAAGTAACGACAGACGGACACGCTGATGGAACTGGATTTTTCTCCCGTCTGGGCCGGCTGGCACGACATCCTGCGCGGTACGCTCGTCACCGTTGAGGTGACGGCCGCGGCGCTGGTGCTCGGCTGCGTGCTGGGCCTGCTGATCGGCATCGGGCGGTTGAACCCGCGCCGCCGATTCATCTACGGCATCTGCACGGTGTACGTGACGTTCATCCGTGGCACGCCGCTGCTGGTGCAGCTCTTCCTGTTGTTCTTCGGGCTGCCGCAGTTCGACATCCTGCTGCCGGCCTTTGTGTGCGGCGTGCTGGGGTTGGGCGTGTATTCGGGCGCCTATGTGTCGGAAATCGTGCGCGGTGCGATCCAGTCGGTGGATCGCGGGCAGATGGAGGCGGCACGCTCGATCGGCATGTCGTCGGCGCAGTCGATGCGCGCCATCATCCTGCCGCAGGCCGTGGTGCGGATGATTCCGCCGCTGGGCAACGAGTTCATCGCGCTGATCAAGAACTCGGCGCTGGTGTCGCTGCTTACGATCCACGACCTGATGCACGAAGGGCAAAAGATCATCAGCGTGTCGTATCGCTCGCTGGAGGTGTACCTGGCGATTGCGCTGGTGTACCTGGTGCTGACCAGCGCTGCCAGCTATCTGCTGCATCGGCTCGAACGCCACATCCGTGCGGGAGGCATGGTGCAATGAGCATGACAAATGCGGCTCACCCGCAAACTCTCAAATCCGCGCTGGATGTTCCCATGATCCAGATCCGCGGGCTTACCAAATCGTATGGCGATCACACCGTGCTCAAGGACATCGACTTCGAAGTCGATGCGTCGCAGGTGGTGGTCGTCATCGGTCCCAGCGGCTCGGGCAAGAGCACGTTCCTGCGTTGCTGCAATGGGCTGGAGACGGCCGAAGGCGGCACCATCGATATCTGCGGCAAGCGCCTGATCGACAACGGCAAGCTGCTGCCCGATGGCGAGCTGAACCAACTGCGGCAGCAGGTCGGCATGGTGTTCCAGTCGTTCAACCTGTTCCCGCATCTTTCAGTGCTGCACAACGTCACGGTTGGGCCGCGCATGCTGAGTGGCAAGTCGAAGCAGGAGGCGGAAGCCGAAGCGCGCGAGCTGCTGCAGAAAGTAGGGCTGGCACACAAGGCCGACGCGATGCCCGCCAGCCTCTCCGGCGGTCAGAAACAGCGCGTGGCCATTGCGCGTGCACTGGCGATGCGGCCCAAGGTGATGCTGTTCGACGAGCCGACGTCTGCGCTTGACCCGGAACTTGTTGGCGAAGTGCTGCAGGTGATGAAAGTGCTCGCCAAGGAAGGCATGACGATGCTTGTGGTCACGCACGAGATGGGTTTCGCACGTGAAGTGGCCGACGTGGTGGTGGTGATGGACGGCGGCGGCATCGTCGAAGCCGGGCCACCGTCGGTCATCTTTGGCGAGCCCAAGGAAGCGCGCACGCGTTCGTTCCTGCAAGCGGTGCTGACACGCACATGACGATGACCGAAGCTGCAACGTTCGATGCCTCCATCTGGCAGGGGCGTGACGACACAGGCGAACGCGGTGACGTGACGCGCCTGTTCCAGGTCGTGCAGTCCGCCTATGCGACGACGTTGTCCGGCGTGCCTGCGCTGGTCGGGTTTGCGTGCGATGCGGGCGTGGTGCGCAACCACGGCCGCGCCGGTGCTGCACAGGGCCCGCGCGAAATCCGCCGGGCGTTGGCCAACGTGCCCGCGCATGGCCTGTCGGTGCTTGCGGACGCGGGCGATGTCACGTGTGACGATGGCGATCTGGAAGGCGCGCAGGCCGCACTCGGCGACACCGTGTGCGAACTGCTCGATGCCGGCGCGCGTCCGGTCGTGCTCGGCGGTGGCCACGAGGTTGCGTTCGGTACTTATCAGGGCTTGCGTCAGCATTGGCAGAAACAAGGCTGGCGCGGACGTCTGGCGGTCGTCAATTTCGATGCGCATTTCGACCTGCGCACGAGCCGCCCCGGCAACTCCGGTACGCCGTTCGACCAGATCGCAGAAGACTGTGCCGCACACGGCATTGACCTGACGTATTGCTGCCTGGGTGTGAGTCGCCTGTCGAACACACCCGCGCTGTTCGACCGCGCCGATGCGCTGCACGCGCACTACGTGGAAGACACTGATGTGCAGGAGCGCCACCTCGATGCGCGCATGACCGATCTCGATGCATGGCTGGCTGATGCCGATCACGTCTACCTGACCATCGACATGGATGTGCTGTCCGCTGCCGTGGCGCCTGGCGTGTCCGCGCCCGCGGCTTACGGCATCACGCTGCCGGTGCTTGAGGCCCTGGTGCAGCACGTCTGCGCGACGGGCAAGGTGCGCGTGGCGGACATCGCCGAGACCAACCCCGAATACGATCAGGACCGCCGCACCGTGCGCGTAGCGGCGCGTCTGGCGTATCACTTGTTGCGCCGCTCATGAAGCTGATTCCCACAGATGCAATGCGTCGCATGCCGTGGAAAAACGGTGGCGGTGTCACGACCGAAATCGCCATCGCCCCGGCGGGTGCCACGCTGGACAATTTCGACTGGCGAGTGAGCACTGCGCAGGTGGATGCGGCAGGGCCATTCTCGCGCTTTGCCGGCATTGACCGATCGCTGGCGGTGATTGCGGGCGGCCGGCTGACGATGCATCGCGCCGAAGCCGAAGCCGTGATGCTTGCGCCCGGCGAAGCACCCGCGCGCTTTCCTGGCGAAGCGGATGTGCATGCCACGCTCGACGCGCCGCTCTCGGATTTCAATGTGATGACGCGGCGCGACGCGTGGGCACATCATGCCGAGGCGATTGCCCTGGCAGCCGGCGAGCGCCGCTCGCTGCCGCGCTTGCATCGGGGCATGCAATGGCTGGTGTATTGCGTGCACGGCCTGCTGTCGATTGGTGCCGACGATGTACCGCAGGGCGCGGCTGCATGGCTCGATGCAGAGGGCGATCCGGACACGGTTGTCGCGCGTGTCGGTTCGGTCGGTTATCTGGTGGCCTTGTGGCCGGTCGGCTGACGTTGCGCCAGATCAAACGCATCAAAAGAAAAGGGACCCCGTAGGGTCCCTTGCAAGTCTCCCGACCCGGCATGCATGCTGGGCTCGGCAGAAGACTCTTACTTCTTCTTGTTCACGGCGTCCTTGAAGCCCTTGCCAGCCGTGAACTTCACGGTCTTGGTTGCCGGGATCTTGATGGCTTCGCCGGTGCGCGGGTTGCGGCCCGTGCGTGCTGCACGCTTGCCCGACGAGAACGAACCGAAGCCAACCAGCGTGATGGTGCCGCCCTTGGCGACGGTCTTCTTGATGTTTTCCAGCGCGGAGTTCAGCGCGCGCTCGGCGGCGGCGTTGCTCAGTTCAGCGTCTTTCGCAATGGCGGCTACGAGTTCGGATTTGGTCGTCATGTCAGTTCCCCACTTCAGGTTTGTTGGACAGCGTTGTACTGCGACCCGTTTTATATCACCGTTGCGAAGGGTTGCACATCCCCTAACTGCAAGGGTTTGCGGGCCGTTGCTTGCAGCCGACACTTGCCCCGTCTAGGTTTGCGGGCGGGTATCCGGGAAACACCTGATATCGACAGGGTTTGTTTGCATTTCCGCCAGCGTTCTTCACGCTAGAAACGCACCGAAAGCGCGCAGGCGGCACTGCAGCAAACTGATCCGCCAGACGCCGTACACTGTGTTTCTGGGCCCGTGCAAACTTCATGGAGAACATCATGTCGAGTTCGCAAATGCCTGTCGGACAAGGCTTCGCGGCCGGCGGCGAAGCGCCGGAGCACCCACGCGGACCGGCCGTTCTGGTGGCCGGCGCCAACGGGCTGGTGGGCCGCGCCGTGGTGCGTCGTCTCGTCGCGCAGCCCTGGGCGGGCAGCGTGACCGCGCTTGTACGGCGGCGCGGGGCCTTGACAGCAGGGCAGGCGACGCCCGGTCGATTGCGTGAATGCGTGGTCGATTTCGAGCGCCTGGATGCGCCGGAAATCCGGTCTGCGTTTGCCGCCGATATCGTCATCTGCGCGCTTGGCACGACGATCCGGCAGGCGGGCTCGCAGGCGGCATTCCGGCGCGTTGATGTCGAGTATCCGGTAGAAGTGGCACGGCGGGCGTTTGCTGCCGGCGCGCATCATTTTCTGCTGGTGAGCGCGTTGGGCGCCGATGCACGATCGGGTGTCTTCTACAACCGCTGCAAGGGCGAAGTGGAGGCGGAAATCCTGTCGATCGGCTTTCCGTCGGTGACGGTGGTACGGCCTTCGCTGCTGCTCGGCACACGCGCAGAATTTCGGCTCGGTGAACGTATTGCGCAAGGCCTGTCGCGCGCAATCGGATGGATGGTGCCCAAGACATGGCGACCGGTGTCGGTGGAGTCGGTGGCGGCAGCGCTCGTCGTGGCAGCGCGGGTGGATGCGCCGGGCGTGCGCGTGCTGGAAAACGCAGGGTTGCTGGGCGCAAAAGATGAACGGCCGGTGGGGTGATCCACCGGCCGTTTTTCGCTCGTGTTTCGCGTAGGGTTATTTCAAGCGATTACTTTTCGATGGGCTTGCCTGTGCGGTCGTGCATCAGCGACAGCGCAAACACGCTGATGATCGCCGCTGCCATCACGTAGTACGACGGTGCCAGCTTGCTGCCGGAACTGGCAATCAACCACGTCACGATCAGCGGGGCAAAACCACCAAAGATCGTGACCGCCAGGTTGTACGAAATCGACAGGCCGGTAGAGCGCACCGCCGTCGGAAACTGCTCGGCCAGCACGGCCGGCGCCGGGCCCGTGAACGCCGCCAGCAACACACCCAGGATCACCTGCACCTGCAGCAGCGTTTGCACCGTCGGGTTGACGTTGAGCCAATGGAAGAGCGGATACGCCGCAGCTGCGATGATGAGCGCCACCGTGCCCAGCATGCGCTTGCGCCCGATGCGGTCGGACAGCGTGCCCATCAGCGGGCACAGCACGAAGATGATCGCACCGCAAAGCGCCGTCGACTGGAACGTCGCGCCCAGGGGCAGACCGAGCTGTTGCTTCGCGTACGTCGGCATGTAGAACACCAGCGTGTAGGTGCAGACGGTCCAGAGAATCGTCACGCCCAGACCGCCGAGCACTTCGCGCGGATGATCGCGCAGCACTTGCGACAGCGGCGCCAGACGCGACTCTTTCGCGGCCTTTGCCTTCTGCGCTTCGAACGCGGGCGGCTCGTGCAGGTGTGAGCGGATGTACATGCCGACCGGCCCGATCAGCAGGCCGAACAGGAACGGAATGCGCCAACCCCACGCATCGATCTGCTCGGGCGACAGACCATTCGTGACGATCGCACCCATGGCGGCACCCAGGATGAACGAGATGCCCTGGCTCGCCTGCTGCCAGCTTGCGAAGTAGCCGCGCCTTTCGTCCGGCGAATACTCGATCAGAAACGCCGTTGCGCCACCGACTTCACCGCCGGCCGAGAAGCCCTGGATGAGCCGCGCGATCACGATGAGGATGGGTGCGCCGATACCGATTTGCGAGTACGTCGGTGCGAGGCCGATGAGGGCCGTGCCGATCGCCATCAGCATGATGGTGAGTGTGAGTGCAGCCTTGCGGCCCACGCGGTCGGCGTACACACCGAGTACGACGGCGCCGACCGGGCGCATGAAGAACCCCACGCCAAACGTGGCGACCGTCAGCATGAACGAGGTGAAGTCATTGCCCGTGGGAAAGAACAGCTTGGCGATGATGACGGCGAAGAAGCTGTAGACCGTAAAGTCGAACCATTCGAGGCCGTTGCCGATGGTGGCGGCGATGATGGCCTTGCGTCGGGTGGCCGCAGAGATGGCCGGTGCCGGTGCCCGATCGCCGTGGGTGGGCGCTGCCGTGGCTTGCATGGATGTGTCCTCCAGTGTTTTATGGGCATCGCCTGCCTCGATCTCTCCCCAGCGCGGGCGGCGAAGCGGTCATGGTAAGTGATCCGGCAAGGATTCGCTGCGGCGGTATACGAAGTCCTTGGAATTGAACCAGCCAGACACTGTCGAATGCATATGCACATGCATCCAACGGAGCACATCATGAACCGCACGCCGCAACCTGGAGGTCGTTTAGGCGCCATCCTGCCGGGCGCGGTGGCCGCGTGCGCGGCCATCTTGCTGGGCGGCTGCGTGGTCGCACCGTATTACGACGCCTACGGCAACCCGATCGCGCCCGCAGCCGTGGCGCCTGCGTATCCGTCCTATCCGTACGATCCCTATTACTACTATGGTCCGGCCTATTACCCTGCGCCGGTTTACCCGGCGCCGATCTTTGGCAGCGTGTGGATTGGCGGGGGCGGCTGCTGGGGCTGCCATCACGGTTGGGGTGGCCGGGGATGGGGCGGGCGCGGCTGGGGCCACGGAGGGGGGTGGGGGCACGGAGGAGGCGGGGGGCATCGTCATTGAATCGTCATCGTCGACGTGACGAAGACGCCCATCCCGCGCGGCTGAACGCCAGTTCCGCCGTCAGTTCAATACGCGTGATTGCGTAACGGAATCTGTTGCATCGCGACATACAATCCTTCGCTCTTAAAAAGAAAAGCATGCGAGGAGATTGTCGATGTCCGTCATCATCGTGCTGGCTGCGCTGGCATTTCTGATGTTCGCCGCGTATCGCGGCTACAGCGTCATCCTGTTTGCACCGTTGGCCGCCTTGGGCGCGGTGTTGCTGACTGATCCATCGGCTGTGGCGCCGGTGTTTTCCGGCATCTTCATGGAGAAGATGGTCGGCTTCGTCAAACTGTATTTCCCGGTGTTTTTGCTCGGTGCGGTGTTCGGCAAGGTGATCGAGCTGTCGGGCTTTTCACGCTCGATCGTCGCGTCGGTCATCCGCGTGGTGGGAGCCAAGCGGGCGATGCTTTCGATCGTGCTGGTGTGCGCGCTGCTGACATACGGCGGTGTGTCGCTCTTCGTGGTGGTGTTTGCGGTGTACCCGTTTGCGGCGGAGATGTTCCGCCAGGGCAATATCCCCAAGCGCCTGATCCCGGGCACGATCGCGCTGGGCGCGTTCTCGTTCACGATGGATTCATTGCCGGGCACGCCGCAAATCCAGAACATCATCCCGACCACGTTCTTCCACACCACCTCGTGGGCTGCGCCGTGGCTTGGCACCATTGGCGCGCTGTTCATCATCGTGGTGGGCATGTCGTATCTGGAATGGCGCCGCCGCGCAGCGGTGCGCAATGGCCATGGCTACGACCACGGGCTTACCAAGCTGGTGAACGAGCCCGAGACAGCCGACACCGGCACGCTTGCGCATCCGCTCGTCGCGCTGTCGCCGCTGGTGCTGGTGGGCGTGATGAACCTGCTGTTCACGCGCTGGATTCCGGCGTGGTACGGCAAGATCGTCACCGTTGCGTTGCCGGGCCTGCCCAAGCCGCTGACGGTTGAAGCCGACAAGCTGACCGCGATCTGGGCTGTGGAGGCTGCGCTGTTGATCGGCATCATCGTGGTGCTCGTGTTTGGCTTCCGCGCCGTGAAGGGCCGCTTTGCCGAAGGCAGCAAGGCAGCGGTGTCGGGTGCGCTGCTGGCCGCGATGAACACCGCTTCGGAATACGGTTTCGGTGGCGTGATTGCAGCGCTGCCGGGTTTCCTGGTGCTGGCCGATGGCCTGCGCGCGATTCCGAATCCGCTCGTCAATGAAGCCGTGACGGTGAGCACGCTTGCAGGCATCACCGGTTCCGCATCGGGCGGCATGAGCATTGCGCTGGCGGCAATGGCCGATCAGTTTGTGCAAGCGGCGCAGGCGACGGGCATTCCGATGGACGTGCTGCACCGCGTGGCGGCAATGGCTTCGGGCGGCATGGACACGCTGCCGCACAATGGCGCCGTCATCACGCTGCTCGCCGTGACGGGCCTCACGCATCGCGAGGCGTATCGCGATGTGTTCTGCGTGACGATCATCAAGACGCTGGCCGTGTTCTTCGTCATTGCGGTGTTCTACGCCACCGGCATCGTCTGACGCAGACATCGCCGCAATGAAAAAGCCGACGCACAAACGTCGGCTTTTTTCATGGGCAGATACGGTTATTGCATGCTGCCGCCAGCTTCCGAGCGGCGTTCGCGGCAGACGCGCTGCGCTTCACCCACCAGTGAATCGCACTGGTTGGCGCGATGTGACCAGAATGCACGGTCCGACGACGATTCCGTCGTCGCCTTGGCCTTGCCATGGCGGTGCGTGACGTGCTTGTCGACCCACTTGTCGGTCTTCATATGCGCACGATGGACTTTCTGTTTGAGCGTGCCGGGCGTGGCTTCGGGTTGCGCGCCGGTGGCGTTGTTGTGATAGCCGGGATTGGCAGCGGCATCGGCGTTGCGCTGAACCTGGGTGCGTGGGCCCTCCATTTGGCTGTCGACGCCCGTCACTGCGCTGTGATCCTTCTGCTGGGCCTGCGCGGGCGCCGCGCCGATCCACGCACAGGCGGCCACGGCGATCGCCGCGGCCAGACTCGACATCTTGCGTGCTTGCATGCTCGTTCTCCTTGTTGTGAAACGGGGCGGACTCCATGACACGCATGCGGCGTGCCATCCTGGCGCGCGTCCCAAACGTCACAATAGGAAAGCGGCAAACCGGCAGACAGTAGACGTTGACTGAACCGTCTGTCGGACAAACGCTGTCAAGCAAGGTCGGATGCCGCTTTCAGGCCCGCATGAACAGCCAGACCGTCAGGATGATGCCGACGATGACGACGAAGCCGCGCAGCACTTTTTCCGGCAACCGGTGCAGTAGCCACGCGCCGGCAAATCCGCCCGCGATGCCGCCGATGCCCAGCGCCACCACGGCTGCCCAGTTGACCTGCGGCGAAAAAGCAAACACCGCCACGGCGGATGCATTCATCGTCATGGCGAGCACGTTCTTGGTCGCACCCGCCATGCGCACCTGCTGGCCGGCCACAGTCAGCGCCGCGAGCATCAGGAAGCCGATCCCGCCGCCGAAGTAGCCCCCGTAAATGGCAATCGCAAACTGCGCGGTCGCCAGCGCGGTGGTCGAAATGCCGGATGTCGCGTGCAACGGCTTGCGGCGGAAGCTGCCCCACGCAAACACGCTGGTCGCAAACAGCACGAGATACGGCACCAGCTTGGCAAAGAACGACGGCGGCGTCGCCAGCAGCAACAGCGCGCCAAGCACGCCGCCCACCAGACTGATGACGATGAGTTGCTTGAGCGAGAGGTGATGTTCGCCAGCATCGACGCCGCCGGCCAGTTTGCGCCCGGCAATCGATGAGGTGATCTGGCTGGGGAACAGCGCGATCGTCGAAGTCATGTTGGCGCCCAGCGGGTTGAGCCCCGCCAGCAGCAAGGCCGGAAACGTGATGAACGACCCGCCGCCCGCGAGGGCATTCTGGGCGCCGGCATAGACGCCGGCCGCAGCGACGAGCAGGGCGGTGGAAAACGGAAGCGTGGTCATAAGCGGGGTGTGCAAGGCGGCTGGAATGACCGCGATGGTAATGGAACGCCCACGCGCGCGCTCGTCAGTGCAGCGGGGTGTCGCTGCCGTGTCGGCGCAGCCACCATTCGACCACCTCGAACGCCCCCTGCACGAGCAGCGCCAGCACTGCGGCAGGGATGGCGCCCGCGAGCAGCGTTGCACTGTCGTTGAGTGCGAGCCCCGTGGCGATGCGTTCGCCATAGCCGCCGGCACCGATGAACGCCGCGATGGTCGCCGTACCCACGCTGATGACCGCGGCGGTTTTGACGCCGGCCAGGATGACCGGCAGCGCCAGCGGCAGATCCACCACGCGCGTGCGTTGCGACGGTGTGAGCCCCAGCGCCAATGCCGCATCGCGCAAGCCATCGGGCACCTGTTCCAATCCGACAATGGTATTGCGCACGATGGGCAACAGCGCATAGACCGCCAGCGCGATCAGCGCCGGCACCACGCCAATCGACCCGACGATTGGGATGAGCATCGCGAGCAAGGCCAGCGACGGAATCGTCTGCAGCACGCCCACGACGGCAAGGATCGGCTGCTTGATCCGGCGACGCGCGGCCACGAGACCCAGCGGCACGCCGAGCAGCACGGCAATGCCAGTCGAAATACCCACCAGCATCAGATGCCGTTGCGTGAGCCGCCCAAGGCCGTCCGTCAGCCGGGTGAAGAATGCATGAGCCGGGGTAGCGGCTGGCGTGCTGCCATGCCCGGCGAGAAACTGCAGCGCGGCTTGCGAGAACGACTGGCCTTCGAGTTCGACCGCCGCATTCATCGCCACCATATCGTCGCGCTGGATGCGCCCAGCGAGTGCGCTGATGGCCTGCCATTGTGCCGGGTGCCGTTGCGGAACGTCGGCGCGGTAGAGCAGCACGGCGTCGTAGCGCGGGAAGACGTGCGCAGGGTCGTCGAGCACACGCAGATGTTCGCGGCGGATCTTGGCGTCGGTGGAGTAGATGTCGATTACGTCGACCTGGCTGGCGCGCAGCGCGTCGTAGGCGACGCCGTGGTCGAGGCCCGTCGGGTGTTGCGGCAGCTTGTAGTGCTGCGCAATGGCCGGCCAGCCATCGGCGCGGCCGAGAAATTCGTGCGACAGGCCAAGCCGCAGCGCCGGGTGCGTCGCTAGATCGGCTAGCGTGCGGATGTGCTCGCGTTCGGCATCGGCGTTGCGCATGGCAAGCGCGTAGGTGTCTTCAAAGCCGAGTGGCACGCCGGCCGCCAGGCCCATCGGCGCTAGGCCACGGTTCACGTCCGCCAGCAGCGCGGCCTGATCGGGGTTGGCAGCCTGCTCGGCAGGCAAGTGCAGGATTTCAGCGGCGATGGTGCCGAGGTAGTCCGGGTAGACGTCGATGCTTCCGTTCTTGAGCGCGGCAAAGACGATGGCGGTGTTGCCCAGGCCCGGTACGTGTTCGGCGGGGCCGTGCGGGGCTGCGGTCTGCGTGAGGATCTCGCCCAGCACGTACGACTCGGTGAAGCGTTTGGAGCCGATCCGCAGTGGTTGTTCGGCGAAGGCCGATGCGCTGCACGTCAGCCAACCCAGCGCAAGCCATGCCAGCAAGCGCCACAGAAAGGGACTACGGATCAGTCGCCGTGTATCCAAAGTTCGTTGAGGTCGGTCAGGCCCCAGTCGCGGGGTTCTTCTCGCGAGACGATCTGGTCGCCGGTCTGCGCCAGATCGATGAGTTCGGGCGCAATCCGCGTGCCCGACGATATTGAGAAGAATACCTTGACCGTGGGCGTGAGCAGTGCGCCCGGCGCATGCTGCATGACCACCGCCAGCCGGCCCGAACGCAGCCGGACCAGCGAGCCTACCGGATAGATGCCCACGCTTTTGACAAACGCGTTGAACACCATCGGGTCGAAATGGTTGCCGCGCCATTCGACCATGCGCTGCACCGCGTAGGCGGCTTCCCACGCTTTCTTGTACGGGCGGTCGGACGTGACCGCGTCGTACACGTCGCAGATGGCGCCCATGCGCGCAAACAGCGAGATGCCTTCGCCCGCGAGCTTGTGCGGATAGCCGGTGCCGTCCATGCGCTCGTGGTGGTGCAGGCAGACGTCGAGCGCGATGTCGCGCATGCTGCTGTCGCCGGCCAGGATGTCGTGTCCTGCCTGCGGGTGGACGATCACGTGGCGGAATTCAGCATCGGTCAGCGCGCCGGGCTTGTTCAACACCTCGGGCGGAATCGCGATCTTGCCGATGTCATGCAGCAGGCCGGCCAGGCCGGCGTCGCGGACTTCGTCATCGGATAGTCCCAACTGGCGGCCCAGCGACACCATCAGCGCGCACACGGCCACGGAATGCAGAAAGGTGTAGCGGTCTTTCGTTTTCAGGCGCACGAGGCTGGTCAGTGCGCTGGGGTGCCGGTCGACCGAGCCGGAAATGGCTTCCACCAACGGCAGTGCGTCGCGCGCTTCGATCGTGCGGCCCATGCGCGCGTCGGCAAACATGGCCTGCACGGCCACCTCGGCCTTGCTGATGAGGCGGGCGGCGCGGCGCATTTCTTCCGCATACGTGATGGGGCGGGGCGCGATGTTGGCGTCGGCCGAGCAGGCGGGCGGTGCCGGGACTTCGGGCGCCGGAGGTGCCGCATTGGCGGCGGCCACGTCGGTGCCGCGCGTGGTGTCGATCCACACCTCACGTACGCCGCTGGCACGCAGCCGCTGCAATTGGGTGGCGTCTTCCACGCGAAAACGGGCCCGCCAGAACGGGTGGTCGAGCCACGAGCCGACAAATTCGTCGAGGTACATGCCCACCCGCAGGTGTTCGATGGCGATGCGCTTGCGCATGTTGATATTCAGAGATCAGTCCGTGGCGAGGCACGTTTTGCGCAACGGGTCCAAGGGAAGGCGGCCCGCCAATGGATGCATTCTCTTTTATCGGACGCGCGCCCGGGGCCTTGAGGGAGGAAAAGTCCGGGCTCGCAAGGTGAACTCTGCGGGTGTAGGCAAAAAAAAAGCGGCCAAACGGCCGCCTCGGTAAGCCGGTGCCGGTGCCTACTGGGGCACCTGGCATCGGGGAGGGAGAGTGATACGGGTGATGCGGACAGCGGATGGACGACTTATTGACCGTCGCTGAACGGGTCAGCCTTGCCGACCAGGGCGCCGTCGGTGTACGGATCGGCCTTGCGCAGCGCGCCATCGGTGTACGGGTCAGCCTTGCGCACAGCGCCGTCGGTGTAGACGTCAGCCTTGCGGGCGCCGTCGGTATACGGATCAGCCTTGGTCACGGCTTGGCCGTTGGTGTACGGGTCTTGGCGTTGCACGCCGGCAGCGAAGGCGGGAACAGCGGCAACAGCGATCAGCGAGGCGAGAATCAGGTTCTTGGTCTTCATGATGGACTCCACTACAGGGGGGTGAGCATTGCCGCAGGGCAGTTTCGCTGCAGTGCGGTAACGCGATGGCATAAGCTTAGTCGTTGCTCGAAGGGTAAAAAAGCAGTTCTATTAAACTCTTTGTTCAAAAAAGAAGAACAATTGTGACCCTTCAAGCACCGCAATCTGCACATAAGTCATTGAATTGACATGCAAATGTGTGATGCGGGATAACCCTTAATGCGAAGGTGTGACGGCTGGCGCGGCAAAAAATTCCTGTCTGGATGCGCCCCGATTGTTGCGGCGCATTACAGACAGGGGGATTTCCCTCCCCCCAGCCCCCCAAGTGGCGGCTAAACATTCGGCGTGGATGGTCGTTGATGCAGGTACGGGCGGCGTTTTCCGCCCCTTGCAGCAGGAAGGTCATCATGTCCATCACCACCGCTTCCATCGCCCGTTTTGAGATTGACGGCGTCGCTTATCAGGCGAGGCTGTTTGCCATGCCGTTCCACGTGCCGGAAAACGGCCGCGTGCGCGCACATGCGATCGGGCGTCCGGACATGCCGTTCAGCGGTGTGCATGTCCTGGCCAACTGGCTGGAAGAGCGCGTGCTGCCCAAAGGCGTGGGCCTTGTGATGGCCGATCGCCTGTTCTCGCATGGCGCGGTAGACCAGTGGTCGGGCGCAGACGGTGCGCGTGCGGCCAAGGTGCTGTCGCAAGTGGCGCTTGGCAGCAAGAGCAGCCACCGCCTGTGGCGCAACACCGTGGCGGGTGGTTTCCGCGATGAGACCGCGTTTTTCCTGGGCGCCGCCTTTGTGCAGACCGACGCCGCCGTCGACGACATCCGCCTGCTGGGCGACCTCATTCCCGCAGCCGAATGGTCCGGCGTGGCCGACGCCGCTTCGACCATGATGGGCCTGCACCTGTATCGCCCTGACGAGCCCGAAACGCTGGTGAACTGCGCGCTGCTGGCGCCATCCTGGACGGAAACCGCCGTGGAACGCGCCGACGGCTACCGAGCACTCACGCTGCTGCATTCCTTTACCGAAGACGACGAGGTCATCCACGTCGACATCGAACTGCTGCCGCCGGGCCAGGTGGTGTTGCAGGTGGAGTCCTGCTCGACGCGTTTCTCCGCGCGCTTCGACCCCGCGCTTCTGGGCCGCGACATGACCGACGCGCTGCTGCGCGACGCGCTGGCCCTGCAACACGGCGATCCGGCCAGCCTCCACTAAGCTTGCCGGCGGCTTTCGCCTGAGCGCCGCACGACGCTGCAAGGCGCGCACTTCCACGGCATCATCTCGGCTTCCTGCAGCTAGGCGCGCCGCGGCGGCCTAGCCCTGCCTAACCGCTTACTTGGCCGGCGCATTCCACGGATACGCCAGCCACGCATCAAAGCGCTTGGCGAACTCACCGCTTTCGGTGGTCTGCCGCAGCCACTGGTCGACGAAGTTCTTGAACACCACGTCGCGCGGCAGCAGGTAAGCCTTCTCGGAGAAATCGAACGGCGCTTCCGGGTGCACGGCGCACAGCTCCGGGTGCAGCTTCTGCTGCAGCTTGGTTTCGACCGCGTCGGTCATCATCAGGTCTGCGCGGCCAGCGACGATCTCGTTGAAGATCGTCACGTTGTCCGGATACACGCGAATCTGCGCCTGCTTCAGATGCTCGCGCGCGAATTTCTCGTTGGTGCCGCCCGGGTTGACCACCGCGCGCACATTCGGCTGGTCGATCTGCGCCAGCGTCTGGTATTTCGTCTGGTTCTCGCAACGCGTGATCGGCGTCTTGCCATCGCGCTGATACGGGATCGAATAGAACGCCTTCTTTTGCCGCTCCAGCGTGACCGACACACCGCTCATGGCGATGTCGTAGCGGTCAGCGGCAAAGTCCTGCATCAGCGTCGACCACGTGGTGGGCACGATTTCCAGCTTCACGCCGAGTGCCTTGGCCAGGCGCTCGCCCATCTCGACGTCCAGGCCGATAAAGTGGCCATCGGCGGGGTTCTTGTAGGTGAAGGGCTTGTAGTCGCCGGTGGTGCCGACGCGCAAGGTGCCACGCGCGATGATCTCGTCGAGACGGTTGGTGGCTTGCGTGGTTTGCGCCAGGGCGGGTGCCGCGGCGCAGGCGCACAGCAGCAGGGCGCCTGCGCGGATGAAACGGTTGAACATGGAATCCCCTCCTGAAAAGTCAAAAGCGCGGCCGTCCAGCCAGCAGGGCCGGCCGCGCCCGCATTAACGCCGGCTTACTGGCCCGACGCCTTGTTCCATTGCAGCGCATTGAGCACCGCCAGCGACATTGCCGTCACACCCGTCTTGATGGACGGTTCCGGCACGGGCGCGAACAGCGGTGAATGATTGGTCGGCAGCGGCTTGGCCCCCGGCTTGAGCGAGGCAAAGAACGTCTGCGGATCATTCACGCCGATGAAGAAGAACATTGACGGGATGCCTGCGTCAACAAACGCCGAGAAATCTTCGCTGGCCGTGATGGGCGGCACGCGCAGTACGCGGTCGTTGCCAAAGGCGGTCTTGAACATCGCCTCGGTGCGCGCGACCACGGTCGGGTCGTTGTTGACCGCCTTGCCGCCCTCGGTGATCTTGATGTCGGCGTCCGGCGCACCCGACATCTCGGTGACGGCCTTGGCCGTGCGGCGGATGCCATCGAGCATCTTCTGGCGCACCGCCGGCTTGTATGAACGGATCGTGCCGCGCAGCAGAACGCTGTCGGGGATGATGTTCTCGGCGCTGCCGCCCTGGATGGCGCCGATGCTCACCACGCCAAATTCCTGCGGATCTTTCTCTCGGCTGATCACGCTTTGCAGATCGACCACGAAGCGCGCCGCCATCATCACCGGGTCGATGGTCTTGTCGGGCGCGGAGCCATGGCCGCCGCGGCCTTTGAACGTAATCTCCAGCCCGTCGGAGTTGGACGTGATCGGACCGCTGTTGAAGACGATCGAACCGTACGGCCCCGGGCCCGTATGCAGCGCAAACGCATAGTCGGGCTTGGGAAAGCGCTTGAAGAAGCCGTCGTCGATCATGCTCTGCGCGCCCGTCACGGTTTCCTCGGCAGGTTGCGCGACGAACACCAGCGTGCCGTGCCAGCGGTCCTTGAGCGACACCAGCGTCTTGGCGGTGCCGACCCACGACGCCATGTGCACGTCGTGCCCGCAGCTATGCGCCACGCCCACGTCTTCGCCGCGCCATTTCGTGTGGACGTGGCTGGCGTAGGGCAGGCCGGTTTTCTCTTCCATCGGCAGCGCGTCGAGTTCGGTGCGCACCAGGATCGTCGGGCCGGCGCCATTGCGATAGACCGCCACCACGCCGGTCTTGCCCACGTGCTCCGTCACGTCAAAGCCGATCTTGCGCATCTGCGCTGCCAGCGTGGCCGCGGTGCGTGTTTCCTGGAACGCCAGTTCCGGATGCGCGTGGATGTCTTTGTAGAGCAGGTCGAGCTGACCGTATTCGGCATTGACCGCCGCGTCCACCGCCGGTTTGATCTGCGCCACGTCGATCCCGCCGGCCGTGGCCGCCGCAGGTTGCGCAGTTGCGGATGACGCGCCGCCAGGGCTGAACGGAATCTGCGCGAACGTGGGCAGGGCTGCACTGGCCAGCAGCAAAGCGAGCGCAGTACGTTTCAACCGGATGGGGGGCTTGATCATGGATGTCTCCTGTCGTTATGGTGGCGCCGACAAAGTCGTTGCTTCGTCAATCGATTCGATTATGCAACGCGATTCATGGCATGTGCACCCGGGGGCATCCCCAAGTCGATCATTCGCGTTGGGTGGAAACACGCTCAAGGGCAAGCGCCACGCTTGGCACTCGGTAGGCGCTTTCCTAGACTGGGTCAGGTGTGCTGTTCCAGTGAATCGAACATCGAAACGCGGATGAATCCGACGACGTCTTGTCTACAGCTAGCGTTTCGCGATGCCCCGCCCGGGGAGACGGCGATTCGTGCGGCGCTGGAAGCCGCGCAGCGGGTGCTTGAACGCAGTGGTGTGTCGCCGCGCGAGGCGTTCGCGGCCTACCAGGCCTTCGCCAGCGGGGCAGGAAGCCCCGATACGCTCGCACTGACATTTGCCCGCGCCGAGGCTGAGGCCATGGATACGCTGGCCGCGCACGGCTACGCCCGCTATGGCACGGTCAGCCTGGCCGCGCTCTAAGTTTGTTGGCGGCGCCAGCCTCGCGCTTGAGTTTCAGACTTCGGCGGTCTTGCCGCCCAGTCGCCGTGCCGTCTCGGACACATGCCGGTGAATGCGCGCGAGGAAATCGATCTCCGCCGCGCGTGTCGGCGAATGCCCGAGCGCCTGTGACAGATGCGTCGCCACGAATGAGGACTGCGGCGCCAGCATACTGATCAGCCGCAGCAATTCGCGGCGCGCCTGGCTGGCGTCGTAGCCGAGGTGATCGGCCAGGGCGAGCAGCGCGTCCTGGTCGATGGCCTCATAGCGGGCTTGTGCGTCCGGCGACAGTTCATCGGCATTCCATTCGTTGGCGTAAACCGCCGCACAGAAAAGGTGATCGTGCGCCGCAAGGCGGATGCCGTCCGCACCGATGTGGAAATGCAGTGTGCCAGCTGATGCATTGCGTCCGCCGATCAGCAGGCAGAACACCATCCAGCGGAACAGCGCGGCCGTGGCGGAAGCCTGATCCGCGCACAGGCTCGCGCATTGCGCGACCTGCTCGACAGTGATCGGCAGAAAGCGGTGTTGGGGTGAGAGCCCCAGCAGTTGCACTGCCGAGACGACATAGCGTGCCTGCACCAGCGCCGTATCGTCGCTCTTGCAGCGCAGGGTACGATCAAGGCGCTGTACCACGGCGGCCGTTTCGGGAAACTGGCGCAGACCGATGAACGGTGTGTCCAGCCCGATGCTGCGGCCCAATAGCGTCGCCCAGCAGTGGTTGATGGTGGCGTACGGCAAGTGCGCGCCTTCGCCCAGATCCAGCCGCACGAAGTGGCTCGACTGCGCGGCATTGGCCGGCGCAGAAAACCGCCCGAGCCACATCGACACCGGCAGGCCATTCGAAGCCAGGAAGGGCAGGCTGATTTCTTCGGACGTCGCGGCAGCATCGGTGCCGTAGCGCGCGCGAGGTTCAACCACGCGCAGTGGCGTGCTGCGGGGCGGGCGTCCGATGGTTTGCTGGAACTGCAGCACGAGATCGCGTTCGGACAGCCCGTCGGCGCGGCCGCTGCATGGCTTGAGGCCGATGGGCACCAGGGCCAGCGGGCCATCCAGATGCGGCGCCGCTTGCGCCAGATGTTCCAGTGCCGCGGCAGCTGCCTTGGGCGTGTTGCGTGCCGGTTCGGGCAGCAGGTATTCAAAGAAGTGGCGCACCGGCTGGGCTTTTGCCGTGTCGGCGATATTGCCGGCGGTGCGCGGCAGGTGGGGGCTCAGATCAAAGCCCTGCGACGAAGTCTGCCAGCGAGAATCGTATTCGAACGCCCAACCGCTGCGGCCGCACGATAGCTGACCGATCAGGTGCTTATTCAGGTAGACGTCCAGCATGCGCGTATCCAACGTATTTGATGGAGCGTGCTTAGTCGGCTGTGCAGCGGATAACCCGCCGGCAATTGGGAATTCGGCTGCTTTGCAGCAAATATGCCATTCCCTTGCACGCCCCTCATCGACCGAGGGCGAGCATAACAAAGAAAATCTGCGCAACGCGTACGGAAATCCGATTTCGATGATGCAAGTTTCTCAAATCGGATTATCGGATTGTTAAGATCGAGTGCGCGTTGGTCGATGTTTCAGGCGTCTACTTCAGTTTTGCAGATTTTTTAAATCTAGCCAGAGAGCCAATGCTGGCGCCATTGAATAAATTTCAGAGGCACCCAGGTGGCAAGGTATTCATTACAAATCGGCGATTTATCGCGACAGTGCCAGCACTTTGCCGCGCTGCACGAATTGGCGGAAAAGTCCTTCGCCGTGTGCGGCCGGAGGTGACATAACCGCATTGTTCACGGATTCAAATACGAATTTAAGCGCCGGCTTCAAGCGGGTTTTGATCGATCCGGGCAGTGCCCCGGCCACCCGGGGCACGATCAACGCGGCTACTCAGCGGCCGGAACGCAAAAGCGAATCCTGATCCTTTCCTGCGGCCGCCGCACTTGCAGGAGCCTTTTTCCCTGGTGCGAACACGCCGGTCGACAGCGACGTGCCGAGCAGGATCACCGCGCAGCCGATCACCATGTTGAGCGTCAGCTGCTCGCCCAGAAACAGGATGCCCCACAGCACGCCAAACACCGGAATCAAAAAGGTGACCGACACTGCGCGCGTCGGCCCTACGTGCGCGACAAGGCGGAAGAAGAGGATGTAGGCGACGCCCGTGCATGCGATACCCAAGGCGATGACATGCAGCCACACGCTGCCGGTGGGCGTGTGCGCGGGCCACAGCCAATAGGCCAGCGGTGCGAGCACGATGGCGGCGGCCAATTGGCTGCCGGTCGCCACGGCCAAGGGCGGCACGCCGGTCAGGAAGCGCTTGGTGTAGCTGCTGGCCACGCCGTACAGCACGGTGGCCGACAGCGCTGCGGCTACCGCCATGCCGCCTTGTTTTGCGTCGATGACAGACGACCCGCCCACCAGCACGATGACGCCGATGAAGCCGATCGCCAATCCAAGCACGCGCAGCGACGACATCCGCTCGCCCAGCCATGTGAACGCGACGATGGCCGCAAACAACGGGGCCGCCGCATTGAGCACCGAGGTGAAGCCCGCCGTGAGGGTGAGTTCGGCATAGGCGAACAGACAGAACGGGATGGCCGAGTTCAGCACGCCCACGGCCAGCAGATGCGGCCAATGCGCGCGCAGCGCCCCCATGCCGCCGCGCAAGGTCAGTATCGGGACGAGGAAGCACGAGGCAATCGCCACGCGCAGCGCAATGAGCGCAACGGGCCCGAAAGGCGGCGCTGCCACGCGCATGAACAGGAAGGAGCCGCCCCATAGGGCAGCCAGCGTGAGAAGTTCAAGCACATCGGAGCGGCGCATGAAGGGGGCTCGTTATCGTTGTGGGGCGGCGTGCGCGCATTGTCCGCGCGATTTGCGTTTTATGCAGGCAGAAGTGCTAGCGTGCCTTGGCGATCGTCGGCCATGGACAGGCGTTCGCCAACCCGCGCGGGATGACCTTCGAGCCGCAGTAGCGCGGCCTTGCGTGGCAAGCCGCCGGCATAGCCTGTGAGCGCCCCATCCGCGCCGACCACGCGGTGGCACGGGATGGCGATGGATATCGGGTTACGCCCCACGGCTGTGCCCACCGCGCGCGCATGTTCGCGCGTGAGCCCCAGGCGCGCTGTGATCTGGCCGTAGGTGGTACGGCCCCCGAACGCGATGTCGCACAGCAGGCGCCAGACGTCTTGCTGAAACGGTGTGCCCTCGGGGGCCATCGGCAGATCGAAGTCGTGGAGCTTCCCGGCAAAGTAGGCGGTGAACTGCGCCTGTGCCTCGCGGATGACCGGGATGTCCGCGCCCGGCGACATGCGCGCGGCATTCAGCGGAATCGTCTTCTGGCCGGGAAAGAACGCGCCGGTCAGGTGGGTGTCGGTGGCGGTCAACAACAGATCGCCGAGCGGGCAGGCAAAGGTGTGGCGGTACATGGCGGTCGATTCGTCAGTTCGTCAACTCGATACAAGCGGGGTGAGCGCATCCTCGCGGTGCCAGAGATGCATGGCCGCATACGCGCGCCACGGCGCCCACGGTTCGGCGCGCTCGACCATGGCCCGGCGCGTGGGCAGTGCGCCGTCTCCGTTGGCGAGGCGCTTGCGCAGGACGTAATCGCCCAGCGGAAATGCGTTCGGCCAGCCCAGTGCGCGCATGGCGACGTATTGCGCTGTCCATTCGCCGACACCAGGCAGCGCTTGCAAGGCAGCCAGCGTGGGGGCGAGCGGCACCAGCGGTTCGAGCCGCAGGCCCCCACCGTCGATGGCGCGGGCGACTTCTACGACGGCGGTGGCGCGGCTGGCTTGCAGACCCGTCTGCGCGGCCAACGCTTGCGCATCAATGTTTGCCAGTGCGGCAGCGCTCGGAAACGCCATCGACAACCCTTCGCGCGATTGCGGCAACGGCATGCCATACGTGGCAGTCATGCGTCCGAGAATGCGTCGCGCCTGCGCCAGCGAAATGACCTGCCCGGCGATGGCGCGCACGGCAATCTCGAAGCCGTCGACAGCGCCCGGCACGCGCAGGCCAGGCGTTTCCGCAGCAAGCGTGCCGAGGTGCGCGTCCACCAGATCGGGCCGGCAATCGAGGTCGAACAGCCGCCGCGCGCGGGCCAGCACGGGCGGCATGGCATGCAGCAGGCTGGGCGACAGCGTGAGCGCCACCGCGTGGCGTTGCGGCACATTGCGCGCGTGAAGCCAGCCGATGTGCCGCGCGCCGGCGTAGTCGACGGTAATCGTGCGTGCGTAGCTGTCGGCGTCGACCACTTCGACGCCGTCGACCGCTCGTGCCCGCAAGAATTCGAGCAATGCCTGCCACGCAAACGGCGGACGGTAGCCCAGCATGAGCGTGGGGCCGTCTTCGGCGCGCGGTGCCGTCGTGCGCGAGCGCAGGCGCGTGGGCGCAAAGCCGTAGTGCTCGGTAAAGCCGCTGTTCAGCCTGCGCACGCTCCCGAAGCCGGCCGCAAAGGCGACATCGCCGACGGGCATGGCGGTATCGGTCAGCAGCTGTTTGGCAAGCAGCAGGCGCTGCGTTTGCGCGTACTCGATCGGTGAGACGTCGAACTCGGCGCGGAAGATGCGGCGCAAGTGGCGGTCGGTCACGCCCACGGCTGCAGCCAGCGCGGTCAGGTCGTGCTCTTGCAGAAAGCCTTCGTCGATCATGCGGGCGGCGGCGCGCGCGAGGCTCGACGACATCTCGGCCAAGCTGTGCCCCGGCGCCAGTTCCGGCCGGCAGCGCAGGCACGGCCGAAAGCCCGCGCGCTCCGCAGCGGCTGCCGTGGTGAAGAAGCGGCAGTTCTTTTCCAGCGGCGTGCGAACCGCGCAAACGGGGCGGCAATATACGCCGGTGGATGTCACACCGACGAAGAACCAGCCGTCAAAGCGACGGTCGCGCGATTGCACGGCGTGGTAGCAGGCGTTGTGGTCGAGATGCATGGTGGTGATCGGGGAACCTGGCGGCTAGTCTAGCCCTGTCGGGTCGCATGGGTTCGCCGGATTCGGACAAGTCCCTCCATGCCAAAAACTCGGCATCTCGGCACAATTGCGCACACAACAACGCATCGGGAGATCGGCATGTCCAAGACCATCGTCATTACCGGCGGGAGCCGGGGTATCGGTCGCGCCACGGCGGTGCTGTGTGCGCAACGCGGCTGGTCTGTCGCGCTGCAATATCGCGGCAACCGGCAGGCAGCGGAAGAGACGGTGGGGCTGATCGAACAGGCCGGCGGCCATGCGCTGGCGGTGCAGGGCGATGTGTCGAGCGATGAAGACGTGATTGCGCTATTCGAGGCAGCGGCGGGGCGCTTTGGCGCGCTGCATGGCGTGGTCAACAACGCCGGTATCGTGGCCGAGGCTCAGGATGTGGCCGACATGACCACGCACCGGCTGCGCACGATGTTCGAGACGAATGTGCTGGGTGCCTTTCTGGTAGCACGCGAGGCGGCGCGGCGGCTGTCGACGTCGCGCGGCGGCGTGGGCGGTTCGGTGGTGAACGTGTCGTCGGCGGCCTCGCGACTGGGGTCACCGCACGAGTATGTCGACTACGCCGCCTCAAAGGGTGCCGTCGACACCATGACGCTGGGGCTGGCGCGTGAACTCGGGCGCGATGGCGTGCGCGTCAATGCCGTGCGCCCCGGCTTGATCGAGACCGATATCCACGCCTCAGGCGGCCAGCCCGACCGCGCGCAGCGCCTGGGCGGCGCTACGCCGATCGGCCGGCCCGGCACGCCGCAGGAAGTGGCCGAGACCATCGTCTGGCTGCTCTCCGATGCGGCGTCTTACGTGACGGGCGCGCTGCTGGATTGCTCGGGTGGGCGCTGATCGGCGATCAGGCATTCGCTCCGGAGCGGAAGGTATCGCACTGGCGAAGGTCGCCGCCATCGAAGCCCTGGCGGAACCAGTGCATGCGCTGCTCTGACGTACCGTGCGTAAAGGCATCGGGCGTGACGCTGCGGCCCGCGTTGCGCTGCAGCGTGTCGTCGCCGATGGCGTGCGCGGCAGTGAGCGCTTGCTCCAGATCGCCGCGCTCAAGCAGACCGCGTTGCTGCGCAAAGTGGCCCCACACGCCGGCAAGGCAATCGGCCTGCAGCTCCAGCTTGACCGACAGCGCATTCGCCCCAGCCTGCGATTTGCCGGCCTGCGCGCGGCTGACCTTCTCCGACACGCCCAGCAGGTTTTGCACGTGGTGCCCCACCTCGTGCGCGACGACGTACGCGGCGGCAAAGTCGCCCGGGGCGCCAAACTTGCGGCGCAACTCATCGAAGAAGCCGAGGTCGAGGTAGACCTTGGTGTCGGCCGGGCAATAGAACGGACCGACGGCCGAAGTGGCGTCGCCGCAGCCTGAGCGGATGCCCTGGCGGAACAGCACGAGCTTGGGCGGCTGATACGCACGGCCGGCTTGCTTGAACAGTTGCGTCCAGGTGTCTTCGGTGTCGCCCAACACATGCGAGACCAATTGTTTGCTGCGGTCGTTGTCGGTTTCTCCGGCGGGCCGGGCAGGGCTGTGCGGCGCGGATTGCGTCGGCGCGTTCTGCGACACCTGCATCACCATGCTGAGGATTTCCAGCGGGTTCTTGCCCATCAGCAAGCCCACAACGGCCACGATCGCGATGCCGCCGATGCCCAGCCGCATGCCGCCGCCACCGAAGCCGCCGCCCGAAGACGCGCGCTCATCCTCGACGTTATTGCTTTCGCGCATGTCATCCCAACGCACGGTGTTCTCCTTGATAGGCCTGTAAGGCTAGTAGGGCAGGGTCGGTCCGGGCGTCACACCCGGTAAACTTTGCAAAGTCTACCTGCTGTGCGTATGTACGGGCATGCCGCCGCGCTGCCGAATCGTCTGTGCGAAAAGCCGGGGCCAGGATTGACAAGGCTTGGCGGCAATTTGTGGCACCGCACCATCCCCGGCAGGAAACTTGCTAACCAAGGCTGCTCATCCTCCGTCCGGCTGTCACACAGGTGACATGCGGCGGTTTCCGAATAACGTTCGGCAGAAGACGACGCTGCCGATCCATGATCTCGAGTTCTCACCATGCGCTTGCCTGCTTCGATCACTGCTCAACCGCCAGACGCCACGGAGCCGTCGCATCTGGCTGCCACCCATGTTGACCCGACCGAGGTGTCGGATGTGGAGCAGGCCGCCGCAGAGCGCAAGCCGTGGTGGGAGCGCGTGTCGGGTGCCGTAGTCGGCGGCGCATTCAGCAGCGTTGCAGCCGCGTTGATTGCTGTGACGGGGGCGATTTACGTCGGGATGTACCACGCGCCCTGGGTGAAGAGCCTCGCCAGCCGCACGCCGACGGCCGCGCAGGCCGGCGATGCGATGAGCGTTGCCATGGCCGCCGGGCCTGCCAACGCAGCGACGCCGGCGCCGACCGCCGCATCTGCACCCACGGAAGCGGCTACGCAACCCGCATCGCCCGACCGCGTTGCGGCAGCGCGTGACCGGATGGAGCAACGCGTGTACTCGCAAGTGCCGCCGCCGCGCGCGCGCACGGTCGCCGAACGCGAGACGCTGGAAGACAACGACGCGCCGGCATCCGCCAACGCACGTCGTCATCATCGCGGTACGCGTTACATGCGCCATGGCGCGCCGTTCAACGCGGCCTGGTACAAGGGCGCCTGATCGGCCTTCTCGGTATCTAGGCCAGTCGCAGCAGGCAATCTGCTTCGACGTTTTCCAGTGTGTGCATCGCTGTCATCAGGCGCCGGTGCAGCGATTCTGACAGCGGCAGGATCGGCGCGCGCGTATCTGCGCCAATGCTTCCCTGCGCAGACAACAACGTCTTGACCGGCGCCGGGTTTGGCTCCGCAAACAGCAGCGCCGCCAACGGCGCGAGGGCGTCGGCCAACCGCCGGGCTTCGTCGATGCGACCCGCGCGATGGTGCGCAACCAGTGCCACGAATAGCTCAGGCCGCAGATGCGCGCCGGCCAGGATGCCTCCCGTGCCGCCATGTGCCAGGCATTCGAGCAGCGCGCTGTCATCCCCGCTCAGCACATCCAGCGGCCCGCCTTGCAACGCGCCGAAATGCTCGGCCACACATTCCTTGATGGCGACGATGTTGGGCTGCTCTGCCAGCACCAGCGCGGTCTGCGGCGCGATCGAGACGCCCGTGCGCTTGGGCACGTTGTAGAGCACCAGCGGGCGGGTCGTGCTGTCGGCGACTTGTGCGTAATGCCAGCGCAATCCCGCCTGCGACGGGCAGACGTAGTAAGGCGGCGGCACCAGGTAGCCCGCGCTGTTCCAACGCTCGTAGTGTCGGATTTGCGCGCAGACTTCGCGCGTGTCCGCCGCGCCCACGCCTATCAGGAAGGGCGTGCGATCGCCGCAAGCGTCGGCGATGGCTTCCAGCACGGTATAGCGCTCGATTTGCGAGAGCAGCGCGGCTTCGCCTGTCGTGCCGAGTGCAACGAAACCCGACACACCGGCGCTTTGGTAATGGCACACCAATCGGCGCAGCGCGGTGGTGTCGACGCGATCGCGATGAAACGGTGTGACCAGCGGAATCCAGATTCCCGAGAACATGGCGCGCCTCAGTGCAGCGACGCGATCGCGCGTTTGTGCGACATGCACAGCGGCGTAATTCTGCCCAGCATGGCACAGGGCAAGCCACGCAGCAGCGCGCTGATTACCGCATCCACATCTGCATGGGCCAGTTCCAAATCAACGGTGATTGCCTTGCGGCGAGCGTCATGCCGGACGATGTACAGCCCAAGCGTGTCGCCGAGCAGCGCGTGCAACTGCCGGCGAATCGCGTGCGGCGCATCGCCGGGCACCGTCACGCGCAGGCACACGTGTCGGCTTGCCGGCA
The DNA here is from genome assembly GCF_054792405.1 of Ralstonia sp. SA306. Taxonomy (NCBI): domain Bacteria; kingdom Pseudomonadati; phylum Pseudomonadota; class Betaproteobacteria; order Burkholderiales; family Burkholderiaceae; genus Ralstonia; species Ralstonia sp. SA306. The sequence goes on from NZ_CP096451.1 coordinate 573,086, forward strand.
TGGCAACCGCGCGAGGCATCGCCGCCGGCGAGGGTGGCAGCAACTGCGGAACCAGCGAAGACAGGAGCATCGATCGCGCCATGATGGGGTGGCGACGGCCTGCGTCGCCATGTCGTTGAACATGACGACACCGTATCGATTCGCTCGTAAAAAGCGTGAAAAAGGGGCGTGACGCCGCGTAAAGAAAGCGTAAATGCTCAGCCAGCGTGCGCTTGCCTGCGACGACGCAGCGCGATGATCGTCAGCGAGATGCCGCTCACCGCAGCCGCGGTCAACACGTAGTAGCTCGGCGCCAGCGTATCGCCGGTGGTATGGATCAGCCACGTGACGATAAACGGCGCGAACCCGCCGAACAGCGTCACGCCCAGGCTGTAGCCGAGCGACAGGCCGGTCGAGCGCACGCGCGTGGGAAAGATCTCCGACATCAGCGCCGGCATCGGGCCCGAATATGCGGCCTTGAAGATGCCCGACGCGGCTTGCAGGGCCAGCAGCGCGCCGATGGTCGGATATACGCGCAACAGCGCAAACATCGGATAGATCAGCAGCATCATCAGCACCGACGTGGTGAGCATGATGCGGATGCGGCCAATGCGATCCGACAGCGCGCCCATCACCGGCGAGAGCAGGAACTGCAGCCCGCCATTGAGCACGACCACCGCGAACGACTGCGCCGCCGGCAGGTGCAACTGCTTGACGGCGTACGTGGGCATGTAGAGCTGCAGCACGTACACCGACACAGTCGATTGCGCCACCACGCCCACCGCAAGCAGCAAGTTGATCCACTGCGCTTTGAAGGAAGCTTGCGGGTCGACCGTCGTCTTCTTCTGCTCGGCAACGAACTCGGGCGTCTCGTCCAGATGGCGGCGGATGTAGAAACCCACTGGGCCGACCAGCAGACCAAAGATGAACGGCAGCCGCCAGCCCCAGCCCTCCAGGTCCGCTTGCGTAAGCGATGCCGTGAGCAGCGCCCCCAGCCCAGCCGCAAGAATGGTGGCAATGCCCTGGCTGGCGAATTGCCAGCTTGCGTAGTACCCGCGCCCGCGCGGGCTGTGCTCCACCATGAAGGCCGTCGCGCTGCCGAATTCCCCACCCACCGCAAAACCCTGCACCAGGCGTGCAAGCAGGATGGTGACGGGCGCCACGATGCCAATCTGCTGGTAGCTCGGCATCACGGCAATCACCAGCGTGCCGACAATCATCAGCAGGATCGACAGCGTGAGTGCCGCCTTGCGCCCCTTCTTGTCGGCATACATGCCGAGCACGATCGCGCCCACCGGCCGCGTGATGAACGACACGCCAAAGCTGCCCACCGCAAACAGCAGCGAGACCCATTCGTCATCGGCCGGAAAGAAGAGCTTGCCGATGATGGACGCGAAGAAGCCGTAGACGAGAAAGTCGTACCACTCCAGCGCATTGCCGATCGACGACGAAATGACGATGCGGCGCGCGTGCGCTGTACTCGTTGGTGCAGGACGAGCGGGTGCAGCAGAGCCTGCCGCAGAGGGGGCGGTCATGGTGAGGGTTCCTTTGGTGCCGGCCGGGATCGTTTTTATAGAGACTGCAGCGCGTTGCCCGCCCGGTCCGACAGGTCAGCGCGCTGGTGCGGCGGGCCTTCTTTAGAAGCCCACTGCGTGGCCGTCTCGGCGGCTGTCGCTGGCAGCCACGTAACCGTGGTCGGCGTCGTTCGACAGGCGCCAGATGAACTGGCCGGAGCCGAAATCCATGTACGGATCGGCCACCGATTCAAGCTTGTGCCCGCGCGCTTCCAGCGCAGCGACGGTCTTGGCGTTCATCGTCCCTTCCACGTCCAGCGTGAAATCACGGTTGACCTTCCAGCGCGGTGCATCGCATGCGGCCTGCGGCTGCTGCTTGTAATCGAGCATGCGCACAAGCGTCTGCAGGTGGCCCTGAGGCTGCATGTCGCCGCCCATCACGCCAAAGCTCATCTGCGGCTGGCCGTCCTTGGTCAGGAACGCCGGGATGATGGTGTGGAACGGCCGCTTGCCGCCTTCCACCACGTTGGCCGAGCGCGCATCCATCGAGAATCCGAAGCCGCGGTTCTGCAGGCTGATGCCCGTGCCTGGCACCACCACGCCCGAGCCGAAGCCCATGTAGTTGGACTGGATGAACGAGACCATCATGCCGTTCTCATCGGCGGCGGTCAGGTACACCGTGCCGCCGGCGCGCGGCATGCCGAAGGTTGGCATCTGCGCGCGGCCCATGTCGATGAGCTTGGCGCGTGCATCGAGGTACGCGTCGTCGAGCATCTGCTCGGGCGTGACTTCCATCGAGCGCGGATCGGCCACGTATTTGTACAGATCGGCAAACGCCAGCTTCATCGCTTCAATCTGCAGATGCTGCGAATCAGCCGAGTCGACGGGCAGGGCGCCGAGGTCGAAGCGGTCGAGAATGCCCAGCGCGATGAGCGCGGCGATGCCCTGGCCATTCGGCGGAATCTCGTGCAGGTCGTAGCCGCGATAGCGCTTGGTGATCGGCTTGACCCACTCGGGCCGGTAGTCGCGCAGGTCTTGTGCGGTCATGCCGCCGCCGCATTCGCGCGAGTACGCGGCAATACGTTCAGCGAGTTCGCCTTCGTAGAAATCGCGGCCGTTGGTCTGGCCGAGGCGGCGCAGCGTGGCAGCGGCATCGGGCAGCTTGAACTTCTCGCCCACTTCCGGCGCGCGGCCGTGCGGCATGAAGGCCTGCGCGTAGCCCGGCTGGCTGTGCAGCTCGGGAATGGCCGCTGCCCACTTGTGCGCAACGATGGGCGCGATGGTGTGGCCGCGCTCGGCAATCTCGGCGGCAGGTTCCAGCACATCGGCAAACGGCAGCTTGCCGAAGCGCTCGTGCAATGCGGCCCAGGCGGAGACTGCGCCCGGCACGGTTACCGCATCCCAGCCGCGCGTGGGGCGCTTGGGGTTGCCGTTGGCGTCTTCGCCGTACTTGTTGCGGAAGTAGTCGAGGTTCCAGGCTTGCGGCGCGGTGCCGGAGGCGTTCAGGCCGTGCAGCGCCTTGCCGTCCCACAAGATTGCGAATGCATCGCTGCCGAGGCCGCACGAGACGGGCTCGACCACGGTGAGCATGGCCGCCGCCGCGATGGCCGCATCCACGGCGCTACCGCCCGCGAGCAGCATGCGCAGTCCGGCTTGCGCGGCCAGTGGGTGGGACGTGGAGACAACGTTGCGCGCAAACAGCGGAATGCGAACGGTGGGATACGGGTTTTGCCAATCGAAGCGGTGGGAGGACATGGTGCTCAAGCGGGAATGTTTGACGAATGATTATTTGCGGTGCGCTGGATTTAATAAAGTTAAAATTCATTGGATGCAGCTTAAGAAAAACTTGAGAGTTTGCCGCGCCTTGCTGTGAGTACCGTTCGCTTCCTCCGCACCTTTGTTGCCGTGGCACGCCATGGCTCGTTTGCCGCCGCCGCCGAGCGCGTTGCGCTGACGCAGGCCGCGGTGAGCCTGCAGATGCGTGCGCTCGAAACCGAACTGCGCCGCGATCTGTTCGACCGGTCGGGGCGCACTGTCACGCTGAACGCCCATGGCCGAGCGCTGCTGCCCCAAGCCGAACACCTGCTGGGCCTGTACGACGCCATGCGCATCGGCGACGAACCGCAGACGGAGTTGTCCGGCGCCGTGGCGATTGGCGCGGTGGTCTCGGTGATGGGGTCGCTGGCACATGCGGTGGCGGGGCTCAAGCAGGTGCACAAGGGGCTGGACGTCAAGCTCATCACCGGCAAATCGGGTGAACTGGCGGAGCAGGTGGAAGCCGGCGAGCTGGATGGCGCGCTGGTGGTCGAACATCTGGAGCGCCTGCCTGCCAACCTTGCGTGGCATCCGCTCTATACCGAGCCGCTGGTGGTGGTGGCGGGCCGCCATACGCGCGGCCGCGCAGAGGAAGTTCTGCGCACCCATCCGTTTTTGCGTTTCGACCGCGCGGTGCGCACCGGCGCGCTCATCGACCGCGCCCTGCGCAAGACACACATGGCGGTCAACGAGTTCATCGAGGTCAATTCAATCGAGGCGATTGTCGAGCTGGTGCGTCAGCAGGTGGGGGTCACGCTGGTGCCGCGCCTTCGCCGCGCGAGCTGGGAGAGCGATCCGGCCCTGCGCGTGCTGCCCATGCCGCCGCAGACGCCCGTGCGCGCCGTCGGCATGATCGAGCGAAAAGAGCATGTGCGGCACGGTGTGATTCAGGCGGTACTCGATGCGCTCGAAACCACACTTGGCAATTCCAGCGCCTAGACTGGAGCCACCACAACTGGCTCCGGAGGCCGCGATGGACGCATTCATTCAACGCTGGCGCGACGAATTGATCCTGCTCGCCCGCATCCTGATGATGGTGCTGTTCGTGATGTCCGGTTGGGGCAAGCTGACAGGCTTTCAGGGCACTGTCGGCTACATGACGAGCACAGGTGCGCCCATGCCGACGGTCGCTGCTGCGGTTGCCGTCGTCATGGAGTTTGGCGTGGGCATCGCCTTGCTCATCGGCCTGTGGACGCGGCCGCTGGCCATTCTGATGGCGCTATTCGTGCTCGGCACGTCGTTCATCGCCCATTCCTACTGGGATATGCAAGGCGCCATGGAAGCTGCCAACAAGATCCAGTTCTACAAGAACCTGAGCATCATGGGCGGGCTGTTCCTGCTGGCCGCGACAGGGCCGGGGAGATACGCGGTGCAGAAGTCGTAGTGCGCGCGCTCAGCGCAACGACCGCTGCACCAACACCAGCACGGCAAACACGCCGCACGCCACCGCAAACCAGCTGAAGAGCTGCGTACCGGCCAGCAGCGTGGCTTGCCGATCAATCTCGGCGGACAGGCTCGCCAGGCGCTCCGGCGTGAGCGGGTTGGCGGATTGCAGGTCTGCCGTGAAGCGCGTGACATGCGCCACGATCAGCGAGCGCGATTCCGCCTGCTGCGTCTGCAGTGATACCGCGGCCAAGCCCGTACCCACCGCGGTCGCAAACTGGCGCGCGATGTTCTTCATCTGATAGCCGTGCGCGAAGTCTTCGCGGTCGAGATCGAGGTAGGTCATCATCGCGACCTGGATCATCACCGCGCCCGGCGTGATGCCTTCCAGGACCGACACAGGGAAGAACGCATAGTCCGGCGCGCCCGGCATCAGGCTTGTCGCCAGCAGCAGCGCCGCTGCCGCATACACGGCAAACCCGATGGCAATGAAGCGGCGCTTGCGGAAGAAGAATGGCAACCAAATCGTCATGACGACGGCCACCACCGTTGACACTGCCCCGCTGATCATCAGAAACAGCGTGGTTGTGCGGAACGTAAAGCCAAGGCCGCCCTGCGATACCGCCGGAAACAGGTACGACCAGTACCCGCTCATCAGGTAATAGATGCCGTAGAAACCGATGCCCCGCAGGTAGCGGCGACCGTTCAGGCGCGAGAGGTCGAGCCACGGGTCGGGGTGCGTGCGCAGGCGGTGGATGGCCAGCAGCAGCGAAGCCGCACCGCCCAGCAACAACAGCGGAATCAAGGGCGAGGCCGTCAGCCGGCTGTAGCGCAGTTCCGACAGGCCCATCAAAATCGACAGCGCGCCGATGGCCATGGCACCCACGCCAACCCAATCCCACTGGCTGTCTTCGGGCGGCGCTTCATCGGGGCGGCGCGCGGCGCGTGTGCGCGGCTGATGGTGCTCAGGCGGCAGGAAGAACACCGCCACCCATGCCACGCCGGCCAGCGCCAGTTCGATCCAGAAGATCACGCGCCATTCGCTGTACTCCAGCACCTCGGCGCAGATCCATGGCGCAAGGGTGGTCAGTCCGAACAGGCCGACGCTGAACATCAGCATCGGAGGAGTGCGCTCGTCGGGCTCGGCCGTGAGCTGCACCAGAATGCGCGACGCCGAAAACAGGCCGCCCGCGCCCAAGCCCTGGATGGTCCGCCCGATGACCAGTTCGCCGATACTGTTGGACTCGGCGCACACCACGCAGCCGATGGCGAACAGCACGATGCCCACCAGCGAATACATCCGGTAGCCCACGTGTGCGGCAATGCGGCCGATGGCAAGGTTGGCGACCACGGCCGCCACGGCATACGCTGTGACGGCGTACAGATACGCCTCGGGGCTCGCATGCACACCGCCCTGGATGTGCTGGCCCGCCACGGCGAACATCTGCGAAGAGACAAAATCGAGGCCTGTGGAGAGGCCCATCGCCAGCCCAAAAGCGTGGACGCGCGCCGAAGAAAAGTGGGGAAACGCCCGCAGAGACGCGGGTTTGAGGATTTGCAGCGACATGTGCCCGAGCATAAACTTGCCCGCCAGCCGGATAAACGGCCAACTCTAGGAACACTGTCCAGTCATGCGAACAATGGAGTGGAACGACTGGGAAACCTTCTGCCGCGTGGTGGAGGCCGGCAGCTTCACCGCCGCCGCCGAGGCGCTGGGCATCCCCAAATCGACGGCCAGCGCCGCCGTATCACGGCTGGAAGCCGCGCTGGGCGTGCGCCTCATGACGCGCACCACACGCCAGTTGCGGCTGACCGACGCGGGCTCGCAGTTCTACGACGACATCGCGCCGTTGTTCGAGCGCCTGCGCGAAGTGCACGCCGACACCACCGCAGCCAGCGAAACCGTGGCCGGCACGCTGCGCATCGCCGCGCCGTACGAAGTCGGTGCGCAGCACCTGACTGAACCCGTGTGCCGCACGCTTGAGAAGTATCCGCATCTGCAAATCCAGGTGCACATCTCGTGGGAGCAGCCCGACCTGCTGGCCAGCGGCTACGACATCGTCTTCGTGATGGTCGACCAGATGCTGCCGGATTCGTCGCTTGTGGCGCGCCGCGTGGTGCTGATCCCGCGCGGCCTGTATGCGTCGCCGACCTTGCTGGCGGAACGCCCGCCGCTCAAGACGCCCGTCGACCTTGCCGGCTGGCCGTGCCTGTCCGGTCCCGACGATGCAAGCTGGGCCTTCCGCCCCGTCGGCCAGCCCGCGGTTGAGCCAATCGAAGTTCCGATCCAGCCGCGCCTGCAGACCTTGAATGCCGAGATGCGCGCCCGCGCCGCCGTGCGTGGCCTGGGCGTGGCGCGAATGGCCCGCTCCGTGGGCGATACGGAAGTCGCGGCCGGGCGGCTCGTACGCGTGCTGCCCGATTTCGAGCTGACTGCGCTGCGCGTCTACGCGCTGATGCCCGCCCGCAAGCTGGTGCCGCGCAAGGTGCGCGTGTTTCTGGATGCGCTGGAAGCGGAGGGCGTTTCCGCCACACCGGCGCCCGCCTAGCCGAAGACCAGCGCTGGATGTCACAATCGGCGCTTCCCTATTCGGATTGTGAGGACCTGCGGCCATGCGTCTGCGCCAGATTGAAGTCTTCCGCGCCGTGATGCTGGTCGGGACCGTCAGCGAGGCCGCGCGCATGCTGAACGTGTCGCAACCCGTGGTGACGCGCGTGCTTCAGCACACCGAGCTGCAGCTCGGCTTCCGCCTGTTCGACCGCACCAAGGGGCGCCTGCAGCCCACCGCCGAGGCGTTCGAACTGTTCAGCGAAGTCGAGCGGCTGTATCAGGAGGTCGAGCGCGTGCGGCGCGTGTCGGCCAATCTGCGTCACAAGGGTGCGGGGCGCTTGCGAGTGGCCGCGACGCCCAGCCTGGCGCCCAGCATCCTCGCGCCCGCCGTGCGGCGTTTCTCGCAGCGCCATCCCGATACGCTGGTACGCGTGTTCACGCATCACACGGCTGAGATCGTGCAAGGCCTGCTCTCGCAGGACATCGACGTCGGGTTTGCCTTTGCACCGCCCGTGCATCCGGCCATCAGCACCACGCCGGTCGCGCAGGGCCGCATCCTGCTGGCCGTGCCGCGCGCCTGGGTGGGCGGCAAGACGGATGGCCGCGCGCTGCACAAGCTCGTTGCCGAAAAGCCTTTCATCGGACTGGAAGACCAGATCTCGCTCGGCTCGCTGGTCGGGCAGACGCTGGCGCGCGGCGGGCTGGCGCCGCAGTCGACGCTGGAAGTGCAGACGTATTCGTTGGCTCGTTCGCTGGTGGAGGAGTCGCTCGGCGTGACGATGCTCGACCAGTTCACCGCCGCCACCGGCAGCATGGAGCGCATCGCGCTGTTCGCGCTGGAGCCGGCGCAGACATTTGACGTGCGCGCCATGCGTGCCGAGCATCACGCGCCGTCATCGCTGGCCGATAGCCTCGTGCAGTGCTTTGCCGAGGCCGCGCGTTCGCTGTCAGAGGAGCTGCCACAGCGCGTGGAGCCGACTGCATTCGTGCTCAAGCCCACAGAACCTGACAGCGACGCGGCAGACTAACCGGCTTGCGCTGACCCTTTCCAGGAGACGGATCCATGCGTCGTTTTGCAACCGCAGTGATGTTTGGGCTGGCGCTTGGCGCTGGCGTATTCAGCGGTATCGCCACCGCGCAGCAGTCGCCGGTGCCGGGTATGTCGTCCGACGATCTGAACACCGCGCTCGACTTTGCCAAGGCCGGGCTCAACAAGGCGATCGATCAGGCGCGTGCGTATTCTGCGTTGCCGATCAAGGAGCCGCACGACGTGCGCTACACGTGCGAAGGCGGCAAGACGCTCCTCGTGAAATACATGACGGTGGGCGATACGCCGCTGGCCGCCATGACACTGAACGGCAAGACGCTCGTGTTTGCCAACGTGATGGCCGCTTCCGGTGCGCGCTACGCGTCGGGCCAGTATGTGTGGTGGACGAAGGGCCCCACCGGCTTCCTCGCCGACGAGACCCTGTCTGGCAGCCGTAATCAGCTCTACCGCGATTGCAGCGAAGCGACCAGCGGCCGTCCTTAAATTTCCTGCAGATCGTGCCCGACGATGATCTCGCCTTTGAAGTGCGGGCGCACAGCATCCAGCCAGACTGAATCTTCCAGGAACGGATAGCCGCCGGGCACGAAGTGCGACAGCACCAGCGTCTTCACCTTGGCCTCGGTGGCGATGCGGCCGACCTCTTCGGTGGAGGTGTGGCTCGCCAGCAGATGCTCGCGCAGCGTCTTGGCGTTGGGCTCGGTAGACAGCAGCTTGTCCAGCGACGGCAGGTGCATCACCTCATGGACGAGCACATCGGCACCGTACGCCAGCCGCACGAGGTTCTCACTCGGCGCCGTATCGCCGGAGATGACGATTGAGCGGTCTGCCGAATCGAAGCGAAACGCAAATGCCGGCGACACCGGCGGGTGCTTGACCAGCGTGCTCGTCACCTTCACGTTGGCGTCCTGCATGACCAGCCCGCCTTCGCTGATTTCGTGTGGATGGATCATCGGCGCCAGCGGTGGGCGGCCTTCGTCGGCAATGCGGGTGCGGATGTCGTAGTCGTACAGCTCAAGGAACTTGGTCGTCATCGCGGCCAGCGGGGGCGGGCCCCAGGCGTCGACAGGGCCCGTCAGATCGGTGGCCCATGCCAGCAGCATCAGCGTGCCGTAATCGGCGTTGTGATCGGAGTGCTGATGCGTGATGAAGACGTGGCGGATGTCCTTGAGCCTGAGGCCTGCCGTCACGTATTGGCGTGCGACACCGTTGCCGCAATCGACCACGTACGACACGCCGTTGATGACGATCACCTGCGCCGGCGCCGAGCGATTCTTCTTCGGCGTCGGCCCGCCTGCCGTGCCCAGCAGGATCAACCGCGTGCCCTTCTTCGGCGCATCGGCGGCCAGGGCGCTCAGCGGCAAACTTGCGGACGCTGCGCCCGCACCCACGGCTAGCGCGCCGGCCTGCCGCATCCAACGGCGACGGTTGTTGTCGAAAGCGTGCATGCGGCGGTCTCCACTCTGTTGTTGTCTGCGTGCGAGTTTCAGCGGGGCAGCCCGCCCACCTTCATGCCAGGCTTGACGCCCTTGCGTGCGAACCAGCCCTTGTTCATTTCCAGCGCGTAGCTGCCGGCCCGGGTGGGGCAGTGGTTGTCTTCGGTCTGCGGTTTCATCTCGGCAATGTCGGAGATGGTGCCGTCGTCGGTGATGAAGGCGATGGACAGCGGCAGGTCGGTGTTCTTCATCCAGAAGCAGTGGCCGGCGGATTCGTCAAACACGAACAGCATGCCGGCGGTGTCGGGCATGGTCTTGCGGAACATCAGGCCGGTCTCGCGCGTTTGCGGGGTGGCCGCCACCTCGGCTTTGACCTTGTACATGCCGATGGTCAGGTCGGCCACGGGCAGGCCGGTATTGGGGGCGGTGGGCGTCTGGGCGAGCGCACCGGTGGCGGCAACGGCCAGCGACAGGGCGGCAAAGAAGCGGGACAGGGTGGTCATGGCGCGAACGGGTCGGAAAAGAAACGCTCCATGATCGGCACTCGGCTAGCCGGCGTCAATGAGACGGCGGCCGGCCGGGCGACGAAGTTGTTACCGCGTATTGGGGCTGGGGGCGGCTTGGTGCTCGACGGCAACCGTTTTGGCACCTGTCTTGGGCGCATGCGCCGTGCGCGCCTTGTCCGCCGCCGGATCGGGCATCAGCGCCACATAACGCGCATCGGTAAGCGTGCGCAGGAACGCAACGATGTCGTCGATCTCGTCTTCCATCAGCGCAGGCGTGGTGCCGGGGCGGCGGTTCATCGGCACGGCATTCACGTTGATGTTGCCCTGGTATTTGGCAGGCACATCGTTGAAACGCTTGCCGCCGGGGTACCACTGCGCGGGGTCGGTCGAGCGCGTGGCATAAAACGCCACCGTGTCGCGCAGCGTACGGAACACGCCGTTGTGCATGAACGTCTGGCGCACCGCCACATTGCGCAGGCCGGCCGTGCGGAAGTAGCCGCACCACTGGTCGGGCTCAGGCCACTTGAGCTTGTGGGCAGTCTGGCACAGGCCCACGTCAAAGTGGCGTGGGTCCTTGTTGGCGGGCAGCAGCGGATTGCGGGGCACAGCGATGGCGTCGTAGCCGAAATCCGTAAAGAGCGAGCGCTCCGGACGCGACGACGATTCCACCATCAGATGGCACGACGCGCAGTTGCCTTTGTCCGGATTGCGGAATAGGGCGAGGCCGCGCATCTCGGCGGCGGAAAGCGGCGTGCGCTTGCGCAGGAAGTCGTCGAAGCGCGAGGTGAACGGTGCCAGCTCGTCGCTCTGGAAATAGGCCTCCAGCGCCTTGCCCAACACGCCGACAAGGCGCTCGGGCTCACGCACCGCATCGGCGCCGAACTGCTTCTCCAACGCTTGGTCCAGATCGGTGCCGGCCACCTTGCGCCGCAGGTCGCGCGCTGAACGGTTGCCCATTTCGTCCGGATTGAACAGCGGGCCGCGAATCTGTTCCGGGATGGAATCTGCCTGGCCATCGGCAAAGAAGCCGCCGAACGGCGACGGGAAGCTCGCGTCGTCATCCTGGAAAAAGTAGCGATGGGGGATGTAGCGCAGATACAGCAGCGACGGCGCATTGCGTGCCGCCACATGCCCGGGGCGGCTGCCGGCCGGCACGCCGATGCGCAGCGCCTCGCCCTTGAGCGTGGGTGCGAAGGCGCGGCCCGGGTCATGGCACGCCGCGCACGAAGTGCCTTGCGGCTCCGACAGGCGCGGGTCAAAAAACACCCGCTTGCCGAGCGCGACAAGGTTCGGGTCGGGCTTGAACGCGGTCGACTCGGCAGGCGGCGGCACGGCGTCGAGCTTGGGCGTCATGCCGATCGATTCGGCCACCGCCGCACCCGAGAAGAGTGCGGCGGCAACCCACAGTGCGGTGCTCAGGCGCTTCAAGGTGCAGCGAAGCCCGTCTTGTCGCACACCAGGCTCGTGCCGTTCTGCGTGCAGGTCGTCAGCAGCTTGCCGGCCACGGTGTAGGCCTTGAACAGCCAGCCCTTGGCGGGCGCCGGCTGGCGGTCCATGACCATGAAGCCGAACGAGTTGTTGTGCGAGATGCTGCCGACCGTCACACCCGAAGCCGGGCTGACGGCCGGGAACGGATCGGGCAGGGCCACGTCGAGCGAATCGCCGGCGTTGCCTGCAACGATGGTCGCGGGGTGGTTGCTGGTGAAGTTGATGGCCTGGAAGTCATGCACGTGGCCGTGCAGTGCGACTTGCACGCCCGGCGGGTAATACGCCGTGGCGTTCAGACTGTTCATGACCGACAGCAGCGCGGCATTGCCGCCCAGCGGCGTGCTGCCTGCGATGGGCACGAAGCCCAGGATCGGGTGGTGATTGGTGAAGATCGACATCACGCCCGGCTTGGCGGCCAGCGTGCCCACCGTGCTGAACTGCTTCTGGTACGTCTGGAACCACGGGTCGGTCGTCGCCAATGCCGTCGTGCCTGCCTTGGCTGAATCGAACACGATGACCTGCGTATCGCTGCCCAAGGCCACGGCGTACGGGTCTGAGGCGTTGGCAGCCGTGTCGTTGGCCGGGTTGTCGCACGAGCGGTCGGCCGAGTACGGGCGCGGATCCAGGAAGCGGTACCAGCCCTGGCCGGCGCGTGCGCATTCCTCGTGGTTGCCGCGCACCAGCACCCACGGGGCCGCGGCCATCAGCGGGGCGGCGGGCTGGAACAGGTCAGCCTGCCACGTATCCCAGCCGTAGCCCCACGGGCTGCCCTGGCAGCCGGCCACGTCGGGCGGGCAGGCGTTTTCGCGGTAGTGATAGTCGCCCACGTGCAGCACGAGGTCGGGATTCATCTTGGCGGCCGTGGCGGCAGCGCTGGCAAACGGCCACGACAGCGGGTCGTTACACGACTGGAACGTGTTGCTGGACTTCTTCATGCGGCAGCCGGTGTCCGCCAGGATCACCACGCGCTGCGGGTTCGCCTTGGGCAGGGGCAGCACGCGCGCGCCGATCGACGCGGCCTTGGCCGTGGATGCCACCGTGGCTTCGCAGGCGTTCACAGGGAAGGACGAGGCTTTCGAATCGCTGGCGGCGCTGGCCGTGGTGCGCTGTGCGGGGGTGCCGGCAGCCACGCGCAGCGTCATGCGCGTGGAGGTGCCGTCCACCGTCAGCAGCGGGCAGACCGAGCTGTCGACGGGCGAGGCGCTGTTCGTATAGCTGGTGACGGCGCGCACGACAGCCTGGTTGCTGTCGCCGATCTCCACCCAGGCGGCCTGGATGTTGGCGTCAGCCGTGGCTGCATCCGACGGCGTTGCCGTCGACACCGGCGTCGAGTCGGACGACGAGCCACCGCAGCCGGCAATCACGGCCGCAGCGGCCAGCGCGGCAAGAGAGAGCATCGTGAACACGGTGCGTTTTCGTCGCACCGGAGCGAACATCGATCGGAATTCCATTGCGCCATCCCTGTTTCTTGTTGTGGGGAACGGGCAAGGTACTCAAGCTTGATGGCGCTATTTTGACAGCCCTGCATGCGTGCCCGGGATTTCCGTTCGGCTGGCGAGGGCGAAAAAAAAAAGCAGATGCATAAGCATCTGCTTTTTCTGTATCGGCCGAGCCGCGTGGGCCCGGCAGAAACACAAGCTTATTGCTTGGCGGCGTCAGCAGCCGGAGCCGAAGCGTCAGCAGCCTTCTTGGCAGCCTTCTTGTGGTGGTGCTTCTTGGCCTTCTTGGCCTTCGGAGCAGCCTTTTCGGCAGCAGCCGGAGCAGCAGCTGCGTCAGCAGCCGGAGCGGAGGCTTGAGCGAACACACCGGTGGCGAACAGGCCGGCGATCAGGGCAGCGATCAGCTTCTTCATGGTGAATCCTTTTATAGATCAGTGAGTTAACCAACGACCCGCTAAATGAGTCATCTGCAATAACGCAGGCCGTTACAGGCGCGTTGACACGTTGCACTGAATTTTTTGTGGGAACCGACAGAAGCCTCCGCGCTTCGTGATCCGCGATGTGGCGCATGGCGCGCTGCGCAAGAAAGATGCCCGCCACCGGACGTGCAGCGCCCGCGTTTCGGACCGATCTGATTGGACGGCGGCGCCCGCACCTAGAGAATGCGAGCCGATTTTGCTCAAGGCTTGCCGTGTCTCTCCCGTCGTCATCTTCCCGCCCTACCAAGCCCGCCTCGCCCGTTCCGCCGGCCCGGCTCCAGCGCCGCGATTTCGTCCTGGGTTGCGGAGCGTTGATTGTGTTGGGCGCCTTGCCCGGCTTCTGGCCTCCTTCGCACGGCGCTTCCGCCCTCGACGATTTCATGCTCGTGTCACAGACGATTTCCGGCGCGCCGCTGGATCGCCACGCAGGACTGTCTTGTTTCAGCCATTTACACCGGACTGACGATCGCTTGATCGAGCACATCGCGGCGCTCGCGTGGTTGGTCCGCCGGCATCCGGACCTGGATGGTGCGGGTCTGGTCCGCTTGCTTGATGCCGGCAACGCGCTCGATCTGCGTGCCGCGCTGGCCCAACTGGTGGATGCCTGGAGCGCTTTCGGCGGGATGCGGATCCTGCCTTGATCGATGCCCGCGCGCAGGGGCGGGAGTATGGCGGATGGTGAAATTTTCCGGCATAATGCGAAATTCACTCTTGTGTCTTATATAAGAGTTGCGGCTTGCGCCAGATGCGAGATTTTGTGCGGTGCATCGTGAGCGCGTCATCGTAGGCCGTTAGAATCGCCAGTTCATTGCAGCGCGCCACGCCGGCCAACCCGTGAGCGGCACGCTGTGCTGTCAACCCCCACCGTCCACCCGCTACCTGCGGTCTGCACTGGAGTCGTCCATGTATCAACACATCAAGGTCCCGGCCGGCGAGAAGATCACTGTCAATCAAGACTTCTCCCTGAACGTTCCGAACAACCCGATCATTCCTTACATCGAAGGTGACGGCACCGGCTTCGACATCACCCCGGTGATGATCAAGGTGGTGGACGCGGCGGTTGAGAAGGCTTACAAGGGCGAGCGCAAGATTTCCTGGATGGAAATCTACGCCGGCGAGAAGTCGACCAAGGTGTACGGCCCGGACGTGTGGCTGCCGGAAGAAACCCTGCAAGTCCTGAAGGACTACGTGGTGTCGATCAAGGGCCCGCTGACGACGCCGGTGGGCGGCGGCATCCGTTCGCTGAACGTGGCGCTGCGCCAAGAGTTGGACCTGTACGTCTGCCTGCGCCCGGTGCGCTACTTCAAGGGCGTGCCCTCGCCGGTCAAAGAGCCGGAGAAGACCGACATGGTCATCTTCCGCGAGAACTCGGAAGACATCTACGCCGGTATCGAATTCGAAGCCCAGAGCGACAAGGCCAAGAAGCTGATCAAGATTCTGCAGGACGAGTTCGGCGTCAAGAAGATCCGCTTCCCGGAAACCTCGGGTATCGGCGTCAAGCCGGTCTCGAAGGAAGGCACGGAGCGCCTGGTGCGCAAGGCCATCCAGTACGCGATCGACAACGACAAGCCGTCGGTCACGATCGTGCACAAGGGCAACATCATGAAGTTCACGGAAGGTGGTTTCCGTGACTGGGCCTACGCGCTGGCACAGAAGGAATTTGGCGCCGAGCTGATCGACGGCGGCCCGTGGTGCAAGTTCAAGAACCCGAAGACTGGCAAGGAAATCGTCGTCAAGGACGCAATCGCCGACGCCTTCCTGCAGCAGATCCTGCTGCGTCCGGCCGAGTACTCGGTGGTGGCAACGCTGAACCTGAACGGCGACTACATCTCCGACGCCCTGGCTGCACAAGTTGGCGGTATCGGTATCGCCCCGGGTGCCAACCTGTCGGATTCGGTGGCGATGTTCGAAGCCACCCACGGCACGGCTCCGAAGTACGCAGGCAAGGATTACGTGAACCCGGGTTCGGAAATCCTGTCGGCCGAAATGATGCTGCGTCACATGGGCTGGACGGAAGCCGCTGACCTGATCATCTCGTCGATCGAGAAGTCGATCCTGTCGAAGAAGGTCACGTATGACTTCGCCCGTCTGCTGGAAGGCGCGACCCAAGTGTCGTGCTCGGGCTTCGGTCAAGTGATGATCGACAATATGTAAGCATGTCACTCGCGGTTCCGGCCGCGATGGATATGAGAAACCCCGGCAGCTTCGGCTGACCGGGGTTTTTTTCTGCCGAGAAGGACGCGCTT
Organism: Ralstonia sp. SA306; assembly: GCF_054792405.1. Classification (NCBI taxonomy): domain Bacteria; kingdom Pseudomonadati; phylum Pseudomonadota; class Betaproteobacteria; order Burkholderiales; family Burkholderiaceae; genus Ralstonia; species Ralstonia sp. SA306. The sequence continues at coordinate 588,967 of NZ_CP096451.1, forward strand.
AACTACCCGCTGGACTGAATTCGCTGATGACTGGCCTGCAGGAATGGAAAGCTGGCGAAGCAAAGTTGGGCCGCTAGCCCGATCGCTCCTGCCACGGACCAGAAGCCAGCAAAGTACTCCGCCACAGTCCTATTGAAGAAGAGCATGGCGGTTGCAAGCTCAGCAAGCATCAAGACGGCAAAGGCGATTGCCCCCATCAGCAATGCTCCGCCAGGATCGCTCAGCAAGCCGTGTTTGCTTGCGGTCCATCTCGATAGTCTCCAGCTCACGGCCAGCATGAGCGGCGCTTCCAGCAATACGGCGACCGCATCTCCCAAGCGCGGGGCAAGCAGCAGGACACGGATCGCCCCCAGGGCAAAGCCGATCAAAAAAACAATCAATGCATAGACGCAGCCAGCTTTGGCACACACTACCAACCTGACCCGCCTATAAGCGCACCGCGTCATGGTGTTCCGTGCCCACTTGTTGAATCTTGCTCAGCAAGCGACAAGATCGGTATGCCCGAAGCCCTTCGAATAGTCGAGCACGGAAATCATTGTCGGCGTGACGCGAAATATCCGGACTTCCTCGGGGGACGGCATCGGCATTGGCAGTGCAACCTGTTCCGGGTACTTGAGCGGAAGCATGCGCAAGACCTTTTCCGCCTCGGCATGATCGGTCACAGGCCGCGCATGCGCCGCCATGGACAAGCCCGCAATCGTCATCAGGTCTGAAGTGTCGTGATCGATCGTGAGCGAGACTCGATCATCTCGGGCCAGATTGGCTGCCTTCTGACTTTCCAGGCCGCAGAGGAAGTAGAGCGTCAGTCCCTCGTTCACGTAGCCTACGGTTGTAGCCTGTGGCCAGCCGTCCGGTCTTAGCGTGGCGATCGTCATGATCCGGTGCTGATCCAGCAATCCCAGTATCTGTTTCTTGATCTGCTCGTTCATGGGCTGCTCCTCAAATTCAGGACAGCCTCAGCATCGGCCACTGGGTGATCCGCTGCTTGATGTGGATCAACGGCAGATCGCGACCGACTTCGCCACGGCTCCCCCGCTGACGACGAGTGCAGTAGCGTAGTCAATCTTGTGATCGAGTGCTGGTTTGCGGGCGATTTGCACAACATGATCGAACCTCGCGGCTTCGGCCATGGGGCGTCACCCCGAGGGGGGCACGTAAATTGGCGGGCGAGCCCAGGCAAGCCCGGGCACCGACGCTGCAACATCGGCACCAGCAGGCCGTCATGCGCCTGGCTCGCCCATAAAGTCAGCGTTGTTGGTCCGGGTTATTTGGCGCATCCGCCGCGCTTGTGGCGCGCGGCTTGTCGGCGGCGTTGCGGCAGAACGCCGTGCGCAGAAACTCACGCGCAGAGCAAACGCCTTTTTGATATTCGCTGAGCGAATCGCCAGCCGGGGAATCGACGGATTGGGAGATCGAGCGGGTCACGGCATTCCTCTTCATCTGATGAACGGAACCGCGCCCAACCCTGGGAGGAGGGGTGGGCGAGCACAGGCAAGGTGGAAAACCGAGGTATAGCGATCGGCACGGCCGAAGCCGTTCAAGCCTGGCTCGCCCCAGGAGGGAGACGAAGCCAAGCCATAGCGTTTGAGGACAAGCACCTATGCTCGGCGCTTGCCCGCTATACCCGAGGTTTCCACACCTCGATCGTTTTCTCTATGGCACCGAAAGCGATGGCGCAGAGTGTACTGATGGCCGCTTCGTCTGAGCAGGGGCGAAACTATAAATCAGAATTTGCTGACGTCCGGCGCCAATGCCGCCCGGTGTGCCCTGTTGGGTGACTGGTCTCTCGGTTTCCTGTTGGCCCGGCAACGTCGCCGAGCACTCCCGCAAAGCCCGGCGTACACTAAAAAACTACTCAGTACGGGAGAAAAATCATGCCCGAGGCCGACCCCAAGAGCACTTTTCGCGGGCTTCCATTGACCCCCGAACAAGATGCTGAGATTCGTCACTACATAAAGCAAAAGACGCACCGAGGCGAGCCATGGGACACGCCCGAGTTGGGTGCCATGCTCGACGATATGCTGGAGCCTCCTCCCGGCGACTCGGAGGAGTCGGATGAATTCCTGGCCGAAGAGCGAGGCGAAATAGAACGCGCGGCCTCCTCGATTGATGAGGCAATGGATCCGATTGAGGCCAGCGAAGAACTGAACGCCGCGAGAGAATCCGAGGCCATGAAGAAGCCGCAGCGCTAGAGGTCGGCGACTGTTGGATGTCAGCTGTCGCTGACATGCCAGTTTCCGTTGCCGGAAGGTCAAGCGTTGTTGTGCCAAATGCGAAAAACCCGGCAGCTTCGACAGTGGAGTGGCCGGCGTCTTTTTGACCGTCGAAGCTATGCGAGTCCATCTCGTGCTGTGCGGCAAGCGCCAGGAGTCACGAAAACGCTGTCGACGGCGGCCCGCCCAAGCGCCCGATACCTCACAAATCCCCTCAGGAATGGTTTGTCACTCCTTCCATCCATGACTAGACTGAATCACATGTGACTTTCTTTGCCACTGGCGGAACCCCGCCGATGGCACCGACGCGTGCCAAGTCTCGTCTGCCCGTGAGCCCCAACGACCGCCGACTCGTCCGCCATCTGCTGATCATCGTCGCCATCAAGCTGGTGGTGCTGAGCGCGCTGTGGTGGGTGTTCGTGCGAGACCACCGGGTGCCGGTCGACGCCGAGCGGGCCGCTGATCGACTGATCGTGACACCGTCAGCAGCGCAGGGAGGGCAACCGTGATTTCCGAGCATCTTGTCGATCTGTCCCGGCTGCAGTTCGCGGCCACGGCGATGTACCACTTCCTGTTCGTGCCGCTCACGCTGGGCATGGTCTGGCTGCTGGTCATCATGGAGAGCGTCTACGTGATGACCAACAAGGTCATCTGGAAAGACATGACGCGCTTCTGGGGCAAGCTGTTCGGCATCAACTTTGCGCTGGGCGTGACGACGGGCATCACGCTCGAATTCCAGTTCGGCACCAACTGGGCGTACTACTCGCACTACGTGGGCGATGTCTTTGGTGCGCCGCTGGCCATTGAAGGGCTGATGGCGTTCTTTCTGGAATCCACCTTCATCGGCCTGTTCTTCTTCGGGTGGGATCGCCTTTCCAAGACGCAGCATTTGCTGGTGACGACGCTGATGGCGATCGGCACCAATCTTTCCGCGCTGTGGATTCTGATCGCCAACGGCTGGATGCAGAACCCGGTCGGCGCCGAATTCAACTGGCAGACCATGCGCATGGAGATGCACGACTTCTGGGCCGTGGTCTTCAACCCGATCGCGCAGGCCAAGTTCGTGCATACCGTGTCGGCGGGTTACGTGACGGGCGCGATGTTCGTGCTGTCGATTTCGAGCTGGTACTTGCTGCGCGGCCGCGATGTGGAATTCGCGCGACGCAGCTTTCGCGTGGCGGCTGCGTTCGGCCTGGCCAGCGTGTGCTCCGTGATTGTGCTGGGCGATGAGTCCGGCTACACCGTGGGCGAAGCGCAGCAAACCAAGATGGCCGCAATCGAGGCCATGTGGGAGACCGAGCCCGCGCCGGCCAGCTTCAACGTGATTGCATCGATCAACCAGCGCGAGCAGAAGAACGACTGGGCGGTCGAGATTCCGTGGGTGATGGGGCTGATCGGCACGCGCTCGGTGTCCAAGCAGATTCCGGGCATCCATGAGATCAAGGCGCGCAATCGCGGCCGAATCATGAGCGGTATCGAGGCTGTGGCCGCGCTGGAAACGGTGCGCCAGCATCCGGGCGATGCGGCGGCGCTCCAGACCCTGCAGATCCATCAGCAAGACTTGGGCTTTGGCCTGCTGCTCAAGAAATACGTGAGCGACGTGCGGCAAGCCACGCCCGAGATGATCGACAAGGCTGTCGACGATACCGTGCCGCGCGTGTGGCCGATGTTCTGGGGCTTTCGCGTGATGGTCGGGTTGGGTTTCCTGATGTTGGCGCTGTTTGGCCTCTCGTTCTGGAGCACATTGCGGCCGCAGCGCAAGGCACCGGCATGGCTGCTGCGCTGGGCGCTGTGGATGCTGCCCGCACCGTGGATCGCCATCGAACTGGGTTGGGTGGTAGCAGAGTACGGCCGTCAGCCGTGGACGATCTACGGCGTGCTGCCCACGCATCTGAGTGTGTCGACGTTGAGCGAGGCAAGCCTGTATGGCTCGCTCGCAGGCTTCATCGGTTTCTACACGCTGCTGTTGATCGTTGAGATGTACCTGATGATCCGGTTCGCGCGTCAGGGGCCGGGCAGCCTCGGCACTGGCCGCTACGATTTCGAAGCCGCCCACGCTTGAGGAGAACGCCATGTTCGACTACCCAACCCTCAAGGTCATCTGGTGGCTGCTCATCGGTGTGTTGCTGATCGGCTTTGCCATCATGGACGGACACGACATGGGCGTCGGCACGCTGCTGCCGTTTGTCGGCAAGACCGACGACGAGCGCCGCGTGATGATCAACACCATCGGCCCGCACTGGGATGGCAACCAGGTCTGGTTCATCACGGGCGGCGGTGCCATCTTTGCCGCGTGGCCGCTGGTATATGCGACCGCGTTCAGCGGGTTCTACTGGGCGATGCTGGCGGTGCTGTGGGCGCTGTTCTTCCGGCCGGTCGGGTTTGACTACCGGAGCAAGATCCACAACGCGACGTGGCGCAAAGTGTGGGACGTGGGCCTCTTCATCGGGGGCGCGGTGCCGCCGCTCATCTTTGGCGTGGCGTTCGGCAATCTGCTGCAGGGCGTGCCGTTTCACTTCGACAACTTCATGGTGGTGACGTACACCGGCACGTTCTGGCAACTGCTGAATCCGTTTGCCATCCTGACGGGCGTGGTGTCGAGCGCGATGATCACCATGCATGGCGGCATCTACCTCGCCCACCGGACGGAGGGTGCTGTCCAACAACGCGCCACCAATGCTGCCACTGGCGCGGCCATCGTCGCGGTGGTGGCGTTTATTGCAGCCGGCGCATGGTTGCACGCCGGCAGCATCGAAGGCTTCGTCATCACCTCGGCTATCGACCCCGCGGGGCTTGCCAACCCGATGGCCAAGACCGTCGCGCGCACGGCTGACGCTTGGTGGCGCAACTATCAGAAGCAGCCGTTGCTGTGGGCGTTGCCGGCAATTGGCGTGATTGGCCCGCTACTGGCCGTCGTGCTGTCGCGGGCGGGGCGCACGCTTATTGCGTTTGTGCTGTCGTCGCTGGGGCTGGCGGGCATCATCACGACGGCCGGGGCATCGATGTTCCCGTTTGTGCTGCCTTCGTCTAGCATGCCCGGCGCCAGCCTCACGGTGTGGGACAGCGTTTCCAGCCACTTCACGCTTGGCTTGATGTTCTGGGCGGCGATCATCTTTACGCCCATCGTCATCGCCTACACAAGCTGGTGCTACCGCGTGATGCGCGGCAAGGTGACGGTCGAACACATCCGCGCCAACGAGCACTCGGCTTACTAACCACGGCACAGGAGCGCAAATCCATGTGGTACTTCAGTTGGGTCCTGGGTGTCGGCTTTGCAGTGCTGCTGGCGGTGCTCAACGCAATGTGGGGTGAGGTGAGCGACGAACGCGCCGCCAACGCGAACAATCCGAACCCGGACCGCGAGTGAGCACAGCGAACGTGAACGCCACCGACAAGCCGCGCATCCATGCCGCCAGCTTGGCCGCGGGGTTGCTCGTGATGGCGGTGGGCACGGTGTATCCGTACATCCTCGCCAATCGCGACGGGCATGCCGACCACGGTCTGGCCATACTGCTGTTCTGGGCGATGAGTGCGGGGCTGGTGCGCGGTGTGGGGTTTGTTCCGCGCAACAAGGTCTGGCGCGTGCTGTTTTCCGGGTGGGCCTGCGCGCTGGCCCTGACGCTGTTCGGGCTGCTGCGCGCCTTTGGATAGCGCCTTAGCGCGGCAGCCGGGTGGTGCCGGCCGGCGGCGGTTCAGACGAACGCCCCCGCAGCGCATCCCGCACGCGCCGCACGCCCCGCCACAGCTTGGGCAGTAACCATACCGATACCAACAGCAGCAGCCCCAGGACCACCAAGAACGCAACTGGCAGGAAAAATGCCATCAGCAAACCACCGCTGGCGGCCACGTCTTCACTGAACGACGCCACCCAGTTCGAGAACGGTTCCGGCGACGTGTTGATCAGCGCCCGCGTGCCAGCCTTGGTGGCATGTGCCGTGCCGGCCAGCGTCCCGCCAATCAGTCCTGCAGCCACCATCCATTGCGGATCGAGCTGCCCGAAAGCGGCCGCAGCCAGAATCGCGCCCGCAGGCACGCGGATGAAGGTCTGAATGCCATCCCAGACGGAATCGAAACCGGGAATCTTGTCGGCGAGGAATTCCGCCACGGCCAGCACGCCGGCCAAGCCGATCACCCACCACGATTCCAGCGTCTGCAGGCCGGGCGGCAAATGCAGCCAACCCGTGCGGCCGAGCACGCCGGCAGCAAATACGGCCAGATAGAGACGGAATCCGCTGGTCCAGGACAGCCCGGCAGCCAGCGCGGCAGTTTCCAGCATGTGGCTCCTTGGGGCGGAGAGGGCAGACGAACGGCCAGTCGATATTGCAGTGTAGTGCGCGCTCGCCTGCGCCGCGGCCTAAAGCAGCGATTTGCCCTGCGACAGGATCTTGTCGCAAGCCTGTTTGGTGATCTGCGACTTGATGCTGCTCAGGTCGAATTTGTTGCCATCCGAACTCGTCAGGATGCCCTTTGTGCCGTCGGTGTAACCCGGGTTCGACGCGGGCGCCCCGCCCAGCTTGCCGAGCAGCTTGTCCTTGACCGACGCTGCATCGGTTGCGCCGCCTAGGTAATTGTTCTTCATGCAGAATTCCAGCACGCCAGCCACATTGCCGGTGCTCCCTGACGTCAATGACCCGAGTGACGGCACACCGCCCAGGCTGCCGATGTTGCCAAGGCCACCAGTGGCGCCCTGGCTGTTGCCCTGCGTGGCCCCTTTGATGAGGTCTCCGATCTGGGCGTGGGCGGCAGCAGGAAGTAGCACGGCAATCAGCAGTGTGGCCGTGGCGGCGGTGCGGGTCAGATGATGTTTCATGCGCGGGGCTCCTTGAAATGACACGGGGATCATCCTTACCGTAGCGCACAACGCACTGAAATGACGTGTTGCGCCCGATGAGGTATCTCCGTCATTGTCTGGCGCCGCGGCAACAAAAAACCCGGCACATCGCCGGGTTTTTTGCATTTGGACACCGTCGCCATCTGGCGCGGTGCCGCGCAACGCCAATCAGGCAGCCTGAATGTTGGTAGCCTGCTTGCCCTTCGGGCCTTGCGTCACTTCAAACGAGACGCGCTGATTTTCCTTGAGCGTCTTGAAGCCAGCCATCTGGATGGCCGAGAAATGCGCAAACAGCTCTTCGCCGCCTTCGTCAGGCGAGATGAAACCGAAACCCTTGGCGTCGTTAAACCATTTGACCGTACCGAGTGCCATGAAAACCCCTCCGTTAAAACACAAGTCCGAGCCGGGAGGTATGCCTGTCGGGGCAGTGCAGAGCGGTACCGCGCAGTCATCGCCCGGTCGCCGGCCTGCACGGCACGACGAATGGCGCGGGTGGAACCGCGCCGCAAGCGATCGGTCTTCTTGTGGCAAACGCCACAGCCTGAAGCGGTTGTCGATCTGTTGTCGACTGGTGTGAGGCCTCCCGGGCTCACCATTCATGCGGCTCGCTGCCAACGGTTTGCGGGGCAGTAGGGCGCACATGCTGAATTCGATTGTTCGAGGAATGTAAGAGACTGTCAAGGCTACAAAGGGTGGGTTTGTGGCGAAAAACGGTCAATTTCTGAAGAGGGTTTGCTCGAAATCCGGCCGATCGCCTCCAAGTATGGAAAACGATTGGCTTTTCAGGCGCGGAGCTTGCGCCGGTTCCAGCCAGCTCGGAGGCGGTAAAGCGCTTCGCGCCCGAGGGCTGACGGACGCACGCGGCACGGGCCAAACCGTTTGTAGACCTTGAAGTCGGTGTTATTTCCCCAAATTGCGAACTCGAAAGGAGTGGTTAGAATAAGACCATGGCAATCCGGCAAGCGACCACTCCACAACACGATGCAGGCACCGTCCTGGAGCGGAAAGAGCAAGCGCTCAAACCGCCCGCGATGTACAAGGTGCTGCTGCTCAACGACGACTACACCCCGATGGAATTCGTCGTGATGGTTCTTCAGCAGTATTTCAGCAAAGACCGGGAGACCGCCACACAGATCATGCTGACTGTGCATCGGGAAGGTAGGGGCGTGTGCGGTATCTACACACGGGATATCGCCGCGACGAAAGTGGAATTAGTGTCAACCCATGCACGGCAAGCGGGGCATCCGCTGCAGTGCGTGATGGAGGAAGCATGATCGCGCAAGAACTGGAAGTCAGCCTGCACATGGCGTTTGTCGAAGCCCGGCAGGCTCGCCACGAATTCATTACGGTGGAGCATCTGCTGCTTGCGCTGCTGGACAACCCGACGGCCGCGGAGGTGCTGCGCGCCTGCGCCGCCAACATCGAAGACCTTCGCACGCATCTGAAGAACTTCATCGCCGACAACACGCCTGTGGTGCCCGGCACGGACGAGGTGGACACGCAACCCACGCTGGGTTTCCAGCGCGTGATCCAGCGCGCCATCATGCACGTGCAATCCACGTCTAACGGCAAGAAGGAGGTGACGGGCGCGAACGTGCTGGTCGCCATCTTCGGCGAGAAGGATTCGCACGCGGTGTACTACCTCCAGCAACAGGGCGTGACCCGGCTGGACGTCGTGAACTTCATCAGCCACGGAATTCGCAAGGACCAGGCTGAGCCCGCCAAGCAGGGCGAAGGCAACCCCGAGGGCGAAGGCGGCGACGGCAAGGAAAGCCCGCTTGAGCAGTTCACCCAGAACCTGAACGCGCTGGCCAAGGCCGGCAAGATCGATCCGCTGATCGGTCGCGAGCAGGAAGTCGAGCGCGTGGTGCAGGTGCTGTGCCGTCGGCGCAAGAACAACCCGCTGCTGGTGGGCGAGGCCGGTGTCGGCAAGACCGCCATCGCCGAAGGCCTGGCATGGCGCATCACCAAGGGTGAAGTGCCGGACATCCTCGCGAAGTCCGTCGTCTACTCGCTCGACATGGGCGCGCTGCTGGCCGGCACCAAGTACCGCGGTGACTTCGAACAGCGCCTGAAGGGCGTGCTGAAGTCGCTCAAGGACAACCCGAACGCAGTCCTGTTCATCGACGAGATCCATACGCTGATCGGCGCAGGCGCCGCTTCGGGCGGCACGCTGGACGCAAGCAACCTGCTCAAGCCGGCACTGTCCTCAGGCGCGCTCAAGTGCATCGGCGCGACGACGTTCACGGAATATCGCGGCATCTTCGAGAAAGACGCAGCGCTGTCCCGCCGCTTCCAGAAGATCGACGTGGTGGAGCCGACAGTTGACCAGACCGTGCAGATTTTGCGTGGCCTGAAGTCGCGCTTTGAAGAGCACCACGGCGTGAAGTACGCGTCGTCGGCGCTCACGGCTGCGGCTGAATTGTCGGCACGCTTCATCACCGACCGCCATTTGCCGGACAAGGCGATCGACGTGATCGACGAAGCCGGTGCTGCGCAGCGCATCCTGCCGAAGTCGAAGCAGAAGAAGACGATCGGCAAGGGTGAGATCGAAGACATCGTCTCGCGCATCGCCCGCGTCCCGCCGCAAAGCGTGTCGCAGGACGATCGCAGCAAGCTGCAGACGCTGGAGCGCGATCTGAAGTCGGTGGTGTTCGGGCAGGACCCGGCCATCGATGCGCTCGCTTCGGCCATCAAGATGTCGCGTGCTGGCCTGGGCAAGACGGACAAGCCGATCGGCTCGTTCCTGTTCAGCGGCCCGACGGGCGTGGGCAAGACCGAAGTTGCCAAGCAGCTCGCGTTCATCCTGGGCATCGAGCTGATCCGCTTTGACATGTCGGAGTACATGGAGCGCCATGCGGTGAGCCGGTTGATCGGCGCGCCTCCGGGCTACGTGGGCTTCGATCAGGGCGGTCTGCTGACGGAAGCCGTGACCAAGAAGCCGCACTGCGTGCTGCTGCTGGACGAGATCGAGAAGGCACACCCGGACATCTTCAACATCCTCCTGCAGGTGATGGACCACGGCGCGCTGACGGACAACAACGGCCGCAAGGCGGATTTCCGCAACGTGATCATCATCATGACGACCAATGCGGGCGCCGAGACGATGAACAAGGCAACGATCGGTTTCACCACGACGCGCGAACAGGGCGACGAGATGGCCGACATCAAGCGCATGTTCACGCCGGAGTTCCGCAACCGTCTGGATGCGACCATCAGCTTCCGCTCGCTCGATGAGGAAATCATCATGCGCGTGGTCGACAAGTTCCTCATGCAGCTGGAAGAGCAACTGCACGAGAAGAAGGTGGACGCCATCTTCACCGAGAAGCTGCGGCGCTTCCTCGCGAAGAAGGGCTTCGACCCGCTGATGGGTGCGCGCCCGATGCAACGGTTGATTCAAGACTTGATCCGCAAGGCGCTGGCCGACGAACTGCTGTTCGGCAAGTTGACCAATGGAGGCAAGGTGGTCGTGGACCTGGACGATGCGGATGCAGTGAAGCTGGAATTCTCCGAGAACGAAGCGCCGCCAGCACCTGCCCAGGAAGAAGCGGAAGCTTGACGAGTTTGTCGCACCAAAGAAAAGGCCCGGAATCTCCGGGCCTTTTTGTTATGCGCGGGCGATGTTGTCAGTGGCGCCCGGTGCTGCCGAAACCACCCGCGCCGCGCTCGCTTTCTGCAAAGTCATCGACGATGTTCAGTTCGGCTTGCACCACCGGCACGATCACCAATTGCGCGAGGCGCTCCATCGGATTGAGCACGAACGCCGTGCTGCCGCGATTCCACGTGCTGACCATGAGCTGGCCCTGGTAGTCCGAATCGATCAGACCGACCAGGTTGCCGAGCACGATGCCGTGCTTATGGCCCATGCCGGAACGCGGCAGGATCAGCGCGGCATAACCCGGGTCAGCCAGATGGATGGCCATGCCGGTCGGGACCAGATGCGTGGTGCCGGGCTCGATGGTGAGCGGGGCGTCGATGCAGGCGCGCAGGTCCAGCCCGGCGCTGCCGGTGGTGGCGTACTGCGGAAGCTGTTCGTGCAGGCGGGCGTCGAGGATCTTGACGTCGAGTTTCATGCGGGGCAGGCCGAAGAGGTTACAGAAGCCGGAGATGGTAGCGCAAACGCCTCGGCCAACAGCTCATACGAGCGCAGGCGCGCCTTGTAGCTTGGTGCGACGGTCAGCACGATCAGTTCATCGGCGACGAAGCGCTCCTTGAGCGCGTGCATCTGCTCGGCCACGGAGTCAGGCGTGCCGATGATGCTGCGCGGCCGCTCGCGCATGACGATGGCCTGGTCGCGCTCGGTGTAGACGTGGGCTTCCCCTTGCTCGACGGTCGGGATCGGGCCGTTCGCGCCAAGTGCCATCTGCACGCGGCGCAGATCGACGGCGGCTTCATAGCGGCGCGCTTCCGCCTCGGTATCAGCCGCGATCACGAAGACGGCGGCGGCGCTATACGGGCGTGCGTCGTAGCCGGGCTCGAAATCCGTACGGTACTGCTGGGCGACGATGTGCCCGACGTGTGGGTTGATGAAGTGCGCGAACGCGAAACGGATACCCAGGCGCGCGGCCAGCGCACCGCCAAAATCGCTTGAGCCGAGCATCCACAGCTCGGGTTTGGTATCGATCTCGGGTTGCAGGAGGACGCCGTAGGCCGGGTGGTCCGGCGGCAGCGTACCTGTCAGGTGCCAGATCAGTTCCTGCACCTGCTGCGGGAAGATGTCGCCGCGGTTGTAGTCGCCCATGGCCACGGCCTGCGCGGTGCGCATGTCGCCGCCGGGTGCGCGGCCGACGCCCAGGTCGATGCGGTTGGGGAACAGCGCCTCCAGCAGGCGGAACTGCTCGGCTAGCTTGAAGGGGCTGTAGTAGGGCAGCATCACGCCGCCGGAGCCCACACGCAGGTGCTTCGTGGCGCTGGCCACACGGGCGATCATCACCTCCGGCGCGGGGTTGCTGACACCGCGCAGGCCGTGGTGCTCGGCACACCAGTAGCGCGTGTAGCCGAGCGAATCCGTGAGTTGTGCCAGATCGACCGTCGCGGCGATGGCATCGCGTGCGCTGTGACCGTAGATGACCGGGCTTTGGTCCAGGACGGACAGGCGGATCGGCGCGGCACTCATGATCGTGCCCCATGCACGCGGTCGGCGATGGCGGCGACGATCTGGCGCGCGAGCGTCAGCTTGTCGGCGCGCGGCAGGCGCGTGATGCCCTTGGCATCGAAGAGTGCGACTTCGTTGTCGTCGCGGCCGAAGGTCTGATGACCGAGATTGCCGACCAGCAGGGGAATGCCCTTTTTCTGGCGCTTGGCCTCGCCGAACTCTTCCAGCCGCTCCGTTTCAGCCGCGAAGCCGACGCAGAACGGCGCATTCGCGCGGCGCGCCACAGCGGCGAGGATGTCCGGGTTCTGCGTGAACGTAAGTACGGGTACGTCGGAGTCGTTCTGCTTCTTGAGCTTCTGTTCCGCGGCTTGTGCCACGCGCCAGTCGGCCACCGCCGCAACTGCGATGAAGATATCGTTCTTGGCAGCATCCAGCTCGTGCATGACGGCGTCGTGCATCTGCTGGGCGGTTTGCACATCAATGCGCAGCACGCCTGCGGGCGTGTCCTGATGGCACGGTCCGGCAACCAGCGTGACTTCCGCGCCGGCCTGCGCTGCCGCACGTGCCAAGGCAAAGCCCATCTTGCCGCTGGACAGGTTCGTGATGCCGCGCACGGGGTCGATCGGCTCGAAAGTCGGGCCTGCGGTGAGCAGAAGGCGGTGACCGCGCAGCAGCTTGGGCTGGAAGAAGCCGATGAGCTGCTCGACGATGTCTTCCGGCTCCAGCATGCGGCCGTCGCCAACTTCGCCGCAGGCTTGGTCGCCGGCGTCGGGGCCGAGCAGGGTGACGTCATCCGCGCGCAACTGCGCGGCGTTACGCTGCGTGGCGGGCGCCGCCCACATCTGACGGTTCATCGCGGGCGCCACGAGCAGCGGGCAATCGCGCGCGATGCACAGCGTGGAGAGCAGATCGTCGGCCATGCCGTGCGCGAGCTTGGCCAGAAAGTCGGTGGAGGCCGGCGCGATGATGATGGCATCTGCCTCGCGCGAGAGGTCGATGTGCGGCATGTTGTTGCCGATGCGGCCGTCCCACTGTGACGTGAAGACCGGTCGCCCCGAAAGCGCCTGCATCGTCACCGGCGTGATGAAGTGCGCGGCGGCCTCGGTCATCACCACCTGCACGGTCGCCCCGGCCTTGGTCAACAGCCGCACCAGCTCGGCCGACTTGTAGCACGCGATGCCGCCGGTCAGGCCGAGCACGAAATGTTTGCCTTGCAGTTCCATAACAACCCGCTTGGGAATCCGATTGACGCAATATGCGCGGGCAGGATACAACCCGGTGCCCGGGCTTCCTGCTGAACAGTGGCGATGATACCGGCTTGCCCCGCGGTGCGTTTGGCACCCGGTTTTTCCTCAAAAGCGCATTCTCGATATGGTTTTCGGTCGTTCAGCAGTTCGCAATGTCCTCGCCTGGATTGGCGGTTGCGCCATCGTTGCGGCGGTGATCTGCGCTGTGCTCGTGTGCGGGGCTAAGGCATGGCTGCGTGACGAGCCGAAGCTGGCGCACGCAGACGTGATCGTTGTACTGGGTGGCGAATCGGGCCAACGCGTGATCGGCGCCGCGGAGCTGTACCACGCAGGCGTGGCACCCCGCGTGTTCGTCAGCGGCCAGGGCGATTGCCTTCTCATCGAGCGCCGCCTTGTGATGGCCGGCGTGCCGGCAGAGCGCATCGGCCACGAATGTGTGTCCGGCAGCACGATGGAAAATGCGCGGATGACGCGCGAGACGCTAACGGGCCAGCAGGTGCAAAGGGCAATGCTGGTCACGAGCTGGTATCACACGGGCCGGGCGCTGGCGGTGTTCCGCAAGGTGTGGCCGGAAGTCACATGGAGCGCGCAGGGCGTATTCCCGGGCGACACGCTGGCCAAGTCGGTGCCAGTGTACGAATCCGGGTCGATTCTTGCGGAGTACGTCAAACGGGCGTGGTACGCCGTGCGCTACTGACGCTGAGGGATCATTCAGCCGGCATGGGCCGCGCATTGGCGGCCAAGTCGGCGAGCGAGGGCACGAAGCGGATCGTGTCGCGCTGGTTCGATTCACGAACCCAGTCGCGTAGCGCACCGCTGGCGTGCAGGTGCGCAGAAATGTCACCCACCACGGCAAGCTTCAGGCGGTAGTTGGTGATCTTTTGAGCGATGCCGCCAGCCAGGCCCGTGCGCAGCGCAAAGAACGCGGCATCAAGGCGGCTGACGGGCACGGCAACCATCGACGCACCATGCCCCAGCGCCTCGCCGATCAGGTGGTCCAGCGCATCCTGTTCGCTGGCGATGGGCGGGCCGGCCTCGTCGAGGCACAGCACCGCTTCACCATTCCACTGCCGGAGTTCTGGCACCGCAGCGTCAGCGACGCACGCGGCGCAGTTCGTCGACGATCAGCAGCACTGCACCGATGGTGATGCCGCAATCGGCCACGTTGAAGGCCGGCCAGTGGTAGTTGTGCAGGTAGAAGTCGAGGAAGTCCACCACATGACCGTAGATGACGCGGTCGATCACGTTGCCCAGCGCGCCACCCAGAATGAGCGCCAGCGCAAAGCAGAACAGCTTTTGCCCGCTGTGCCGCTTGAGCAGCCACACGATGAACAGCGCCGCCGCCACGCCCAGGCCCGTGAAGAACCAGCGCTGCCAGCCGCCGGCCGCGGCCAGGAACGAAAACGCCGCGCCCTTGTTATAGGCCAGCACGAGGTTGAAGAACCCGGTGACCGGGCGCGACTCGCCGTAGGTAAAGGTCTTGAGGATGGCGACCTTGGTCAACTGGTCCAGCAGGATCCAGATGACCGCCAGGCCGAGCCAGGGGCCCACGCCATGACCGCCGCCGCTCTTCTTCAACCCGATCGATTTGCTCTTACCGCCGTTACGGGCCGCCCGAGTTGTCGCCATTACGCAGCGCTCCGTTGTTCGCCGGCACCGAACAGGTTGTCGGTGCAACGCTTGCAGAGGGTCGGGTGGGCCGCGTCGTGGCCGACATCGGCGCGGTAGTGCCAGCAGCGCTCGCACTTGGCGTGCGTGGACGGCACCACGGTGATGAGCAGATCGCCGCCTTCCGGCGCACGCTCCAACTTGGCCGCAGATGTGATCAGCACGAAGCGCAGGTCGTCGCCGAGGCTGGCCAGCGCGTCATGCACCGACTCACCCGCCGCCACCGTCACTTCCGCCTGCAGCGACGAGCCGATCTTGCCGTCGATGCGCAGCGCTTCCAGTTGCTTGGTCACTTCGCCGCGCACGTTGCGGATGGCGGCCCACTTCTCCAGCAGCGCGCTGGCGCCTTGCGGCACCGGGGCGTTGTAGTACGTGCTGGTGAAGATGGTGTCGGTGTGCTCCGTGCCGTGCGCAAATACCTGCCACGCCTCTTCGGCCGTGAACGACAGGAACGGCGCCATCCAGTGCAGCATTGCCTGGGTGATGTGGTACAGCGCGTTCTGTGCCGAGCGGCGCGCCACGGAATCGGGCGCCGTCGTGTACAGGCGGTCCTTCAGCACATCGAGGTAGAAGCCGCCCAGGTCTTCCGAGCAGAACGTCTGCAGCTTGGCGACCACCGGGTGGAATTCGTACACGTCGTAGTGCGACAGCACTTCTTTCTGCAGCGCATCCGTCAGCGCCACGGCGTAGCGGTCGATCTCGAGCCATTGCTCGGTCGGCAGCGCGTGCTTGGCGTGGTCGTAGTCCGTCAGGTTGGCGAGCAGGAAGCGCAGCGTATTGCGGATGCGGCGATAGCCTTCCACCACGCGCTTCAGGATTTCATCCGAGATGGCCAGTTCGCCCGAATAGTCGGTCGAGGCCACCCACAGGCGGATGATCTCGGCGCCCATCTTGTTGGCGATTTCCTGCGGCGCGATCGTGTTACCGATCGACTTGGACATCTTGCGGCCTTCGCCGTCCACCGTGAAGCCGTGCGTGAGCAGGCCCTTGTACGGTGGCTTGCCGTACAGCATCGAAGCCGTCAGCAGCGACGAGTGGAACCAGCCGCGGTGCTGGTCGGAACCTTCCAGATACAGATCAGCCAGGCGACCGTCCGGCAGATCGGCCGAAGCGTCGTACAGATCCGCGGCGTGCGAGCCGCGGATGACGTGCCAGTGCGTCGTGCCCGAGTCGAACCACACGTCGAGCGTGTCGCGGTTCTTTTCGTACATGTCGGCTTCATCGCCGAGCAGCTCGCGCGGGTCGAGCGTCTGCCAGGCTTCGATGCCGCTCTTTTCGATGCGCTGAGCGACTTGTTCCAGCAGCTCAGGCGTGCGCGGGTGCAGTGCGCCGGTTTCCTTGTGCACAAAGAAGGCCATCGGCACACCCCATTGGCGCTGGCGCGAGAGCGTCCAGTCCGGGCGGTTGGCGATCATGTTGTGCAGGCGCTGCTTGCCCCACGATGGGTAGAACGCCGTCGCGTCGATGCCCGCGAGCGCGGTCTCGCGCAGCGTGGCGTTGCCGTCGTTGGGCTGCACGTCCATCCCCGCGAACCACTGCGACGTGGCGCGATAGATGATCGGCGTCTTGTGGCGCCAGCAGTGCATGTAGCTGTGCGGGTGCTTATGCGCGTCGAACAGGTTGCCGGACTCGCGCAGCACCTCGACAATCTTCGGATTGGCGTCCCAGATCATCTGGCCGCCAAACAGCGGCAGCGTCGATGCATACACGCCGTTGCCCATCACCGGGTTGATGATCTCCGAATCGGGCATGCCGTGCGACTTGCACGACTGGAAGTCTTCCACGCCATACGCAGGCGCGGAGTGGACGATGCCGGTACCGGTGTCGATGGTCACGTAGTCGCCTAGGTAGACGGGCGAGGTGCGGTCGTAGCCCGCGTCCATCTTGGCGAGCGGGTGGTGGAAGCGCGCGCCCGAGAGCGCCGCGCCTTCGCACGTAGCCAGCACGGTGCCTTCAAGCTTCCAGCTTTGCAGGCACGCCTCGACGCGCTCCTTGGCAACGATCAGCAGCCCACGCGGCGTGTCGACCAGCGCGTATTCGATTTCCGGGTGCAGGTTCAGCGCCTGGTTGGACGGGATCGTCCACGGCGTGGTGGTCCAGATCACGATCCAGCCCGGCTTGGCCTTGAGCACGTCAACACCCACGTGGAAGGCACTGGCCAGTGCGTCGATATCGGCAAACGGGAAACCGACATCGATCGACAGGTCGGTACGGTCCGCGTATTCGACTTCGGCTTCAGCCAATGCCGAGCCGCAGTCGAAGCACCAGTTGACGGGCTTCAGGCCGCGGAAGACGTAGCCCTTCTCCAGGATCTTGCCCAGCGCCCGCACTTCATCCGCTTCGTTGCGGAAGTTCATCGTCAGGTACGGATCGGCCCAGTCGCCCAGTACGCCCAGGCGCTCGAAGTCTGCCTTCTGGCGCGCAATCTGGCCGGTGGCGTATGCACGCGCCTTCTCTTGCACTTCCTGGACGGGCAGGCCCTTGCCGAACTGCTTTTCGATCTGGATCTCGATCGGCATGCCGTGGCAATCCCAGCCCGGCACATAGACAGCGTCCAGGCCGGTGAGGCCGCGCGCCTTGATCACCATGTCCTTGAGGATTTTGTTGACCGCGTGGCCGATGTGCAGATCACCGTTGGCATACGGCGGGCCGTCATGCAGGATGAACTTCTTCGCGCCCTTGCGCGCGGCGCGGATCTTCTTGTAGAGCTGCTTGTCCTGCCATTGCTTCACCCACTGCGGCTCGCGCTTGGGCAGGTCGCCGCGCATGGGGAACGGGGTGTCCAGCAGGTTGACCGGGTACTTGCTCTTCTCCGGCGTGGGCTTCTTGGAATCGGACATGGTGTGATGTGGGGCAGATTCGGGCAGATCGGATCGGTGCAGGCGCGGCTGACAGTGCAGGGCGCGCGTGCGCAGCGAGTGGCTTCTGGGCGGCGAACGGGTCGGCCGCCTACTGAATTCGGTCGGTGGCGGAGGTGGCGAAGTCGCGCCGAAGCGTTGGCGACTCGCCGGCTGGCGGAATCGGCAGGCCGAAGAACTGCCGCGCGTGTACGCAGTCCTGCGCGATCGCGTCCTTGAGGGCATCGAGCGAATCGTAACGGGCCTCGTCGCGGAGCTTTTTCATGAATTCCACGCGCACCAGCTTGCCGTAGACGCTGGCGTGATAATCAAAGATATGCACTTCAAGCAGCACGCGGCCTGAGTCGTCCACGGTCGGCCGCACGCCAATGCTGGCGACGGCCGGCAGCGGTTTTTCGGCCAGCCCGTGCACCTGCACGACAAAGATGCCGGCCACTGCCGGCTTGCGATGCGAGATGCGCAAATTCAGCGTTGGGAAGCCCAGCGAGCGGCCGAGCTTTTGCCCGTGCACCACGTGTCCGCTGATGGCATAACCGTGCCCGAGCAGGCGGCGGGCGTGTTCCAGGTCACCGGCGGCCAGCGCCTCGCGCACGGCCGAGCTGGAAATGCGCACGCCGGACTCCGACACCGAGCCCATCTGCTCGACTTCGAAGCCAAACTGGGCACCGGCGGCCTGCAGATAGTTGAAATCGCCCGCCCGCTTGGCGCCGAAGCGGAAGTCATCGCCCACCAGCAGCCAGCGCGTGTGCAGGCCATCGACCAGAACATTGCGCACGAACTCGTCCGGCGTCTGCCCAGCGAAATGCGCGTTGAAATGCTCCACGACCACGCGGTCGACGCCCTGGCGGCGCAGGCTTTCCAGCTTGTCGCGCAGCAGCGCAATGCGGGTGGGCGCGCGGTCCGGCATGAAGAATTCGCGCGGATGCGGCTCGAATGTCATCACCGTGAGCGGCAATCCGCGTGCGTCGGCCGCCGCGCGTGCGCGGGCCAGCAAAGACTGGTGCCCGCGGTGCACGCCGTCGAAGTTGCCGATGGTCAACGCGCAGGGCGCGCGACTTTCGGCGTTGGGCAAGCCGCGAAAGACTTTCACGAGAAGCGTCGGTGGTCGAGGAAAGGAGAAGTGCGCTTTCGTGCCGGATTGGCGTGACAGCCGCCAAAATCCAGCAAAACGCACATTATATAAGGGATTGCCCCATCCCCGGCGCGCACGCGGATGGGTGTCGGGGTGTTGCACAATCGTCCGAACGGTGCGCCCGCGCGGCGCATGCTTGCGGCACAATCCGGTATCCAGTTTCTTTCCCACATCCCCTTGAACGCTTCGTTGCGCCTTTTTTTTGCCAAGTTCGGGCTTGCCAGCCGTGCGCCGCTTGAACTGGACGCCCGAGCGAAGCTGCTCGCCGCCGTGCATCGCGGGGCTCCCATGGGGATTGCGGCCTCGGTCGTACTGCCCGCCTTGACGGTAGCGGCGTTCTGGGACGCCTCCAACCGCCCGGTGCTGCTGGGCTGGTGCCTGATCATGCTGTGCCTGACGGCGTCAGGTCTGCGCTTCTATTTTGGCTATCGCTACGACCTAAGCCGCATGACGCTGGCCGCGCACACCCGCAAGTGGTGGACGGGCATGCACGTTATGTCAGCGGTGGGCGGGGTGGCGTGGGGCTGTTCGGCGGGGCTGTATCTGATGTCGCCGTCGCTCGAGTTCAGCAGCCTGCTGATGATCGTGATCATCGGTGTGGCGGCGGCGGCGGTGTTGTCGCAGGCGCCGGTGCCGTCCAGCCTGCTGATCCTCGGGACGGGCATCCTGGCGCCGCACTTTGTGCTGGCCGAGCAGGCGTTTCCGGGGCACGGGCTGTATTTGCGGGGCGTGCTGCTGTTCTTTGCGGCGCTGCTGACGCGGCATGCGGTGAATATCCACAACACGCTGGTGCGCGAAATCCAGCTTGAGAACGAGAGCCGCCAGCTCGCGCGCCGCTATCAGGATGAGAAGCAGCGCGCGTTGTCGGCATCGGAAGAAAAATCGCGCTTCCTGGCTGCAGCCAGCCACGACTTGCGTCAGCCGGTGCATGCGATCGTGCTCCTGGTGGAGGCGCTGCGGGCGCGCAACCAGTCGGAATCCTTGGCGCCGCTGGTGGAGCAACTGGCCTCGGGCGCCGCGACCATCGATCTGCTGTTCCGTTCGCTGCTGGACCTGTCCAAGCTGGAGAGCCGTAAGACCTCGCCGACGCTGGAGCCGGTGGATCTGGGCGAGGTCATCACCGAAGTGGTCCAGCAGTTCATGCCGGATGCGCGCGCCAAGGGTCTGGCGCTCACGGCGCGCATTCCGCCGCTGCCGGTGTTCGGGATGGCCGAGCCGGTGTTGCTGCGCCGGGCGCTGTTCAATCTGCTGCAGAACGCGTTGCGCTACACCGAGCGCGGCGGCGTGATGGTGGCACTGCGCGTGCGTCAGAAGCATCTGCGGATCGAGGTCTGGGATACGGGCATCGGCGTAGCGCCAGAGCACCAGAAAGACATCTTCTCGACGTACTACCAAGTCGAAAACCCCGAGCGCGATCCGAGCCAAGGTTTGGGTTTGGGCCTGTCGATCTACAAGGAATGTGTGCGTCTGTTGCGCGGGACGTTTGGCGTGCGCTCGGTGCCGGGGCGCGGCTCGATGTTCTGGATGGCGCTTCGGCCGGTGCCCGCCGAGATCAAGGCGCCGCTGGCCACACAGCCGCGCGCCGAGCAAAAGCGTGCAGTGCTCGACCAGCCGCGATTCTCCGGCGTAGTGCTGGTCGTGGACGACGACCAGCAAATCCGGAAGGCGTGGCACGCGCTGCTCGAAGCGTGGGGCGTGGAAGTCCACAGTGCCGCCGATGGCCGTTCCGCAGAGCAACTGCTCGCGCGCGGTATCCGTCCGCAGATCATCTTCTGCGACCTGCGCCTGCCCGGCGAGGAAGACGGCCTGCAACTGCTCGAACGCTGGCAGGTCAGCCACCCCGATGCCCACGCCGTGCTGCTGACTGGCGATCGCAACTCCGCCGCCCTGGCGCGCGCCGAAGAGGCCGGCTATCTGCTGCTGGCCAAACCGATGGACCCGAACATGCTGCGCGTGCTGCTCAAGCGCTGGCTGCGCGGCCGCTCAGCCGAGCCGCAGGTCGCTTACTGACGGTAATGTGAAACGGCGCCGTCGATGGCGCCGCCGGAATGATCAGATCAGGTGCGCAGATCAGGCCGCGCCCGTCAGGCGAAAGCGTTCCATGCGCGAGATGATCTGGATGCGCGTGCGCACGCCCAGCCGCTGGAGAATCGCCGAGACGTGTTCTTTGACGGTGTTTTCCGTCAGGCCCAACTGGCGTGCGATCGACTTGTTGGGCAGGCCTTCGAGCAGCAGCGCCAGCACCGAGCCCTGACGCGGCGTCAGCCCCAGTTCCGCCGGCGTGATGGGGATGCCATGCGAGGCGCCACCTTTGCCGTTGATGCCCCCCATATCGTCTTCCGACGGGAACGACGCATCGCCGCCAAAAATACCGGCCACTGCCTTGGAGAATGCATGGGCATCGGCGTGCTTGCCGATGAAGCCGATGGCGCCCAGCGCTTGGGCCTTGGCGACGATTTCCGGCGTGTTTTCCGCCGACATGAAGGCAAAGCGCGCTTCCGGCAGCTTGCCGCGCAGTTCGCGCATGGCGTCGAAACCCGTGCAATCAGACAGCCACACATCCAGCAGCACGACGTCCGGTCGGACGCCTTCTTCAATCAGCGCCAGCGCTTGGCGCCGGCCAATAGCCGCGTGCACCTGAACTTCAGGCAAGGCGTGCGCAAGAAACGTGGTCGTGCCAGATAAGGCGAGAGGGTGGTCGTCGACCACCAGCAGGCTACGCAGCGAGCTCGTCATTCTTATTCCCCGGTGAGGGCAATGCCCTCTTGTTGTTGTACGCGTGTCGACCCGGCGCGGGCGATGGCCGACAAGCCGGGTGTCTCACCCTGTGCCGATCGACCGTCACGGTATTGCCCGCACGATGTTGCAGCGCAGGATGAACAGGCGTTTGATACGCGTCGGATCACCGCTGGCAGCCCACCCGACCCCTCGGGAGCGCGGACAATTATGGTGCTGAGATTATCAGAGCGCGCCAAAGCGCGCCAACGGTTGCCCCTTCCTTTTGCTGGCGCGACAGGGTTTTTGTCGGCACGCGTCGGCAAAATGCCACGGTGGCTGCAAAAGCGCCCGCGGCATGGCTGCGCAGGCGTCACACCCGATTTTCTCGGGGAACTCCGGCGCACTTGATAAAATGCCGCGATGAAAAACATCGTCATTCTCATTTCCGGACGCGGTTCCAATATGGAAGCCATTGTCCGCGCCTGTCAGGCCGAAGGTTGGTCGGGACGCATTGCCGCCGTCATTTCTAATCGGCCCGATGCGGCAGGACTTAAATTTGCCGCGTCGCACGGCATTGCCACCGCGGTGGTCGACCACAAGGCGTTCCCCGATCGCGACAGCTTCGACGCCGCCCTGGCGCAGGTGATCGACGGCTTTTCGCCGGATTTGGTGGTGCTGGCCGGCTTCATGCGCATCCTTACGCCGGGCTTTGTAAAGCGCTACGCCGGGCGCATGCTGAACATTCATCCGTCGCTGCTGCCGTGCTTCCCCGGCTTGCACACGCACGAGGCCGCGTTGGCCATGGGCGTGAAGGTGCATGGCGCGACGGTGCATTTCGTCACGGCCGACCTGGACCACGGCCCGATCGTGCTGCAGGCCATCATCGACGTGCGTCAGGACGACACGCCTGACTCGCTGGCCGGGCGGCTGCTGGCGCAAGAACACACGATCTATCCGCGTGCCGTACGCTGGTTCGTGGAAGGGCGGTTGTCGATCGAAGACGGTGTTGTGCGCGTTTCTCCGGATGAATCGCAGCTTGTCATTGGCATCAACGCCCGGGAGGCAGCATGAGTCAGGATCGTCAGCGTTCGCGCGGCAATGGAAATGGTGGGGCGGGCAACAAGCGTGCCGGTTCCGGTGGCGGCGGCTGGTATCGGGCGCCGCAGGGCAAGCCCGCGCCCCGTAGCGCCCCGCGTCCCCGCACGGGCGTGCATGGCAGCCATCTGGAACACCTGGATAAGGTGCTGGCGCGCCTGCTGCACTTTGCGGCGCCGGCCGACATGGTGGTCAGCCAGTACTTCCGCGAGCACCACGAACTTGGCCACCGCGAGCGCGGCATCATCGCTGAGGCAGCCTTTGCCGTGCTGCGCCGCAAGGTGGAGTTCGGTCAGTTTGCCGAGAGCGGCACTGGCCCGGCGCGTCGTCGCCTTGTGCTGCTTGGCTTGTTGCAGACCGCCGGGCGTGAGGCCATTGCCCCGTTCCTGAACCCGGCCGAAGCCGAATGGCTGGATCGCTGGGAAAACCGCGACCGTGCCGCGCTGGCAGCCCGCGTGCGTGCCAATCTGCCCGACTGGCTGTTCGACGCACTGGTTGCGCAGCACGGTGCGGATTTCACCGAGGCGCTGGCGCAAGCGTGGCTGACGCCCGCGCCGCTGGACTTGCGGGTGAACACGCTCAAGGGCGAGCGCGAAGCCGTGCTTGCAACACTGGCCGAAGCCGGTATTGAAGGTGCTGCGGCGCCGCTGTCGCCGGTGGGCATTCGCCTGGCGGGTAAGCCGGCGTTGAACAAGCTCGATATCTTCACCAACGGCACGGTCGAGGTTCAGGACGAGGGCAGTCAACTGCTCTGCCAATTGCTGGCACCCAAGCGCGGCGAGATGGTGGTCGATTTCTGTGCTGGCGCCGGTGGCAAGACCCTGGCGATCGGCGCGGCGATGCGCTCGACCGGGCGCCTGTATGCCTTCGATGTATCGGAAAAGCGCTTGTCGAACCTGGGCCCGCGCCTGGCGCGCAGCGGCCTGTCGAACGTGCATCCGGGCCGGATCGACAGCGAGCACGATGCCAAGGTCAAGCGGCTGGCGGGCAAGATCGATCGCGTGTTGGTCGACGCGCCGTGCAGCGGTCTGGGTACGTTACGCCGCAATCCGGACCTGAAGTGGCGCCAGTCCGCGCAGGCCGTGGAAGAAATGTCGGCCAAGCAGTTGTCGATCCTGACATCGGCGGCGCGGCTGCTGAAACCGGGCGGCCGCCTCGTTTACGCGACCTGCAGTGTGCTGGCGCGCGAGAACCAGCAGGTGGTCGAGCAGTTCCTGGCCGCGCATGAAGATTTCGTGCTCGTGCCCGCTGGTGAGGTGCTGGCCGCGCAGAAGATCGCCCTGGAAATGGGGCCCTACCTGGAGCTGTATCCGCACACGCATCAGACCGACGGCTTCTTCGCGGCTGTGCTGGAGCGCCGCGCATGATGCTGCGCCGCTTGGGTTGGCTGCTGGCCGCATGGCTGGTGTTTGCTGAAGGCGGCGTGGCGCTGGCCCGCAGCACACCGCCGGTGCAGCCGGCCAAGGGTACGGTGCAGGCTGCGTTCACGCCCGACGATGACATCGAAGGGTTGTTGGCCGATGCCATCGACCAGGCGCGCGAGCAGGTGCTGGTGCAGGCGTATCTGCTGTCGAACAAGGCGATTACGCGTGCGTTGCTGGCGGCGCATCAGCGCGGCGTGGATGTGCGCGTGCTGGCCGATCGCGAGCAGATGACGCGCTCCGGCGGCAGCCGCGTGCCCGAGGTGGCCAATGCGGGCATCCCCGTCTGGCTAGAGGTGCGCTACAAGAACGCGCACAACAAGGTCATCGTGATCGACCCGCGCGGCGCGCATCCGGTGCTGGTCACCGGTAGCTTCAACTTCACGCAGACCGCGCAGCGCGGCAATGCCGAGAACGTCCTGATCGTGCGCGGCGACGCCGATCTCGCCCAACGCTATGCCGCCAATTGGCAGAAGCATGTGGGCGATGCGTTGCCCTATCGGACCCAATAATGGGTCGCAATAACCGGTCACGCCAATGAACGGATTGCCGCTGAACCTGAACCACTTCGCGCTGGGCCACATGATCGACGACATCGTCTCCGATCTGGGTGGTCCGCGCTTTATCTGGCAACTGGGCGTGCTGGTGCTGGTGCTCGTTGCCGCGTGGCTGATTGCGCGGCCGATTGCGCGGCGCTTGCATACGGCCCATGTGAACGACACGTTCGCCCTGCGTTTTGCCTGGTCGAGCCTGGAGCGGGCGATGTTCCCGCTGATCGGCTGGCTGCTGGTGGTGGGCGCGCGCTATGCGCTGATCGGAACCATGCCGATCAGCGTGTTCCGCCTGGCTGCCGTGCCGCTGTTCGGCCTGACGATTCTCTATCTCGGCTTCTACGTGCTGCGCCGCGTGCTGTCGGCCAATGGTGAGTTGCACGGCATGCTCGTCGTCGCCGAGCGCGTGCTGACCACGCTGATGTGGATCGGCATGGTGCTCTACGTGCTGGGCGTGCTGGGCGATGTGGTGGATTACCTCGACGGCATTCGCTTTGCGCTGGGCGGCAAGCAGAAGGTGAGCCTCGCCGCCATGCTGATGGGCGTGGTGTGGATTCTTGTCACCGTGCTGGTGGCGATGTGGTTCGGCTCGTGGCTGGACAGCCGCATTACGCGCGCTTCTGCCATCGACGCCAACCTGAAGGTGGTGCTGTCGCGTGTGACCAAGGCGGTGCTGTTGCTGGTGTCGTTGCTGCTGAGCCTGTCGCTCGTGGGCATCGACCTGACGGTGCTGTCGGTGTTTGGCGGCGCGCTGGGTGTGGGCCTGGGCTTCGGCTTGCAGAAGATCGCCAGCAATTACGTCTCGGGCTTCATCATCCTGCTCGAACGCTCGCTCAAGCTCGGCGATCAGATTACGGTCAGCACATACACCGGCATCGTCACGCAGATCCGCACGCGCTACACCGTGGTGCGCAACGGCGATGGCGATACGCTGGTTCCGAACGAACTGATGGTCGCGCAAGCCGTGCAGAACCACAATGAGCGCGGCACCGTGCGCGTGGCAGTGCGCGTGCAGGCGTCGTATGCCGCCGATCCTGAAGCGGTGCTGTCGCTGCTGCTGCAATGCCCCGAGGGCATCTCGCGCATTCTGCCCGAGCCGGCGCCCGCCGCCTTCATGGCCCTGTTTGCAGACAGCGGCATCGAGTACGAACTTGGCGTGTGGATCGCGGATCCGCACAACGGCAAGCTGGGCGTCCAGTCCGATCTGAATCGCGCTATCTATCGCCGTTTCAAAGAGGCGGGCATCGACATTCCGTATCCGCAACGGGAAGTGCGTGTGCTCGGGCCGCTGGGGCCGCAGCAGGGCGCTTCAAGCACTTCGGGTGATGCAGCAGCCTCATCCAGCGCATCCGTGCCGACCTAACACATCTGTAGGCGGAACGGTGCCCACTTGTCTGAGGTCAAATCAGCGGGTTTCCCCCATGGAATGGAGGGGGTATTCGGTTAAAATGTTAAATGCTCCCACGAAGGATCAGACGGCCGGTCGCAAAAGCTTAGCACTTGCGACAATGCGCCGCGAACACCTTGTATTGCGCTGGGGCGGAGGTCATATGGGTAGCAGCCGCAAGCTCGCCGATGTGACGCGCAAGCCGGGTGCCAACACCCGAATCCCCGCCAACACGACCCCGTTGTCGTAACGCTACGACAGCGGATGGCCTTAAGAGGCAGCAACGTCCGGATCAGTTGATGGATAAAAAGCTGCTTTGATCACCGAGTTGACCACGGAGAACACTTTGATCGACTCCTTTCTGACTTTCCTTGCCAACGGCACCCTCGATTGGGCCTGGTGGCAGATCCTCATTTTCACGCTGGTGGTGACGCACATCACGATCGCCTGCGTCACGATTTTTCTGCACCGTTGCCAGGCGCACCGGGCGCTGGACGTGCATCCCATTGCCGGACACTTCTTCCGTTTCTGGCTGTGGCTGACCACCGGCATGGTCACCAAGGAATGGACCGCCATTCACCGCAAGCACCACGCCAAGTGCGAAACCGAAGACGATCCGCACAGCCCGCAGACCCGTGGCATCCGCAAGGTGCTGATGGAAGGTGCTGAGCTGTATCGCGCCGAGGCCAAGAACAAGGAAACGATCCAGAAGTTCGGCCACGGTACGCCGGACGATTGGGTTGAGAAGAACGTGTACTCGAAGTTCACGTGGCAGGGCGTCGGTTTGATGCTGATCCTGGACGTGCTGATGTTCGGCGCGCTAGGCCTGACGGTGTGGGCGGTGCAGATGCTGTGGATCCCGATCCACGCTGCCGGCATCATCAACGGCCTGGGCCACTTCTGGGGCTACCGCAACTTCGACTGCGAAGACGCTTCGACCAACGTGTCGCCGTGGGGCATCATCATCGGCGGCGAAGAGCTGCACAACAATCACCACACGTACGCTACGTCGGCTAAGTTTTCGGTCAAGTGGTACGAGTTCGACATCGGCTGGGGCTACATCCGCGCGCTCGAAATCGTCGGTTTGGCGAAGGTCAAGAAAGTGGCGCCAAAGGCGCGTTTTGGCGACGTGAAGCCGGTCGACCAGAACACGCTGGAAGCCATCATCGCGAACCGCTATGACGTGATGGCCCGCTACGCCAAGACTGTTAAGACGGCTTACCGCCAAGAGCTGGCCAAGTTGAAGGACTCGCGCGCTGTTGAGTATCGTGCGCTGAAGCCGGCCCGCAAGTGGTTCCACCGCGACGAAACCAAGCTGGGCGCGCCGCAGCGTGAGCAGCTCTCGCAAATCGTGTCGGACCATTCGGCGTTGCACACCTTCGTTGAAATGCGTCGCGAGCTTGGCGCGCTGTGGGGCCGTTCGAACGCCACGCGCGAGCAACTACTGCATCAACTGCAAGAGTGGTGCAAGCGCGCCGAGGAAAGCGGCATCCACGCGCTGCAGGAATTTGCTGTTCGCCTGCGCCGTTACGCCTGACTTTCTTGTCTCATAGGTGAAGCCCCGCTCCGCAGCGGGGCTTTTCTTTTGGGTAAACTGCCCCAACTCACATTTTTAACGGGCCGCGACAATGTATCGCGGTGCCAGTCCTCCTCACACGCCGTCCGTTTCATTGCCGCGCCAGCTTCTCGGCGCCTTAACAGCGCGAATGGACGCGGAGACCACCATGGAAACCCACATCAAGACGGTTGAATTCGAGCGCCCGGATATGCTTTCCGAAGCGCAATCCGGTGCCAGTTGCGTGGCCCACGCTTGGGCCAAGGTGCCGCCGGTGCTGTCGCGCGAGGAACGCGACGAACTGAAGGCTCGCATCAAGCGCCTGCTCAAGGAGCGTGAGGCCGTACTGGTCGCGCACTACTACGTTGACGCTGACCTGCAGGACCTGGCCGAGGAGACTGGTGGCTGCGTGTCCGATTCGCTCGAAATGGCGCGCTTCGGCCGCGACCATTCGGCCAAGACATTGATCGTGGCGGGCGTGCGCTTCATGGGCGAGACCGCCAAGATTCTGAGCCCCGAAAAGACTGTGCTGATGCCGGACCTTGACGCGACCTGCTCTCTGGATCTGGGTTGCCCGCCGGATGAGTTCGCCGCCTTCTGCGACGCGCATCCGGATCGCACCGTGGTCGTCTATGCCAATACCAGCGCCGCTGTGAAGGCTCGTGCCGACTGGATGGTGACCTCATCGATCGGCCTGAAGATCGTGCAGCATCTGCATGCGCAGGGAAAGAAAATCCTGTGGGCTCCCGATCGTCATCTCGGCAGCTACATTCAGAAGCAGACCGGCGCCGACATGCTGATGTGGCAGGGCTCCTGTCTGGTGCACGACGAGTTCAAGGGCGTGGAGCTCGACCTGCTGCGCGCCGAGCACCCGAACGCGAAGATTCTCGTCCACCCGGAATCGCCTGAATCTGTGGTGGCGCAGGCCGATGTGGTGGGTTCGACTTCGCAGCTGATTGCGGCAGCGCAGTCGTTGTCAGCGCAGGAATTCATCGTCGCGACCGACAACGGCATCCTGCACAAGATGCGCATGGCGGCTCCGGGCAAGCGCTTTATCGAGGCGCCGACCGCCGGCAACGCCGCCACCTGCAAGAGCTGCGCGCATTGCCCATGGATGGCGATGAATGCGCTGACCAATCTGGCCGAGGTGCTGGAAACCGGTCGCAACGAGATCCATGTTGATCCCGCCGTCGGTAAGCAGGCCGTGGTCTGCATCGATCGCATGCTGGATTTTGCCGCGCGGGAAAAAGCCGTGGTTCGCCCGCAGGGTGAACTGGCAGCCAACGCGCAACTCTTTCAAGGAATCGGTCCGGCATGACGGCAACCCAGATGAACGCGACGAGCTTTGCTACGGCGGCTCAGGCAATTTTCGATAGCTTTGGCCCGGCACTGCACGAGGCATTGTCCGCCAACGTGGCTGCTGCGATTGCCGAGGACGTCGGCACGGGTGACCGCACCGGTTTGCTGATCCCAGCCGATCGCCATGCGCGCGCGCGGGTGATTGTGCGCGAGACCGCCGTGCTGTGTGGCACGCCTTGGTTCGATGCATGCATGCGCGCCGTTGATCCGACGCTGCGCGTTACATGGCGCCAGCACGAAGGCGACCGCATGGCGCCCGATTCGGTGGTGTGCGAGATCGAAGGTCCGGCGCGATCGCTGCTGACAGCCGAACGCCCGTCGCTGAACTTCCTGCAATTGCTTTCCGGTGTGGCGACAACAACGTCGCGTTACGCTGCGGCCATCGACGGCACGCGCGCCCGCGTGCTTGATACGCGCAAGACGCTGCCGGGCCTGCGCCTGGCGCAGAAGTACGCCGTGCGTATCGGTGGTGGCGAGAACCAACGCCTGGCGTTGTATGACGGCATCCTGATCAAGGAAAACCACATCGCTGCGGCGGGTGGCGTGACGGCAGCCCTGCGTGCGGCGCAGGCACTGAACACCGGGGTGACGATCCAGATCGAGGTGGAAACGCTGACTCAGCTTGAAGAGGCGCTGGCGGCGGGCGCTACGTCCGTGCTGTTGGACAACTTCGAGCCGCCTGCGATGCGTGAGGCTGTGCGCGTGACGGCGGGCAGGGCGCTACTGGAGGTGTCCGGCGGCGTGAACATCGAGACGATCCGCGCGTTTGCCGAAACGGGTGTGGACCGTATCTCCGTCGGCGCGCTGACGAAGGACGTACGCGCGACCGACTTCTCTTTGCGGATCGTCGAGTAAGCCTTAGCGTTTCCGGGCGATCTGCCGATGGGTCGGTTGCATGACCGTCGGCAGCGCCTTGGGCAGCGTCTCGGGGTAGTCGCGCGAGAAATGCAGGCCGCGGCTCTCATGCCGTGACAGCGCACTGTCGACGATCAGCGAGGCAGCCTCGACGAGGTTGCGCAGCTCCAGCAGATCGTGGCTCACGCGGAAGTTGGCGTAGTACTCCGTAATTTCTTCGCGCAACAGGGCGATGCGGTGCTGCGCGCGTTCCAGTCGCTTGTTCGTGCGCACGATGCCGACGTAGTTCCACATCATGCGGCGCAGTTCGTCCCAGTTGTGCGAGACGACGACTTCCTCATCGGCGTCGGTCACGCGGCTCTCATCCCACGCGGGAATCTGCAACGACGTTGGGTTCGAGGGCGGTTGCGCGAGGATGTCCTCCGCCGCGCCACGCCCGATCACCATGCATTCCAGCAGCGAATTGCTCGCCAGCCGGTTGGCGCCGTGCAGGCCCGTGTAGGCCGTCTCGCCCACGGCGTACAGGCCGGCGATATCCGTGCGCCCGAGGTGATCCGTCACCACGCCGCCGCACGTGTAGTGGGCCGCCGGCACCACCGGAATCGGTTGGCGCGTGATGTCGATGCCCAGCTCCAGGCAGCGTGCCATGATGGTCGGGAAATGTTCCTTGAGGAACTCCGGGCTCTGGTGGCTGATGTCCAGATAGACGCAGTCCAGGCCACGCTTCTTCATCTCGAAGTCGATGGCGCGGGCGACGATATCGCGCGGAGCCAGCTCAGCGCGCTCATCGTGCGCCGGCATGAAGCGCGTGCCGTCGGGCAGGATCAGCTTGCCGCCTTCACCGCGCACGGCTTCGGTAATCAGGAATGATTTCGCGAACGGGTGGTACAGACACGTGGGGTGGAACTGGATGAATTCCATGTTCGCTACCCGGCAGCCCGCGCGCCAGGCCATGGCGATGCCGTCGCCGCTGGCCGTGTCCGGATTCGTCGTATAGAGATAGACCTTGCCCGCGCCGCCCGTGGCCATCACGGTTTGGCTCGCGGTAATCGTCTTGACGTGGCCCGATGCAATGTCGAGCGCATACAGGCCATGGCAGCGCATGCCCGGCTGCCCCAGCTTCGCATCGGTAATCAGGTCGATCGCAAAGTGGTCTTCCAGCAGCGTGATGTTCGGGTGGTTGCGTACCTTCTCAACCAGCGTCGTGACCACGGCATGGCCGGTGGCATCGGCGGCGTGGATGATGCGTCGATGGCGATGGCCGCCCTCGCGCGTCAGGTGGAAGCCGAGTTCAGCCTGCTCGTCGCGCGTGAAAGGCACGCCATGGCCGATCAGCCATTCAATGGCCGAGCGCCCGTTTTCGACGATGTAGCGGGTGGCGGCTTCATCGCACAGTCCTGCCCCGGCGATGAGCGTGTCGTCGACGTGTTCGTCATGGCTGTCGCCTGAATCGAGCACTGCGGCAATGCCGCCCTGCGCCCAGTCGCTGGCGCCTTCCGGCAGGCTGCGTTTGCTGATGACGACCACGCGGCGGTGATCGGCTAAGTGCAGGGCGACGGTCAGACCCGCCAAGCCGCTGCCAACAACGGCAACATCGAAATTCATGGAAGACGCGGGAAGCGGTGCGAACACGGCCGGTGGATACCACAGCCGCGTGTCAATTGGAAAGAAGAGCAGTGTACACCCCAGCATGCGCCAAACAGCAGGCAACAAAAAACCCGCCTGAGAGCGGGTTTTTGCTGTCGGTCATGCCGACGGAAACAAGATGCGCAATCCGCGAGGATTACTTGATCTTGGTTTCCTTGTAAGCGACGTGCTTGCGGGCGACGGGATCGAACTTCATGATCTCCATCTTTTCCGGCTTGGTGCGCTTGTTCTTGGTGGTCGTGTAGAAATGACCCGTACCTGCGGTCGATTCCAGCTTGATCTTGTCGCGTCCGCCTTTGCTGGCCATGTTTAACTCCTAATTAGACTTCGCCGCGTGCGCGCAGGTCCACGAGCACTTCGTCGATGCCTTTTTTATCGATCAGGCGCAGACCAGCGTTCGAGACGCGCAGGCTGACCCAGCGGTTTTCGGATTCGACCCAGAAGCGGCGATTCTGCAGGTTCGGCAGAAAACGGCGCTTGGTCTTGTTGTTTGCGTGGGAAACGTTATTGCCGACCATCGGCGCTTTCCCGGTCACTTGACAGACGCGTGCCATGGAGCACTCCTAACTAAATTCGTTGGCTACAGTTTGCGACCGGGCGCTGGGACCAAACCAAGCGCAGCGCCACTGTAGAGGTGGGACTTCAGCGAAACGCGGATTATACACACAAAAGCGCTGGCAAATCAACGAGATCGACGGATTGCTGTTGGGCACCGTGCGATGCGGCATCGGCACTACATTTTGCCGTGTTCGAGGAAGCCGTAGACGTGGCTGCGACCAACGATCATGTGATCCAGGACGATCACGTCGAGCATGGCCAGCGCGCGGCACAGCTCTCGGGTCAGCGTGATGTCGGTTTCGCTGGGTTCAGTATTGCCGGTGGGGTGGTTGTGGGCCAGGATCACGGCGGCTGCATTGTGATGTAGTGCGCGCTTGGCGATCTCGCGCGGATAGACGCGGGCTTCCGTCAGCGTGCCGCGGAAGAGTTCTTCCCAGGCGATCAGCCGGTGTCGTACATCTAGAAAGAAGCAGGCGAACACCTCGTGCGGGCGGTGCCCCAGTGTCAGGCGCAGAAAATCCTTCACGCTTTGTGGAGAGTTAAAGGTCTGGCCCTGGGTGAAATCCTCTTTTAGTGCACGCCGCCCAACTTCGAGCAGCGCGTGCAGTTGCGCGTATTTGGCAGGGCCCATGCCGTTGATCGACGAGAACTCCTGTTGTGACGCATGGCACAGCCGCGCGAGCGACCCAAAGTGCGTGAGCAGCTCGCGGGCTAGGTCGACGGCGCTTTTGCCTGGCATCCCCACGCGTAGGAAGATGGCCAGCAGTTCCGCATCGGAGAGCGCGGCGGGGCCGTGGGCGAGCAGTTTTTCACGCGGCCGCTCGTGGGCGGGCCAGTCGACGATTGCCATAGTTTGGGATCAACGGAGGAAAGGCCCTGCCAGCGAGAGTGCGGCGGGCTTCGCGCCTGCGGCTGCGGGGAGGGCTGACGTACAATAACGGGTTACTTTTTGGTCAAGCAGGTTAAGCGTGCAAAATTTGGTGAACGAGGCGTCCGCGGCGGCGCCAAGCGACGCAGGCAAGGTGGTTGGCCCGGATTCCTTTCTGACGCTGCACTACCGCATCGCGCTGGAAAACGACACGGACATCGTGACGACCTTCGACGACAAGCCGGCCACGCTGCTGCTCGGCCAAGGCCAGATGGCGCCGACGCTGGAACAGGCGCTGCTCGGGATGCGCGAGGGCGAGCGCACGACGTTCCGCCTAGCGCCCGAGCATGCGTTCGGCCCGCGCAATCCGGAGCTGCTGCAGCGCGTGTCGCTGGCCACGCTGCGCGAGAATTCTTCGTTTGAAGAGGATTACCAACCGGGCGACTTGGTTGAGTTCAATGCGCCGAGCGGCGGTAAATATGCCGGTGTGCTCAAGGAAGTCGGCGAAACCTCCGCGCTGTTCGACTTCAACCACCCGCTGGCCGGCCAGACGATCGTGTTTGAAGTCCAACTGATCGGCATTCTCTAATATGAGTAACGCTGTGAACGCCCCGCTTGCCCCCCGCATTGATCCTGTCACACAGGCCGACGCCGAGGTTTTGCTGGCGCAGCCGCGCGGTTTCTGCGCCGGCGTTGATCGCGCCATCGAGATCGTCGAGCGCGCGCTGGAGCTGTTTGGGGCACCCATTTACGTGCGCCACGAGATCGTGCACAACGCCTATGTCGTTGGCGATCTGCGCAACAAGGGCGCGGTGTTCGTGCAGGAACTCGACGATGTGCCCGTTGGCGGCACGGTCATCTTCAGCGCGCATGGCGTATCGCGTGCGGTGCGCGAGGCGGCGGAGGCGCGCGGCCTGCGCGTGTTCGATGCGACCTGCCCGCTGGTGACCAAGGTGCACGTGGAAGTCTCGAAGATGCGTGCGCAGGGTTTCGAGATCATCATGATTGGGCACAAGGGCCATCCCGAGGTGGAAGGCACCATGGGCCAGGCCAACGACGGCATGCTGCTGGTCGAGTCCGTCGACGACGTTGCGCATATTGAGGTGAAAGACCCGACGCGCCTGGCCTACGTGACGCAGACGACATTGTCGGTGGACGAGACCCAGGAGATCGTGGCGGCCATCAAGGCACGCTTTCCGACCGTGCACGAGCCGAAGAAGCAGGACATCTGCTACGCGACACAGAATCGCCAGGACGCTGTGAAGTTCATGGCGCCGCAAGTGGAAGTGGTGATCGTGGTCGGTAGCCCGAACAGCTCGAACTCGAACCGCCTGCGTGAGCTGGCCGAAAAGCTGGGCGTGCCTGCCTATATGGTGGATACACCTGAACAGGTGCGGCCCGAATGGGTGGCCGGCAAGCGCCGCGTGGGCCTGACGGCGGGGGCTTCGGCGCCCGAAGAGCTGGCGCAATCGATCGTCGACCGGCTCAAGGCGCTGGGCGCGCGCACTGTGCGTCCGCTCGACGGCATCCAGGAAAACATGTCCTTCCCCCTTCCGAGGGGTCTTCAAATCAATTGAATACCTTTATGTAAATACCCACTTAAAAGCGCACAAAAACTGTGCGCCCTAATGCGGTGCATAAAGCGCTTTTGAGGAATCAGCGGCCACTTCTTCCCAGAGTGGCCGTTTTGTTTTGTGCGTTGCAAAACCTCTTCAATACCGGCGAAGCCTTGATTTACCGTGGAAAACGCCCGCCAAGCCGCATAAATAGGGGGTTTCCCCTAGTCTGGCACACTTCTTGATAAGCCTATCAGCCGTTCGCGAATGCCTGCGCGAAATGACGCCTGTTTGGGCATTGGGGAAAGCCCGTAAAGCGGCGTAGTTACTGCAAAAATCGTTGTTGCGACGCGTATTGCATCCGCAATAAAAGGGGATACAATTCGCGCGTTTCAAATTGAAACAATCGGCGCGGGGGGAGCGGCCGGGAGGCAGGACGCTCTTCTTGCTCTTGCGAGATCTAGGAGATCACTCATGCAAATTAAGTTTGCCAAAGTTCTGCCGCTTGCGGCTGCCGTGGCACTCGTAGCAGCTTGCGGTAAGAACGAGGAAAAGCCCGCAGACCAAGCTGCTGCACCTGCAGCAACGTCGGCTCCGGCTGCTGCTGGCGGCGGCGAGACCGTCGTCAAGATCGGTCACGCGGCTCCGCTCACGGGCGGTATTGCTCACCTTGGCAAAGACAACGAAAACGGTGCACGCCTGGCCGTTGAAGAAGCCAACAAGGAAGGCCTGACCATCGACGGCAAGAAGATCAAGCTGGAACTGGTTGGTGAAGACGATGCAGGCGACCCGAAGACCGGCACCGCCGTCGCGCAGAAGCTGGTTGACGAGCACGTTGTTGCTGTCGTTGGTCACCTGAACTCGGGCGTTTCGATCCCGGCCTCGAAGATCTACAGCGATGCAGGCATCGTGCAGATCTCGCCGTCGTCGACGAACCCCGACTACACCAAGCAAGGCTTCAAGACGACCTACCGCGTGGTCGCGACCGATGCGCAGCAAGGCCCGGCACTGGCGAACTACGCCGCCAAGACCCTGGGCGCCAAGACCGTGGCAATTGTTGATGATGCCACCGCCTACGGTAAGGGCTTGGCCGACGAGTTCGAGAAGACCGCGAAGGCGGACGGCGTGAACGTCGTGGCGCGTGAGGCGACCAACGACAAGGCGACCGACTTCAAGGCCATTCTGACCAAGATCAAGGGCAAGAAGCCGGACGTGATCATGTACGGCGGCATGGACGCCACCGGCGGCCCGTTCGCCAAGCAAGCCAAGGAACTGGGCATCACGGCCAAGATCGTTGGCGGCGACGGCGTGTGTACCGACAAGGTGGCCGAACTGGCTGGCGACGCAATCGACAACATCGTCTGCTCGGAAGCAGGCCTGGCGCTGTCGAAGATGGAGAAGGGCGCGGACTTCGACAAGAAGTACCAAGACCGTTTCCACACGCCGGTGCAGATCTACGCTCCGTTCACGTATGACGCCGTCAACGTGATCATCGACGCGATGAAGCGTTCCAACTCGACCGATCCGGCCAAGATCCTGGCTGCCATGCCGGCAACCAACTACAACGGCGTGATCGGCAACATCTCGTTCGATGACAAGGGTGACCTGAAGCAAGGTTCCATCACCCTGTACAACTACAAGGACAAGAAGAAGACTGTTCTTGACGTTGTGAAGATGTAATCGAAGGGTTATCCGCCCTAAAAACGGCACCGCGACTACCCCTGCGGTGCCGTTTTTCATAGCCTCGCCAATGAAACAAGGCCCTCACCATGGGCGTGTCGGCAGGCCGCTTACCAGCAACCTCACCTTACCCATCCGATTGATCGCATACCTTGCGGGCACGTCATCCCGTCGCCTACAACAAAGCAAGGCATAGCAGGAGCTGTTCTCATGGATATCTTTATCCAGCAGATCGTGAACGGTCTGGTGCTCGGCAGCATTTACGCGCTGATCGCACTTGGCTACACCATGGTCTACGGTATTCTCGGCATCATCAACTTCGCCCACGGCGATGTTCTGATGGTTGGGGCAATGTCTGCCCTGACTGCCATCAACTTCCTCCAGAAGTACTTCCCCAATCTGCCTGACTGGCTCACGCTGGTGTTTGCACTGCTGTTTGCAATGCCCGTCTGCGCCATCGTGGCCTACACCATCGAACGTGTCGCTTACCGGCCGCTGCGCAATGCGCCGCGTCTGGCGCCGCTGATCACCGCCATCGGCGTGTCGATCGTGCTGCAGACACTCGCGATGATGATCTGGTCGCGCAACCCTCTGACCTTCCCGCAACTGCTGCCTTCGAGCCCGATTGATATCGGCTCCACGGGCGCAACCATTACGGGCAAGGAAATCGTCATCATCGCGGTGTCAATCGTGGTGATGATCGGGCTGATCCTGCTGGTCAACCGCACCAAGCTCGGCCGCGCCATGCGCGCCACCGCCGAGAACCAGCGTGTGGCAGGCCTGATGGGCGTCAACCCGAACTTCGTGATCTCCGCCACCTTCATGATCGGCGCTGCCATGGCTGCGGTCGCCGGCGTGATGATGGCGACCAACTACGGCAATGCTCACTTCTACATGGGCTTCATCCCCGGCCTGAAGGCGTTTACCGCCGCAGTGCTGGGCGGCATCGGCAACCTGGCAGGCGCCATGGTTGGCGGCATGCTGCTGGGCCTGATCGAAGCACTGGGTGCCGGTTATATCGGTGATCTGACTGGCGGTGTGTTCGGTTCGAACTACCAGGATGTGTTCGCATTCATCGTGCTGATTGGCGTGCTGCTGTTCCGCCCGTCCGGCATCATGGGCGAACGCGTTGCGGACCGCGCATAAGAAGGGGAGCGCCATGACAGAAAATTTCAAAGCGCCGATGAAGACGCGCGCCGCGCTGTACGGCTTCCTGATCCTTGCGATCTTCGCGCCGTTCATCGTAGGTGCCGCAGGTGGCAACTATTGGGTGCGCGTGCTGGACTTCGCGCTGCTGTACATCATGCTGGCCCTGGGCCTGAACATCGTAGTGGGCTTTGCCGGCCTGCTTGATCTGGGCTACATCGCGTTCTACGCGGTGGGCGCCTACATGATGGCGTTGCTGGGTTCGCCGCACCTGTCCAACCAATTTGAGTGGATTCACAACCTGTTCCCCAACGGCCTGCACCTTGTTGTCTGGTGGGTGATTCCGCTGGGTGCCGGGTTGGCGGCGTTGTTCGGCATTCTGCTGGGCACGCCGGTGCTGAAGCTGCGCGGTGACTACCTTGCCATCGTGACGCTGGGCTTTGGTGAAATCATCCGGATCTTCATGAACAACCTCGACCGCCCGGTGAACATCACCAACGGTCCGAAGGGCATCAACCTGATCGAGCCGGTCAAGATCTTCGGGTTCGACTTCTCGAAGCGCCATGATTTCTTCGGCATCCGCTTCGACTCGGTCTACATGTACTACTACCTGTTCGTGTTCCTGGCCGCGATCATCATCATCGTGTGCCTGCGGCTGCAGAACTCGCGTATTGGTCGTGCATGGGTGGCGCTGCGTGAAGATGAAATCGCTGCCAAGGCGATGGGCATCAACACCCGCAACATCAAGCTGCTGGCCTTTGCGATGGGTGCGTCGTTCGGTGGTGTGTCTGGTGCGATGTTCGCGTCGTTCCAGGGCTTTGTGTCACCGGAATCGTTCGTGCTGTGGGAGTCGATCTACATCCTGGCGATTGTGGTGCTGGGCGGCATGGGCCATATCCCGGGTGTGATTCTGGGCGGCATTCTGCTGGTGGGCTTCCAGGAACTGCTGCGCGCCCTGGCCGAGCCGGTGCAGAACAAGCTGTTCGGCCATGTGATCGTGGAAGCGGAAGTGCTTCGTCAGTTGCTGTTCGGCCTGGCGATGGTTGGGGTGATGCTGTATCGCCCTGCGGGCCTGTGGCCCTCGCCGCGCAAGGAAGACCGTCCGCAAAAGCAGCGGGCTGGTGGACTGTCCCGTATCTGATGGAGGCACGCACATGAGCAATAACAACGTCCTCCTCTCGATCCGAGGAGTCCAGAAGCGTTTCGGCGGCCTGCAAGCGCTGTCCGACGTGAACCTGGAAATTCGCGAAGGCGAAATCTACGGTTTGATCGGCCCGAACGGCGCCGGCAAGACCACGTTCTTCAACGTCATCACGGGCCTGTACACGCCTGACGCAGGCGAGTTCGTGCTGGCCGGCACGCCCTACCAGCCGACCGCCGTGCACGAAGTGGCCAAGGCTGGCATTGCGCGCACGTTCCAGAACATCCGCTTGTTCGGCGACATGACCGCGGCAGAAAACGTCATGGTCGGCCGTCACGTGCGCACCAAGGCCGGCTTGATCGGCGCGGTGTTCCGCACCAAGGCTGCACGCGAGGAAGAGCAGTCGATCGAAGACTGGGCGCACGACCTGCTGGACTACGTCGGCATCGGCAAGTACGCCAATTACACGGCGCGCAACCTGTCGTACGGTCACCAGCGTCGTCTGGAAATCGCACGTGCCCTGGCCACGCAGCCCAAGCTGCTGGCCCTGGACGAACCGGCCGCCGGCATGAACGCCACCGAAAAGGTGGAACTCCGTGGCCTGCTCGACAAGATCCGTTCCGACGGCAAGACCATCCTGCTCATCGAGCACGATGTGAAGCTGGTGATGGGCCTCTGCAACCGCCTGACCGTGCTGGATTACGGCAAGGTAATCGCACAAGGCCTGCCGCATGAAGTGCAGAGCAACCCCGCCGTGATCGAGGCCTACCTCGGCGCGTCAGCGCACTGACGCAGAGGAACGGAATATGAAACCAGTAATGTTGAAGATCGACAGCCTGAAGGTCGCGTACGGCGGCATCCAGGCGGTCAAGGGCGTGGATCTGGAGATTCGCGAAGGTGAGCTGGTCACGCTGATCGGTGCCAACGGCGCCGGCAAGACGACCACCATGAAGGCCATCACCGGCCTGCAGGGCTGGGCCGGCGGTGACGTGCAGTATCTGGGCAAGTCCATCAAGGGCGTGCCGAGCTACAACCTGCTCAAGCAGGGCCTGGCGATGGTGCCGGAAGGCCGCGGCGTGTTCGCGCGCATGACCATCGTCGAGAACCTGCAGATGGGTGCCTTCACGCGCAACGACGAGGCCAACATCAAGGCCGATATCGACCGCATGTTCGGCATTTTCCCGCGCCTGAAGGAGCGTGCAAACCAGCTGGCCGGCACGATGTCGGGCGGCGAGCAGCAGATGCTGGCCATGGCGCGTGCGCTGATGAGCCAACCGAAGCTGCTGTTGCTGGACGAGCCGTCGATGGGTCTCTCGCCGATCATGGTGGAGAAGATCTTCGAGGTCGTGCGCGACATCTCGGCGCAAGGCGTGACCGTGCTGCTCGTTGAGCAGAACGCGCGCCTGGCGCTGCAGGCAGCGCACCGCGGCTACGTGATGGACTCCGGTCTCATCACCATGAGCGGCGATGCCAAGCAGATGCTGGACGACCCGAAGGTGCGTGCCGCCTACCTGGGCGAGTAAGCACCCTCAAGCACCACGAGAAAGCCCCGCGATTGCGGGGCTTTTTCTTTGCGCGTGACCAACGCTTCAGGCAGATGCCGCCGTGTAGATGTTCGGCCGATGCAACTGCATGAACCCGACGCCCTCCGGCACATCGGTAAAGCCGTGCTTGCGATAAAGCCAGTCGGCGCCCGTTGTCACCAACACTGTGCGGCGCAGCGTCTGCAAGTCAGGGTGCTCGCGCAGGAAGTCCATCAACGCGTGGGAGATACCTTTCCCACGCCAAGCCTGCAGCACGAACACATCGCACAAGTACGCGAACGTTGCACGATCGGTGATGACACGCGCAAAACCAACAAGCTCGCCATGTGAGCCATCGCCGTTCAGTCGATAAGCGGCAAGGCACATCGAATTTGCGATCGATCTGTCGAACACATCGCGTGGCAGGCCGCGGGCCCAATACGTTTCCTGCGAGAGGAAGTTGTAGATGTCGTCCAGCGGGAGCCACGCGGAATCATCAGACAACACGATCCCCGTGGCCGAAACTTCTCGCGTCACGGCCATGGCAAACCTCAAGGGGGGAACTGCGATGGAGCGATGAAGGGCGACGCATTGCGCGCCGCCCCGGGGTCATGCGATGTGCTTTAGGCGTGCGCTTTCAGCAGCGTGCGCAGCATGCCGATCATCGTGTCGATCTCTTCGGTCGTCACGTTCAGCGCAGGCATGAAGCGCAGGATGTTCGGGCGCGGGGCGTTCAGCAGCAGGCCCGTCGGGTTCATCTCGCGGGCGGCTTCCACCAGTTGGCCGCCAATGTCCTTGCCGAGCAGCAGCGCGCGCAGCAGGCCGTTACCGCGTTCGCCGGCCAGGCCGAACTCTTCGCTCAGCTTGAGCAGTTGCGTGCGCAGATAGGCGCCGCGTTCTTGCACGCCGGCCAGGAAGCCCGGGGCCAGGAGTTGCTCGATCACCGAGCAGCCGACGGCCGTCATCAGCGGGTTGCCGTTGTAGGTGCCGCCCTGATCGCCGGCCTCGAAGCTGGCGACTTCATCCGTGCACAGCAGGGCCGAGAGCGGCACGCCGCCGCCGATGCCCTTGCCCAGCGTCATGATGTCCGGCTCGATGTTCGAGAGCTGATAGGCGAAGAGGGTGCCGCAGCGGCCGCAACCGGCCTGCACTTCATCAACGATCAACAGGATCTTGTGCTTCTTGGTCAGCGCGCGCAGCTGCTGCATGAATTCCGGCGTGGCCGGCAGCACGCCGCCTTCGCCTTGCACCGGCTCAAGCATCACGCCGACAGTCTCGTCGGTGATGAGCGCTTCCACCGAGGCAATGTCGTTCAGGATGGCTTTTGGGAAGCCCGGTACCTGCGGCGCGAAGATGGTGTCCCAGCCGGTCTTGCCCGACGCGCTCATGGTGGCGAGCGTGCGGCCGTGGAAGCTGTGGTCGAACGTGATGATCTGGAACGCGCCGTTCTTGTGCTTCTTGCCCCACTTGCGAGCGAGCTTGATGGCGCCTTCGTTGGCTTCGGCGCCGCTGTTGGCGAAGAACACCTTGTCGAAACAGCTGTGCGCGGTCAACAGGCCGGCCAGCTTGGCCATTGGCTCGTTGTAGAACGCCGGGCTCGGGTTGATCAGCTTCCTGGCCTGCGCGTTCAGCGCTTCGATCATGCCGTCATTGGAGTGGCCGAGGCAGTTGACGGCCCAGCCTTGCACGAAGTCCAGATATCGCTTGCCGTTGTGGTCCGTCAGCCACGAGCCCTTGCCTTCGGTGAAGACGATCTCGGGCCGATTGGTGATGTACATCAGGGACTGGACGGGGTAGTCAGCAAACGCCATGGCAAAGCTCCAGAAAAAGGCGGCAGGAAGATGAAAAACCGAAAAAACGCGAGTTGGAAAAAGACAAAGGCCACGGGGGTTGCCCCGTGGCCTTGTGATCGTCGAATCCTGTGAACCCGATATGCAATCAGCAGACAGCCGCGTGGCTTCCCGGAGGGAGCAACGTACGGCGGCGTCGGAGGTGCAGGGCTTGGTTCATAAGGCGCAAGAATAAGACGGATGCCAAGTCAAGTCAAAACGAAATTTTGACCTTCTTTGGATTTGTGCAACGTCAGCCGGCCGGGTGGAGGTCTGCCTCCGAGGTGAAGGAATCGGCGAAGAACGCGTCCGGGTGCATCCGGCACTGGGCGGCGAAATCCGTGCGGGCCGAGTTGATCACCACCGGCGCGCCGCAGGCGTAGACCTCGTGGCCTGACAGGTCAGGGTGATCGGCCATCACAGCTTGGTGAACGAAGCCGGTGCGGCCTGTCCACGCGTCTTCCGGCAAGGCGTTGGAGACGACCGGCACGTAGGTGAAGTTCGGCAGCGTGCGCGCCCATTCTTCAGCCTTGGCGTGCATGTACAGGTCTTGTGGGCGACGGCCGCCCCAGTACAACGTCATCGGGCGCGTGCTGCCGATGAACTGGGCGTGCTCGATGATCGCCTTGATGGGCGCGAAACCGGTGCCCGAGGCCAGCAGGATGATCGGCTTGTCGGATTCTTCACGCAGGAAGAAGCTGCCCAGCGGGCCCTCGAAGCGCAGGATGTCACGCTCCTTCATGGCCGGGGCGCCTTCTTTGGCGCCGAACACGTAGTCGGTAAATGCGCCGCCCGGCATGTGGCGGATGTGCAGCTCGATCGGGCCTTCGTCGTGGGGCGGGTTGGCGATCGAGTAGCTGCGGCGCTTGCCGTCGCGCAGGAGGAATTCCACGTACTGTCCGGCCAGAAATTGCATACGCTCGGTGGCAGGCAGTTGCAGCTTGACGATGGTGACGTCCGGCGCGGCCTTTTCCAGCGACGCGACGCGGCACGGAATCTTCTTGATGGGTACGTCGCCGGCGCCATGCACTTCGCGCACTTCAATCGTGACGTCAGTGGCGGGCGTGGCGCAGCAGAACAGCGCACGGCCTTCGGTGGCTTCCTGGGCGGACAGCGCGTTGGGCGAGTGGTTGCCCTGGACGATGGAGCCCTCACGCACGTGGCCCTTGCACGAACCGCACGCGCCGTTTTTGCAGCCGTATGGCAGGCCGATGCCCTGGCGCAGCGCCGCTGCAAGGATGGTCTCGCCGTCTTCGGCCTGGAATTGGCGGCCGCTGGGCAGCACGTTGATCTGGTAAGCCATACTACAATCCGAATATGTTGAAAAGAGTGTCTGGTCGCCCGTCTGGGCATGCAATGGTGGTCAATCCGGCAGCACGTCCGATGGTGAATCAGTCAGTCGCTCGGCCATCCAAATCTTCACTACGCTTGGGCCTTCCCCGCGTGTTGATCGTCGGTTGCGGCGATGTCGGACAACGCTGC
Organism: Ralstonia sp. SA306; assembly: GCF_054792405.1. NCBI lineage: Bacteria > Pseudomonadati > Pseudomonadota > Betaproteobacteria > Burkholderiales > Burkholderiaceae > Ralstonia > Ralstonia sp. SA306. The sequence goes on from NZ_CP096451.1 coordinate 632,382, forward strand.
CTGGCGATGCTCCGCACGCGTTTTCGCGTCTTTGCCGTCACCTCACGCCCCGAAGGTCGCGCTTCGTTGCGCGAAGCCGGCGCCGTGCCGATTGTCGCCAATCTGGACGATCCCGCGTCGCTGCGCCGCCTGCGAGGTTTAAGCCTCCGCGTGCTGCATCTGGCACCGCCGCCCGCTGTCGGCAACGATGATCCGCGTACCGCCGCGCTACTGCACGCGCTGACGCAGCCGGCTCCGGTTTCCCGGGCCACAAAACGTCGCATTTTACCCGAGCGGGCGCGCAGGTCGGGTGGCCTCACTGGCCGCTTGAAAACTCACCTCCAAGCGCGCGCGTTCGTGTATGCCAGCACCAGTGGCGTCTACGGCGATGCGGGCGGCGCCTGGGTCGACGAATCCCGCCCGGTGAAGCCAACCACGGCGCGTGCCCAACGCCGTGTCGCTGCCGAGCGCCGCGTGCGCTGGTTCGGTGCGGGCGGCGGCTGGCGCACGTCGATTTTGCGCATTCCAGGCATCTATGCAGCCGACCGGCTGCCTGTCGCGCGGCTCGAACGCGGCACGCCCGCCTTGCGCCCGGAAGACGATGTCTACACCAACCACATCCACGCCGACGACCTTGCGCGCGCCGTCATTGCCGCGCTGTTCCGGGGGAAACCGCAGCGCGTGGTGCATGCCAGCGATGCATCGGAGCTGCGCATGGGCGATTACTTTGACGCCGTGGCCGACGCGCGCGGCTTGCAGCGGCCACCGCGCATTTCGCGGGCCGAGGCCGCCCAGCAGATCGAGCCGGCACTGCTGTCGTTCATGAGCGAATCGCGCCGGCTTCGCAACACGCGGCTAGCGCGCGAGTTGCGCGTGGCGCTGCGCTACCCAACGGTGGCGGATTTCCTGAGCAGCGAGGCCTGACATGAAGGCGCCTGCGCCCGCACCTGCAACGTCGTCGCACGGCGCCCGGCTGCGCCTTGCGCGGTTGGCGCTTTGGCTGTCGGCGGCGGTGGTGGGCGTAGGCGTCTCATGGTTTGCCGCCTGCTTCGTGGCGGATTCGATGAGCGCGCGCGACATGCAGCAGATGGTCGATGCGCGGCGCCAGCTGGCTGCGCAGGTGGCGGAAGGGATGTCGAACCAGATCACGGCCGACGTGGCCTTGCTGCGCGCGCTGCCGCAGACGCTCGCGCAGATCGATGCCATCCCGCGTGCCGTGGCGCGCGTCGACACCCGGCGCTGGAACCTGATGGATCAGGGCTCGCGTGCTGAAGAGGCGACGTCGCACCCGGAAGTGGTCGACATCGATGCATTCCTGAACGCGACCGCCGGCAATCTCGGACTCGACTACGTCTGGGTTGTCAACCAACACAATTACGTGGTGCTGGCCAATAACGCCGGTCATGCCGATTCGTTCGTCGGCGTGCAGTCGAGCATGCAGCCGTACATGAAGGAGGCGATGCTGGGCGGCCTGGGCGAGCAATTCACGGTGGGCCGGGTGACGGGCGTGCCGGGCCTGTTCTTCGCTGCACCGGTGTATGACGCTGGTGGGTACCTGGTCGCGGCGATGGGCACCAAGGTAAGCCTTGCGAGGCTGCAGCACTGGGTGTCGCACCCGACATCGTTGGTGACCGATCCAAACGGATTGATCATTCTGTCGACCGACGCGTCGCTGGTGGGCAAGATCCTGCCGGATGCGCGCCTGCAGCGCATGCGTGCCAGCGACCGGTACAACGCCTACCAGCGTGTCGACTTCGAGCCGTGGCCCTATCAGCCCACTGCCAAGGCGCATCACGATGTGCCCCGCTGGGTGCCGGCCGAGGTGCGCGACACGCTGTCCTGGCGTGAGGGCAGTGCGATGCCTTCGCTCGCCGTGTCGCGCAGTGCCAGTGCGGACCTCACCATCGTCGTGGCCGAGCCGCTGCCTGCGTGGGGCCAGCAGCTTGCCAACCATGCGCGCAACCGCGCGATCGGCTTCGTGTTGTTCGTGAGCGTGCTGGTGACGTTCGTGCTGGTGGCGTGGTCTTTGGTGCGCGAGCGGCAGCATCACCGTGTAACGCGCCATTTGAACCAGCGGCTGCAACGCACCAATAGCGCGCTCGCCAACGAGGCGCATTTCGACCATCTCACGGGTGTGCTGACGCGGCGTCGCTTCCTGGCGCTGTTCGACACGGTGCTCGCGCGAGCCCACAACCGCGCCGAACCGCTCGTGCTGGTGCTGGCCGATCTGGATCACTTCAAGCGCATCAATGACACATGGGGCCACGCAGTGGGCGACATGGCGCTGCAGCGCTTTGCGTCGCTTGCGACGAGCGTGCTGCGCAGCAGTGATCTGGTCGGGCGTTTGGGCGGCGAGGAATTCGCCATGGTGATGGGCCGCACCACACTGGAAACGGCCACTGAGGTGGCGGAGCGCCTGCGTACTGCGGTGGCAGAGACGGACGAGAGTTTCCCGACCGGGCTGTCGATGACCGTCAGCATGGGCATGACGGTCTGCCGGCCGGGCGATACCGCGTCGGAGATGCTCAAGCGCGCCGACCTGGCGCTGTATCGCGCCAAGGAAAGCGGTCGCAACCGGCACGTGGCCGGCTGAAACTGGCGACTAGCGCGCGGCGCGTCCAGCGCGGCGGCGGCGTAGTTCGAGCTGCGTGCGCGTGCCCGACAGCGGTACACGGCGGAAGCGCTCGCGGCGTTGCTCCTCATCAAAAAACGCCAGCGAGGGTTTGACCAGATCGCTGCGCGAGACAATGCCCACCAGCGCGCGCGATTGCGAATCGGCCACCACCGGCAGCCGCTCCAGCCCATGCACTGCCAGGCGCGTGGCGACGATGCGGCAGGTCTCGCCGGGCAATGCCATCACGGGGGCATTCGCACCGAACAATTCGGCAACGGTGATGGCGCCGCGCTTCTGGCCCGCTAGCAGGGCATCGCGGTCGAGCATGCCGATCAACGCGCCATTCGGGCCACCTCGCACCACCGGAAACGCGCGGTGTGCCTGCTTGGCCCCAAAGCGGTTGGCGAGCGTATCGGCCAGCGTGGCCTGTGCGTCGATGGTCTGCACCGAACGCGTCATCACCTCATCCACGGCGTGACGCTCGAGCGGGTCGACGGCGTATTCGCGATAGATGTGGAAGCCGCGGCGTGCGATCTTCTCGGTCATGATCGAACGCGGCATGGTCAGCACGACAAAGCCGTAGGACACCGCCACCGCCAGCAGAATCGGCAGCAGCGCGTTCACATCGTGGGTAAGCCCGAAGGCGAAGACGATGGCCGTGAGCGGGGCGCCCAGCACGCCGGCCAGCATGGCGGCCATGCACACCAGCGGCCACAAGCCCGGGTCACCCCCCGGCAGCACGGGCCCGATCAGCACCCCCAAGCCGGCGCCCATCATCAGCAGCGGAGCAAGCACACCGCCGGACGTGCCGGAACCCAGCGCGATCACCCAGATGACGGCCTTGACCACCAGCAGCGCCAGCGCCACGCGGATGGCGAGATGGTTGTGCAGCAAATCGCCGATGACGTCGTAGCCGACCCCGAGCGCACGCGGCTCGAAATAACCGCCAATGCCAACCACCAGGCCACCGATGGCCGGCCACCACATCCAGTGGATCGGCAGGCGGCCGAACAGGTCTTCAGTTTTGTACAGCGCCATCGACAGCGAGCGTGCCAGCGCGCCGCACAGCAACCCGGCGACCACGCACGAGCCCAGCGCTGGCAGCGTCGCCGGTGCGGTTTCCAGCGGGAAGAGGGGGCCAGGTTCCAGCACCAGTACACGCAGGAAGCCCGCCACCGCGCACGCCACCGCCACGGGCAGCATGCTGCGCGGGCGCCATTCGAACAGCAGCAGTTCCACCGCCAGCAGCAGCGCGGCCACCGGCGTGCCGAACACGGCCGTCATGCCCGCCGTAGCACCGGCCACCAGCAGCGTCTTGCGCTCGGCGGCCGTCAGCTTGAAGAACTGCGCGAACAGCGAGCCGATCGCGCCGCCCGTCATGATGATCGGGCCTTCCGCGCCAAACGGGCCGCCGCTGCCGATCACGATGCCCGAGGACAGCGGCTTGAGCACCGCCACCTTCGGGGACATCTTGCTCTTGCCGAACAGGATGGCTTCGATGGCCTCGGGAATGCCGTGGCCGCGAATCTTCTCCGAGCCGAAGCGCGCCATCAGCCCGACGATCAGCCCGCCGATGAGCGGTACCGCAATCACCCAGGCGCCGAGCGTGTTGGTGGCCGGCGAGCGATCCGCCAGCGACAGCGTCTGGAAAAAGAACAGGTTGGTGAAGAAGCGGATCAGGTTGAGCAGCACCACGGCTGCCAACGTGGCAAACGCAGCGATGACAACCGCCAGCGCAGTGGTGCGGAACAGCGTGGTGTCGGTCGCAAAGTCGCGCCGATGCTGTTGGTGTTCAAGGGTTTGCATGACGTTACTGCTCGGCGGATGGTTCGGCGGGGTGATCGAGGTGGGGGATCTTGAAAGCGCGGCTGAAGGTTGACAGCTCGCTCTGGTGCAGCCCGGCCAGCAGCGCAACAAGTTGGTCACCCTTCCTGGAGAGATGCACTTCCACCTGACGTGCGTCGGTGTCGCTTTGGCGGCGTTCGACCAGGCCCGCTTCTTCGCAGCGTGTGATGAGTGCCGCCGTGCCATGCGGCGCGGCCTGCAGGCGCTCGGCCAGTTCGCCGACGGTGGCCCATTCGCGCCCGGCATAGCCTTTCACGTGCAGCAGCAACTGATACTGCAGCGGCGTGATGCCCTTGGCGTGGATCAGATCTTCAGAGGCGCGCAGGAAGCGGCGCAAGTGGTAGCGGAAATCGGAGAGGCTCTCGAAATCCTGCTTGGACAGAGGTCGGGCGCGGGTGGACATGGCGGAATCAAAAGGTTCGGGCTGGAATATATCACAGTGTGACATATTTGGAGAGGCCTGCCATGTTGCTGTATTGCCAACCTGGAGTGCGTTCTGAGTTGCACGGATTGTTGATTGCCAATCAAGACTGTTTCGTCGACGGGCGGGTTTTTCTGCAAAGGTGGCGCACGCACACTGCGGTCCATGCTCATTGCGCTGATAGCGAACGCTTCGCCGTTAGCGCCTTTTGACCCGATCACAACCATGCCTCCCACACTCGACAAACTGACTCACGGCGGCTTCACCATCGGCATCGAGTTGCCACTCGACAACGATTGGTCCCCCGCTGGCGATGCCAAGCGGCTGCGCGATGGGCGCCGCCACGGTGTGCCCGATATCGAACACCACGCAGCCCTCGCGCAACTCGCGGATTCGCTCGGCTTTCGTGCCCTGTGGGTGCGCGATGTGCCGGTGTACGACCCCGCATTCGGCGATGCTGCGCAGGTGTTCGAAGCGTTCTCGTATCTGGGCTACCTAGCCGGCATCACGCGCAACATTCTGCTCGGCACCGCCGCCGTTGTTCTGCCGCTGCGCGAGCCGCTGCTGACGCTCAAATCGGCCGCAAGCATCCAGGAGTTGAGCGGCGGTCGTCTGTTGCTCGGCGTGGCGAGCGGAGACCGGCCCGTGGAATATCCGCTGTTCGGCCGCGATTTCGAATCGCGCGGTGCAAGCTTCCGTGACCAGATCGCGCTTTTGCGTGACAGCGCGCGCGGCAGCTTGCCCATCGGCGTGGAGGTTCTGCCGGCCATGCGCGCGCCGCTCCCGCTGCTGGTGGCGGGCCTCGCGCAACAGACGCCGACCTGGATCGGCACACACATGGACGGTTGCCTCGCCTATCCGGGCACGCCGGCCGACCACGCGCAACGCGCCGCCGCATGGCGTGCCGTTGCGGGCGACAAGCCCTACGTGAGCTTCATCCACCTCGATCTGGCGGATGACCCGCACGAGCCGCTGCAACGCCATCGCTTTGGCGCACGCGCCGGGCGCATCGCACTGTCCGAAGAGCTGGCAGCGATGCGCGAGGCGGGTGTTCAGCATATCGGGCTGCATTTCCGCCGGAATCGTCGCCCGCTTGCCGAAACGTTTGCGGAAATCGCGGCAGAGGTCCTGCCCGCTTTCCATTCCTCTGCTTTGGAGTACACCGCATGAACCCCACCCCCACTTCCGCCGAGACCACACGCAGCAGCGCGACGCTGCCGCTGCTCGCGCTTGCCGCAGGTGCCTTCGGTATCGGCACCACCGAGTTCTCGCCGATGGGCTTGCTGCCTGTCATTGCCGACGGCGTGCATGTATCGATTCCGCAGGCCGGCATGCTGATCAGCGCCTACGCGATCGGCGTGATGGTCGGTGCGCCGATCATGACGTTGCTGCTCGCACGCTGGCCGCGGCGTAAGGCGCTGATCGCGCTGATGAGCATCTTCACCATCGGCAACCTGCTGTCAGCCGTTGCGCCGGATTACACGACCCTGCTGCTCGCGCGGCTCGTCACCAGCCTCAACCACGGCGCGTTCTTCGGGCTGGGTTCGGTCGTTGCCGCCGGCCTCGTGCCGCGCGAGAAGCAGGCCAGCGCCGTGGCCACGATGTTCATGGGCCTGACGATCGCCAACGTCGGCGGTGTGCCGGCCGCGACGTGGCTTGGACAGATGATCGGCTGGCGCATGTCGTTTGCCGCCACGGCCAGCCTGGGCCTGATCGCAATCGCGGGCCTGTTCGCCGCGCTGCCGAAGGGCGATGCCGGCAAGATGCCCAACCTGCGTGCCGAACTCGCCGTGCTGACGCGTCCCGTTGTGCTGGGCGCGCTTGCCACTACGGTGCTCGGTGCGGGCGCGATGTTCACGCTCTACACGTACGTCGCCCCGACGCTCGCCGAACTGACCGGCGCCTCGCCAGCGTTCGTGACGGCGATGCTGGTGCTGATCGGCATCGGTTTTTCGATTGGCAACATCGCCGGCGGCCGCTTGGCCGATCGCTCGCTCGACGGCAGCCTGATCGGCTTTCTGTTGCTGCTGATCGTGACGATGCTCGCCTTCCCTGTACTCGCCAAGACGCACGCGGGTGCGGCCGCCGAGCTGCTGGTATGGGGCATTGCCACCTTCGCGGTCGTGCCGCCGCTGCAGATGCGCGTGATGCGTGCCGCAGCTGAGGCGCCGGGGCTCGCATCGTCGGTCAACGTGGGCGCGTTCAACCTCGGCAACGCGCTCGGCGCAGCAGCGGGCGGCGCGGCCATCTCTGCAGGCCTGGGCTATGCGGCCGTGCCGATTGTCGGCGCAGTGATTGCGGCGGCAGGTCTCGCGCTGGTTGGTCTGCACGTTGTTCAGCGTCGGACGCGCCTGGCCATGAACCCCTGATCCGGTTTCCCTTTGGAGCACAAGATGAACAAGATTCCCGCCTTCGGCCTCGGCACGTTTCGCCTGAAGGGACAGGTTGTCATCGATTCGGTTCGCAACGGCCTCGAACTCGGCTACCGCACAATCGACACTGCGCAAATCTATGGCAATGAAGCGGAGGTGGGCGAGGCAATTGCCGGCTCCGGCGTGCGCCGCGAAGACCTGTTCCTGACCACCAAGATCTGGGTTGACAACTACGCCCGGGGCAAGCTCGCGGCGAGCCTCGAAGACAGCCTCACCAAGCTGCGCACCGACTACGTCGACCTCACGCTGATCCACTGGCCTGCGCCTAACAACGGCGTGTCGCTCGAAGAATTCATGAGCGCGCTGGCCGATGCCAAGGCCCGGGGTTTGACGCGCGAGATCGGCGTCTCGAATTTCAACATCGCCCTGACGCAACAGGCGATTGCGGTGGTTGGCAAAGACGCCATCGCCACCAACCAGATCGAGCTGAGCCCGTATCTGCAGAACCGCAAGCTCGTCGATTTCCTACAGCGCGAGGGCATCCGCGTCACGTCGTACATGACGCTTGCTTACGGCAAGGTGTTGGGCGATCCGGTGATCGGCGCGATTGCACAGCGGCATGAGGCAACGCCGGCGCAAGTCGCGCTGGCCTGGGCGATGCAGCTCGGCTATTCGGTGATCCCATCGTCGACCAAGCGCGAGAACCTGGCGAGCAACCTGCGCGCGCGAACACTGCAACTGACTGCCGACGACATGGCGCAGATTGCCGCGCTTGAGCGCAACGGCCGCGAGGTGTCACCCGATGGGCTTGCGCCGCAGTGGGATTGAACGTTGCGCTGCCGGCGCAATAGAAAAAGCCGCTCCGAAGAGCGGCTTCTTTTTGCATCAGTCGGGCGCATGGCCCGCCGCGCATCAGTCGTCCAGTTGCGACAGGTCGCGCACGGCGCCCTTGTCCGCCGACATGACGAGTTTTGCGTAGGCCTTGAGCGCGGCCGATACCTTGCGCGGACGCGGCTGCGCGGGCTTCCAGCCCTTGGCGTTCTGCTCTTCGCGGCGGCGTGCAAGTTCTTCGTCCGACACCAGCACGTTGATCGTGCGGTTGGGGATGTCGATGCGGATCTTGTCGCCGTTACGCACCAGCCCAATCGCGCCGCCTGCCGCCGCTTCCGGCGAGCAGTGGCCGATCGACAGGCCCGACGTGCCGCCCGAGAAGCGGCCGTCCGTCAGCAGGGCACAGGCTTTGCCCAGGCCCTTGGACTTGATGTAGCTCGTCGGGTACAGCATCTCCTGCATGCCGGGGCCGCCCTTCGGGCCTTCGTAGCGCACGACCACCACGTCGCCAGCCTTGACCTTGTCGGCGAGGATGTTCTCGACCGCTTCGTCCTGCGATTCCGTCACGTGCGCCGTGCCTTCGAACACGAGGATGCTTTCATCCACGCCAGCGGTCTTCACCACGCAGCCGTCCAGCGCGATGTTGCCCCTTAGCACGGCCAGGCCGCCTTCCTTCGAGAACGCATGCTCGTTCGAGCGGATGCAGCCCTCGGCGCGGTCCAGGTCCAGGCTCGGCCAGCGCGTGTTCTGGCTGAACGCGACCTGCGTCGGGATACCAGCCGGGCCGGCACGGTAGAACGTCTGCACGGCTTCGTCCGACGTGCGGACGATGTCCCACTGGTCCAGCGCATCCTTCATCGTGGGCGCGTGCACGGTTGGTGCATCGGTGTGCAGCTTGCCGGCACGGTCCAGTTCGCCCAGGATGGCCATGATGCCGCCTGCGCGGTGCACGTCTTCGATGTGGTACTTGTTCGTGTTCGGTGCGACCTTGCACAGCTGCGGCACGACGCGCGAAAGGCGGTCGATATCCGTCATCGTGAAGTCGATTTCGGCTTCCTGTGCAATCGCCAGCAGGTGAAGGATCGTGTTGGTCGAGCCGCCCATCGCGATGTCCAGCGTCATCGCATTTTCAAATGCCTTGAAGCCGACCGAGCGCGGCAGCACGCGCTCGTCTTCCTGTTCGTAGTATTGGCGGGCCAGTTCAACGATGCGGCGGCCGGCGCGCTTGAAGAGCTGTTCGCGGTCTGCGTGCGTGGCGACCACTGTGCCATTGCCCGGCAGCGACAGGCCCAGGGCTTCGGTCAGGCAGTTCATCGAGTTGGCCGTGAACATGCCCGAGCACGAACCGCAGGTCGGGCAAGCCGAGCGCTCGACTTCCGCCACTTCCTCATCGGAATACTTGCTGTCGGCCGCGATCACCATCGCGTCGATCAGGTCGAGCTTCTTGATCTCGATGGCCTTGGTGACGGGGTTGGCCAGGCGCGTCTTGCCCGCTTCCATCGGGCCGCCCGAGACGAAGATCACCGGAATGTTCAGGCGCATGGCGGCCATCAGCATGCCCGGGGTGATCTTGTCGCAGTTCGAGATGCACACCATGGCGTCGGCGCAGTGCGCGTTGACCATGTATTCGACCGAGTCGGCAATGATGTCGCGGCTGGGCAGCGAATACAGCATGCCGTCGTGGCCCATGGCGATGCCGTCATCGACGGCAATCGTGTTGAATTCCTTGGCGACGCCGCCCGCGGCTTCGATCTCGCGCGCGACGAGCTGGCCCAGGTCTTTCAGGTGCACGTGGCCGGGCACGAACTGGGTGAACGAGTTGACCACCGCGATGATCGGCTTCTGGAAGTCTTCATCTTTCATGCCGGTGGCGCGCCAGAGCGAGCGTGCCCCCGCCATGTTGCGGCCGGCGGTGGAGGTTTTGGAACGGTATGCGGGCATTGTGGGTACTGAAGAAGGTTCGAAATGGGGAGCGGGCCACGCGGATACAGGCCCTCATGCCCGTGCGATCAACCTCTTGAGCCGCGCCCGGGGCAAAACCCGCATTATCCCACGCCAGGCGGGGCGTGTTGCCGGCTGCAATTGGGTTGGCGAATGGCCAATGAAAAAGCCGCTTCTGCGTGAACAGAAGCGGCTTGAATTCTGGTGCCCGAGGCCGGAATCGAACCGGCACGCCTTGCGGCGGGGGATTTTGAGTCCCCTGCGTCTACCAATTTCACCACTCGGGCAGGTGCTGATGAGCCGGCAATTATGCCAGAAGTTCGGCCATGCGAACAAGGCGGCCGGGCAATGCTCAATCCGCCTGCTGATTGTTCTGCTGCTCCAGCACGCGCAGCAGCGATGCCGTATCGTCATACCCCCAGCCATTGGCGACCAGCGTATTGAGCTGCGAAGCCACCAGCTCCATCGCCGGCATCTGCAGGCCGAGTTCCTGGGCGATCTCGCGCACGAGGCCGAAATCCTTGTCGTGCAGGCGTGCTTCGATGCCGGCGGCAAAGTTACGCTCGGCCATCTTCGGGCCCATCATGTCGAGCATGCGGCTGCCCGCAAAGCCCGGGCCGATGGCAGCCAGCACGCGCGACGGGTCGGTGCCCTGGGCGCGTGCAAACAGCATGGCCTCGGCAATGCCCTGGATGTTGATGACCTGCACGATCTGGTTGCAGGCCTTGGCGACCTGGCCGGCGCCGTGGTCGCCGACGTGCGTGATGGTGGTGCCCAGAAGTTGCAGCAGCGGGCGCACGCGTTCCAGCACCTCGGTCTTGCCGCCCACCATGATCGATAGCGTGGCCTTTTGCGCGCCTGCGGTGCCGCCGGAGACCGGCGCATCCAGGAACTCCAGGCCCGCCGCTTCCAACTCGGCGGCCATGCGGCGCGTGGCCACGGCCGAGATCGTGCTGTGATCAATGCACACCGCGCCACGCGGTGCGCCATGGACGACGCCGTCCGGCCCCAGCAGCACGCCTTCCACATCGGCCGTGGAGGTGACGTTGGTGAAAATGACTTCGGCGTCGCGTGCAGCCTCGGCGGGGGTGCTGCAAGGCTCGGCGCCGATGGCGCGGGCGTTGTCCGCTGCCTCCGGACGGCGCACATAGGCGCGCACGGTGTGTCCGGCGGCAATGAGGTGCTGGACCATCGGCGTGCCCATGTTGCCGAGGCCGATGAAGGCGATACGTGTCATGGCAGATCTGTGCGTGTTTGATTAGCGCGGGCCAGCGTAAGCAAAGCGGCCGTTCTTGATGATGCCCATCACGCGCGAGCGTTGGTCGAAGCCTTGGTGATCCTGGGCATTCAGGTTCAGCACGCCGTTGGGCACAGTGAGATCGCGCGTGGTTTCCAGCGCGTCGCGCAGGGCGGCGCGGAAAGCGGGCGTGCCAGGCTTGGCGCCGGTCTTGAGCGCGCGGGCCGTGGCGTTGTCGAGCAACTGCCACGCGCCCCAGGCGTCGCCCGCAAATTGCGTGACGGTGTTGGGGCCATACTTGGCTTCATAGCGCTCGGCAAACTCAACTGCCACCTTGCGTACCGGATGGCTGGCTGGCAGCTCGCGCGCCACCACCACGGGGCCGGTCGGGAAGAGGGTGCCTTCGACGTCCTTGCCGCCCACCTTCAGGAATTCCGTGCTGGCGATCCCGTGCGTCTGGTAGATGCGGCCCTTGTAGCCGCGCTCCACCAGCGTGCGTTGGGGCAACGCGGCCGGGGTGCCGGCCCCGGCAATCAGGATGGCGTCGGGCTTGGAGGCCATCAACTTGAGAATCTGGCCGGTCACGCTGGTATCTGTGCGCGCAAAGCGCTCGTTGGCCACCACGCGCAGCTTGCGCACCTCGGCCAGCTTCGAGAATTCACGCCACCAGCTTTCGCCATACGCATCGGTAAAGCCGATAAAACCGACGGTATGCACGCCGCTGTCCGCCATGTGCTGCGTGACGAGCGTGGCCATCTGCGAATCGTTCTGCGGCATCTTGAACGCCCAGTGGCGCTTGGCGTCCTGCGGCTCGACGATGGAAGCGGAGGCGGCCAGCGTGATCATCGGCGTCTGACCTTCGGCCACGGCATCGAGCGAGGCCAGCGCCGTCGGCACGATCGTCGGACCGACGATCACATCCACCTTGTCTTCGGCGATCAGCTTGCGCACATCGCGCACCGCCATCGAGGGGTCAGATGCGTCGTCCAGAATGATGACCTGCGCGCGCTGACCGCCGATGGTCGCCGGCCACATCTGCACGGTGTTCTTGCTCGGGATGCCGATGGCCGCAGCGGGGCCGGTGGTCGACAGCACCACACCCACGCGGATGTCGGCTTGGGCGGGCAGGGCGATGGCGGCAGCGCTGGCAAGGAGCGCCATGCCGCACAGCAGGCGACGTCGGGTCGTCATGAAATCTCCGGGAAGTTCGGCAATTGCAATTGCAGGCGAATCAGAGCTCGTACGCTTCGTGATCGCCGGACATGAGTTGCTCGACCAGCTTGCGCGTCAGCGTTGGCGCAAACAGTTCGATGAAGGTGTAGACGAAGCCGCGCAAGTACGCGCCTTGTTTGACGCCCAGGTGCGTGACGTTGGTGCCGAACAGGTGTCCGGCCGGAATCGCGCGCAGGTTGCGGTCGCGCTCGGCGTCAAACGCCACGCCGGCCACGATGCCCACGCCAAGCCCCACTTCCACGTAGGTCTTGATGACGTCTGCGTCGATGGCCTCCAGCACGATATCGGGCTTGATCTGGCGTAGCTCGAAGGCGTGGTCGATCTTGGGCCGGCCGGCAAAGTGCTGGTCGTACGTGACGATCGGGTAACCCTTCAGGTCTTCCAGCGTCAGGTGCTGGCGAGACAGAAGCGGGTGATCAGGCGGCGTCACCACCACATGCTGCCACTGGTAGCCCGGGATCGAGATCAGATCCTTCACGTGCGACATGCCTTCGGTGGCAATGGCAAGGTCGGCCTGGTCGTGCAGCACCATCTCGGCAATCTGCGCGGGGGTGCCCTGCTGAATGGAAAGGCGCACCTTGGGGTATTTGCGCGTGAACTCGGCAATCGCCTTGGGCAGCGCGTAGCGCGCCTGCGTATGCGTGGTGGCGATGGTGAAGTTGCCCTGATCCTGCGCGGCGTAGTCCTTGCCGACGCGCTTGAGGGTTTCGACTTCTTCCAGCACGCGCTCGACCGAGGCCAGGATGCGCCGACCCGGCTCCGTGAGACCCCGGATGCGCTTGCCGTGCCGGGTGAAGATATCGACGCCCAGCTCCTCTTCCAGCTCAATGATGGCCTTCGAAACGCCTGGCTGTGATGTATAGAGCGCTTTTGCGGCCTCTGTCAGGTTGAATTTCTGCCGCACGGCTTCGCGCACGAAGCGAAATTGGTGAAGGTTCATGGCTGCGCGGTCGATAAAGAAGAACGGGTGCGAACTGAACGCTACTTATAACCGACGCCATATAAACAAACAATTTTTTATTGGTTTGGGATATGAGGCCAGTTCATTACGATGCTCGAACTTCGTGATAACACGCCCTCACTGTCTCCCGCGCCATGACGCTCGCCTATACGGTTTCCGGTTTGCTGGTCGGCCTGTTGGTCGGCCTGACGGGCGTTGGCGGCGGCTCGCTGATGACTCCGCTGCTGACGCTGATGTTCGGCTTTTCGCCGGCGACCGCTGTCGGCACGGATTTGGCATTTGCGTCGCTCACCAAGGGCGTCGGCACGATCGCACATCGCAGCCACGGTCATATTCGCTGGGACATCGTCAAGCGCCTCTGCATGGGCAGTCTGCCCGCAGCGCTGGTGACGGTGATCGTGCTGAAGACCGCCGGCAACCTGGATGCGGAGTGGATGCACGTGATTCGCGTGACGATCGGCGCGTCGGTCATCCTGACGGTGATTTCGCTGCTGTTCCGTCAGCGCGTATTGGGCTGGCTGGCGGCCAACCCGCGTTATCGTCTGCAGGGCACGGCGCTGGCCGTGGCCACGGTCATCGTCGGCGTGGTGCTGGGCGTGCTGGTGACGGTGTCGTCCATTGGCGCAGGTGCCGTGGGCGCGACGCTCATCCTGATCCTGTATCCCGAATTGAAGAGCGCCGAAGTGGCCGGCACCGACATCGCCTATGCCGTGCCGCTGACCGCCGTGGCGGGCCTGGGCCACATGTACCTGGGCACGATCGACTGGAACCTGCTGGTGTCACTGCTGGTGGGCTCCATCCCGGGTATCTGGCTGGGTGCGCGCCTGTCCAAGAATCTGCCGGAACGTCTGGTGCGCGGCGCGCTTGCCGCCACGCTGACGATCACGGCCATCAAGCTGGTGTCGTGATGCGTGACCTCATGCCGGCCCTGCTTGATTGCGGCTGCTGTCGCTGAGCTGGCAGCAGCGCCATAACGAAACGCTTTCCCCCAATTGAATCGCACGCCGGCCCAGCCGGATCGGACTGAACAGTCATGTACCAATACGACGCTTACGATCACCGCCTCGTCGCCGACCGCGTAGAGCAGTTCCGCGATCAGGTGCGCCGCCGTATCTCGGGCGAACTGACGGAAGAAGAGTTTCTGCCGCTGCGTCTGCAGAACGGCCTGTACTACCAGCGCCACGCCTACATGCTGCGCGTGGCGATTCCGTATGGCCACCTGCGCGCCAAGCAACTGCGCATGCTCAGCCACATCGCCGCCGAGCACGATCGCGGCTACGGCCACTTCAGCACGCGCCAGAACATCCAGTACAACTGGATCGAGCTGGAGCAGGTGCCCGACATCCTGGCCAAGCTGGCCTCGGTGGAAATGCACGCCATCCAGACCTCGGGCAACTGCATCCGCAACATCACGACCGACCAGTTTGCTGGCGTGGCACCGGACGAGGTGGTCGACGCGCGCCCGCTGGCGGAAATCCTGCGCCAATGGTCGACGTTCATCCCCGAATTCGCGTTCCTGCCGCGCAAGTTCAAGATTGCCGTGTCGGCCTCGCGCGAAGACCGCGCCGTGACGCAACTGCACGACATCGGCGTCTACGCCTATGAGAAGGACGGCCAGACGCTGCTTCGCATCCTGGCCGGCGGCGGCATGGGGCGCACGCCGATCCTGGGCGCGATCATCAAGGAAGACCTGCCGTGGCAGCACATGCTGTCGTACATCGAGGCCGCCGTGCGTGTGTACAACCGCTACGGCCGTCGCGACAACAAGTACAAGGCGCGCATCAAGATTCTCGTGAAGGCCATCGGCGCGGAACAATTCGCCCGCCAGGTGGAAGAAGAGTGGCAGCACATCAAGGACGGTCCGTCGACCATCACGCAGGCCGAATTCGACCGCGTGGCGCAGTTCTTCGCGCCGCCGGCGTATGAAAAGCTGGCCGACACCGATGCCACCTATGAAAAGGCGCTGCTGGAGAACAAGGCGTTCGCCCGCTGGGTGAGCCGCAATGTGCATCCGCACCGCGTGCCAGGCTACGCCGCAGTCACGCTGTCGCTCAAGCCGGGCGCGGCGTTGCCTCCGGGCGACGCGACGGCCGAGCAGATGGCGCTGGTGGCGGATTGGTCCGAGCGCTTTGGCTTTGGCGAGCTGCGTGTCGCGCACGAGCAGAACCTGATCCTGCCGGACGTGAAGAAACACGATCTGTTCGAGCTGTGGCAACTGGCCAAAGAGCACGGCATGGCGACCGCCAACATCGGCCTGCTGACCGACATCATTGCGTGCCCGGGCGGCGATTTCTGCTCGCTGGCGAACGCCAAGTCGATTCCCATCGCGCAAGCGATTCAGGCGCGTTTCGACAACCTCGACTACGTGTACGACCTGGGCGAGCTGTCGCTCAACATCTCGGGTTGCATCAACTCGTGCGGGCATCACCACGTCGGCAATATCGGCATCCTGGGTGTCGATAAGCACGAAGAAGAGTGGTACCAGGTGTCGTTGGGCGGCGCGCAGGGCAACGATTCGGCGATCGGCAAGATCATCGGTCCGTCGTTCAAGGCCGAAGAAATGCCCGATGTGATCGAACGCATCATCGACACTTTCGTCGCCAACCGCACGGAAGACGAGCTGTTCATCGACACCTATCACCGTATCGGCATGGCCCCGTTCAAGGAACGCGTCTACGCCCGTGAAGAAGCCTGAACGCCGAGGGAAACGACTATGAGCAAGATCATCAAGCTGCAAAACGGTGCCCCGCAAATCGTGGCTGACGAATGGACCGTGCTGCGCGCACCGGAAGGCGGCGAACTCACGCAAGCCGATGTGGATGCCACTGCGCACGCCATCGTGCCGCTGGCCTATTGGCAAGCCAACCGCGACGCGCTGCTCGGCCGCGCCCGCGCTGGCACGCTGGCCGTCTGGCTCGCTCCCGACGACGAGCCGTTTGCGCTGGAGGCTGACCTGCCGAACCTGTCGCTGGTGGCCGTGGATTTCCCGGTCTTCCGCGATGGCCGTGGCTACAGCACCGCGTTCCTGCTGCGCCAGCGCCTGGGCTTTACGCGTGAGTTGCGCGCCATTGGCGACGTGCTGCGCGATCAGCTCGACTTCATGCGCCGCTGCGGCTTCGATGCCTACGCTGTGCGTGCGGACAAGAACATCGACGATGCGCTGAACGGCTTTGGCGAGATCAGCGTGCGCTACCAAGGCGCCATCGACGAGCCGCGTCCGCTGTTCCGCCGCGAGCGCACAACCGAGGCAAATGCAGCATGAGCGACACCCAAGACATCGCCGTGTCCGAAGTGCCGGTGTCCGCAATCGGGCGCCCGGTGCTGTGGACGCGCCCCGTCTACACCGGCACGGCTGAAGCCCTGGCCGCGAAGGAAGCCGCGCTGTTCGAGCGCTTGGCCGAGATTGCCGCCAAGCACGGCGTGGCAAAGTTCGCCACCAGCCTGGCTGCCGAAGACATGGTCGTGACCGATGCGATCCTGCGCAGCCCCGAGGCCGTGCGGGCGCACCTGCCGATCTTCACGCTGCAGACCGGCCGCCTGCACGCCGAAACGCTGGCGATGCTCGACCGCATCCGCGCGCACTACGGTTATGCGATCGAGCAATACGCACCGGACGCCCGCGCAGTGGAAGCCTACGTGCGCGACCATGGCCTCAACGCGTTTTACGACAGCATTGAACTGCGCAAAGCCTGCTGCAACATCCGCAAGGTGGTGCCGCTGAACCGGGCACTGCAAGACGCCGACGCGTGGCTCACGGGCCAGCGCCGCGAGCAGGCCGTCACCCGTGCCGACCTGCCGTTTGCCGAAGACGACGACGCGCGCGGCATCGCCAAGTACAACCCGCTGTTCGACTGGTCCGAGGCAGAAGTCTGGGCTTACCTCGAACAACACAACGTGCCGACCAACGCGCTGCACGACAAAGGCTATCCAAGCATCGGCTGCGAGCCTTGCACGCGCGCGGTGCGTGCCGGTGAAGACGTACGCGCCGGCCGCTGGTGGTGGGAATCGCGCGACAGCAAGGAATGCGGTCTGCATGCGGCAAATGCGGTGACAAATTCGGCGACGAACCTGTCGCAACAGAATTGAGCGAGAGCTAAGGAAGAATCATGGGAGTGATGAGCGAGATCCCCGGCACGGCCCTGACGCCTGTGCAGAACGAACACCTCGACTGGCTGGAAGCCGAGTCGATCTACATCATCCGTGAGGTGGTGGCCGAGTGCCGCAACCCGGCGCTGCTGTTCTCGGGCGGCAAGGATTCGATCGTCATGCTGCACCTGGCGCTCAAGGCGTTCCGCCTGGGCGATCGCAAGATCGATCTGCCGTTCCCGCTGGTGCACATCGACACGGGTCACAACTACCCGGAAGTGATCGCCTTCCGTGACGAGCAGGTTGCCAAGCTGGGTGCACGCCTGGTGGTCGGCCATGTGGAAGATTCCATCAAGCGCGGCACGGTGCGCCTGCGCAAGGAAACCGACTCGCGCAACGCCGCACAGGCCGTCACGCTGCTGGAAACGATCGAATCGCACGGCTTCGACGCCCTGATGGGTGGCGCCCGCCGCGATGAGGAGAAGGCCCGCGCGAAGGAACGGATCTTCTCGTTCCGCGACGAGTTCGGCCAGTGGGATCCGAAGGCCCAGCGCCCGGAACTCTGGAGCGTGTACAACGCCCGCATGGCACAGGGCGAGCAGATGCGCGTGTTCCCGATCTCCAACTGGACGGAACTCGACGTGTGGCAGTACATCGCCCGCGAGAACCTCGCCCTGCCGCCGATCTACTACGCGCATCAACGTGAAGTCGTGCGCAAGAATGGCCTGCTGGTGCCCGTCACGTCGATCACGCCCAAGGCCGATGGCGACGTGAGCGAAGTCCTGTCGGTGCGCTTCCGCACCGTGGGCGACATCAGCTGCACATGCCCGGTGGCGAGCACCGCCGCCACGCCGGCCGAGATCATCGCCGAGACGGCCGTTACCGAAATCACCGAACGCGGCGCCACGCGCATGGACGACCAGACGAGCGAAGCCTCGATGGAAAAGCGCAAGAAGGAAGGGTATTTCTGATCATGACGACGAATTCGACGCACCCAGCGACGCACCCTGCATCGCACCAAGGCCTGCTGCGCTTCATCACCGCCGGTTCCGTTGACGACGGCAAGAGCACGCTGATCGGTCGCCTGCTGTACGACAGCAAGGCCGTGCTGACCGACCAACTGCAAGCGCTGGCCAACGCCAAGAACAAGCGTACCGCCGGCGAGCAGATCGACTTTTCTCTGCTCACCGACGGCCTGGAAGCCGAGCGCGAGCAGGGCATCACCATCGACGTGGCGTACCGCTATTTCTCGACCGCGCGCCGCAAGTTCATCATTGCGGATACGCCGGGCCACGAGCAGTACACGCGCAACATGGTGACCGGCGCCTCGACCGCGCACGCCGCCATCATCCTGATCGATGCCACGCGTGTGACGACCGTTGACGGCAAGACGGAGCTGCTGGCCCAGACCAAGCGCCATTCGGCCATCGTGAAGCTGCTGGAACTGCAACACGTGATCGTGGCCATCAACAAGATGGATCTGGTCGACTACAGCGAAGCGCGCTTCAACGAAATCCGTACCGCCTACGATGCACTGGCCACGCAACTGGGCTTGCGCGATGTGCGCTACGTGCCGGTGTCGGCCCTGCGCGGCGACAACATCGTGCACGCTTCCGAAGCCATGCCTTGGTATCAGGGCGAGCCGCTGCTGGCGCTGCTGGAAGATCTGAAGGTGGAAGAGACCGCCCCGGCGGGCGACGATGCGCTGCGCTTCCCCGTGCAGCTCGTGGCGCGTCAGGACGGCTCGCAGGCTGATGATTTTCGCGGCTACATGGGCCGTGTGGAAGCCGGCACGGTGCGCGTCGGCCAAGCCGTGCGCGTGCTGCCCGCCAACCGCGAAACCACGGTGGCCGAAGTGCTGACGCCCAATGGCGCAGCCGATTCTGCCGGCCCCGGCGAGACCATCACCGTGCGCCTGGCCGATGACGTGGACATCTCGCGCGGCGACACGATCGTCGCTGCTCCGACGACTGCCGCCAACGCAGCCAAGAAGCTGCATGCCGACCTCTGCTGGTTTGACGCGCATGAGCTGAACCCGGCCCGCAAGTACGTGCTCAAGCACACTACGGCCACCGTGTTCGCACGTGTGTCGGATGTGGAGCGCGTGCTGGACGTGCATACGCTGTCGCACGAAACCGGCCGCAAGCAGATCGCACTCAACGATATCGGTACGGTCAACATCAGCCTGCAGAAGCCGATCGTCTGCGATGCGTATGGCGACAACCCGGCCACCGGCGCGTTCATCCTGGTGGACGAAGCCACGCACCACACGGTGGCAGCTGGCATGATCCGTGCATTTTCCTAACGTGGATGGGGCGCGGTAAGCTGCGCCCCGCAGGAAAAAGCAAAGGAACCTAGGCAATGGAAGCGAAGACCCCCAAAACACTCGGCCGCGTGAGCCTGATTGGTGCGGGCCCCGGCGCCGCGGACCTCATCACGGTGCGCGGTGCACGATTGTTGGGCGAAGCCGAAGTCGTGCTGCATGACGCACTGGTCTCGCCGGAGGTCTTCCAGTATTGCCCGCAGGCTGTGCTGATTGCAGTCGGCAAACGCTGCGGCAAGCGTTCGACCGCACAGCGCTTCATCAATCGCCAACTCGTCGATCTGGCCACCAAATATCAGCGCGTCGTGCGCCTGAAGGGCGGTGATCCGATGCTGTTCGGCCGTGCTGACGAGGAGCTGCAGGCGCTCGAGCAAGCCGGCATCGACTACGAAATCGTTCCAGGCATTACGGCAGCGCTGGCAGCCGCCTCCGCGATCCGTCAGCCGTTGACCAAGCGCGGTGTCGCGCGCAGCGTCGCGTTTGTTACGCAAGCCAAGGCTGCTGATCCCGACACGCCGCAACCCGAAGGCGTCGTGCCGGAACCCGTTGCGCAGGCCGATTCGCTCGTCTACTACATGGGCCGGGATCAAGCTGCCTCCATCGCTGCGGACCTGATCGCCCGTGGCCGCGCACCGTCGACACCCGCTTGGGTGGTCGAGGCCGCAACAACGCCCGAGCAGCGCTCGGCATGCTTCACCCTTCAGCAGATGGCCGATGGCGCCGCAGCGGAGTGGATCAACCCAGAGCATCCGAGCCTGCTGATGATCGGTGACGCGTTTGCCGCGCGGGCATCGGCGGCAGCGCCCGAACTGGCGCTCGACATGCATCCCCATAGCCTGGCCGCCTGAGCTGCGCTCAGCGCGCCGGCGCTTTCTCTCTCCCCTGTTCAAGCAATCAAAATTGCCCGGTGCAGCGATAAAGCTGCCGGGCATGAGATGCTTTGACATATTCCATTCTCCGGGGGGAGATCTGTGCCATGCCGCACGTCATCATCGAATACACCGCCAATGTCGAGGCCGATGCGCGCATTCCTGAGCTGATGCGCGTGCTCAACGATGTGCTGATCGGCTACGCGGATGTGTTTCCCACCGGCGGCATCCGTACGCGCGCGCTGCGCCTTGACCAGTACCGCATGGCCGACGGCGTGGAAGACGACGCCTTCATCCACGTGACCTTCCGCATCAAGGCGGGCCGGCGCAAAGCTGTGACGCGGTCGATCTGCGCGGCGATGTTCACCGCCATGCGCGCGCATCTGGTCGACGTGTTTGCGCGCCGTTATCTCGGGCTGACACTAGAGCTGGTGGAGTTCGACGCGCATGGCTTTCACGTCGAAAACAACGTGCACGCGCGCTTCATGCGCATGGCAGAACCGCAGTGAGGCGACGTCTGGCTTAGCCGAGTTGGCGGACGCAGTAACCCGCGATGGCGTCGAGCACGGCGTCGTCTTCGCCAACGGCATCGGCGCAGCGGATGGAGAGGGAGGGATGAGCCTGCGCGCACTGCGCGACCAGTGCAGGCAGATCGCGCCGCAAGTGGCCGCCCTGGCCAAAGAACACCGGCACGATGGTGACACTCCGCGTGCCATTTGCGGCCAGATCATCGATGGTGCCCGGCAGATCGGGCGCCATCAGTTCGAGAAAGGCTAGGCGCGTGTCGACGTCGGGCTGCTGCGTAGCCAAACACGCGCGCAGGCGGTCGAACGGTTCACGCCAGCGGGCATCGCGCGCGCCGTGTGCAAAGAGGACAAGCGCCCGGTCAGCCATCAGTGGCGCTCCACCCAGCGCAGGCTGACCAGCGCCAGTGCCAGATACAGCGCGCCCGGCACGATGGCCGTAAAGATGGCCGGCCACGTATTCAGCAGGCCGACGTGCGAGAAGAGGTTGTTCACCAGTTGGAATGACAACCCCAGCATGATGCCGCCGAACACCTTCAGGCCGACTGCCCCGGCACGTGCATGCAGATACGCAAAAGGCAGGGCCAGCGCCATCATCACCAGCACAGTGAACGGATAGACCACCTTCTTCCACAGCGCGATCTCGTAGCGCTGCGTGTCCTGCTTGTTGTCGCGCAGGTGGCGGATGTACTGGAAGAGGTCCAGCGTAGCCATGCGGTCGGGGGTGACCATCAGCACCGACAGAATCTGCGGCGTGAGCTCAGAGCGCATCTCCTGCTGCGGCAGTTTGATCTGCTCGCCGCGGAAGTCGGGCGCCAGCGCATCGGGTGCGCCGGGCACCGCCTGCACGGTGTCCTGCGGGGCCACTGTGCCGGGCTTGCGCGGGAACTCAATGAAGCGCGTTTCCGTCACGCCGTTCAGTTGCCAGTTCTGGTGGCCCTGGTAGCGCGCCTGCTCCGCCACGCGGATCGAACTCAG
The DNA here is from genome assembly GCF_054792405.1 of Ralstonia sp. SA306. Classification (NCBI taxonomy): domain Bacteria; kingdom Pseudomonadati; phylum Pseudomonadota; class Betaproteobacteria; order Burkholderiales; family Burkholderiaceae; genus Ralstonia; species Ralstonia sp. SA306. Next base: position 654,596 of record NZ_CP096451.1, read on the forward strand.
GCGGTAGTCCGAATCGAATTCATAGATGCGCAGGCCTTTGATGGATTGGTCCGGCTGCAGAGCGCCGACGTTGACAAAGCGGGTGACTTCGCCACCCGTGCCGTCGGGCTTGGCGGGGCCGCGATCCTTGACCCACACGCCCGAGCGGAAGCCGGCCGACACCGTCGCGCCCAGCGCTTCCAGCCGTACCTTCTGTGCGTACTCTTCCGCTTTCGGCCCGATGAATTCACCGAAGATGTACGTGACAAGCGCCAGCGGCAGCGCAATCTTGAACAACGACATCAGCGCACGCCGCGTATCAAGCCCTGCCACGCGAAAGATCGTGAACTCCGACTGGCTCGCCATCTGCGAGAACACATAGATGGCGCTGATGAGCGCAGCCACCGGAATCACTTCGTACACACGCGTCGGCGCCTGCAGCATCACGTGGAAGAACGCGACGAGCGTGGTATAGCGTCCGACCACCGAGCCCAGTTCGCCCAGCATGTCGAAGAAGATAAACAGTGCCAGCACCGCAAACAGGATGAAGACGAACACGCCGTAGATCTGACGCGCGAAGTACTTCTCATAGACCGGCATCTTCATCACGCACCCGCCTTCTTGGGTGCGAAGCCGAGCAGGGCGGAAATCCCCTTCAGGCCGGCCGCGCTGTAGTGGCGGAAGCGGAACAGCAGCACCGCGCAGATGAAGGCAGCGAGGTGGATCGGCCACCAAGCCATGAACACGTTCATCTTGCCCTGCGAGACCCACGCCTGCGACAGGTTCAGCAGGTTCGAATACGTCAGGTAGATCAACACCGCAAAGATCATCGGTGTGTAGCGGCCCAGGCGCGGGTTGACGTAGGCCAGCGGAATCGCAATCAGCACGAAGTTCAACGCCAGCAGCGGCAGGCCGATCCGCCAGACCAGTTCACCGAGGTTCTCGGGCGTCGGGTTGGCGAGCAGATCCTTCGTGGAGCGGCTCTTGGTTGGCAGGCTGGCATCTGCTTGCGGCGGCTTGTTGGCGACCTTCACGCCGTATTTGTCGAATTCGACGATGCGGTAGTCGAGCTTGCCGGGCGTGCCTTCATAGCGGCGGCCCTTGTCGAGTACGACAAAGCGGTCGCCGTTGGGCATGGTCTTGAATTCGCCGGTCTTGGCCATCGCCACGCCGATCTTGTCCTGCTCGGCATTGGCGACGAACAGGTTACGGGCGTGCTTCATGCCGTTATCGACGCCCTCGATAAAGAGGACGTAGCTGCCGTGCGCGGGCTCGATGAAGCGGCCGGCTGAGATCATCGACAGCACATCGCGCTGCTCGAAGCGATCTCGGAACAGCGCACTCTGCTGATTGGCCCACGGCCAGCCGAACAGCGCCAGCAGCGCCACCAGCACGATGAACGGCAGCGAGAAACGCAGCACGGGGCGGATGAAATCCGTCAGGCTGATGCCCGAGGTGAACCACACCACCATCTCGGAATCCTTGTACCAGCGCGTCAGCACCAGCAATACCGAGATGAAGAGCGTGGCGCACAGGAGAATCGCCAGGTAGCCTAGCGTTGCCAGGCCGATGAGGAGCAGGACGTCGTTCGGGTTCGCTTCGCCGTTGGCGGCCATGCCGAGAATGCGGATCACCAGGGTGGTCAGCATGAACGTCAGCAGCACGAGGAAGACGGCGCCGGCGGTGAATGACAGCTCGCGTCGCAGGGCTTGTTCAAAAATCATGCGGATGCGGGATGGGAGGGCGAGGTCATAGCCGGTGTACGTTCCACCGGAGCCCCTGCGCAAAATGGCGGATAATGTGGGCTTTCGTTGACTCGCCTCATAGAGAGAAGCGCGATGGAATTTAGCACAAAAGCCCTGGATTGGGCCAAAGCGGGCGCCCTGGCTGCCAAGAGCGATTGCCTCGTGATCGGTCTGTTCGAGTCGCAGACCCTGGCTGGTGCTGCAAAGGCGCTGGACGTGGCCACCAAGGGCTTGGTTGCCCGCCTCGTCAAGCTGGGCGACTTTGAAGGCAAGCGCGGCACGTCGCTGCTGTTGCACGAAGTGGCCGGCGTGGGCGCTGCCCGCGTGCTGCTGGTCGGTCTGGGCAAGGAAGCCGACTTCACCGATCGCGCCTACGCCGAAGCCGTGCGCACCGCACTGCGCGCGCTGGCCAGCACCAAGGCCACCAGCGTGACGTGGGCGCTCACCGAGCACACCGCGCGCGACAAAGACACCGCCTGGGCGGTCTTGACCGCCGTCACGCTCATCCGCGAAGCCAGCTACCGCTTCATCGAGCGCCATCCGGAGCTCAAGAGCAAGCGCGACAAGAACGGTACGAGCCTGCGCAAGGTCGTCCTGACCGTATCTGCAGCCGATGCCAAGGCTGCCAGCGTGGCCGCAGCGCGCGGCACCGCCATCGCCAACGGCATGGACCTCACGCGTGATCTGGGCAACCTGCCGTCCAACATCTGCACGCCGACGTACCTGGCCAACACCGCACGCCAGATCGCCAAGGATTTCAAGCTCAAGGTGGAAGTGCTTGGCCGCAAGCAGATCGAAGCCTTGAAGATGGGCGCCTTCCTGGCCGTGACGAAGGGCAGCGTCGAGCCGCCGGCATTCATCGTGCTGCGCTACGAGGGCGGCCCCGCCAAGCAGGCCCCGGTGGTGCTGGTCGGCAAGGGCATCACGTTTGATACGGGTGGCATCTCGCTCAAGCCGGGCGAGGGCATGGACGAGATGAAGTACGACATGTGCGGCGCCGCTTCGGTGCTGGGCACGCTGCGTGCTGTGGCCGAAATGGGACTCAAGCAGAACGTCATCGCCGTGGTGCCGACCTGCGAGAACATGCCCAGTGGCGTTGCCACCAAGCCGGGCGACGTTGTGACCAGCATGTCGGGCCAGACCATCGAGATCCTGAATACCGACGCCGAAGGCCGCCTGATCCTGTGCGATGCGCTCACCTACGTGGAGCGCTTCAAGCCGGCGGTGGTGATCGACGTGGCAACGCTCACGGGCGCCTGCATCATCGCGCTCGGCCACATCAACACCGGCATGTACGCCCGCAGCGACGCGCTGGCGGGTGCGCTGGTGGCGGCCGGCAAGCAATCGCTCGATACAGCGTGGCGCATGCCGCTGGATGAGGAATACCAGGAGCAGCTCAAGTCCAACTTTGCCGACATGGGCAACATCGGCGGCCGTCCGGCCGGCAGCGTGACGGCTGCCTGTTTCCTGGCGCGCTTTACCGAAAAGTACGACTGGGCCCACCTGGACATCGCCGGCACCGCTTGGAAGAGCGGCGCGGCCAAGGGCGCCACGGGCCGCCCGGTGCCGCTGCTGACGCGCTTCCTGATGGACCGCGGTTGATTGGCAGAGGTAAAGCACCGTATGACTCGCGTCGACTTTCACAGCAACGTGCCCGGCAAGCTGGCTTATGCCTGCCGGCTCGTGCGCAAGGCCTACGGCGCGGGCCAGAAAGTGATCGTGGTCGGAGATCAGGCTGCGCTGCAAGCGTTCGACACGCAGTTGTGGACGTTCAGCCAGCTCGATTTCCTGCCGCACTGCGGCCTGAGGCATCCGCTGGCCGCGCAGACGCCCATCCTGTTGGCCGATGCATCCGAGCCGCTGGACGACGCGCCGCATCACGACATTCTGGTCAATCTGTCGCCTGAACCGCCGGCGCTGTTCGCGCGCTTTAGCCGGTTGATCGAGATCGTTGGCGATGACGACGCCGATCGCGCCGCTGCGCGCGATCGCTTCCGGTTCTACCGCGATCGCGGCTATCCGATCCAACATCATGACGTGGGGCGCGCATGACCGACGGACGCTATCCCGGGTCCCACGCGGACAACAACATCCCTGTTCTGACGGAAATTGTCGAATTGGAGGATGTGGCGCCTACGGCCGCGCCTGCCGCGCCGCTGCCCGCCACGACTGAAGCCGGCAACGTGGACGTCCCGCCCGCCCTGTGCGAGCAAGGCCTTGCACCCACTTCGGCCATGCCTCCCGAAGGGACCGATGCCGCCCGCGTGATGGGCGACGTGATGTGGCGTTTCCAGTCCGAGTGGCCGGCGTTGATCGAAGCGCAGTGTCGCGCAGCCATGGAATCACGCCTGTCACTGTTGAGCGAACAGCTCGCCGCTGACCTGACCCGCACGCTGGAGGCCCGCCTGATGGATTGGCTGGGCGCGGCGTTGGACGATGCGCTCGCCGCGCAGCAGAAGCCCCCGCAGCGCTGATCGCACAAAGAAAAACCCGCCGTCTGGCGGGTTTTTTGTTGGTGCTGCTCGAACTCAGTCCGTTACCGCGCCCTTGCTGGCCGTTGCTGCCAGTTTCGCAAACTTTGCCAGCACGCCACGCGTATAGCGCGGCGCTGGCTGCTTCCACGCGGCGCGGCGGCGGGCAAGCTCATCGTCTGGCACGTTCAACTGCAACAGGCGCTGATGCGCGTCGATGGTGATTGAATCGCCTTCGTGCACCAAGCCGATCGTGCCGCCCACGTACGCTTCCGGCGCGACGTGGCCGACCACCATGCCCCACGTGCCGCCCGAGAAGCGTCCGTCGGTGACAAAGCCGACCGACTCGCCCAGGCCCTTGCCGATGATGGCTGAGGTCGGGGCCAGCATCTCCGGCATGCCGGGGCCGCCCTTCGGCCCCAGATAGCGCAGTACGAGGATGTCGCCGGCCTTGATCTGGTCGCTCAGGATCGCGCTCATCGCGCTTTGCTCGTCGTCGAACACGCGCGCCGGGCCGGTGATGACAGGATTCTTCAGGCCGGTGATCTTCGCCACGGCGCCTTCTTCGGCCAGGTTGCCTTTCAGGATGGCGAGGTGGCCTTCCTTGTAGAGAGCTTTGTCGATCGGCAGGATCACGTTCTGATCGGCGCGCGGTTGGTCGGGAACGTGCGCGAGTTCTTCAGCCAGCGTTTTGCCCGTGATGGTGATGCAATCCCCGTGCAGCAGGCCGGCGTTGAGTAGCAGCTTCATCACCTGCGGAATGCCGCCTGCCTCGTGCAGGTCGGTCGCCACGTATTGGCCCGACGGCTTGAGGTTGCAGATGACGGGCACGCGCTGGCGCACCCGCTCGAAGTCATCGATCGTCCATTCCACCTCCGCCGCGTGGGCGATGGCCAGGTAGTGCAGCACGGCGTTGGTGGAGCCGCCGGTGGCCATGATCACGGCTACGGCGTTTTCGATGGATTTGCGCGTGATGATGTCGCGCGGCTTCAGGTCGCGGCGCACGGCTTCGACCAGCACGCGCGCAGATTCGGCTGCGCTGTCGACCTTCTCCTGATCGGGATTGGCCATCGTCGACGAATACAGCAGCGACATGCCGAGCGCTTCAAACGATGAACTCATCGTGTTGGCCGTGTACATGCCGCCGCACGACCCGCTCGACGGGCAGGCGTTTTTCTCGATGCCCTCGAAGTCTTCCTCGCTCATGCGGCCGGCGGTAAATTCGCCCACGGCCTCGAACGACGAGACGATGGTCAAATCCTTGCCCTTCCAGTGGCCCGGCTTGATGGTGCCGCCGTACACATAAATGCCTGGCACATTCGTGCGCGCCAGGGCGATCATGCCGCCTGGCATGTTCTTGTCGCAGCCGCCGATAACGACGACACCATCCATCCATTGGCCGTTGACGCAGGTCTCGATGCAGTCGGCGATTACCTCGCGCGAGATCAGCGAGAACTTCATGCCTTCCGTGCCCATCGACATGCCGTCGGAAATGGTCGGCGTGCCAAAGATTTGCGGATTCGCGTTGGCATCCTTTACTGCAGCCACGGCGGCATCGGCCAGCTTCTGCAGGCCCGAGTTGCACGGCGTGATGGTCGAATGGCCGTTGGCCACGCCGATCATCGGATTGTTGAAGTCGTCTTTCGTGTAGCCCAATGCGTAGTACATCGAGCGGTTGGGCGAGCGTGCCACACCTTGGGTGATGTGCTGCGAACGCTTGTTGTCTGGCATGGTGGTCTCCGTGGGGGCGGCACTATCGTTGTAGTCAACAGCTTGGCGCCCAGCATGCACTTGGAGAAATGGCGCGTCAAATATATTATTGATTGATTATTGATTCGAAAAATATATCAATCGCCGATATGGATCTGCGCCAGCTTCGCTACTTTGTGACCGTTGCCGAGGAATTGCATTTCGGGCGCGCCGCCGAGCGTCTTTCGATGACGCAGCCGCCGCTGTCGCAGCAGATTCGCGCGCTGGAAGACGAACTCGGGGTCACCCTGTTCCATCGCACGCAGCGCTCCGTGGCGTTGACGGCCGTCGGTGCGCGCTGGCTGGCCGAGGTGCGGCGTGTGCTTGCCGAGGCGAATGCGCTGCCCGGTCTGGCGCAGCGGCTGGCGCGCGGGGAGGTCGGCTCGCTGTCGCTGTCCTTCGTCAGCACCGCCGATTACGGCATCCTGCCCGCCTTGCTGCGGCACTTTCGCGACGCGCGGCCCGAGGTGCAGCTTCTGCTGCGCGAGGCCACCAGCGATGTGCAGATCGAAGCGCTCCTGGCCGGCGATGTGGACGCGGGTGTCGTGATCGCGCATCACGCGGGCTCGGTGCCCGGCGAGCTGGAATACCGCCCGCTGGTGCGCGAGCGCCTTGTGCTGGCGGTGCCCGCATCGCGCGCAGCGCAATGGGGCGTGGTGCCGGGCCAGCCCATTGCCTTGGCGGATGCGGCGGCCGAATCGCTCATCATCTTCCCGCGCCGGTCCGCGCCTGCGCTGTATGACATCATTACCGGCTATCATGCCGCGCACGGCGGCCGGCCAGGAGAATCTGGGGCCGCGATGCGCATTGGCCAGGAAGCCATCCAGATGCAGACCATCGTCAGCCTGGTCTCCGCTGAGATGGGGATTGCGCTGGTCCCGGCATCGCTATGCAACCTGCAGCGGACCGGCGTGGTCTATCTCGAACTTGCCGCGCCAAGCCCGTTCATCGAGACCGGGCTCGTGTGGCGGCGAGATGCGGCTTCGCCGGTGCTGCCGTGGTTCGTGGCCAGTGCCGAAGCCGTTGCCAAGCTGCAAGAAAACAACCAAACCTGAAACCCACAGGATTCATGCTCATCCATCCGCAATTCGACCCCGTCGCCCTGCATCTGGGGCCGCTCGCCATCCGCTGGTACGGCCTGATGTATCTGGCGGCGTTCATCATGTTCCTGTGGTTCGGCCGCCTGCGCACGCGCCAGCCACACATCGCCGCCGAAGGCTGGACCGGCCGCGACCTCGACGACATGCTCTTCTACGGCGTGCTGGGCGTGATTCTGGGCGGGCGCCTGGGCTACGTGCTGTTCTACAAGCCCGACTGGTATTTCGCCCACCCGCTCGACATCTTCAAGGTTTGGGAAGGCGGCATGGCCTTCCACGGCGGCTTCCTCGGTGTGGTCGTCGCGATGATGCTGTATGCGCGCATGCGCGGCCGCTCGTGGATGCAGGTGACCGACTTCATCGCGCCGATGGTGCCGTGCGGCCTCGCAGCGGGGCGCCTTGGCAATTTCATCAACGGCGAGCTGTGGGGCCGTGTGTCGTCGCCCAATCTGCCTTGGGCGATGATGTTCCCGCAGGCGCAGGGCGAAGACCGGGAGTGGCTGCTCTCGCACGCGCAAGAGGCCGTCACCAGCGGCGTGCAAGCTCTGTTCGACCAGTACCACATGCTGCCGCGCCACCCCTCGCAGATCTACCAGTTCCTCGGCGAGGGCGTGCTGTTCTTCATCCTGCTGTGGCTGTACGCGCGCAAACCGCGACCGATGGGCGCGGTGTCTGGCGCATTCCTGCTCGGCTACGGCGTGTTCCGCTTCATTGCGGAGTTTGCCCGCGAGCCGGATAACTTCCTCGGCCTGCTGGCGGCGAACCTGTCGATGGGGCAGTGGCTGTCGTTGCCGATGATCCTGATCGGCATTGCCATGCTGGTCTGGTCGTATCGTCGTGCAGGCAACGGCGAAAAAAGCCAGGCGCACGCCTGACGCTGCTATCGCACAAAGAAAAAGCCACCGAACTTCGGTGGCTTTTTTCATGGAGCGGCTCGCTGCTTATTTCAGCATCTGCACGGCACCGGAAACGGTCACCGTCACCTGGGCCTTGCCGCCCTCGATGGGCACCGGTGCCGAATCGTACGACGCCGGAGCCGCTGCCATGCGCATCATCGGACGCGGGCCCGGGTTGTTGCTGCCCTCGCTCACATGCACGTCGCGGATCGTGTAGCTCGTGTAGCCGAACAGCTTGGTGGTCGTCAGTGCTTTGTCGCGGAACGAATTCACGGCCTGATCGATCAGTTTGGCTTCCGCCGCCGAGCGTGCCTCGCGCGAGAGCGTGAAGTTCACGTTCTGCACCTGCATCTGGTTGGCCAGTTGGCCCGCCAGCTTGGACGCCGCAGCAAAGTCCTTCGATGTGATGCGCACTTCCGCACGGCCACGCCAGACGCTGATCTTGCCGTTGCGATCGGTGTTCGGATAGATGTTGAAGCCGCCTGTCTCTGCCTGTACGCCGGACGTGCGTTTTGCCTGGTTGATCACCTCATCGGCCTTTCGCGACAGGGCCGTGGAGATCGCGCCCGGGTCCGCGCCTTCCTGCTCGGCGCCCAGTGTGAGCGTGACGGTGTCGGTCGGCACTTCGGCTACGGCCTGCGCATCCAGCGACAGCACGCCCGAATGATTCGTTTCAGGAGCAGCTTGTGCGAAAGCAGTCGTCATGATTGCAGTCCCCAAAATGGTTGCGGCCAGGACAGATTTCATTGTGTTCTCCCAAAAAAGCAATGTGATGCGTCTGACTGGCTGTTACGCGCATCGTTCATCACGTTTGTAACAATTCCCCGCCGATGCCAACCATTCACTCAGGATCGCGCATCAATTTGGTGGTGATGTAACGCCACTGCGCAGGTGTGACTGGCGTGATCGACAGGCGGTTACCGCGTTGCAGCACCGTCATGTCGGCGAGCTGTTCCTGCGCACGCAACGTCGGCAGATCAATCAGCGCGCATTTGCGCACGAACTTCACGTCGACGAGCATCCAGCGCGGCGCTTCGGGCTTCGATGCGGGGTCGTGGTAATTGCTCTTGGCGTCGAACTGCGTGGGATCGGGATAGCTGGTCGAGCAGACTTCCGCCAGCCCCGCGATGCCGGGTTGCGGACAAGACGAGTGGTAGAACAGCACGCCGTCGCCGATGCGCATGCGGTCGCGCATGAAGTTGCGTGCCTGATAGTTGCGAACGCCGGTCCAGGGCAGCGTGCCTTCGGCGTGCAGCGTATCGATGCTGGCCTCGTCGGGCTCGGACTTCATCAACCAGTACTGGGTGGCCATCGTGTGGGGCGCGCGGGCGACGTGCGGGGAGGTGACGGTGTGCGCAGCATAGCAACACGGCCGCGGCCTCGCCATTAGCGGTGCGGTAATAGCGGGTGTATCGAGGATAGGCAAAGAAAAAGGCGGTAGCGCACATGTGCACTACCGCCCTTTGTTGGGTCCCCACCTTGGCCGCTAGACCCGCATCCTGAACCCAAGTGAGGTTCAGAGTGGCAGCGGAAGCCGCATTTTGGGTACATCACCAGCACAGGGAGCCCACGACTTGCGTCGCACGCTATGCACTGGAAGACGCGCTCGCCCACACGGCATATCCCGCACCAAGCAATGCTTATCGGTTCAAGGAATTAATGGCCATGGCGAACCAGGCAGGGAAACTGTCAGACGCATCATCACGCTGTGTTTCGAGCGCATGGCGATGCGTCTGAAAGATTCATCGCAGGCAACCGTTTTTCTCTACTCTATAGCCGCTAAAGCCTTATGCTGCAAGGGTTTGCGGGAGATTCCGGAAGCCATTGGGAGACACTATACACCCGTTCGCATCCGAACCCAAGCCCGGATGCGATCCGGTTACAAACACGTTTTGTACTGAGTCAAATGACTTCGCCGTACTGGCGCAGCGCCTCGTCAGTGCGGGCGTTCAGGTCGGCCAGTTTGGCGCGAATCGAGTCGATCGGCAGGGCGGAATCGGACGCGGCCTGGCGTTGCATCGACAGCAAATCCGACGCGATGCTAATGGCGGCCATCACGGCAACGCGCTCGATACCCTTGGTGTTCGAGCCGTTCTTGATGCGCGTCATCTGATTGTCGACCATGGCTGCGGCTTCACGCAGGGCCGCTTCGTTATCGACCGAGACGGCAAACTTGTAGGGCTGCCCGGCGATGTTCACTTCAATTTGCTTGCTGCTCATGCTTAGGTCTCCGAATGCGGGGCGGGGGCGGCCGTTGTTTCATCGGCGCCTGCGGCCTGGCCGAGGAGGTCAAGCTGGCGCGCGTCGGTAGCCGTGGGCAGCTTGTCGAGAATCGATTGGATGCGCAGTTGCGCTTCTTCGATCTTGGCATTGAGCACGCTGCGATCGGCGACCATCGCGTCGCGCTCGGTCTTGGAGGCATCGGCTTCCGCCTGAAGCCGCTCGACTTCGGCGCGCAGGCGCTGGTTCTCGGCGGCTAGCGCATCGGCGTGACGCAGCACGCGCGCGATCTTGCCGGCAAGTTGTTCGAGTTCGTTCAGCATTGGGTGTCAATCAGAATCGAGTGGGGGGATTTTAGCCGATCATGCGCGTCGCGCCTGTCCTCCATACGGATGCGCGAGTTGCGGCGGCATGAGGCGACGCAGCGGGCACAAAGGGCGAAGGGTGTGTTTTTACCGCGACTTGGGCGGGTTTAGCGTGCCTTTTCCGTTAAACTTCGCGGCGTCCTGGTGCCCGCAGCACCATCTGCAGTTAAACGGGAAGCAGGGAGCGCGCGCCCCAAGCGATGCGCCAACCTGCGCTGCCCCCGCAACGGTAAGCGAACGTCGCGTGTGCCTGCCATCTCGCCAAGAAGAAGATGGGTACCGCGCGGTCTGTCCATACGCCACTGTTCCTCTGGGAATGGGAAGGCGGGCAGGCCGCTTCGCCAGCCCGGATACCGGCCAGGACGGTGGATCTCAGAGCCGATGTGAAGCCCCGGAGGGAACCGCATCGAGATCCTGCTGCCAGTGACCTGCGGGGGAACGGGTCCGGCTGACGCTTCTTGTCTTTTCAACATGAGCTTGACTACAAAGCGGCCACTCCGAATGCCCCGGACGGCCATGCGCGCGCTTGCCAGCGCACTAACGGGGGTCATGGCAGGTGCAGTCGTGCCGGCCTGGGCACAAAGCAATGCACCGGCAGCCAGCACGCCAGTGGGTGAACTGAATCCGACGGTGGTGACGGCCTCGCGCAGCGAGCAGCCCCTGTCGGATGCATTGCCGCACACGACGGTCATCAGCCGCGCCGATATCGAGCGCTCGCAGGCGCCGGACGCGGTGACGCTGCTGCGCCGCGAGGCCGGCATCGAAATCGCGCAGAACGGCGGGCCTGGCACCAACGCCAGCCTTTTCATGCGCGGTGCCGGTTCCAATCAGACGCTGGTTCTCATTGATGGTGTGCGGGTGAGTTCCGCCACGCTGGGGGCCACGCAGATCGATCAACTGATGGCCGACCAGATCGATCATATCGAGGTCGTTCGCGGCAACGTGTCGGCGCTATATGGTTCCGACGCGATTGGCGGCGTGGTGCAGATCTTCACGCGCAGTGGCAAGGGACATGCCCCATTGGCCAATGCAGAGATTGAGTACGGCGCACGCAACACCAAGCGCGCGCAGGCGGGTATCAACGGCTCGCTGGGCGAGCGCGGGGATACGTCGTTCGCTGTGTCAGTGTCGGAGTTCAAGACCGACGGGTTCTCTGCAATCAACCCACTGCAAGCCAAGAATGCCAACCCGAACGACAACCCTTATACGAACAAGAGCGTGTCGGCGCAGTTGTCGCATCGCCTTTCCGCGGATTGGCAGGCAGGGCTGACGTACTTTCAGACCTGGGGCGACGCCAGTTACGACAGCGGTTTTGGCAGCTCGACCGATATCAACATTGCGCATAACCAGGTGCGGTCGATGTCGGCCTACCTGGATGGCAAGGTCACGCAGGATTGGAAGACGCGCCTGACGCTCTCGCAAGGCGACGACAAGAACGTCAACTTCAAGAACGCCGTACAGAACGGTCGCTTCAACACGCGCACCCAGCAGGCGAGCTGGCAGAACGATTGGGCGTTCATGCCCGAGCAGTTGCTCAAGGTGGGCTTGGAGCACGCGCAAACTACTATCGACAGCGATGCGTATGACGCGCCCACCCGCCGTGTCGATTCGGCTTACTTGGGCTACGAGGGCACGTTTGGCCCGCACCAGCTGCAGTTGAACCTGCGCCGTGATCGCTACTCGGATTTCGGTAGCGCCAACAGCTATTACGCGGGTTACGGCTTTGCATTCAACCCGCAGTGGAAGGCTGTGGCGAGCGTAAGCAACGCCTTTCGTGCGCCGACGTTCAACGATCTGTACTACCCCAACTACGGCAACCCGAATGCGCAGCCTGAGAAAGCGCGGTCGGTGGAAGGGGGAGTGGAATACAGCGGCGCGATCGGCCTGGTGCGCATGACGGTGTTCGAGACGGACTACAGCAACCTCATCACCTCGCAGTGCGATGCGGCGTTCAACTGCATCGCCGCCAACGTGAACCGCGCGCGTGTGAATGGGCTGGAAACCTCGTACCGCGGTGCGATCTATGGCGTGGATGTGCGTGCCAGCTTTACCATGCAGAACCCGCAGGACTTGTCGGCCACACCGAACCAGGTGCTGCCGCGCCGCGCACGGCACTTCGGTAGCGTGTATTTGGGCAAGACCTTTGGACCATTCTCTGCAGGTGCGGAATGGAACGCGAGCGGCGAGCGGCGCGATTCGTCGTTCTCGTCCAACGTAATGGGCGGCTATGGCATGGTGAATCTGATGGGGCGTTATCAAATCACGCCGGATTGGGCATTGTCGGCGCGCTTGGAGAATCTGTTCAACAAAAGCTACCAGACAGCGTATAGCTACAACACACCTTCGCGTGGAGTGTTCTTCACGCTGTCGTGGCAACAGCACGAACCGAAGCGATGACAACACCTGCACTGCGCGCACGCGGTTTTGCCTGGCGACTGTGGTCGCTGCTGGCGCTTGCGTGCGTGGCGGTGCTGGTAGCGTCATTGATGCTCGGCAGTGTGAAGCTGTCGCCCGCTGAAGTCTGGCGGGCCCTCTTCTTTGGCAATAGCGGTGGCGATGGCCTGGCTGCAGGCATCGTCACCGAGTTACGCTTGCCGCGTGCGGGCGCTGCATTTGCTGCCGGCGGGCTATTGGCCTTTGCCGGAGCGCTCATGCAGATGCTGCTGCGCAATCCGCTGGCCGATCCGTATGTGCTGGGCGTGTCCGGCGGCGGGGCAGTGGCGGCACTTACGGCGATGTTGTTTTCGCTGCCTTGGTGGGCAGTGCAGACAAGTGCTGGAGCCGGAGCCTTGCTGTCGATGGCGCTGGTGGCGGCGTTGGCGCGTCAGCACCTGTGGCGCGGCGAGCCCGGCGAGGCCAATGCCCGCTTGCTGCTCGGTGGCGTGGTGATGGCTTCCGGCTGGGTCGGCCTGATCACGCTTATCTTGACGGTGGCGCCCGAGAATAAGCTGCGCGGCATGATTTTCTGGATGGTCGGCGACCTCGGTGGCGCCGATCGTTATGCGGGTGCATTGGTGGCGCTTGTGGTGGCGGTGGCCGTGGTGTTGCCGCATGCGCGCGACCTGAACGTGCTGCTGACCGGTGAAACTCGCGCCCGCGCGCTGGGTGTGCCGGTGGCGCGTGTGCGCGCGTTGATCTACGTGGTGGCGTCGCTGTGTACGGCAGTGGCGGTTACGATTGCAGGCTCGGTGGCCTTTGTCGGCCTGCTGGTGCCGCACATGGTGCGCCTGGCGTGGACCCGCGACGTGCGCATCCATTTGCCCGCTACGGCGATGGCCGGCGGGGGCCTTCTGATGCTGGCCGACCTGATCGCCCGAACGCTGATCGCCCCAACGCAGCTGCCCGTGGGCGTGATCACCACCCTGCTGGGGGTTCCGACGTTTCTTTACCTGCTGATGCGGAGCGCGCGATGAGTTGGTGGCGCCGCCCACGTCCTGCACCGGATGCATTCGCGCACTTGGACGCAGCGCCGGAACTCGCGCTGCACGATCTGCGGGTGACCATCGATGGGCGCGTGTTAATCGAGCGGTTGTCGATGACGGCGACCGCGGGCCAGCTCTGGTGCGTGGTCGGGCCGAACGGCGCGGGCAAGTCGACATGGCTTTCCGTACTGGCAGGCTTGCGCTCGCCAGACGGCGGCAGCGTCACGCTCGATGGCGTCCCGCTTGCCGATTGGCCGGCGCTGGCGATGGCGCGTCGTCGCGCGTTTCTGCCGCAGACCTTGCATGACACCTTCCCCATCACCGTTTACGACGCCGTGATGACCGGCCGCCACCCGCATCTCGCGCGCTGGGAGTGGGAGGGCGACGCCGATGCCAGCGCCGTGGATGCAGCGGTGTCTGCGCTGCAGTTGCAGTCGCTGGCACAACGCGATGTGCGCACGCTTTCCGGCGGTGAACGTCAGCGCGTGGCGATGGCTGCCGTGGTGGCACAGGAGGCGCGCGTGCTGCTGCTCGATGAGCCCGTCGCGCACCTTGACCTGCATCAGCAGGTTGCCGTGCTTCGCCTGCTGCGCGAAGGCTGCCGCAAACACGGCTGGCTGGTCGTTCTGACCGTGCATGACTTGAACCTCGCACGCCGCTTTGCTACGCACGCGCTGCTGATGGACGGCGCGGGGCACACTACCTCGGGCATCGCGGCCGATGTGCTCACCGCCGAGCACTGTGCGTGCGCGCTGCGCACTCCTATTGCCGAGGTGGCCGACGGCTGCCATACGGCCTTGATTCCCGGTGATTCCGATGACGACTGAAGACAACGATGACGCGCTGAACGAACGCCACCGCTCGCGCATGCAGCGCAAGAAGGCCGTAGTGGATACCAAGATCGCCGCCGCCACCGACGTGCGCGGAGTGCTGCTCGTCAACACCGGTAACGGCAAAGGCAAATCCAGCTCCGGCTTTGGCATGGTGATCCGCGCCATGGGCCACGACATGCAGGTCGGTGTGGTGCAGTTCATCAAGGGAGCGATCCCGACGGGCGAGGAGCGTTTCCTGCGCCGTTTTCCCGAGCAATGCAGCTTCCACGTGATGGGCGAGGGCTACACGTGGGAGACGCAGGACCGCACGCGCGACATTGAAAAGGCGCAAGCCGCATGGGCCTGCGCGCGCGAACTCTTGAACGATCCGACCATCGGCCTGGTGCTGCTGGATGAACTGAACATCGCGCTCAAACACAACTACCTTGACGTGCAGACCGTGCTGGCCGATTTGCGCGCGCGTCCGCCGGCGCAGCATGTGGTGATTACCGGGCGCGGTGCGCCGCCCGAATTGATCGACGCCGCAGATACCGTCACCGACATGACGCTCGTCAAGCATGCGTTTTCCCAAGGCATCCAGGCGCAGCCGGGAGTCGAACTGTAATGAACCAAGCCATACACATTCCACCATTTGATGATGCGTTGCGCGCGCGCCTGCAGGCCGCCGTCGACAGCAAGACCAAGCCGCTCGGCGCACTGGGCCGGCTTGAATCGCTGGCCGTGCAGATCGGCCTGATCCAGAACACCGATACACCGCAGCTGACGCGCCCCGCAATGGTGGTGTTTGCCGCAGACCACGGCATCGCCCACGCTGGCGTGAGCGCATACCCTCAAGCGGTGACCGCGCAGATGGTGCTCAACTTCATCGCGGGTGGTGCGGCTGTCAATGTGTTCTGCCGTCAGCATGGGTTTGCATTGGAGGTGGTGAACGCCGGTGTTGCCACACCGTTGTGGACGGCGGATACGCCGGGCCTGGTCGATGCTCCTGTCGGCCCCGGCACGCGCAACTTCGCTGACGAGGGTGCTGCGCAAGCCGCCATGACCGCCGACGAGCGCGACCGCGCCATAGCCCTCGGCGCGCAGCGGGTGGCACACCATGCGGCGCTCGGCACCAACGTGATCGCACTGGGCGAAATGGGCATCGCCAACACGGCGTCTGCCGCATGCCTGATGGCGCGGTTATGCGATTTGCCGGTCGCGCAATGCGTTGGCCGCGGCACCGGGCTCGACGATGACGGCCTTGCCCACAAGCGTGCCGTGCTGGAGGCGGCGATGGCCAAGCATGCTGACGTCCGTGAGCCGCTGGACGTGCTTGCGTGCTTCGGCGGTTTTGAGGTCGCGGCGATGGTGGGTGCTGTGCTTGAAGCGGCGCAGCGGCGCATGGTCATCCTCGTCGACGGGTTCATCGCCACGGCCGCCGTTCTGGTGGCGGCACAGGTGGCGCCCGACGTACTGGGCTATTGCGTGTTCGGGCATGTGTCGGACGAGCGCGGGCATCGTGCGCTGCTGGAGGTGCTCGATGCGCGGCCGCTGCTGTCGCTGTCATTGCGGTTGGGGGAGGGCAGTGGCGCGGTGCTGGCGTATCCGGTGGTCGTGTCAGCGGTGGCGTTCCTGCGCGAGATGGCGACCTTCGCCAGCGCAGGCGTGAGCGAGCGCGCATAGCCATGAACGCCTTGCGTGAACATTGGCAAGCGCTGTGGACAGCGGTCGGGTATTTCACCCGCATCCCTGTGCCGGTGTCGGTTGGGTTCTCGCAAGCAGGGTTGAATCGCGCGGCGCGCTACTTTCCGCTGATTGGCTGGCTGGTGGGCGCCGTAGCAGCATCGGTGTATTGGCTCGCGTCGCGCACGGTGCCCGCGTCAGGCGTGGCGGTGGCCGTGTCGATGGTGGCTACGTTGTTGCTGACCGGAGCGTTTCATGAGGACGGTCTCGCCGATTGCGCAGACGGCTTTGGCGGCGGCTACACGCCGGAAGATCGGCTGCGCATCATGCACGATTCGCGCATCGGTGCGTTCGGGGCGATTGCCGTGTGCATGGCGTTGCTGCTGAAGTGGCAATTGCTGAGCGCGATGGCGCCGCACGGCTTCGCCATCCTCGTTGCAATGGTGAGCGCGCATGCTGCAAGCCGCGCGGCGGCCGTCAGCTACCTGCTCACCCACGACTACGTGCGCGCTGAAGGCAAGGCCAAGCCAGTTGCGCAACGCATGCGATGGAGCGATGCCTTGTGGGCCGGCGTGTTCGGCATCGCGCCTCTGCTGTGGTTCGGGCCGATGTGCACGGCGCTCGTTGTCGTCGGGTTGATCGTTGCGCGCTGGCTGCTGGGTCGATATTTCGTGCGCCGCATCGGCGGCATCACGGGGGATTGTCTGGGGATGGCACAGCAGATGTTCGAGGTGCTGATTCTGTGGGGGCTGCTGGCATGGATGTCATCCTGATCCGCCACGCGCGGCCAGCCATGACGGCGGGTCTCTGCTATGGCCGTACCGATCTGGAGCTGGCTTCGCCGATGGACCCCGAGCCCTCGGCCATCGTCGAGAAACTCGGCGCGCACACTCCACATCGCCTGTTGGCGAGTCCGTTGCAACGCAGCCGCCTGACGGCCGAAGCCCTAGCGCAAGCGGCTCAACTTCCCACGATCGAAATCGATGCGCAATTGATGGAACTCGATTTTGGCGCCTGGGAAGGCTGCCAGTGGGATGACATCCCGCGCGCGGAAATTGACCAGTGGGCGCGCGATCTCGTGCACGGCAATCCGCATGGCGGGGAATCGGCGGCAGATTTGCTGGCGCGCGTGACGACCTGGGCCGAAGCAACAAGCGAAACGCCCGCGCCTTGCGTGTGGGCGGTGACGCATGCCGGCTGCATGCGTGCGCTGGCGGCGCATTGGTTGCAACGGCCGTTGGCCGAGACGCTGCAATGGCCGCTGCAATGGGGGGCGGTCTGCGGCTTTCGCGTGCAGCCCGACGCGTTACCGGTGCTGCTGTTCTGGAACCGTTGACCGGCGACGCGGTTCAGCGACTTAACCCGTTGGTGGTTTGTGAACCGAGGCGCCGCATGCGGGCTTGTTCCAAGTCTTCGCACAACAGCGTTGCCGCTTCCACCAGGCGTGGTCCGAACCGGTTGATCAGGTCGCCGTTGATGGTGAAGAGATTGCCACGCTGCACGGCCAGCAATTGCGGCCAGCGCTTCCACGCGTCGAGCGTATCGATCGGGCGGCTGCCTTGTGTGGCGCCCATGCTCGCGGTCAGCAATACCTCGGGGTTCGCTGCGATGACGGCTTCCGGCGAGACGGTCGGCACCAGCAAGGGCTCGCTGGCAAACACATTGCGGCCGCCGCACAACGTCAGCATGTCAGAGAAGATGTGCTGGCCATTGAGCGTCATCAGCGGCTGTTCCCATACCTGGTAGAACACCGAAACCGGCGGTCGGCTAGCGTAGCGCTGGCGCAGCGTATCGGCGCGTTGGCGAAACTGCTGGGCCGCGTCGTGCGCGCTGGCACGGGTGTCGAGCAGCGTACCGAGTGCCTCGATCGAGCGCGGAATATCGCTCATGCGATGCGGCTCGGAGAAGAACAGCGGAATGCCCAGCGCACGCAGCCGGTCGATCTGCTTCTGCGCGTTACCGTGACGCCAGACCACCACCAGATCGGGCTTGAGGGAGGCAATGCGCTCCAGATCGAGCGAGCGGTTATCGCCCACGTGAGGAATGTCGCGCGCGGGTGGCGGGTAGTCGCTGTAAGCCACGGTGCCGACGATGCGTGCGCCGCCGCCGGCCGCGAACAGCAGCTCGGTCGCATGCGGCGCGAGACTGACGATGCGTTGCGCGGGGCGCTGCAGCGTAACGGTGGCACCGCTATCGTCTGTGACGGAAATGGCGGCAAGTGCCGGTGTGGCAGCGATCGTGAGCGCAATGGCGGAGAGGCCGCACGCACACAGGCGACGGGCGAGACGAGATAGACGAACGGGCATCGGGGGGCAGGTCAAGCGGAGCGCGACAGCGATGCTAGCGCATCGGCAAAGCGTTGCCATCCGGTTTCATCCGGGGGCAGACCGAAGCGCAAGCCGCTGACGGGCGCATCGAACAGGCGGGTCCAGATGCCGAGGCGCGCTAGGCCTGCATGCAGCGCTCGCGCATGTGGGGCGTGTGCCCAGGCAAACAGCGGTGTGGCGGCATTCGGCAGGCCGTGGCGATCCAGCAACGCCGAGAGCCGCGCCCCCGCATCCCGCAGTTGCGCGCGCGTTGAAACTTGCCAGGCGGTATCGGCCAGCGCTGCACGCACCACGGCACGGGCCGGGCCGTTGACCGTCCAGTGCCCCAGCGCCTCGCGCAGCGGGCACAGCAGCTCAGGCGCCGCCAGCGCGAAGCCGATGCGGGCGCCCGCCAGCCCGTAGAACTTTCCGATCGAGCGCAGCACCACGAGCCCCGGCATTCCAGCCATGGGCGCCAATGTGGGGCCATCGTCGAACGCTTCGATAAAGGCCTCATCCACGATCAACGTACCGCCGCGCGCATGCAAGCGCGTATGCCAATCGCGCAGGGTTTCTGCCGGCAGCACGCGCGCCGTCGGGTTGTTCGGGTTGACGACAACCAGATGCTGCACGTCGTTTGGGAGGTCACCGAAGAAGGCGGCTTCGGGTAGCGGCACGACGTCGTGGCCGGCGCGCGCAAAGGCGGGCGCGTATTCGCTGTAGCCGATCTGCGCGATGCCGGCACGCCCACGTGGCAGCAGGGTCGGCAGCGTGCGGATTGCTGCCTGGGAGCCCGCAACCGCCAGCACGGCGCGCGCGTCGATCACGCCGTAGTGCGCGGCGGCCTGCGCTTCGAGGCCATCGTCTTCGGGCAGGCGCAACCAAGCATCGGGTGGGATCGGCGGGATGGGGTAGCCGTGCGGGTTGATGCCTGTGGACAGGTCAAGCCAGCCGCCGGCAGGCTCTCCGTACAGCGTGCGTGCGGCCGCGAGATTGCCGCCGTGGACGATTGCGTTCACGACAGGCCCCACGTCAACGCTGCGCTCAAGCCGAGTACGCCGAGCCACAACCACAACGTGCGCGACACGAGCGTCAATGCCCGCGCGATATCGGTTGCGGTCGCCGGCTGGCCGGTGCCGAGCGAAGGGCGCGCTTCTTCCACGCCTTCGTAGCGTGCGGCGCCACCGAGCTGAACGCGCAGGCTGCCCGCGCCTGCGGCCATCACGGGGCCGGCGTTCGGGCTCGACCATTGCGGGGCTTGCGTGCGCCAGCAGCGCAGCGCATCGGCCGTGTGGCCAAGCAGCGCGTAGCTGATTGCCGTGACTCGCGCGGGAATCCAGTTGAGCACGTCGTCGATGCGTGCGGCCGCCCAGCCAAAGCCGGTAAAGCGCGCATTGCGGTAGCCCCACATTGCATCAAGCGTATTGGCCAACCGATACAGCACCACGCCCGGCGCGCCCGCCACCACAAGCCAGAACAGCGGCGCGAAGACGGCATCGCTGCCGTTTTCCAACGCAGATTCCACCGCGGCGCGGGCGATGGGCTCATCCGCGGCTTGTGTGAGGTCACGCGAGACGATGCGCGAGGCGAGGGCACGTGCGCGGGGCAGATCCGCATCGCGCAGCGCAAGCGCGATCGGCGCGATGTGGTCATGCAGACTGCGCGCGCCAATGGCGAAATAGAGTGCGATGGCATCAAGCGCCGCCACCCGCCATGGCGACACATCACGCATCATGACGACGAGCCATCCCGCCAGCAGCACGAACGGCAGCACGGCGAGCGCCCATGCAAGGAGACCGACGATGCGCGACCACGCCAACGCAGCCGGTGCGCGGTTCATGCAACGCTCAATCGCAGTGGCGACGTGTCCAAAGCCGACCAGCGGATGCCAACGCGGCACCTCGCCGAACAGCCGGTCGAGCAGCACGCCCGCGAGCGCGGCCAGCGTCACGAGCGGCCACCCAAGATCGAATACACCGCCCGACAACACGCTCACGTTGCTGCGCCGAGTGCCGGCCCTTTCACCACCATCGGGATGCCAGCCACCAGCAGATGCACGTTGTCGGCCAGCGCGGCCAGACGTTGGTTCAGCCGGCCCAGCTCATCCACGTAGAAACGTGTGACGGCGCCCATCGGCACCACACCCAGGCCGATCTCGTTGCTCACGAGGATGACCTCGCCAGGCAGCAGCGGCAGCGCGGTGAGTAGCGCATCGATCTCGGCTGTCCAGGCTTCGGGTGGCGTGACGAGGCCCGTCTCGGGGTATTCGTGGTGCTCTGAGAAGAGCAGATTGTTGAGCCACAGCGTCATGCAATCGACCAGCACGCAGCCACCGTGCTGCGCGTGCGTGTAGAGCGCTTCGGCCAGGCGCACGGGCTCTTCGACCAGCCCCCAATCGGCCGGGCGTCGCGCGCGGTGGAGGGCCACGCGCAATTGCATCTCTTCGTCGCCCTCGCCGGCGGTGGCGACGTACGTGACCGGCCCCGCGCATTGCAGCGCGAGCTGTTCGGCGTGGTGGCTCTTGCCCGAGCGGGCACCACCGAGGACGAGGGTGAGGCGGCGTGACATTCCAGCATTTTAGCGGGGGCGCGGCGGTCAAGCGTAACAAGGTGGGTGCGATAATCCGCGCATGTCGAAAGCTCCCTTTCCTGTGCCGGCGGACACGCTTCGGGGCACGCTGATGATCCAGGGCACCACGTCCGACGCTGGCAAGAGCACGCTGGTCGCCGGCCTGTGCCGCGTTGCGCGTCGCGCCGGTGTGCGCGTGGTGCCGTTCAAGCCGCAGAACATGGCGCTCAATAGCGCCGTCACCGCAGACGGTGGCGAGATCGGCCGCGCCCAGGCGTTGCAGGCGCAGGCGGCGGGCGTCGCCCCCACGGTCGACATGAACCCCGTGCTGCTCAAGCCCAACAGCGACACCGGCGCGCAGATCATCATCCACGGTCAGCCGCGCTGTGACCTCGACGCACGCGCGTATCACGACTACAAACCCACCGCCATGGCTGCCGTGCTTGAATCGCACACGCGTCTGCGCGCGCACTACGACCTCGTGCTCGTGGAGGGCGCCGGCAGCCCGGCGGAAGTCAACCTGCGCGATCGCGATATCGCCAACATGGGTTTTGCCGAAGCCGTCGATTGCCCCGTTGTGCTCGTCGCCGACATCGATCGCGGTGGCGTGTTCGCGCACCTGGTCGGCACGCTCGCTTGCCTGTCCGATAGCGAACGCGCGCGCGTGGGCGGGTTCATCATCAACCGGTTTCGCGGCGATGTTTCTCTACTGAGGCCCGGGCTCGACTGGCTGACCGCGCAGACGGGCAAGCCGGTGCTTGGCGTGCTGCCGTATCTGCATGGTCTGCACCTCGACGCAGAAGACGCGGTGCAGACCGTGCAGCGCGCAGCCTCGGCCGATGCACTGCGCGTCGTCATTCCGGTGTTGCCGCGTGTGTCCAACCACACCGATTTCGACGCGCTGCGCGCGCACCCGCAGGTGGATGTCCGTCTGGTCGGCCCCGGCCAGCCGATTCCGCCGGCCGACCTCATCATCCTGCCCGGCAGCAAGAGCGTGCAGGCCGATCTTGCCTGGCTGCGTGCCAATGGCTGGGAAGCGGCCATCGCGCGGCATCTGCGCTATGGCGGCAAGCTGATCGGCATCTGCGGCGGCATGCAGATGCTGGGGCGGCGCTTGCGTGATCCGCACGGGCTGGAAGGCGCAGCAGGCAGCGTCGAGGGTTTCGGCTATCTCGATTTCGAGACGACGCTGGAGGCTGCCAAGCAGTTGCGTCAGGTGCGCGGCATCCTGACGGAAAGCGGTGCGGCCATCGCAGGCTACGAAATCCACATGGGCGTGACCGAAGGCGCGGCGCTCGCGCGCCCCGCCGTGCAACTCGACGATGGCCGCGCAGATGGCGCGATCTCCGCCGACGGGCAAATCCTCGCGACTTACCTGCACGGCTTGTTTGACGCGCCCGAGGCGTGCCGAGCGTTGCTTGCCTGGGCCGGCGTGCGGGATGCGCACGCGCAGGATTACGCCGCATTGCGTGAGGCATCGCTCGAACGTCTTGCCGACACGTGCGAAGCGCATCTGGATCTCGCCGCGCTCTTCCGAACGCTGCCACGTGCAGGCTGAGCCATAATTACCGGATGGGCAGATCCGCTGGGTGACTAACTCGGCACATAATTCGACGAGCGCACGATGTGTACAAGGAGGCAGGCATGCCGGTGGCCGTTGTAGCGAATCCGAAGGGCGGAGTGGGCAAAAGCACGCTGGCCACCAATCTGGCGGGCTACTTTGCGGCGCGGGATCACGCCGTGATGTTGGGCGACACCGATCGCCAGCAGTCCTCACGCGAGTGGCTTGCCTTGCGCCCGGAAACCGCCAAGCCCATTCGCACGTGGGAAATCAACGCTGACCACATCGCCAAGCCGCCCAAGGGTACGACCCACGTGGTGCTCGATACGCCGGCGGGCCTCCATGGCTGGCGGTTGGGGGATCTCGTCAAGATGTCTGGCTACGTGATCGTGCCGCTGCAGCCTTCCATGTTCGACATCCTTGCCACGCAGACCTTCCTGCGCAAGTTGGCCGATGAAAAACCGGTGCGCCATGGCGAGGTCAAGCTGGGCGTCGTCGGCATGCGCGTCGATATGCGCACGCGTGCTGCTGAACAGCTCCAGCGTTTCGTGCAGGGGCTGGAGGTGCCGATCCTGGGTTACCTGCGCGATACCCAGAATTACGTGCAATTGGCGGCGCACGGCTTGACACTGTGGGACGTGGCGCCCTCGCGGGTGGCCAAGGACGTGGAGCAGTGGAGCGGCATTCTCGACTGGCTGGGGGAGCCGCCTACGCAGGCGAGCGTTGCCGACACGTCGGCGGCGGCATGAAAAAAGCCCGGCATTGCCGGGCTTTTTTGTGCGATGAGGCTGCGTCGCTCAGATTTCGAGGTTGTCGATCAGGCGCGTCTTGCCGAGCTTGGCAGCGGTCAGCACGACCAGCGGCTCGCCTGCCGCGATGTTCTCGGGCGTCGGTTTCTGCAGGTCCGAACGGCGGCGCACGGCCACGTAGTCGGGTTGCCAGCCGCGGCCACGCAGATATTCCATCGCCTTGGTGGTCACCTCTTCGTGCGAGGCCTGGCCTTGCAGCACGGTTTCCAGCACGTCCTGACGCACTTGGTGCAGCGTGCGGTACAACTCGGGCGCTTCGGCGCGCTCTTCGTTGGTCAGGTAGACGTTGCGTGACGACAGCGCCAGACCGTCATCCGCGCGCACCGTTTCGGCGGGGATGATGTCCACCGGCAGCGCAAACTGATTTGCCATGCGGCGTACGATCATCAACTGCTGGTAGTCCTTCTTGCCGAACACGGCCACGCGCGGTTGCACGCAGCAGAACAGCTTCATCACCACCGTGCAGACACCCTTGAAGAAGCCGGGGCGGAATTCGCCTTCCAGCGTGTCGCCCAGGTCGTGCGGCGGGTCGACACGGTATTCCTGCGGCTCGGGATACATGTCGCGCTCGGTGGGCGCAAACAGCACGTACACGCCTTCCTTCTGCAGTTTCTCGATGTCGTCCTGCAGCGTGCGCGGGTATTTGTCGAAATCTTCGTTCGGACCGAATTGCAGCCGGTTCACAAAAATGGACGCCACCACCGGGTCGCCGTGCTGGCGCGCCAGGCGCATCAGGCTCAGGTGGCCCTCATGCAGGTTGCCCATGGTCGGCACGAAGGCGACGCGGTTCTGGCCGCGCAACTGGTCGCGCAGTTCCTGGATCGACGAGATGACTTTCATAATTGTTGTGTGATGCGGCCCGGGTCAGGTCGGACGAATTACGTCGGAGAATAGGCGAGGCGCACGTAAATGGGTGCGTATGGTTCGGCCTGCGTGATTTCGAGCAGCGATTCGCGCGAAAGCTCGAGCATGGCGACAAAGTTGACGACCACGATGGGTGCGCCCTTGCCGGACTGGATCGCTTCTTCAAACAGCTCGGTGAACTCCATGAACCGCGCGTGCTGCAGGCGGCGCAGGATCTGGCTCATGTGCTCGCGCACGGATAGCTCTTCGCGCGAGATCTTGTGGTGCTGGGTGAGCTTGGCCCGGCGCAGCACGTCGGCCCAGGCGACACGCAGGTCGTCGGAATTGACGTCGGGATAGCGCGGCGCGAGGCTCTGCTCGATATAGACCTGCGCGCGCAGGAAATCGCGGCCAAGTTGCGGCACGGTGTCGAGCTTCTGCGCGGCGAGCTTCATCTGCTCGTACTCGAGCAGGCGGCGCACCAGTTCGGCGCGCGGGTCTTCGGGCTCAGCGCCTTCGTCGCTCTTCTTGACCGGCAGCAGCATGCGCGACTTGATCTCGATGAGCATGGCCGCCATCAGCAGATATTCAGCAGCCAGCTCAAGATTGGTCGTGCGGATCTGCTCGATATACGCCAGATACTGCCGCGTGACTTGCGCCAGCGGAATGTCCAGCACATTGAAGTTCTGGCGGCGGATCAGGTACAGCAGCAAGTCCAGCGGCCCTTCAAACGCTTCGAGAAAGACCTCGAGCGCATCGGGCGGGATGTAGAGATCCTGCGGGAGCTTGAACAGGGGCTCGCCGTAGAGCCGCGCAAAGGCGAGGCCGTCGACTTGCGCGGGCGTGGAATCCTGATCGGGCGCCACGCTGGGCAGCTCGACGGGCAGTGGCAGCTTGTCCTGCGCGGAAGTGGTCATGCGGCGGTGAGCCAGGCGGGCCGAGGGCCGGTTGGCCGATCAGTCCAGTGAGTAGACGTACGGCTTTTGCGGCACGCGGGCGGACTTGGCACGGGCGCGCTCTTCCAGGTCGATCGGGTCCTTGTCCCACAGCAGGGACCGGCCTTGGCGCTGCTGCGCTTCCAGGTCGGGCTTCTGGGTCTTGAGTTCTTCCAGGAACTGGGTGATCTCGGACTTGTACAGGGCCATGGCGGTATGTGATGTTGAGTGATCTTGCCCGCACGGAAAGATCCCGAGCGGAAAACCGGCGCATTTTACCGTATTGGCCGTCGTAACGGCCTTGGGCACGGCACGTGCGAAACCCTTCCGGCCGATCCGGAAGGCCCCATTCGCTGCATTTGCCTGGGCACCCGCCGGGCCCGGTATGGTCAAATACGCCTTTCCTTCGATTCAGCCTGCCCGTGGGGCGGCACTACGCTTGCCACGATGACCGGCTCCAATCGACCATCGCGACCGTCACGACCACCACGCTTCCGTTTCCTGGGTTTGCCCGCCGCCGCGCTGGCGGCCGGCTTTGTGCTGTCCCTAGCCTGCGCCCCGGCGCACGCTGAATACGACGTCAAGATCGATGCGCCGAAGTCCATTCGCGACTTGCTTGAGCGCCATTTGGACCTGTCGCGTTACAAAGACCGCAAGGACATCACCGACGACCAGCTCCAGTACATGGTCGAGACCATTGGCGACCAGGTCACCAAGCTGACGGCGACCGAAGGCTATTTCGTGCCGAAGGCAACCGCGAAGCTGGACGGCGCGCCAGACCACCGCGTAGTCAGCGTGAAGGTCGAGCCCGGCCCGCGTACCACCATCGACACCGTGGGGCTCGACTTTACCGGGGCCATCACGCAAGACGCCAAGCGCATCGACGAATTGAGAAAGTCGTGGAGCCTGCAGCACGGCATGGCCTTCCGCCAGTCGGGCTGGGACAAGGCCAAGGACGACAGTCTGGCCGCGCTGCAGAGCAAACGTTATTACGCGGCCAAGCAGACGTCGTCGCTGGCGCGTGTCGATCCGGACGAAAGCAAGGCAGACCTGTCGGTGGGCTATGACAGCGGTCCGGCTTACACGCTGGGGCCGCTGGAGGTGCAGGGCTTGTCGCGTTATCCGCTCAGCATCATCAACCACGTCAACCCGCTGCGCGTGGGTGAGGATTACTCCGCCGATCGGCTGCAATCGCTGCAGGCTGCCATCCAGGGGCAGCCGTATTTCTCCAATGCCATCGTTGACTTGGGCGACGATCCGAAGAACCCGGTCAACGCGCCGGTGCGCGTGCGCGTGCGGGAGTACCCGCCCAACCGCATCACCAGCGGTGTGGGTTACGGCACGGATACGGGCGCCTCGGTGGAAGGGCGCTACCAATATCTGAACCTGTTCAGCAAGGCATGGGTGCTCGACACGCAAGCCCGCATCGAACAGCGCCGCCAGTATCTGTTTGCCGGCGTGACGGTGCCGCCCGACGACAAGCAATACGTCAATAGCTTCTACACCAGCATGGACCGCACCGATACTTCGGGCACCGATACCCGCAGCTACCGTTCCGGCTTCAAGCAGACGCGTGTACGCGGCATCTATGAGACGTCGTTCACCGTTGATTTCTACTACGACGATCTGCGGCCCGATGGCGCCGAGCGGCAGTTGAGCAAGGCGCTCGTCCCGGGTTTCGCGTGGACGCGCCGCGACGTGGACGACCCGCTGTTCCCGCGCCGGGGCAACATCATCACCACGCAGATCGGCGCGGCAGTCAAAGGCGTGCTGACGGACCAATCGTTCGTGCGGTCGTACAGCCGTATCCGCCAGTTCGTGCCGGTGGGGCAGCGCGACATCTTCGTTGCGCGCGGTGAGTTGGGTGCGGTCATCACGTCCGGTTCGGGCGATGGCGTGCCGGCCACGCTGCGCTTCCGCACGGGCGGCACGCAGTCGGTGCGCGGTTACGACTTCCAAAGCATCGGTAACGACGTCAACGGCAGCACGCTGCCGGCCAAGTTCCTCGTTACCGGCGGGCTGGAGTATCAACGCTGGTTTCTGCCGCAATGGGGCGCCGCCGTGTTCTGGGATACCGGTACGGCAACCGACAACTGGTCGGAGCGTCGCTGGTTCAACGGTGTGGGTGTCGGCGTGCGCTGGAAGAGCCCGGTGGGGCCGATCCAGCTCGACATGGCCTACGGCATCCAGCAGAAGCAGTTCCGGCCGAGCGTGTCGCTGGGCATCGCGTTCTGAATATGACGATGACCGATCCGCAAACGCCTGAACCCAAGCAACCCGAAGCATCACGCCCCGAGCGTCCAAAGCGCGGCTGGGGCCGCCGCATGCTGCGCTGGCTCGGCGCCTTCATCTCCCTCCTGCTGGTGATCGTGCTGGTGCTCGCCGGCTGGCTGGTTTGGGCCATCCATTCGCAATCGGGCACGGCGCAGTTGTGGTCGCTCGCTACGCGCTTTGGCAGCGCGTATGTGTCGGGCAAGCTGGAGGGCGGCACGGTGCGCGAGGGCGTGTCACTGCGCGATCTGCACGTCCGCGCGGGCAGCACGGAAGTGCGCATCGACCATGTGGAAGGCCGCTGGGCCATCACACGTGGCCCGTGGCATGCGCACTTCGCGTATCTGCGTGCCGGTAATGTCGAGGTGATCCTGCATCCGACGCCGCCCACACCGCCGAGTGGTCCGCCAAATTCGCTGGTGCTGCCGCTGGCGCTGGATGTGGATCGCCTCGCAGTCGATCGCCTCGCCATCCGGCAGGGTACGTCGACCACCGAACTGAAGTCGATTGCCGGCAGCCTGCATACCGACGGCACGCATCATAACGTGCTCCTCGACGGTATGGAGACGCCCGCCGGCAAGCTCGCGGCCACGCTGCGCATGACCGGTACGCGCCCGTATCCACTCACCGGGGCTGCCACGCTGGCCACGCAGTTCGAGGTGAACGGGCAGAAGCAGGACGCGTCGGTGTCGGCGCAACTGTCGGGCTCGCTGGAGGCGCTGCATATCGAGGCGACCGGCACCGGCGCCAAGCTGACCGCGCAGGCGCTGATTGACGCCACGCCGTTCGGCGCGTTGCCTCTGTCGCGCGCAGTCGTGTCGGCGGAGCACGTGAATCCGCGTGCGTTTGCTCCGGGCGCGCCGGAAGCATCACTGTCGATTCACGCCGATCTGCGCCCCGACGAGAAGGCCAAGACGCTGACGGTGGCCGGCCCCATCCAGATCGACAACGCGCAGCCCGGCACGCTCGACAAACAGAAGCTGCCGCTGCAATCGCTGCGTGCACAGGTGCGTCTGAACGAAAGCGACCAGCAACTCACCGGGCTGGATGTGCGTCTGCTGGGCGGCGCGGTGCTCACGGGCGGCGCAGATGTGCGGAAGGGGCATGGCGCACTGCGCGTGGATGTGCGCCAGCTCGATCTGCAGGCGCTGCACGCATCGCTGGAGAGGACGAAACTCGCTGGCCCCATCACCGTGGATTTTTCGGGAGGCACGCAGCGTGTGGCGCTTGATCTGGCGGGCGGCGACATGCGCGCGCAAGCGAAAGCCGTGCTCGATGCGGCGCAGGTCGCGGTGGAGAGCGCCCAGGTGTCGCTGGGGCGCTCGCGGCTGACGCTGGCGGGTACGCTCAAGCACGACGATGCGCAGTCGTTCGCCTTCAAGGGCAATCTGGCGGAGTTCGATCCGTCGCGGCTGGCCAAGGTGGCCAAGGGCCGCATCAATGCCGAGTTCGACGCGCGCGGCACGCTGGGCGAGCCAATTGACGCCGCCGTCAAGTTTGCCGTGCGCGATAGCGATTACGCCGGCTTGCCGATGACCGGCGACGGCAACGTCCACGTGCGCGGCGAACGCCTGCTGCCCAGCGACGCCAGGCTCGACGTGGCCGGTAACAAGGCCAGCCTGCGGGGCAGCTTTGGCGGGGCGGGCGACCGCATGCATGTCGAAGTCGATGCGCCGCAGCTCGCACGCCTGCAGCTTGGGGTGAGTGGGGCGCTCACCTTGTCCGGCGATGTCTCTGGCACGATCAAGCGCCCGCAGGTGGACGCCACGTTCCGCGCCAATCAGCTTGCCTATCAAGGAAACAAGATCGACACCGCCAACGGTCGTGCGCAGATCCGCGACGGGATCGACGGGCCATTGCTGTTCGAGCTGACCGCGCAGCGCGTGACGGGCCCGAGCCTGTCATTGCGGGAAGTGCATGCCACGCTGGACGGCACGCGACGCGCCCACCGCTTCCGCGCCGATGCCGACGGCAACGTGCGCAACCAGCCGTTCAAGTTCGCACTGGCAGGCGACGGTGCGCTGACACCCGGCAAGGACGGCGATGGTTGGGACGGCACGATCTCCACGCTGTCGGCGCAGGGCGCGCCCAACCTGCAGCTCACGGCGCCGGTGAAGCTGTCGGTGGCACCGGGCCGCCTGATGATGGGTCGTGCAGACCTGACACTGGACCAGACCCCCATCCACATCGAGCGTGTCGAATCGACCCAGGGTCACGTGCGCAGCGCCGGCCGCGTCGATGGTTTACAGATTGCGCGGGTGCTGGAGCTTGTGCGCACCTGGACGGGCCAGGCACCGCCGGTGCGCACGGATCTCGTCGTCGATGGCCAATGGGATCTGGACCTCGGCAGCACGGCCACCGGCACGGCGCGCATCGCCCGGCGCAGCGGCGATCTGTCGATCAACGCCGGCCGTGGTTTCACGCCACTGGGCCTGACCGAAGCGACCGTGGAAGCGCGCGGCGAAGGCATGCGCCTCGGGCTGCGCGGGAATGTGCAGTCAACGCGCGTCGGCAATGTTTACCTCGATGCGGGTGTCGGGCTTGTGCGTGATCCCGGACCGGGCACCTTGGCGCTCATGGCGCCCACGTCCCCACTTTCCGGCGGTTTGACGATCAGCCTGCCGCATCTCAAGAGCATCGGTGACTTGCTTGGGCCGGATGTCGCAACGGACGGGCAGCTTGCAGCCAGCCTGACATTTGCCGGTACGGTGGGCGCGCCCAAGGTGAGCGGCTTCCTGACGGGCCAGGACGTTGACGTGGCGCTGTACGACCAGGGCATCCGCCTGACCAAGGGCGTGGTGCGCGTGGCGCTCGATCAGAACGTGGTCGACCTGCAGGAGGTGGTGTTCCATGGCGGAGACGGCACCGTGCGGGCGCAGGGCCGCGTGCAGCTTGGCGAGGCGAATCCGAACCTGGCAGGGTCCATCGTTGCCGACAAGCTGCAACTCTTTGCCGATCCGGACCGGACGCTGGTGCTGTCGGGCCAGGCGCGCATCGCCAACGACAACGACCGCGTGGCCATCACCGGCAAGTTCAAGGTCGACCGCGGCCTGTTCGATTTGCCCAAGGACGGCGCGCCGTCGCTCGGCGACGACGTGGTCATCGTCCGTCGTGCCGATGCCGCACGCAACCAGGCCGAACGCGGCGTCAAGCGGGAAGAGAAGCCGGCTGGCCGCTTCAGCCCGGTGGTGGATGTCGATGTCGATTTTGGCGACAACTTCCGCTTCAAGGGTGCGGGTGCAGACCTGTCACTTGGCGGCCAGATGCACGTGCACAGCGAACCGCTCGTGCCCCTGCGCGGCACCGGCACGATCTACGTGCGCGAGGGCAGCACGTACGAAGCGTTCGGCCGTAAGCTGGCCATCGAGCGGGGCGTGCTGAACTTCGTGGGGCCGGTCAACAACCCATCGTTCAACATCACCGCAATGCGACGTAACCAGGAAGTCGAAGCCGGTGTGCAGGTGACCGGCACGGTGCGCCAGCCGCGCGTCAAGCTCGTCTCCGAGCCCAACGTGCCCGATGAAGACAAGCTCTCCTGGCTGATGTTCGGCTACAGCGCATCAAACGCTGGCCTGGGCCAGCAGCAGGCGATGTCCGGCGCGGCACTCGGCCTGCTGGGCAACGTGGCCGGCAAGAACGTGGCGCGGCGCTTCGGGCTCGACGAGTTCTCGATCGGGCCATCCACCGCTGGCCTGACCGATCCTCAGGTGGTGAGCCTGGGCAAGGCAATCTCGGAGCGCATCACCGTTGGCTACGAACAGAGCCTGTCGACCGCCGATTCCATCGTCAAACTGACGTGGCAGTTTTCGCGGCGGTGGTCGGTAGTGGCACGCGGCGGCACGATCAACGGCGCGTCGGTCCTGTTCAACAAGCGTTGGTAATCAGTTGGCCCGGCTGCCAGAATGGCAGCAGGTACATGCTTCGCACGAGGAGTTCCATGCCGCATCTTCGTCAACTCGCACAAGTGGGAGTCACCATGGGCGTTCTGGCTTCATTGCTGGGGCTGTTCGGCTGTGATCAGCAGAAGGTCGATCAGGCTGTGGATCGCGTGGGCGATGCCGCCAAGCGAGCATGGCAATCGGCCAAGCCGGACAACCTGCTGTTCAAGGGCATCGTGGCGGGGCAATCGACCGAAGACGACGTCAGGGCCACCGCCGGCCAGCCCGAGATGATCTGGGAGAGCGAAGGCGGCACGCGGCAGCTTGAGTATCCGCGCGGGCCAGAAGGGACTTCAACCTGGATGGTGACGATCGGGCCTGACGGACACGTGCAGAAGATCGAGCAGGTGCTGACTGCCGAAAATTTTGGGCGCGTGCGGGTGGGACAGACCAAAGACGACATCCGCCGGATGCTGGGCAAGCCGGGGAAGGTTGAGGTGTTTAAGCTGAAACAGGAAGAGGTTTGGGGGTATCGGTGGATGGAAAGTGCTACCGAGCGGGCTTTCTTCAATGTGCACTTCGGGCCGGATGGGCGGGTTACGACGACTTCGCGGAGTGACGATCGGTTGAATGGGGCGTAGCTGATTGGTGTTTGGGCCTTCGGCCGTCGCACTGAGGATGTTCTTGTGGTGCATCCCTGGTTTCATCCCTTGCCGGGGCTGACTCACTTTCTTTGGCAAGACAAATAAAAGTGAGTCAGCCCCGGCAGGGAACGAAAGGGAAGTGGACCACCAAGGCCCATCCCCAAGCATCCAATTACCGTACCCGCATCCCCGGCACAGCCCCAGAATGCGGCTCAAGAATATAAAGCCCCGGCTGAGCCTTCTCATCAGCCGCCGAAGCCGCCAACACCATCCCTTCCGACATTCCGAACTTCATCTTGCGCGGTGCGAGGTTGGCAACCATCACGGTCAGCTTGCCCACGAGATCTTCCGGCGCATACGCCGACTGAATGCCAGAAAACACATTCCGCGTCTGCCCTTCACCGACATCCAGCGTGAGCTGCAGCAGTTTGTTCGATCCTTCCACGCGCTGGCAGGCGACGATCTTGGCCACACGCAAGTCGATCTTGGCGAAGTCGTCGATGGTGATGGTCTCGGCCATCGGCTCGATGGCGGCGGCACCGTTGGCGGCTGCCGCCGGTGCTTCTGCGGTGGCCTGCAGCGACTGACGATTCGCTTCCACCAGCGCATCCACCTGCTTCTTGTCCACGCGCGTCATCAGATGCGAGTACGGCTGGACCGGCTTGGCCGACGACAGTTGCGAATCGATCGAGCGCCACGTCAGCGGCTCAACGTTGAGGAACGCTTCGATGCGCTCAACCGTTGTCGGCAGAATCGGCTTGAGGTACACGGCCAGCAGGCGGAACGCTTCCAGCGCGACCGAGCACGCGGCATGCAGCTTTTCGCGGTTGGCTTCGTCCTTGGCGAGGTCCCACGGCTTTTCGGTGTCGACGAACGCATTGACGGCGTCGGCCAGCTCCATCACGGCACGCAGCGCCTTGCTGTACTCGCGCTTTTCATACAGATCGGCGATTTGCGGGGCGGCTTCGCGCAGTTGCACCATCAGCGGGTGGCCCAGCGCGGCGTCGCTCACGCGGCCTTCGAAGCGCTTGACCAGGAACCCCGCAGAGCGGCTGGCGATGTTGACGAACTTGCCCACCAGATCGCTGTTCACACGGGCGATGAAATCGTCCAGGTTCAGGTCCAGGTCTTCCATCGTCGCGTTCAGCTTGGCGGCGAAGTAGTAGCGCAGCCATTCCGGATTCAGGCCGGTGTCGATGTAGCTCTGAGCGGTGATGAACGTGCCGCGGGACTTGCTCATCTTGGCGCCGTCCACGGTCAGGAAGCCGTGGGCGAACACGTTGGTCGGCGTGCGGTGGCCCGAGAACTTGAGCATCGCCGGCCAGAACAGCGTGTGGAAATACAGGATGTCCTTGCCGATGAAGTGGTACTGCTCGGTCGTCGAGTGCTCGGCGATCCAGGATTCGAAATCGAGCCCGCGCTTGGCGCACAGGTTCTTGAAGCTGGCGTAGTAGCCAACCGGCGCATCCAGCCACACATAGAAGTACTTGCCCGGCGCGCCCGGAATCTCGAAGCCGAAGTACGGCGCATCACGCGAGATGTCCCAGTCCGACAGCTTGGCCTCGCCTTCGTCGCCGAGCCATTCGCGCATCTTGTTGGTGGCTTCGGGCTGGGCTAGGTCGGCCACCCATTCGCGCAGGAAGTTTTCGCAGCGCGGGTCAGACAGCTTGAAAAAGTAGTGCTCCGACGACTTGCGCACCGGCGTCGCGCCCGACACCACGGAATACGGATTCTTCAGATCGGTCGGCTGGTACGTCGCACCGCACACTTCACAGGAGTCGCCGTACTGATCTTTCGCGCCGCACTTGGGGCATTCGCCCTTGATGAAGCGGTCCGGAAGGAACATCTCCTTGACCGGGTCATAGAACTGCTCGACCTCGCGCACGTCGATCAGGCCGGCTTCCTTGAGCTTGAGGTAGACGCTCTGGCACAGCTCCTTGTTTTCGTCGGAGTCGGTGCTGTAGTAGTTGTCGAACGAGACGAGGAAGTTGTCGAAGTCGCGTTTATGTTCCGTCCAGACGCGTTCGATGAGCTGGCGCGGGGTCAGGCCTTCCTTCTCGGCGCGCAACATGACGGGCGTGCCGTGTGTGTCGTCGGCACCCACGTAGTAGGTCTCATGCCCGCGCATGCGTTGGAAACGCACCCAGATATCGGTCTGGATGTACTCGACCAGGTGGCCGATGTGAATCGGTCCGTTTGCGTAGGGCAGGGCGGAAGTGACGAGGATGCGACGTTCGGACATGAGCGAGCCAGAAAAGTGCGGGCAGGCCGCGAACAGGGCGCGGCGCGCGGAGAAACGCATATTTTAGCGCGCCCGACGGCGTCGAGCCCGTCAGAGAGGAATCTGCGGAATCGCGGGTGTGATCATGGGGTTGGCCTATGCGTCACGATGCCGCGCACGGTGTGACCCAAAAAAAAGCGCCGGTCAGAGCCGGCGCAGCTTTCCACAACGGAAAAGGAGGAGAAATCAGGTACCGCCCGGGAGGTCAGCCACGCATCGCGAGCCAGCAACGTGTGGCAAGCGGCACCTGTTTTCTATGACAGGGTTAGCCCTGAATTGGTTTCAAATAAATTTCCACACGGCGATTTTGCGCGCGGCCGGCCTCGGTGGCGTTGTCGGCAACGGGCTGGTTCTGGCCGCGGCCTTCAGCCGAGAGACGGTTGCGGGCCACGCCGCGGTCAGTCAGGTAGCTCGCCACGC
Source organism: Ralstonia sp. SA306 (assembly GCF_054792405.1). Classification (NCBI taxonomy): domain Bacteria; kingdom Pseudomonadati; phylum Pseudomonadota; class Betaproteobacteria; order Burkholderiales; family Burkholderiaceae; genus Ralstonia; species Ralstonia sp. SA306. Next base: position 689,551 of record NZ_CP096451.1, read on the forward strand.
TCTGCGCACGCTTTTGCGACAGCGTCATGTTGTAGTTCGGGTTGCCGGTGCTGTCCGTGTGGCCGACCACATTGGCGGCCAGTTCCGGATGTTGTGTGAGCGTTTGTGCCACGCTATCCAACGGGCCGCGGAACGACGGCTTGATCACCGCGCTGTCGGTGTCGAATGAAACCTGGCTCGGAATGTTCAGCTTGAGCGAGCCGTCGGGCTGCTCTGAAATTTGCGTGCCGGTGCCGGCCGTATCGCCGGCCAGCTTGGACTTGATGGCGCCCCAGTTGTAGCCGACGGCTGCACCGGTTGCCGCGCCCAGCGCACCGCCAATGGCGGCGCCCTTGCCGTTGCCGACCAGCGCGCCGATGCCAGCGCCCACGGCCGCGCCAACGCCGGTGCCCATGGCGGTCTGGTTCTGCTGTTCGGTCGCGCAGCCGGCGGCCAGCAGGGCGACGAGCGAGACGGAAATAAGCTTGGCTTTCATGGTTTCTCCTACGGGTAACGGGATCGGTTCTTGTGAGTTTGCCGATATCCGGCGCATCAGAGGGATATTGAGGGAGGAATCGGACGAACGACGCGCCGGCAAAATACAATAGCAAAACAGTAGATAGAGTGGCCAGGGCGCCGCAAAGTTCATGCCGCGTCACCGTTGGCCCGTCCCCCATTCGCATTAGATTTGTGGAGCAAATGTTGAGCGTAACCATCGAACAGATCACCGAAGCCCTGCGCGGCGTGGTGGATCCCAATACCGAGCGCGACCTCGTGTCGTCCAAATCGGCGCGCAACATCCGGGTCGATGGCGGCGAGGTGTCGCTCGACGTGGAACTCGGCTACCCCGCCAAAAGCCAGTTCGAGCCGATCCGCAAGCTGGTGATCGGGGCGCTGCGCCAGGTGCAAGGTGTCGAAAATGTGAGCGTGCAGGTGTCGATGAAGATCGTCGCGCACGCGGTGCAGCGTGGTGTGCACCTCATGCCGAATGTGAAAAACATCATCGCCGTGGCGTCGGGCAAGGGCGGGGTGGGCAAGTCGACCACCGCCGTGAACCTGGCGCTGGCGCTGGCCGCGGAAGGCGCCAACGTCGGTATTCTCGACGCCGATATTTACGGCCCGAGCCAGCCGATGATGCTGGGCATCCAGGGCCAGCCGGAGTCGGCAGACGGCAAGACGATGGAGCCGATGGAGGGCCACGGCCTGCAGGCCAACTCGATCGGTTTCCTGATCGAGCAGGACAACCCGATGGTCTGGCGCGGCCCGATGGTGACCTCGGCGCTGGAACAATTGCTCAAGCAGACCAACTGGCGCGACCTGGATTACCTCATCGTCGACATGCCGCCGGGTACGGGCGATATCCAGCTCACGCTGTCGCAGAAGGTGCCGGTGACGGGCGCGGTGATCGTCACCACGCCGCAGGACATCGCGCTGCTCGACGCCAAGAAGGGCCTGAAGATGTTCGAGAAGGTGGGGATTCCCATCATCGGCGTGGTCGAGAACATGGCGGTCTACTGCTGCCCGAACTGCGGCCATACCGAGCACATTTTCGGCGCCGGCGGCGGCGAGAAGATGTGCGAACAGTACAACGTGCCGTTCCTTGGCAGCCTGCCGCTGAATCTGTCCATTCGCGAGCAGGCCGATTCGGGCCGTCCGACCGTGGTGGCCGATCCTGAAGGCGCAATTGCCGGCGTCTACAAGCAGATCGCGCGCCGCGTCGCCATTGCCGTGGCCGAGAAGGCGAAAGACATGACAAGCAAGTTCCCCTCGATCGTCGTGCAGAACACCTGAGCGCAAATCATGGATGCCAGCGAGCGGTTGTCCAACGATCGCCAGACGGAGCGCCCGTCCGTACGGGTGGCGGTGGTGCTGTGCCGCCGCCCGACGGCCAACCGCTGGCAGCCGTTCCAGTGGCGGCTGGAGGCTGTTGTGCCCGATCTGGGCGAATACGGCACCGCACCGCGCTGCCTGGATCGCGCCAACGATGAGAAGGGCGACGAGCGCTGGCTCACGCCCGGCTTCTCCGTCACGCTGTTTCGCGACGAGGCCGAAGGCTACTACCTGAACGTGACTTCCGCCGCGCCCTGCTGGTTTGTGCTGTGGCGCCTGGGTGAATCGGGCACGGCTGACGAAGGCCGGGCGATTCCGCATACGGTTTCGCTCAGCTACAACGAGGCCGGCCGCTGGCTCGACGGTGGCGAGACGGTCGAAAACGTGCCGTTGGACGCCGCGGCGCTGGAGTGGCTGCAGGCGTACGTGGCTGAAAACTACCGGCCTGAGCCGAAGAAGCGGCGCCGGCCGGAGTCGTTCCTGCCGCCGGAAGACCGCGCGAAGTTCTGAGCGAAGCTGCCGTGAGCGACGAAACTTTCCTCTCGCGCTGGTCGCGCCGCAAGGCCGCCGAGCGGCGGGGCGAACCCGAACCCGAAGCGGCCCCGCCCGCGGAGCCGGTGCCCGTCGTCGTGCCCGAAGTGTCGCCGCCCGAGCCCTCGCCCGAGGCGCCGCCCCCGCTCACGCTGGAAGACGCCGCCAAGCTGACGCCATCCGATGATTTCGCGCCCTTCGTCGCGCGCGGGGTGGACGAAGCCGTCAAGCGCGCCGCGCTCAAGAAGCTCTTCGCCGATCCGCACTTCAATGTGATGGACGGGCTCGACACCTACATCGACGATTATTCGCAGCCCGACCCGATCCCGCCTGAGATGTTGCGCGAGTTGCGCCATACGGCGGGATTGCGATTGTTCGAGCCGCTGGAAGAGGAGGCGGCTGCGCCGACAGGAGTCGAACCGGTATCGGATGTTTCGCCCGCTGTGACCGGCGAGATACCGCGTGAACCTGGCGATGCCGAATCGCCCTTCCCGGACGACCCCGCCCAGGCAACCCCGCATGGCGGTGCTAAGCCGCCGTCCGTAGAATAAAAAAAGAAGACCGCGCGGCAAAGACCGTGCGGCCATGTCCCCACAGCCCGCGCCATGCACGTGGGCGCTCACGCACAAATCCATGCCGACGCTGCTCTGCAGTTGCAATCACACCATGCCGATCGATGCCGATGCGGTGGGCGACGCCCTGCGCGAGTCCGCCGCCGCCATCGACGCGCCGGGCAAGACGCACCACCTGCTGTGCCGCCGCGAGATCGGCGCGTTCACGCAGGCGCTGAATGGCTCGGAAGACGTCATCGTCGCCTGCACGCAGGAAAAGGCGCTGTTTGCAGAAGTGGCCGCGCAGCACGAGGGCGTGACCGCGCCGATCCATTTCGTCAACGTGCGCGAAACGGGCGGGTGGTCGGCGGGGGCCAGGCGCGATGCGCGCGGTTTCCGTGCCAAGACAGCGGCGCTGCTGGCCGTGGCAGGGTTGCCGGCGCCGGACCCGGTGCCCGTGGTCGACTACCGGTCCGACGGCCACGTACTGATCGTCGGTCCTGCCGAGCGAGCGATGCCGTGGGCGGAACGGCTGGCCGACCAACTGAGCGTGACGGTGCTCGTCACCGGACGCGACCGCGCAAAGGGTCCGCTTGTCCCGTCGATGGAGCGCCGCTGGCCCGTCCACGCGGGCGAACTGCAGGAGGTGAAGGGCTGGCTTGGCACGTTCGAAGTGAAGTGGCGCAACCGCAATCCGATCGACCTGGACCGCTGCACCCGCTGCAACGCCTGCATCGATGTCTGCCCCGAAGGCGCCATCGACGCGCTTTACCAGATCGATCTGGACGCATGCCGCGACCATCGCGCGTGTGTAAAAGCGTGCGGCGATGCGATGGCCATCGATTTCAGCCGTGTGGATGCACCGCAGGCGCTATCCGGCCCATTCGACCTGATCTTCGATTTGAACGATGCGCCGGCGTTTGCGCAGCACCAGCCGCCGCAGGGGTACTTCCACGCGGGCGCAGACGCGGGCCGCCAACTGACGGCATCGCTGGCACTGCTGCAAATGGTGGGCGAGTTCGAGAAGCCCAAGTTCTTCCAATACAAGGAATCCATCTGCGCGCACGGGCGTAACGGCCAAGTGGGCTGCGACGCTTGCGTTAAGGTGTGTTCTGCGTCGGCCATTGCGTCGCAGTGGAAGGACGGCCGTGGCAGCGTGCACGTCACGCCCAATCTGTGCGTGGGCTGCGGCGCGTGTACGACCGCGTGCCCGACGGGTGCCATCACGTATGCCTACCCCAGCGCGCCTTACCAGGGGCGCAAGCTGAAGACGCTGCTGAGCACGTATGCATCGGCAGGTGGACGTGATGCCGTGGTTCTGCTGCATAACGGTGGGCGCGGCCGCACGCTGATCGAGCAACTGGGCCGGGCCGCGCGTATCGACAAGGCCCAGGGCGTGCCGGTGAATGTGCTGCCGGTCGAGGTCTTCCATGCGGCATCGACGGGATTGGACCTGTGGTTCGCAGCGTTGGCTTACGGCGCCGCGCGCATCGCCATCCTGCTGACGGAAGACGACGCACCGCAGTACCGCGCGATGCTCGCTGAGCAGGTTGCCGTGGCGCAGGCCGTGCTGCAGGGGCTGGGCGAACCGGCGGATGAGGCGGGCGTGGTGCTGATCGACGTGGCGGATGCGGCTGCGCTCGACACGCGCTTGGGCTGTGCTGACGTGTCGGGCCCGCTGCGCGGCTTGCGCCGTGACATGCCGGCCGCCACCTTTGCGGTGGCCGCTGCCAAGCGCGAGACGCTGGATTTTGCGCTCGACCATCTTGCGCGCCACGCCCAGGCCACCGATGCCGTCATCCCGCTGCCGGCCGGGGCACCGTTCGGCGCCATCACCGTGAACCGCGAAAGCTGCACACTGTGCATGGCCTGCGTGGGCGCGTGCCCTTCGCAGGCGCTGCGCGACCAGGCCGAGCGCCCGGTGCTGGCCATGATCGAGCGCAACTGCGTCCAATGCGGCCTGTGTGAAACCACGTGCCCTGAAAGCGCCATCGCTCTTGTGCCGCGTCTGAACCTGTCGGCCGAAGCGCGCCAATCGGTCACGCTCAACGAGGCGCAGCCGTTCCATTGCATCCGCTGCAACAAGCCGTTCGGCACCGCGCAGATGGTCACGACGATGCTCGCCAAGCTGGGCGAGCATCCGGCGTTTTCGGGCGCCGCCGCCGAGCGCCTCAAGATGTGCAGCGACTGCCGCGTGATCGACATGATGCAGCACGGCGAACGTCCCGGCGCCCCGCACTGAAGACCGCGCACCGAACACCGTGCATTGAAGCCGATTCCTGATCCCATGACCGACGCCCAGCCCCTGCAATTCCAGCCCGCCGCCACCCCTGCCGACAGCGCCGAGGATCTCGCCCGTGCGGACCTGTACGGCCTGCTGGCCACGCTGTTCTTCCATGCGGCAGACGCCGATTTGCTGCAGCGCATTGCCGCCGCGCCGCTGGACCCGGTAGGCGACGACGATATCGCGCCGGCCGATGCGGAAGCCGCCGCCAGCAGCGCACTTACCCAGGCGTGGCGAAAGCTTGTCGCCCGCGCCGGCCAGACCACCGCAGGGCAGGCCGACGACGAATACACCGAACTGTTTATCGGCGTCGGCAAGCCCGAAGTGTTCTTGTACGGCTCGTATTACCAAGCCGGTTTCATGAACGAAAAGCCGCTCGTGGTGCTGCGCGACGACCTGCGCCGCTACGGCCTGGAGCGTGCCGAGGGCGTCACGGAAACCGAAGATCACCTTGCTACGCTGTGCGAGGTCATGCGTTACCTCATCGCCGGGGACGATGTTGCCGTAGCCCACATCGAAGAGCAGCGCGTTTTTTTCCAGCGCCATCTGGCCCCGTGGGTCGATACGGCTTGTGATGCTGTATTGCAGCATCCGCGCGCCGCGTTTTATGCCGACGTGGCGGGATTGGCAAAAGCGTTTTTCGACGTCGAGCGGCTCGCGCTGGAATTGGCGTGACGGCGATGGTCCACGTGTCGAAAAATTAGGCGGAAGACCAAGAGCCACGCCCCGCCAGCGTCACGGCGGACCGATTCAAACTGCACTCATTGAAAAAATTCATCGGTAAATCGTCAGGAAAATCCCGGGGTGAGGGGTTTTAGGCATGGTTTTCCCATGCCATTACTCCTAAAATGTGTTCAAAAATTCCTATTACATTCGGTCATCGGTTTGAACGAGCCGGGGAGCATCGAAATGCCAGGTCCGAACACCGTCCCTTACGCCCGCCCCGAGGCGGATTCCGCTGAATCCGCCCCCACGCGCCGCCGCTTCCTGATGGGCGCCGCCGTGGCCGCTGCCGCCGCAGGCACGGCCGCCACGGCCAGCCATCTGGTGCAAGCGCCCGCCGCCCCTGCCTCGCCACCGGCTGACGCCGCTGATGACGGTGCCACCGGCTACCGGCTGAGCGAACACATCCGCAAGTACTACAAGACGACGTGGATCTGACGCGGCTGCACGCGCGCCGCTGTTACTCCATCGTTATTGCACGCATCCCACATCCTCAGGTGACCTCATGCTTCTGACCCGCAAACCGGCGGTACAGGACACCAAAGCCGCACCGGCTCGACGTTCAAACGGCCAGAGTGCCGCATCGCTTGCCGGCAGCCTGGCTCGCAGCCTGGCCGGCGCACTGCCGACCATGGACCGCCGCACCTTCCTCAAGCGCTCCGGCATCGGCGTTGGCGCAGGGCTGGCCGCGACGCAGCTTTCGCTGGTCAAGAAATCGGTGGTGGGTGAGGCCCAGGCCGCCGAAGGCAAGGGCGACATCGTTGTGCGCCGCACGGTGTGCTCGCACTGCTCGGTCGGCTGCTCGGTGGATGCCGTGGTGCAAAACGGCGTGTGGGTGCGCCAGGAACCGGTATTCGACTCGCCGATCAACCTGGGTGCGCACTGTGCCAAAGGTGCTGCCCTGCGCGAGCATGGTCACGGTGAATACCGCCTGAAGACGCCAATGAAGCTCGTGGACGGCCGCTACCAGCGCATCAGCTGGGAACAGGCGCTCAACGAGATCGTCGCCAAGATGAACACGATCCGCCAGGAAACCGGACCGGATTCGTTCTTCTTCGTGGGTTCGTCCAAGCACAGCAATGAGCAGTCGTACCTCATGCGCAAGTGGGTGTCGTTCTTCGGCACCAACAACTGTGACCACCAGGCGCGTATCTGCCATAGCACCACCGTGGCCGGCGTAGCCAACACCTGGGGCTACGGCGCGATGACGAATTCGTACAACGACATGCAGAACGCCAAGTGCGCGTTGTACATCGGCTCGAACGCCGCCGAGGCGCATCCGGTGTCGATGCTGCATCTGCTGCATGCCAAGGAAACAGGCTGCAAGGTCATCGTGGTCGACCCGCGCTACACGCGCACGGCGGCCAAGTCCGATGAATACGTGCGGATCCGGTCGGGCACCGATATCGCCTTCCTGTTTGGCGTGCTGTATCACATCTTCAAGAACGGCTGGGAAGACAAGCAGTACATCCATGACCGTGTCTACGGCATGGACAAGGTGCGAGAAGAAGTGCTCGCCAAGTGGACGCCGGACAAGGTCGAGGAAGTGTGCGGCGTGCCTGAGGCACAGGTGCACAAGGTCGCCGAGATGATGGCGATGAATCGCCCCAGCACGCTGGTGTGGTGCATGGGCCAGACGCAGCACACCATCGGCAACGCCATCGTGCGCGCATCGTGCATCGTGCAATTGGCCCTGGGCAACATCGGCAAGTCGGGCGGTGGCGCCAATATCTTCCGCGGCCACGACAACGTGCAGGGCGCCACCGACGTCGGCCCCAATCCCGATTCGCTACCGGGCTATTACGGGCTTGCTACTGGTGCGTGGAAGCATTTCGCCTCCGTGTGGGGGCTCGATTACGACTGGATCAAAGGCCGCTTCGCCTCGCAGGCGATGATGGAAAAGTCGGGCACCACGGTTTCGCGGTGGGCCGATGCGGTGCTCGAGAAGAATGATCTGATCGATCAGGACAACAACGTTCGCGCCGTCTTTTACTGGGGCCACGCGCCGAACTCGCAAACGCGCGGGATGGATATCAAGCGTGCGCTCGACAAGATCGACCTGCTCGTGGTGATCGACCCATACCCGTCGGCCACGGCGGCCATGGCCAACATGCCCGCCGCCGACGGCACGCCGCCCAATCCAAACCGTGCCGTCTACCTGCTGCCGGCCGCCACGCAGTTCGAAACGTCGGGCTCATGCACCGCGTCCAACCGCTCGCTGCAATGGCGCGAGAAGGTGATCGAGCCGCTGTTCGAATCGCAGCCGGACCACGTGATCATGCAGGCGTTTGCCGATCGGCTCGGCTTCGGCAAGGAGCTGTCAAAGAACTACAAGATCACCGAATACAAACGCGCCGGCATGACGTGGCGCGAGCCGGAGATCGAATCGATCCTGCGTGAAATCAATCGCGGCAACTGGACGATCGGCTACACAGGGCAATCGCCGGAACGCCTGAAGGCTCACATGCGCAACATGCATCTGTTTGATGTGCGCACGCTGCGCTGCAAGGGCGGCAAGGACGCCGAAACCGGCTACGACCTCACCGGCGATTACTTCGGCCTGCCTTGGCCGTGCTACGGCACGCCGGAACTCAAGCATCCCGGCTCACCCAACCTGTACGACACAAGCAAGCATGTGATGGAGGGCGGCGGCAACTTCCGCGCCAACTTTGGCGTGGAGCGCGACGGGGTCAACCTGCTGGCCGAAGATGGCTCGTTCTCGCTGGGCTCGGAGTTGACGACAGGCTACCCCGAGTTCGATCACGTCTTCCTCAAGAAACTGGGCTGGTGGGACGACCTGACCGACGCCGAGAAGAAGGCCGCTGAAGGCAAGAATTGGAAGACCGATTTGTCCGGCGGCATCCAGCGCGTGACGATGAAGCACGGTTGCCACCCGTTCGGCAACGCCAAGGCCCGAGCGATCGTGTGGAACTTCCCCGATGGCATTCCGCAGCACCGCGAGCCGCTGTATTCGACGCGGCCCGACATGGTCGCCAAGTACCCCACGCACGACGACAAGAAGGCTTTCTGGCGCTTGCCCACCCTGTACAAGACAGTGCAGCAGCGCAATATCGAGAACAAGGTCCACGAGAAATTCCCGATCATCCTCACCTCCGGCCGTCTGGTGGAGTACGAGGGCGGCGGCGAAGAGACGCGCTCCAACCCGTGGCTTGCCGAGCTGCAGCAGGAGAACTTTGTCGAGATCAACCCGAAGGCCGCGGCCGACCGCGGTATTCGTCACAACGATTTTGTCTGGGTCAAGACGCCGACCGGCGCCCAGATCAAGGTGCGCGCGCTGGTGACGGAGCGCGTGGGCGTGGATCACGCCTTCATCCCGTTCCACTTCTCGGGCTGGTGGCAGGGCAAGGACTTGCTCGATTACTACCCGGAAGGCGCCCACCCGATCGTGCGTGGCGAGGCCGTCAACACGGCCACGACCTACGGCTACGACTCGGTGACGATGATGCAGGAAACGAAAACGACGGTCTGCCAGATCGAGCGGTTCGCATAAGGACGGGGAGATCAACATGGCACGCATGAAATTCATCTGTGACAGCGAGCGCTGCATCGAATGCAACGCCTGCGCCACGGCCTGCAAGAACGAACACGAGGTGCCCTGGGGCGTGAACCGTCGCCGCGTGGTCACGATCAACGACGGCATGATCGGCGCGGAGAAGTCCATCTCCGTGGCGTGCATGCATTGCTCCGATGCCCCATGCATGGCGGTCTGCCCGGTCGACTGCTTCTACCGCACCGAAGACGGCGTGGTGCTGCACGACAAAGACGTCTGCATCGGCTGCGGCTACTGCTCGTATGCGTGCCCGTTCGGCGCGCCGCAGTTCCCCAGCCAAGGTACGTTTGGCGTGCGCGGCAAGATGGACAAGTGCACGTTCTGCGCGGGCGGCCCCGAGAAGAACGGCAGCGAGGAAGAATTCGAGAAGTACGGTCGCAACCGCCTCGCTGAAGGCAAGCTGCCGCTGTGCGCCGAAATGTGCTCGACGAAGGCGCTGCTGGGCGGCGATGGCGATGTGATTTCCGACATCCTGCGTAACCGGGTCATGAAGCGCGGAAAGGGCGCTGAGTTGTTCGGATGGGGCACGGCTTACGGCGGTGGGCACGGCAAAGGCAGCCAGGCAGCGCCGGCTACTCCGGCCGCGCCTGCTTCAACGCCGGGAGCAAAATCATGACCCCCAGAGCACGATCGACCAGCCTGCTGATCGCCCTGGGCGCTGCGCTGTTGCTCGGTGCCTGCGGCGAACGCCCGCAAGTCGCCTTTGCCTCGCACCGCAAGGACGACGCGCCAGCCTACAAGGGCGCGGAAGACGATCCGTTCATGGCCAAGAACTGGACGCCCGGTGACCGCACGAGCTGGGAGAACCAGATCCGCGCGCGCGGCCAATACCAGAACGAGTACAACAAGACGCCATGACGCCATGACACGTACGAGCGGAGGTTCGTCCATGGGCACTTCCTGGAAACACCTTGCGATGGCCGTGTTGCTCGGCGCAGCGGCGGCGTTGGCGAGCGCTCAGCAGCCGGCCAGCGCGCCGGCCGCCAACAATGCCCCCGTCAACCCGGCTGTGCAACCGGCGCAACCGTTCTCCAATGTCGTCTCGGAGAACGTATTTGATCTACAGAAGCGCGATCTCGCCAAAGAGGCGCGAGACCAGGCCGCACGCCGTGTCGCACGACCCGGCAACAACGCGCCTGTCTGGCGCGAGGTCAACTCCGATCAGGCCCATTACGCCAGCATTCCCGGGCTGGAAGCCGGCGTGCTGATCCAGCGCACCGGGCAGAAATGGCGGCTGTTCCGCAACGGCGTGATCACCGTGTGGGGGGGGTGGCTCGTGGTGCTGGTGCCGCTGCTCATCCTGGGCTTTTTCCTGTGGCGCGGCACGATTCCCCTGAAGGAAGCGCCCACCGGCCGCAAGATCGAGCGCTTCACGCCCACCGAGCGCTATGTGCACTGGACGATGGCGATTTCCTTCGTCACGCTGGGCGTGTCGGGCATCGTCATGCTGTGGGGTAAGCATTTTCTGCTGCCGATCCTTGGGCACCAGTTGTTCGGCTGGCTGACGTACATATTGAAAAATCTCCACAACCTGGTGGGGCCGCTCTTCACGGTCAGCATCATCTTGGCCTTCGTGATGTGGGTGGGGGACAACCTGCCGCGCCGCGGCGACATGAAATGGCTGCTGAGCTTGGGCGGCATGTTTGCCGGCGAGCACGGCGCCGAAGTGCCGTCGCACCGCTTCAATGCCGGCGAGAAGCTCTGGTTCTGGGGCGGGCTCGTCGTGTTCGGGCTGATCCTGTCGGCCTCGGGCTGGACGCTCGATCGCATCGTCCCGGGCGTGGATTACTACCGCAGCACGATGCAACTGGCCGAGGTCATTCACGCCATTGCGGCGGTGGGCATGATCTGCATGTCGCTGGGCCACATCTACATGGGCACGGTCGGGATGGAAGGGGCTTACCGCGCAATGCGTGATGGCTATGTCGACGAGGCCTGGGCGAAGGAGCATCACGAGCTTTGGTACGACGACGTCAAGGCCGGCAAGATCCCCGCGCAGCGGACTCAACCGCCTGCGCCGCCGGCGCCGAGCGAGCAGCCCGCCAAGTCATGACGCCATCGACCGCCACCGAATCAAGGAACCTCACCATGCATGCATCCGCTCTGAGCCGCGCCGCAGGTATGGCACTTGCTGCCGCCATGCTGAGCCTGACAAGCGGACTGGCCGGCGCCAAGCTGCCGGCACCGACGGAAGAACAGAAGGCACAGGCCGTTCTGGCGAAGGCCAAGGCAGCCTGGGGTGACAAGGTGGCCGCGTTCCAGACGTGCAAGGCCCAGGACAAGGTGGCGGCGTCCTACCAGGCCGGCGGCAAGGCTGCGCATACGCAACCGGGCGCGCCGTGCGTTGACCCCGGGCCGTTTGTCGCACCCATGCCTCCAGCATCTGCACCAGCGGCCAAAGGGTGAACCGCTGTTGCCAATGTTGCGTGTTCATCATCCGGCAGTACAATCGTCCGCTCCCCGAGTGAACCCTGACTGGAGGTGACACATGAAGCAACTCGTGATTGCACTCGCCGCGATCGGCCTGATGGCCGGCTGCGCATCGAACTCAGCGTCGACGGCCAAGGCGGCTAATGCTGGTGACGGCGCCATGGCGGCCTCGGCCGTGCTGGCACCCAAGAGCGGCAGTACCGTGCAAGGCAGCGTGAAGCTCGCGCAGCAAGGCGACAATCGGGTTGCCATCGCCGTGGATATTTCTGGTTTGCCGGCCAACGGCATGTTCGGTTTCCACGTGCATGAGAAGGGCGATTGCTCGTCGGCGGATGGCAATAGCGCCGGCGGCCACTTCAACCCGACCGGCCAGCAGCACGGTGATCCGCGCCACGGCGCACACCACGCCGGCGACATTCCGATGCTGCAATCCGATGCCAACGGCAAGGCCGTCGGCTCGATCGTTCTTTCCGGCGTGACGCTGTCGCCTGGGCCCACGAGCCTGGTCGGCCATGCGCTGATCGTCCACGCAGGCAAGGACGACTACATGACCCAGCCCACCGGCAATTCCGGCGGGCGCATCGCTTGCGGCGTGATCGTGGCGAACTGATCGCCCGCACGCGGTACCTGCTCGCGCAGGTACCAGCCGCACCATGCGCACGCTTGCCGTGCGCATTTTTATTTGAACGAAGACATTGATGCCGCTGCGCCCTGAACTGACCAACGCTTCCGTTCCGCTGCTCGACGAGGTTGAAGTGCTCGACGAGCTGGGCCGCGCCCGCAATGTCTACATCCCCGGTGAACGCCCGCTCACCGTCTACCTCGACAAGCGCGAACTGGTCACGCTGATGACGCTGGGCGGCGCGCCCGAAGCACTCGTACTCGGCTATCTGCGTAACCAGCGCCTGGTCAGCAGCATCGACGACATCGCCTCCATCCAGGTCGACTGGGAAACCGAATCCGCTGCCGTCACCACGCGCGGCGGCATTGCAGACCTGGATGAGAAGACCGCCCGCCGCACCGTGACCACCGGTTGCGGGCAGGGCACCGTGTTTGGCTCGCTGATGGACGAGATCGACGCCATCCATCTGCCGTCCGACGCGCGCATGACGCAGACCACGCTGTATCGCGTGGTCGACACCATCCGCCTGCAGCAGTCGATCTACAAGCAAGCGGGGTCGGTGCATGGCTGCGCGCTGTTCGATGTGCACGGCGGACTGCTGCACTTCATCGAAGACGTGGGCCGCCACAATGCCGTGGATGCCATCGCCGGCCTCATGTGGCTTGAGGGAATGGGCGGCGGCGACAAGATCTTCTACACCACCGGCCGCCTGACCTCCGAGATGGTCATCAAAGGCGCGCAGATGGGCATTCCGTTCCTGCTGTCGCGCTCGGGGGTCACGCAGATGGGCCACCAGATGGCGCAGCGGGTCAACCTGACGCTGTTTGCGCGGTGCACTGGGCGGCACTTTCTGCTCTACACGGGGCGGGACCGTTTTGTGGCCGAGCCGGAGGTGGCCGGCACGGTCGGGCCGCGCGGGGAGCTGCCCCAGGCGGCGGAATCCGGCCGCTGATCTGTCCGCGTTTGTTCGGATAAGGCCCGCGCAAGCCATCAGCCGCCACGGGGTTTTCCGTCACAGGTTTGGGAGTACAATCCGCGTTCCAAACCGGCCCCAGCCGCGGGCCGGCCTGCTGGCGTGACCAAATGGGGACAGTTTTCGCACCGCGAAGCCTGCCCCCATTTGTTCATCCAAGGTATCTGGACGCTCCATGAGCATCAAATCCGACAAGTGGATCCGCCGCATGGCCGAGCAGCACGGCATGATCGAGCCGTTCGAGCCCGGGCAGGTGCGCGAATCCGAAGGGCGCCGCATTGTTTCCTACGGCACGTCGAGCTACGGCTACGACATCCGTTGCGCCGACGAATTCAAGATCTTCACCAACATCAACAGCACCATCGTCGATCCGAAGAACTTCGACGAGAAGTCGTTTGTCGACTTCAAGGGCGATGTGTGCATCATCCCGCCGAACTCGTTCGCGCTGGCCCGCACGATGGAGTATTTCCGCATCCCGCGCACGGTGCTGACCGTGTGTCTGGGCAAGAGCACGTACGCGCGCTGCGGGATCATCGTGAACGTCACGCCGTTCGAGCCCGAATGGGAAGGCTACGTGACGCTGGAGTTCTCCAACACCACGCCGCTGCCCGCCAAGATCTACGCCGGCGAAGGCTGCGCGCAGGTGCTGTTCTTCGAGAGCGACGAGGAATGCGAAACCTCGTACAAGGATCGTGGTGGCAAGTATCAAGGCCAGCACGGTGTGACGCTGCCCAAGACCTAGTTTTTGTAGTCCGTTTCCGCGCGTTCAGGCGTATCCGGAGCGGTGCCTTTAGCTTCATCCATAAGGAACCACGATGAAATTCCGCTTTCCCGTCATCATCATTGACGAGGACTTCCGCTCCGAGAACATCTCCGGGTCGGGCATTCGCGCGCTGGCCCAGGCCATCGAGCAGGAGGGGATGGAGGTTACTGGCCTCACCAGCTATGGTGACCTGACCTCGTTCGCCCAACAGTCGAGCCGTGCCTCCACCTTCATCGTCTCGATCGACGACGATGAATTCATCAACCCGGACAACGACAAGCCCGAACCGGAAGCGGTAGAAAACCTGCGCGCCTTCGTGGCCGAGGTGCGTCGCCGCAACGCCGACATTCCCATCTTCCTGTACGGCGAAACGCGCACCTCGCGCCATCTGCCGAACGACGTGCTGCGCGAGCTGCACGGCTTCATTCACATGTTCGAGGACACGCCCGAGTTCGTGGCCCGACACATCATTCGTGAAGCGCGCAACTACCTGGATTCACTGCCGCCGCCGTTCTTCAAGGCGCTGATCGACTACGCGCAGGACAGCTCGTATTCGTGGCATTGCCCGGGGCACTCGGGCGGCGTGGCGTTCCTGAAGAGCCCGGTGGGGCAAGTGTTCCACCAGTTCTTCGGCGAGAACATGCTGCGCGCCGACGTCTGCAACGCCGTGGAAGAACTCGGCCAGTTGCTTGACCACACGGGCCCGGTGGCCGCGTCTGAGCGCAACGCCGCGCGCATCTTCGGTTCGGATCACATGTTCTTCGTGACCAACGGCACGTCGACGTCGAACAAGATGGTGTGGCACGCCAACGTGGCGCCCGGCGACATCGTGGTGGTGGACCGCAACTGCCACAAGTCGATCCTGCACGCGATCATGATGACGGGGGCGATCCCCGTGTTCCTGATGCCGACGCGCAACCATTTCGGCATCATCGGCCCGATCCCGAAGAGCGAGTTCGAGCCCGAAACGATTGCCAAGAAGATCGCCGATCACCCGTTCGCCAGCCAGGCCAAGAACAAGAAGCCGCGCATCCTGACCATCACGCAGGGCACATACGACGGCGTGCTGTACAACGCCGAGATGATCAAGAACATGCTGTCGACCGAAATCGACACGCTGCACTTTGATGAAGCGTGGCTGCCGCATGCGTCGTTCCACCCGTTCTACGAGGACATGCACGCCATTGGTCACGGTCGCCCGCGCAGCAAGGACGCGCTGGTGTTTGCCACGCAGAGCACGCACAAGCTGCTGGCCGGCTTGTCGCAGGCCTCGCAGATCCTCGTGCAGGATTCCGAAACGCGCAAGCTCGATACGTACCGCTTCAATGAGGCGTATCTGATGCACACGTCGACGAGCCCGCAATATTCGATCATCGCTTCATGCGACGTGGCCGCGGCGATGATGGAGGCGCCGGGCGGTACTGCGCTGGTGGAGGAGAGCATCGCCGAAGCGCTGGACTTCCGCCGCGCCATGCGCAAGGTGGAACAGGAATACGTCGGCACGAATGGCGGCAGTGGACGTGGCGACGACTGGTGGTTCAAGGTCTGGGGCCCGAACGACCTGTCCGACGAAGGCATCGAAGACCGCGAAGCGTGGATGCTGAAGGCCAACGAGCGTTGGCACGGCTTTGGCAACCTGGCCGAAGACTTCAACCTGCTTGATCCGATCAAGGCCACCATCATCACCCCGGGCCTGGACGTGGACGGCAAGTTCAGCGACTCGGGAATCCCGGCCGCCATCGTGACGCGTTACCTGGCTGAGCACGGCATCATCGTCGAGAAGACCGGTCTCTACTCGTTCTTCATCATGTTCACCATCGGCATCACGAAGGGCCGCTGGAACTCGATGGTGACCGAGCTGCAGCAATTCAAGGACGATTACGACAACAACCAGCCGCTGTGGCGCGTGTTGCCGGAGTTCGTGCGCCAGTTCCCGCAGTACGAGCGCATCGGCCTGCGTGAGCTGTGCGACAGCATCCACAGCGTCTACCAGGCCAACGACGTGGCTCGCGTGACGACGGAGATGTACCTGTCGAACATGGAACCGGCGATGAAGCCGTCGGACGCCTGGGCCAAGATGGCCCACCGTGAAACCGAGCGCGTGGCAATCGACGACCTGGAAGGCCGCATCACCGCCATCCTGCTGACGCCGTATCCCCCGGGTATTCCGCTGCTGATTCCGGGCGAACGCTTCAACAAGACGATCGTGCAGTACCTGCAATTCGCACGCGAGTTCAACAAGCTGTTCCCGGGCTTCGAGACCGACATTCACGGCCTGGTCGAGGAAGAGGTCGACGGCAAGATGGGGTATTTCGTCGACTGCGTGCGCTGAGTTTCAGCCACGCAAAACAAAAACGCCGCGCTGAATCAGCGCGGCGTTTTTGTTTGCAGCGTGCGGCAGATTACTCAGCCAGCGCCGCCCGAGCAAACGCAATGGCTTGCTTCACCTGCTCCGGCGCCGTTCCGCCGATGTGGTTGCGCGAGGCGACCGAGCCTTCCAGCGTCAGCACGGCATGTACATCGTCGCTGATCAGATCGGACTTGTCGCCCAGGCCGCAGATGTCGCGCAGTTGTGCCACGGACAGGTCTGCCAAATCACAGCGCAGGTCGTCGCACGCGCGCACCGCGTGCGCCACGGCTTCGTGTGCATCGCGGAAGGGCAGGCCACGCTTGACGAGGTAGTCGGCCAGATCGGTGGCGGTGGCGTAGCCCTGCAGAGCTGCGGCGCGCATCGCGTCGGCCTTGACGGTGATGCCTGGCACCATGTCGGCAAAGATGCGCAGCGTGTCGACCACGGTATCCACGGTGTCGAACAGCGGTTCCTTGTCTTCCTGGTTGTCCTTGTTGTAGGCCAGCGGTTGGCCCTTCATCAGCGTGAGCAGGCCGATCAGGTGGCCATTGACGCGGCCGGTCTTGCCGCGCGCCAGTTCGGGCACGTCGGGGTTTTTCTTCTGCGGCATGATCGAGCTGCCGGTGCAGAAGCGGTCCGCAATGTCGATAAAGCCCACACGTGGGCTCATCCACAGCACCAGCTCTTCAGAGAAGCGCGAGACGTGCGTCATGACGAGCGCGGCGGCGGCGCAGAATTCGATGGCGAAGTCGCGGTCGGACACGGCGTCCAGCGAGTTGCGGCACACGCCGTCAAAGCCGAGTTGCTGGGCGACGAATTCACGGTCGATCGGGTAGCTCGTACCAGCCAGCGCCGCGGCGCCCAGCGGCAGGCGGTTGACGCGCTTGCGGGCGTCAAGCATGCGCTCGGTGTCACGGGTGAACATCTCGACGTAGGCCAGCAGGTGATGGCCGAACACCACCGGTTGCGCGACCTGCAAGTGCGTGAAGCCCGGGACGATGGTGTTGGTGTGCTGTTCGGCCAAGTCCAGCAGCGCGCTGCGCAGGGCCTTGAGCAGCCCGACGATGTTGTCGATCTCGCTGCGCAGCCACAGGCGGATGTCGGTGGCAACCTGGTCGTTGCGCGAGCGGCCCGTGTGCAGGCGCTTGCCGGCGTCGCCCGCCATGGCGGTCAGACGCGCTTCGATGTTCAGGTGCACGTCTTCCAGGTCCAGCTTCCACTCGAACGTGCCGGCTTCGATCTCCTGGCGGATCTGCGCCATGCCCTTTTCGATGGCGGCGCGATCGGCTTCGGCGATGATGCCCTGCTTGGCGAGCATGGCGGCGTGCGCGAGCGAGCCCTGGATGTCGAACAGTGCGAGGCGCTTGTCGAAGAACACCGACGCGGTATAGCGCTTGACGAGATCGGACACCGGCTCGTTAAAGCGGGCGGACCACGCTTCGGCCTTCTTGGCGAGTTGGGAGGTCATGGGCGGACTGCTGGAGGAGGCGGCTAGCAGGAGGGGCCAGCCGCAAATTCAGGAAACCGCGATTATATCGCCCGCCGGGACTTTCAGCCCCCGCGCCAGAGCCGGCTACAGCGTGCTGTCGATCAGCGCGCCCTTGAAGACCACGGGGCCGGTCGGTCCCTCCGGATTGGGCGAGCCGCCACGCGGTTCCACGCTGATGGCCAGTGCGGGGACCTGCCGCAACGGCTGCGCCACCGTCAGCCGCACGGCGCGCTGGTGCCCGATCACCCCAAGTGACTGAGGATGCCCGCCGGGCGGCAGCGCCCAGAGCTGCAAGGCCTGTTCAGTGTTGAGCGGCGTTGCGTCCAGCCGCTTGAGCGATAGCGTGCCGGTGCGCGCATCCCAGGTGACGAGGACGGCCGCCTGGGCCTTCGCGTCCTGCAGCACGGCCACGGCGTTGGCGACAGGCGCCTCGCGCAATTGCTGCGCCAGCCTCAGGTTCAGCCCGATCGCCACCGCCGCAACCACCGCCGCGACTGCGGTGGCGCCGCGCCAGAAGCCGGTACCTTGCCAGAGCCGCTGCCAGACCGCTTTCCGCGGCGGCGCCGGTTCGCGCCAGCCGAGTTGCACTTCAACCCGGCAGAGAATTTCCGGCAGCGGCGCCGTGGCTGGCTGGAGCGCCGGCAGGTCGGCCAGATAGCGCTGCCAGCGTTCGACCGTGGCACGCACGGCATCGTCGTGGCGAATGATCTGCTCGAATCGGCGGCGTGCGCCGTCGCGCAATGTTCCGACCGCATATTCGGCGGCCAGCTTGTCGACGAGATCGGGGTGGCGGCGCGGGTCCATTACGGTGCTCCGAGGCATTCGCGCAGGCGGTCCAACCCGCGCCGCATCCAGGATTTGACGGTGCCCAGCGGCAGTGACAGCGCTTGTGCCAGCTCGCTGTGCGACAGGTCACGCAGATAGGCGAGCGACACGACTTCGCGCTGCTTTGGGTCCAGGCGCTTGAGGCATTCGGCCAGCGCGCGGGCTTGCTGGCCGGCGAGCGCGAGGTCCGCCGGGCCAGGGGCGTGGTCGGCCAGGACATCGGCGTAGGTGTCATCCAGCGGCACGGATTCCTGCACGCGCTCGGCACGCTGCCGGCGCAGGCAATCGAGTGCACGGTTGCGCACGATCGTGGTCATCCACGTCATGGGGGCGGCCAGATGCGGGCGGTAATCGCCGGCATGGCGCCAGATGTTGACGAAGCTTTCTTGCAAGACGTCCTCGGCCCAGTCCTTCCTGACCAAGATACGCAGCGCGAGCCCAAACAGTTTCGGTGCGCAGCGCGTATATAGCGTGCGCAGGGCGTCGCGGTCACCCAGGCCGATGCGCTGCAGCAACGCCGCCAGCTCTTCCGCGTCGGCGCTTTGGGAGCGAGCTGCCGCGGCCGCCGTCGGCGGATCGGCGTCTTGCGCGGCGTGGTCGTCGGCGGTGCGCTGGAAGGTGAGCACGGGGCAGCTTTTTGTGGACGGTCCTGCCCAGAGTGTAAGTAGAAACCGTGGTTGCCGGGGGAATTCACGTGAAAGGTGCTGAGGTATTTGCATCCAGTTGGGCGCGCGCTTCGTACAAGAGGTCAGGCGCTGGACAAACGCCCGCGATTCCCATCACGCACCGCACGGATCGCGCTTTTCCCCACATATGCAAGGAGACCGACGATGGACACAACCAAAGAGATGGATCAGTTGGAGAGTGACAGCCCGCGCATCGACGCGCGCCGCCGCGTGCTGCTGCGCGCGCCGGGGCTGATGGCGCTGGGTTCGCTGGCGGCGGTGTCGCTGGGCCAGTCGATGCCTGCCTGGGCGCAGACCCAATCAGGCAGCGTGAAAGACGACATCAGCATCCTGAACGTGGCGCTTGGGCTGGAGTACCAAGCCATCGCCGCATATCAGGTGGGCGCAGAAAGCGGCTTGTTGCAAAAGCCCGTGCTGGCGACGGCTGTGAAGTTCCAGGGCCACCACAAGGCACACGCGGCGGTGCTGGCGGGAACGGTGTCCAAACTGGGTGGTACGCCGGTCATGGAGAAGAAGGTGGCGGAATACAACTTCCCGGTCAGCCAGCTCAAGACGCAGGCCGACGTGCTGCGTTTTGCCGCCGGGCTGGAAAAGGGCGCCACTTCGGCCTACCTGGGCGTGATGCCGAATTTCTACACGCGCGACCTGACCAAGGCCGCCGCCAGCATCCTGGGCGACGAGGCAATGCATTGGGCGGTGCTGCTCTCGGTGCTGGGTGAAGACCCGGTGCCGGTGGCGTTCATCAGCTAAAGGGTTTGTTGGGCCGCCACACCGGCTGCTCGTTACGGTGTGGCGGTTTTTTTGTGCGCGTCGAATGCTTCGACGATGCAATCGAGCAAGGCCCGCACGCGCGCGGTCTTGTGCAGATCGGCGTGCGTGACGAGCCAGACGTCCTGCATGCTCCGACGGTTTGGCAGTACGCGCACCAGTTGTGGATACGCTTGCGCGCGGCGGCAAACCAGCTCGGTGATCCCAATGCCTGCGGCCACCGCCTCGAACAGCGCCAGCGCCGAGTTGCTCTGCAAGACGACGCGCCCGCGCGTGATCGGCTCGCCGCAGAGGTCTTCCCACATCCACGGCACTTCGTTGCGCGGGTAAAGCACCAGGTCGTGCCCCGCAAAGGCCGTCCCTTCCTCAGGCTCGCCGCGCGCGGCGACGTAGCTGCGGCTCGCATAGATACCGGTTTCCATTTGGCCGATGCGCCGCGCGATGAGGTCTGGTGAATCCGGGCGCAGCGTGCGCACGGCCACGTCGGCTTCGCGCTTGGTCAGGTTGGCAATGCTCTTGGACGCCATGCAGACGACGTCGATGCCCGGATGCTGCTGCCGCAGCTGCGCGATGGCCGGCAACACAAAGGTGGCTGCCATCGTGTCGGTCGTGGCCACTCGGATCGTGCCGGCGAGTTGGTCGTCGATGCCGGCAACGCGGCGCTCGATGGTGTGTGCCGCCTGCTCCATTGCTTCGGCCGGTCCGATCAGCGCTTCGCCGGCCGGTGTGAGCACCAGCGCGGTCGACGTCCGCAGGAAGAGCTTGGCCGATAGCTCGTCTTCCAGCGCTGCGATGCGGCGGCCCACCGTGGCCTGATCCACGCCCAGGCGCTGGGCCGCACCGCGCAGCGTACAGGTGCGCGCTACCGCCAGGAAAAAGCGTCCGTTGTCCCAGTTCACGTCGGGCTCCGAATATGCGTAGATGAGTGATGCAAATCTGCAGCGTTGCAATGCAAAAACGCTGCTTTTTTGCATGCGCTCTCCAGCCTACACTTGGCTGCATGAAATTGCCAAACGGTTCCGCCATGTCTTCATGCCACGCCAACACCATGTGCGTCACTCCCTCGGCTGACTTGCAACCCGATCTCAGCCGCTGGCGCCGCAACGCAACGCTGGGCATTCTCACGTCGGGTGTGTTCATGGCGGTGCTCGATACGACCGTGGTCAACGTGGCGCTCATCGCCATGCGCGACAGCTTGCACAGCAGCGTCGCAGAACTTGCCTGGATTGTTGACGCCTACACGCTCGCCTTTGCCGCCTTCATCCTCACGGGCGGTTTGCTGAGCGACCGCATTGGCGCGCGCACCGTGTTCATGGCGGGGATGGCGGTGTTCATCGTGGCCTCGGCCGGCTGCGGGCTGGCACCTTCAGTGGCCACGTTGATTGCCGCCCGCATCCTGCAGGGCGTCGGGGCGGCGATGTTTCTGCCGAGTTCGCTATCGCTCATTCGCAGCACGTTTGAAGACCCGCGCGAGCGCGCCTGGGCCATTGGCTTGTGGGGCGCCATCGTCGCGACCGCCGCGGCCGTGGGCCCGGCGCTGGGCGGCGTGCTGGTCGACACATATGGCTGGCGCAGTGCCTTCCTGATCAACGTGCCACTCGGTGTGGTCGGCATGCTGGGCACGTGGGTCATCGTGCGTCACGTGCAGCCTGCGCGCGCCAAGCCGTTCGACTGGGCGGGGCAGGTGACGAGCGCGGTGATGCTCGCAGCGCTGTGTTTTGCCGCGATTGAATGGCCGGTGCGCGGCGCGCAATCGCCGTGGGTGTGGGGTACCGCGCTGTTGACGGTGGTGGCCGGGGTGCTGTTCGTCTTGGTCGAACGCCGGGCGCGTGCGCCGCTGGTGCCGCTGGCCTGGCTGGGGCATCGCACGCTGGGCGCGGTCAACGGCGTGGGGTTTCTGCTGAATTTCGGCTATTACGGCGCGTTGTTCGTGCTGAGCCTGCATTTGCAGAATGTCGAACACCTGAGCGCACGCCAGACCGGCCTGGTCATGCTGCCAATGGCGGTGAGCCTGTCGGCGGGCAACATCTTCGCGGGCAAGCTGATGGCGCGTTTTTCTACGCCGACGATGATGCTGAGTGGCCTCGTGATCGGCGCAGCGGGTTTGCTGGCAACGTCGGCTGCACTGACCGGCCAAGTGCACATCTGGGTGGTGAGTGCAACGATGATGGCTTACGGCGGCGGCACCGCACTGGCGATTGCGCCCATGACGTCGACCATCCTGTCTGCGGCGCCGGGCGAGTTGGCCGGCACGGCGTCGGGGTTGCTCAACGCCGCGCGGCAGACCGGGAGTTTGCTGGGCGTGGCAGCGGCGGGCGCGGTCGTCACGGTGGTGCCCGGTCTGGCGCATGCCTCGCCGCTGGTGTTCGGCCTGATGACGCTGTCGTACGCCGGCGCGATGGCGATGGCGTGGATCAGCCGTCGCCCGGCCGCCACCGCGCTGGCTGCCTGATCAGCCGCTATTGCGAAGCCCCGCGGCAATCCCGTTGATCGACAGATGGATGCCGCGCCGCACACGCGCATCGTCGCTGCCGGCCTTGCCCGAGCGGAAGCGCTTGAGCAGTTCGACCTGCAGGTGATTCAGCGGGTCGAGGTACGGGAAGCGGTTCTTGATGGAACGCGCCAGCAGCGGGTTGTCGGCCAGACGCTCCGACTGCCCCGTGATGGCTGCCAGCATCTGCTCGGTCAACGTGAACTCCGCCGAGATGCGCGAGAACACCGCGTTACGCAGCTTGCGGTCATCACACAACTGCGCGTAGCGTGACGCCACGTTCAGATCGGCCTTGGACAGCACCATGTCCATGTTCGAGAGCAGGTTCGCAAAGAACGGCCACTGCTTGTGCATGCGCTTGAGCGTGGCCAGGCGCGCGGCGCGGGCCTTGGCGTTGCCAGCGTCATCGAGCCAGCGCTGCACCGCGCTGCCAAAGCCGAACCAGCCCGGCAGCAGCAGACGGCATTGGCCCCACGAGAAGCCCCACGGAATCGCGCGCAGGTCTTCAATGCGGCGGTGTTTCTTGTCCATCAGCTTGCGCGAGGCCGGGCGTGAACCGAGGTTCAGGTCAGCAATCTCGGTGATCGGCGTGGTGGCGAAGAAGTAGTCCTTGAAGCCCGGGGTTTCGTATACGAGGTTGCGGTACGCGGCAAAGGCGTTGTCCGACAGCGCCTGCATGGCGGCTTCGAAATCTTCCAGGCCCTTCGGCCGGTTGCGCGTGGGCAGCAGTGTCGCTTCCAGCGTGGCCGCGACGATGGTTTCCAGGTTGCGCCGACCGATCTCAGGATTGGCGAACTTGCTGGAGATGATTTCGCCCTGCTCGGTCAGGCGGATCTGCCCATTCACCGTGCCCGGCGGCTGCGACAGGATGGCCTGGTAGGTCGGGCCGCCGCCTCGGCCGACCGTGCCGCCGCGGCCATGGAACAAGCGCAGGCGCACGCCCTTGCGCTCGAACAGATCCACCAGCGCCAGCTCGGCCTTGTACAGCTCCCAGTTGGAGGTGAGGAAACCGCCGTCCTTGTTCGAATCCGAATAGCCGAGCATCACTTCCTGCTCGTTGCCCTGCGCCGCCAGCACGGCATCGAAGCCGGGCAGGGCAAGCAGGTCGGCCATGATTTCCGGCGCGTTGCGCAAGTCTTCGATGGTTTCGAACAGCGGGATCACCATTACATCCAGCGCGGCGCTGCCGCTGCCATTGGCGCCCGTGCGGAACATGCCGGCTTCCTTCTGCAGGAGCATCACTTCCAGCAGATCGGACAGCGTCTCGGTGTGCGAAATGATGTAGTTGCGCACGATGCGATTGCCGTAGCGGGCACGCACTTCCCGGGCGGCGCGGAAGATGTCGATCTCCGACGTGGTCTGCTCGCTGTATGCGTGGAACGGCAACGTCAGCACGCGCGGCTGTTGCAGCTCACGCAGCAGCAGCGTGCGTTTGTCGGCCTCGGACAGCGCCGCATAGGCGCCTTCCACACCCGCAACCTTCAGCAGCTCGGCGACGGTCGCTTCGTGCACGTCCGACACCTGCCGCAGGTCGATTGACGACAGGTGGAAGCCGAACACATCAATCGCGCGCGCCAGCGATGCCAGCCGTGCGTCGGCCAGCACCTCGCCGTGGTGCGCCGCCAAGGAATCGATGACGATCTGGATGTCGGCACGCAGTTCTTCTGCGTTGCCGTAAGCCGGAGCGGGGCCGACGGCGTGGCGGCCAGCGTCTTCGCCCGTCAGTTCGTGGCACGTGGCCGCCAGGCGCGCATAGACGCCAATCAGCGCACGGCGGTACGGCTCGTCCACGCGGTGTTCGGAATGGTCGGGTGAGCGCTCGGCCAACGCTTGCAGCTCTGCGCTGACATCCACCAGCGACGTCGACATCGACAGCTCCGCACCCAGCGCGTGGATCTCTTCCAGGTACCACGCAAGGATCACGCTCGCCTGCTTGCGTGCGGCGTCGCGCAACGTCGTCGCGGTGACGAACGGGTTGCCGTCGCGGTCGCCGCCGATCCACGAGCCCATCTGGAAGAAGGGCGGCAGCGGTGCCGGTTCGCCCCGCGCGCCGCGACGCGGGAACGCGGTCGCAATGTCTTCTTCCAGTTCGCGGTACAGCGCGGGAATTTCGCGCAGGAAAGTGGTTTTGTAATACGACAGCGCGTTCTCGATCTCGTCGGCGACCATCAGGCGCGTGGTGCGCAGCATGCGCGTTTGCCACAGCTTGGTGACATGGGCACGCAGCAGCGCGGTGTTGCGTTCGCGCTCGCGCGTGGTGAGCGGTGCGTCGCGCTCGGCCAGCAGGCGGGCGATTTCGCGTTGTGCATCGAGCGTGCTCTTACGCTGCACCTCGGTCGGGTGGGCGGTCAGCACCGGCACGATCAGCGCGGTTTCGAAGAATCGGCGCAGCACGTCGCCCGACAGGCCTTCATCGGCGGCCGACAGCAGCGCGCGCATCAGGCTGCCCGGCTGCGGCGGCGATCCAGCCAGCGCATGCACGCGGCGGCGGCGATTGTGGTGCTGGTCTTCAGCGATGTTCGCCAGGTGCGAGAAATAGCTGAAGGCGCGCACCACCGACGTGGTTTGGTCGCGCGAGAGCGTCTTCAGCAGCCGGTCGAGATCCTGCTCGGCCTGACGGTCGCCGTCGCGGCGGAAGCGCACGGCAGTCTGGCGGATGGTCTCGACCGTTTCGAAGACGGTGCCGCCTTCCTGGTCACGCAGCACGTCGCCCAGCAGGCGCCCGAGAAAGCGGATGTCTTCCTTCAGCGGCTGATCCTTGGCCGCGGCGCTGCCCGACGAGCGTCGGGAAGTGGGACCGAGTGATGCGCCGTTGGCTTCGTCCGCACCATTGGCCTTGGTCACCGGTTTGGAGGCGGGCTTGGCAGCCTTGATGGCCTTCGGGGCCTTGCTGGTCTTGGCGGGGGCGGCGGAAGGCTTGCGGGCTGTGGTCGCGCGCGAGGAAGCGCGGCGCGCGGCGGGCTGCGTCATGGTGTCTCCTAGGTTGGGTAGGTAAGGTGCCTGAACGGCCCTCTTTTCTGCATCACTTCAACGTGATAGCCGGACTGTCGCGAAAAAGCTGCGTGCTACCATTGCCGCATGTCTTCCAACGCCCGCCCGACTTCCCGTCAATCCCAGCTTGCAACGACTCCTGCAGCCCAGGCGCCGACCAAGCTGGTCATTGCCTCGCGCGAAAGCCGGCTTGCCCTTTGGCAAGCCGAACACGTGCGTGCTGCATTGCAAAAATACTATCCCGCGTGCGACGTGTCCATCCTTGGAATGACCACGCGCGGCGACCAGATTCTCGACCGCTCCCTCGCGAAGGTGGGGGGCAAAGGTTTGTTCGTGAAGGAACTGGAAGTCGCGCTGGCCGAGGGACGTGCCGATCTCGCCGTGCATTCGCTCAAGGATGTGCCGATGGAATTGCCCGAAGGCTTTGCGCTTTCGGCCGTCCTCGAACGCGAAGATCCGCGCGACGCCTTTGTTTCCAACGACTACGCCGATTTGGCCTCGCTGCCGGCCGGCGCCGTCGTGGGCACGTCCAGCCTGCGCCGTGAAGCTTCACTGCGGGCGCGCTTCCCGCATCTGGTCATCCAGCCGCTGCGGGGCAACCTCGATACTCGCCTCGGCAAGCTCGATCGTGGCGACTACGCCGCCATCATCCTGGCTGCTGCCGGGCTTAAACGCCTTGGCCTGGCTGATCGTATCCGCTCGACCATCGCGCCGGAAGAATCGCTGCCGGCAGCAGGGCAGGGTGCACTCGGCATCGAGATTCGCGCCGATCGTGCAGACGTACGAGCGTGTCTCGCGCCGCTGCACGATGACCCCACCGCGCTGGCCGTGACGGCTGAACGCGCCGTTTCGCGCATCCTCGGCGGTTCCTGCCAGGTGCCACTGGCTTCGTTTGCGCAGTGGTCGGATACCGGCACGCTGCGCCTGCGCGCCTTTGTCGCTTCGCAGGACGGCACCCGCAAACTTGCCGCGGACGGCGAGGCCACGCCATCCACGCAGGCCGAAGCGGACGCGCTGGGCGTGCGCGTCGCCCAGCAGATGCTGGCCGGCGGCGCACGCGACATCCTTGCCATGCTGGGCGCCGACGCCCCACCCGCTACCTAACTCCCACGGCTCGCCATGGACGACCACTTGCCACTGCGCTTGTCACCATCGTCGCCCGCATCCAGCACGCCGCCTGTTCAATCGGCAACCCCGCCCGTGGTGGTGGTCACGCGTCCGCGCGCGCAGGCGCCCATGCTGGTGGCGGCGCTTGAGCGCCACGGCCTGCGTACGCACCAGTTTCCACTGCTCGACATTGCGCCGACGCCCAATCTCGACGACTTGCGTGCCGCGCTGCGCGATCCTTCACGCTACGCACTGGTCGTGTTCGTCAGCCCCAACGCCGTGCAACAGGCATTTGCCGCCATGTCGGAAGGTTTCCGCTGGCCGCAGGAGGTGCCGGTAGCGGTGGTGGGCCCCGCGAGCGCACAGGCACTTGCCACGCACGGCGTTGCTCCGCCGGCGCACCGTGTGATCAAACCCGACACGCATGCCGACGACGCACGCCAGGATTCCGAAGCGCTGTACGCGCGGCTGGATGTGCCCGCGTTGAGCGGCCGGGAGGTGCTGATCGTGCGGGGCAACGGTGGCCGCGAATGGTTGGCCGATCAACTGCGCGAAGCCGGCGCATCGGTCCGCACGGTGGAAGCCTATCGCCGCAGCGTGCCGGTGCCCGATGCCGCTGCGTGGCTCGCGTTACGTGCCGTGCTTTCGGCCCGCCATGCCTGGACGCTCACCAGCTCCGAGGCCGTCCGTAATCTCGATGAACTGGCCCGCGCCAATCTGTCGCCCGCCGATCTGGATACGCTGCACGGCGCGCCATGCTTTGCTTCGCACGCCCGCATCGTCGAACAAGCCAAATCGCTGGGCTTTCGCGACGTGACGCTCACCGGCGCCGGCGACGACCGGCTCCTCGCCAGCGTGCTCGCGTGGGCCGGGCCGGTATCGGCAGCCGAGCATGCCCCGGCAGCGGTGTCGGCTGAATCAAACCCGTCTACTTCTTCTTCCACTGTGACGCAGACTCCCGTTCCCTCGGCGGCTCCCGCTTCTGCCCCTGCTTCGACACCAGCGCCCGCATCCGCGGCAGCCAAGCCGAGCCCGGCCCCAGCGCCTGCTGCTCCGCCGGCTGCGTTTGCGCCCACCATGACGGTCAACCATGCGCCGCGCCGTGGCGGTTGGCTGATCTGGGTGGTGCTGGTTGCGGTTGTGGCAGCGGTGGCCGCGCTGCAGGTGCGCAACGAGCGCCTGGCGCGCGAGATCCGTCAGCACGCCCAGACGAACGAAGCGCTGGCGCAGGAGATGCGCGTGCTGTCGCGCGCGGATCAGGATTCGGTTTCCCAGCTGCAACAGAAATTCGGTGCGCTGGATGCCCGCACCGCTGAAACGCGCGATCGCCAAGCCGCGCTGGAGCAGGCCAACCAAGACCTTCTGCGCAATCGCGATGACTGGCAGCGCGCCGAGATCCAGCGTTCGCTGGAAGTCACCGCCGAGCAACTGCAACTGACGGGCAATGTCGCCGGCGCGCTGGCTGCGCTGCAAACGGTCGACGCGCGCCTGGCCACGCTCGACAAGCCGCAGTTCAACGCCGTGCGCCGGGCGGTATCGCGCGACATGGCCAAGCTCAAGGCGATGCCGTCGTTTGATCTGGCGGGTGCGGCGCTGCGGTTGGATGACGCCATCAACGCTGTAGACACGCTGCCGCTCATCTCGTCGGCCCAGCCGCTGGAGGCGGAACAGGCTGCGCAGGCGCCGCATGCGGCCGCGAAACCCACGAAGAATGCCAAGGCGCATGCTGCGGCCGCGTCGGCGCCGGTTGCATCGACGCCGTCAAACGCCGGATGGTCGGCTGGCGTGCGTGCCTGGTGGGGCCGCCTGTGGAGCGACGTGCGCGACGAACTCGGCCAGATCGTACAGGTGCGCCGCGTCGACCAGACCGAGGCATTGCTGCTGTCTTCGGACCAAGCGTGGTTCTTGCGCGAAAACCTCAAGCTGCGCCTGATGAATGCACGCCTGGCATTGCTCTCGCGCAATGACGCCGTGTTCCGCGCCGACCTGGGGCGTGCCGATACGCTGCTCGCGCGCTACTTTGATACGCAGTCTTCGCGCGTGACCACGGTGCAGAATCAACTGTCGCAGGTGCGCGCGACGGCGGGCACGCTGCAGGTGCCGACGCTGGCTGACAGCCTTGCCGCCGTGCGCGGTTCGGGCAAGGAGTGAGCATGCGCTGGGTATTCTGGGTCGCGCTCCTGTTTGCTGCCGCCGTTGGGCTGGCGCTGTTTACTGAACTCAACCTGAGCAACGTCGTGCTGTTCTACCCGCCGTACCGGGTCGAGATGTCGCTCAATTTCGTGCTGGCGGCACTCCTGGCGACGTTCGTGGTGCTGCATCTTGTGATGCGCCTTTTCCACCATGTGGCCGGCATGCCGGCGCGTGCTGCAGCGTATCGCGAGCGCAACCGCATCCTGAAGGCGTCTGCCGCGCTGCGCGAAGCGATGGAAAGCCTGTTTGCCGGGCGCTTTGGCCATGCGGAGCGCCAGGCGCGCGAAGCACAGGCTTGGGAGCCGCAGCGCGAAACGGCCGCGCTGATCGGTGCCCGTGCCGCACACCGCATGCAGGAGACCGAGCGCCGCGACGCCTGGATGGCCGAAGTGTCTTCGCCCGATCGTGAGCAGGCGAAGCTTGTGTCGATGGCCGAATTGCTGGTCGACGCACGCGATGCGGAAGGTGCGCTAGAGAAGATCGCGCAACTGCAATCGCAGGGCTCGCGGCAGATTCAGGCGCAACGCATTGCCCTGCGTGCGCATCAGCATCTGAAGAACTGGAGCGAGGTGCTGCGCCTCACGCGTGCCCTGGAAAAGCGCAACGCCATCCATTCCGTGCTGGCCGCACGACTCAAGCAGATGGCGTGTGAAACGCTGCTGGCTGAGCGCCGCCACGATGCCGATGCGCTGAACAGCTTCTGGCGCGAGCTGACCACGGAGGAGCGCCGCTCGCCTCGCATTGCCTCACAGGCGGCGCTGTACTTTGCGCAGCTTGGCCGCACCGATGATGCCAAGCGCATCGTAGAAGATGGCCTGAAGACGCATTGGGATAGCCGCCTGATCCGTCGCTACGCCGATTGCGCAGTGCCGGGCAAGGCCCTGCTGTTGATCCAGCAGGCCGAGAAATGGCTCGCCCAGCATCCGGTGGATGCCGACCTGTTCTACACGCTCGGCATGCTGTGCTTCAAGGAGCAGCTCTGGGGCAAGGCGCAGTCGAACCTGGAGTCGGCATTGAAGTACGCCGATGCCGATCACTCTGGCAACCTGCGCGCCCATGCGCATCTGGCGCTTGCACAGATGTTCGAACAGACGGAGCGCATGGAAGATGCCCAGCGCCACTATCGCCAAAGCGCATTGCTTGCCGTGAAATGAGAAAGGCCGGGATGACCCCGGCCTTTTTTCTTGCTGGTGACGGCGCCTATTTGTTCACCATCCGTGCCGGTACGGAAAGCGTGAGGATTGCACCCAGCACCATCGACGCGGCCAGCATGTACATGCCGGAATCGGTGCTCTGCGTGGCGTCTTTCAGCCAGCCGACGGCGTAGGGGCTCAGGAAGCCCGCAAGGTTGCCCAGCGAATTGATGAGCGCAATGCCGGCGGCGGCGCCGGTGCCAGCCAGGAACGCAGTCGGCAGGCTCCAGAACAGCGGCAACGTGGTCAGGATGCCCATGGTGCCGAGCGTGAGGGCGGCCATGGCCAGCGTGGTGTCGGTGTGCCACACGGCGGACAGTACGAGCCCGACCGCGCCCACCACCGCGGGAATCGCGATGTGCCAGCGGCGCTCACGCAGACGGTCGGCGCTGCGGGCCACCAAGACCATGGCGACGACTGCCGCGCCGTACGGAATCGCCGTCAGCAAGCCCACCGAGAACGGATCTGCCACGCCGGTCTGCTTGATCAATGTCGGCAGCCAGAAGCTCACGCCATACAGGCCCATCACGAAGGTGAAGTAGATCAGGCTCATCAGCCACACGCGCGGGCTGGCCATGACGGTGCGGATGGGCGGGTCTTCCTTCTCGGCGTCTTCGGCGGCGATGTTGCGGGCGAGCAGCGCCTTCTCTTCCTCGGTCAGCCACTTCGCGTGGCTGATGCGGTCGTCCAGATAAGCCAGCACGAAGATGCCGACGATGATCGAGGGAATGCCTTCGATCAGGAACATCCACTGCCAGCCGGCTAGGCCGTAGACGCCGCCAAACGCCTTCATCGCCCAGCCTGAGATGGGGCCGCCGATCACGCCAGACAGCGCAATCGCCGTCATGAAGAAGGTGGTGGTGCGCCCACGCCGCTGCCCCGGATACCAGTACGTGAGGTACAGGATGATGCCCGGGAAGAAGCCGGCTTCTGCCAGGCCCAGCAGAAAGCGCATTACGTAGAACATGGCCGGCGTGGTCACGAACATCATGGCCGCCGAGATGATGCCCCACGAAATCATGATCCGTGCAATCCAGATGCGCGCGCCCACGCGGTGCAGGATCACATTGCTCGGCACTTCAAAGAGGAAGTAGCCGATGAAGAAGATGCCCGCGCCCAGGCCGTAGATGGTCTCGCTGAACTTAAGGTCGTTGAGCATCTGCAGCTTGGCAAAGCCCACGTTGACGCGATCGAGATACGCGACCACGTAGCACAGCAGCAGGAACGGAACGAGGCGCCACGTCACCTTGCGGTACGTGGCTTCTTCAAACGCGCTTGTGGACTGGGGCGGCAGCGTGCTTGCGCCGCCGACCGGTGAGGTGGGTGGGGTGGTGGCCATCGGGTCTCCAGAATTGTTGTGAGTTCAGGCCGAGTGCTCCTCGTTACCTACCTCGGCCTGGAAAACCGCCACAGCATTCTGCGCTTCTCGGGCGAATGCGCCAAGACGCCCGCCGGCAGGGTTTATACGCAGCGCCCGCCGTCCACTTCCAAACACGTGCCGGTAATGAACTCGGCTTCGTCCGACGCCAGATACAGGCATGCGTTGGCCACATCCTGCGGCGTGGAGAGCCGCCCCATCGGGATCGTCGCCAGGAAGCGCGCGCGGTTCTCAGGGGTGTCGGGTACGCCCATGAACTGCTCGATGAGGCCCGTGGCGCCCATCACCGGGTTCACGCAGTTCACGCGGATCTTGTCGGGGCCAAGCTCCGCCGCCATCGCCTTGCTGGCCGTGATGACGGCCCCCTTGCTGGCGTTGTACCAGACGAGCCCCGGCCGCGGCCGGATGCCTGCGGTGGACGCCACATTGACGAACACGCCGCCACCGCGCTCCCGGAAGTGCGGGACGATGTGATGCGCCGTCCAGTAAATGCTCTTCACGTTGACGGCCATCACGCGGTCGAACTCATCTTCGGTGATCTGCAACAGGGGCTTGTTCTTGTGCGTGGTGCCGGCGTTGTTCACGACGATGTGCAGATCGCCATAGCGCCCCAGCGTGGCGCCCAGCAATTTGGCGACGGAATCGCCATTCGACACGTCAGCGTGCACGAAATGCGCATCGCCGCCGGCCACGCGAATGGCGCTGGCCACGCGTTCGCCGGCTTCCGCATTCAGGTCATTGACGACGACGCGTGCGCCTTCGCGGGCAAAGGTGTTGGCGATGCCTTCTCCAAAACCCGAACCCGCGCCCGTGACGATGGCGATTTTGCCGGCAAGCCGCATGGTGTCTCCTCGTGTTGTGGGTGGATGTTGCGTTGCGCCTTAACCGTGACGGATGGCGATGGTCTTGAGCGTGGTGAAACCGTAGAGCGCTTCAAAGCCCTTCTCGCGCCCATGGCCCGATTGGCCCGTTCCGCCGAAGGGCAGTTCAACGCCGCCGCCCGCCCCGTAATTGTTGATGAAGACCTGGCCGGCCCTGAGCTTGCGTGCGAGGCGCATCTGGCGGCCACCGTCGTTCGTCCACACGCCAGCCACCAGGCCGTAGGGTGTGCCGTTGGCCAGGGCCAGCGCTTCGGCTTCGGTATCGAACGGCATGGCGGCCAGCAGCGGGCCGAACACTTCCTGCTGTGCGAGCCGGTGCGTGTGCGGCACATCGCGCAGCAGCATCGGCGCCTGGTAGTAGCCGGTCTCGGGCGCCTCGGGCACCACTTGGCCCTGGGCCATCACCGGAATGTTGGCGTGCTGCGCATCCGAGACGAAATCCCATACGCGTTGCTGCTGCTTGGGGTTGATGAGCGGCCCGCAATCCAGATCCAGCGACGAGGGCCCGACCTTGATGGATTCGAACACCATGGCCAGCCGGTCCAGCATCGCCTCATACACGCTGCGCTCGATCAGTACGCGGCTGCCGGCAGAGCACGTCTGCCCGGCGTTCTGGATGATGCCGTTCACCACGGCTGGAATGGCCGCTTCCAGATCGGCGTCGGCAAACACGATTTGCGGAGATTTGCCGCCAAGTTCCAGCGTCACGGGCACGTGGTTTTCTGCCGCCGCTCGCACAACGGCTTTGCCCGTTTCCGGTGATCCCGTGAACGACACATGGTTGATGCCGGGATGCGCAGCCAGTGCCGCACCCGCTTCGTGGCCATAGCCGGTCACGATGTTGAGTGCGCCGTCGGGCAGGCCTGCCTCGGCGGCCAGCTCGGCCACGCGCAGGATCGACAGGCACGCGTCTTCCGCCGGCTTGACCACGCATGCGTTGCCCGCCGCCAGTGCAGCGCCCACGCTGCGCCCGAAGATCTGCATCGGGTAGTTCCACGGGATGATGTGTGCCGTTACGCCATGCGGCTCGCGCACGGTCAGCACGGTGGTATCGGCCGGGTAGGGGATGGTTTGCCCGTGCAGCTTGTCGGCCGCACCGGCGTAGAACTCGAAGTAGCGGGCCACGGCGCGGGCGTCGGCGCGCGCCTGGCGCATGGGCTTGCCGGTGTCGCGGGCTTCCAGGCGGGCCAGTTCTTCTTCGTGATCGGCCAGGCGCAGGGCCACGCGCATGAGCACACGGCCGCGCTCGGCTGGCGGCAACTGGCCCCAGACGCCCTCGAACGCACGCCGCGCTGCGTGCACGGCCACGGTGATGTCGGTGGCGTTGCCGCGCGCAATCTCGGCAAAGGATTGGCCGTCGGACGGGTCGAACACCTTGATGCGCATCCCCGAGTCGGGCGACATCAGACGGTTGGCGATGAAGTGCTGGGCATGCATGGGGGGGTCCTGCAAAAGATCGGCAACGCACGATTTTCGCACGGGTGCAGGCCGGGTAGGGGAAGCGGCAGGTTGTCAGGGGCTATAATGCCCGCCGACAGATTTTCACGTTTCTTTCCAACCATTTGCGTCGCGTTTTTACGCAGTTCGCGCATTCCGGAGCATTTCCATGAGCTTCAACAACGTCTCGCCGGGCAAGGACATCCCCAACGATTTCAACGTCATCATCGAGATCCCGGCGCAGAGCGACCCGGTCAAGTACGAAGCCGACAAGGAAACCGGCCTGCTGTTCGTGGACCGCTTCGTGGGTACCGGCATGCGCTACCCGGCCAACTACGGTTTCATCCCGCAGACGCTCTCGGGCGACGGTGACCCGGTCGACGTGCTGGTCGTCACGCCGTTTCCGCTCATCCACGGTTGCGTGGTGCGCTGCCGTGCCCTGGGCATGCTGAAGATGACCGACGAATCCGGCGTGGACGCCAAGCTGGTTGCCGTGCCTGTCAACAAGCTGAGCCCGGCCACGGCCCACATGACCGACCTGTCGGACATCGGCCAGAACCTGCTGGATCAGATCAAGCACTTCTTCGAGCACTACAAGGCGCTGGAAGCCGGCAAGTGGGTCAAGGTCGAAGGCTGGGGCGGCATTGAAGAAGCCCACAAGGAAATCGCCGACGGCGTTGCCAACTATAAGAAGTAAGCAATTTCAGGATTTCGCCGTACGGCGTGTCTGACAAATCCCGGGCTCCGGATGGAGCGCCGGGATTTTTTCTTTGCGAAGTGGCCATCAGCGTCATGCGCACGGATTTGTCGGCGTGCGTCAGAGCGCCATCTGCGGCCGGGGCTAGGTCGTTGTATGCGTTTCATGGAGTTCTCTACGAGTTTTGCATACTTACCGCCCGGTAGTTCTGCTACACAGAGATTTAAGAAACGCTCATTTGCCCACCGGAAACGGCCCCTCTAGACTCCCCGTCAAGTTTGACTCCAACCCTTGGTACTGCGATGTTGAACAAGACCGTTGTCGTTCCCGTGCTTTCCGCTGTGGCCATGGCCGCATTTACTGTGTGGGCGCTGCTGGTTGGGCCGCCGGACGCCGCCCACGCTGGCGAGCGTGCCGTTGCATCGACCGCCATGGCTGTTGATTCGAACGCCGCACACTGCGTGATCGCCCGGCAGAAGCCTGCCGCACACTAAGCTTTGCTTCCGCGTCCGCCGCTTGTGCGGACGCTGTCTTTCCCCGCCTCCGCCGTTTCCCGCCGCTAATCCGATTCTGATCGTTGCCTGAACGGCGAGCGGTCTGTCAGTTCATCCAAATACGCTTCCATGCCGGCCGTCTCGCGGTCGAGGAACCTGCCGACTGCATCGGCAAACGCCGGGTGCGCCAGCCAGTGTGCCGATAGCGTCGCCACCGGCTCGAAGCCGCGCGCCATCTTATGTTCGCCTTGCGCGCCACCTTCGAACGTGCGGATGCCGTGCGTGATGCAGTACGTCAGCGGCTGGTAATACGCCGTCTCAAAGTGCAGGCAGGGGTGATGTTCGATCGCACCCCAGTAGCGGCCGTACATGACGGACGCTTCGGGCCGTGTGTCGACCACCAGCAGCGCGCTGGCGATGTCGTTGCCGTCGCGCGAGGCGACCACCAGCAGGAGGTTTTCCGGCATCGTCTGGCCGATCTGGCGGAAGAACTCCAGGTTCAGATACGGCGACGAATGATGTTCGCGGTAGGTGGTGCGATAGCAGCGGTGGAAGAAGCGCCAGTCGGCGTCTGTTGCCGCTGCGCCGGGCACATGGCGGAACGTAATGCCGGCGTCGTGCACGCGGCGGCGCTCGGCGCGGATATTCTTGCGCTTCTTTTGTTCCAGCGCGGCCAGAAAGTCGTCGAAGCTGGCAAAGCCCGGATTGCACCAGTGGAATTGCACCCCTTGCCGCAGCAGCATGCCGGCCGCACGCATTTGCTCGGCCTCGCCGGCGGTGGGAAAGAGCACATGCAGCGATGACAACTCGCTCTGCCGCGCAACCGCCAGCAACGTGTCGAGCAGCGCCGCGCGGGCAGCCGCATCCCGCGCCAGCAAGCGCGCGCCCTGGACTGGCGTAAACGGCACGGCGGACAGCCATTTCGGGTAGTACTCCAGCCCATGCTGCGCATACGCATTGGCCCACGCCCAGTCGAAGACGTACTCGCCATAGGAGTGGCCCTTCACATACAGCGGTACGGCCGCAGCGAGCACTTCGCCATCGGGGCCGTCTTCCCACAGCGTCAGGTATTGCGGCGACCAGCCGGTGTCGGGCGATGCGCTGCCGCTCTCATGCAGGGCGTGCAGGAAATCGAAACGCAGGAAGGGCGTTGCCTCGGGCTGCAGGGCGAGCAGGGCGTCCCACGCATCGCGGCCAATGTCACGCAGATCGGTCACAAGTCGCATGCGATAATTGGCTAATTCGTGCCGCGAACCAGCGCGCGCTTGGGGCTCGGGAAAAAGGGGGCGAGAGGTCATGCCGCCGATTCTAATTCCAGCTTCGAATGCCGCGCTTGCAATCCACATTGCCCCCATGACCGTCTCTGTCGCTCTCGCCCAGATCAACTGCACCGTCGGCGATTTCGCCGGCAATGCTGCCCGCATCGTCGCCGCCGCGCGCGAAGCGCACCAGGCTGGTGCGCGCGTTCTGCTCACGCCGGAACTGTCGCTCACGGGCTATCCGCCCGAAGACCTGCTGCTGCGCCCGGCCTTCATTGATGCCAGCGCGCGCGCGCTTGACGCGCTCATCGCCGAACTGGCGGCCTTCCCGGGTTTGCACGTGCTGATCGGGCACCCGCAACTCTCGCAGGAAGCCCCGGCCCCCGGCCTGTTGCCCAAGCCCACGAACAGCGCCACAGTGGCCGCGGACGGCTGCGTGGTCGGCCGGTACAACAAGCTGGAATTGCCCAACAACGAGGTTTTTGACGAGAAGCGCTACTTCCAGCCCGGCACCGAGCCCTTTGTGTTCGAAGTGGACGGCACGCGCTTCGGCGTCGTCATCTGTGAAGACGCCTGGTATGCCACGGCCACGGCCTATGCCAAGGCTGCCGGTGCGCAGGTTGTGCTGATCCCCAACGCCTCGCCGTATCACCTCGACAAGGAAGACCTGCGCGAGCGGATCATCGGTGACCGCGTGAAGGAATCGGGCTTGCCGCATGTGTATGCGAACCTGGTCGGCGGGCAAGATGAGCTCGTCTTCGATGGCGGCTCGTTCGTGCTCGACGCCGAAGGCAACGTCGTCGTGAGGATGGAGCAGTTTGTGGAGGGCGTCGGCTACGCGCAGTTCGACGGCGGACGCGCGCTGCCGGGGGCGATCGTGCCGGAGCCTTCGCTGGAAGCCCAGGTGTACGAGGCGCTCAAGCTGGGCGTGCGCGATTACCTCGGCAAGAACGGCTTCCCCGGCGCGATCATCGGCTTGTCGGGTGGCGTCGATTCCGCTTTGGTGCTGGCGATTGCCGTCGATGCGCTGGGCGCCGATCGTGTGCGCGCGGTGATGATGCCCTCGCGCTACACGGCCGATATCTCGTGGGTGGATGCGCGCGACATGGCGGCTCGGCTGGGCGTGCAGTACGACGAAATCGCCATCAGCCCGATGTTCGACGCATTCAAGGGCGCATTGGCGGAGGAGTTCCGCGGGCTACCCGAAGATGCGACGGAAGAGAACATCCAGGCGCGCATTCGCGGCACGCTGCTGATGGCGCTGTCCAACAAGAGCGGCCGCATCGTGCTGACGACCGGCAACAAGAGCGAAATGGCGGTCGGCTACTGCACGTTGTACGGTGACATGGCCGGTGGTTTTGCCGTCATCAAGGACATCTTCAAGACGCTGGTCTACCGGCTGTGCCGCTACCGCAATTCGTTGTCGGAAGTGATTCCTGAGCGCATCCTGACCCGCGCGCCGTCAGCCGAGCTGCGCGAGAACCAGACCGATCAGGACAGCCTGCCCGAATACGATGCGCTCGACGCCGTCGTGCAGCGCTACATGGAGCAGAACCAGCCGGTGGCCGACATCATTGCTGCGGGGTTTGCCGAGGCCGACGTGCAGAAGATCGTGCGCCTCATCAAGATCAACGAGTACAAGCGGCGTCAGGCGCCAGTGGGCATTCGCGTGACGCAGCGGGCGTTCGGGCGCGACTGGCGGTATCCGATTACGTCGCGTTTCAAAGAGTAAGCCGCCGCCATGCTCGACTACTACGCCAAGCGTGCCCCCGAATACGAACGCATCTATGCGAGGCCGGAACGGCAGGGGGATTTGGCGTGGTTGAAGGCGCGCGTGCGTGATCTGACGCGCGGTGCGCGGGTGCTGGATCTGGCGTGCGGCACCGGTTTCTGGACCGAGGCGATGACGGACGCGCGCAGCATCGTCGGCGCTGATTACAACGACACCGTACTGCGCATTGCGCGCGGCAAGGACATCCCCAGGGCGTCGTTTGTGCGCGCGGACAACGATGCGCTGCCTTTTGCGCCTGGCATGTTTGATGTGATGACGGCAGGCTGCTGGTGGTCGCATGTGCCGCTGCAGCGCTTGCGCCAGCACGTCGAAGCGTTGCACCGCGCCCTGGGGCCCGGCGTGCGTGTGCTGTGGTTCGATAACCAGTATGTGTTCGGCTCAAGCACGCCCATTGCCTACAACGACGAACATGGCAACACGTGGCAGCGTCGCCCCTTGCGCGATGGCAGCGAGCACGATGTGCTGAAGAACTTTCCGGACGATCCGACGCTGCTGCAGACGGTGGCCGGCATCGCCCGGGATGTGCGCATTAACCGGCTCCAGTATTATTGGATGCTTGAATACTTCACCAACTAGTGAGCGAGACACCATGAAACAGATCACCGCCATCATCAAGCCCTTCAAACTGGACGAAGTGCGCGAGTCGCTCGCCGACGTGGGGGTGACCGGCCTGACCGTCACCGAGGTCAAGGGTTTTGGCCGTCAGAAGGGCCACACCGAGCTGTATCGTGGTGCGGAATACGTGGTCGACTTCCTGCCGAAGATCAAGATCGAGGTGGTGGTGGCCGAGAGCCAGGTCGAGAACGTCATCGACACCATCGTCAAGGCCGCCAAGACCGGCAAGATCGGCGACGGCAAGATTTTCGTGATGCCGGTGGAGCAGGTGATTCGCATCCGCACCGGCGAGAAGGACGAAGCGGCGGTCTGAAGCCTTTTTCTGTGGCCGGCGCGCTCGCGCCGGTCAGCGCGGCAGGGTGATGTTCCAGCGCAGCGTCGCTAGCCGCCCGATCACGATCGCCAGCGTGGCGATCACCACGGACACGCTTGGCAGCAAGTCCGTGTGCGTCAGCCCGACGTAAAGGAAGCACCCGAGAAACGCGCACGTTGCGTACGGGTGATTGTCCCGCAGCAGCATGGGCACTTCATTGCAGACCACGTCGCGCAGCAGGCCTCCAAAGGCCGACGTGATCACACCCATCATCACCGACACGAAGACCGGCACGCCCGCATCGAGCGCCAGTTGCGTGCCAAGCACGCCAAAGAGCCCCATGCCGATGGCGTCGGCCACGATCAGCACGCGATCGGACACCAGTTGGCTCACCAGTCGGATCACCCAGTTGGCGAACAGGCTCATCACGAACAGCGCGAGCAGGTATTGCTCGTGCTCGATCCAGTAGAAGGGCCGTCGATCCAGAAGCAGATCGCGCAATGTGCCGCCACCGAACGCGGTCAGGAACGCAACGATGAATGCGCCCACGGCATCGAGCCGGCGCCGTTTGGCCTCCGCCAACCCAGAGATGGCAAACGAGAAGACCGCGAGGATCTCCACCCAGTGCATCACCAGTTGCAGGCGGGTCACGTGCATATGCGTGTTGTTCTTGTGATGAGCGGGGCGAATGGGAGGACTGTGCTTTAGGAGCCGTGCGGCTGGCGCAGCAGCACCAGCACCGCGCCAGCGCCCCCGGCTGTGTTGCGGGGCTCGACAAAAGCGATCACTTCTTCCTTCTGCACCAGCCACGAGCGCACCTTGCCCTTGAGCACGGGCGTTTTGTCGGGCGAGCCGAGTCCCTTGCCGTGGACCACGCGCACGCAGCGGATGCCACGCTGTACGGCACGGCGCAGGAAGGCTGCGAGCGCCTCGCGGGCTTCTTCGCGGCGCATGCCGTGCAGGTCGATCTGGTCTTGCGTGGCCCACTCGCCGCGGCGCAGTTTCTTGAGCACGTCGTCGCCAATGC
The DNA here is from genome assembly GCF_054792405.1 of Ralstonia sp. SA306. Taxonomy (NCBI): domain Bacteria; kingdom Pseudomonadati; phylum Pseudomonadota; class Betaproteobacteria; order Burkholderiales; family Burkholderiaceae; genus Ralstonia; species Ralstonia sp. SA306. Next base: position 729,794 of record NZ_CP096451.1, read on the forward strand.
CAGGGCGACGGTAGGAAAGCGTGTCGTCGGTTTCCAGGAGGTTGTCCACGTCGAATTCATCCGACAGCGAATCGCGCAGCACGGTTTGCTCTTCGGCACGCGAATGCACGGGGTCGGGCGCGGGCGGATTGCGCGGATGCTCGACGCGCTTGTTCTGGCGCAGCGCGCTGACCTCGCCGATGCTGGCACGGAACACGTTGGCTTCTTCTGCGGCCTTGCGTGCGGCGGCTTCGGCGCGCTGGCGTGCGGCTTCGCGTGCTTCCGTCTCGTGCTTGAGCTGGTCACGCAGGCTGGCCAGGTCGGTCAGGCTGAGTTTGTTGGCGGGGAAGGGGGCGCGTTTCATGGTGAAGGGCAGGCGAGCACATCGGGGGTGGAGCGTGTGTCGATTATACGAAGGTGCCGCACATGGCAAAACGGCCGATGGTCACCCATCGGCCGTTTTGTTTGCGTCCGGAAGCCCCGGCGCAATGACGCTTATTCCAGGCTTTCCAGGTAGCGCTGGGCGTCCAGTGCGGCCATGCAACCCGTGCCGGCGCTGGTGATGGCCTGGCGGTAGATATGGTCCTGGACGTCGCCCGCGGCGAACACGCCCGGGATGTTGGTGGCGGTGGCCATGCCATCCAGGCCGCTCTTCGTGCGGATGTAGCCCGTGTCGTTCATGTCGAGCTGGCCGCGGAAGATGTCGGTGTTCGGCTTGTGGCCGATGGCGATGAACACGCCCGCCACCTTGAGCTCTTCGGTCTTGCCTTCGTTCTCGTTCGTGCCTTTCAGGCGGGCGCCCGTTACGCCGGAGTCATCGCCCAGGATCTCGTCGAGAACCATGTTCGTCTTGATCTCGATCTTGCCTTTCTTCTCCTGCTCATGCAGGCGGTCGATCAGGATCGGCTCGGCGCGGAACTTGTCGCGGCGGTGGATGAGCGTGACCTTGCTGGCGATGTTGGCCAGGTACAGCGCTTCTTCCACGGCGGTGTTGCCGCCACCCACCACGGCCACTTCCTGGCCCTTGTAGAAGAAGCCGTCGCACGTTGCGCAGGCAGACACGCCGCGGCCCGCGAAGGCTTCTTCCGACGGCAAGCCCAGATATTGGGCCGAAGCGCCGGTGGAGACGATCAGCGCATCGCAGGTGTATTCGCCCGAATCGCCCACCAGGCGGATCGGCTTCTCATTCAGATGCGCGGTGTGGATGTGGTCGAACAGCACGTCGGTCTTGAAGCGCTCGGCGTGTTCCAGAAAGCGCTGCATCAACTCGGGGCCTTGCAGGTGCTCCTTGTCAGCCGGCCAGTTTTCCACGTCGGTGGTGGTCATGAGCTGGCCGCCCTGTGCCAGACCGGTGACCAGCACGGGGTTCAGGTTGGCCCGGGCAGCGTAAATCGCGGCCGTGTAGCCGGCGGGGCCGGAGCCAAGGATCAGCACTTTTGCGTGTTTTGCCATGATGCGTTCTGTGTGTGCGCGGCACGAGGGGTGGAGCGCCGCCGTGCAGGCTAGGTGAGGGTGATGGGCGCCATTATAAAGTGGCACCCCCTCGTCCGCCCGGTTGTAAATTCCAATGGCAGTGATAGGGCCGCGTTACAATCCTCGGCATCGCATTTGTGCTGTCCTTTTGTGCTGTCACCAAGCCGCGCGGCCTTGCCCAAGCGGCGCACCCGTCTCCCGCATGGCTCGAGCTTCCACCACTCCGACAACCCGCACCGATCCCTCCGCACTGCCGTCCCGCATTGGACGGCTGCTGGGGGAGGTCCGCTGGTTCCTGTTGCTGGCGGTGACCATCGCCTTCCTGATCATCCTTCTGTCATACAACCGGGCCGACCCCGGTTTCACCCACGCCAGCCAGGTCGACGAAATCCGCAACCTGGGCGGCCGCGTGGGCGCGTGGCTGGCTGATCTGCTGCTGTTTGTCTTTGGCGCGTCCGCCTACTGGTGGGCGGTGCTGCTGGTGCGCAAGGTCTGGCGCGGCTGGCGCGAGCTGATGTCGGACGAGCGCCTGCCGCGCACCTCCATGCCGCGCGTTGACGCCAGTGTCACGTGGATCGGATTTGCGCTCATCCTGGCTTCCAGCATGGGTCTGGAAGCCATCCGCATGTACTCGCTGCACATGAAGCTGCCGCGTGCGCCGGGCGGCGTGCTGGGCGATGTGATCGGCGGGGCGATGCAGCATTCGCTGGGCTTTACTGGCGGCACGCTGGCGCTGCTGTTCACGTTCCTGGTCGGGCTGTCGCTGTTCTTCCATTTTTCGTGGCTGAACCTGGCCGAGCAGATCGGCGCAGGCGTCGAGATGCTGTTCGTCGGCTTCAAGACGCGCCGCGAGAGCAAGCAGGACCGGGCCATTGGCGAGGCAGCCAAGGTCGAGCGTGAGGAGGTGGTCGAAACCCGCCGCGTGCGCATTGAAGAATCGCCGCCGGTGCAGATCGTGCGCCCGACCGCCGTGGTCAAGAGCGAACGCGTGGAGCGTGAAAAGCAGCAGCCGCTCTTTGTCGACATTCACGATTCGGACCTGCCGCCGCTCGCGCTGCTCGATCCGATCCCGCCGGTTGTGGAAACCGTGAGCGCCGAGACACTGGAATTCACCTCTCGCCTGATCGAGAAGAAACTCAAGGATTTCGGCGTGGATGTGCAGGTGGTGGCGGCCTATCCTGGCCCGGTCATCACGCGTTACGAAATCGAGCCCGCCACGGGCGTGAAGGGCAGCCAGATCGTCAACCTCGCCAAGGACCTGGCGCGTTCGCTGTCGCTGGTGTCGATCCGCGTGGTGGAGACGATTCCGGGCAAGAACTACATGGGTCTGGAGTTGCCGAACCCGAAGCGTCAGGCGGTGCGCCTGTCGGAGATTCTCGGCTCGCAGGTCTACAATGAGAGCGTATCGCAGCTCACGCTGGCGCTGGGCAAGGACATCGCCGGCAAGCCGGTGGTGGCCGACTTGGCCAAGATGCCGCACTGCATGGTGGCCGGTACCACGGGCTCCGGTAAGTCGGTCGGGATCAACGCGATGATCCTGTCGCTGCTGTACAAGGCCAAGGCCGACGCGGTGCGCCTGATCCTGATCGACCCGAAGATGCTGGAACTGAGCATCTACGAAGGCATTCCGCACCTGTTGTGCCCGGTCGTGACCGACATGCGGCAGGCTGGCCACGCGCTGAACTGGGCCGTGGGCGAGATGGAACGCCGTTACAAGCTCATGAGCAAGATGGGCGTGCGGAACCTGGCGGGCTTCAACAAGAAGATCGAAGAAGCCGCGGCGCGTGAAGAGAAGATTCCCAACCCGTTCAGCCTGACGCCGGACGCGCCGGAGCCGCTCGACAAGCTGCCGATGATCGTCATCGTGATCGACGAACTGGCCGACCTGATGATGGTGGTCGGCAAGAAGGTCGAAGAGCTGATCGCGCGGATCGCACAGAAGGCGCGTGCCGCCGGTATCCATCTGGTGCTGGCGACGCAGCGTCCGTCGGTGGACGTGATTACGGGCCTGATCAAGGCCAACGTGCCGACGCGGATCGCGTTCCAGGTCAGCAGCAAGATCGACTCGCGCACGATTCTTGACCAGCAGGGCGCCGAAGCGCTGCTGGGCATGGGCGACATGCTGTATCTGGCGCCCGGCACCGGTTTGCCGGTGCGCGTGCACGGTGCGTTCGTGTCGGACGAGGAAGTCCACCGCATCGTCGATAACCTCAAATCGCAAGGCGAGCCGAACTACATCGAAGGCATTCTCGAAGGCGGTGTGGTCGACGGCGAGGGCGGCGGCGATGGCTTTGGCGGCGGCGCGGGTCTTGTCGGCGCCGGTGGCGGCGAGGCTGACCCACTCTACGACCAAGCCGTCGACGTGGTGCTCAAGAACCGCCGTGCCTCGATCTCGCTGGTGCAGCGTCACCTGCGTATCGGCTACAACCGCGCCGCACGCCTGCTCGAAGACATGGAAAAGGCGGGCCTTGTTTCTGCCATGTCCGGCAACGGCAACCGCGAAATTCTGGCGCCCAACCGCAACGGCAACGTCGTCGAAGAGGAATGATGCTGTCCGCATGTTGCGCGCACTTGCCGTTACATCGCGTTACCGCGTCGGCGGAATGTTCGGGCGCGGCCGGCCACTAAGAATAAGATCAACTGAAACCGGGATTCCTATGTTTGTGTTGAAAGCACGTCACCTGATGGCCGCCGGGCTGGTTTCGCTGGCGGCATGGTCGGCCGGCGCCTATGCGGGCGCAGTCGAACAGCTCAATGCGTTCGTGAGCAACGTCAGCACCGCGCGCGGAGAGTTCGTCCAGCGACAAGTGAAGGGCGGCACCAACGGCAGCCCGTTGCGCGTGGCCGGCACCTCCAGCGGCGATTTCGTTTTCTCGCGCCCGGGCCGCTTCGTCTGGCGCTATGTGAAGCCATACGAGCAGCAACTCTCGGCCGACGGCCAGATGCTTTACATCTTCGACAAGGACCTGAACCAGATCACGGAGCGCAAGCTCGATGCGTCGCTGGGCTCAAGCCCCGCCGCCATCCTGTTCGGCAGCAACGATCTGGCCAAGAACTTCACGCTCAAGGAAGGCGGTACCAAAGACGGCATCGACTGGGCCGAACTCACCCCCAAGGCAAAGGACACCCAGTTCGAGCGCATCGCCATCGGCTTTCGCAGCGGCGAGCTGCAGGGGATGGAGCTGCGCGACGCCTTCGGTAACACCACCTTGCTGACGTTCTCGAACATCCAGAAGAATCCGCAACTGCCGGCCAACGTGTTCCGCTTTACGCCGCCCAAAGGGGCCGACGTAATCAAGCAATGACGCGTGCAGGCCGGTTTTCGACAAGGAGACCGACCATGCCTTTGCCGTTCACCACGTCGCTGCACCGAGCGGCCGCTCTTGCTGTCGCAGCGTCAGCGGCAGCCGTCTTTACCGGATGCGCCTCCACCGGTGCGTCCCGTTTTGATGTCGATTCCTTCCTCGCCGCGCCCGACACCGTGCTGGCCGAAGCCTTGGTCAACAAGGATTTCCTGCACGCGACCGAGCTGCCTGGCGCCGAGTGCAGCGCATTGGTGAAGGGGCACGCAGGGCAAGTTGTGCCGATCCAGACGCCGGCTGATCCGCGCCTGCCCGAGGCTTCCGCGCGTCAGCCGTTCGTGATTCAGCCGCCGGCCAGCGAGAGCGTCTGGCTCCTCCTGCGCTCGCCCAGCGGTGCGCAGTCATGTCATGGGCCGCTGCCGGCCAAGGCGTTCATGGGGCTCGTGCAGCGCGCGTCAAACTGACCGCGCGTCGCGCGAAGGGGCGCCGGGGTTACGCCCGGTTTCTGCGACAATCCCCGGATGAACGCTTCCGCATCCCTCTTTCCGGACGCGCCCGCCCACATGCCGCTGGCCGAGCGCCTTCGCCCGCATTCTGTCGACGAAGTGATCGGCCAGCAGCATCTGCTGGGGCCGGGCAAGCCGCTGCGCGTGGCCTTCGCTTCTGGCGAGCCGCATTCGATGATCCTGTGGGGCCCGCCCGGCGTTGGAAAAACCACGCTGGCCCGCTTGATGGCCGACGCGTTCGATGCGGAATTCATCGCGCTGTCGGCCGTGCTCTCTGGCGTGAAAGACATCCGCGAGGCCGTCGAGCGCGCTGAGCAATTCCGCGCCAATGGCCGCCGCACGCTCGTGTTCGTCGATGAGGTGCATCGCTTCAACAAAAGCCAGCAAGACGCATTTCTGCCGCACGTGGAAAGCGGGCTGTTCACCTTCATCGGCGCGACCACGGAAAACCCCTCGTTCGAGGTGAACGGTGCATTGCTCTCGCGTGCCGCGGTGTACGTGCTCAAGAGCCTGTCTGACGACGAGCTGAAGCAGTTGGCCGAACGAGCGCGCCAGGAGCTGGGCGGGCTGGAGTGGGCCCCCGCCGCAGTCGACGCCATCGTCGCCTCTGCCGATGGCGATGGCCGCAAGTTGCTCAACAACATTGAAATCGTCACCCGCGCCGCGCGTTCGCAGGCTGAGGGCGATACCGTTCCGGTGGTCGACGAGGCGCTGCTGGCATCGGCGTTGTCGGAAAACCTGCGCCGCTTCGACAAGGGCGGCGACGCGTTCTACGACCAGATCAGTGCACTGCATAAATCCGTGCGCGGCTCCGACCCGGACGGCGCGCTGTACTGGTTCTGCCGCATGCTCGACGGGGGCGCCGACCCGCGCTATCTCGCGCGCCGCATCGTGCGTATGGCATGGGAAGACATTGGGCTGGCCGACCCGCGTGCCGGACGCATCACGCTGGATGCCGCGGAAACGTACGAACGTCTGGGCTCGCCGGAAGGCGAGCTGGCGTTGGCCCAGGCCGTGATCTACCTGGCCATCGCGCCCAAGTCGAATGCCGGCTACAACGCGTACAACGCAGCACGCGCCTTCGTCAGCCAGGACAGGTCGCGCAACGTGCCCGTGCATCTGCGCAATGCGCCGACCAAGCTGATGAAAGAACTTGGCTACGGCCACGCCTACCGCTACGCGCATGACGAGCCCGAGGCCTACGCCGCGGGCGAAACCTACTTTCCCGACGACCTGCCCGCGCAGAACTGGTACGTGCCCACACCGCGCGGCCTGGAAGGCAAGATCGGCGAGAAGCTGCGGCACCTGCGCGAGCTGGATGCACAGTGGCATGCCCAGCAGGACAAATCCTCTCGCAACAAATAATCCCCACGGGCCGGTACGATAAAATCGGCCTTTTCGATCATTCAGATCGCTCGCAATCTTCGGTTTCCCTTTTTCCACCATGCTTGATATCCAACTGCTGCGCAAAGACATCGACGCCGTCGCTGCGCGCCTCAAAGATCGCGGCTACGTGCTCGACGTGGCCGGCTTTGCCGCGCTTGAAGCGGAACGCAAGGCCATCCAGACCCGCACAGAAGAGCTGCAGGCACGCCGGAACAGCCTCTCCAAGCAAATTGGCATGCTCAAGGGCAAGGGCGAGGATGCATCGGGCGTGATGGCTGAGGTGTCGGGCATCGGTGACGAGCTGAAGGCGTCTGCCGCGCAACTCGACGTGGTGCAGGCCAAGGTGCAGGAATTGATGCTGTCGATCCCGAACCTGCCGCACGAAAGCGTGCCGGCCGGTCGCGACGAAACGCAGAACGTGGAAGTGCGCCGCGAAGGCACGCCGCGCACCTTCGACTTCCCGGTCAAGGACCACGTAGACCTGGGCGCCGCGCTGGGGCTGGATTTTGACGCGGGCGCCAAGCTGTCGGGCGCGCGATTCACTGTACTCAAGGGGCAGGTGGCGCGTCTGCATCGCGCACTCGCGCAGTTCATGCTCGACACCCACACGCTGGAGCACGGCTACACCGAGGCTTACGTGCCGTACATCGTCAACGCCGCGTCGATGCGTGGCACCGGCCAGTTGCCGAAGTTCGAGGAAGACCTGTTCCGCGTGCCGCGCAAGATGGGGCACAGTGCAGAAGAGGAAGACCGTGAACGCGTCGAGAACTTCTACCTGATCCCGACCGCCGAAGTGCCGCTCACAAACCTCGTGCGCGATGAGATCGTTGCCGCGGACGCGCTGCCGATGATGTTCGCGGCGCATTCGCCGTGCTTCCGTTCCGAAGCCGGGTCGTACGGTAAGGACACGCGCGGCATGATCCGCCAGCACCAGTTCGACAAGGTTGAGATGGTGCAGATCGTGCAGCCAGAAACCTCGGCCGCGGCGCTGGACGCCATGACCAACTGCGCGGAGAACATCCTGCGCAAGCTCGAACTGCCGTTCCGCACCGTCGTGCTTTGCACCGGCGACATGGGCTTCGGCAGCACCAAGACGTACGACATCGAGGTGTGGATTCCGGCGCAGAACACGTACCGCGAGATCAGTTCGTGCTCGAACATGGGCGACTTCCAGGCGCGCCGCATGCAGGCGCGCTTCCGCAACGCGCAGGGCAAGCCGGAGCTGGTGCATACGCTCAACGGTTCGGGCCTCGCCGTGGGCCGTACGCTGGTGGCCGTGCTGGAGAACTACCAGAATGCGGATGGCTCGGTCACGGTGCCGGCGGTGCTGCGCCCGTATCTGGGCGGCCAGGAAGTGCTGAAGCCGGCAGTTTGATCGAGTGGCGCCGACCCTCTTGATCTGGCCGGAAAAATTCTGTTATAGTCGCGGTTTCGCGATTCAGCGACCCAGTTACCGGAGAGGTGGCAGAGTGGTCGAATGTACCTGACTCGAAATCAGGCGTACCGGCGACGGTACCGTGGGTTCGAATCCCACCCTCTCCGCCAGCAGTAGCAAAAGCCCCTTGGTTTTACGACCAAGGGGCTTTTTGTTTGGCGCTTAGATTTCGTCTGGCGAAGAATGCGTCGACACCGGCGGTCACGCCGCGCGGTTTGCCGCCCGCGCCAGCATGTTTTCAATCTGCTGGTCCTTCTCTTCCCAGAGCTGGGCGAGCCAGCGGTGGAAATCGCTACGGAAGGCGGCGTCGGTGCTGTAGTCGTGCGTGCAGAAATCCGGCGGGATCGGCAGCTCGCGGATATGCACCATCACCCGGCCGGCTTGGCCGCTGGCCAGTTGCCAGAAGCTTGGTGTGCCGTCCGGGTAGGCAATGCTGATATCGAGCAGCGACTGGAACCGCCCACCCATGGCATTGAGCGTCAAGGCCAGCGCGCCAGCCTTCGGCTTGAGCAGATGGCGATAGGGCGACGATTGCGTCCGGTGCTTTGAGGGGGTGTATCGCGTGCCTTCGGCAAAGTTCATGACGCTGGTCGGCACGTGGGCGAACTTGGCGCAGGCGCGACGCGTGGTTTCGCGGTCTTGATTGCGCAGCTCGGGGTGTTTGCGCAGCGCCGCTTTGGAGTGCCGACGCATGAACGGGAAATCCAGCGCCCACCAGGCCAGGCCGATGACCGGCACGTAGATCAACTGCTGCTTGAGGAAGAATTTCAGCAGCGGGATGCGCCGGTTCAACACCCGCTGCAGCACAAAGATGTCCACCCACGACCGATGGTTGCAATTGACCAAGTACCAGCCCGCATAGCGCAGGTTGTCGGCGCCTTCCACGCTCCACGGCTCGCGTTGCAGCACGCCGATCCAGGCATTGTTGCAACCGATCCAGCACGTGGCGACCCAGTTGAGCACGGGGTCGATCCGGCGGCGGACCGCCGCTGCCGGCACCAGCAGCTTGAACGCCGAGAGCATGAATAGCGGTGCGCTCCAGAACAGCGTGTTCAACGCCAGCAGGATCGAGCTAAGCGTGCCCAGTACAAAGGCAGGCAGGACGCGAATCAAGGCACCTCCAATGAGCGCCCGCCGGGTGACAGCGGCAGGCAGGAATCGTGATGTTAAGGATACGTGAGCGTAACGCGGATCACCCGCCCAGACCATGCGCTGCGTCAGGATTCATGCTTCGCGTCTGAGGGGCGAAAAAAAACCCTTGGTGTTGGCCAAGGGTTTTTTCTGCTCAGGTACGGCTCAGAACGAATGCTTCAGCCCCACCCCCGCCAGCACCGTCTTCGCGCCCGGCGCCGTACCGCCCGCCACGATCGACGTCTTGAGACTTTCCAGCGGATCGGCCGTGCCCACCGCGCCCGCATTCACGTACACGAGCTGCGCATACAGCGTGGTGCGTTTGGAGAATGCATAGTCGTTGCTTAGCACGATCGACTTGGTGGAACTGTCGTGCGCGCTGCTTTCGTACTTGCTGTAGTAGCCGGCCAGCGTGGCGGTATTGGCGGGGCTCCACTTGTAGTCGAGCCCGGCGCCGATCGATTTGACGTCCGATACGCGTTGGCCAGTCGGCGCGTTGTTGGTGACGCCGATGTAGTTCAGCCGGCCCGTGAAGGCATCGAAAGGCACGGCCACACCTGCGCTCCATAAGCGGCTGAGGGTTTCGCCCGTGCCACTGTCCGCCGTTGACTGATAGCCGAGGCCGACTGTGACCGGACCCGTGTACGTGGCACCCAGCGAGAGTTCATTGCCGCGTTTGAAGCTGCCGGCGGTCTCGCCAAATGAATACGCAACGCCCAGCCACACGGGGCCGAAGTTGTTGGAGTACTGCAGTGCGTTGCCAATGAACACGCCCACATCGTTGCCGGGGTTGGTGCCGGCGCCCATCGCGTTGCCCGGTGCGGGCAGTTGGTTGTAGGCCCAGCCGTACAGATTCGAGAACTGCTCCTTGAAGCCGCGCGCTTCCGTGCCGATCGTGCCGAGGAGCGCCGGGCTGTACTGGCGCCCCAGCGTGATCGCGCCCCAGTTGCCGCTGAGTCCGACGTTCGCCTGCCGGCGGAACAGCTCCGAGCTGAAGCCCGGGCCGGTGGTGAGCGTGCCGGTGTCGCTGCTGAAATGTCCTTCGAGGTCGAAGTTGGCCTTCAGGCCGCTGCCCAGGTCTTCTGCTCCCTTGAGACCCCAGATGCTTGGGCTGATGCCGCCCGAATGCATTTCCGTGATGCTGCCGCCGGCTGCGCTGCGGTTTTGATACTGGAGTCCGGCATCGACTGTGCCGTAGATCGTGACCGACGATTGTGCGATGGCGCCGCTCGCTGCGCAGCCGAGGGCGGCAGCTATGGCGGTCAGGACGCAGGGTCGAAGGCGTGTGTTCTGCATGTTGTCTCCGTATTGTCGTTGTGTGATGCGTCCATTGAATTGGCTCGGACGCATGCGGTGTTGGCGCCAAACACGCGGGGCGCGCGCTCAACGTCGGCGGGACTTTGCAATATGCGTACCACGGCGTTCGCGGCGCATTGCACGGAGTTGCAGTCCGTTGCTTAACGTTTGCGGATGCCCGCGGCTGTGCGTGCGATGTGGCGTGACGGGACAGTTGGTGCAACACATGTCCGCTCTCTGTTGCGCAGTGGAGCAGCCGCAGTCAGACCCTTGGCGCGCTTTGCATCCAGCGATCTTCGAGCTCGCGCCATGCACGTCCGACGTTCAGCGCATGGCGGGGGTCGAAGTTTCGCCAGTCGCGATAGGCGTCGCCCGGGACGTACGCGAGCGCGCGTGCTGCATCGCCCCCGGCTTCAATGGCCTGCGTAATCGCGCTATCGAGCATGTCGAGATAGGCGAGTGTTGGTTGCAGCATCTGCGCCGGTGTGCCGATGGCGGTGCCGACGACGATGGTGGCGGGCAATTGAACAAGCGCATGCAATGCTTGCCGCCAACCGACCAGCGAGCCGTCCTGCAGGTCGGGAATGCGCTGCCGATATGCCAGGCCACCCGTGCACAGCACGCCGCGCTGCGGCGCGTACAGCACCGTGTCGGAAGCGCTGTGCGCAGCTGTGCAGACGTGAACTTGCCAGGCTGTCTTGCCGGTGTGCAGCCAATCGCCATCGCGCAATGCGGGCTCGGGATAGACGATCTGCGTTTCGTGCATGACGCGTGCACCGAGCAGGGCGGTCAGCCGCGCCAGACAGGTCTGGCAACGCTGGCGCATCAGGTCGGTGGTGGCGGCCGATGCCAGGAAGGCAGGGCGCGGCTGCAGTTGCGCGAACGCCGCGTTGGCGAGCACGTGCTCCGGGTGCGCGTGCGTGTTGACCACCCAGCGGATCGGTTCAGCCGTGATGTGCCGGATGGCCGCGATCAGATGGTGTCCCCATCGCGCGTGCGGGCCCGGGTCCACCACAAGCACGCCGTTGCCGGTCGTGTGCACCAGCGTGGGCACGACTTCTCCGGCATTCCCGCGCGAGGCCTCTGCGTTGACAGCGCGGGCAGCGTACAGGCCATCCTGCAGACGCAACAGCGTAACGCGTGCGGGTGCCGCAGACGCCGTCGGCGCCGGATTGATCAGGGTCGCGAGCATGATGCGCATCCAGCGTCGCCGCGCGGGGTCTGGCGCCATGTCAGGGCGCCAGCGCGGCGTTCTCGTAGCGTGGGTAGAAGCGGGTCACGTTGCGCACGTACTCCGCGGGCATTCCGCCCCATTGCGCGTAGGGCGCGTCTACCGGCATGGCAATCACCTCTGCAAGGTCGCGTCCTTCTGCGGCCGCGCGGCGCATGCGTGCATCGAGCCACTGCAGGTACTGACGTGTCTGTGCAATGGCATCTGCCTTGCCGAGCGCGGGCCCGTGGCTGGGGATCAACATGCGCGCGCCGCTGTCGGCAACGATCTTCTGCAACCGATCGAGGCTGGCCAGCCAATGCGCAATGTTGGCGTGCGGCGTGGTGGGAATCCGGTCTCGAAAGGCAATGCCGCCGGCGAAGACGACACCGCTGGTCCGGTCCACCAGGACGAGATCGTCATCGGTATGCCCATCGAGGCGGATGAGGTCGATGCGGTGGCTGCCCATGGTGCGTGTGCCGGGCGTCAATGGCACGCCCGGCGGTGTGGATACCGTGTTCTGCATCCACGCGCCGCAGATGCGGTAGAGATTGTCGGCATAGGCCGCGCCTTCGCGTTGCGCACCGGCAATGGTGCCGGGCAGCGCCTGGGCGCCGATATCCGCATAGGCCTGGTTGCCGAAGAAATAGTCGGGATGCAGGTTGAGGTTGAACACCCAGCGCACCGGCGCCGAGGTGACTGTGCGGATGGCCTGGCGCTGCTGTTCGCCGTACAGCAGCGACGGCCCGGTGTTGACGACGAGCACGCCGTCGCCCGTATCAATAAAGCCGGTGTTGATGATGTTGCAGCCGTTGCGCGCCGAAAAATCTGCGTTGGCGCCTTCCAGCACCCAGACGCCGGGCGCAACCGGGTGCGGTACGAGGTGGTAATCGGGGCTCTCTGCGCGCGCGCTGGCAGTCAACATCGCCAGGCACAGCAGCAGGAGCCCCAACCGTTGGTGCCGTCGGTTCATCGTGTCACCTGTGCGCGGATGCGGTTGCCGTTGTTGTCGACGCCGGCCACGCTGATGCCGCGTTCAACGGGGCCATCCAGATCGAACGAGAAGATCGGGTTCTCGGCCACGGGCTCGTACAGCGCCAGTTCAAGCATGGGCTGCCGCCGGGCATCGAGCAGGTTGAGCTGCTCGATATGGAAGGATGGAATGCCTGCCACCAAGCCCGTGTCCATCGGATGCATCACGCGCAGGCGGATGCGGCTGCCTGCGCCGTTGAAGCCCGGAAACACGCGCGACTCCACCTGGTTCAGCGTGGTGCTCCACGTGGAGTTCTGGCGGGTGGCCCCGGGCAGCGTGCAGCCGCCGCCGGTGGCGTCCACCTGCAAGGTGCCGACATGCCACACACCGTCCTGCGTACGCGCCGCAACGCGCACCGCAGAGGCCTCCTGCAGCTTGAACCGGAACGACAGCGCCGGGCGCACGTGCATCGGCGCGAATTCCAGCACCTTGCGGATCGGGTTGCGGTCGACCACGACGACGATGCGCTCCACCTTGCCGAGCGCCGACGCGTCAAACGCAATCGGCACCTGCATCGGGTCTTCCGCAAATGCCGGCCCGGTGATCCTGATGCGGCTGTCGAACGTTGTTCGCGCCGCGCCAAACACCTCCTGCTGAATCGTCGGCCAGAGCGGGGAGCCCGCCGGGTCGATATTCGTATCAGCGCGGGCCGGCCAGGACAGGCACGCAGCGGCCAGCGCGGCAGCGGCAGCATGGAGTGAAGCCGTTCTCATCGTGTGCCTTGGCAGGTTCAGATGAAAGGCCCATGTTGCGAAAGTCATGCCATGCAAGCGGTGTGTCCGCACGCGCGTCCATCGGGTGTTCAGGTGATGGGGCGTTGAGCTTTGCAACACCTGTTGTTCCATTCTGGAGCACTCTCGCAGGCCAATTGGCGTGAACAAGCGATTGGGAGTGGATGCAGCATCCGCCGCAGGGGATGGCCCGGGTTTTGCAGATGACGACCGGACACAGCGCAGACAACGACGCTGCGGTCATCACTCAAACATCAGGAGACAACCCATGCGTTACGCTCATCCCGGCACTCCCGGCGCCATCGTTTCGTTCAAGCCGCGCTATGGCAATTTCATCGGCGGTGAATTCGTGTCGCCGGTCAAGGGGCAGTACTTCACCAACACCACGCCGGTGACGGGCGAGGTGATCGGCGAGTTCCCGCGCTCGACCGCTGAAGACATCGACCGCGCGCTCGACGCCGCGCATGCTGCCGCTGACGCCTGGGGGCGCACTTCGGTGCAGGACCGCTCGCTGATCCTGCTGAAGATCGCCGACCGCATCGAGCAGAACCTCGAACTGCTGGCCGTGACTGAAACGTGGGACAACGGCAAGCCCGTGCGTGAAACGCTGAACGCCGACATTCCGCTGGCCGTGGACCACTTCCGCTACTTCGCCGGCTGCATTCGTGCGCAAGAGGGTTCCGCTGCCGAAATCAACGAGCACACCGTGGCGTATCACATCCACGAGCCGCTGGGCGTGGTCGGCCAGATCATCCCGTGGAATTTCCCGCTGCTGATGGCGGCATGGAAGCTGGCGCCTGCACTGGCTGCTGGCAACTGCGTGGTGCTCAAGCCGGCCGAGCAGACGCCGCTGGGTATCTGCGTGCTGATGGAACTGATTGGCGATTTGCTGCCGGCAGGTGTGCTCAACGTCGTGCACGGCTACGGCAAGGAAGCCGGCGAGGCATTGGCCACCAGCAAACGCATTGCGAAGATCGCCTTCACGGGCTCGACGCCGGTGGGCTCGCACATCATGAAGTGCGCGGCCGAAAACATCATCCCGTCGACGGTGGAGCTGGGCGGCAAGTCGCCCAACATCTACTTCGAAGACATCATGCAGGCCGAGCCGAGCTTCATCGAGAAGGCCGCCGAAGGCCTGGTGCTGGGCTTCTTCAACCAGGGCGAGGTATGCACGTGCCCGTCGCGCGCGCTGGTGCAGGAATCCATCTACAGCCGCTTCATGGATGCGGTGATGACCAAGGTGGCCGCCATCAAGCGCGGTGACCCGCTCGACACCGAGACCATGGTTGGCGCGCAGGCTTCGGAGCAGCAGTTCTACAAGATCCGCAGTTACCTCGAGATCGCGCAGGAGGAAGGTGCCGAATGCCTGGTCGGCGGCGACGTGGAAGTGCTGCCCGGTAATCTGTCGAAGGGCTACTACATCAAGCCGACGCTGCTCAAGGGCGACAACAGCATGCGCGTGTTCCAGGAAGAGATCTTCGGCCCGGTGATTGCCGTGACGACGTTCAAGGACGAGGCACAGGCCCTGCAGATCGCCAACGACACCGACTTTGGCCTGGGCGCCGGTCTGTGGACGCGCGACATCAACCGTGCGTACCGAGTGGGTCGCGCCATCAAGGCGGGACGCGTGTGGACGAACTGCTACCACCTGTATCCGGCGCACGCGGCGTTTGGTGGCTACAAGAAGTCGGGCGTGGGCCGCGAGACCCACAAGATGATGCTCGACCACTATCAGCAGACCAAGAACCTGCTGGTGAGCTACGACACCAACCCGCTGGGCTTCTTCTGATGGTGTAGCAGGACGGCTGGCGCATGGTCATCGACACCCGTGCGCCAGCCGCTGACCTGCGAGGCAAAGACCTCGCCGGCGAAAAAAGAAGAGGAGACATGGCCATGCGCCCACCACATGCACTGCCGCATTGCGCGCAGGTGTCACCCCCATCGCCGCTGATTCCCAGCGGGGAATAGTCCTCGCCACGCTTCGACTTCCGGACATGCCGTTGGCGCACCGGGGCTCGGCGAGCGAGAAACACCAGGGAGACACTCCGTGCATTCGAATACCAGCCGTTCGGGGAAGGACGCCAGCCGTCTGCGTAACGCCGGGCCGCGTCTGGCCGGCGGGGTGGCGGCGCTCGCTGCCGCGGGCCTGTACTCGCCGGCCTTTGCCGAGGACCAGATCATTGCGGTGGCGTTGCCCACCGCCCAGGTCGTCGGCTCAACCCCGATCGACAGCATTGGCGTCCCGCTGTCGCAGTTCCCTGCCAATGCGCAGCGCATTAGCGCAAAGGATGCGCGCGAGCAACGCAGCTCGAATCTGGCGGACCTGCTGAACGATAACCTCGGCCAGGTCAGCATCAGCAATGGGTCGGGCAATCCGTACCAGAACGACATCAACTACCGCGGGTTTCAGGTGTCTTCGCTGCTGGGCGTGCCCATTGGCGTGTCGGTCTACTTTGATGGCGTGCGGATGAACGAGCCCTTCGGCTCCATCGTCAACTGGGATCTCATTCCCATGAACGCGATGTCCAGCGTCAACATCCTGCCGGGCTCCAATCCGATGTTCGGCCTCAACACCCTGGGCGGCGCGCTTGTCGTCAACACCAAGAACGGAAAGGACAACGCGGGCACGTCGATCGAGGCGCTGGGCGGGTCGTTTGGCCGCCGGGCGCTGAGCTTCGAGACCGGCGGTGCTGACAAGGCGCACGGCACCGATTACTTCGTCGCCGGCAACTTCGACCGGCAGGACGGCTTTCGTGACCACTCAGGTTCCGAGGTCAAGCAACTGTATGGAAAGGCGCGGTGGCACGGCAACGACGGCGCTACCCAACTGGAACTGTCAGCTGCACTGGCAGATACCTCGCTGAGCGGCACGCAGTCGCTGCCGATGGACATGATGGCCAACCGCAGCGCAGCCTATACGTGGCCTGACACCATCTCAAACCGGATGGCGATGCTGAACCTGAAGGGCAGCCATTGGTTGAACGACACCAATCAACTGGCCGGTAGCGTCTACTACCGCAAGGCCAACCTGCACAACGTCAACAGCAACGCGCAGCTGGACGACGGCTGCTTCAATGACGACGGCTCGCTGGCGACGACCACCGTAGGTGGCATCACCGGCTACCAATGCGCGAACAGGGCGCCGAACGGCACGGCAGTGAATGCCGTGACCGGCGCCAATGCGCTGGCGCTGGGCTACGGCCGCTGGACGAACGCCATCAACACGAGCGTCGTCGATTCCGCCACGCATGAGGACACGGTGGGCTCCTCCCTGCAGTGGTCGAACTTCAGCCAACTGGCGGGACGCAACAATACGTTCACGTTCGGTGGTGCGTTCGACCATTCGCGCATCACGTACGACCAGACCACTTACCTGGCTCGGTTGATCAACTATCAGGCCGTGGTGATTCCCAATCAGGAGTACGGATTCACCGCTAATGGATCGGCACCGTCGACATCGAACCCGGCTTTGTTCACAGGCAGCAACGTGATCGGCGCGGTCAACCTGTCGTCCAACGTCAACAACTTCAGCGCGTATTTCACCGATACGTTGAGCGTGACGGAAAAGCTGAGCGTGACGGCATCCGGAAGCTTCAACTACACCACCCTCAACCAGGGCGGCGCCAACAACAAATACCTGAACGGTGACGGCGGTTACGCCTGGACGGATGACGTATCGGGCGTGTCGTACTACAACCCCGGCTATGCGAACGCCTATCGGTATTCGAACGCTGGATCGGGTGTGGCATCCACCCCGAACGGAGTCCCGGCAGGGGCGGTGGCGGGGCCGGAAACCAACAGTCTGGCCGGCTCGCACCACTACCACCGGTTCAACCCGGCATTGGGATTCAACTACGACCTTGGGGCGGGGCAGGGCATCTTCGGCAGCTATAGCGAATCGATGCGCGCGCCGACATCGATCGAGTTGTCTTGCGCCGATCCAAACAGCCCGTGCTCGCTGCCGACCGGGTTCAACGGTGATCCGGACCTCAAGCCCGTGGTGGCCAAGACCATCGAGTTCGGCGGCCGCGGAAAGCTCGGCAAGTCCACCTACTGGAGCGCGTCTGTCTATGACTCGCGCCTCAGCAATGACATCCAGTTCATCGCCACGTCAAACACGTACGGCTACTTCGCCAACGTCGGCAAGACCGAGCGGCGCGGCTTTGAACTGGGCGCGAGCACGAAGATCGACAAGTGGTCGTTGTCGGCCAACTTTGGTTATGTCGATGCAATCTACAAGTCGGCATTCACCACGGCCAGCGGGCAGAACGTGGTCAGCGGCAACAAGATCCCGGGCATCCCCGCAAAGACGCTCAAGCTTGGCGCGTCGTACGCCTTCAGCCCGAACCTGTCGATGGGCGGGAACGTGATCCTGGTCAGCAAGCAGATCGCGCACGGCAACGAAAGCAATGCCGACCCGAACGGCCAGGTGGCCGGCTACGGCCTCGTCAATCTGAACCTGCACTACAAGCCGACAAGCAACCTCGAAATCTCGGCGTACATCAGCAACCTGTTCAACAAGCGCTATTCCACGTACGGCCTCTCGGGCACCCGGAGCATCTACACGCTGGCGACGCAGCAGTTCATGACGCCGGCGTCACCACGCGCAATCTGGATTGGCCTGACGTATTCATTTGGAGGCAAGGCCTCCGGTGCCGACAAGGACTGAGCCCCTTCGAAGAGACGATCATGAATGCATTGACCTATTACATCCGGATTGCCACGTTGATCAGCGTGGGTTTGGTATCGACGCTGCAGGCGGTTGCCGAGGTGCCGGACCCCATCGCGTATGTCACGAATCAGGGGGGCGGTGTGACCGTGCTGAATGCACGCACGCTCAAACAGGTTGACGAGGTTGCCGTGGGCAAGGACCCGCGCGGCCTTGCAGTCACCCCCGATGGCCGCTGGCTGCTGACTGCCAATCAGGGCAGCGCCGATGTGTCGGTGGTCGATACGGGCACGCGTAAGGAGGTCAAGCGCATCGCAGTCGGCAGGAATGTCGAATTCATGCGCATCTCGCCGGATGGCCGCCGGGCGTTCGTCACCTACGAGCCTTCGTCGGAAGGTGGGCCGCCGGCCAAGAACGACCGTGCCGGGAAAGGCGAGGAGGCCGAGAAGGATGAAGCCCCCGCTGAAGTCGCAATCATCGATCTCAGCCAGTGGGCCGTGGTTGGCCGCATCAAGGCCGCCCGCGAGACCGAAGCCATCGAATTTTCACCGGGGGGCAGGTTGCTGCTGGTGGCGAACGAGGGTGACAACACGGTCGGCGTCTATGAGTTGTCCACGCTCAAGCAGATCCGGCGGGTGGATGTTGCGCCGTTCGGCAATCGGCCGCGCGGCATCAAGATCGCGCCGGATGGAAAGACCTATGTGGTGACGCTGGAAAACTCGAACAACCTGTTGTTGCTCGACGCCGCTTTCAAGCCGATCAAGACAGTGCCTACTGGGCAGGGGCCGTACGGTATCGCGTTTGACCGAGAGGGCCGATACCTCTGGGTGGCCGCCAGCCGAGCGGATCAGCTGCAGGTGTTCGATGCCCGCACCTTCGCACCGGTGGCCACCATTCCGGTGGGCAAGCGTTGCTGGCATTTCAGCTTCACGCCCGGCGAGCAGAAGCTGCTGCTTGCCTGCGGCCGGTCGAACAGTGTGCAGGTGATCGACGCGCAGAAGCGCGAGGTCGTCGATACGCTCCAGGGTTACAAGCTGCCCTGGGGCGTGGTGACCTATCCAACCTCGGTGGGCACGCTTGATGCGCCGCGCTGATCGACCCACCCCCGCAATGGCGCCTGCCTACGCGGGCCTGCCGATCGCTTTGCATTGGGTGAGCGCATTGCTGCTATGCGGGCTGTTTGCGCTGGGCTACTACATGACCGGGTTGGCCAAGGGCGCGCCCGGCAAGGCTGCCTGGGTGAATCTGCATAAATCGCTCGGCCTGACGGCGGCGCTGGTGATCGCGTGGCGCGTGGCCGTGCGCCTGCGCCGTGCTGCGCCGCCTTCGATTCCGGGGCTGCACTGCTGGGAGGCGGAGCTTGCGCGCATCACCCACCGCCTGCTCTACATGTGCATGGTCGTCATGCCGCTGTCGGGCTACCTCGGGTCTTCGTTCAATCAATACGGAACGCGCTTCTGGGGCGTGCCGCTGCCGCGCTGGGGTTGGGTCGACAGCGCACTGCAGCACATGTTCTACACGGTACACAGCACGACGGCCGATCTGCTGCTCTGCCTGGTTGCCTTCCACGTTGCCGGAGTGATCAAGCACCAATGGCTCGATGCACAGCGGTGTGTGCAGCGCATGTTGCCTGGCCGGCGCTCCCGCGCGCTGTAAGCCGCGGTCTTCGCGGGCTGCGTTCATTGCGTTGCTCCATTTCGCAACAGAACACGCGATGTGTTGCGGTATGGCACGCAACACCGCACTGCAAGTCGGTTGAAACCGTGATTTCACGGCGTTTTTTGATGGCACGGGATTTGCCCTGAGTCCGACCGGTGTGACATCACACTGCCGGACCTGGACCATAAATAGAGGTAGAGGAGACAAGAATGAGGACACTACGAGTGATTGCACTTGCGGCTGCCATGGCGGCAGCAAGTGTTGCCGTGCACGCGGCAACGCCCCCCGTTACCGATGCCATGATCGAGAACGACGCGAAATCGTCGAACGACGTGCTGACCTGGGGTATGGGTACGCAAGGGCAGCGCTTCTCGACGCTCACCAAGATCAACACGAAGAATGTCAGCCAGCTCGTGCCGGCATGGTCGTTCTCGTTTGGCGGTGAGAAGCAGCGCGGGCAGGAAGCCCAGCCGCTGATCTACAACGGCAAGATGTTCGTCACCGCGTCGTACTCGCGCATCTATGCGATCGACCTGAAGACCGGCAAGAAGCTGTGGAAGTACGAGCAGCGTCTGCCAGAAGGCATCATGCCTTGCTGCGACGTCGTCAACCGTGGCGCCGCGCTGTACGACAACCTCGTCATCTTCTCCACGCTGGATGCGCAACTGATCGCGCTCAATCAGGACACCGGCAAGATCGTCTGGAAAGAGAAGATCGAAGACTACGCCGCCGGCTACTCGACGACCGCCGCACCGCTGATCGTGAAGGGCATGGTGCTGACGGGCGTGTCGGGTGGCGAGTTTGGCGTGGTGGGCCGTGTGGAAGCGCGCGATGCCAAGACCGGTCAGTTGATCTGGTCCCGTCCGACGGTCGAAGGCCACATGGGCTACAAGTACGACAAGGACGGCAACAAGACCGAGAACGGCATGACGGGCACGCTCAACGCGAGCTGGCCCGGCGAGACGTGGAAGACCGGTGGCGCATCGACGTGGCTGGGTGGCACGTATGACCCGCAGACCAACCTGGTCTACTTTGGTACCGGCAACCCGGGGCCGTGGAACAGCCACCTGCGCAAGGGCGACAACCTGTATTCGTCGTCGACGCTGGCAATCAACCCGGACACCGGCAAGATCGTCTGGCACTACCAGAACACACCGAACGACGGCTGGGATTTCGACGGCGTGAACGAGTTCGTGACGTTCGACATGGACGGCAAGCGCGTCGGCGGCAAGGCTGATCGTAACGGCTTCTTCTACGTGAACGACGCGAAGAGCGGCAAGCTGCTCAACGCGTTCCCGTTCGTGAAGGTCAACTGGGCCACCAGCATCGACCTCAAGACTGGCCGCCCGAACTACGCACCGGACCACCGGCCGGGCGATCCGGCGCAAGCCACGGGTGAAGACAAAAAGGGCAAGTCGGTGTTTGCCGAGCCCGGCTTCCTGGGCGGCAAGAACCAAATGCCGATGGCTTACAGCCCGCAAACCGGTCTGTTTTACGTGCCCGCCAACGAGTGGGGCATGGAGATCTGGAACGAGCCCGTCAGCTACAAGAAGGGCGCGGCCTACCTGGGCGCCGGCTTCACCATCAAGCCTCTCAATGAGGATTACATCGGCGCACTGCGCGCGATCAACCCGAAGACCGGCAAGATCGAATGGCAGATCAAGAACAACGCCCCGCTGTGGGGTGGTGTGATGACGACTGCCGGCGGCCTGGTGTTCTGGGGCACGCCCGAGGGCTATCTGAAGGCGGCCGATGCCAAGACCGGCAAGGAGCTTTGGGAATTCCAGACCGGCAGCGGCATCGTTGCGCCGCCCGTCACCTGGGAAGACAACGGCGAGCAGTTCGTGGCCGTGGTGTCGGGCTGGGGTGGTGCAGTGCCGCTGTGGGGCGGTGAAGTGGCCAAGCGCGTGAACTTCCTGGAGCAGGGCGGTTCGGTTTGGGTGTTCAAGTTGCACAAGAACTGACGTGCTGAGTTGAGCGCTGCGCGTCATTTGCGGCGCGCAGCCTCTCGCACAGCTTCATGGAGTTTCAGATCGTGATCATGCGTAATGGAGTGTTTTCGTTGCTGGCGGTAGCGTGCGCAGCAATTGGCGCGGCACCCGCCCATGCCGCCCCCGACATGCAGGCCCTGGCCGACAAGAGCGGCTGCTTCTCGTGCCACAGCATGCATGCCAAGATCGTCGGCCCAGCCTTTGCCGACGTGGCTGCCAAGTACAAGGGCGATGCTGATGCGCCGACCCGGCTGGCGCAGAAAGTACGCGAAGGCGGCAAGGGCACATGGGGCCGTATCCCAATGCCCGCGCATCCCGACCTCAAGGAAGACGAGGCGAAGCAACTCGTGGCCTGGGTGTTAAGTTCAGGCTCCTGAGCGTCTACGTCGCTCGCAAGGGAAGAGGGCCGGCATTGTCCGGCCCTTTCTTTTCTTCCATGACCGCGCTTTATCGCTGTGTCAGCCGGCGCGAATTCGCATCCGTCCGGAACACGATCGACACTTCACCGGTACGGGTGTCCCGCATCTGCCCGAACCCGTTTATTGCAGCCATCCGGCCTTGCAGCACCACCTGCTGCAGCGCGCCGTGATCTGCCGACTTTCCGCACACCGGGTCGGTGCGTGTCGCATCGCCCGTCAACAGGTACGCCTGACAGCGGCAGCCGCCCGCATCTTCCTCGCGCGATTCGCATGACTGACACGGCTCCGGCATCCAGTGCGTGCCGCGAAAGCGCTGAAAGGCGTCGCTGCTTCGCCAGATATCGCGCAGCGGCTGGCTGAGCACGTTGGGCAGCTCCAGCTCCGGCAGCATGCGCGCGGAGTGACAGGGCAGCGCAACGCCATCCGGCGCGATGCCGAGGAATGTTGTGCCCCAACCGTTCATGCACTTCTTCGGGCGCTGCTCGAAGTAGTCCGGCACGACGTAAAGCAATTGGCATTGGCTGCCAATGCGGGTCCGGTAGTCGTTCACGACGGCCTCGGCGTCGCGCAGTTGCTCCAGCGTTGGCATCAGCGCCAGGCGGTTCTCCCATGCCCAGCCGTAGTACTGCGTGTTGGCAAGCTCCAGGTATTCGGCGCCGATCTCCAGCGCCATGTCGATGATGGCACCCACGTGCGGCAGGTTGTGCCTGTGCATCACGCAGTTCATCACCATCGGATAACCGTGGGCCTTGATCAGATCCGCCACGCGGCGCTTCAGATCGAAGGTGCGCGTGCTCGACAGAAAGTCGTTCATCTCACGCGTGGAGTCCTGGAACGACAACTGGATATGGTCGAGCCCCGCAGCGCGCAACGCCCCAAGCCGCGCATCGGTCAGGCCCACCCCGGACGTCACGAGGTTCACGTAGAACCCGAGCCCATGCGCATGCGCGACCAGCGTTTCGAGATCCTTGCGCAATAGCGGCTCGCCGCCCGACAGCCCGAGCTGCACCGCGCCCAGCGCCCGCGCCTGGGTGAACACATCGCACCACTGCTCGGTGGTGAGTTCCCGATCGTGCTGTGTGTAGTCGACCGGGTTGGAGCAGAAGGCGCAATGCAGCGGGCAGCGGTAGGTCAGCTCGGCCAGCAGCCAGAGCGGTGGACCGGGCATCGGCGCAGCTGCCGGCGCCGGCAGCGATTCGGCCTCAAACGAGCCAGCCGCGTTCGAATGCATGTTTGACAAAGGCGTGGACCTCCGGAGCGATGCCTTGCACGCCAAAGGCGGATTGCAGGTCATCGATCAGCATGTCGAGGGTATGGGCACCGTCGCAGCGCTGCAGGATCGCAGCGGCGCTGTCATTGAGGGTGACCATGCCCTCGGGGTACAGCAGTACCCAGCTCTGCTGCATGTCTTCCCATTGCAGCCGGAAGGTCCGGTGCAGCATGGGGTGGGCCGGATCAGACAAGGGAGGGCTCATGGGCGTGGGCCTGTTGGATGGCATCGAGCATCGACCAGAGGATGTCGAGCTTGAACTGCAGAATGTCCAGCGCACGCTGTTGCTGCTCGGGCGTGCGGAAGTAGTCGAGTGTCACGCGCAGGCCGTGCTCGACGTCGCGCGAGGCCAGCGGAATGCGCGAGCGGAAGTACGCAAGCCCCTCTGGCTGCACCCACGGGTATTGATCGGGCCAGCCGGCCAGCCGTTCCTTGTGGATGTCCGGCGCGAACATCTCCGTGAGCGACGAGCACACCGCCTCCTGCCACGGCGCTCGGCGCGCAAAGTTCACATACGCATCCACCGCAAAGCGCACGCCGGGCAGCAGATGCCGGTGAGACCACAGTGCATCGCGCGTCAGGCCCACGGCAACGCCTAAGCGCACCCAGCTCTCGATGCCGCCCGGCTGTGACTCGTCGCCGTCGTGGTCATGAATGCGGACGATCCACTCGCGCCGCGTTGCCCGGTCAGGGCAGTTGGACAGGATGGCCGCATCCTTGAGCGGGATGTTGACCTGGTAGTAGAAGCGGTTCGCAACCCACGTGCGGATTTCCTCCGGCGTGCATTCGCCAGCGCGCATGCGCAGGTTGAACGGATGATGGATGTGATAGCCCGCCTGCTTCGCGCGCAGTCGCGCCTCGAAGTCTTCGGCAGTCCAGGCAACAGGGTGTGTCATAGCGAGATTTCCATGCCGTCGTAAGCCACCTCGATGCCGTGCGCCTCCAACTCGCGCCGCTGCGGCGAGTCTTCATCGAGGATCGGGTTGGTGTTGTTGATGTGGATGAGCACCTTGCGCGTTGCCGGCAACTGGTCGAGCACATCGATCATGCCGCCCGGGCCGGATTGCGCGAGGTGGCCCATGTCGGCTGCCGTCTTGGTTGAAAAACCAAGGGCGAGCATCTCGTCGTCTTGCCAGCAGGTGCCGTCCACCAGCACCACGTCGGCCGCGCCCATTTCGTCGAACACATGTGGTTCGACACGGGCAAGGCCGGGCGCGTAGAACGCCCGCCGGCCGCTCTTTCTGTCGACAATGCGCAAGCCGATGTTGTCGCCCACGCGGCGCGCGTTGCGGCTGGGCGAGTAGGGCGGAGCCTTGCTCTCCAGCGGGATCGCCGTCAACGCCACGTCGTCGAGTGGAGGTACCGAGAACGCCGTGCCGTCCAGCGCCAGCGCGCGCGTGTCGAGCCCGCAGTAGTGCGACAGCATGCGCGTGAGCGGGAAGGCGGTGGACAGATCGCTGATGACGGCCGCGCTGGCATAGACGGGCAGCGCTTGGCGATGCTCGCGCAGCATCAGCAGGCCGGTCACGTGGTCGATCTGCGCATCGATCAGCACGACGCCCACGATGCCCGTATCACGCGGCGCGCGCGCGGGTTGCAGCGCCGGTGAGCTGCGCAGTTGCGCGAGGATGTCCGGCGAGGCATTCACCACGATCCAGTTGTGTTGGTCGTCGCCGAGTGCGATGGACGACTGCGTGCGGGGGGTGGCACGCACGGTGCCGCGCCGCACGCCGTCGCAGTTGCGACAGTTGCAGTTCCACTGTGGGAAACCGCCGCCGGCGGCCGAGCCGAGAACCCTGAGTATTGTCATGATGCAATTCCAACGTGTCGGGCGGATTGAGCAAGAAGTCGGCCAGGGGATGGCGAAAAGGCATGCGAGCCGCAAGCTGAAAAAAAAGCCCGCCGTGAAGAACCGGCGGGCCTGTGGAGCCTTGCGTGCTCAGCCGCGCAGCATCAGCGGTTGGCGATGTACATGGTGATCTCGAACCCGAGTCGCAGTTCGGTATAGGCGGGCGTTGTCCAGTTCATGTCTCCTCCTTGAGGGTTGGCATAGTTAGTGAGTGCACTGCGTTGTTCAGCGGCTGACGCAGGCGTTTGCCGAACACAGCCGCATCGTCATCAAGGCAACATCCATGCCCACTTCCGACTGGCCAACCACGTCTGCCCGCATCAACCTGCGCACACCGGACGGCCATTGCCTGCATGTGCGCCAATGCGGCCGCGACAGCGGTGAGCCGTGGCTGGTGCTGCACGGCGGCCCGGGCAGCGGTTGCGCGCCCTCGATGGCCGCGTGGTTCGATCCACTGCTGCATCGCGCCGTGCTGCCGGACCAGCGCGGCGCGGGTCGGTCACGACCGGCCGGCACACTACGGCGCAATACGGTGACGGCGCTGCTGGCCGATCTTGAGCAACTGCGCGTCGCACTTGGCATTGAGCGCTGGGGCGTGGTTGGCGGCTCATGGGGCGCAGCGCTGGCACTGGCCTACGCCGATCGCTTTCCCGATGCCGTATCGGCGCTGGTACTGCGCGGCGCTTTCCTGACCGGTTTCGACGATGTGCAGGCGCTGTTTAACGCGCGCGGCGCCGGCCGTGATCTCTTGCAAAGCATCGACGGGCGAGGCGAGGGTTTTCCCGCGGCCCGTGGTCGCCTTTACGTTGCAACAGACATGTTGCAGCTTGGGACAACTGTTCAGAAATTGAACATCGCCAGGGCGTGGCAGCGCGCGGAACATCGTTTGTTGGGTCTGCAGCCGCAGGCACGTCGCCAAACCTGGCAACAGCGCATGGCCCTGGTGCGCAAGTACCGGTTGCAGGCGCATTACCTGTATCGGCGGGCGGGGCTCGGGAAATCGGCGTTGCTGCGGGCGGCTGCGCGTATCGGCGCGAGGGGATTGCCGGTGACGCTGCTGCATGGGCGGGAAGACAACGTTTGCCGCCCCCGGAATGCGCTGCTGTTGTCTGCAGCGATACCGCATGCGCGGTTGGTCTGGGTGCCGGGCGGGCACCTGGCGGTGGGGGAGATGGCGAAAGCGCTGGGCGCCGCCATCCGTGCGTCGGCGTGGTCAGTCGGTGTCTGAGGGCAAGCCGCCGGCCTCGTCAATCCTGCGGTAGATCGTGTTGCGCGAAATGCCGAGCGCCTTCGCAGCGGCCGAGATATTGCCGTTGTGCGCCTTCACGGCCGCCATGATGGTCATGCATTCCACATCGGCAAGCCGCTTGGGCTGGGGGCCGCCAACGGCTTGATGCGTGACCGGCGGCACGGCTGCTGCCGGCGCCGGCGCATTGTCCGCAGCCGGCTGGTCGCCATGGCGCGCCTGCCAGTCTTCAAGAAAATCGTCGGGCAGATGGTCTTCGGTGATTTCCGGCGCGCCTTCGGCCATCAGCCGGGCGGTGCGCAGCAGGTTGCCGAGCTGGCGGATGTTGCCGGGCCAGTGGTAGCTGCGGAACATCTGCATCACGGCTTCGCTGATGGGGGGCGCGTCGGCCTGTTCAAGCTTCAGCAGCTTGTCGGCCACCACGTCCAGGTCGGTGCGCTCGCGCAATGCCGGCAGGCGCACGACCAGACCGTTCAGGCGGTAGTAGAGGTCTTCGCGGAACTGCCCGCTGGCGACCATCTCGCGCATGTTGCGGTGGGTCGCGCATACGACCGCCACGTCCACCTGGATGAGCTTGTTGCTGCCCAGCGGCGAGACCGCGCGCTCTTGCAGGGCGCGCAGCAGCCGGGCCTGCAGGTGCAGCGGCATGTCGCCGATCTCGTCGAGGAAGAGCGTGCCGCCGTTGGCCAGCACCATCTTGCCGATGCCGCCCTTCTTGCGCGCGCCGGTAAAGGCACCTTCTTCGTAGCCGAACAGTTCAGATTCAATGAGCGCTTCCGGAATCGACGCGCAATTCACGGCGATGAAGGGGCCGGCATGGCGCGGGCTGTCGGCGTGGATGGCGCGCGCAAGCAGTTCCTTGCCGGTGCCGGTTTCGCCCAGGACCATGACAGGGATGTCCTTGCCGATGACCTTGCGCAGCTTGCCGATCACGGTCTGGATCTGCGCGTCGCCGGTATCCAGCGCCTCCAGGCTCGCCGGCTGCCGGGATGGCTCGATGTAGGCCCGGCGCGGTGCCGTGTCGCGGTCGATCGAGAGATCGGCGCCAATTGGGCCGCCCACCATGCGGTTGGCCGGCCGCTTCCATTCGACGCGCGCAAACACCTTCACACCGCTGGGCAGTTGCAGCTGCATGACGCCTGCCGCTGCGCTGCGTTCCCGGTCGATCAACTGCGACATCGACAGCCCGAACAGCGACGAAAAGGTATGTGCATGCAGCGCGCGGATCGACAGGCCAAGCTGGAATTCGCCGCTGCGGTTGGCCGACAGGAAACGCCCCGCCGGCGTAAAGGCCGCAATGCCCTCGACCAGCGTGCCGATGAATTCCGGACGCGAGTGGAAGTGGATGCACACCACGTCCTGGAACGTGTTGGCGAACAACTGGTTCTCGATCATCTGCGCCGACATGCGCACCAGCGCCATGGTGTGCTTGTGGAAGCCGCGATGGTCACCCGTCACGTCGAGCGCACCCACGGTGGCGCCATACGGATCGAAGATCGGCGCACACGAGCAGGTGAGGAACTGGTTGGCCTGCAAGTAGTGCTCGGAGCCGTGGACCAGCGTGGGTTTGCCATCGGCCAGCGCCGTGCCGATGGCGTTGGTGCCACGGCTCGCCTCCGACCACAGCGCGCCCGGCTGCAGGGCCACCTTGCTGGCCTGGGCCAGGAAATCGTCGTCCCCCATCGAATGCAGGATCAGGCCCGAGGTGTCGGTCAGGATCACCATGCTTTGCGTGTTGACGATCTGGCTGTAGAGCGTCTCCATCACGGGCAGCGCGTGCGTGAACAGCGATTGGCTGCGCTCGATCTCGGTCTTCAGCTCGTTGTGCAGCACCGGGCAGAAATCGGGCGATTCATAGGGTCGCAGGCCGTAGGACTTGGATCGCTCGTGCGACTGCGCGATCAGTTCGGGCTGATCGTTCGGGGCGTCGCCGAGCGTGGCCGGGGCGTTCTCGGAAGCGCGCGGGTCGGCTGCCGCGTGAGGGGTCATGGTATGTCTCCTAAAACCTCGCCCGCAATCTATGTGCGGGTCGCCCGGATCGCCTCATTTAACCAGGGTGCGAACCGGAAGTGTTGCGCTATGAAGCAAGACCCTTGCCAGGGTGTTGCATTCCTGAGCACCTTTGCCAACCGATGCATCCGGTATCCGGAGCGTTTGGCGCACGTTGGCCGTGTCTCCCGGCAGATTTTCGACTTGGTATGGCTCTTGCAGAAATGCCTCCAAAAATCGTTTCAACGACAACAAGGAGACACTCTTGAAAACGCCTCGCAACTCGCTCGCGCTGCTTTCTGCCTGCGCACTTCTGGCCGGGGGATTGCCCGCAGCCGCATCCGCTCACGGCGATGTCACGCCGCAAGCCGTAGACACACACACCTTACCGCAACTCGGCGCCGATTGGCGTCAGGACAATCCATACAGGACGGGGCCCGCACATGACGAAGCGCTGCGGATCGGCTCCTCCGGGTTCAACCAGAACTGCGCGCGCTGCCATGGGCTGGAGGCCATCTCCGGCGGGATCGCGCCCGACCTGCGCAAGCTCGACACCGACTGCATGTCGCTGGCCGACGCCAAGAAGAAGGAGGCTTGCTACGGAGAGGTGTCGCAATACTTCACAGCCACCGTCCGCCACGGCCGCACGCGCGACGGCCGTGTCTACATGCCGCCGTTCGAAGGCGTGCTGACCCAGGAAGCGGTCTGGTCGATCAAGACGTATCTGGAATCGCGCCGCGTACAGGAGTAGTAGGTCGGCCAGCCACAGCTGGCAGCTTTGCGAGCCGGCGCTGTTCCTGCCTTCGTGTGCGTCGGCTCGCTCATTTTTTCCGCCTGGAGATGTCTCATGAACGCCCGTTCTCGGTTGGCCGCGGCCGGAGTTTTTCGCCGCCTTGCCAGCCTCCTGCTTGCCGCGGCAGCCATGGTGGTGAGCGCCGCGCCGGCGCACGCCGATATGGCGAAGATCCGCCAGAGCGGCGCCCTGAAGGTCGCCCTGTACAAGGGTCTACCGCCGTTCTCCGATAACGTCGGGGGGCAATTCAGCGGCATCGACGTGGCGCTTGCCAATGCGCTCGGCAAGCAGATGGGGCTGTCCGCGTCGTTGCTTCCCTTTGATGCGGATGACGACGGCATGTCGGGCGACCTGCGCAACATGGTCTGGAAGGGGCATTACCTGGGGTACGGCCCAGCCGATGTGATGCTGCATGTGCCGGTCGACCCGAATTTCATACGCCAGAATGGCCAGGTGCTGATCTTCGCGCCGTACCTTCGCGAAGGCTACGTGCTGGTGTACGACAGCGAGCGCGTCCACAGGGTCAGCCGTTTCGAAGACCTCGCCGGCCAGGCGACTGGCGCCGAGCAGGGATCGGGCGGTGCGAGCGCGCTGCTTTCCAGCGCCAACGGCGCCCTGCGCGACAAGGTGAAGATTTATCCGGAGGCCAACGAGGTCCTGCATGCGCTGTTCTCCGGCCAGATTGCCGCGGCAATGGTGACGCGGGCGCAATATGAAAGCGCGCTGAAGACGCAGAATCAATCTGCCACACGCTTTGTGGCGACCGAGCTGCAGTCGCCGCTGCTGCCCGCACGCGGCTGGGCAATCGGCA
Source organism: Ralstonia sp. SA306 (assembly GCF_054792405.1). Taxonomy (NCBI): domain Bacteria; kingdom Pseudomonadati; phylum Pseudomonadota; class Betaproteobacteria; order Burkholderiales; family Burkholderiaceae; genus Ralstonia; species Ralstonia sp. SA306. The sequence continues at coordinate 759,972 of NZ_CP096451.1, forward strand.
TGGCCGTCAAGGCGGATCAGCGCGAACTGGCGCAGGCGCTGGAGAGCGCGCTCAATGCACTGCGCGCCAGCGGCGAGCTGCAGCGCATCTTTGCGCAATACGGCGTCTCGATGGTGGCACCGTAGGCGCCACCGCCTGCACCCGGAGCCGAACGTGTCGACGTACCTGACGCACTGGCCGTGCGGGCTGGCCGCCCCGGCCAGTTCACGCGCTACGCTTTCTCCGCCGCGGCGTGCTTGGAGGGCAGGGCACTCACGTTGTCGTCGAACGGCGAATCCACTGGGATCTTCGAGAAGTGGTGGATCTTCGGCGCGTGCGAGTCGTCGACCTGTGCGTCGTGCGGGTCGATGAAGGACATTGCGGTGCGGCGCTTGAGCATGTGCGAGTCGCGCGATTGAGATTCGCGCCACAGCTCGGCCGTGAACTTGAGACCGGCGCGCAATGCGTGGGCGCTTTCCTGCTTGCCCTTGCGCTGGTCGGAGACGCGCTCGATGCCCTTCTTGACGACGTCTTCCAGGAATGTGAGACGGGCGCGGTAATAGTCCGCGTGCATTTGTGCATCCATCACGCGCTGCTCTGCCTGGTACAGCTCCATGCGCAATTCGCTTAGCGCGCGTTCGGCCTGCTTCTCGGGAGAGGGTGCGTGGCTCAAGGCCCAGTTTGCAATCCACCGCAACATGGTCAAGCCCTCCTGTCTTGCGGTGTCCGCCGCCGGTGGGAAGACACCGTTTACTGCCCGCGCATTGATCGGAAGTGATCGCCGCTTGCCAAACAGACTAGCAAAAAAAGCGGGGCGATTGCGCTAGTCCACCTGCATGCCTGTTGTGAAAAGGAAGCATGGTCCGTTTGGCTGAGAGGCGCGCGGGCCAAGTTCTGGTCTCATAGGCAGATTGCCTCGCGTGCACAGGTCTGCGAGGAAAACGTCACCTGCCTGCGCAAGCGATTGCGCACATCGCGGCGCCCGATCTTGGACGCGATGTCAGCGGAACCGGTACGTAAGCGAGGCCATGGCCGTGGTCTGTTGGCGACGCTGCATGATCGGGCTGTCGGCGGCATCTCCGTGCAACCGCGCAACCGTGAGCGAGCCATTGGCCGTCCACCGGTCATCGAGCTTGCAGGTGACGATGGCGTTGAAGTGGATGTCGCGCAGCCCCGCATGCGTGGCAAATACCGGCAGGCCCGAACGGGCGCTTTGCCCATCGTCCACGCCAAAGAACGTACGCATGTACTGACCGTTCGTCCACGACACGCCGGTGCCAAGGCTGAACAGCCAGCGGCCGACCGGCGCGCTTGCGTAGACATCGGCATTGGCGATCAACCCTTGGCGGTTACCGAGGATGTCCTGCTCCGCATCGGTGGACAGGGTGAGGAACGACACCGTGTACTGCGCGAACGCCTTTGCGCGCACCGTGGCATTGACGTTGCCCAGACCATTCAGGCGCGCGTCGTCATGCGCATGGCGCCACGTCGGGTCGAACTGAAAGTTGCCGCCCACCTGCCACGTGTCGTTGTTGGCGAGGTACACGCCGGCAAAGTCCATCCCCTTGGAAAAGAACCGGCGCTTGTACTCGATCTCCTGATCGATCCACGGAAACACGAAGCTCGATTTCGCGCCCGGATACTTGGGCGACACGTAGATCGCCGGGCCCACAGCAATGCTCCAGTCGCCGGCTTCGGCGCTGTTCTTTGCGCTGCTTTCCGTGCTGGCGGCGGGTACGGTCTGGGCCTGGGCGGTGCTGCTCAATGCGCCGATGGTCATCAGAAGGAAGAACGCAAAGCGGGGCAGGGCACGCGAAGACAGCGGCATGAGAGAGCAGAAATTCGAAAGGAGTGTGAGCGAAGGAAACGGCGGGCACGCCATTCTAGTGGAACCGCCGGAATGCCGGATGACGCTGCAAGGGGGCACTCGGCGGGGCGGATGGCCACCCTGCCAGCGTTATCCGCTTGGTAGGGTGGCGTGACCTGATGCTAGGCGGGCGCTGACTACTTTGCGTCCAACGATGACGGTTTCGATTGCCGCACGCTCAGAACCGCACAAACAGCTTGACGCCGTCTCCCAGCTTGCACGTGTACGAGACCTGGCTTTGCAGCGTGTAGGCGGGCATGGCGAAGATGTACGAGGCAAAGCGCGCGGTGCCATCGGCCGTGATGGTGTAGCGCAGGAATTGTGTGATGGGCGCACCATCACGGCCGACGGTGAAATGGGTGTCGGCGAAGCTGAGGGTGTGGTCCGGCTGGATCCGGTACGCATTGACCGTGAGACCGCCGCGCGTCTGCCCAGCAGGCGTGGTGTTGGTGTCGCCCTTGCAGCGCGTCAGATCGATGGTTGCTGTCATGGGCTTGCCGGCGCTTAGCGCCTGTTCGGCTGCCAGCACGTCGGGCAAGGGAATGGTTTGAGCGCCGGCGAACAGCGGCAGGGTTGCAAGGGTTGCTAGCGCGGCGAAGGGCAGCGTGATCGGTTTCTTGGTCTTTGGGCGCATGCGTGAGATGAGTCGCAGGGGGCGATAGACAAATAACCCTGCCCCGCCATGCAAGCCGGACCGGGCGGGGAGACACGCGTGGATCGTAGAAGAGATCATGCTCACCCACAACGCGAGATCGCGCCCCGATGCTCAACTTTGCTCATCCAAATAAAAAACGCCGGGAGTGCCCGGCGTTCTTCATGGCGCGGCTGCCTTATTGCTTGGCCGGCGCAGCGGCCTTCGGTGCCGAAGCAGCGTCGGTCTTGGCTTCCGACTTGGCTGCAGCCTTGTGGGCCTTCTTGTGGGTGCGCTTCTTCTCGTGCTTGGCTTCAGCCTTCGGTGCCGAAGCGGCATCGGTGGTCGTCGCTGCAGCGGTCGCAGCCGGTGCAGGTGCCGCGGCCGGTGCGGACGCGGTGCCAGCTGCGAACACGGGGGCTGCGAAGGCACCAGCAACGATCAGAGCGGCCAGGGATTGAGCGACTTTCATGTGAGACTCCTTAAACAGATACAAGCGGGATATTGGGACTCCAGATACATGGATCTCGTCCCATTTACGATCCATGCCTCCAAAAACGTCTCACAGTGAGAGCGGGCTGACCGCCGTTTGTAAGCGTTCTGCCGACGGTGTAAGCGCGCGTAACAAGGTAGGTTCGCTGCGTCCAATGTCTGTTGCGATGGGTTGAGACACATCAAGGCCAGGCCCTGCGCATCGGCGTACCGTCAGGCGTCGGGTGGACAACCGCTGACGCGTACACCACACTGCGTGGTGATGCGTGGGCCATTTCGATGTCAGGCCGCGCATTGCATCGCGGGCGTGGGAGCGCATTGGGTCACGCTCCATCCGATACCGGTAGCGCCACAAACCAGTCTCTTCTATAAGGACAACACGATGAACAAGCTTCTGGCCGCCCTCGTGGCTACAGTCTTCAGCGCCGGCGCGTTTGCGCAGGCATCCGCACCTGCAGCAGCTCCGGCACCTGCCACGGCCGCGCCGGCACCCGCCGCGTCGGCACCTGCCGCAGGCGAAAAGGCAACGCAACTTCAGAAGAAGAAAAAGAAACGCGACCATCGTCCGAAGCATCAGGACAAGAGCGCGTACGGCGTGGGCGGCTGATCTGCTGTAGCCCGTCGATTTTCTGCACACCAAAGCGCCGGCCTCCGAGAAGGGGCCGGCGCTTTGTTTTGTGCGAGCCGAAAAGATTCACGTTAAAGTCGCTTGACTTAGAGTGCGCTCTAACTTCTAAGCTCCGTTCATGACCACATTCCTGACCATCGCCCAAGTTGCAGAAGCCAGCGGCCTGTCGACGCATACGCTGCGCTATTACGAGCGCATCGGCCTGCTCGACAGCGTGCAGCGACGCGATAACGGCCATCGTGTCTTCCGCACCGAAGACATGAGGTGGCTTGAGTTCCTGCTGCGCCTGCGCGATACCGGCATGCCGATCGTGCAGATGCAGGAGTACGCTGCGCTGCGGCGGCAGGGCGATAGTCTGGAGAGTGTGTCGGCGCGCCAACGCCTGCTGGAATCGCATGCCGCGGCGCTGGAAGCGGAGCTGCGCGCACGGGCCGAAACGCTGGCCGTGCTGCGCGTCAAACTCGTCGTCTATGACGGCATCCGGGCTCGGATTGAAGCCGTGGAAAACGCGTCAGGCTCCGCTTCCTCATCTTCCAAATCGAAACACCAGCCGAAACGCCAACCGAACGAGGACGCGCATGACACCGAACACGCACACAGCACAAGCCGCAAACCACGCCAACCTGCAGGACGACCGTTACGCACGCGGCTGGCAAAAGCTGAAGGAAGTCGATGATGTGGCTGGCGAACGCGTGGTCGAGGCCATGGCCGACATCTCGCCTGACCTCGGCCGCTACATCGTCGAATTCGGGTTTGGGGATGTTTACTGCCGCCCGGGCCTGACGCTGCGCGAGCGCGAGATCGCCACCATTGCCGCGCTCACGGCGCTGGGCCACGCGGCACCGCAGTTGAAGGTGCACATTGCGGCGGGGCTCAACGTCGGGCTCACGCGCACGGAGATCACCGAGACGATCCTGCAGATGGCGCTATACGCGGGCTTTCCGGCGGCGCTCAACGGCATGTTTGCCGCCAAGGAAGTCTTTGCCGCTCACGACGCCGAGGGCGCGGCCCCGGCCGGCGGATCGATGCGCCGCGAAACCAGCAACTGATCGATCCGGTGGTTGTCGATATCGAGCACTTCAATATGCAGTGGCCCGATGTCGACGGTTTCGCTCTTCTTGGGAATGCGCTTGAGCGCGTAGATGACTAGCCCGGCGAGGGTTTCGACGTGGTGTTCGCCGGGCAGGTCGTCGAGGTCGAAGGCGCGTTTGACGTCGCCCAGCGGCGTGACACCGTCGATCAGGCATGAGCCGTCATCGCGACGCACGATCTGCTCGTCTTCGCCCAGGTACAGGATGTCGCCCATCACCGCGCCGACAATGTCGTCGAGTGTCACCACACCCACCACCAGCCCGTATTCGTTGACCACCGCGCCAAAGCGCTCGTGCATCTCGCGAAAGCGCGTGAGCGCCTGCGACAGGTTGAGCGTGTCGGGCAGCACCAGCAGATTCTTGTCGTAATGTTTGCTGATGTTGCGGATCACGGCGGACGACTCCTCCGACAGGATCTGCTGCAGGATGTCCTTGGACGCGATGAAGCCGAGCACCGAGTCGATGTCTTCGCGGCAGACGAGGTATTCCGCGTGCGGCTGCGCAATGATCTTCATCTTGATCGACTCCACCGGTTCGTCCACCGTGAAGTAGATCACCTCGTCGCGCACGGTCATCACTGAGGTGATCGTGCGTGATTCCAGCTCGAACACGTTTTCGATCATGGCCAGTTCGTGCTTGCGCAGCACGCCGGCTTGCGCACCTGCGCCCACCATGGCGGCGATGTCTTCGGTGGTGATCTGGTCGACACGGTGCGTCGGCACACCAAACAGCTTGAGGAACATGTCGGCTGCCCCATTGAACAGCCACACCACCGGCCTCAGCGCGCGCAGGCACGAGTGCATCGGGCCGATGATCGACATCGCGCAGCGCTCGGGGTAAAGCACGGCCAGGCGCTTGGGCAGCAGGTCGGCAAAAAGAATGAACAGCCCCGTCACGATGATGAAGCCAACGATGCTGCCGATCCGTTCAGCGCGGGCGGCCGGCAGCCAGTCACTCAACCACGCGGCCAACGGCCCCGAGATCTGGCTGTCGCCGATGACACCGGCCAGGATGGCCACCGCATTCACCCCGATCTGCACCACGGTGAAGAAGTTGCCGGGCATGTCCTTGAGTTGCAGCACGCGCAAGGCGCGGGTGTTCCCGTCGTCTGCCAGGGTTTGCAGGCGCGTGCGCCGCGAGGCCGTGAGGGCGATTTCGGAAGCAGAAAAAAAGGCGCTGATCAGGATCAGTAGGGCAAGGATGAGGGCGGACATGGTGGCGGGGGCCGTCGCGGCAAGTCGCGTCGTTGCGCAGCGACAACTGCACGGTCGCGTGGAATGTGGCTTCGAATGATCATGGTGCAGCCCCGATCGCTTTGTCAAACCACGGCGTGCGCGGGTGATCTCAAACAATTGTTTATGTCCGAGGAGGATAGACGGCCATCCAAAATGTGGTTTGCCGTGTACCCACGCCATCGGCGATACTTCACCTTCGGACACATTGTCTCGGTATGCCTTGCGGGGCCTGCGTTTGCGGGCGGCAGCCGTGAAGAAAAACAGCGGTTCCGGACGGCGTCATCACAGGCGCCGATCTTCAGTGCCGGCGCAGATCGGCCTAATTGATGCACATAGTTGCATAGCGGAGTGCCAGTTCATGTGGGTTCTCAGCCGCTTACAGCGGCGCACCGGGGGGAAACGGGGGAATACGGCGGGGACGATCGCACGGTTGGCTGGGCTTCTTGTCGCAGCCGCCGTATCGATGCCTTGTGTGACGCTTGCTCAACAAGCGCCTGCCACCACCGGCTCCGGTGCGTCAGGGGTAACAGCTTCAGTTCCGGTTAACGCGCCGAACATCGCGTGGTTCTACGGCGACAAGCCGCCCGTGGCGCAGTTGCGCGCCTTCGACGCGGTCGTTGTGGAGCCAGACCACGGGTTCGATCCATCGCAGTTCAAGACGCCCAAGACGCAGTGGTACGCCTACGTGAGCGTTGGCGAGGTCACGCCCCAGCGCAGCTGGTACAAGGACTTGCCCAAGGCCTGGCTGTTGGGCCGCAATGCGGCCTGGGCCTCGCGCGTGGTGGATCAGGCCCAGCCCGAGTGGCCGGCGTTTTATGTCGATCACGTCATCAAGCCGCTGTGGGAGAAGGGCTACCGTGGCTTCTTTCTCGATACGCTCGACTCGTATCAGTTGGTGGCCAAGGACGACGCCTCGCGCGCCGCGCAGGAAGCCGGCATGGTGCGTGTGATTCGCGCGATCAAGGCGCGCTATCCGGACGCCCAGCTGATCTTCAACCGCGGGTTTGAGATCCTGCCGCAGGTGCACGACCAGGCGTATGCGGTGGCGTTTGAATCGCTGTATCGCGGCTGGGACCAGGGCAGCAAGCAGTACAAGGAAGTGAGCGACGCGGACCGCGAATGGCTGATGGGCCATGTACGCAAGATTCGCGACGATTACCAACTGCCCGTCATCGCCATCGATTACTGCCCGCCCACCGACCGTGCCTGCGCACGCGAAACGGCCAAACGTATCAAGGCGCAGGGCGTGGTGCCCTACGTGACCGATCCAGACCTGTCGACCATTGGCGTGGGGCGCATCGAGGTGTTGCCGCGCAAGGTGTTGATCCTGCAGGACCGCGACCCGCGTACCACCATTGACACCAGCGAGGGCGTGCGCTTCGTGGCCACGCCACTCAACTTTCTCGGCTACGACGTCGAGTACGCCGACATCAACAAGCCGCTGCCCGCTTCAGTACCACCCGACCGCTACGCCGGCGTGGTGGTGTGGGTGAACACCAGTCCGGTCAAGCAGGTGGCGGCGCTGTCGTCGTGGGTGCGGCAACGTATTCATGACGGCGTGCACATCGCCTTCCTGAACCAGTTTGGCCTGCCGGTGGATGGCAGCATGGCCGACATGTTCAAGCTGCACCTTGTGCGTGGGCGTGCCAGCGGGCCGCTGTCGGTGGTGTCGCAAGACAAGATGATGGGTTTTGAGATGGCGCCGCAACCGGAGCGCCGCGAAGCCCAGCCGATTCAGGTGAGCGCGAACGGGCAGTCGCTGCTGCGGCTGAAGTCGGGCAACTTTGAGTTTGATGCCGCTGCCATTACCGATTGGGGCGGCTACGTACTGAATCCGTACGCGGTGTTCTCCATGGACACCGTTGAGCAGGCGCGTTGGGTTGTCCAGCCGATCGAGTTCCTGCGCCGCGCACTGGCGCTGCCAGACATGCCGATCCCCGACGTGACCTCTGAAAACGGCCGCCGACTCATGCTCGTGCATGTGGATGGCGACGGCTTTGCCTCGCGCGCCGAGTTTCCCGGCCCCGAATATTCCGGCGAGGTGCTGCTGCAGGACGTGTGGGAGAAGTACCGCATCCCGACAACGCTGTCGGTCATCGAGGGCGAGGTGGGCGCAAGCGGCCTTTACCCCAAGCTGACGCCGCGCCTGGAAACGATTGCGCGCCAGATGTTCGCGCTGCCGTACGTTGAACTGGGCACGCATACCTATTCGCACCCGTTCGATTGGAGCCGCACCGTGCCCGGCGCGGCCGCTGATCGGGCCAAGGAAGGCCCGGGTGCGGACAAGGGCGGTGGCGACACCGCATTCACGCTGTCCATTCCGGGCTACAAGTTCAGCCTCGACCGCGAGATAGCGGGCTCCATCAACTACATCAACGAGCGCCTGGCCCCGCCCGGCAAGCGCGTGAAGCTCCTGCAGTGGTCAGGCGACTGCCAGCCGCCCGAGATTGCCGTGCGCATGGCCTGGGACGCGGGCGTTCTCAATCTGAACGGCGGCGATACCACCATCACACGCAGCTCGCCATCGTGGACGGAGATTGCACCGCTGGGCATCGACAAGGGCCCAGGGGCTTACCAAGTGTTTGCGCCAAACCAGAACGAGAACGTCTATACAAACGATTGGACCGGGCCGTTCTATGGTTTCGATCGCCTGATTGAAACGCTGCAGTTGACGGACACTCCGTATCGCTTCAAGCCGATCAACATCTACTACCACATGTATTCGGGCACCAAGCTTGCGTCACTCAAGGCCTTGAAGAAGGTCTATGACTACGCGTTGTCGCAGCCCGTGTTCCCGATCTATTCGACCGAATATGTGGTCAAGGTGCTGGACTTCCGCAACATGGCCATCGCCCGAGAAGTCGGTGACGGCAACACCTGGGTGGTGCGCGGTGATGGCGATCTGCGCGAACTGCGCTGGATGGCGCGCGGTACGCCGCGCCTGGCGGATGCGCAGGGGGTGGTTGGGTATGACAAGGCGGCCGGCGGTATCTATATCCATCTTGATGACGGCGCCGCACGCTTTACGCTCGCACCTGAGGCGGAGTCGGCCAAGCCAGCGTACATTGCAGAAGCCGCTGCCTTTGTGCGCAATTTCGCACGAAACGGTAATGAGTTGAGTTTCGAGGCGGGCGGCTATTACAAGCCGTTTGTTCGTCTGGCCAACGCAGGTGTTTGCCGCGTGAAGGTCAACGGCAACCCAGCGCGCACGGCCCGCGCACAAGACAACACCGTGCGCGTTGATCTGACAGGAGCTGCTGCGCAAACCGTGACCTACCAACGTATCGATGTGGTCTGCTGACCTGACTCCGCGTGAACGGCTGCTGCCAGCCTGGCTGATCGGTACCCTGGGTGCGCTGATCGGGCTGGCGCTCGCCTTGATGTTTCCCCGCGAACGTTTGGAGGCTCGCCTGCTGGAGGGCGGTAAGGTCGATGCGCTGTCGGTGGCCTACCTGGAAGCCTGGCTGCGCGTGCGCCCGAACGACGGCGAGTTCTTGAGCGTGCTGGCTGCCCAGTACGTGCGCACGGGCCGCTTGGCAGAAGCCGAAGCCATGGTCGCTCGCATGCGCGCGCTGCGCGACAAGACGCTCGACCGTGAAGCGCTGCTGCTTGATATCGCCATCCGAGAGCAACGCGCCTACGCGCTGCAACCGAAGGATCCGCAGCGCGCCGCCATGCTGGTCGACCTGCGTGGTCTGCTCAAGCAGGCGCTGGACTATCGCTGGACTGCGGCCGAGCTGGAGATTCTCGCCGCCAAGTCGCGTGCCTTGGATCAGGGCGCGATTGCCATCCAGTTCTATCAACGCCTGGCTAAACAGGACGTGGCGCGCGCCGCGCAATGGCAGGCGCGTACTGCTGAGATTGCGCTGGGCGTGGGCGAATACCGCGCCGCTGCCGCCGCCAACTTTGCCGCGCAGGCCACCGCCAAGTCGCTCGACGAACAGCGCCGCTACTTCATCGCCGGGTTGAAGGCCCTGCAGGCTGGCAACCTGCTCGACGACGCCATGACAGAAGCGCAACGCCGTGTTGGCCCGCTGATCGACGATACCGAAACGCTGCGCTTTCTCACGCGCCTGGCGATGGCATGTAACCGGCCGGATCTGGCAGACCAATACGCGCGGCGCCTGCTGCGGCTGTCGTGGCATCAGGCGGGGGAGGGCATTGTCTTGGCCTCCGGTGTCGCCCGGCATGACTGGGCATTCGCCGGCCGGCCGGAACCGCTGCCAAGCCCTGCAGACCTGGTGTTCATGGATGGCCCAGAAGGCCTGGCGCGTCGGCAGCGCCACACTGCGCGCATTCGCCCGGTGGCGGATAAGCAGAGCAAGGCTGACGATGCGGCTTCGTCCTCACAACCGTCGGGCGCACAGGCCATCGCACGCGGGATCGCCCCGTTCAATGCGGAAGACTACGATCTCGCATTCCAGGTTTTCATGGGCAGCGGCAATCTGAACGACGCCATGCGCGTGGCCGAAGCCGCCGTGCGTCAACGCCCCGATCTGAAAATCTGGACCGAACGTGCCGCGCAGGTGGCCGAGTGGAACCGCCAACCAATGGCGGCGTTGAACTACTGGCTCGCGTACGCGCAATCCACTGGGGATGATGCGGCCTGGCAGCATGTGCTGCGTCTGGCGCCTGCGCTCCACGAAGACCACGCCTATCTGGCCGGGCTGCGCTACCAGGCAAGCCGCACCCCGGGCGACATGAAGTTGCTCGACCAGGTCATCGCGGCGTACGAACGTCTGGGCGAACCCGTGGAAGGGCTGGCGTATCTGAACAGCATCGCGCACGGGCCGCATCGTCAGGTGGTGCTGGAGCGCTATGCCAATCTGGCCGAGCGCGCCGGCAAAGACGATCAGGCTTACGACACCTACGTGCGTCTGCAAAAGGAGTTCGGCCCCAACGCGCAGTACGCGCTCAAGCTGGCGAACATCTTGTACGTGCGCGGGCAGTTTGCGCAGGCGCTTGCCGCCATGCAGGCTGCAGACAAGGCGGCCTTGCCAACCGATGACCTGTATTGGCGGACCTTCGCCCAGCTCGCGCGCCTGAACCAGCGTGATGATCTGTCGCGTGAGGCGTATCGACAGTTGCTGATCGGCGGCAAGGCTGAGCCAGACGATCTGACAACGATGATCGATTTCTACGACGCCAGCCCCATCGATGCTGGCCGTCTGGCCGAACTCGCTTTCCGCAAAGATGGCACGATGGTTCACCTGCAGCAGGCCATCTACTACTACACGCGTGCGCGCGCCTTCCGCCGCATCGACGGGTTGCTGGCCTCGCTCACACCAGAACAGCGCAAAGCGGCCGAGCAATCCGCCGGCGTGCTGGGCGCGCGGGCCGAGTATTTCCGCCAGAGCGGCCAGTGGGATGCCGCCATGCGTGACCTGCGGCGCGCAGTCTCGCTGCCGGATGCGGGCAGCGATGTGAAGGCGGCCTTCCTGTGGGGCCTGCTGGATTCCGGACAGAACGCCGAGCTCAAGCGCGCATTGGCGCTTTGGCGTAGCGAGGCCGAAAATGATTCCGCGTACTGGGGTGCCTACGCTGCCGCCGGCCTGCAGTTGTTTGACGCCAACCTGGCGCTGCGCTTCCTGGGCCGCCAGGGCAAGTCGATGCAGACCGATCCGCTCTGGTTGCTGGCCTATGCCGATGCACGCGAAATGGCCGGTCAGGCCGATGCTGCCTGGGCGCTGCGCCGCGAGGCGTGGTGGTTGCTGTGGCGCGCTGAAGATACGCCAGGCAGCGACAAGACCAAGCTGCCAATTGGCCGCCGTGTAGGCACGCGAGTCACGGTGGGGGATGGCGATGCGGCGCCGCTGGAAGAAGATGCGCGCACCGAATTGCGTGCCCGGCGCGTCTCACTGGCTCAAACATTCGGGTCTGGCGACCTGGCGCAGCGTCTGTTGATCGAGCTGCTGCGCGATGATCGCCGCGCGACGAAGCAGGCCCGCGAAGGTGGCCGCTCGGCGATGGCAAAGTCCGAGCTGGGCGATATCGACACGTTGCCGCCGGAGCCGCCGCAGACCCCCACCGACAAACGCAAGCAGGCCCGCGTGAGCGATCAGCTCGTTTCCGCCGTGGCCAAGGAAGCGGCGCTGGGCTGGGCGCTCTCGCGGGAGGCGAATGATCTGGCGCGCGCGTGGTTGCTGCAGCAGTACACGCGCCGCATGACGCGCCCGGCCTATGCCGAGATCTCCATTGCCCTGGCCGAGCACGATCTGCAGACGCTCAACCGGCTGCTTGACGATACGCCTGACCGCATTCCGCTCTACAACCGCATCGATGCCAACGTGATGACGGACCGCCTCGGTGAGGCGCAGCGTCTGTCGTTTGAAGGGCTGACCACCGCACCCGATGACGAGCAACTGCACGAACGTGTGCAGGAGACGCTGCTGACCAATGCACAGGCGCTGGAGCCGCGCGAGACGTGGTTCAAGCAGGCGCCGCTGACGTACTTCGAGAGCAGCGCTGCCGCCGGTATCCGCCTGACCGATCACTACAGCATGCTCGTGCGCGCCACCCAGCGGAACCAGCGCTCGACCGACGATACGCAGTTGACCGGCGTGCCTGCGCAGGATCGGCAGGTGGATTGGATCTCGCAGTACCAGACGCAGAACACGCAGTGGAAGGGCACGGTGGGTTGGCGCCAGGGGCTGGGCTCGCTTTACGCCTTCCGGCTGGACGGCCTGCTGGGGCAGGTCGGGCCGGTGGGCACGGAGCTTTCGATCGGTCGCAACCAGCCGGCCAATGAAACGCCGCAACTGCGTGTGGGCGGCGTGAAGGATCTGTTCTCGATTGGCAACAACTGGCGCCTGACGCAAAACGAGTACGTGCGCGCCCGCGTGGAAGGCGACCGCTTCTACGGGCAGGACCGCTCGTTCCTGGGCAGCGGCATGGTGTTCGATGGCGAAATCGGGCACCGCTTCCGGGTGGAATATCCGGACTACACGATCCGCGTGGTTGGTACCGTCGCACGCTACAACGCGACGGGCACGGTCAGCCCATTGATGGCTCGCCTGCTTCCTTCGGGTGCCGCGCCGGACGTTGACCAGATCATGCCGCGCTCGTTCAACCAGTTCGGCATGCTGTTTGGTTTCGGCACGGATTATCTGGACCGCTACACGCGCGCCTGGCGGCCCTTTATGGATGCGGGCATGCTGCATGACAACCGCGAAGGGTGGGGCGTGCAGGCCCAGCTTGGCGTGGCAGGCAGCGTGTTTGGCAACGACCATCTGGCGCTGTACATCGAGCACCAGTCGATTACGCGCGCGGGGACATCGCCGCTGACAGAGATCGGCCTGCGCTACCGCTGGCTCTACTGACAAGCAAGAAAAAAGCAACGGGGAAAGAACGAGATGAAGCACACAACGGAAGACTCCAGGGAGAACGCGATGACACCCTTGATCAACAAGATGCATGCCGGCCGCCGGCGCTGGCTGGCCGTGGCAGCGGGCGTTGGTGCGGCGCTTGTGTTGTCCGCCTGCGCGGTGGTCGACAGCGCGCGTGCGCCGGCAACCAGCGCGTCTGATGCGTGGGTGGTCCTGCCCATCGCCAACTACACCGAAACGCCGCAGGCCGGCCTGCGTGCGGAGACGATTGCGGCCAGCATCCTCAAGGCGCGCGGCTTCTCCAACCTCAAGCAGTATCCAGCCAACCTGAACAGCGAGTCGCTGTTCGAGCCCGCCGAGCGCGAGGCCGTGGCGCGCGCACTGGATTGGGCACGTGGCGAGAAGGCCCGCTATGCCCTGACCGGCGCCGTGGATGAATGGCGCTACAAGGTCGGTGTGGATGGCGAGCCCGCGGTCGGCATCACGCTGCAAGTGATTGACGTGCAGACCGGCAACGTGATCTGGAGCGCGGCCGGTAGCCGCACCGGCTGGAGCCGCGATGCCGTGTCGGCGGTGGCGCAGAAGCTGCTGCGCGAGCTGCTCTCGCCGCTGGGCCGGGGCTGATGAAGACCGAGTCGGCAGGTTCCGCTCAATCGGCCGGCCGCGCCGCCGCCGATGGGCGCGGCCAGGGTGGAAGAACTGAGCGCCGGCGCAACGCGCAGGGGATTGGCGCGTCGACTTGGTATGGGCGCATGATTGCGCCCGCCGTGTCCAGCCCGAGCGCTGTGCTGGAAACGCTGGGTACGGTGGTGGTGGCCATTGGCGTCGTCTGGCTGTTTGCGCCGGACAACCCGCTGCTGCTCGGCTACGGCTTTCCGTGGATCTGGCTGGTGCCGCTCATCCTGGCGCTGCGCTACGGCACGCTGCTCGGCGCGCTTGCCGCGCTGGTGGTGCTGGGCGCCTGGGCCGTGTTCTACGGACAGACGGCCGCTGCCGGCAGCTTCCCGCGCATGTACTTCCTGGGCGGGCTGATGCTTGTGTTGGTCGGCGGGCAGTACGGCGATATCTGGGGCGCGCGGTTGTCGCGTGCCCGCACCGTCAACGGTTACCTGAACGACCGGCTGGCGGCGCTCACCAAAAACCACTTCCTGCTGCGCCTCTCGCACGAGCGCCTGGAAAACGACTTGCTGGCCAAGCCGACCACGCTGCGCGACACGCTCACGCAGTTGCGCAACATCGCGCTGGCCGCACGTGAACATGGCCTGGGTGACAACCAGCCTGACGTGGCGCAACTGCCCGGCGCCGAGCCCTTCCTGCAATGGACGGCGCAGGCCTGCCAACTGGAAGTGGCGGCCATGGTGCGCGTGACGGGCAACCGCGTCGACACCGAACCGGTGGCCCGCGTGGGCACGCCGTTCGACATCGTTGCCGATGATCCGTTGATCCGCCATTGCATCGACACCCACACGCTGGGCCACCCGCAGGCGCCCGAGCTGCGGAATGTGAACAACCCCGAAGACGGCTCGCGCTACGTGGCGTGCGCGCCGGTGCTCTCGGGGGCGGATGAGCTGATCGGCCTGGTGGTCGTACATCAGATGCCGTTCCTCTCGCTGTCGTACGAGAACCTGCAGTTCCTGCTCGTGCTGCTTGGCTACTACGCCGACGGCGTGCGCCATCTCACCGTCAGCTCCGAGATTCTGGATCTCGTGCCCGACGCGCCGTACGAGTTCGCGCTCGATCTCGGCCGGCTGGCACGCCTGCATCGCGATACCGGTATCGATTCGTCGGTGGTGGCGCTCATCTTCGATCAGGACGAGACCAGCGATGCGCTGTTCGAGAGCGTGGTGCGCAGCCGCCGTGCGCTCGACGTTGTCTGGCAGTCAAGCGGCAAGAACCGCCGCGCCATCATCACGCTGATGCCGCTGTCGGGCGCGGGTGCCGTGTCGGCCTATCTGGTGCGCATTGAAGACAGCCTGCGCGCGCAGTTTGGCGTGGATTTCGAGGGCGGGCACATCAGCGTGCAGACGTTGCATGTGACCGGCGAGCATCCGGGCGAAGCGCTGCAGCGCTTCCTCGCGCGCTGCCATCTCGATGCGTAGGGGCGGCCAGGCCATGCTGCGGATTGACCATGTTTAAGCTCACGCTCGGCGGCATCTCGGCGCAGATCGCGGCAGTGGTGATGGCACTGCATGCCGGCAACAGCCTTGCGCTGCTGCTGTCGTGCCTGATGCTGCAGGGCACCGCCGCCGCACTGATCGGCCTGGCTGCGTGGCGCTTGCTGCCGCGCCGTTATCGCGTGCCGTTCGTGTGGACGTATGGCTACCTGGCGGCGCTGTGCTTTTTTGTGCCGGTGGCCGGCGTCCTGCTGGTGCTGGGCAGCCTGCTGCTCGCCAAGCTGTTTCCCAAGCCCGAAGACGACAAGGACATCGCCGATGTAGGGCTGCCGGTGTTCGTGGCGCATTTGATCTCACGCGTGACGCATGGCGGCGGAGCGCGGCTGCGTGCGCAACTCAGCAATGAGCGCGCGCCGGTACAAAGCCGCATGACCGCACTGGTGGCCATGCAGTCGATGCCCACGCGCACTGCCAGCCCCGTGCTGCGCGACCTGCTGGCCGATCCGGTGGACGATATCCGCCTGCTGGCCTACGGCATGCTCGACAACGCCGAGAAGGTGCTCACGCAAAAGATCCTGGCCGAGCTGCCGCGCCTGGAAGAAGCCACCACGCCCGAGGCGCGCTACGACATCAACAAGCGCCTGGCCGACCTGTATTGGGAACTGATCTACCAGAACCTCGTGCAGGGCGACGTGTACCGCTACACCGCCGAGCAGGTCGAGCGCTACGCCAGCGCCGCGCTCGACATCCAGCCCGACAACGCCGCGCTGTGGTACATGCGCGGCCGCCTTGCACTGTCGCGCCGCGAGCCCGATGTGGCCGAGTCCCATCTGCGCCGCGCTGAATCCCTCGGCTTCCCGCGTGACCGCCTGCTGCCCCCGCTGGCCGAAGCCTGCTACCTGCGCCGCGACTATGCCGGCGCGCGTGCGGCGCTGGCGCAGTTCTCCAGCCGTTCTCCGCTGCCGTTGCTGCGCCCGCTGTTGCGCTACTGGACATCATGAGCAACGACCACTTTCCGCGCGCCCAGTCCGCCGACGTTGCGCTGCTGCTCGAAGGGACCTTTCCCTACGTGAGCGGCGGGGTGTCGAGCTGGGTCAACCAGATGATCCGGGCGTTTCCGGACATCCGCTTTGCCATCGTCTTCATCGGCAGCCGCCGTGAGGATTACGGCAAGCCCGTCTACGCCATTCCCGACAACGTGGTGCACCTGGAGTGCCACTACCTGTACGACTTTCCGCCGCCGCCGCTGGTGCAGGCCAGCGGCGGCGATGCCGCAGCGTTCGAGCGCTCGCGCAAGCTGCACGATGCGCTGCGCAATCCGGCAAACAAGGAAGAGACGGCCGAGTTGATCCGCGCCTCGATTGCCGACCTGCGCGACGATGGCCCGCTGGCCGAGGAACAGTTCCTCTACAGCCACCGCGCGTGGGACATGATGACGGACTACTACCGGCGCTACTGCACCGACCCGTCGTTCACGGACTACTTCTGGACCGTGCGCATCATGCACAAGCCGCTGTGGCAGCTCGTGCGCATTGCCGAAAACCTCATCCCGGTGAAGGTGTTCCACACCATCTCGACCGGCTATGCAGGCTTCCTGGGCGCGCTGCTGCGCTACAGGCGAGGGCGTCCGCTGCTGGTGTCCGAGCACGGTATCTACACCAAGGAACGGAAGATCGACCTGTTCCAGAGCCAGTGGATTCGTGACAACCGCAGCATCTTCGAGAAGGACATTGCGCAGATCAGCTACTTCCGCGATCTGTGGGTGCGCTTTTTCGAAACCATGGGCCGTGTCTGCTATGACGCGGCTGAAGACATCGTCGCGCTGTATGAAGGTAATCGGCAGCGCCAGGTCATTGACGGCGCGCCGGCCGAGAAGACGCGCAGCATCCCCAACGGCATCAACCTGCCGCGCCTGGCTGCGTTGCGCGAGAAGCGGCAAGCCAGCGTACCGCGCGTGATGTGCCTGATCGGCCGGGTGGTGCCGATCAAAGACGTGAAGACGTTCATTCGCGCCATGCTGACCATCACGCGCGAGATGCCCGATGCGGAAGGCTGGATTGCCGGCCCGGAAGACGAAGATCCGGAATACGCGCAGGAATGCCACAGCCTGGCTGAAAGCCTCGGCCTGGGCGACCGCATCAAGTTCCTGGGCTTCCAGAAGATCGACGACATCCTGCCAAAGGTGGGCGTGTTGGTGCTGAGTTCCATCAGCGAGGCGCTGCCGCTGGTGGTGCTGGAAGGGTTTGCCGCGGGCGTGCCGTCAGTCACGACGGATGTGGGTTCGTGCCGGCAACTGCTGTTCGGCCTGGAGGGCGAAGACGCGGCACTGGGCGCGGCTGGCGCCGTGGTGCGCATTGCCGACCCGGCTGCCCTGGCTGCCGAAGTGCTCACGCTGCTGCGCGATGAAACGCGCTGGCATGCGGCCCAGGCTGCTGGCATTGCCCGCGTCGAGCGCTATTACACGCAAGAGATGATGGTCGGCAGCTACCGCGAGCTGTATACGCGCCTGGAGACGTTGCCCGATCTGAGTACCGAGCACGGTGCGAAGGCCGCCGCCGCGGCCTGCCCGCACCACGCCCAGCAGAACAAGCCACATGAGGGAGCCCGCTGATGGCCGGCATTGGTTTTGAGCTGCGCAAGATGCTCAAGCGCGACAGCCTGCTCGGGCTGATGCGCGCGTACACCTACGCCGGCATCATCAGCTCCGGGCCGTGGATTCTCTCCATCGTCGGGATTCTGCTGATCGGTATCCTGAGCCTGCCGTTCGTGATTCCCGGCTCGCTCATCACGCAGTTCCAGGTGTCGGTCACCTACCTGATTGCGGTCAGCCTGATCCTGACGGGGCCGCTGCAGCTTGCCTTCACGCGCTTTACGTCCGACCGCCTGTTCGAGAAGCGCGATGACCTGATCCTGCCCAACTACCACGCCGTGTCGCTCGTGATGACGCTGGTCGCGGGTGGGCTTGGGCTGCTCGTCATCGTGTTTGCGTTTCCGCAGCAGTCAGCCATCTACCGGCTGCTGATGCTGGCCGGTTTCGTGGTCATGGCCAACATCTGGATCGCAGTGATCTTCTTGTCGGGCATGAAGCAGTACAAGGCGATTGTCTGGATCTTCCTGGTCGGCTACACGCTCACCGTGCTGCTGGCGCTGCTGTTTAACCGGTTCGGGTTGGAAGGGCTGCTGCTGGGGTTCGTGACGGGGCAGCTCTTCTTGCTGATCGGCATGGCCGCGCTCATCTACCGCAACTTCAGCGGTCGGCGCTTCCTGTCGTTCGAGGTGTTCGACAAGCGGTTTGCGTATCCGTCACTCATGTTGATCGGGCTGCTCTACAACCTCGGCATCTGGCTCGACAAGTTCATGTTCTGGTACGCACCGGGCACGGGGCAGCAGGTGATCGGGCCGCTGCACGCCTCGGTCATCTACGACATTCCGGTGTTCCTGGCGTACCTCGGCATCATCCCCGGCATGGCGGTGTTCCTGGTTCGCATCGAGACGGACTTTGTCGAGTACTACGACGCCTTCTATGACGCCGTGCGTGGCGGGGCATCGCTTGAGCACATCGAAGACATGCGCAACACGATGGTGCAGACCATTCGCGCCGGCCTGTACGAGATCGTGAAGATTCAGGCGATGGCCGCGCTGGTCCTGTTTGCCGTGGGCGCTGCGGTGCTGCGGGCGTTGCAGATTTCCGAGCTGTATCTGCCGCTGCTGTATGTCGACACCATTGCCGCCAGCTTGCAGGTGGTGTTTCTGGGCGTGGTGAATATCTTCTTCTACCTGGACCGGCGCCGCGTTGTGCTGGCGTTGACGGCCGCGTTTGTGGTGCTCAACGGCGTGTTGACCTGGATTACGTTACAGCTTGGCCCCGCTTGGTACGGATACGGATTTGCCGTGTCGCTGCTGCTGGTTGTGATGGCGAGCCTGGTGATCCTGGACCGGAAGCTGGATCGGCTGGAGTACGAGACGTTCATGTTGCAGTAAGGTCTGCCGACAGCCTCTGCTGGCATCCGGAGCCTCACGAACGACGCATCAACCTCCGGTGGTGGACCTTCAAGCCTTGCGCACAGCGCTCCAAGCGCCAGCCGCAAGGCTTTTTGCAGCGACCCCATGATGCTTTTTGCTCGGCCATTGGGACTTGAAGTGCTGAGCGCCGGGCTCTTCGCCCCATGGTTGGGGCTTCGAACTCGGCAATCGGCGCTTTTTGGTCGAAAGTTTGGAGCTCAGAACGCTGTTTCGTCTTACCAGGGTTGCGTGGTGGGCCCCACAGTGAACTCGCTCACCGTCGTGTCCGCCGGCTGCTCGATCGCGAACGCCACCACGCTGGCGATACGATCTGGAGAAATGCCGTGAGTCTCGTACAGCGCGTGCATGCCGGTCGAAGTGGCCTTGTCGCTGATCGTATTCAGCAGTTCGGTGTGGATTGCGGCCGGGTAGATGGTGGCGGTACGGATGTGCGTGCCCTCCATGGCCGACTCGATGCGCAGCACCTCCATGAAGTCGCGCACGAACCACTTCGTGCCGCCGTACACAGCGCTGCCTGGGTAAGCCTTGAGCCCCGCGACCGACGACGTGGCGATCACTTGCCCCGCTTTCTGGGCGGTAAAGGTGGGCAGTACCGCCGCCACGCCATTGAGCACGCCCTTGATGTTGATATCGACCATCTCGTGCCAGTCGTCTGTTTTCAGCGCCGACAGGGGTGAACTCGGCATGATCCCCGCGTTCAGGAAGATCACGTCGACCTTTCCGAAGGTTTCCTTAGCCAGTTTGACGATGGCATCGTTGTCGGCCTGTTTCGTGACGTCGAGCACTTGGTAGGCGGCCTCGCCACCAGCGGCGCGGATTTCGTCGGCCAGCGCCTCGAGCTTGTCCTGCCGCCGTGCGCCCAGCACGACCTTCGCTCCCCTGGACGCCAGGAGCTTGGCGGTGGCCGCGCCGATGCCCGACGAGGCGCCCGTGATGATGATGACTTTGCCTTCCACGATTCCTTGCTCCTGATGTGAGACCTCGGGCTCCATCCCAAGGCTAACCAGCAGGTTACGGCCGCAGGGCACTCAGGACTAGACGCCGCAGATCGCATGGCCTTATCGAGGTGGCCCATGAATCATGCGCAATCATTGTTGCGCGACGATCAATGGCCGAACGCTGCGCGGCGCCTGGCGCCGAATCAGCCCGGCACCGCCGGACTGCGCAGGGCTTCGATTACCAGCTTGAGTGCGCGAGATGACTCGCGTCGGCTCGGGTAGTAGACATGCCAACCCGGCCAGGTCGGCCAGTGGTCCTCCATCACCCATGCCAAGCGCCCGGCGTCGACGTGGGGCTTGAGCACATCCTCGGGCACGAACACCAGGCCGCAGCCGTCGATGGCGGCCTGGATCATCTGGTAGGCCCCGCTGAAGGTGGCCTGTCCGTCCACCTTGACGGCCAAGTCCTTGCCGTCGTCTATCAACTCCCAGGCGTAGACGGCGCCGTTGCTCAGCCGCAGCGTGATGCACTGGTGTCGGGCCAGGTCGTCGATGGTTCGTGGCGTTCCATGCTTGGCCAGGTACGCCGGTGAAGCCGCGATCGCCGCGCGCATGTTAGGACTGATGCGTACAGCGACCATGTCCTTTGCCACCTGGTCGCCCATGCGCACGCCGACGTCGAAGCGCTCAGTGACGACGTCCACCAATCGGTAGTCGGTAGCGATCTCGATTCTCAGGTCGGGATAGCTCTCGAGCAACGGCCGCAGCCGGGGCCACAGGTATAAGTCGGCCGCGATGTCGATCGCGGTGATGCGGATGGTGCCGGCAGGCTTGTCGCGGTATTCGCGCACGGCCGCGAGGTCGGCGGCGATCTCCTCGAGCTTGGGCCTCACGCTCTGCAGCAACTGTTCACCGGCTTCGGTCGGCGCCACGCTTCGCGTCGTGCGCGTCAGCAGCCGCACGCCCAGCCGTGTTTCCAGTCCTCTGACGGTATGGCTCAGGGTGGACTGCGACAGCCCAAGCTTGGCAGCGGCTTTGGTGAAGCTGCGCTCCTGCGCAACAGCGAGGAATGCGTACAGGTCGTTGAGGTTCTCGCTGTCCATTGATCGAAACGAGCCATAAGTCCATGCCGATTGTGCAGTCTAGTGCTGAATGGGCATGGCCGCTACAGTCGTTTCAAGGCCCGGAAGGGCGAAACAACGACCCGTAATCGCGGGCGGTATTGACGCGGGTGAACCGGCCGTGCGCCCCTGCCTTCGTCAGACCTCATGCCCGAGGAGTATCGATATGCACGACCCAATCACCACCAATGCTGGCTCGCCGGCCTCGGACGGGCAGACCCGTCAGCCAACCATTCAGGTCACCCCCGTCGGCGCGCGACCCTCGGCCCTCGGCGCGGCTGAACTCTTCACCGGCACCGTCGTGGTGGACGGGATGTTCGGGCCGAACTCACACTCACCGGGGTCTGGCGCTTTGGTCACCTTCACACCCGGCGCCCGCACAGCCTGGCATGCGCACCCCGTGGGTCAGATCCTGATCGTCACCGCCGGCCAGGGTTGGATCCAGGCTTGGGGCGAGGACCGGCGCGCCCTCCAACCTGGCGACGTGGCATGGATTCCGCCGGGTGTGAAGCATTGGCATGGCGCCTCGGCCACTCATGCCATGGCGCACATCGCCATCCAAGAAGTGCGTGACGGATCGGCTGCCCAGTGGATGGAGCAGGTCGACGACCACCAGTACGCGGCGTGATATGGCCGGGCCTGCAACGCAGTCTGGAATGGCGCCCATGAAGATCCGCTTTCGGTTTTCTGCTGACGCGTTCACCGTCACCCTGATCGACCAGCCAGCGGCGTACGAGTTGGTATCCATGCTGCCGCTGCAACTGGAGGTGAGCGACTTCGGCTCGGCAGAAAAGATCACCTACTTGCCCCACGAGCTCACTGTGGATAGCGCGCCGGCGGGTACAGACGCCGATGCGGGCGACTTGGCTTACTACGCCCCGTGGGGCAACCTGGCCCTGTTCTACAAGACGGCGCCCTATGCGCGGGGACTGGTTCGCCTCGGGAGCATCGACAGCGCGATCGGCAAACTTGGCCAGCAGCGTGAAGGCGTCGTGACCATCGAGCTGATCGACGAGTGACCCATTCCGACGGGTGAATTTGGCCGCAGCGGCATGGCCCGGACCATGCGCGAGGCGCGCCATTGCTCGTATGCGTTTGCGACCGTCAGCTTTCGGTACGGCGATATCTGGACAGCGCGTGCCCCTTGAATGGCGGACGCGGCCTTTGGTGGAAAGGGTGCCTGCCTGCCGATATTGGTAGCCGCAACTGACATTGAGGGCGAAAGCCGCAATTCTTCCTTCGGCGTGCCGATCCGCTTCGCATCCCGCTTAAGCTGACTTGCGCACGGACCGCGGCCCACCGCCGGTTTGTCCGTTCCTTCCCCGCACGGTTACAGAAATTCAAGGGGAAGTCGCCATCTCGGGCGCGCTTTTCTTTGCTTACTTTCTTTGGCAAGACAAAGAAAGTGAGTCAGCCCCGGCAGGGGATGAAACAAGGGATGGACCACCAAGTCCAAAAAAAACCATAGCCCCACAACATCCCCCGCAACAACTCCGCATTTGCCCAACCACCGCTGGGCTCCTTAAGCTGCACCCGACATTTCAAATCTCGCAGCTTCTTCATGCAAATAGCAGTAGTCGGCGCCGGCATCATCGGCATCAGCACGGCCTATGCGCTGGCTCAGGAAGGCCATCAGGTCACCCTGGTCGAGCGGCATTCGGGCCCGGGCGAGGGCACCAGTTATGCCAACGGTGGTCAGTTGAGCTACAGCTATGTGGCGCCGCTGGCGGGCCCCGGTGTGCTTTCCCATGTGCCAGGCTGGCTGCTGCGCCGCGATTCGCCGCTGCGGCTGAAACCGTCGCTGGACCCGGCATTGCTGCGCTGGGGGCTGCGCTTTATCGCGGCCTGCAATCGTGATCGTGCCGATCGCACCACGCGTGAGTTGCTCGCGCTGTCGTTCTACAGCCGCGCCCGCATGGAAGCGCTGCGGGAGGCGCTGCCGGATCTGGCATTCAGCTTTGCCCGGCGCGGCAAGCTGGTGGTGCATCGCGATGCTGCGGCGTTTGAATCTGCCCGCGCGCAGGTCGGCTATCAGGCCACGCTTGGGTGTGAGCAGCATGCGTTGTCTGCCGATGAGGCGGTCGCCCACGAGCCCGCGCTTGCCGGCGTGCGCGACCAGATCGTCGGCGCCATCTACACGCCCGACGAAGACGTGGCCGATTGCCACCAACTCTGCGTCGGCTTGTTCAACCGGCTGCGCGCGATGCCGAACGTGACGCTGCGCTTCAATACCGGTGTGGAAGCGTTGTGGACCGAAGGGCGCCGTGTGCGCGGCCTCAAACTGGACGATGGCGAGCAAGTTGCCGCCGATGCGGTGGTGATGGCTGCGGGCGTGACCAGCGCCAGCCTGCTCAGCCCATTGCGCATCGACCCGGGCCTGTATCCGCTGAAGGGTTACAGCATCAGCCTGCCGCTGGGCGAGGGCGATGTTGCCCCGGTGATCAGCGTGACGGATGCCGCGCGCAAGATCGTCTATGCACGCATCGGGCAGACCCTGCGTGTGGCGGGCATGGCTGATCTGGTGGGTTGGTCAACGGCGCTGGACACGCGCCGCGCGCAGACGCTGTATGACGAAACGCGCGCGCTGTTTCCGGGCGCCATGCGGGCGAATGATGCGGGTGCCGATGCCGCACCCTGGGCTGGCATGCGCCCTGCGACGCCAACGGGCGTGCCCGTGGTGGGCGCATCGCCGGTGGAAGGGTTGTGGTTGAACGTGGGCCACGGCGCACTCGGCTTTACGCTGGCGCTGGGCAGCGCAGGCTTGCTGACCGATCTGATTGCCGGCCGCAAGCCCGCGATTTCCCCAGTGCCGTATGCGCTGGCCGCGTGACACAAGAACGAGATTCAAAAGACCGAGCGCGCAGGCCCGATGATGCGTATCTGGCCCGCGCCAATTGGTAACCCAAGTAGTCTGGAGCGAACACACCCATAGGAGGGGAAGCATGAAGACCTTGCATTCGACCAAACGTATTCTGTCCGGCCTGACGCTGGCTGCGGCCGGCGCGCTGGTAGTGCTGTCGACCGGCGCGCAGGCGCAGTCGAACGACACGCTGGCCAAGATCAAGCAAACGGGCGTGATCTCGGTGGGCTATCGTGAGTCGTCGATTCCGTTCTCGTATCAGGCTGACGCGAATACCATCACCGGCTATTCGCAAGAGATCTCCAACATGATCATCGCGGGTGTGGAAAAGACGGTGGGCAAGAAGCTGCAGGTGAAGCTCACGCCGATCACGTCGCAGAACCGCATTTCGCTGCTGCAGAACGGCACGATCGACTTCGAGTGCGGCTCGACCACCAACAACCTTGAGCGCCAGAAGCAGGTGGCGTTCTCGAACAACATCTTCATCTACGGCATGCTGATGCTGGTGAAGAAGGACTCGGGCATCAAGGACTTTCCCGACCTGAAGGGCAAGACCGTGGTGACCACCGCGGGCACGACCGAAGACCGCATCCTGCAGAAGATGAACGGTGAAGCCAAGGATGCCGACAAGATGAACCTGATCCTCGCGAAGGATCACGGCCAGGCGTTCCTGACGCTGGAATCGGGCCGCGCTGTGGCCTTCGTGATGGATGAGCCGCTGCTGTATGGGGAGCGCACCAAGGCCAAGAACCAGGCTGACTGGGTTGTCACGGGCAAGCCGCTGCAGACCGAAACCTACGCTTGCATGATGCGCAAGGACGATCCGGCGTTCAAGAAAGTGGCCGACGACGTGATTGCCGACCTGATGAAGTCGGGCAAGGCGAACGATCTGTACAAGAAGTGGTTCCTGTCGCCGATTCCGCCGAAGGGCCTGAACCTGAACTACCCGATGACGGCCGGCATGAAGGAGCTGTACGCGCACCCGAACGACAAGGCTATTCAATAAGCCGCGTCGTCGCGCATGCAAAGCAAACGGGGGACTGGGTCCCCCGTTTTCATTTGCCCGCTGCGTGGCTTCAGGCGGGTTCGCTCCAGGGCGAGCGGATGTCGGCCAGGAAGCGTTGCGCGCGCGGGTGTTGCGGGCGCTGGAAGAAGTCTTCCGGCGTGGCGCGCTCCAGCACCTGGCCTTGGTCCATGAACAGGACGCGGTCTGCCACCTCGCGTGCGAAACCCATCTCGTGCGTGACGCAGACCATGGTCATGCCATCGCGGGCGAGGTCCTTCATCACCAGCAGCACCTCGTTCACCATCTCCGGGTCCAGCGCGGAGGTCGGCTCGTCGAATAGCATGACGGGCGGCTTCATGGCCAGGGCACGCGCGATGGCCACGCGCTGCTGCTGGCCGCCCGACAGCTCGCCGGGGTAGGCGCCGGCCTTGTGCGGCAGCCCCACGCGTTCGAGCAGACGCATCGCAAAGTCCTTTGCTTCCTGCGGCGCCATGCGCTTGAGTTGCACAGGCGCCAGCGTGCAGTTCTGCATGACGGTCAAGTGCGGAAACAGGTTGAACTGCTGGAACACGAAGCCGATGCCGCTGCGCAGTACGTTGACGTCCACGCCTGGTGCATGGACTTCATGCCCGTTCACGACGATCCGGCCTTTCTGAATGGCTTCGAGCCGGTTCAACGTTCGGATGAGCGTCGACTTGCCAGAGCCCGACGGCCCGCAGACCACCACCACCTCACCCTTGGCAACGGTTTCGTTGATGTCGACCAGCGCGTGGTAGTCGCCGTACCACTTGTCGACGTGTTCGATCGTGATCATGTTCATGGTTTTGTGTTCCATCAGACCCTAACGCGTGCGCGCTGCAAGGCGGCGCTCCAGATAGAACGCCACGCGTGTCAGGCTGAAGCACATGATGAAGTAGCTGATGCCGAGCAGGCCGTACACCTCGGCGGACTTGACCATCACAGCGGTGCTGATCTGCCCCGCCACGAACGACACCTCGGGCAGGCTGATGATGTAGCCGAGCGAGGTTTCCTTGATGGTCGAGACAAGCTGGTTGACGAGCGACGGCAGCATGTTGCGCAGCGCCTGCGGCAGGATCACCCGCCGCATTGCCTGCATGTACGACAGACCGAGCGATCGGGCACTCTCCATTTGCCCGCGCGGCAACGCCTGGATGCCCGCGCGCACGATCTCCGCCAGATACGCACCGTCGAAAATCACCAGCGCGGTCAGCATGGTGCTGAACTGATCCGTGCGCTGGCCGGTGACGGAGGGCAGCAGGAAATACGCCCAGAAGATCACCATCAGCAGCGGCGTACCGCGCACGATATAGACCAGTGCGGTGGCAGGCCAGCGCAGCGCGGCGATCGGGCTCACGCGGCACAGGCCCAGGATGATGCCCATCGGCAGCGCCAGCACGAGGCCGGCGGACGCCAGCAGGAACGTCAGCGCCAGCCCGCCCAGCGGCCCGTTCGGGTACTGGCCGATCAGGTAATAGATACCGTAGGTTTGAATGAGATCGAGCATGGCTACAGCGTCCGCACGGGGTAGCGATGCTGATACCAGGCAGAGAACACCGTGATCGCAATCGAGATGGTCAGATAGGCGGCGGTGGCAAACGCAAACGCTTCAAAGCCGCGGAAGGTCGCAGACTCCACCTGCTGTGCCTGGTACATCAGCTCGGCCACGCCGATGACCATGGCGATGCTGGAGTTCTTCCACAGGTTCAACGTTTGGCTGACCAGCGGTGGAACCGTCACACGCAGCGATTGCGGCAGCACCACCAGGCGCATGGCCTGCAGGAATGAGAGCCCGAGCGCGCGGCTGGCTTCAAGCTGTTCCTTAGGGATCGAGCGGATGCCGCTGCGGATGTCCTCCGCCATGTAAGCGGCTGTGTAGAGCACGAGCGCAATGACGGCGCTCGCGGCCTCGTAGTTCATGCTGTAGAGCCAGTCCCGGATGAACTCTGGCAGGATCTGCGGCGCGCCGAAATACCAGAACAGCATGTGGGCGAGCAGCGGCACGTTGCGGATGGCTTCGACGAAAGTCTGGCCGATGCCGCGTAGCGGTGCGGCGGGCGCCAGGCGTAGCAGCGCCACCACGATGGCAAGCGGCAGCGCCAGCACGAAGGCCAGTACAGAGAGCTTGATCGACAGGAAGAAACCGCTGACGAGCCATTGGTGATACTGCCCAGAGAGCAGCATCGACAAATCAAAATGGGGCATGGAGATTCACCGCCCAGAACGGCGTCTGGGCGGCCCGACCTTTAACGATTAATCGATCTTGTCGGTGGAAATCTTGAAGGTGCGCTGCGGGAAGGCCATCTTTGTGTTCGGGCCGAACCACTTGTCGAACAGCTTCTGCGCCTCGCCGCTCTTTTCCATGCCGAGCAGCACGTCGTCGACCTGCTTCTTGAAGGCGGGCTCGCCCTTGCGGATGCCCAGTGCGAGGTGTTCGGTCGACAGGTTTTGCGGCAGGAGCGCGTAGTCCTTCGCTGCCGGACCCATCTTGGCCATGTTGCCGATCAGCGTGGTTTCGTCGTTCACGTAGGCGACGCCCTTGCCTTGCTGCAGGGCCAGCAGCGCCTGCGGGCTGTTGTCGAACGAGACAACGTCGGCGTTCTTGATGGTCTTGGCAATGTTGGCTTCCATGGTCGAACCCTTGACTGTCAGGAGCTTCTTGCCATCAAGCTGGGCGAGCGACGTGATGCCGCTGCTCTTCTTCACCATCGCCTTCTGGCCGGTGATGAAGGTCGACACCGAGAAGTCGATCTGCGCTTCGCGTTCCTTGTTGTGCGTGAGCGAGGCGGCCAGCAGATCGACGCGGCCTTGCTGCAGTTCAGGCAGGCGCGCGGCTACAGCCAATTGCTTGAGCACGGGCTTGACGCCCAGGCTCTTGGCGATGGCGTCGCACATGTCGACGTCATAGCCGACGATCTCGCGGCTCATCGGGTCTTTCAGGAAGCTGAATGGCTCGTCGGTGCCGAGCACGCCGCAGACAAGCTCGCCTTTCTTCTTGATGTCGGAAATTTGATCAGCGTGCGCGGTGGTGGCGACCAGGGTTGCCGCGGCCAGGATGGCGGCACCCGCAAATTGCGTCAGATGTCGGTTTGTTTTCATCGGATTTCCTCCTTGACGACTTGGGTGGTGAACAGCGTGCGAATCGGAATCGGGATCGCCCGCGAGCATACCGGCGTATGCGCGGTTTGCATGCGCGGACTTCGGATAACCATATGACGGCGAGCGGAATGCCCGCCCCAGGCTTGCGTGGAACGCCCAACTATAGTCCTTGCCGAAGTGGCACAGACCAGTTGTGGCAAGCAGGGCGGGGGTGCAGTGCACAGGCGGGACGTTGGGGATGCCGGGTTGCGCGCGTGCAGCCCGGTAAGGCTGGCACAGCAAGGCAGGGGGCCGGCAGACGTTGGATCAAATGAGACTTTGTCTGCAATTAATGACATGGCAGCCGACTGCGCTCCATCAGGGGATTCCCGGGGCAGAGCGTGGGCTTAGAGCGTGCCGCAGATCGATTCGTTGATGGGCACGTCGCCCACGGTCTCGTGATCGTTGCCGCGATAGCGGTAGACCAGGCTCAGGCCGAGGCGCGTGAGGATGCGCACGTCGCCGTTGTTGCAGATGTTCTTCTGCAGGATCGGCACGAAATTCAGCCGAAAGCCCTGCGATGCGGCCGAGTGCGCTGCGTAGTTGGTCAGCGTGATGACGAAGACGAGGTTTTTCTTCTGCGCCAGCGAGCATTGCGCCAGCGAGGTCTCGCGGTCGAGCGGGACCGGGGTGAAGCGGTTGATTTCGGCGCAGGCCTGGGCAAGGGCACGGTCTGCATTGCGGGCGGGCCCAGTGAGGGCCGGCACGCCGGCGGCGGCCGTGCTGCGACCCGTGGCGGCGCCCACCAGCATGCGGGCCAGCGGCGTCAATTCCTGCATGGCCGTCGCCAGCGTGGTCGATTGGGCCCACACAGGGCTGGACAGCAACGGCAGGGCAAGCGCCAGGATGCACGAAGCACGCGCCCGGCGTTGGCGGCCTTTCACATCCAGACCGGTGTGAATGGCGGTGTGTTGAGTCACAGACATCCTCTTTGCCCACGGAGCCACAATTTTATTGAAAAAACTGTCGGGATGCGAGGCGCGCAGCGCACTGGGCGCTGCCGCTTTTAACTCAGGTCAGGTCCGTACCCGCACCATGGCAGAAATGCGCTCGGCCGCCTGCTGCAGCGGACCAAGAAACTGCTTCGTCATCTGTTTGCCGGAAGTCCGGTTGGCCTGTCCGCTGATATTCATGGCGGCGATGATATCGCCTGCCCGATTGCGGATTGGCGCCGACAGCGAAATCAGCCCTTCCTCAAGCTCCTGGTCGACCAGCGCCCAACCCTGTTGGCGCACGCCGGTAATGATCTCCTTCAGTGCATCGACGTCTGTAATGGTGCGCTGCGTGCGTGCCCGCCGGTCCGACTCGCGCAGTGCAATGTCGAGCTGATCCTCGGGCAGGCCCGACAGCAGCACGCGGCCCATCGACGTACAGAACGCCGGCAGGCGGCTACCGACCGACAGGTTCAGCGCGATGATCTTCTGCGTCGGCACGCGCAGCACGTAGACGATTTCCGTCCCATCCAATACCGAGGCAGAGCAACTTTCGTGCACTGTCTGCACGAGTTCCTCCATCACCGGCTCGGCCAGGTTCCAGAACGGCATCGAGGTGAGGTAGGCGAACCCGAGATCGAGGATCTTGGGCGTGAGGCGGAAGAGGCGGCCTTCAAAGCTGACATAACCCAGGCTGACCAGCGTGAGCAGGATGCGGCGGGCGCCCGCGCGGGTCAGGCCAGTGGCCTCGGCGACTTCGGAGAGCGTTTGCTCGGGGCGTTCGGCATTGAACGCGCGAATGACCGACAGCCCCCGTGCAAAGGACTGGACGTAGGAATCGCTGGGTTTTTCGGTGGGCAGTTCGGTAGCAGACATGCAAAGAAAGGCGAAAGCGGCGCAGTGGCCTCAAGACTACTGGCATTGCCCCGGTTTCGCTACTCGAACGGCTGATCGGTATGCGTACGCCTTGACACGCTCGGGAATGGAGGCGTAGATTAGTTCTTGGATCGAACGTGAGTTCGCATAGCGAACAAATGCGGGTAAGCCAACGTGGGCCGGACAGCAAAGGCCTGTGTCGATCCAATCGCCAAACAGGAGACTCGCAGGCCGCCCGGTTGCGGCTCGGCCATGTCCGGCCCCAGCGATGCTCCGAACCGCGCCAGCCATCGAGAATGTGCGGCGCCCTTGCCGGAGAATGCACGTGATCAACAAGCTTTGTCCGTCTGTGGAGGCCGCCCTGGCCGATATCCCGGACGGTGCCACCATCATGATTGGCGGGTTCGGTACCGCCGGCATGCCATCGGAACTCATCGACGGGCTCATCGCGCATGGCGCGCGTGAACTGACCATCATCAACAACAACGCCGGCAATGGCGAGACGGGCCTGGCGGCGCTGCTCAAGGCGCGCCGCGTGCGCAAGATCGTCTGCTCGTTCCCGCGCCAAGCCGATTCGTATGTGTTCGATGCGCTCTACCGCGCCGGCGAAATCGAACTGGAGCTCGTGCCGCAAGGCAACCTGGCCGAGCGCATCCGCGCCGCGGGCGCCGGCATCGGCGGTTTTTTCTGCCCGACCGCCTATGGCACGCAATTGGCCGAAGGCAAGGAAACGCGCATCATCGACGGCAAGCCGTACGTGTTCGAGCTGCCGCTGACCGCTGACTACGCCCTCATCAAGGCCCTGCGCGCAGACCGCTGGGGCAACCTCGTTTATCGTAAGACGGCACGCAACTTCGGGCCGGTGATGGCGATGGCGGCCAAGTGCACCATTGCGCAGGTCAGCGAGACGGTGGAGCTTGGCGAGCTGGACCCGGAGCACATCGTCACGCCGGGCATTTTTGTGAAGCGCGTCGTGCAACTCGGCAACGCTGCGCAAGCCAAGGAGGCCGCATGAGCGCCGAAACTACCGCCAAGGTTCAGCGCTGGACGCGCGACCAGATCGCTACACGTGTGGCGCGTGATATTCCCGATGGCTCGGTCGTCAACCTGGGCATCGGCTTGCCGACGCTGGTGGCCAATCAGTTGCCGGCCGACCGCGAAATCATCCTGCACACCGAGAACGGCCTGTTGGGCATGGGCCCCGCGCCCGCGCCCGGGCAAGAAGACGAAGACCTCATCAACGCCGGCAAGCAGCCGGTCACCATCAAGCCCGGTGCATCGTTCTTCCATCACGCCGATTCGTTTGCCATGATGCGAGGCGGCCATCTCGACTATTGCGTGCTCGGCGCCTTCCAGGTGTCAGCCACGGGCGACCTGGCCAATTGGCACACCGGCGCACCCGATGCAATTCCTGCCGTGGGCGGAGCGATGGATCTGGCCATTGGTGCCAAGCGCGTCTTCGTCATGATGGAGCACCAGACCAAGCAGGGCGAAAGCAAGATCGTGCCGTCGTGCACGTACCCGCTGACGGGCATCGGCTGTGTCGATACCATCTACACCGACCTCGCCGTGATCGACATCACGCCCGAGGGGCTGGTGGTGCGGGAGATGGCCGACGGCCTCGATTTCGATACGCTGCAGACGATGACGGCGGCGCCGTTGCGTCGTGCCTAGAACTATTGGAGACAGAACAATCATGACTGAAGCCTTTATCTGCGACGCCATCCGGACTCCTATCGGCCGCTACGGCGGCAGCCTGTCTGCCGTGCGTGCGGATGATCTTGGCGCAGTGCCGCTCAAGGCGCTGATGGCGCGCAACCCGCAGGTCGACTGGTCGGCCATCGACGATGTGATTTTCGGCTGCGCCAACCAGGCGGGCGAAGACAACCGCAACGTGGCGCGCATGTCGTCGTTGCTGGCCGGGTTGCCGGACAGCGTGCCGGGTTCGACCATCAACCGCCTGTGCGGCTCGGGCATGGACGCGACCGGCACCGCTGCGCGCGCCATCCGCTCGGGGGAAACCGCGCTGATGATCGCGGGCGGCGTGGAGAGCATGAGCCGCGCGCCATTTGTGATGGGCAAGGCCGCGAGCGCCTTCTCGCGCGATGCCGCCATCTACGACACCACCATCGGCTGGCGCTTCATCAACCCGTTGATGAAGGCGCAATATGGTGTCGACTCGATGCCCGAAACCGCCGAGAACGTCGCCACCGACTACAAGGTCAACCGCGAAGACCAAGACCGCTTCGCGCTGCGCAGCCAGGCCAGCGCCGCGCGTGCGCAGGAAGACGGCACGCTCGCGCAGGAAATTACGCCTGTGACGATCCCGCAGAAGAAGGGCGACGCCATCGTGGTGGACCGGGATGAGCATCCTCGCGCGACGAGCATGGAAGCGCTCGCCAAGCTCAAGGGTGTGGTGCGTCCGGACGGCACCGTGACCGCTGGCAACGCTTCGGGCGTCAACGATGGCGCCTGTGCGCTGCTCCTCGCCAATGAAGACGCCGCCAAGCGCTTTGGCCTGACCCCGCGTGCGCGCATCGTCGGCATGGCGACCGCTGGCGTGCCACCGCGCGTGATGGGCATTGGCCCGGCACCGGCGTCGCAGAAGCTGCTCAAGCAGTTGGGCCTGACGATTGATCAGATGGACGTGATCGAACTGAACGAAGCCTTTGCTGCGCAGGGTTTGGCAGTGACGCGTCAACTGGGTCTGCGTGATGACGACCCGCGCGTCAACCCGAATGGCGGCGCCATCGCATTGGGCCACCCGCTCGGCATGAGCGGCGCACGCCTGGTGACGACGGCGATGTATCAGCTGCAACGCACGGGCGGACGCTATGCGCTGTGCACGATGTGCATCGGCGTGGGCCAGGGCATTGCGCTGGTGATCGAACGCGTTTGATACGACGATGACCAGCGGACTGCTCGATCGCGCATTCTCCACACCGGCCATGTTGGCGGTGTGGTCCGATGCGGCCACGGTGCGCGCGATGCTCGATGTGGAGGCCGCGCTCGCGCAGGCCGAGGGCGCGGTTGGCGTGATTCCGGCGCAAGCCGTTGCGCCGATTCGCGCGGTGTGCGCCAACGTCACGTTGGACTTGGACGCGCTGGGCACCGCCGCTGCCAGCGCTGGCAACCTGGCGATCCCACTGGTCAAGCAACTGACCGCCGCTGTCGCGCAGCACGATGAACACGCCGCGCGCTACGTGCATTGGGGCGCGACCAGCCAGGACATCATCGATGCCGGTCTGATGCTGCAGTGGCGGCAATCGGCGGAGTTGATCGAAGCGGATTTGCAGAAGCTGGCGGACGCGCTGGCCGCGCTGGCGCAACGTCATCGCAATACACCGATGGTGGCGCGCACGTGGTTGCAGCAAGCCCTGCCGACCACGTTCGGGCGCAAGGTTGCGGGCTGGCTGGACGCGGTGCATCGCGCGCAGGATCGCTTTGCCGTGCTGCGCGCGCATGTGCCCGCGCTGCAGTTTGGTGGGGCGGCAGGCACGCTTGCCAGCCTGGGCGAGCATGCACGTGCGGTCGCTCAAACGCTGGCGCACGAGCTTGATCTGCCGCTGCCTGCTCTGTCGTGGCACGGCGAGCAAGATCGAATCGCCGATATTGGCACGACGCTTGCGCTGCTTACCGGGACGCTGGGTCACTGCGCGCGCGACCTGTCGCTAATGACGCAGACGGAGGTCGGCGAGGTTGCCGAGCCGTCCGGTGCGGGCAAGGGCGGATCTTCCACCATGCCGCATAAACGCAACCCGGTCGGTTGCGCGACGGTGCTTGCTGCGGCCACGCGCATGCCGGGGTTGGCGAGCACGCTGCTGTCTGCGTTGCCGCAGGAGCACGAACGCGCGCTCGGCGGTTGGCAGGCGCAATGGGCGACGTTGCGTGAGATGGCCTGCCTCGCGGCCGGCGCGCTCGATCGCATGCGCGAGATTGTTGAAGGTTTGCATGTTGACGCCGCTCGCATGCGCGCGAATCTCGACCTCACGCACGGCCTGATCCTCGGTGAAGCCGTGATGCTGGCGCTCGGCGCAGATCTTGGTCGCCTGCAAGCACACCATGTGGTCGAAGCTGCCAGTCGCAAAGCCTTACAAGAGAGCAAAACGCTGTATGACGTGCTGGCCCAGGACGCCGACGTCCTGCGCATCTGGGGCACGGCCACGCCGCAACGGCTGAGCGCGCTGCTCGATCCCAATCATTACCTTGGCGATGCGGGCGCCGCAGTCGACCGCGTGCTTGCCGAACATGCTCGCCGCCATCCCTGAACACACATTCCACGGAGACACCATGCCCTGGCTTGAACACGACAATGTCCGCCTGTATCACGAATTCGATGATGGGCCCGCCACGGGTAAGCCGGTGCTGGTGCTGTCGAACTCCCTGGGCACGAACCTGGGCATGTGGGAGCCGCAGCTCGAAGCGCTGCGTCAGCACTTCCGCCTGTTGCGCTATGACCAGCGTGGCCACGGCCAGTCGAGCGTGCCCGACGCGCCGTTTGGCGTCGCACAGCTCGGCGGGGATGTGCTTGCACTGCTCGACCACTACAACATTGAGCTTGCGCTGTTCTGCGGCCTGTCGATGGGCGGCCTGACTGGCCTGTGGCTGGCCGCGTATCACGGCGAGCGCTTCCCGCGCATGGTGGTGACGAACACCGCCGCGCTGATCGGCACGCAGCAGAGCTGGAACACGCGCATCGCGCAGGTCGAAGAGGGCGGTATGGCCAGCATTACGGAAACGGTGCTGGAGCGCTGGTTCACGCAGGGCTACCGCGATGCCAACGCAAGCCGCGTCGACATCGTCAAGGCGATGTTGCTGTCCACGCCGGACGCCGGCTACAACGGCAACTGCGGCGCGATTCGCGATGCGGATCTGCGTGCGCAACTACCGAGCATCCGTGTGCCGATGCTCGTAATTGGCGGCACGCACGATATCTCCACGCCCGCCGCGCAGACCAAGCTCATTGCAGACGGCGTGCCGGGTGCGCAATACATCGAACTCTCCGCCGGCCACCTCTCCAACTGGGAGCAGGCTGACGGCTACACCGAAGCGCTGGTCAGCTTCTTGACGACGGGCGTTGCGCGCGAGGTCGCGCATGGATGATCGTGAACGCTACGCTGCGGGCATGGAAGTGCGGCGCGCTGTGCTTGGCGATGCGCACGTCGACCGTGCCAACGCCGCACAAACCGAGTTGACCGCGCCGTTCCAGGATCTCATCACGCGCTATGCCTGGGGCGAAATCTGGACGCGCCCCGGTTTGCCGCGCCACACGCGCAGTCTGCTGACGATTGCCATGATGGTCGCCCTCGGCCGCGACGGTGAGCTGCGTCTGCATCTGCGTGCCGCTGCCAACAACGGCGTCACGCGCGACGAGATTCAGGAAACGCTGCTGCAGACCGCCATCTACTGTGGCGTGCCGGCAGCCAACCATGCGTTCCATCTGGCGCAGACGGTGTTTGCGGAGATGGATGCCGAGGGCGCTGCCAGCAATTGATGCCGGTCGCCTTGGTGCGCGCTATGTAGTCCATCCAGAATCGCATCGCCGACGGCGCGCTTGACGATTGTCGGAGTGCGTCCGTCTGTGGGGCCCAGCGCGTGCAGGCGTGTCTTAGTTTGTCGCTGGAGGCTCGGCGTTGACGAACGGCCCGAGGGAATCCGCGTATTTGATCAAGTCGGCGTCACGCGTGATGCCGAGCTTGCGCATTGCCGCCAGTTTCTGTGCACTGATGGTCTTCTTGCTTCGATGCAGTTTCTCAGCGATTTCCGTCACCTTATAACCCTCGCGGAAGAGCCGGACGATCTCCGACTCCCGTTTCGACAGCGCGCTGCCGGAGCCAATATCCGCTTGGGTGACGAGTGAAGCGATCGCTGGCGACAGATAGCTGCCGTTAGCATAAGCCGCGTGCACGGCGGCGACCATGTGTGAAATCGAGTCGGATTTGCTTGCGATGCAGTGCACGCCAAGCAGCTGCAGCGCGCGAAACACCGGGGGAGAACTGAGCATCGTGACCGTTACGATCCGCAATTGCGGGTAGCGTCGCCTGAGGAAGGCGATCAATGCTTGGCCGTCGCCGTACTGCCCCGCGGCGGCGGGCATCACGTAGTCGAGCACCAGCACGTCGCAAGGTGTGGTGTCCAGCTGGTCGACCAGCGCTTTGGCGTCCGACACCACCGCAACGACATCGATCGTGGGCATGCGGCTCAAACCATGCGCTATACCGTGCCCCGTCACTGGGTGATCGTCCGCGACGATCACACGAACCGAAAATTCATCCATCGCATCCTCGCCCCATCGAAGCTGGCACCAAGGGACGCCGTCTTGCGTCTGATGCGTACGGATTGTATCTCAATATATTTTCTATTCCGGAGGTTGCAGCCGTTTTAGGCGAGGTTCAAATCTAAAAATTTCGCTAATTGTTTCAAAACACGTAGCGCCTACAATTCGCATCGGGACGGGGCACTCAGCGTCATGGAAGGCGGTCCGTTTGCGCGGTGCGGCCCCGGATTTCGATGTGTATGTCTTCGGTCTCCAGCAATAGCCGGTCTGCTGTCGGAATCAGGAAATATCAATCAGGAAAAGATATATCCTCGATTTTCAGTGCTACTGATACGTCATTGTAAATTGCAAGAAGGTATTGGCCGGTCCCGGCGTAACGACGCTGCCAGTCTGATAATAGGCGGCGAGCAGAGGAATGGAAAAATTACCGCCACTTGAACTGTAGCTGGTGAAGGGAATTGGTTGACTCAGCTGAAGCCGCGTGCCATAGCTGTTCATCAACTGTAGTCCGACGCCGGTGGCGGTGGATGGCACCAATGCCACCACCGAATTGGCTGAATCCAAAATCGGAGTTACGGGGTCGATCTGGTACGAAACAGTTTTGATTCCGCTAGGGCAGTTGAGCAACGAGATGTTGAAGAGCTTTAGTGCCGCTTTACTTCCAATGCTAGTAAATAGCTTGGTCTGAACCGTACCCATAGCGACAGTGACATTCGGTGTTGAGCACGTTTGTGGGACGATCAACGTACTGCCGTTCTGATAATAATTTGGCGACCAAGTTCCGCCCAA
The DNA here is from genome assembly GCF_054792405.1 of Ralstonia sp. SA306. Classification (NCBI taxonomy): domain Bacteria; kingdom Pseudomonadati; phylum Pseudomonadota; class Betaproteobacteria; order Burkholderiales; family Burkholderiaceae; genus Ralstonia; species Ralstonia sp. SA306. The sequence goes on from NZ_CP096451.1 coordinate 797,312, forward strand.
TTGACTTTGATGGTGCTGCGGAACCATATTCACTATTCTCTCTGACGTAATGTATCCGCCAGCCTGAATGGAGTCGTTCAGCTTAACGTAGGCAAAGGCAATCTGGCCACCATCGGGTTGGGTATTTCCATTGCAGGAATATGATGCAATATATGGGTAGATTTGACTATCAGCGCCAATAAATTTCGACCATGAAGTCCAGCCGCAGTTATTGGCATAGAGGCGAACGGATACGGCTAAACCGATTCCTTGTACGTTCGTTGTATAAACTCTGGCGCTTCCTTGCGTGCCTCCCGGGTCGGCTATCCGCATTCCTGTGTCGGTTCCCGAGCCGATGTACAGGACCCCTGCTCCCGAAGAGTTGATGTTCGTCGTATTGCATTTGAAGGCGGATGATTGCGACGGGCCCAATATCCAGCCGGTCAAGTTGGTGCCCGCTACAGCATCACGTGGGACTGAAATTGTGGCGGGCATACTTAACGTACTGGTGACGCCACCACCGCTGCATGTTGCCGCCGCCTGAGCGTTCATGCTCCAGAAGGCGGTGGTCATCCCAATGGCAAAATAGATAGCTTTTGCCAGGTTGGATGGATGTGTATAAGTTTTATGCAGATGCGAATTGCGTGATAGTTGCGCGGTCATTTTCATTGATTTCCACTTTTTCCAATCGATGCGATGTCGGCGGTGCGAGCGTATTCGGGTCGCGTTGGCATTGATTGCTTATCTTCTGGTTTTAGCGCCCGATTTCAGCGCCGCTGCTGCAATCGTCGGCAACTCGCATTTGACGCTCAGGCGCAAAGGGAGACTGTCCGGAAGTGGCGAGGCGGGGACGGCATAACCAAAGCTGCAGCGCTGGTCGGATCGCTCGCCCCATTTGGCTGTGAGCGTGCCTGAGTCGGCGGGCACGCGCGCATAGATCTGTCCGCCCTGGCCGACTGCACCAACGCTGCTGCCCGAGGGGTCAATCACATCAGCACCAAAGGGCAGCGGCTTGCCGTCAGGCAGGGTCGCATGCGCGAGCAAGGTACGTCCCCTGACGGTTTGATAGTGCAGCATGACGACGGACCCGAGATGTGGCGCCACCTTCTGCGACGTTTCCTTGATTTCGACGTCCGCTGGCGACCCCTTCGGATCGATTTCGACAGTGTTGAGGCTGTATGGCGTCAGGTACGGGACGATTGCATAGCCATGCCGGTCAACGCGTACACCCGGCGCATTCGTTAACGAGGCGCCTTTGGCACCCCGCGCCGCAACGATGGCGATCGTGTCGCCCAGCGACTGGCCCAACGTAATGCCGCCGGGGTGCGCCACGATAGAGCCCATCGCGCCGACGGACATTTGCCGGAAGTGCGAGCCTGTGCTGGCGCCGGCGCGCAGCTCCGTGAAGGGAGCGCGATATTGCAGGTTCGCGCCGCCACCAACGGCGGTGCCGGTGTTCGCACTATTGTTGGCGTCAAGGTGAAGGTTGTAGCTCAGCTGATTGAGATCGCCTGCCGTGCCGTTAAAGCTGGTTTGGGCTTGTGTGTTGCCCCGCGTATCGTGCGTCAAGTTGGTCGATACCGTGGCGATGGTGCGGCTGACACGGCCGAGGGGAATTGTGACGCCGACATAGAACTGGGAATACTGTCGACCGTCGTTGCCGCTGCGCATGCGCGACACGCTAAGGTTGTACGAGATGCTGCGCCAGCTGTTGGTATAGCCAATCTGAAACTGGACGTCGCTGCTGGGTCGGTTCCAGTAGTTCTGCGCTGAAGCGGAGACATACAGGTTGCCGCGACGGTCTCCAAGCGGCTGGTTGGCGGACACCAGGAAGCGGCTGCGCGCTTGCCAAACCGCGCTCGTGTCTTCGCCGGCGCGCGCGTAACTGCGCAGGCGCGCGGCGTCCTGCAAGCTTAGGTATCCGCTGGTCGAGTAGCGGTAGGCGGCCACTGTCAGGTTCGTGCTGGTCTGCTCGAGCAGCTTGCTATAACCGACACGATAGCTTTGCCCGCGCATCGATGATGCGCCCGGTACGGAGGTCTGGGCCGCAGTCGCATCTACCGAGATCGCGCCCGCCTTCGTGTTGATGGCGATGCCTGCCTGCGTTGCACCGTAGCCCTGCGCACCGAGCAGCCCGCCGTACAGTGTTATCTGGTCGGTGATGCCACGCTGCATGATGCCCTGCGCAAAGTAGGGGGCCTTGCCACGCAGGCTCGAGTCACGCAACTGGCCGACCGTCAACGCGTAGCGGGTGACTCCTGGGCGCAGTAGCTGAGAAACGGATGCGTACGGCACGCTGAAAGTATTCCGGCGGCCATCGGCTTCCTGCACGGTCACATCAAGGTTGCCGCCATATCCTGTGGCGTACAGGTCATCAAGGACAAATGGCCCGGGCGCAACGGTCGTCTCATAGATGATGTTGCCGTTCTGGCGCACCGTTACCTTCGCGTTGGTCTGTGCCACTCCACGCACAATAGGTGCATAGCCGCGCTTTGATTCCGGCAGCATGCGGTCATCGCTGGCAATCTGCACGCCACGGAAACCCACGCTGTCGAACAACTCACCACTAGTAAAGCTCTCGCCGAGCGTGATGCGTGATCGCAGGCGTTTCAAGTCCCGCTGGACGTAAGTCGCTACGTTTTGCCACTGCATGCGGCTGCCGCCGCTGCCGGAATCCTGCCAGCTCAGCGACGAATTGGAGCGCAGTTGCCAGCCGGCCACATTGACGCCGGTGTTCAATCCCAGGAAGCCCTGAGTCTGCGCGGTACCGTAAGAGTCGGTGCTGTAGAGGTTCGCGTTGTAATCGATAAAGCCGGCATTCACACCACGATCCCAATATTTGGGATCGACATACCCGCGTGGTGTGCGGCGCATGTCAGCCTGCGGTACGGTGATGATCAAGCGGAGGTCCGCCGCATCGAAGCTGGCGGTCGCATTTGGCAAGAGCGTTTCCAGATGTTCGCACGCATTTGCCGCGGCGAGCGGTTTGAGCGCGTCCGGAGAGAGGCTTGCCACGTTCGCCCCATAACGTTCCAGCATCGCCGGCGTAAAGCACGGCTGCGCCTGTTCGCCGGCATGTGCCCGCAGCGTGATGTCCTCGCTGGTTACCCAATTTCCATTGACGTACACGTCGGCGCGGTAGACGCCGGGCATCGTTTGGCCGCCACGCTCGAACCGGGATAGATCGACGGCGTTGTCACGCCGACCTTTAAGGAACGTAGGATTGAAGATCACATCCCCGTCTGTCGGGGCGTTCGATTCCTGCGCGGCGCCGTCAAGCTGGGCGGGTGCTTTGCCTTCCCCGTAGTCTGTTGGAGTGCTCGCTGTCCGTAGCTCCCTTGCATTCGACGCAGCCGCAAAACCGCCCATCAGTAGCGCCGCGATAAGCGCGCTTGCTGGGCGGACAGGTACCCCGTGTGCGGAAGCCGGCCGATGACGGTTGGTACGAGTTGCGGACATGGGAAATCTCTTTGTAAAGATTTATAAAGATGGCGTGTGTCGATAAAATCTATTCACGCGCTCATCACCGATGGGGATTGAATTTAAATTGACGAATTAGAATAAATTCGGCGATGTTATGTTGAAAATGTTTTTATTTTTGGATAGTATTTTTCTTAAAACTCAGCGTGCCTATATGCGATTATTTGCGCAGGCTGCGTCGGCGAATCCCGTCGGGGTTCAAGCGAATTGGTAGAAAAATTCGTATGTGGAATACCAGACATCAGGACGAGCAGGGTGTCGTCAGTCAGCGGTACATTTTTGTGAACGGCTCCCACTTCCCGGATGTTTCGAGGGGATGCGGTTTGGCATTGGCAGAGGCGATTCGATGCGTTCCGAGGCTTTCTGATCGCGTATCGATATCGCCTGCGCCTCAGCAGGGAGCCTGACTGCGGGCGATATGGCGTGGCAGGCCTCCCATATCTTCGCCAGCCCTTTAAGGCGTGATCTGCGTTTGATGCGGTACGCCGGCACCGTAATCGTTCATCGACGTGTAATGCAGTTCCAGCGGGCCTGTGGGCAACGTTGCCAAGCCCTTCAAGGCGAAACGAAAAGTGGCGTTAGGCGCAACCATTCCCACACCGCCTTCCTCTGTCCGTCCGCCGTGCTGCAATCGGACTTCAGTCAGTGACACATGGTATGGGCTGGTGTTCTGGCATTCGAGCGCATAGGCGCCGGAACTCTCGTGTATTAGCTTCCATGTGAGCTGCTCAGCAGCGCTGTCCGGATCGCTGGGTAGACCGCTGGGCCGGAAAAAAATCTTGATGCGCGTGCGGAACGCGACTTGCAATTGATTGTGCTCGTCACTAGGGCGTGCACTGGGCGGAATATCCAGGACATTCAAATAGAACACGGATTCGCGGTCAACTGGCAGGGGCTCTTTCAGATAAACCAGACGGAGCGTCTGGCCCTTGCCCGGTTCGACGCGCGCGAGCGGGGGGGTCAGCATGAACGGCGCAGCGCTCTCTTCGGGCGATTCGTTGGCATTGCCGCTATCGATCCAAGCCTGCATCAGAGCGGGGCGATCTCCCTCGTTGGTGAGTTTGACGCTCACTTCACGCTGTTCGGCCGGGTAGATGACTCGCGTCCCGGAAATGACGACGTTGGCGTGGGCGCTTGCCGAAAGCAATGCACCGAGTAAATAAAGGGCCGCAAGACACTGGCGCGTTAAAAAGTTCATGGTTTGAAATCGGTGTTTAAATGGCCGCGCAATAGCGCGGCCATCTGACGCTTAGTTGTAGTTCATCGAGAACGTGACCTGCGACGTCACTTGGCCCGCGTTAGCGGCTGCCTTGGCCGCCAGGTATTGCGCGTAGTACTGCATCGTTGCGGAACCATCCGTGATCGTTACCGTTTGCGAATTGGCATTGGTGGTGATGTTGATCGGCTGGTATTTGTCGTTCAGCAACTGAACTTGTGCATTGGAGCCACCGGCGGTCTGGTTGACCAGTGCGCCGGTAGCCGAATCGACCGTCGAACCGATCTCGAAGTGCGTTTGCGCAGATGCTCCCGAGCATGAGGTCAGGTTCAGTTGGAACGGCGTAACACCGGCGGTCGAGCCGACCGCGCGCAGTGCGGTGACCGACAGCGTCGGCAGCGTGACGTTGACGTTGGTTTGCGTGCCGCTGTCGTTGCCGTTGATCTTGCAGGTGGACCCGACCAGCTGGCCGGTGAACGAGATGGTGCCGTCAGTGGCGGAGGCTTGGGCCGAGGTGAGCGCCATGCCGAGAACAGCAGCGATGGAGAGTGAGAGTTTTGCCATTTTCATCTTGATTTTCCTTTGTAAAGAGTATCTCGCTTTAAAGCGAGAAATGTGAGTATTGATGGGTGCCGTAGAGATGAATATTCGAATGAATATATTCCCTATTTTTTATATTCTATGATTGCCCTCCAGACGAAATGCTGATTTGTTTTCCCCGTAGTCGTCGATGACGTCGCTGGGGCTCCATCGGCATAAGCGAAAAACATTGCGCCTAACGGCATTGCCTCAAATTTTTGAGCGAGAAAATGCGCACTAGACGCCTAAATCGGGCGGCCAGATAAACAATCGGTTTAAATGGTGCTGAGCGGGTTATGTTAGGAATAACTTGCGGCTCGCGATATAGGACGAGCACCTGACCTGGGGTTTCTTCCATAGGACGAATGCCTGACTGGTAGTTTTCCGCATGGGTCGAACGCTGGATCTATGGCTTGTTCAACGGCGCTGATCCGGCGTGAGATGTTGTTGCAGGAGACCGGCCGGTGGCCAATGAGGCTGGCGCGAGATGGCCAACGGATCAATGCGTTGAAAGACGTGGTTCAAATGCGAAGGCCATGGGGGCCTTCGGATTGCGTCCAGCAGTTGCGATGAACGGCTGGCAACGGGCCGCAGATGTGCCTGGGCGTGTACTGCGAGATGGGACCGAGCCTCCGTGGGTGGACGAGGGCCGCGCACCATGGCGTGATCCGGTGCACAAAGAGGCCGGCCGCCTGGCCCATCAGGACAGGGTGCCGGACTTCATGCACCGCGGTCTACGACGAGGGCGCTCCCAGGCCTTAAAACGCATCGAGTGATCGTGTTGTGAACAACTGCGCAGATAACACTTCCTTGTCTATCTGGTGTGCTTGCGCTTGGCTGGAGCATGGCCGGGTTCGCGCCATTCGTCCGCTTCGTCGTTGAACAGCGACGTCACGAGGGCCCGGAGCCACTGACTGCGCGCGTCGTTATGAAACTTCCGGTGCCAGTGCTGCTTGAGATCGAAGCTGGGCAGTTCCAGGGGCGGCTCCATCACGCGGATGTTGGCGTGCGATTGCATGAACGACAGGCCCACCGCGTGCGGCACCGTCGCAATCAAGTCCGTGCGCGCCAGGATGAACGGAATGCTCATGAAATGCGGTGTAAGCAGCGCCGGCTTACGTCGGATGCGCTTGCGTTCCAGAAACCGCTCGTACAGTTCCTGACTGCGCCCCTCGGCGCGCACCACGGCGTGCCCGTATTCCAGGAACTGCGCCATCGACAGCTTCGTATTGGCGCCGCGCGTGACAGGATGATCGGCGCGCACGATGCATGTGAAGTAGTGGGTAAACAGCCGCTGCTGGAAGAAGTTGTTCTTCTTCAAGTCGGGGAAGTAACCCACAGCCAGGTCGAGCGAACCGGTCTCAAGTGCGCGTTCGATCTGCGCCGGCGGTAGAGATACGGATTGCACCGACGCCCGCGGCGCCTGCCGCGCCATCGCCTCGACAATGCGCGGCAAAAACACCATCTCGCCCACGTCCGACAACGAGATCGAGAACGTGTGCGTGGTCGTGGCCGGATCGAACGCGCCGGTTTCCAGAATGCCCTGCTGCACACGCGCCAGCACATCGCGTGCTGCAGGAATGAGCGCCAGCGCTCGCGGCGTCGGCTCCATGCCGCGCGAGGTGCGTACGAACAGCGGGTCGTCAAACGCAGCACGCAGCTTTCCCAGCGCGGTGCTCACGCCAGGCTGGCTCATACCAAGCTGTTGCGCGGCCATGCTCACGCTGCGCGCGTCGTGTAGCGCCAGCAGGATCGGCAACAGGTTCAGGTCAAAGTCGGGCAGGGTAGACATGGCAGACGCACTATATGAATTGGCGATAAAGTTTATCGCCAATATTGCATTGTGCGATATCAAGGTGAGCACCAACAATGGTTGCCAGAACGATTCCAAATCCATCCGGAGACAACCATGCGCACCCAGGTCGCCATCATTGGCGCGGGCCCGGCAGGCCTTCTGCTCGGGCAGCTTCTGCACCGCAACGGCATCGACGCCGTCATCCTCGAAACCAAGAGCCGCGCCTACGTTGAAGAGCGCATCCGCGCCGGCGTGCTGGAGCAAGGCACGGTCGACGTGCTCAACGAAGCGGGTGCGGGCATGCGGATGCGCCGCGAAGGACTGGTGCACCATGGCATCGATCTGCTGTTTGGTGGCAAGCGCCATCGCATCGACCTGACCGCTATGTCGGGCGGCCGCTCGATCACCGTGTATGGGCAGCACGAGGTGGTAAAGGATCTGATTGCAGCGCGCGTGGAGCAGGGCGCACCGCTGCTGTTCGATGTGAGCGATGTGTCGGTGCACGACATCGAGTCGGCCACGCCTTCGGTGCAGTTCGTCCACGATGGCGTGCCGCAGACACTGCAATGCGATTACATCGCCGGATGCGATGGCTTTCACGGCATCTGCCGGCAAGCGATTCCGGCGCAGCGGCAAGCGGTGTTCGAGCGCGTGTATCCGTTTGCCTGGCTTGGCATCCTGGCGGAAGCCGAGCCCGCCGCGGAAGAGCTGATCTACGCGAGCCACGATCGCGGCTTTGCGCTGTTCAGCATGCGCTCACCCAAGATCACGCGGCTTTACCTGCAATGCAAGCCCGATGAAAACCTGGCCGAATGGTCCGATGCGCGCATCTGGGATGAACTCCACACGCGTCTGGAGAACAACGACGGCTGGCGCCTGAAGGAAGGTCCGATCCTGCAGAAGAGCGTCACGCCGATGCGTAGCTTTGTCTGCGAGACGATGCAGTACGGCCGCCTGTTCCTGGCGGGTGACGCCGCGCACATCGTGCCGCCCACCGGCGCGAAAGGCATGAACCTGGCTGTGGCTGACGTTCGCGTGCTGGCCCAGGCGCTCACCGCGCGCTACAAGCAGGACGACACCGCCCAGCTTGCAAGCTACTCCGAACGCTGCTTGCAACGCGTCTGGCGCGCCGAGCATTTCTCGTGGTGGATGACGTCGATGCTGCATCGCTTTGACGACCACACGCCGTTCATGCAAAGGCTGCAGCGCGCCGAGCTGGACTACGTGACCAGCTCGCCTGCCGGCGCCCGCGTGCTGGCCGAAAACTACGTCGGCCTGCCGTTTGCCGATACGGCTGCCGGTGCGTCGTTGAGCGTGGTCAGTAGTTCCAGGGCGGCGTAGTCGTCGGCTTGGACAGTGCGATGCGGGAGACCAGCGGGTGGAAGCCCAGCCCGCGCGAGGCCGTGTAGACCTTCTGCGCGTTGGCGGTCTTCAACGCGTAGTCGATCGTAAAGACGGGCACGTTCCCGGCACAGTATTTCTGCAGTTGGTCGATCGTCCATTGCGTGTCATCTGCACTGGCGGCCTTGTCGCCGCCGGAGGCGCTACCCCAAGCGGCGCCGGAACTGCCGCCGAACCACGTGTCTTCCTGCGAGATACCATCGATTGTTGCCAGCAGCGTTGATCCACCGCCGTCGTCAATCAATGAGGGTGCGTTTTGCTGGATCACCGCGAACTGTGGATTGATGGCGCGGCCCGCCGCACGGATCTTGGCGATGAAATCGATCATGGCCTGCGCTGGGTCGATGCCAGCCGCTTGGGCCGCGTCTGCCACAGAAGGCTCGGCGTACGCCTCGACCCAATCCAGATAGACGCCGTCGAACCCTTCGCGCGCCAGTTGCGCGACGGCGCCGTTTGGCCCGAGCCAGAGCGCTTGCCAGCGCGGGTCCCAGAACGCAACGGGGTAGTCACCGGCCCAGCCATCGGGGTCGGCCTTGATGATGAAGTCGGGCGTGCCGGGGCCGTCAGCTGTCGGTGCCTTCCAACTCGACGCCCAATAGGTGCGGAAGTCTTCGGCCTCGCCAATGTCGATGTAGGCGAGCACTTTGCGCGCGGAGCCGTCGGGCTTGGTGCGCAGGCGCGCCACCATGTCGACGGTGTTGAAGTTTTCCAGCCCCTTGATGGTGTTGTTGGCCTCGATCACCAGCATGTCGTACGGCTGCGTGTCCAGCGCGTCAATCTGCGCGCTGGTGGTCATGCCCTGCAACTGATACATCCACGTCTGCACTCCTGCCAGCGGCGAGGTGCCGTTGACTCCGCAAACGCGTGTGGTTGTTGCGGCGGCAATCGTTTTCGACTGGGCGTTCGCCGCATTGGACGCTGCGCTGGCTTGCGGGCTCAATGACGAACCACCATCGCCGCCACCACAGGCAGACAGCGTCAGCCCGGCACACGCCAGGGCAATCGGAGAGATCAGGCGCATTGTCACTCTTGAAAGGATTGGGAGGCGGTGCCGTGCTCCGAGCGTGCATATCCGTTTGAATGCCGCGGCAGGCACCAATCAATCCAAGCTAGCACAATCGGATCGCGCCGCACCGTGCGGCGGGGGCGTGACGTTCTGAAACTTCTTTAGACCAGCGTTCGTCGTCGCTTCCGACCTCTTTGCCATGGCCGATGATTGGTCTGCGCATGCTGTGCCGTGCCCGAAGTCAAACGTTGCCGTCGCTTTCATCGCCATGCAAAACGCACGGGTGTATAGTCGGACAGCACTCGACGTTCAAGAAGGGGGCATTTCAGATGGACACTTCGCCGGCGGGCCAATACAAAGGCTTCGACATTTATCCGTTGGCTTTCCAACATGAACGCACGGCACGCTGGCCCGAGGCCAGGGAAGATCGCAGCTACAACGCAGCCGTGATGATCTGTCGGGCGGGGGAGTCGCCCGAACCCGGGCAGACCCAGGTCTTCCGCCTCTCGGGGGACCGGCAATTCAGCAATGTGGGTGCTGCGCGCATCGCAGCGCTGCGCTTTGCTGAGAGCATCATCGATGGTGACGTGCCTGAACTGTCGCTTCCCGCCGACGGCGCCTGAACCCGCAGAACCTGCCCGTGGTAGAATAGCAGGCGAATCCGGCTCGCCGCCGGGCCAATCATGGTCGGTGGCGGCTGAGTCCAGCACCGGGGAATACCCCGCGCCGAGTCGGGCGGCGCGCATCTGCGACCGCCACCCATCCTCGCTCTCGCTTGCACGAAACGGCGCGCGCCATTGGCGGGCGCGATTTGTGTTTCGTGCAGCTCGGTACCCCCCAAGCCCGCTGTCCGGGCAGATGATCGCGGCGTACCGCTGCATGCTCCTCAAGGCGTGTGGCGTGGTTCGGGTGGGTCATCACATCATTGCAACCATCGGCGCAGCCGCGTGCTGCATACAAAGGAACGAGTTTGGCCAAGGAAGAACTGATTGAATTTGAAGGGGTGGTGTCTGAAGCGCTACCCGACAATCGTTTTCGCGTGCAGTTGGAAAACGGCGTGGAAATCTGGGCTTATGCATCGGGCAAGATGCAGAAGCACCGCATCCGCATTCTCGCGGGCGACCGCGTGAAGCTGGAAATGTCGCCGTACGACCTCACGAAGGGTCGCATCAACTACCGGCACAAGTAAAAAACGGCTGTGCCGCCAAGACGTCCATCCCGTGGGCGTTTCGAAGAAACCGCGTGTCTGCCCGACTCGCGGTTTTTTTATTATTGCTGCGTAAGCAGTGTTAAATTTCGTTGATCTGCCGACAACATCCGGTATCATGCCGCTTGGCTGCCAACGGGGGGAACACAGTTGGCGGTCAACTGAAGTGCAGGGCTTGTCATATTTTTCAAGCCGCGTGCTGCCCTCGGGTGAGCTCGCGCCAGCTGTACCAGTCCACTCATAAGCGCACGGCCGTTGATCGATTCATCGACTCAGCAGGACCTCTAATCGCGCATCCATTCGCCGACCGGGGCGTCATCTGACGCTCGCACCCGTTCGGTGTTCAGTGTGTCAAAGGAGTCACACCACATCGGGATACCGCACAGGTAGGACGGCGCTTGTCCATCGCAGTACTGGGCGTAACGTTTTTGCGTCCGAGGGAATAGAAAATCACAATGTTGGAAACCAAGAAAGCAGCACAGAGGGCGGCGCGCATGAGCCTGCGCGCTTTGGTGGGTCTGGCGGCGGCAACAACGCTGACAGGCCTGGGAATACAAAATGCCTCGGCGCAGGCCACGCGCCCGAAGGCCCCCATCTATGGCGTCACGCTTGACGACGTCAGCAGCATCAACGCGATCGTGGCCTCGCTCACGCACCTGCCGTACAAGCCGACCGTGCGCGTGGTCTTTGACCCGGGTACATCGGCTGCCGACTATTACGCACCGCTGGTCAAGCTTCATCAAGTTGCCTACGTGATGGGCGAAGTGATGGATTCGTACTATTTCCCGGTCGACCCGACGACCTACAGCGCACGCACCAACGAGTTGGTGAGCACGCTGAAGGATGTCGTGGACGTGTGGGAAATCGCCAATGAAATCAACGGCGAATGGTTGCGTGCCAATCCGAGCGGTCCGACCGCGACGGCAACGTCGCAGGAACAGCAGATCGGTCAGATGGTCGGCAATGCCTACGACATCGTGAAGGGCGCGGGTGGCCTGGTGTCGGTGACGATGTACTACAACGACGATGGCAAGGGCACCAACTGCTACGAACTGTCGATGGACTCATGGCGTACCTGGGCGACCAACTTCCTGCCCTCCCGTGTGCTGCAAGGCGCGGACTACGCATTGTTCAGCTACTACCCGTACCAGGACTGCCCAGGTTTGAATCCGTCGTGGGCAAACGATTTCAAGTTGCTTGAAAGCATCTTCCCGGTCGCGAAGGTGGGGTTTGGTGAGATCGGTACGTCCAGTACGTCGGCGCCGCTGTCGGTGCAGCAGAATCTGATCAAGTCGTACTACCCCATGGGTACGACCTCGATGGCAGCGGATCCGCGCTTCATCGGTGGCTACTTCTGGTGGAACTACGTTGAGCAGATGCTGCCGTACAGCACCAGTTCGTACTGGAGCTTGCTGAACAACACCATCAAACCGCTGACGGCACCGCAATAAGAAGAGGCTGCAGCCTCTCCTCGCAAAAGGGTGGGACTCCGCGCCGGACGGACGGGACACGATCCGGCAACAAAAAACCCGCGTCAGCTCACGCTGCGCGGGTTTTTTCTATGGCGACGCGCGTATTAGCTCAGCCGCGTGCAGCCAGATAGGCGCGGAAGTCGTCAGCGACTTCCTTGTGCTTGAGCGCGAGTTCCACCGTTGCCTTCAGGTAGCCCAGCTTGCTGCCGCAGTCGTAGCGCACGCCTTTGTAGCGATAGGCTAGCACCTGCTCTGCGGACAGCAGCGACTGGATGGCGTCCGTCAGTTGCAGTTCACCGCCCGCGCCAGGCTTGAGGTTGCGGATGTGTTCGAAAATGCGCGGCGTGAGGATGTAGCGGCCGACCACGCCGAGGTTGGACGGTGCGTTCTCGGGTGCCGGCTTTTCGATGATGCCCGACATCTTGATGACGCTGCCGTCTTCTTCCCACGGGCGCCCATCGACCACACCGTACGAGCGGCTCTGCTCCCGGTCGATCTCTTCCACGCCGATCACCGAGCAGTTGTAGTGTTCGTACAGGTCGACCATCTGCTTCATGACGGGCGGGTCGCCGTCCAGCAGGTCGTCAGCCAGGATGACTGCGAAGGGCGCGTCGCCGACGAGCTTCTCAGCACATTGCACGGCATGGCCCAAGCCCAGCGCTTCAGGCTGGCGCACGTAGAAGCAATCCACATGCGACGGCTTGATGGAGCGCACGACCTCGAGCAGCGCGGTCTTGTGCTTGGCTTCAAGTTCTGCTTCCAGCTCGTAAGCCTTGTCAAAGTGATCTTCGATGGCGCGCTTGCTGCGGCCCGTGACGAAGATCATCTCGGTGATGCCGGCGGCCATGGCTTCTTCCACGGCGTACTGGATCAGGGGCTTGTCCACGACCGGCAGCATTTCCTTCGGGCTGGCCTTGGTGGCTGGCAGAAAGCGGGTTCCGAGCCCCGCGACGGGGAAAACGGCTTTGGTGACGCGTTGCATCGTGGTTTCCTTGATATCGATTGTTCTGGGCGCTCAGGCAGTCTGTACCGGCAGCCGTGCAATCTGGGCTTCCAGCTTGGCCAGCGTGGCTTTGAAATCCGTCACACGCTTTTGTTCCTGTTCCACCACGGCGGCCGGCGCGCGGGCAACGAACGATTCGTTGCCGAGCTTGGCTTCGCACTTGGTGATCTCGCCGCGCAGGCGGTCGATTTCCTTCGACAGACGCGCATGCTCGGCGGCCACGTCGATCTCGATCTTCAGCAGCAGCTTGTTTTCGCCGACGATGGCGACCGGTGCGCCGGCGCCGTCCTGCTCCATGGCAGCGGCATCCGTGTAGACCTTCACTTCAGAAAGCTTGCCCAGCGCTTGCACGTACGGCGCCGCCACCTGCAGGAACTCGGCTTCGCCATTGGCGTAGAGCGGCACGCGTTGCGCGGGGGAGATGTTCATCTCGCCGCGAAGATTGCGGCAGGCGTCCACCAGTGCCTTCAACTGCTGAACCCATTGCTCGGCCTGCTCGTCGACCTTGGACAGCACGGCACGCGGGTATTCCTGCAGCGCGAGGCTTTCGGTGCCATCGTCCTTGGCGCGGCCGGCCATCGGCGCAACCTTCTGCCAGAGTTCTTCGGTAATGAACGGAATGATCGGATGGGCGAGGCGCAGCACCGTTTCCAGCACACGCAGCAGCGTGCGGCGCGTGGCGCGCTGCTGAGCCGGCGTGCCGGTCTGGATCTGCACCTTGGCGAGTTCCAGGTACCAGTCGCAGTATTCGTCCCAGACGAACTTGTAGATGGCGTTGGCGATGTTGTCGAAGCGGTAGTCGGCAAAGCCTTTTTCCACTTCGGTTTCCACGCGCTGCAGCAGCGAGACGATCCAGCGGTCGGCCTGCGAGAAGTGCAGCGTGCCTTCGGGGCCGCAATCACCGACGCATTCCTGCATGCCGCAGTCCTGGCCTTCAGTGTTCATCAGCACGAAGCGCGTGGCGTTCCAGAGTTTGTTGCAGAAGTTGCGATAGCCCTCGCAGCGGCCCGGGTCAAAGTTGATGCTGCGGCCAAGCGTGGCGAGCGAGGCGAACGTGAAGCGCAGCGCGTCGGCACCGAATGCGGGAATGCCTTCGGGGAATTCCTTGCGTGTGCGCTTCTCGACCTTGGGGGCGTCCTTCGGGCGGCGCAGGCCGGTCGTGCGCTTGGCCAGCAGCGGCTCCAGCGCGATGCCGTCGATCAGATCCACCGGGTCGAGCGTGTTGCCCTCGGACTTACTCATCTTCTTGCCTTCCGAGTCGCGCACGAGGCCGTGCACGTAGACGGTGTGGAAGGGCACTTCGCCGGTGAAGTGCAGGGTCATCATGACCATGCGCGCCACCCAGAAGAAGATGATGTCGTAGCCCGTGACCAGCACGGTGGACGGCAGGAAGTGCTTCAGTTCCGGCGTGTCAGCCGGCCAGCCCAGCGATGAGAACGGCACCAGCGCGGACGAGAACCATGTGTCCAGCACGTCGTCGTCACGCGTGAGCGTGCCGGTGTAGCCCTTGGCCGCCGCTTGGGCTTTGGCTTCCTCTTCCGTGCGGCCGACGTATACGTTGCCGGCTTCGTCGTACCACGCCGGAATCTGGTGACCCCACCACAGTTGGCGCGAGATGCACCAGTCCTGGATGTTATTCAGCCACTGGTTGTACGTATTGACCCACTGCTCGGGCACGAGCTTGATCTTCCCGCTCTGTACGGCATCCAGCGCCACTTCGGCGATGGAGCGGCCCGGGAAGCGCGTGCCCTCCGGCGCCGGTTTGCTCATGGCAACGAACCACTGATCCGTCAGCATCGGTTCGATGACGACACCGGTACGGTCGCCACGCGGCACCATCAGCGTGTGCTTCTTGACTTCAGCCAGCAGGCCCTGCGCTTCGAGATCCTCGACCATCTTCTTGCGCGCGTCGAAGCGGTCCATGCCGGCATAGGCAGCCGGCGCATCGGCAACGATCTTCGCGTCGAGCGTCAGGATCGACAGCTGTGGCAGCTTGTGGCGCAGGCCCACGGCGTAGTCGTTGAAGTCGTGGCCCGGGGTGACCTTGACCACGCCGGTGCCGAACGCGCGGTCTACGTATTCGTCTGCAATCACCGGGATCTTGCGGTCGGTCAGCGGCAGGTGAACGAACTTGCCGATGAGGTGGGCGTAGCGCTCATCCTCGGGGTGCACCATCACGGCCGTGTCGCCGAGCATTGTCTCGGGGCGGGTGGTGGCAACCGTCAGGTGGGTCAAGCCGCCAACTGCGTCCGGTTCGGCCAGCGGATAGCGGATGTGCCACAGCGAGCCTTCTTCCTCTTCGCTCACCACTTCCAGGTCGGATACGGCGGTGCCGAGCACCGGGTCCCAGTTGACGAGGCGCTTGCCGCGGTAAATCAGGCCCTGCTCATACAAACGCACGAAGACGTCGCTGACCGCGCGCGACATCTTCGGGTCCATCGTGAAGTATTCGCGCTCCCAGTCGATCGAGGCACCCATGCGGCGCACCTGGCGCGTGATGGTCGAGCCCGATTGCTCCTTCCATTCCCAGACCTTCTCGACGAACTTCTCGCGGCCCATGTCGTGGCGCGACACGCCTTGGGCATCCAGCTGGCGCTCAACGACGATCTGCGTTGCGATGCCGGCGTGGTCGGTGCCCGGTACCCACAGCGTATTGGCGCCGGCCATGCGCGCGTGGCGCGTCAGGCCGTCCATGATGGTCTGGTTGAACGCGTGGCCCATGTGCAGCGTGCCCGTCACGTTCGGCGGCGGGAGCTGGATACAGAAGTCGGGCTTGCCGGCTTCGAGCGTCGCGCGGGAGACGCCCATCGCTTCCCAAGCCGCGCTCCACTTCTGCTCGATGGTGGCGGGTTCGAAACTCTTGGCGAGGGACTGATTTTGATCGGTCATGCTGACGGGGCGCTATGGGCGCAAAAAGACGTTTGGCCCAAGAAAATGGCGGGCGAAAGCTTGGAATTATACGGCGTGTCGATGTGCGGCACGGGCGAAGCGGTGAATGCGGCCGGTATAATTTCAGGATTCTGCCGAGGCTCCTCCCGCATGTCCGACCTGCTCGCCAATCTGAACCCCGAACAACGCGCTGCCATCACGCTTCCCGATGAATCGGCGCTGATCCTGGCGGGGGCGGGCAGCGGCAAGACGCGTGTGTTGACCACCCGCATCGCGTGGCTGATCCAGAGCGCGCGGGTGTCGCCGGCAGGTGTGCTGGCCGTCACGTTTACGAACAAGGCGGCCAAGGAAATGACGGCCCGCCTGCAGGCCATGCTGCCGATCAACACGCGCGCCATGTGGATCGGCACGTTCCACGGTCTGTGCAACCGGTTGCTGCGCGCGCATTACCGTGATGCCGGCTTGCCGCAGACGTTCCAGATTCTGGATACGCAAGACCAGCTCTCCGCCGTCAAGCGTCTGCTCAAGTCGCTCAATGTCGACGACGAGAAATTCCCGCCAAAGAACGTTCAGTACTTCATCAACGGCTCCAAGGAGCAGGGCCTGCGCGCGGGCGATCTGGAAATCGCCAACGAGTACGACCGCCGCATGGCCGACCTCTACGCCGCTTACGACGCGCAATGCCAGCGCGAAGGCGTGGTCGATTTTGCCGAACTGCTCCTGCGCTGCTACGAACTGCTGCGCTACAACGACGCTATCCGCGCGCACTACCAACGGCGCTTCAAGCACATCCTGGTTGACGAGTTCCAGGATACGAACAAGCTGCAATACGCCTGGCTGAAGATTCTGGCCGGCCTCGGCGAGCCTGGCGTCACGCCCAACGCCATCTTTGCCGTGGGCGACGATGACCAGAGCATCTACGCGTTTCGTGGTGCCAACGTTGGCAATATGGTCGACTTTGAACGCGAATTCCGCGTCGAGCACCGGATCAAGCTGGAGCAGAACTATCGCTCGCACGGCCACATCCTCGATACCGCCAACCACCTGATCTCGCACAACACGCGTCGGTTGGGAAAGAACCTGCGTACCGATGCCGGCCATGGTGAGCCGGTGCGTGTCTACCAGGCCGCGACGGACGGGCAGGAGGCCGGTTGGATCGTCGAAGAAATCCGCGACCGTATTGCCAGCGGCGCGGCGCGTTCGGAAATCGCCATCCTGTATCGCAGCAACGCGCAGTCACGGGTGATCGAGCACGCGCTGTTCTCGGCCGGCATCGCGTACAAGGTGTACGGCGGTCTGCGCTTCTTCGAGCGTGCGGAAATCAAGCACGCGTTGGCATATATCCAGTTGCTGGAAAACTCGGACAACGACGCTGCGTTCGGCCGTGTGGTGAACTTTCCGGCGCGCGGCGTTGGGGCGCGCTCCCTGGAGCAGTTGCAGGATGCGGCGCGGCTGTATGGCATCTCGCTCGCAGCGGCGGTGCCGTATCTCACGGGGGCGGCGGGCACCAAGTTGTCGGCGTTTGTGCGTCTGATCGAACAGATGCGTGCCGACACGCGCCAGATGACGCTGCCCGAAATTGTCCAGCATGTCATTCACGCCAGCGGCCTGATCACGCATTACCAGGGTGAGAAGGAGGGCCAGGACCGCATCGAGAACTTGCAGGAGTTGATAACCGCGGCGCAAGCCTTCGTTGCCGAAGAAGGTTACGGCGTCGACGCGATTGCAACCGCGCTGCCGGTGCGCCACGACGCCATGCTGCGCATCGAAGGCGGCGAGATCGATACCGCCTCTGAACTCGTGACCGACGAGACGCCCGCTGAGATGACGCCGCTGGTTGCGTTTCTCACGCACGCCTCGCTTGAAGCGGGCGACAACCAAGCCCAGGCCGGCCAGGATGCCGTGCAGATGATGACCGTGCATGCGGCCAAGGGGCTGGAATTCCACGTCGTCTTCATCACCGGGCTGGAAGAGGGCTTGTTCCCGCACGAAAACAGCCAGATGGAGAAGGACGGCCTGGAGGAAGAGCGCCGCCTGATGTATGTGGCGATCACCCGTGCGCGCGAGCGGTTGTATCTGTCATTCGCGCAAAGCCGGGTGCTGCATGGTCAAATCCGCTACCACATCCGCTCACGCTTCTTTGACGAACTACCCGAAGACACGCTGAAGTGGCTGACGCCGCAGCACTCGGGCTACCAGGCGACGCGCCGTGTGCAAGGCGATTCCGCCTGGGGGAAGGATTGGTTCAAGCGCCCCGAGCGCGGTGATGACGACGCTTACACCGGCCGCCCGACTGGCGGCATGGACACCGGCAAGAACTACGCCGATGCCAAGCGCGCAGAGGCCACGGGCTTCCGCGTCGGCCAGTCGGTGTTCCACAACAAGTTCGGGGAAGGCGTCATCACGACGCTGGAAGGCGAGGGCGCAGAGGCGCGTGCCCAGATCAAATTCAACCGCCACGGGGTGAAGACGCTGGCGCTGGGCATCGCCAAGCTGGACCCGATCAACTGAGCGTTGATCGGGCCATCGGGCCATCGGGCCAGTCAGGCCGCCGTGTCAGTCGTCTGGCCGGCGGCTTGCGTCACGTTGAAGCAGCCGCGGTACGTGGCGTAGAACGAGCAGTACAGCACCGCCATCACCAGAATCCGGTACGGCGTGGCGATGATCGGGGCGATGTTGTTGGCGCCGCTCGACGCGAACAGCGCATCGATGAACAGCGGCACGGCGATCAGCAAAATTGCGACCAGCACGCCGTACACGATGAAGGCTGCCCGGTTGCGCCACACGGACATCCAGCTGAAGAACAGCGCCTTGCCCACCGGAATGCCGTGCCATGCGACCAGCAACGGCGCAAACCAGAACAGCACCGCCACCGGGATGTACAGCACCGAGCCCATCACCATGGCAAGGTAGAACTCTCGAATGGCCTCGGTCGTGAGCGGTTTGTCGCTGACCACGGTCATGAGCGTGTCAACGTCCACCATCGTCATCAGCACGCCGCTGACTACAAGTACCAATACGCCATAGATGCCGCCAAGCTTGAGCAGGCTGCGCATTGCATCCTTGCCGTATGCGCGAAAGCCCGCGATGAGCGATGCCGGCCCGACGCGCTTGCCGGCTACCGTATCGCGGCAGGCCGACATGAAGCCCACGAAGATGGCCGGATTCACCAGCAGGATGGCAAAAACACCAATCGGCGGCACCAGCAGCATCAGCAGGTTGACCGCAAACAGGTAGATGAATAGCAGCAGCAAGAACCCGATCGGGTTCTTGCGAAACAGCCACGCACCCTGGCGCAGCCAGACGTAGCCTTGCTTGGCCGGTACTTCAATCAGTTGCATGGTTGGGGAAGATCCAGAGTCAGGGCGCTCGCGCCAACCCGTTCACGCAGTACGCGCTCGAAGTGGGTGGGGTCATGCGGCTTGAGCAATTCGGCATCGCGCGGGAGATAGAAATCCCACAGGCGCGAAACCCAGAAGCGGTACGCCGCTGCGCGCAGCATGTCTTGCCAGTGCCGTGCTTCGGCGTCGGTGAATGGGCGCACAGCGTGGTACGCGCGCAGCATCGCACGTGCCCGTTCTGCATCCAGCACGCCGGTGGCCAGGTCGATGCACCAGTCGTTCACGGTGACGGCCACGTCGAAAAGCCACTTGTCGACACCGGCAAAGTAAAAGTCGAAGAAGCCGCCCAGGCGTTCCGGCTGCCCATGGGCGGCCGGCTCGAACAGCACGTTGTCGCGGAAGAGGTCGCAATGGCACGGGCCTTCGGGCAGCGCGGCGTAGTCGGCGCTGGCGAAGAAGCGTTGCTGGTGCGCGAGTTCGCTTTCCAGCAGTGCGCGTGTGTCGCCGTGCACGAAGGGCACGACGTCTGGCACGACTTCGTTCCACCATGGCAGGCTGCGCAGGTTCGGCTGATGGCGTGGATAGTCGCGCCCGGCCAGATGCATGCGCGCGAGCATGTCGCCGACGATGCCGCATTCCGACACCGTGGGCGCCAGGTTCGAGCGGCCGGCCAGACGCGTCACGATGGTCGCCGGCTTGCCGTTGAGCGTGCGCAGGATCTCGCCGTCGCGCCCCGGAATCGGCGCCGGCACGCTGATGTCGTGCTGCGCCAGATGCTGCATCAGATACAGGTAGAACGGCAGTTGCTCGAACGTCAGCCGCTCGAACAGCGTGACGACGTATTCGTGCGTCTGCCCATCCTTTTCCGTAGTCAGGAAGAAGTTGGAGTTTTCGATCCCGGACGGGATGCCGCGAAATGCGCGCACGGCGCCCACATCGTATTGATCCAGCCAGAGAGCGATCTCTGCGTCGGAGACCGGGGTGAAAACAGCCATGCTTCAGGAACGGGAAACGGGTGGAGGGAAAGCGGGCCAGCCCACCGAGGGGCCGGCCTGCAGGCGCCGCGGTTGCGGCACAGGCTTAGAACTTCAGGACGTTGACCGAGGGAACACGGTCGATATCGCCACGCTCGCGGATACGCGGCGAGCTGTCTTCCGGCTTGCTCAGGTTGTAGGACGTGCCCATGCCCGACTTGACATGGATATCCGGCGCCTGGCCCTTCTGGAAGCGGTATTCCTCCACCTGCGTACCGTCGTTGTCGCGGTAGTCGAAGCTGGGCTTGACGCGCTCGTTATGGATCGCGCCGTGGGTCGGCTTGGAAATCGGCTGATTGTTGATCGCCTTGACGTCGGGCAGGTCCAGTCCGGCGCTGTCGGATGTCACTTCGGCGTGCGCGGGCAGGGCGAGGCAGAAAACGGCGCCTGCCAGCAGCCCAGCGTGGCGCATCAGGCGCGCGGCATTGGCAAAACCGGAGTGGACGGGGGCGGACGGGTGAAGCAGCGAATCCATCATGGACTCCGGCGGGTGATCTGGGACCCTACATTCTAGCAGTCCAGCCTCCCGCCATCGTCCGTTCGCGTGGCGCCAAATGCCACACCCGAGATTACAGATAGAACATTTCTTCCTTGGGCGGAATCGGCGAGGTGCCTTCGCGCTTTTCGTAGAACTCGTAGACGGCATCGAGCGCGTCCTTGGGTTCGTCGACGATGCGCATGATGTCCAGGTCGTGCTCGGCAATCAGGCCCATCGGCAGCAGCGTAAAGCGGAACCAATCCAGCAGGCCCTTCCAGAAATGGCTGCCGAACATGACCACCGGCACACTGCGCGACTTGCCCGTCTGGACGAGCGTGAGCACTTCAGCCAGTTCATCGAGCGTGCCGAAACCGCCGGGCATGACGATGAACGCATCCGAGTTCTTCACGAAGGTGACCTTGCGCGTGAAGAAATGGCGGAAGCGCATCGAGATGTCCTGGTATCGATTGCCTTGCTGTTCGTGCGGCAGTTCGATGTTCAGGCCGACGCTGGCCGACTTGCCGGCGTGCGCGCCCTTGTTGGCCGCTTCCATGATGCCGGGGCCCCCGCCGGAGATGACGGCGAAGCCCGCATCCGAGAACAACCGGGCGATTTCGATGGTGCGTTCGTAGTATGGCGAATCCTCGCGCAGGCGCGCGCTGCCGTAGATCGAGACGGCCGGACGGATCTCCGAAAGGTACTCGGTCGCCTCGATGAACTCTGCCATAATCGTGAACATCTGCCAGGAGGCGCGCGCTTTCTTTGCGGTGGCGCGTTCTTCGTCGGCGAGTGCCCGCAGGCTGGGGATCATCTTGCGATCGGTACGGCCGTGTGACACGTCAGCTTGGGGCTCGTGTTCAACGCCCACTGTCACGTTGACGTCCATGTCGGCCGTGGTGGCCTGGCGCGAGGGGCTCACACCGGTCAGTTCAGCCGCCGAAACCTCCGTCGCGGAAGCACCAGCAACCTGCTTTGCCACGCCGCCTTCAGCAGAAGCGCCATTATCGGAAACGCCTTTTGGCGTTCCAGTCACTTTAGAGTCCATGGGAATGTCGGAAAGTCAAGAAACGCTGTTGCTCGTCGATGGCTCGAGTTATCTATACCGTGCCTATCACGCACTGCCCGACTTGCGAAACGGAGAAGGGTTTCCTACGGGGGCCATCTACGGCATCGTGAACATGCTGCGCAAACTGCGCAACGACTACCCGGCCAAGTATAGCGCTTGCATTTTCGACGCCAAAGGCAAGACCTTTCGCGACGACCTCTATCCGGCCTACAAGGAGCATCGCGCGCCCATGCCCGATGACCTGCGCGCGCAGATCGAACCGATCCACGAAGCCGTACGGGCATTGGGTTGGCCCATCCTGGTGGTGGAGGGCGTCGAGGCCGACGATGTGATCGGTACCCTGGCCGAACGGGCGGCTCGCGAAGGCGTCCGGACCATCGTCTCAACGGGTGATAAGGACCTGGCCCAACTGGTGAATGACCATGTCACGCTGGTCAACACCATGACCAACGAAACGCTTGATCCGGCTGGCGTGCAAGCCAAGTTCGGCGTGCCGCCCGAACGCATCGTCGACTATCTTTCGCTGATTGGCGACACCGTGGATAACGTGCCGGGGGTGCCCAAGGTCGGCCCGAAAACCGCGGTGAAATGGTTGTCGGAATTCGGCACGCTCGACAACGTCATGGCGCGCGCGGGCGAGATCAAGGGCGTGGTGGGCGACAACCTGCGCAACACGCTGGAGTGGCTGCCCAAGGGCCGCGAGCTGCTGACAGTGAAACTCGACTGTGACCTCAGCAAAGAAGTGCCGACATTCGATGCACTGATCGATGGCGGCGAAGACAAATCCAAGCTCGTCGATTTCTTCTCCCGATACGGCTTCAAGACGTGGCTGCGCGAGGCCTCCGGAGAAGCGCTGCCCGATACGCGCAGCGTGGGTGCCGCGCGCAAGGCCGCGACGCCAGTGAAGAACTACGCCGGCGAGGCTGCGCAACTGCAAGCCCAGGCCAACCTGTTCGACGTAGAAGCGCCGCCCGATGAGGTCAAGTATGAGACGGTGACGACTGAAGCGCAGCTCGAATCATGGATGCAGCGCCTGGATGAAGTGGACCTCGTCTGCATCGATACCGAGACGACGTCGATTGATCCGATGCTTGCGCAATTGGTTGGCATTTCGCTGTCGGTCAAGCCGGGCGAGGCTTGCTACATTCCGGTGGCGCATCGCGGCCCTGATGTGGCAGGGTTTGATGCTGCGGCGCAGCTCTCAAGAGACACCGTGCTCGCGCGCATGAAGTTGTGGATTGAAGATGAATCGCGCAAGAAGGTCGGCCAGCATCTGAAGTACGACGCGCATGTGTTTGCCAACCACGGCATCGCGCTGCGCGGTATCGAGCACGACACGATGCTCGAATCGTACGTGCTCGAATCCCACCGCAATCACGGCATGGACGCACTCGCCGAACGCGTGCTGCACTTGAAGACGATCACCTACGAAGCTGTGTGCGGCAAGGGTGCCTCGCAGATCGGCTTTGACGAGGTGCCCCTCGATCGCGCGACCGAATACGCGGCGGAGGACGCCGATATCACGCTGCGTCTGCATCGCACGCTGTTCCCCAAGGTGGCCGAAGACGACAAGCTGCGCTACGTCTACGAGCAGATCGAAATGCCGACCTCCATCGTGCTGCAGAAGATGGAACGCAATGGCGTGCTGATCGATGCCGACCGCCTGGCCAAGCAGAGCAACGAGCTGGGCTTGCGCCTGATTGATCTGGAGGCCGAGGCGCACAAGCTTGCGGGGCAACCGTTCAACCTCGGCTCGCCCAAGCAGATTGGCGATATCTTCTTCAACCAGATGAAGCTGCCGATCATCAAGAAGACGGCGAGCGGCGCGCCCTCGACCGACGAAGAGGTGCTGCAGAAGCTGGCCGAAGACTACCCGTTGCCGAAGCTGCTGCTCGATTACCGGGGCCTGGCCAAGCTCAAGTCCACCTACACCGACAAGCTGCCGAAGATGGTCAACCCGCGCACTGGCCGGGTCCACACCACCTACGGTCAGGCGACGGCAGTGACGGGGCGCCTGGCCTCGACCGATCCGAACCTGCAGAACATTCCGGTGCGTACGGAAGAAGGGCGGCGCATCCGCGAGGCGTTCATCGCGCCGGAGGGCAGCGTGATCGTGTCGGCCGACTACTCGCAGATCGAACTGCGCATCATGGCGCATCTGTCGCAGGATGAAGGCCTGATGCGTGCGTTCCGTGAGGGCCAGGACGTGCACCGCGCAACGGCCGCCGAAGTGTTCAACGTGACGCCGCTGGAGGTTTCACCCGACCAGCGCCGTGTGGCGAAGGTCATCAACTTCGGCCTGATCTACGGCATGAGCGCGTTTGGGTTGGCCAGCAATCTGGGCATTGGGCGCGACGCCGCCAAGCTCTATATCGACCGCTACTTCGCCCGCTACCCCGGCGCCGCGAGCTACATGGAAGAAACCCGCCAGAGCGCGCGCGAGCAAGGCTACGTGGAGACTGTTTTCGGACGTCGCCTGTGGCTGCCGGACATCAACGGCGGCAACGGCCCACGGCGTCAGGCTGCCGAGCGCGCCGCCATTAACGCGCCGATGCAAGGTACGGCGGCTGACCTGATCAAGCTGTCGATGCTGGCAGTGCAAGGCTGGCTCGAAGCCGAGGCAATGCGCTCGCGCCTGGTCATGCAGGTGCACGATGAACTGGTGCTGGAAGTTCCGCAGGACGAACTGGCCGTGGTGCGCGAGCGCCTGCCCGAGCTGATGTGCAGCGTCGCAACGTTGCGCGTGCCTTTGGTAGCCGAAGTTGGCGTGGGTACCAACTGGGAAGAGGCGCACTGACGCAATCGCTTGCCGCGTGAGCGCTACCCCGTGAAACAAGGCGTGGCGCGAGTTTGCCTGCCGAGGCAGCCTGCGGAAGGCCTTGGCATGCGGTTGTCATGATTCGCCATATCCATGCGTGCGGGGTTGCGGTGAATTTTGCGTTGCAGCAGACTGCACCTGACAGATCACGTGATCGACAAGATTCAACGGCTCCAGGAGAGGCACATGGCAGGGCAGACGGATGGCGCAGGCGGGGCGAACGGGCCGCGCATTGTGGTGGTCGGCGGGGGCGCTGGCGGGTTGGAACTCGCAACGCGGCTGGGCGACAAGCTCGGCAAGCGCGGCGCAGCCCAGGTGATTCTGGTCGACCGTAACCCCACACACATCTGGAAACCGCTGCTGCATGAAGTCGCCGCCGGCAGCATGGATCCGAACACCCATCAGCTCGAATACGCTGCACAGGCGCGCTGGCACGGCTTCGAATTCCAGCAGGGCGAGCTGAAGGGCCTCGATCGCGTCGCCAAATCCATCATTGTGTCCGGATGCGTTGACGCTGACGGCACCGAGGTGCTGCCCGAGCGCGCCATTTCGTACGACACGCTGGTGCTGTCCATCGGTAGCGTGACGCATTTCTTCGGCGTGCCGGGCACGGCCGAGCACGCCATCGCCCTCGACACCGCATGGCAGGCCGAGCGCTTCCGCCGCAGGCTCATCGCAGCGTGCATGCGCGCACAGAACGGCATGGGCGATGCTCGGCCGCAGGTGGACATCGCCATCGTCGGTGCGGGTGCCACGGGCGTGGAACTGTCGGCAGAGTTGCGCAATACCGCCCACGTGTTGGCCGCTTATGGGCTGCACAAGTTGGACCCGCGCCACGACATCCGCATCCATTTGATCGAGGGCGGCCCGCGCATTTTGCCGGTGCTCAAGGAGCGTATTTCGGCTGCGACCACCAAGCTGCTGCACAAGCTCGACGTGAATGTCATCACCAGCGAACGTGTGACGGAAGTCACCGCCAGCGCCGTCAACACGGCCAGCGGCAAGTCGATTCCGGCGGATCTGACTGTGTGGGCGGCAGGCATCCGTGCACCGTCGGTGCTGGGCGAGTTGGGGCTGCCGGTGAACAGGCTGGGTCAGATTGTCGTCTCGCGCACGCTGCAGGTGGAAGGCGACGATTCAATCTACGCCTTTGGCGATTGCGCAAGCTGCCCGTGGCCCGAGGCGTCGACCAGCGTGCCGCCGCGTGCGCAGGCCGCGCATCAGCAGGCCACCTATCTGTTCGACGCGCTGCGCAAGCGCATGGATGGCAAGCCGGTCCAGCCGTTCGCGTTCAAGGATCTTGGTTCGCTGGTGTCGCTCGGCCATTTCAGCGCGGTCGGCAGCCTGATGGGCGGGCTGATCGGCGGATCGATGTTCATCGAAGGCCTGATGGCGCGGCTGATGTACACGTCGCTATATCGCATGCACGTTCTGGCACTGCACGGTTGGGTGCGCATGTCGGTGGATACGGTCATGCACTGGCTGCGCAGCAAGACGAATCCGCGGGTCAAGCTGCACTAGGCGGTTCCTTGTGCTCGCACCGGATGCCTGGCTCGGCAGCAATGCATCCGCTTCGGTAGACTAGCCGCTTCGTTCACCGTAGCCGCCCGTGGGCGCGAGGAGAGTGCGATGCAGCTAGATGCAGAAGTGGAGAGCCTGGTACCCGGCCGCAGCTTTGACCGTCGCGGCTTCATGAAGACAGCGCTGGGCTCGGCCTTTGCGGCGGCGGTGCTACCGGTGTCGGCGCAGACTATCCATACCGATTTCAATGGGCTGACGGCGGGCGAGGTGATCGTGCCCGTGGGCGATTTCAAGATGCCGGTCTATCGCGCTCAGCCAGAGGGCAAGACGAAGCTGCCGGTAGTCATCGTCGTCAGCGAAATCTTTGGCGTACACGAATACATTGCCGATATCTGCCGGCGCCTTGCAAAGGTGGGTTATCTGGCGATCGCGCCTGAGTTGTTTGTGCGCCAGGGCGACCCGCGTGCCTATGGCACGGTCCAGGAAACCGTCGCCAACGTGGTCTCCAAGGTGCCGGATTCCCAGGTGGCGGGCGATATCGACGCGACGATCGCCTGGGCCAAGGAGAACGGTGGCGACGCAGCGCGTATCGGCATCACCGGTTTCTGCTGGGGCGGGCGTCAGGTCTGGTTTGCCGCGGAGCGCAATCCCAGCATCAAGGCTGCAGTGGTGTGGTACGGGCCGCTGAAGGGCAATCCGAATCCGCTGCAACCGGTTTCGCCAATCGACAACGTCGACGAGTTGAAGGCGCCCGTGCTGGGCCTCTACGGCGCGAAGGACACCGTGATCACGGAAGATGTGCGCGACACGATGAAAACCGCGTTGGAAAAATCCAAGAACCCTAAGGCACACGCGTCGCGCATCATCGTGTACCCGAATTCCGGCCATGCGTTTCACGCCGATTACCGTCCGAGCTATGTGAAAGCCGACGCGGAAGATGGCTGGAAGAAGTGCCTCGCCTGGTTCAGGGATCACGGCGTGGTTTAGCACCTCAACGCGTCGAACACGAAAGGCCCCCAGTAACTACCTCGGGCTTTTTCTTTTGGCTGCGCTGGCAAAGGTCGATAAAGCGGCATACAATTCGCCCTTCTTGCAACTCTGTTGCGTTTATTGGCTCCCGCTGCGTCGCCCCTGCATGACCTTCGATACCACCCTGTTAGGCATTCTCTTGGCCACCGCGCTGTCTGGCATCGGCAGCATGGCAGGCGCCGCCGTGCTGTCATTGACGGTGCTGTCGCGCATGGTCGATCGGATGGTCAGTTTTTCGGTGGGCGTGCTGCTGGCCACGTCGTTGCTGCATTCGTTGCCGGAGGCGTTCGAAGTGCATCGCGGCATCGAGCCCAACACGCATGCATTGTTCGCCACGTTGCTGGCCGGGCTGCTGGGTTTCTTCCTGCTGGAAAAGATCTCGCTGATCCGCCATTCACACCACCACGAGGGCGATGGTCACGGCCATCACCACGGCCATGACCGGCAGGAAGCGGGCCGCAGCGGCCTGATGATCCTGGTGGGCGATGGCCTGCATAACTTTTCGGACGGCATCGTCATTGCCGCGGCGTTCCTGGCGGACACCAAGGTTGGCATCGTCACCGCGCTGGCGATTGCCGCACACGAGATTCCGCAAGAGATTGGCGATTTCATGGTGCTGCTCAACGCCGGATTTTCCAAGACGCGCGCCTTTGTCTACAACCTGCTCTGCAGTGTTTGCGCGCTGGTGGGCGCGGTGCTCGGCTATTACCTGCTGGACCGCCTGACGTCGTGGATTCCATACGTGCTGGTGGTGGCGTCGAGCAGCTTCATTTACATCGCCGTGTGCGATCTGATGCCGCAGATGAAGCGCCGGCCGCGCTGGCAGGAATCGGCGGTGCAGGTCGCTTTGATTGCGGCGGGCATCGCAATGATCTTTCTGCTGACCGAAGGTCTGCACGGTCACGCGCACTGAGGTGCCGCATTCGCTTCAAGAAAAAAGCCCGGTCGATGCCGGGCTTTTTGCTGTGCACCAGATTTGCAGATTACGGATTCGGCCCGGTTACCACGGGGCGCGATGGGTCGCTGCACCACTCGCTCCATGAGCCGGCGTAGAGCGCCGCGCCCGTCAGGCCGGCAATCTCCATGGCCAATGCGTTGTGGCAGGCCGTCACGCCGGAGCCACATTGCAGCGTCGCATCTTGCGGCCGGGCACCGGCCAGCACGCCGGTAAAGTCGGCGCGCAATTGTTCGGCAGGCTTGAAAGTGCCATCGGGCTGCAGGTTGTCGCGGAAGAAACGGTTGCGTGCACCCGGTATGTGCCCGCCGACGGGATCCAGCGTTTCGTTCTCGCCACGGTAGCGGTCGGGGGCGCGGGCATCGACGACGGGCTTGTCGGCGTGGCCCAGGTATTTCTGCACGATATCCGCAGTCACCATCTGTACGAGCGAGGGCTTGCGCGTGATGTTGCCGGGCGTGGCGTTGAGCTGCGGTTCTTCGGGCACGATCTGGTCGACAGGGAAGTGCGCAGCTTCCCAGGCCTGCAGGCCACCATCTAGCACGGCCGCATCGGCATGGCCGACCCAGCGCAGCAGCCACCACAGGCGCGCGGCGTACATGCTGCCCTGGCGGTCATACGCGACGACTTGTGTGTCGTCGTTGACGCCGAGCGCCTGCAGGCGCGCAACCAGCGCTTCTGCATCGGGCAGCGGGTGGCGGCCGTTGGTGCCGGTTTTCGGGCCCGACAGTTCGTTGTCGAGGTGCATGTAGAACGCGCCGGGCACATGGCTGGCGTGGTATGCATCACGCCCAGCGGCAGGGTCGGCGAGGTCAAAACTGCAGTCAATGACGACCACCGCTTCGGGCGCGCTGTGCTGCAGTGCGGCCAGTTGCGGTGCGGTGATGAGGGTGGCGTAGTGAGCGCGTTCGCTCATGGCGGCAATCTCCAGGGTCGATCAAACTTCCGGGTGAATCTCGGCTTCCGGGCCGGACACGGCTGTCTGCGGCGTCGGATGCTCGGTGCCCGACTGACGGGCGCGCATGACGGTCGTCACGATGCCGCTGCCGATGATGAGTGCCATGCCCGCCCACGACAGCGCGTTCAAGTGGTCATTCCACAGCAACATACCCCACCCACTCGCAAAGACGATGCCGGTGTATTGCAGGTTAGCAGTCAGCAGCGTGTTACCGCGCTTGTAGGCGCGGGTCATGGACGTCTGGCCGAGGGTCGCCAAGAGACCCACAGCCAGTAAGAGGCCCGCGCCAGACCATGTGTGAGGCTGTGCACCGCCGATGAGCATCCACACACCGCCGGCAATTGCGCTCAGCAACGAAAAATAGAACACGATGCGTGCTTCGTTCTCACCCAGGTCGCCCAGTTGACGGACCTCCACATAGGCGAGGGCCGTGAACACGCCGGAGACGAGCCCGATCATGCCGCCGGCCAGCGCAAGCTGCGATCCGCCCACGCTCGGTTGCAGCAGGCAGATCACCCCCACGAACGACATAACGATGGCCACCACCATGCGCCGGTCAGCACCACCGGGCTTGCCCGCCAGCGCTGCACCTGCGCCAATGATGAGCGCAATCCACACCGGCGACATGTAGTTCAACGTCATCGCGGTCGCCAGCGGCAGCAGGCTGATGGATGTGAACCACAGCAGCAGCGAAGTCACCCCGAACACGCTGCGCTTGATATGCGACAGGAAGTACGGCGTGCGTACGCCTTGCCCCGAGCGTTGGAGGATCGTGCCCATCAGCACGACGCCGATGATGCTGCGGTAGAACACGATCTCGCCGGTGCTGTAATGCGCCGAGGCCAGTTTTACGCACACGCCCATCGCCGAGAAGGCGAATGCGGCGAGGATCATCCACAGCGATTGGCGAGAGGAGCTCTCGGCCGTCTGGGCGGCAGTCTGAGCAGCGGTTGCAGTGTCGGCAGGCATGGTGAGAGGACGAGGGCGAAAAAAAACGGTGCGGCCTGTGAGGGCTGCACCGTTCCTATTGTGACGCGGAAGGCGGCGGATGCCTACCTTCAGTCGTCGCCTAGTAGTCCATCACGCGCCGATACCACTCGTGGAAATGCTGCATGCCGTCCTCCATGGGCGACTGGTACGGGCCGACTTCGCTCGTGCCGCGCTTGAGCAGCGCCAGGCGCCCGGCGTCCATGCGCTCGGCAATCTCGTCGTCCTCGATGCACGTTTCCATGTAGGCAGCGCGCTCGGCTTCAACGAATTCGCGCTCAAACAGCACGATTTCTTCCGGATAGTAGAACTCGACCACGTTGCGCGTCTTGGTCGGGCCCATCGGATGCAGTGTCGAGACTACCAGCACGTTCGGATACCACTCGACCATCACGTTCGGGTAGTACGTGAGCCACACTGCGCCGTACTTCGGCATCTCGCCGTTGTTGAAGCGGAGCACGGCGTCATGCCACTTCTGGTAAGCCGGCGTGCCGGGTTTGCGCAAATTGGCGTGAATGCCGACCGTCTGCACGCTGTGCCACTCACCAAACTCCCATTCCAGGTCGTCGCACGAGACGAATTGGCCCAGGCCTGGGTGGAAGGGCACGACGTGGTAGTCCTCGAGGTACACCTCGATGAAGGTCTTCCAGTTGTAGTTGCAGTCGTGCACCTCGACGTGGTCGAGCATGTAGCCGGAAAAATCGAGATCACGCGCCACGCCCAGGCGCGCAAGGTCTTCGCGCACGTCACGCTTACCCTCGAACAGCAGACCGTTCCAGTTCTGCAGCGGCGAGCGCGACAGATGCACGCATGGTTGCTTCTCGAAGTGCGGTGCGCCCAGCAGGTCGCCCTGCAGGTCGTATGTCCAGCGATGCAGCGGGCAAACGATGTTCTGGGCGTTGCCGCGCCCATTGAGCATGATTGCCTGCCGATGCCGGCACACATTGGAGAGCAGTTCGACGCCGTTCGGATTGCGCACCAGCACGCGGCCTTCGGCCTCGGCGGCAAGCGTGTGATAGTCGCCAACTTCCGGGACCATCAGCTCATGGCCGACGTAACCGGGGCCATGTTTGAACAGACGTTCGATTTCAGTTTGATACAGCGCCTCGTCGAAGTAAGCAGAGACGGGCAGCTGGGTTTCAGACGGCACTAGATTCAGTGCGGCGCTGAGATTGGACATTATCCCCACTCCCAATAACGGTGAAAGCAGTGAACAACCCAACCATCGACAAGATCGATTTGGGAAAGGACGCCATCGGCAGGTGGCCTAGGGTCTGTTGAGGTAGGAAACGAGCGCTTGCTGGCCCCCGCTTGGGCCAACGACCATACGTTCAATGGGCCAACAGACCCAAACCATCGTGCGGAGCGGCGTACACCGGCCCGGCCTTTGGAGGAAAGGGGGGGATTGTACCCCAGGGAAATTGATAAGTCCCTGATTTTCGAACCCTTTCCGCTTCCAGCCGCCCGACCGTCAGGCTGACGATGCCCCGCCTTGCCAGCGCAGACCGCTGTCCCGTGCCTTGTGGGATGTGCGCGGAACGCACGCGGAATTGCCGTAAAATGCCAGATTGTCCTTTTCTGATTCGCAATCGGCATGCCCCGTGCCTCAAACGACGCCTCCAGCAGCGCGTCCGCCACTCCCTCCGCTACGCCGGCTTCCTATGAAGCGGCCATGGCGGAACTCGAAACCCTCGTCGCCAGCATGGAATCCGGTGAATTGCCGCTGGAAGCCTCGCTTGCGGCGTATCGACGCGGGGCGGAGCTGGTCAAGTACTGCCAGCAGGTGCTGGAGCGCGTCGAGCAGCAGGTACGTGTGCTTGATGGCGATGCCCTGAAGCCGTTAGCCGACGACAGCAGCGCGAACGAGCAGGGCGATGCATGAGTGATTTCGCCCAATGGATGGCGTCCGTCGTTGCGCGGACGGAAGGCGCGCTTGAGCGCGCGCTGCCGGCCGAAACCGTCTCGCCGCAACGTCTGCATGCCGCCATGCGTTACGCCACGCTGGGTGCAGGCAAGCGTGTACGCCCATTGCTGGCGCACGCCGCTGGTGCGCTGGGTGACGCCTCGGCTGAGGCACTCGACGGAGTGAGCTGCGCGGTGGAGATGATCCACGCCTATTCGCTCGTTCACGACGATATGCCGTGCATGGACGACGACGACCTGCGCCGCGGCCGCCCCACCGTGCATCGCGCCTATGATGAAGCGACGGCCCTGCTGGTGGGTGATGCCTTGCAGACACAGGCGTTCATTGTGCTGGCTGAGTTGGGCGCGGTGAGCCCGGCGACGCGGGCAGTGCTGGTGGCTGAATTGGCACGCGCTTCCGGTTCGCTCGGCATGGCGGGCGGTCAGGCGATTGATCTGCAAAGCGTCGGCATAGCGCTGTCGCAGGATGAATTGGAGGCAATGCACCGCATGAAGACCGGTGCGTTGCTGCGGGCGAGTCTGCGGATGGGCGCGCTCTGTGCTGGCGTGAATGCCGCTGCGTTGGAGCAGGTTGATGCCTATGCGGGCGCGGTCGGTCTTGCGTTCCAGGTGGTCGATGACATCCTCGATGTGACCGCCGATACCGCCACGCTGGGCAAAACCGCCGGCAAGGACGAGGCCAACGACAAGCCGACCTACGTGTCCATCCTCGGGCTGGACAAGGCCAGGGCGCTGGCCGACGAGCTGCATGCCGCAGCGGGTGCGGCGGTCAAGCAACTTGCCCGCGAACTGGGCAAAGCCCGTACTGATCGATTGGTCGAAATGGCCGACCTGATCGTGCGGCGTGGCCACTGAACAACATTGCATAGACGGTAGAAGTCTTTGCCAAAACGCCTGAGCGGCGGTCCCACATGACGTACGAACTTCTGAACACCATCGACGATCCGGCCGACCTGCGCCGACTGGACCGCCGCCAACTCGGGCCGCTGGCCAACGAGCTGCGCGCCTTCGTGCTCGATTCCGTCTCTCAAACGGGCGGGCACCTGTCGTCGAATCTGGGCACGGTCGAACTGACCATCGCGCTGCACTACGTCTTCAACACGCCGGAAGACCGCATCGTGTGGGACGTCGGTCACCAGAGCTATCCGCACAAGATTCTGACTGGCCGCCGTGACCAGATGGGCTCGCTGCGCCAGTTGGACGGCATCTCAGGCTTCCCGCGCCGCAGCGAGAGCCCGTATGACACCTTCGGCACCGCGCACTCGTCCACGTCGATTTCGGCTGCGCTGGGCATGGCCCTGGGCGCCAAGACCAAGGGCGAAGACCGCGTCGCCATTGCCGTGATTGGCGACGGAGCGATGAGCGCCGGCATGGCCTTCGAGGCGATGAACAACGCGGGCGTCTATAAAGACCTGCCGCTGGTGGTCGTGCTGAACGACAACGACATGTCGATCTCGCCGCCGGTGGGGGCGTTGAACCGCTATCTGGCGCGCCTCATGAGCGGGCAGTTCTACGCGGCCACCAAGAAAGGCGTTGAGAAGCTGCTGTCGGTGGCGCCGCCGGTGCTCGAGTTTGCCAAGCGCTTCGAGGAACACACCAAAGGCATGTTCGTGCCGGCCACGATGTTCGAGGAGTTCGGCTTCAACTACATCGGCCCGATCGACGGACATGATCTCGAATCGCTCGTGCCGACGCTGCAGAACATCCGCCAGCGTGCGCGCGAAGGCGGTGGCCCGCAGTTCCTCCACGTCGTCACCAAGAAGGGCCAGGGCTACAAGCTGGCCGAGGCTGATCCGATCCTTTATCACGGCCCGGGCAAGTTCAATCCGCAAGAGGGCATCAAACCTTCCGGGCGCCCGGCAAAGGTGACTTACACACAAGTGTTCGGCCAATGGCTGTGCGATATGGCGGCGGCCGACAAGCGGCTGGTGGGTATCACGCCGGCCATGCGCGAAGGCTCCGGGATGGTGGAGTTCGAGCAGCGCTTTCCGGATCGCTATTACGACGTCGGCATCGCCGAGCAGCACGCCGTCACCTTTGCAGGCGGCTTGGCGTGCGAGGGGTTGAAGCCTGTTGTTGCCATCTATTCGACGTTCCTGCAGCGCGGCTATGACCAGTTGATCCACGACGTCGCACTGCAGAACCTGCCGGTGGTGTTTGCGCTGGACCGCGCCGGTCTGGTCGGTGCAGACGGCGCCACGCACGCAGGGGCTTATGACATTGCCTACCTGCGTTGTATCCCCAACATGATGGTGATGACGCCGGCCGACGAGAACGAATGCCGCCAGCTGTTGAGCACCGCGTTCGCGCAGGACTGCCCGACAGCAGTGCGCTATCCGCGTGGTGCCGGCACGGGCGTGGCGGTGCAGCCGACGCTGGAGCCGCTGCCGTTGGGCAAGGCTGAAGTGCGTCGCGCTTCCACGGCTCCGGCAGGCCAGCGCGTGGCGATTCTGGCGTTTGGTTCAATGGTTGCCCCGGCTTCGGCAGCGGCTGAGCGTTTGGACGCGACCGTCGTCAACATGCGCTTCGTCAAGCCGCTCGATGTGGCCTGCGTGCTGGAAATGGCCCGCACGCACGATTACGTGGTCACCGTGGAGGAAGGCTGCATGATGGGCGGTGCAGGCAGCGCCTGCCTGGAAGCGCTGGCTGCCGCAGGTGTCGCTACGCCGGTAATGCAGCTCGGCCTGCCCGACCGCTTTGTCGACCACGGCGATCACGCTGCGCTACTGGCGCAATGCGGGCTGGATGCCAACGGCATCCTCGCCTCCATCCGTGAGCGTTTTGCCGTACAACCGCGCGCTGCAGCCCCGCGCGTCGCCTGAGTCACCTTTGGCTTTCGACTCATAGGCAGAATCAATCACCCGTATTGCATCCACGGGTATGAGTAGTTGACTGCAGAGGTAGGAAATTTCTTTTACACTCCGCCAGTCTTATTTGTGAATTGTGTGCGCAGTCGCGGGATTGGCCGATTCGATCACTTGAGGGGTGGTCACCGTCAGCCAGGTTCCGCGGTTTCACACTCGTTGCGTGCCGGCCGACTGCGATGGCCGGGCGACCGTAAAGGAAACCGATCATGAACGATATGAACCCAGCTTTCGCGATGCCGGACGTGCAGTCCAGCCACGATACCCGCCAGATCCCCATTCAGCGCGTTGGCGTGCGCGGCGTGCGTTACCCGATGTCGCTGCAGACCCCCTCGGGCGTGCAGAACACCGTCGGCACGTACAACCTCGATGTGCATCTTCCGGCCGACCAGAAGGGCACGCACATGTCGCGCTTCGTCGCGCTGCTCGAAGAAGAGCGCGAGCCGCTGAATCTGGCGCAGTTCCAGTTGCTGCTGGAAAAGATGCTGGAGAAGCTCGAAGCCGACGCCGGCCGCATCGAAGTCCACTTCCCGTATTTCGTCAGCAAGACCGCCCCGGTGTCGGGCGTGCAGTCGCTGATGGACTATGAAGTGACGATGATTGGCGAAGTGCGCGACGGCCACACCAAGGTCCGCGTCAAGGCGCTGGTGCCCGTGACGAGTCTGTGCCCGTGCTCGAAGAAGATCTCGCAGTACGGCGCGCACAACCAGCGCTCGCACATCACGATCGACGCCGAGCTGGCCGCCGATACGCCGGTCGAATCGCTCATTCGCATGGCCGAAGAAGAAGCATCGTGCGAACTGTGGGGCCTGCTCAAGCGCCCGGACGAGAAGTTCGTGACCGAGCGTGCATACGAAAACCCCAAGTTCGTGGAAGACCTTGTGCGCGATATCGCCATGCGCCTGAACCAGGACGACCGCATCGTCGCCTACACGCTGGAAGCTGAGAATTTCGAGTCGATCCACAACCACAGCGCCTATGCGCTGATCGAGCGCGACAAGCGCACCGATAAGTGATCGACGCTGCGTCCAAAGAAAAAGCCGCTCCACCGAGCGGCTTTTTTTCATGCTTGCTGGATACGGATGTCTTCGAGGTCCCAGCGTGGTGTAACGCCGTAGCCGTAGCCGTCCTGCACCTGGGTGGGGTCAGCCTGCAGCCGCATTGCGCCGGCAAAAGCGATCATCGCGCCGTTGTCGGTGCAGAACTGCAGGTCGGGGTAATAGACGCGCAGGCCGCGCTTTTTGCCCTCGGCGTTCAGGCCATCGCGCAACTGGCGGTTGGCGCCCACGCCACCCGCCACGACAATGCGCTTGAGGCCATGTTCGCGTGCCGCGCGCAGCGTCTTCTTGACGAGCACTTCGACGATGGCGTCGACAAACGCGCGGGCAAGGTCGGCGCGCGGCTGGTAGCAGGTCTCGCTGTCGGTCAGGTTGAGCTTGCGCACTTGCGTGAGCACCGCGGTCTTGAGGCCCGCGAACGAGAAATCGAAGTTGCCCGAATGGAGCATCGGCCGAGGCAGGTCGAATACGCCCGGGTTGCCGAATTCGGCCAGGCGCGACACGGCCGGGCCGCCCGGATAGCCGAGGCCGAGCAGCTTGGCGGTCTTGTCGAAGGCTTCGCCCGCGGCGTCGTCGAGCGTCTCTCCAAGCAGCGTGTACTGGCCGACGGCATCAACGCGCATCAGCTGCGTATGCCCGCCCGAGACGAGCAGCGCCAGGAACGGAAACTCAGGCCGGTCTGCCTCCAGCAGGGGCGAAAGCAGATGCCCCTCCAGGTGATGCACGCCCACCAGCGGTTTGCCGAGCGCAAACGCCAGCGCATTCGCCACCGAAGCGCCCACCAGCAGCGCGCCGGCCAGCCCCGGGCCTTTTGTATAGGCAATGGCATCGATGTCCGCGCGCGTGGCGCCGGCCTTGCCGAGCACCTCTTCCAGCAGGGGAATCACGCGGCGGATGTGATCGCGCGAGGCCAGCTCGGGCACCACACCGCCATATTCGCGGTGCATGGCGATCTGCGAATACAGCGCATGCGCGCGCAGGCCAGCCGCCGTGTCGTACAGGGCGACGCCGGTTTCGTCACAGGAGGATTCGATGCCGAGGACCAGCATGGCAAGCGGGAGTGAGGAATTGCAATGGGAAGGCCGCCGAAGATAGCACAAGTTAAAATGCGCGGTTTCTTCAAGAATAGGGCGGCGCAGCCATCATGATGCGGTGCGATGTAGCGGTGATCGGCGCGGGCGCGGCCGGAATGATGTGCGCGGCGGTGGCCGGGCAGCGCGGCGCCCGCGTTGTGCTGATCGATCACGCGACGAAACTGGCCGAAAAGATTCGCATCTCCGGCGGTGGGCGCTGCAACTTCACGAACGTCAACGCGGGGCCGGCCAACTACCTGTCGAACAACCCGCATTTCAGCCGTTCGGCGCTGGCGCGGTACACGGCCCAGGACTTCATCAGCCTCGTTTCCAGCTACCGCATCCCGTATCACGAGAAGCACAAAGGCCAGCTCTTCTGCGACGACAGCGCCGAAGACATCATCCGTATGCTCGAAACGGAATGCGAGCGGGGCAATGTGACCTGGCGAACCGGTTGCTCCATCGCTGAAATCGGCAAGGACGGCGAGGCCTATCGCCTGTCGACCAGCGCGGGCGAGATCGTCGCCAATAAGGTGGTGATCGCCACGGGCGGCCTGTCCATCCCCAAGATCGGCGCGACGGATTTTGGGTATCGCATTGCACGGCAGTTTGGGTTGAAGATCGTTGAGACGCATCCGGCGCTGGTGCCGCTCACCTTCAATGCCGAGCATTGGGCGCCGTTCTCGGTGTTGTCCGGTGTGTCGATGGAAGTGGATGTGACCGTTGAGCAGCCTGCGGGCAAGGGCGGTCGCAAGGGCGGCGCCACGACGTTCCGCGAAGACTTGCTGCTTACCCATCGCGGGTTGTCCGGCCCAGCGGTGCTGCAGATCTCCAGCTTCTGGAATGCAGGTCAGCCGCTTGTCATCGATCTGCTGCCGGACGCTGACGCCGCGCAATGGCTGTGCGATGAGAAGTTGGGCTCACGCAAGCAGCTCGGGACGGTGCTGGCGCAGCGCTTGCCGGAACGCGTCGCGCAGGCGTGGTGCGCCACGCACGGCGCCAACCCGCAGGCGCCGATTGCCGAGTTGCCGGACAAGGTGCTGCGCGTGCTGGGCGGCGCGCTCAACCGCTGGGAGCTGATGCCTTCCGGCAGTGAGGGCTATCGCAAGGCCGAAGTGACGCGCGGTGGGGTCGATACGCGGGCGCTGTCCTCCGCCACCATGGAGGCGCAATCCGTACCCGGCCTGTACTTCATCGGCGAGGTGGTCGACGTGACGGGCTGGCTTGGCGGCTATAACTTCCAGTGGGCGTGGGCCTCGGCCGTGGCGGCGGGGGAGGCAGCCTCCGCCCGCTGATCCCCCACGGAACGGTCCTGGAACTGTTTGGGTTCTGTGCTACGATCAGTGATCCATTTTTCAAAGTTTGCAACCCGCTGGACCAGCCGTCCGAGCGGGTTTTGC
This sequence comes from Ralstonia sp. SA306, assembly GCF_054792405.1. Lineage (NCBI taxonomy): Bacteria > Pseudomonadati > Pseudomonadota > Betaproteobacteria > Burkholderiales > Burkholderiaceae > Ralstonia > Ralstonia sp. SA306. Next base: position 835,844 of record NZ_CP096451.1, read on the forward strand.
CGTTTATCGGAGTTCGGAATGTCGCAGTTGTCCCTCAAGGCACAGATCACGGAAGACATGAAGGCCGCCATGCGCGCCAAGGAAACAGATCGTCTGGGCACGATCCGTCTGTTGCAGGCTGCCATCAAGCAGCGCGAGGTGGACGAGCGCATCGAACTGGATGACGCCGCCGTGCTGGCTGTGATCGACAAGATGCTCAAGCAGCGCAAGGATTCCATCACCGCATTCGAGCAAGCCGGCCGTGACGATCTCGTCGCCAAGGAAACGGCGGAGGTGGCCGTGCTGCAGGTCTATATGCCCGCGCAACTGTCGGAAGCCGAAGTTGACGCCGCGGTGCGTGACGCCGTGGCCAAGGCTGGTGCAACTGGCCCGCAAGACATGGGCAAGGTGATGGGCATCCTGAAGCCGGCCCTGGCCGGCCGCGCCGACATGACGCAAGTCTCGGCACGCGTGAAGGCCGCCCTGGCCGGCGCCTGAATTCCCACCACATTCGCAGCATCCAAGGGGCGCACCCCGCGTGATCCCGCAGCCGTTCATTGACGACCTGCTCAACCGCGTCGATATCGTCGACGTGGTGGGCCGTTACGTGCAGTTGAAGAAGGGCGGCGCCAACTTCATGGGGTTATGCCCCTTCCATAACGAGAAGTCGCCGTCGTTCTCGGTGTCGCCCACCAAGCAGTTCTATCACTGCTTCGGCTGCGGCGCGCACGGCTCGGCCATCGGTTTCCTGATGGAGTTTTCCGGGCAGTCGTACGTCGAGGCCATCAAGGACCTCGCGCAGTCCGTCGGCATGGTGGTACCTGAAGAGCGCGGTGGCTTGCCGCCCGCCGCCCGCGCCGAGCAGCAAGCCAAGACCGTCGCGCTGGGTGACGTCATGGCCCGCGCCTGCGAGCACTACCGCAAGCAATTGCGCAGCGCACCCAACGCCATCCAATACCTCAAAGGCCGCGGCCTGACCGGCGAGATTGCTGCGCACTTCGGCCTCGGCTATGCGCCTGACGATTGGCAATCGCTCGAAGCCGTGTTCGGTCCGTATCGCGAAGACGCCACCGCAGCACCGCTCATCGAAGCCGGGCTCGTCATCGAAAGCGAAAAGACCAGCGCCGATGGCTCGCACCGCCGGTACGACCGCTTTCGCGATCGCATCATGTTCCCCATCCGCAATACCAAGGGCGTGGTGATCGGCTTCGGTGGCCGGGTACTAGGACAGGGCGAACCGAAATATCTCAACTCCCCCGAAACGCCGCTGTTCAGCAAGGGAACCGAGCTGTACGGCCTGTTCGAGGCGCGCAACGCCATCCGCGAGTTCGACTATGTGCTGGTCGTGGAGGGCTATATGGACGTCGTCGCGCTGGCGCAGCTCGGGTTTGCCAATGCGGTGGCGACGCTGGGCACGGCCTGTACACCGATCCACGTGCAGAAGCTGCTGCGGCAGGTCGATACCGTCATCTTTTCGTTTGACGGGGACGGTGCGGGGCGCCGGGCTGCACGCCGTGCGCTCGAAGCCTGCCTGCCGCACGCCACCGACAACAAGACCATCAAGTTCCTCTTTTTGCCCTCCGAGCACGATCCGGACAGTTTCGTGCGCGAAGAGGGCACCGAAGCCTTTGCCCGTGAAGTGCACAACGCCATGCCGCTGTCGCGCTTTCTGCTGCAGGCCGTGACCGAGGGTCTCGACCTCCGTCAACCGGAGGGACGTGCCCGCGCGCAATACGAAGCCAAGCCGCTGCTGAGTGCCATGCCCGCCGGCGGCCTGCGCCTGCAGATCGTGCGCGGCCTGGCCGACATGACCGGTACCACGCCTGCCGACATCGAAGCGCTGTGTGGCCTTCGCAGTGACCCGGCCCAAGCGGGACGCATGACGCAGAAGCGGCCCCGCGTGGCGCGCACTGCACCCACGGCGCTGGAGCAGAAGGTGCTGCGCTTGCTGATGCGCTATCCCGCGCTGGCGGCACGGCTCGACACCGATGCCCGCACCCAGTTGACTGCGCCCCAATTGCCCCAAAGTGAGATCTTGGCAGGGTTGCTGGCCGAATGCGATGCCGTGGGTCCAGAGGTGCACTTTGGGGCCTTTGTCGAGCGTCTGGGCCAGACTCCCTATGCCGAAGCCTTTGCCGGGCTGCGTACCGCCGTGCTTCAGGACGACATCGAACTGGAGCCGGCCATTTCCGAATTTGATACCGCCGTACAAAAGATGCTCGCCGAGCCACTTAAGCGCGAGCTGGAGCTGTTACAGCGCAAGATGGAAGCCGGCCATGCTGGCGACGAAGACAAGGAGCGCATGCGCTGGTTGGTGGGCGAAATCAGCCGCCGTCGGCAGCTCGTGTAGCGCATAAGCCGCAGAGCCAAGCTCCAAGCGGGGCGGGCAATTGCGGGTAGCCCCTTGATTTTTCAGGCGAAAACCCGATTTTCGTTTAGACCGGCTTGGTCTGGCGTGCTAGAATAGCCGGTTTGGATTGCAAGTCCTTTTTCCCATTTTTGGGGGAGTGAGCGTGCCCATGGTGAAGGTGAAGACCTCCGCGAAGGCCGGTTCCAAGGCCAGTCCTGCTTCTGTTTCTGCCAAGCGATCCTCATCGGCGCGCGGCTCCGGAGGAGGAAAGACACCAGCGGGAACGGCGAAAGTCGCGAATGGTCGGACCCATATGGGGCAGGCAGCATCGACAGGGGTGAAGGCCACTGCGCCGGCAGAGACGGGGAAAACCCAGCCGCGCCAGACCGCCGATATCGCCGTCGCAGCCAAGACTGTCAAACCGACAGCGCGCACAAAGGGCGCGATCCAATCTTCAACCTCAGGCAAGGTCTCGACGTCGATGAGCACGAGCGCCAGACCTGGCGGCACAGCCGCTTCCGTCGCACTCAAGGGCAAGACAACCACCGTGGCGAAATCGAAAGTTACCGAAGTCGAGAGCAAGCAGACCACTGCCAGCGCAAGCGCAACCAAGACGGGTACCGCTCGTACCAGCACCGCAGCCAAGCCAGCTAAGGCAACCGCGGAAGACACCAAGCGCACCGCCCAGGCAGAGGCCACCCCCACAACTCCTCCTGCGCCCCGCGCCGAGGCAGCAGCCGAGCCCAAGAAGCGCGGCCGCAAGCCCAAGGCAGAGACGCAGGCAGACGACGACAGCAGCACGGACGTGACTGAAGAATTTGACACCCCCGCCGCTCCGGCACCGAAAACCGAAAAGCTGAAGGCCCGTGACCGCAAGGCCAAGGAAAAAGCCCTGCTCAAGGAATTCGCTGCCTCGCAGCAAGGCGGTTCGGAAGAAGAGCTCGAGGCCCGCCGCCAGAAGCTCAAGGCGCTGATCAAGCTGGGCAAATCGCGCGGCTACCTGACCTACGCTGAAATCAATGACCATCTCCCCGACGACATGGTCGACGTGGAGTCGCTGGAAACGTTGGTTGCCACGCTCAACGACATCGGCGTTGCCGTGTATGAGCAGGCGCCGGACGCTGAAACGCTGCTCCTGAACGACAACGCACCTTCGGTGACCACGGAAGAAGAGGCTGAAGAAGAAGCTGAAGCCGCGCTGTCGACGGTTGACTCCGAATTCGGCCGCACGACCGACCCGGTGCGCATGTACATGCGCGAAATGGGCACGGTCGAGCTGCTGACGCGCGAAGGCGAAATTGTGATCGCCAAGCGCATCGAAGCCGGCCTGAAGGACATGGTCATGGCGATCTCGGCGTGCCCGGTGACCATCTCCGAAATCCTCGCCATGGGCGAGCGCGTTGCCAACGACGAAGCCAAGATCGACGAGTACATCGATGGCTTGATCGACCCGAACGCTGAAGCCGATGCAGCCGCTGCTGCTGAGGAAGAAGAGGAATTCGAAGAAGAGGAGGCCGCAGAAGAGGGCGACGAAGAGGAAGACGAGGACGATGAAGGTGCTGGCGCTGCCGCAGCCTCGGCCCGTCAACTCGAAGAGCTCAAGCAGGCCGCGCTGGTCAAGTTTGGTGTGATCGGCGAGCAGTTCGACAAGATGCGTCGTGCTTTCGAGAAGGAAGGCTACAAGTCCAAGCCTTACGTGAAGGCACAGGAAGCCATCCAGGCCGAGCTGATGACGATCCGCTTCACGGCACGCAACGTCGAGCGCCTGTGCGACACGCTGCGCGGCCAGGTGGACGAAGTGCGCAAGCTCGAGCGCGCCATCCTGAACATCGTGGTCGACAAGTGTGGCATGCCGCGCGGCGATTTCGTTGCGCGCTTCCCGGGCAACGAGACCAACCTGAAGTGGATCGAGACCGTGGTGGCTGACGGTAAGCCGTACAGCACCATCGTCGAGCGTAATGTGCCGGCCGTGCACGAACTGCAGCAAAAGTTGATCGACCTGCAGGCGCGCGTGGTGCTGCCGCTGACCGAACTGAAGGACGTCAACCGCAAGATGTCGGAAGGCGAGCGCCGCGCCCGTGAGGCCAAGCGTGAAATGACCGAGGCCAACCTGCGTCTGGTGATCTCGATCGCCAAGAAGTACACGAACCGCGGTCTGCAGTTCCTCGACCTGATCCAGGAAGGCAACATCGGCCTGATGAAGGCAGTGGACAAGTTCGAATACCGTCGCGGCTACAAGTTCTCGACGTACGCCACGTGGTGGATCCGTCAGGCCATCACGCGTTCGATCGCCGACCAGGCGCGCACCATCCGTATTCCGGTGCACATGATCGAGACGATCAACAAGATGAACCGTATCTCGCGTCAGATCCTGCAGGAAACCGGCAACGAGCCGGATCCGGCAACGCTGGCCGAGAAGATGGAGATGCCGGAAGACAAGATCCGCAAGATCATGAAGATCGCGAAGGAGCCGATCTCCATGGAAACGCCGATCGGTGACGACGACGACTCCCATCTGGGCGATTTCATCGAGGACACGAACACGCTCGCCCCGGCCGAAGCGGCGCTGCATGGCTCCATGCGCGGCGTGGTGAAGGACGTGCTCGATTCGCTGACGCCGCGCGAAGCCAAGGTGCTGCGCATGCGCTTCGGTATCGAAATGAGCACCGACCACACGCTGGAAGAAGTCGGCAAGCAGTTCGACGTGACCCGCGAGCGTATCCGTCAGATCGAGGCGAAGGCACTGCGCAAGCTGCGCCATCCGAGCCGTTCCGACAAGCTGAAGAGCTTCCTCGAGGGCAGCTGATTCTGTAGCGAAGCAGGCGATTTTCCGAGTGGGCTCGCGCCCACTTTCAGGTAAAATCCCGCTCCAGGCCCGGCCTAAGCGCCGGGTCTCTTTTTTTCCCGTTTCACAGGGCCGGACGCCGTGCTGGTTGCAGGCAGCGGACTCATAATCCGCCTCCGAAAGGACACCGTGGGTTCGAATCCCACCCGGCCCACCATCTTTTCCTCTCCCGCCTTTTTCCCTTCATCCGCGTTTGCATGCCGATTTTATCTGGCAGCTTTCTCTCGCCTTGCTTGCGTTATTGTCGCGGGATCGTATTTTGCTACCCCAGTGAGTCTTGGCGAAATATATTCATTTCGAAATAATTGAATAACACCGCATTGCGTTGGCATTCCCCCCGACCGGAGGGGGGAGTTTAAAACGCTTCAAACGAAACGGTTTCATTCCCTCGTTTGAAAAGCTGTCAAACCGCGCCGCGCCTGCTTGCGCGGGGGATTGCAGCCGCTGTTTTGAATGAAATCTCTATTTACTTCATACCCTGGGCAGACCATAGTTTCGGCCATAACGATAAGTAAATAGCCAGTAGCGTATCCTTCGGAGACACAGGATGTTACGCATTCAAAACGGGCCCTTCCGACATTCCGCTTCTGCGCGTGCCCCCGCGCGTCTTCGCCATCGTCGTCACTGCAGCAGCGGTGGCGAGGCTCGTCCACGCTAGCAGCATTACCTCGATTGTTCTTGGGATCGGCACCCAGCCGATCTGCGTGATACCCGGCAAACCATCGGGTAACGCGGCCAAAGCTCGTCCGTCGTTTTTGTAGTTTGCAGGTCGATCTGCCGACGGGGCAGGTCGTGCGCTGTCGGCTGTCGTTTGCCGGCAGGCGGGGGTATTGACCGGCTGTTGCACACATTCGCCGGCCCAAAACACAACAAGTTCCAAAACGTGAGGAGACAACCATGGGTAGTCGACGTCATCTTTTTGTTGTCATGGCAACCAGTTGCATAGTGGCCATGCCGTTTATCGGCGGGTGCGGTGGGGCGGATGACCCCGGCTCGTCGGATGTTGCACAGTGTTCGGGCAGCTCTTGCCCGCCTAGCGGAGCGAACACCACGCCCAGCACGCCGACCAGTCTGTGCCCGGCCGCGCTGGACTACACGACCACGTATACCGGCGGCTCGGGCAGCGGCGAGTACATCAAGGTCAAGTTCGACACGAGTAAGAACACGTACCAGATGCAGTTCCTGGAGTCGTCTGTGCCGACTTCGGCGGGCCAGGTCAACACGACCCGCAAGGGGTTGACCATCGATGGCACGTTCGTTCATCCGACCAACTTGCCGACCCCCGAGCAGAACCGCTGCGCTTTCGTGCTGCAGTCTGGCAAGACGGCGGACAGTAGCTACGCCATCACCGTCAATCCGCAAGACCCGCCGATGCTGTTTGTCGGCCAGGGCATCGTGGGGGGCGGCATTCCGGGAGCGACGATCCAATTTGATGGCATCCAGCCGATTCCGGGCGTCGTGATTGGCGCAGTACCGTCGCGCACGTTCGATTTCTATCCTTTCCTGGGCTTCTCCGAGACGGTGACGGATTTCTCGCAGGTCGCGGGACGCTACAACCAGGTCGGCGTGCACGTCACGCCCACAGGATCGGGCAGCCAGACCTCGGCACCGCAAGGCTGGCAGCCTGACGCTGTCAATTGGACGCAAACGTTGAATGCCGACGGCACGTGTACCGCGGAAGGCATCGACTATTCGTGCCACACGACGGGTACGCCCTGGACGCTGCGTCAGAACACCGATGGCTCGCAGGACAATGTGTTCGTCAGCAACCCGACCAGCAGCAGCGTGCCGTATCCGTATGTCGGCCAGGTCTCGCCGCTGGTGCTGCTGGCGCCAAGCCAGGCCAAGGGCATCCTCATCGCCGGCAAGCTCAACGGGCAAGTGGTGCCGGTGGTGATCCGTGTCGGCTACTCGCATAGCGATGCGACGAACTTGCTGGCTTCGGTGGCGGACGACCAGATCGGTATCTCGATCCTGTCACCGGCGACGGCGATCCCGGCCAACGCGCTCAAGGGTGGCTATGTTGGGGCGACCAGCGGCTCGGCTTGCGGCGTGGTCACCAACAACGGTCCGAGCGGTGCGCCTGCCAGTGGCAACGGCTTGAACGCGACGATCGATCACCCGGAACTGTCGGGCTCCTTTAGCGGTGGCTTCTTCCACGCCAATGCCGGCAACTGCAGCGACGGCACGGCCGTATCGACGCTGGCCGCCAACTACACCTCCACGCTGTTCCAGAACGGCACCGCGGCCTTCATCAACCCGCTCACCTCGCGTGTGACGGCGCAGTTCGGCCTGGACTACACGCAAAGCGCCCCGGGCAAGTTGATCGTGACCGCGCAGAACGACTTCAACGCGCAAGGCGCCAGCGGCAATGTTGCGCTGTTCAAGGCGGGCGACACCGGCGTGGCGGTCAAGGTGGGCAACGTGTACGCGATGCTCATGAACAACAACAAGTACAACCCGTTCTTCACGGTCGGCGCATTCGTCCAGTGAAGCGCGCAACAACGAAACCACATGCGGCGGCGTGCGTGACCTGTGCACGCAGCGCTGCCGCGGCTGAACAACAACATGGAGGAGACGCAAATGCAATGGCGTAAATGGTTGGTCGTGCTCGCGTGCGCGCCGATGGTGACAGCTTGCGGAGGTGGCGGAGATGACTCGCCGGCTCCGGTGATCCAGCGCCTGTGTCCGCAGGCCATCGACTTCAACACCGTGTTCACCGGTGGGTCGGGCTCGGGTGAACTGGTGAAGGTGCAGCTCGACACAACGAAGATGACGTACCAGATCACGTATCTGGCCTCGCCGATTCCGGTCAAGACGGGCACTGTCGCGCCCACGCGCGATACGGCCCCTAACAATGTGCAGACCGGCACGCTCACGCAGGAAACGGCGCTGCCGACCGAGAAGCTGAACCAGTGCGCATTCCGCCTGAATAACGCAAGCCTTGATCCGAGCCGGCCTGCGCGGTTCTTCCTCGGTCAGGGCGTGCTGGGCGGCACGATTCCAGGGGCGACGATCCAGTTCGACGGCATTGTTGGCGTGGGCAAGATTCCGCAGACCACGTTCCCGTACTACCCGTTCATCAGCTTCTCGAACACCGAGACCGATCTGAACAAGATTGCGGGCAACTACAACCAGCTCGGCTACCACCAGGTGCCGTCGCAGAACTTCTCGCAGCAGGCGGTCGATGCGCGTTTCACCATCAACGCGGACGGCACCTACACCGAGTGCGACAACCTGGGCGTGAAGAACGGCGGGGCCTGCCTGACGTCAAGCGCAACAGTCAACCAGAAGCTGACGCTGCGCAGCGATGCGCCGGCCTTCACCACGCTGAACTATCAGCCGCAGGTGCCGGCAACGGTGTCGTCGCTGGATCCGTCCAAGGCGGGCAAGGGCGTGATGATCGTGGGCAAGCTGTATGGCCAGCTTGTGCCGATCTTCATTCGCGTGGGCGCGGCCAACTCCGATCTGACGGCTGGCCCCCCGGTGGCGGATGACGAGTCCGGCATTTCAATGATGGCGCCGGTCGGCAACATCGCGCAGGGCTCGCAAGACGGCGAATACACGGGTGTGGACAGCACGTTCAACTACCGCGCCACGGCGCTGGTGGGTGCGCAGGCCACGATGCTCGATCCGTTCAATGCGTCGCAGGCAGCGCTGGCGCGACCGCTGAACCTCGACTTCACGCAGACCGTCCCGGGTGTGATCCGCACCACGCAGACCAGCGCCCCGGCCGGCTCGGCCCCCACGGGCAAGCTGATCTTCACCGGCAAAACCTTCGGCTTCCTGGACATGAGCGATACGAAGAACCCGTACTTCACGGTGGGCGCCTTCGTGCAGTGACGTTTCCGGAATAACACGCCACGGGGCGCTGCACAGACAACCGCGCTCCGCTCAGAACAACAGGAGGAAGCATCATGAAACAACTGACTGTCGCATTGGTGGCGGCCTGCGCATCCGCAGGTGCCATGGCGCAGCAGGCCGGTGACAACGTGGCGACGGTGGGCTGGTTCCACATCATGCCGCAGGACTCCAGCAACAACCTGACCACCAGCGTGATCAATGCGCCGATCAATGATCCGCTGCGCTTGCCGGGCAGCTTTACGTCGCCCAACAGCGGGCTGCGCGTGAGCAACGCCAACACGCTCGGCCTGACGCTCACGCACTTCTTTACCGACAACATTGCGCTGACCACGATTGCCGGCGTGCCACCCGAGTTCAAGTTGACTGGGCATGGCGTGATCCGCGCGCCCGGGCCCGCAGGTGCACTCGGACACGTTGATCTGGACGATCCGTCCAATCAGCCGGCTGTGCGCAAGGCGCGCCAATGGAGCCCCGGGGTCATCCTGCAGTGGTACTTCGGGCATGCGCAATCGACGTTCCGTCCGTTCGTGGGTGTGGGCGTGGTCTACAGCTTCTTCACCAACATCGAGCTGAATCCGTACTTTGCGGCGGCGGTGAATCGCGAGCTGGGCAGCGTGCTGGCAGCGGGGGCGGGTAAGCCGGGGCCGACCTATGTCGAAGGGAAATCGTCCGCCTCGTGGGCGCCGATCTTCAACCTCGGGGCGAGCTACGCGATCAACAAGCAATGGGCCTTGACGGCAACGGTGTCGTACCTGCCGCTCAAGACCGAAGCGGCAACCGTCATCAAGGCGGCGGACGGTACCACGCTGGCTACCACCAAGACCACGCTCAAGGCCAATCCGATCATCACGTTCGTCGGGGTGTCGTACAAGTTTTAGCTGGGTGTCGGCTGTCTGCGCCTGGCTAATTGGCGCGGCGTGAATCGAGCGGGAACCGGTTTGCGCCGCATTCTTAAGGCGGTTTCTACCGTCAGTTCTAGTGAGGCAATAAATGAGCACACGTAAAGTCGTATCTCTTGCAGTTGCACTCGCACTTGCCACCGTAGCAGCCACACCCGCACTTGCCGTCACCGTTTCGCGTGTCGATGGTCAAGCCATGAACCCGAACGGCGAGCCGTTCTCGGTGACCGGTGCGACCACGTTGTCCAAGGGCTCCATCAGCGCCAATTGCACAGCGACCTTCACCGGGACGATCACGCCTACGGGCATCGTCAACATCACGTCCACATCGTTTACCGGCGGCGGGACGTGCGGCCTCATCTCGGGAACGACCCCGTGGACCGGCCAGGCCGACAGCGCCACCCAGCTGTCGATCAACAACGCAGGGGTCAGCGTGTTCCTGCTGGGTAACTGTGGCCCGAGCAAGGTCGTGACCACTTGGAACGATCCGAACTCGTCGCTCACGTTCACCAATGCACTGCTCACGCCGGACTGCACGGTGAGCGGCACGGTGGTATCGACGCCGAAGTTCCACGTGCAGTAAGCACGTTCCCGATTGACGGGCGGTTGCGCAGCCGCCGTCGATTGGTCTGAAGCATGGGCCCGGCATGTCGGGCCTTGTTTCTTTTCGCGGGCCGCTTTTCTGTCTGAGCAATACCCCTGTCGCCAATGGCGGCAACGCAATGTGCTGGGCGGTGGCATGATCCGGCTTTCGCCGCTGCACCGGGGCAGCGGTCTTTCCCAGGAGCCAAAACATGCGTTTGCTCACCTCTGCCGCCGTGGCCGCTGCGATGGCGGTGTCCGTCGGATTTGCCCACGCCCAAACCGCAGCATCAGCTGCAGCTGCCCCAGCGGTCAGCACCGCCGCTACGCAACAACGCACCCAGGTGCCCGGCTACTACCGCATGGCGCTGGGCGACGACGTTGTGACTGCCCTCTACGACGGCTATACTGATCTGCCCGCCAAAACTTTGCTTGGCCTGAATGCGCAATCGGTGCAGAGCCTGCTGGCGCGGATGTTCGTATCGAACACGCCGGGCATGCAGACGGCGGTGAACGGCTTCCTGATCGATACTGGAGCCAAGCGCATCCTCGTCGATACGGGTTCGGGCACCTGCTTTGGCCCGACGATGGGCGGCCTGGCTGGCAACGTTCGTGCGTCCGGTTACCAGCCCGAGCAGATTGACGCCGTGCTGCTGACGCACCTGCATCCGGACCACGCATGCGGCCTGTTGACGCCGCAAGGCCAACCGGCCTTTCCGAATGCGCAGGTGTATGTGGCCGCGCCAGAAGCCGGTTTTTGGTTGAGCGAAACGATTGCCGCTTCCAAACCGAGTGACATGCAGCCGTTCTTCAAAATGGCGCGCGACTCGGTCGCGCCGTATGCGGCCACGGGCAAGCTCAAGCAATTCAAGCCGGGCGACGAGGTGGTGCCGGGCGTGCGCTCGGTGGTCGCCAACGGGCATACGCCGGGGCACAGCGGTTACCTGTTTGCATCGAAGGGACACAGCCTGCTGGTGTGGGGCGATATCGTGCACAGCCACGCGGTTCAGTTCCAGCACCCCGAGGTCGCGTTCGAATACGACGTCGACAAGAAGGCCGCCGTTGCCTCGCGACGCAAGCTGTTTGTGGAAGCCGCGCGGGACAAGCTCTGGGTGGCCGGCGCACATCTGCCGTTCCCGGGCCTGGGGCATGTGCGCCGCGACGGCAACGCCTTCGCCTGGGTGCCGATCGAGTACGGCCCGCTGCGCACGGACCGCGCCGACTGATCCCCGATTGGTCCGTCAAGCGCCTGCCGGTCGCTTCATCTTGCAAGTGGTCGGCAGATCCAGGTCTTTGGCCGGGGTCGTGCTCTCGGTCTTGTGACCCCATTGGGTGCCGTCGTAGCCGACCTTGACGGTCTTTCCGTCTACCGGTGCGATTGTCGATACCACTTGCGGCAGCAGCAACTGGTGGTCGACCTTGCGCATCGTGACGTCGCCCAGGAAGCTCTGTTTCTGCATGCCTTCCAGTGCCAGCGCAATCTTCAGCGGATCGGTGGAATTGGCTTTGCGGATGGCGTCTGTTACGAGTTCGACCGACAACACGGTGCGCGGCGCGAAGTGCTCGCCGGCGGGCGTCTGGCGCACGCGGGCATCCATCTGCATCAGTTGCGCGTTGCCGTTGCCGGGCGTCCATTCCGCAACCCAGGTCACCTTGCCAATCTTGGCCTGCGACACGGCCAGCACGGTGCCCGGGGCGCCTGCGCCGCTGTGGTTCAGATAGCGCACGTCATAGCTCATGTCGCCCGCAGCCTTGATGAGCAGGTTCAGGTCTTGCCCCCAGTTGCCGGTGAGCAGCGTGTCAGCGCCCGTCGCCTTGGCCTTCGAGACGTAAGGTGCGAAGTCCTTCACCTTGCCAATCGGGTGCAGCGTCGCTCCGGTGAACTGCACGTCGGGTCGCGCGGCCGAGATCATCTGCTTGCCCAATGACGCCCACAGCCGGCCGTGTGCGTAGTCCTGGTTCAGCGAGTAGACCTTGCGGATATCGGGCTGCGTTTTTACAAAATTGGCCAGCGCGCGCATCTTCATCGCGGTGTTGGCCTCGGTGGCGAAATGCCAGAAGCTGCAATGCGCGCCGGTCAGGTCGGGATCGATCGACGCGTAGTTGATGATCAGCACGCGCTTGGTCGGATTGCGCTCGTTGTGCTTGGTGGCCGCATCCACCATGGCGGCCACCACGGACGAGCCCGAGCCGCCGGTGAAGACGATCTTCGCCCCAGCATCGATGGCGCTTTGCAGCGCCGACAGACTGTCTTGTGCCGACAGCTTATTGTCATAGGTCGACAGCTCGTAGCGGGCGCCGTTTAGCACGCCCTGCGGTTGTGCGTTGGCGTCGTCGATGCCGAGTTTCAGATTCGCCAGAAACTGCTCGCCCACATTCGAGAGCGGCCCGCTCAACTGATCAATGAACGCCACCTTGATGGGCGCTGAGTCTGCGGCGTGCGCCAGCGGTGCGAACAACAGCGCCCCGGCACAAGCCAACGCGGACAAGGGACGGGCAAAGCGAATCACTGCGGGCATGTCTCCTCCTTGTGTGTGTTCTCGTCTACCACGTGTCGATGAAGCGGCGCGTGGCTGGGTCGCGCGCGTGCCGCGGCTGCGCAGGCGGCGTTGATTGCAGCCCCCGCAACAACCAGCGGCGCGTATCGGCTGGGTCGATCACGGCGTCGATCTCGAGATAGCTGGCGATGTTGAGCGCGCGGCCTTCCTCGTAGGCGGCATCGACCATCTTGCGGAACAGCGCCTCGCGCTCGGCAAGGTCTTCCACCGCTTCCAGCTCTTTGCGATAACCCAGGCGGATGGCGCCTTCGATGCCCATGCCGCCAAACTCGCCGCTCGGCCACGATGCGGTGAAGAACGGCGCGTGGAAACCGCCCGCGGCCATGGCCATCGCCCCGAGGCCGTAGCCTTTGCGCAGCACGACGGTGAAGAAGGGCACGCGCAAGTTGCCCGCCGTCACGAACATGCGGCTGACGTGGCGCACGGTGGCGGTTTTCTCCGCTTCTGGCCCGACCATGAAACCCGGTGTGTCGCACAGCGAGACGATGGGCAGATCGAACGCGTTGCACAACTGCATGAAGCGTGACGCCTTATCCGCGGCCGCCGCATCGATGGCGCCGCCCAGGTGGCGCGGGTTGTTGGCGATGCAGCCGAAGGCGCGCCCTTCAATGCGGATCAGCGCGATGATGATGCCCACGCCAAAGGCCTGTCGCAGCTCCAGCACGGAACCTGTATCGGCCAGCGCATCGATCACGGCGCGCATGTCATAGCTACGCATGCGGTTTTCGGGAATCGCGTGGCGCAGGTGGCGCACGTCGCCGGCTTCCCACTTGGTGAGCGGACCCTGGAAATAGCTCAGATAGCGGCGCGCGACATCCACGGCTTCGGTCTCGTCGTCGACCAGGACATCGATCACGCCATTGGGCGCCTGCACGCTCACGGGGCCGACCTCTTCGGGCGCGTATACGCCAAGGCCGCCGCCTTCAATCATGGCCGGGCCGCCCATACCGATGGTCGCGTCGCGTGTGGCGATGATCACGTCAGCGCAGCCCAGCAGCGCGGCATTGCCCGCAAAGCAGCGGCCTGACACGATGCCAACGGTCGGCACCAGCCCAGAGAGGCGCGCAAAGTGAATGAAGGTCGGGCAGTCCAGGCCGCTGACGCCGCGCTTTTCAGTGTCGCCCGGCCGGCCGCCGCCGCCTTCGGCGAACAGCACAACGGGCAGCTTCCATTGCTGCGCCAACTCCAGCGCGCGGTCGGTCTTCTTGTGGTTGAAGGTGCCCTGCGTGCCGGCCAGCACGGTGTAGTCGTACGCGAGCACCATGCAGCGCGCATCCTGATCTGGGAAGTGCGTGCCGTTGACGGTGCCAATGCCGGTGATGATGCCGTCAGCCGGTGTCGAGCGAATCAAGTCATCGAGCGCGCGCCGTTGGCGTTGCGCCGCAATGGCCAGCGCGCCGTACTCGATGAATGAGCCAGCGTCGCACAGGTGGTCGATGTTCTCGCGCGCGGTGCGCTGGCCGGTCTTGCGGCGGCGGGCAACGGCGTCCGGGCGGTTTGCATCGAGGCCGAATGCATGGCGGTCGATGACGGCCTGCAGGTCGGGGCGAATATGGTCGAGGGCGATCTCGGTGTCGGCGGTTGCGTGGTCATGTTGCGCGTCGCTGGGCTGCAGCACGGCCAGCGGCTGGCCCTCGCGCACCGTTGCGCCCTCCTGAGCGCAGACCTGCAGCACGCGTCCGGCCGCGGGCGCGATGACGACGTGCTCCATCTTCATCGCTTCAATCACAGCGAGCACCTCGCCGCGTACGACCGTGGCACCGGCTTCTGCGTGGATCTGAATGAGCGCGCCATCCATTGGCGCGGTGAGGACTTCGGCGTCGTCAGGAAGCTCGTCGACGAATGCTGTTGCAGGCGTGACGTCAGTGGCTGCGATCGACGTGGCGTGCAGCGCGGGATGGGCTTCGCCATTGCCAGCGGCCAACTCGGCGAGCTTCGCATCGAGGAACTGCGTGTGCACGGCGTTGGCTTGCACGTCGGCATTGTGCAGCAGGTCTTGCAGCAGCCGCTTGTTGGTGGCCAGTCCTTCGATGCGGAACTCACACAGCGCGCGGTACGTCTGTGCCAGCGTCTGCGCATACGTGCCGTGCGGCGCGTGGACGATCAATTTGGCCAGCAGCGAATCAAAGCGCGGGTTCGGACGGTAGCCCGCATAACCGCAGGTGTCGACGCGCACGCCGGGGCCGTTGGGTGGTTCGAATGCGGTGAGCGTGCCGGTGGATGGATGCGGTTGTCCGGACGCATCGATGGTCTCTGCATTGATGCGCACTTGCACGGCATGGCCGCGCGGTGCGATTGGCCGAGCAAGCCCCAGGTCGGTGAGCGAGGCACCTTGCGCCAGGGCCAGTTGCGTCATCACCAAGTCAACGCCCGTCACCATTTCCGTGACGGTGTGCTCGACTTGCACGCGCGGGTTGGCTTCCATGAAGTAGAACGTGGCGTGCGGCGTGCCCGCGCCTTCCACGAGGAACTCGAACGTGCCGATGCCGCTGTAGCCCGCCGCTTTGGCGAGTGTGACGGCAGCGTCAGCGATGCGCGTGCGCAGGGCGTCGTCCAACGCGGGGCTGGGCGCGATCTCGATCAGCTTCTGGTGACGGCGTTGCAGGCTGCATTCACGCTCGCCGAGATGCATCACGTGGCCATGTGAGTCTGAAACGATCTGGATTTCGATATGGCGCGGCGCAGGCACCAGCGCTTCCACATAGACGTCTCCGCTGCCCGGTTGGCCACCACCCGCGGCGGTGGCTTCAGAGACGCAACGCGCATACGCGTCGGCAATCGCCTGCGCATCGTGCACCGCGCGCATACCGCGTCCGCCGCCGCCGGCCACGGCCTTGATCATCATGCCGTGCGAGGGCGGCAGCGCGGCGAAGAAGGCGCGCGCATCTTCAAGCGCGGTCGCGCCTTGCGTCCCGCTGACGATGGGAATGCCGGCCTCGTGCGCAAGTGCCCGCGCACGTGCCTTGTCGCCGAAGAGGTCGAGCACGCGCGGTGACGGTCCGATGAACTGCACTCCGGCCTGTGCGCACTGGCGGGCGAAGGCGGCGTTCTCGCTCAGGAAGCCATAGCCGGGATGAACGGCATCGGCGCCGACGGCGCGTGCAGCCGCGAGGATGGCTGCACCGTCGAGATAGGCGCGCGGGCCGGTGCCAGGCAAGGGCACGGCTTCATCGGCGCGTAGTGGGTGCAGCGCGTCGCAATCGTCTTCGGAATAGACGGCGACCGAGGGCAAGCCCATCGTGGCGGCCGCGCGGGCAATGCGGATGGCGATCTCGCCGCGATTGGCGATCAGCAGTTTGCGAAACGTCATGGAGCAGGCGTGGGTTAGAGCTGTTCAGCGAGTGGTGCAAGATCCTGCTTGCGCACCTTGCCGGTGGCCGTGAGCGGCAGCGTGTCGACGATGCGCACGACGGGCACCTTGTAGATAGCCATGTTCTCGCGACACCAATTGGTAAGGGCGGCGTCATCCAATGTGCCGACGGCCTCGGGCCGCAGCATCACGAAGGCGACGGGAAGCTGGCCGCGTTGTTCGTCGGCGCGGCCCACGACGGCAGAACCGAGGATGGCCGGATGCTTGCCGAGCATGGCTTCGATCTCCGCCGGGAAGACGCTCATGCCGTTGACCTTGAGCATCTCCTTGCGGCGGCCGAGATAGTGGACGTAACCCTGTTCGTCGATGCAGCCGATGTCGCCGGTGTGGAACCAGCCGTTGCGCAGGGTTTGCGCCGTGGCGTCGGGCTTGTTCCAGTAGCCTTTGAGCAGCGTCGGTGTGCGCACGCAGAGTTCGCCTTCGGCGCCGATCGGCATCAGTTCGTGCGTGTCGAAATCGCAGATCTTGAAATCGGTGCCCGGCACCGGCAACCCGACGAAAATCGGTTGCGATCGCAGGTCGAAATCGTCGTCCTGCATGCCGACCGTGAAGCTGTTGCAGGTCTGCGTTTCTGTCATGCCCCAGGCGCTCTCGGCCATCATCGAGCCGGTCAGTTCGCGCCATGCACGGCGGTACTCGGGGTTCAGCTTTTTCACGAACGACGACACGCCCGTATGCCGCAGCGAACGTAAGTCATACGCATGCACACGAGGATGCGCCATCACCTCGGCCGCGCTGTCGACAAGCATCGAGCCGTTGGTCACGCAGTAGCGCTGCACGCCAGCCATGAAGGCCTCCGCATCCCAGCGAGCGAGCAGCACAAGCGGCACGCCAAGGAAGGCTGGGAAGATCAGCCCGGTGTTTTCGCCGGCAATCCAGAACTGCGGATAGAAGCTGAGCATGACGGTGTCGGCATCCGCGCGCAGCGATACGGCCGAGAACGCGGCAGCCATGTCCACCATGTCACCCTGCGAGTGGATGCAGCCCTTGGGCAGCCCCGTCGTGCCGCCGGTGTAGTTGAGCGCAGCAACCGCATCAAGCGAACCAGGCGGGAGAGGGATCGGCGTGGTCTGAGCCAATGCGGGCAACAAGTCGATTGCATCGCCGCAGGTCAGCGGCGGCTCGGTCAGCATTGCCGGGAGCGGCAGCGTCGGCTGTGCGGGGAGCACGTCTGCGTAACGGGTGACGAAGAGGTGCTCGATCGATGTTTCGGCGCGCACGTCACGCACCAGCGGCATGAGGCGATCCAGCGTGACGATGGCCCGCGGTGTGGCGTCGCTCAGCGCATGCATCAACTCCGCTCGCTGCGATAGCGGGCTGATCGGCACATACACGGCGCCCAGCTTGAGAATGCCGAAGAACACCACATTGAATTGCGGGCAGTTGGACAGGAATACCGCAACGCGGTCGCCCGCGCCAATGCCGTGTTGCGTGAGCAGCGCGGCGAAACGGTCGGAGAGATCGTCAAGCTGGGCGAACGTCGTGTCGTGCCCGTAAAAGTGGATGGCCGGCTTGTCTGGCGTGGTGCGCGCCCAGTGCCGCAGATAGTCTGTGAGGGCAGCGCGCCCGATCGGGTAATGCGGCTCGCGGGGGGTATCGACCGGCCATGCGCGCGCCCAGAGCGCGCGAACGCGGCCGAGATACTCGGACTCGTCCATCGACAAAGCTTGTCTCCGTTGGATTGTGCAGTGCGTGCGCACGGCGGCGCCGCACTATCTATACTGGAAAGTAATTTTTTATACCAACGGGTAAGAATATAGAAAGCGTTCTTTGATGCGTCAAGCATTTGAGCGCGATGATGTCGCCAAGATGCGCGTATGCCACGGCGCATACGCGGGCGACATGCGAAAATATGCGCCATGTCCACCGTCCGCAAATCCGCCGTTTCCGACGTGCAACCGTCTGCTGAAACCGAGGCGCCCGAAGCCCCCGGCGTCGCACCGCCGGCCACGCGCCCGCACATCGCCGAGCGGCAGGAGGCCCGCCGCCGGCAGATTCTCGACACAGCCGCGCAGCTCTTCTTCACCAAAGGCTATGCCGGCATGACGATGAGCGACCTGTGCAACGCGCTGGGCGTGACCAAACCGGCGGTGTACTACTACTTCACCGACAAGTACGAGATTTTCGACATTCTGTGCCGCGAGGCCGCGCAGGACTGTCTGTCGGCGATCCGGGAAACGGCCGATCAGGCCCTACCCGTGCGGGAGCGCCTGCAGGCGTGTCTGCTGGAAATGGCTCGCCGTTGCATCGACTGCCACTACGCCGCAGCACTGACGTATCGCGATCGGCAATACCTGCGCCCCGAAACGGTGGAATGGCTGCACGGCATGTCGCGGGCGTATTACCGCGATCTCTATGCGCTGCTCGATGAGGGCAAGCGCGCCGGCGTGTTCGACTTTGGCGATGCGCGCGTCGCCGCGCACTCGATGGGCGGTGTGATGGGCTTCATGTACACGTGGCACGATCCATCGCGCATTGACGCCGGCGTGCTGGCGCACGAGTTGTCGAGCGCCATGATGAAGATCATTCTGCCGGCCGCCCCAAGCCCAGCAACTAAACCCGCGTCCTGAGCGCCGCGCCAGCAGTTGCGCTCGGCAAGACGGGGAGGCGGAAGATCTCCGGCGTCATCAGGTCGATGCCGCAATCGAGCGTTTCCACCCAATCGATGAACCGCTTGACCATGGCTGGCCCGCGAAACGGCTGGCCGTGCTGCGGCACGATCCATTCGATGTCCAGCCCGCGCACCATCTGCGCCCATAGCCGGCACACCCGGTTGCCGCTCATGTAGCGGCGGTGGAAGGGCGCCATCAGCGGCAGGTGCGCGTCAAAATCTTCCACGGGCTTGGCGGCCACGTTGGCGTGCACCATCGACGCCCCCAGATCGCCCGAGAACAGGATGCGCGATACCGGATCGTAGAACTGGAAGTTGCCCTCGGAATGCAGGAAATGCGCCGGCACCGCCAGCAGATGTGATTGCCCCAGCGGAATCGCCATGCCCGTATCCGGGATCGGCACGATGCGGCCCTCGGTTTTGCCGACCGTGCAGAAATGCGGCAGAAAACGCTCCCACACGCGCGAGATCAGGATGTCGCAGCTCGAGCTCGTCAGCCACCGTCCCGCCGAGGCGACGATATCTGGGTCTGCATGCGAGGCCAGCACGTAGTCGAGCTGCTTGGGCGAAAAGTACCGGTTCATCGCCAAAAACAGCGCGTTGTAGGTCATCTGACCCCCTGGGTCGATCAGCGCGCCGTGGCCGTGATCGACGATCAGGAATTGGTTTGTCTGCACCGGCAGGTCGTCGTGATCGTCGACCAGGTCGGAAAACATCAGGCAGACATGCTCGGGCGTTTCATAGAGCGTCGTGACCATGGGAGAGGGCGGGCGCGGTTGGAATGCTCCGATGGTCGCGCAGGGCGTGGCCGCCACACTTGATCCGTGTCAAGGCCGGTGTGACGCCGGCATTGGCCTGGGTGGCCGATCATCCGGCCCCGGCTGGGTCTCACGTGATAAACTCTTGATCTTTAACGCTTTGCGCGAGCCGCACGCGGGTTTTCCGCTTGGGTCTGGCGCGCCGCCATGCCAACCGGCATGCCGCATCTCCCCCTATGAATACTGCAACGATGTCTGAAGCGTCAGAAGCGCCGGCCAATGAATCGGTGACATTCGACAGCTTCGGCCTGCATCCGGACGTCCTCCGCGCGCTGACCGAAAGCGGTTACACCAAGCCCACGCCCATCCAGGCTGCCGCCATCCCGGTGGTGACTGCCGGCTGCGACGTCATGGGCGCCGCACAAACCGGCACCGGCAAGACCGCCGGTTTCTCGCTGCCGATCATCCACAACCTGCTGCCCGACGCCAATACGAGCGCATCGCCTGCGCGCCACCCGGTGCGAGCGCTGATCCTCACGCCCACGCGCGAGCTGGCCGACCAGGTGTACGACAACGTTGCCAAGTACGCGAAGTACACGGCGCTGCGCAGCGCGGTCGTTTTCGGCGGTGTCGACATGAACCCGCAGACGGAGCAACTGCGCCGCGGCGTGGAAATCCTCGTTGCCACGCCGGGCCGTCTGCTCGATCACGTGCAGCAGCGCAGCGTGAACCTGTCGCAGGTGCGCATGCTGGTGCTGGACGAAGCCGACCGCATGCTCGACATGGGCTTCCTGCCCGACCTGCAGCGCATCATCAATCTGCTGCCGGCGCACCGCCAGACGCTGCTGTTCTCGGCCACGTTCTCGCCCGAGATCAAGAAGCTGGCCGCCAGCTACCTGCGTCATCCGCAAACCATTGAAGTGGCGCGCAGCAACGCCACTGCAGAAAACGTCCGCCAGGTCATCTACACCGTGCCGGACAACCACAAGCAGGCCGCGCTCGTGCACCTGCTGCGTCAGCGCGCAGAGCAAGGCCTGCCACGCCAGTGCATCGTGTTCTCCAACAGCAAGATCGGCTGCTCGCGCCTGGCGCGAGCCCTGGAGCGCGAAGGCATCAACGCCAACGCCATCCACGGCGACAAGACGCAGACCGAGCGCATGCAAACGCTCGAAGCGTTCAAGCAAGGTACCGTGGATGTGCTGGTCGCCACCGACGTGGCGGCGCGCGGTCTCGACATCTCGCAGATGCCGTGCGTGATCAACTTCGACCTGCCGTTCAACGCAGAAGACTACGTGCACCGTATCGGCCGCACGGGTCGTGCAGGCGCCTCCGGTGACGCTCTGTCGCTGTTCGCCCCGGGCGATGAGCGTTTCCTGGCCGACATCGAAAAGCTGATTAAGCGCAATTTGCCGCGCGAACAACTAGCCGATTTCGATCCGACCGGTGAACAGGCTCGTGACCGTGAACGCCGCGAGCGCGACGAAAAGCGTGCCCGCAGCGAAGTCCGCCGCTCCCGCGAGCGTGAAGACCGCAACGGTGCCCGCGTGTTGGATCACACGATCGTGCGCCCGCCTTTCCGCCCATCGGACGACCCGTTCTTCAATCGCCCGTACGAATCGTCTCTGCCAGCGGAATCGGCAGAAACTGCCAAGCCAGCGCAAGCGACCGGGCATCCGCGTACCGCCAAGCGCCCGATCGCGGCGCTGCTCGGTGGCGTGCCGCGCAAGCGTTAAGTCAGTCGACTGAAAACGGCGGCGCTCCTGCCGCCAGGGTCAATTGCCTCAGGCCGTTTGTGCCAGGCGATTGGCCCATGCCGGGACGGCGTCTCGGTAAAACCCCTCTACATCCCCCGCACGAATCTCCAGCCCCAGGTGCTGCGCCGCTTCTGTTAGCGCGGCCAGCGGTTGACTGCGGTTGATGGCGCGCGCGCCCGTCTGCTTGCTGAGTTTCTCGCCGTCGGCGTTCACCACCACGGGCACGTGCAGGTAGCGCAACGCCGGCAGCCCGAGCAAGCGCTGCAGGTAGATCTGGCGCGGCGTCGAGTCGAGCAGGTCGGCGCCGCGCACGACGTCCGTGATGCCTTGGGTGGCATCGTCCACCACCACCGCAATCTGGTACGCCCACATGCCGTCGGCGCGCTTGAGCACGAAGTCGCCTACGGCTTCAGCCAGGTTCTGGCATTGCGTGCCCTGCCAGCGGTCGTTGAAGCAGATGGTAGCGGCGTCGGCATCCGGCACCCGCACGCGCCAAGCGCGCGGCGGGCGGCCGTGGAGCCCGTTGCGGCACGTGCCGGGATAGATCAGGGTCTGGTGACGCACGTGCCCATTGGCGTCAATGCTGGTGACGGAATCCGCAATCTCGCGGCGCGTGCAGCCGCACGGGTAGAGGCTCCCGATTGCTTGCAGTTGCTCGAGCGCCTGTTCAAAGCGTGACAGGTGCGCGCTTTGCCACTGTGGGACCTCGTCGGGAATGAGCCCGAGTGTATCCAGTGTGGCGAGGATGTCGCGGTCGGCGCCGGGCACGTTGCGCTGAAAATCGATGTCTTCAATGCGCACGAGCCACGTGCCGCCGTGTACGCGTGCATCCAGCCAGCTTGCCAGCGCGGTGACCAGCGAGCCGATATGCAACGGCCCCGTGGGCGATGGCGCAAAGCGGCCGCGGTATTGGCCGCGCGACGACGTGGTGGATTCCGGAAAATCGAGATTGGCTTGGGACAACGCAACGCTCCAGGCGCAGAAGTCGATGGCGCTATTGTGCGCGATTTGTCCGTACGAGGCGCCTACTGCATCATCAGGGCCTGCCCCAGGCGCGGGTCTTCCAGCTTGTCGACCCACCATTGCAGCGCCTTGCCGCGCATGTTGTTGCGCCAGGCAACCTGAAACGTGCCGGCACGCTTGTCTTCGGTGGTTTCCTTGGCGATCAGTACGCCGGAATCCAGATACGGTTGCGCCAGCGGCACCGGCAACCAGCCGCAGCCCAGGCCACGAATCTGCGCCTGCACCTTGTCAGCCATGGACGGCACCACCAGCGTGTCCTGTCCGGCCATCACGCCGATGGTGCGTGCGGGCAGATTGCGTGACGTATCTCCCACGGCAACGATGCGATGCCGGGTGATGGCGGTTGCAGGCAAAGGCTCCTCCATGTGCGCCAGCGGATGATGTGCCGCCACCGCAAACACAAAGGGAATGTTGCCCACCGTGCGTGTCTGAATGCCCTGTACCTGCATCACCTGCGCCGGCCCGATCAGCAGATCCGCGCGGCCTGAGAGCAGTGCGTCCCACGTGCCGGCCAGAACCTCACGGCTGAAGCGCAGTCGCGTGGCGGTGTTCTCCGCGTAGAAATCCTGGATGACTGGCATAAGTGCGCGAAAGTGCACGAGATCGTCGACTACGATGGTCAGTGTGGCTTCCCACCCGGTGGCGAGGCGTTTGACGCGGCGCGCGAGTTCGTCGGCGGCCTGCAGCAGGTGACGGCCTTCGTCGAGCAATGCGCGGCCAGCGGGCGTGAGTTCCGCCCGATGGCGGCGGCGGTCAAACAGCAGGACATCGAGATCGTCTTCCAGCTTGCGCACCACATATGTCAGCGCCGACGGCACTTTGCCCAGTTCGTGCGCGGCGGCGGCAAAGCTGCCCTTGCGTTCGATCGCGTCCAGCACTTCCAGAGATTCCAGCGATAGCGCCATGTTCAGAATTTTTGATGTATTGAGTCAAAGCCATACCGCGAAACTATAGACAATCTGCGTACCATTCACACATCGACGCAGTAATTTGGATAGGAGATTCATCAAAATGATTGAAATCCGCCCCTCTCAAGATCGCGGTTACGCAGATCACGGCTGGCTCAAGTCGTATCACAGCTTCTCGTTTGCCGATTACATGGACCCGGAACACGTTCAGTTCGGGCCGTTGCGCGTCATCAATGAAGACCGCGTCGCCGCCGGTATGGGCTTTGGCACCCACGGCCACCGCGACATGGAAATCATCAGCTACGTGCTGGATGGTGAACTGGCGCACAAGGACAGCATGGGCAACGGCAGCGTGCTGCGCCCGGGCGACGTGCAACGCATGACGGCTGGGACAGGCGTGCGTCACTCCGAGTTCAACCACGCGCAGGATCAGACCACGCATTTCCTGCAGATCTGGGTGCTTCCCGCGCAGTTGAACCTCACGCCGGGCTACGAAGAACGCCATTTCGACGAGGCTGCCAAGCGCGGCAAGCTCGCCCTGATCGCGAGCACCGATGGTCGTGACGGTTCGGTGAAGGTGCATCAGGACATGGTGCTCTACGCCGGCAAGTTTGATGGCGCAGAAACTGCGTCCTTGCCCATTGCCGAAGGCCGCCGTGCTTACGTGCACGTGGTTCGCGGCAAGGTGAGCATCAACGGTCGCACGCTGGTTGGCGGCGACGCAGCCAAGCTGACGCAAGAAGAGGCCGTGACGCTCTCTGGCGGCGAAGACAGCGAAGTGCTGGTGTTCGATCTGCCGTAATGTTCGTGGCGCACGCTGTGTGCGCCATTTTTCTTTTCCGTTGTCCCCCGCGATACCCAACCCCAAGAGGATTCCCATGGCACGAGTTGCAGTCGTTTATCACAGCGGTTATGGCCACACCAAGAAGCAGGCAGAGGCCGTGTTTGCAGGCGTGCAAGGCGCCGGCGCCGAAGCGCACCTGATTTCGGTCACAGACGTCAACGACGACACGTGGGCGCTGCTGGCCGGCGTCGATACGATCGTCTTTGGCGCGCCGACCTACATGGGCGGCGTTTCGGGCGACTTCAAGAAGTTTGCCGATGCATCGTCCAAGGCATGGTTCACGGGCGCGTGGAAGGACAAGATCGCTGCGGGGTTCACGAATTCCGCATCGATGAATGGAGACAAGTACGCGTCGATCCAGTACCTGTGGACGCTGTCGCAGCAGCACGGAATGATCTGGGTCGGCACGGGCATGATGCCGGCCAACAGCAAGGCCGCCACGCGCAACGACGTGAATTACCTGGCGGGCTTTGGCGGCGCGCTGGCGCAATCGCCGTCTGATGCGAGCCCTGAAGAGGGGCCGTTGCCGGGCGACCTGGAAACCGCCAAGCTGTTCGGTGAGCGCATTGTTGCCATCACCAATCAGTTCGTGCGCGGCCGTCAGTAAGGCGGATCGCTCAAAGAAAAACGCCGGCATGTCCGGCGTTTTTTTGTGCGCTGTTAAGGGTCAGAAGCGCGTGCCAGCGCCGCAGAACACGCCGCGGTTGGAGCCACCCTCGCAGCTCGTTGCGCAGCCGGCCAATGCTGCCAGGCACACCGTGCTGATGAAGAGGAGGGCGGCGAAGCGCTTCATGCAGCGGCCCGCGTTTGGCTGCCCGCGCAATGCGGGCAGCGCTGGCCGGGGATGTAGTCGGCGGATTGCTGTTCTTCCGGCGTCACCACGGCGCGGCAGGCGAAGCATTGTTTCGGCCCTGCTGGCAGCAGCTCAGCATTGAGAGCCGTGCGGTGGTCGAACACGAAGCAGTCGCCGTCGTAATGGGCGCCGCCCACTTCCTCGAAATACTTGAGGATGCCGCCTTCGAGCTGATACACGCGCTCGACGCCGATCTCCTGCATGTGGATTGCCGCCTTTTCGCACCGGATGCCGCCGGTGCAGAAGGACACGACCGTCTTGCCGGCAAAGTCGTCTTTGTGCGCGGCAATGGCGGGCGGGAATTCGGTGAATTTCTTGAGGTTGTATTCGACGACGTTTTTGAATGTGCCGACGGCAACTTCATAGTCATTGCGCGTGTCGAGCATCACCACTGGGCGGCCCTCGTCGTCGTGGCCCTGGTCGAGCCAGCGCTTGAGATCGGGCGGCGCAACCGACGGCGCGCGGCCGTCTTCCGGGCGGATCAGCGGGTGGCGCATGGTGATGATTTCTTTCTTCATGCGCACCAGCAAGCGGCGGAACGGCTGGTGGTCGGACAGGCTTTCCTTCGGTGCCAGGTCAGCAAAACGGGCGTCGGCGCGCAGCCAGCCGACGATGCCGTCAATGGCTTCACGCGAGCCGGCCAGAAAGATGTTGATGCCCTCGGGCGCCAGTAGAACGGTGCCCCTCAGCTCGCGCGCCTGGCATTCGGCCAGCAGGGCGGCGCGCAAGGTCTCGCGGTCATCGAGGGTGACGAATTTGTAAGCGGAAATATTGACGATCTGCATGTGCTGCCGCGCCATTTTTTGGCGCTTTGGGTAACCCGTTGATTCGTAAGCCGAAATTATAGCCGCCCGAGCAGCCGCGCGGGGTTGTCGATGATCAACCGGACACGCCCCGAATGCTTTACGGAAGATGTCACCCGGTACAATACGCGGATGAATTCGCCGCGCTTCGTCCACCTCCGCCTCCACTCCGAATACTCCGTCGTCGATGGCAACGTCCGTCTGGACGATGCCGTCAAGGCCGCAGCCAAAGACGGCATGGGCGCCTTGGCGCTGACCGATCTCGCCAATGCCTTCGGGCTGGTGCGCTTCTACAAGGAGGCGCGCGGCAAGGGCGTCAAGCCTATCGTCGGCGCCGACGTGTGGATCACCAATCACGATGAGCGCGACAAACCGGCACGCCTTCTGTTGTTGGTCCGTGACAAGCAGGGTTACCTGAACCTGTGCCAGTTGCTGGCCCGTGCTTGGCTCTCCAACCAACATCGCGGCCGCGCGGAAATCGCCCCCGAATGGTTCGACGAGCCGGGCGTGGAAAATGCCCCATTGGCCACGGGCCTGCTGGCGCTCTCAGGCGCCATGGGCGGCGATATTGGCATGGCGCTGGCCAACGGAAACGAGGCGCTGGCGCGCAAGCTGGCGACGAACTGGTCGCGCGTGTTTCCGGGCGCCTTCTACATCGAACTGCAACGCGCCGGGCAGACTGGTACCGAGGCCTACATCCAGCAAGCCGTGAAGCTCGCATCGGCCATGCAGTTGCCGGTGGTTGCCACGCATCCGGTGCAGTTCATGACCCCGGACGATTTCACGGCCCACGAAGCGCGCACCTGTATTGCGGAGGGCGAACTGCTCGCCAATCCGCGCCGTGCCCGTCGTTTCACGACCGAACAGTATTTCAAGACGCAGGACGAGATGTGCGCGCTGTTTGCCGACATCCCGTCCGCGCTGGCCAACGCAGTGCAGATCGCGCAGCGCTGCAACCTCAAGCTGGAACTAGGCAAGCCCAAGCTGCCGCTGTTCCCGACGCCCGATGGCATGTCGCTGGATGACTATCTCGTCCAGCTTGCCAAGGAAGGGCTGGAAAAGCGCATGGAAGTGCTGTTCCCCGACGAGGCCGTGCGCGAATCCAAACGCGCCGAGTATTACGCTCGCCTGGAATTCGAGACCGGCACCATCATCAAGATGGGCTTCCCGGGCTATTTCCTGATCGTTGCGGACTTCATCAACTGGGCCAAGAACAATGGCGTGCCGGTGGGGCCGGGCCGGGGTTCCGGTGCCGGTTCGCTGGTGGCATACGCGCTGGGCATTACCGATCTGGATCCGCTCAAATACAACCTGCTGTTCGAGCGTTTCCTGAACCCGGAACGTGTGTCGATGCCCGACTTCGACATCGACTTCTGCCAGCACGGCCGCGACCGCGTCATCCAGTACGTGAAGGAAAAATACGGCAAGGACGCCGTCTCGCAGATCGCCACCTTTGGCACCATGGCCGCCAAGGCCGCGGTGCGTGACGTGGGCCGCGTGCTCGATCTCGGCTACAACTTCGTTGACGGCGTGGCCAAGCTGATCCCGTTCAAGCCGGGCAAGCTCGTCACACTGGAAGAAGCCAAGAAGGAAGAGCCGCTGCTGGCCGAGCGCGAAGCCAACGAAGAAGAGGTCAAGCAGCTCCTGGAACTCGCACAGCGCGTGGAAGGCATGACGCGTAACGTCGGCATGCACGCGGGCGGTGTGCTGATCGCCCCGGGCAAGCTGACCGACTTCTGCCCGCTCTACACGCAAGGCGGCGAAGATGCGGGCGTCGTCAGTCAGTACGACAAGGACGACGTGGAAGCCGTCGGCCTGGTCAAGTTCGACTTCTTGGGCTTGACCACGCTCACGATCCTCGACTGGGCCGAGCGCTACATCCGCATGCTCGATCCGTCCAAGGCAGATTGGAACTGCAGCCACATTCCGCTGACGGACAAGAAGGCGTTCGACATCCTGAAGTCGGCCAACACGGTGGCTGTGTTCCAGCTGGAAAGCCGCGGCATGCAGGGCATGCTGAAGGACGCCAAACCTGACCGCTTTGAGGACATCATCGCCCTGGTGGCGTTGTATCGCCCAGGCCCGATGGACCTGATTCCGAGCTTCTGCGCGCGTAAGCACGGCCGCGAGAAGGTCGAGTACCCCGACCCGCGCGTTGAGCCGGTGCTCAAGGAGACCTACGGCATCATGGTCTACCAGGAGCAGGTGATGCAGATGGCGCAGATCGTGGGCGGTTACTCGCTCGGCGGCGCTGACTTGCTGCGCCGAGCGATGGGTAAGAAGAAGGCCGAAGAAATGGCCGAGCACCGCGCGCTGTTCCGCGCGGGGGCGGCCAAGGACGGGCTCTCCACCGAAAAGGCCGATGAAATCTTCGACCTGATGGAGAAGTTCGCGGGCTACGGCTTCAACAAGTCGCACGCGGCTGCCTATGCGCTGCTGGCGTACTACACGGCTTGGCTCAAGGCGCATCACCCGGCCGAATTCATGGCAGCCAACATGTCGCTCGCCATGGACGACACCGACAAGGTGAAGATCCTCTACGACGATGCCCGAGGCAAGAACGGACTGACCGTGCTGCCGCCGGATATCAACGCGAGCCAGTATCGCTTTGCGCCGACCGACGCCAAGACCATCCGCTACGGCTTGGGCGGCGTGAAGGGCAGCGGTCAGGGTGCGATCGAAGACATCCTGCGGGCACGCGAAGATGGCCCGTTCAAGGACTTGTTCGACTTCTGCGAGCGTGTTGACCGGCGCCAGGTCAATCGCCGCACGATCGAAGCGCTGGTGCGTGCCGGCGCCTTCGACAGCCTCCACGATAACCGCGCACAGCTGCTCGCCTCGATCGGCCTGGCCATGGAAGCCGCCGAGCAGAAGGCAGCGGCCGCCAACCAGGTGTCGCTGTTCGATTTGATGAGCGGCGACGATGCCGAGCAGCATCGCCCCGAACTGGTCGACGAGCCGGCGTGGTCGACCAAGCGCAAGCTGCAGGAAGAAAAGCAGGCGCTGGGTTTCTACCTTTCCGGCCACCTGTTCGATGAATGCCGTGACGAGGTGCGCCGCTTTGCGCGTACGACGCTGGCCGATCTGGCCCGCGAAGTGACCGACAAGGGCAATGGCGGCGGCTACGGCAACCGCGATGCGCGTAACAAGACGGTGGCAGGCGTGATCGTCGGCCAGCGCACACAGATGACGCAGCGCGGCAAGATGCTGATCGTCATGCTCGACGACGGCTCTGCCAGCGAAGCCACCGAAGTGACGGTCTTCAACGAAGTGTTTGAAGCCAATCGCGCGCTGTTCAAGGAAGACGAAGTGCTGATCGTGCAGGGCAGTGCCCGGCACGACATGTTCACTGGCGGCGTGCGCGTGACAGCCGAATCTGTCATGGACATGACCCAGGCGCGTGCCAAGTTTGCGCGGGCGATTCGTTTGTCGATGAATGGCGATTCAACTGCGGCCAAGCTGCGCGACTTGCTCTCGCCGCATGTCGCGGCGGATGGCAATGGCGTCTCGGTGCGCATCAGCTACGTCTGCGAACAGGCCCGCTGCGAAGCGGTGCTCGGCGACGCTTGGCGCATCGTGCCGAGCGAAGCGGCAATCGCCGCACTGCGTCAGGCGCTGGACGCCGAGAACGTGGCAACGGTGTACGAGTAGTTCGAAGATGGCGCGGGGGGCGTCATCGCCGGGCGCCGGCTCGGCACGACTGCAGTCTCAATACGATTATTACTAGAGCATCCATGAACGTCGGAATCTCGTGCAACGCGCTGGGCTACAGCGGCGGCAGCGAGCGCTACGCGATGGACCTGGTGCGCGGCTTGCATGAGCGCGACATCCGTCCCGTGTTCTTCGCCAAGATGGTGGACAAGGCGCTTCCCGAATATCGCCAGGTCAAGGCCGTTGCATTGCCCACACGCAAGCTGCCAGGCAAATTGAACGACCACGCGTTCGGCTGGCTGGTGCGCTATCTGGCCAAGCGTGAGCACATCGATCTGATGATCGGCTGCAACCGTACAGGGGCATCGGATATCGCCATTTGCGGTGGCACGCACGTCGGCTATCTCAAGAGCTTTTCCAAAGAGGCTGCCTTCTGGGACCGCCAGCAGATCGCGCTGGAACGCCGGGACTACGTACGCTCGCATGTTGTCGTTGCACACTCGAGGTTGATGGCGCAGGAGGTGCTCGACTATTACGACATTCCGGCGGCCAAGGTGAAGACGGTGTACCCGCCGGTGAGCGAGACGAAGTTCTCGCCGGTGGACGAGACCGAGCGTCAGCGCCTGCGCGATGAGCTGGGCTTTGCGAAGGATCGCATCACGTTTGTGTTCCCGTCGTCGAGCCACAAGCGCAAGGGCTATCCGCTGCTTGAGGCGTTCTTCTCCAAGACGGATTTGCCGGTGCAACTGGCGGTGATCGGGCGGCCGGTGTCTTCGTCCTCGCCCAACATCCGCTACCTGGGATACCGCAAGGACATCGAGAATGTCTACCGCGCAGCGGACTACACGATCCTGGCTTCGCACTACGAGCCGTTCGGGCTGATCGGGGTGGAGTCCGTGCTGTGCGGCACACCTGCCGTACTGGCAGCCAATATCGCCTGCACCGAGGTGATCTCGGAAGAAGGTGCGCCCACCTTCGATCTGAACGATCCAGCCACGCTGGCGCGCACGATCGAGGCGGCTGTCGCCCGTGCGCAGGCTGGCCAGGCGCGCCTGGCGAATCCGCGTGAACACCTGCGCTATGACCCGAGCATCGCTGCGCACATCGATGCGCTCCTGGCGCTTGCCCCTGGCGCGGGGACATTGCGATGAGCGGTTTGATGCAACGTGGCCGGACGCTGATATCCAGTGCGCCGGCGGCTCTGGCCGTGTTTGGAATCGCCATCCTCCCGGCCTTCATGCTGTCGCTGCGCGGCGCAGCGTTCCTGTCGTTCCTGCTGCTACTGGTTGCGGCGTTCTGGTCGATGCTGGCCGCGCCTGCAGAAATCATGAACCGACTGCGAGCGATGTGGCGCGAACATCGCTGGCTGATTCTGGCAATGGCCGCCATGCCGACTGCGATGCTGATCAGTGCGCAGCTGAACCCGGCCGCGCCGCGCACTGTGCCGTTTGCCTATGGCCGGCTCTGGCTGTTCGGATTGGCGCTGTTTGCGTTGCTGCAACTGCGTCCTAAACAGTTGGAGAGTGTGCAGTGGGGCTGCGTTGCAGGGGCCCTCGGTTCGGCGGTGTGGTCGTATTTTGAGTTGCGAGCGGGAAGAACCGGCACTGTAGGCGCGTTTTCCAACGCCATTCCGTTCGGCAACTTATCGTTGTTGATGGGATTGTTCTCACTGATATCGATCGGTTGGGCGAAAAATGACGGTTGGCCTCTGATTGGACTGCGTCTGGCAGCGGGAGGCGCTGGGCTCTATGCGTCGTACCTGTCCCAGGCGCGCGGTGGATGGATTGCAATCCCCGTACTACTGCTGATCGCCGTGGCGACGCTACGGCATGTGAGCTGGAAGAAGCGAGCGACTGCCTTGCTGGTGTTCTTCGCGCTGTTGGCGGCGATATGCGTGTCGTCGAGTATGGTGCGAACCCGCTTTGATCAGGCGATGGGGGACATTCATGCCTATCAGGCTGGTCAGACCAACACCTCGGTCGGCATCCGCTTCCAACTCTGGAAAGCGGCTACGCTGATGTTGACGCGCCATCCAATAGCCGGGGTGGGAAGAGGCCAATTCGAGCCCGCTCTCAAGGCGATCCACGCGGAGGGCTTGATTACACAGGAAGCGACTGCCTTCGAGCATGCCCACAACGAGTTTCTATACAATGGCGCCACGCTTGGCGTGCTGGGCATCGGCGCATTGTTGGCGCTGTATCTGGTGCCTGCCGCGTACTTCGTGCGCGCCGCCTTGTGCGACGATCGCATCCTACGCACCACGGGGGCGATGGGCCTCACGTTATGTGTCGGCTTCGTACTGTTCGGGCTGACCGAGGTGATGCTGATCATCGCGCAGACGGTTGTGTTCTACAGCGTGATGGTGGCCGTATTCACCGCGCATATTCATCGGCGCCGGCAGCAGCTTGGCGCCGCTCCTGTTCTCTGAGATCGCTTTCGCATGTCCGTATCCAATCGAGCCACGCTCGCCGTCATCATCGTCGCCAAGAACGAAGCCGCTGATATCGGCGACTGCATCCGTTCGGTGCGCGAATGGGCGGACGATGTCATCGTCTTCGACTCGGGTAGCACGGACGGCACGCAGGATATCTGCCGCCAACTTGGTGCGCGCGTGTTCGAGACCGACTGGCCCGGCTACGGCGAACAATCCAACCGTGCTCTGCGCGAAGCCCGTACCGACTGGGTGCTCTCGCTGGATGCCGACGAGCGCATCAGCCCCGAATTGCGCGCCGAGATGATCGCCGTACTCGAATCGGGCAGTTCGCACACTGTCTACTCGATGCCGCGCAGCTCCAGCTTTTGCGGCCGCTTCATGAAACACTCGGGCTGGTGGCCGGACCGCATTCGTCGCTTTTTCAAACGCGAGCAGGTGACATTCTTCGATGCACCGGTGCACTCGCACCTGGTCTTTGAGGGGACGGTGGGCGACTTCCGCGCGCCGATCATTCACTACTCGATTCCCGACCTGAAGGCTGCGCTCGACAAGGCCAACGATTATTCGACCGCCGGTGCGGCCGCAGCCTATGCCAAGGGCAAACGCGCCTCGCTGGGCAGCGCGATCGGCCACGGGCTGTGGGCGTTCATCCGCACGTACATCATCCAGCGGGGCTTCCTTGATGGCGCGGAGGGCTTCATGCTCGCCGTGTCGAACGCCGAAGGCACGTATTACCGCTACATCAAACTGATGATGTTGCATCGTCATGGCAAGCGCTGAGCCGCCGCGTCGCATCGCCCTCATCGTTACGACGTATAACCGCCCGGACGCGCTCGCCCGCGTACTGGCTGGGTGTGGCGCACAGACCGACCACGCATTCGACGTCATCGTCGCCGACGACGGTTCGCGCGATGACACACGCGTAGCGGTCGAAATGGCAGCCAAGACCGCACCGTATCCGTTGCGCCATGTCTGGCACCCAGACGATGGCTTTCGTGCTGGTGAGATACGCAACCGCGGCGTGCTGGCGACGGATGCCGACTACCTTGTTTTTCTCGATGGCGATTGCGTGCCGCGTCCGGATTTTGTGGCCCGGCACCGCGCGTTGGCCGAGCAGGGGCGCCTGCTGTCTGGCAGCCGCATCCTGCTGAATGAAGCGATGACGCGTGAGGTCGTCGCCCAGCAGATCGATATCCACCTGAAGGACTGCGCGTATTGGTTTGCCGCCTGGCGCGCGGGCCGCATCAACAAATTCCTGCCGCTCATGGTGCCGGGTTTGCCGTTGCCGCGCACGTTCAAGGGCACCAGCCTGCGCGGCATCAAAAGCTGCAACCTCGGCGTGTGGCGCAGCGATTTCGAGTGTGTGAACGGCTTCGATCAGAGCTTCGTCGGGTGGGGTCATGAAGACGCCGATCTGGTTGTGCGCCTGTACAACGCCGGGGTGCGGCGCAAGCGCGGCTTCTGCGCGACCGAAGTCTTCCACCTATGGCATCGCGAACAATCGCGCGCGCAGGAGAGCCCCAACTATCAACGCATGATGGCCCGCCGGAATACCGACATCATCCGCGCGGAAGTCGGGCTTGCGGAACTGCGAGAGCAAGGCGCCTGAGCGGCGCCGTCATGCTCACCAAGTCTTCTTCTGCTTGGCGATGCCGAGGAATGGCCGCACGAAGATCTGATAGAGGAACTTGCGCACGAAGATCTGGTGCAGATGATGGCCGACACCGAGCCGGTTGTCGGCTTCACGGCTTTTGATGGCGCGATCGGCTTCCAGGTTGGAACCGCTATCGAAGTTCTGCACGCCAATCACATAAGGCACGACCGCACGCATCTGCACGATGCCTTCACGCTCGAACTTGTACCAATAGTCCGCTGCCAGCCACACGGGATAGAGCTGCTCGACCATGCGCTTGGCCGCAGCGCGCGTGACGAAATAGCCATGCGCGAGCCACTGGTAGTTGGCGAGTTTGACCGTGCGGTGGTCAGCTGTGAGCGATTCGGCGCCGCCCTTGTAGTAACGGTCGATGTGCGTGAGCAGGATGACGACCGGTTCGTCCGGTGGCACGCTCTGAGCCAGCGCATCGAGCACGGCGGGCACATCGGGCCCGAGTTTGGCGTCGTCTTCGAGGATGAGCGCGTAGGGCAGGTTTTGTTCGATGATTGCCCGGTAGACGCCAAGGTGGCTTAGTGCGCAGCCGACTTCGCCGACGGTCAATTCTCGGCTCTGGCCAATAGCGCGCGCATGGTCATAGTGGCGCGCAAGTTCGTCGGCGGGAAGTGTCTTGCCGTACACACCCGGGAAGCGGCTATGCGGCAGGCCAAGCGCATCGAGCTGGCGTTCCAGCGCCTCGCGGCGACCGGCGTCGTGGTCGAGATTGATGAAAAACGTGGGAACGCGCGAACTCATTGCGGAAGCGTCAGATGATGCGTCGGTCCGTCTTGACCGGGGATTGCGCAGCAGGATGGGCCGGGTGGTGGATTGCCGCTAAAATGCCGGGTCGCCCGTCTGTCGGATGACAGCCGCTGCAACGCACTTGATGTCGGCAGAGCCGATCGCCATGCGACGCAAGCTGCCCACCCTCATTTGAAAACGCCGTGAGTATACAAGCAAAGTCTGATCACCCAGCGCCCGCCAAGCCGATGCTCAAGCGGCTGTGGGGCTACCTGCGCCCCGAATTGACCGCTTTCATCCTGGCAATGGTTGCCATGGGCGTGGTGGCAGCCACGGAGGGGATCATCCCGAAAGTCGTGAAGGATTTGCTGGATCAGGGCTTCGGCGGTGAATACGTCGGCAGGCTGTGGCAGGTGCCGGCCATGTTGGTGGGCATTGCCGTGGTGCGTGGGATCGCGCAATTTGCATCGACGTATCTGTTGAGCCTGGTGTCGAACAAGGTGCTGCTGAATCTGCGGATGAAGATGTTCGAGCGCCTGCTGCAGGCGCCGGCTTCGTACTATCAGCGCAATACGGCGGCGTCGATCATCAACGCGGTCATCTTTGAAGTGAACCAGGTGCTGCAGGTGCTGACCGGCGTGTTCATCACGCTGGTACGCGATTCAATGACGGTGCTGGCGCTATTGATCTTCCTCTTCTACACCAACTGGCGCCTGACGCTGGTGGTGGCGGTGATCCTGCCGATCATCGGGCTGCTGATGTCGCGTATCAACCGCCGCCTGCGCTCGCTCAACCGCGAGAGCCAAAACCTGACCAACCAGGCCGCCTATGTGGTGGAAGAGGCCGTGGGCGGTTACAAGGTCGTCAAGTTGCACGGCGGCGAAGCGTACGAATCGCTGCGCTTCAATGCCATGACGAATCGTCTGCGTGGTTACGCCATGCGCGTGGCCGTGGCCGGTGGCCTGAACCAGCCGGTGACGCAGTTCCTGGCGGCGCTGGCGCTGTCGATCATCCTGGCCATTGCCATGATGCAGGCACAGGCCAACCAGACTACGGTCGGCGGCTTTACCGGCTTTGTGATGGCGATGCTGTTGCTGATCTCGCCGCTCAAGCACCTGACCGATGTGAATCAGCCGCTGCAGCGCGGCCTGACCGCCGCTGAGTTCATCTTCGGCCTCATCGACACGCCAATCGAACCGCAAGAAGGCGGCAAGAAGATCGATCGTGCCCGCGGCGATGTCCGCTTCGACAACGTCACCTTCCGCTATGGTGAAGATGGTCGGGCGGCGCTCGACAACGTGAATCTGCACGTCAAGCCGGGCGAGGTCGTCGCGCTGGTCGGACCGTCGGGCAGCGGCAAGACCACGTTGGTGAATCTGCTCCCGCGCTTCTTCGATCCGACCTCTGGCACGATTTCGCTCGATGGCGATGCGCTGGCGGATCTGGCGCTGTATGACCTGCGCCGCCAGATCGCTTTCGTGAGCCAAGATGTGGTGCTCTTCAACGACACCATCGCTGCCAACGTCGCCTATGGCGCGCGCGACGCCTCCGAGATCGACATGGCCCGCGTGCGCCGTGCGCTGGAAGCGGCTTACCTGACCGATGTGGTCGACAACCTGCCCGAGGGCATCGATACCAATGTCGGCGACAACGGTTCGAAGCTGTCCGGTGGCCAGCGCCAGCGCCTGGCGATTGCCCGTGCGATCTACAAAGACGCGCCGATCCTGATCCTGGATGAAGCGACTTCCGCACTGGATTCCGAGTCTGAGCGCCAGGTGCAGGCCGCGCTCGAACGGCTGATGGAAGGCCGCACGACGCTGGTGATCGCGCACCGGCTGTCGACCATCGAAAATGCCGACCGCATCATCGTGCTGGAGCACGGCAAGATTGCCGAAGCCGGAACGCACCGCGAACTCATCGAGCGCGATGGGTTGTATGCTGGACTCCATCGCATCCAGTTCGCTACCCAGTAAGTCTTGCCTTCAGGGCGGCGTGCTCAGGATGCTCAAATCAAAGGAGACATCGTGACGACCACCACGCCGCCCATCAGCCGGTTCCCCGTTCCTGAGCTGGCCGACATTCCCGAAGATATCCGTGCGCGCATCCTGGAGGTGCAGGAGAAGAGCGGCTTTGTGCCGAACGTCTTCCTGGCGCTGTCACATCGGCCGGACGAGTGCCGTGCGTTCTTTGCGTACCACGACGCCCTGATGCTGCGCGAAGGCAGTAGCCTCACCAAGGGCGAGCGCGAGATGATCGTGGTCGCCACGTCCGCCGCCAACCAATGCCTGTATTGCGTGGTCGCGCACGGCGCCATTCTGCGCATCTACGAGAAGAAGCCGTTGGTGGCCGACCAGGTTGCCGTCAATTACCGCAAGGCCGACATCACGCCGCGCCAGCGCGCCATGCTCGACTTCGCGATGAAGGTCTGCACCGCTTCGCACACCGTCAATGACGCCGACTATGACGCGTTGCGCGCGCACGGTTTCGATGACGAGGACATCTGGGACATCACCGGCATCACCGCGTTCTTTGGCCTGTCCAACCGCATGGCGAATGTGATTTCGATGCGGCCCAATGACGAATTCTTCCTGCTCGGCCGCTTGCCGCGCGAGAAGAAATAGGGCGCCAGGGTGCCTACGCCGTCAGCTCGCGCAGCGCTTCGAGCAGCTTGACGGCGGGGCTCGGCAGAATGCCGTGGCGGCGCCGGAACGCTGTGAGCGTGCGGCGCGCGACCAGGCCGGGAATCGGCAGCGGCTCGATCACGCCGGCACGGCGCTCCGCATCGATCATCGGTTCTGCCATCCAGCTCAGGAAACCGGAGCGCGCCACGAGGCTCTTGAGTGCCGTCACCGAGCGCGTTTCCACCACGATGTTCGGCAAGCCATGTCCGGCTGCTTCGAATACCTGGCGCATGTGCTCGTACGGGCCGGTACCGCGCGGTGGAACGGCCCAGAATGCATCCAGCGTATCGGCCAATGTCAGGCCAGGGCGATGGCGTAGCGAATGCTCCGGTGACGCGACCACGAAACTCGCATCCTCCCAGCGGCAATCCGCGATGGCGATGATCTCGTCGGTATCCGGCATCGCCATCGACAGCGCGAGATCGATCTCGTGCTTGACCAACCCTTCGGCCAGCCGGTCCCATACGCCTTCCAGTATCTCCACGCGCAGGTTCGGCCAGCGGGCTACCACAGTGCCCACGGCCAACGGCAAGACATAGCTTGCGATGCTGCCGACTGCGCCCACGCGGATCGTGCCCTTGGCAAGCCCGCGCATCGCATCGATCTCTTCCTGTGCGTAATCGGCCTCGCGCTGAAGCAGCGAGGCGTGTGGCAGGAGTGCCTGCCCGATCGCGGTGAGCTGCATTCCCTTGGAGTGCCGCTCGAACAGCGGCGCGCCCACCTCGTCTTCCAATCGCTTGACGATGCGGCTGAGCGCCGGCTGCGTGACGTGCAGGACCTCCGCCGCACGCCCAAGGCTGCCGGCGGAGACGATAGTGGTGAAGGCGCGTAGCTGGCGTAGATCGAAAGTCATGCCAAAAGGTAATGACTTTGACGAAATAATTCAATATCGCGTTAATCGCTACGGATTCCATACTGGCAGCCTGTTTCAAGGAGGACTGCCTGTATGACCCGCACTTCGCTCGCGCTGATCACCGTGCGCGACGCCACGATCGACCTGCTGCGCCGGCTCGGCATGACCCACGTGTTCGGCAATCCGGGCTCCACCGAGCTGCCGATGTTTCGCGATTTTCCGGAGGATTTCCGCTACATCCTGGGCTTGCAGGAAGCCGTGGTGGTCGGCATGGCGGACGGCTTTGCGCAGGCAACGGGCAATGCCGCGCTGGTGAACCTGCACTCGGCGGCCGGTGTCGGCAATGCCATGGGCAACATCTTCACGGCCTTCAAGAACCGCACGCCGCTCGTGATTACCGCCGGGCAGCAGGCACGATCCATTCTGCCGTTCGATCCGTTCCTCGCTTCCAACCAGGCGACGGAGTTGCCCAAGCCGTATGTGAAGTGGAGCATCGAGCCCGCGCGTGCGCAAGATGTGCCGCTGGCGCTGGCCCGCGCGTATCACATCGCCATGCAGGAGCCCCGGGGCCCCGTTCTGGTGTCGATTCCGGTGGATGACTGGGACCAGACGACAGAGCCCGTTGCCGTGCATGAAGTGGCCACCGCGGTGCGGCCCGATCCGGTCACGCTGGCGCGCATCGGCGACCTGCTCGACGCGGCGCAGCGGCCGGCGTTCGTGGTTGGGGCCGCGGTCGATCGCGCTGGCGCGTGGGATACCGTCGTGCAACTCGCCGAGGCGCACAACGCGCGCGTGTTCACCGCACCAATGGCTGGGCGTGGCGCGTTTCCGGAAGACCATCGGCTGTTTGCGGGTTTCCTGCCCGCCATGCGTGAAAAGATCGTCAGCCTGCTGCAGGGGCACGACGTGGTGTTCGCGCTCGGCGCACCGGCGTTTACGTACCACGTGGAAGGCCACGGGCCGCATGTGCCGGTCGGGGCGAAGCTCGTGCAGTTGATCGACGATCCAGCGACCGCTGCCTGGACGCCGGAGGGCATTTCCGCCGTTGGCAACATCCGCCTGGGCGTGCTGGATCTGCTCGCCCGCCCCGCGCCACCGGCACGGCCGCTGCCCGCGCCACGCGTCAAATCGCCGCGAGCTGAGCCAGGTTCGCCCATGTCGGTTGCGTTTGCGTTGCAGACGCTCGATGCCGTGCGCGGCCCGGCAGACATCGTCGTCGAAGAGGCTCCGAGTGCACGCTCGACCATGCAGGCCTACTTGCCGATGCGCCGCTCCGGCGCCTTCTACACCATGGACAGCGGCGGCTTGGGCTACGGCATGCCGGCGGCAGTCGGCGTGGCACTCGCCAAACCGGGCACACGCGTGATTGGTCTGATTGGCGACGGATCGAGCATGTATTCGATCCAGGCGCTGTGGAGCGCTGCGCTCCTCGAGTTGCCCATGACGTTCGTGATCCTGAACAACCGCCGCTATGCTGCCCTGCAGGATTTCGCGCCGGTGTTCGGCTTTGCCCCAACCGACGCAGTGCAGGGCACGGATCTGCACGGCATCGATTTTGTCGGCCTGGCCAGTGCGATGGGCTGCACAGGCCAGCGCGTGAGCGACCCGCATGCGCTGGAAGCCGTACTGCGTACAGCGCTGCAATCCGCCGGACCAACCTTGATTGAAGTGGAGATCGCCTGATGACGAATACGAACATTGCCCCGCCGGACGCGGTGCAGACCATCTCGATGCTCATCAACGGCGAGCGCGTGCAAGCTGCCGAGGGTGCGGTGTTCGAGCGGCGGAATCCGCTTGACGGCACCGTGGCCACGAGGGCACCAGCCGCTACCGTGGACGATGCGCGTCGCGCTGTTGATGCTGCAGCGGCAGCATTCCCCGCCTGGGCCGCCATCGGCCCGAGCGAGCGCCGCGCGTTGTTGATGCGCGCTGCACAGGCGTTGGAAGCCAAGGGCGAGGCTTTTGCCGTCGCGATGGCCGCAGAGACCGGCGCCTCCGCGCTGTGGGCGGGCTTCAACGTGCATCTCGCTGCGAGCGGTTTGCAGGAAGCCGCCGCCATGGTCACGCAGATTGCGGGCGAGATCATTCCATCTGACGTGCCGGGCAGCCTCGCCATGGGCGTGCGCCAGCCGGCAGGCGTGGTGCTGGGTATTGCGCCGTGGAATGCGCCGGTCATCCTGGCGGTGCGCGCGATTGCGTTGCCACTGGCGTGCGGCAACACCGTCGTGTTGAAAGGCTCCGAGATTTCGCCGGCGACGCACGGGTTCATCATCGAAGCCTTGCAGGAAGCGGGCTTGCCAAATGGCGTCGTCAATTTCGTGACGAATGCTCCGGCCGATGCGGGCGCGGTGGTGGAGGCGATGATTGCGCACCCAGCGGTGCGTCGCGTCAACTTTACGGGCTCCACGCGCGTGGGCCGCATCATCGCGCAGACTTGCGCGACGTATCTGAAACCCGTCGTGCTGGAGCTGGGCGGCAAGGCGCCGCTGCTGGTGCTGGCGGATGCGGATATCGACGCCGCCGTCGATGGTGCGGCCTTCGGCGCGTTCGCCAATTCTGGCCAGATCTGCATGTCCACCGAGCGCATCATCGTCGACGAATCTATCGCCGACGCGTTTGTCGGCAAGCTGGCTGCCAAGGCTGCAGCGCTGCCGCTGGGCGATCCGCGCAAGGGGCCGGCGGTGCTCGGCTCAGTGTTCGACATGAGCACAGTCGAACGCTGCAATCACCTCATCGACGACGCCCTCGCCAAAGGCGCGAAGCTGCTGTGCGGCGGCAAGGCCGACAGCACGCTGATGCCTGCCACGCTGCTCGACCACGTCACGCCCGATATGCTGATCTACTCGGAAGAATCGTTCGGCCCGGTCAAGGGCATCGTGCGTGTGAGCGGCGACGATGCCGCCGTCGCCTGTGCGAATGACAACGCATACGGTTTGTCGTCCGCCGTGTTCAGTCGCGATGTAGCGCGCGCGATGAACGTCGCGCGCCGCATCGAATCGGGCATCTGCCATATCAATGGCCCCACGGTGCACGACGAGGCGCAAATGCCGTTTGGCGGCGTCAAGGCAAGCGGTTTTGGGCGCTTCGGCGGTCGCGCTGGTGTGGCGGAGTTCACCGAGCTGCGCTGGATGACGGTACAGACCACGCCGCGCCATTACCCGTTCTGAGCCGAGATGCCGACGAAGATCTCAATCCTCGGCGCGGGCGCGATGGGGTCGTTGTTCGGCGGGCTGCTCGCCGAAGCCAACCAGCATGTCACGCTGCTCGACATCAACGATGTGCATCTGCATGCGATTGCCGCGCACGGTTTGCGGCTGGAAACCGACACTGGCGATCGCCACGTCCGCAACCTGCAGGCCCTGCGCCCGGGCGACGCGACGGACGTACCCGACTTGCTGATCGTCTTCACCAAGGCGATGCATACGCGTGCGGCACTCGCGAGCGTGCGTCACCTGCTTGGCCCGGCAACGCATGTGCTGACGCTGCAGAACGGGCTGGGCAACGTGGAGGCGCTGGCTTCGATGGTGCCGCCGGAACGTATCTTCGTTGGCGTGACCACGTGGCCGGCGGACCTTGCTGGCCCAGGCCACGTGCGCTCACATGGCGCAGGTGCGATCCGCCTGATGAGCGCAGACGGCGAGCGGCTCCCGATGCTGGCACGTGTGGTGGACGTGCTGTCCGCCGCCGGCCTGAACTGCCAGGCGGATGCGAACGTATGGGGCGCCGTGTGGGAGAAGGTCGCCTTCAATGCCGCGCTCAATCCGCTGTGCACAGTGCTGAAGCAGTCCGTCGACGCGCTGGGCGCGGTGGAAGACGGCCCGACGCTGGCGCTGAACATCGTGGACGAGGTGCTGGCCGTGGCGCGCGCCAGCGGCATTTCAGTTGATGCCGCAAAGGTGAACGACAACGTGCGGCACGCCATCGTCGCGCATCAGGGGCACAAGCCGTCGATGCTGCAGGACGTGCTGGCCGGGCGCCCCACCGAGATCGAATCCATCAACGGCGCCGTGGTGGCAGCGGCGCGCCGGCACGGCGTGCCTGTGCCCCACACCGAGACGTTGATGCAATTGGTGCGATTGGTGCAGGCGAGCACCGTGAACCAGCAGGCGCCTTAGCGGGCCGGGATACGCAGGGTTTCATTCGATGGCGCGCAGACGCCACCTCAACGGAGACAACCACATGAAGTGCAATTGCAGATTGCCGAGCGCGGCGTCCAAACGGGGGCCGGTATGAACGGAAACCAGACCACGATCGATATCGGCACGGTCCTCGACGATGGGCCGTTTTCCCTCGCGCAGAAGTTGGCGGTGCTGCTTGCGGCCTTCGCCATCGTCATGGACGGCTTTGACGGTCAGTTGATCGGCTTTGCCATTCCCGTGCTCATCAAGGAGTGGGGTATCACGCGCAACGCGTTCGCCCCGGCAGTGGCCGCCGGCCTGGTCGGTATGGGGCTGGGCAGCGCGTTGGCGGGCCTGTTTGCCGATCGCTTCGGGCGACGCTGGGCGTTGATCGGGAGCGTGTTCGTGTTTGGCGTAGCGACATGCTCGATCGGTTTTGCACCCAATGTGGCGACGATTGCCGCGCTGCGATTTATCGCCGGCCTGGGCATTGGTGGCGCGCTGCCGAGCTCCACGACGATGACGGCGGAGTTCACGCCTGCGCGTCGCCGCACGTTGGCGGTGACGGCCACCATCGTATGCGTGCCTCTGGGCGGGATGCTGGCAGGCTTGTTTGCCGGCCACGTGCTGCCGCTTTATGGCTGGCGCGGGCTGTTCTGGATTGGCGGTGCGCTGCCGCTCGTGCTCGGATTTGTGCTGGTGGTCGCGCTGCCTGAATCGCCGCGCTTCCTGGCGCGTCGCCAATCGCACTGGCCGCAGCTTGCACATTTGCTGTCGAGGATGGGGCGCGATGTGTCCGCCAATACGGCGTTTGCCGATGTGGCTGGTCAGAAGGTCATTCAGCACGCCAGTTTCCGCTCGCTCTTCGCGCCGGGGCAGGCGCGCGACACGATCGCGCTGTGGGCGGCGTTCTTCATGTGCCTGCTGGCCGTGTACGCGGCGTTCAGCTGGTTGCCGACGATGCTGGCTTCAGAAGGTTTGAGCGTGGCCGTGGCCGGTTCGGGTCTGACGGCGTACAACCTGGGCGGCGTGATCGGCGCCTTGGTTTGCGCGGTCACCATCGCGCGATGGGGTTCACGTTGGCCAATGGCGATGTGTTGCGTGGGCGCGGCCGCGAGTGCCTTTGCGTTGCAGGGTGTCGACGCCAAGCTGAACACGAACCTGCTGATCGTCGGCCTTGGGCTGCACGGGCTATTCGTCAACGCCGTGCAATCGACGATGTATGCGCTGTGCGCCTACGTTTATCCGACGGCGGTGCGCGCGACAGGCACGGCATCGGCGGTGGCGTTCGGACGGCTGGGCG
The DNA here is from genome assembly GCF_054792405.1 of Ralstonia sp. SA306. NCBI lineage: Bacteria > Pseudomonadati > Pseudomonadota > Betaproteobacteria > Burkholderiales > Burkholderiaceae > Ralstonia > Ralstonia sp. SA306. Next base: position 879,277 of record NZ_CP096451.1, read on the forward strand.
CGATCCTCAGCGCATTTGCAGGCGCGATGGTTATCACCGCCGGTGGGTCGGTGGCCTATCTGGCAATGCTCGGGATTGTGATGCTGGTGGTGCTGGCCGCGCTGCTGGCGATGCGTGAGCAAATTCCCCGCCTAACGGAGCGCGCGCAAGCATCCATGGCAGCGGCGCCGGTTCCGCACGGCAGCCCGGTCAAACCGTAGCTGCCGCGCTGGGAGCCGTGCTACATCAGGATGATGTCGTACTGCTCCTGGCTGGCGGCCGACGATTCCACTTGCAGCGAAATCGGCTTGCCGATGAAATCGCCCAGCATCGCAAGGTGCTGGCTTTCTTCTTCCAGGAACAGATCAATCACCGCTTGCGAAGCAAGGATGCGAAATTCGCGCGGATTGAACTGCCGCGACTCACGCATGATTTCGCGCAGGATGTCGTAGCACACCGTGCGTGGCGTCTTCACCTGACCCTTGCCCTGGCACACCGGGCACTGCTCGCAGAGCACGTGCGCGAGCGATTCCCGCGTGCGCTTGCGCGTCATCTCCACCAGCCCAAGCTGCGAGAAGCTGTTGACGGTGATGCGCGTGCGGTCGCGTGACAGCGCCTTGCGCAGTTCCGCCAACACCGCGTCGCGATGCTCGGCCGACTCCATATCGATGAAGTCGATGATGATGATGCCGCCCAGGTTGCGCAGCCGCAGTTGCCGCGCGATGGTGTGGGCCGCTTCCAGGTTGGTCTTGAAAATCGTGTCGTCGAAGTTGCGTGCGCCCACGTAACCGCCGGTGTTGACGTCGATGGTCGTCATCGCCTCGGTCTGGTCGATCATCAGGTAGCCACCCGATTTCAGGTCGACCCGGCGCGACAGCGCGCGCTCAACCTCCGCCTCGATGTTATACAGATCGAAGATTGGCCGTTCGCCGGTGTAATGCGTCAGGCGCTCGACTACGGCCGGTGTGTACTCTTGCGCAAACTCGACAAGCTTCTGATGGTTCTCGCGCGAATCGACCTGGATGCTGCGCGTTTCGTCCGTCACGAAATCGCGCAGCACGCGCTGGGCGAGGTTCAGGTCCTGATACAGGATCGACGGGGCGGGCAGGGTGGTCGCGTTGTGACGGATGGTCGCCCAGATCTTGCGCAGGTAAGCAACGTCGTTGGCAAGTTCTTCGTCGGTCGACTCTTCGGCGATGGTACGCACGATGAAGCCACCGCGTTCCTCAGTGGGCACCATGGCGGTCACGCGCGTGCGCAGCGCCTCACGCTCGGCCTCGTTACCGATCTTCTGCGAGATCCCGATGTGCGGGTCTTGGGGTAGATACACCAGCGTGCGGCCGGCAATGCTGACCTGCGTGGACAGCCGCGCTCCCTTGGTCCCGATCGGGTCTTTGATGACCTGCACCATCAGCGCCTGGCCCTCGAAGAGCGTCTTCTCGATGGCGACCTGGGGGGCGGGTGGCGCGTCCTTGGCGTCACGCGGGTGCCAGATGTCGGCCACATGCAAAAACGCCGCGCGCTCGAGCCCGATGTCGATGAAGGCCGATTGCATGCCGGGCAGGACGCGCACCACCTTGCCAAGGTAAATGTTGCCGACCAGGCCGCGCGTTAGCGTGCGCTCGATGTGAAGTTCTTGAACGGCGGCTTGCTGGACGATGGCCACGCGCGTTTCTTGCGGCGTGATATTGACGAGGATGTCTTCGGACATGGGGGTACCTGGAGAGCGGGTTTCAGCACCCGCCTCCGGGCTTGATCGTATGCGCCCGAAGCGTGTCTTGAAACCGGCCCTCGCACGCTGTCCGGTGCGTGCTTCAGCGGCCGGTCAGGGGCGAGTTACAGCGTGATGCTCGCCTGTGCGAGTAGTGCGGCGGTCTCGAACAAGGGTAGGCCCATGATACCCGAATAGCTTCCCGAAATATGGGCGACAAAGGCGGCTGCGCGACCCTGGATGCCGTACGCGCCCGCCTTGCCGAAGGGCTCGCCGCTGGCGATGTAGCGGGCGATGTCGTTGTCCGTCAGCACGGCAAAGCGCACATCGGAAACAGACAGCGCGTGCATTGGCGTGCCGCTGGCGGTGACGACCGTCACGGCGGTCAGCACGCGATGTTCGCGGCCGGACATGGCGCGCAGCATGCGATGCGCATCGGCGGCGTCGGTCGGCTTGCCGAGGATCTCGCCGCCCAAGCATACCGTGGTGTCGGACGTGAGGATTGGTCGGGCGGGGAGGTCGCGTGCAATGCGGCGGCGCACCGCGGCTTGTGCCTTCAATGCGCAGACACGTTGGACGTAGTCATCGGGCGTCTCCCCGGGGAGCACGGCTTCCAGCGCTTCGGCATCTTCATCTTCGCCGGCCAGCAGCAGCTCGAAACGCGCGCCGATCTGGCGCAACAGTTCCTGCCGGCGCGGGCTCTGCGAGGCGAGATAGAGGTGCGGCGCGCCGGGTGCATCCATGGTCATACGCGATGATATGGGTGGTTCTGCGTGATGCTCCACGCGCGGTAGAGCTGCTCGGCCAGAAGCACGCGCACCATGCCGTGCGGCAGCGTCAGGCTCGATAGGCGGATCAGCATGCGAGCCTTGGCCTTGAGCGCCGGGTCCAGCCCATCCGCGCCGCCGATCACGAAGGCGATGTCGCCGCCTTCCTGTTGCCATCCGGCGAGGGATTCAGCCAGTGCGACGGTGGTGAGGTCTTTGCCGCGCTCATCCAGCGCGATCATGCGGCAGCCCTTGGGCAGCGCGGCTTCAATGCGCGCCGCTTCAAGCTGCATGACGGTGGCAGCGGTGCGACTGCCGGAGCGCTGCTCAGGCTTGATTTCGCGCAGTTCGATGCGCAGTTCGGGCGGCATGCGCTTGGCGTATTCAGAGAAGCCGTCCTCGATCCAGGACGGCATCTTGTGCCCCACGGCAACGATCAGCAACTGCATGGCGAGACTGCGCGCTCGACGTTACGCTGCGCGCTTCTTGGCCGGAGCGCGCTTGGCTGCCGTCTTGGTTGCCGTTTTTGCGGCGGTCTTGGTGGCGGTCTTGCCAGCACCGGTAGCCCGCTTGGTGGCGGGCTTCTTGGCGGGAGCCTTCTTGGCCGGTGCTGCGGCCTTGGTCGGGCGTTCACCTGCCAGCTTCGGCTTGGTGGTGCGGCGCTTGGCCGGCGTGACCTCTTCGGCCTCGTCTTCCTCGTCGTCGTAACCTTCGCTGGCCTTGGGCAAGCCACGCTTGCCGGTGCCGCCCAGTTCGATGCGCACCGGCTTGTCACCCCAGATCTCTTCGAGGTTGTAGTACTGGCGCAGCTGCGGCTGCATGATGTGGACCACGGCGTCGCCGCAGTCGACCAGCACCCATTCGCCTACGTCTTCGCCTTCCACGGCGATGACGTGGCCGCCGGCTTCCTTGACGGCGTCACGCACCGATGCGGCCAGAGCTTTGGTTTGGCGGTTAGACGTGCCGCTGGCGATGACCGTGCGGTCGAACAGTTCGGTCAGGTGGGTCGTATTGAAGACCTTGATGTCTTGCGCCTTGACGTCTTCGAGCGCGTCGACGATCACGCGTTGTAGTTTGCGAATATCCATACTGAGTGAGAAGAACGTTTAAAAGGCGAGAAAAAAGGTCGAAAAGAAGCGCGTGAATGCGGTCAATCACGCGGTCAAGCACTGACCGTGCCATTGGCACGGCGGTACAGCGAATGCGATTGGATCAAGTCGGCCACGCCGGCGGGCAGGTCGATGTCGCAGCGCGCGCCGGTGGCAAGCTGCCGGCGCAGGCGGGTGGACGACAGGTCGACAGCCAGGGTCTGGTCGATCCACATATGGCCTGCGGGTGCGCATTGTATCAATGCCGTGTCGGCCCGGCGCACATCGAGTTCGCGCTGCACCGGCGCATGTAGCGCCTGAAGGTCGAAACCGGGGCGTGTGGCGACGCACAAGTGAACGTATTCGAACAGGTCCTGCCAGCCGTGCCAAGTGTCCAGGCCGACGAGCTGGTCGGCGCCCATGAGCCATGCCATGGAGGTGTCCGGGCCGTAGACACCCCGCAATTCACGCACGGTGTCGATAGTGTAGCTGGGCCCGTGGCGGTCGACTTCCATGCTGCTCGCGTGGACTCGGGCGCGGCCGCCGCGCACCGCTTTGGCGGCCAGTTCGGTCATGGCAAAGCGCAGCGGCGCGGGCGTGATGTCGGCGGCTTTCTGCCAGGACACGCCGGTCGGGATCCACAGCAGCTCATCCAGGTCGAGGCGGGCAATGCACAGCTCGGCCAGGGCGATGTGGCCGACATGCGGCGGATCGAACGTGCCACCCAGCAAGCCAAGCCGATAAGGGCGATCGAGATCGGGGCGCACGAACGTGGGAAGCGTCATACCCAATCGCGCGCCGGCAGGAAATCGGTGTACAGCGCCGCTTCCGGCGAACCCGGTTCCGGCTGCCAGTCGTAGCGCCAGTTGGCCACCGGCGGCATCGACATCAGGATCGATTCGGCGCGGCCGCCGCTTTGCAGGCCGAACAGCGTGCCGCGGTCGAATACGAGGTTGAACTCGACATAGCGGCCACGACGATAGGCCTGGAAGGCGCGCTCGCGCTCACCGTAGGGCGTGGCGTGGCGTTGTTCGGCGATGGGCAGCCAGGCGGGCAGGAAGGCGTCGCCAACCGAGCGCATCATCTCGAAGCTGCGCTCGAAGCCCAGCTCCGCAAAGTCGTCGAAGAATATGCCGCCGACGCCGCGCGCTTCCTTGCGGTGCTTCAGATAGAAATAATCGTCGCACCATTGCTTGAAGCGCGGGTACAGCTCGTCGCCGTAGGGCGCCAGGGCGCCCTGGCAGGTGCGGTGGAAGTGTGCGGCGTCTTCGGTGAAGCCGTAATAGGGCGTGAGATCCATGCCGCCACCGAACCACCAGACGGGCTCGGCGTCGGGGCGCACGGCGACGAAGCAGCGCACATTCATATGCACCGTCGGCACGTAGGGATTGCGTGGGTGGAAGACCAGCGACACGCCCATTGCCTCGAAACCGCGCCCCGCCAATTCTGGCCGGTTGGCGGTGGCCGACGGGGGCAGGGTGTCGCCCATCACGTGCGAAAAACCGACGCCCCCGCGCTCAAGCAGCGCGCCGCCTTCCAGAATGCGGGTGCGACCGCTGCCGCGCAGGCGCTCGGTGGGCGGCTTCTCCCACGCGTCGGTGACGAACGTGCCGCCGTCCAGCGCGCTGGCGGCAGTGGTGATGCGGTCCTGCAGGTCCAGCAGGTAGGCGCGGACGGCTTGGGTATCCATGCGATCAGAAGGGGCCGCTCGCAGGGGCGAGTCAGGCCGAGTCATACGGTTGTCACCATTGTAGCGGGCGGGCAGCCGGGGCAAGTCGGGGATCACCCGGGGTGACGGATGCCGCGCCTGCCCCATGGTGGGGCATCAGCGCGGCTGGCTATTGCTCAATGGCGGATGGCGCGATGGCCAATATCGGTCCGGTACTGGGCGCCGTCAAAGTGGATCTGCTCGATGGCGTTGTACGCCGCGCGCTGGGCCGCTTTGACGGTATCGGCCAGGCCAACCACGCACAGCACTCGGCCGCCGTTGGTGGTCAACACGCCGTCCTTGAGCGTGGTGCCAGCGTGGAAGGTGACGCTGTCTTCGGTTTCCTTCGGGATGCCGGTGATGACGTCGCCCTTGCGCGGCGTGTCCGGGTAATTGTGCGCGGCCATGACCACGCCCAGCGCGGTGCGGCGGTCCCAGTCCAGCTCCATGCCGTCGAGCTTGCCGTCGATGGCGCGGTCGAGCACGTCGTACAGGTCGGTCTTCATGCGCGCCATGATGGGCTGCGTTTCCGGATCGCCCATGCGGCAGTTGAATTCGAGCGTCTTGGGGTTGCCTTCTGCGTCGATCATCAGGCCGGCATACAGGAAACCGGTGTACGGAATGCCATCCTTCTCCATGCCTCGGATCGTCGGCATGATGATCTCGCGCAGCGCGCGGGCGTGCAGCGTGGGCGTGACCACCGGCGCGGGCGAGTAGGCGCCCATGCCGCCCGTGTTGGGGCCGGCGTCGCCGTCGAGCAGACGCTTGTGGTCCTGGCTGGTGGCCAGCGCCACGACGTTTTTGCCGTCGCACACGACGATGAAGCTGGCTTCTTCACCAGCGAGGAATTCTTCGATCACCACGCGCGCACCGGCGTCACCGAGGCGGTTGTCAGCCAGCATCATGTCGATGGCGCTGTGCGCTTCTTCGGCGGTCATTGCCACGACCACGCCCTTGCCGGCGGCCAGTCCATCGGCCTTGATGACGATCGGGGCGCCTTCCTGGTCAATGTACGCGTGTGCCTGCGCAGCATCGCCAAAGGTCTGGTACTTGGCGGTCGGAATGCCGTGGCGGTGCATGAACGCCTTGGCGAAATCCTTCGACGATTCGAGCTGCGCGGCGGCCTTGGTTGGCCCGAAGATGCGCAAGCCCTTGGCGCGGAACAGGTCGACGATGCCGGCGGCCAGCGGCGCCTCCGGCCCGACCACCGTGAAGTGGATGCCCTCGCGCTCGGCAAAGGCGGCCAGCACTTCCGGATCCGTGATCGGGAGGTTCTGCAGGCGCTTGTCGAGCGCCGTGCCGCCGTTGCCGGGGGCCACGTATACCACCTGCACCTTGGGCGAGCGTGCCAGCTTCCATGCCAGGGCGTGCTCTCGACCGCCCGAACCGACCACCATCACTTTCATGCTGTACCTACTCAAAAAATCGAAATCTGGAAAACAAAAACGGCGATCGTGAGGTCGATCGCCGTTATGCGCGTGTCCGGGACTTACTCCCCGATGACCGCGTTGGTGAAGACTTCCTGCACGTCGTCCAGGTTTTCCAGGACGTCGAGCAGCTTCTGCATCTTGACCGCGTCTTCGCCGGTGAACTCGACTTCGGTCTGCGGCTTCATGATGACTTCGGCCAGTTCCGCCTTGAAGCCGGCGGCTTCCAGCGCGGTCTTGACCTTGGTGAAATCGTTGGGCGGGCAGATGACTTCGAGCGAGCCGTCTTCATGCGTGACGACATCGTCGGCGCCGGCTTCGAGCGCTGCGTCCATCAGCTTGTCTTCGGGCGTGCCCGGCGCGTAGATGAACTGACCGATGTGGTCGAACAGGAACGCGACGGAGCCCGATGTGCCCATGTTGCCGCCGTACTTGTCGAAACCGTGGCGGACTTCGGCCACGGTGCGCGTGCGGTTATCGGTCAGGCAGTCGACGATCACGGCTGCGCCGTTGATGCCGTAGCCTTCGTAGCGGATTTCCTCGTAGTTCGCGCCTTCCAGGCCACCCACACCGCGCTGGATGGCGCGGTTGATGTTGTCCTTGGGCATGTTCGCGTCGGTGGCCTTGTCCATGGCCAGTCGCAGGCGCGGATTGGAGTCGGCATCGCCGCCGCCCAGACGGGCCGCCACGGTGATTTCCTTGATCAGGCGCGTCCAAACTTTGCCGCGCTTGGCGTCGGCAGCGGCTTTCTTATGCTTGATATTGGCCCATTTGGAATGACCGGCCATGAAACTCTCCGAGCGGAATGCAGTGGAATCTGGCGCTCAGATGGCGGTTTGACGCCACCTGCACGCTCTATAATCGGTCGCGGATTTTAGCATGCTGCACACGCCCGCCGCCCCGTCCATCCGGTCGACTTGCTGGCGTGTCGTCCCCCCAGATTGATCCTCGTCCAAACGCCATGACCGATCCCATCCTGATTGCCAAGAACGCCAAAGCGGAGTTGGTGCTGTTGCCCCAGCTCGCCAACCGGCATGGCTTGATCACCGGCGCCACTGGCACCGGCAAGACTGTCACCCTGCAAACGATCGCCCAGGGCCTGTCGAAGATCGGCGTACCGGTTTTCCTGGCCGACGTAAAAGGTGATCTGACCGGCATTTCGCAAGCTGGCCAGTCCAACGACAAGCTCAAGGCCCGCCTGCAGGAGCGCGGTCTGGAAGAGCCGCAATGGGCCAACTGCCCGGTCACGTTGTGGGATGTGTACGGCGAGCGTGGCCACCCCGTGCGCGCCACCGTGTCCGACATGGGCCCGCTGATGCTCTCGCGCATGCTGGAGCTGAATGACATCCAGACCGGCGTGCTCAATCTCGTCTTCAAGATTGCTGATGACTCAGGCCTCGCGCTGCTCGACATGAAAGACCTGCGCGCGATGCTCCAGCACGTTGGCGAGCACTCGTCGGACTACACGAACAAGTACGGGAACATCTCGTCGGCCAGCATCGGGGCCATCCAGCGCAACCTGATCGCGCTGGAAGAGCAGGGCGCCGACCAGTTCTTCGGCGAGCCGATGCTGGATATCAATGACCTGATGCAGACCGTGCGTGGCCAGGGCGTGATCAACATCCTGGCGGCCGACAAGCTGCTCAATGCGCCCAAGTTGTACGCGACGTTCCTGCTGTGGATGCTCTCTGAATTGTTCGAGCATTTGCCGGAGGTGGGCGATGTGGACAAGCCCAAGCTCGCCTTCTTTTTTGACGAGGCGCACCTGCTGTTCAATGACGCGCCGCCGTCGCTGCTGCAGAAGGTGGAGCAGGTGGTGCGGCTGATCCGCTCCAAGGGTGTGGGCGTGTACTTTGTGACGCAGAACCCCGCCGACGTGCCGGACACGGTGCTTGGCCAGCTCGGCAACCGCGTGCAGCACGCGCTGCGGGCCTTCACGCCGCGCGATCAGAAGGCCGTCAAGGCGGCAGCGACAACGATGCGCGCAAATCCGGAATTCAGCATCGAAGAGGCCATTGGCGAATTGGCCGTGGGTGAGGCGCTGATCTCAATGCTGGACGAGGGCGGCCGCCCCGAGGTTACGCAGCGTGCGTTTGTCGTCCCGCCCGCATCGCGCATCGGCCCGATCTCGGACGACGAGCGCCGCGAGCTGATGACCAATTCGCTGGTGGCCGGCCGCTATGAGGCGGCAATCGACCGTGAATCGGCGTACGAAATCCTGAGCGGCCGCGTGGCAAACGGCGGGCCGGCATCTGCGCCGGCACCCGCTTCCATCGGTACGGATTTCGGTGCATCGACAGGTTCAGTGCCCGCACCGGCGCCTGCGCCCGCGCAACCGGAGAGCGGCGGCTGGCTTGGCGATGTCGGCGCAATCCTGACGAAGGGTACGGGCCGCAGCGGCCGGGGCGATTCGATTGTCGAAACGTTGGCCAAGTCGACGATGCGCACCATCGGTTCGACCGTCGGGCGCGAAATCGTGCGCGGCGTGCTGGGCAGCATTCTGGGCGGATCGAAGAAGCGCTGAGCGCCCCGACGTACCAAAGACAACAGCCGGCATTGCCGGCTGTTTTTGTTCGCGCTGGGAGCGTGCGATCAGTTTTTCGTGCCGAAAAGGCGGTCGCCCGCATCGCCCAGGCCCGGGATGATGTAGGCGTTTTCATCCAGGTGCGAATCGAGCGACGCCACGAACAGCTTCACGCCCGGATGCGCCTGCTGGAATACCTCCACGCCTTCGGGCGCCGCCACGAGCGCCAGGAACAGGATGCTCTCGTCGGGCACGCCGCGCTTCTTCATCACGTCGACGGCGTGTACGGCGGAGTAGCCGGTGGCGACCATCGGATCGCACAGGATAAAGGTGCGGTCCTCCAGATCAGGCAGGCGCACGAGGTATTCCACCGGGCGGTGTTGCTCGTCGCGGTACACGCCGATGTGGCCGATGCGTGCCGACGGAATCAGTTCCACCAGACCGTCGCTCATACCCACGCCTGCGCGCAGCACCGGCACCACAGCCAGCTTGCGGCCCGCGATGACGGGCGCTTCCATCGGGCCCATCGGCGTGTCGATGTGGCGGCTGGTCAGCGGCAGGTTGCGCGTGATCTCGTAGCCCATCAGCAAGGTGATCTCGCGCAGCAGCTCGCGGAACGTGCGCGTCGACGTGTCCTTGTCGCGCATGTGTGTGAGCTTGTGCTGGATCAGCGGGTGATTGAGGATGAACAGGTTCGGAAAGCGCGGATCTTGTTTCATGGCGGCAAGGAATTCTCAGATGGGGCGCATTGTACCGGCGCGCCCCGTGCCGATTGTGGAGGTGCTCAGCGGCGCCCGCGCATCAGGATCACATACACCACGGCCGAAATCGCGAGTCCCACGAACCATGCATACGTGTATAGCGCTTCGAACACGCCTGGCACGCTGGTGACGAACCCGGCCTGCTTGAAGAAGCCCGGCAGATTGGGCAGAACACCGATGACGAGCGCGACGATGGCACGGCCATTCCAACCGTTGCCGTAACCGTACGGGCCGTCCATGCGGAACAGCTCGCCGGTCTTCAGCACGGTGCGACGCACCAGGAAGTAGTCGACCATCATGATGCCGGCCACCGGCCCTAGCAGTGCGCCGTAACCGACCAGCCACGTGAAGATGTAGCCCTTGGTGGTTTCCAGAATTTTCCACGGCATCATCGCCAGGCCGATGCCCGCCGTGATGTAGCCACCGATGCGGAACGAGATGCGATGCGGCGCCAGGTTCGAGAAGTCATACGCCGGCGAAACCACGTTGGCGGCGATGTTCGTCATCAGCGTGGCGGTGATCAGCGCCAGCAACGCCACGATGACCGACGGGCCCGTCATCTTGCCGGCCAGGGTGACTGGATCCCAGATGGCCTGACCGTAGATGACCACCGTGGACGACGTGACGAGCACGGCCACCAGTGCCAGCAGCCCCATCGGCAGCGGCAGGCCGATTGCCTGCCCGACAAGCTGATCGCGCTGGCTGCGCGCAAAGCGGGTGAAGTCGGGAATGTTCAGCGCCAGCGTGGCCCAGTAGCCCACCATGGCAGTCAGCGACGGCCAGAAGAAGCCCCAGAACTCGCCGGCGCGCTTGCCGCCCGCCGAAAACGCCGATGGCGCCGACAGCATCGGGCCAAAGCCGCCCGCGTTGATATACGCCCACCAGACCAAGCCAAGTGCTGCCAGAATCAGCAGCGGGGTGGCCAGCGCCTGGAAGCGCTTGATCGATTCGAGCCCCTTGGTGATCAGCCAGATGTGCAGCGCCCAGAACAGCAGGAAGCAGAAGCCCTGGCCCGGGTTGATGCCCAGCCCCGGAATGTTGCTGCCGACCAGCATGTTGTCGGTGACCACGTTGAGGATCGTGTAGATCGCCTGGCTGCCCAGCCACGTCTGGATGCCGAACCAGCCGCATGCCACGATGGCCCGCAGAATGGCCGGCAACTGCGCGCCGCGCACGCCGAACGATGCGCGCACCAGCACAGGGAAAGGGATGCCGTACTTGGTGCCGGCATGGCCTACCAGCACCATCGGCACCAGCACGATCAGGTTGCCCAGGAACACCGTCAACACCGCCTGCCACCAGTTCATGCCCTCGCTCATCAGGCCCGAAGCCAGCATGTAGGCCGGCACCGACACCACCATCGACACCCACAGCGCGGCGTAGTTGGTCGCCGTCCAGGTGCGGGCAGCCTGCGGGGTCGGGTTGAGGTCTTCGTTCCAGAGCGTCGGGTCGGGTGCCCCGGCAGCGTCCGCAGAGAATGCGGGGGAGGTGGTTTGGCTCATGTCGATGAGGAATCCGTTGTCGTTGTTGATATTCGGAATGCTGGCGCGATTGTACGGCGGTCCCGTGTGCCCCAAAGCGAAACCTGTGCCACGTGCGGTGCACCCCGCGCCGGAACGTTTTGTTGAATTCCAATACAATCGACGACGCTCTCCAACGCCGCCCGCATCTCTCCGCGCCCCGCTGTGACCACCGCGTCTTCTGCGTCTTCCACTCCCGCAAGAACCACCGATACCGGCGGCCTGCTGCCCGCCTCCGTGGGCGCCGTCCTGTTTTCCGCCAAGGCGATCGTCGCCAAGCTGATGTACCGCTATCAGGTGGACGCCGTCATGGTCATCACCCTGCGCATGCTGCTGGCGGCGCCGCTGTTCATGGCGATGGGGTGGTGGCAGTCGCGCCGTGCGGAGCCGCTGACCGTGCCAGACCGCTGGCGCATCGTCGGCTTGGGGCTCATCGGCTATTACCTGTCCAGCTTTCTCGATTTCCTCGGCCTGCAGTACATCACGGCCGGGCTGGAGCGGCTGATCCTGTTTCTAACGCCGTCATTCGTGCTGCTGATTACATCGACGGTATTCAAGCGGCGCATTACCGGCTTGCAGTGGGTGTCGCTGGCGCTGGCCTATGCCGGCATCGTGCTGGTGTTCGCGCACGACCTCAACCTGGGCGGCAACAACGTGTGGCTGGGTGGCGGATTGGTGCTCGCCAGCGCCATCAGCTACGGTATCTATCTGCTGGCCAGTGGTGAGCTGGTCAAGCGCGTTGGGTCGATGCGGCTGGTTGCCTATGCGATGTGCGTGTCGACCGCAGCCTGTATCGTCCAGTTTCTGGTGCTGCGCCCGGTGTCGGCCCTCGTGTTGCCCTGGCAGGTGTATGGGCTGTCGGCCATCAACTCGGTGTTCTGCACGGTGGCGCCGGTCACGATGACGATGATGGCGGTGGCGCGCGTGGGTGCGCCGGTGGCGTCGCAGGCGGGCATGATCGGGCCCGTGTCAACGCTGCTGCTGGGCTGGTGGCTGCTGGGCGAGCCGATCACGATTTGGCAGGTTGCAGGCAGTGCGCTGGTGCTTGCCGGGATGGCGCTGCTGTCACGCCGTCGCGGCTGACAGGCGGCCGACACAGATAACAATCACAAGGAGTCAGACAGGATGGACTTGGGGCTGAAAGGCAAGCTTGCGCTGGTGTGCGGCGCAAGCAAGGGATTGGGCTTTGCGTGCGCCGACGCGCTGGCCGCCGAAGGCGTGGACGTGGTGATTGTCGCGCGCGGTGCCGAGGCGCTGTCGGCAGCCGCTGAACGCATCCGCACGGCGCACGGCGTGCGCGTGGAAGCCGTGGCCACCGACATCACCACGCCGGAAGGCCGCGCCGAGGCGCTGCTCGCATGCGAGCGACTGGGCGGCTCGCCCGACATTCTCGTCAACAACGCGGGTGGCCCACCGCCGGGCAACTTTCGCGACTGGGACCGCGACGCGTGGAATGCCGCCCTGAACGCCAACATGCTCACGCCCATCGACCTCATCAAAGCCACCGTCGACAAGATGATCGAGCGCCGCTGGGGCCGCATTGTCAATATCACCAGCGGTGCCGTGAAGGCGCCGATCGACGTGCTGGGTTTGTCCAATGGCGCGCGCTCCGGCCTGACCGGCTTCGTGGCGGGCCTGGCGCGTGAAGTCGCCAAGCATGGCGTGACCATCAACAATCTGCTGCCGGGCCAGTTTGAGACCGACCGCCTGACCAAGACGCTGGAAGCTGGCGCTAAGGCTGCCGGCATCAGCGCAGAAGAAAATTTCGACCGCAAGCGGCAGGGCAATCCGGCCCGACGCTTCGGCCAACCGGCCGAGTTTGGCGCCGTGTGTGCTTTCTTGTGCAGCCAGCACGCTGGCTACCTGAATGCGCAAAACATCCTGATGGATGGCGGCAGCTTCCCTGGCACCTTCTAAGCCAATAACGATGACCACTCTTACGCCCGAAAGCGCAGCCCGCAAACGCCGCGTCGCCCTGATCGCACACGATCACAAGAAAGACGACATGATCGCTTTCGCACAAACGCACCGAGCCTTCCTGTCGCAATGCGATCTGCTGGCGACCGGCACCACCGGTGGCCGCTTGGAGAAGGAAGTCGGCCTGACCGTGCAGCGCATGCTGTCCGGCCCGTGGGGCGGCGACTTGCAGATTGGCGCACAGTTGGCCGAAGGCCGTGTCGACGCCGTCATCTTCCTGCGCGATCCGATGACGCCGCAGCCGCACGAACCCGACATCAACGCGCTGGTCCGCGCCTGCGACGTCCACAACATTCCCTGCGCCACCAACCTGGCCACCGCCGACCTCGTGATGTCTGCCCTGCAACGGGTGGCGCCCGATCCGAAGGAGATCCACGCATGACACAAGCGAAAGCCATCCGCATCTTTGAGACCGGCGGTCCGGAAGTGATGCAGTACGTCGATGTCGACGTGCCCGCGCCCGGCCCCGACGAGGTGACGGTCAAGCAGCACGCCATCGGCCTGAACTACATCGACGTGTATTTCCGCACGGGGCTGTATCCCCAGCCGCTGCCGGGCGGTATCGGTATGGAAGCTTCGGGTGTGGTGGAAGCCGTGGGCCAGGGCGTGACGCACGTCAAGCCCGGCGACCGCGTGGCCTATGCCGGCCGCCCGACCGGGGCCTATGCGGCGGTGCGAACCATGCCGGCCGACATTCTGGTGCGCCTGCCGGATGCGATCGACTTTGAAACCGGCGCAGCGATGATGCTGCAGGGCATGACCGCGCAATACCTTCTCCGCGACAGCTATCGCGTTCAGCCCGGTGATACGGTGTTGTTCCACGCAGCCGCTGGCGGTGTGGGTTTGATTGCGTGCCAGTGGCTCAAGGCGCTGGGCGCAATCGTGATCGGCACCGTCGGCAGCGATGCCAAGGCTGAACTCGCCCGCGCGCACGGCTGCGATCACACCATCGTCTACACGCGCGAGAACTTTACCGAGCGCGTGCGCGAAATCACCGGCGGCAAGGGTGTGCCGGTGGTCTACGACGGCATTGGCAAAGATACGTTTACGGGTTCGCTGGACTGCCTCGCGCCGCGCGGGATGATGGTCACCTACGGCAACGCATCGGGCCCCGTGCCGCCGGTTGACCTCGGTGTGCTGAGCGCAAAGGGATCGCTCAAGATCACGCGCCCGACGCTGATGACCTACACGGCGCGGCGCGAGCTACTGGAACCGATGGCGGGAGAGTTGTTTGATGTGGTGAGCAGCGGCAAGGTGAAAATCGAAATTCACCAACGCTACGAACTGCAGAACGCGGCGCAGGCGCACCGCGATCTGGAAGCGCGCAAGACGACCGGCTCGACGATCCTCTTGCCGTAAGGCGGAAAGTTACCGCCCGGTGGGCTTCACACGCCGGGCGGCGGCAAAGCGCGCATCCTCGCGCACGCGGTCGGGCAGGCCGCGCAGCAGTATGTGCAGCGCGAACGGCACCAGCACGATGTCGTCCACCCAGCCGATCACCGGGATGACATCCGGAATCAGGTCGACTGGCGATACGACGTAGCCCACCAGCAGCAGCGCCGCCGGCGCGAGCCACCAGGGCTTGTCCGGATGGCGCAGGGCAAACCACAGCAGGCGCGCATCGTTGCGCACCACGCTCCACAAGCGGAAGAGTCGTCCGAACATCGTGGGCTCCTTGATGAAAAGCCGGCGTCACATGAGAGCGTTTGACCGGCAAACCATCGTATCAGCTTGGGGAAACTGCCCGGTTTTCAAGATCAGGCGCCATCGCCCATGAAAAAAACCGGCCCTCTCGCGAGGTGCCGGCTTTTTGCCGCAACGAACCTGTTCCCGGTCCGTAGCGAGCGCTCCGAAGTTGGCTTGAGAAACGCAGCCGTACATGGGTACGGCGAGCATCACAGAGCCAAGATCGGACCGCGCAGTAGGACCGTGGGCAGGTTAGCCCGGAATCTTGCCTTCCACGCCGTCGACGTAGAACTTGATGCCGTGCAGGAAGCCGTCGTCGGCGACCTTGTCGGCGGGCAGGACTTCCTTGCCGGTGTTGTCCTTGAGCGGTCCCTTCCAGATCGGTGCCGAGCCGTCGATGATGCCCTTCTTGCGGGTCTCGACCAGCGTCTTCACGTCGTCCGGTACCACGGCGTTGTACGCGCCCAGATCGATCGCGCCTTCCTTCAGGCCCCACCACACGGTTTCCGGCTTCCACTTGTTTTCAAGCACGTCGCCGACGACCTTGGTGTAGTACACGCCCCATTTGTTGATCGAGGCGGCCAGGTGGGCCTTCTCGCCAAACTTGGTCATGTCGCTGTCCCAGCCGATCGCGTAGACGCCTTTCTCTTGCGCGGTCTGCACGACTGCTGCGGAGTCGGTGTTCTGCATCAGCACGTCGACCCCTTGGCCGATGAGGGTGGTGGCAGCTTCGCGCTCCTTGCCCGGATCGAACCATTTGTTGACCCATACCACGCGGGTGGTGGCCTTCGGATTGACGCTGCGCGCGCCCAGCGTGAACGAGTCGATGTTGCGGATCACCTCGGGGATGGGCACCGAACCCACCACGCCAAGCTTGCCCGACTTGCTCATCTTGCCGGCCACCACGCCCGCCAGGTACGCGCCTTCATACGTGCGCACGTCGTATTGGCCGAGGTTGTCAGCGGTCTTGAAACCGGTGGCGTGCTCGAACTTCACGTCCGGGAATTCCTTGGCGACCTTGAGCATCGATTCCATGAAACCGAAGCTCGTGCCGAAGATGACCTTGTTGCCCTGGGTGGCCAGGTCGCGGAACACGCGCTCGGCGTCTGCAGCGCTTTCGGGCACGTTTTCGACAAAGCTCGTCTTCACCTTGTCGCCGAACTTGGCTTCAACTTCCTTGCGGCCGGCGTCGTGAGCGTATGTCCAGCCCGCATCGCCCACCGGGCCGACGTAGACAAACGCGACCTTCAGCGGCTCATTGGCCGGTGCCGGCGCGGCAGCGGCGGGGGCCGAGGAAGCGGCCGGCGCGGCGGTCTTGTCGCCTGCGGCTTCGTTGGATTTGCCGCAACCCCAGAGGGTCAGGGCAGCACCGGCGACCAGGGCGGCCAGCGTGATCCTGCGGGTAACGTTCATCGATTTCTCCTGTTGTGTGGCTCGTTGACTGTGTTGAAGCTTGAAGCAAAGGACGGGAATGCAGAAGCCGTAGGCAGCAGTTTAGGCAGCCCCTGGGCGGAACGGCTTGCCGAGCGATGCAGGCATGTTCAGGCGAATCCAATCCGGATTGCGCGAGATGATGGCCAGCACGACGATGGTGGCGGCAAACGGCGCCATCGACAGAATTTGCGATGGCACCGATACGCCCATCCCCTGCAGGTAGAACTGCAGGATCGTCACACCGCCAAACAGCAGCGCGCCGAACAGGATGCGCATTGGGCGCCAGGTGGCAAAGGTGGTCAGCGCGAGGGCAATCCAGCCGCGGCCGGCAACCATGTTTTCGACCCACATTGGCGTGTAGACCAGCGACAGGTATGCGCCGGCCAGCCCGCAGCATGCGCCGCCAAACAGCAGCGCGCCAAAGCGGATGGTGCGCACCGGGTAGCCGAGCGCGTGAGCCGACTCCGGCGATTCACCGATCGCGCGCAGCGTGAGCCCCGCGCGCGTCTTGAACAGGAACCAGGCAATCGCGCCGCACAGCAGCAGGCTGAAATAGACCATCCAGTGGTGTGCGAACAGGGCAGGGCCGACGAACGGAATCGACTCCAGCCCCGGGATGCCGTGCGCCTGCGCTGGCAGTGACATGCCGACAAAGCGCTGCCCCATGAAGGCAGACAGCCCGGTGCCGAAGATCGACAAGGCGAGGCCCGTCGCGACTTGGTTGGTAACGAGCACCAGCGCCAGCCACGCGAAGAGGGCCGCCATCACCATGCCGGCAATCGCGCCGGCAGCAAAACCCAGCAGCGGAATCTGCGTCTGGTAACCGACCATGAAGCCGACCACGGCGGCCACCAGCATCATGCCTTCGGCGCCGAGGTTCAGCACGCCGGAGCGCTCGTTCATCAAGAGGCCCAGGGCGGCCAGCAACAGCGGGGTGCCGGCGTTGATCGACGCGGCGATCAGGGGAGCGAGACTTTCCATGTGTGAGGCCTGATCAGTGATGCGCGCGCCAGCGCAGGCGGTATTCGATGAGCGTGTCGCAGGCGAGCAGGAAGAACAGCAGCATGCCCTGGAACACTCCGGTAATGGCCGACGGCAGGCCCAGGCGCGATTGCGCAAGCTCGCCGCCGATATAGAACAGCGACATCACAATCGCGCCCAGCACCGTGCCGACCGGATTCAGGCGCCCGACGAATGCCACCACGATGGCGGCAAAGCCGTAGCCTGGAGAAATGGATGGCAGCAGCTGCCCGATTGGGCCCGTGACCTCGAAGGCGCCGGCAATGCCTGCCAGGCCGCCCGACATCAGCAGCGCCGTCCACAGCGCCGCACGCGACGAGAAACCCGCGTAACGGGCCGCTTGCGGCGCCAGCCCGCCCACTTGCAGGCGATAGCCCGCAAAGCTGCGGAAGACGAACAACGTCATCGCCGCCGTCATCACGAGCATGAACAGGAAGCCGACGTGCAGACGCGTGCCGGCCACGAGCGTAGGTAGAACAAATGCGCTGTCGAACACGATCGACTGCGGGAAATTCATGCCGTTCGGGTCCTTCAACGGCCCGTTGACCACGTACAGCAGCAGCAACTGCGCGATGTACGTGAGCATGAGCGAGACGAGGATCTCGTTGGCATGAAAGCGATCGCGCAGCAGCGCGGTAATGGCGGCCCACAGCGCCCCGCCGATCAGGCCGGCGACGACGGCCAGCACCAACGCAAAGCCGCCGGGGATGGCGGGCGTGGGCGTATCGAAGTAAATGATCGTGGCCGCCGCGAAGATGCCGCCGACGATGAGCTGCCCCTCCGCGCCGATGTTCCAGACGTTGGCGCGATAGCACACGGACAAGCCCAGTGCGCACAGCACCAGCGGCACGGTCTTGAGCAGCACTTCACCAATCGCGCGTTTGCTGGCCAGCGGCTCGACCAGAAACACGCGCATGCCCGCCACCGGGTCTTTGCCCAGCAGCGCGAACAGCAGCAGGCCAAACACCATCGTCAGCACCAGCGCGATCAGCGGCGAGGCATAGGCCATGGTGCGCGACGGGATTGCGCGCAGCTCCAGCGAGATCGGCAGCGCCAGGCGGCCGCCATGCATGACGTCAGCCATGGGCTACCTCCGAGGTTGCTGCCGGCGAAGCCGCGGCTTTGTCCCACATGCCGCTCATCCACAGGCCGATCTGTTCGCGGTCGGTGGCGTGCGTGGGGGTAGAAGGGGAGAGGCGCCCGTTGGCGATCACGTGCAGGCGATCGCACAGCGCAAAGAGTTCGTCGAGTTCTTCTGACACGATCAGGATGGCGCAGCCCCCGGCCTTGAGCGCGAGGATTTCGTTGTGGATCTGGGCCGCCGCGCCCACGTCCACGCCCCAGGTCGGTTGCGCGACGATGAGCACGCGCGGCGCGCATTCAATTTCGCGGCCGACGATGAATTTCTGCAGGTTGCCGCCCGACAGGCTCTTGGCCAATGCATCCGGGCCGCCGGCCTTCACGCCAAATCGATTGATGATGCCGGTGGCCAGCTTGCCTGCCGCCTTCTTGTCGATGAGCCCGCCACGCACCTGCGGCGCACGCTGATGCGTCAGCAGCGTATTGGCGGCCAGCGACAGCGATGGCACAGCGCCGCGCCCGAGGCGCTCTTCCGGCACGAACGACAGTCCGCGCTTGCGGCGTGCACGCGGGTCGAGCTTGGCGACCGGCTCGTTGCCGATGCTGATGGTTTGTGCCGGGGGGCGGGTGTCTTCGCCAGACAGGGCCGCCAGGAGTTCCTGCTGCCCGTTGCCTGACACGCCCGCAATGCCGACGATCTCGCCGCTGCGCAATTGCAGTGCGATGTCACGCAGCTCCGTCGCAAAGGCGTGTGCCTTGGGCAGCGACAGACCGGCCACTTCCATGCGCACTTCGCCCGGTGTGGTCTGCGGGCGCAATTCACGCGGAGGCTCGCCGCCGATCATCATGCGCGATAGCGACGCCGCCGTTTCCTGGCGCGGGTCGCACACGCCTGTGACCTTGCCCATGCGCATCACCGTGGCGGCGTGGCACAGGGCCTGAATCTCGTCGAGCTTGTGGCTGATGTAGAGGATGCTTGTGCCCTCCGCCGCCAACTGGCGCAGCGTCACGAAGAGCTTCTCGACGGCCTGCGGTGTCAGCACCGAGGTCGGTTCGTCAAGAATCAGCAGGCGCGGCTTGGTGAGCAATGCGCGCACGATTTCCACGCGCTGGCGCTCGCCGACGGACAGCGTGTGCACATGGCGATGCGGCTCCAGCGGGAGGCCGTATTTCTCGCCCGTGCTGCGCACCTGCTCAGCCACGTCGCGCAGGTCGGTACCCGCGGGCAGGCCGAGCAGAATGTTCTCTGCCACCGTGAGCGTGTCGAACAACGAGAAGTGCTGGAACACCATGGCGATGCCCAGCGCGCGGGCCTGGTGCGGATTGGCGATCTCGACGCGCTGGCCGTCGAGCAGCATCTCGCCGGCGTCAGGCTGCACGGCGCCGAAGATGATCTTCATCAGCGTCGACTTGCCCGCGCCGTTTTCGCCCAGCACGGCATGGATCTCGCCCGGCGCGACTGTCAGGCTGACGCCGTCGTTGGCGACCACGCTCGGGTAGCGCTTGGTCATGCCCGTCAGCGACAGGCGTGGTGGGAGTGGTGTCACAACAGTTGGCTCGTGGTTTCCGTGCCGCTCACCGTGCAGGGTACGCAGCGGAGGCGGTCTCATTTTGGGTGTTGACGACACTTCACAGCAGGCAACGCCGATGCAGGTTCGCGCCGACGCATCGCAGCAATCATCATGGTTGTGTGATGCTTGCCATCAACAACAAATTATATCGTCCGGAACCGCACCGGACGGCGATTTCGGCCAGCTCGCGACTGCCTCGTACGAGGGGTGGCGGAGTGCAAATCCCGTGCCGGGTCCATCGGGGCCATTTGGAGGTTCCAGCTTGTCATGCCGACGTATGCAGGTTGCACGCTCAGCCCTCGGGTGGGGCGCGCAGGCCGCCTTGCACCTGGCCGGTGCGCGCCCGTGGTTCGCCACTTTGCGCTAAAGTTCTTGGTTTGCTCCGGCGCGGGCTGCACGTCTGCGCCGCGTCTCGTTCTCCCTTCATGACTGCTCCCGCTCCTGCACGATCCCGCATGCCCGGCCCGATTCCCGGCTGGCTCCTGTTGCTTGGCGCGCTCACGGCCATCGGCCCCCTGTCGGTCGACATGTACCTGCCGAGCCTGCCGACCATCGCGCGCGATCTGAATACGTCGTCGGCTGCGGCGGGGCTCACGCTGACCGTCTTCCTGATCAGCCTCGCGATCGGCCAGCTCATCTATGGCCCGGCTAGCGATCGGTTTGGCCGCAAGCCGCCGCTCTATATCGGTCTGGCGATGTACGTGGCGGCATCCATCGGTTGCGCGTTTGCCAAAGACGCCACGATGCTGGCCGTGCTGCGCGGCGTGCAGGGATTTGGCGGCTGCGCGGGCATGGTTATCGCACGCGCTGCCGTGCGTGATCGCATGGACCCGGGCGGCGCCGCGCAGGCGTATTCCACGCTGATGCTGGTGATGGGGGTGGCGCCGATCCTCGCACCGATGATTGGCGGCGCGGTGCTGCAATTCGCAACGTGGCGGGTCATCTTTGCTTTGCTGACGGCATTTGGCGTGCTGTCGCTGGTGGCCGTGCACTACCTGATGCGCGAGTCGCTGGCGCCCGAGCAGGCGCGCAAGCTGGCGGTCAGCCACGTGCTGCGCGACTACTGGGAACTCCTGCACGATCACCATTACGCCGCCTATATGTGGTGCGGCGCGGTGTTCCTGTCGGGCATGTTTGCGTACATCACCGTGTCGTCGTTCGTGCTGATCGACGGTTATGGGCTGACGCCCTCGCACTACGCGTGGGTGTTCGGCAGCAACGCGGCGGGGATGATCGCGGCCTCGCGCGTGAATGTGCGGCTGGTGCGTAAATATTCGCCGGCGCGCGTGCTGCGGCGGGCGCTGTGGGTGCCGGTTATCACCAGCGTGCTGGCTGCGGCAGCCGCGGCGGCGGGTTATACGCCGCTGCCGCTCGTGCTGGTGGCGCTGTTCTGCTACATCGCATCGATCGGCTGCATCTCGCCCAACACCGGCGCCCTTGCAATGGCGGGGCAGGGCGCGCGTGCGGGTACGGGCTCGGCGCTCATGGGCGCCATGCAATTCGGCCTCGGCATGGTGACCGGTACGGTGGTTGCCGCCATCGGCCAGACCGCGCTGCCGCTGCTGGGCATGATGGCCGTGTGCGCCATCGCCGCCCTTGTTCTGGGCCTGCGCATCACGCGCGAAGAGCCCGGCGCCTGATCCTCGCGCTTCCGGCTATTCCTCTACGCCTCTTGTTCTAGAGGCGTCTTCCTCTTTTCATATGACTCGGGCATAACATGCCTGTCACGCTGACCGTGTCCGGCACCTATGATGAGTGCAGCCGGACCGCGTTCCGCCGCGACTTGGCCCTGAGCGACTAAGGGTTACTTCTTATACAGAATTTATCGACAATTTATTAACGTATCGCTTTCGTTTTCAATCGCGCATCGTTTTGCCGGGATCTTCCCGCCAACGGCGCACACGGGACGGGGGTTAAGTTGCAGTGCACGATTCACCGGCTGGGCGAACTGGCGTTGTTGTGCGAAGTGCCGCCACCGGCCACCCTGACTTGTCAGCAGCGCATCTGGGCGATGGCTTCGCGCGCGTCCAACTGGGCGGGCGTGGTCGACGTGGTGCCCGGCATGAACAACCTCACGCTCGTGTTTGGCCCGTTGGCTGATGCGCAACGATTGACCACTCAACTGCGCGAGGCCTGGGAAGAAAGCCAGGCGCTGGTGGCCGACGGCAAACTCGTCGATATCGAAGTCGCCTATGGCGGTGACGAAGGTCCCGATCTGCGCGAAGTGGCCAAGCACACCGGCCTGAGCACGGCCGAAGTCGTGCGTCGTCACACCGCGCCCGAATACATCGTCTATTTCCTGGGTTTCCAGCCGGGCTTTGCCTACATGGGCGGGCTCGACAAGTCGCTCGCCACGCCACGCCGCGCCGAGCCACGCATGGCCGTGCCGGCCGGCTCGGTGGGCATCGGCGGCGAGCAGACCGGCATCTACCCGGCCGCATCCCCCGGTGGCTGGCAATTGCTTGGTCGCACAGACGCGGCGCTCTTCATGCCGCAGCGCAATCCCCCCACGCTGCTCTCGCCTGGAGACCGCATCCGCTTTGTTGCCTCGAAGGTGCGCGCATGAGTTCGAAACCCCAACCCATGATCGAGATCGTGCGGGCCGGCGTGCTGGCCTCCGTGCAAGACCTGGGCCGCACCGGCTATCGCCGCTTTGGCGTGTGCACATCCGGCGCGCTCGATCCACTGTCGCTGTATGTGGGCAACCGCCTGGTCGGGAACCGCAGTGATGCGGCGGGCATCGAGTTCACGCTGGGCAACGCCACGCTGCGCTTCCACGCCAACGGCTTGATCGCGCTGACGGGCGCCGATTGCCGCGCCACGCTCGACGGCGCGCCGGTGCATGCATGGCGCGCCATCCCCGTGCAGCGCGGTCAGACGCTGACCTTGCGTGTGGCGCAGGGCGGTGTGCGAGCGTATCTCTGTGTGGCCGGTGGCATCGATGTGCCCGAGATGATGGGCTCGCGCAGCACCGATCTGAAAGCCGGCTTCGGCGGCCTCGAAGGGCGCCCGCTGAAGGACGGCGACAGGTTGCAGGTATTGCCTGCAGACACGACGTACGCTCCCGACATCAGCGGCGATACCGTTGCGGTGAAGGCCGCCCGCTGGACGTTCGACCGCGCGCAGAAGGACACGCCCGTCATGCGCGTGCTGCCTGGTCCCGAATACGACGATTTCGTTGCCGATGCGCAAGCCGCGTTCTGGGAATCGGACTGGACGCTCACGCCTAACAGCAACCGCATGGGCTTTCGCCTGCAAGGGCCGGAACTCAAGCGCAAGAAGCAGCGCAGCAGCGATCTGCTCTCGCATGGCGTGGTGCCGGGCGTGATCCAGGTGCCGCCGTCGGGCCAGCCCATTGTGCTGATGGCCGATGCGCAGACCACGGGCGGCTATCCGAAGATCGGCTCCGTCATCCTGGCCGACCAATGGCGCCTGGCGCAGATTCCGCTTGGCACGCGCGTGCGCTTTGAGCGCGTGACGCTGGAAGAGGCTGAAGCCGCCCGCGCCGACGTGGCACGGTATCTGCAGCAAATCGAAACCGCGCTGGATTGGCAGCGCCAGGGCATTTTGTCGAGCGCGCACCGCACCGCCAAGACGCGACTGAACGCCTGATGCACCGGAAGACAACACCATGACTGCAATTGATCTGAACGCCGACCTTGGCGAAGGCTGCGATACCGACGAGGCGCTCCTCACGCTGGTGAGTTCCGCCAACATCGCCTGCGGCTGGCATGCCGGCGACGTCAACACGATGCGCCAGACCGTCGGCTGGGCGCTGCGCCAGGGCGTGTCGATCGGCGCGCATCCGAGCTTTCCTGATCGCGAGAATTTTGGCCGCACTGAAATGCACCTCCCGCCGGATGAAATCTACGCGGGCGTGCTGTTCCAGATTGGCGGGCTCTCTGCCATCGTGCGTGCGCAGGGCGGCAAGCTGGCCCACGTGAAAGCGCACGGCGCGCTGTACAACCAGGCTTCGCGTGACCGGCCTCTGGCCGTCGCCATCGTGCGCGCGATCCGTGATTTCGATCCGTCGCTGGTGGTGTTCGGTCTGGCGGGCGGTGAGCTGGTCAAGGCAGCGCGCGAACTTGGTCTGCAGGCCAAGGAAGAGGTGTTTGCCGATCGCGGGTACAACGCCGACGGCTCGCTCGTCAAACGCGGCACGCCGGGTGCCTTGATCGACAGCGAAGATGCCGCGTTGGACCAGACGCTGACGATGGTGCGCGAGCAGCGCGTAAGGGCCATCGACGGCACGTGGGTTCCGATCCGCGCGGAAACGGTTTGTCTGCACGGCGATGGCGCGCATGCGCTGGCGTTCGCGCGACGCATTCGGGAACGGCTGGGCAGCGAGGGTATCGCTGTTCGCGCCGGCGCCTGAGCCACGGCCCCGTCCTTCCAACGGGGCTTTTTATTAACTTGGGGGGAAGCACCACATGGGTACGGCAGTGAATCTATGGCCGCTGATCGGGGTGGTCGTCATCATCGCGGGGTTCATCCTGCGATTCAATCCGATGCTGGTGGTGG
This sequence comes from Ralstonia sp. SA306, assembly GCF_054792405.1. Lineage (NCBI taxonomy): Bacteria > Pseudomonadati > Pseudomonadota > Betaproteobacteria > Burkholderiales > Burkholderiaceae > Ralstonia > Ralstonia sp. SA306. The sequence continues at coordinate 904,051 of NZ_CP096451.1, forward strand.
CTGTGGCCGCCATCGCCACTGGCTTTGCGGCATCGATGTCCATCGGCCAGATCCTGACGGCGATCGGGACGGGCATCATCAAGACGCGGACGTTGCCGCTGATCATCCTGCTGCCGCTCGCGGTGGTGGGTTTGCTCGAGCGTCACGGCTTGCGTGAACACGCGCAGAACTGGATCTCGCGCATCCAATCGGCCACGGTGGGTCGTCTGCTGATCGTCTACCTCGCCGTGCGCGAGCTGACGGCGGCGGCGGGCCTAACGAGCCTCGGCGGGCATCCGCAGATGGTGCGTCCGCTGCTGGCGCCAATGGCAGAAGGCGCCGCCGAAAACCGCTTCGGCAAGCTGCCGGCGCCGGTGCGCGAACGTCTGCTGGCCTTCTGCGCCGCCACGGACAACGTCGGCCTGTTCTTCGGTGAGGACATCTTCGTGGCCTTTGGCGCCATCGCGCTGATGCACACGTTCCTGCTCGGCTCGGGCATCGACGTGGAACCGCTGCACATCGCGGTGTGGGGCATCCCGACTGCGGTCTGCGCGTTCCTGATCCACTCGGTGCGCCTCAAGCGCCTGGACGGCTGGCTTGCCCGTGAAATGGGTGCCGCCGCTAACACCAACGCGGCCGCGGCCAAGCAGGGGTAAGCCATGATTCTGTCGATCAATTATCTGTACTGGCTGGCCGGGATCATCCTGACGATCACCGCGCTGATGACCTTTGCCGACAAGAACCACCCGCGTCGCTGGACCACGGGCCTGTTCTGGGCGATCTTCGCCGTCATCTTTCTCGTTGGCGACAAGATTCCGCCGATTGCGGTGGGCGTCGGCGCCGTGGTGATGGCACTGCTGGCCGGCACGGGCGGTGTGACGCTGGGCAAGCATGGCGAACTGCCGGCAGAAGAGCGCCGCGCATCCGCCAAGCGCCTGGGCAACCGCCTGTTCATTCCAGCACTGACCATTCCGCTGGTCACCGTCATCGGCAGCGTGTTCCTCAAGGACATCAAGATTGGCGGCGATCTGCTGCTCGATCCGAAGAACCAGACCTTCGTCTCGCTGGGCCTGGGCTGCATCATCTCGCTCGCGCTGGCGTGCTGGTTGACGCGCGACACGCCGGTGCAAGCCATGCGTGAATCGCGTCGGCTGACCGAGTCGCTCGGCTGGGCGCTGGTGCTGCCGCAGATGCTGGCCATGCTGGGTCTCGTCTTCGCCGATGCCGGTGTGGGCAAGGCCGTGGCGCACCTGACCACCGCTTACATCAACATGGACTATCGCCTCGTCGCGGTCATCGTCTATTGCGTGGGCATGGCGCTGTTCACCGTCATCATGGGCAACGGCTTTGCGGCCTTCCCGGTCATGACGGGCGGCGTGGGCGTGCCGATCCTGGTGGGCGTGTTCCATGGCAACCCGGCGGTGATGGCGGCCGTCGGCATGTTCTCGGGCTACTGCGGCACGCTGATGACCCCGATGGCGGCCAACTTCAATGTCGTGCCGGCTGCGCTGCTGGAGCTTTCCGATAAGAACGCTGTGATCAAAGCGCAAGTCCCGACCGCGCTGCTGTTGCTTACAGCCAATATCGTGCTCTTGTACTTCCTGATGCTTCACTAATCGTGTTTAATGCGTCGCGTGCGGTGTGCGTCACGCGGGCGGCTCTTAGCCGGCCGACGCCACCAAGCGCGATCGCTGCCCGCGAGACAAGGGCATGCGGTCGTGTAGACCTCGCATCGTGCTCTTCTCCGGGGGGATTTATGAGCAGCCAGATGACGAGCGGCCGTTCCATGTCGGGACGCCGCTTTCTTTGTGTTCTTGCAGTCAGCGCCCTGTCGCTGATTTCCGCCGCGCAAGCCCGCGCGGAAACGCTCCGAGTGGCCACGCCGTATCCGGCCCTCAATTTCCATACGCAAAACCTGCAGGCCTTCGCCAGCGCCGTCAGTGCCGCCACCAACGGCGGGCTCAAGCTGGACGTCTATCCGAACGGCACGCTGCTCAAGCCGGCCGCCATCTTTGATGGCGTCAAGGACGGCAAGGCCGAAGCGGGCGAGGTGATGCTTTCGACGCTGGCCCAGCGCGATCCGCTCTTCGGCGTGGATTCAATTCCCTTCGTGGTGTCGGGCTACAACGATGCGCGCCTGCTGTGGGATGCCTCGCGCAGCCACATCGAAGCGCTGATGAAGGCCAACGGATTGCGCCTGCTGTACGCCGTGCCCTGGCCGCCGCAGAACCTGTATTCCGAAACACCGATCGCCCGTTTGTCCGACCTGAAGGGACATCGTTTGCGCACCTATAACGCGGCGCAAAAGCGCATTGCCGAGCTGTACGGTGCGCAGGCCGTGCAGGTGGAGGCCGCCGACCTGACCGCCGCGATTGCCGGCGGCCGGATCGACACTATGGTCACCTCGCCGTCCACCGGTTTGGAAACGAAGGCTGGCCAGCGCATGACCTATTACTACAAGGTCAACGCGTGGATCCCGAAGAACGCCGTGTTCGTCAACGAGGCGCGCTTCGCCAAGCTACCGCCGGCGATGCAGCAGACCGTGCTCAAGCTCGCCAAGGAGTACGAGACGCGCGGGTGGGATTCGAGCCGCCAGACTTATGAGCGCGATGAAGCCGAACTCGCCAAGACCGGCGTGCGCGTGCTCAATCCGGACGTGACGCTGCAGGGCGATATGCGCCGCCTGGGCGAGCGTCTGACGCGCGAATGGCTGCACACCGCGGGCACGGAAGAAGTCGACATCCTGTTGAACTTCGAGAACAAGCGCAGCAAGGCAAACTGACGCTGCAACGCGCTTGGGCATGATGTTCGACGGACGTTTATCATCGTTTTAGTCTTACGCTGCACGCAGGAGAACGTCATGCCTACCGTCCTCGTCACCGGTTTCGATCCGTTTGAGAACGAACCCATCAATCCGTCGTGGGAAGCCGTGCGCACCCTCGATGGCCAAGGAATCGCCGGTGCCGAGATTGTCGCGCGCCAGTTGCCGACCATCTTTGGTGAATCCAACAAAGTGCTCGGCAAGTTGCTGCAGACGCTGCAGCCGGATGTGGTGATCGCCGTGGGGCAGGCTGGCGGCCGCGCCGAGATGGCCATCGAGCGCATCGCCATCAACGTCGACGACGCACGCATTGCTGACAACGCCGGTAAGCAACCCATCGATATCGCCATCGCGAGTGATGGGCCGGCCGCGTATTTTTCAACGTTACCGATCAAGGCTATCGTGCGCGAACTGCGTGCGGGCGGCGTTCCTGCATCGGTCTCGCAGACGGCGGGTACCTTTGTCTGTAACCACGTCTTCTATGGGCTGATGCATGCCCTCGCCCGCCACAAGCTGCCGACGCGCGGCGGCTTTATCCACATCCCGTATCTGCCGTCGCAGGCAGCCAAGCACCCGGGGCAACCGAGTATGGCGCATGACACCATCGTCACGGGCCTGCGCATCGCCATCGAGACAACGCTGCGCACGCTGCACGACGTACGCGAAACGGGCGGCCAGCTGCACTGAGCCCGCGCAGCAGCTCGGCGCGCTGGTCAGTCCGTGAAGCGCGTATGCCGTTGCAGTTCAATGCGCGCCGACGCGCTTGGGGCCGCATAGCCAGAGGCGATTGGAGCGGTGTCGACCGGTGACGGTTCAAGTTCGATGAACGCAGATTCGTCGTCGTGCGGTGTGGCCGGGTGTTCCAACTCGGGCAGCCTCGGCGCTGGCTCGGTAGCCCGCACAAGCTTGCGCAGCCGTATCGATTTCACCGGCAATTGCGTTACGGCCAGCGATGCAGCCGCGATGACTGGCGCGGCAACTTCCACACCGTCCATCGCCATGTCTGGAGCCTGCGCGACCGCAGCTACGGCTGCGGTAACGGCTTCGGATTCCTCGGGCTCGTGGGTTTCTATTAGTGCGACCTGCTCGGTAGCAAGGTTCTCGTGCGGAACGCCCGGTGTGGTTGGCTGGGCGATGACGGCCACGGTGGTCTGATCCGACGCTGCGGCCTGCTGCCGATGTTGCCGATGCGGCCTGGTCTGCCAGCCAAGCAGCGCAGCGGCCAATGTGCAGGCCACGCCAATTGACAGCACGGTCATGCGTTGACGCCATTGCCCGCGAGTAGTTGCGCCGGCTTCACCGTAGGTTTTGGCGGCAGGATCGGCGGGCGTACTCACCTGTGTGCCGACGATGGCCAGCGCCTCGTCGAGTGGTGGCCCGAAAGGCGGCGGCATACGCACCAGACCCGGTAGGCGCAGGTGTCCGTCAATGATGAAGTGGGGCGATTCCAAGTCCGTCTCCGCTGATGGCCGCAGCGGACGTCAAAGCAAAGCCGGCTGCGCAAGCAGGCGCCATGCTAAGCGGTGGGTGAACGGTGGTCGATCAGATTGATCCTAAGTCGATGCGGGCCGCACCGAAGGCTGGGGAGGTCGCTGGCCTGCCGTTTCTGCGCCAAGCCAGGAATGTGAATATCGCAGACGTTTACGGTGCTGGCGACCAGTGCGGATCGTTGAGCTGCTTTTCCAGCAGGCGGATCTGCTGCTGCAGCGATTCAACCTGGGTCTGGTACGCGCGGCGCTCGATGTCCAGCGCCTTGGTCTCCTGCCGCATGGTCTGCTGCTCGGTCAGCATCTTCTGGCGCTGCGCCTGCATGATGCGCACTTCCTGGCTGAGCGATGCGGCACGCTGCTGAGCTGCCTGGGCTTCGCGCTCCAGTTGCGCCTTCTGGCCCGCCGTGACGGCGCGGCGCAGATCATCTTCGGCCCATGTCCGGGTCTGGCTCGCCAGTGTGTCGTATGCGCCTTCGGCCGGAGCGACCGACGCAAACTTGTACACACGCCACAGTTCTTTGCGATACGACAGGGCAACGTAGGCCGTGGTGTCTTCGTTGACGAGCAGCAGGCTGGTGCCGTAGTCGCCGTTGTAGGTCGTGCGCAGTTCGGTCAAGCGCTTCTGCGCCAGCAAGTGCTGCAGCTCGGCAACGGTGCCGCCCGACGCTGCCGTGGACACTGCCGGCGCTTGTGGCGCGCTGGCTTGCGCGTGGACGAAACCGGCGCCTGCAACCGAGGCTGCGGCAACGAACGAGAGGGCGGTTCGGCGAAAAACGAGAGACATCGCAAGGTTCAGAAATCGGAGCCGACGCGACTATATCAGCTTTGCACTCCAGGCCCTGCGGCAAGCGGTCCGATTTGACGTTCCGCAGCTTTTGAATCATGGCGGCGTCGCGCTTCGGCGACGATGCACTGCCACTCGGTGCGGGAGACGCGTTCGCGGAACATCTCGATCAGGAAGTCGCCCAGGTTCTGACGTGGCCTGGCCATGCCAAGCGTGGCTTTCAAGCGTCTCAATTCGTTCTGCAGTCGCGTGACCCGTGCCCGCGCTTTGGCCTGTTGCAGCGAACCGGCAGGGAATGTTCTTACTGAGGCTTCGGCTGCTGCGAGCGCTCGCACAAGATCGGCACGTTGTTGTTGAAGCGGCTCAGTCCCGTCGTTGCGATTACCGAGGGTATCTTGCAAAGGAGATTGCGTGTCCTCTAGGCGAGCAAGGGCGTGGCGCATTTCGATGCTCCTGTATCGGGTCTAGGTACCCGAACCCCGACGCCAATCGGGGTGGCCGGGCACAAGGCAAGGTTGGCGTACCGGCGATACAGGAAACCGGCGAGCGCGAGCGCTCCCTCACCAAGGCCCGGCCATAGGAGGCGCTTGATGAACGGGCGTAAAAAAACCGCCAGCCGGCGGTTACCCGCCTGTATCTGCTCCCGGACGCCAATCCGAGGTCACGTTGTGTGCGTGACGGGCGGCAGTATAGCGCAGGGGTTGCGCGCTGTTTGTGCCAAGTCGTGAAGCCGAGAAGCCCCGATGCCGATCGGGCGGCGCGTAAGCGCTCTCTCGCCAAGGCACGGCGAAGGAGAGGGCGGGGGTGTCAGCGGTTCTGCATCTCTTTGAGCCACAGGCTCATCAGCCCAGCGCGGCCACGCACGCCGAACTTGCGATAGACGTTTGTGATGTAGGAGTGCGTGGTTGAAACGGCAAGGCCGAGCTGTTCCGCAATCTGCTTTTCTGCGGCCTCGGTCAACAACAGTTGCAATACCCGGGACTCGTGAGGCGCCAGACGCGCCTGCAGTTGCGCCAAGGGGCTGCGCTCTGCCAGCGTCCTCGTTGCGGTGACGTTACGCGCCACGCCAATGCGCAGTTGGTGCTCGACGCTCCACTGTGCCGACCACGACAACTGGACATCGGTGCCAAGCTGGTGGCGATAGCGATTCTCGAATCCAGTGCACTTTGCACCTGCCTGAACGCGACCCGCTTCCCGTTGCGTTCTGTCGCGGTCGTCCGGCGCTACAAGCTCGAGCATGCATTGCTCGACCAGCTCGGATGGCCGATAACCAAGGATGTCCTGCCACGCCGCATTGGCGTGACGGATCCGCCCACGCTCGTCGACCAGAAAGACGCCATCCGGAAGACTATTGGCCAAAGCGATCGCGCTCACATCATTGAGGACTTCCATGGTCTGCCGCGTTTGGTTGCAATACAAAAGAGAACTGATGGCCAGGCGCCGATGTGCAATACCAAGCTGGGTCGCAATCCCAGGCAGCGACAAACAGTTGCACAAGGCTGTGATCATGACAGCGCTGCCAGCACTTGCCGCGCTCTCGGATATGTTGATCCGCGCCCGCTGCACCAAAAAAAAGCAGCCGGCACGAACGGCGTCTGCTGGCGGGTTCATGCCCTCTAATTAGCAGGGTGCCAGTCAGAATAGCGTCTGCTATCGTTCCCGACAATATACGGTGTCAGCATCATGCCTAATAAGAATGTTCAGCACCTGTGCGGTTCCATGGGACCGACGCGGGGCGGGCAACGGGGAAAACAGCAAGTCGTCTGGCCCTCGCAGGCCAAACCTGACTCGTAGACACGGGGTGAGCGGATTCTCCCCTTGTCTTTTCGAGTTGGCGATCCGGCGACATGGCTTCGGCGTTGATGCGCAAGCCCTTACCAAGAAGCTTATTGGTGAGGGAAAAATAAAAAGAGTTGTACCTTTTTTGAAGAACGGGGAAGAGTCTTCATTGCGCTCGACCAACCCCAAGCCCGGGGGGGCTTGGGGCGGCGCTTGCGTTCTTGGCTTTGGTTAACGGCGCGCAGCAGCCGCGGTCAGGTTATTCCATTAAGAAAAAGAATAATCAATACGTCCGTTTTGATTTAGCGCCCGACTACTATGGATTTGATTTGCAAGGTAAGGTTGTACCAAGATCGTGGACGCTATTTTGCGGTGTTGGTCGCACCGGACACGATGTGCTCCAGCACAGGGCGAAACGCAGCTGAAGCTCTAACAAATCTAGGCAGGTCTATGGCCGAGAATCCTCTCCCTCAACCGGTCGATTTCTCGACAGAGCCGAAGGAGCGCAAGAGCGCTAATCAGGTAGGCGGGGTCACGCCCGCTCCTCGCGAATTTCCCCGCGCCATGCCTACCGTAAAACGTCTTCTCAACGAGCGTTTCGGCAAGGCCACCTTGCGTGAACTTTCAGAAAAGCTGGGTTTGGACGACGTCACTCCGCAACTGCTGTCGTCTTCCATCGCGGGCAACGGGGCGAAGCGCGTTCGTCTGGCCATTGCCAAGGCGCTTGGAGAGGATCCCGATGCGCTTTGGCCGATGGCGCGGCATTAGCAGGGACTCGCGTTCGAGCGCAGTGCACGCACTTTGTGGCCAAGCTTTTGCGCGAAGTTACGGACGCTCGCCAAGCTGTGAACCCGTGCACGTCGCGAATCTGAGGGAGTACAGAACCGTTGCGTCACGTTCGGCTCCAGCAACTATCAGCTTCATGGCGTATGCCATTGCTGTTATGCATGGCTCGCAACGAGCGCCGCTTTCCTCTCTCGCCAGCACCGAACGGCATTCCAAAGGACGGTGTCAAGGTTGTCTCAGCCGGGCCAGATGTGATGTGTCATGCAGGGGTTGAATCATTATCAAGATGATGTCTGCATTCGCTGGACAGTTGGCCGGAATGCGGAATTCTTCTGTTGATATAGATTTAATTTAATGCAGATGTCAGTGCCTTTGATAACATCCTATGAGAAATTTAAAAAACCGGCTTCAGATTGTTTTATGTGGAAATTTGTTAAATCAAGTGGTTGAAGAAAAGTTTTAGCCCCAGTGCCCTTTACATTGCTCACCTCGCGCGCACAGTTCATCGCGCCCAGTCGAACTCGAATCAAGGTGAGCAACGATGGCAGAGTGGCAAGGGGCATCCGGAGCAGTTGGCACAAGCGTTGAGCGAGTTGTTCGGGCTCTCGCCGGCCGGCAGCCGTATCACCTCGACGTGCCGGGTACGGAGAGCGCGCAGGCGTTGTCAGTCGTGTCGTTCGAAGCCATCGAGCGCCTAGGCGAGCCCTATCGAATCACCATCGAACTCACGCACCCCGACGAGTTGGTGCGCGCGGATTATCTGGGCAAGGATGCGACGTTCAGCATCGACAGCGATGACGGATGCGAGCCGCGCAAGTTCTGCGGCTGCATCACCGGCTTTTCCAAGCTCAAGGCCACGGCGGACTTCACCGCCTACCAAATCGTTGTCGAAGCTCACGTCGCCCGCTTACGGATTGTCCGTAACACGAGGGTCTTCCAACACAAGACCGGTCCCGAGATCATTGAAGCGATCCTGCGCCGGCACGGCTTCAAGGGCCACCAGTTCCGCTTCAAGCTGCGCCGCGAGAGCTATCGCACGCACGCGTTTCGCTTCCAGTACAACTGCTCGGATTGGGATTACATCAAGATCCTGATGCAGCGTGAAGGTTTGTATTGCTACTGGATTCAGGGCGAGTTTGGGGATGAAATCGTCTGGGCGGACGACATCGATTTTTACCTCTACACGCCTGATCGGACGGTCCCCTATCGGGAGACTGCCGGGTTGGAATCATCTGGGGTCGAGGCCATCTCCAGCCTGCAGACGCACGCCCAGGTCGTGGCGCAGTCGGTGCGGGTGGCGGACTACAACCCGGACGCCGCGTGGGAACGCATTGACGGCGAAGCCAATATCGCCCGCAAAGACACCACGACGTTTGGCCAACCCTACATCTGGGGAACCCACCATCTCGACCCGGCGGAAGCCAAGTGGGAAGCCCAACTGCAGCATGAAGCCGAGATTGCCTGGCAACTGATCTACGAAGGTCAGGGCAACGTACGTGACCTGTGCCCGGCGCAAATCCTGCGCATCGACAAACCAGAGCCCGACGCTCCCAACGGCATGGTCGCCATCGAGGTCATCCACCGTGGTGCGCGCGACCGGGCGTACAGCAACACCTTCAAGGCCATCCCCAGTGATCGGCGGTTCAGATTACGCATCGAGCGTGATACGTGGCCGAAAGTGGCCGGCACCTTGACTGCCAGGGTGACTTCGCCCAGCAATAGCACCTACAAATACGCGTACCTCAACACGGCCGGTCGGTATGCGGTTCGGTTCGAGTTCGACCAGGAGGAGTGGGACTCCGGTGCCGAATGTGTGCCGCTGCGCATGGCCAAGGCGTTCGCCGGCAAGAACCAGACCGGTCTGCACCTGCCTGCGCTCCCCGGTGACGAGGCCGTGATTTCCTGCCGCGACGGGGATCCCGATAAGCCGGAAATCGTAGCCTTCCACCACAACAGCATTCACCGCGATCTGATCACCAGCGAAGACCGCTGGCTCTCGCGCAACCGCCTCACTACCCAGAGCCGGAACCTGCTGGAGTTGGATGACTGGGAGGGCGAGGAATACGTCACGCTCAGAACCGAGCATTCGGGCAAGAGCCAGCTCACGCTGGGGCACATCAACGATGGGCGGTGGGAGAAGCGGGGGGAAGGTTTTGAGCTGCGGACCTCCGGATGGGGAGCTATCCGGGGTGGTAAGGGACTTTTCATCTCTGCGGATGATCAGCCGAAGGCCAACGGCAAACAGCTCGATATGACCGCAGCGCTTTCCCAGCTGCAAGTCGCGTTGGCACAGGCCGAGGGCTTGGCCAGCATGGCCCGAATTGCCAACGCCGAGATCGCCGACCTCAAAGCCGAAAACCAATGGCTCAAGGACAGCGTGACAGAACTGAAACAGGCAGTGATGGTGCTGTCCGCCCCAGCGGGTATCGCGATGGTAACGCCGGACCGCATGTCCGTGGCGGCTGGTAAGGACATCAACGTGTCCACCATGGCCGGCGTGAATATCAGCACGCTCAAGAACATCACACAGGCCGCTAGCGGCGCACTATCCCTGTTTGCCAACAAGCTTGGTATCAAGCTGTTTGCCGCGCGCGGCAAGGTGCAGATACAGGCGCAGTCTGATGCCATGGAACTTGTCGCACAGAAGAACCTGCAAATCGCCAGCGCGGACGGCACCGTAACCGTCAATGCGGCCAACGGCGTCATTCTGAGTGGTGGCGGGTCAGCCTACATCAAAGTGCTGGGCGACAGCGTAGAGATCGGTGGTGCTGGCAACTTGATTGTCAAGGTGCCGAAGATTCAGAAATTGGGGGCTGGTGCATTGTCGCTACCGGTGCCGAAGTTCAATCAGGGCTCGATCACGAACGACGAGCGGTTCATCTTGAGTGACGGCATCACCGGTCGTCCGATTGCCAATCGACCATACAAAATTCAACTCGCCAATGGACAGCTGGTCGAGGGTATTACCAATGACATTGGCGAGACTTCGATCAGCCAGCAGGACGTGGCTCAAGGCCTCAAGCTGCTGCTCCAGAACCACAGGGAAGTGTGATTCATGCCTGATCAAAAAGAAACTCTGCAGCCAAAGTCCGGCACGAACAGTATCGATGGACCGAAACCCTACCAGCAACAATCCGCGACCCGAATCGTGCCGATGCAGCGCGATCACCTGAGCCAGCCGTTTTGGGAGTCCTATCACTCGCCGTCTGGTTTTCAGGTGCGAGCGGAATGTCGCATTCCGCCGCACATGCCCGGCATCATCATTTTCGTGCACGGGGTCAACTCCGAGGGGGAGTGGTATGACGCAGCGGAAGAGGGGTTGTGCGAGGGGCTAAATGACCGCCTCAATCGGCCTGAGGGCACCAAACTGAAGGCAAACCAGTACCTCACGGCTGACCAAAAGACGGACAAGCCAATTCCAAGGCAACTTGCGCCGAATGGGGTTGGGTATTCTCCCGTAATCCGCTTCTATTGGGGCTACCGTGCGCCAGAAGGGATGGAAAAAAAATGGCGGATTCCGTTGCGCAACAGGAGCGCCGTAGATTTCTGGAATCCCGCTCGCTCCGGCGAAAAAGGTCCGTGGTATTGGGGTGGCGGGCCGTTCCAGAACGGGACGAATAACCTTCCACAACTGTGGAGCAAGGAGGGCATGAAGCGCCACCTCTTTGGAATCGACCTGGAGAAGTTGAACACAGAGGCCGACCGCGAATTGCAGGATGCGCCACCGCGCGACTACTACGCGCATGCAGCCCAGCGATTGGCCGATCTTGTTGATCGCATTCGCACCGAATGTCCACGTGACACGGTGACGATCATGTCCCACAGCCAGGGAACCATGGTTGCGTTGGCGGCTACTGCGCTGTGCAAGAAGCGAGCGCCCGACGCGCTATTCGTCATGAATTCACCGTATGCGCTTGAGGACAAGTCGACCGACGCATTGACCGCAGGTATGTTTCGTCCGACAACCGATGCTCGCGTCAACACCTTCCGCAATATTGCAAATCGCATCAAACGCGAAAAACGTGTTTTTACGGAAGCGGAGTTGAAGCAGTTGCAGTGTGGTGCGTCGGAGAATATGGATTTCTGGCGTCCTGACAATCAACGCAAGTCCGGCGTGCACGAACGCGACAACCATGGTCGGCTGTACGTGTACTTCAACCCACATGATCGCGTGATGGGGTCGGAGCCACTGCAAAGCATCGGTTGGCAGGGGGTAAACGACACACTTCTGGCCGAGCTGGGTGATACCGTCAAGCAACGCATGCTGGCGCGCGGCACGCCCGTGGGCGAGGCGGCAGGCGCCAAGAAGTTCGGTACGCTGCCACCAATCCAGAGGCCTGTGGCAGGAATCTCTCCCTCTTCGTTTTGGAACGGCAACCGAGGGGCATTACCGGGCATGAACCTTTGGGTGGTACCGAATGCAAACAAGACGGTGATGATCAACGCTGAGCGAGTCGCGCATCCGCTGACCGCTGAAGAGATGAAGAATTTCGAGGAATCCCGCGTTGATGCAAACGAAATGGCAGCTGTGGACCCAAGGACAGGAAAATACCGTGACGAGAGCTATCCGTACTACCGCTACCTCTACGAATCAAAGACCAAGACGGTGGCGAACCCGCTTAGCCCAATTGGCCTGAGTGTGGCGCGAGAAACTCAAGCGGAAGCGATCAAGAAGCACGACGAATATCGAGCCGAGCCAACTAACCACAGCACATTACCAAATAATGAGGCTTTCATGCGTCGCGTCGCGGCATATGACTTGCCCATTGGATTTTGCGACGCATACGAGAAAAGGGATTTCTGGATCGCCCTGATGAAACAGGCGGACTGGACGCTGGGCCGTGACTCCTACTTCGAAACTGGTGTGCTCAACTCGGTGCAAAGGCCTAGTCTGATTGACTGGGATACAGCAGGTGAAGCCTTGAACAGGATCGCCCTTGAGGATCTCAAGGAGCAGATGAAAGGTCTGCCTCAACGAAAGCGGGAGGAGGTCATATATGGCGACTAAGAGACTGCAGCAAGTTGTTCTGCTGGCGACGGTGTTTGCCGCGCTTCAGGGGTGTTCCGGTAGATCCAAGGAGCCATATGTTTTCATGCTCAGCGATTTCATGAGAGTGAAAGAACTTCCTTATGACTCTCCGACTCAAGTCATCTACCGGATAGACGATCATCGTTTCGTGACACTGGAGCGTTATCGGGACTGCAATCACGGTGAGGCGTTCTACAACGACACGCGCGCGAACATTCGCCAACCGCTTGGGCGAGGCAGCTTTGAGAATTATCAAGGCTATCTAATCAACGCTGATCCAACTGGCCAGAACCTAGCCTTCCCAGCAGCAGCGCCACCACATCTTGCTTCCATTGATCGTGGTTGGACTGTTGAGTTGATGTACTCAACGGACGGCGGAAGAACGTTTAGCTCGATGGACTATATGGAGCACAGCTTCAAGCCATATGAAGACTCGAAAAATCGTGCGGTTTTTGTAACGAACGACCGGCTCTATGTTGCAAAGAAGTGGGGGGACGATGATTCATACGTTGTGGAATATCCGTTGATGCCTGGTGTTGTTTTGGGGAAACCATACCCGCCGGGGGTTACAGGCGATAGCTTCGCGTTGTCGAGCCGACCTCGCACTTTTATGAACCTGCATACCCCTTCGAGGCAAGAACATATCAGTTGCGACCCATCAATGAAGCCGACGAACCCTGATGCGCCATTGGCACCACAGTAAGAAGCATTCTGATGAAAGCCCCTGTTCTTCTTGGCGATGCCACCAGCCATGGCGGCAAGGTCATCACCGCGTCGTCCACCTTCGACATCGGCGGCCGCCCTGCCGCGCTGCTGTACGACATCGTGTCGTGCCCCGAGCATGGCGACAACCCGATCATCGAAGCGGGTGACGGCCTGATTGACGAAGACCGCCCAACGGTGGTCGACCACTGCCGTACCCGATGCGGCAGCTACGTCATCGCCAGTACGGCGGAGGTGTCCTTCGAATGAGTCTGCATTGGCAAGTCCAGCAACCACCTGACCGCGAGCGAGGCAAACCGCCATCGTTGTGGATTGCCTTCGCGATCTTTGTTGTCGTGCAATTGGTTGGAACCGCCATCACTGTGATGACCTGGGGGGCGAAGCCGGTTGCTTCGGTTGATTTCTTCGTGCGCCTGTTGGTGTTGCCGCTTTCCGCAACAGCTGTGCTGTGTGCAGCGCTGTACAAAGGGTACGAAAATCGTATTAGCGAAACGGACTGGTGGAATTACCTGTGCCGCAGCCTGCAATCGCGTTGGCGAAGCTGGGCGCAGCGATATGTCGTGATCGTGGCTTGCGCCACGGTCACGCCCGAAGCAGCGGTTGCGGAGCGCATGCTGGGGCTGGAAGGCCCAAAGCCAGACAATGCAGGCGAGCGGCTACCCCTGGACGGCCAGAATCAGGAGTTCAACGAATCCCGACTTGAAGGTGTACTCCGGCGATTGCTCGTGCCGTTATCTGAGACGGTGACCGCTATTGCGCCTCCCCACACGCTGCATGTCTGCCTGCAATCGACAGCGCAAGAGGGGCTGGCTGAGTTGCGACAGGTCTGGGAGCAATTGCACCTGCCCGAGTTCGCCACATTCTCCTGGCAGTCGTTGGAGGCATCGCTGTCCCCGGCTGAACCATGGCTGGCCAACGGTCAACGCGAGCTAGCGGACTTTCAACTCACCCTGGCCTGTCAGTTGCATCAGCCGGGCGAGGAACCTGTTTGGTCCGAGGTTGCAGTCGCCCTCCAGACCACGACGCCCACGGGGTTGGCTGCCCACAAAAACAAGTTCAAGCCGTTGGCGTATCTATTTCGGCCGATCACGACTGAATCTGATCAGGTCGTTGAGGCGATGCACACATTGCTACGTGCCCAGCAAGTCCTACCCGATTGCATCAAACAGCTGTGGGTGAGCGGCTTAGCCGGCCAGTCTTGGCACATCACGCAATCTGCCGTTCGGGACTGTGGGCTGGAGTTGCCGGCGCGTAACCTGGACGAGGCCATCGGCAAGCCTGGCCCCGTGAGTTCCTTGCTGTTGCACGCATTGGCCGCACAGATGGTGCGGCATGGCCAAGGCGTGCAATTGGCCGTAACGTCGGTTCCGAGCGGGGTTCAACTTGGTCTGGTTGGTACTCAGCTCGCGCCGATTGCGTCGGTCGATCCCACGTACTACCCGATGTTCAGCCTCTGCACGACGATCCAGCTTTTGGGCATCGCTTGCTTAGTGCTCTTTGGTGTACAGACCTTGGGAGGCATTCCGGATTGGTTGCCCAGTGTTGTGCTGGCCGTCGTGATCTTGATGATCCCGCTCCAGATCGGCGCATCGATACTATTGCGGCGTGAGACCACCAATGATTTCCACGCGCACCTATAGCAACGGCTGCAGGAAGCGCCTCATGGCTTTACAAACTGAACATTGCAGGCCGTTGGCAATTTTGGCGTCAACAACGCTGAAAGAGCAGTCTGCCTCTAGACCAGCATGACCAAGTTTCGTCTCGATGTGTTTGCATTTCTGTTGGCCGCAGTGGCTGGCAGCGTGTTGATCTGGCTCCAGGGAGCACATCTTGGGCTGGATACCGAGTTCAGAAAGATGCTAGCTGTTGTTGCGCTCTGGATCTTTTTTGGGGGCATAACCATTCTTGTCGGTTTGAGAGCCTGGCGTAAGGATGTCAAAAGAGCAGACGCGGTACTGGCAGGAGCTTCCCACGCAACGAGCGCGGCAAACATAGATGGCTTGTTCCGCTTGCGCAATACCTTACGTGCCACGCATGGCCGCCGCTGGCGCTACCGGCAGCCGTGGTTACTGCTGACCGGCGACAGCAGCGCAATCAAGCGTCTGTTGCCAGCCATCGTTGAACCCGGCTGGCTCTACACAGACGAAGCGATTCTGCTCTGGAATGACAAGGGCGAAGGCGGTCAACCCGACGCCGCCTGGCTCAAACAACTGCGCAAACTCCGCCGCAGCCGCCCAGTGGATGCCGTCGTGCTGGTCGAAGACGGCACAGGCGAGCTAGCCGCCCAACGCCGGGGCGTGAGTACCGACAGCCTGAACCTCACCCGCATCGCTGAAACACTGAAGTGGTCCGCCACGGTATACGTGCTGGATGTGGCGGATACTGATGTTGCTGGCGACGGTCAAACGCCCGTCATGGGCTGCGAATTCGGTAATCGACATGGCAAGGGCATGGATGCCCCAGCCATCGCCGATGCACTGCTCGTATTGCGTGACCAACTCGCCCAACGCGGCGTCGCCCAACTGATCGCCAACCGCCACGACCGCTACAGCGCAGAACTCTCCGAGCGCCTGGATGACCGCAGCACCAAGCTCGCCGCCTGGATCGCCAGCCTGTCCACCAAGAAGCGTAATCACCAACCCATCAGCGGTGCATTCTTCGCCCCGTACCCGGCACAGCAGGGTGTGGGCGACACGCAAGCCGACTTGCCGCTGTGGCACCACCTCGGCCAACTGGCGCGTCGCACGCGCGGCAAACGCGTTGGTCTACACCCTGTCACCGTCTTCTCCACGATGGTGCTGGTTGGCGTCGGTGCCTGGACCACCGGCATGCTGGCCTCCGCCGCCAGCAACGCCCGTGAAGTCCACCTCACCAACGTAGCGCTGCGTGACTTGAAGTTCGCTCCCGACACCGCCGCCAGCCTGCGCGCACTGCTCGACGTGCAACACCGCATCGAACTCTACGAACATCGCATCGAGCACCAGGCCCCGGTGTGGACCCGCTTTGGCCTGAACCAGGACCGCGCAACGCTGGCCGCCCTCTGGGCTCCTTACGACCAGGCCGCCAATCGTTTGCTCATCACCCCGGTCGCACAGAACATCGAAGCCGAACTGGTCGACCTCGCGCAGATGCCCACCGACCAGCTCGATGACCAAACGAACAAGATCGCCCTGGAAGGCCACCACGCCCTCAAGGCCTACCTGATGCTGGCCGAGCCCGCACGTGCAGAGGCCGCCTTCCTCACCCCGCAACTCACTCGCCACTGGCGCACCAGCGCCAACTTGAGCGATGGGGCCAAGCTGGACCTTTCTGAACGCCTGCTCGGTTTCTATGCCCAGCAGCTCAAAGCCCATCCCGACTGGCGCATCCAGCCGAGACAGGATCTGGTCGGCTCCGCCCGGCAAACCTTGCTCGCCGTCATCGTCGTCAAGAACTCCGAAGACACCGTCTACCAGAGCGTGCTCGACGCCGTCGGCGGCAAGTACCCCGACCAGAGCCTGGCGACGCTCACCCCCGGCACCGACCCGCGCGGCCTCTTGCGCACCAGCGCCACCGTCCCTGGCGCTTTCACCCGCCAAGCCTACGAAGGCACCATCCAGGCGGAGATCGACAAAGCTGCCGAGCGCAGCGCCGCCGCCGGCGATTGGGTCTTGAACACCAGTAACAGCCACCAAGCCGAACAAGGCCTCACCGGCGACGCCCTCAAGGCCGAACTCACCACCCGCTATTTCGCCGACTACGCCGACGCTTGGGCCACCTTCATGAACAGCCTGCAATGGGAGCGCGCGGCCACCATGCCCGCCGCCATCGAGCAGCTCAAACCGATGACCGACACCCGCCATTCGCCCGTCATCGCGCTTATGAAAAGCCTCGAATACCACGGCAAGGCCGGTGCCCCAAAGGCGAGCCTCTCCGACACCCTGGTCGCCAAAGCCCAAAATGTCTTCGGCAAGAAGGAAGACGCCCCGAGCGCACCGTCCGACACAGCCAGCCCCCTTGGCCTAACCTTCGGCCCGATCCTGCGGCTGATGGCCCAAGACACGCCCAATCAGGGCGACCTGAGCCTGCGGCGCTATCTGGATCGCGTCACCGCGCTGCGCCTGAAGCTCCAACAAATGAGCACCAGCCCCAACGCTGACGCCCAGGCCAAACAGGTCGCCATGGCCCTGTTCCAAGGCAAAGGCTCGGATCTGGCCGACATCCAGGACTACGCCGACCAGATCGCCGCCAGCCTCGGCGCCCAATGGGCCGGCATGGGCGAGGCCTTGTTCGTACGGCCGGTCGCCCAGGCCACGCAAACCGTGCTGCTACCCGCCCAGGCCAGCCTCAACGACGCCTGGCGCCAAACCATCGCCACCACCTGGAACCAATCCTTCGCGGGCCGCTACCCGTTCGCCAACACCAGCAACGACGCCTCCATCCCCGAGCTCGCAAGATTCCTGCGCCCCCAGGGCGGCCTCATCCACGCCTTCCTCGGCACCCAACTGGCCGGCGTGCTTGAACTCCAAGGCGACCGCTGGGTGCCCGCAGGCCGTGCCTTCGGCACCGCCACCGGGGGTGACAGTCTCGCCTTCGACCCCAGCTTCCTCAAAGCCATCAACACCCTGCAGCGCATCGCCGCCCACATGCTGGTGCAGGGTGAGGCCCAATACCGCTTCGATTTCCAGCCGGTGCCGATACCTGGCCTGACTGACACGCTGCTCACCCTCGATGGCCAGACGCTGCACTACTACAACCAACGCGAGACGTGGCACGCGCTGATCTGGCCCGCGAATGACCCGCAAAACCTTGGCACGCGCCTCCAATGGCAGACCGAGCAGGCGGGCACCAACAAGAGCTATGAGTACATCGGCCGCTGGGGCCTGGTGCGCATGCTTGAGCGCGCCAAGGTCGAACCTATCGACAGCGCCACCGTGCAACTCACCTGGCAGGCTGTGGCCGATGCGGCGCCCAAGGCTGTCGATGCACAAGCCAAACCGTCAGACAGCGACGCGCAGGTCGTCAAGGCTCCGTTGATGCCTACACCCCAGGACATGATTTATCCGATCCGCTACCTCATGCGCACTGAGGTGGGTAGCGGACCACTCGAACTCCTCACGCTGCGCAACTTCACCTTGCCGCAGCGGATTTTTATGGACATGCGGGCAGGGCGCGCGCGTAACCCGGAGTCCTGAGCCATGTTCACCAATCTCTTGCAACCGCTGTTCGGTGGAAGCCGCGATTGCTAGGTCGCCGGCATCGGCTCCTGCAAGACGGACAGGTCAGGAGGTGTACGCTGTTCGTCTGTCTTGCAGCGGGCCTGGATGTACCGGAGTACCTCATAGGTGAGCGCCTGCCACGCGGCATCAGTTGTGTTCAGTTGCTGGCCTCGCATCATCAGGAACTAGGCGACGGCACCGTGAAACTTGCCGACTTGCCCGCTAGCCAGTGCGCGATTGATCAAGCCCTGCATCTCGTTCACGTTGGCATCTAAAGACTCGAGCTCATCGTCGTTGAACCCATCCCTGGTGGCCTGGAAGCCAGTATTCAGCCCTTGTAGCAAAGAGCCGCCAACTGCTCAGTGAGCTCCGGCGTAACCGAGATGGTTTTGAGTCGTGTTCGGGTCTCCTGCTTGAGGAGTGCATCTACGGAGTTGTGATTGACCTGTTCGGCACTGGCTTCGGCAAGTTACCGGTCGGTCTCAACGGTGAAGGCGGCGCAGGCGGTCTTGGCTTTCCGGTAGTTCCGGCTCAATCTCTTGATGAACTTCGCCTAGAGCGCTCGGTTACGCAGTTCTTTGCGGATCGGGCGGACGAGTTTGTTGCCATGGGCGTCCTTGCGCATATAGAGGGGCATGTCAGCTTCGTGTGCTGACCGGACTTGGCGCTGCTGTCGCGTGCCAGGTGAGGACAAAAAAATCGCCTCTATATCGGCAAATCAATGGCTTCGCATGAACTGGCGGAAGCGGTGAGATTCGAACTCACGGATGGGTCACCCCATCGGCAGTTTTCAAGACTGCTGCCTTAAACCACTCGGCCACGCTTCCTTCGTGCTGCGCTGCTCGTTGCGAGCAAGGGCGCCATTGTAACGGCACCTGGCGCAACTTGGCACCGGTTACCGTCAGTTTTCGTCGTCAGCCAAGAACAATTCCTGCAAATCATTGAGGAATCGCTGGCCCAGCTCGGTCGGGCGGATGGCGACATGGTCGCGTTTCAGCAGGCCGCGCTGCTCGGCGGTATCGAGTTCACGCTCGATGGAGCGCAGCGGCAGGCCCGTGCGTTCCTGGAACAGCGTGACCGGGAAACCGTCCGTTAGTCGCAGCGCGTTGAGCATGAATTCGAACGGCAGGTCAGCGGCGTCGACTTCGCGCTGCTCCTGCATCACCGCCGCGCCGCCGGCCGTCTCGGCCTGACGCAGATACGTGTCCGGATGCTTGTGTCGCATCTCGCGGATGACCCGGTGCGGAAAGCTCAGCTTGCCGTGCGCGCCTGGGCCGATGCCGAGGTAATCGCCGAATTGCCAGTAGTTCAGGTTGTGCTTGCAGCGCTTGCCCGCCTTGGCATACGCCGATACCTCGTAATGCTCGTAGCCCGCCGCAGCCAGCCGCGCGTGAATCCAGTCCTGCATCGCAAACGCCGTGTCGTCATCCGGCAGCGCGGGCGGGTACTTGGCGAAGTACGTGTTGGGCTCCAGCGTCAGGTGGTACAGCGACACGTGGTTCGTATCGAACGACAGCGCGGCCTCCACATCGGCCTCGCATTCGGCGAGTGTCTGACCCGGCAGGGCGAACATCAAGTCCAGGTTGATGTTGTCGAAATGCGCGCGGGCGATGTCGATTGCGGCGCGCGCTTCAGCGGCACTGTGGATGCGGCCAAGCGCCTGCAGGTGTGCGTCGTTGAAGCTCTGGACGCCGATCGACAGGCGGTTCACGCCGCTGGCGCGGTAGCTGCGGAAGCGTTCTGCCTCAAACGTGCCCGGGTTGGCTTCCATCGTGATTTCGGCGTCGGCGTCGACCGGCAGCAGCATGCGGATGTCCGACAGCAGACGGTCCAGCCCTTGCGCCGACAACAAGCTGGGCGTGCCGCCACCGATGAAGATCGTGTGCACATGCCGGCCCCACACCATCGGCAGCGCGGCCTCCAAATCCTGCCGCACGGCAGCCAGAAAGCGCTCTTCCGGGATGCCCCGTTCCGGCTCTGCATGCGAGTTGAAATCGCAGTACGGGCACTTGCGTACGCACCACGGCACGTGCACGTACAAGGACAGCGGCGGCGAAGCCGGCAGGCTGATCTTGCCCGGCTGCAGGAAGACGGAGGTGACCTTGTCACCGGTCTCAGCGGCAGTTGCGGAGGGCGCCTTGGCTGCGCCGGCGGGGTGAATCGGGATCATCGGAACGTCAGGCGTTTTCAAAGGTGCGCAGCCGTTCGACAAGCTGCGCGAGGGCTCGTGCGCGATGGCTCACGCTATTCTTCTCGGCCTTGGTCAGCTCGGCGGCGGTCTTGCCGAGATCAGGCAGCAGGAAATACGGGTCGTAGCCGAAGCCGCCGTCGCCGCGCGGTGTGTCGATCACCTCGCCAAACCAGTTGCCTTCGGCAATGATCGGCTGGGGGTCATCTGCATGGCGCACGTAGACGAGCACACAAACATAGTGTGCGCCGCGATCGGCCTTGCCGGCCAGTTCGCGGACGAGGCGGGCGTTGTTGGCGGCATCCGATTTCGGCCCACCCACCAATTGCGCATAGCGCGCGGAATACACGCCCGGCGCGCCGCCCAGCGCATGCACGCAGATGCCGGAGTCGTCTGCCAGCGCAGGCAGGCCGGACGCGCGGCTCGCGTGGCGCGCCTTGGCGAGCGCGTTTTCAACGAACGTCGCATAGGGTTCTTCCGCCTCGGGAATGCCGAGCGCGCCTTGCGGCGTCACGTCGACCCCGAGGGTGCCTAGCAGCGCGTTGAATTCGGCCAGCTTGCCCGCGTTGTTCGATGCGAGAACGATTTTGCGCATGGCAGTGCCGGTCACAAACCCAGCGCCTGCTTCTGCAGGCCGATCAGCGTGCGGATGCCTTGGTCGGCCAGGTTCAGTAGTGCATCCATTTCGGAGCGCGAGAACGGCGTGCCTTCCGCAGTGCCTTGCACTTCCACAAAGCCACCGCTGCCGGTCATGACGACGTTCATGTCGGTATCGCAGGCGGAGTCTTCAGGGTAGTCCAGGTCGAGCACAGGTACGCCATCGACCACGCCCACCGATACGGCGGCCACGAAGTCGCGAACAGGGTTGCCCACCAGCAGGCCCTTTTTGCGCATGACAGAGACGGCGTCATATGCCGCGACGAACGCGCCGGTAATGCTGGCCGTGCGCGTGCCGCCATCAGCCTGCAGCACGTCGCAGTCGAGATGCAGTGTGTGCTCGCCCAGCGCGCGCAGATCGAACACCGAGCGCATCGCGCGGCCGATCAGGCGCTGGATCTCCTGCGTACGGCCGGTCTGCTTGCCGCGTGCGGCCTCGCGGTCGGAGCGCGTGTGGGTCGAGCGCGGCAGCATGCCGTATTCGGCAGTCACCCAGCCCTCGCCGCTGCCTTTCTTGTGGGGCGGCACCTTGGGCAGCACGCTGGCCGTGCAGAGCACTTGCGTGTCGCCAAAGCAGACCAGCACCGAGCCTTCGGCGTGGCGCGTGAAGTTGCGGGTGAGGGTGACGTGACGGAGTTGATCGGGCTGGCGGCCGCTGGGTCGCATGTGGGGTCTCGCTGAAGAAAACGGATAGCCCGACATGATACCGGCCCGCGCTGCGCTCGGCAGGGCGGGCCGGATAAGGACTGCGCGACGGCGTTTAGCGCGTCAGATTGCTGGTCTTGTCGATGGCGGCGCGGATTTCCGCGATGGAGCGCTCGATTTCCTCTTCCGACATCAGCCCTGATTCGCCTTGCGGCGCGTCCAGGATGGACGTGGTGAAGGCGTTCAGCGGGAGGGTATCGGTCTGCACCGAATCCTGCGAGGTGGTCACGGCGTCCAGCTCCCACATCATGGAGATGGCGGTGGTGTTGTCTGCGGTGTCGCCGGCATTGCGCAGCGCCCGGGCAATCAGCTCGGGAATCGCCTGCGTGACCGAGAAGCTGGTGCAGGTATCGACCAGTTCGTCTTCCTCCACGCTGCCCCACAGACCGTCGGAGCACAGCATGGCAACGTCGCCCGGCTCCAGATTGACCGGCCCGCCGATGTCGATCAGCGGCAGATTGGGCGAGCCCAGGCAGTTGTAGATCTTGTTGCGCTCGGGGTGGTGCGCCACCTGCATCGGCAGCACACGGTCTTGTTGCAGCAGGTTCTCGATCTTGGAGTGATCGCGCGTGCGCGTCACCAGTTCGCCCTTGCGCATCAGATACATGCGCGAATCGCCGGCGTGCGCCCAGTGAAGCGAGCCGCGCTGGGCGAGCGCGCAGACGATGGTCGTGCGTGGCGCATCGGGCAGGCCGTTCGTCTCGGCATAGCGGTGAATGTCGCGGTGCGCGAGCATGATGCTCTCGTGCAGGAAATCACGCGGATTGCGGATCGACGGACGTGCGTGGCGCTGGAACTGGCGCGCCATGGTCTGCAGCGCCTGCTGGGCTGCAACTTCGCCCAGGGAATGCCCGCCCAGGCCATCGCACAACACCATCAGCATGGCATCACGCGTGAAGCAGTAGCCCATGCGGTCCTGGTTGACGCGTCGCGCGCCTTTTTTGCTTTCCTGATAAACCGAGAATCGCATTGCGGCTAGATGAGTATTCGGTGATGGGATGCGGTGCAGCGGCAAGTCCCGCCTAGTGCTGCACCCTCTTGAAATCATACTCCGCCTATCGGCGGCGACCCGGCTGTCAACTGTCCCGGCGGCGCAACAGGCGGCTCATGAAACGTGTCGTCAACGCCTCTTTTTCTTCTGGTACCGGGCCACCTTGGGTGACGGCGGTCAGCGCCTGCAACTCGGTCAGCGCGTTGCTTTCTTCACGCAGTACCTTTTGCAGGCGGAATACGCTTTGCGGGCGCTCTTCCGGCTTCATCTTCAGGCACCAGCCAACCAGATCGATCAGGCTGGCCGTATAGACCTTGCGCAGGCGCTCCAGGCCCTCTTCCAGCTTGTCGTCTTTCTCACGCTGCGTGGCTTCCTGAGGCGGCGTGCCGGCCATGCAGGCATAGATGGTGGCGCCGATGCTGTAGATGTCCGTCCACGGTCCCAGCTCGTTGTGCTTGCGGTACAGCTCAGGCGCGGCAAAGCCCGGCGTGTACATCGGCTGGAAGCGCGAGGCCTCTGCGGTGAGCGTCTGCCGCGCCGCGCCAAAATCAAGCAGGATCGGCGAAAAGTCTTCGCGCAGGTAAATGTTGCCGGGCTTGATGTCGAGGTGCAGCAGCTTGTGGATGTGGACTTCACGCAGCCCACTCATCAGGTCATGGAAGACCTGGCGAATGAAGCGCTCGCGCAGCATCTTCAGCTTGCCTTGCTGACGCGCGGTGAGGATGTGCTCCTGCAGCGTTTTACCCTGCTCATACGTCATCACCATGTAGACGGTGCCGTTTTCCCGGAAGAAATTGAGCACGCGCACGATGGCAGGGTGGGAAATCTTGGCCAGCGACCGGCCTTCTTCAAAGAAGTATTTGAGCCCGAGGCGGAATGCGCTCCCGCTTTCTTCTGGCACGACAGGAATCAATTCGCCCGGCGCACGACGCGCCAGCGAAGACGGCAAATATTCCTTCACGGCCACCGGCGTCCCATGTTCGTCGGTCGCAAGATAGACGAAGCTGAACCCCCCGCTGGCCAACTTCTTTACAATACGATAATTGGACAGCAAGGTACCAACCGGCAACGGGGCACTGCGTGGCTGTCCTGAGCCTTTTGACTCTGTCATGGGTTTGTGTGGCGAAATGGCTGTCGGATTCTCCCTGACCAGTCCACACGTTGTAAAGCGACAAAAGGTGGGGGATTCCCCGCCAATTCCGGGCGTTAAATAACCGCCGCCGGATTTCCTGATTCGACCAAGCACAACACACCACGATTCCATGATCTACAGCATGACCGGCTACGGCGTTGCCACACGCCAGGCAGCCTTTACCGATGCCCATGGCGCACCCAGCGGGAGCGTCGCTACTGTTTCGGTCGAGTTCCGCACCGTCAACTCGCGCTTTCTCGATCTGCTGTTCCGGGCGCCGGAAGAGTGCCGCGCCTTCGAGCCGGCCCTGCGCGAAATGCTGATGAGCGCACTGTCGCGCGGCAAGCTGGAATGCCGAATCAACCTGCAGCGGCAGGAAGCCGCCAGTGATGTCGCGGCGCTCAATGTGGACCTGCTGCAACAACTTGCCAAGCTGGAGCAGGCGGTCACGCGCCACCTGCCGGCATCGGGTTCGCTGCGCATGGGCGAAATCCTGCGCTGGCCTGGCGTCCTGGCCGAGCCCCAACTGACGCAAGACGCGCTGCGCGATGCCGTGATCGAGGCTGCCAAAGAGGCGCTCAAGCAACTTCTGGAATCGCGCCGTCGCGAAGGCGATGCGCTCAAGGCCGTGCTGCTCGACCGTGCTGACGCGATGCTGGCCATCGTCGACAAACTCACGCCGATGGTGCCGGTCCTGATCCAGCAGCATCAGGACAAGCTGACCGAACGGCTGCGCGAGGCGTTTGGCCTGGCCGCACCGGAAGGCACGCCGGCGCTGACGCGCGATGAGCTGACAGAGCGCATCCGCCAGGAAGCCACCGTCTACGGCATCCGCATCGACATCGCCGAAGAACTCTCGCGCCTGCAAGCGCACCTGCGTGAGACGCGCCACATCCTGGAGAAGGGCGGCCAGATCGGCAAGCGCCTGGACTTCATGATGCAAGAGCTGAACCGCGAGGCAAACACGCTTGGCTCAAAGGCCGCCGCGAAGGAGCTGGCCGATGCATCGATGGAACTCAAGCTGCTCATCGAGCAGATGCGCGAGCAGGTCCAGAACCTCGAATAACTCGAAACAATAGAACTAGAACATGCCATCCTCTCAAGCGCACTCTGCCGTCGATACGCCCATCGAGAATCATTTTCCGGGCAGCCTGTTCATGGTCGTGGCGCCGTCGGGCGCCGGTAAGTCGACGCTGGTGAATGCGCTGCTGGCGCAGGATTCGTCGATCCGCCTGTCGGTCTCGGCCACGACGCGCAAGCCGCGTCCGGGCGAGCAGCACGGCCGCGAATACAACTTCATGACCGTCGAGGAGTTCAAGGCTTGCCGTGATCGCGGCGAATTTCTCGAGTGGGCCGAGGTGCACGGTAACTATTACGCCACTTCACGCGTGTGGATCGAAGAACAGATGCGTGCCGGCACCGACGTACTGCTCGAGATCGACTGGCAGGGCGCCCAACAGGTGCACCAGCGCTTTTCCAATGCTGTCGAAATCTTCATCCTGCCGCCATCGCTCACGGCGCTGGAAGAGCGTTTGAAGAAGCGCGGTCAGGACGAGCCCAACGTGATCGTGCGCCGCCTGCTGGCCGCCGGCTCCGAGATGGCGCACGCACCCGAAGCCGACTACGTGATCATCAACGAAGTGTTCGATACCGCATTGGCTGAACTGCGCACCGTGGTGCAGGCCACGCGTCTGCGCTTCGGTGCTCAGAAGGCGCGCCACGGTGAGCTGTTCGTCGAGCTGGGCATTCATTGAGCAAGCAGCGCAATCGCGTTTTTCGGCGTGATTGCGAAAGTGTGGTAGCGCCCCCGCCCCCGTGCTGTCCGAGGGAAGTGCTGCGCTGCTGCTAAAATATCGAGATCAACAAGATTTGCCACCAGGTGGAGTTTTCATGGCGCGTATTACCGTCGAAGATTGCTTGAAACAGATTCCGAATCGCTTCGAACTGGCATTGGCCGCAACGTACCGCGCCCGTCAGTTGGTGCAGGGCCACACGCCCAAGGTCGATGCCAAGGACAAGCCGACCGTGACCGCATTGCGCGAAATCGCATCCGGCCAGGTTGGTATCGAGATGCTCAAGAAGGTTCCGTCCTGAGCTGACACGCATTACCTGGCATTACCTGGCGTGGTACGCTGCCTCGGTCACTGATCGTTCTCGCGATCTTTCATGGATGTGAAAGCCGCGAACGCACTAGACCCCGGCATGCCTACCTCGCCCGCTTCTTCGCCCAGGACCCAACATTCCGCCACGCACGAACACAACGTGCCGTCGGTGGAATCGTCCGCGAGGTCATCCAGTCCTGCGCCGGGCGTCTCCACGGTTCCTTCCGGGTCTTCCACCGCTTCCATCGTTTCCATGCCGTCCTCCGCTTCCGGCTCCGGCCCTGCGTCGCCTCGTACGGGCGCGCCGAACTTGCCTGATCCGCGTGGTGCCGACCTGGTAGGGGAGCGGGCAGCCCTGCCGCCAAAATCGCACAAGGTCACAAGTGCCGAGGCACCTGAGCAGGCGGCCAAGCCCGAGGGCGCCGACACCCTTTTCATCGACGCGGTGCTGGAGCAGACCTATCGGCATCTGTTCGGCCCGACTTCGCAGCCCGCGGCACCGCCTCGCCAGCAGGTCGTCTCCATTTCGGGGCTGGCCGAGAAACTGTCGTATCTGAAGCCGGCTGATCTCAAGCTGGTGAAGGAAGCGTTCCACTTCTCCGATGAGGCGCACCTCGGGCAGTACCGCCAGAGCGGCGAGCCGTACATCACGCATCCCGTGGCCGTGGCAGAGATCTGCGCAGGCTGGAAGCTGGATGTGCAGTCGATCATGGCGGCGCTGCTGCATGACGTGATCGAAGACCAGGGCGTGACCAAGAGCGAATTGGCCGAGAAGTTCGGCCCCAAGGTCGCAGAGCTGGTCGACGGCCTGACCAAGTTGGACAAGCTCGAATTCCAGAGCCGCGAGCAGGCGCAGGCGGAGAGCTTCCGCAAGATGCTGCTCGCGATGGCGCGCGATGTGCGCGTGATTCTCGTCAAGCTCGCCGACCGCACGCACAACATGCGCACGCTCGACCACGTGCCGCCGGAGAAGCGCCGCCGCATTGCCGGCGAGACGATGGAGATTTACGCGCCGATCGCGCACCGCCTGGGCCTCAACACGACATATCGTGAGCTGCAGGAACTGAGCTTCCGCATCGGCTCGCCGTTCCGGTACGCCACGCTCGAGAAGGCGGTGAAGGCCGCGCGCGGCAATCGACGCGAAGTCGTGAGCCGCATTCTTGAAACGGCCCAGCGTGCGCTGACAGACGCGGGCATCCCGGCTGAAATGACCGGCCGCGAAAAAACGCTGTACAGCATCTACCGCAAGATGCACGACAAGCAGTTGTCGTTCTCGCAGGTGCTGGACGTGTATGGCTTCCGTGTGGTGGTCGACACGCAGATGCAGTGCTACATGACGATGGGCGCGCTGCACAGCCTGTACAAGCCGATGCCCGGCAAGTTCAAAGATTACATCGCCATCCCCAAGATCAACGGTTATCAGTCGCTGCACACGACGCTGGTGGGCCCGTTCGGTACGCCGGTCGAGTTCCAGATCCGCACGCGCGAGATGAACCAGATTGCGGAAGCCGGCGTGGCCGCGCACTGGATGTACAAGCAGCACCACGACGAGCCCGACCGCGCGCAGCAACAAGCACATCAGTGGCTGCAATCGCTGCTCGACATTCAAAGCCAGACGGGGGATTCGCAGGAGTTTCTGGAGCACGTCAAGATCGACCTGTTCCCGGATGCGGTCTACGTGTTCACGCCCAAGGGCGAGATCCGAGCACTGCCGCGCGGCGCCACGGCGCTGGACTTTGCCTATGCGGTGCACAGTGATCTCGGTAACCAGTGCGTTGCGGTCAAGATCAACAACGAGCTGCTGCCGCTGCGTACGGAACTGAAGAACGGCGACATCGTCGAGGTGGTGACGGCGCCGTACTCGAAGCCGAACCCGGCGTGGCTCACGTTCGTGCGCACCGGCAAGGCGCGTGCGGCAATCCGGCACTTCCTCAAGACGGCCAAGCTGGACGAGGCGATTCAACTTGGCGAGCGTTTGCTCGAACAGGCGCTACGTCAGCTCGGCATCGACATGAAGGCCGTGTCCGCCCAGGTGTGGGAGCGCATCGTGCAATGGACGGGTAACAAGGCGCGTGAAGACGTCTTTGCGGATCTGGCGCTCGGCCGACGGGTGGCCGCCGTGGTTGCGCGTCGCCTCGAAATCCTTCTGCAAGAAGGTGGTCACGACGGCGATGAGGCGTTGATGGCGGCCGTACACACCTTTGCTGGCGAAGAGGCCCCCGCCGTCACCGTCAGCGGCGACGAAGGCATGGCGATGGTGTTCTCGTCATGCTGCCGTCCGATTCCCGGCGACCCGATCGTCGGCTACATCGGCAAGGGGGAGGGGTTGCAGATCCACGTGCAGGAATGCCGCGTGGCCAAGCGTCTGCATGGCAAGGATCCGGAGCACTGGATCGACGTCATGTGGGCCGAGCACACGACGCGTGCATTCGACGTGTCGATCAAGGTGCTGGTGCGCAATACGAAGGGTATTCTTGCGCGCGTAGCGGCGGACTTGACCTCGGCCGACGCCAACGTGGCACACGTATCGATGGAGCAGGAGGGGCATCAGGAGGCGACGTATATGACGTTCCTGATTCAGGTGCACGACCGCGTGCATTTAGCCGACGTGATGCGCGCGCTGCGGCGCAACCCGGATGTGATTCGTATTGCGCGAGATCGCGGGGGAGATTGACGCTTCGCGCGAAGAACAAAAAAGGCGAGGCTATAAGGCTTCGCCTTTTTTTGTTTGTGGGCCGCTCGTCGCACGTGCGCGAGCGATGTTGACATCGCGCTGCACGCGAAGCCGAAGCGGGCAAAAGAAAAGGGCTTCCATTTCTGGAAGCCCTTTTCGTTCTCGTATTAGGTTGGTGCGGCTGGCAGGATTCGAACCCACGACCCCTTGGTTCGTAGCCAAGTACTCTATCCAACTGAGCTACAGCCGCAACCGAGAAATGAGATTATACAGAGATTTTCGGTCTTGTGAACCCCCTTCTTCACTTTTTCTTCGACAGGGGCCAGCTTTCTATAATGGAGCCTTGATCCACCGTGGCTTCCATCATGAACAAGGCTTTCGTCCGGGAAGATTCCGGCGATGACGAAGACGATCTGCCCGAGGGTGCTGCGCCCTTGCCCCCGGGTTCCAAGAACTACATCACGCCGGCGGGCTACGAGCGCTTGCGCACCGAGCTGATGCACCTGATCGACACGGAGCGGCCCGAAGTGGTTGGCATCGTGTCGTGGGCTGCATCCAATGGTGATCGCTCTGAGAATGGCGACTACCTGTACGGTAAGAAGCGCCTGCGCGAGATCGATCGTCGCATCCGTTTTCTCACGCGCCGTATCGAGAAGGCCGAGGTCGTCGACGCCAGCTTGCAGGGCGACAACGATCAGATCTTCTTTGGTGCGACGGTCACCTACGTCAATCAGCGTGGTGATGAGACTACCGTCACCATCGTCGGCATGGACGAGGTCGATCTGGATATTGGGCACGTGAGCTGGATCTCGCCGATTGCGCGTGCGCTCATCAAAGCGCGCGAGGGCGATACGGTGCCGCTGCGCACCCCAACGGGGGTCGAGCAGATCGACATCCTCGAGGTCAAATATCCGCCGCGCGCCGCTTGAGTGCTGTACTCAGGCCGGATGCCCCAGGCAGTAGGCGCCGAAGGCGATCACCGAGCAGGCTGACAGACGCCGCGCTGTGAGCGACTCCTTCAGGAACAGTCGGCCGAGCAGCGCGGCAAACACCACTGACGTTTCGCGCAAGGCCGACACGGGGCCCATCGGCGCGAGCGTCACGGCCCAGATGACGATGCCGTATGCGACGAGTGAGACCACGCCGCCGCCAAACGTCTTCAGTGTGGTGGCGTCGCGCAGGTCGATGTTCAACGGGCCTTTCCACACGCGATAGAGCAGCACCATTGGCAGACTGTCGAGCATGAACAGCCATGCCGAGTACGCGTTTGCATTGCCCGCTGCCCGCGCGCCGATACCATCGCACACCGTGTAGCACGCGATGAATACGCCCGTGGTGAGTGCCGCCAGCGTGGAGCCAAGGTCGGCCTTGCGGCCGCGCGCCAAACTGAGAATGCCGCCGCTCACCAGCACCACGCCCGCCAGCGCAATCACACCCGGCATTTCGCCCGCAAACAGCGCGGCGCCCATCGTTACCAGCAGTGGCGATGATCCGCGCGCAATCGGATACACCTGCCCGAACTCGCCAAACCGATACGCGCGCGCAAGAAACACGTTGTAGCCGACGTGCAGTACCGCGGACAGCGCCACATACGGCCACGCGGCCGGCGCGGGCAATGGCAATGCAATCGCCATCGGTATTGCCGCCACGCCTGAGGCCAGCGTCATCAGCGTGATGGCGCGCAGGCGGTCGGAGCCGCTTTTCAGCAACGCATTCCATGAGGCATGGAGCAGGGCGGCGCAGAGAACCAGGGCGATAACGGCGGGGGTCACGATGACGATGGGCGTGAAGTGAGAATCGGGTCGATTTTTCTCACTCGATGCAGTGTCAGCGAGAGCAAGAAGGTGCCAGCGTAGCGCCATAAAGTGTGGTCAACAATCGATATATACTGACTCGATCTGTGCAAAAAACTCACGTGATATGCGGACGCTGCCCCCACTGAATGCAGTGCGCGCCTTTGAAGCGGCGGCGCGCCATCTGAGTTTTACGCGTGCGGGCGAAGAACTGAACGTCACGCATGGCGCGGTCAGCCGTCAGATTCAGGCACTGGAGGCGTGGCTCGGTGTATCGCTGTTTCGCAGGCTGAATCGGCGGGTGGAACTGACCGATGCAGGGCAACGCTACCTGGCGGAGATTGGCGTGGCGCTTGACCGCATCAGCACGGCCAGCCAAGCGCTGCGTGACCGCGACGCGGTGCGCATCCTCCGCGTGAACAGCATCCCGACGTTCACGATGCGCTGGCTGATTCCTCGGCTCTCGACGTTTCAGATGCGCTTTCCGCGCGTGGAGGTTCGGCTGACCACGTCCATCGAAGAGATCGAAGACTTGCCCGATCATTTCGACGTGATTATTCGCGGCGGGCCGGAGGTTCATGCGGGCTTTCAGTCAGGACGCTTTCTAGACGAGAGTCGCTTTCCGGTGTGCAGCCCGGTGTTGCTGGAGCGCTTGCCGTTGTCGGCTCCGTCCGACTTGCGACATCACACGCTGCTGCATTCGGACACGCTGCCTTCGGTGTGGCCAAGCTGGCTGGTGCTGGCAGGCGTGCCGAATCTGCGGCCCGCGCATGCGCTTACGTTTGAGCATTTCTATCTGTCGATTCAAGCCGCCATCGATGGGTTGGGTGTCGCGATGGGACCATCGGCGCTCATCACGGATGATCTGGAGGAGGGGCGTCTTGTGGCTCCGTTCCCGAATCTCGCGCTGGTCGCACGCAGTTACTACTGGTACAGCCCTGCGCGCAATCTTGGTGACGAAGTGGTGCAGGCGTTTTGTGCGTGGCTGGGCGAGGAACGACCGCAACGTCACGCAAACGTGAACACATTTCCGCCCTCCGGTAAGGGAGGTAACGCCGCGTAACACCCTAGAGGCGACGGCGGAACCCGATGCTACGATCCATTCAAGTTCGATTGGTTTGAGAAGGAGGTCCTCACATGAAGAAAAACGCATGGATTCTCGCTGCATGCCTGGCGGCTGCCGGTGTGGCCGGGTCGATCGCTTTGCCTGCACAGGCACAGGTGTCGATCGGTGTGCAGATCGGCCCGACCTACGCGCCACCGGCGCCGCAGTACGAGCCTGTGCCGGTCTTGCAGCCGGGCTACGTATGGGTGCCGGGTTACTGGCAATGGCGCGATGGCCGCTATGTATGGCGTCGCGGCTATCGTGAACATGGCCGACCGGGTTACCACTGGCGCGAGCCGCGTTGGGAGCAGGGTCCGCACGGCTGGCAAATGCGTGACGGTGGTTGGGACCGCGGCGACGACGGCCGCTGGCGTGGCCGTGACCGCGATCGCGACGACCGCTACCACTGCCCCCCGGGCCACGCGCGCAAGGGTGAATGCTGATGATGCAACGACAGGCCGGTCATGTACCGGCCTGTTTTTTGCAGGCAGGTTTGTCGACGCCGCAACCGCCAAGTGAGCGGCCGCGGCGCCTTCCGGGAGGCAACATGACAATGGAATCGAACTGGCGCACCGAGCTGTACAAAGACTTCGACGTCTACGTATTGGCCATCCCCCGTGCCGAGCGCAAATCCGACAAAGGAGGGCAAGGACCCATGCAGTGGGATTTTGTCGTGCGCATCTGCGAGTCCGGCGCAGACCCGACGGCCGTCGAAACGCTCGTCGCCCACTCGCATGACGACCGCCCGCTGCCCACGCGTGAAGCCGCCGAAGATGCCGGGCTCACGCGCGGCTATGGCTTGATCGATGAATTGCTGGGACGCAACTCGGTCCAGCAGTCGATCGATCTCTGACGTGGGTTACGCCGCCAGCGCTGTGTCGCGAACGTGCCTGCGCGCAAATTGCCACCACAGCCACGTCGAGTCGGGCCCCGGTGCGTGGAATGCGTAGCGCGGGTCGCCGCCGCTCCAGGCGTGGCCCGCGGCGGTGAGCTGGCACAGGCTGACGATGCATTCGCCGTCGCGCATGTCGTTGCGCAGGACGTAACCCTCGCCGCGCGTGGTTTCGCGTGAGACGTTGCCTTCGTCGCCCAGATGATTCAGTGCGCGGAATTGCGCGGCCAACTGCGCCTGGTTGGCGGGGTTGACGGCCTCATCGCGCAGGCCGTGCAGAAGCATCGTCGGCATGCCGGGGTAGGTGGCCACGTTCACCACGCTTGAGAGCGCATCGACGGCGTCGACGCGTGCCCCGCGGCGCATCAGGTTCAATGCAGACGCCGGCGAGCGTGCCACGCCCAAGGCCGGGCCGGAATGCAGTGCCAACGCGGCGAGCAGTTTCGGATGACGCAATGCCAGCAGGCCGGCCAATCCCGCGCCGGCTGACAAGCCTGCCAGATACACGCGCGAAGGGTCCGCTCCAGTTTGTGCCAAGGTTTGTTGGATCAATTGGGCGATGCCATCGGCCTCGCGCGCACCGGCGTGCTCCGGGTCATACCAGTGCCAGCAACATTGCGGATGCGCGCGGCGCGGCTGCTCCGGATACAGCACGATAAAGCCCTCGCGGTCTGCCAGTGCGTTCATGCGTGTGCCATGCGCCAGCACTTCTGCCGATTGCTTGCAGCCATGCAGCATCACCATCAGGGCAGGGGGCTTGCTGCCGCGTAGGGGCGGTGTGTACAGCCAGTATTCCGGCCGGCGTGCCACCACGGCAGGGGACTCAGGTTCGTAGATGAACTGTTCGCGCACAAAGGTGCCCTGGGTGGGCGTGGGACGTACGCGGCGCGGATTATCGCGGCGTGCGGTTGGCTTGAGCGGCTTGACCGGTTTGGGCGGCCATGACTGGCGCCCAAAACCTGGGGTGGTCAGGGCGTCGACTAGCCGGGTGATGGATTTCATCCAAGTACGGTGCATGGCGGCGGAAATGAGCGCGGATGAGGACGATGGTGCCCGTGCTCTCCGAGGGGTCGCAAGTGGTTTTGATATTGGTAAGACAGTGTGCCAGTGATTTTGTTGCAATGCAGCATGCAAAGTGGGTGAAGCGCCTCATGGACGCCTAAGCGGGGCGCAAAGTTTGCAATTGCGCGCGAGACTGTCATGGAGACACCGTAGGTGAGCGGCTACACTGCCGCGACGGGCGAGCCCGACTGGGGCACGCCCTTCTGCTTTCCCGTTCCCCGTTGTGTACTTATGGAGGTCGTTATGGGTTTTTTTGACTTCATCAAAGAGGCTGGCGAGAAGCTCTTCCACGGCAGCGCTGCCGCCGCGCCGGCCGATGCGTCGGCGGATGCCGATGCCGCCAAGGCAGCCGACGATGCCAAGGGCCAGGCCATCCAGGACTACATCGCGCAGCAGGGCCTGAGCGCCACGGCGCTGTCAGTGCAGGTTGAAGGCGATGCTGCCAAGGTGTTTGGCGTAGCGCCCGACCAAGCCACGCGCGAGAAGATCATCCTGTGCTGTGGCAACGTCGAGGGCATCAAGTCGGTGGATGACCAGATGTCGGTCAACACCGAGTCGGAAGAATCGCAATGGCACACCGTGGAGCGCGGCGACACGCTCTCGGCCATCGCTAAGAAGTTCTACGGCGATGCCAACAAGTACCCGGCCATCTTCGAAGCCAACAAGCCGATGCTGTCGAATCCGGACAAGATCTATCCCGGGCAGAAGCTGCGCATTCCGGCGGCGTGACCTGTCTGGCGGTTGCATCACGACAAAGGGCCTTCGGGCCCTTTTCTTTTATTCGCGCATGGCGGCTGAGTGAGACACCTGTCGCATTCACTGCGACGTCTGTCTCGTTCGGCAGCGCTTTGCCGAGACGTCTTCAGGTGCCTGGCCATCTCCGGTTGCATCCTCGCAATTCCTTGCGCTGAAAGGCTTTGCGGGTAGTTCCCATGCACGCTTGCTGCTTGCCCTCGTAGCTGGCACCCCTCTTGCAATTCCCGGTCAGCCGGCACAGCAGCCGGACACCGATACGAAAGCAAGAGGAGACTTTGCATGGACCCGACACCGCAACATCTTCTGTGGATGTACGAGAAGATGATCGAGATTCGCCAGTACGAAGAGGCCATGGCGAAGGTCTATCTGGAAGGCAAGCTGCCGCCGAAAATCCAGAAGGGCCTGGCCTTTGATATTGGCGCCGGCCCTGTGCCTGGCGAGATGCACCTGTCGGCAGGGCAGGAACCGGTGGCGGTGGGTGTGTGTGCGCATCTGCGGCCCGAAGACACCGTGGTCGGCCCGCACCGTGCCCACCATTTCGCCATCTCCAAGGGCGTGCCCCTGGATGAAATGACCGCCGAGATCTTCGGCAAGGCAACGGGCCTGGGGCGCGGCAAGGGCGGCCATATGCACCTGTTTCACCCGGAGACCAAGTTCTCGTGCAGCGGCATCGTTGGCGCGAGCATGCCGCAGGCCTGCGGCGCTGCGCTGGCCGCGCGCAAGCTGAACAAGGACTGGGTGGCCGTTGCGGTGTTTGGCGAGGGCGCGGCCAATCAGGGTGCGTTCCATGAATCGCTGAATCTGGCGGCGCTATGGAAGCTGCCTGTCGTCTTCATCTGCGAAGACAACAAGTACGGCATCTCTGTCGAGAAAGCCGATTCGACCTCCG
This sequence comes from Ralstonia sp. SA306, assembly GCF_054792405.1. Taxonomy (NCBI): domain Bacteria; kingdom Pseudomonadati; phylum Pseudomonadota; class Betaproteobacteria; order Burkholderiales; family Burkholderiaceae; genus Ralstonia; species Ralstonia sp. SA306. Next base: position 939,586 of record NZ_CP096451.1, read on the forward strand.
TGCCTTCCAACGATGTACGTGCTGCCGGCTACGGCATGCCAGGCGTGCTGGTGGACCGCAACGACGCCGTGGCCGTGTATCACGCGGTCGGCGAGGCCATCGCCCGCGCGCGCCGCGGTGAAGGGCCGACGCTCATCGAGGTCAAGACCGACCGCTACCTCGGGCACTTCCAGGGGGATCCGGAAACCTACCGCCCGAAGGACGAAGCGAAGCATCTGCGCGAGTCCGACCCCATCGACCTGCTCGGCAGCAGTCTACGTGCTTCGGGCCTGCTTGATGACGACACGGACACCTCACTGCGGGCCGCCATCGCGGCGCGCATTGATGCGGCTTACGACTTCGGCCGCAACAGCCCATACCCCGATCCGAGCGACGCGCTGAATCACGTTTTCGTTCACTAAGCAGCCCCTGCGGCCATCACAGGAGACTCACCATGCAAGCCTCACAAGGCGCGGCGCAGGGCGCGCGCACCCTCACCATGGCGCAGGCCATTTCCGAAGCCATCGGCCAGGAAATGGAACGCGACCCGCGTGTCTTCGTCATGGGCGAAGACATCGGCAAGTACGGCGGTATTTTCAGCGCCACCACCGGGCTGCTCGACCGCTTCGGGCCGGATCGCATCATGGATACGCCGATCTCGGAGACGGCGTTTATCGGCGCAGCACTCGGGGCAGCGGCAGAAGGGTTGCGCCCCATCGCCGAGCTGATGTTCGTGGATTTTTTCGGCGTGTGCTTCGACCAGATCTACAACCACCTGGCGAAGAACACCTACATGTCGGGCGGCCGTGTCGCGCTGCCCGCGGTCATCACGACCGGCATCGGCGGCGGCTACAACGACGCGGCCCAGCACTCGCAATGTCTGTACGCCAGCTTTGCCCACATGCCGGGCATGAAGGTGGTCGTGCCGTCCAACGCGTATGACGCCAAGGGCCTGATGATCCAGGCTATCCGCGACGACAACCCGGTCATCTTCTGCTACCACAAGGGCATCATGGGCCTGTCGTGGATGTCCTATTTCGAGGGCAGCACGAACGCGGTGCCCGAAGAGGCCTACACGATTCCCTTCGGGCAGGCCCGCGTGGCACGCGAGGGCCGCGACGTGACCATCGTCACGCTCTCGCAGATGGTGCAGAAGTCGCTGCTCGCGGCCGAGCAACTGGCGGCCGAGGGCATCGATGTCGAGGTGATCGACCTTCGCACCATCGTGCCGCTCGACCGTCAGGCCGTGCTGCGCTCGGTGACCAAAACCGGGCGGCTGCTGGTGGCCGACGAGGATTACCTGAGTTTCGGCCTGTCAGGCGAGATTGCCGCCATCGTGGCAGAGAACCTCGACACCGTCGCATTGCGCGCGCCCGTGCGGCGGCTGGCGGTGCCCGATGTGCCCATCCCGTATTCCCGTCCGCTCGAGCAGTTCGTCATTCCACAGGTCGACAGCATCGTCGTCCAGGTGCGTGCACTGGTGCAGCACCAACCCGTTTCCTATTCACTCAAGCGAGAAGCGGCATGATCGACATCGTGATGTCCGACGCCGTCTGGCAGGACGTTGAAGACGGTACCGAGGCCCTGTTGCAGGATTGGCTGGTCAAGCCCGGCGATGCAGTGAGCGCGGGGCAGGCACTGGCGGTGGTCGAGCTGGTCAAGACCACGCACGAAGTGGCAGCGCCTGCTGATGGCGTTGTCGCTGTGCTGGAGGTGGCGGCGCAAGACACCTTCGGGCGCGGTGCCGTGCTCGCCCGGCTGGAGCCGAAAGCATGAGCGAAGCCCTCGCTTTCGTGCCCGATGCCGGCGAGCGTCGTGTCGTGCCGCTCGCCGGCATGCGCGGTGCCATCGCCCGCACCATGAGCGCCGCCTGGCAGGTGCCGCGCGTGGCGCAGTCGATCGAGGTGGATGCCACCCGGCTCGAGATCGCCGTGCAGGCATTGCAGCAGCAGCTCGGGCCGCAGTGCAAGGTCACGCTGACGGCCTTCGTGCTGCGTGCGGTGGCGTTGACATTGCGCGAGCATCCGCGCCTGAACGCCCGCTTGCTCGAGAAAGAGATCGAGCTGATGCCCGAGGTCAACATCGGCTTGGCCGTCAGCCTGGATGAAGGGCTGATGGTGCCGGTGCTGCGCAATGTCGACACGCAGTCAGTGGCCGACATTGCCGCCGAAAGCCGCCGCCTGGCGGCAGGCGCCCGCGCCGGCACGTTGTCGGCCGGCAGCTATCAGCACGGCACCTTCACCGTGACCAATCTCGGCATGACGGGCATCGACAGCTTCACGCCCATCATCAACGTGCCGCAGGTTGCCATCCTGGGGGTGACGCGCGTTGCCAAGCGGGTGGTGGTCAAGGGCGACAGCATCGTGATCGCGCCAATGATGGGCCTGCATCTGATCTTCGATCACCGCGCGGTGGACGGCTACCCGGCCGCACGCTTCCTGACCGATCTGAAGACGCGGTTGGAAACTGTCGAAGGCCTGTGATGCTCGCGCCCGACTTTCTCTCCGACGGAATCCACTGCGCAGAAGAGCAGGAGTGGAACCGCGCGCAACTTGCGCAACCGGTCCTGCGGCCTGCGGTGCGGCTGTGGACGTATGCGGGCCCCGGTGTTGTCCTGGGCCGTGCGCAGGCGGCCTTGCATCCGGGCATGGCAGGCGGCACCACACCGGTGGTTGTGCGCGACGCCGGAGGCGGTGCGGTGCTGGCCGGGCCCTGGATGTTGTCGGCGTCGATCGTGCTGCCGGCCGATCACCCGCTGGTGGCGGGCACCGGCACGGTGTCGAGCTACCGATGGTTGGGCGTGCTGCACGCAGGGCTGCTGCGAGACGTCGGCATTCCCGCCTATGCCGTGCCGCCCGAGGAACTGCAGATGACGCCGCCGGCCCGATCGCTCAAGTGGGCCTGTTTTGGTTCGCTGTCGCCGTGGGAGGTGGTGGTCGGGCAACGCAAGATCGTCGGCCTCGCGCAGGTACGTCGGCGCACAGGCGTGCTGCTGACGTGCGGCACGCTCATCTCGCCGCCGGACTGGCCGCTGCTGTGCGCGGCATTGGGGGCAAACCCGGCGGATGCCCAGCGCCTGCAGGCCTGCACGACGTCCTGCACCGAGCAGCTGGGTGCGCCGCTGCTGGCAACCGTACTGGCCGAGAGCCTGCACCACATGCTGGTCGATGTGCTTGGCGAGCATGACCCCACGAATGAATCCCGCCATTCGCGCCGCGTGCTGCATCCGGCGCAGGCCACCCGGTCTGCTACGGCAGGCCCGTGAGTCGACGGTCAACGTTGTGCATTTCAACAAGATAAGGCGCGCGCTGTGCTCGCCCGATAACGGAGGCAACCAACATGAAACCCACGCCAGCCGCTGGCTCCGCCATGCGGGTTTTGGACAAGCAACCCAAGGTGTCGCGACGCGGCTTTCTGCGCGGTGGCGGCTTGGCCGCCATCAGCGTCACGGTCGTTCCTGCGGCCATGGCGGTTACGAAGGATGTGGTGGTCGAGCAGAGCTTTCCTCGTCTGGGCACCGTCACTGGCAAGACGCTGGTGCGCATGGCGCGCGACATCTATCCGCACGACAAGCTGGCCGAGAAGTTCTACGTGGAGGCGGTCGCGCCCTATGACGTGGCCGCAGGCAAGGACCCCGCAGTGAAGGCGCTGCTGATCGATGGCGTGCACGACCTGGACCAACGCGCCAGGCAACGCTATGGCGTGCCCTATGCCCAGGTGAAGACCGAGAACGAACGTGTGTTGCTGCTCAAGGACATCGAGTCCACGCCCTTCTTCAAGAAGGTCCAGGGCGATCTGGTCACCGGCCTCTACAACAACAAGAAGCTCTGGCCCCTGTTCGGCTACGAGGGCTCGTCGTGGCAGAAGGGCGGTTACCTGCACCGCGGCTTTGACGACATCGACTGGCTCTAAGCCTCGGCACATAAAAAAACGGAGACAACCATCATGACGGATCAGGCAAAGTTTTCCCTCGACGACGACAACGTCGTCGTGATCGTCGGCTCGGGCGCGGGCGGCGGCACACTGGCCAACGAGCTGGCGCAGCGCGGCGTCAAATGCGTGGTGTTGGAAGCGGGGAAGCACTACACGCAGGCCGATTTCGAGAACGACGAGTGGGCCATGTTCAACAAGATTTCGTGGCTGGACAAACGCATCTCGGCGGGTGGTTGGCACCACACCAAGACGTATCCGAACCTGCCTGCCTGGATCGTGAAGGGCGTGGGTGGTTCCACGGTGCACTGGTCCGGCGTGGCATTACGTTTTCAGGAACACGACTTCCACACCAAAACCACTTACGGCGCCATCGACGGGGCCAACGTGCTGGATTGGCCGATCACGCTGTCCGAGCTTGAGCCGTACTACGAACTGGCCGAGAAGAAGATGGGCGTGTGCGGCACCAAGGCCAGCGGCTTGCCCCCCATGCCGCCCAACAACCACTACAAGGTGATCGAGGCGGGGGCGAAGAAGGTCGGCTACAAGCACATCGTGCGTCCGGCTGCGTCGAACTCCGAACCGTACGACGGTCGCCCGGGCTGCATGCAGATCGGTTTCTGCATGCAGGGCTGCAAGATCGGCGCGAAATGGTCGACGCTCTACACTGAAGTGCCGCGCGCCCAGGCTACGGGCAATGTCGAACTGCGGCCCGAGTCGATGGTGCTGCAGATCCAGCATGACAAGCAGGGTCGCGCCAATGGTGTGCTCTATGTCGACAACAAGGGCCGCAAGCAACTGCAGAAGGCGCGGGTGGTCTGCGTGGCGGGCAACTCCATCGAATCGCCGCGGCTGCTGCTGAACTCGGCGTCGAGCATGTTCCCCAACGGGCTCGCAAATTCTTCAGGGCAGGTGGGCAAGAACTACATGAACCACGCGACGGCGGCGGCGGTGTCGATCCACAAGAAGCCGGTCTACATGTATCGCGGCTTTGACATCGCGGCGGTGGTGGCCGATGAGGTGCCACTCAACACCAAGCGCGGGTTTGTCGGCGGCTATTACCTCGAAGGCCTGGCCATTCATCTGCCGTACACGGCCGCGTTCATGAAGCCTGGCGGTTGGGGGCGCGATTTCACATCGGCCATGGAGATGTACGACCACATGAGCTGCGTGTGGGTCTGCGGTGAAGATATGGCCCGCGAGCAGAACACCATCACGCTGCACCCCACGGAGAAAGACCAGTACGGTCTGCCCATTCCCATTGTCACCAAGACTTATCACGAAAACGACGAAAAGATTACCGCGCACGGCCTGGTGCAGTGGCGCAAGGTGTCCGAGGCGGTGGGTGCGACGCGCGTGATCGACATGCCTGCCTATCCGGCCAGCCACAACATGGGCACCAACCGCATGAGTGCGAAGGCCAGCGACGGCGTAGTCAACCGCTGGGGCCAGGCGCACGACGTGAAAAACCTGTTCATTTCGGACGGCAGTCAGTTCACGTCCAGTTCGGCGGCCAACCCCACGCTCACCATCGTGGCCCTGGCGATCCGGCAGGCCGAATACATTGCCGGGGCATTGAACCGGAGGGAAATCTAAGCCAGCCAATCTCGTTGCCCCTTGCGCTGCCGTTACGTTGCCATTACGTTGCGGCAGCCGGGTAAATCGATTAGCGTAGAACCGCATCTGCCCTCGCTCCAATGCCGGCAAAGACCGGTAGCACGGGCTTCGCACCCTTTCAAATGCGGCGGCTAAGGAGACAGTCGTGCAGCAAAAAGCACACCGCGCACATATCGAGCGGCTGCTCGCCTTCTCGCAGCAGCCGGGCGAGGCGCAGGGCGTCATCGAGCGCTCATGGCGGCGCTGCCTGGACGACTACGGTCGCGACCCCAGTCGCCCCACACCCGCTTACATCGTGGAGGCGCAGCGCCTGCGCGAGCACAAGGATCAGATCGAGGATTTCCTGAGCGTCGCGCGTACCGGCATGGAGCAGCTCTATAAGCGTGTCTCGGGCCTCGATTACGTGCTGCTGCTGACCGATGCCTACGGCGTCACGGTCGACTTCATCGGCAACGACAATCTGGATCGCGAACTCAAGCGTTCTGGCCTGTACCTGGGGGCCGATTGGAGTGAGTCGCGCGCCGGTACCTGTGCGGTCGGCACCTGCATCGTCGAGCAGGCCCCTGTGACGTGCCATCAGACCGATCATTTCGACGCATGCCACATCACGCTCACCTGCAACAGCGCGCCGTTGTTTGACCCGACTGGCAACTTCCTGGGCGTGCTCGATGTGTCCGCTCTCAGTGCGCCGGCACCGCGCGAAGGGCAGCATCTCGCGCTGCAGATGACCGCCATGTACGCGCAGAAGATCGAAGACGCGAACTTCCTGCGCTACTTCCGCGACCAGTGGATCTTGCGGCTCGGTTCAACGTGGTCGCTGGTGGATGTGGATAGCGAGATCATGGTCGCCTTCGATGGCAATGGGGTGATTCGCGGGGTCAACAGCGGCGGCCGGCGCAAGCTGCGGCTTGAGAGCGATCCGCACGCCGACGTACGTGGCCATCTGCTGACCGAAGTGTTTCGCGAAAACATGAGCGAGCTGTGGCGCATCGCCCGTGCGGGCACCTCATCCGAGCGCACTGCGATTCGGATGTTCGACCACGGGCTGTATTACGCGACGGGGATCCCGCCACGCGGCGCCCCTGGTAAGCCGTCTATGCCGTCGGCGTCGGCCTCTGCGCCGGCGCTGCCCAGCCCTGAGGCCAGTGCTGCGCTCGAGGCTCTCGGCGCCGACGACCCGCAGATGCAGCGGTTGATCCTGCAGGCCAAGCGCCTGGCCAACAAGCCGCTCAACATCCTGGTGCAAGGCGAGACCGGCACCGGCAAGGAAGTCCTGGCCAAGGCCCTGCATACCGCGAGCGAGCGTCGCAGCAAGGCGTTTGTCGCGGTCAATTGCGCGGCCATTCCCGAATCTCTGATCGAGAGCGAGCTGTTCGGCTACACGCCTGGCACCTTCACCGGAGCCCGCAACAAAGGCATGCGTGGCCTGATTGCCCAGTCGGACGGCGGCACGCTGTTCCTAGACGAAATTGGCGACATGCCGCTCCATCTGCAGAGCCGGCTGTTGCGTGTGCTGTCCGAACGCGAGGTGATGCCGCTGGGCTCCGAAAAACCGATTCCGGTCGACCTGCGCGTGATTGCCGCCTCGCACCGTGATCTGCGCCAGCTGATTGCCGAGCAGCGCTTCCGCGAGGATCTCTACTACCGGCTGTGCGGCGCAACGCTGCACCTGCCGACGCTGCGTGAGCGCTGTGACAAGGACTACCTGATCGCTCGTATCGTCGAAGAAGAAGCGCGTCAGCTCGACATGCACGCGAACCTCGCGCCGGCCGCGCTGGCGGTGCTGCGCAGCTACCCGTGGCAGGGCAATGTCCGGCAGTTGCGCAACGTGCTGCGCTTTGCGCTCGCCATGAGTGACGACGGCCTGATCGATGTCGACGCATTGCCGCCGGAGGTTCTCGAAAGCACGATAGACGGTGGGGCGTGCGGGGCTTCAAGCGCCGCCGATGCCGCGCCGGACAACGAGCGGGAAATCCTGCTGGCCGCGCTGCGCCGGAACAAATGGCGCGTCACCCACGTTGCGCACGAGCTTGGCATCGCGCGCGCGACGGTCTATCGGCAGATGGAACGGTTCGGGATTGTTGCGCCGAATCAGCAATAGGTTGGGTGCCCTGGAAACGCCAAGAGCGCTTGTCTCTGGGGTGGGGCGAATCGGTGTCGTTCTGGGGGGAGGGGCGGCGGGTTGGACACCCGTCCGGGAAGCTAGAAATACAAAAAGGGTTACAGGCAGAACCTGTAACCCTTTTTTTATTCTGGTGCCGCTGACCGGAATCGAACTGGTGACCTTCGCATTACGAATGCGCTGCTCTACCGACTGAGCTACAGCGGCGTCGGAAACAGCCATTCTAACAGAACTTTTTGCCGCCCTGCAAGAACCGCCGGAACAACAATCTCACATGGCGTCGTTACGCTGTTTTCTTGGCTTCGAGGTGATATTGCGTGACGCGATCCACCTCGTTCTTTGAACCCAGAACCACCGCCACGCGCTGGTGCAGCTGTTCGGGCTGGATGTCCAGAATGCGTTGCTCGCCGTTGGTGGCCGCGCCGCCGGCCTGTTCCACCAGGAAGGCCATCGGGTTGGCTTCGTACATCAGGCGCAGCTTGCCGGCCTTGCCGGGCTCGCGCTTGTCCCAGGGGTACATGAAGATGCCGCCGCGTGTGAGGATGCGATGCACGTCCGCCACCATCGAGGCGATCCAGCGCATGTTGAAGTCCTTGCCGCGCGGGCCTTCCGTGCCAGCCAGACACTCGTCGATGTAGCGGCGCACGGGCGGGGCCCAATGGCGCATGTTCGACATGTTGATGGCGAATTCCTTCGTGTCGGCCGGAATCTTCACGTCGCGGCTGGTCAGCACGAAGCTGCCAACTTCGCGGTCGAGCGTGAACATGTGCACGCCGTTGCCCACCGTCAATACCAGCGTGGTCTGCGGGCCGTACACAGCGTAGCCCGCGGCGACCTGCTTGGCGCCCGGCTGAAGGAAATCGGCCTCGGTCACGGCTTGGCCGGCCTGGGGCATGTGCAGCACGGAGAAGATCGTGCCGATCGAGACGTTCACGTCGATGTTGGACGAGCCGTCGAGCGGATCGAACAGCAGCAGGTATTCGCCCTTCGGATAACGGTGGGGAATCTCGTAGAACGATTCCATCTCTTCCGAAGCCATGGCCGCCAGGTTGCCGCCGTATTCGTTGGCTTCGAGCAGGACTTCGTTGGCGATCACGTCCAGCTTCTGCTGGGTTTCGCCTTGCACGTTGCCGGTGCCGGCCGAGCCGAGCACGCCGGCCAGCGCGCCCTTGTTGATGCTGTGCGAGATCGCCTTGCAGGCGCGCGCCACGACTTCGAGCAGCAGGCGCAGCTCGGCCGGGATGGTGTTGTGCTCGCGCTGCTCTTCGATCAGGTAGCGGGTGAGGTTGATGCGCTTCATGGGTTCTCCTGAGACGGGCGCGATTTTACGATACAAGCGGTGACATTCAGGCCAACGCCTTGCCGACGATCTCGCGCACATCGCGCGAGAGGCTCGGATGTGCCGCCACGCGCTTGAGCGCGTCCTGCATGGCGTCGCGCAGCGTGGGCACGTACTTGCGCCAGCGGTCCAGCGCACGTGCCAGACGGGCGGAGACCTGCGGGTTGATGGCGTCGAGCGCGAGCACCTGCTCGGCCCAGTAGGCATAGCCGGAACCGTCGGCGGCATGGAACTGCGCGGGGTTGCCCGAGCAGAAGCTGAAGATCAGTGAGCGCGCGCGGTTCGGATTGCGCAGCGTGAAGGCCGGATGGGCCATCAACGCGCGCACGGTGGCCAGCGTCGGTTTGCCAGCGGCACCTGGCTGCATGGCTTGCAGCGAGAACCACTTGTCGATGACTAGCGCATCGTCGGCAAAGCGCGTGTAGAAATCGGCCAGTGCGGCTTCGCGGCCAGGGGCATAGCTGGTGACCATTGCGGAGAGGGCGCCCATGCGGTCGGTCATGTTGGTGGCGCCGGCATATTGCTGTTCGGCCAGGGCCAGCGCTTCGGGGGCTTCGGTTTCCACCAGATAGCCGAGGGCGATGTTCTTGAGCGCGCGCTTGCCTGCAGACACAGCATCGGGCGAGTAAGCGCCTTCGGTCTGGTTGTCTTGATAGGCACGCAGCAGCTCCGCGTTGAGCTTTTCTGCCAGCGTGCGGCGCAGCGTGCGGCGGGCCGCGTGAATGGCAGCCGGATCGGCCACATCCATGCGCTCGGCCAGATAGCCTTCGGCCGGCAGGATCAGCATCTGCTCGCGGAAGGCCGGATCTAGCGAGGTGTCGGCGACCACGGCACGCAGGGCTTCGACTAGCGCTGGGTCGACCTCAGGCGCGCGGCCATGCTGGATGTCCGTCACCATGCGCAGCAGTGTGTCGGTGGCCAGGCGCTGGCCGGCTTCCCAGCGGTTGAACGGGTCTGAATCGTGCGCGAGCTGGAACGTGAGCTGCTCGGTCGTATAGCCGTATTCAACGATCACCGGCGCCGAGAAATTGCGCAGCAGCGAGGGCAACGGCGCTTCGGCCACATCTTCGAAGACGAAGGTCTGCTTGGTTTCAGTGAAGTCCAGCACGCGCGTGGTCACCGGCGAGGGCGATGCGGCTTCGCCACGCAAACGCAGCGGCAAATCGTGGCCCTGCTTGTCGATCAGCCCGATCGCAAACGGAATGTGGAACGGCTGCTTCTGGATGCCGCTGGTGGTTTCGATGCCGACCGGCTCGCAGCGCTGGCGCAGCGTGAGCGTGTAGGTGTGCGTGGCCGCATCGTGGCGCCCTTCAACGGCCACGACCGGCGTGCCAGCCTGGCTGTACCAGCGGCCAAATTGCGTGAGGTCGCGGCCGTTGGCATCGGCCATGGCAGCGCGGAAGTCGTCGCAGGTGACAGCCTGGCCATCATGGCGCTGGAAGTACAGGTCCATGCCCTTGCGGAAGCCGTCGCGGCCGAGCAGGGTCTGGTACATGCGCACGACTTCGGCGCCTTTTTCATACACCGTGACAGTGTAGAAGTTGTTGATTTCTTCGTAGCTGTCGGGCCGCACCGGGTGGGCCATCGGCCCTGCATCTTCCGGAAACTGCGCCTGGCGCAGCACGCGCACGTCTTCGATGCGCTTGACGGCACGGGCGCTGGCCGCAGCGGCTTCGTTACCGGCGGCCGCGGCCATGTCGGCGGAGAACTCCTGATCGCGGAACACCGTCAGGCCTTCTTTCAGGCTCAGCTGGAACCAGTCGCGGCAAGTGACGCGGTTGCCCGTCCAGTTATGGAAGTACTCGTGGCCGACCACCGATTCGATGTTGGCGAAGTCGACATCGGTTGCCGTCTCGGCATTGGCCAGCACGTACTTCGTGTTGAAGATGTTCAGGCCCTTGTTCTCCATTGCGCCCATGTTGAAGTCGCCCACGGCGACGATCATGAAGCGGTCGAGATCCAGCTCCAGGCCGAAGCGGCGTTCGTCCCAATGGATCGAGTGGATGAGCGAATCCATTGCGTGGCGGGTCTTGCCGAGGTCTTGCGCTTCCACCCACACCTGCAGCAGCTTCTCTTTGCCGGAGGCCGACCGGATGCGTTCTTCAATGCACTCCAGCTTGCCTGCCACCAGGGCAAACAGGTACGACGGCTTTTTGAACGGGTCGTGCCACACGGCTTCATGGCGACCGTCCGGCAGGTCGCGCTCCGACATGAGATTGCCGTTGGACAGCAGCACCGGGTAGTCCGCTTTCGATGCGCGCAGCGTGACGGTGTAAACCGTCATCACGTCCGGGCGGTCGAGGAAGTAGGTGATCTTGCGAAAGCCCTCGGCCTCGCACTGCGTGAAGAAGTTGCCGTTGGAAACGTACAGGCCCATCAGCGAGGAGTTCGCTGCGGGATTGCAGTAGGTGGTGAGTTCCAGCGTGAAGCTGGTGCCAACATCGGCCGGTACGGCATCGATGGTGAGCGTGTCGCCGGAGGCTTGCAAGCCGGACAGCGCTTTGCCGTCGACGGTTGCGCCCGCCAGTTCCAGTCCTTCACCCACCAGCACGAGGGGCTTGCCGGCGTCCGTGCGCGTCATGCGCAAGCGGTTGACGACGCGGGTGCGCTCGGGCACGAGATCGATCTCCAGGGCCACTTCGTCAATGCGGAAAGCGGGCGCGGTGTAGTCCTTGCGGTAAATCGTGACGGCGGTATCGGTGCGCAACATCGGTAACATCCTCGTAGCGGTACGCAAAAGGCCATTGTACTCAGGCCCTTGGCGGGAATCTTCCGCGCGGGGCGTCACTCTGAGTAACAGAGCGCGCGCAGCCCCGCTTCCGGGGCCCGCGACCATCTGTCTGATTGAGAGTAGGGGGATTTTCTATGTGGAAATGGATCAAGACATCGGGCGTCTGGCCGATGGCCGGCGCGCTGATGGCGGCCAGCCTGCTGGCGGGCTGCGCGAGCACCGTCACGAGCCAGGTGACGGCGTTCCGGCAACCCGGCTGGACCGACAACCCGCCGCGCACCTATGCCTTCGAGCACACTGCAGCGCAGCAAAATGATCTCGAACGCCAGACCTACGAGGCCTGGACATCAGACCAATTGGCCGCCCACGGCTTTACCAGCGTGCCGCGTGCCAGCGCACGCTATCTGGTTCGCCTGGACTACTCGACCGCCACGCAGCTCGTGCAGGTGCGCCAGCCTGTGTACCCGGATCCGTATTGGGGCCCAGGGCCCTGGGGGCCATGGCGCAGTCCTTGGGGGCCCTGGGGTCCGTGGGGGCCGCAATACGTGGATACCAACGTGCAGGTGCCGTTCTATGCCTATCACGTGGAAATTGACGAGGCAGCCACCGGCAAGCGCGTGTATCAGGTGACGGCGCAAACGCAGGGTGGGGATGGATCGCTGACGGCTGTGATGCCCTATCTGGTACGCAGCGCCTTTGCCAATTTTCCGGCACCGAACGCGCAGCCCATCGTCGTAGAACTGCCCGTTGATCCATCGGTGAAACCGGCGGCGAAACCCGCATCCGGGCCGACACCCAAGTAGTGCGCCAGGGTGGGTTTTGGCCGGCGGTCTACGTTAGAATGCATGACCTAATCTGTAGGCCGCCAGCCGTATCCCGCTTGAGCGTTGTCACTTCATCCCTTCCCGCGCCGACCGCCACCCCTGGCCGGCGCTGCCTCCGCCCCGTCGCTACCCTCCTGACGGTGCTGCGCAACGCGTGCGGCCTCGCTCCCGGTTTCCCTCTGTTCCCACTGTTTTTCGCCACTTCGTCTCAGGGAGTTTCCGCCTGAGCGCACGGGCGCCTCATCTGCGGAACTCTTCATCAGGATTCATTGCTATGAACGACAAGCTTCACGACGCCTCGCCGGATTCCCAAGACCAAGGCGCCGAGGCCGAGCTGCGCCGCGCCGCGTTTGAATATCACCGCGCTCCGACGCGCGGCAAGATTGAGGTGCGCCCGACCAAGGCGCTGATCAACCAGCGCGACCTGTCGCTGGCGTATTCGCCGGGCGTGGCGTATCCGTGTACGGCCATTGAACAAGACCCGTCGCTGGCGGCGGAATACACCTCGCGCGGCAACCTCGTCGGCGTGATCACCAACGGCACCGCTGTGCTGGGCCTGGGCGACATCGGGCCGCTGGCCAGCAAGCCGGTGATGGAAGGCAAGGGCTGCCTGTTCAAGAAGTTTGCCGGCGTCGATGTGTTCGATATCGAACTGGCCGAACGCGATCCGGACAAGCTGGTCGACATCATTGCCTCGCTGGAGCCGACGCTGGGCGGGATCAACCTTGAAGACATCAAGGCGCCGGAGTGCTTCTACATCGAGCAGAAGCTGCGTGACCGCCTGAACATTCCCGTTTTTCACGATGACCAGCACGGCACGGCGATCATCTCGTCGGCGGCGCTGCTCAACGGCCTGAAGGTTGTCGGCAAGGACATCGGCAGCGTAAAGGTGGCCGTGTCGGGCGCGGGTGCCGCGGCCATCGCCTGCCTGGACGTGATGGTGGGCCTGGGCGTCAAGCGCGAGAACGTCTACGTGGTCGATTCGAAGGGCGTGATCTACGTCGGCCGCGATGCCAAGATGGAGCCGAACAAGGCGCGCTACGCGCAAGACACGTCGGCCCGTACGCTGGCCGACATCGTTCGCGATGCAGACGTGTTCCTGGGCTGCTCGGCCGCCGGCGTGCTGACCGCCGACATGGTCAAGACCATGGGTCCGAAGCCCATCATTTTGGCGCTGGCCAACCCCGAGCCGGAAATCCGCCCGGAAGTGGCCAAGGCCGCGCGCCCGGACTGCATTATCGCTACGGGCCGTTCGGATTACCCGAACCAGGTCAACAACGTGCTGTGCTTCCCGTACATCTTCCGCGGTGCGCTCGATTGCGGCGCCACCAAGATCACGGAAGAGATGAAGCTGGCATGCGTGAAGGCCATTGCTGAGCTGACGGAAGCCGAAACGAACGACGCGGTAGCCCAGGCTTACGCGGGCCAGGACCTGACCTTCGGCCCGGATTACATCATCCCGAAGCCGTTCGATTCGCGTCTGATCGAGAAGATCGCGCCGGCCGTCGCAAAGGCCGCGGAAGAGTCCGGCGTGGCTACGCGCCCGATCAAGGATCTGGATGCCTATCGCGCCCAGCTGAGCGACTTCGTGTACCACACCGGCCTGACCATGCGCCCGGTGTTCTCGGCTGCCAAGGCCAACCCGAAGCGCGTCGTGTACGCCGAAGGTGAAGAAGAGCGCGTGCTGCGCGCCGTGCAGACGGTGGTGGACGAAGGCTTGGCCAAGCCGATCCTGATCGGCCGTCCGCACGTGATTGAAATGCGTATCCAGAAGGCGGGCTTGCGTCTGAAGCCGGGCGTGCACTTCGAACTGGTGGACCCGGAAGACGACCGCCGCTATCACCAGTACCACACCGCTTACCACGAGCTGATGGGCCGCAACGGCGTGACGCCGGACATGGCGAAGTCGGCGCTGCGCCGTTCGAACACGCTGATCGGTGCACTGCTGGTGCGTCTGGGTGATGCCGATGCGCTGCTGTGCGGCACGGTTGGCCGCTTTGATGCCCACCTGGAACACGTGCGCGACGTGATCGGCCTGGCCCCGAACGCCAAGGTGTTCGCGGCCATGAACGGCCTGATGCTGGAGAAGCACACGCTGTTCATCACCGACACGTTCGTCAACGAGATGCCGAGCGCGGAAGAGCTGGCCGACATCACCAAGCTGGCAGCAGAAGAGGTGCGCCGTTTCGGCCAGGAGCCGAAGGTGGCGATGCTGTCGCACTCGATGTTCGGGTCGTCGAAGAACGCATCGGCTCGCCGCATGCGCGCTGCGTATGACCTGCTGAAGACCGAAGCGCCGGATCTGCAGGTGGAAGGCGAGATCCAGGGTGACGCGGCGTTGTCGGAAGATATCCGCCACCACTTCCTGCCGAAGAGCGCCTTCTCGGGCAGCGCAAACCTGCTGGTGATGCCGTCGCTCGATGCTGCCAACATCGCGTTCAACCTGCTCAAGATCACGGGCGGGCAGGGCGTGACGGTCGGCCCGATCCTGCTGGGCGCCGCCAAGCCGGTGCACATTCTGAACCCGTCGGCCACATCGCGTCGCATCGTCAACATGACGGCGCTGGCTGTGGCGGATGTGTCGGCTACGCGTTGATCGGTTGATCCGACCATTGGGCCGCTGAACGTTGGCGGTCCAAAAGAAAACGGCGCCTGGGGAAAGTCCAGGCGCCGTTTTTCTTTGCTGCCGACTACTTAGAACTTCGCGCGGATGCCCACGCCGAAGGTGTCTGCCGAGCTGAGGTTCGTTACCTTGTCGCGCATGTACGCGGCGTACACATCGGTGCGCTTGGACAGCGAGTAGTCGTAGCCGACTGCCCACGTGTTGCGCTTCACGTCAGCCGCACCCGAGGTCTTCGTGTACGCGTACGACGCCAGGATGCTACCCGGGCCCACCGGCACCGACACGCCCAGTTGGCCACCGTTGCTCTTCGCATCGCCCGTGCTGATGGCGTTCTTGATGTACTGGTATTGGCCGTACACCTTGGCCACGCCAAAGTCGTACGTGGCACCCAACTGCGCTGCCGTCTGGCGCGAGAAGCCTGCCACCAGCGCGTTCAGGTCACCCGGCGCGCCGTCGAAGCGCACTTGCTGGAAGGCTGCCGTGGCCGCGAAGTTGCCATGGAAGTACAGGAAGTTGCCGCCCCACTTGTTCTGGCCGTTGTGGCCGGCTTGCTCGCCCGCGCCGTAGATGAAGTTGGCGGTCAGACCGTTGAAGTCCGGCGTCGAGTACATGATCGAGTTGTTCCAGCCCGAATCACCCACCAGACCCGAGATGCCGCCGGGGCCGCTCAGACCATTGCCGAGATAGGTGTGGAACACCATCGGCGAGAACGTGTACGAATCGATGAACGGGTTGAACAGGATCGTCGAGACAAAGTACGGCGGCGTCAGGCGGCCGAGCTTGATCGAGCCCCAGGTATTCGATTGCAGGCCCACGAACGAGTTGCGGGCGAAGAACGTATCGCCGTCAAAACGGCCGGACTTGCCGGTGTCCGGGCGGAAGAATGCTTCCAGCGTGAAGATGGCCTTCAGGCCGTTGCCCAGATCTTCGCTGCCCTTCATGCCCCAGTACGACGTCGACATACCGCCCGAGTTGACGCCCCAGGCGCGATCCGATGCGCCCAGGCTCTTGGTGGCGCCCGCCCAGGCATCCACCTGGCCGTACAACGTGACGGACGACTGCGCTTGCGCACCGGCACTTGCTGCCCCCAGTGCCGACGCCACTGCCAGCGCGGCCACGCCACGCTTGAATTTCGACTGCATTGCTACCTCCTTTGTTGTTGAAGATCACTGCGGGTTGCGCCGCATTCTTTGATGCGGTCACAGGCCGGCTGGTCAGGCTCCATGCCGATCGGTGTCCCATGCCCCATGACACCGCGCCCACAGCGTTGTTTTTGCTGATGAACCTGAAAAATCAGTTTGCTGCGATCAAATCGGTCAGGCGGAAGCCCGCGATGCGATGAATCTGTTCGAGCGACGTACGCAGCTCGGTATCGCGGTCGTTCTCAACGCGCTTGCTGAAGTTCTCGATGATTCCGTGGCGGTCATAGCCGCGCACTGCCAGGATGTATGGGAAGCCGAATTTCTCGTTGTACTGGGCGTTGAGCGCCTGCAGGCGCGCAAACTCTTCCGGCGTGCACAGGTTCAAGCCCGCGCCGCTTTGTTCGCGCGTCGACTCGGCGGTCAGTTCACCGCGCACGGCAGCCTTGCCGGCCAGCTCCGGGTGGGCGCGCACCAGCTTGAGCTGAGGCTCAATGCCTGCGGTATCCACGGCATTGCGCATGGCGGCTGCGAGTGCCTCGGCCGAAGCAAACGGGCGCTGCGTGGCGGCCTGTTCAGCAACCCACGGCGAGTGCTCGTAGATGCCACCCAGGACTTGCACGAACTGCGGTGCGTCCATGCCGTTGAGTTGCGAGAGGGTGTAGGTGGTCTGGCTCATGCTGCGGTGCTCAAAACGGGTTGCTTTTCATACGGATGGTTCTGGATCCAGTGTTGCGCGATGTCGATGCGCCGGCAGATCCACACCTTGTCGTGCGATTGCACGTAGTCAAGGAAACGCTGCAGCGCACGGAAACGCCCCGGGCGGCCCAGCAGACGGCAGTGCATGCCGATCGAGAGCATCTTCGGCTGTGCGAGCCCGTTGGGATCGCCTTCTTCGTACAGCACGTCGAAGGCGTCCTTCAGGTACTGGTAGAAGTGGTCTGCCGTGTTGAAGCCTTGCGGGCTGGCGAAGCGCATGTCGTTGGTGTCCAGCGTGTACGGCACCACCAGGTGCGGCTTGCTCTCGCCTGACGAGGTCTGCACTTCAGTCCAGAAGGGCAGGTCGTCACCGTAGTAGTCGGCGTCGTAGGCGAAGCCGCCGTGCTCGACCACCAGGCGGCGCGTGTTGGGGCTGTCGCGGCCGGTGTACCAGCCAAGCGGCGCATTGCCGGTCAGCTCGCGGATGATCTCGACGCCGATGCGCATGTGCTCGCGCTCGGTGGCTTCGTCGATGTTCTGATAGTGGATCCAGCGCCAGCCGTGGCAGGCGATTTCGTGGCCCAGGTCAACGAAGGCTTGGGTCAGGTCCGGATGGCGCTGCAGGGCCATCGACACACCGAAGATCGTCAGCGGCAGGCCGCGCTTTTCAAACTCGCGCAGGATGCGCCAAACGCCTGCACGCGAGCCGTATTCGTAGATGCCCTCCATGCTCATGTGGCGGTCCGGGTAGGCCGCAGCGCCAATGATCTCAGAGAGGAACTGCTCGGAGCCGGCGTCGCCGTGCAAGACGCAGTTTTCACCGCCCTCTTCGTAGTTGAGGACGAACTGCAGTGCTACGCGCGCGCCGCCCGGCCAATTGGCGTTGGGCGGGTTCTTGCCGTAACCGATGAGATCGCGCGGATAGTTATTGTTTGTCATGGTTTTTTCATGTCGAGGAGACTTCATACAACACCGGCCAGACAGTGGAATGCGGCTTTCCAAATTCACGACATCACAGCGGCGTCATGAACAAGACAAAGCGCCATCGCGTCAGGCCGGAACTGCCCGGGCAGCCTGCGCCAGTTCCAGCGCGAGCCTCCGGTGAACCGTGAGATGGGCGTCGAGCTCAAGCGTGGTCAGGCGGCCGTCTTCGATGACCACGCGCCCGTTGATCACGCTGTGCGCCACATTGGATGGGGCGCAGAACACCAGCGCCGCGACCGGGTCGTGGTCGGCGCCGGCAAAACCGACTTGGTGACGATCGAAGCTGACAAAGTCGGCCGACATACCGGGGGCGAGCGCGCCGATGTCGTCGCGGTTGAGCACGCGTGCGCCGCCAAGCGTGGCGATCTCCAGCGCCTCGCGCGCGCTCATCGCGGCGGGGCCAAAGCCGACACGCGCGAGCAGCATGGCCTGGCGTGTTTCGCCGAGCATGTGCGCTCCATCGTTCGATGCACTGCCATCCACGCCCAGGCCGACCGGCACGCCGGCATCGCGCATGGTGCGAATGGGGGCGATGCCCGAAGCCAGCCGCATGTTCGAGCACGGGCAATGCGCGACGCCGGTGCCGGTGCGAGCGAATACGTCGATGCCGTGCGCGTCGAGCTTCACGCAGTGCGCATGCCAGACGTCGCGGCCGACCCAGCCGAGGTCTTCCGCGTACTCGGCCGGCGTCATGCCGAACTTCTCGCGCGAATATGCGATGTCGTTGTCGTTCTCAGCCAGGTGGGTGTGCATCGACACGCCGTAGCTGCGTGCGAGCTTGGCCGATTCGCGCATCAGGTCGCGCGAGACGGAGAAAGGTGAGCACGGTGCCACCACCACACGCAACATCGAATGGCGATCGGCGTTGTGCCAGGTTTCGATCAGGCGCTGCGTTTCCTTCAGGATGGCCTCTTCGCCTTCGACCACGCGGTCCGGCGGCAAGCCGCCCTGGCTGCGGCCGACGCTCATGCTGCCGCGGGCTGCGTGAAAGCGCATGCCGATCTGTTGCGCGGCTTCGATCGAATCATCCAGCCGACTGCCGTTCGGATACAGATACAGATGGTCGCTGGAGGTCGTGCAACCCGAGAGCAGCAGTTCCGCCATCGCCGTGAGTGTGGACACACGCACCATCTCGGGCGTGAGGCCTGCCCATACCGGATACAGGTTCGTCAGCCAGCCGAACAGTTCCGCGTCCTGCGCGGCGGGAAGGGCGCGCGTCAGGCTCTGATACATGTGATGGTGCGTGTTGACGAAGCCCGGTGTGACCACGTGGTCGCGCAACTCCATCACGCGCACGTTGGGCTGACCGATGGCCTCGCGATACTGCGACGGCAGATCCGCCGTGGCGCCGACCCATTCGATCACGCCACCGCGCGCAACCAGGGCGCCGTCCGGGATCTCGCGGCGTTGCGCATCCATGGTGACCAGCACGTCGGCATGACGGGCGATCAGAAGCGGGTCGTTGTGCGCGACAGTGGCGTTCATGCAATTACTCCGTGCCGTGGGTGTTGGCAGCAGCGTCGCGCATTGCGTGCTCCGCCGACTGCATGCCGTTGTAGTAAAGGTTCAGGATGACCGCGACCAGCGTGCCGAGCACGATGCCGCTGTGCGTGACCGGCTCCAGCCAATGCGGCAGGTACTGGAAGAAGGTCGGTGCCAGCGTCGGGATCATGCCGAAGCCGATCGAGATCGCCACGATGAACAGGTTGTGGCGGTACTTGTTGAAATCGATCGAACCGAGAATGCGCACGCCCGTGGCGGCCACCATGCCGAACATCACGATGCCCGCGCCACCGAGTACGAACGAGGGCACAGACGCCACGATGTGCGCCATCTTCGGGAACAGGCCCATCGCGATCAGGATCAGGCCGCCCATGGCTGCCACGAAGCGCGAACGCACACCCGTGACCGTCACCAGCCCCACGTTCTGCGAGAACGAGGTGTACGGGAACGTGTTGAACAGGCCGCCGATCACGGTGCCCAGACCGTCGGCGCGCAGGCCGCGGGTGAGGTCATCGGTGGAGAGCTTCTTGCCGGTGATTTCCGCCAGCGCGAGGAACATGCCTGTCGATTCCACCAGCGTGATCAGCATCACGATGCACATCGAAGCGATGGCGCCGAAGTGGAAGGTGGGCATGCCGAAATGCAGCGGCGTGATCACGGCCACCCAGTCGGCCTCTGTGATGCCGGCAAAGCTGACCTTGCCGAACGCCATGGCGATGAACGTGCCGATCACGATGCCCAGCAGCACGGCGATGTTGCCGATCAGGCCACGGCCGTACTTCGTCAGCAACAGGATGATGACGAGCACTGCCAGTGCAATGCCCAGGCCGCTCAGATCACCGTAGGCCGGGTTGGGCACGGTCTTGAGCACGCCGTCGACCATGGTCTTCATGGTCGGCTGGCCGCCAGCAGCCCAGTTGATCCCCACACCCATCAGCGACATGCCGATCAGCGTGATGACGGTGCCCGTCACGACCGGCGGGAAGAGCCCAAGCACCCGCCCCATGAGCGGCGCGACGATGATGCCGAACAACCCCGCCGCAATCACCGCGCCGTAGATGCCCAGCAGGCCGATGCTGGGGTCTGTGCCGATGGCGATCATCGGCCCCACCGAAGCGAAGGTCACGCCCATCATGACCGGCATGCGAATGCCGAACTTCCACACACCGAAGGCCTGGATGAGTGTGGCAAGGCCGGCGGCAAAAAGATCTGCGTTGATCAGGAAAGCGAGCTGTTCCTTGGGCAGATGCAGTGCACCGCCCACAATTAGAGGCACTGCCACGGTGCCTGCATACATCACCAATACATGTTGAAGGCCCAATGCGAGCAGGCGTCCGTACGCCACGCGCTCATTGGTCAGGTCCGCCGTGGGGGCGGCGATGGTGCTGCTTGCCATAAAGGTCTCCTTTGGGTGGTAAGCCGGACGGCGTCCAGCTTTGAGCCTGCCCACGTTCCTGCTGCGTGCTTCGGGCTTGCCTGGTGACACTCGCCGTACTCGTGTAGGGCTGTGTTTCCGGGGCCAACCTTGGGCTGATTGCTGCGGATCGTGAACAGGTTCTTGGGCGGCCGGCCTCTGTCGTGCCGGCTCGCCCTATACAGCTAAACCGGTCCTAGACTTTGTCCTTCCCGCCGCGCGGGCCCAATACCGAACGCAGATCGAAATCAGCGGGCGCTTCGGGGCGCACGCGATCGGCGCAACATTGCAAGTGCTGGGCCATGTGGGCCTGCGCAGCGCTAGCGTCGCCACGCTCCAGGGCATTGAGGATGTCGAGGTGTTCGTCGAACGAGCAGGCGTTGTTGCCCGGGGCCTCGACGCTGGCGATCATCAGCGTGGTGCGCGACACCAGCCGGCGCATCATTTCGACCACCAGCGGGTTGCCCGACTGCTCGGCCAGCGCCACGTGAAACTCTGCAGACAGGCGAATCCAGCGAGGACGATCGTGCGTAACAAACGCCTGGCGTTCCTGCTTGACGAGTTCCATCAGGGGTGCGATGGCCGCCTTGGGGTTGCTGCTATGGCCAACCTTGTCGAGCACCGCGCGCTCCAGGATCTGGCGCAGCTCGAACATGGCATGGGCTTCGTCAATGGAGGGCGCCGCGATGAACGCGCCGCGGTTCGGTTCCAGGTCGACCAGACCGTCGGCGGCCAGTTGGGAGAAGACCTTGCGCACCGTATGACGGGCGGTGGCATAGATTTCGCAAAGCGCATGCTCCGTCAGCTTCGTGCGCGGGGGCAGGCGGTGTTCCATGATCGCGTCGTAGATCTCGTGATACATCCGTTCTTCGACCGACATGCGTGTTGCCCCCGATGTCTTGGCGCCCGACTTCGACGCCACTTCCGTGGAGACCAGCTTGAGATTCTTGGACATGGCAGACCTGCCTTTCATTAGTGCGCCGCGGCATAGACCACTGCGAAAACCTGTTGACAATTATTCATAGCCGCCTTCAATATTGTCAACAAAATGCGTTCGTGAATCCGACAAACTAGGGAAATCCCTGTTTCGAGCCAGGTCTAGGGACACGGCAGAGATAAGGCGTCGGACCCAGAACGAGCGACGGCTTTGCCGGTTTGGCATGCTCCTCCCCACATGGGTGGCAGGCGTAAACCGGCTGGACGCGCGCCGGGATGCGTGCATAGCACGTACCGAGCGGGCCCCGACGCCAGCCCTTGCCACACAAGGGTTTGGCGCGAGGTGCAAGTGGAGGCAGCGGCGCTTCTGAAAATTCAAACTACAGAGGAAGACAAATGGGACGCTTGACCACCCATGTGCTCGACACCGCCGCAGGCACGCCAGGTCAAAACCTGGCGATTGCACTGTTCAAAATTGTCGACAATCAGCGGCAACCGATCAAATCGGTCCGCACCAATCATGATGGCCGTTGCGATGCGCCGCTGCTCGAAGGCGACGCGCTGCAGGCTGGCGTGTATGAACTGGACTTCGGCGTGGGCGAGTACTACCGCGCTGCCGGCGTCAAACTCCCCGAGCCCGCGTTCCTGGACGTGGTGACGCTGCGCTTTGGCGTGGCCGATACCAGCGCGCACTACCACGTGCCGCTGCTGGTGTCGCCGTGGTCGTATTCGACCTATCGCGGCAGCTAACAGGGCAGGGAGTCATCATGGAAGGCTATATCCTCGACTGGGCCAACTTGCTCTTGCGTTGGCTGCACGTGATCGTCGCGATCGCGTGGATCGGTTCGTCGTTCTACTTCGTCTGGCTCGATAACAGCCTGACCAAGCCCATCGCACCGGATCTGAAGGACAAGGGGGTCGACGGCGAACTGTGGGCCGTGCACGGCGGCGGGTTCTACAACCCGCAGAAGTACCTGCTGGCACCGAAGCAACTGCCCGACCATCTGCACTGGTTCTACTGGGAGTCGTACTCGACCTGGATGTCGGGCTTCGCCCTGCTGACGGTGGTGTACCTGTTCAACGCCAACGTCTACATGATCGATCGCAGCGTGTTCGACATGACGGCGACAACGGCCGTGCTGCTGGCGCTGGGCTTCCTGGTGGTCGGCTGGCTGGTGTACGACACGATCTGCCGCGTGTTCGGCAAGAACGACCGCGTGGTGGGCATTCTGGTGGCCATCTATGTGGTGATCGCGGCGTTTGCGGCGTGCCACCTGTTCTCGGGCCGTGCAGCGTTCCTGCTGATCGGCGCGATGATCGCGACCATCATGAGCGCCAACGTGTTCTTCTGGATCATTCCGGGGCAACGCAAGGTGGTCGCTTCGCTCAAGGCTGGCGAGAAGCCGGACCCGATCCACGGCAAGCGCGGCAAGCAACGCAGCGTGCACAACACGTACTTCACGCTGCCGGTCCTGTTTGCGATGCTGTCGAACCACTACAGCATGACGTACGCCGCCAAGTACAACTGGGCTGTGCTGGTCCTGATCATGCTGGCTGGCGTGCTGATCCGTCAGTTCTTCATCCTGAAGCACAAGGGCGTGATCAACTGGGGCTATCCGGCAGCAGGCGTAGCGGTGCTGGTGGGTGTGGCGGTTTGGCTGGCTCCGGTGCCCCGTCCGGCCGTTGCGGCCACGGAAAGCGCGCCGGCCGCAACGGCGCAAGGCGTTGCGGTTGCTGCCACCGCGGCATCCGGCGGCTCTGACTTCGCCAAAGTACAGGCAGTCGTTACCGCACGGTGCTACCAATGTCACTCGGCTCATCCTACCCTGATGCCTTCGCCGGCTAAGGGCGTGTTGCTCGATACGCCGGAAGAACTGGGCAAGCATGCGCAGCTCGTCTACCAGCAGGTCGTGCAGCAGAAGCTGATGCCGCTGGGCAATGTGACGCAGATCACCGACGACGAGCGCACGATTATCGCCAAGTGGTTCGAAGGCGGCGCCAAGACGAACTGAGGCGCACGCTGATCAACAACAGGAAGGTTTATCGGAGCATGCCATTCGTTCCCTAGCGGGTGGCATGACCGGTGAGGGTTGAACGGGGCTACGGCCCCGTTTTTTTTTGCTAAACATCAGCGGCGATGTGCTCCGCGTCGCCCGATTTCGGCTCGGTGATACAAGCCTTGGGGCGTTGGAGGGAGCACTGGGGGGCGCCCTCCAAGCGGGCTGCGAAGCGTAAGCAAGCTCTGAGCTGGCGCCAGAGCTCGATCTCTACGACTTACTTCCCAACGCCGAGCAACGCCAGCACTCCCAGCACCAGGAAGATCAGCGCCGCAATCCGATGCACCAGCGTGATCGGCATGCGCGCCGCAAACTTGTTGCCCATCAGCACAGCCGGTACGTTGGCCAGCATCATGCCGAATGTCGTGCCCGCGACCACCCACACGATGTCGTGAAAGCGCGCGGCCAGGGCCACCGTGGCGATCTGCGTCTTGTCGCCCATTTCGGCAAAGAAGAACGCGACGATGGTCGTGCCGAAGATGCCCAGGCCACGCTGCGTGTCGCTGGGCGCTTCTTCTTCGTCCAGCTTGTCGGGAATCAGCATCCAGCCCGCCATGGCGATGAAGCCCACACCGAGGATCCAGCGCAGCACGTTTTCGCCCAGTACGTGCGTAATCCAACCGCCGACCGCGCCGGCAAAGGCATGGTTGACGAGCGTGGAGACGAAGATACCGAGGATGATCGGGACCGGCTTGCGAAAACGCGCGGCGAGCAGGATCGACAGCAGCTGTGTCTTGTCGCCGATTTCAGCGAGCGCGACGATGCCTGTGGAGACGAGAAAGGCTTCCATGTTGTTGTGGTGTCCGGGCCGTGTGCGAACCAATGACGCGCCACTGCCGGCCCTGTCCGCAGTGGGTTGTCATCGGTCTCGCCAGGCGCGTCACCAAGGTGCCACGCATCTTTCGATGTTGCGCACCCCGAGTGGCTGCTGACCACGCCATAACCGTCTGCCCGAATCTTGGTGATCCTAGCGAGGGTCAAGTCTGTTGACGTGGCCCCCAGGGTATCGACCCTGGGCGGCTACTCCCCAATGGAAGTCGCGATTATATGTGGATCAGGCGTTGGCGCCAACTGCGAATTTGGCGGGCTCGCCTTGGATGTAAGTGGCGGATACAGCACGGTCCTCACCCAGCAGCGCTAACGAAAACAGCAGCTCTTCCAGCGTTTCCGAGCGCGCATTGCGGCGTGCCAGCAGCGGCGTGGCCGCCGGGTCCAGGACGATGAAGTCGGCTTCCGCGCCCGGCACGAAGCTGCCGATGCGGTCTTCCCAGCCCAACGCTTCGGCGGCGCCGCGCGTGGCCAGGTAGAACATGCGCAGCGCAGTCAGGTGATAGCCGCCCATGCGCGCGACCTTGTGCGCCGTGCCCATCGTGCGCAGCATTGAGAACGAGCTGCCCCCGCCAACGTCAGTGGCCAGCGTCAGTGCCAGGCGGTGCGCGTCGTTCTTGTGGAAGTTGTACAGGCCGCTGCCCAGGAACAGGTTGGACGTGGGGCAGTGCGCCACGGCCGCGCCGGATTCGGCCATGCGCTGGCGGTCGCCGTCGTCCAGCCAGATGGCGTGTCCGTAAAAGGCGCCTTTGCGCAGCAGGCCGTAGCGGTCGTAGACGTCCAGGTAGCTGCGTGCGTTGGGGAACAGATCAGCCACCCATTTCACTTCGTCGGGGTTTTCGGCGACGTGGGTCTGGATGAAGACGTCTTTGTATTGCTTGGCGAGCTCTGCGCAGGCTTGCAGCTGCGCTTCGCTCGATGTGGGCGCAAAGCGCGGTGTGATGGCGTAGGCCAGACGATCCTTGCCGTGCCAGCGGGAGATCAGGTCAGCCGTGTCACGCGCGCCGGATTCAGCCGTGTCGCGCAGATATTCCGGGCAGTTGCGGTCCATCATCACCTTGCCGGTGATCATCCGCATGCCGCGTTGTTGAGCTTGCGTGAACAGCGTCTCGGCCGAGCTGCGATGCACGGTGCTCCACACCATCGCGCTGGTCGTGCCGTTGCGCAGTAGTTCGTCGAGGAAGAACGAAGCGACGCCGGCGGCGTACTCCTCGCTTTCGAAGCGGCGCTCTTGCGGAAAGGTGTACGTCTCCAGCCAGTGCAGCAGGCCCGGGGACGGCGACGCGATGATGTCCGTCTGCGGGAAGTGGATGTGCGTATCGATGAAGCCGGGCACGATCAGCTTGCCGCTGTAGTCGTGCAGTTGCGTGCCGGCGGGCAGGTTCTCGCGCAGTGCGGCGTAGTCGCCGGCCTGCACGACCTTGCCGCCCGCGACCACGAGCAGGCCGTCTTCCCAGTACTCATAAGCATCGCGCTCGCGATACTGCGGGTCGTGCAGGAAATGCAGCACGCGGCCGCGGTAAGCGTGAACGTTGTTGGAAGGCGGGGGCATCGTGGTCATCGTCGTCTCGTGGATTTTTAGTGTGTGGCTTTCCAGTGGTCGTCGACCTTGGCAAGCCACAGGGCTTTGTCCTGTTCGGGCAGGAAGGACGCCTCGAAGCTGTTGCGTGCGAGCGTGTGCGCATCGGCCGCAGACAGGTCGAGGGCGTTGAAGGTGGCGAGCCAGTTGGTGTTCATGTAGCCGCCAAAGTAGGCCGGATCATCGGAATGCAGCGTCACTGCGCAGCCCGCGGCCAGCAGTTGTTTGAGCGAGTGGTCGCGCAGGTCCGGATAGACCTTCAGTTTTTCGTTCGACAATGGGCAGACCGTCAGCGCGATACGTTCGGCGGCGAGGCGCTTGATGAGTGCGGCATCGTCGATGGCGCGTACGCCGTGGTCGATGCGCTCCACCTTCAGGATGTCCAGCGCATCGGTCACGTACTGTGCGGGGCCTTCCTCACCTGCGTGGGCCACCAGGTGCAGGCCGAGTTCCTTGCAGCGTGCGAACACGCGCGCGAACTTCTCCGGTGGGTTGCCGCGCTCGGACGAATCCAGCCCCACGCCGATGATGCGGTTGGTCGGGTCCTGGATATAGGGCAGTGCCGCTTCGAGCGTGTCGAATGCGTCTGCCTCGCTCAGATGGCGCAGGAAGCAGAGGATCAGCGCGCTGGAAAAACCATGCTCGCGCTCGGCGTCGTCCAGAGCGCGGACGATGCCGTGAATGACCACATGCATGGGCACGTTGCGCGCGGTATGCGTCTGTGGGTCGAAGAAGATTTCGGCGTGGTGGACGTTGTCGGCAAGCGCGCGCGCGACATAAGCGGCCGTCATGTCGTAGAAATCCTGCTCGGTGAGCAGCACGCTGGCGCCCGCGTAATACAGGTCGAGAAACGATTGCAGATCGTCGAAGGCGTAGGCGGCACGTACTTCTTCCACCGACGCATACGGCAGCTTCACGCCGTTGCGCTCGGCCAGCGCGAACATCAGTTCGGGCTCGAGCGAGCCTTCGATGTGGATGTGCAGTTCGGCTTTCGGGCTGGTGGCGATGCGCTCTGCAAGGGCGGGGGAGATCGGCATGGTCAGGCGGATGTGGGGGTGCGGTAAGGAACCGCCGCGCCGCTGCTGGCACTGGTGAGCGCATGCTGTTGCAGCTCTCGCACCTGCAGAAGTTGCGCGACGACGGATACCGCAATGATATCCGGCGCCTTGTCCACGATGCCCGCCACGCCAATCGGGCACACCATTTCTGGCAGGCGTGCCGGGTCTACGCCGTGCTCGACCATGCGGTGCTCGAAGCGCGCGCGCTTGGTCTTGGAACCGATCAGGCCGAAGTAGGCAAAGTCCGTGCGGCGCATGATGCGTTCGCACAGCGCGAGGTCCAACGCATGGTTGTGCGTCATGACCAGGAAGTAGCTGCCGGCGGGCGCGTGATCGATCACGGCTTCCGGCGTATCGGTGGATTCGATGACGACGTTCGACGGCACTTCCGTGGGGAAGGGGAACATCGCATCGCGCTCATCCACCCACGTGACGCGGCAGGGCAGATGCGCCAGCGCGCGCACGATGGCGTGGCCGACATGGCCCGCGCCGCACAGCACGATCGACATGTCGGGCGGCAGGACGGTTTGCGTGAAGCCGCTGGCGTCGAGTTGCACGCCAGCAGTTGCTGCGTCACCGATGGTGGCTTCGACGGCCACCGCAGGATCGGCGGAGACGAAGCGGCGCAGGCTGCGGCGTTGGCGCATGGCGTCGTCTGCCAGCGCGATCCATCCCACATCACGCGTGTCGAGTCGCTCAAGCGACAGCCGCACCACGCCGCCGCAGCATTGGCCAAGCGCAGGCCCAAGTGGAATGCGTACGAACTGGCGGCGAGCTTCGCCGGTGGCCTCGGGCGCATCCATCATGATCTGGGCGATTTCCATCGCGCGCCATTCCAGATGGCCGCCGCCGATGGTGCCGAAGAAACCGTCGGTGCCCACCAGCATGAGCGTGCCTGGCTCGCGCGGGGCAGAGCCTTGCACGTCCGTCACCGTGACCAGCACGCACGGCTGCCCGGCCTGCACGGTGGCAAGCACATCGGCGAAGCGGAAGGGGCGCAGTTGCGTGTGGTCCATGGGGGCTCCCAACTCAGGCCGACAGCGGGGCGCTGCGGATAGCGTCCACAGCCTTGAGGATTTCCTCGCTGGTGGCGGGTGCATTCAGCGGTGGGCTCGTACGGCCATCGCCCACGGCAGCCACCGCATCGCGAATGGCGAAGAACACCGAGAACGGCAGCAGCAGCGGCGGCTCACCCAGCGCCTTGGAGCGGTGGATGCTGTCTTCCACGTTGGCGTTGTTGAACAGGTGCACGCGGAAGTCCGTCGGGCAGTCGTTGACCGTCGGGATCTTGTAGGTGGACGGCGCGTGCGTCATCAGCTTGCCGTTTTTGTTCCACCACAGCTCTTCGGTCGTCAGCCAACCCATGCCCTGAATGAACGCGCCTTCCACCTGGCCGATGTCGATGGCCGGATTGATCGATCGGCCGGCGTCGTGCAGCACGTCGGCGCGCAGCAGGCGCCATTCGCCGGTGAGCGTGTCAACCACTACTTCCGAGACTGCCGCGCCATAGGCGTAGTAGTAGAACGGACGGCCCTTGAGCTTGGCTTGATCCCAGTGCAGCTTGGGCGTGGCGTAGAACCCGTCGGACCACAATTGCACGCGGGCAACATAGGCCTTGCCGATCAGTTCATCGAATGGCACGCGGCGTGCACCGATTTCCAGATGGTCGCCCACGATCGCCACCGTCTCGACGGGCACTTCGTAGTGCTCGGCGGCAAACGCGATCAGGCGCTGGCGGATCTGGCGTGCGGCGTCTTGCGCAGCCTTGCCGTTCAGGTCGCTGCCGGTTGATGCAGCCGTGGCGGATGTGTTGGCCACCTTGCTGGTGTCCGTGGCCGTCACGCGGATGCGCGTGAACGACACGCCCAGTTCGTGCGCCACGACCTGCGCGACCTTGGTGTTCAGGCCCTGACCCATTTCGGTGCCGCCGTGGTTCACCAGGATCGAGCCGTCGTTGTAGACGTGCACAAGCGCCCCGGCCTGGTTGAAGTGCTTCACGTTGAACGAGATGCCGAACTTCACCGGCGTCAACGCCAGACCGCGCTTGAGCACCGGGCTGGTCGCATTGAACGCGCGAATCGCTTCGCGGCGGGCGCGGTAGTCGGAGGTGGCCTCCAGCTCGTCGAGCAGTTCGTGGATGACGTTGTCTTCCACGGTCTGGCCGTACGGCGTGACGTTGTTCTTGTCCTTGCCGTACAGATTGGCGCGGCGCACATCGAGCGGGTCCTTGCCGACCGACCGCGCGATGTTGTCCATGATGTACTCGATGGCAAACGCGCCCTGCGGGCCGCCGAAGCCGCGGAAGGCAGTGTTCGACTGCGTGTTGGTGCGTGCGCAGAAACCGTCGATCTCTACCTCGGGCAGCCAGTAGGCGTTGTCGAAGTGGCAGATGGCGCGCGTCATCACGGGGCCCGACAGGTCGGCCGAAAAACCGGCGCGCGACGTCATGTCCACCTTGACGCCCTGGATGCGGCCGTCGTCGTCGTAGCCGGCTTTATAGGCGAAGCGGAAGTCGTGCCGCTTGCCGGTGATCATCATGTCGTCGTCGCGGTCCGGACGCAGCTTGACGGGGCAGGCAAGTTTCCATGCCGCCAGCGACGCACAGCAGGCGAACAGGCCCGACTGCGATTCCTTCCCACCGAAACCGCCGCCCATGCGGCGGCATTCGACCAGCACCTGGTTGGCGTGCCAGCCCAGCATGTGCGACACCATGTGCTGCATCTCGGTCGGGTGCTGTGTCGAGCACCACACGTGCATGCCGTTGTCTTCCTTCGGCACCGCGTACGAAATCTGGCTTTCGAGGTAGAACTGCTCCTGGCCGCCCAGCGACATCTTGCCGGTTTCAGAGCGGGGTGCAGCGGCGATGCGCTCAGCCGGTTCGCCGCGCTTGAGGTGCATCGGGGGCAGCACGGATTTGCCGGCCGCACGCGCCTCTTCCGGGGTCAGCATCGGGGGCAGAACTTCGTATTCGATATTGCCCAGACGCGCCGCGCGGCGCGCCGCATCGTGTGATGTGGCTACCACGATGAACATCGGCTGGCCGATGAAGTGCACCGTGTCGGTGGCGAGGATCGGGTCGTCGTGGATGATCGGGCCGCAATCGTTCGTGCCGGGAATATCGGCCGACGTGAACACCGCCACCACGCCGGGCGCGGCCTTCACGCGGTCCAGATCCATGTTGACGATGCGCGCATGCGCCTGCGTGCTCATGCCGAGCGCCGCGTGCAGCGTGCCGGCCAGTTCGGGAATGTCGTCGGTGTACGTGGCGGTGCCCGCAACATGCAGGTGTGCGGATTCGTGCGGGCGAGAAATGCCCACCACAGCGCCGCGCTGGCCAGACATGGCCGCAGCAATATCGGCTTCCGCCAGCAGGAAGGCTTCGGTTTGCTTGTTCATGTTCTTACGCTGCCGTGAGGGTATTCAATTCGACCGCGCGCACATTGATCTGTTCGGGTGCGAGTGGCGTATCGGTGCGGG
The DNA here is from genome assembly GCF_054792405.1 of Ralstonia sp. SA306. Taxonomy (NCBI): domain Bacteria; kingdom Pseudomonadati; phylum Pseudomonadota; class Betaproteobacteria; order Burkholderiales; family Burkholderiaceae; genus Ralstonia; species Ralstonia sp. SA306. Next base: position 970,425 of record NZ_CP096451.1, read on the forward strand.
TTTCCAGCCAGAAGCGGTACACCGTGTTGGCGGCCGATACGCGGCGATAGTTGTCGGTGGCGCGCATGTCGGTCAGCGGGGTGTAGTCGCGCGACATGGCTGCCATGGCAGCACGCACGGTCGCTTCATTCCAGGGCTGGCCGACGATGGCGTTTTCCGTCTCCGTCGCGCGCTTGGACGTTGCCGCCATGCCGCCGTAGGCGATGCGTGCGCTGCGCACGATGTCACCGTCCAGTTCGATGGCCAGCGCTGCGCACACGGCAGAAATGTCTTCGTCAAAGCGCTTGGACAGTTTGTACGTGCGAAAGCGCAGAGCATCACGGCCCTCACGCGCGGGGATGCGCAGGCCAGCCACGAATTCCCCTTCTTCCATCGCGTTCTTCTGATAGGCGAGGTAGAGGTCTTCGAGTGGCAATTCGCGGCGGACTTCGCCACGTTGCAGCACGACGCGCGTGCCGATGGCAATGAGCGCAGGCGCGGAGTCACCAATCGGCGAGCCGTTTGCGACGTTGCCGCCCAGCGTGCCGGCATTGCGGATCGGCAGCGAGGCAAAGCGCTTCCACAGCTCGGTCGTCTCAGGGTAGTCCGCCGCCAGGAATTCGTAGGCTTTTTCCAGCGAGACAGCAGCGCCGATCTCGATCCAGCCGTCGCGCTTTTCCAGTGCGTACAGGTCGGCCACTTGGCCGATGTACAGGATGTCGCCCAGGTCGCGGAACTGCTTGGTGACCCACAGGCCGACGTCGGTGCTGCCGGCCAGGATGCGGATGTTCGGATGCGCGGCCTTGATGGCGGCAAAGGCCGATGCGGTGCGCGGTGCGTAGAAGCGCGGTGCGTTCTCGGTGCCGACCGGCGCATAGCTGAAGGTGTCCTTGCGTTGCAGCTTGCGCAGCGTTTCGGCCAGTTGCGTGCGGTCGATGCCGGCAGGGGAGGGCAGCTCGAACATGCGTTCGCCGGCGTCGATGATCGGACGGTAGCCAGTGCAGCGGCAGAGGTTGCCGGTGAGCGAATCGCAGATGGTCTGGCGCGACGGGATCGGCGCCTGATTGCCGGTGTTCTCGTACAGGGCGTAGAGCGACATGACGAAGCCTGGCGTGCAGAAGCCGCACTGCGACCCATGGCACTCCACCATGGCCTCTTGCACCGGGTGCAGCGTGCCATCCTTGCCACGCACGTCTTCCACGGTGAACAGCGCCTTGCCGTCGAGCGTGGGCAGGAACTGGATGCACGCGTTGACGGCCTTCAGGCCGACGCTGCCGTCTTCCTGCAGTTCACCGAGCACGACGGTACAAGCACCGCAATCGCCCTCGGCGCACCCTTCCTTGGTGCCGGTGCAGTGTGCGTCTTCACGCAGGTATTGAAGCACCGTCCGGGTGATCGGGGCGTCCGTGACGGTGCGGACCTGGCCGCGGTGGAAGAAGCGGATGGGCTGAGTCTCCATGGGGGTTCTACGCCTGTTTGTGTGTGTAACGGAACCATAGCACCGGGCCAGGAATGCAATATTTGGCCCATGTGATAACCCGCATCGGAAAGCCAAAATCCGGGGTATACCCGCCGGTAGCGGTCTGGCGGCGCGGCGTGCAGGTGACATACACTGACAGCGTCCCCAAGCACTTCTTTTAGAAGGGTCGGCGCAGCCGTTACCCGCCTCCAGATGCACGGCAAAGATCACCTCGATACCTACCTCCTGCGCGTTCTCTACACGCTGCTCACCGAGCAGAGCGTGACGCGTACGGCGGTCAAGCTCGGCCAGTCGCAGCCGGCCATCAGCAATACGCTCAAGCGCCTGCGCGAGATCACCGGCGACGCCATCCTGGTGCGCGGCAAGAACGGCATGGTGCCGACCGAGCGCGGCCACGATTTGCTGGCGCTCGCGCAGCAGAGCCTGGAGGCGATGGAGCGCATCGCCCGCCCGTCGCAGGAATTCGACCCCGGCAACACCACCCGCACGTTTCACCTCGGTGCGCCGGATTACCTCGATGCCTTTTTCCTGCCCAACATCGTCGAGCGTCTGCGCAAGCAGGCACCGCAGGCCAAGTTGGTGGTGCATCCGCTCAATGCCGGCGTCGATTACCTTGCCGCGCTGGAGCAGGGCGGCATGGACCTCGTGATCGGCAACTGGCTCTCGCCGCCGGAACATCTGCACATTTCGCCGTTGTTCGACGATGAAGTCGTCTGCATGTTGGGGGCGCAGCACCCGCTGGCGCGCAAGGGGATCTCGCTCAAGCACTACGTGGAAATGCCGCATCTGGCGCCCGCGCCGTACGCCGTCATGCAGCGCAGCATGATCGATCAAGCACTTGCGGAGCAGGGGCTGAAGCGGCAGATCCAAGTGTCGCTGCCATATTTCGGGCTGGTGCCGTATGTGCTGATGCGCACCGATCTGGTCTTCACCACTGGCCGCCAGTTCGCTGCGCACTGCGCCCAGTATTTGCCGATCCGCATCCTGCCGACGCCCATGGCGTTCCCGAAGATGCGCTTCTACCAGCTCTGGCATGAACGCAGCCATGCCGCGCCCGATGTGATGTGGCTGCGCCGCATGATCGGCGAGGTGGCGGCAGAGTTGCCGCAGCATTCGCAGTTGGAATCGGCGGTGGCCTGAAGCTGCACCGCCGCCGCTCAGCCATGCCGCCGCGCGGGGGGCTACTTTCCGCTTGCGACGGCCTTCCCGTAGTCCGGGAAAAACACCTGTTCCCCGTTGACCTTGAAACCGGCGATCACTTGCTGACCCTCCGGTGACGTGATCCATTCGATCAGCCTGGTCGCATCAGCGTAGTTGACGCTGGGGTATTTCTTCGGGTTGACCGCGATGATGCCGTAGGGATTGAACATGCGCGGGTCTCCGGCCAGCACGATGTCGAGACCCGTCTTGGCGCGGTAGGCGCCGTAGGTTGCGCGGTCCGAGAGCGTGTAGGCGTTCATCTGCGCGGCCATGTTCAGCACTTCGCCCATTCCGAGCCCCGCGCTGACGTACCACGGCCTGCCTTTCGGGTCGATGTTGGCCGTCTTCCAGTAAGCCTTTTCCATGACGTCGGTGCCGGAGTTGTCACCGCGCGAGATGAACTTGGTGCCGGCTTTTTCGCCCGCCGCGGCGACGGTCTCCATCCCCTGGATGACGTTCTTCTGGCCACGCACGTGAGCCGGGTCTGCCTCGGGGCCGACGAGGATGAAGTCGTTGTACATCACGTCGCGGCGGTCGATGCCGCCGCCTGAGGCGACGAAGGCGTCTTCCAGTTGGCGGGCGTGCACGAGCACCACATCCACGTCCCCCGATTCACCCAGCTTGACTGCCTTGCCGGTGCCAACGGCAATCACGTGCACATGGATGCCAGTGGCCGCCTCGAACTTGGGTAACAGGACTTTCAGCAGACCGGAATTTTCAGTGCTGGTGGTGGTGGCCATGCGGAGATCGCCAGCATATGCGGCCGTGGCGAGCGCGAGTGTCATGCAGATGACTGCAGACAGCCGAAGGGTTTGGGACAATCCGGGCATGTTGTGGGGTCAGCGGGAAGGCGTGGACGCTTTATGTCGGATGCTGCATGATGACAGCAACGTCGGGGGCGGTCAGCGGCCACGATATGCCCGCCCCGGGGATGAGCAGGATTGTTCTCCCGGGCCACGGCGGAAGTAAATAGGAAACCATAAACATAATGACATTCCAGTTCGAAGTATTTCCGGTGGTGGGGCCGGACGACAACCCGCGCGCCAACGGCAAAGTGTTTCAGTTGCTGCGGGCGGTGCGCGAGACGGGGTCGCTGCACCGGGCGGCCAAACAGGTGGGGCTGTCGTACCGGCACGCCTGGGGGGTGATGCGGTCGTGGGAAGAAATGCTCGGCCGCTCGCTGCTCGACATGGAGCGCGGCCGGGGGGCTTCGCTCACGCTCTTTGGCGAGCGCATGTTGCGCGCCGAGATGCGCTTGCGTGAGCAACTCGATCCGGCGCTGCACCAAGCCATGGGGCAGTTCCTCTCCGAGCTGGAAGATGCCTCCCAGTCGCAGGCGCGCATCCGGTTCTCGGGCAGTCACGACCCGGCCGTGGAAGTGCTGGCCGAGACGTTCGCGCGGCAAAGCCACGGTGCCCACATCGATACCGTGTTCTGCAGCGCTGTTGAAGGGCTGATCTGCCTGCAGGAAAAGCAATGCGAGGTGGCCGGCTTCTATGTGGCACCGCAGCAGGGTGCTGGCTCAATCGCGCACCAGACCTTGCGTAAGTGGCTGCGCCCGACGGCCGTACGCCTGATCGCCCTGGCCGATCGCGAGCAGGGGCTGATGATGTCGGCGGAATGGGCCGGGCGGGTGCGGTCATTGGGCGACCTGGCGCGTACGCAGGCGCGCTTCATCAACCGCCAGCGCAGTTCGGGCACGCGTTTGCTGTTCGATCAACTGCTGGTGGCTGCGGGTCTGTATCCCGACCAGATCCACGGGTATGACGAGCAGGAATTCTCCAGCGACAAGATCGCCGTGGCCGTGCAGGAAGGGCGAGCGGACGTCGGCTTCGGCCTGCGCCCGGGCGCCGAAGCCCATGGCCTGCACTTTGTGCCGCTGACGCGCGAAACGTATTACCTGGCGGTGCGCCGCAATGACGCGCTGTCGCCCTGGGTGCGCGAGCTGATCGAGCGCATTGGCCAGCCAGCCTTTCGCGAAGGGCTGGGCCACCTCGCAGGCTACCGACCGACCGAGCACGTTTCGCTGCTGACCGCAGAGCAGGCGCTGCCCTGGCACGCTGACGAGGCCCGCGCGCTGGCCCGCTGAAGTCGTGCGAACATGGCGGGGTTTGCGCGATCGAGCGCCCCGTCCATGTTCTGCCCATGTCACGTTTCTCCGTCTGGACCCAAGCCCTGCGCATGCTGCGCCGCGACTGGCGCGCCGGCGAACTGAACCTCCTGCTCGTCGCGCTGGTGCTGGCCGTGGCCGCGCTGGCGTCCGTCAGTTTCCTGGCCGACCGCATGCATGCCGGCTTGGAGCGCGATGCGCGTCAACTGATCGGCGCGGATGTGCTTGTCGTGTCCGACCAGCCGTTGCCACCCGACATCGAGGCGCATGCGCGCGCGCGCGGCCTGCAGGTCACGCACACCGCCACCTTCCCCAGTATGGCGAGCACGTTGGCCAAGGGCGCCTCAGGCGAACCCGCTTCGCAACTCGCCGCCATCAAGGCCGTCGACATGGGTTACCCGCTGCGCGGCACCCTCAAGGCGAGCGATGACGGGCGCGACACCGTGGGCGCGCCAATCCGGGGCATTCCTGCCGCAGGCACGGTGTGGGTGGACGCACCGCTGCTCGAAGCGCTCGGCATTCGCGTGGGCGATGCGATCCGCCTGGGCACGCGCACGTTCAAGGTCGCCCATGTCATCACCCAGGAACTCGATCGCGGCGCGGGCTTCATGAATTTCGCCCCCCGGGTGATGTTGCCGATGTCGGATCTGGGTTCGACGGGCCTCGTCACTTACGGCAGCCGGGTGACGTATCGCTTGCTGGTGGCGGGCCCCGATGCCGCTGCCAGTGCGTTCCACACCTGGGCCGAGAACGAAACGAAGACGCGCCAACTGCGTGGCGTGCGCGTTGAGTCGTTGCAGAACGGCCAACCGCAGATGCGCGAAACGCTGGACCGCGCCGAGCGCTTCCTCTCGCTCGTTGCCTTGCTGGCCGCGATGATTGCCGCAGTGGCGATCACCATGGCCGCGCGCCGATACACCGCGCGGCATACCGATGCGGTGGCCGTCATCAAGTGCCTGGGGCTCAAGCAGGGGCAGATTCTCGGCACGTTCGCGCTGGAGTTTTTGTTGATCGGCGTGCTGGGTTCGGCCGTGGGCGTGGCGCTGGGTTATGGCGCGCACTGGTTGTTGCTTGCGTCGCTCGGTGATCTGGTCACGGTGACATTGCCCGCGCCATCTGTCTGGCCTGCGGTAGTGGGCGTGGCGGCGGGGCTGGTGCTGCTCATTGGCTTTGCCGTGCCGCCGTTGCTGAGCCTCGTGCGCGTGGCGCCGCTGCGCGTACTGCGGCGCGATGTGGCTGAGCGCGCCGTTGCTGCGTGGATTGGCTATGCGCTGGGCGCGGCGGCATTCTTCGCGTTGCTCGTGGTATCTGCGCGCGACGTGAAGCTCGGTGCGCTGACGGCCGCCGGGTTTGCCGGCGCCATCGTTGTGTTTGCGCTCCTGGCCGCCGGTGGCTTGCGCGCGCTGGCGGTATCGCTGGGGCGTGGTCGTGCGCTCAGCGTGGGTTGGCGCTTTGCACTGGCCGTACTGGAGCGCCGTCGCGGCGTGAGCGTGCTGCAAACCGTATCGCTTGCCGTCGGCCTGATGGCGCTGCTGTTGCTCGCCATGACGCGCAATGACCTGATCCGCTCGTGGCACAACGCCACCCCGGCCGATGCGCCCAACCGTTTCATCATCAATATCCAGCCCGATCAGATGCGGGCAGTGGCGCAGGCCCTTGCCCAAGCTGGTGTGGCGGACCCACAGCTCTATCCGATGGTGCGCGGACGCCTAACCCAGGTGAATGGCCAGGTGATCGACCGCCAGACCTATGCCGAATCGCGCGCCCGCAACCTGGTCGAACGCGAATTCAACCTGTCGTACGCTACCGAGCCGCCGCCTGAAAATCGCATTGTTTCCGGCCAATGGTTCAGCGGGCAGAAGCCCGAGGCCTCGGTGGAAGAGGGCATTGCCAAGACGCTCAACCTGCGCCTGGGCGACGTGCTGCGTTTCGACGTCGCCGGGCAGACGGTGGATGCGCCCATCACGTCATTGCGCAAGCTCGACTGGAGTTCGATGCGCGTAAATTTCTTCGTGATCTTGCCGCCCGTGGCGCTGCACGACATGCCGCAGACGTACGTGACCGCGTTCCGCATTCCCGCCGGGCAGGCCGATCTGCCGGCCAAGCTCGTGCGTGAGTTTCCGAACCTCACGGTGGTCGATACCGAACTGATCTTGCAGCAGGTGCAGGGCGTGCTGGATCAGGTAACGGCGGCGGTGGAATTCCTCTTCGTCTTTACGTTGGCGGCGGGTGTGCTGGTGCTCTATGCCGCGCTCTCCGGCTCGCGTGACGAGCGCTTGCGCGATGCCGGCGTGCTGCGCGCGCTGGGCGCGGGCTCCGCTGTGGTACGCCAGACGCAGTATGCAGAAGTGCTGATCGTTGGCGGCTTGGCCGGGCTGATGGCCGGCGTGGGCGCAATCGCCATCGGCTGGGTGCTCTCGGCGCACGTGTTCGATTTTCCGTATCGTTTCAACCCGGCGATCCTGCCGGTGGGCGTTGTGAGCGGCATGGCTTGTGCCTTTGTTGGCGGCTGGCTGGGCTTGCGCGACGTGCTGCGTCGCCCGGCCATGGCAACGCTTCGTGACGCATGACGACGCCTAAATTTTTTGACGTGACTGACGCTGTATGACTGACGCAACTTCCGGCCAGGAAACCCTGGCTTTTGACCTGATTGGCGGCGAAGCGCGCGTGCGCGAACTCGTTGATCGCTTCTACGACCTGATGGATTTGGAGCCCGAGTTTGCCGTGCTGCGCGCACTGCATCCGCAAAGCCTGGATGGATCGCGCGACAAGCTGTTCTGGTTCCTGTGCGGTTGGCTGGGCGGCCCGAATCATTTCATCGAGCGCTTTGGCCACCCGCGCTTGCGCGCGCGCCATCTGCCGTTCGAGATCGGCACGCAGGAGCGTGATCAATGGATGCGCTGCATGGCACTCGCCATGCAAGATATCGGCTTGGACGAAGCCCTGCAGATGCGCCTGATGCAGGCGTTCTGGCAGACCGCCGATTGGATGCGGAACGTGCAGCGCTAAGGTGCCGCGCTATAGCGCACCTTACAAAAACAAGGAGACCCCAATGATCGGTTTGCCCACCGCCGATGACGTGCTCGCGTTTTGGTTCGGCAACGCGCCGCTGATCGACGCACGGCCGGAATGGTTCACCAAATCCGACGCGTTCGATACCGAGATCCGCACGCGCTTCATGCCGCTGTGGGAAGCGCTTTCTACGGGCGACGCCGACACCTGGATGGATACGCCGCTCGAAGCCATCGCGCGCATCGTTGTGCTCGACCAGTTCTCGCGCAACATGTTTCGCGGCAGTGCGCGCGCGTTTGCCAGCGACGCGGCTGCGTTGCACACCGCGCAGATCGTCGTGGCCGCGGGCTGGGATGCGCGACTGCCGACGCGCCATCACCGCATGTTCTGTTACCTGCCTTTCGAGCACAGCGAGGCACTGTCTGCGCAGGACGAATCGATTCGCCTCTACACGCGCCTGCGCGATCAGGAAGGCGATGCGGACTCGCTCATCTGGGCGGAGAAGCACCGCGAGATCGTGGCGCGCTTCGGGCGTTTCCCCCATCGCAACGAAGCCCTCGGGCGCGTTTCCACCCCCGAGGAAGTTGCGTTTCTGACCCAGCCAGGGTCGTCGTTTTAGGCCAACGGCGCCTTCCTGCTCAACGGCTCAACACCGAATACATCAGTGTTCCCGAGAAGGTCAGCAGTACGAGCGCTGCACCGCGCAACAGTTTGGGCGTATGAGACGCCCACGTGCGCCGTGTCGTGAGCAGCATGCCCAAATACGACCAGCCGATAGCAATGGGCACCAGCACGACCAGGAACGTGGCGATGGTCCGCCCAAAATCGGCTGCGGACTGGAATGCTGCGAGCGGGAAGAGCGTGCTTGCAAACAGCAGCGCCTTCGGGTTCATCAACGTGGTGGCGAACATGTCGCGCAAGCTGACAGGATTCGCCGCAACGTGCTGCAGTGCACCGCTTTGTCGCCAGATCTTTGCGGCCAAGTAGAGGATGTACGCGGAACTCAGCAGTTTGACGACGGCTGGCAGCCACGGCTGACTGACCGACAGCGCGGTCAGAAAGAATCCCCACAGCGAGATTGAAGTGACATAGCCCAGCGCCTCTACGGCAATGAGCGGGCTCGTCCGCCGCACGCCCACTTTGAGGCCGGACGAGAGCAGCAGCATGTTCGTCGGCCCCGGCATGATCAGCACCAGGGACGCGTACAGCGCCATCGTAAGCAACGAATCTTGCATGTCGCCCTACGTGCGCTCGCGACGCTCCGACCACTTGTCGACCGTCTCGCGCGGCGCACGCGCCAGCATGTCGATCAACGCGGCGGGGTCGTCGCTCACGTGCAGCAGGTCAGCGTGGTGGCGCTTGAGGAAGCCTTCCTGCACAGCATGGTCGATGAAGGCGAGCAGTTTGTCGTAGAAGCCCGCTACGTTCAGCAGGCCGATCGGCTTGTTGTGATAGCCGAGCTGCAGCCACGTGAAGGTCTCGAATAGCTCTTCGTACGTGCCGACGCCGCCGGGCATAGCGATGAAGGCATCCGCACGATCGGCCATCATCTGCTTGCGCTGGTGCATGCTGTCGACGATGTGCAGCTCGGTCAGGTCTTTATGGCCGACCTCCTTGCGCACCAGCGATTTCGGGATGATGCCGATCACCGGGGTGCCGCCTTGCAGCACCGCGTCGGCCACCACGCCCATCAGGCCGACGTTACCGCCGCCATAGACGAGCGTGAGGTCACGCTTGACCATCTCGCTGCCCAGCGCGATGGCATTGGCTTTGTATTCCGGGCGCTCGCCGGGGCTGGAACCGCAATAAACGCAGATCGATTTCATTGGGCGGGAGTTTTGTTGCCGGAGGTGCTGATGGGCGGATCATTGCTGCGGCTCACCGCCAGCAAATCGAACGCCCGCCGCGGCTTGCCGCGCAGGTAAGGCGCGAGGATCGACAGGATGTGGTAGCTCGCGCCGTGCAGGTGGTCGCGGATTGCGTTCTGGTCGTTGTACTGGCGTGGGTGCTGCACGAACTGGAACGACAGCCAGTAGGTGGCGATCACGACGATGTTGGTGCAGATGACATCGATTTGCTCGGCCGTGGCTTCCATCTCGCCGTCTTCGATGAACTGGTGGCAGATGTCCATGGCGAAATGGCGCTTCTGCTCGACGATGCGCTTGAAGTTCAGTTCAAGCATGCGGTTGCGTGCGAGCAGATCGTTGATGTCGCGGTACAGGAAGCGGTAGTTCCAAAGAAACTCCGACATGTACTGCAGGTAGCCCCAGGTCTCGTCAAGTGTGGCCTTGTGGTCATCCGGCAGCTTCAGACGGCGCGCGATCTCCTGCTCGAACTGCACGAAGATCGAGTTGATGATGTCGTCCTTGTTGCGGAAGTGGTAGTACAGGTTGCCCGGGCTGATCTCCAGCTCTTCGGCGATCGTCGTGGTGGTGACGTTGGGCTCGCCCAAGTCGTTGAACAGGCGCAGCGACACTTCGAGGATGCGATCGCGCGTGCGGCGCGGGCCGGTGGAATGCTGCTTGGTTTCCATTGACTGCCAAGGCCGGTGGCCCTGTCTCCGTGGCGTATTGGTGCCCGGATTATAAGAGATCGTGCTTGTGCAACGACCCCTACATGCTGTGGGGCCGACATTGCCAAACGTTGTCGCCGGTTTTTCGCTGGTGTTCCTAATGCAACAGCGAGGCCACCCATGGCCAGGCGATCGCCAACCACGTCCCCGCGCACAGCAGCAGGGCCAGCATGACGGCTGCGCTGCCGAAATCCTTGGCACGCTTGGAAAGCCCGTGCTGTTCCAACGAGATACGGTCGACCGCCGCTTCCACGCTCGAATTGAGCAGCTCGACGATGAGCACCAGCACCAGCGTACCGAGCATCAGAATGCGCTCGACCACCGTGGCTGGGATGACGAACGCGCAGGGCAGCAGGATTGCGCACAGCGTCAATTCCTGGCGGAACGCGCTTTCCTCGTCGATGGCGAAGCGGATGCCGCTGATGGAGTTCTTGAGCGCAAACCATGCCCGCGTGATGCCGCGATTGCCCTTATGCGGGTTGTCGGCCGGCGAATAGGCGCCGGCCGCTGGTGGTGCAGGCGGATTTTCCAGACGCCGGTCCGGCGGGGTGGTGGGCTTCATGGAACGCAAGGCTCAGGCACCCGCGGCGGTGGACGGCTCGGCGGCCTTGGTGTTGCCGGCCGGCGCGGCGGGCATCGGGCGCAGGTGCGCGAGGAATTGCTCCGAGGCCGCGCGCCACGAGAACTTCTCGGCATGCGCACGCGCCGTGGCACGGTCGATACGCAGCGCTTCCAGGCATGCTTCGCGCAAGTCTTCGCGCAACGCACCGGCCGGCGAATCTCCCAACACGTCGATCGGCCCCGTCACCGGATACGCGGCAACCGGCAGGCCGCTGGCCAGTGCCTCCAGCAGTACCAGGCCGAACGTGTCGGTGCGGCTCGGGAAGACGAACACGTCGGCCGAGGCGTACACCTTGGCCAGCTCCGGTTGCTTGAGTACGCCGAGGTAGCTCGCGTTCGGGTACTTCGCCTTCAGCCCGGCCAGGGCGGGGCCTTCACCCACCACCCATTTGGAGCCCGGCAGATCCAGCTCCAGGAAGGCTTCGACGTTCTTCTCCACGGCCACACGGCCGACGTACAGGAAGATCGGATGGGCCGTATTAAGCACGTTGCTGCGCTGGGCGGTGAAGATGTCCAGATCCACGCCGCGCGTCCACAGCACGCCATTGGTGATGCCGTAGTCGGCAAGGTCTTTCAGCACTACGGGTGTCGGTGCCATCACCGCCTGGGCAGGGCTGTGGAACCAGCGCAGAAAGCGATACGTCCACGCCAGCGGAATGCCGAAGCGCGCCTGCACGTACTCCGGAAAACGGGTGTGGTACGCGGTCGTGTAGGGCAGCTTGTGGCGCAGCGCGTAGGCGCGTGCGGCGAGGCCAAGCGGGCCTTCGGTGGCAATGTGTAGCGCCTGCGGGGCGAACTTCTCGATGCGCTCGCGCACGCGCTTGGCCGGCAGGATCGACAGGCGGATTTCCGGATACGTCGGGCACGGCACCGTCTTGAATTCCAGCGGCGTGATCATGTCGACGATGTGCCCCATGGCTTCCAGTTCGCGACGCGTCTGGGTGAGGGTACGGACGACGCCGTTGACCTGCGGTTCCCAGGCATCGGTGACGATCATGACTTTCACAGGCTCTCCTTGGGGGGTAGGTTGGGCTGCGGCGTGCTGCACGAGGTCGATGCTGGTGTTGGTCATAGGGGCTTCCATTAGGCGGCGGCCGCAGCGGCACGGCGTGCGCGGCGGGATGTGCGCGGCGCATCGAGCAGATGCGTCCAGTAGACGATCTGCAGTTCGCCTTCCATGGTTTCGACCAGGGCAGAAAGGCTCTCCACCCAGTCGCCGTCGTTGCAGTAAAGCTGGCCGTCGATCTCGCGGATCTCGGCTTTGTGGATATGCCCGCAGACCACGCCGTCGCAGCCGCGGCGGCGCGCTTCGTCCGTCATCACGCGCTCGAACGAATTGATGAAGTTGACTGCGTTCTTGACCTGATGCTTCAGGTATTGCGACAAAGACCAGTACGGAAACCCAAGCCGCACGCGGATGCGGTTGAAGTGCCGGTTCATCGCCAGGATGAAGGTGTAGAGCGAGTCGCCCACGTAGGCCAGCCAGCGGGCGTGCTGCATCACGCCGTCAAACAGGTCGCCGTGCACAACCCACAGGCGCTTGCCAGTGGCGGTCACGTGCACTGCATCTTCAGCGACTTCGATATCGCCAAAGTTCAGGCCGTGGAACTGACGCGCCATCTCGTCGTGGTTGCCCGGGATGAACACCACACGAGTACCTTTGCGCGCGCGGCGCAGCACCTTCTGCACCACATCGTTGTGTGCCTGCGGCCAGTACCAGCCCTTTCGCAGTTGCCAGCCGTCAACGATGTCCCCCACCAGGTACAGCGTGTCCGATTCGTGGTGCTTCAGAAAGTCGAGCAGATAATCGGCCTGGCAGCCCGGCGTGCCGAGGTGGATGTCCGACAGCCAGATCGTGCGGTAACGCTGGATTTTTTCGGCGGGCGGGTCAGTGTCCGTATCAGCCGAGTGCTCTGGCGCCAACGTGGAAGCTGGCGTGGCGGCCGGTGCTTCGTGCTCGCGCACATCGCCGCGGCCCGCTGGCACAGCCGAGCCCAGCGCGCCGGCAGCGGCAAGTCCGGCAGCCATTTGCATCAGAGGCGGTGGAGCATTCCAGTCGGAACCGGTGAGGGGAGCAGCGCGAAAGCGTTGCGCGAGGCGGCGGAGGAAACCAGGGCGCGATGGCAGATTTGGCAGGACCATGTCGGCAACAGAGGCTGCGTTGGACGGATTTCGCCATCGCTGCATGAAAGAGCCGTGTCAGAAACATGACCGTCACATGACGTGTTTGCCGAGAAGGGGGTGGGCTTGCGCCCGAGACCTGCGCCGGGCGCGCGTTTCAGGCCGATGAGATCGCGGAGAGGCCTTCAATGCGGGCGAGTTCCGTCAGCACAGCGTCGCGCACGCGGGCGTCGCATAGCAGCGACACATGGCCGATGCCCCCAAACGGGATGTGACGCGCGCCTTCCAGCCAGGACGCACCGGCCGGGCCGACGATGGAGTCGTGCCACGAAAAAATCGACGTGATGCGTGCGCGCACGTCAGGCGTTTCGGACGCTGCAAGCTGGCGCAGCCAAGGACTCGCCCAAGCCATCTGGCGCACGTTGTGGCCGCGCCCCGTACGCGCCATCGCGGTGCCCCGATGCGGCGTGCCGAGCGTGATGACGTGGGCGATGGGGCAGGGCTCCGATTGGCGCAGCAGCGCTCGGGCGGCGAGCCCGCCCATGCTGTGGCAGAGCAGGACGGGCGCACGGCCATGCATGCGCGTCAGGCGCGCGACGGCGGCGGCAATGTCGCGGGCGTAGTCGTCGATGTCGCCCAGCAGCGGCATGAGATCGATGGCATCCGTGGGGTGCCCGGCGGCGGCCACGTATTGCTGCATTGGCAACCACACCGCGTGATTGCAGCCGTAGCCGTGGATCATCAGCACAGGCACGCGGTTGCCATCGCCCGCCGGCGCTTGGAACGCAGCGTGCGCCCGGAACGGTTGCAGCACATTGAACATCCACGCTACGGATACACATTCGCGCAGCCAACACCCCATGAAGCCGGCGACGCCGATACGATGCGTACGCGGCACGGGCATGCGGTCCCACACGGGGTCGTCCGGTATCGCGGTGCCCAGGCTCTTCAGGGACACCAGGAACGCCCATCCGACCGAAAGGAGATAACCCAGCACCAGCGCCGCGCCAGCGAGCAGGCTTGCAGTCGGCCAACTCCATCCGCCCCAGTAATGCGCCGCCCAGCCAACCGCCAGCGTTGCCGCACACTGCAGCGCCACGGCAATGCGGCGCGCAGTGGCCGCGGTCAGGAAGGCGAGGGGAACAGGCGAGGTGGGCAGATCGGCGCGCGTCATGGTGGAGGTCGCCGCCGAGCGTGAAACCGATCAGTCGCGCACCAGCCGCGTGCCGGCCAGGCGATCGTGCAGGAACTGGCGCTGCGGATCGAGCCACGCCAGCGCGCCCCAAGCCAGCAGGCACGCCAGAGCGACACCCGCGCCGGCCCAGCGGGACGCTCCGCTCAGGTGGATCACGCCGACTGCCGCGGCCACCCATATCCACGCCAGCAGATAGCGCGCAACTGCGCGCCCCAGCGAAATACGCGATCCATCGGCGTTGACCACGCGCATGCGCCACGTCTGCATCGCCAGCGTCTGGCCGCGCTTGCGCCAGAACCAAACGAAGTACAGACCGAGCGCCAAAAAGCCCCACACCTGCAGCCCCACATCGCCGGTGCGCGCCAGGGGCGGCACGATTAGGCGCAGGAGCAGAAAGACAGCCGTGGCGCCAAACATCACGCCAAACAGCAGCAGGCCCTCGTAGAGCATCGCGGCAAGACGGCGGCGCAGCGTGGGCGCGGCAATCGGATCAGGTGCCGCAACGGGTGGAGATGAGGAAACGGAGGTGGCCATCGAACAGAGTGTGAGCGCCGTCAGCGCAGTCCATCATGTGCCGGCGCGCTGGGTGTCGTGCGGCACGTGGTTCGGATTATGCCAAAGGGTTTGCCGGCCTCAGCCGCCCAGCACCGTGGAGGGTGGCGGATTGCCGGATTCTCCACCGGTGGTGGTGGACGGTGCAACAGGGTGTACAGGCGTGAGCGGCGCGCTTGCAGGTGCCGTAGCGGCAGGTTCGGGCGCATGGGCTGCAACCGGCGCGGATGCCGTGGCTGTCGGCTTGCTCGTCGGCGCCGACTTGGTCGTACCTGGCTTGGTGCGCGCACCGTGATGGATCGATTTGGCCGCGTCCTTCGCCAACCTTGCGCCGCCCGGCAGCGCCGTCACTGCTGTCGGATGCTTTTGCGCCTTGGCCGCGGCAGCCAGCGCTTTCTTCTGCTCTTCCGTCAGTTGCTGATAGCTCTGCCAGGCCTCGCTCTTCTTCTGCACCGGAAGCGACTTGGTGGTCTGGAAATTCTCACGAGCGCGGTGGCGTTGCTCCGGCGTGAGCTTGACCCAATCCGCCATGCGCGTTTGCAGGCGCTGCTGCTGAGCCGGCGTGTATTTCGGATATGCCCGGGCGATCTGCAACCACTTTTGGCGGGCCAGTTCTGGCAGGCTGTTCCATTCGGGCGCCAGCGGCGCGAAGATGCGCTGCTGCACGATGGTCAACTCGGCCCAGTTCGGGTGGACGGCGGGTAGCGGATTGGTTGCGGGCGGTGTCGGCAGATCAACCGGCGCATTGACTGTCACGCCCGGCGCCGCTGCAGGCGCCGAAGCGGCCGGAACCTGCGCGATCGCCAGTCCCGCCATCAGGCCGGCAGCGCCGATCAACGCGACGATGCTGGCGCGTAGGCACAGGGTCTTTGCGCCTCGCGGTGATTGGCCGGGGGTGTGCTGGAATTTGCTCATCGATCAGCCTTTCACTGATCGTGCTTGAGGTACTGATGGAAGCCTTGATCGGCGTAAGCGGCCAGCGGCAGATCATCGAGCAGCATCGCGGCATCGACCTCCGCGAGCTCGTCCACGCGTTGCTGCTGTTGCCACTGATAAATGCCTGCGAGGCCCGCCACCAGAGCGATGGTCGGCCACAGCAGGCCGAGGCGACGCAGGACTGCGGCGGCGCGTTGCAGCGGCGACGGCGCTTCGCCTTCCGTCTCGAAAGACACGGAGCCGACGCCCGGCATCGCCAAGGCGGGCGAGCGCACTGTGCCGGGCACTTCCGCTTTCTTGTGCGCAAGCGCTGTCCGGCGCGCCGCTGCGAGGCGGTCGCGTACGTCGGGCGGCAACTGTCCGGCCGACTCATTCAGAGCGGTTCGGACGGCATGCACAAAACGGCGTTCTCGGAGTTCTACCTTGTTCATAGTCGGATCCCTCGCGCCCGCAGCGCTTGGGCCAGGGCGTGTGTTGCCCGCGAGCAGTGCGTCTTTACACTGCCCTCGGAACAGCCCATTGCCTGGGCTGTCTCGGCAACATCCATGTCCTCCCAATAACGCATCAGGAAGGCCTCCCGTTGACGTGTGGGCAGCTTCTCGATTTCGCGTTCCAGGATTTCCAGCATCTGCGAGCGCTCGAATTTGTCGGCGCTGCTTTCCGCCGCTGTGGTGCCGGCTTCGCTTTCGATCAGTTCAAGCGGGTCGGTGTCGTCGCCCTCAGCGTCCGTGCGGAAGCTGGAGAACAGGCTCACCCAGGTGTTGCGCACCTTGGAGCGGCGAAACCAGTCGTGAATCGTGTTCTGCAGAATGCGCTGGAACAGCAGGGGTAGCTCGGCGCTCGGCTTGTCGCCGTATTTCTCGGCCAGCTTGATCATGGCGTCCTGCACGATATCAAGCGCGGCATCGTCGTCGCGCACCGCGAAGACCGCCTGCTTGAAGGCGCGTTTCTCGACGCTTGAGAGAAAGGCCGACAGTTCCTGTTCAGAGGCCATACAACGGCGGGTGCGAATCCTGTGAGGCAGCCACGCGAAAATTCACATTCACAGGATGTGATGATCACGCCGCGCGGCGTCAACGGCCTTGGCCGTGAAAAATGTTGCGATGCTAGCAAAAATGCGGCTCCGCGGACAGTCCAACGGTCGGGCGGGCCGCCAGGAGTGGGGAATCGCGCCGACGCTGGACCGCCATGCGGCATTGCAGTATTATTCCCGGTTCACAACATCTGTGGTTTGTCTCATCTGGCCGCCCATCAGGCGGACCATCCATGCAGACGCGCACCGCTCAAATCCGCGCCACAAGCCCGGTAGAGAGCATCCAAACAATTTTTTGCCGAAAATTGCAAAGGACTGACATGAATATGCCAAGCGCGGAATTTTCCCACGCCAATAGCGGTTCATCTGCCGACATGATGGGGGCTGACATCCTCGTCAATGCGCTCGCGGCAGAGGGCGTCGAGTTCGTCTGGGGTTACCCCGGCGGCGCGGTGCTCTATATCTACGACGCGTTCTACAAGCAAAACAAGATCGAACACATCCTGGTGCGCCATGAACAGGCGGCAGTCCATGCGGCTGACGGCTATGCGCGCGCCACGGGCAAGGTCGGTGTCGCCCTCGTGACTTCCGGCCCGGGCGTGACCAATGCCGTGACCGGCATCGCCACCGCTTACCTGGATTCGATCCCGATGGTGATCATCACCGGCAACGTGCCGACGCACGCCATCGGACAGGACGCCTTCCAGGAATGCGACACCGTCGGCATCACCCGACCGATCGTCAAGCACAACTTCCTGGTCAAGGACGTGCGCAACCTTGCTTCGACCATTAAGAAGGCGTTCTTCATCGCCTCGACCGGCCGTCCGGGCCCGGTGGTGGTGGACATCCCGAAGGATGTCTCGCGCGAGATGTGCAAGTACGAGTATCCGAAGACGATCGAGATGCGCTCGTACAACCCCGTCAACAAGGGGCACTCCGGCCAGATCCGTAAGGCGGTGAGCCTGCTGCTGCAGGCCGAGCGTCCGTACATCTACTCCGGTGGCGGCGTGGTGCTTGCCGAGGCCAGCGAAGAGCTGCGCCAACTGGCTGCGCTGACGGGTTACCCGGTCACGAACACGCTGATGGGCCTGGGCGCATTCCCGGGCACGAGCAAGCAGTTCGTGGGCATGCTGGGCATGCATGGCACGTACGAAGCCAACATGGCGATGCAGAACTGCGACGTGCTGATCGCCATCGGTGCGCGCTTTGATGACCGCGTGATCGGCAGCCCGGCGCACTTCACGTCGCAGCCGCGCAAGATCATCCACATCGACATCGATCCGTCGTCCATCTCCAAACGGGTGAAGGTCGACATCCCCATCGTCGGCAACGTCAAGGACGTGCTGCAGGAGATGATTGCCCAGATCCAGTCCGGCGAAGCCAAGCCGAACAAGACGGCGTTGGCCAAGTGGTGGGAACAGATCGAACAGTGGCGCAGCGTCGATTGCCTGAAGTACGACCGCAATTCCGAGATCATCAAGCCGCAGTACGTGGTCGAGAAGATTTGGGAACTGACCAACGGCGACGCTTTCGTCTGCTCCGACGTCGGTCAGCACCAGATGTGGGCCGCGCAGTTCTACAAGTTCAACGAGCCGCGCCGCTGGATCAATTCCGGTGGCCTGGGCACGATGGGTGTGGGCCTGCCGTACGCCATGGGCATCAAGAAGGCGTTCCCGGACAAGGAAGTCGTCACCATTACCGGTGAGGGCTCGATCCAGATGTGCATCCAGGAGTTGTCGACCTGCCTGCAGTACAACACCCCGGTGAAGATCTGCTCGCTCAACAATGGCTACCTGGGCATGGTGCGCCAGTGGCAGGAAATCGAGTATGACAACCGTTACTCGCATTCCTACATGCAGGCGCTGCCCGACTTCGTAAAGCTGGCCGAATCGTATGGTCACGTGGGCATGCGCATCGAAAAGACCGCTGACGTCGAGCCCGCGCTGCGCGAAGCTTTCCGACTGAAGGATCGCACCGTGTTCCTCGACTTCCAGACCGACCCGACCGAAAACGTCTGGCCGATGGTCCAGGCAGGCAAGGGCATTTCCGAAATGCTGCTCGGCGCGGAGGACCTGTAATGCGTCACATCATTTCCGTCCTGCTGGAAAACGAAGCCGGCGCACTGTCGCGTGTGGTGGGGCTGTTCTCGGCGCGCGGCTACAACATCGAGACGCTGACGGTCGCTCCGACCGAGGACGCGTCGCTGTCGCGGATGACGATCGTTACGACCGGTTCGGACGACATCATCGAGCAGATCACCAAGCACCTGAACCGCCTGGTGGAAGTCGTCAAGGTCGTCGACCTGACCGAAGGTGCGCACATCGAGCGCGAGCTGATGCTCGTGAAGGTGCGTGCAGTCGGCAAGGAGCGCGAGGAGATGAAGCGTACGGCGGATATCTTCCGCGGCCGCGTCATCGACGTGACCGAGAAGACCTACACGATCGAGCTGACCGGCAACGGCAGCAAGCTCGACGCGTTTCTCGATGCCATCGATCGCACTGCCATTCTTGAGACCGTCCGTACGGGCGGCTCGGGCATCGGCCGCGGCGAGCGCATTCTGAAGGTTTGAACCGGCGCGTGCGTGCTGCCGGACTCCATCGATATTTGAAAATTAGGACATCACCATGAAAGTGTTTTACGACAAGGACGCCGACCTCTCCCTGATCAAGGGCAAGAACGTCACCATCATCGGCTATGGCTCGCAAGGCCACGCCCATGCCCTGAACCTGAACGACTCGGGCGTGAAGGTGACGGTCGGTCTGCGTAAGAACGGCGCGTCGTGGAACAAGGCCGTCAACGCCGGCCTGCAGGTCAAGGAAGTGGCCGAGGCTGTGAAGGAAGCCGACGTTGTCATGATCCTGCTGCCGGACGAGCAGATCGCCGACGTGTACAAGAACGAAGTGCACGGCAACATCAAGCAGGGCGCTGCACTGGCATTCGCCCACGGCTTCAACGTGCACTACGGTGCCGTGATCCCGCGCGCGGACCTGGACGTCATCATGATCGCACCGAAGGCTCCGGGCCACACCGTGCGTGGCACGTACACGCAAGGTGGCGGCGTGCCGCACCTGATCGCCGTGCACCAAGACAAGTCGGGCGCCGCACGTGATATCGCCCTGTCGTACGCTACCGCCAACGGCGGCGGCCGTGCCGGCATCATCGAAACCAACTTCCGCGAAGAAACCGAAACCGACCTGTTCGGCGAGCAGGCTGTGCTGTGCGGCGGTACCGTCGAATTGATCAAGGCTGGTTTCGAGACGCTGGTGGAAGCTGGTTACGCTCCGGAAATGGCGTACTTCGAGTGCCTGCACGAGCTGAAGCTGATCGTCGATCTGATCTATGAAGGCGGCATCGCCAACATGAACTACTCGATCTCGAACAATGCCGAATACGGCGAGTACGTCACTGGCCCGCGCGTCGTGACGGAAGAGACCAAGAAAGCCATGAAGCAATGCCTGAAGGACATTCAGACCGGCGAATACGCCAAGAGCTTCCTGCTGGAGTACAAGGCAGGCCAACCGACGCTAATCTCGCGCCGCCGCCTGACCGAAGAGCACCAGATCGAGCAAGTTGGCGCCAAGCTGCGCGCGATGATGCCCTGGATCGCCAAGAACAAGCTGGTTGACCAGACGAAGAACTGATCGGTTGCATCCTGTGCGAGAAAGCCAGCCTTCGGGCTGGCTTTTTTTTATGCTGATTCCAAGGCGCCAAACATTGTTTCAAGTGCTGGCGCGGCCCCGTGTCGGCTAGAATGCCGCATTTCCTTCAAGACGCTGTCGAGGTCTGATTTGAACAACACGTATCCGCATCCCATCATCGCCCGCGAGGGTTGGCCGTACCTGGGCGGGATTTTCATCGTCACGCTCATCGTGCAGGCCGCCGCCGGCTTCGGCTGGGCTTGGCCGTTCTGGGTGCTGACGCTGTTTGTGCTGCAGTTTTTCCGCGATCCGGCCCGCGCCGTGCCAACGCAAGCCAATGCGATTCTGTCCCCGGCCGATGGTCGCATTGTCGCCGTCGAGCAGGTGCGTGACCCGTATGCCGATCGCGACTCGCTAAAGATCAGCGTGTTCATGAACGTGTTCAACGTGCACTCGAACCGCGCGCCGGTCGATGGCACGGTGCAGCAGGTGCAATACTTCCCTGGCAAATTCGTCAATGCGGACCTGGACAAGGCGTCGCTCGAAAACGAGCGCAACGCCATCGTGCTGCGCCGTGCTGATGGCCAGCTCGTCACTTCGGTGCAGGTGGCTGGATTGATCGCGCGGCGCATCCTTTGCTATACCAAGGCAGGCGAAGCGCTCACGCGTGGCCAACGCTATGGTTTCATCCGCTTTGGCTCCCGCGTTGATGTGTACCTGCCGCTGACGGCACGCCCGCGCGTGACCATCGGCGAAAAAGTGTCCGCCACGCTCACGGTGCTTGCTGAGCTGGACTGATTCGGAGGCCGCCATGCCCGCGTTCAACCGACGCAAGAAGCGTTTTACCGCCGGCAACGTGACGCACTTGCGTCCGCTGCGGCACAACCAGCCGCGTTCGGATGACGACGATCTTGAGATCGTGCGTCCGCGCCGTCGCGGCATCTATCTGTTGCCCAACGCGTTCACGACCGCAGCGCTGTTCGCTGGCTTCTTCGCCATCGTGCAGGCGATGAACCTGAACTTTGAGACGGCTGCGATCGCCATCTTCGCGGCGATGGTGCTCGATGGCATGGATGGCCGAGTCGCCCGCATCACCAATACGCAAAGCGCGTTCGGCGAGCAATACGATTCGCTATCGGACATGGTGTCGTTCGGCGTTGCGCCGGCATTGGTCATGTACGAATGGATCCTGCGCGATCTGGGCAAGTGGGGCTGGCTTGCGGCGTTCGTGTATTGCGCTGGCGCCGCACTGCGCCTCGCGCGTTTTAATACCAACATCGGGTCGGTCGACAAGCGCTTCTTCCAAGGCATGCCGAGCCCGGCAGCCGCAGCGCTCATCGCGGGCTTTGTCTGGCTGGCGATCGACAACAAGCTGCCGGTCAAAGAGCTGTGGATGCCGTGGGTGGCCTTCGGGCTGACGCTGTATGCAGGGCTGTCGATGGTGTCGAACGCGCCGTTCTACAGCGGCAAGGCGCTCGACGTTCGTCACCGCGTGCCATTTGGCGTGATGGTGCTCGTGCTGGTGTTGTTCGTGGTGATATCGAGCGATCCGCCGGTTGCGTTGTTCGGCCTCTTTGTTGGTTACGCTGTATCGGGCTACTTGCTGTGGGGCTGGCGTGCGCTGCACGGGCAACAGGGGAGTCCGCGCTTGCCCAAACAAGCGTCGGGCGATGCGCATGAGTGACCGATGCGCTGCACCAATGTGCGCTTGCGCCGATTTTTGAATTCGTCTATAGTCGATCGCATGCTTTCGCGCCCGATTTCCATTCTGATTACGCTAGTCTCGATTGGTGGCCTACTAGGTCGTCAGGTCGGGACACGCGCATAGGAAATCGCAAGACAAGGCAAGCAGAAACCGCCAAGTTTTCGCGAACCAGGATTCACAGCGCCCCGGCCTGCAACCATGCACGCCGGGGCGTTTTGCATTCTGCGCCGCAAAAACCATTCGAGACACCCACTAAGACCGACGCCAAAAACGTCACCCCACCAGGAGCCGCCATGAGCGACAAACTCATTATTTTCGATACCACCTTGCGCGACGGCGAGCAGTCCCCTGGGGCGTCGATGACCAAGGAAGAGAAGATCCGCATCGCCAAGCAGCTTGAGCGGCTCAAGGTGGACGTGATCGAAGCCGGCTTCGCGGCCAGCTCCAACGGTGACTTCGAGGCGATCCGCGCGATTGCCCAGTCGGTCAAGGATTCGCGCATTTGCTCGCTGGCCCGTGCGAATGACCGCGATATTTCCCGCGCCGCTGAGGCGCTCAAGCCGGCCGGCCAGTTTCGTATCCACACGTTCATCGCTACATCGGCGTTGCACATGGAGAAGAAGCTGCGCATGTCGCCGGATCAGGTGTACGAGCAGGCGCGCCTGGCGGTGCGCTTCGCGCGCCAGTTCACCGACGACATCGAGTTCTCGCCGGAAGATGGCAGCCGCTCCGACATGGATTTTCTGTGCCGCGTACTGGAAGGCGTGATCGCCGAGGGCGCGACCACCATCAACCTGCCGGATACGGTGGGCTACGCGGTGCCGGAAGGTTATGCCGCGCTGATCCGCTCGGTGCGCGAGCGCATCCCGAATTCCGACAAGGCGGTCTGGTCGGTGCATTGCCATAACGACCTTGGAATGGCGGTCGCGAACTCGTTGGCCGCTGTCAAACTGGGCGGCGCACGCCAGATCGAATGCACGATCAACGGCCTGGGCGAGCGTGCCGGCAATACCAGCCTCGAAGAGGTGGTGATGGCCGTGAAGACGCGTCGCGACTACTTCAATCTCGACGTTGGTGTCGATACCACGCAGATCGTGCCGGCATCCAAGCTGGTTTCGCAGATCACCGGTTTTGTCGTCCAGCCGAACAAGGCTGTCGTGGGCGCCAACGCGTTCGCGCACGCTTCGGGCATCCACCAGGATGGGGTGCTCAAGGCGCGCGACACATACGAAATCATGCGTGCCGAAGACGTGGGCTGGACAGCCAACAAGATTGTCCTGGGCAAACTCTCGGGCCGCAATGCGTTCAAACAGCGCCTGCAGGAACTGGGCATTGAGCTCGACTCAGAAGCCGAACTGAACGCAGCCTTCACCCGCTTCAAGGAGCTGGCTGATCAAAAGGCCGAGATCTTTGATGAGGACATCGTCGCCATCGTTTCGAACGAAGCACAGCACAGCGAGGGCGAGCATTTCCGGTTCGTGTCGCTGGCCCAACGTTCGGAAACTGGTGAGCGTCCACACGCGCGCATCGTCTTCGTTGCAGACGGCAAGGAAGTGACGGGCGAAGCGGAGGGCAATGGCCCGGTTGACGCGACGCTCAATGCGATTGAGAGCAAGGTCGCCAGTGGCGCCGAGCAGCTGCTGTATTCGGTTAACGCCATCACGACAGGCACTCAGGCGCAGGGCGAAGTGACGGTGCGGCTGTCCAAGTCGGGCCGCATCGTCAACGGTGTGGGTACCGATCCGGACATCGTTGCGGCTTCGGCCAAGGCTTACCTTGCCGCACTGAACAAGCTGCAGGACAAGAGCAGCGAAAAACTCAACCCGCAGATCTGATCGCGGGTTTTACCAACACACGCAGGAGTCAGCCCAGACCCCAACACGATCACCACTGAGCGCGCACCCGGTTATCCACCGGAACGCGAAGCGGGTGCGGCGGCACTGGACACGTCAGGAGCGTGCGCCATGCCAGCCGTCTTTGAGAGCGATGTCTGTGCGATCCACGACATGGCCGACCCGAATGTCCACGCCAGGCGATGCGCCTCGCGTGGATGTTGCCGTTCTGGCGTTTAGCGCTGGCTTACCGACTGGAATCGTGATCGTGGTCGTACATCGGGTCTGGGCTGACCTGCGTGAGGCGCACGATGCCGTCGCGATCGAAATAGAAGTTCATCAGCGATGGCCACACGCCCTCGTGCCTAAAGCGATACGACCACACCTGCCGATTCATCAGCCGGAAATAGGCGGTCTCTTCGGGCTTGCCGAACGTCTGCAGCACGTCAGCTCGCGTCGCTGTGCCGACGCGGATCTGCGCAAAATCCATTGTGGTCAGAATCTGCCGGAATGAGACAAGCTTGCCGCTCGCATCGAAATCAGCGGCATATGTGAATTGCCCATAGGGCTGCGTTGGATATAGCCAGCGCGTGCCGCCATTCGCACGCGGATACCTCTCGGGCGGTTTGCCAAAGCGGGCTTCCACGGCAGAAGCAGGTTGGCCGACCAGTGCCTCGCCCGTTTGTATGGGCGCCAGCACGGTACACGCGCACATTGATGTCAGCGCTACAGCGAGCAGCGCCGCGCTCCGCCATATTGATCGAATGCTCACAATGATTCTCCCGGGGCTTTCAGTGTAGGAGCCCGTGCGAGTGGTGCTGGCTTGTGCCGACATGCAACGGCGCTTTACCATCCGCGCTTCACGGAGATTTGCCATGGTGTTTCGTTGGTTTGTGGCCGCGCTGGCGGCTGTAGGGTTGTGTGGCGCGGCAACTGCCCAGCCTGAAGCAGCGCCAATCCGGCTGGCGCTGATTGAAGGGCTGTCGGGCCCGTTTGCCAATGCGGGCGAGGCGGTGGATCGCAATCTGCGCATGGCCATTGAGAACGTCAATGCACGCGGCGGTGTGAAGCTGCCCGATGGCCGTCATCCGCTTGCGCTCGTGCGCTTCGATAGTAAAAACACCGTCGACGAATCGTTGCTGCAATTGCAAGCCGCTACGGACGGGGGTATCCGTTTCGTTCTGCAGGGCAATAGTTCGGCGGCTGCGGCTGCGTTGTCGACGTCGATTTCGCGCCACAACGACCGTCATCCGGACGCGCGCGTGCTGTTCCTGAACTACGCCGCCGTCGATCCGGCGCTGACCAACGAGGCATGCAGCTTCTGGCATTTCCGCTTCGACGCGTCGGCAGATATGCGCATGCACGCGCTGACGGAAGTGATTCGCGCGGACAAGGCGATCAAAAGGGTCTATCTGATTGGGCAGGACTACACGTTCGGTCGCCAGGTGGCGCAATCGGCGCGTCAGCAGTTGGGTGAGAAGCGGCCGGACATAGCGATCGTGGGCGAGGTTCTGCACCCGATCGGCAAGGTGAAGGACTTTGCGCCGTATGTGGCGCGCATTGCCGCGTCGGGTGCGGATACGGTCATCACCGGCAACTGGGGCAACGATCTGACGCTGCTCGTCAAGGCCGCACGAGATGCCGGGCTCAAGGCGCGCTTCTTTACGTTTTATGGCAACTCGCTCGGCGCACCAGGCGCGATGGGCGAAGCCGGCGTCGGTCGCGTGGTGGCCGTGGCAGAGTGGCACCCGAACCTGGGTGGCGCCAAGTCCGATGCGTTCTATAGGGCCTTCCGTGCCCGCTATCCGGCACCCGCCGACGACTACCCACTGCTGCGCGACCAGATGATGATCGACATGCTGGCCGCTGCCATCGAGCGGGCCGGTACCACGGAGGCCACCGCCGTGGCACGTGCGCTGGAAGGCGCATCGCTGGACAACGGCTTCCACCGCGTCACCTTGCGAGCGGACGATCATCAGGCCATACAGCCGCTTATCGTCACGCAGATGGAGCGGGCGGGTACGCTTGGTGCGCCCTTCGATATCGAGGGCTCCGGCTACGGTTTTCGTACGCTCAAAGTGATTCCTGCTTCGCAAACCGCTTTGCCGACAACTTGCAAAATGGTGCGCCACTGAGCGGGATGACACAGAACTGTCGTCAGGGCGGGGTTCTGGGCTATAATCGCGGTCTTGCTGTCCAGACCGGTTTTGGATCGGGTGGGTAGCAAGATCATTGTTCAACACGGCACCAACGGCGGCTATTCAGGCGCTGCAGTGTCCGCAAGTCAAAGGAATCAAAATGTCCGTCGCTGACATCAAGAAGCAAGACATCGTCAAAGATAACGGCCGCAGCGCCAACGACACGGGTAGCCCGGAAGTGCAGGTTGCACTGCTGACTGCCCGCATCAACGAACTGCAGCCGCACTTCAAGGCGCACATGAAGGATCACCACAGCCGTCGCGGCCTGCTCCGCATGGTGAGCCGTCGTCGCCGTCTGCTGGACTACCTCAAGAGCAAGGACGCTGACCGTTACACCGCGCTGGTTGCAAAGCTGGGTCTGCGTAAGTAATGGTGGGTATCACGCACTGCG
Source organism: Ralstonia sp. SA306 (assembly GCF_054792405.1). Taxonomy (NCBI): domain Bacteria; kingdom Pseudomonadati; phylum Pseudomonadota; class Betaproteobacteria; order Burkholderiales; family Burkholderiaceae; genus Ralstonia; species Ralstonia sp. SA306. Next base: position 997,000 of record NZ_CP096451.1, read on the forward strand.
CGTGATGAAAAGTGCCTGCGTCAGCGTGCTGATGCAGGCATTTTGTTTTTGGCGGCCGCGTTTGTGGCCGCGCCGGGCAACCGGTGAGTGATGGCAGCCGGCCGATTCAATCGATGAGGCGGCTGCCATGGACCGGAGGCGGCAGGAAGCAGGGCCTTGTGTCATTCCAGCGCGGCGTTGGTGCCAGCGCGGCGCTGGAATGGCATAAAACACACCTCTGCAACCGCACCGTCTTCCGGAACGTGTTTGTCGCGGCGTAATGGAAATCGACTTTGAATCGTCGGTGCCGCGAATACCGAACAGGAGAAAACATGTTCAACAAGATCGTCAAAGAATTCCAGTGGGGCGGCCATAAGGTCCGCATGGAAACGGGTGAGATCGCCCGCCAGGCGAGCGGCGCTGTGCTGCTCGACATGGACGACACCGTCGTGCTCGCTACCGTGGTGGGCGCCAAGAACCCGAAGCCGGGTCAGGACTTCTTCCCGCTGACCGTCGATTACCTCGAGAAGACCTACGCTGCGGGCAAGATTCCCGGTGGCTTCTTCAAGCGTGAAGGCCGTCCGTCGGAAAACGAAACGCTGACCTCGCGCCTGATCGATCGTCCGCTGCGTCCGCTGTTCCCGGAAGGCTTCTACAACGAAGTCCAGGTCGTCATCCACGTGCTGTCGATCAACCCGGAAGTGCCGGCCGACATCCCGGCGCTGGTCGCTGCTTCGGCTGCGCTGGCTGTGTCGGGTCTGCCGTTCAATGGCCCGGTGGGCGCTGCCCGCGTGGGTTACAAGGATGGCCAGTACCTGCTGAACCCAAACCGTGCGCAACTCGCGCATTCCGATCTGGACCTGGTTGTGGCCGGTACCGAGCGTGCCGTGCTGATGGTCGAATCCGAAGCGCAGCAACTGTCGGAAGAAGTCATGCTGGGCGCCGTGGTGTATGGCCACGAGCAAATGCAGATCGCCATCAACGCGATCCACGAACTGGTGCGCGACGGCGGCAAGCCTGAGTGGGATTGGCAAGCGGCTCCGAAGAACGAAGCGCTGGTCGCCAAGGTGTCCGAACTCGGCCTGGCTGATCTGCAAGCTGCTTACCAATTGCGCCAGAAGTCGGCCCGCAGCCAGAAGCTGAAGGAAGTCTACAAGTCGGTTGCCGCTAAGCTGGCCGAGGCCGGTGTGGAAGCCGACGGCGTGGAAGTCGACAACATCCTGTTTGAGCTGGAATCGAAGATCGTGCGCGGTCAGATCCTGAGCGGCGAACCGCGTATCGACGGCCGCGACACCCGCACGGTGCGCCCGATCGAGATCCGCTCGTCGGTGCTGCCGCGTGCGCACGGCTCGGCCCTGTTCACGCGTGGTGAAACGCAAGCGCTGGTGGTGGCCACCCTGGGCACCAAGAGCGACGAGCAGATCATCGACGCGCTGCAAGGCGAGTACCGTGACCGCTTCATGCTTCACTACAACATGCCGCCGTTCGCCACGGGCGAAACCGGCCGCGTGGGAAGCCCGAAGCGCCGCGAAGTCGGCCACGGCCGTCTGGCCAAGCGCGCACTGATCCCGGTGCTGCCGAAGGACGATGAATTCGCTTACACGATCCGTCTGGTGTCCGAAATCACTGAGTCGAACGGTTCGTCGTCGATGGCTTCGGTGTGCGGCGGCTCGCTGTCGCTGATGGACGCTGGCGTGCCCATCAAGGCGCACGTGGCCGGCGTGGCCATGGGCCTGATCCTGGAAGGCAACAAGTTCGCAGTGCTGACCGACATCCTCGGTGACGAAGATCACCTGGGCGATATGGACTTCAAGGTCGCTGGTACCGACGCTGGTATTACCGCACTGCAGATGGACATCAAGGTGCAGGGCATCACCAAGGAAATCATGCAGGTGGCACTGGCACAAGCCAAGGAAGGCCGTCTGCACATCCTGGGCAAGATGCAGGCAGCCATGGGCGGCGCACGCACGGAGCTGTCGGAGCACGCTCCGCGCATGATCACGGTCAAGATCAATCCGGAGAAGATCCGCGACGTGATCGGCAAGGGCGGTTCGACCATCCAGGCGCTGACCAAGGAAACCGGCTGCACGATCGACATCCAGGAAGACGGCACGATCACCATCGCGTCGACGTCGTCGGAAGGCATGGCAGAAGCCAAGCGCCGCATCGAAGGCATCACGGCAGAAGCCGAAGTGGGCAAGATCTATAACGGCACCGTGCTGAAGCTGCTGGATTTCGGCGCAATCGTGAACATCCTGCCGGGCAAGGACGGTCTGCTGCACATCTCGGAAATCGCCAATGAGCGCGTGAACCAGGTTTCCGACTATGTGAAGGAAGGCCAGGCTGTGCGCGTGAAGCTGCTGAGCACCGACGAGAAGGGCCGCATGCGTCTGTCGATCAAGGCTGCCAAGGCTGAAGAAGGCGACGTGCCGGCCGCTGCACCGCAAGCACCGGGTGCTGACGACGCTGCCTCGCAACAACAGCAGCAACAGCAGCAGTAAGCGGGCGGTTTCCGCTAAGAAAAACGGCTGGACGATGTCCAGCCGTTTTTTTGTTTACACTGCGTCGCGAGTTCCTCCCGTTGCCCCTTCGCGCCCCATCATGAGCCGCCTGTTCGAGCAAAATCGCATCGCCATCGTCTGGGATTTCGACAAGACGCTGATCCCGCGCTACATGCAAGTGCCGCTGTTCGATCGCTTCAATATCGCCGAGCAGGGTTTTTGGGACGAGGTGGCCGCAGGCTCGCGCGAAATCGAATCGCGCGGCCAGAAGGTCAACCACGAAACGTTCTACCTCAACGTGCTGCTGCGCCATGTGCGCGACGGCCGCATGGGTGGCCTCGACAATGCCACGCTCCGTGAACTGGGCGCCGAACTCGAATTCTTCCCCGGCGTGACCGATTTCTTCGAGCGCAGCAAAGCGTGGGTGCGCGACAACGCAACCTACCAAGCGTTCGACATCAAGCTTGAGCACTACATCGTCAGCACGGGCCTGACGGAGATGATCAAGGGCTCGCCCATCGCCCCATACATCGACGGCGTGTGGGGCTGTGAATTCCTTGAGGCGCCCGACGCCAACGCTGATGGCAGGCAGGTCGTCTCGGAAATCATCTACGCCATCGACAACACCACCAAGACGCGCGCACTGTTTGAGATCAACAAGGGCGTCAACAAGCACCCGGAAGCGGTGAGTGTGAATTCGTCGATTGCCGAGGACGAGCGCCGCGTGCCGTTCGCCAACATGATCTATGTGGCTGATGGGCCGAGCGATATTCCGGCGTTTTCGGTCGCGCGCAAGGGCGGTGGTCGCACCTATGCTGTCTACAACCCAGAGAGTCCGCGCTCGTTCGAGCAGGCCGACAACTTGCGTGCCGATGATCGCGTCGACATGCTCGGCCCGGCCGACTATCGCGCCGGCTCGCCGACGGAGATGTGGCTCAAGTTGCATATCGGCAAGATCGCCGACGGCATCGTTCACGGCAAACAAGAAATCATGCGCGAAACCACGCGCGGCATTCCGCAGCACTTTGTCGAACCGAAGCGTAGCGTCTCGTAACTCACGCGCAGCGTCGTAACCCTCATCGATCCGATTCCCATGAAAGCGATTGAAATCACCCAATACGGTGGCCCCGAAGTCTTGAAGCTGGGCGAGCGCCCGATGCCGGAGGCCAAGGCCGGCGAGGTACTGATCCGCGTGCGTGCAGCGGGCGTGAACCGGCCTGATGTGTTCCAGCGGACGGGCAACTATCCAGTGCCGCCCGGCGCCTCCGATATTCCGGGGCTTGAAGTTGCTGGCGAGATCGTCAGTGGCGATCTGGCGCACGCCGACAATCGCTACGGCCTGAAGGTGGGTGATCGCGTCTGCGCGCTGGTACAAGGCGGCGGCTATGCGGAGTTCTGCACAGCGCCGCTGGGCCAAGTGCTGCCCGTGCCGGCCGGCTTGTCCGATATCGAAGCCGCTGCATTGCCGGAGAACTATTTCACCGTGTGGTCGAACGTGTTCGACCGCGGCTTGCTGGGGCAGGGCGCACACGGCGCCGATGAAACGCTGCTCGTGCAGGGGGGCTCCAGCGGGATCGGCACGACGGCGATTCAGATCGCGTCTGCGTTGGGTCACCGCGTGTTCGCCACTGCGGGCAGCGCCGACAAGTGCGAGGCCTGCGTCGAACTCGGCGCCACGCGCGCCATCAACTACAAGACCGAAGATTTCGTCGAAATCGTCAAGACCGAGACAGGACGCGGCGCCGACGTGGTGCTCGACATGGTCGGCGGCAGCTATGTCGCGCGCGAAATTGCCTGCACCGCCGATGACGGCCGCATCGTATTGATCGCGTTGCTGGGCGGCGCCAAGGCCGAGGTGCCACTGGGCGACATCCTGCGCCGGCGCATTACGCTGACGGGCTCGACGCTGCGTCCGCGTCCGGTTGCATTCAAGGCGGCCATCGCGGCCAATCTGTATAAGACGGTCTGGCCGTTGCTCGTGTCCGGGCGCATCAAGCCGGTCGTGCATGAGGTCTTACTGGCCGCACAGGCGGCCCAGGCGCATACCTTGATGGAATCGAGTGCTCACATCGGCAAGATTATGTTGGTTTGGGATTGACTCTAAGACGTCAAAATTGACCCCGTTTTTGCCGCCGCGGTAGAATGCCGGGTTTATTTGACAGTCGACCGGGCAAAACGTGAACGCAAGACCGAAGCTGGTGGTGGGCAACTGGAAGTTGCATGGCACCCTGAGCGCGAACGCCGCACTGCTTGAACAGATCAAAGCGGCCGGCAAAACCAACGCTACGCTGGCCGTATGTGCGCCATTCCCGTACCTGGCGCAGTGTCAGTCGCTGCTCGCCGGTTCTGCGGTGGGCTGGGGCGCACAGGACGTGTCGGCTGAAACGCGAGGCGCGTTCACCGGCGAAGTGGCGGCGTCGATGCTGTCGGAATTTGGCTGTGGCTACGTGATTGTCGGTCATTCCGAGCGTCGCTCGTACCACGGCGAAACCGACGCGCAAGTGGCGACCAAGGCGCTGCGTGCACTGGAACATGGCATCACCCCGATCGTCTGTGTGGGCGAAACGCTCGCGCAGCGCGAAGCTGGTGAGACCGAGCAGGTAGTAGCCCGCCAACTGGATGCGGTGCTGGAAGCGCTGTCGGTCGAGCAACTGGGTCGTATCGTCGTGGCGTACGAACCGGTTTGGGCAATCGGCACGGGCAAGACTGCCACTAGCGAGCAGGCGCAGGCTGTGCACGCGTTCCTGCGCGCACGTGTTGCTGCCCGCGACGCTGGCGTGGCGCAGCGCTTGGCGATTCTGTACGGCGGCAGCGTCAAGCCGGACAATGCGGGCGAGTTGTTTGCAATGGCGGACATCGATGGCGGCCTGATCGGCGGTGCATCGCTGAAGGCAGAAGATTTCCTGGCGATCGGTCGCGCATAAGCGATCGATCGAGTCGCCATGTCACACATGTGCGACTGCAACATATTACTGAGAGAAGCGAAATGGCAATTCTGAAAACTCTGCTACTGGTTGCGCAAATTCTGAGCGCGCTGGGCGTGATCGGCCTAGTGCTGTTGCAGCACGGCAAGGGTGCGGACGTTGGGGCGGCGTTTGGGTCCGGCGCGTCGGGCAGCTTGTTTGGCGCCACCGGCTCGGCCAACTTTCTGTCGCGTACGACGGCCGTGCTGGCAACCGTGTTCTTCATTGCCACGCTGGCGCTGACGCTGATCGGCACCAACAAGGGCAGCGTGTCGGCAGGTGTGATGGGTTCGGTTGCGCCTGTTACGTCTACGGCATCGGCACCCGTGGCCTCGGCTCCTGCTGTTGCTCCGGGCGCAGCTTCCGCGCCCGCTGTGCCAAAATAATTTGATGTAACGATCGCGGCGTACCGATGGGGTTTTCCGGCGCGCTGCGAGGCATAAGATTTTTGTTTGTGCATTGAACAAAAGCTTTGCTTTGCGGTAGAATGCAAGGCTTGAAACAAAGCGGGAAACGGCAAGGGCGTTAAGTCTCAACCGGGTTCCTGATAGAGTTTCTTCCCCCAGCCGACGTGGTGAAATTGGTAGACACGCTATCTTGAGGGGGTAGTGGCGAAAGCTGTGCGAGTTCGAGTCTCGCCGTCGGCACCAATCAAATTCGGGGTCTGTTCAACGGGATGTTCCGCGCAGGCCCCTCCGCAAGACGACGCGTAGTCGAGGCGTCGTAAGGCTGCGGACCCGGCGCCTTCGATGGGGCGACAAGGCGCCGCCTGCGGGCAGTGCTGTTGCAACCATTCAAAAAGGCGGGCGTCCCTTGAACCTCGAAGCCTATTTCCCCGTACTGTTGTTCATCGTTGTCGGCGTTGGCCTTGGGCTTGCTCTGATGACCATCGGCCGAGTCCTCGGTCCGAACAATCCCGATCCTGACAAGCTCTCGCCGTACGAGTGCGGCTTCGAAGCATTCGAAGACGCGCGCATGAAGTTCGACGTGCGCTATTACCTCATCGCCATCCTGTTCATCCTGTTCGATCTGGAGACTGCGTTCCTGTTCCCCTGGGGCGTGGCACTGCGTGAGATCGGTTGGCCGGGGTTCTTCGCGATGGGCGTGTTTCTTCTCGAGTTTCTCGTGGGCTTCGTCTACATCTGGAAAAAAGGCGCGCTCGATTGGGAGTGATGTGAAATGGCGATCGAAGGCGTACTCAATGAAGGCTTTGTCACGACTACCGCTGACAAGCTGATCAACTGGACCCGTACTGGGTCACTCTGGCCGATGACGTTCGGCTTGGCCTGCTGTGCTGTCGAAATGATGCACGCTGGCGCATCGCGTTATGACCTAGACCGTTTCGGCGTGGTGTTTCGCCCGTCGCCGCGTCAGTCTGACGTGATGATCGTGGCCGGCACGCTGTGCAACAAGATGGCGCCCGCGCTGCGCAAGGTGTACGACCAGATGGCCGAGCCTCGCTGGGTCATCTCGATGGGTTCGTGCGCGAACGGCGGCGGTTACTACCACTACTCGTATTCTGTCGTGCGCGGCTGCGATCGCATCGTGCCGGTCGACGTATACGTGCCGGGCTGTCCGCCGACGGCAGAAGCACTGATCTACGGCATCATCCAGCTGCAGGCCAAGATCCGTCGCACCAACACCATCGCGCGCAAGGCCTGACATGACCGACAAGCTTGCCATTCTGAAGGCCGCGCTGGAAAAGGCGCTGGGCGATCGCGTTCAAAGCCTGACCGAGTCCGTTGGAGAACTCACCCTCGTGGTGAAGGCTGACGATTACCACGACGTTATGCGCACGCTGCGCGACGACGCTTCGCTCAAATTTGAGCAACTGATGGATCTGTGCGGCGTCGATTATGCCGACTACGGCGACGGTGCCTGGAACGGTCCGCGTTTTGCAGCTGTGTCGCAACTACTGTCGATCACGCACAACTGGCGCGTTCGCGTACGCGTGTTCGCGCCGGACGACGATCTGCCGGTGGTGTCATCTGTGACTACGATCTGGAGTTCCGCTGACTGGTTCGAGCGCGAAGCGTTCGACCTGTACGGTCTGGTATTCGAGGGCCACCCGGATCTGCGCCGCATCCTGACTGACTACGGCTTCATCGGTCACCCGTTCCGCAAAGACTTCCCCGTGTCGGGTTACGTTGAAATGCGCTACGACCCGGTGCAGCGCCGCGTGGTCTACCAGCCGGTAACCATCGAGCCGCGCGAGATTACGCCGCGTGTGATCCGCGAGAATCAATACGGTGGTCTGAAGCACTGAAGGGCGCCCGATCATGGCAGATATCAAGAACTACACCCTGAACTTCGGTCCGCAACACCCGGCCGCACACGGCGTGCTGCGCCTAGTGCTTGAGCTGGACGGCGAAGTCATTCAACGTGCCGACCCGCACATCGGTCTGCTGCACCGCGCGACTGAAAAGCTCGCCGAGCAGAAGACCTGGATTCAGAGCGTGCCGTACATGGATCGCCTCGACTACGTGTCGATGATGGTCAACGAGCACGCCTACGTGATGGCAATCGAGCGCCTGCTAGGCCTCGAAGTACCGCTGCGTGCGCAGTACATCCGCGTCATGTTCGACGAGATCACGCGGATCATGAACCACCTGATGTGGATTGGTTCGCACGCGCTGGACGTGGGCGCCATGGCGGTGTTCCTGTACGCCTTCCGCGAGCGTGAAGACCTGTTCGATATGTATGAGGCGGTTTCGGGCGCGCGCATGCACGCTGCCTACTACCGTCCGGGCGGTGTCTATCGCGATCTGCCCGACACGATGCCGCAATACAAGGCATCCAAGGTGCGCAACGAGAAAGCCCTGGCGGCCCTGAACGAAACGCGTTCGGGTTCGCTGCTGGACTTCATTGAAGACTTCACCAACCGCTTCCCGAAGTATGTTGATGAGTACGAAACGCTGCTGACCGATAACCGGATTTGGAAGCAACGTCTGGTTGGTATCGGCGTGGTGAGCCCGGAGCGTGCGCTTAACAAAGGTTTCTCCGGTGCAATGTTGCGTGGTTCAGGCATCGAATGGGATGTGCGCAAGAAGCAGCCGTACGAAGTGTACGACCGCGTCGATTTCGACATCCCGGTTGGCGTGAACGGCGATTGCTACGACCGTTATCTGGTGCGCGTGGAAGAAATGCGCCAGAGCAATCGCATCATTCGTCAGTGCATCGAGTGGCTGCGCAAAAACCCCGGTCCGGTGATCACCGATAACCACAAGGTGGCGCCGCCGTCGCGCGTGGACATGAAGACCAACATGGAGGAGCTGATTCACCACTTCAAGCTCTTCACGGAAGGTATGCACGTGCCCGAAGGTGAGGCATACGCCGCCGTTGAGCACCCGAAGGGTGAGTTCGGCATCTATGCAATCTCCGACGGCGCCAACAAGCCGTACCGTCTGAAGATCCGCGCACCGGGCTTCGTTCATCTGGCCGCGCTCGACGAAATGGCGAAGGGTCACATGATTGCCGACGCGGTGACGATCATCGGTACGCAAGACATCGTGTTTGGCGAGATCGATCGCTGAACCAGCAGGAAACAAGGTTTGACGCGCAGGCAAGCGCGGCTGTGAAACGAGGACGCCCGCCGGGGTAAGGCAGCTAGGTAACACGCCCCGCGTCCCGCACCAATCGCAACGAACATGCTATCAGCAGAAGCTCTCAAGGAAATTGACCGGGCGGTCGCGAAATATCCCGCCGACCAGAAGCAGTCCGCCGTGATGGCGGCGCTGGCGGTCGCGCAGAGCGAGAAAGGCTGGGTCTCGCCCGAAGTCATGCAGTTCGTGGCCGAGTACCTCGAAATGCCGCCGGTGTGGGTCGAGGAAGTGGCGACGTTCTACAACATGTACGACACCAAGCCGGTGGGCCGCTTCAAGCTGTCGGTGTGCACGAACTTGCCGTGCGCGCTGTCGGGCGGCGAACGCGCGGCCGATTACCTGAAGAAGAAGCTCGGCATCGGTTTCAACGAAACCACGGCCGACGGCAACTTCACGCTGAAGGAAGGCGAGTGCATGGGCGCGTGCGGTGATGCGCCGGTCATGATCGTCAACAATACCCACATGTGCAGCTTCATGAGCAACGAGAAGCTCGACGCGCTGATCGCCGACCTCCAGTCGAAGGCGCCGACCAAGGGAGCAGGCAAGTAAATGACCTCTCTGCACGACCGACATATCCAGCCGTTGATTCTCGCGGGTCTGAACGGCGACAACTGGCACCTCGAAGATTACGTCAAGCGTGGCGGCTATCAACAGCTCAAGCGCATCCTTACCGAGAAGGTCACCCCTGAACAGGTCATTGCTGACGTGAAAGCGTCGGGCCTGCGCGGTCGTGGCGGTGCGGGCTTCCCGACTGGTCTGAAGTGGAGCTTCATGCCGCGCCAGTTCCCGGGTCAGAAGTATCTGGTCTGCAACACGGACGAAGGCGAGCCGGGTACGTTCAAGGATCGCGACATTATCCGCTACAACCCGCACGCGTTGATCGAAGGCATGGCCATCGGCGGTTACGCGATGGGCATCACCGTGGGCTACAACTACATTCACGGCGAAATCTGGAACGAGTACAAGATCTTCGAGCAGGCGCTTGAAGAGGCGCGTGCTGCGGGCTTCCTGGGTGACAACATTCTGGGCTCCGGTTTCAATTTCCAGCTGCATGCGCACCATGGTTATGGCGCGTACATCTGCGGCGAAGAGACCGCCCTGCTCGAATCCCTGGAAGGCAAGAAGGGGCAGCCGCGTTTCAAGCCGCCGTTCCCGGCGAGCTTTGGTCTGTACGGCAAGCCGACCACCATCAACAACACCGAAACCTTTGCCGCAGTGCCGTTCCTGCTGTCCATCGGTCCGGACAACTACCTGAAGATGGGCAAGCCGAACAACGGCGGCTCGAAGATCTTCTCTGTGTCCGGCGACGTGGAGCGTCCGGGCAACTACGAGATTCCGCTCGGCACGCCGTTCTCCAAGCTGCTGGAGCTGGCCGGCGGCATGCGCGGCGGAAAGAAACTCAAAGCGGTCATTCCGGGTGGTTCGTCGGCGCCGGTGGTGCCGGCCGACCTGATGATGGCCTCCGACATGGACTACGATTCGATCGCCAAGGCTGGCTCGATGCTGGGCTCGGGCGCAGTGATCGTGATGGACGAAACGCGCTGCATGGTGAAATCGCTGCTGCGCCTGTCGTATTTCTATTTCGAAGAGTCGTGCGGCCAGTGCACGCCGTGCCGCGAAGGCACTGGCTGGCTGTATCGCGTGGTCGACCGCATCGAGCACGGCAAGGGCCGCCAGGAAGACCTGGACCTGCTGAACAACGTGGCCGAAAACATCATGGGCCGGACTATCTGTGCGCTCGGCGATGCCGCTGCGATGCCAGTCCGCGGCATGCTCAAGCACTACTGGGATGAGTTCGCGTATCACGTCGAACACAAGCAGTGCATGGTGCCCACCTACATTTAAGCGTGGCAGAACATGGTTGAAATCGAAATCGATGGCAAGAAGGTCGAGGTTGCCGAAGGCAGCCTAGTGATGGAGGCGGCTCGCCAGACGGGCACCTACATTCCTCACTTCTGCTATCACCGCAAACTGTCGGTCGCGGCCAACTGCCGGATGTGCTTGGTCGAAGTCGAGAAGGCGCCCAAGGCTCTGCCCGCCTGCGCCACGCCTGTAACCGCGGGCATGAAGGTCTTCACAAACTCCGAAAAGGCGGTGAAGGCACAGAAGTCCGTGATGGAATTCCTGCTGATTAACCACCCGCTGGATTGCCCGATCTGTGATCAGGGTGGCGAGTGCCAACTGCAGGATCTGGCTGTGGGCTACGGCAAGTCTGAATCGCGCTACCAGGAAGAGAAGCGTGTGGTGTTCCACAAGAACGTGGGCCCGCTGATCTCTATGGAAGAGATGACGCGGTGCATTCACTGCACGCGTTGCGTCCGCTTTGGTCAGGAAATTGCCGGCGTGATGGAACTGGGCATGCTCAACCGAGGTGAGCATTCCGAGATCACGACGTTCGTTGGGCAGACCGTTGACTCCGAGTTGTCGGGCAACATGATTGACCTGTGCCCGGTCGGCGCGCTGACCAGCAAGCCGTTCCGCTATTCGGCCCGTACGTGGGAGCTGGCACGCCGCAAGTCGGTGTCGCCGCACGACGGCCTGGGCGCGAACGTGATCGTCCAGACGAAGAATCAGCGCGTCATGCGCGTTCTGCCGCTGGACAACGAAGCCATCAACGAATGCTGGCTTTCCGACAAGGACCGTTTCGCCTATGAAGGCGTGAACAGCGACGATCGTCTGACTCAGCCGATGCTCAAGCAAGGCGGTCAGTGGAAGGCTGTCGACTGGACTACGGCGCTGGAATACGTCGCCAACGGCCTGAACGAAATCAAGCGTGACCATGGCGCTGAGCAGATCGGTGCATTGGCCAGCCCGCACAGCACGCTGGAAGAGCTGTTCTTGCTGCAAAAGCTGGTACGTGGCATTGGCAGCGACAACGTCGATTTCCGTCTGCGCCAATCCGATTTTTCCGTCAAGCCGACGGGCGCTCCGTGGCTAGGCTTGCCGATCGCCGATGTGTCGTTGCTGCAGCGCACGCTGGTTGTTGGCGCCTTCCTGCGCAAGGATCATCCGCTGCTGGCTGCGCGTCTGCGGCAGGCAGGCAAGAAGGGTGCACAACTGAACGTGATCGGCGCCGGTGGCGAAGATCTGTTGATGCCCGCCACGCAACTGTTGGGTGCACCGTCGCAATGGCTGTCGCTGCTGTCGCAAGTGGCGGTGGCCGTGGCTGCTGCCAACAACGTTGCCCGTCCAGGCGGTACCGATGGCATCGAAGCCAGTGACGTTGCCAAGCGCATTGCTGCAAGCCTCGCTTCGGGCGAGCGCAAGGCTGTGTTCCTCGGCAACGCTGCGGTGGCGCATCCGCAATTCTCGCAACTGCACGCGCTGGCTCAGTGGGTTGCGCAGCAAACCGGCGCGACGCTCGGCTTCCTGACGGAAGCGGCCAACACAGTTGGTGGCTACATTGCCGGTGCGCTGCCGCAAAGCAATGGCCTCGACGCCGCCGCCATGCTGGAGCAACCGCGTCGTGCTTACGTGCTACTGGGCGCCGAACCTGAATTCGATACCGCGAACCCGGTACAGGCCCGTGCGGCGCTGGACCAGGCTGACACTGTGATCGTTCTGGCGCCGTTTGCCTCCCGCGCTGCACTCGAGTACGCCGACGTGCTGCTACCGACCGCGCCGTTCACGGAAACTTCCGGCACCTTCGTCAACTGCGAAGGTCTGCCGCAAAGCTTCAACGGCGTTGTGCGCAGCCTGGGCGATTCGCGTCCGGCGTGGAAGGTCCTGCGCGTGCTGGGCAACCTGCTGAACGTGTCGGGCTTCGAATACGACAGCTCGGAAGTGGTGCGCGACGAAGTGCTGGCCAAGCCGGTCACCGCCCGTTTGTCGAACACGACGACGGCACAGACCGCTGCTCCGGCAGCCGCAGCGACAAGCATCGAACGTCTGGCCGATGTACCGATCTACCACGCCGATCCGATCGTGCGCCGCGCTGGTTCGCTGCAACTGACGGCTGCAGCACGCGCCGCCGTGCGCGCTGGCTTGCCGGCTGACCTCTATGCGCAACTCGGCCTTGCCGATGGTGATGCCGTGCGCGTGACGCAAGGGCAGAGCAGTGTGGTGCTGCCGGCCGTGCTGGACAAGTCGCTGGCTTCCGGTGTGGTCCGCGTGCCGGCTGCCACCGAGGCTTCGGCTCAGCTGGGTGCCATGTTCGGCGCGGTGAGCGTTGAGAAGGTTGAATCGTCCGCGCTGGCGGCTACGGTGTAAGGGTCAACATGATCGAGTCGATTACTTCTTTCGGTACCGCCACCTTTGGTGGATGGTGGCCGCTGATCTGGACGCTGGTCCGCGCGGTCTGCATCATTCTGCCGTTGCTGCTGTGCGTCGCTTACCTGATCCTGTGGGAGCGCAAGCTCATTGGCTGGATGCACGTGCGTCTGGGCCCGAACCGCGTGGGCCCAATGGGTCTGCTGCAACCGATTGCCGACGTGCTCAAGCTGCTGCTCAAGGAAGTCATGGTGCCGAGCGCGGTCAGCCGCGGCATGTACATCATCGCGCCGCTGATGGTGCTGATGCCCGCCGTGGCGATCTGGGCGGTGATTCCGTTCCAGGCCGAAGCCATGGTGTCGAACATCAACGCCGGCCTGCTGTACGTGATGGCGATCAGCTCGGTGGGCGTGTACGGCGTGATCCTGGCCGGCTGGGCTTCGAACTCCAAGTACGCGTTCCTGGGTGCGATGCGCGCCTCGGCACAGATGATTTCGTACGAAATCGCCATGGGCTTCGCGCTCGTGACGGTGTTGATGGTGACGGGCAGCCTGAACCTGTCGGACATCGTTAACTCGCAGAACCGCGGTTTCTTTGCGGGTCACGGCATCAACATCCTCTCGTGGAACTGGCTGCCGCTGCTGCCGATGTTCGGCGTCTACTTCATCTCGGGTGTGGCAGAAACGAACCGCCACCCGTTCGACGTGGTGGAAGGCGAATCCGAAATCGTGGCCGGTCACATGATCGAATACTCGGGCATGGCGTTCGCGCTGTTCTTCCTGGCCGAGTACATCAACATGATCGTCATCTCGGCGCTGACGGCGACGCTGTTCCTGGGCGGCTGGGCTTCGCCGATCGATGCACCGGTCCTCAACTGGATTCCGGGCTTCTTCTGGCTGCTGATCAAGGTTTTCCTGCTGCTGTCGGTCTTTATCTGGCTGCGTGCATCGTTCCCGCGCTATCGCTATGACCAGATCATGCGTCTGGGCTGGAAGATATTCATTCCGCTCACTGTGGGCTGGCTTGTCGTCGTCGCCATCTGGTTGGTGTCGCCGTGGAACATCTGGAAGTAACGGGACAATAGGAAGGCACCATGTTGCTTGCCATCAAGGAATTTTTTAACAGTCTGCTCCTGAAGGAACTCTTCAAGGGGCTGGCGCTGACCGGGCGCTATCTGTTTGCGCGCAAGATCACTGTTCTCTTTCCGGAAGAGAAGACGCCGCTGTCGCCGCGTTTCCGCGGCCTGCATGCGCTGCGTCGCTATCCGAACGGCGAAGAACGATGCATCGCTTGTAAGCTGTGCGAGGCCGTTTGTCCGGCTCTGGCCATTACGATTGAGTCGGATCAGCGCGACGACGGCACTCGCCGTACCACGCGCTACGACATCGACCTGACCAAATGTATTTTCTGCGGCTTCTGTGAAGAGGCTTGCCCGGTGGACGCCATCGTCGAGACGCACATCCTGGAATACCACGGTGAAAAGCGCGGCGACCTGTATTTCACCAAAGACATGCTGCTGGCCGTGGGTGATCGCTTCGAGCCGGAAATTGCGGCCAACAAGGCAGCCGACGCAAAGTACCGCTGATTCAGAACGTCCGCCGTGCGGTTGGCGGGCGGTGCAGTTGACATCCCGGTTGGACAACGGCTCTTTGAGAGCCAACCAGTTGCGGTGGCGTTACGCCATCGCGGCTTTGGACAAGCGCGTGCCGCAAAACGGCCCGTGCCAGGATCATGGAAATCACGACGATCATCTTCTACTGTTTCGCGCTCGTGCTGGTGCTCGCAGCGCTGAAGGTCATCACCGCGAAGAACCCGGTGCACGCGGCGCTGTTCCTCGTGCTCTCGTTCTTTACCGCGGCGGCGATCTGGATGCTGCTCAAGGCAGAGTTCCTCGCCATTACGCTGGTGCTGGTCTACGTTGGGGCAGTGATGGTGCTGTTCCTGTTCGTGGTGATGATGATCGACATCGACATCGAGCACCTGCGACGCGACTTCTGGACTTACGTGCCGATGGCAGCCTTCGTGGGCGTGGTCATCATCCTGGAAATGACCGTCGTGCTGACCAAGACCTTCATGGGGCGCGTACAGCCGGTGCAAGAGTTGCCGAAGGGCTTTACCGGCCCGAACACGCAGGCGCTCGGGAAGCTCATTTATACCGATTACATCTATGCCTTTGAAGTGGCTGGCGCGGTGTTGCTGCTGGCGATTGTCGCGGCCGTGGCCCTGACCGCCCGCCGCCGCAAGGACACCAAGGCCCAGAACGTGTCCGATCAAATCCGCGTGAAGCGCAAGGACCGCGTGCGTCTGGTCTCGATGCCGTCGGAAAAATCGGCTGGCGCAGCTTCGGCTGAATCCAAGAGCTGAGCCCCGGGAGAACCCATATGTCTTCGCTATCCCTTGCCCATTACCTCGTGCTCGGCGCGGTGCTGTTTGCCATCAGCATCGTCGGCATCTTCCTGAACCGTAAGAACGTCATCGTGCTGCTGATGGCGATCGAACTGATGCTGCTGGCGGTCAACCTGAACTTCGTCGCGTTCTCCCATTACCTGGGCGATCTGGCAGGGCAGGTGTTCGTGTTTTTCATCCTGACGGTGGCCGCGGCGGAATCCGCGATCGGTCTCGCCATCCTGGTGGTGCTGTTCCGTAATCTGGACACCATCAACGTCGACGATCTGGACAGCCTGAAAGGCTGACCTCCGCATCCACCTATAAGAAGCGTTCCATGGCTACCACGCTCAATCCCAACCTGCTGCTGGCGATTCCGCTCGCGCCGCTGGCCGGCGCGGCGATCGCCGGGCTGTTCGGCACCAAGTTCTTCGGCGAGAAGATCGGCCGCACGGCGTCCCACAGCGTCACCATCCTCGGTGTTGCGATCGCCTTCATTCTGTCGGCGCTGACGCTGTCCGACGTCATCAACGGCGCTGGTTACAACGGCACCGTCTACGAATGGATGACGGTTGGCTCGCTGAAGATGGAAGTCGGCTTCCTCATCGATTCGCTCACGGCGATGATGATGTGCGTGGTGACCTTCGTCTCGCTGATGGTGCACATCTACACCATCGGCTACATGGCTGAAGATGACGGCTACAACCGTTTCTTCGCGTATATCTCGCTGTTCACCTTCTCGATGTTGATGCTCGTGATGAGCAACAACTTCCTGCAGCTGTTCTTCGGTTGGGAAGCAGTGGGTCTGGTGTCATATCTGCTGATTGGCTTCTGGTTCAAGCGTCCGACCGCCATCTACGCCAACATGAAGGCGTTTCTGGTTAACCGCGTGGGTGACTTCGGCTTCGTGCTCGGGATTGGCCTGCTGCTGGCTTACAGCGGCAGCCTCAGCTACGCCGACGTGTTCGCCGCTCGAGACAACCTGGCCACGATTGGCTTCCCGGGCACCGACTGGCACATGCTGACGGTCGCCTGTATCTGCCTGTTCATCGGTGCGATGGGTAAATCGGCGCAGTTCCCGCTGCACGTGTGGCTGCCGGACTCAATGGAAGGCCCGACCCCGATTTCCGCACTGATTCACGCGGCAACCATGGTGACCGCCGGTATCTTCATGGTCGCACGCATGTCGCCGCTGTTCGAGCTGTCGGACACCGCACTGTCGTTCGTGCTGATCATCGGCGCCATCACTGCGTTGTTCATGGGTTTCCTGGGCATCATCCAGACCGACATCAAGCGCGTGGTGGCGTACTCCACGCTGTCTCAGCTGGGCTACATGACCGTCGCACTGGGCGCATCGGCTTATCAAGTGGCCGTGTTCCACCTGATGACGCACGCGTTTTTCAAGGCGCTGCTGTTCCTCGGCGCGGGCTCGGTCATCATCGGCATGCACCACGATCAGGACATGCGCAACATGGGCGGCCTGCGCAAGTACATGCCGATCACGTGGCTGACGTCGCTGGTGGGGTCGCTGGCGTTGATCGGCACGCCGTTCTTTGCGGGTTTCTATTCGAAGGACTCGATCATCGAAGCGGTGCGTGAATCGCACCTGCCGGGCGCCGGGTTCGCTTACTGGGCGGTGCTGGCCGGCGTGTTCGTGACCGCGTTCTACTCGTTCCGCATGTACTTCCTGGTGTTCCACGGTGAGGAGCGTTTCGGCAAGGCCCACGCCCATCACGACGATCACCATGAAGAGGAAGAGGGCGACCACGATCACCACCATGGTCTGGCCCCGGGCCAAAAGCCGCACGAGTCGCCGTGGGTGGTGACGGTGCCGCTGGTGTTGCTGGCGATTCCGTCGGTCATCATCGGCGCAATGGCAATCCAGCCGATGCTGTTCGGCGAGTTCTTCAAGCACGGTGTGGTGTTCTCGGAAGTCATCTTCAATGCTGATAACCACGAAGCAATGAAGGTGTTGGCCGAAGACTTCCACGGCTGGGTCGAGATGGCGCTGCACGGCTTCACGTCGGCACCGTTCATCCTCCTGCTGGCGGGCGTCGTGTTGTCGTGGTTCTTCTACCTGAAGCGCCCGGATATTCCGGCAGCGATCGCCAAGCGTTTCTCTGGCGTCTACAAGCTGCTGGACAACAAGTACTACATGGACAAGATCAACGAGATCGTCTTCGCCAACGGTGCGGTCAAGTTTGGCCGTGGCCTGTGGAAGGGCGGCGATCAGGGCGTGATCGACGGTGTTGTCGTCAACGGCAGCGCGCGTCTGGTGGGCTGGTTCGCGACGGTCGTGCGCCTGCTCCAGTCCGGCTTCATCTATGACTATGCGTTC
This sequence comes from Ralstonia sp. SA306, assembly GCF_054792405.1. NCBI lineage: Bacteria > Pseudomonadati > Pseudomonadota > Betaproteobacteria > Burkholderiales > Burkholderiaceae > Ralstonia > Ralstonia sp. SA306. The sequence goes on from NZ_CP096451.1 coordinate 1,014,977, forward strand.
GCGATGATCATCGGCACGGTTGGGCTGCTGACGTATTTCGTGTTCCTGGCAGGCAAATAAGGGATTACAAAAATGGTTCTGTCTTTTGCGATCTGGCTGCCGATCTTCTTCGGCGTGCTGGTGCTGGCCTCGGGCTCAGACCGCAATCCCGGTTATGTCCGCTGGATGTCGTTGATCGGCTCGCTGATCAGCTTCGTGATGACGCTGCCGCTGATTACGCGTTTCGATAAGACGACGGCTGCGATGCAGTTCGTCGAGAAATCGTCGTGGATCGAGCGCTTCCACATCAGCTACTACCTGGGTGTCGACGGCATCTCGATGTGGTTCGTGGTGCTGACTGCATTCATCACCGTCATCGTGGTGATTGCTGCATGGGAAGTGATCACGGAGCGCGTGGCGCAGTACATGGCCGCGTTCCTGATCCTGTCGGGTCTGATGATCGGCGTGTTCGCGTCGCTCGACGGTCTGCTGTTCTACGTGTTCTTCGAAGCCACGCTGATCCCGATGTACATCATCATCGGTGTGTGGGGTGGCCCGAACCGCGTCTACGCGGCATTCAAGTTCTTCCTGTACACGCTGCTGGGCTCGTTGCTGACGCTGGTTGCGCTGCTGTATCTGTACTTCCACAGCGGCACGTTTGAAATCCTGCAGTGGCATCAGGTCAAGCTGTCGATGAACGAGCAGATCCTGATCTTCCTCGCGTTCTTCATGGCTTTTGCGGTGAAGGTGCCGATGTGGCCGGTGCACACCTGGCTGCCGGACGCCCACGTGGAAGCGCCCACCGGCGGCTCCGTGGTCCTGGCTGCCATCATGCTGAAGCTGGGCGCCTACGGTTTCCTTCGGTTCTCGCTGCCGATCGCGCCGGATGCGAGTCACAGCCTGTCGGCATTCATCATTGCGATCTCGCTGGTCGCCGTGATTTACATCGGCTTGGTCGCGCTGGTGCAGGCCGACATGAAGAAGCTGGTCGCGTATTCGTCGATTGCGCACATGGGCTTCGTCACACTGGGCTTCTTCATCTTCAACGAGATCGGCGTCGAGGGCGGTATTGTCCAGATGATTTCGCACGGCTTCATCTCGGGTGCCATGTTCCTGTGCATTGGCGTGCTGTATGACCGCGTGCACTCGCGCCAGATCGCCGATTACGGCGGTGTGGTGAACACGATGCCGAAGTTCGCGGCGCTGTCGGTGTTCTTTGCGATGGCCAACTGCGGCCTGCCGGCAACCTCGGGTTTCGTCGGCGAGTTCATGGTGATCCTGGGTTCGGTCAAGTTCAATTTCTGGATTGGTTTGCTGGCCGCCACAGCACTGATCTTTGGTGCTGCGTATTCGCTGTGGATGGTCAAGCGCGTGATCTTCGGTGATGTGACCCACAAGCACGTTGCCGAATTGAAGGACCTGAATTGCCGCGAGTTCTTCATGCTGGGCGTGCTGGCGATCGCCACCCTGTACATGGGCCTCTATCCGAAGCCCTTCACCGATGTCATGCATGCGTCCGTGGTCAACCTGCTGACCCACGTGGCTCAGTCGAAGCTGTAAGCAGCGAGAAGAAACTATGCAATCGTCCTCCTCTATTGCGGCTTTTGCCCCAATCGTTTTTCTCGCGCTGGGCATTGGTGCTGTCAACTGGATTGACTTGGCGCGCGGCCAGAAGCGAAGCAGCGTGGCTTACCCTGTTTCGTTGGTGATTACGCTGGTGCTGGCCGTGTGGTTCGGGCTGAATGCTGCCAACGGCGAGACGCACTACGTCTTCGGCAACATGGCCGTCATCGACCCGATGGCCAACGTGCTGGCGTCTTTCTGTGCGCTGACCCTGTTTGCCACACTGGTCTACACGCGCCGCTATTTGGCCGACCGGGACATGTACGCAGGCGAGTTCTACATGTTTGCCCTGTTCACGCTGGGCGGTCAGGTGGTGATGATCACCGGCAACAACTTCCTGGTGCTCTATCTGGGTCTGGAATTGCTGTCGCTAGCGTCGTACACACTGGTTGCGCTGCGTCGCCGTTCGAACGTGTCGTCCGAATCGGCCATGAAGTATTTCATTCTGGGCGCACTCGCATCGGGCCTGTTGCTGTACGGCATGTCGATGCTGTACGGCGCGACTGGTTCGTTGGAACTGGGTAAGGTGTTTGACGCTATCAAGAACGGCGAGATCAACAAGACGATCCTCGTGTTTGGCGTGGTGTTCATCGTCGCCGGTCTTGGCTTCAAGCTGGGTGTGGCGCCGTTCCACATGTGGGTGCCGGACGTGTACCAGGGCTCGCCGACGGCCGTGACGCTGCTGATTGCCGGCGCACCGAAGGTGGCGGCGTTCGCGATGACGTTTCGCATTCTGGTGGAAGGCCTGCTGCCGCTGGCGTTCGATTGGCAGAACATGCTGATCGTGCTGGCCGTCGTGTCGTTGGCTATCGGCAATATCACGGGCGTTGTTCAGACCAACTTCAAGCGTCTGCTGGGCTATTCCACCGTCTCGCACATGGGCTTTCTGCTGCTGGGCCTTGTGTCGGGCGTCAGCTCCGGCAAGCCGGATTTGACGGCCCAGGCCTACAGCGCGTCGATGTTCTATGCGATTACCTACGTGCTGACCGCATTGGGTGGCTTCGGCATGATCCTGCTGCTTGCGCGCAAGGGCTATGAGGCAGAAGAGATTGCCGACCTGAAAGGCTTGTCGAAGAAGAGCCCGTGGTTTGCGCTGCTGATGCTGTTCATCATGATGTCGCTGGCGGGCTTGCCGCCCACAGTTGGCTTCTACGCCAAGCTGTCGGTCCTGGGCGCGGTGGTGGATGCCGGTATGCCGTGGCTGGCCGTCGTGGCGGTGCTGTTCTCGCTGGTCGGTGCGTTTTACTACCTGCGCGTCATCAAGGTCATGTACTTTGATGCGCCGGCAGATGATGGCCCCGTGGAGGCCACCTTCGGCCTGCGTTCGTTGCTGTCGGTCAATGGCTTGCTGGTGCTCTTGCTGGGTATCTTCCCGGCCGGCCTGATGGCTGTGTGCTATCAGGCAATCCGCCTGACGTTGGCTTCGTAACACGCCGAGCACCATGAGCACTTCGACGGGCGGTCTGTTTGTCATCGTGTTGGCACTGATCTGTGCCAACCTGCCGTTCGTCAATCAACGCGTGCTGGCTCTGGTGCCAGCACGCTGGCCGCGCAAGCCGTTCTGGCTGCGCGGCACCGAGCTGATTGCCATGTATGTTGTGGTGGGGCTGATCGGCTTCGGTATCGAATCGAGCCAAGGCAATGCGTTTGCGCAAGGCTGGCAGTTTTATGCGATCACCGCTTGCCTGATGCTGGTGTTCGCGTTTCCCGGCTTTACGTGGCAATACCTGATTCGCCATCCTCGCGATTCCCGTTAATTCCCGCCGGGCAGGTTCTCGCTGTCTCGGCATGAGAGAGCGCCATGTCCGATTACACCCCGCTGAACGCCACCCCTGATGGGACGCAGGACCCGGATGCCGGTCTGCGCGAGACGCAGGTTGCCTCTGCGTTGATGCACCAGGGCAAATTTCTCACGCTCAAGCAAGACATCGTCCGTCTGCCGGACGGCCGCAATGCCAGCCGCGAATACCTGATTCACCCCGGCGCGGTGATGATGATTCCGTTGTTCGACGACGGCACCGTGCTGATGGAGCGTCAGTTCCGCTACCCGGTCGGCAAGGTGATGATTGAATTTCCGGCCGGCAAGCTCGATCCGCAGGAAGGCGCGCTCACATGCGGCAAGCGCGAACTGCGTGAGGAAACCGGCTACACGGCTGAGCGCTGGGACTACCTCACGCGCATTCACCCGGTCATTTCGTATTCCACCGAGTTCATCGACATCTATCTCGCGCGCGATCTCAAGCAGGGTACGGCCATGCTGGATGAAGGCGAATTTCTCGAAACTTTCGTCACGCCGGCCGGCCAGCTGATCGATTGGGTGCGCGAAGGTAAGATTTCCGACGTGAAGACCATCATCGGCACGTTCTGGCTTGAGAAAATTCTGTCAGGAGCGTGGACGCCGGGTGCCGTCTGAGGCGCTTATAGCCGCCGCTTGATCACACCGTTTTCCTGTCGTTGTTACCATAGCGAACGGTCGTGCGAAAAAATTAGCACGACCGTTCACAAATTTTCGAATCGGGGATACACTCATCCCCATGCGCTGGACCGATCATGAAAGTGCTGGACCTCCGCTGTGCCAATGACCACCGCTTCGAAGGCTGGTTCGGCTCCGATGCCGACCTGCAATCGCAGCAAAAGCGCGGGCTATTGACGTGCCCAGTTTGCGGTCATAACGAGGTTGAGCGCTTGCCGAGTGCGCCGCGCCTGAATCTGTCGTCGTCACGTGCGGAGACCGCCCAGAAAAGCGGCACCGCCAAGGCAGCTGAAGGCGAGGGCGGCGCGCCCGCAGCCCTGCAACAGCTCTATCTGAAAGCCGTGCGCCACGTCTTGGCCAATACCGAGGACGTCGGCGAGCGGTTTGCAGAAGAGGCGCGCCGCATGCATTACAACGAGGCGCCGGAGCGGGGCATTCGCGGGACGACGTCTCGGGAGGAAGCGCAGGAACTGGCAGAGGAAGGCATCGACGTGATGCCGCTGTTGGTGCCCGACGCGCTCAAGCAGCCCGTGCACTGACAGCCTCGATTCAGGTCCGCGCCGGTCCGACAGAACGTTCTCCACCGATTTGCCGCGGTGGGGAGCCAACCACAGGAGACAGGCATGGATCTGAACTACTCGGCGGCCGATGATGCGTTCCGCCAGGAAGTCCGCGGCTGGCTGGAAGCCAATCTGCCCAAGGACATCCAAGACAAGGTGTTGAACCACCGCCGCCTGAACCGCGACGATTTCGTTCGTTGGCACAAGGCGCTCGCGGCCAAGGGTTGGTCGGTACCTCACTGGCCGGTCGAGTGGGGCGGCACCGGCTGGTCTCCCATCCAAAAGCACATCTGGGACGAAGAATGCGCGGAGGTCGGCGCGCCCGGCGTGCTGCCGTTCGGCGTCAGCATGGTCGCCCCCGTGATCATGAAATACGGCAATGAAGCGCAGAAGCGCTATTTCCTGCCGCGCATCGTTGACTGCACCGATTGGTGGTGCCAGGGTTATTCGGAGCCAGGTTCCGGTTCCGATCTGGCCTCGGTGAAGACGCGCGCCGTGCGCGAAGGCGATCACTACATCGTCAACGGTCAGAAGACCTGGACCACGCTTGGCCAACACGCCGACATGATCTTCTGCCTGGTCCGCACGGACCCGGACGCGAAGAAGCAAGAGGGCATTTCGTTCCTGCTGATCGACATGAAGACGCCGGGCATTACCGTGCGCCCCATCATCATGTTGGACGAAGAGCACGAAGTGAACGAGGTGTTCTTCGACAACGTCAAGGTACCGGTTCAAAACCTGATCGGTGATGAGAACCGCGGCTGGACATACGCCAAGTATCTGCTCGGCCACGAGCGCACGGGCATCGCGCGTGTGGGCAATTCCAAGCGCGAACTGGCGTTTCTCAAGCGCGTTGCCAAGCAACACCAGAAGAACGGCAAGCCGCTGCTGCAGGACCCGGTGTTCGGTGCCAAGGTGGCGTCGCTGGAAATTGAACTGCTGGCACTGGAGATGACGGTGCTGCGCGTGGTGTCGAGCGAGAACGCCGGCAAAGGCCCCGGCCCCGAGGCGTCGCTGCTCAAGATCAAGGGCACGCAGATCCAACAGATGCTGACCGAGTTGATGGTCGAGGCAGTGGGGCCGTATGCCCAGCCGTTCGACCCGAGCTACCTGGAAGGCGACACCTCGCAGGCGGTGACGGGCGACAACGATGCCGCGCCGCTTGCGCCGTACTACTTCAACTATCGCAAGACCTCGATCTACGGTGGGTCGAATGAGATCCAGCGCAACATCATCTCGCAGATGATCCTTGGCGTCTGAGCAGAACGGCGACAGAACACATATCGGAGACAAACATGGATTTCTCGTTCACCGACGAGCAGAAGCAACTGGCCGATGCAGTGCGCCGCTTCATCGACAAAGACTATGGTTTTGAGGCCCGCAACAAGGTCGTGTACTCGCCGGAAGGCGTGTCACAGGCTCACTGGGATGCGCTGGCCGAACTGGGCCTGACCGCGTTGCCGGTGCCCGAAGCACAAGGCGGTTTTGACGGCCGCGCAATGGACTTGCTGGTGGTGATGCAGGAACTCGGCCGCGGCCTGGTCGTGGAACCGTATCAGGCGACCGTGCTTGGCGCGCAGGCGCTCAAGCTTGCAGGCGGGCAGGATGCCTTGCTTGAAGAAGTCGCTGGCGGCGCCGTGAAGCTGGCTATCGCCTTCGGCGAGCCCCAATCGCGTTACGAACTTTTCAACGTCACCACGCGTGCCGCGCAGCAGGGCAGTGGCTGGACGCTCACGGGCGAGAAGGCGGTTGTGGTGCATGGCGCGCAGGCAGACAGGCTGATCGTCTCGGCGCGTACGGGCGGCGAAGCGCGTGATACGTCGGGCCTGTCGCTCTTTGTTGTCGACCGCACTGCGGCCGGCGTCATGGTCAAGGACTACCGAACGATCGACAACCTGCACGCTGCGGACATCCGCTTTGACAATGCACCGGCAACGCTGCTTGGCGTCGCGGGCGAAGCGTGGGAAACGATCGACGCCGTGGCGGATCTTGGTTGCGTGCTGTTGTGCGCTGAAGCGATCGGCCTCATCGATGCACTGAACGCTGCAACGCTGGAGTACACCAAGACCCGCCAGCAGTTTGGCGTGCCCATCGCGCGCTTCCAGGCATTGCAGCACCGCATGGTCGACATGTTCATCCATGGCGAGCAAGCGCGCTCCATTACCTATCTGGCCGCTGCGCATTTTGAAGATGGCGACGTCGAGGCACGCCGTCGCTATGTGTCTGCGGCCAAGGCGCGTGTCGGACAGGCAGCGCGTGACGTTGGCCAGGAAGCCGTGCAACTGCACGGCGGCATGGGCGTCACGAACGAACTGCCCGCCGCGCACATGTTCAAGCGGCTGACGATGATCAACACGACGCTGGGCGACGTGGATCATCACCTGGCACGCTTCGCATCGCTGCCTGGCTTCCAGCAAGCAGCGTAACGGCAAACCTGAACGCCCCGCATTCGTGCGGGGCGTTGTCATTTGGAGGAGACGATATGGCGGAGAACGAAAGGGCAGAAGCAACGCGATCGTACGAGTTCTACTTCGATGATTTCGAAGTCGGCCGTACGCTGCAGATGGGTACCTACACCGTCACCGAAGAAGAGATCCTGACCTTCGCGCGGCAGTACGATCCGCAGCCGTTCCACATCGATGCGGAAGCCGCCAAGCACAGCATCTACGGCGGCATCATCTCGAGTGGCTGGATGACCTGCTCCATCATGATGCGGCTGATGGTGACCGGCTTCCTCGGCAAGGCGGCCAGCATGGGTTCGCCCGGCGTGGATGAAATCCGCTGGATGAAGCCGGTGTATCCGGGCGACACGCTGTCAGTGTCGAGCACATGCATGGAAGTACGTCCGTCGCAGTCGAAGCCGGACCGCGGCGTGGCCGTCAACCGCTGGGAGGCGCGTAACCAGCGCGGCGAACTCGTCTGCACGGTGACGGGCATGGGCCTGTTTGGCCGGCGCCCGAAGGCTTGATTACCCGTCATCGCATCACAACAAGGAGACAACCCAGATGCGCATCATCGAATCGCTCGACGAGCTCAAAGGCTTGATCGGCCAGGAAGTTGCCGTGAGCGACTGGACAGAGATCACGCAGCAGCAGGTGAACCTCTTCGCCGAGGCCACGGGCGATCACCAGTGGATTCACGTGGACGTTGAGCGTGCGAAGCGCGAGTCGCCGTTCGGAGCGCCGGTGGCGCACGGCTTCCTGACGCTGTCGTTGCTGCCGATGCTGATGGCGAACGCGATCGAGATGGCCGACGTGAAGATGGGCGTGAACTACGGCCTGAACAAGGTCCGTTTCACCGCGCCCGTGCCGGTGGGCAGCCGTGTGCGCGCCCGCGTGAAACTGGTGGAAATGGAAGCGCTGCCACCATTGCCCAATGCGCCCACGCTGACAGGCGCTCAGATGACCTGGGCTGTGACCATCGAACGCGAAGGGCAGGAGCGCCCGGTCTGCGTGGCCGAATCGATTTCGCGCCGCTATTCCTGAGTCTCGCTTTTCGTAGGTTCACCAGGCCGGCGCAATGCCGGCCTTTCTTTTTCATTGGCTTGCCCTTGCACTCCGCTTGTTTTGTGCTTGTCTTCATGCGCCCCAAGCGGGCGCATCCTGCCGAACAAATGCGCGTTCTTGGCGCGGCTTTGGCACCGTTTTGGCGCGGATTTCCCTTCGAATGAGCCAAATGTGATGGCACGTTAGTTGCACTTTTGGGTCCCGGGGAGTCGTTCTCGCCACCAATAAACCCAAGGAGCCGCAATGAAACGTCGTGAGCTGTTGAAGCTGTCTGCCGTCGCCGCCGCAACGCTGTTGTCCGTGTCGAACTTCGCGTTTGCTCAGGCAAAGGACCCGATCAAGGTCGGTATCCTGCATTCGCTGTCGGGCACCATGGCCATCTCCGAAACGTCGCTGAAAGACGTGGCGCTGATGACGATCGACGAGATCAACAAGAGCGGTGGCGTGCTGGGCCGCAAGCTGGAACCGGTGGTGGTGGACCCGGCTTCGAACTGGCCGCTGTTTGCCGAGAAGGCACGCGGCCTGCTGACGCAGGACAAGGTGGCCGTGACGTTCGGCTGCTGGACGTCGGTGTCGCGCAAGTCGGTGCTGCCCGTCTATGAAGAGTTGAACGGCCTGCTGTTCTACCCGGTGCAGTACGAAGGCGAAGAGATGTCGAAGAACGTCTTCTACACCGGCGCGGCGCCCAACCAGCAAGCCATTCCGGCGGTGGAATACCTGATGAGCAAGGAAGGCGGCGGCGCCAAGCGCTTCTTCCTGCTTGGTACCGATTACGTCTACCCGCGCACGACCAACAAGATCCTGCGCGCGTTCCTGCACAGCAAGGGCGTGAAGGACAGCGACATCGAAGAGGTCTACACCCCGTTTGGTCACTCCGACTATCAGACCATCGTCGCCAACATCAAGAAGTTCTCGCAGGGCGGCAAAACCGCTGTCATTTCCACCATCAACGGCGATTCGAACGTGCCGTTCTACAAGGAACTCGGCAACGCTGGCCTGAAGGCCAAGGATGTACCGGTGGTGGCCTTCTCGGTGGGTGAAGAAGAACTGCGTGGCATTGATACCAAGCCGCTGGCCGGCCAGTTGGCAGCGTGGAACTACTTCATGTCGGTCAAGAACCCGGTCAATGACGACTTCAAGAAGAAGTGGGCTGCGTGGGTCAAGTCCAACAACCTGCCGGGCGGTGACAAGCGCGTCACCAACGACCCGATGGAAGCCACCTACGTCGGCATCATGATGTGGAAACAGGCCGTGGAAAAGGCCGGTTCCACCGACGTGGACAAGGTCCGCAAGGCGATGTACGGCCAGCAGTTCAAGGCACCGTCGGGCTTCACGCTGGTGATGAACAACAACCATCACCTGAGCAAGCCCGTGATGATCGGCGAGGTGCGCGGCGATGGCCAGTTCAACGTCGTGTGGAAGACGCCGACGGTGATTCGCGCCAAGCCGTGGAGCCCGTACATCCCGGGCAACGAGGGCAAGCCTGACATGGTTGCAAGCAAGTGATGTGGTCAGGTGGGCCGGCCATGTGTCTAACGTAGCCGGTCCTTTGAACGACGCTGTACGACGTGGCGGACCGGTTTCGATATCGGCCGCCACGTATCGGATTGCCATGATGCGCTTGTCCCGATTCTTTGCCGCGCTGCTGTGCGCGGTCTGTCTGGCTGCGATGCCCGCGGTATCTGCGTGGGCTGCCGGACAACCTTTGACCCAGGCCGATCTCAAGCCGCTGGCCGAAGACGATTTCGACGCTAAGGTAAAGACGCTCAACGCGCTCACCGCTGCGCCTGCCGAACAGGCCGGCCCGATTCTGCAAGCGTTGCAGAACGACGCGCTGTTCTTTGCGCCTGCCGCCGGCATGGTGCGCCAGGACGGCGAGCGCTACCTCGATGCGATTTCGGGCCAACCCGTGACCGTCAAGGCCGATGACCTGCAATCCCTCACGTTGAACAATGCCTTGCGTGCCCAGGTGGACAGCGCGGCGAGCGGCTTTGTGCTGCAATCGCCCGATCGCGCCGTGCGCGCGCAGGCCGTCGATACGCTGCTCGCGCATCCGGAGATGGCGTCGCGCCCCATTGTCGACGCCGCACGCAAGCATGAGACCGATCCGGAGTTGCGCAGCAAGCTGCATCTGCTGTGGGCCAATCTCGCACTCGACGACGGCACACATGCCGAGAAGCTCGAAGCACTGAAGCTGCTCGCGGGCGACACCAACCCGCAGACCCGGCAACGCATTGCACCGCTGCTCGCGAAAGACAGCGGTGCCGACGGCGAACTGCGTGCCGCCGCACAGCAAGCGCTCGATAGTCTGGCCGCACAGGAGCGCAAATCTGAACTGATCGGCAACCTGTTTGCTGGCCTGAGCCTGGGCTCCGTGCTGCTGCTCGCGGCGCTCGGGCTGGCCATCACCTACGGCCTGATCGGCGTCATCAACATGGCGCACGGCGAGTTCCTGATGATCGGCGCGTATGCCACGTACGTCGTGCAAACGATCTTCCGCAACTACTTTCCGAACGCGTTCGACTGGTATCTCCCGGCAGCGCTGCCTGCCGCGTTCCTGGCCGCAGCCATCGTCGGTTTTGCTCTGGAGCGGCTGGTGCTGCGCCATCTGTATGGCCGCCCGCTCGAAACGCTGCTCGCCACGTTCGGGATCAGTCTGCTGCTCATGCAGGCGGTGCGCTCCATCTTCGGTGCACAGAACGTGGAGGTAGCCAACCCGAGCTGGATGAGCGGTGGCGTTGCGCTCTATCCGGGGCTGATCCTGCCGTACAACCGGCTCGTGATTCTGCTGTTTGCGCTGGCCGTCGTGGCGATTGCGTGGGCGGTGCTCAATCGCACTCGCCTGGGCCTGTTCGTGCGCGCCACTACGCAAAACCGCACGATGGCGGCCTGCGTTGGCGTGCGCACCTGGAAGGTCGACAGCTACGCGTTCGCGTTTGGCGCGGGCATTGCGGGGCTGGGCGGCTGCGCGCTTTCGCAGATCGGCAACGTCGGCCCGGACCTCGGCCAGAGCTACATCATCGATTCGTTCATGGCCGTGGTGCTGGGCGGGGTCGGGCAGTTGGCCGGCACGATCATCGGGGCGTTCGGCCTCGGGCTGATCAACAAGTTCATCGAGCCGTTCTATGGCGCGGTGCTGGCGAAGATCATCGTGCTGGTGTTGATCGTGCTGTTCATCCAGAAGCGTCCGCAGGGGCTGTTCGCCCTCAAGGGCCGCAGCGCGGAGGCCTGATATGACGACGACCAAGTTTTCTCTCGATATTCCGGCGCGCATGCCGTTGCTCTCGCGGCGCGGATGGTCTGCGCTGGTGCTGGTGTCGCTTATCGTGTGCATTGGCGCGCCGGTGTGCGCGCTGCTCGTGCCGGAAGGCAGCCCGCTGCATCTGTCGGCGTATGCGCTCACGCTCGTCGGCAAGATCATGTGCTACGCCCTTGCGGCGCTGGCGCTCGATCTGGTGTGGGGCTATTGCGGCATCCTCAGCCTCGGCCATGGCGTGTTTTTCGCGCTGGGGGGCTATGCGATGGGTATGTACCTGATGCGCGCCATCGGCCGTGAAGGTGTGTACAAGAGCGATCTGCCGGACTTCATGGTCTTCCTCGACTGGAAGGAGCTGCCCTGGTTCTGGCACGGTACCGAGCACTTCGCCTGGGCCGCGCTGCTGGTGGTGTTGGTGCCCGGCGTGCTGGCATGGCTGTTCGGGTTCTTCGCCTTCCGCTCACGCGTCAAGGGGGTGTACCTGTCCATCATCACGCAGGCGATGACGTATGCGGCCATGCTGCTGTTCTTCCGCAACGAGACGGGCTTTGGCGGCAATAACGGCTTTACGGATTTCAAACGCATTCTCGGCTTCCCGATCTCTGCGCTGCCAACCCGCACCGTGCTGTTTGTCGCTACGTTCGTCGCGCTGGTGCTGGCGTTCATTGCGTGCCGCGCCATCGTCACGTCCAAGTTCGGCCGCGTGGTGACGGCCATCCGCGATGCCGAAGCACGCGTGATGTTCTCCGGCTACAACCCGCTTGGCTACAAGTTGTTCGTGTGGACGTTCTCGGCGGTGCTGTGCGGCATTGCGGGCGCGCTCTACGTGCCGCAGGTCGGCATCATCAACCCGGGCGAGATGTCGCCGGGCAATTCGATCGAGATGGCGGTGTGGGTGGCCGTGGGCGGGCGCGGCACGTTGATCGGCCCGATCATCGGTGCGTTCCTCGTCAACGGGGCCAAGACGTTGCTGACCGCATGGGTGCCTGAATATTGGTTGTTTGTGCTCGGGGCGATCTTCGTGCTGGTGACGCTGTATCTGCCGAACGGCGTGCTGGGGCTGATGGGCAAGCTGCGCATGCAAAAGCGTGCGCCCACGCAAGCCAAGGCGCATGAAGCCGCGACCGTCACCGGAGACCACGCATGAGCACCTTCACCGAACTCCCCGATCGCGCGGAGACCGGCACCGCCACCGGCATGGGCCATGTGGTTGAGCCGGATACGATCGATGTCTCGCACGGCGCCATCCTGTACCTCGAAGATGTGACCGTGCGCTTCGGCGGCTTCCGCGCGCTGAATGCGCTCACGCTGTCGATCGACCATGGTGAGCTGCGCTGCATCATCGGCCCCAACGGCGCGGGCAAGACCACGATGATGGACGTGATCACTGGCAAGACGGGGCCGCGCAACGCCGACGTAACGGGTCGCGTGTTCCTCGGGCAGACCATCGACCTGCTGCGCCTGACCGAACCGCGTATCGCGCAGATCGGCATCGGCCGCAAGTTCCAGAAACCGACCGTGTTCGAGCAGCACACCGTGTGGGAGAACCTGGAACTGGCGATGAAGGCCGACAAGCGCTGGTGGGTGTCGCTGCGCGCGCGTCTGCTGAACGACGGCCGCCAGCGCATCGAAGAAACCCTCGGCCGCATCCACCTGGAAGCCGAGGCGTATCGGCCCGCGGGGCTGCTCTCGCACGGGCAGAAGCAGCGGCTTGAGATCGGCATGCTGCTGATGCAACAACCGCAACTGCTGCTGCTCGATGAGCCCGTTGCCGGCATGACGGATGAAGAGACGATGCAGCTCGCCGCGCTGCTCAACGGCCTGCGCGGCACGTGCTCGATCATGGTCGTGGAGCACGACATGGAGTTTGTCGCCGCGCTGGCGGGGGCGGAAGGGCGCGTGACCGTGCTTGCCGAAGGCAGCGTTCTGGCCGAAGGCACGCTCGATGCCGTCAAGCGCGATGAGCGGGTGATCGAATCCTATCTGGGGCGCTAGAAGACTCTGCAAAACGACTGCGCGTCCCGATCTTGCCCCTGTGATGCTCGCCGTACCCGTGTACGGCTGCGCTTCTCAGGCCAACATCGGACCGCTCGCTACGTTTTTCAGAGCCCCCCTCAAGGCAAAAGGAAAGAACGCGATGCTACAGGTCCAGCAACTGAACCAGTTCTACGGCGGCAGCCACATCCTGCGCAATGTCAGCTTCGACGTGCCGTCGGCCAAGCTGACCACGCTGCTTGGCCGCAACGGTGTCGGCAAGACGACCTTGCTCAAATGCCTGATGGGCGTGGTGCCCACCGCCAGCGGCGTGATCGATTGGGAAGGCCGCACCATCCAGAAGCTGCCCGCTTACGAGCGCGTCTCGCAGGGGCTTGCCTATGTGCCGCAGGGGCGCGAGATTTTCCCGCGCCTGACGGTGGAAGAGAACCTGCTGATTGGTGCGGCCGCCAAGCGTGCACCTTCCAAAGTGCCCGATTCCATCTATGAATTGTTTCCGGTGCTCAAGGAGATGAGGGGCCGGCGCGGTGGCGACCTCTCGGGCGGCCAGCAGCAGCAACTGGCCATCGGCCGCGCGCTGATGAGCGAGCCGCGCCTGCTGATCCTGGACGAGCCGACCGAAGGCATCCAGCCGTCGATCATTCAGGAGATCGGCCGCACGCTGCGGCGCCTGGTGGACGAGTTCGGCATGTCAGTGCTGCTGGTCGAGCAGTACTACGACTTTGCCCGCAGCATTGCAGACCGCTACGTCGTCATGAGCCGCGGTGAAGTCATTGCCAGCGGCGACGGCGCCAACATGGAGGCCGATGGCGTGCGCGATCTGGTGGCGGTTTGACACACAGGTGTCGTGTGAAAAAGTCGGGTGCCAAATGGGCGGCATCTGGCTATGATGGAAAACCTTTCCGTTTGCTTAGGGTGGGGCCCAATGTGAAGCGTGTAGCCGCGTTTCATGAGGGACCCCTCCCGATTGCATGACCGATGCGCCATCCCGATTTTCCTGTTCCGCCGCAGGCCTCCGCATTTGCATCCTGGGAAGCCTCATTGCGCCTGGCGTTTGCGCGGCGCGGTGAGCGCACCGTGCTGGCCACCTGCCGGCATCAAGGGCCGCTGCGGGTGCAGAAAGCGTTGTATCCGGAAGGCGAGGGCGTCTGCCATGCCGTCATGCTGCATCCGCCCGCAGGTATTGCCGGCGGCGATGTGCTCGATATCGACATCGAAGTCGGTGCCGATGCGCATGCGGTCCTGACCACGCCCGGCGCCACCAAGTGGTACAAGTCGCTCGGCCGCACGGCCACACAGCGTGTTGCCATCCGCATGGATGCAGACGCGCGGCTCGACTGGCTGCCGCAAGAGAACATCGTCTTCAACCAGGCCTGCCCGATCATCGACCTGACGCTGGATCTGGCACCGGGCGCCACCGCCATCGGCTGGGACACGACCATGCTCGGCCGCCACGCTGCCGGTGAATCGTGGGCCGAAGGCCGCATCGCCATGCGCACCGCATTGCGTTGCAACGGCCAGCCGCTGTGGATTGAATCGGCCGCCTTCGACACGCAATCGCCCATGCTGAACGCGACGACGGGCATGGCCGGCTTCCACGTCGTCGGCACGCTCTGGGCCGTGGGCGCGGGCGCGACCGATGCCCTGGCCGAATCGATGGCCGAGCACCTGCCGTACAACGATGACCTGCGCGCAGGCGTCACGTGCCTCACGCAAGATGCGCCCGGCCTGCCAAACGTTTTGCTGCTGCGCGTGCTTGCACGCCGGCCTGAAGATGCACGCGCCCTGTTGTCGCAGACATGGCTGGCGCTGCGCGAACCGATGCATGGCGTAGCGGGCCGTCCGCTGCGCTTGTGGGCCACATGATGGCCACATGATGGCGACGTGACCCCGCATCGCCCGAACTGAACTGAACTGAATTGACCCTCACCGAAGAGAGCCCCTCGTGGAACTGACCCCGCGCGAAAAAGACAAGCTGCTGATCTTCACCGCCGCCTTGCTGGCCGAGCGCCGCAAGGGCCGCGGCCTCAAGCTCAACTACCCGGAAGCCGTCGCCTTCATCAGCGCCGCCATCATGGAAGGCGCGCGCGACGGCAAGACCGTCGCCGAGCTGATGCATTACGGCACCACGCTCCTCACCCGCAATGACGTGATGGACGGCGTGGCCGAGATGATTCCCGACATCCAGGTCGAAGCCACGTTTCCCGACGGCACGAAGCTCGTCACCGTCCACCACCCGATCATTTGAAGTTTGAAGTCCGCACGCCACTCACCACTACGAGTCCTGCCATGACGCATACCCTGTCTCGCTTCGTCCGGCCCGCTGCGGCCATTGCGCTCACGTTTGGCGCCTCCGTTGCCTTTGCTCACCCGGGGCATCCGGGCCATACCGCCGGGGGCAGCCTGCTCGCCGGGTTCCTGCATCCGCTCACCGGCGCAGATCACCTGCTGGCGATGGTGGCCGTGGGGGTGTGGAGCGCGCTGGCCTCGCGCTCGGTGCGCGACGCATTGTGGGCACCGGTCGCCTTTGTTGCGTTGATGATCCTGGGCGCGCTGCTCGGCGCAGGCGGCGTGGCCTTGCCGATGGCCGAGCCGATGATCGCCGCATCGCTGCTGGTGTTCGGCTTGCTGATTGCCGCACGCGCGCAACTGCCGGCCTGGGGCGGTGCACTGCTGTGCGGCGCATTCGCGCTGTTCCACGGCTATGCGCATGGCACGGAATTCCCCGCAGGCGCGCAAGCCATGTTCCCGTATTTCGTTGGCGGCTTTGCCGTGGCGACGGCGCTGCTGCATACCGCCGGTATCGGCGCCGGGTTTGCGCTGAAGCCGCGTCTGGCGTGGCTGGCGCGTCTGTCGGGTGTGGGCGTGGCGCTGTATGGCGCCGGCCTGCTGGCGGCGGCTGTCTGAGGGGCGCGACATGATCCCCGGTGAACTCCTCCCGCAAGACGGCGAACTGGAACTCAACGCAGGCCGCCCCACGGTGACAGTCACGGTGGCAAACACGGGCGACCGCCCGGTGCAGATCGGCTCGCACTACCACTTCTATGAAGTCAATGACGCGCTGCGCTTTGACCGCGAAGCTGCGCGTGGCTTTCGGCTGAACATCGCCGCCGGTACCGCCGTGCGTTTCGAGCCGGGACAGGAGCGCACGGTCGAACTTGTGGCGCTGGCCGGTGACCGCGTGGTCTACGGCTTCGCCGGCCGTGTGATGGGCAAGCTTTGAACGAGGCACGGACATGACATTGAAGATTGATCGCCGCGCCTATGCGGAAATGTTTGGCCCCACGACCGGCGACCGCGTCCGCTTGGCCGACACCGACCTCATCGTCGAAGTCGAACGCGACTTCACCATCTACGGCGAGGAAGTGAAATTCGGCGGCGGCAAGGTCATCCGCGACGGCATGGGCCAGAGCCAGCGCGAATCGAAAGACTGCGCCGACACTGTCATCACCAACGCACTGATCATCGACCACTGGGGCATCGTCAAGGCTGACATTGGTCTGAAGAACGGCCGCATCTCGGCGATCGGCAAGGCGGGCAATCCGGACATCCAGCCCGGCGTGACGATCGTCATCGGCCCCGGCACCGAGATCATCGCGGGCGAGGGCATGATCGTCACCGCCGGTGGCGTCGACACGCACATCCACTTCATCTGCCCGCAGCAGATCGACGAAGCGCTCAACAGCGGCGTGACGACGATGATCGGCGGCGGCACCGGCCCCGCCACCGGCACCTATGCGACCACCTGCACGCCAGGTCCGTGGTACATGCAGCGCATGCTGCAGGCCGCCGACGCCTACCCGATGAACATCGGCTTTCTGGGCAAGGGCAATGGCAGCCTGCCGGGCGCGCTGCGCGAGCAGATCGACGCGGGCGCCATCGGCCTGAAACTGCACGAAGACTGGGGTTCCACACCGGCCGCCATCGATTGCTGCCTGGGCGTGGCCGACGACACCGATACACAGGTCGCCATCCACACCGATACGTTGAACGAATCGGGATTCGTCGAGGCCACCGTCGCCGCGTTCAAAGGCCGCACGATCCACACGTATCACACCGAAGGCGCGGGCGGCGGGCACGCACCCGACATCATCCGCGTGTGCGGTGAATCGAACGTGCTGCCGTCGTCCACCAACCCGACGCGGCCGTTCACCGTCAACACGCTGGACGAGCATCTAGACATGCTGATGGTGTGCCACCACCTCGATGCGTCCATCGCCGAAGACATCGCCTTTGCCGAGAGCCGCATCCGCCGCGAGACCATCGCCGCCGAAGACATCCTGCACGACCTGGGCGCGTTCTCGATGATCTCCAGCGACTCGCAAGCCATGGGCCGTGTCGGTGAGGTCGTCCTGCGCACGTGGCAGACCGCGCACAAGATGAAGGTGCAGCGCGGCAAGCTCGCTGGTGACCCGAACGACGCGCGCGGCGGCCACGACAACTTCCGCGTGAAGCGCTACGTGGCGAAGTACACGATCAACCCCGCGCTCACGCACGGCATTGCGCACGAAGTCGGTTCGGTTGAAGTCGGCAAGTGGGCGGACCTCGTGTTGTGGAAACCCGCGTTCTTTGGCGTGAAGCCGAGTCTGATCCTGAAGGGCGGGATGATTGCCTCTGCGGCGATGGGGGATGCGAATGCGTCGATTCCCACGCCGCAGCCTGTGCACTATCGGCCGATGTTTGGATCGGCGGGCGGGGCGTTGGGGCGGACGTCGTTGAGTTTCCTGTCGCAGTCCGCGGCCGCTGCTGGGGTGGCGGAGCAGTATGGGCTGGCCAAGACCACGGCGGTCGTCAAGGGCACGCGTACGGTGACCAAGGCGGACATGATCCACAACGACTGGCAGCCGGATATTTCTGTGGATCCGGAGACTTATCAGGTGGTGGCGGATGGGACTGTGCTGACTTGTGAGCCGGCTGAGGTGTTGCCTATGGCGCAGCGGTATTTTTTGTTCTAGCTGGTGGGTTGGGGTGGGCTGGTTTCTTGTTGTTGGTCCATCCCGGGTATCGTCCCCTGCCGGGGCCGACTCACTTTTCTTTGTCTTGCCAAAGAAAAGTAAGCAAAAGAAAGGCGCGCCCGAGATGGCGAAAGACTCCTTGGATTTGTGTCGCGGGGAGGGAAGGGAGGCAAACTCGCTGCGCTCAGACAGCCTCCCTTCTTGATCCTCCCCGCAACAAAAATCCAAGGCGCCATCAAGGGCAGGAACGTCAACGGCCACACCGGCGGGGAACTGAGGTGGGCGCCGGGGCTCGTTGAGTGCGAGTGCGAGTGCGAGTGCGAGTGCGAGTGCGAGTGGAAGTGGAAGTGGAAGTGGAAGTGGAAGTGCGTGCGAGGGTTCAGAACGTACAACGGAGTGGCGTGCGGGCAGAAGATTGTGTGCTTTACCCCTTGCCCTAGATGGCGCCTTGAATTTCTGTTGCAGAGAGGAAAAAGAGGGGAGGCCTGTTTGAGCGAAGCGAGTTTGCCTCCCCTCCCTCTCTGCGACATAAATTCAAGGAATCTTTCGCCATCTCGGGCGCGCCTTTCTTTGCTTACTTTCTTTGGCAAGACAAAGAAAGTGAGTCGCCCCCGGCAGGGGGTGAAACAGCAGCAAACCACTAAGGCCCGCCCCGGCAGAAAAGAAGAAAACGAGCCTCGAACCTCGAAATCCCAGCCTCAGACCCCCAACCACGACCCTCTGACCCTCAAATTCGATACTCCAGATATCGAATAAGAGCCAACGAAGCAAAGCAATTCGACCGCAGGACCCAATCAGGACAAAACGAGCGCAACCGAAGCAAAAACGCAGAATTTTTCGGGCCTCCGAGGGCCATGCTCGATGCAAAAAGCCTCGTGCTCCAACCTCCGAGCCCGACGTTCGACCCTCAATGCTCGGGATTCGAAACCAAAAGTGTGAAAGTCGGAGTTCAGAGCCCCACTATTGAGTGTCAGAGCTTGGCAATTGAGCCTCTGAGCCTGACGATTGAGCCTCTGAGTCTGAAGATTGAGGCTCAGAGCCTGACGATTGAGGCTCGGACCCTGGTATTTGACAGGCTCAGCTCCATGCGGGGCCGTCATGAGATTGTGAATAGGTTCCAACGATGCTTTCCATCACCAAACATCTTCCCGCGCCGCATGGCCTGGCCTCCGTGCTGGTCAAGCGCGCGCCCAAGCTGGTGCTCCCATTCCTGGAGCGCAGCCGCAGCCGCCTGCGCGCCACGCTAGACGATGGCCGTGACGTGGCCGTTGTACTGCCGCGCGGCACCGTCATGCGTGGCGGCGACGTGCTGGTCGCTGAAGACGGCACGCTGGTGGAAGTGCAGGCTGCACCTGAGCAGGTGTTGCGCGTGACGAACGACAACCGCCTCGCGCTGATGCGGGCGGCCTATCACCTCGGCAATCGCCACACGCCTGTGCAGGTCAGCGCAGATGCGCTGCAGCTCGAAGCTGATCCGGTGCTCGAAGACATGCTCGTGCGTCTGGGCGTGACCGTCGCGCATGTTGAGGCGCCGTTCGAGCCCGAGGCGGGCGCATACGGCGGCGGCCATCGGCATGGCCACGATGCGACATTCGAAGAGGACTACGCGGCCGCGCAGGCGCTGTATCACGAGCATCACGGGCACGATCACGGTCACTCGCATGACCATGATCATGCGAGTGACCACGCGCATAGCCACGATCACGCGCATGGGCACGACCACGGTCACGACGACGGCCATGTCCACGGCCCCGGCTGCGGTCATCACCACCATCACCATGACTAACGCGGCGCAGCTCACTGCCTTGCTGCATCTCGCGTCCCCCGCGCTGCCGGTGGGCGCGTTCAGCTATTCGCAGGGGCTGGAAGCGGCGGTGGACGTGCTGCACGTGGCGGATGAAGCGTCGGCTGCGGCATGGATTGCGGAAGGGCTCGACGTGCTGGCGGCCTGCGAGGCGCCGCTGTGGCTGTTGCAGTTTGCTGACTGGCAGGCGGGGCGCTTTGATGCCGTGGCCGAGCGCGATGCATGGTTCCTTGCCACCCGCGAGACGCGCGAGCTGCGGCTGGAAACCTCTCAGATGGGCTGGTCGCTCAATCGACTTATCCAGCAGTTGGAGTGGGGCGATGGCGCACTGCGCAGTGCATTGGCCGCGCGCGCGACAGTGACCTTTCCGACTACCTTTGCCGCCGCCGCTGCCGCTCTGAATGTCGACCCGCACGACGGCGTGACGGCGTACTGCTTTGCATGGGTGGAAAACCAGATGGCGGCGGCAGTCAAGGCCGTGCCGCTCGGGCAGGCTGCCGGGCAACGCATTCTCTTCGGTTTGCACACTGCGGTGGCGCGTGCGGTAGAGGAGGCCACGCGCCGTGCGGCCTGTCATCCGCCTGAACTGTCTACGTTCTCACCGGGGCTGGGTGTGTTGTCCGCCCGGCACGAAACGCAATACTCACGACTCTTTCGATCCTGAACCTGATCATCATGCGAACCAAGAAACTTCCAGCCCTGCGCGTTGGCGTGGGCGGCCCGGTGGGCTCCGGCAAGACCACGCTGCTCGAAATGCTCTGCAAGGCCATGCGCGAGCGCTATGACTTGGTGGCGATCACCAACGACATCTACACGAAGGAAGATCAGCGCCTGCTGACCATCTCCGGCGCGTTGCCCGCCGAACGCATCATGGGTGTCGAAACGGGCGGTTGCCCGCACACGGCCATCCGCGAAGATGCGTCGATCAACCTCGAAGCGGTGGACCGCATGCTCTCCAAGTTTCCGGATGCGGATGTGGTCTTCATCGAGTCCGGCGGTGACAACCTCGCGGCGACGTTCAGCCCCGAGCTGTCGGACCTGACGATCTACGTGATCGACGTGGCGGGCGGGGAGAAAATCCCTCGCAAGGGCGGCCCGGGCATCACCAAGTCCGACCTGCTGATCATCAACAAGACGGACCTTGCACCGTACGTCGGGGCGTCGCTGGAGGTGATGGAGAGCGACACGCGCAAGATGCGCGGCGATCGTCCGTTTGTGATGTGCAATCTGCGGGCGCAGGGTGGGCTGGATGAGGTGATCCGGTTCATTGAAAAGCAGGGGATGCTGACGGCGGCTGCCTGATGCTGCGGCACTTACTGCGGCACTTGCGGGTGCCGCGCTGAGTCAAAAACACTCACGGGTGCGTTGCGGAGGTGGGTGATGAAGGCGCTGCATTCTGTGGTGCTGATGACGGTGATCTTGGGCGTGGCTGCCTGTGCGCCGACCATCGTCGGGCCGTATTACACGATGGATGTACGGCTGGCGGATGGGAAACCCGTGCGGTGTGCGGTCAATCAACCGGTGCACTTGCCCGGGCCGCCGCCGGAACCGCTGACAGTGCGAGAGCGTAACGAGGCCGAAGTACTGGCGACGCAGCCGCTGCGGTTGCAGACGGGGCCGCGGTCGCCGTATCCGACGGTCTACACTGCGCCGGACGTGCAGTGCTTCGCATTGCCCCGGTAACGCGATCAGGCGTCTTCCGTCAGGTAGCGCCAGAGCGCCTGCGCCACCAGGCCGACGGGGGCGCGCACGTAATCGCGCAACAACGAACCCAGCTTGGTGGTGATGGTGGTGAAGGGCATCAGTCGAGCCCCGGAATCAGGCGCCACGCGCGAGCGCGGTACGCATCGTATACCGCGCCGAACTGCGATTGCGAGGGAGTGTCTTCGGCGCATATGCGTGCCACCAGTTGAGGGAAATCAGGCGGAGCGTCAGCGCTGCACCGGCCCGTTTAGGCCCCTGAACGTGGCCCCGCATTGACGACTTCCAAAAGAAAAAGGCCGCATCACGCGGCCTGTTTTCCGATGCGAAAAAGCGGAATCAGCGCCGCTCGTACTGCGTCGCGCCGAAGAGGATTTCCTTCGCCTTGTCGTCCTGCACAGCCGGCCGTTCCTTGGCCAGCACCTTCACCGCGCGCTGCACGGCGGGGCGTTCTTCAATGGCTTCGAACCAGCGCTGCAGCTTCGGGTAATCCGACAGCTCGATCCCCTGGTTCTTCCAGCTGCGCAGCCATGGCCACGTCGCAATATCGGCGATGGAGTAATCCGCGCCACCGAGGAATTTCGATTCGCTCAGGCGCTTGTCGATCACGCCATACAGACGCTTGGCTTCGTTCGTGTAGCGGTTGATCGCGTATTCGATTTTTTCGGGCGCGTAGATGCGGAAGTGGTGGGCCTGGCCGAGCATCGGGCCAACGCCGCCCATCTGGAACATCACCCATTGCAGCACTTCGTATTTGCCGCGCACGTCGTCGGGCATGAACTTGCCCGTCTTGCCGGCGAGGTACAGCAGGATCGCGCCCGATTCGAACAGCGAGATCGGCTTGCCGTCGGGGCCGTCCTGATCCACGATGGCCGGGATCTTGTTGTTGGGGCTGATCTTGAGGAAGTCGGGCTTGAACTGGTCGCCGGCGCCGATGTTGATGCCGTGAACGCGGTAAGGCAGCCCGCATTCTTCCAGCATGATGTGCACTTTGTGGCCGTTGGGCGTGGCCCAGCTATAGACGTCGATCATCGAGTTGGCTCCTTGGCTTCTGGCCGGGAAGAGAGGTGCAGGCCACCAGCAGCCTGCAAAGTGTTCCATTCCAGCACAGAACCGAAAAACGCGCAGACGCCGGGCAGAGGCAAAAAAATCCCCGCTCAAGGCGGGGTTAAGGAGTGAACGGTACAGCCGTGCCGCAGGTCAGGAGCCGCGTGTGACCGGCATGTCGGCAACGTCCTTCAGGTGCAGATGCTTGGCCAGTTCAAGCTTGGCGATGGCCGCGCGGTGCACTTCGTCCGGGCCGTCGGCCAAGCGCAGCGTGCGTTGGTGCGCGTAGGCCGAAGCCAGCGGGAAATCACCCGACACGCCGCCGCCGCCGTGTGCCTGGATCGCCCAATCGACGATCTGGCAGGCGATGTTCGGAGCCACGACCTTGATCATCGCAATCTCGGCCTTGGCGACCTTGTTGCCGACGGTGTCCATCATGTACGCGGCCTTGAGCGTGAGCAGGCGAGCCTGTTCGATCATGCAGCGTGCTTCGGCAATGCGTTCGTGCCAGACGCTGTGCTGTGCGATGGCCTTGCCGAATGCAATGCGCGACGACAGGCGCTTGCACATCAGTTCCAGCGCGCGCTCAGCCACGCCGATGCTGCGCATGCAGTGGTGGATACGGCCCGGGCCCAGGCGGCCTTGTGCGATCTCGAAGCCGCGGCCTTCACCCAGGAGGATGTTGCCCACCGGCACGCGCACGTCTTTCAGGTCGACTTCCATGTGGCCGTGCGGCGCATCGTCGAAACCGAACACTGACAGCGGACGCATGACGGTGATGCCCGGCGCATTGGCCGGCACCACGATCATCGATTGCTGTTCGTGGCGGCCGGCATCGGGGTTGGTCTTGCCCATGACGATGTAGACGGCGCAGCGCGGGTCGCCAGCGCCGGACGACCACCACTTGCGGCCGTTGATGACGTATTCGTCGCCCTGGCGCTCGATGCGGCATTCGATGTTGGTGGCATCCGAAGAAGCCACGGCCGGCTCGGTCATCAGGAAGGCGGAGCGGATCTCACCGCGCAGCAGCGGTTCGAGCCAGCGGTCTTTCAGTTCTTCCGAGGCGTAGCGCTCCAGCGTTTCCATGTTGCCGGTGTCGGGCGCTGAGCAGTTGAACACTTCGGGCGCCCAGGGCACGCGGCCCATGATTTCGCACAGCGGGGCGTATTCGAGGTTCGACAGGCCTTCCGGCGCGCGCGGCGAGCGCGGCAGGAACAGGTTCCACAGCCCGGCCTTGCGTGCCAGCGGCTTGAGTTCTTCGATGACCTTGGTGGGAATCCACGCGTTGCCGGCGCGGCGGTTGGCTTCGACTTCTTCGTGGAAGCGGTGCTCGTTCGGATAGATGTGCTGGTCAAAGAATTCGAGCAGGCGTGCCTGCATTTCCTTGACCTTGGGCGTGTAATCGAAATTCATGGTGTCTCCTCAGTACATCGAACAAGCGCCTCGAACGGGCAACCATCAACTCAGTTCAGACGGGCTCGGCCATGCGTCAAATACGTCCGCCGAGCACTGCAAACACGGCACTCGCGCGCGCAATCAACCGGTCGCCGCGATGGAAGAGTGCCTGCGCAAAGGCCAGCTTGCTGCCCGTGCGCAATCCTTCCGGGGTGATCTCAATCCAGTCGCCTTCTCCGGCAGAGGCGATGAAATCCACAGTCAGGCTGGCGGTGGACATGGCCAGGGCGCCGCCGGTACCTTCGCCGGGCTCGGCCAGGCAATAGCCTAGCGCCGCATCGGCCAGCGATGC
Source organism: Ralstonia sp. SA306 (assembly GCF_054792405.1). NCBI lineage: Bacteria > Pseudomonadati > Pseudomonadota > Betaproteobacteria > Burkholderiales > Burkholderiaceae > Ralstonia > Ralstonia sp. SA306. The sequence goes on from NZ_CP096451.1 coordinate 1,039,623, forward strand.
CACCACGCCGCCATGCAGGATGCCGCGCCGGTTCAGGTGGTGGTGGCCGACATGAAAACCCATCACCATCGTCGGCCCCATGCCGCGGGCATAGACCGGCCCCAGCATCGTCAGGAAAGGGCTCGGCTTGTTCAGCAGTACGAAGCCCGTCGGCACGGACAGATCGGTGGTGGTGGTCATGGCGCGTGGCGCAACTCCCAAGTGGTGTCCGCAGAATAAGCCTTCGCCTACAATAAGAGAAATGAATTTAGTAGATTACAGTCCATCAATATCATGCATATATCCCGGGTCGACCTGAACCTGTTTGTCGTTTTCGATGCGATCTACACGGAAGGCGGCATCACGGCGGCCGCGCGCACGCTCAACCTGACGCAGCCCGCCGTGAGCCACGCGCTCGGGCGGCTGCGTGAGTTGTTTGACGACCCGCTGTTCGAGCGGCGCGGGCAGGGCATGGTGCCGACGCCGCTGGCGCGCACGCTGATCGCAGAGGTGCGCACCGCGCTGCAGGGCTTCGAGCGCACCTTGCGCGAGGGCACGCGCTTCGACCCCGCCACGAGCGAGCGTCGCTTCACGTTGTCGATGCGCGATGCGCTGGAAGCCACGCTGCTGCCGCCGTTGATGGCGGCCATCGCCAAGGAGGCACCGCGGATTGACGTGACGACCGTGCGTGGAGACCGCCGCCAGCTCGAAACCGAGTTGCTGGCCGGCACCATCGACGCGGCTGCGGACATTCTGGTGCCGGCATCTCCGGCCATCCGGCATGCGCCGCTGCTGACCGACCCGATGGTGGTGCTGGCGCGCCCGGGCCACCCCATTGCAAATGCGCCGTTGACGCTGGAGCGCTATCTGGCGTGCGAACACGTGCATGTGTCGTCCCGGCGTCGCGGGGCAGGGCTGGAAGATGTGGAACTGCGCCGGCTTGGCCATGAGCGGCGCGTGCGACTGCGTTGCCAGCATTACCCGGCCGCCTGCCGTGTGGTGAGCTGCACGGACCTGCTCGCGACGTTGCCGATCCGCTATGCGCGCATCGCCAATGAACCGTATGGCAACGTGATGCTGCCGCTGCCGTTCAACGTGCAGCCGCTGGAGCTGTACCTGTACTGGCACACGAACAGCGACCAGGATGCCGCCAGCCGCTGGCTGCGCGATCACGTATTCGCCGCAATGGCGGAGGTGGCGCTGGATGACGCGGCGGCCGCATTTGCCGATGGGCGTTGACGAACGCAAAAGCAGACGCAATCAGCGCCGCCGCAACAACCAATAAGAACGCCTACGTATTCACCGTGACGGCCGACTTGGCTTTGGCCGACTTGACCGGCTTGGGCGATGCCGTTGCCGCCTTTGCCGAAGCGAACGGGTAACGCGCGCTGAACTCCGCAAAGCGCGCGGCAAGAAAGTCGGCACATGCCGTGAGCCGCGCGGGTCGATGGCGGCGCGCAAGGGCGACAAGCTGCAGCGGCGTGGGCGCATGACTCCATGCCGGCAATGCCACCTCCAGCCGGCCGGCGCTCACGTCTTGCGCGACATCCAACCACGATTTGAACGCCAGGCCGCGCCCCGCGACCGCCCAGTCGCGCACCACGGCGCCGTCGTCGCATTGGAAATCACCGCGCACGTCGATCGGGGCAGGGCCGCTGGCGTGCGTGAGTTGCCAGCGCGTGACGGGCTCGCCGTTGCGCAGCAGGATCAGGCAGCGGTGGTCGGCCAGGTCGCTCGGGTGTGCGGGCCGGCCATGCTGCTTGAAGTAAGAGGGCGCCCCGACGATCACGCGCGGATGCGACGCCAACGGCCGCCGCACCAGCGCCGAATCCTGCAGATGTCCGTAGCGCAGGGCGAAGTCGAGGTCTTCGCGCATCAGATCGGCCAGCCGGTCACCGAGCACCAGCGTGACTCGCACGCCGGGGTGCTCATCGCAGAACGCGTCGAGCCACGGGCGCAGGATGTGTCGCCCCAGGTCTGATGTGGCTGCAATGCGAATGGGACCGGACAGCTCGGTGCGATCCTGCCCCAGACTTTCCGCACCTTCGTCCAGTGCCTCCAGCGCCTGTCTTGCGTAGGCGAGATAGCGCTGACCGGCTTCGGTCGGCCGCATGCTGCGCGTGGTGCGCTCGAACAGGCGGGCGCCGAGTTCGGTCTCCACACGTTTGAGCGCTGCGCTGGCTGTGGCGGGCAGCCAGCCGAGCTGGCGAGCGGCGGCGGAAAGGTTGCCGGCATCAGCAATGCGCACCAGCAGGCGGAGGTCGTCGAGGGCGATCATTGTCAAAGCAGATTTGGAGAATCATCAAAGCATAGCCAGATTATCTTGCTTTTGTTTGATGAAAGAATGGCCCCAATCGATTGACGGTTTTTTCTTTCCTCTTCTCAAAGGAGCATTGGCATGACTTCGAACACTCTGCTGGACCAGTCGGTGGTGGTATTGGGCGGTACGGCCGGTATTGGGCAGGCGGTGGCACGCGCGGCGGCAGCCGAAGGGGCGCGCGTGACGGTGCTGGGGCGCTCCGCCAAGGCAGGCAGCGGCATCCAGGGCATCGCCGTGGATGCAAACGACACGGCATCGCTGGCTGGCGCGTTGGCGCAGGCAGCCAGGTTGTCGCCCAGCGGCAAGGTCGATCATCTCGCCATCACCATCGGTTCGCGCACGAGCCCGCCGCCGTTTGCTTCGCTGCAACGCGCCGACCTGGAGCAGGCCTTCGGCACCAAGCTCTTTGCCGCGCTGATGGCGGTGCAGGCCGCATTGCCGCACCTGACTGAACGCGCATCGATTACGCTCACCTCTGGCCTGCTTTCTCGCAAGGCCACGGCGACCGGCTTGCTGCGTGGCTCGATCAATGCTGCAGTGGAAGCCGCCGCCAAGAATCTGGCGAAGGAACTCGCACCGCGCCGTGTCAATGTGATCAGCCCCGGCGTGGTGGATACGGAAGTGTGGGGCGCCCCGGCCGATCGCGAGGCCATGCTCGCGCGTATCGGCAGCGGCTTGCCGGTCGGCCGCGTTGGCACGCCGGAAGACCTTGCCCAAGGCTATCTGCTGGCCATGACCAACGGTTTCATGACCGGCGCCATCATCGACATTGAAGGAGGCGGTTTGCTATGACACCTGACAGCGACTGGACATTCGACCACGTGAACTTTCACGTGGCAGCAGACGCGCCCATCCTGAAATTCTTCGCCGATGTGCTCGGCTGGAAACCCGGGCCGCGCCCGGCGTTTCCGTTTCCCGGCACGTGGCTGTACCAGAACGACGATGCGCTGGTACACCTCGTGACGCAGGAGGGCGACACGCCGGAACTGGTGTTCTCGCACATCGCGTTTCGCACCCGGAAAGACGCGGCCGATGTGCTGGCCGCGGTGCGTGAAAGCGGTATTCCGCACCAGGTAAGAAAACACCCCGCACGGCCTGCCGCGCAGATCTTTGTGCAGTTGCCGGGCGGGGTGGTGCTGGAGCTGGAAGCGCCGCTGTCCGGTCCGCTGGAAGCGGCGCGCGACTACGAGTAAAGCCGCGGCCGAGTGAGGCGCAGTGTCAAGCGCCGGCCTGCTGGGCGTACTTCCAGCCCAGTTCGGCCATCGGGCGGGCGCGCTTGCCTGCCTCCAGCGCCTGCGCCGAAGACGCCGTGCCATCCACCACGCGCTTCATGATCCCCTGCAGGATGCCGGCAATGCGGAACATGTTGTAGGCGAGGTAGAAGTTCCAGTCGCCCGTGATGCGGCGGCCGGTGCGTTCTTCGTACTGGCGGATGTACTCGGCTTCCGTGGGAATGCCCAGTGCCGCGAAGTCCAGACCCGCCACGCCGCGGAACTGCCCCGGCTCGATGTGCCAGCTCATGCAGTGATAGCTGAAATCGGCCAGCGGATGGCCCAGCGTCGACAGCTCCCAATCCAGGATGGCCAGCACGCGCGGTTCGGTCGGGTGGAAGATCAGGTTATCGAGGCGGTAGTCGCCGTGAACGATGCTGGTGATTTCCTCGGCTTCCTGCGGCACATGCTTCGGCAGCCATTCGATCAGGTTGTCCATGGCCGGAATCGACTCGGTTTCCGACAACTTGTACTGCTTGCTCCAGCGTTCGATCTGGCGTGCGAAATAGTTGCCGGGTTTGCCGTAATCGGCCAGGCCGATGGCGGCGTAGTCGACCGTGTGCAACGCAGAGATGACGCGGTTCATCTCGTCATAGATGGCGGTGCGCTCGGCAGGCTCCATGCCTGGCAGGGCCTGATCCCACAGCACGCGGCCCTGCACGAATTCCATGATGTAGAAAGCGCGGCCGATCACGGCTTCGTCTTCGCACAGCGCATACATCCTGGCGACAGGCACGTCGGTCTTGGCCAGTGCATCCATCACGCGGTACTCGCGTTCGATAGCGTGCGCGGACGGCAGCAGCTTCGCCTTCGGCCCGGGCTTCGCGCGCATTACGTACGTGCGCGACGGCGTGATCAGCTTGAACGTCGGGTTCGACTGACCGCCCTTGAACTGCTCCACCGTGAGCGGGCCGGCAAAGCCTTCAACGTGTTCGCGCATCCACGCTTCCAGCGCGCCAATGTCGAACTTCTGCTGATCCGCTACCGGGCGCGTGCCCTCGAAGGCCGAGAAATCCTGCTGGTCCGTCTGTGCCATGGGTGTGTCTCCGAATCTTGTTGTGTGTCTGGAAAATTCAGGCAGCCGGTTGACGATGCTGGAGGTATTGCTGCAGCAGCACCTCCATCGTCGTCAGCCGCGAGCCGAGATGTGTGGGCGAGGGCGCTGAGAAATTGCTCATGCGCAGCACCCAGTCGGTCGGGGCATCGCCAACATCGAGCACATTGATGCAGCCGGCGGTCTGCGCGAGGCTGCCGAAGAACACGCGCTCGCCGCCGGTGATGGCGTGCGAGAGGATCGCGCGGTTGGTGCCGCCATGCAGCACCAGCAGCACGGTGTCCCAGTCGGTTTGCGCGCGCAGTTGGGCGATTGGCGGAATCACCCGGTCAAGAAATTCGCCGATGCTCTCGCCGTTGAGGAAGCGCCGGTCTTCCGACACCGTGCCTTCAAATGCGCCGATAAAGGCTTGCGCGAGTTCATGCTCCGGAATTTCCGCCAGCTTGCCGCCGCGGATCTCCTGCAGCTCGGGCCAGTGTTCAAGCGTGAAGCCGCGTTCCTGCATCGCGGGTATCTCGGCCAGCACACGCTGCGCGGTTTCCACCGTGCGCGGCAGGCCGCTGACGATCACGCGGTCGAAGACGATGTTTTCGGCGGCGAAGATCTTGCCTGCAGCGGTGGTTTGGCTGCGGCCCAGTTCATTGAGCGGCACGGCCTCGGGTGACGGAACGGGGCGGCCGGTTTCGTCAAAGTACGTTACGGCGCCATGACGCATCAGATAGACGCGTCGGCGCTGGGGTGTTGGGAACGGAATCATGCGAGCCAGAAATTAGCGGTATTGAGGTTTGCGTTTTTGCAGGAAGGCTGAGATGCCTTCGTTGCCGTCGGCGTGGTGCAGCGCTTCGACAAAGCTGTGCTGCTCGGCCTTGAGGTGATCGTGCAGCGAGGCGTCTTCGGCGTGGGTGATCAGGCCCTTGATGCGGCCCACGGCATGCGGTGATTGCGCTGCGAGTTTTTCCGCCAGTGCCAACGCCTGGTCTAGCGCCTCGCCGGGTTTGACCACTTCGTTGATGAGGCCGAAGTGTGCCAGCCGCTCTGCGCCAACGGGCTTGCCGAGCATGATGATTTCGCTCGCAAGCGGACGCGGCAGGAAGCGTGCGATGTGCCAGGAGCCGCCGCCGTCCGGCGTGAGCGCCACGTTCACGTAAGCCATTACGAACTTCGCATCCGATGCGGCAATCGCAAAGTCACACGCCAGCACCAGCGAGAAGCCTGCGCCGGCTGCCGGGCCTTCCACTGCGGCAATCACCGGCTTGGGAAACGTGCGGATCGTTTCGATCCAGTGGTTGAGCGCGTCGATACCTTCTTCCTGAACGCTTCGCGGCTTGCTCCGGTTTTCCAGCAGGCGGTTCAGGTTGCCGCCCGCACAGAAGGCATTGCCGGCGCCCGTGAAGATGACGGCGCGGATCTCGTTGTCGTTGGCGGCGCGGTCGAGCGCTTCCATCGACGCCGTGTACATCACCGGGTCCAGCGCGTTGCGCGCGTCAGGGTTGGACAGCGTCAGCACCAGCGTCGAGCCGATGCGTTTGGAGAGTAATTGCGCGGTCATGGCGGCCTCGTCAGAGTAAGCGGCAATCAGGCATCAGGCGTCAGGTGTCAGCAGCGACATGCCCAGACGGGCGCGGCGCAGCAGCCACGGGCTCGGGCGATAACGCGGGTCGCCATAGAGCGTGTACAGGTTCTGCAGGACTTCCAGGATGGCGTTCGTGCCCAGCGTATCGCCCAGTGCCAGCGGCCCTTGCGGATAACCGAGCCCCAGCGTGACGGCCAGATCTATGTCCGTGGGCGTGGCAATGCGCTGCTGTGCGATGTCGCACGCGATGTTGACGATGCATGCAACGATGCGCTGCGCGACAAAACCACCGGAATCCCGGATCACCGTGACAGGTACGCCGTCGGAGGCAAGCAGGCCGTGTGCGGCATCGCGGTAGGCCGCATCTGTGGCGGGTGTGGTCATCAGCGTGCGGCGCTTGGTGGCGGCAAACGGATAGAGCGTGTCGAGCGCCACGGTGCGGCGCGCGTCAAGCCCTTCGGCGGCCACGCAGGCGGTGGCATCCAGCCCGCGCGGCGTGACGATGATCAATGCATCGGTGGACGGTTTCGAACCTGCTTCGGGCGTGATGCCCAGGTCAAGCAACAGGCGCTGCGCTGCGGCGTGGCCGGCGTCATGCGCGCGGCTGATCCACACCGAAGACGGGCGCGCAGACGGTGCAGGCGCCTCAGCGGGGATCTGCTTCTGTCCTTCCGGATAGCGGTAGAAACCTTCGCCCGTCTTGCGGCCCAGGATGCCGCCCGCAAAGCGCACCGCCGTGATCTGCGACGGACGATAGCGCGGCTCGTCGTAGAACTGGCGGTAGACCGATTCCATCACCGGATGCGAGACATCCAGTCCTGTGAGATCCATCAACTCGAACGGCCCCATGCGGAAGCCGGCCTGCTCGCGCATGATGGCGTCGACGTCCGCATACGCCGCCACACTTTCCTGGGCCACGCGCAGGCCCTCGGTGTTCATGCCGCGCCCGGCGTGGTTGACGATGAAGCCCGGCATGTCGATGCAGCGCACGGCGGTATGGCCCATGCGCTTGGCCAGTGCGGACAGTGCGTCACCGGTAGCGGGCGCGCTGCGCAGGCCGTCGATGACCTCGACCACCTTCATCAGCGGCACCGGGTTGAAGAAGTGAAAGCCTGCGACGCGTTCGGGGTGCTGGCACGTCGCGGCAATCGCGGTGATCGACAGCGACGAGGTATTCGACGCCAGGATGGCATCTGCGCGGACGATGTCTTCGAGCTGACGGAAGAGGTCGCGCTTGACGTCCAGCTTCTCGACGATGGCCTCGACCACAAGATCGCAGTCGGCTAGGTCGGTCAGGGCACCGGCCGGAACGAGCCGGGCAATTGTGGCGTCGGCGTCATCCGCTGTGAGCTTGCCCTTGGCGGCCAGCTTGGTCAGCGTGTCGGCCAGCGCCGTGCGCGCCGTTTCCACGGCTTGCGGGTTAGCGTCGAACAGTTTGACGCGCAAACCGGCCTGGGCCGCGATTTGCGCAATGCCGCGTCCCATGGCGCCCGTGCCCACAATCCCGATAGTCTGCATATGAAATCCGCTGCGATCAAAAGAAGTCTGGCTAAAATAGCACGAGCGTGCGATTTCTGGCATCCGCACCGACCATAACGGACGGCCAAATTACCAAGGAGACGGCTTCATGCTGACGCTATACGGTTTTTCTGCGAGCAACTACTACAACAAGGTCAAGCTCGCGCTGATGGAGAAGGGGATTGCGTTTGAGGAATCGCTGCGCTGGCCGGACCAGACCGACGGCGAGGTGTCGCCGCTGCACAAGGTGCCGTATCTGGTGGGGGAGGACGGTGGAATGTGCGAATCGCAGGTCATCATCGATTATCTGGAAGCGCGCTACCCGCAACATCCGCTGATCCCAGCCGATCCGTTCAAGGCGGCCAAGGTGCGGGAGATCGTGACGTTCCTGGAGCTGCACCTGGAGCTGGTCGCGCGCCAGCTGTTTCCCGAAGCGTTCTTTGGCGGCAAGATCAGCGACAACCTGAAGGTGAAGGTGCGCGAGCAACTGCAGAAGAACATTCCGGCGGCGGCCAGGCTGTTCAAGTTCTCGCCTTACGTGGCGGGTGACACGTTCACCATTGCGGACTGCGCGGCCATCGTGCATTTCCCGCTGGTCAGCCAGGCCACCAAGATCATCTACGGTGAAGACCTGCTGGCGCAGGTCGAAGGCGTCAAGCCTTACATGGCCAAGATGGCGGAGAACCCGAACGTGCAGAAGGTGCGGGCAGACAGCAAGGCCAATCTGGAGCAGATGCTGGCGCACTACGCCAGCAAGCGCTGATCGGCTTCAGTCTTACGGTCTCACACCTTCGACAAACGCTCCAGGGCAACTTGGAGCGTTTCGTCTTTCTTGGCGAAGCAAAAGCGCACCACGCCCGATTCGTGCGGCTGCGAGTAAAACGCCGACACGGGAATCGCCGCCACGCCAATCTCGCTCGTCAGCCACTTGGCGAACTCGGCTTCGGGCAGATCGGAGATGGCGCTGTAGTCCACGCACTGGAAGTACGTGCCCTGGCAGGGCAGCAGCTTGAAGCGCGTCTTCTCCAGCCCCGCGCGGAACAGGTCGCGCTTGCGCTGGTAGAACGCCGGCAGCTGCAGATACGGACGCGGATCCGCCATGTAGTTCGCCAGGCCGTGCTGCATTGGCGTGTTGACGGTGAACACGTTGAACTGGTGCACCTTGCGGAACTCCGCCATGAGTGCGGCGGGCGCGGCCACGTAGCCGACTTTCCAGCCCGTCACGTGATACGTCTTGCCGAAGCTCGACACCACGAATGCGCGCCGTGCCAGCTCTGGAATGCGTGCGACGGACGCATGCTGCACGCCGTCGTACACCATGTGCTCGTACACCTCGTCTGAGAGCAGCAGCACGTTGGTGGGCGCCAGGATCTCGGCCAGCTTCTGCATGTCGTCCGCGTGCCAGACCGTGCCGGTCGGGTTATGCGGTGTGTTGAGCATGATCAGGCGCGTGCGCGGTGTGATGGCCGCGGCGAGCGTGTCGAACGGGATGCGGAAGTCCGGCGCGTTCAGCGTGATCGGCACGACCTTGCCACCCGCCAGTTCGATCGACGGGATGTAGCTGTCATACGTCGGCTCGAAGACGATGACTTCGTCGCCCGGATGCACGCAGCACAGCACCGTGGTCAGCAGCGCCTGCGTGGCGCCGGCGGTGACGGTGATCTCGCGGTCGGCATCGTAAGCGTGGCCGTACAGATTGGCGATCTTCGCGGCAATGGCCTGGCGCAGCGCGGGCACGCCCGTCATTGGCGGGTATTGGTTCAGGCCCGCGCGCATGGCATCGGACACGGCATCGACGATGCGCGGGTCGCAATCGAAATCCGGAAAGCCCTGGCCCAGGTTGACGGCCTGTTTTTCCGCGGCCAGCGCCGACATCACGGTGAAGATGGTGGTACCGACATTCGGTAGCCGCGACGGCGGGGGTGCGATGGGCGCGAGCGATTCAACAGTGGTCATGACAAGACGGCTTCAGGCTTGATTTGGGATGGCAGCAAGGGCAGCGGTCTCCAACTGGACCAGCGCGACGAATTGCTTGGGCGGCAACACCGCCACGTCGCAATACTTGGCCATGCGTCGCTTGAGCTTGAGTACGGCGCGGTCCTTAGAGACGAGATAAGCAACGCCGGCGGCATCGGCCAGCGCGAGAAATTTCTGGTCGTCGCGATCCTTGCAGCGCGGAACGAACGCTTCGCCTTGCGTGCGGGCGGCTTCTTCAGGATCGGCAACGGACCGTGTCACGCGATCGACCCACGCCAGGGCGGCTTGCGCGTCAACGGCGTAATGCGCGAATTGCGGGTAATCGAGCACGCGGCGCAGTTCTTCGCGGCAAGCGGGGCTGATGATGGCGTCCAGCCGGCCGGCTTCCAGCGCAGCGCGGATCGGGCGCGCAACCGCATCGTCGAAGATCAGGATGTCGACCCAGATGTTGGAGTCCAGCACCACGCGCGGGGCCGGAGCCTGGGTGGAGTGGGCGAGGGCGGCAGCGTCTGCCATTCGATACAATTCCAGACTTGTGAACCGCGATTCTGACATGATCATCGTCCTCTCGCCGGCCAAGTCGCTCGACTACGACACGCCGCCGCGCACCAAGACCCACACGTTGCCCGATTTCATCGAGCGCTCCGCAGAACTCATTGAAGTGCTCCGCAAGCTGTCGCCGGCCCAGATCGGCACGCTGATGCACATTTCCGATCCGCTGGCGGCGCTCAATGCCACGCGCTATGCGGATTGGTCGCCCGAATTCACTGCCGAGAACAGCAAGCAGGCCGCGCTGGCCTTCGACGGCGATGTCTACGGCGGGCTCGATGCCAATTCGCTGGCGGTCGACGATCTGCAATTCGCGCAGAAGCATCTGCGGATTCTGTCGGGGCTGTACGGCGTGTTGCGCCCGCTGGACTGGATGCAGCCGTATCGCCTGGAAATGGGCACGCGCCTGGCCAATCCGCGCGGCAAGGATTTGTACGCCTTCTGGGGCGACGACGTGACGCTCGCGCTCAACAAGCTCTTCAAACAGGACGACGACCCCGTGCTCGTCAATCTTGCCTCGGAAGAGTATTTCAAGGTGGTGCGGCCCAAAGTGCTCAAGGCGCGCATCGTCACACCGGTTTTTGAAGACTGGAAGAACGGGCAGTACAAGATCATCTCGTTCTACGCAAAGCGTGCGCGTGGTCTGATGGCGCGCTACGCGATCGAGCACCGCATCACCGATCCGCGCAAGCTCAAGGCGTTCGACGTCGACGGCTATGCCTTTGCTGCTGCCGATTCCGACGACGAGCGCTGGGTCTTCCGCCGCAAGCTCACCTGATGACAGGATCCGACATGACAGCCACTCAGCCGCACATCTCCAGCGCATTTGACAGCGGCGCCATCGAAATCGTCGATGCCGCGCGGGCCGATGCCATTCGCCTGCGCATTCGCCGCGATTCGCACGCGGACTTCACGCAGTGGTTCCACTTCCGTCTGCAAGGTGTGCAGGGCCAAGCCTGCAAACTCGCGCTGGAAAACGCCGGTGAATGCACCTACGCTGCCGGCTGGAAGGACTACCGTGCCGTCGCCTCATACGACCGCGAGCATTGGTTCCGGGTGCCGACCCGCTATGACGGCAAAACGATGTCCATCGAGTTGACGCCCGAGCATGACAGCATCTGGTTTGCATACTTCGAGCCGTACTCGGATGAGCGCCATCTCTCGCTCGTGGCCGCCGCGCAAACGAAGCCGGGTGTGCGCACGCAACGCTTGGGGCAAACGGTCCAGGGCCGCGACATGACGAGCATCACCGTCGGCGAGCCCGGCCCCGGCAAGAAGGACGTGTGGATCATCGCGCGTCAGCATCCGGGTGAGACGATGGCCGAGTGGTTCGTTGAGGGCCTGCTCGCGCGTCTGACGCGTCAAGGTGCCTGGAGCGGCGATCCGCTCGGCCGTGTGCTTGCCGAGCGCGCCGTCTTCCATATCGTGCCGAACATGAACCCGGACGGCTCGTCGCTGGGTAACCTGCGCACCAATGCCGCCGGCGCCAACCTGAACCGCGAGTGGATGGAACCCGACGCGCAGCGCAGTCCCGAAGTGCTGGCGGTGCGTCAGGCCATCGAGCAGACCGGCGTCGACCTGTTCTTCGACATCCACGGCGACGAGGCTCTGCCTTATGTATTCGTGGCGGGCAGCGAGATGCTGCCGGGCTTTACCGATGCACAGCGTGCTGATCAGGACCGCTTTGTCGCGGCGTTCCTGCGCGCGTCACCGGATTTCCAGACGCGATACGGCTACGAGGCCAGCAAGTACAACGAAGACGCGCTCAAGCTCGCCTCCAAGTACATCGGTCACACCTATGGGTGCTTGTCGTTGACGCTGGAAATGCCATTCAAGGACAACGCCAACCTGCCCGACGCACGCGTGGGCTGGGATGGCGCCCGCAGCGCCGCGTTGGGCGCGGCCATGCTCCAGGCGATCCTGGAGTATCTCGGCTGAAGACAAACGCCGCGCCGCCTGTGTAGGCGGCGCGTTGCGCTTAGTTGGAGGACGACTTCGTCGTCTTCTTCTTGGTTGTCGACTTGGCGGTGGATTTGCTTGCCGTCGTCGATTTGGTTTTGGCGGTGGTGCTGCCCCTGGCGGACTTGGCTGTCGCTTTCGTCGAGGCCTTGCCCGTGCTCTTGCCGTGTGCAGCCGCACCGGTCGTGCAGCGATGGCCGCGGCGGCAGTGCGTGCGCGCTTTCGACGACGAAGGCGCAGCGGCCGGGGCAGCGAACGGCTGGCCATTGGCGTCGAGCAGCTCATACGCCAGCATCATCCCTTCGTCATACCCGCAGCGCACGCGCACGGGCTCCCATTGGTCATTGCCCGTGCCGCGCTTGTGCACGGCGGCATTGAAGCTGACCACGCTCGACACCTTGATCGCGCCTTGCTTGCTGGACGAGAAGCGGGAGTCCCACGGCTCAACCTTGGCTTGGTCGCTGGAAAGCGCACCCGTCGGCAGGCGGAACTGGTCGAAATTGGTCGAGCGCGGGATGATCCAGCTCGCATGCGCGGCGCAGTCTGCCACGTCAGGGCGGGCACCTTCCGATTGAATCAGGCGGTCACGGGTTTGTGCACGGTATTCGGACAAGCTCATCTTGTCCTTGGAGGGCAGATTGACCGTCGTGGTGCCGCTGCTGTCGGTCGAGCCGAAGACGATGGGCGGCGTGGTCGGGACGGGCTGGATGGCCGGCTTGGCTTGCACGGCAGGGGTGTTCGGCGTGGCGTTGGTGGCCTGGGCCGACGCATCGGTCGGTTCAGTCTGCAGGTTGGAGCAGGCGGCCAGCAAAGCGACGACGCCGAGACAGAGTAGTTTGGGTCGCAACATCACGAGTGTTACAGGGTGTCGGCGTGGAAATCGCCATGATAGAGGAAAGCTAAGGATGAAAGTTCCTGCTAGTTACCCCAATGCGTCCCCAATGCGGCACATCAGGCGAATTTGCTGTAACAGCGCGTTACGGCAAGGTGTTGGTTACCAAGTGATCATCATTGCTTGGTGAACAACCACGCGAGCGACCATTCGTCGGTGCGCGCCTCATAGCGGATGCCCTTGCGCATGGCCCACGTGGCCAGTTGGTGATGCGACGGGATGATCGCGTAGTCGGTCTGCGCAAAGCGCGCCGCGGTCTTGGCGGCCTGCTCGTGTGCCTGTTCGCTCGAGACCGTCGACAGCGACGTCTGCACCAGTTTGTCCAGTTCCGGATTGCTGTAGCGGCCCCAGTTCCACGAGCCGTAGCCGGTTTGCGGGTTGGGCGTGCCGAGAATGCTGCGCAGCGCCACATCGGCCGCCACCGAGCCCCAGCCGAGCATCATGAACGAGAACTCGCCCTGACGCGCACGCGAGAAATACGCCGCCACCGGCAGCGTTTCCACTTTCGTCTGGATGCCGATGCGCGTGAGCAGCTGTGCGGTGGTCTGCGCGACCTGCGCGTCATTCAGATAGCGGTTGTTAGTGGCGTGCAGCGTGAGCCCGAAGCCGTCCGGGTAGCCCGCCTCGGCAAGCAGTTTCTTCGCGCGAGCAGGGTCATATGGAATTGTCTTGCCGCCCGGATGCCCAAAGATCTGCGGCGACACGATGCTCGATGCGACCACGCCTTGGCCCTCAAGCACGCGGCTGACGATGGCGTCGCGGTTGATGGCCAGTGCGATGGCCTCACGCACGCGATGGTCCTTCAGGGGATTCTTGGCGAGCGGCTTGCCGGCCTTGTCGGTCACGAACGGCGACACATCGCGGCTTTGGTCCATCTGCCAGAAAATCGTGCGCCACGACACCTGTTGTTCTAGGTGGAACTTCGGGTCCTGCTTGATGCGCGGCACGTCCGCAGCCGGCACGGCCTCGACGACATCCACATCGCCCGAGAGCAGCGCGGCAGTGCGCGCGGCATTGTCGGTGATGATCTTGAACGTCACCTTGTCCCACTGCGGCACGCGGCCCCAGTAGTGCGGATTCTTCTTCAGGACGATTTCCTGCCCGCGCGTGAAGTGGTCGAACAGGAACGGCCCGGTGCCGATCATGGCGCGGCCCGCATCAAAGTCCGCCTGCGCCGCGTTGGCCACTTTCTTCGGGATGATGGGCAGGCTGTTCAGATCGTTGGGGATGCTCGCGTAATTGGGCGTCGACAACTTTAGCCGCACCGTGAGCGGATCGACGATCTGTACTTCGGTAATCGACTTGGTATAGCTCGTGAACGGGCCTGGGCTGTTGGTCAGGCGCGCCGGACGTTCGATCGATGCTTTCACGTCTTCACCGGTGAACGGCGTGCCGTCACTCCACTTCACGTTGGGGCGCAGCTTGATTTCCCACGTGTTGGCGTCGACAGGTTTCCACGAGGTCGCCAGGCCGGGCGTGTAACGGCCGTTCTTGTCGAGGAAGACCAGCGACTCGAAAATATGCAGCGCCATGGCGTTGTTGGGGCCGGCGTTGTTCCATTGCGGGTCCATCGACGTGACGTCGGCGGACAGACCGATACGCAGGTCGTCGGCTTGCGCGGCGAACGGCACTACGGCAGCCGCGGCCAGCGCGCATGCGGCGAGGTTGCGGATCAAGGCGCGGATGGGAACACACAAGAGGGGACGGGTTGTCATCGGGAGGCTCCTGGGGTTCGGGCGGTGATGCCATGTGGCGGAAGACCGTCATTGTGCCGCAGCCCGGTCCGGCACGTGCGACGCAAACCAACAATCAATATGAACGATGGCGGAGCAATAAAAAAGCCACCCGGAGGTGGCTTTGATAACGTGCGTTGCCGATCAGTGGAACAGCGGCTGCTGTGTCGGCGCGTCTTCCGGCATTTCTGCGTGGACGATTTCTGCCGAGCGGTCTGCATAGAGCGGGGCGCCGCAGTCTTCGCAGTACTCCGGTTCGAAAAGCTGGCCGTGACGGAAGATGTCTTCGATGCCGCAGGCGCGCAACTCATCGCAGATCTGCTCCAGCGGACTGCCCGGTTCGCCTTCCGCGGTGACATCCGTGGCGCCGCCGTCGCGGCCGTACACTGGCCAGACGATGCCGTAGATGAGGTCTTTCTCGCCGCGCACCGTGAAGGCCACGCGGTATTCCTCGATCTGCTCTTCGCCGAATGCGCCGATGATGGCGCCGAAGCGGTTGGCCGGCATATCGAGCGCGCCCTGCAGGTAATTGACGGCGGCCCGCACGGTCAGCGGGCGGATCTGCTTGTCGGACTCGCGACAGGACAGGAAGAAGGCGTCTGGCAGCAGCAGGTCGAACTCGCAGCCTGGCATCAGTGTTGAGATGGTCGGCGTGACTTGCTCGCGCCATTGCTCCAGGCAGGCGGAGCGCTCTGCGTGGTGCTCCTTGGCGTCTTCCTGCCAGCGGAACAGCGCCTGGCCGTGTTGCGCGACGACGATCGCCACCAGGTAGCGTGGATCGGCCAGGATCGGTGCCGTCTCGGGCATATCGCGCAATTCGACCTTGGCCGGCTGGCCGGACAGCGCATAGGCCGCCAGCTTGTGCGTGAGCGCAAAGGTGTCGGAATGGGTGCGCGGCAGCTGGTCGATGCTGTACAGATACGGCGCGAGCGCCACGCGGGCGTTTGAAGCCATCACGTGGGCCTGCAGGTGCACCTGTAGTGTCTGCGCCATCTCAGGCTTGATCGTGCCCGACGGGATCATGTAGCGCGTGTGTGCCAGGATGGGCGCTGCGATCAGCAACGCGTCATATTCGACGCCACCTGAGCTGAGGATGGCCGATTCGGCCAGTGTCTCGGCCTGTTCGGCCAGCACGTCGGAAGCTTCCTCGTTGTGTTTGAAAAGATGGTCTAGCGCGGCGTCGAGCGCGGTCTGGCTGCCATTCTTGAGCAGCCGGGAAAGACGTTCGGACAGCCTTTGTTCCCAATAGACGTCTTCGATGCGGCTGCCTGACGCGTCGAGCGCCAGCGCATCGGCCACCAGCCGTTCTGCATCGGGGGAAAGACGTTGGGGAGCCTTGGAGCGGAATCCTGCCATGCTGTGCCGTACCGGTCGTTGGAACAATGAAAGGGGCATTATTTTACCCTTGTACGCTACTGCGCGACGCCTATTACGAAACCCATAGGCGAAAACGTTAAGGCTTGGCCGCAGGCGTCGATGCTCCCGCTGCCACACTGCTCGCGGCTGCAGGTACGGAAGCCGGTGTGGGTTCCGATGCAGCCGGCGCGCTGGCTGGTGCCGCGTGCGTCGCGGCGACGGGCTCGGAAGCAGCCAACGGCGGAGGCGGGGGCACAGGCGCCGCTGCCACAGCGGGGGCTGGGGTCTGGGCGTCGGTCTGCGGTGCCTTGACCAAGATGTAGAACACGGCAGCCGCCACGACGATGAAAGCTAGTACCACTTGGGCCATGGGTGCGGGACTCCAGCAATGAGAGGACCAGGCGAGGGCGGACGACAATTTCGACACCAACAGGGAGAGCACATCACGCGGCCTATTCGGCACACTGTACCAAAGCCTGTTCGCCGATTGGAGCATCGTCACCTTGTTTGATTCGGCAGGCAATAAAAAACCGGCTCCGAAGAGCCGGTTTCCGTTCTGCACCAATGCCGCGTAATGGCGTGAAGCTTATGCCGCCAGCAGCTGACGCAGCACGAACGGCAGGATCCCGCCGTGCTTGTAGTAGTCGACTTCGATCGGCGTGTCGATGCGCAGCAGCACTTGCGCACGCGTGGTCTCGCCGTTGGCGCGATGAATGACCAGGGTGACGTCCTGTTGCGGCTTGATTTCGCCGTCCAGGCCTTCGATGTCGAAGGTCTCGTCGCCCACGATGCCCAGCGACTGCGCCGAGTCGTTGCCCTTGAACTGCAGCGGCAGCACGCCCATGCCCACGAGGTTCGAGCGGTGGATACGCTCGAAGCTGCGTGCGATCACGGCCTTCACGCCCAGCAGTTGCGTGCCCTTGGCGGCCCAGTCGCGCGAACTGCCCGTGCCGTACTCTTCGCCACCGAACACGACCGTCGGCGTGCCGTCGGCGATGTACTTCATGGCCGCGTCGTAGATCGACATTTGTTCGCCGCTCGGCTGGAAGAGCGTCTCGCCGCCTTCCACGCGCGAACCATCAGCCTTGGCCGGGATCATCAGGTTCTTGATACGCACGTTGGCGAACGTACCGCGCATCATCACCTCATGGTTGCCGCGGCGCGAACCGTAGCTGTTGAAATCGGCCTTGAGCACGCCGTTGGCCAGCAGGTACTTGCCGGCCGGCGACGTTTCCTTGATCGAACCGGCCGGGGAGATGTGGTCGGTCGTCACGGAATCCCCAAATACGCCGAGTGCGCGTGCGCCCTTGACCGATGCCGAGGCAGCAGCCGGCGTCATGCCAAAGCCTTCGAAGAACGGCGGCTCGGCGATGTACGTCGACTTCGGCCAATCGTAGACCTGGCCCTTCGTACCCTTGACGTTGGCCCACAGCTTGGACGGCTTCTTGACCTGTTCGTAGTTCGTGCGGAACGTGTCGGCGTTCATCGCAAACTTCATCAGCTTGGCGATCTCGTCCGAGGTCGGCCAAATATCGCCCAGATAGACGTCTTTGCCCTTCTTGCCCTTGCCGACCGGCTCGGTCATCAGGTCGCGCGTCACGTTGCCGGCGATCGCGTAAGCGACGACCAGCGGCGGCGAGGCCAGGAAGTTGGCGCGGATGTTCGGGTGGATACGCGCTTCAAAGTTGCGGTTGCCCGACAGCACGGCGGCAGCAACGATATCGTTCTTCACGATGGCTTCGTTGAGTTCCGGCGTCAGGTCACCGGCGTTGCCGATACAGGTCGTGCAGCCGTATGCCGTCACGCCAAAGCCAAGCTTTTCCAGGTACGGCAGCAGACCGGCGGCTTCCAGATACTTGGTCACCACACGGCTTCCCGGGGCGAGCGAGGTCTTGATGTGCGGCGCGACCTCCAGGCCGGCTTCGACAGCCTTCTTGGCCAGCAGGCCCGCCGCCAGCAGCACGCTCGGGTTCGAGGTGTTCGTGCACGAGGTGATGGCCGCGATGAGCACGTCGCCACTTTTCACGTCAACGCCGTTGGTGGTCGTGAAGGTCTTGTCGAGGTCTTCCGACTTCTTGTTGAACCCGTTTTCCGCGACCGGCTTCGAGAACAGCGACGAGAACGTCGACTTCACGTTGCCGATTTCGATACGGTCTTGCGGACGCTTCGGGCCGGCGAGCGACGGGGCCACCGTGCCCAGATCCAGCGTCAGCGTCTTGGTGTAGTCGATTTCGCCGGCCTTCGGTACGCCGAACAGCTTCTGCGCCTTGAAGTAGCCTTCGAACGCAGCGATTTCTTCCTTCGTGCGGCCCGTGCCCTTGAAATAATCGATGGTCTTGTCGTCCACCGGGAAGAAGCCCATCGTGGCGCCGTATTCCGGAGCCATGTTGCCGATGGTCGCGCGGTCTGGCAGCGACAGGCTGGCCGTGCCTTCGCCGAAGAACTCGACGAACTTGCCGACGACCTTCTCCTTGCGCAGCATTTCGGTAATCGTGAGCACAAGGTCCGTTGCCGTGCAGCCTTCGCGCAGGCGGCCCTTCAGCTCCACACCCACGACGTCCGGCGTCAGGAAATACACCGGCTGGCCCAGCATGCCGGCCTCGGCCTCGATGCCGCCCACGCCCCAGCCCACCACGCCGATACCGTTGATCATGGTGGTGTGGCTGTCGGTGCCGACCAGCGTATCCGGGTAGAACACGCCGTCTTTCTTATGGACGCCGCGTGCCAGGTATTCCAGGTTCACCTGGTGGACGATGCCGAAGCCCGGCTGCACCACGCCAAACGTGTCGAATGCCTGCATGCCCCACTTCATGAACTGGTAGCGCTCGTTGTTGCGCGAGAACTCCAGTTGCATGTTCAGGTCCAGGGCTTTCTTCTCGCGGAAGTGGTCGACCTGCACCGAGTGATCCACCACGAGGTCGACCGGCACCAGCGGCTCGATCTTCTTTGGGTTCTTGCCCATGCGCTCGGCCACGTTGCGCATGGCGGCCAGATCGGCCAGCAGCGGCACGCCGGTAAAGTCCTGCAGCACCACGCGAGCGACCACGAACGGGATTTCGTCAACGCGCTCGGCGTTCGGCTTCCAGTTGGCCAGTTGCGCAACGTGCTCTTCGGTCACCTTCTTGCCGTCGCAGTTGCGCAGCACGGACTCCAGCACGATACGGATCGACACCGGCAGGCGCTCGATCGCCACGCCCAGTTCCTTGCCAAGTTGCGGCAGGGAGTGGAACTTGCCGGTCTGACCACCGTTGATCTTAAATTCCTTGAGTGTTTTTTTCAGATTGTGGGGCATGGCATGACTCCAAGGCTTGAGGATGCGTGGGGTGCCGTGGCACTCCTTGCGGATACATCAAATCGACAAAATCAAATCACGTACAAACCGACAAACGCGTTGACCGGCTTGGCTTCTGACCGGCCAGGTACTTCGCCACGACACCGCTGAACGTCTTGCCGCCGTTGATGCGGGCGGTGATGCCATGGGCGATCGAACGCTTCTTGGCGTCGTGGTCATTCGTGGTGAAAGGCAGGTTTTCCACGCGGGCAATTTTCATGCGCAGCACATTGGTGCGCAGGCCGCGGGCGAGGGCATCTTGTTGATCTTCGATTGCCTTGCGGCAGAAGAGGGGCGTGCCTGGAGCCGTCGTGCCCGTCGTGCCATCTGACAGGACGGTCCCAGACACAAAAGGCCCAAGGAGCCCGGCGCATCCAGACAAGGCCACATCGTCGACGATGACCTTGTCCAGATTCGTGCGGATGTTCGCAACCGGTGCGGACATAGGCGGCTCCTGTGGGCCTTTTGCGCGATATCGCGTTATTGCTGGGCCGGTTGGGCTGCTGCGCCCGGCGCGGGGGCCGGAGCGGGGGCCGGGCTGTCCGGCGTCATCAGCGGCAGGCCGGCCGGAGCGCGCAGGGCGCCCGCTTGCGTCGGAGCCGGTGCGCCGGCAGCCATTTCGGCGGTCTGGCACTCATCGGCCAGGCGGTGGCCTTCGTTGCGGTCGAACAGCATGGCCTTGGCCGGGATCACCACCAGGTCCATACCGGTCTTCTGGTCGAAGTAACGGTCAGCGCCGGTGCGGGTCATCTGGCGCGGCAGCTGGTAGTTCTTGCCCTTCCAGTACATCGTAATGATCTGGTCGCGCGCCATGTCGCCCTTGAGGTACAGCTCGTTGCCAAGCTCGCACTTCCATTCGACGCCTTCTGGCTTGACGGCGGCAACAGGCGCGGCCTTCTTGGCGGCACGCTTCTTGGCCGGAGCCTTCTTGGCAGCCGGCTTGGCGGGGGCCTGGGCGGTTGCATATTGCGATGCAGCCAGCGAAAGAACGCCAGCACAGGCGCCCACGATGAATTTGTTCATAGGGTTTCCTTCGGTAAGACAGAGTGGGGGAGGCGGCTGCCAGGCCACGGAATGCCACGGCATTTCGCACACCGGCCGGTATTTTGACCGATTTGGACGCCGTGCCCAACGTTCTGTTACATGCTCGCCCGACCGCTCCGCCAAAAGGAGGTGTCGTGCCTGCACCAGCGACGTTTTCTGAGGCGTTCCCGGCCAGCTTGCCCCGCAGCTTTGGCTTCCGTTCTCCTTGTTTGCGTTGGTGTGGATATTGGCCCGGCTCAACCGCGATTCTGTGCGAACAGCGCGTCCAGCTTGGCTTCGTAGTCGTGGTAACCGATGCTGTCGTACAGCTCCATGCGCGTCTGCATGGTGTCGACGACATTTTTTTGCGTGCCATCGCGGCGAATGGCGGCGTAGACGTTCTCCGCGGCCTTGTTCATCGCGCGGAATGCCGACAGTGGATACAGGATCATCGACACGCCTGCGGACGCCAGCTCATCGCGCGTGAAAAGAGGCGTCTGGCCAAATTCGGTGATGTTGGCCAGCACCGGCACCTTCACCGCGTCGACAAACTTGCGGTACATCGATAGTTCCGTCATCGCCTCGGGAAAGATCGCGTCCGCGCCGGCTTCCACGCAGGCCACGGCGCGTTCAAGGGCGCGGTCGAACCCTTCGACGGCCAGTGCATCGGTGCGGGCCATGACGACAAAGCTGGCGTCGGTGCGGGCATCGACGGCCGCCTTGATGCGATCGACCATCTCGTCCTTCGAGACGATCTCCTTATTGGGACGATGGCCGCAGCGCTTGGCGCCGACCTGGTCTTCGATATGCATGGCCGCAGCGCCAAACTTGATGAGCGACTTGGTCGTGCGCGCCACGTTGAATGCGGAAGCGCCGAAGCCCGTGTCGACGTCTACCAGCAGCGGTACGTCGCACACATCGGTGATGCGGCGGACGTCGGTCAAAACGTCATCCAGGCCCGATATGCCAAGATCCGGCAAGCCCAGCGAGCCCGCTGCCACGCCGCCGCCCGACAGATAGATCGCGCGGTAACCGGCGCGCTTGGCCAGCAGCGCGTGGTTGGCGTTGATGGTGCCGACCACCTGCAGCGGCGATTCTTCAACCAGCGCCTGGCGGAAGCGCGCTCCTGCGCTGGCTTGGGTGTTTGCTGTCATGGCGAATCTCCTTTCTATGCCAGTCACGCGAAGAACCGCGCGATGGCGTCGGCCGGCATCTCCACGCCCGTGGTGTGCGCCCGTTGCAGCACGGCCCACCAATAGCGATAGCTCGCGCGGTCATGCAGCCGGCCTTCATGCTGGATTGGTCCCCACGAGGCGTCCTGCGCCGCAGCAAGAATGGCGCTCGCGTGTGTCACTTCTTCGTGCGATGGGCGGAAGGCCGAAACGATCGGCGTGATCTGGTCCGGATGGATGCTCCACTTGCGCAGATAGCCGAACTCGTTGCGGGCACGCGCAGCATCGGCGCCCGCGCGGTCCGGGTGTTTGATGTCAGTGCTGACGTTGTGCGACGGCACTTTGCCGTGGGCGTGGCACGCGGCGGAAATATCGGTCAGCGCGCGGCGGATCAGCGGATGCTCGAACTGCTCGGGCGAGCCCATCGCCGCGCCCGGAATCGCACCGTTGTGCGCCGAAACAAAATCCATCAGGCCGAAGCTCAGGCATTCCACCTGCACCAACGAAGCGATATCGAACACCTGCGTGAGTGCGCCATGCGTTTCGATCAACACATGGATCGGCAGGTGTCGCGCAATGCCCGCAGCCTTGGCGGCCTGGTTGATGCGATCGGTCACGCGCGCCACTTCCACCACGTCACGTACCTTGGGCACGGTCACGTAGGCGAGTCGGCGGCCGGCAAGGCCTACAAGGATGTCGACGTCCTGCGTCCACGCATCGTGGTTCGGATCGTGGATGCGCACGCCAACGCGGTTGAAGCGGTTGTCGTCGCTGTTGATGAGCGCGGCGGCCAGTTCGGCATGTGCGCGTTCCTGGCCGACCGCGGCACCGTCTTCGCAGTCAAACGTGATGTCGAAAACGGGGCCAAGGGCTTGTTGCAGAGCTAGCGACTTGCGCATCAGTTTTTCTGCGCCCGCGTAGTGGTCGCAGACCGGCAATTGGGCCGGCAGCGCATCGTCCTGGAACAAAACCTCGGTGGGGTGCACGGGGTGGTATCGGTTGGGCGGCGCTTGTCACGCCTGTGTCTTGATCAAAATGCAGGTGTAAAAAAACCGGAGGGTTCGCTGCCGATCCGCTCCGGTTCTTTCTTAGATCATGCGGATTACAGCAGGTGCTGCACGCCCGCACGCTCGCCTTCCAGCTCGTCCAGCGTGATCTTGATCTTGCCTTGGCTGTACTCGTCGATTTCCAGGCCTTCGACGATCTTGTACTTGCCGTTTTCGGTGGTGACCGGGAAGCCGAACATCACGTCCTTCGGAATGCCGTATTCGCCGTTCGACGGGATGCCCATCGTGACAATCTTGCCGTTGGTGCCGAGCACCCAGTCACGCACGTGGTCGATGGCGGCGTTGGCAGCCGAAGCAGCCGACGACAGGCCGCGCGCTTCGATGATGGCGGCGCCGCGCTTGCCAACGGTCGGCAGGAACACGTCGTTGTTCCACACCGGGTCGTTGATCATGTCTTTGACGCTCTTGCCGTCGATCGTGGCGTAGCGATAGTCGGCGTACATCGTCGGGCTGTGGTTGCCCCACACGAACAGCTTTTCGATGCTCGACACCGGCTTGCCTGTCTTGGCGGCGATCTGCGACAGGGCGCGGTTGTGGTCCAGGCGCAGCATGGCGGTGAAGTTCTCACGCGGCAGGTCCGGCGCCGACTTCATGGCGATGTAGGCGTTCGTGTTGGCCGGGTTGCCGACCACCAGCACCTTGACGTTGCGCGAAGCCACGGCGTTCAGTGCCTTGCCTTGTGCCGTGAAGATCTGGGCGTTGGCCGACAGCAGATCCGCACGTTCCATGCCCGGGCCACGGGGGCGGGCGCCCACCAGCAGAGCCACATCGGCGTCCTTGAATGCGGTCATCGGGTCGGAATGCGCTTCCATGCCAGCCAGCAGCGGGAATGCGCAGTCTTCGATCTCCATCATCACGCCCTTGAGTGCCTTCTGGGCCTTCTCATCGGGGATTTCCAGCAGCTGCAGGATGACGGGTTGATCCTTGCCCAGCATTTCGCCGGCGGCGATGCGGAACAGCAGGGCGTAACCGATCTGTCCAGCAGCGCCGGTCACTGCGACGCGCATGGGTGCTTTTGCCATGAGAACTCTCCAAACGGTAGTGAAAGCGGATCGCACTGCGCGCGGCGCGCATCCCGGCAGGATGTCGGTGCAGCCTCGCAGGCATTGCCGGCAACGGTCGGCGCCACGTGGGCGGTCGGCTCAGAAACGGCAAGAGCCTCGCAGTTTACTGCGTCCGCATGACGATGTGGAAACACACTGCGATTGACCTTTGAGCCGTTGTGGCGTGTCGTGGGGGCCGTCGCCCGGAACAGGCGCGAGTGTAGGTCTGGCCTCGCTGGAAAGTCAATGAATCTTCTGTCTTATATAAGACATAAGACATTCTATAAACGGGCTGGACGCCTTTGTCGCTTTTGTGGTGAAATCGGCAGTTATGTCGAGCACACCCAGCCCTCTGTCCGCTGCGATGCCACCCCCGGGCGGCGAAGGCGGCGCATCGCCCGCTTCTTCGGGCGGCGCGGGCGGCTCTCCCACCTTCAGCCCGCTGTATCAGCAGATCAAGACGCTGATCCTGCAAAGCTTGCAAGCCGGCGAATGGAAGCCGGGCGAGATGATCCCCAGCGAAATGGAATTGGCGGCCCGCTACAAGGTCAGCCAAGGGACCGTGCGCAAAGCGATCGACGAACTGGCGGCCGAAAACCTGGTCGCGCGGCGCCAGGGCAAGGGCACCTTCGTTACCACGCATTACGAAGAAGGCGTGCAGTTCCGGTTTTTGCGCCTGATGCCGGAGCAGGGCGAGCAGCACTATCCGAGCAGCCGTGTGCTGGAGTGCAAGCGCATGCGCGCCCCGGCTGAAATCGCCCGCCTGCTCGAACTCAAGGCCGGCGACAGCGTCGTGCAGATTCGCCGCATCCTGTTCTTTTCGGGTGAGCCGACCGTGCTGGAAGAGATCTGGCTGCCGGGCGCGAGCTTCAAAGGGCTGACGGCTGAAAAGCTGACCGAGTGGAAGGGGCCGATGTACGCCTTTTTCGAGGCGGAGTTCGGCGTGCGAATGTTGCGTGCCACCGAGCGCATCCGTGCGGTTGCGGCCGACGCGACCACGGCTGAATTGCTGTCGGTGGCGGCCGAATCGCCGCTGCTCTCGGTGGAGCGCGTGTCGCATACGTTCGGCGACAAACCGGTGGAGGTACGTCGTGGCCTGTACGTCACGACGCGGCACTACTACCAGAACGAATTGAATTGACGACACGTCGATGGGCCCGATTTGTGCGGGCAGTGGCCACTTCGGCGGCGTCTTGATTTGTGCGTTGCGCAACAGCGTATTGCGCGTCGTGAAGGCAGTGTAAAGAAGACAATCGGCCCCCGTATCACGCCACTGGCAGGCGAGGGCAGGAAGCACAAAAGTGGAGCGCGTCGCATGGAATTAATGGTGCGCTGCGCAACAAAAGCGCGCTAAAATCTCGCGGATTTGTGCAAAGCTGTTTTGTTTGTTGATTAGCCAATTGGGGTCTGACCATGGCAGAAGCCATCAAGAAAGCCAGGCCGGTATACAGGAACATCGGTTTGGGCGACATTGCCCGTTACCGCTTGCCCTGGGCCGGTAAGGTGTCCATCTTGCACCGTGCCAGCGGTGCGCTGATGTTCCTTCTTCTTCCGTTCGTGCTGTACTTGTTCGAGCAAAGTCTCACGTCGGAAATCAGTTTCGCCAAGTTCACGGCGCTTCTGTCCAACAGCTTTGCCAAGGTTGTCGTCCTTGCCCTCATCTGGGCATACCTGCACCACTTCTGCGCAGGTGTCCGTTACCTGATCCTCGATCTGCATATCGGCATCGACAAGGCTTCGGCCTCCAAGTCGGCTGTGAGCGTGCTGATCGTCAGCCTGCTGCTGACCGTCGTGTTCGGCGCCAAGCTGTTCGGCCTGTTCTGAGGAGTCGAATGATGGCAAATAACAATATCGGTCCCAAGCGCCTCGTTGTCGGCGCGCACTACGGCCTGAAGGACTTCCTCGCGCAGCGCGTCACCGCCGTGATCATGGCGGTCTACACCGTCGTGCTGCTGGCTGCGTTCCTGCTCTCCAAAGACACGTCTTACCAAAGCTGGGCGGGGCTGTTCTCCAACCAGTGGATGAAGATGCTGACGTTCCTGGCGTTCGTGTCGCTCACGTATCACGCCTGGATCGGTGTCCGTGACATCTGGATGGACTACGTGAAGCCCGTGGCAGTGCGTTTGACGCTGCAAGTGTTGACGATTCTGTGGCTCGTTGGTTGTGCGGGCTACGCAGCTCAGATTCTCTGGAGGGTTTAAGACATGGTCGCAGTCAAGACTGGGCTGCCGCGCCGCAAATTCGACGTCGTGATCGTCGGTGCGGGCGGTTCGGGCATGCGCGCATCGCTGCAGCTGGCAGAAGCCGGCCTCTCCGTGGCCGTGCTGTCCAAGGTTTTCCCCACCCGCTCGCACACCGTTGCGGCGCAGGGTGGTATCGGTGCTTCGCTGGGCAACATGAGCGAAGACAACTGGCACTATCACTTCTACGACACCGTCAAGGGCTCCGACTGGCTCGGCGACCAGGACGCGATCGAGTTCATGTGCCGCCAGGCACCGAACGTGGTCTATGAGCTGGAACACTTCGGCATGCCGTTCGACCGCAACGCCGACGGCACCATCTACCAGCGTCCGTTCGGCGGTCACACGTCGAACTACGGCGAGAAGCCCGTGCAGCGTGCCTGCGCCGCGGCTGACCGTACCGGCCACGCGCTGCTGCACACGCTGTATCAGCGTAACGTCAAGGCCAAGACCCACTTCTTCGTCGAATGGATGGCGCTGGACCTGATCCGCGACCAGGACGGCGACGTGCTGGGCGTGACCGCGCTGGAAATGGAAACCGGCGAGGTCTACATCCTCGAAGCGAAGACGACGCTGTTCGCCACGGGCGGTGCAGGCCGCATCTACGCAGCGTCCACCAACGCCTTCATCAACACCGGTGACGGCCTGGGCATGGCAGCGCGCGCGGGTGTTCCGCTGGAAGACATGGAGTTCTGGCAGTTCCACCCGACCGGCGTGGCCGGCGCGGGCGTGCTGATCACGGAAGGTGTGCGTGGCGAGGGCGGCATCCTGCGTAACAAGGATGGCGAGCGCTTCATGGAGCGCTATGCCCCGACGCTGAAGGATCTGGCACCGCGTGACTTCGTGTCGCGCTCGATGGATCAGGAAATCAAGGAAGGCCGCGGCTGCGGCCCGAACGGCGACTACGTGCTGCTCGACCTGACCCACGTCGGCGCCGAGACCATCATGAAGCGCCTGCCGTCGATCCGCGAGATCGGCCTGAAGTTCGCCAACGTCGACGCCATCAAGGAACCGATTCCTGTGGTGCCGACCATCCACTACCAGATGGGTGGCATTCCGACGAACTATCACGGCCAGGTCGTGGTGCCGAAGAACGGCAACCCGAACGAGGTCATCAACGGCTTCTACGCGATCGGCGAATGCTCGTGCGTGTCGGTGCACGGCGCCAACCGCCTGGGCACGAACTCGCTGCTCGACCTGGTGGTGTTCGGCCGGTCGGCGGGCAACCACATCGTTGCGCAGAACCTGAAGAACCGCGAGCACAAGCCGTTGCCGGCCGATGCAGCGGACCGCGCACTGTCGCGCCTGGCCAAGCTCGATTCGTCCAGCTCGGGCGAGTACGCGCAGGACGTCGCCAACGACATCCGCCGCAACATGCAGTCGCACGCGGGCGTGTTCCGTACGCAGAAGCTGATGGATGAAGGCGTCGAGCGCATCCTGGAAGTGGCCGAGCGCGCTGGCAGCATCCACCTGAAGGACAAGTCCAAGGTGTTCAACACCGCGCGCGTCGAAGCGCTGGAAGTGGCCAACCTGGTGGAAGTGGCAAAGGCGACGATGGTGTCGGCCGCCGCCCGCAAGGAATCGCGCGGCGCACACGCACACAGCGACTTCCCGAACCGCGACGACGAAAACTGGATGAAGCACTCGCTGTGGTACAGCGAAGGCAACCGCCTCGACTACAAGCCCGTGCAGTTGAAGCCGCTGTCGGTGGAATCGGTGCCGCCCAAGGCGCGTACGTTCTAACGGATAAGAAGGGCCCACAAAAATGAAGCGTATTTTTGAAGTCTATCGCTACGATCCGGACAAGGACGCAGCGCCCCGCATGCAGACCTACGAGGTTGAGCTCGACGGTCACGAGCGCATGCTGCTCGACGCGCTGGTCAAGCTGAAGAAGCTCGACGAGTCGATCGCGTTCCGTCGCTCGTGCCGTGAAGGCGTGTGCGGCTCCGACGCCATGAACATCAACGGCAAGAATGGTCTGGCCTGCCTGACCAACATGCGTGAGCTACCCGAGAAGATCGTGCTGCGCCCGCTGCCGGGGCTGCCCGTGGTCCGCGATCTGATCGTCGACATGACGCAGTTCTTCAACCAGTACCATTCGATCAAGCCGTATCTGATCAACGACGAGCCGCCGCCCGAGAAGGAGCGCCTGCAATCGCCGGAAGAGCGCGAAGAGCTCGACGGTCTGTACGAGTGCATTCTGTGCGCGAGCTGCTCGACGTCGTGCCCGTCGTTCTGGTGGAACCCGGACAAGTTCGTCGGCCCGGCCGGTCTGCTGCAGGCGTATCGCTTCATCGCCGACAGCCGTGACCAGGCCACCAGCGAACGCCTGGACAATCTGGAAGATCCGTACCGCCTGTTCCGTTGCCACACCATCATGAATTGCGTCGATGTGTGCCCGAAGGGTCTGAACCCGACCAAGGCCATCGGCAAGATCAAGGAATTGATGGTGCGTCGCGCGGTGTAAGCCGCGAGTCAGCGCACTTTGGCATTGTGTGTCGCCGGAGCGGTTTCTCCGGCGACGCATTTTTAGGAAGTATGGTTGCTGTGAACACTCCAACGTTCTCCCATCAGTCCGATCCGCACAAGCGTGCCCGTTTGCGCTGGCGTGCCCGACGCGGCCTGCTTGAGAACGACATCATCGTCGAGCGCTTCTTCAACCGCTACGAGACGGAACTGTCGGACGACGACGTTGCCGCACTCTCGCAGTTGTTCGAGCTTCCCGACAACGACCTGATGGATCTCCTGCTTGCACGCAAGGAGCCGGAGGGCGAACTCGACGTGCCTCACATCCAGCACGTCCTGACCTTGCTGCGCTCGGTCTGAACCGGCGCGCGAGAGGTTGCCGCAAGACGAATCGGTCCAGCCGCCCCCCCCGGCCGGCGCCCCTCGATCCGTCTGGCGGGAGTCTCCCGACTTCATTTTTATAAACAGCAGAGAAGGAAACCGACATGACGCCGTCCGAAGTGAAAGCCACCCTATCGTTTTCCGATGGCTCGCCCAGCGTCGAGCTGCCGATCTACAAGGGCACGGTTGGCCCGGACGTGATCGACATTCGCAAGCTGTACGGTCAGACGGGCAAGTTCACGTACGACCCCGGCTTCATGTCGACCGCGTCGTGCAATTCCAAGATCACCTACATTGATGGTGACAAAGGTGAGCTGCTGTATCGCGGCTACGCCATCGACGATCTGGCCAGCAAATGCGATTTCATGGAAATCTGCTACCTGCTGCTGAAGGGCGAGCTGCCCAACGCCAAGCAGAAGGAAGAGTTCAACCATGTGGTGACGAATCACACCATGGTGCACGAACAGATGCAGTTCTTCCTGCGCGGTTTCCGTCGTGATGCCCACCCGATGGCCGTGTTGACGGGCCTGGTTGGTGCCATGAGCGCGTTCTATCCGGACGCTGCCAACATCAATGACCCGCGCGAGCGCGAAATCTCGCAGATCCGCCTGATCGCCAAGCTGCCGACGCTGGTGGCCATGGCATACAAGTACAACATCGGTCAGCCGAACATCTATCCGCAGAACAACCTGTCGTACACGGGTAACTTCATGCGCATGATGTTCGCCACGCCGTGCGAGGACTACAAGGTGAACCCGGTGCTGGAGCGCGCTCTGGACCGCATCTTCATTCTCCACGCAGACCACGAGCAGAACGCTTCGACGTCGACGGTGCGTCTGGCCGGCTCGTCGGGCACGAACCCGATCGCAGCAATCGCCGCCGGTATCGCTTGCCTGTGGGGGCCGGCGCACGGTGGTGCGAACGAAGCCGCCCTGAACATGCTGGAAGAAATCGGCTCGGTGGACAAGGTTCCCGAGTTCATCAAGCAGGTCAAGGACAAGAACAGCGGCGTGCGCTTGATGGGCTTTGGCCACCGCGTGTACAAGAACTACGACCCGCGCGCCAAGCTGATGCGCGAAACCTGCCACGAAGTGCTCGAAGAGCTGGGTCTGCACAACGACCCGCTGTTCAAGCTGGCCATGGAACTGGAAAAGATCGCGCTGGAAGACGAGTACTTCGTCAGCCGCAAGCTGTACCCGAACGTCGACTTCTACTCGGGCATCGTGCAGCGCGCGCTGGGCATTCCGTCGTCGATGTTCACTTGCATCTTCGCGCTGGCCCGCTCGGTGGGCTGGATTGCGCAGTGGGAAGAGATGATCACCGATCCGGAATACAAGATCGGCCGTCCGCGCCAGTTGTTCAACGGCGCAGCAACCCGCGAAGTGCCGTCGATCGACAAGCGCTAAGCCAGGTTGGTTGTTTCACAGAAGCCCCGCACGGGAAACCGGCGGGGCTTTTTGTTGCCCGTAGGTGCGGGAAGGGCCTTCGCGAAATGGCGAAACCCCCTTTCGTCAGTCACGTCCGGTGCCCAATGCACCGGGTGGCATAATCGATCACTCCCCACGAAACTGCTCGCGCAGCGGCCCTGAATTTCAATGGGCGCGTTGTGCACGGATCGCATCATGGCCAAGACGCTCTACGACAAACTTTGGGACGATCACGTCGTTCATACCGAAGAAGACGGCACGACCGTCCTCTACATCGATCGTCAACTGCTGCACGAAGTGACGAGCCCGCAGGCGTTCGAGGGCCTGAAACTGGCCGAGCGTCCGGTGTGGCGCATCAGTGCCAACTTGGCTGTGTCGGATCACAATGTGCCGACTACCGACCGCTCGCACGGCATTGCCGATCCGGTTTCCAAGCTGCAGGTCGATACGCTTGACGCCAACTGCGACAGCTACGGCATCACGCAATTCAAGATGAACGACAAGCGTCAGGGCATCGTGCACGTGATCGGGCCGGAGCAGGGCGCGACCCTGCCGGGCATGACGGTGGTGTGCGGTGATTCGCATACCAGCACGCACGGCGCATTCGGTGCGTTGGCGCACGGCATCGGCACGTCGGAAGTCGAGCACGTGCTGGCCACGCAAACGCTGCTCGCCAAGAAGAGCAAGAACATGCTCGTGAAGGTGGAAGGCACGTTGCCGCGCGGCTGCACCGCCAAGGACATCGTGCTCGCCATCATCGGCAAGATCGGTACGGCCGGCGGCACGGGCTATGCCATGGAATTCGGCGGCTCGGCCATCCGCGCGCTGTCGATGGAAGGCCGCATGACGGTGTGCAACATGGCAATCGAAGGCGGCGCACGCGCAGGCATGGTCGCCGTGGACGATGTCACGCTGGAATACATCAAGGGCCGTCCGTTCGCGCCCCAGGGCGTGGAGTGGGAGCAGGCGGTCGCCTATTGGCGCACGCTGCATTCCGACGAAGGTGCGCACTTCGATCAGGTCGTCGAGCTGCGTGCTGAAGAGATTCGCCCGCAGGTGAGCTGGGGCACGTCGCCGGAAATGGTGGTCAGCATTGAAGACCGCGTGCCGGATCCCGACAAAGAGAAAGACCCGAACAAGCGCAACGCCATGGAGCGCGCGCTCGAATACATGGGCCTGCAGCCGAACGTCGCCATCAGCGACATTAACATCGACAAGGTGTTCATCGGCTCGTGCACTAACAGCCGTATCGAAGACATGCGCGCCGCAGCGTGGGTTGTGCAGAAGCTGGGTAAGCGCATTGCCTCGAACGTGAAGCTGGCGATGGTCGTGCCGGGCTCGGGCCTCGTGAAGGAACAGGCCGAGCGCGAAGGGCTGGACAAGATCTTCAAGGCGGCAGGCTTTGAATGGCGGGAGCCGGGTTGCTCGATGTGCCTCGCGATGAACGCTGATCGCCTCGACCCGGGCGAGCGCTGTGCATCCACGTCCAACCGCAACTTCGAAGGTCGTCAGGGCGCGGGTGGCCGCACCCACCTGGTCAGCCCGGCGATGGCCGCTGCAGCCGCGCTGGAAGGTCACTTCGTCGACGTGCGCAAGCTCGCTTGAGCGGCAGGTTAGAGAGAGCAATCATGGAACAATTCACCATCCACACCGGCCTCGTGGCCCCGCTCGACCGCGAGAACGTCGATACCGACGCCATCATCCCGAAGCAATTCCTCAAGTCGATCAAGCGCACGGGTTTCGGCCCGAACCTGTTCGACGAGTGGCGCTACAAGGACGCCGGCGAGCCCGGCCAAGACAACAGCAAGCGTCCGCTGAACCCGGACTTCGTGCTGAACCAACCGCGTTACAAGGGCGCCTCCGTGTTGCTGGCCCGCAAGAACTTCGGCTGCGGCAGCTCGCGTGAGCATGCGCCGTGGGCGCTGCAGCAGTATGGCTTTCGCGCCATCATCGCGCCGAGTTTTGCGGACATCTTCTTCAACAACTGCTTTAAGAACGGCCTGCTGCCGATCGTGCTGACGGAGTCGCAAGTCGATCATCTGTTCAACGAAACGCAAGCCTTTACCGGCTACCAGCTGACCGTCGATCTGGACAGGCAGATCGTTGTCACGCCAGGCGGTACGGCGTATCCGTTCGACGTCACGGCGTTCCGCAAATACTGCCTGCTGAACGGCTTTGACGACATCGGTCTGACCCTGCGCTATGCCGACCAGATCAAGGCTTACGAAGCGCAGCGCCTGGCCAAGATGCCGTGGCTCGCGCACAAGCTCGTCGGCTGAGCTGACACCAGAACAACAAGGACAACCACATGACCAAGATTGCAGTGTTGCCGGGTGACGGCATTGGCAAGGAAATCGTCGCCGAGGCCGTGAAGGTGCTCAAGGTACTGGGCGAGTCATTCGAGATGGAATTCGCCCCCGTGGGCGGCGCAGGCTACGAGGCCAAGGGCCATCCGCTGCCCGAAGACACGCTCAAGCTCGCCAAGGAGGCTGACGCCATCCTGTTCGGTGCCGTGGGCGATTGGAAGTACGACACGCTGGCTCGCGAACTGCGCCCCGAGCAGGCCATTCTCGGCCTGCGCAAGCATCTGCAGCTGTTCGCTAATTTCCGTCCGGCGATTTGCTATCCGGAGCTGGCCGGTGCATCGAGCCTGAAGCCGGAGATCGTGTCTGGTCTCGACATCCTGATCGTGCGCGAACTGACTGGTGACATCTACTTCGGCCAGCCGCGCGGCGTGCGTTCGGCCCCGGACGGCGCGTTTGCCGGTGCGCGCGAAGGCTTCGACACGATGCGCTACAGCGAGCCGGAGATCCGCCGCATCGCGCACGTCGCCTTCCAGGCTGCCGCCAAGCGCGGCAAGAAACTGTGCAGTGTCGACAAGGCCAACGTGCTCGAGACGTTCCAGTTCTGGAAGGACATCGTCACCGATGTGCATAAGGAATATCCGGAAGTCGAGCTGTCGCACATGTACGTCGACAACGCTGCCATGCAACTCGTGAAGGCACCGAAGAACTTCGACGTGATCGTCACCGGCAACATGTTCGGTGACATCCTCTCGGACGAGGCCGCCATGCTGACGGGCTCGATCGGCATGCTGCCGTCGGCGTCGCTCGACGCGAACAACAAGGGCCTGTATGAGCCGTCGCACGGCTCCGCGCCGGACATCGCAGGCAAGGGTATTGCCAACCCGCTGGCGACGATCCTGTCGGCGGCGATGATGCTGCGCTATTCGCTGAACAAGGCCGAGCAGGCTGATCGTATCGAAACGGCTGTCAAGAAGGTGCTGGCGCAGGGCTACCGGACCGGCGACATCCTGACGTCGGGCTGCAAACAGGTCGGCACTGTGGAGATGGGCGACGCGGTGGTCGCTGCCTTGTAAATCAAAGCATGCGTTGCGGTGCCGTCACATGCGGCGCCGCAATCGTCATTTTTTCGGCGGACATATGTTGCAGTGCATTGTGTGGCCGCCAAATCGTGTATATTTTTGCAGATGATCTCGATCGCGCTCCCCGTCCTCGTACTGGGCATTCTGGGCACCCTGGCTATCGCCGCCAAGGGCACCGCCGCGCGCGCTCGCATGACGCCTGTCGAGATTCGCACGACCACGAAAATCATTACCAAAAAAACGATCTCGTAGATCGTCCGTCGTGTCCGTTCGCCTTCCCCGCGCGGTCACGCCGGGCGACCGAGGCGGGGAAAATCACTAGAGGTTCACAATCATGAAGGTAGGTCTCGTCGGTTGGCGCGGCATGGTTGGCAGCGTGCTGATGCAGCGCATGCAGGAAGAAAAGGATTTCGACCTGATCGACACGGTGTTTTTCAGCACCAGCAACGCCGGCGGCAAGGCGCCCGCATTCGCCAAGACGGATGCGCCCCTGGCTGACGCCAACGACATCGAAGCGCTCAAGGCATGCGACACGATCATCACGTGCCAGGGTGGTGACTACACCACCGAAGTCTTCCCGAAGCTGCGCGCCGCGGGCTGGAGCGGCTACTGGATCGACGCCGCCTCGACGCTGCGCATGGAAGATGATGCCGTGATCGTGCTGGACCCGGTCAACCTGTCGCTCATCAAGAACGCGGTGGCCGCTGGCACCAAGAATTTCATCGGTGGCAACTGCACCAATTCGATTCTGCTGATGGGCGTGGGCGGCCTGTTCCGCGAAGGCCTGGTCGAGTGGGTCAGCTCGATGACCTATCAGGCGGCTTCGGGCGGTGGCGCAAACCACATGCGCGAACTGCTCAAGGGCATGGGCGTGATCCATGGCGCCGTGGCTGATGAACTGGCCAACCCGGCATCCGCCATCCTGGACATCGATCGCAAGGTTGCCAAGACCATCCGCGAAGACGTGCCGACCGAATTCTTCCCGGCGCCGCTGGCTGGTGGGTTGATCCCGTGGATCGACAAGCAGCTCGACAACGGTCAGTCGAAGGAAGAATGGAAGGGCCAGGCCGAGGTCAACAAGATCCTGGGGACGGCGCAGACGATTCCGGTCGACGGCCTGTGTGTGCGAATTGGCGCAATGCGCTGCCACAGCCTGGGCCTGACGCTGAAGCTTAAGCGCGATCTGCCGCTCGAAGAAATCGAGCAGATCATCCGCTCGGGCAACCCGTGGGTGAAGTGGGTGCCGAACGACCGCAGCATCACCGAGAAGGAACTGACACCGGCGTCCATCACTGGTGGTCTCGAAATCGGAGTGGGCCGTGTGCGCAAGCTGAACATGGGGCCCGAGTATGTGAGCGCCTTCGTGATCGGCGACCAGCTTCTGTGGGGCGCTGCCGAGCCGCTGCGCCGTACGCTGCGTATCCTGCTGGGCAAGTGATCCGGGCTTTGCTTTCCTCGTCGGGCCGGGCATCGGCAGCTGTCGTTGCGGCCTGACAACAGAAAGTGCGCTTTTTCTACCAACGCCGCGCGGCCTGCGCGGCGTTGTGCCATCTGGACGCCCACGGTCTGTAACGTTGGTACACAATAGCGGCCGGAACGCTGTCCGCCCATTCGTGGGGTGGACGGGGCACGGGGAAGGGTTAGCGCCACATGAAGCACGCGCATTCCGGGGGGTACGTCGGGTGCTTCAGAATCTCGCCAATTGTGTCGTTTTCATAAAGATTGACGGCGGTTCTTATCCAGTACTTCACTTTTTAGGTGAACTTGCTGCGCTAACTCGTTGATGTTAAGTTCGTTTGCACATTAAAAGATAACGGAGTCGAAGGTGAGGGTGAGCCAATACCGCCGGAGAGAATCGTCCCATCGCAGTCCTCGCTGGTCGGCCGTCGCGTTTGCTGCGGCGAGCCTGCTGCTGATTCAGCCCGCTGCGCAAGCGGCCGGTTTCGGCGCGCTGCACGTGCGTTCCAGCCTCGGCCAGCCGTTGCAGGCCGAAATCGATCTGACCGGCGTGACGCCCGAAGAGGCGCAAAACCTGGTCGCCAAACTGGCTGCGCCGGACGCTTATTCGCGTGCCGGTCTGACCTACAACCCGATCGTCTCCTCGCTGCGTGCTTCGCTGGAGCGCCAGTCGAATGGCAACTACGTGGTGCGTCTGCGTTCGACCCAGCCCGTCGCCGAGCCGTTCGTTGATGTCCTGGTTGACCTGAACTGGGCGAGCGGCCACGTTTCGCGCGCTTATACGTTCCTGCTGGACCCGGTAGGCTCCAGCAATACCGCGCAGAATTTTGCGCCGACGCCGGTGGTGCAGGCCACAACGCCGGGCGCCGCTGAATCGGCGCCGGGTGCTTCGACCGCGCAGCCGCAAGCTGCAGCCTCGACTGCAGCCGCGCCGGCACCAACACGCCAGCCCCGCGCTGCTCGCCAAGCTGTGCGTGCCCAGCAAGCGGCTCCTGCTGCTACCGCACCGGACGCTACACCCGGTGGTTCGTACACCGTGCAGCGCGGCGATAGTCTGTATGACGTGGCATCGACGGCTGCTCAAGGTCAAGACGCCGTGTCGCTCGACCAGATGCTGTTGGCCCTGTATCGGAACAATCCCAACGCTTTCATTGGTGGCAACATCAACCGGCTGCGTACCGGCTCGGTGCTGAAAGTGCCGTCGCAGGCCGAAGCGCAGAAAACGCCTGCGCGCGAGGCACGCCGCGAAGTCATTGCGCAGACGTCTGGCTTTGCCGGCTATCGCAACCGCCTCGCAACGGCGGCTGAAGCCAACGCAGCCACGGATACCGACTCCGCCCGCCAGCAGAGCGGCAGCGTGTCGGCCCGTGTGCAGGATCAAGCCACGCCTGCTGCCAGCGGCCGCGACGAGCTGCGTCTGTCCAAGGCTGACCGTACCGGCAAGGCCGGCTCGGCTGCTGCCCGTGATGAGGAACTCGTCGCCAAGGAGCGCGCGCTCAAGGAAATGGAATCACGCGTTGCACAGTTGGAGAAGAATCTCTCTGACATGCAGCGCCTGGTTGAATTGAAGAACGCTGAACTGGCCAAGGCTGCCAGCGCTGCCAAACCGGCTGCTGGTGCTGCGCCATCGACGGCCGCTCCGGCAGTGGCGGCGGCCAACGCGCCGGCTCCCGCGCCGTCCGCAGCGTCTACGTCTGCCCCGGCCCCTGCTGCGGCTGCGCCGGCAGAAACGGCCGCTGCTGCTCCGGCTTCGTCGGTAACGGCTGCTGCGGCGGCTTCCGCGCCGGAAGCCGCATCAGCGCCGGTGGCGGCAGCCTCGGCGCCGCAAGCGGCTGCCAGCGCACCGATTGCTGCTGCGTCGGCTCCTGCTGCCGCGCCGAAGAAGACGCCGGTGGTTGTGGCTCCGCCGCCGATTCAAGAAGAATCGTTCCTCTCGTCGCTGCTGGGCAACCCGATGGCCCTGGGCCTGGGCGGCTTGGTGGTCGCCTTGCTGGGGGGGCTGGTTGTGTATCGCCGTCGCCAGCAGAAGCCTGAGCAGGCACATGGCTTCCAGGACAGCCTTCTGTCGCAGGAAAGCACTGTGATGGCGGGCGCCAACTCGCTGTTTGGCGCAGCCGGTGGTCAAAGCGTCGACACCTCGCAGCACAGCGTGTTCGGTGCGGATTTCCGCATTGGCGGCGGCAACGAGAGCAATGAAGTCGACCCGATTGCCGAGGCCGATGTCTATATCGCCTACGGGCGCGACGTACAAGCCGAAGAAATCCTGCGCGAGGCCCTGGAGCAGCATCCGGAGCGCCAAGCCATTCGCCTGAAGTTGATGGAAATTTACGCCAATCGTCAGGACGCCCATGGCTTCCAGACCATTGCTGAAGAGATGCTGGCGCAAGTCGGCGCGGCCTCGTCGGAATGGGCAGAGGCTGCTGCGATGGGCCGCAAGTTCGATCCGGCTAATCCGCTGTATTTGACGGTGCAGGGTGACGGAAGCCATCCGGGTGCCGAAGCGCATGCAGAGCCGAGCCACGCTGGCGCCGCAGTGGCAGGTGCCGCTGCCCTGGCCGGTGTGGGCGCCGCGGTGGCTGCCGAGGCCTTCAGCCCGACAGTGACGGGTCAGACCACCCGCCGCGGGGACGACTGGACCACGCTGTCTCCGGATCTGGACCTGTCCTCGCCGTCGACCAAGGCACCGCAGCTGGCCGATTTCGATCTGCCGCTGGAGTCGTTCCCGGCGCCAGCAGCAGGCGAGCCGATCACCGCGCCGGAAGAAGCATCGGACATCTTCAGGGTGCATGCCGAACCAGAAACGGATCTGCCGCAGTTCAACGCGCACGCTGGCGAGGCTTATCAGCCCGTCGCCGCGCCCCCGCTGCATATGGATCTGTCGGACTTGTCGCTGGATCTGAACCCGACGCCGCCTGCCGCAGAAACGGCTGTTCCGGCAGCTCCGGTTGCCGCGGAGGAAAGCCTGCCGAGCTGGGCCCAGCCGACCGACCTGTCGCAGGCTCCGATGCACTTCGAGTCCGAGCCGCATCACGCAGAGCACGCCGAGGTCGCGAACGATGAGCCGCAATCGGCCATCCGTCTGGACACCAACCTGCCGCACACGCTGTCCGGCGAGCATGGTGCCGATGGGGTGCGCGATCTGCAGATCAAGTTCGATCTGGCCAAGGCCTACATCGAGATCGGCGACAAGGAAGGCGCACGCGAATTGCTGCAGGAAGTGCTGGACCTGGGCGATCCGTCGTTCCACGCAGAGGCGCAAGCCTTGATGCGCCAGATCGGCTGACGCAACGCGTTTTACGCCATCGACAGCGCCGGCAGGGTGGTATCCTGCCGGCGTTTTTCTTTCCGCACGAGGATTCACACGGCATGACGCGCATCGCGCTTGGCATTCAGTACGACGGTGCCGCGTTTTCGGGTTGGCAATCGCAGCCGCATGGCAACACCGTGCAGGACGCGCTGGAGGCGGCACTGCGGCAGTTTGCCGGCGTGGCGCTGCAGACCACGGTGGCCGGCCGCACCGATGCGGGTGTGCATGCGCTGGGCCAGGTCGTCCACCTGGATACCGACCTCGTGCGCGAGCCGTTCTCGTGGGTGCGCGGCACCAACGCCTTTCTGCCGCCCACGGTGGCCGTGCGATGGGCGCAGGAGATGCCGGAGGATTTCCACGCGCGCTTCTCCGCGCATCGCCGCACGTATTACTACGCGCTGACCTTCGGTCCGACGCGCGCACCGTTGCTCGAAGACAAGGCCGGCTACGTGATGCTCCCGCCGGGCCAATCCCTTGACGTGGCAGCCATGAACGAGGCCGCGCAGGTACTGGTCGGTGAACACGATTTCTCGTCGTTCCGCGCGGCCGAATGCCAAGCCAAGTCGCCCGTCA
Source organism: Ralstonia sp. SA306 (assembly GCF_054792405.1). Lineage (NCBI taxonomy): Bacteria > Pseudomonadati > Pseudomonadota > Betaproteobacteria > Burkholderiales > Burkholderiaceae > Ralstonia > Ralstonia sp. SA306. Next base: position 1,078,677 of record NZ_CP096451.1, read on the forward strand.
AAACGATGTACTCGATCGAGGTGCGAGGCGAGGGCGAATGGGTATTCGTGCGCATTCGCGGCAGCGCGTTCCTGCACCACATGGTGCGCAACATCATGGGGTGCCTGGTGGCGATCGGGCGCGGCCGGCAGCCCGCGTCATGGATGCGCGATGTGCTGGCTGCCCGCAGCCGCGTAGCCGCCGCCCCGACTTTCATGCCCGACGGGTTGTATCTGGCCGAGGTCGGCTATCCTGATGCCTTCTCGTTGCCGGCATCTCCGGCATCGTCCAGCCTGTTTCGTGGCGTGTTCGACGAACACGCAGGCCCGTGAATTCCGCTTCCACCATGCCGTTGCACCGTACCCGTATCAAGCTGTGTGGCCTGACCCAGCCGGCCGACGTCGACCACGCCGTCGAGCTCGGCGCCGATGCGATCGGGCTCGTCTTCTATCCGCCCAGCCCGCGTTACGTCGCCGTTGAACGTGCGGCAGAGCTGGCCCGCCGTGCTGGTCCGTTCGTCACCGTGACAGGCCTGTTCGTCAACGCCAGCGCGGACGACGTGGCGCGCGTGCTCGACCAAGTGGCGCTTACGCTGCTTCAGTTCCACGGCGACGAGCCGGCAGAGCGGTGCGTCGAGATTGCCGGAAAGGTGGGGCTGCCGTGGCTGCGTGCCCTACGTGTTCAGCCCGGGGCCGATTTGGTAGAATTCGCCGATCGGTTTGCTGCTGCCCAAGGCCTGCTGCTCGACGCATTTGTTGAGGGCTATGGCGGTGGCGGCCACGTATTCGACTGGACCCTCATTCCTCCGCAATGGCTCCCGCAATCGCCATCCTTGCCAACCACAAGCGCCGCTCCTCGGCTCGTTTTGAGTGGTGGGTTGAGCGCGCAAAACGTCGCTGGCGCGATTGAACGCGTGCGGCCGTACGCTGTTGACGTCAGCAGCGGGATCGAGGCCGCACGGGGCGTGAAAGACCACGCCCGGATGACCGCATTTGTGCGTGCGGTCCGCGAGGCCGATGCAGCCCTGGGCGCATCGGTTCAGGCCTGAGCCGATCTGGCAGGTTTCTCGCGACGTACGCCTTCCGGAATATCTCTGCCGACAGGTCTTCACCCTGACCTCGGCGGATGCCTCGAGAGATTGCCATGTACAACCTTCCCGACGCCCACGGCCATTTCGGCCCCTACGGCGGCACCTTCGTTGCGGAAACGCTGTCCCACGCGCTCGATGAATTGCGCGACGCCTACGCGCGCTACCAGCACGATCCGGAATTCATCAGGGAATACGAATACGAGCTGAAGCATTTCGTCGGCCGCCCGTCGCCCATCTATCACGCACGCCGCCTGACCGAACACTGCGGCGGCGCGCAGATCTACCTCAAGCGCGAAGACCTGAACCACACCGGCGCGCACAAGGTGAACAACGTGATCGGCCAAGCGCTGCTGGCACGCCGCATGGGCAAGCCACGCGTGATTGCTGAAACTGGTGCCGGCCAGCACGGTGTGGCGACCGCCACGATTGCTGCGCGCTACGGCATGGAATGCGTCGTCTACATGGGCAGTGAAGACGTGCGCCGCCAGGCCGCCAACGTCTATCGCATGAAGCTGCTGGGCGCGACCGTGGTGCCGGTGGAGTCGGGCTCGCGCACGCTCAAGGACGCGCTGAACGAAGCGATGCGCGACTGGGTGACCAACGTGGCTGACACCTTCTACATCATCGGCACGGTGGCGGGCCCGCATCCGTACCCGATGATGGTGCGCGACTTCCAGGCCGTGATCGGCGAGGAATGCAAAGTGCAGATGCCTGAGATGATCGGGCGCCAGCCGGACGCCATCATCGCCTGCGTGGGCGGCGGCTCCAACGCCATGGGCATCTTCTACCCGTACATCGACCATGCCGACGTGAAGCTGATCGGCGTGGAAGCGGCGGGGGAGGGCATCGAGACCGGCCGTCACGCTGCGTCGCTCACGGGGGGCTCACCGGGCGTGCTGCACGGCAACCGCACCTATCTGCTGCAGGATGAGGACGGCCAGATCATCGAGACGCATTCGATCTCGGCCGGGCTCGATTATCCGGGCGTCGGCCCGGAACACGCGTGGTTGAAAGATGTGAAGCGCGCGGAATACGTCGGCATTACCGACAAGGAAGCGCTGCAGTCCTTTCACGACCTGTGTCGCATGGAGGGCATTATCCCGGCGCTGGAATCGAGCCATGCGCTGGCGTATGCGTGCAAGCTGGCGCCGACGCTGCCGAAGGACAAGATCCTGCTGGTGAACCTGTCCGGCCGCGGCGACAAGGATATGCATACCGTCGCCGAATTCTCCGGCATCCAACTCTAACGGCACTGGCACACGCATGACCGAGCGCGCCATCGACGGCATCTTCAACGAGGACTGCATTACCGGGGTCGAGCATCTGGCCGACGGCAGTGTGGACCTCGTCATCGCAGATCCGCCGTACGGGCTGGGCAAGGATTACGGCAACGACTCCGACAAGCTGTCGGGCGATGCCTACCTTGCCTGGTCCGAACGCTGGATCGATGCGGTGCGGCCGAAGCTGGCGCGCAACGGATCGCTCTACCTGTTCTGCACGTGGCAATACGCGCCGGAACTGTTCGTCATGCTCAAGCGACGCCTCACGATGGTCAACGAGATCATCTGGGACCGCCGCGTGCCCAGCATGGGGGGCAGCACGCGCAAGTTCTCGTCGGTGCACGACAACATCGGCTTTTTTGCTGCTTCGCGCGATTACTACTTCGACGTCGATGCCGTGCGCATTCCGTACGACGCCGAGACGAAGAAAGCGCGCAGCCGCAAGCGTTTTGAGGGCAAGAAGTGGCTGGAAGTCGGCTACAACCCGAAGGACGTGTGGAGCGTATCGCGCCTGCACCGGCAAGACCCGGAGCGCGCTGAGCATCCAACACAGAAGCCACTGGAACTGGTGGAACGCATGATCCTGGCAAGCTGCCCGCCGGGCGGCCTAGTGCTGGACCCGTTCCTGGGTAGCGGCACCACGGCTGCGGCCTGTGCGCGGCTTGGACGCCGCTTCGCCGGCTTCGAGATCAACGCTGATTATTGCCGCGTGGCGCGCGAGCGTGTGGCTGCCGTGCATGCCGCCGCCGAATTTGCCGCCCAACCGACTGAATCTCTGGCGCCCGACACCATCAAGGTCGCCTGACACACTGATCCCGCTATGTCCCGCATTGCTCAAACTTTTTCGCAGTTGTCCGCACAGGGTCGCAAGGGCCTGATTCCGTTCATCACGGCGGGCGATCCGTACCCTGAGATGACCGTCGACCTGATGCACGCGCTGGTCAAGGGCGGCTCCAACGTCATCGAACTGGGCGTACCGTTCTCAGACCCGATGGCCGACGGCCCTGTCATCCAGCGTGCGTCAGAGCGCGCATTGGCTAACAAAGTTGGCCTGCGCACGGTGCTGGAATACGTGCGCGCATTCCGCACCACAGATTCAACGACGCCCGTGGTGCTCATGGGCTACGCCAACCCGATCGAGCGCATGGGCGTGGAGGCCTTTGCGAAGGCTGCATCCGAAGCCGGCGTGGACGGCGTGCTCGTGGTCGACTATCCGCCCGAAGAGTGCGAGGCCTTTGCCAAGACCATGCGCGCCGCCGGCATTGATCCGATCTTCCTGCTGGCGCCCACGTCTACCGAGGCGCGCATCGCGCAGATTGCCCGCGTGGCGAGTGGCTACATCTACTACGTGTCGCTCAAGGGTGTGACCGGCGCGGCCACAATCGACCTCGACGCGGTGGCCGCGCGCATCCCGCAAATCCGCCAGCACGCGCGGCTGCCGGTGGGTGTCGGTTTCGGCATCCGTGATGCGGCAACAGCACGTGCGATCAGCGGCGTGGCCGATGCGGTGGTCATCGGATCCCGCATTGTGCAATTGCTTGAAGAAGCACCTCGCGAACAAGCGGTACAATACTTGACTGATTTCATCGCGGAGATTCGCCAGGCGCTCGACGCCTGATCTCGGCGACATTGCATTCAAGGAGCACGCATGAGCTGGCTGGACAAACTGCTTCCGCCCAAGATCCAACAGACCGATCCGTCGCAACGCAAGGGCATTCCGGAAGGCCTCTGGGTCAAATGCCCGGCCTGCGAGTCGGTGCTGTACCGTACCGACGTCGAAGCCAACCTGCACGTCTGCCCGAAGTGCGACCACCATATGCGCATTGGCGCGCGTGCCCGTCTGGACGCGCTGCTGGACGCCGAAGGCCGCTATGAGCTGGGCCAGGAGATCCTCCCGGTCGACGCGCTCAAGTTCAAGGACAGCAAAAAGTACCCCGACCGCATCAAGGCGGCCATGGATAACACCGGCGAGACCGATGCCATGGTCGTGATGGGCGGCGCCATCCATGCGCTGCCGGTGGTGGTGGCGTGCTTCGAGTTCGAGTTCATGACGGGCTCGATGGGCTCGGTGGTGGGCGAGCGTTTCGCGCGTGGCGCGCAGATGGCGCTGGAACAGAAGGTGCCGTTCATCTGCGTGACGGCGTCGGGCGGCGCGCGCATGCAGGAAAGCCTGCTGTCGCTCATGCAAATGGCCAAGACTACTGCGATGGTCCAGAAGCTGGCGCAAGCCAAGCTGCCGTTCATCAGCGTGCTGACCGATCCCACCACGGGCGGTGTGTCCGCCAGCTTCGCATTCATGGGCGACGTGGTGATCGCCGAGCCCAAGGCAATGATCGGCTTTGCCGGCCCGCGCGTGATCGAGCAGACCGTGCGCGAGAAACTGCCGGAAGGCTTCCAGCGCGCTGAGTTCCTGTTGACGAAGGGCGCCATCGACATGATTGTCGATCGTCGCAACATGCGCCGCGAGATCGCCGAGCTCCTGGCGCTCCTGCAGAAGCAACCGGCCGACGCACTGGCCTGATGCAGCACATCTGTTGAACCGAAGCGCGGGCGTGAGTCCGCGCTTCTTGTTTTTGCGCGGCCCATTTCCTGAAGCCGCGCCACCTATTTCGCATGCCTACATTCAACACGCTGCCCGACTGGCTCGCCCACCTGGAAACCGCACACCCGGTTGGCATCGACATGGGCTTGGCCCGCATCAGTCGCGTGCGCGATGCGCTCGGGCTGGAATTCAAGTCAGTCGTCTTCACGGTGGGCGGCACCAATGGCAAGGGCTCGACCTGCGTGATGCTGGAGGCGATCCTGCTGGCGGCCGGCTACAAGGTGGCTTGCCATACTTCGCCGCACCTGATCGACTTTAACGAGCGTGCTCGCGTGAATGGCGAGATCGCCACAGACGCGATGTTGCTGCCGCACTTCGAAGCGGTGGAGCGTGCACGCTGCAGCTTTCCCGAGCCCGTCAGCCTGACCTACTTCGAATTCACCACACTGGCGATCATGCATCTGTTCGCCAATGCGGGTCTTGATGCGGTGATCCTGGAAGTCGGCCTGGGCGGCCGGTTGGATGCGGTCAACATTGTCGATACCGATTGCGCCATCATCACCAGCGTCGATCTCGATCACATGGCCTACCTGGGCGATACCCGCGAGGCGATCGGTTTTGAGAAAGCCGGCATCTTCCGCGCAGGCAAGCCGGCGATCTGCTCTGACCCAGTGCCGCCGATTTCCCTGGTCAAGCACGCTGAGGCCATTGGTGCGGATCTTTGGCTGATCGGCCGTGATTTCAACTTCCAGGGTGACAAGCAGCAGTGGGGCTTCAGCGGGCGCGGGCGCCGTTGGCCGAGCCTGGGCTATCCGGCATTGCGCGGGGCAAACCAGTTGCTGAACGCTTCGGCGGCGCTGGCTGCGCTGGAATCGGTGCGCGACCGGTTGCCGATCTCTGCGCAGGACGTGCGTCTGGGGTTGTCGCAGGTGTTGCTGCCGGGGCGCTTCCAGGTTCTGCCGGGGCGTCCGTCCGTCATCTTGGACGTCGCACACAACCCGCACGCGTCGGCCGCGCTGGGCCAGAACCTCGAAAACATGGGCTTCTACCGTTACACCTACGCGGTGTTCGGTGCGATGCAGGACAAAGATATCGCCGGTGTACTCGCGCACATGCTCGACAAGGTCGACCACTGGTGCCTGACCGACTTGCCGACGCCGCGCGCCGCGAGTGCGGCAAGCTTGGCGCAGGCGCTGACCGACGCCGGTTTCCGCGCAGGCAAGGAATCGAGCGTGAGCACATTCAGCGATCCTGCCACAGCCTATCGCAACGCCATGGAGCGGGCCACCGAGGATGATAGAATCGTGGTCTTCGGATCGTTCTACACCGTTGCCGGCGTGCTGGCGGAGCGCAAGAGTCGCGCGCACTAAAACCGGGGCCCTCATGGGACTGTTTTCCATTTTCTCCTCCCGCAAGAACGCTGAAGGCGAACGCACTCGCGGCGCAGCCGCCGGCAGCGCTGCCGATGTGGCTCGCGATGCGGTGCGTGGTTCGCGCGCATCGTCGAATGCTCGCAGCCGCGCCTCCCGTCGCACCGACGATGACGACGACGGTCTTGATCCCGAACTTCCGCAAAAGCAACGCGCTCGCCGTCGGCTGATCGGCGCCTTGGTGCTGGTGGGCGCCGCCGTGATCGTGTTGCCCCTCGTGTTTGATGCCAAGCCGCGCCCCGTGACCGATGCCGTGGCCGTGCAGATCCAGGATCAGCCGGTCGATCGTGGTGCCAAGGCCTCGGCCGATGAGCCGAAGGTCGCCAGCCGGCGTTCCGCGTCCCGTCCTGCAACCTCGTCGGCGGATCAGGTGCAGGCGCTTGACCAGGGCGAAGAGATTGTCGCAAGCAACGACGCGCCGCCAGCGGCTCAGAACCCGCAGCCTGCAGCCAAGCCCGCGACACCGCCCAAGCCTGTCGCCAATCTGGCGCCCCCTGCTGAATCCAAGCCCGCAACGAAACCCGCCCAACCGGCCGCCCAGCCCGCACAGCAAGCGGCTGCACCGAGCACCGATGCCAGCGGCGGCAAGTTCATTCTCCTGATCGGCGCGTTCGCTTCCGAGGACCGCGCCCGAAATTGGCTGGGCAAGCTCAAGGGCGAGAAGATCCCCGGTTACATCGAACACAAGAAGGTGCCTGAGAAGGGCGATCTGGCCTTGCTGCGAGCGGGTCCGTTCAACGATCGTGCATCCGCCGAAGCGGCGCAGAAGCGTGCCGAGCAGATTGGCCTGACGCCGAAACTCGTGCAGCAATGACAATGCGGCCGAACGTGTACGCAGCGCGCTCGCCAGATTTGCTGATTCGTCACGCCGCATTCCGCCTCAGTCCATCCAAGCCGCTGCCAGATGCAACCGACTTTCTTTGACTACGGCGTGCTGTTCATCATCGTCACGTCGGCGCTGATTGGGTTGTTTCGGGGGCTGATCCGCGAGGTGCTGGCGTTGCTCGGGTGGTTGTTTGCCGCATGGGTGGCGTACACGTTTTCAGGCGTGGCGGCGGGCTGGATGCCGGAATCGCTGCCCGGTGGGCCGGTCGCACGCACCATTCTCGGTTTCGTCCTACTGTTTATCGTGACGGTGATTGCAACTTCGCTGGTGGGTGCGCTGCTTTCGGCAGCGCTGGCGAGCGCGGGGCTCAAACCGGCTGATCGCGGTCTGGGTATGGTGTTCGGGCTGGCGCGCGGTGGCGTGATCATCCTCGTGTTGATAACGGTGGCCGGCTTTACCAGCCTGCCTGAGCAGCCGTTCTGGCGCGATGCGATTACGCGGCCCTATGCGGAGCAGGCAGCGCAAGCGGCCAAGCCACTGTTGCCCCCGGATGTCGCGAAGTATGTTCACTATTGATCTGGGGCGTCTGGCCACAAGCTAGGCAATCCGGGAAGCTTTTTCGGCGCCCGCAACGGGTGTGGGCGCCACCAAATACGTTCTCGCTGGAGTTCGACATGTGCGGTATCGTTGGGGTGGTCTCAGCCACGCCCGTCAATCAGCTGATCTACGACAGTCTGTTGCTCCTGCAACACCGGGGGCAAGACGCGGCGGGCATTGCCACCGCGTCAGGCAGCACTTTCCACATGCACAAGGCCAATGGCATGGTGCGTGACGTGTTCCGCACGCGCAACATGCGCGGCCTGCCGGGCACGAGCGGCATCGGTCAAGTGCGCTACCCGACGGCAGGTTCCTCCAGCGAGGAAGAGGCCCAACCGTTCTATGTCAACGCGCCATTCGGCATCGTGCTCGCACACAACGGCAACCTGACGAACTCCGATCAGTTGCGCGATGAGATGTTCCGGCGTGATCGCCGCCACATCAACACGCAGTCCGACTCCGAAGTGCTGCTGAATGTGCTGGCCGACGAGCTGCAACGCGCCAGCAACGACATCCCCCTGAATCGCGATTCCATCTTCACGGCGGTGGAAGGCCTGCACCGCCGCGTGCGCGGTTCGTATGCCATCGCTGCCGAGATTTCCGGCTACGGCGTGCTGGCGGTGCGTGACCCGTTCGGCATCCGTCCGCTCGCGCTGGGCAGCCAGGAGACGCCGGAGGGCGGCATCGAATACATGGTGGCGTCGGAATCCGTGGCGCTGGAAGGCATCGGCTTCAAGTTCGAGCGCGATGTGGCCCCCGGCGAAGCCATCTTCATCGACCTCGAGGGCAAGCTGCACACCAAGCAGTGCGCCGCGAACCCGGTGCTTTCGCCGTGTATTTTTGAATACGTGTACCTCGCCCGTCCGGATTCGCGCATGGATGGTGTGTCGGTGTACGATGCGCGCCTGCGCATGGGCGATTACCTGGCCGAAAAGATCAAGCGCGAGGTGACCGACAAGATCGACGTGGTGATGCCGATCCCGGATTCGTCGCGTCCGGCTGCAATGCAAGTGGCCAACCACCTGGGCGTGCCGTATCGCGAAGGTTTCTTCAAGAACCGCTACGTGGGCCGCACCTTCATCATGCCGGGGCAGGCGGTGCGCAAGAAGTCCGTGCGCCAGAAGCTCAACGCGATGGCGATCGAGTTCAAGGACAAGAACGTGCTGATCGTCGATGACTCCATCGTGCGGGGCACGACGTCGTCAGAGATCGTGCAGATGGCGCGCGATGCCGGCGCGAAGAGGGTGATCTTCGCTTCTGCCGCGCCGCCGGTGAAGTTCCCGAACGTGTACGGTATCGACATGCCGACGCGCGGCGAACTGGTGGCTTATGGCCGCACGCACGAAGAGATTGCCAAGATCATCGGCGCAGACCAGCTTGTGTATCAGGACGTGGAAGACATGAAGCGCGCCGTGCGCGATGTCAATCCGGCGCTGAAGGATTTCGATGCGTCATGCTTTGACGGTAAGTACGTGACCGGCGACATTGACGAGGCGTACCTCGATCGCCTGGAGGCCGCGCGCAACAGCTCTGCCAAAGCCGATCGTGAGAATGCGCAGAACGATGATCCGCGTACGCAATTGCATCTGCAGCGCTCCGCCGTGAACGAGTGAGTCTCGAACGCAGCAAAAGAAAAGCCCGTCATCGCGACGGGCTTTTTTGTTGGCTGTTCGGGCCGCACCTTACTTGAGCATGCGACGACGCAGCAGCCACAGGCACAGCAGCAACGCGCCAACGGCGTACAGCAGCAGCACGCCGAGGTGCAGCAGGATGTTGTCGGGCGTGCGGCCCAGCATGAGCGGGCGGATCAGATCCACTGCATGTGGCAACGGCAGGACGCTCGTCGCCGCGCGCACGGGCGCCGGCAGTTGCGACAGTGGGAAGAACACGCCCGAGAGCAGCATCATCGGCGTGATCACCAGCGTCTGGTAGAACATGAAGAAGTCGTAGTTGGGCGCAAGCGCCGTCATGTTCATCGCGAGGCAGGCAAAGGTGAAGCCGGTCAGCACGATGACGGGCAGGGCCAGCAGTGCCTGCGGCATCGACGCATATCCGAGCGCGCCTGCCACCAGCATGATCGCCAGGCCTGACAACACCGACTTGCTGGCGGCCCAGAACAGCTCACCGAGGACCACGTCGCCCAGGCTGAGCGGCGCGTACAGAATTGCTTCCCACGTACGTTGCACGTGCATGCGCGAGAACGCGGAGTACATCGCTTCGAAGCTCGCCGACATCATCGTGCTGGACGCCACCGTGCCGGCGGCCAGGAATGCAATGTACGACACGCCGTCGACGCGCCCGACCAGCAGGCCCAGGCCGAGCCCGAGGCCGAACAGGTAGATCATCGGGTCGGCCAGGTTGCCGGCCATCGACGGAATGGCCAGCTTGCGCCACACCATGAAGTTGCGCAGCCAGACGTACTGCCAGTTGCGAAAGTTCAGTGGCAGCAGCGGCTGCGGAAAAGCCTGGTTGTGCGTTGGAGTGAGTGCGGTTTCAGTGGACATGGGTGATTCCCTCAGTCGCGCATTTCGCGGCCGGTCAGGCGCAGGAACACATCTTCGAGATTGGCCGGGCGGTGCAGGTAGCGCAGCCCCGGCATGGTGTGCGTTTCTGCCTGCGTGCGCAGCGCGGCCACCAGCGGCTGGGGGTCGCGTGCGTAGCAGAAGAGCGTCTCGCCACTGGTTTCGACGCGATCCGCCAGCGGCGTGAGCAGCGTGCGCAGGGCGTTGAGGTCGTCGCCATAGACTTCAACCACATCGCAGCCGATTTCGCGCGCGATGAGTTCTTGTGGCTTGCCTTGCGCGATCTTCCGGCCGTTGTCGATCACGCAAAGCTCATCGCACAGGCGCTCGGCTTCTTCCATGAAATGCGTGGTCAGCAAGATGGTCTTGCCCGCTGCGAGCAATGAGCGCAGGCGCTCCCAGATCAGGTGTCGCGCTTGCGGGTCGAGCCCCGTGGTGGGCTCGTCCATGACGAGGATGTCAGGATCGTTGATCAGCGCGCGGGCTACCGTCAGCCGCCGCTTCATGCCGCCCGAGAGCGCGCGTACAGGCGCATCGGCTTTCTGTTCGAGCCGCGCGAACTCCAGCAGGGTAGGGATGCGCTCGCGGATGGTGGCGGACGACAGGCCAAAGTAGCGTCCAAAGATGCGCAGGTTTTCCGAGACGGAGAAATCAGGATCGAGATTGTCGAACTGCGGCACCACGCCCACGCGCATGCGTGCACGATGCGCGGCTTCGGGGACGGGCTCGTCGCACAGTCTCAGGCTGCCTGCATCGGGCATCGTCATGCCGAGCAGCATGCGCAGCGTGGTGGTTTTGCCGGCGCCGTTGGGGCCGAGCAGGCCAAAGCACTGGCCGCGCCGAACGCTGAAGCTCAGGTTGTCGACGACAGTCTGGTCGCCGTAACGTTTGCGCAGGCCTTCGACGCTGAGGATCGGTGTGCTGCTCACGCCAAAACCTTCTTGCTCGTATCGCACATTGCCTCCGTTGCAAAACGCCGATTATGCGCCGGCATTCGCATATGCGTATGAGGGGAATGTGCCATGGCATTGCGCCGCTCTCAGGCAACAAAAAGGGCCAGGCGACATGCCTGGCCCGAGCTTGCAGCGCGCGCATCGCTGCGCGCTCTGGCGGGGGTTACTTGGTGACGGCGTTACCGACCACGCCACCCAGTGCCGCACCACCCAGCGTGGCGCCCGGACCGCCCCAGATGGCCGCCCCGGCGACACCACCTGCGGCTGCGCCTAGCGCAGTATTGCGCTGCTTTGGCGTCATGTCCGCGCACCCGCTGACGGATGCCAATGCGGCCGCCAGAATCAAGGATACGAAGGCACGCATAACAAACTCCTTTTGTCGTCTGTGTACCTTCATTCAAGAGCATGCACGCCGCTATGTGCAGGGCAGGCTGCCTGAAACGCTTGTCAGCCGATTCCCACACCTTCAGCGCAGCTTCTGAGGGCAAAGTTCCCGCGAGTCATCAGGCCTTGGCAGGCTTCTGCTGACGCGCGTATTGGAATTCCGGCAGCGCCTTGATTGCATCTTTGGTCGCGCCAGGCAGCACGATCCTGCCCTGGTCGTACTGGAACTGATTCACAGGAATGGCAACGTCATGACGGCCCACGCCCACGAAGCCGCCTGCACCGACGATGGCGAACGAAACGGCGTTCTCCGGCGTCACGATCAAGTCCTGCACATTGCCGACCTTCTCCTTGGCCTCGTTGTAGACCGGCTTGCCGAGCACCTGCTTCTTCACGCTCACGCCCTTGATGACGGCATCGAGTTCGGTAACGGTTACCCCCAGCGCAGCGTGGCCAGCGACTTGCGCGAAAGCCTGCGGTGTGGCGGCAATGGAAGCGGTGGCGATCAGGGCAGCGGCGAGACGTTTCATCGTGACTCCGTGGTTTGGTGAAGGATGCGTTCGACTCTAACGCGCACATGGCTGGCACCGCAGGCGAAGGCGTCCGAAACACCTGTAGGACAAACGCGTGAGGTCAAGGAAATCGGTGGCGCGCGCAGCTACACTGAAACGCCCGGCACATGCTGGACGTATTTTCCGATCTCACGAGGGAGTAACCGACATGATGACTCTGGAGCAACTCGGCGTTCTGCAACGATCGCAGCTCGAAACCTGGATGGCCGTCACGGAAGAGGCCGTGAACGGCGTCAATCGCTTGATCGGGCTCAATCTGCAGGCCATCAAGACCGGTCTCGGCGAGACGGAACACTGCCTGCACGACGCCGCTGGCGCGCAGGACGCCGGCGAATGGTGGAACGCACAAGCGCGCTACCTTCAACCGGCCGGCGAACGCGTTTCCGGCTATACGCGCAACTTTGTTGAGATCGGCGTCGAGACGCAAAACGGAATCGCCCGCGCTTTGCAGCAACACGGTGACGAAGTGCGCCGCCAATGGGGCTTCGTCGCGGAAAATTTTGTGGACGCCGCGCCTCCTGGCGCCGAGGCGGCCGTGAATTTCTTCAAAGCATCGGTCGGCTTGGAAGTGGCCGCCGCAGAGGCGGCGGAAGACGCCGGTGCGAGCCGAATTCTGGGCCCAAGTGACGTAGCCGCCAAGGACGGCACTGCACACTGAGCCTCCTCTGTACGGGTGAGAAGCGTCGGCGTGGGCCGACAGTCATTTCGGTACAGTCCTACAAAACGGCGCGGGCGGAGGTCGATACTCCGCCCGTGCGCGCATCTCTACACTTCCTACATGCCTATCAACATGTGGGAGGTTGTCATGCCCTATCTCGTTGCGTGGCTCTTGGGTGTTCCCGCGCTTGTGTTGCTGGTGATCTGGCTCTTCGTGCATTGACACGGAGCTGGGCCTATCCAATACGAACCGGAGGACACATGACTTTCCGAGACGACTGCAAAATCGAGGTATCTGCCTATGAACTCTCGCCGCAAGCGTGGCGCGCCGAAGTAAGCATCCTGCGCGTCAGCAACGGTGAGACCCTCTTAGCCCGTACAACCGTGCGCGAATCGGCGAATACGTATCCGAGCGCCGCCAGCGCGCTCGAGGCTGCGCGAGCGTATGCCGAAGCGATGATCGCCTCCGGCGAGTTCGACTGCAGTCCCGCGCTGGACTGACGGGGCGAGCCGTATGTGCGATGTGGCGTTACGTTCTGTTACTAATTCGCCAGCGCCGTATCACCTGTGTCAGCGGCCCTGAATACAATACAGATACCGTATTCCGCGCCGGCTACGGACCCGCTCGGCGCTCTAGCTGCAGGTGATGAAGATGATTCGACGCAATGTGCTGTGGATTGCAGGTGCGGCCGCGCTGGCAGTGCTGGCCATGCCGCAGATGGCGTCGGCGCACGTGAGCGTCGGCATCGGGTTTGGCGTGCCGGTGGCGCCTGTGTATGTGGCTCCTGCGCCGGTCTATTATCCGCCGCCGCCTCCGGTCTACTACGCGCCACCGCCGCCTCCGGCGTATTACGCCCCGGCGCCTGTGTATTACGGTCCGCCGGTTTACGGCCCGGCACCTGTTGTGGTGGGCGCTGGCTGGTACCGTTGGGGCCCGCGTTATCGCTGGTACGACGGCCGTCACTGGGGCCACTGGCGTTAAGCGGCGCACTCGCCAAGAGAAAGGCTCCTTCGGGAGCTTTTTTCTTGGGCGGCACGTGCCACCATGGCACGGTATCTGCGTCGATCCGAATGACGGGTAAGCGCGTTTCCAGCCCCGTGAAAAGGCGGCGCCGTGCAGAACTGGCAGCTCGCTTACTGGGTCGAAATGACGTCCGCGTGAAAGACGCGGACGCGTGTGTCACAGCGGCGCACGTCATGTTTGCAGTGTCTTGACCGAAGGAGTCCTCATGCAAGTCACCACGCAACGTTTTGCAACGCGCACCTTGGTTGCAGCCGCAAGCGGCTTGGCCTTGGCGCTAGGCGCGGCGGTCGCGCACGCCGGCTCGATCGATCCGTATCAGGCCACCCACAAGGTGAGCAGCGCCGATCCTTATACCGATGGGGCAAAGGTCAGCCGTGCTGATCCCTACACCGATGGCGCAAAAATGGGCCGCACCGACCCCTATACCGATGGGGCGAAGATGGGGCGCGTCGATCCGTACACCGATGGCGCCTGCAGCGGCCGTCAGCCATAAACTGAGAGCGGCAGGGTTGCTGCCGCATCGCAACATCAAGCCCGGGCGATACCCGGGCTTTTTCTTTGTGCATCTTTCTGACGCATGCCGCGTGTTAACGTTGGCTCGCAAGAGACTCGGGAAACGCTGGCATACGGCGCAGGCGGAACGATACTCAACGATACTGAAGCGCAGGAATGTATCGGCTCTTTTGCGTCATTGGTGCAGGATCATGCTGCGAAAGCGATCGATGCCGATGGCATACTTTTGCCTGATACGAGCTTTACGCAGCCTTTGCGCCTTTGCATTACAAACCACCAAGGAGAACGTCATGAAAACGAAACCGTGCCTGTGCCAGGACGATGTCACCAAGATCCTGGACGCTGCCGAGAAAGAAGCGCGCGCGCACCAATGGAACGTGACGATCGCCGTGGTGGACGATGGCGGCCATCTGATGGGCCTGCGCCGCATGGACGGCTGCGCCACCATCTCGGCGTACATCGCTCCGGAAAAGGCGCGTACTGCAGCACTGGGCCGTCGCGAGTCGAAGATCTACGAAGACATCATCAACAACGGTCGCATCTCGTTCCTGTCGGCGCCACATCTGCAGGGCATGCTCGAAGGCGGTGTGCCGGTGATGGTGGAGGGCGTGTGTGCCGGTGCGGTGGGTGTGTCGGGCGTGAAGTCCACGGAAGATGTGGTGATCGCCAAGGCGGGCATTGCGGCTGTGAACGTGATCTGCTGATACGCAATCACGCTAGACGAATCAGCAAAGGGAAGGGCGCGGCAATGGTCGCGCCTTTTTCTTTGGGCGCGCGATGCAGGAAAAGAACGGCGTGGCTGGCGGTCGTCTGGCCATGCGAAACGGCAATGCGAAATGACGACGGCTGGCTAGGGCCGAATGTCTCCTGAGAGAGACGTCCCCACAAAAGCCGGTGCGTGTTGCGGTGTTACTTGGTCAGAATCAGCTTGCCGAAGCGCGTCACGCGCAGCGTGTAGATCGCGCCGTTGTGGCGGATGGCCACGGCGTTCTGACCGGCAAAGAGTTGTTCGGAAGTCATCACCCGCGTGTCGCCGATGGTGGCGGGAATATCCCGAACGGCTTCGGATGCTGTTGATGCGGCGGATGTTTCGGGCGCGGCATCCAGATCAGCGGGGCGCTTGCGGGCCACGATGACGTGACGACGGCGGGTCACGGTACGTCCTGCATCTTGATGTTCGGCAACATTCATAGCGATGTCCTAGCGAGCGAGAAACGAGGCTGAAGCGTTGGCTGGCAAAGTATTTCCAGCGGATTCCAGATAGATTAAATGAGAAGCGTTATCATTACAAGAGCGGTCTGGCGATGTGCTGATCTGTGCCCGAAAAACAAAAAACCGGGCGCGTGGCCCGGTTGCGTCTAGGTTCGGAAGCGACGAACCCTCGTGTGAAGGCGGGTCCGTTGGCCACCGTGATGCGTGGCGCCTTAGTGCTGCGGCTCCGTCACGAAGCCAATGCGCGAAAGGCCGCCGCGCTGGATGGAGGCCATCACCTGCGCCACGCGCTCGTAGCGCACGTTGCGGTCAGCGCGCAGGTGCATTTCCGGCTGTGGTTGCTGCTGCGCAGCCTGCGCGATGTCCGCTTGCAGCGTCGCCTCGTCAACGGGCTGGTTGTTCCAGAACACTTGGCCGTCTGCGTTGATTTCGACGTTCACGCTTTGTGGCTTGGCGTCGTCGGGTTTGTTGGATGCGCGCGGCAGGTCGATCTTCACCGCGTGGTTGATCACCGGAATGGTGATGATGAAGATGATCAGCAGCACCAGCATGACGTCGACCAGCGGCGTCATGTTGATCTCGCTCATCACCTCGTCGTCGCTGTCGAAAGATCCGAAAGACATGGTCTCTCCTTACTGCTGCTTGACCGCCGCCAGACGCACGCCGGCTTCATCGCGCGAAGCGCCCGGGCGCAGGCGCGCGCCGGTCACGAAGTAGGCATGCAGGTCGTGCGCAAAGCGGTTGAGCTTGGCGATGATGGCTTTGTTGCCGCGCGTGAGCGCGTTGTAGCCGAGCACCGCCGGAATGGCGACGGCCAGACCGAAGGCGGTCATGATGAGCGATTCACCCACCGGGCCGGCCACCTTGTCGATGGTCGGCACGCCCACGGCACCGATGCCGAGCAGGGCGTGATAAATGCCCCACACCGTGCCGAACAGGCCGACGAACGGTGCAGTGGAGCCGACCGATGCCAGCACGGCCAAGCCCGATTGCATCTGGCCCACCGATTCGTCGATGGCGCTTTTGAGCGAGCGCGTGATCCAGTCGGAGATGTCCATCACATCGTGCAGCTGCGGCTGGCTGGCGCGATGGTGCTGTGCGGCCTCGCGGCCGGTTTGCGCCAACATGTGGAACGGGTTGTCCTTGGCTGAGCCCAGCGTCTGCATGGCGTGATCGAAATCATCCGAGTGCCAGAAACGCTTTTCAGCGCCTTGCGCCATCGACTTCAGACGCACGATGTCCCACGCCTTGGTAAAGATGACGATCCACGAGGCGAGCGACATGATGAGCAGCAGAATCGCCGTGGCGCGGGTGACGATATCGCCTTGTGTCCAGAGGTGGGAAAGACCGAGTTCCTGCATGATGAATGTCCTGAATTGAGCGAGAGGCTAAGCGAGAAGCGGAATCGAATTAGTTATCGAGCTTGAAGACGAACGGCTTGCTGGCCACCACGGGCACGGCGTGGCCGTTCTGCTTGTAAGGGCTGCACTTGATGGCACGCGCGGCATCGGTGGCGGCGCGGTCCAGGCGCGGCGAGCCGGAGGACGAGGTGACCGTCACGTTGGTGACTTCACCCGCCGTGCCAATGGAAATCTTGACCATGGCGCGGCCTTCTTCGCCCATCTTCTGCGACATGCTGGGATAGACGAGTGGCGGATCGCTGCATTGGATGTCGTTGATACCGATGCTGATCGGGCCGGACGAAACCGGTGCCGGTGCGGGCGCGGGTTCTGGGGCCGGTGCCGGCGGCGTGGGCGGAGCGGCGGGCACCACGGGGGCGTTGTCCGACGGCGGCAGCGTGGGTGTCGGCATCGGCGTGGGCTTGGGTTGCGCGACCGGCTTGACGATGTTGACGGGCTTGGGCGCCTCTTGCTTGACCGGCTGCTGCTTGGGCGGCTCCGGCTGCTTGATCGGCTCAGGCGCGGCCGGAATGATGTGCGCCTGGATTTCCAGCGGTTCTTCGACAGGCGGGCGCGGGGCGATCAGGCCGAGCTGGATCAGCATCAGCACGCCTGCGTGCAGCAACAGCACGACCACCAGAATCTTGAGAGTACGAGGGTGAATCATCAACGACCGGGAATCGAAAGCAGAAAAAGGAATGCAATGCGATGGTGGTGGGATGAACAGCGAAAGCGGCGCAGCGTCAGCGCTTGCCGAAAACGATCAATGAAACCCCAATGCTGATGAGCAGACTCAGGAGCAATTCCATGGCGCCTAGCGTTGATGCCAGCGGGGTCGCCGCCAGCGTGACAGGTATTGTAGGCCTGCAAGTGCAACAGTGTTGCGACAACCGAGCACAGTTTTGCGTTCAATCTATTGTGCCGATAGTCAAAGTATAAACGATAATGATTCCTATTTGCGCGCAAATTCCCTCTCTTTTGTGGGGTGAGGCTCACGTCCAGACGGCTGATGGCGAGAAACTGCCTGTGCAGGCGGTGGGCCATTCAAGACGCCTCGGGCTCGCAACTTGCAAACACACGGGTCCACCCGGGGTACGCTGTGTGCGCAAACGCGCTAGGATGAAAATCATTCAAACACGGTGACCGGCCGGCCAACCGTGAAACGGGGAAGAAGGGGGCGACCATGGATGAAGCCAACCTCAACATGGACGACGCTGACGACGATGGCACGTTCGTCCCCACGGGCGGTAGGCAGCCGCAGGCGCTGCTGTTGTCGTCGCTGGATTCCATGTGCGCGCAATTTGCGCTGCGCACGGTCTGTGCGATGGGACTGCGCTTCAACCTGCGCACCAATATCAACGACATTCTCACCGTTTGCGCGCCGGAGCTGATCTGGCCCGTCACGGTCATCCAGCGGCTGCAGCGCTTTCTGTCTGCACGCTGCGCCGACATGCCGGGCTGGCGCGCGGTCGGCAAGCTCGACCTGCCCACCTTCATGGACCGCCACGGCCAGTGGAGCAGCGCCTTCGATGAAGGCTCGCTCTTCTATTACCTGGACGAGTACGTCAAGCATCACGCCAAGGACATGTTCACCGTGTTCGGCGCGTCGTGCGATGCCCTGGGCGAGCGGCTCTCCAGTGAACGTGTCCTGCTCGTCGGCAACATAGACATGCTGGCCCGCGTGCTCGGCCTGCCGCCACACGAGCGCGCTCTGCTGTTGTTTGCCTCTCTGGTGAAATACAAGCGCGACCTGCGCGCCGTGATGGTCGACTGCAAGGTCGCGCACAGCCAGGAAGCGTTCCAGCTGCTCGCCAGCCTGGCGGGGGCGAGCACGTCCGAAGTTGCTGCGTCATTGCGGCCCGGTTCGCGGCTGGAGACGCTGGGTCTGATTGAGCCGCCCCTGCCCGAGAACAGCGTTACCGACCTGGGCGATCTGATGCGCATCTCCGACCGCCTGCTGCACGTGCTGCTGGGTGACTACGCCAGCGAGGCGGACATGATGGCCGTCTTCACGCGGCCTGCGCCGCCGACTACGCTGTCGCAGTCCGATTACCCGCATGTGGAAACCGATGCGCGCTACCTGACCGCGCTCTTGGAGAACGCGTCGCTGCAGCGCGCCTCGGGCGTCAACATCCTGCTATACGGCGCGCCTGGTACCGGCAAGACGGAACTGGCCCGCGTGCTGGCGCGCGATGCCGGTTGCGAACTGTACGAAGTGGATTGCCTCGACAAGGACGGCAACAGCCTCACGGGCAAAGACCGCTATCGCTCGCTGCAGGTGTCGCAGGCGTTCCTGCGCGGGCGGCCCGGCGCTGTACTGCTGTTCGACGAGGTGGAAGACGTATTCCCCGGCCCGACGCGTGAGCTGATGAGCCTCTTCGGCCACGAAGAGCCGCGTGGCTCCGTCAACGGCAAGGCGTGGGTGAACCAGACGCTGGAGCAGAACCCCGTGCCGGTGATCTGGGTGTCGAATTCCATCCGCCAGATCGACCCTGCGTACCTGCGCCGCTTCCAGTTCCACCTTGAGCTGAAGGTGCCACCGCCGACAGTACGCGAGAGCATCATCCGCAAGCACCTGGAGGGGCTGGAGGTGTCGGACGCGTTCATGGCCAAGCTGGCGGCGCGCAAGACGCTTACGCCTGCGCAGATCGATTCCGCCGCACGCTTTGCACGCCTGACGCAGCCGGCAATGGAAGAGCCCGCCGAATCACTGATCGAGCGTCAGCTTGACCACGCCGATCAGGCGATGGGCTTGCGGCCGGACGTGCAGGCGCATCGCGTCGTGACCGAATACAAGCTGGACTATCTGAACCTGGAGACACGGTTTTCTGTCGAGCGCATCATCGAAGCGCTGCGCGCGCGGCGACGCGGCACCCTGTGCTTCTATGGGCCGCCGGGCACGGGCAAGACGGTGCTGGCCGAACACATCGCGGCGCAGCTCGATATGCCGTTGATGATTCGCCGTGCGTCGGACTTGATGAGCAAGTACGTTGGCGAAACCGAGCAGCAGATCGCGGCGATGTTTTCGCGAGCCGAAGAGGAACGCGCACTGCTTCTGCTCGACGAGGCGGACAGTTTCATGCAGAGCCGCCAGGGCGCGGTGCGCAATTACGAAGTGTCAGAAGTCAACGAGATGCTGCAGGGCATGGAGCGCTTTGACGGCATCTTTGTCTGTACGACCAACTTGTTTGATCGGATTGACGAGGCGGCGCTGCGGCGGTTTGCGTTCAAGATCCGCTTCAAGCCACTGGTGCGTGCGCAGCGCGAGCAGATGTTCATTGCTGAGGCGCTGGGCGGCAAGCCCGAGGCGCTCAAGCCTGTGTGGCGCGAGATGTTGGCGTCGCTCGACATGCTCACGCCGGGCGACTTTGCGGTGGTCAAGCAGCAGTCTTTGCTGTTGGGCGAGACGCTTGACCCTGAGTCCTTCCTCGCACAACTGCGGCAGGAGCATTCGATCAAGCCGGAACTGCGCGAGCGGCGTTCCATCGGATTCACACCGCGCTGACGCTTAATGCACATCAAGCGCATGCAGGCGCATCTCCGCTAACGTGGTCGGCTGGATAGATCTTCAGCCGCTCCGATGCCGACCGCCCCCACGCTGTTCTACGAACGCATGCCGCCCGCCGGCGTGGTGTTCGGCTGCCTGCTGCCAGTGCCGTGGGTCGGCGCGGCGGCCGGTCTCCTGCTGGCGCTGGGGCCGTCTGGGGGTTTGCCTGACCGATTTGCTTCGCTGTCGCTCGCGCTGGTTCATGCCTTGGCCGTGGGAATGCTCTTGCCGGCGATGCTCGGTGCGCTGTTTCAATTGCTTCCCGTGGTGGCCGGCGTGCCTGTGCGTGGCGCGAGATGGGTGTCGCCGTGGGTGGCCTTGTCGTGCGTAGCAACGGCATCTGCACTGGCAACGGGTTTCCTGGGCGCTGGACATCGCGCGTTCGTGCTGGCTGCATGGTTGGGGGCGCCGCTGCTGGCGGTGCCCGCCGCGTTGATCATCCTGGCTGGCATGCAGGTGGTGCAGACGCGCGCTACGCACGCCACGGTGCGAACACTGCGCCGCATCGGCTGGGCCCTGTTGGCAACGCTGGCGAGCGGTGCGACGCTTGCCACGGCATTGGCTAGCGGACGGTTCGCGCCATCGCCCGTGCTGTTGAACCTGCACGTCGGTTGGGGCCTCGGGGGCTGGCTGGCAACGTTGGTCGCGGGCGTGGCGTCAACGGTGTTGCCGATGTTCTGGCAGACGCGGCGCTTGCCGGAACCTTGGCATCGGCTGATGCCGTGGTGGCTGTGGGCGCCTCTGATCGTTGGCACTCTGTGGGGCGTCGGGAGTGGCGCGGTGCTTTGGCAGACGTGGGGGTGGCTCGCCCTGGCAGCGCTGGCGATGGTGGGCGTGCATGCTGTGCGTAGCGCGCGTCGTCGGCACGATCCGGGCTGGCGGCTGTGGCTGGTTGCTGCCGTCGCCTGGCTGGTGGTTGCCGTGCTGGGGTTGACCGCGTCCTGGCTGCCGGCAGACTGGCCCATCGCGTGGGAGATGGGCGTGCTGGCCCTCGTGGGCGGAGGCGTGCTGCCTGTCAATGCGATGCTCGGGAAGATCATCCCGTTCATGATCTGGATGCACCTGCGCAGGCGGGTGCCGCGGCATGTGCGGCTGCCGGCCATGCAAACGTTGATCGGCGAGCGGCAACAGCATTGGCATGCTCGTCTGCTACTGCTCGTATTGCTGGCGTTGTTGCTGGTGCCGTTGCAGCCTGAACGCATGGCGGTGATCGCCGGCGTGCTGTTCGCGCTGTCGCACGTGTGGCTGGGTGCGATGCTGTGCCGGGCGCTGCTGACGTTTCGCAGTGTCTCGCGAGCGTTTGCGCCCGGTTGACGGAACGCAAAACCACATTGGCGGACAAGTCGCAGACTGGCCGCCATGACACAGAACGCTTCCCCCATTGAACTGGTGGCGCCCGCAGGCAGCCTGGCCGCACTCAAGGCGGCCGTGGAGGCCGGGGCCGATACCGTCTACCTCGGCTTGAAGAACGCCACCAACGCGCGCAACTTCGCCGGCCTGAACTTTACCGAGAGCGACATCCGCACTGGCGTTGAATTTGCGCATCGGAAAGGGCGACAGGTGCTGTTTGCCATCAACACATTTCCGCAGCCCGGCCGCGCCATCGAGTGGCGCATGGCAATCGATGCTGCCTACATGCTGGGCGCCGATGCCGTCATCCTGGCCGACCCCGGCTTGATGGCCTATGCGCGCGACCGCTATCCGAACCTTCGGCTGCATCTATCCGTGCAGGGTTCTGCCACGCATGCCGGCGCCATCGAGCTGATGCGCGAGCAGTTCGGCATTCACCGCGCCGTGCTCCCGCGCGTGCTGACCTTGACCGAAGTCGAACGTGTGATTCAGCAGACGTCGGTGCAGATCGAGGTGTTCGGCTTCGGCAGCCTGTGCGTGATGGCCGAAGGGCGTTGCCTGTTGTCGTCGTATGCCACGGGCGATTCGCCCAACAACAAGGGCGTGTGTTCACCCGCGCATGCGGTGCGCTGGGTGGAACGCGACGGCAGCCTGGATGCCCGCCTGAACAACATCATGATCGACCAATACGCACCGGGTGAGCCGGCCGGGTATCCGACGCTGTGCAAGGGGCGCTTCCTCGTCGACGGCGAGATCGACCACGTGCTGGAAGAGCCCACGAGCCTCAATGCGCTCAGCTTGTTGCCCAGGCTGATCGCCATGGGCGTGTCGGCGATCAAGATCGAGGGGCGCCAGCGCAGTCCGGCGTACGTTGCGCAGGTGGTGGCCACATTGCGTGCCGCATTGGATGCTGCGCAGGCGGACCCGGCACGCTTTTCCGTCAAGCCCGACTGGCAGGCAGCGCTCGTGCGTCACGCAGAAGGCGCGCATGTCACGCAAGGCGCGTTTGATCGGCCCTGGAAATAGAAGGCACATCATGTCTTACGAAATTTCGCTTGGCCCGCTGCTGTACTACTGGCCGCGGCTACAGACGTTCGACTTCTACGCAGAAGTCGCCGCCAGCCCTGTCGACATCGTCTACGTGGGCGAGACGGTGTGCAGCCGCCGCCATGAATTGCGGGCGGACGACTGGCTCGATATCGCGGCCATGCTGCGCGAGGCCGGCAAGTCGGTGGTGCTATCGACGCGCACGCTCATCGAAACCAGCGCCGAGGCCCAGGCGTTGCGCAAGCAATGTCAGCAGGACGACTGGATGGTCGAAGCCGGCGAGCTTGGCGCTGTGCGGTTGCTGAACGGCCGGCCATTCGTTGCAGGGCCGCATTGCAACGCGTATCACGGCGCGACGCTGGCATGGCTGGCCGGGCTTGGTGCCGTGCGTGCGGTCATGCCGTTGGAGATGAGCCAGGCCACACTGGCCGATCTGATGCATGAGAAGCCTGCCGAGTTGGCGATCGAGGCGATGGTGTGGGGACGCTTGCCGCTGGCATTTTCCGCACGCTGTTTTACGGCGCGGCACTTTCGCCTCAATAAGGACGACTGCGGCTTCCGCTGTATCGAGCACCCCGACGGCCTGGCGGTGCGCACGCGCGAAGGGCAGGAGTTTCTCGCCATTAACGGTATTCAGACGCAATCGGGGCAATGCCTCGACATTCTCGATCAGGCGCCCGCGCTGTCTGCGCTGGGCGTGAAGGTGCTGCGTGTCAGCCCGCAATCGCAAGGCACGCTGGACGCCGTGGCGGCACTGGATGCCCTGCGCCTTGGCCTGCCTGTGCCGCAGGTGCAGCCTCCGGAGGGCATTGGACGCTGCAACGGCTACTGGCACGGGCAGTCCGGCATTGAATGGTTGGAGGCGCCGCAATGACACGCTTGCGCCCACCCGAAGTATTCGTCCGCATGGCGCGCAGCCTACCGGTGCCGCTGACATCGTTGCCGTTTGTGCTGGGGCTCGATCTGGCCCGGCGCCTGTCTTGGCTCACGCCGCCTCCCGAATTGGAAGGGCGGCGCTTTGCCATCACCGTGGAAGACCTCGGCCTGCGCGCCTGCTTTTGCTGCCGTGGCGGAGCGTTCCACACGCTTTCAGCTTCAAGCCCCGAACCCGAATTGGAGCTGCGTGCCGGCGTGGGCGATTTCGTTGCGCTCATTCGTGGCACCGCCGACGCAGACACGCTGTTCTTCCAGCGCCGCCTCAAGATTGCGGGCGACACCGAGCTTGGGCTGATCGTCAAGAACTGGCTCGATGCGGCTGCACGCCCGGCGTGGCTTGCACGCTGGCAATCGCGATAGCGAGGGGCGCCATGTCATCACGTGCATTGCCGCTCGTCTATGCATGCTCGGGTTGTTCGAGTGTGGCGCAAGCGGCAAACCGCCTGGCCGTCGATCTGGACCGGGCAGGCAGGGCAGAGATGTCCTGCATCAGCGGTGTCGGCGGCGGGGTGCGCGCGCTCGTCAAGACAGCACGCAGCGGGCGGCCCATTCTCGCGCTCGACGGTTGCGCGCTGGCGTGCGTCAAGGCCTGCCTGGCAACGGCGGGCGTGGCGCCCGACATTCACCTCGTGCTCAACCAGTGCGGCGCCAAGAAGCGCTATCACGCCGATTGCAGTGACGATGAATTGAGCGCCGCCGCCGCGCTGGTGGACGACGCCGTCAACACGCTCCAGCATCGCTTGGACACCGCAGGCGATTGATTTGCGCCGACTGCCTGCTTTTATCCCGCGATGAGCTGGCGCTGCAACGCCGTGGTGTTCGGGATGACAACCTCGCGGCCTTCCACCCGGATCAGCCCGTCGCGAATCAATTGACGCAGCGTGCGGGAAAGCGTGGCCGGCGCCAGCCCCAGCTTGGACGCGACCAGACTCTTGCTGCATGGAAACCGCGTGCGGTCAAATTTGCGCGGCAGCGAGAGCAGATACCCGATCAGCCGTTCATTGGCGCTTTGCAGGTTCACGGTTTCGATGTCGCACATCAACGTGTGCAAGCGCGCGGACAGCCCCGCGAGCATCTGCCGCGCAAGGCGCGGATGCACGTGCAGTGCATCGTCGATGGCGCGCTTGTCGATCCAGACCAGCAGGCTGTCTTCCATGGCCTGTGCATCTGCCGCGTAAGGGCGGTTCAGGAACATGAATGGCTCGCCGAAGCACTCGCCGGGCCCGAAGAACTCGATGACCTTGCATTGGCCGTGCGCCCCCGGCAACACGAGCTTGATCGCGCCGACCACCACGACATAGAAACCATCGGCCCGATCGCCACGGTGAAACGCGAAGTCGTGCCGCAACACACGCACTGCGTGGCTGTCTCGCGTGAGCACAGCCATGTCATCGTCGTCGAAGTCCAGGAACAGCGGGCTGTGCTTGAGCAGATCGCCCACATTGAGGGGGTCTTGCATAGTGTCACCGGCAACAGAAAGAAGAAAAACAGGCGGCCAATGCGCGCTGGGCGCCCTCGCTGGGCAGCGTGATGGCCGGGGTTCCGGGGGCACTTCGGTAGGCTTGTAGTGCGTAGTGTTTCACGCCGCGCTGGCTAAGGTTTTGCGCCAGCGCAAGAAGCTGCGGTTCGGGCAACCAGTCGGGGTGCCACGTGGTGCGGCACTCGAATGCGCCGCCGTTCTGCAGCAGAAGGTCCAGGGACGCATCGACCGGCGCGGCGCTGCCGCGGCGGCCCGTGAGTGCATCGTAGCGCGGTGCGCTGGTCTTGATGTCGAGCCCCACCCAGTCCACCAGCGGCAGTACGTCGGCCAGGCGCGCCGGATAAATGCCGCCGGTGTGCAGGCCAATCTTGTAGCCTAGGGCGCGCACGTCGCGCATCAGTTGCGGTAATTGCGGTTCGCTCAGCGGTTCACCGCCGGAGAAGACAACCGCGTCGAGCAGGCCCGTGCGACGCTGAAGAAACGCAAAGACGTCGTCCCAGTCCAGCGTGCGGGCCCGCGTTTGCAGGTGCGGGTTGTGACAGTAATGACAGCGCCACGGGCAGCCCGCCACGAACACCACTGCCGCAAGCTGCCCGGGCCAGTCGACGCTGGAGAACGGTGCCAGGCCGCCGATGGCCGGCGGCGGGCAGTGCGGTGGCTCAGCGGGCGCGGTCTTCAACAAAGAAGCGGCGTTCACGGAATTCCCCTTGCTTGCCGATGTTGAACGAGCTGACGGGCCGGTGATAGCCCATCACGCGGGTCCAGACTTCGCAGCGCGTGCGCTGGCTGTCGTCGAGTGCAACGGTGAGGTTGGCGGTGTGTGCAATGGTGCTCATACGGAGGCTCCTTCGTGATGGAGGTGGGTGGAAGAACCAGGTGTGCCCGCCGTTGTGCAACCGCACTTGCCGTTAGGCTGCTGGGCCAGCAGTTCTGCGTCGCATTTCGGACAGAACGCGTGATGGCCGGACAGGTAGCCGTGCTTCGGGCAGATCGAAAACGTCGGGGTGATGGTGATGTACGGCAGGCGGAAGTTCGCCAGCGCGCGCCGCACGAGTTCCTTGCACGCCTGCGGCGAGGAAATGGCTTCATTCATGTACAGGTGCAGCACCGTGCCGCCCGTGTATTTGCTCTGCAGCGCTTCCTGGCGCGCCAGTGCTTCGAACGGATCATCGGTGTAGCCGACGGGCAACTGGCTGGAGTTGGTGTAGTACGGCTGTTCTGTCGTACCAGCCTGTAGGATGTCTGGCCAGCGCTTGCGGTCTTCGCGGGCGAAGCGGTAGGTCGTGCCCTCTGCGGGCGTGGCTTCGAGGTTGTACAGGTGCCCCGTCGCCTCCTGGAACTCCGTCATGCGCTGACGCACGTGGTCGAGCAGGCGCACCGCCATGGCATGGCCGAATGGCGTGGTGAGGTCGTCGGCGTCGCGCGTGAAGTTGCGCACCATCTCGTTGATGCCATTCACGCCGAGCGTGCTGAAGTGGTTGCGCAGCGTGCCCAGGTAGCGCCGCGTGTACGGATACAGCCCCTGGTCGATCAGCCGCTGGACGAACTTGCGTTTGACTTCCAGCACGTCGCGGCCAAGCGCAAGCAGCGTATCGAGCCGCGCCAGCAGCCCAGCCTCATCGCCCGCGTAGAGATAACCCAATCGCGCACAGTTCACCGTCACCACGCCAATGGAACCAGTCTGCTCGGCAGAGCCAAACAGCCCGTTGCCGCGCTTGAGCAGCTCGCGCAGGTCGAGCTGCAGGCGGCAGCACATCGAGCGCACCATGTGCGGCTCCAGATCGGAGTTGAGGAAGTTCTGGAAGTAGGGCAGCCCGTAGCGTGCCGTCATCTCGAACAGCAACGTGGTGTTGGGGTGCTCCCAATCGAAGTCCGGCGTGATGTTGTAGGTCGGAATCGGAAACGTGAACGCGCGGTCCTTTGCATCGCCGGCCATCATGACCTCGATGTACGCGCGGTTGATCATGTCCATCTCGGGCTGGAGATCGCCGTAGGTGAAGGGCATCTCTTCGCCGCCAATGTAGGGAACCTGTTCGCGCAGGTCGGCAGGGCAAGTCCAGTCGAACGTGAGGTTGGTGAACGGCGTTTGCGTGCCCCAGCGGCTGGGCACATTCAGGTTGTAGATCAGCTCTTGCATGGACTGCTTCACCGCCGCATACGACATCGCATCGCGGCGGATGAACGGCGCCATGTACGTATCGAATGAACTGAACGCCTGCGCGCCGGCCCACTCGTTTTGCAGCGTGCCGAGAAAATTGACGATCTGTCCGATGGCTGCCGACATATGCCGCGGTGGCGTCGCTTCCACCTTGCCCGGCACGCCGTTGAATCCCTCTGTCAGCAACTGCCGCAACGACCAGCCTGCGCAGTAGCCCGACAGCATGTCGAGATCGTGGATGTGGATGTCGCCCTCGCGGTGCGCTGTGCCCGCTTCGGGGCTGTAGACATGCGAAAGCCAGTAGTTGGCGGTGACCTTGCCTGCCACGTTCAGGATCAGACCTCCAAGGCTGTAGCCCTGATTGGCGTTGGCATTGACACGCCAATCGCGCTGCTCGAGGTATTCGTCCATCGTGCTCTCGACATCGACCAGCGTGTGCTTGAGCGAACGCAGCCGGGCGTGTTGCTCGCGGTAGACGATGTAGGCACGCGCGGTGCGCCAATAGCCGGCGTCTACCAGCACCTCTTCCACCCAATTCTGGATGATTTCGATACCGGGGCAGGGGAGCGGGGAGAGATGTCCGAGCACGCCCGCGGTCAGGCGTTGCGCCTCGACGGCGTCGAATTCGCCGGTGGCTTGGCCGGCAGCCGCGATGGCCTGGCAGATCTTTTGCGCATCAAACGGTGCCAATGAACCGTCGCGCTTGGTGACTTGCCTGGTGACCTGTGTGCTCGTCATGAGGTACTCCATCTAGTGGTATGGAGTCAGACTAGCACTACATATTGTGGTCTGTGAGTCTTAAAGACCTTGATCTTGAAATCGCTTGACCCCGGTCAACCGGGGCCGCGTGCGACGCGGACACTGCGTGTCGCCATTAGTCGACGATGAACAGCCGGGCGCCGTTCCTGGTGTACGACTGATGGGCTTCCGCATCGTCGCCCACCTGATAGCTCATGCCGGGCGTGAGGATGAACTTGCGGCCATCTTCCAGTGTGGTTTCCAGTTCGCCATCCAGGCAGAACAGGATGTGGCCCTTCTTGCACCAATGGTCAGCCAGGTAGCCGGGCGTGTACTCGACCATGCGCACGCGGATGCGGTCCGGCTCGTCGCCAAAGTAGCGGGTGCGCCAGATCGCCATGCCGGTCTCGCCGGTGTGTTCGGTAAGTTCAACGGCGGACCAGTCGGTCGTGCCAAAGGCGAAGGGCGCCATTTTCATCGCGAGACTCCGGTGGGTGACGTAAGCCCATGATGGTATCAACGGCTTACGTGGCGCAGGCGTCGCATTTCATATGCTCAAAAAGTCGCTTTTCAGTACGCCGCGACGGCATTGCGTGCGGCTCAATAATCCGCTTCTGACCGGCTGATTCCACTGCCTGTGCGGCATCGCAGCAAGGTGTCGACGGCGTCATATCAATGTATGCAGAAATTGCATGGTGCCATGCAACATCGACATAACGATCGTCATGCGCTTCTCTAATATCGTCGCTTTTTACAAAGCGTGACGAACTTGGGCCGGCCCTTGGCCCCATGAGATCCGCGTCTGCCGCGCGCCGTCCCTCCGGCCACGGTATTCCTTGGAGAAAGTCTTGAACACCAAACGTCTGACCTCCCATATCGGGCTGGCAATGCTGCTGGGCATTGCCGTCGGCTGGGGTTGCCACGAATATGCCAAGGACGCTGCGGCGGCCAAGGACATCGCTTCGTACTTCAGCATCATCACCGACATCTTCCTGCGCATGATCAAGATGATCATCGCGCCGTTGGTGTTCTCGACGCTGGTGACGGGCCTGGCGAGCATGAGCGGCGGCCGCTCGGTCGGCCGCGTGGGACTGCGCGCGATGATCTGGTTTGTATGTGCGTCGGCCACGTCGCTGGCGCTGGGCATGCTGCTGGTCAACTTCTTCCAGCCGGGCGTGCACATGAACCTCGCGCTGCCGGATGTGTCGGCCACGTCGGGCCTGAAGACGGGTGATTTCACGCTCAAGGCCTTCATTACGCACGTGTTCCCGCGCAGCATCGTGGAGGCCATGGCCACCAACGAGATCCTGCAGATCCTGGTGTTCTCGCTGTTCTTCGGCGCGGCGCTGTCGACGATGAAGAACCCGATGGACAGCGTGATCGGCCGTGGCCTGGAAGAGTTGACCAAGCTGATGTTCCGCATTACCGACTACGTGATGCGCTTTGCGCCGCTGGGCGTATTTGCCGCCATGGCCGCCGCCATCACGGTGGAAGGCGTGGGCGTGCTGTGGACCTACGGCAAGCTGATCGGCGAGTTCTACCTGGGTCTGGCGCTGTTGTGGTCGATCCTATTCTTCGTCGGCTACGTGCTGCTGGGCCGCTCGCTGGGCCGTCTGCTGGGGCTGATTCGTGAGCCGACGCTGCTGGCGTTTGCTACCGCAAGCAGCGAATCCGCTTACCCGAAGACGATCGAGGCGCTGGACCGCTTTGGTGTGCCCAAGCGCATCTCCAGCTTCGTGCTGCCGCTGGGGTATTCGTTCAACCTCGATGGCTCGATGATGTACCAGGCGTTTGCGGTGCTGTTCATCGCGCAGGCCTACAACATCGAGATGAGCTTCACCCAGCAGGTCACGCTGCTGCTGGTGCTGATGCTCACGAGCAAGGGGATGGCCGGCGTGGCGCGCGCCTCGCTGGTGGTGGTGGCGGCCACGCTGCCGATGTTCCACCTGCCGGAAGCGGGTCTGCTGCTGATTATCGGCATCGACCAATTTTTCGACATGGGCCGCACGGCCACCAACGTGATTGGCAACAGCCTGGCCACGGCCGTGGTGGCGAAGTATGAGCCGGCAGAAGAGGATGCGGAGGCGGAAGCCGCTGAACCTGCAATGCAGCCGCAGCCGAACGTCGGTTGACGTTGAGCCACGATGACAGCGCGCCGCCTTTCAGGGCGGCGTCGTCATATTTAGACGGCGTTATTCGGGCTGGTAAGCGAGCGAGGTTACGGCCGGGCTCAGGGGCGCGTCACCAATGTCGACGCGCTGTGCCATCGGCGCCTCACCCAGCAATGCCGCCACCATGGCTTGCAGCGGAAGCACGTCGCCGGTGCTCATGAAGCGTGGCGATGCGGCTTGGCCCGATGCCTGCAATCCCGCTGCCGCCAGCGTGCGGCCCAGATGACGCGCGACGGCGTGACCGGTGTCGATCAATGTCAGCCGGTCGCCCGCAATCTCGCGGATGGCGTCTTCCAGAAACGGGTAGTGCGTGCAGCCGAGCACCAGCGTGTCAGCGCCCGCATCGAGCATCGGCTGCAGATACGCCTGCAGCAGCTCCAGCACCGCAGGCGAATGGGTATCGCCGCGCTCGATCAGGGGGACGAGGCCGTAGCCGGGTTGGCTCAGCACTTTGCAATCGCCAGAGGCAGCCGCCAGCAGGCGTGCAAATTTCTCGCTGTGCAGCGTGCTTTCGGTCGCGAGCACGCCAACCACACGGCTCTTCGACGTGGCAACCGCTGGCTTCAAGCCGGGCTCGACGCCAATCACCGGTACCGCGAGCTTTTCGCGCAGCACGTGCACAGCCTGCGCCGTGGCTGTGTTGCACGCGATCACCAGCGCCTTGCAGCCTTGGTCGACCAGCCATTCGCACACACGCAGCGTGCGCTCGGCAATGTATTCAGGAGATTTTTCCCCGTACGGGGCATGGCGGGAATCCGCCAGGTAGAGAAGCGATTCGGCCGGCAATTCGGCGCGAATCGCGCGCAGGACGGAGAGCCCTCCGAGGCCGGAGTCAAAGACTCCGACCGGTGCCTGCGCGCGTGTCGTCATATCGCGTGAACGGATCAGCCTGCTGCGACGGGAATCTTGCCGATCTTCGCTTGCCATTCCGCCGGGCCGGTCTTGTGGACCGACGTGCCCGAGCTATCGACGGCGACGGTGACGGGCATGTCCTTCACGTCGAATTCGTAGATGGCTTCCATGCCCAGGTCTTCAAACGCCAGCACCTTGGAGCCGCGGATGGCCTTCGACACCAGGTACGCCGCGCCGCCCACGGCCATCAAGTAAGCCGACTTGTGCTTCTTGATGGACTCGATGGCGACGGGACCGCGCTCGGCCTTGCCCACCATGGCAATCAGGCCCGTCTGGGCGAGCATCGTCTCGGTGAACTTGTCCATGCGTGTAGCCGTGGTCGGGCCTGCCGGGCCGACAACTTCATCGCGCACCGGGTCGACCGGGCCGACGTAGTAGATCACGCGGTTGGTGAAGTCGATCGGCAGCTTTTCGCCCTTGGCCAGCATGTCGGCGATGCGCTTGTGGGCGGCATCTCGGCCGGTCAGCATCTTGCCGTTGAGCAGCAGCGTCTGGCCCGGCTTCCACGAGGCAACTTCTTCCGGCGTGAGGGTGTTCAGGTCGACGCGCTTGGACGTTTCGGTGTTCGGCGCCCATTCGACCTTCGGCCATTGCGACAGGTCCGGCGCTTCCAGCTTGGCAACACCGCTGCCGTCCAGCGTGAAGTGCGCGTGACGCGTGGCGGCGCAGTTCGGGATCATGGCGACCGGCAGGTTGGCCGCGTGGGTCGGATAGTCCAGGATCTTCACGTCGAGCACGGTGGCCAAGCCGCCCAGGCCTTGCGCGCCAATGCCCAGCGCGTTGACCTTTTCGTACAGCTCGATGCGCAGTTCTTCAGCGCGGTTGCTCGGGCCGCGGGCGATCAGGTCTTGAATGTCGATCGGCTCCATCAGGGCTTCCTTGGCCAGCAGCATGGCCTTTTCAGCCGTGCCGCCAATGCCGATGCCCAGCATGCCCGGCGGGCACCAGCCGGCGCCCATGGTCGGCACGGTCTTGAGCACCCAGTCGACGATCGAGTCCGAAGGATTCAGCATCACGAACTTCGACTTGGCTTCCGAGCCGCCGCCCTTGGCTGCGACGATCACATCCACCGTGTCGCCCGGCACGATCGACATGTTGATCACGGCCGGGGTGTTGTCCTTCGTGTTGGTGCGCTTGCCGGCCGGGTCGGCCAGCACGCTTGCGCGCAGCTTGTTGTCGACGTCGTTGTACGCGCGGCGCACGCCTTCGTTGACCATGTCTTCGAGGCTCATCGTGGCGCCGTCCCAGCGCACGTTCATGCCAACCTTCAGGAACACGGTGACGATGCCGGTGTCCTGGCAGATCGGACGCTTGCCTTCAGCGCACATGCGGCTGTTGGTCAGGATCTGCGCGATGGCATCCTTGGCGGCCGGGCTCTGCTCCTGCTCATAGGCGCGGCCCAGAGCAGTGATGTAGTCCATCGGGTGGTAGTAGCTGATGTACTGCAGGGCGTCGGCGACGCTCTGGATGAGGTCTTCTTGACGAATGACGGTCATGGTGGGGACCAACGTGTAGGAATGAGAAACCGGGATGCGGCAGGGCAGTGATCTGCACTACGCACCGGCAGCGGGCGCTGCCGGTTCAGAATAGCCTGCGATCATACACCCAATGTCGGCCACGGATTGTCCGACCGGTTTCGTCGGGCTCGCCACGCCGACAGGGGCACGGCGTCAATGTGCGTCGGCAGCCCCGCCGTGCGGATGCGCATGCGAAACGATGCGGTCTACCCACGCCATCACCAGCGCAGAAACCAGGAACGCCACGTGGATGACCACCTGCCACAGGATCGTGTGCGTGTCTTTCTGGGCCGCGTCGATGAACGTCTTGAGCAGGTGGATCGACGAGATGCTGATCAACGCCATCGACAGCTTCACCTTCAGCACGCCCGCGTTGACGTGATCCAGCCATTCGGGCTCATCTTCATGGCCCTCGATGCCGAGCTTGGACACGAAGATGTCGTACCCGCCGATGATCACCATGATCAGCAGGTTGGAGATCATCACCACGTCGATCAGGCCCAGCACGGCCAGCATGATCTTGGTTTCGTCCAAGTCGCCCAGGTGCGCAACCAGATGCCAGACCTCGACAATGAACAGATACACATACGCTGCCTGGGCGATGATCAGCCCCAGGTAAAGCGGCAGTTGCAGCCAGCGGGAAAAGAAGATCAGGCGCGGAATCGGGCGCAGCGGAGCGATGGGCGACTTCATGGGAAACGGGGCCGGGTGAAAAACGCGTGATTGTAGCGTCCCAAGTTTGCCGAACCGCTGACTGGAAGACGGCTGCCGCCCACCGCGCTATTCGCGGTCCAGTGACGGATCGAGCGGGTCCAGCGGGTCTGCCACACGCGCGCGGCGCGCTGGATAGCGTGGCCGTGCCGGCCAGCTTGCAACGAGGATGCCCGCCACCACGCAAGCCAGCGCAATGCCGTGCGGCCAGCCCGGCGTCTCGCCCAGGGCGACGATCCCGTAGGTGGCTGCCGCAATCGGCAGCACCGAGGTGAATACGCCCGCAAGGTGTGCTGGCACATGCCGGATGCCCTTCATCCACAGCCAGAACGAGAAGATGCTGGCCGACAGCGCATACCAGAGCACAAGGCCCCAGATGGGCAACGGCACGCCTGACAGATCGAAGGTGAGCAGGGGCACCAACCCCAGGGGCAGCATCAGCAGGCCGCCGATCAGGTGCGTGTACGCGCAGATCTCGATGGCGGGCAACGTTTGTGTCAGTCGCCGCGACAGAATGACGTAGATCGACTCGCATAACACCGCGCCCATCACCAGCGCATTGCCCAGCAGCGCTTGCGCGGCATCGGCAGTCGCCGCGCCCGAAGATTCGCCCCCGCGATAGGCGTTGAGAATGGCGACGCCCGCCACCGCCAGCGCCACCGACACCAGCGTGCGCCCCGACGGCTTCTCGCGCAGCACGAGCCACGACAGCAGCGCCACGGTGGCCGGGATCGTGCTCGTGATGATGCCCGCGGCCAGCGCCGAGGTCAGCCGCACGCCGTTGAGCATCAGCAGCGTGAAGCCGAACGTACCAAAGAATGCCTGGAGGAACAGGTTGGTCCACTCGCCGCGCGTCACACGGCGCATGCGCGATGGCTTGTACCACGGCGCCATGCAGACGATGGCAATCAAAAAGCGCAGCAATGCAAACAACATCACCGGCATGACGGCGACGATCGATTTGCCGAAACCGACGTTGCTGCCGACCAATGCCATGGCAGCAATCAGAAAAAGGGCGTGGATGGGCACGATGAGGAATCAGTGGAAACCGGCACGGGACGCGGCTCTCTGGCCGGCTATGCTGCGTTGCGATGCGTGCCGTAACATGAAGTGACGCATTATAGTAATGCCCTTCACGTCGGTTTGCCGCGCAGAAATGCGTAAGGCTGGAGTCAGGTCAGCCCCTTAGATTCGCCGCAAAACGACTACAGACATCGCTATCAGGAGACATCATGGCTGGCATTGAATCTGTCCTGCAGGAAACGCGCGTGTTCGACCCGCCCGAATCCTTTGTCAAACAGGCAAACATCGCCGGCATGGATGCGTACCGTGCGCTGTGTGCCGAAGCCGAGCACGATTACGAAGGCTTCTGGGCGCGCCTCGCACACGAGCATCTGCTGTGGCACAAGCCTTTCAGCAAGGTGCTGGATGAGTCCAACGCACCGTTCTACAAGTGGTTTGAAGACGGCGAACTCAACGCCTCGTACAACTGCCTCGAACGCAACCTGGAGAACGGCAACGCCGACAAGGTCGCCATCATTTTCGAGACCGACGACGGCAAGGTATCGCGCGTCACTTACCGCGAACTTCACGCACGCGTCTGCCGCTTCGCCAATGGCCTGAAGGCCCTGGGCATCAAGAAGGGCGACCGCGTCGTGATCTACATGCCGATGTCGATCGAGGGCATCGTCGCCATGCAGGCGTGCGCGCGCATTGGTGCCACCCACTCCGTCGTGTTTGGCGGGTTCTCGGCCAAGTCGCTGCAGGAACGCATCGTCGACGTGGGCGCCGTGGCGCTCATCACGGCCGACGAGCAGATGCGCGGCGGCAAGGCGCTGCCGCTCAAGGCCATCGCCGATGAAGCGCTGGCCATGGAAGGCACCGACGCCGTCAAGCATGTCATCGTCTACCGCCGCACCAACGGCAACGTGAACTGGGTGGAAGGTCGCGACCGCGCGATGGACGAGGTCGAAGCGGGCCAGCCCGACACCTGCGAAGTGACGCCGGTTGGCGCGGAACATCCGCTGTTCATCCTCTACACCTCGGGTTCGACCGGCAAGCCGAAGGGCGTGCAGCACAGCACGGGCGGCTACCTGCTGTGGACGTTGCTCACCATGCAGTGGACGTTCGACCTCAAGCCCGACGACATCTTCTGGTGCACGGCCGACATCGGCTGGGTGACGGGCCACAGCTACATTGCGTACGGCCCGCTCGCGGCCGGCGCCACGCAAGTCGTGTTTGAAGGTGTGCCCACGTATCCGAACGCCGGCCGCTTCTGGGACATGATCCAGCGTCACAAGGTCAACACGTTCTACACCGCGCCGACGGCGATCCGCTCGCTGATCAAGGCCGCCGAAGCTGACGAAAAGGTCCACCCAAAGCAGTACGATCTCTCCAGCCTGCGCCTGCTCGGTACCGTGGGCGAGCCGATCAACCCGGAAGCCTGGATGTGGTACCACACGAAAATTGGCGGCGGCCGTTGCCCGATCGTCGATACGTTCTGGCAGACCGAGACCGGCGGCCACATGATGACGCCGCTGCCGGGGGCCACGCCGCTGGTGCCGGGCTCGTGCACGCTGCCGCTGCCGGGCATCATGGCTGCCATTGTCGATGAAACCGGGCACGACGTGCCGAACGGGCAGGGCGGCATCCTCGTCGTCAAGCGTCCGTGGCCGTCGATGATCCGCAACATCTGGGGCGACCCGGAGCGCTTCAAGAAGAGCTACTTCCCGGAAGAGCTGGGGGGCAAGCTGTATCTGGCGGGCGATGGCTCCATCCGCGACAAGGACACCGGCTACTTCACCATCATGGGCCGCATCGATGACGTGCTGAACGTCTCGGGCCACCGCATGGGCACGATGGAAATCGAGTCGGCGCTGGTGGCGAACCCGATCGTGGCCGAAGCCGCCGTGGTGGGCCGTCCAGACGACATGACGGGCGAAGCCATCTGCGCCTTCGTGGTGCTCAAGCGCTCGCGTCCCGATGGCGAGGAAGCCAAGCAGATC
Source organism: Ralstonia sp. SA306 (assembly GCF_054792405.1). Lineage (NCBI taxonomy): Bacteria > Pseudomonadati > Pseudomonadota > Betaproteobacteria > Burkholderiales > Burkholderiaceae > Ralstonia > Ralstonia sp. SA306. Next base: position 1,115,230 of record NZ_CP096451.1, read on the forward strand.
GCCAACGAGCTGCGCAACTGGGTTGGCAAGGAGATCGGGCCGATCGCCAAGCCAAAGGACATCCGCTTTGGCGACAACCTGCCCAAGACGCGCTCGGGCAAGATCATGCGCCGCTTGTTGCGCTCGCTGGCCAAGGGTGAGGACATCACGCAGGACACGTCCACGCTTGAGAACCCAGCCATCCTCGATCAACTGAAGGAAACACGCTAACCGCCAGCGCTGGTCGCCAATCTTGGCCGCCGACACCCAACAAGACAGCCGCTTTCGCAAGCGGCTGTTTCTGTATTACGGGCTCTATACCGTAGGGCTGCTGCTCTTCATCGTGATGATGGGCGCGATCGAGCGCGTGCGCGGCGCGGGCGTGTGGCTGGGCTATGTGTTCCTGTTCGTCACGATTGCCATCTATGCGTGCATCGGGCTGATCTGCCGCACGGCGGATCTGACCGAGTATTACGTGGCAGGGCGCCGCGTGCCGGCGTTCTTCAACGGCATGGCCACGGCGGCTGACTGGATGAGCGCCGCCTCGTTCATCGGCCTGGCGGGCATCGTGTTCGCTTCGGGCTACGAGGGCCTCGCTTACGTGATGGGCTGGACGGGCGGCTACTGCCTCGTCGCTTTCCTCCTGGCGCCGTACCTGCGCAAGTTCGGTGGCTACACGGTGCCGGATTTCCTGGCCAATCGCTACGGCAATGGCGAGCGCGGCGGCAGTTCTGTCGTGCGCGGCATCGCGGTGCTGGGCGCGACGCTGTGCTCGTTCGTCTACCTCGTCGCGCAGATCCAGGGTGTGGGGCTGGTGGTTACGCGCTTTATCGGCGTCGAGTTTTCGGTGGGCGTGTTCTTCGGGCTGGCGGGCATTTTGGTGTGTTCGTTCCTGGGCGGGATGCGTGCCGTGACCTGGACCCAGGTGGCGCAGTACATCATCATGATCGTGTCGTTCCTGGGCGTGGTGTCGATCATCGGTTGGCATCGGTATCACGACCCGGTGCCGCAGCTTTCGACGGGCCGCCTGCTGCTGCAGATCGAGAAAGAGGAACAGCGCATCGCGCACGACCCTGCAGAGCAGCACGTGCGCGACCAGTTCCTGAGCGAGGCGCAGGCGCTGCAGGAACGCATTTCGCAACTGCCGCAGTCGTTCGAGCATGCGCGGGAAACACTGAACACGCAGCTCAGGCTTGCACGCGAACGCAATGCGCCGCTGCGCGAGATCAAGGCACTGGAGCGCCAGCGCGAAGAATTTCCTCCAGATGCGGCCACCGCGTCGATCCTCTGGAATCAGCAGCGCGAAGACGCCCTGGCACGCAGCCGCATGGCGCCGCCATCCATTGAGCCATTTCCGTCGGCGTCGCAAAACGAGCGCGGCACCGAGCGGCTGAACTTTGTGCTCCTGGTGTTTTGCCTGATGGTCGGCACGGCCAGCCTGCCGCACATCCTCACGCGCTTTCACACCACACCGTCGGTGCGCGAGACGCGCAATTCCGTGAGTTGGACGCTGGTTTTCGTGGCGCTGCTGTATGTGTCGGCGCCGGCGCTGGCGGCGCTCGTCAAGCTTGATCTGCTGCAGCACCTGGTAGGGGCGCCGTTTGCCGACCTGCCGCAGTGGATCGTGCCGTGGCGCAAGGTCGACCCGCCCGTGTTTGCACTGCATGACATCAACGGCGACGGCATCGTGCAGTGGGCGGAGGTGATGATGCAGCCGGACATGGTTGTGCTGGCCGCGCCCGAGATTGCGGGGCTGCCGTACGTGTTGTCCGGGTTGATTGCGGCGGGCGCGTTGGCGGCGGCGCTGTCGACTGCCGATGGCCTGCTGCTGACCATCGCCAACGCGCTGTCGCACGATGTGTACTTCCACATGATCGACAACACGGCCAGCCACCAGCGGCGCGTGACGAGCGCCAAGGTGGTGCTGCTGGGCGTGGCGCTGCTGGCGGCTTATGTGACGTCATTGAAGCCGGGCAACATCCTCTTCCTGGTTGGGGCGGCTTTCTCGTTGGCGGCGTCGTGCTTCTTTCCGGTATTGGTGCTGGCCGTGTTCTGGAAGCGCACCAATCGTGCCGGTGCCATCGCGGGCATGCTGACGGGGCTGGCCGTGAGCGTGTACTACATCATCGCCAACTACCCGTTCTTCACCCGCATGACGGGCGTGCTTGGCCAGCCGTGGTTTGGCGTCGACCCAATCGCCTCCGGTGCGTTCGGCGTACCGGCCGGTTTTGTCGCCGCGATTGTCGTGAGCCTCGTGACCAAGCCGAACCGGCCGGTGATCGACAAACTCGTCGGCTATATTCGCGATCCGCAGTAAAAAAGCCGGCTCCCGACGAGCCGGCAAAGGGCAGGACCGAAGCGTGGGGGCTCCGGTGACCTCTCCCGCCAGCCCACAACACGAGTGGGGCAGCGCGGCGAGGCGGCGCGCTCAGTCGGGCAAGGGATGCGCCTGCGGCTTGTCGTTCGATAACGTCTGGATGGCCCGCTCCAGCGGTGCCGCACTGACGCTGACTTCGCCTGCAAAGGGCCGGTCCACGGCCAGCACAAAAAAGAACGCCAGGCCCAGCGTGGTCGCCCACACGGCCACCAGCGCCATGTGAAAGCGCGTGGCCGGCAGCGCATAGAGCAGCAACAACGAAAGGCCGCTGGCGATCAGCATCACGCCCCAGAGCGTGCTGGGCATGGCGGCTTCCAGGTTCTGCAGGCGTTTCTCCCGGTACTTCACCATCTCGTTGACGCGGGCGAGCACTTCGATCAGCAGCACGCGTTCGCGGTCGTCGCGGGGCGTGATGCGGTTGGCCGTGGCGAACATGTTGTTGAACGCAGCCTCCGTGTCGGCGTCAGGACGCGCTTGCTGCTGCATGCTCGGCCATTCGTCACGGACAACGTGCTCCAGATAGGTGATCAGCTCGCTTCGCGCGGTTGTGGCGCTCGGGTGCGAGAACGCCGAGAGATCGCGCGCGAGTTCCGTGGCGCACGCAGCTTCGGCGGCGACGATGTCGGCGGCGGCTTGATACGCACCCCATACCGAGATGGCCGAGAAGGCGACCAGCAGCGAGTTGATGGTCGTGACGGCCGTCATCATGGCGATGGTCATGTTGCGCTGCTCGGCGTCGAGCGTGACTGGAAAAACGCGGCGAAACAGCGCGTAGCCGCCCAATGCTACGAACAGCGTGGCGAAGACGATGATCGCGCCCATCGCCCATGCGGGGATGTTGTAGAGGAACAGCATGAGGTCACTCCTTGGATGGCCGGTTGGAGGCAGAGGGGGGCGCAGAAGCCGGCGGGTCGCTGGCGGCGAGCATGGCGCGCGTGAAGTCGGCCAGGCGTTGGCGCATCGCCTCGGGTGAGGCGTTGCTGTCGAACGACTGTTGCAGATCGATCAGGTTGGCTGCGAGTTCGCTTTGCCACTGCGTGCGCTCGCTGGCGGCGCGCGCACGGTAGGTCTGCATGGCAGCGTCGGCATCGGCCGAGCGGTCACCGCGTACGAGCGTTTCGAGCGCGTCTACCAGCCGCTGCAGCAGCCGGTGCACAGCGGTGGCAGAGAAGCCGCCCAGCATCGCCAGCGTCGGTTTGCCGAAGTTGTGCATGCTGCCCCCGTCGAACAGATGCGCCGGCAGCATCTCGACCAGGATCAACCCGGCAATCACGCCGAGGATCAACCGTGCGCAGTAGGAGGCGTCGTACTTCGGGTCGTAGGTGGCTGCAGCCACATAGCGATGTGCCTGAAACAGTGTGGCAAACGACGCGCCCAGCCCCGCGCAGAACAGCAGGAAAAGCGTGTTCCATAACAGAGGCGCGCCGTCCGAATCCAGGAAACCCCGGTCGATGTTTGCGCTCGACACGTCGGGCGACATGCCGGTGGCAATCACGGCGATCAGGAAGACGATCGCAGCGCTGGTCAGCAGCCGTATCAACGGCACAGGACCGAGCCATGGGAACGGATGATCGCTGCGATGTTGTGCGTCGAGCAGCGTGACGGCCTGCGGGGTAGCCGGCGCGATGGCGGCCGCAAGTTTGCGGTGGATGGCGGCCAGCGCGTGGTGCGGTGTGGCCTGCGGCGGCATCTGCCTGTCGATGAGCGGGCCGAGCTGGGCGATGAGTTCCGGCGCGACCGGCAAGCCGTGGTGCAGGGCGTAGCGGGCCATCGCTTCGCATTCTTCACGCAGTTGTTCAACGAGGGGCGGGATTGGTTGTGGCTGCGGTGCCGCACGCGGGCGCAGCCAATGCGCGAAGCCGAGCGGGATCATGCGGGCCTCCCGTCGTTAGCTGGCGTGCTCGGCTGGATGATGGAAAGCGAGCCGCGTTGCAGGTGTGGGCTGTTGTGTCGCATGGTGGCCTTCGTCAGCGGGGTGGGCCGTGCACGGCCCCGGCTTGCCCCGTTGCTTGTTTCACACGGGGCCAGTCCACTTTGCGTCGCGCGTGCGAGCCCGCCAATGCAGCGGAAGTCACGAACGACGGCCTAACGAAAGACACAGGACAGAAAAGAGAAAACGCCCGCGGCCTTTCGGCGGCGGGCGCAATGACAGCTTGGAGAAGACAACTACGACGGTGACCGTGCTCCGATCAGGCGCGTGCGGCGTGCGGATCGACGCGGAAGAAGGACATTGCAGCGTTCAGCTCTTGCCCCTGGTCCTGCAGCGATTGCGATGCGGCTGCGGCTTCTTCCACCAGCGCCGCATTGCGCTGTGTGACTTCATCCATTTGCGAGATCGCCTGGTTGACCTGTTCGATGCCGCGCTTCTGCTCGACGGATGCGGCGGCAATTTCTTCCATGATGTGCGTGACCCGGGCCACGGCTTGCGTGACCTCCGTCATGGTCTCGCCGGCTTCGCCCGCCAGCGTGGAGCCGTCGTGAATGCGCTCTACCGACGAGGCGATCAGTTCTTTGATCTCCTTTGCCGCCGTTGACGAACGCTGCGCCAGGCTGCGCACCTCGCTGGCGACCACTGCAAAACCGCGCCCCTGCTCGCCTGCGCGTGCGGCTTCCACGGCGGCATTCAGCGCGAGGATGTTGGTCTGGAACGCGATGCCTTCGATGATGCCGGTGATGTCGGCAATCTTGCTTGAACGGTCGCTGATGTCCTGCATGGTCGACACGACCTGGCCGACGACCGTGCTGCCCTTGAGCGCCACTTCCGACGCGGTAGAGGCCAGCGCGGTGGCGTGCTGGGCGTTGTCGGCGTTCTGCTTCACAGTGGAAGTCAGCTCTTCCATGCTGGCGGCTGTTTCTTGCAGCGACGATGCCTGCGCTTCCGTGCGCTGGCTCAGGTCGGCATTGCCCGCCGCAATCTGTTTGGCTGCGCCGGCGACGCTTGTGCTGCTGTCGAGTACCTTGTCGACGATCTCCGTCAGGCGGCCGTTCATGTCACGCAGGGCAGAGAGCAGGTGGCTCGTCTCGTCCTTGCCTTGCACCTGGATGCGACTGCTCAGATCACCGCGCGCCACCGTCCGGGCGACATCCACAGCGGTGCGGATCGGCTGCGTGATCGAGCGCGTGATGATGATGCCCGCAATCACGGCCAGCAGCACCGCGCCGATCGACAGGCCGGCCAGCAGATTGCGCTGCATGACGTACTGCGCCTCATACGCTTGCACGAGCTGTTCCTGGCGCTCGTGCGTGTACGTGGCATACGCGTCGGTGGCCTTGATGAGGGCGGCCAGCAGCGGGCGGCACTCGTTGTCCATCTTCTGGATGGCTTCGTCGTGTTTGCCGGCAAGTGCCAGCCCGACGATGTCGGTCGCCACGGGGCCGTACTGGGCTTCCACGCGATTGATGTCTTCCACCAGCGTACGGGCGCGGTCGTTGGCGTCCTTGGCGCCGGCAATCATGTCGTTGAGCTGCTTGAGCTTGCTCTTCACATCGTCGTGCGCCCGAAAGACGTCAGCCTTCTCCAGATCCAGGTCTTTTTGCGTGACCACGAGGACCAGGTTGCGTGCGGCGATGGCGCGCCGATCCACCGCCGTGCGCACGTCGTTGGCGACGTCCGCGCGGGCGCTGATGCCGTGCACGTAGTTCGAGAACCCTTCCGTCGATTCGGAGAGCGCCCGCAACGACATGCCTGACACCACGACAACAATGGCGGCCAACACGCCAAAGCCCGCCCTGAGCTTGGCTTTGATGGTCATCTGAAAAAGGTTCACTGTGTCCTCCGGTTTGCTGACTGAATTGAGATGCGGTCGCGCACCGGAGCGGCTAGGGAAAGACGGTCGACGACCACGTTAGTTATGTGCAAGGGCTGCGTACTTGAGAGAGGCAGGTTATGTCACGATGTGACCGGTTGTTTTCGTCCGATATCCCGGTCTCCACGGGGTTATCGGCATTGAAAAGAAAATCCTGAATAACATTCTTTCTGAGCGTTTTCACTTAATGCAAATCGGGGGCCTTTGTTTTGCCGGTGAAACCTTATCTGGCAAGGCCTGGGGTGCCATCGTTTCGAATCGTGAGACGGATTATGCGGGCTGAATGGTGCCAACGTTTTCCTACTCTATTTGCGTTATTTATATTCAGATATCGATATTTTCACTACACTATTCACGGTGCGTAGTTTTACGGATGTATTTGGCGGATTACATATTTTGGTGGTGCCTGGTATTTAAAGAAAACGGCCCGCGAAGCGGGCCGTTACATCACCGAGGACTGCGCGCTTGCTACAGCGCCGTGGCCGGCACCACAGGCAGCACCACCTTGGATGGATGGGCTGCATCGCTATAGACCGTCAGCACACCGATGAGCGAGTTGAGCAGCGAGGGCAGCGGCGGCACGCCTTGCGGCAAGTTGCTGGCGCCCACGGCCACCCGCAGTTTGTGCCCCTTGGCGATGAGCGCACTCGTCGGGAACACCTCGACCGGCATCATCACAGCCTGACCGGGCATGAGTGCCTGCGCGGAGCTTGGGGTGAACGGATGCCAGGGCTGGATCATCAGGCCATTCATCGTGCGCGAACGGCTCGCGTCCACCGCGCGCAGCGAGGCTGTCTGGAGGCCGTCAGTGAGTGGCGTGACGTTCCCCGCAGCGTCCACGTCGTCAATGCGTACCGAGACGCCGGCGTCCAGCGCGGTGGTCGAGATCCAAACATCCGCCTCAATCGGCCCGTTGAGGTAGACATCCGCCGGCATGGGTGGCGTCTCGAACTTCACATCGGCGGCTTCAGCGATGGTGTCGTCGGTCTGGCACGGCAGCGGGAGGAAACCCGTCAAGCCGGCCGTCCATTGCGACAGGCTGATCGAGCACGCACCGTTCAGCGGCTGCTGCGCGACCATGTTGGGCGCCTCGTTGGCGGCCGGCGCGGTGGCCGACAGGCTCTTGTCGCCACGCAGGAAGAGCTGCTGAGCCTGCACCTGCGGATGCGGCCAGTCTGTAGCAGTGGCGTAGTGGCCGAAGCCGGTCACATATTGCGTGACGTTGGGAAGCGCATCGGCGCCCACGTTCATGCCTTTGACGTACTGATCAAACCATTGCAACTGAATGTGGTTCAGCGGCGGCACGCCATCGACCGGCAACCCGCTGCCCAAAGCGGCCTGCAGATGCGTCCACGGGCCGATCAGCAGCTTGGCCGGTGCCTGCGTCTTGATGCTCTCGTACGTGAGCGGTTCACTGCGCTGGAAAAGATCGTGCAGGCCGCCCACCACGAAGGTCGGCACTTTGATCTTCCCGTCGTTTTCCAGCGGCGAGCGCGTTGCCCAGAACGCGCCGTCATAGGCGGTGGCGGTTGTGCCGAGCAGTGCCTGGACCATGGTTGGCAGCTGGAACGTCGTGACCGCAGACACCAGGTGCTGCAGCACGGCCGGCAAACCGATGGTCGGGTCTGTCACCAGCGTCGGATCGGTCAGGCTCAGCACTGACACCAGACCGAACCACGCCGGTATGAACGTGAGATTCGTCTGCCCACCCGTGAAGACGATGTCGCGGTAGCCGTCACCAATCGGCACGATGGGGAAGGCCGCCTTGACCGCCGGATGGTTCTGCGCCGCCGTGATCACCGTTGTGATGCCGAGGTACGACACGCCGTAAAGGCCGATGGCACCGTTGCTCCACGATTGCTGCGTCACCCAGTCGACCACGTGGCCGTAGTCGCTTTGCTCATCGGCGCCAAAGGCATCCCACGCACCCTGCGACTGGCCGGTGCCGCGCACGTCCACCACCACGGTCGCATAGCCGTGCTGGACGATGTACGGATCGGCCGCGCCCAGCGCTGAGCCAATCGAGGCTTCGTATTGCGCGTTGCCGCCGTTGTACGAGGTTTGCACGAGCACCGTCGGAAAGGCGCCCGTCGCGGCTTTGCCTGATGCGTCGGCCGGCAGTGTCACATAGGCAGCAAGCTTGGTACCGTCGGGCATGGTGATGTACTGCGTGGCCTGCCGCGCGACGCCCGCGTAGAGCATGGGCGGGTTGTAGTCGACCCACTTCGCGCCCGCGTTGCTCTCGATGGACGTTCCCGGTTGCGCGGGTGTGGCACGCGTACCGAGCGTGGTCCAGTTGACTGCGGCCGGCTGCACCGGCTGTGCTGGCTGCATGGTGTTTGAATTTGCGGGGATGCTGTTGGCGACGGTTGAGCCATCACCGCCGCCGCAGCCCGACAGCGAAAGCGCCGCGCACAGCAGCGTCGACATCAGCATGCGGCTGCGCCGCACACGTGGGTTAGCCATTTGCATGGGGTGTCTCCTCTTGAATGCTTTTGTTGTGTGTGGGGGATGGTCGGCGCGCCGAGGGTGGCGGCACGCGGCCGATCGCTTCTGGTTCGGAAGCGGAGCAAGCGAAGAGGCCGGCGCAGAAGAGGGGTGGGTGACACGACCGATCGCGCGCCAGCGGGCTTGGGCGCACGGATAAAGCACCAAGCATGCCCACGGCACGACACACGTAGATGGCGCTGTACGGCGGTGTGGCGCGTGTGTTGGGCCTCGGAACGCTACCGGCGTTACGTAACGTTCCGCGTAACGAGGGGCCTGATGCAGCCGTTTTCAGATGAGGAATCCGCACCCCACCAATGGAGGGATGCTGCCCGCGAAGCCGCATCAACAGGGTGTTTCAAACAGATCAAAACGACAATGCGTGCATGCAAAAAGCGCGCATTGACCGGCTCAGTGGTGTTGGCATGGACGTTGCATATTCAGGCTGCGCGCCCGGCACAGGGCGCCACACGAAGAGCGCAACAACAGCACAGACAGCAAGGGGGCCATCATGAATCGCACCATTCAAGACGTCGAAATTGCCGCTGCCATCGATTCGGACCTGCTCCGCCGCCGCGAGCAGTTTGCCGGTCAGCCCGCCGCGTGGCGGGTGTGGTCAGAAGCCGCGCACGTTGCCACATTGAATGAGCGGGCACGCACGGCGTTTATCGAGCACGTAGCCAATAGCCGCGGTGCCGATATTGCCCTGCGCCTGCTGCTGAAAGCGCAGTCGATTCGCGATCAGATTACGCAGACCCTGCTGACGAGCGAGACGCAAGTCACGCTGCATTGAGTTACGCGAGGGGATGCCGACCGCGCAAGACGTGTCGGCGGTGGGGTACAAAAGGCCTTGTCGGGAGACCGGGCCTTTTGTTTGAGCGGACCTTGGCGAGCCCGTACGGTGTGCTACAATCGCGGGCTTCGGAGAGATGGATGAGCGGTTTAAGTCGCACGCCTGGAAAGCGTGTATAGGTTAATAACCTATCGGGGGTTCGAATCCCCCTCTCTCCGCCAGGAATTCTATATGCAGTAAGGCTTTGCGGGAAACACGCTGCGATTAATTTCCGCTGTTTTCGCTGGTTTTCTGTACAGAATCGGAAGGAAATCGCAGCATCGCTGCAAACCTTTTGACCGCCTTCCCACCGGCATTCGGATCAGCCGCCGGCATCCACCGAGCGTAGGTCTTCAACGTGATGTTCGCGTTGGCATGCCCCATCTGGGATGCCACCCACATCGGGTGCTCGCCGGCAGAAAGCATCATCGAGGCGTAAGTGTGGCGTGTCTGATACGGCTTTCGGTACCGCACACCAGCCTTACGCAGATAGCGCGTCCACAGTAGCCGGATCTGCATGTCTCCACCCCAGCGCGCGCCATGGCGCGGGTCTTGGAAAACTTCCTTGTTTGCCAGCGCGGTGTGCGTTTTCTGCAGGGTCAATGCCTGCAGGGCAGGGGGTAGAAGCTTAACCTCGCGCCGGCCGGCTGCCGTCTTGGTTCCTTCCGGGGCATCGGCTGTCTGGGTCTGGGCCCGGCGCACGCGCACCGTTCCCTTCGTGAAATCCACATCGCGCCATTCGAGCGCCACCAGTTCCGACGTGCGTAGGCCTGACCAGAACGCGAACTGCACCATGTTTGCCATCTGCTCGGGCATGGCTGCAATGATGGCAGCCTGTTCCTCAGCGGTGAACGGGTCGATCTCGTCTTCTTCCTTGGGCTCTTCCTGGCGCGCGTAGGTCCAGTCGTGCAGGGGATTGGCCGGGATCAATTCGTCTTCGTCAGTAGCGTCCTGCAGGGCAGAGCGGAGCACGCTCTGGATGTTGGCCAGCCGCTTGTTCGTGCAGTCCAGCGTCGCCAGCCAGTCGCGCACCTGCTGCCGCTTCAGGTCGATCAGCACTTCCTTGCCTAGTGCCGGGATCAGCTGATAGTTGACGATCTTGCGATAGCCATCCCAGGTGCTGGCCTTGAGGTGCGCTTTCTTGCGCGCAAGCCACTGCTCCAGGTATTCGCCTAGGTTCTGGACCTCACCCTTGTACTCGGCGAACTTAGCGGCGTTGGGGGAATTGGGAAAGCTCTTGGCGTAAACGAACGTGCCATTTTCGATGGCGAGCAGGACGGACGCTCGCCATTGCTCGGCCCGCTTTAGATTAGCGGCGGTGGGCTTGAGCCGAATGCGTTCCCGGCACTCGACACCCTTGTACGTGAAGGCGATTTGGATGCTGCTTTCCGAGGCTTTCTTAACGCCCCTCCCGTCTCTACCCATCGCTCGTACCCCTCAGTGTCGATCAATACGCGACCATCAGCCGCTTTCGTCCAAACCTCGCCCTCCGGCCAGGTACCGTCGTTGATCTTGTTGTACACCGCCTTTTCGGTGTATCCGGTCAGGTCGGCGAATTTGCGGATTGTAATGTGCCGGATCATCGTAGGCCCCATGCGAGACGTGTCGTCTCCAGAATCCTTGTCAGTTCTGCTTCCAAAATGCCAACCTCACTTTCTTTTCTGGGGCCGCTGGCGGTTCTTCATGCTTGGGCGCCTCGGGGTCGGCCTCAATAACTCGCGGTGGTAGGCCCAGGAGCTCCAAAGACTTTTCTCGCACCATGCGTGATAGGTCCGGACCCATGTCGGCCCAGTGCATGCAATGCACGGCACGTAGAGCGGCATAGTCTTGGCCTGCAAGAGCCGACTTGCGACCCATCGTCTCTGCGATGGAATCCAGATCGCAGATGCTGAAGTGTTTGCCGGTGAGCATCTTGGTCACTGCCGCCGCTGCTGCGCGCTGCTGGAACTCGGTCATATCGTTCATTCACCCCTCCCCGTCATCGTGGGCGGTTGTGCGCGGGAAGCAATTTCTCGCGCCTGCGCGACTTTCTCGGCGGTGACATGCCCGGCTGCAATAAGCAGTTCGATCACGTATTCGGCCGGCTGTTGTGCGCGGTCATTCCACGCTTTGGTGGCGTCTTCTCGCCAGTCGGTCCAATCCTTGTAGCCAGTCCGAACATCCGGGCCGAGAGATCCACATTGGCAGACCACGCAGCCAAACTTGTAGCCGCCATCTCTAAGCCCGTAGGTGTTCTCGCTGTCATAGTTAGGAGTCTCTCCGCAAAACGGACACGCTAGAAGTTCATTCATTCCTCGCCTCCGGCGTTGCGGGCGGTTGGGTGCAATCTGGAAACTTGGCCTCGTATGTATCTGCTCCCCAGGCTTCTTCTGCGTGAGTCGCAGGCCATGCGCCGCGAGTCCCTTCCGGCACAGGGTCATAGAAGCACGTATAGCGTGGATCGCGCGAGGGCCGCGTCTTCATCCAGATGTGCGTAGGCACTCCAAGCGGCCAGCTATAGTCGGCCCGAACAGCGCGCATAAATTCGTGAATGTCGTGGTGCCCTTTCGATACGACGATGTAGACGTCTTCGCCAATGGACTTCACTTCGAGTGGGTATGTCTTGCTCACTTGCTCTCTCCAAGGGCTGCGGCTGCGCGGGTCATGCTGCTTTCTCCACTGAGTAGCCGCCATGCTGTTGCAGCCACTCTCGGTACCTGTCCATTGCCAAGGGCTGTAAGTCGGTCCACCCGATTGGCCACCCCATGAGCCATTCGACCCACTGCGGGTTCAGGGGGCCATTCAGTTCCTCTGGCGTAACCATCGTCCGCAGTTTTTCGCGCGATCTGGAGCCGCCCCATTTGCACAGCGCCGCCCCCCCTGTGCGCGTCATCGCCGTAGGCGTCGGCCAGAGTTTTACCGCCAGACTTAGAGGCGTTCCGCCCTGAGCGTAGGGTTTCGAGCGTGAGCCCGTGTCCGATGCCACAGGCGTGGGCCACAATCCAAAGCCGTTCGCGTTTGTGCGGAGCTCTAACGTCGGCCGCAGATACGACACCCCATTCCGCGTCATACCGTAGCGTGGCCAAGTCTCCGAGAACTCGTCCGAGTCCCCGAGCAGTGAGGGCTGGGCTGTTTTCCACGAGCACGAATCGCGGTCGTACCTCGCCAATAACCCGGGCCATCTGCGCCCAGAGTCCGCTGCGCTCGCCGTCGATACCGGCACCTTTGCCTGCGATGCTGATGTCCTGGCACGGGAATCCGCCAGAAACGACGTCAACAATGCCTCTCCAAGGTCTTCCGTCAAAACTCGACACGTCAGACCAAATCGGGAAAGGCTTGAGCACTCTATCGTTTTGCCGTTGTGCCAGAACTTGTGCGGCGTAGGCATCGCGTTCAACTGCGCAGACGGTTGTCCATCCGAGCAGTTCGGCGGCGAGCAGGCCTCCACCAGCGCCCGCGAAAAGAGCCAGCTCATTCACCATCCCCCCCCTGCGCTGCCGCTGCGCGAACGATGGCGCGGCGGGTGGCTGCGCCGGGATCTTCACTGCGTAGTTCTGAAACGTAACTAATGCGGCCAAGTCTTCCCGGATACCCGATGTATTGCTCTGGGATGCCGTTTTCGTCGTGGCCCACAAACATTTCCAATTCCAGCTTCACCGCCAACCGTAGCGCGTCACCGTCATCGGTGAGCGGGTTCCAGTATTCCCCCAAGGTTGGCAACCACATCGCGTGCGAGAACCCGTAGCGAAATTCTCCCCAGCCCTCCATGTCCTTATATTGCGCGTCTTCGTAGCCTGCCGCCTTAGCCGCCAATTCCAACAGTTCACGATCAGTCATGGCTATCCCCTCCCTGCGCTGCCGGTGTGGGCGCGGCGGCGATAGTCATCCAGTGCGTGGGCGTGAAGACTGTGTCGCCGTTTGCATCGCTGACCCAAGCGCCATCCTCAAAGCGGCACACGTCGTAGTAACGCGGATAGCGTGGGTTGTTGTACTCGAACCCGGACACCAATACAGGGGTTGCGTCTGGTGGGTCTTGCACGGCGGCATCTACCCAGTCAGCCACGCCCGCCCGCTGGCCGGACTGGGCGGCGATCAACCCGCGTTCTTCCATTCCTTTCACAAGCTGGGGATAAGCATTGCGCAACCACTTCATACCCTGCGCGGTGACGGTCGGCCCAACCCCCACCGGCTCGGCCTGTAATGCCGATGCGCAAGCCTTGCCCGTGACGCGATTAATCAGAGCGCGGATTTCCGCAGCGCGCTCATTTTCTCCCCGTTCTTCAAGCTGATTGGAAAGCATACCGAATGCCCAAAGTGCCTTGTAATCTGGCACAAACGAGGTGTCATCTTCTGGGATAACGGGTTCGCCCATGTGCGTCGGCCCATTGATGCTGTCCGCGAATTTGCGGTTGAGCGCTTCGGCCTTGATGGCGCGTTCTTGTAGAGCTTCGCATTCCGCTTGAAACGCCAGCGCCATGATGACCGGCAGATCGTTCAGGATCGGCGTGCCATCCATGCGCTTCCACCACCGTGGCTGATCGCTCTTGTACTGCTCCATCACGCCGTTGGCGATCTGTAGCGCGCGGTGAAAGTCGAATGGCGCTTCGTCTTCGCGCTCATCCCCCACCGGCTCGGCCTGCTGCTGGGCAGCTTGCGGTCGTCCATTCATGGCGAGAGCGTCATCGACCTCTGTTTTTCCGAGCCAGAAAGAGCCTTCCTCGGGGCATTCGGTACCCCAAGCAATCAGGCCGCCATCGTGGCTCGCAAGAGCAACCTCAGAGTCGTGGCCGCCGAAGAACGCTAGCAGTGCTTCCGCCTGCCGCAACGTGATGGTGGTCTGCGCCTTGAACTTGCCGGCTTCATCATCGCTCGGCTCGGCCACAGTCGCGGCGCTGTCGTTGGGACACTGAGCGGACAATAGTCCCTGCAATTCGTCCAGGGTAGTCACCCCGTCTCGATGTTCCATAAACATCGCAGCTACATCTTGTTTAGTTAGCATCATTGCCTCCTTTGGCATCGCTGGCGCGGGTGAGGATGGCGCGAAGCTCTTGGTCGACTTGACGCCAAAGCCCACGATTCGGGGTGTCTGTGCCGTCCTCGTGCGTTACGACCGCACCGCATTCGGCGACTGTCATCGCCAGCACCTGCCAGCGTTCCAGCGTTTCACGTGGCACGCTCAACGCCTGCGCCGCTTCTGGTGCGCGGGTGAACAATGGAGTCCATGCGCCAGACTTGCGACGTACGTCATCGATGCGGCGGTCACCATCCATGATGGGGCCTTCAACGCCGCCATCGCTTGTGAATCGCACCCATGCAACCGGCTTCGCCGCTTCTGGTGCGGGGTGGGTCGCCCACTTGCAGGCGGTTTTCATGAACGCCGCGAGCTGCTCTGCGCGCTCGGATTGAGCGGGGTAGCGGTCGCGCGTTTCCTTTGCGTCGGCCTGTACGACTTCCGCTAGGCGCAGAAATACTTCCAACTGCTGGCTGCGCTCATCTCCCATGGGTTCGGCATTTTGCTGGAAGGCTTCGCGGTGCGCATTGGAGAATTGCTTGGCGAAGAGGGCTGCGTTCATCCAGTCATCGGGTTTGCTCGATGCCGCCGCTTTTTCGTAGGCCGCCTCAAAAGCTCCTTGGAGTTGGTGTATTAGCATCCCCGGTTTTCTCCCTGTGCATGGCTGCGATAGATTTTTGTTAGGTGGCGATTCGCTGCATGCCCGCGCTTGAGCGCTACATTGGCCAGCTTGGCCCGATCTACGTGGCTTCCAGTGGCCTGTCGAAGCAAGCCGAAATAGCTGTTGGCGGCTTGATAGAGGTCAGCGGCTGGCATTTCACGCACGCGCTTGATCCCGATGTCCAGCGTCCGCTTGCGGGTGTGCCGCACCCATGGCCGGATCACTTGCCCGACAAAATCGATGCCGCGTGCAACCGGCTGCAGGACGGTCTTCTTAGGGTTGAGCCTGGCGCGAAGCCGTATCGGCAAGAAGGCAGCGATGGCAGCGTGGGCGTCGTTAAGCCATTGCGGCGATTCGTGCAAAAGCACAAAGTCATCCACGTAACGGATGTAATGCCGGCAGCGCAGCTCGTGCTTCACGAACTGATCCAACTCGTTGAGATAGACGTTGGCAAAGAACTGTGAAGACAGGTTGCCGATTGGTAGGCCCAGGTGTGCCGGTTGCTCCATCAGGCGTTTGTGGGGCGGCACGCAATCGATCATCGCTGGGTCGCCCAGGTAGACAAAGTCTTCCCGTGGATCGTGCATCAGCACGAGATCGGTCAGATCGCGCCAAAACGGCTCCGGAATCTTTGCGTGCAGCAGATCAAGCAGGACACGCTTGTCGATGCTGACGAAGAAGTTGGCCAGATCGCACTTGAGGTAGTGCGCCGGGCGCGCCCAGTTCTGTGTGATTGATCGCACCTTGTCTTCCAGGCGCTGAGCGGCGTAAAGCGTGCCGCGTCCCTTGATACATGCACACGAGTCAGCAATGAACGAACGCTCGAAGCGCGGGCCGATGCGGTTGTAAAGCAGGTGGTGCACGATGCGATCGCGAAACTCTGCTGCCCATACTTCGCGATGCTTCGGACGGTCGATGACAAAGCACTTCGAGCGCCCGGGCATATAGCTTCCGTTGGCCAGCTCGTCGAACAGGTGACGCAGATTGCGCTCCATATCGATTTCGAACGACAGGGCGCTTCCGCTGTTGCGCTTCGTGCGCCGGCAGTCGAAATAGGCTTCGACCAGCTCGGCGAACGAAAACGCGGCATTCCATTTCCAATCTGCGGACGGCACGGGCACGCAACTCGTAGCTCTGTTGGTTGTTGTTCTGGTTGCCGTTGTTGAAGTTCTGATACCAAGCCCAGCCGGATATGTCGTGCTATCTACGTCGCCCGGCCGATTGCTCAGGAGGGAAACTGCGCTGGACCGCGCCGCACACCGGCGGTCGGTTTCCGTTACGCGCATGGCGGTGGCCTTGTGGGCCAGCGGCACGACCAGATTGAAAGATCGCTCAGTCATGACGGCCTTGACCTCCATGAAGCGGGCGATTTGCGGACTTCTTCCAGCCATTGGCCTGCTTTCCGATGCTGGTCGTAATCTCGACGGCTTTGGCATAAGCTGGCCGCGAGATCAGGCGCTTGTCCATGCCAAGGCGCAAAAGCAGCTCGATCACCTGAAGGCGTTCGATAAGTTCGCCCAGGTGCGGCGCCTTGTCGGCTGCGACATTGGCGCGGAAGACCAGCACCATGATCTCGATGCATTCCGCGCTGATCTTCTCGCCGATGCTCCGCTTGAAGTCGCGAGCCATGTTCTTGACCAGGTCCGTCACCACGTCCAGCAACCCATAGGCCGCCTTGTAGATCGGAAGGTTTGTGTGCAGTGCCACGGTGGATGTAATTGTTAAATTACAAAAGGATCAATCTGCGGACGGCACGGGCGCGCAACTCGAGGGCCTGACGGCCGTCGGCCTGGCAGCCGTTGGTGAAGGTCTGACACCAAGCCCAGCCGGACTCGCGCTGGTGAGCCTCTCCGGACCAGTACCAGGCGCCCTGGAACTCATCTTTGAGATTGGCGTACAAGAGCGATTGCTCGCGGCGCGTCGGCAACTCGCCGCCCTGTTCCTTGGCCCACTTCTTGGCATCGTCCCAGTTCAGTTCAGCTTCATCGCCGGGGAGGAGGATCAGGTGATGATCCGGCTCGCCGTCTTTGCCGAGAATGAGGCCGGCGTACTGTTCTCCGTGGTTCAGTTGGATCGTGCCGCCGGCGACCTTGTATTCGCGTGCCGCTGCCTTGCGGATAGCCTCGATCATGGCGGTGATCTCGGCATGCTTTGCTTCAACTGCTTCAAGCGTGGGCGTCATTGCTGACCTCTCCTGAAAATGAATGAAGGGTTAAATCGTCAATCTGCGGACGGCACGGGCGCGCAACTCGTAGTACTGAGGGGTGCCGCTCTGGTTGCCGTGGCCGAAGTTCTGACACCAAGCCCAGCCGGCATATTCGGGATCGGCGTCCGGAGTGTTGGACCAGTAGGCCGCCTCTTTAAATTGGCTGCGGTGCTGCTCGAAGGCCATCACCAGTTCAGCGCGCGTCGGCAGATCGGCATTCAGGCCCTTGGCCCACTCCATGGCGTCAGGCCAGCTCATGCGCTTCTCGGCTTCAGCGGGAAGCAGGATCGTGTGCGTCACATCGCCTGCAGCGTTGACGACGCCGCAGAGGTAGATCTCGCCTTCTGCAAGCGGCGGAATTTGGATTTGTTGCATGCGTTCTCCTGTTGATGGGTATTGCGCTTGTGAATTCAGAGACGGAGATCCCGGCCTTTCTTAGCTGTCAGCCACCAGGCGGTCTCTTTACCTTTGCCGCCATAGACGTATTCGCTCCACAAGGCCTGTCCGTGGCCCAGGTAGCGCATGAAGCCCCAAGGTTTGACGTCACCAGCCTTGTGATAGAAGAGGGTCCAGACGTCGGCCACGCCATCGGGTTTGATGATCCGGTGGAAGGTGTCGCCTTCCAGGCTGTTGAACCAATGAACGGACCGAATACCCGTGCGGCGCTCCTCCAGGTACCAGCCGGCCAGCACGATCGAGCGCGCCCAGGCCCACGGGTGATCGTGCACACCTCGGTCCGGATCGGACCCGACAAAGCGGTGCAGATAGAACCGGATGCCGAAGAGGGTGCCGACGTAGTAGCGTTCCAGGTACGGGTGACCGTTATCGCTGATGACGCGGGCCGGCAAGAACGACGTGATCCACATGAGGAGTGCACGCATTTCAGGCCCCCTTGATCTTGGTCGTTTCGTCGATAGGCTCAGGGCCGAGGTCGTAAGCAGAAGGAACGCTGAAGCCTTCGCTGCCGCGTTCGCGCTCGACCTTGCAAACGCTGACGATGTCCCGACCGGTCTTCTCACGCACAAAGTTCTGAATGGCCTGTTTGATGTCGTCAGCGTCGAGTTCGATTCGAGATTTGATCTGCATACGTTCTGTGTGTTGGAAATGCGCTGAAAGGTTGGCGAAGAGAGTCAAGCGCCGGAGGTGAGCAGTTGTCACGTGCGCGTGACGCCGAGGACGAAGGAGACATACCAGCCGCAGCCGACTCCAATCGCGCCGCACACGAGGGCCAGATACGCAAGCGCTTGGGGAGCGTGCTTTCGTATCGACCTGGCCCACGCAATGCGGCGCGGCTCGACGAGAAGGCTTTGTATGGGACCGTTGATCGGTACCAGATTGAATTCGGTGCGTTGACGCGCAGAAACGGGTACGGGCATCACATTCCCCAGTGAGGAACCAAGTAGTAGATCGCCGCAACAACCATCAGGCCGCCCACAACTGCGTTCAGGATTCGGTTGTTGTGCTTGCGCCGGCTGTATTGGTTCTCGCGCTCAGCTGCGCGGATGGCGGCTTCGTTGTCGGTCAGATGCATGGCTACCTCCACGGCGTCACGGTTTTGAGGGTTCCGAAGTCATCGACGACGGCGAAAGCCTCGGGGTAAGCGGTGCTGGAGAGATCGCGATAGCTCGTGTGCTTCATGCCAACACAAAGCGCAACGGTCCACGCTTGCGGGCGGTTGTACTCACGCCAGTGGTCACACTCGATGAAATGCGTAACCACTCGGGACATGTCGAATTCGGCCACGTGCATGTTGATTCCGCTTCTTATCGAATTTCGATGTCCGGAACGATCGACGAAGGCTTGAACGTCACCTTGTAGCGGTAGGTGCCGATGTTGGCGCCGTCGATCTGCTCAATGAAATAGGTGACGTTGTCGGAGAGACCGAGGAAATGCTTTTTGTAGGTCGAGGGCCCCGTCTTGCAGACGATTACAAGCTTTCGGTCGGTGCTGTCGTTGTCCTTCGAGCAAAGGCCCTCGATCGTGAGCATGTAGTCGCCGGTGATGCCGTTGTAGAAGACGATCCGGCGATTGATCTCGAAGTTGTCAGCGGCATTCGAAAGGTTGCGAGACGCAACGTCTGCATCGCGGCTGCAGCCATACAGGGCAGTGAGCGAAGCGAAAAGCAGAAAGATTGTTTTCTTCATGATGTTTTGTTTCGTGGCTTATATGTCGTGTTCAGTGGCGGGGTTAGATGCTTGCAACGACGCGGAGCACCTTGCGCGGGCGACTTGAATGCCATTTGCTCCAGTCAATCTGGTCTTTTTCGCCGCGTTCATACATGGCCTGCATTTCTTGTTTTTCGTAGTCCCACTTTTTTCCCGCGTCATCGTTGACGATCACGCAAAAGCACAGGCGCGTGTTCTTGGCCGTCGTGGAAAATTGGCCAATAACGTCGCCGCCACAAGAGACGAAGATCCCGCCGTTGTCATCCAGAACGAGGCCGAACGGCTCGACGTCTTCTTCCATGTAGTTGGCCACGTGCGAGACATCCAGCGTCTTTGCGGATTTTCCAAATGCCGCATTTAGCGCGTCGGTTAGCGTCATGATCGTCATCCCCTGTTGGTCAGCGGCGGTGCTTCTGTGAGCGCTGGTCGTTGTTCTGATCCATTTCGTCGACCGTGAAGCGGTCGTGCTTGATGCGCCAGGCGGTGTGCACGGCGATGGCGATAGCCATCACTGCGACAGAAAGAAGCACGGCGCCGATCTGCTGGTTGGTCATGGCTCAGGCGTGCCCGAAGAGACCGAACCACGTTTCGCCGGCTTGGCGAGCCTTTTCGGCATCGGTGTGCGTGGTGACGTCGGGTCGGAATCCGCAGCCAGGGAACCAGCAGACGAGCTGAGCGATGCAGCCCTTGTCCTCGACCGTGACCCAGCGATCGCCGGTGCCGAGGTGCTGGATGCCGTGGAAAGGCTTCGTCCAGGAGCGGGCGGGTGCCTTAGCACTCAGTGCATCAGGGCGGTGGGTTTGGGTTGCTTGCATCTCGACCTCCATCTTTTTGCGCGTGTGGCGCTTCCATGGAGGTGAATATAGGCGAGCCGATACTAAAGATCAATAGGCTTGCCTATATATTTCGAAAAAATATAGCCGGCGCGGTTGCCGGCTGTTGCTTGTGGGGTTAGGTCAGGTCAAACGAGGCTTGCCGAACCACACCGCATATGTGGTCGTCGATGCTCAGCTTGAGGTATCGGTTGGGCCAATTGGGGTTGAGGGCGTGGAGATAAAGCTCGCCGTCGACCGTCACGAGGCGCTTGAACGTGGCCTCGCTGTTGTTCCTGCGCACTATGACGAAGTCCCCTGGGCGATATTCCATTTCAGGGTTGACGTAGAGGATCATCCCCTCGGGAAACGAAAGGGGTCCAGCCGGATCCGTCATTGAGTCGCCTTTGACCTTAAGGCAGTAGCCGGAATTGCCGAGGTCTTTGGTGCACTCTTTCCAGTCGTCGGCGTCGCCTGGTGCGAAGTTGTCAATGATGTCAGTCCACATGCCTGCTTGCACCCACGATATGAGTGGGTATCTCCTCCCGCTGAGCCGTGGACCGTCCTCCACATTCGACGCCTCTTCCGCTGGCGTGACGGCTTCGCCATAGGGACCTTTTCCCGATGGTCGTTTTGGTCCTCGGCCTTCCGCCAGCCATAGGGCGTTGACGCCGCATGCATTTGCTAAGGCAGCGACGTAAGCTGATTTCCCATAGTCTCCGCGCTCAGCCTCCGAAATGGTCGGCTGAGTAATGCCGGTTTTTGCCGCCAATTCCTTCTGCGTCAACCCGGCCTCTTTCCTCGCCTCGCGGAGGCGTTCCCCGAAAGTTTTTCTCATGTCCGGATTGTCTAGGGAATCCATATCGGTATCCCTATTGACATCCGGAATAGGCGTGCCTATATTATCAGACATGAACGATTGGCAAAAGATGGCTAGCGACATTCTAGCTTCCGGGTTGACTCAAAAGGCTCTTGGCGCACTCATCGGGCGCAGCCAAGCGCAGGTGTCCGACCTCGTGAACGGAAAAACAAAGGCTGTCGAATACCACGTCGGCAAGCGATTGAGAGCGCTTCACAAGAAGCGTTGCGCACCTCCCAAGAGTGTCGGCGAGAGCTGCGCGCAGGTCTGAATAAAGGGCATGGGTTTCCATGCCCTTTATTTGAGTCCACACCAAGCCGTGGATGCGACTGTGGAACCGATGAAATTTCCCAATGAGGAAAGACGCGATGCAAATGAATGAACTCCCTGGCGGCCGTGCCCATGCTGGGTTTGTGATCCCTCCAGCGGTGCCGGTGGCGCAAAAGCGCCGCTTCCTTCCGGATGACGAAATATCGAAGTGCTCCACATTCCGACAGGCCTGCGCCTTGGCGTGGAAGCACCGTGCGTTGACCGGCATGACGCTCCAGATGCTGGCGGCACTGGCTGACCTTCAGCATCAGCACGTCTCTGACTACTTCAACCCGGAGCCCGTGAACTCGAAGGGCAACGCTCGCCGCTCACTGCCCGCCGAGAAGATCGACGAGGTGGAGCGCGTCTTGGGAAACCACGTGCTGACCCAATTTCTCGTCTGGCGTGCCCAGATGACTCTCATGGAAGCGGTACTCGCTGCGAGGAATGCATGAACGATGCCGAGGCGCTGGCCGTCGGCATTAAGGCGGCAGATGAAGCGCTCACAAGAAACGGAGACGACAAGGCGTTGGCAGCGGAAGACCTGAACAAGCAGGCATGCGCCAACGAGACATTGAGCGAAGCCCTGAAACGGGTGGGCTTGCTGGAACTGGAAAGCGAGCAAGCCGTGAAGCATTGATTGGGAGAGTGCTCGATGCCGTACGAGGTGCAGAGCAAGCGGGTTGTGCGAGAGCAGGGCGCACAGGCCCGCAGAGAGGGCAAGCCGATTACGAGCTGCCCCTACGAAGAGGGAACAGAGGCGCGCAATGAATGGATGTCCGGATACCAACCCGGGCAGTGCGTTGAAACCGAAACGCCAGCGATGGCGTAAGGGGCGAGAGAACCATGCGGACGTCAGTCACCGAAACGAGCCTGAGCGCCTATCGTGCGCTGCAGATGGACGGCCAGATCCAGCCGAAAGAGAAACAGGTTCTCGCTGCCTTCGGCGGTCGGCCTGACGTCTTGCTCACCCGCCAAGACATCGCTGCCAAGACCGGCATGGCTATCAACGGTGTCTGCGGTCGCGTCAAAGCACTCCTCGAAAAGGGCGCTCTCGAAGTGCGCTCGGCGCGCATTTCCCCCACCACCCGCAAGCCGCAAGAGTTGCTCGGCCTGCCGGTGAAGCCTCAGCAGTAAGCATCCCCAGATTCCAAGGACTTCGGCGCCACGTGACGCCGATAGGAGAACACGCATGGCAAAGAACTCCATCGACGCCTACGGCGCGGCCGGAAAAACGAATTTGCTTTTCTTCGATCCGGCATCACTGACGCTGGTGACCGACGTTGATTCGCCTCTGTACGACCCGCGCGTGCATTTGCCAGTCGATGAAGACTTGGCGCGCAACATCGACTATCAGGGGGTCATCGAGCCGGTCATCGTGTCGAAGAACCCGGAAACGGGCGATGCGGAGATCCTCGTTGGCCGTCAGCGTGTCAAAGCGGCTCGCCTGGCGAACGAATGGCGCGCATCCCGCGGTGTCGACCCCGTGATGGTGCCGGCGTATGTCTTCAAGGGCTCGCGTCGCGACGCCATCGAATTCATCGTCAGCGAGAACGAGGTCCGCAAGGAGGATTCGCCGCTCGGTCGCGCCTACAAGATGCGCCGCATGCAGGCCATCGGCCGGGGTGAGGATCAAATCGCCGTCGTCTTTGGCTGCACCGTCGCCACGGTGCGCTCAACGCTTGCCCTGCTCGAATGCACGTCCGCCGTGCAGAAGGCCGTCGAAAAGGGCTCGATCAACGTCACGCACGCAAAGCGGCTTTCGAAGATGGCACCGGATGAGCAGCGCGAGAAGGTTGCCGCGCTGGTGGCCGCAGGCGAAGGCGCCCGCCCGCATGAACGTTCGCGCAAGCAGCGCGCCGTGATGGGTGAGCAGTTTCGCATGAAGTCCCGCGCACAGATCGCCAAGGAACTCGAAACCGCCGAGGGTGAGCGCGCTGCCGCCCTGCGTTGGGTTCTGGGGATGGAAGAGGGCGAAGCACTGCCGGGTTTGATTGCCGCCAAGGAGGCAATGGCATCCCTCAGTTTGGCGGCGTGATCGCGTGGCCGCCTACTACAACGAGAACGACCCATACGTCGCCCAGTGGCTGCGCAATCTGATTGCGGTTGGCCACATTGCTCCGGGCGACGTCGACGAGAGAGACATTCAGGATGTTCGACCTGACGACCTCCGAGGCTACACACAGTGCCACTTCTTCGCCGGAATCGGCGTCTGGTCGCTGGCACTCCGACGCGCAGGCTGGTCCGACGATCGACCTGTTTGGACCGGTTCCTGTCCTTGCCAACCTTTCAGCGCGGCAGGCAAAGGACTTGCGTTTGATGACGAGCGGCACCTCTGGCCGGCTTTCCACTGGCTCATCCAGCAGCGCCGCCCTCCAGTCGTTCTTGGAGAGCAGGTTGCGAGCAAGGACGCAGATCCTTGGATCGACCTTGTACAAGCTGACATGGAAGCCGTGGAATACGGATTCGGGGCTGTCCCGTTCCCGTCTGCGAGCATCGGTGCCCCGCACATCCGAGACCGCCTTTACTGGGTGGCCTTCGCCGACAACAGCGGACGGGTCGGGCGGCGGGCAGGCCAAGCGCGCGATGGGCGAGACGCGGCACGGATCGAATCTCAACGACTTCTCGATGCTGGCGGGCTGGCCCACACCGACAACGCGCGATCACAAGGACGGCGAGGAGTGTCCCAACGTCCCTCTGAATGCTCTCTTGGGTCGTGTGGTCTGGCTCTCGGGTTGGCCGACGCCAATGGTGGGCACACCGGCGCAGAACGGCAACAACGCGGCGGGGAACAACGACAGCAGCCGGAAAACGGTCAGCTTGTGCAACTGGTCGATGCAGGATGTGTTCGACTCGAACTGGCGCGGCCCGGCCCGACTAACGGCTTCTGGCGAGATGCTGATTGGCTCCTCTGCCGGGATGGGAAGTGGCGGCCAGTTGAACCCGGCACATTCCCGCTGGCTCATGGGGCTCCCGCCCGAGTGGGACGCCTGCGCGCCTACGGAAACGCGATCAACGCTATCCAAGCGCAAATCTGGTGCGAGATCGTGATGGAGGCCCTCGCGTGAAACTGGGCCTGAGCGGGCACCAGTCCGCACACATGAAATCCGACGAGTGGCTCACGCCGCCAGAAATTCTCGCGCGTCTCGGGTCTTTCGATTTGGACCCATGCTCGCCGATCTCTCGGCCTTGGGCTACGGCGCGTGAGCATTTGACTATCCATGATGACGGCCTTACCCGCGCATGGTGTGGCCGTGTCTGGTGCAATCCGCCCTTTGGCCGTGAGGCGGTCAAATGGTTGCGCCGGATGGCCGACCACGGCGACGGAATTGCGTTGGTGCCGGCCCGGACGGAAACACGCATGTTCTTCGAATGCGTTTGGGGAGTAGCCGACGCTGTCTTGTTCCTTTCCGGGCGCCCACACTTTCACCGGGTAGACGGCTCCCGCGCGCCGTTTAACTCTGGAGCGCCCATCGCCCTGATCGGTTATGGGGCTGAAAACGCAGAGGTTCTGCATGCCTCTGGGCTCGGGTTTGTCGTGCCGGGAAAAGGGGTGCATCCGTGACGGCGCTTGCTCTCATCACCTGCAACGGTAAGACGATCCGCGTCAACCCGCTCTTGCACCCTGACCAGCTTTGCTACGGCCAACGGTGCTACCTACGCATGCCGGGCGTGTGCCGCAACCTGGCCGACACCGTCGTTCCCTGTCACTCCAATCAGCTCCGGCACGGCAAGGGCAAGGGTTTGAAGGCTGACGACGCCATGACGGTGCCGGGCTGCTTCTGGTGTCACTTTCAGCTAGATCAAGGCGCGCTGTTCACCTACGCCGAGAAGCTGCACTTCTTCTACCTAGCAATGTGTCGCTGGGCTCCATTCCGTCAGGCGATGTACGGCGTGCCGGCGCTGCCCTGCCTGGAGGCTCTGCAATGAGCGTCGAGGCAATTTCCTGGGCTCTGAAACAGCGCGTAGGGCGTTCGTCGACGAAACACGTGCTCACCCTCATGGCGAACTGCGCCAGCGCGCCTGCGCACCGCTGCTACACGTCCATGGCCTATCTGGTCGAGGCATCTGAGCTGGACCGCAAGACGGTGATCGCGTCGATCCAGAAGCTGGAAGAGATGGGTTTGATCTCCGATGCGGGCGAGCGGACCGGCAAGACGGGCCAGATCGTCGTCTACCAGCTGCACCTTGAAGCTGTGGATAACCCGTCCGAAGGGTCCCAAAAACGGAAGGGTTCCGAAAACGGAACAGTTCCAAAAACGGACGGAAAGGGTGCCGAAAACGGCGGCAAAGGGTCCCAAAAACGGACGGAAACAGTCCCAAAAACGGGACACGTAACAGAAGGAACAAAAGAAGAACAGAAAGGAACCAAGGCGCGCGCGAAGCGCGCCAAGGTGAGTGTCGACCTTCCGGACTGGATGCCAGAGAAATCTTGGCAGGACTGGTTGGACCATCGGGCTGAGATGAAGGCGCCTTTCACGCAACGTGCGGCCGAGCTGTCGATCACGGTGCTTGAACGTCTCCGGGATGAAGGTCACGACCCTGTCGCTGTGATCGACCAGAGCGTGCTGCGGGGCTGGACGGGGCTTTTCCCGATCCGCGCCCAGCAAGGCCCCCATGGCGGGCAGGAGCCCCAGCCTGCGGGCGTGCCATCGATCTGGTGGGAAAGCAACGAGGCCATCAAAGCGAAGGGCGACAGCCTCGGCGTGGCGGAGAACCCGGGCGAGCCCGCCCGCCGCTACATGTACCGCGTCTTCAAGGCAGCAGGTCCCGGCCCATGGGTTGAGCGTGAGCTGGCTGCGGCGTCACGCATGAACGAATTCGAGTACGAGCGGGTTTTCGCCTACTTCATGGGTGAGAAGCCAGCCAAGGTGAGCGACATCGCGAGCGGCGGCAACCAACAGGGGAGGGGAGCATGAAGGCAATTCGGCATTGGGCGAAAGCGATCGTGATGGATGCGGTGTGCTTCGGGCTGCTGGCGGCCGGCGCGTCCGGTGAGGTCGCTTGGGCAATGAACGTCTTTCTGTTCTGGGCGTGGCTCCTAGCGGTCGCGAGCGTACTCGCCGGCCTATTCGGAAATCGGACGTGGTTTCCCTCCTACCAGCCTGCTGGCATGCGGGCATATCACACGGTGACCACCTTGGCCCTGATCTCTGTGCTTGCGGGGCTGGGGATGACGGCGTTGGCCGCGTTCCAGTTCCTCGGTATGGCCGGGATGCTCGCCGCTCGGTCGCGCGAGCCCAAGGAGGAATTGGCAACGGGTGAGGGGCGGTGATGGCAAATGCGAATGGACGGGCAGTACCGGCACGAGTGCGAAGTGCGACAGGTAGCGAAGTGGCCGGTGCCGCGGATCGTGGCGTACCTGCAAGACGTGGAAAAGCACCGGGGGCGCAAGGCGGCGGAACGTCTCCAAGCGGACATTCGAGTGCTACGTCGGCAAAACGCAGCAAATACGGGAACCGGCGCGTTGAATACAAAGGCATGACGTTTGACAGCGTGCGCGAGTTTCGCCGCTATCAAGGCCTGGAGGTATTGCAGGCACGCGGCGACATCAGCCAACTGCGATGCCAGGTGAGCTTTGAGATCGCACCGGGGGTTGTGATAAACGGCCGCCGCCGCCCGCCGCTCCGATACGTGGCCGATTTTGTCTACCTGGAGAGTGGTGCCGCCAAGGAGACGATCGAGGACGTCAAAGGGAAGGTAACTGAAGGCTATCGAATTAAGCGCCATCTGATGGCTGCGCTTGGGTTTGTGATCAAGGAGATCCGCTGATGGCTGGGAGAAAGAGGGGAGCCCACGCTGTGGGCAGCATGGAGGAGCGAATCTTGGCGCTCGTGAACGGGAATGTCGGCATCACGCGTACGCGTAGCCAAATGGCAAAGGTGCTCCGTTGTCCGGTCGATGAGATGCGCGGCCCATTGGATGCGCTTGTCGCGCGCGGTTTGATCACCCGCACCAGCATTGGGTCAAATCTCGTCTTTTCGGCGAAACGAGATCGTACTGACAGCGTTGCCGCGCGAATCGTCGGTAAAGGCGAGCTGAAGGGCGATTACAACGGCGCGCAGCGGCATTGGAGCCTGTGCTTGGAGGCCCGTCGGTGATTCACCCTAGCTACATGTACCGGATGACTCCCGAGGAAATTGCGATTCGCCATGAGCAGGAGCGCGCCAGGGCAGATCAAGCCTGCGGGAACTGCTCCCACCGGTCTCCTTTCGAGGTTGATGGCGAGCGCGCAAGGGTATGCAAATTCAAGCGGCGAACATATGGGTTCCGCTGCGATCTGTTTGAGAGGGAAAAGGCATGACGCAAGACGAAAGCCTGCAGATCGAAGAGTTGCTCGCGGTCTGGTACGCATGGCAGTCGGCATGGACGCCAGCGCTCGGGGCCGGGCGGGTCGACCCATCTTGCCGAGGATTTCAGTCGGCGTGGAAGCAGTGGTTGACTCAGGACGAGCGCCGAGAACTGGAACGAATCGAAGCAGAAAAGAGGGTAGCCGAGCAGGTGGATGTCTGTGTCAGTGGCTTGGTAGATTGGAAACATCGTGCTGCGATCCAAGTGCACATGAAAAACAAAACGTCTGGCGCAATGGTTTTTCGTTCCCCCCGGCTTGCGGGGCGAGATCACGAGCTATACCAAGCCGCTAAGGTGATTTTGTATTCCACCCTGAAAGGTCGCGGCTTGATGAGGACGGAGCAAAATTTTCTGGGGAAAGGCGTTGCGGAGTGTTGACGTCCCAAATTCATTCCGATAGTCTTGACCACGTCGGGGGCAAGGTGCCTCCAAAAAAAGCCCGCTAGGTTAGCTCCTCGCGGGCTTTTTGCATTGGAGCCCGCCATGTTTTTGCCGATGTATTGCTTTTTGGCTTGGGGCGTCTGGGTGCGAGCGTTCTGCGGTTTCTCATCCTGAGGGCAGCCATTTGAGCGAAGCGGAAGAGTGCCAGCGTGGCTGGGCAATTGGGCACGCGCTGCCAACGGCTTGTCCGTTTCGCTGAAATCCGGCTGTCTCCTCTCAGGTCCCGCCTGGGTTTGCGCTCTTCGGGGCGCCTTCTTATTTCCTCATGCTCGACATTTCTGTTCGCTTTGACGTGAAGGCTCTCCAGAAGAGCTTGGACGCCATCGCGAGCAAGCAGTTGCCATACGCGACGGCGCAGGCGATCAATGCCGTCGCCAAGCAAGTTCAATCTGCTCAGCGCGACAACTTGGTCAAGGTGTTGGACAAGCCTACTCCCTTTACGCTGAACTCGATTGCCATCAAGGGTGCAACTAAGAGCAGCCTAACTGCGGTGGTCTACGTCAAGGAAATCGCTGCTGCATATCTTCTTCCGTACGAAGAAGGTGGGCTTAACAAGTTGAATGCGCGCGCATTGATCAAGCCCGTTGATCAGAAGGTCAATCAATACGGCAACCTTCCGCGCACGACCGTTAAGAGATTGGCGTCAAAGAAGGGAGTCTTCATCGGCAAAGTCCAGACGAAGTCCGGCGATGTGGACGGTGTCTGGCGGAGAACAAAGGCAACACGGGGTAAGAAGGCGGGGCTGAGGCTGTTGATCAAGTTTCAAGATGCGCATGAAGCGCGACAGCGTCTTGGGTATCGCGACCTCACGCGAAAGGTTGTCGGTGCATCTTTCAAACGCGAGCTTGGGGCGGCCCTAGCTCGCGCGGTCGCGACTGTTCGAAAGTGATGTGTGGTGCACGGGTCCCTTCCGGACCCTCCTGCATCGGGGGCAATTGCGCACCGCGATATTTCTCTAGCTACACAGTTTTCAAATCTGGGTAACAGGTAACAAATCGCTCATGAAGCAAAGTGCATTCGCAGCGCTCCACGGTGTCAGCCGCAAGACGGTGACAAAGTGGAAGGAGCGCGGCTGGCTTGTGTTTGCGGGCGATGAGGTTGATGTCGAGGCGTCGAATGCGATGCTGAAAAAGTATCGGCGCGATGGCGGCGAAACTGTTACCCACGCCCCCGAAGGTAACAAGCAGGGTAACAAGTCTCGCGCTGTTACCCCGCGAGATGCGCAGGTAACAATCCGTGAAGGTGAGAGTGCTGAACAGGCTGCCGAGCGCATTCTGGTGGCGACCGGCGCGGACATGGATTTTGACGAAGCGCGACGGGTTAAGGAGAACTACCTAGCGCTGAAAGCGCAGCTCGAGTACGACCGTGATGCCGGCCTCGTGGTCGAAGTTGCGGACGTCGCGCGGGCAGTTGGTGAGGAATACGCCAAGGTCCGAACCCGGTTGCTGGCGATTCCCGCCGAACATGCCCCGCGGATTCAGCGTCTGAAATCGGTGCTGGAGGTGCAGGATGCCTTGCAGGAAGTCATTGTTGAAGCCCTGGAGGAGTTGACCCGTGATGGAGTTGGTCGCACCGCCTGACGCGCGGCGGTACGCCAACGGTTATCAAGCGCTTCGTGCCGAGCTGCTGGATGCGCGCAGGCGAAATATTCAGCCGCCCCCCAAACTGACGCTAAGCCAGTGGGCAGCGAAATATGCCGTGCTGTCGCGCGAGACGAGCGCCCAGACGGGGCGCTTCCGTGCCTTCCCGTATCAAAACGGGATCATGGACGCTGTGACCGACCCGACTGTGACTATGATCACGGTCCAGAAGTCGGCTCGGGTTGGCTACACAAAAATCCTCGATCACATCGCGGGTTATTTCATCCATCAGGATCCGTCGCCGATCCTTGTGGTCCAGCCTCGGGTTGAGGACGCAGAGGATTACAGCAGCACTGAAATCGAGCCGATGCTGCGCGACACGCCAGCGATTGCCGAGATTGTCGGTGACCTCAAGAAAAAGGACTCCAAGCAGAAGATTCTGAAGCGGGTCTTTCGTAATGGCGCGTCGATGTCCTTTGTGGGCGCGAACAGCCCGGGCGGCTTTCGCCGCATCACGGCGCGCATCGTCGCATTCGATGAGGTTGATGGCTACCCGGTTCAGGGCGCCGGCAAGGAAGGCGATCAGATCGCCCTCGGTATTAAGCGGACCGAGTCCTTCTGGAACCGCAAGATCATTCTCGGTAGCACGCCGACAGTGAAGGGCTTCAGCCGTATCGAGAAGAGCTTTGCTGAGAGTGACGAGCGTCGCTACTACGTACCGTGCCCGCATTGCGGCGAGTACCAGGTGATCGAGTGGGGTGGTCCAGATACCCCGCACGGGATGAAGTGGGACAAGGACGAGAACGGCAACGGCCTGCCCGACACCGTCTACTACGTTTGCAAGGAAAACGGCTGCGTAATCCACGAGGTCGATAAGCCAGAGATGGTTGAGCGCGGCGAGTGGCGCGCGACGAAGCCATTCAAAGGGCATGCAGGCTTCCATATCTGGGCGGGCTACAGCCTGTTCCCGAACGCCTCCTGGCGCAACCTTGTAGCCGAATGGCTGAAGGTTAAGGATGACCCTCTGGCTCGCCAGACGTTCATCAACCTGGTACTCGGCGAAACCTATGAGGATCGCGGTGACAAGGCGCTGAAGGAAGACCGGCTGGCCGCGCGGGGTGAGGTCTGGCCGGCCGAGGTGCCGGACGGCGTGGCTGTGGTCACGGTAGGGGTTGATACGCAGGATGACCGCTTTGAGATCGAAGTGATCGGGTGGGGGCGAAACGAGGAAAGCTGGTCGATCGCCTACGAAGTCATCGAGGGGGATCTAGAAACGCCTGATCCCTGGGATAGGCTCGATGCGTTTCTCCAACGGATTTGGTACCGCGCAGATGGCCGTGGCTTCGAGGCGATGGCGGTTTGTATGGACTCCGGCGGTCACCACACCCAGAAGGTGTACGACTTTTCGAAGGCGCGTCTTGGCCGCAAGGTGTGGGCGGTCAAGGGCGAATCGGCCATCGGTGGCAAACGCAGCCCGGTATGGCCGACCAAAAAGCCGACGCGGCGCACCAAGGCATCGTTCCGTCCCGTCATCGTTGGTGTGAATGCGGCAAAGGATTCCATTCGATCCCGGCTGCATTTAGAGAAGACGGGACCCGGATACATGCACTTTCCTGCGGATCGTGACATTAACTACTACGCCCAGCTGACGTCAGAGCGCTCGATCGTGAAGATTGCCAACGGTCAGAAGTACCGGGTTTGGGAGTTGCCGCCAGGGCGCGCCAATGAGGCGCTCGATTGCCGTGTCTATGGCTATGCGGCGCTGTGTGGCCTTCTGCATCTGGGGTTGAAGCTCAACCAACGGGCCGAAGACATTGCTGCCCCAGTCGAAATCGAAGTAGGACTGCCGACGGGAGAAGTTGATGCCGCGGAGGACGAAAAGCCGGCCTGGGTACCGGGCCTGCAGTCGGCGCCGACTGTAATTACGCAGCCCGTAAAGAAGTCTCTCGCCAGTCGCCTGGCATAGATAGGAGTTTGTTTTGGCATTTGACCCGGGTTCCAGCATCTTCGCCGGCATGTCCACGGCCGCGCTGCAGGCTGCTCTGGCCAATGCACAACAGGCATATCTTGATCTGTCGACAGGCGCCAAGGTTGTCACGGCCTCCTATGCGCAGGGTGACGGCGCCAAGTCGGTCACTTATACGCAGGCAAACGTCGGCGCTCTGGTTGCGCTGATCAAGGAGTTGCAGGTGCAGCTCGGCATCGTTCAACGTGGGCGGCGTCCCGTCCGCTTCAACTTCCGCTGATGGACAATCCAGTTCAAATTCTCGACGCGTCGGGCAAGCCTATCGAGCAGGGGCGGAGCCGTGCGTCGATGCTGGTGGGCGCGGGCAACATTCCATACGATGCCGCCGACGTCTATGGCGGCCACATGGCCGAATGGCGTCCGTACTTGTGGTCGCCGGACGGCGAACTCAACATGTACCGCGACCGGATCGTGTCGCGTGTACGCGACCTGGTCCGCAATGACGGATGGGCCTCTGCAGCTGTTACCCGAACGCTGGACAACGTCATCGGTGCCGACTTCCGGCCGATTGCGAAGCCGGATTACTTGGCGCTCCAGTCTTATAGCGGGATTAAAGGGTTTGATCACGTGTGGGCTGACGAGTTCGGTCAGGCCATTGAGGCCAGCTGGCGCACATGGTCGAACGATCCGGGACGCTATTGCGACGCCCAGCGAAATCTCACAGTGGCGCAGATGATGCGACTAGCCTTCCGCCACAAGGTGGTCGATGGCGACGCGTTGGCTATGCTTCTATGGCTTCCTGAACGTGTTGGGCCTGGGCGCGCGCTATATGCCACGACGCTGCAAATCATCGATCCGGATCGACTTTCGAATCCGCAGCAACGATTTGATCAGCAGGTCATGCGAGGTGGTGTCGAGGTGGATGAGTATGGTGCCGCTGTTGCCTACCATATCCGGCGCGCGCACCAAGGTGACTGGTTCAATGCTGCGCAGGCCGTGCACTGGGACCGCGTCCCGCGTGAGACCGATTGGGGGCGTCCAATCATTGTGCACGACTACGATCACGACCGTGCAGCACAGCATCGTGGCGGTGCCGGCATTTTGACGCCGGTTTTGCAGCGGCTCAAGATGCTGATCAAGTACGACGGCACCGAGCTGGACGCGGCCATCATTAATGCAATCTTCGGCGCCTACATCCAGAGCCCGTACGATCCGGCTCTCGTGGAAGAGGCACTGGGCGACGGCAAGGAACTGAACGCGTACCAGCAGGAGCGCGTCGCCTTCCATAACGAACGCAGGATCTCGCTGGGCGAAGCCAGGATGCCTATCCTTTTCCCTGGCGAGAGCATTAATACCGTATCGGCGCAGCGCCCCAACAGCAACTTTGCAGAGTTCGAGGCAGCGATGCTTCGTAACGTTGCAGCGGGAACAGGAACGTCGACACAACAAATCAGCCAGAACTGGTCTGACGTGAACTACTCCTCCTATCGCGCAGCGATGCTTGAGGCGTGGAAGACATTCGGCCGTCGGCGCAGCGATTTTGCCCATGGTTTTGGTCAGCCGATCTACAGCGCGTTCCTGGAGGAGGCGATGGAGGTCGATAGCTTGCCGCTTCCAGCGGGGGCGCCCAGCTTCATGGAGTGTCGCGTTGCCTATTCACGTGCGAAGTGGATGGGGCCTGGCCGTGGGTATGTGGATCCAGTTAAAGAGAAGCAGGGCGCCATCCTTGGCATGGATGCATGTCTGTCGACGCTTGAAGATGAGGCGGCCGAACTGGCCGGCGCTGACTGGCGCGAAAAAGTTGGCCAGCGCGCCATCGAAATTGCACGCTTCAAGGAACATGGCATCCCGTTGCCCAAGTGGGCGTCAGGGGAGGACGCATCGCAAACCATCACGGAGCCTAGCGCGGCATGAATCATATTTTGTCCCGGCTCGGGCAGCGGATGTTCAATACGCCGGTGGCCATCCATCCGCGCAAGGCTGAAATCGTCATCGCAGCGCTGGCAGACCGGCTTGGCATTGGGCAGATCATGCGCCTCGATGGCACCCAGATTGCGCCGATGGCCATCGAGGACGGCGAATACGGGTTTGCCGAGCCTGGCCGAAACCCCCGCAAGGGATATGACGTGGTCGGCGGGGTCGCCTTGGTGGAGGTGCAGGGTACCCTCGTGCAGAAGCTTGGAACCCTTCGACCATACAGCGGTATGACCGGCTACGACGGTATCCGGCAGAACTTCCTGATGGCACTGACAGATCCGGAGGTAGAGGCAATTGTCCTCGATGTGGACTCTCCGGGTGGGGAGGTCGCTGGTTGTTTTGACCTGGTGGACACGATCTATGGTGCACGCGGGACAAAGCCGATCTGGTCCATCCTCAACGAATCCGCATATTCGGCAGGCTACGCGATCGCCAGCGCCGCCGATCGGGTCTTGGTGCCGCGCACAGGTGGTGTCGGCAGCATTGGCGTGATTTGCGCGCACGTGGACCTGTCAAAGGCTCTGACCACGGCAGGCGTGAAAGTGACCTTTATTACGTATGGGGACCGCAAGGCGGATGGCCATGCGGAAATCCCGCTGTCCGAGGAGGCGCTCGCGCGATTCCAGGCGGATATTGATTCGATGGGCGAGCTGTTCGTGAACACCGTCGCCCGCAACCGGAATATCTCGGCCGCCACGGTTCGGGATACGCAAGCCGCGACATACCTGGGCGCCAACGGCGTAGCCCTCGGTCTCGCGGATGAAGTGGCGGCCCCTGATGCCGCGTTTCGGGCCCTGCTAAGCACGCTGGCCTAAACCAATCTCATAGGACATCTGTATGAAACTCTCGAAGCTCGCGAGCGCGGCGTCGTTCGCCCATCTGCTCGGTCTTGCTGCCGCCAAGGCGGAGGACGATGAAGACAAAAAGGACAAGGATCAGGCCAAGCGCGCCGAAGAGGATGAGGACGACAAGCAGCGCGCGGATGAGTCGGACGAGGAGTATGCCAAGCGCATGGAAGAAAAAGACGACAAGGACGAAGACGAGCGCGCCGAAGAAGTCGATCCCGATGAGGAAGACAAGGACGACAAGGGCGACGCAAAGAAGGCCAAAAAAGCCAAGCGCGCTGAAGACGACAGCGACGATGACGGCGAATCGGCCAAGGCTGAGCGCGCGCGCTGCGCGAAGATCATCGCGCACGGCATCGCCCATGGCTGCGTGCGCCAAGCTGGTGTTTTCGCTTTCGATACCAGCATGACCGCGGCTCAAGCTATTCGTGCTCTGGAGGCTTCTGCGGCCGATGGGATGTCTCGTGCGTCTGGGTTGCGCGAGCGCATGGCAAGCGTGAAGGTCCCGAACGTAGGCGCCGACGGCGGCGCGCAGGCGCTCGATCCCAACGATCCCAAAGCCAAGGCCATGGCGATCGTTGCGGCCGGGAAGAAGCGCCGCGGCGAAGTTTAACCCCCCCCAAAGTCCTTAGAGGATCACTACCATGACTCTGACGGTCAATTCCCTGGGGGACAATCCCCAGCAGCCCGGCATCTACGCTGAAACCTACATCCCGGATCAGCTGATCGCGGGCAACATGAAGCTGGTAACTGCGAACGGTGTTCTCGGTTCCGGTACTCTGCAGCGCGGTGCAATTTTGGGCCAGCAAACCGGTACGGTTGTATCGGCCGCTGGCACGAATACCGGCAACGGCACGATCGGCTCCATTTCGAAGGGCGCTGCCGTGCAGGCTGGCGTCTACACGCTTGTGGCGACCAGCGCTACGAACTTCACGGTCGCTGGACCGGATGGCCTAGCTTTGCCGAATGCGACCGTCGGTACCGCCTACGTCGGCGCCGACCTCAACTTCACCATCACCGCGGGTGGTACGGCGTTTGCGGCCGGTGACGAGTTCACGGTCACGGTACCGTCCGGCAACTACGTGCTGTCGAAGACGACGGCTCAAGACGGCAGTCAGGTTCCGTGCGCGATCCTTGCTGACTATGCAGATGCGAGCGGTGGCGCAGTGGCCATCGGTGTGTATCTGATGGGCGAGTTCAACGTGAACGCAATCCAGCCCGATGCCAGTTGGGGCGCCAACTCTGCCGCATGGGGACCGACTCTCACGCAGATGCTGCGCCAGTTTGGCATCTTCCTGAAACCGGTGCAGACCGCAACCGACCCCACCTAACCGGACCTCCTCCATCGAGAGCCCCGCTTCGGCGGGGTTTTTCTTTTGGTGGGTGTCGAACGCAATCGGAGCCCTGAATGACTACCACGAACAACACGTTCATTTACGACACAAACACCCTGATTCAGGTCGTACCGAACCTGAAACGGGCGCAGAAGTTTCTGCTCGACAAGTTCTTCCCGAACATTGTCATGTCGGATTCGGAATATGTCTCGATCGACGTCGATGTCGGCATTCGCCGCATGGCGCCGTTCGTCTCTCCTCTGGTCGAAGGCAAGCTTGTCGAGCAGCGCCGCATTCAGACGAACGTCTTCAAGCCGGCCTACATCAAGGACAAGCGCGCTCCAGATCTTCGCAAGCCCGTTCGTCGCATGATCGGTGAGCGGATCGGCGGGGACCTCAGCGGTGCTGAGCGCGAAATGGCCAATCTCGAATTCGAGATGAGCGACCAAATCGACATGATCGACCGCCGCCTCGAGTGGATGGCTGCGCAGGCCTTGAACGGCGCGACGGTCACCATCGCTGGCGACGGATTTCCGACTGTCGTCGTCGATTTCGGTCGCGACGCAAGCCTTTCCATCGCGCTGTCCGGCGGCAACCAGTGGGGTCAGAACGGGGTGGTGCCGTCCAGCAGCATCGAGAACTGGGGCCACCTGATGCTAAAGAAGTCGGGTGGTGTGGCGACCGACCTGGTGTTCACCACCACCCCCTGGGAACTGTTCATTCAGGATCCGGTGGTTAAGCAGACGATCTGGTATCCCGGCAATGGTGGCCAAGGCAACACCGTGAATGTCGGCGCGCAGATCCAGCGCGGTGCCCAGTACAAGGGCCGTTGGGGCCAGTACGACCTGTGGGTCTACAACGACTGGTATGTCGACCCCGTGACCAACGTGGAAACGCCGATGTTGGCGGACGGTACCGTGCTGATGAGTGGTGCCGATCTGATGGGGACTCGCGCGTTCGGCCAGATCATGGATCCGGCCTTCAACTACACCGCGCTGCCGTACGCGCCGAAGACCTGGGTGGAGAACGACCCGGCGCAGCGGGTCATCCTGATGCAGTCGTCGCCGATCGTCATCCCGAGCCGTGTTAATGCGTCGCTTTCCGCGACCGTCTGCGCTGCGGTGGTGAACTGATGGCTAAGGCGATCACAGCAATCGTGGCGCCCGGAAGGACCGTCTATACCGAGGCGGTTCAGGCGAAGGTCTGGGACGCAGAAGCGAAGCGGGAAGTAGACGTTGTCAAGGCCGCAGGTCCCAAGGGGCCTGGTGAGGCTGTTTCGCTCCCGGAGAATGAGGTCAAACGTCTCCGGGCGCTCGGCTTCCTCCTCGCACCGAATGCCGAGCCGGCTCCGCCGACGGCGCCCGGGCCTTCCTTCGACTTCAACGAAGGACCGCAGGTCAAGGTGGCCTAAGAGATGGTGAACTGGGATGCGTTGGTTCTACGGCCTCTGATGGGCGTTTTCGGGGAATCGGTGACCTACAGGCCCGCCTCTGGCGGGTCTTTTGTTATTACCGGTGTCTTTGATGACGCTTACCTGAAAGAGGTCATGTTCGAGGATGCATCCACGGGCGTGACCGAGATCAGCGCGGTCCTTGGCGTCCAGGTCTCCCAGTTCGCCGCTCCACCGGTTCAGAACGATCAACTGTCAGTGGCGAGCGTCAATACGACGTACGTCGTGCGGGAAGCGCGTCCAGATAGTCATGGCGGCATGAAGCTCCTACTGAGCAAAGTGAGTTCACCATGACCACGTCCGCAGATCTGCGCGCTCTATTCGTCAGCGCTTTGAAAGGCGCGACGAGCGCCGGCCAATCGGTGTATTCGCCATTCGATTGGCCGACGTCGCCAACGTCATATCCGCTGATCCTTGTGCATGCGAGGAAGGAGCGGAAGGTGTCGCTGGGGCCGAACGTTCCTGAGTTCGACGTCTACACCAGGGTCGAGATCCTCGCCAGGACGAAATCGCCAGCGCAGGTCGGTGATGCAGGATCCGCAACGGCCCTAGCTGCAGCAGAACTGCTGAAGGCGCAAATCGAGACCACCTTGATCAACAACCCTTCGATCTGGCAGGACCCAGCCGGCGGACAACGCATCGAGCAATTCACGTCGATGGAATCGGACATAGACACCAGTTCCGAAGGCGACATGCCGATGGCTGAACTGGTGATGCACATCGAGGTGAAGTTCTATCAGGGCCCCGAGTTGTTCTATCCGATCGCGACTGTGCCGTTGCAGACCGTCAATGCTCACGTCGACACCGCATCGCCTTTCGATCCGAGCGGCACTTATCCAAATCCGCCTTTCCCAGCATCAGTCAATCCCGCACCGCGCACCGCTGGGCCTGATGGCCGGGATGAAGGCGCGCTGACGATCACGCTTCCCCAATAGGAGCACACCCCATGAAGGTCTACCCAAGTCCAGGGCTCTCCGTGCGAGACCCGGCGACGATGAATTTGCTCGATGAAAACGGGCTCGAAGTCGCTGACGGCGATCTCTATTGGGATCGCCTGCTGCGTGACAAGGACGTAACGCTGACGCCTCCGGCGAAGGCCAAGCCCACTACCGGGGGTGACAAGCAATGACGATTCCATTCAAGCAGATCCCGCAGAACCTCCGTGTGCCGCTGTTCTACGCGGAGGTTGACAACAGCCAAGCGAACACCGCAACGGCCAATCAGCGTGCGTTGATCATCGGCCAGATCACCTCGGCCGGCACGGCCACCCCGAACGTGCCGATCATCTCGCAAGGCGTCGCCGATGCGAAAACGCAAGGCGGCCAGGGCTCGATGCTGGCGCAGATGACCTACACATATCGCCAGAA
The DNA here is from genome assembly GCF_054792405.1 of Ralstonia sp. SA306. Lineage (NCBI taxonomy): Bacteria > Pseudomonadati > Pseudomonadota > Betaproteobacteria > Burkholderiales > Burkholderiaceae > Ralstonia > Ralstonia sp. SA306. The sequence goes on from NZ_CP096451.1 coordinate 1,154,024, forward strand.
CGACACTTTCGGCGAGGTGTGGTATCTGCCGCTGGCAGATGACCCGGCCGCAACGGCTGCGACGGGTTCGATCGCATTCACCTCTGCGCCGACAGCGAGCGGCGCGCTCTCCCTCTATATTGGCGGCATGCTGGTGACGACCGCTGTTACGGCGAGCATGACGACTGCCCAGGTGGCGACGGCGGTTGCGGCGGCGATCAATGCGATCAACGACCTGGCGGTGACCGCAACGGCGAGCACTTCGACCGTGACCATCACGGCCAAGAACAAGGGTTTGGCCGGCAACGACATCGACATCCGCGCGAACTACCGCGGCGTCGCGGGCGGCGAGTCGACGCCCGCAGGCCTTGCGTTCACCATCACCGCCATGGCAAGCGGCGCCACCAATCCGAGCTTGACCACGGGATTGGCGAACCTGCAGAGCATGCCGTTCGACTTTATCGTCTGCCCCTACACGGACACGACGTCGTTGAACGCGCTGCAATCGTTCCTGAATGACACCACAGGGCGTTGGTCCTGGAGCGTCCAAGTCTACGGGCACTGCTTCTTCGCTTACCGTGGTACGTCGGCTGCGCTGACGACGTTCGGCTTGACGCGCAACAACCAGCACGAATCGTGCATGGGCTTCTACGATTCGCCCACGCCGGTCTGGAAGTGGGCCGCAGCTTTCGCAGCTGCTTCGGCGGTGAGTCTACGCGCTGACCCGGGTGTGCCGCTGCAAACTCTCGCGCTGGCGGACGTGTTGGCTCCGCCGCTTGCATCGCAGTTTTCGCTGTCGCAGCGCAATACCAACCTGTACGACGGGATTTCCACCTTCACGGTGGGTACCGACGGCACAGTGCGTATCGAAAACGCGATCACGACCTACCAGCAAAACGCTTTTGGTCAGCCGGACAACTCGTATCTCGAAATCGAGACGATGTTCCTCCTGGCGTTCGTGCTGCGTTCGATGGCGACTCTGGTCACTTCGAAGTATGCGCGGGTGAAGCTGGCGGCCGACGGCACTCGTTTCGCCCCCGGCTCGAACATCGTCACGCCGAGCATGATTCGCGCCGATCTCATCGCCGCGTATCAGACCCTCGAATACAACGGCTACGTCCAAAACAGCCAGGCATTCGCGCAAGCCATCATCGTCCAGCAAAACGCGAGCAATCCGAACCGCGTGGATGTTCTCTGGCCTGGCACGCTGATCAACCAACTGCGCATCTTCGCGCTGCTGGCCCAGTTCCGCCTCAGCTAATCGAATAGGCCGCCCCCGCGCGGCCACTCTATCTGGAGGGCCAGATGGCCGATACCACCAACCGCTTGGCCGGGATTGCATTTATCTCGGTCGACGGGCAGAGCTACATGCTCCAAGCCGACCTCACATATCGCGTTTCGAAGATCGAGCGCGAATCGCTGATCGGGCAGGACACCGTCCATGGCTACAGCGAGAAGCCGTCGACCGGGATGATCTCCGCAACGCTGCGCGACGCCAAGAACCTGAGCGTTGCCTCGATTAACGCGATGACGAACTCGACCGTCGTGCTGCAGTTGGCGAACGGCAAGACGATCATCGGCCGCAACATGTGGACGGTCGATGTCCAGGAAGTTAAGACTGCTGAGGCCACGCTCGAAGTGAAGTGGGAAGGCCCGAGCGTCACGGAGGCATGACATGTCGCAGCCCGAAGAAAAGCTTCTGAAGCTCCGCAAGCCGGTCACGATCGGCAGCGGCGAGGGTGCCATGACGTACGACTCGCTCAATCTCCGCGAGCCGACCGCCGGCGAACTCGACAAGGCCATGGCGGCATCCAGCAACATCGGCATCGGGATCATGCTGATCCACCTGGTGGCAGGGGTGCCGAAGATCGCCGTTGAAAAGCTGTGCCAACGTGATTTTACGGAGGCCAACGAGTACCTCGGGGGTTTTACCGACGATGGCCCGACGGCTGCGGAAGCGTAGTTGCTGACGTCACGCATTTTTTCCGCTGGGGGCCAGAAGATGCGTGGCGATTGAGCCTGTCCCGCCTGGAATGGTGGATGGAGCAGGCGATGCGGATCAAAAAACTGATGGAGCAGTGAATGGCGGCTGGTTCGACGTTTCAGGTCACGATCTCTGCGGTCGACAAGGCCACGGCCTCGATCCGGAAGATCAAGGCCTCGATCGCGAACGTCACGAAGCCGGCCACTGATCTCAAGGCATCGTTCTCCGCCTTGGGTAAGGAGGCCGGCCTCGACCGCGTAGCAAAGGGCATCAAGTCCATCGGCGGAGCAGCTCAAGATGCGGCCCGACAGGTTGCATCGGTGCTGACCCCGCTCGCTGCAATTGCAGGGATTGGCTCCGTCGCAGGGATTGCTCTACTCGCCAACGAGTGGGGCAAGATGGGGATGGAGGTCTCGAAGACTTCGGCCGTCCTCGGTGTTTCAGCGGACGAACTTCAAGCCTATCGCGGAGCGGCGAAGCTCGCGGGACTTTCCGCTGATGACATGACAAGCAGCCTCAAAAGCTTGGGGCGAACCATCGAAGACGCGACCTTCGGACGTAACCAAGACGCGTTGGTCATGATGCAGAAGTTCGGGATCCGTCTGCACAAGACGAAAGACGGTGCGGTTGATGCGACCCGGGCGCTGCATGACGTAGCCAATGCGATCGTCGCTCAGAAAGGAAACGTGCAGGCCCAAGCGCTCATAGCGGGAACGTTCGGCGTTGAATCTCTCCTGCCACTCCTTCAGGAGGGCGGAAAGGGCATAGATGAATTCGTGCGCAAGGCCCGTTCTATGGGACTTGTGTTCGACGACAAAGAGATCGCGAAGGGAAAGCGATTCAACGAGAACATGCTCCGGTTGGAGGCTTCGGCTACGCGGCTGAAATACTCATTTGGGGAAGCGCTCGCGCCCGCCGTTGAGACGGTTTTGAACGTCATCGGGCGACTTGTCGACAAGTATGGCGACATGGTCGCAACCAAGGTTGCAGAATACGCCGAGAAGTTCGCGAAGTGGATCGAGAAGGTTGATTGGGAGAAAACCACCAATCAGATCGGCAAATTCGTTGATGCCATTGGCGGAGTTAAGGGGATTGCTATTGCAATCGCCGCGATCTCGTTCGCCGGCCCCATCGCCAGCGTGCTGAGTTTGATCGCCAATCTGACGCTACTGACCTCCACAACGGTGCCCGCAGCGGTGACGGCGCTAGCGCGGCTTGCCGGCGGACCCGTTATGGCGGCTGTGCTGGCATTGCTGCACTCAAAGGACCTCAATACAGGTGAGGCCGACTACTTGGCGGATCACCAGGCGACCGCAGGAGAGCCGTGGAAGGGTGATCCGATTGGAGATCGGCGTCGTGCCGGAGCGGCGGATGATCCTCAAACGGCGGGCGTTGTCGCCAAGCTACAGGCTATGGGCTGGTCCAAGGAGGCAGCCGCGGGTTTGGCGGCGAATTTCTGGAAGGAAAGCCTCTTCAATCCTAAGGCAGTCGGCGACAACGGGCACGCCTACGGCATCGGCCAATGGCATGAAGACCGGCAATACGAGTTCAAGAAGCTGACGGGCGCGGACATTCGCGGGTCGACGCTAGAACAGCAGTTGCAGTTTGCTGACTATGAACTGCGGCAGGGTAAAGAGCAGGCTGCCGGCCGCGCGCTCCAAGGGGCCAAGACGGCCCAAGAAGCCGGGGCCATCGTTTCGCGCCTGTATGAGCGGCCCGCTGATGCAGCCGGAGAGGCTGCGCAGCGCGGTCAAATGGCAGCCGCCATCGACCAGAAGCTGCAAATTGACGTGCAAGTGCACAACGCCCCTCCGGGTACTCGAGCGACGGCCAGCGTGCGTGGCAATGGCGCTTCGGGTGCGCGAGTCAGTACCTCGAACGTTACCGGACCCCAAGCATGAGTTTTTCCGCGCAAGTAGGAAATGCCGTCGGAAGCATCGCGGGCGTTGCAAAGACCGTCAGCGAGCTGACGAGTCTTTTCAGCGGGAGCGGATACTGGAGCCAGCTCCGTCCGGCCAGCTACAACGGCATCCCCTTTGCGGTGCTATCGGAAACCGGGCGATTTGGACGGCGCTCTGTCGTCCATGAGTACCCGAACAAGGAAACGATGCCCTGGATTGAGGATCTGGGGCTGCAAACCAACGTTTTTCGCATCTCTGGCTTCCTCGTCGAGAACAGCCTTGTTTATGGTGGAGGGCCAGTCCTTGACCAGCGTGACCGGCTTCTGAAGGCCATTCAAGGTGGCGCGACTGGCAGTACCAAGGCACCAGGCCTTGGCACGCTCGTGCATCCGACGTTTGGTACGCTCAAAGCGAACTGCATGGAGGTGGAGTTTGGAACTTCCTGGGATCGTGGGCGCGTTGTCGAAGTCCGGTTCGTTTTCGTCCGTGGAGGCGATCGTCTCTATCCAGAGGCTAAAAAGCCCACGGCGAGTGCGGTTGAGAGCGCTGCCTCGGACCTGAACGCATCGACGCTGATGAGCTTCGCCAAGCGTATCGCTAGCGTTGTATCGGCTGGGGCTCAGGTTGTTCAGTCGGCTGTGTCTACTGTCGTAGGCTGGTATCAGTCCGTCACCACATTGATCCACGACGTAAGGCGGTTCTGGAACTCTGTCTCTACGTTGGCCGGGAATTTCGGACGCCTATTCGGCGGCGGAAATGAGGGGTATGCAGGCTCCAACCCGAAGGCTGCGAGCACGGCGACAGTGGCGAGCCTGATCTCGGCCGATACGCTCAATCGGGCAGCCGTTGCAACTGCTGGCAGCGCGCTCTCCGCGGCGGCGTCAAATGTGGGTGCCGATCAGGCGACATTCGCAGCGGCGGCGCAGAGTGTTGTGTCCGCCCTTGCAGCATCGGCATCGTCGCCGGCAGATGCAATTCGTCTTCTCTCGTCGCTTCTCAGCTATGTTCCGGCACCCGTTGTGGGCGCATTGCAGATTGCTGTTGCGCAGACGACCATGCAGGCGGCCTGCGCTGACCTGCTTCGGCGCTCGACGGTGTCGCAAATTGCGGTATCGGCAACCGGGTATCAGCCGGTGTCGGCCGATGATGCATCCAACGTTCGGGACAGCATTGCCGCGCTACTCGACAACGAGATCACGATTGCTGCAAATCAGGGTGAGGATGGCGTCTACATGTCTCTGAGGAGCCTGCGGCAGGCCGTGGTTGCGGACCTGGATGCGCGCGGGTCAGGGTTGGCGTCGGTGCAGGTGTTCAGCTTCGCCAGCACGTTGCCGGCGCTCGCTTTAGCAAACCGCATCTACAGAGATGCGACGCGAAGCGACGAGCTGGTATCGCAGGCCAATCCTATCCACCCGGCATTCATGCCAGTGAAGTTCTCTGCGCTCTCAAACTAAGCGATGCAGGACGACGGAATCTATCTATCGGTCGAGGGCAACATGCTGTCCGGCTGGACGAGCTTGCGGTGCACGCGTGGCATTGAGCGATTCCCGAGCGACTTCGAAATCGGGATGACGGAGTTGTTCCCCGGGCAGGCCAATGACTTTGTTGTGCAGGAGGGCGACGAATGCATCCTGTCGCTCGGCGCTGATCCGGTCATCACCGGCTATGTGGACCGAGTTGTGCCGTCGATCAGCGCCAACATGCACGAGATTCGTGTAACCGGTCGCGGCAAGTGCCAGGATCTGCTCGATTGCGCTGCCGAGTGGCCAAACGGACAGATCAGCAATTGCACGGCGCTCGATATAGCAACCAAACTTGCTGTCCCATACGGCATTACCGTCAATTCGGATGTGACGGGGCTGCCCATCATCCCGCAGCAGAACATCATGCTGGGCGAAACCGCATACGAGATCATCGAGCGGTCGGCCCGGTTTAGTGCGCTGCTGGTGTATGAGAACGCGGACGGGACGCTGGAACTCACCCGTGCGGGCACCGAGGCCATGGCCAGCGGTGTTCAAGAGGGCGTCAACATGGAAAGCGCGGCAGTCGAGCGCTCCATGGATCAGCGTTTTTCCGAGATCATCTGCGTCATGGTCGGCACCAACAACCTGCTGGACCTGAACGCTGTCAATGCACCGGCATTCACGGCCAAAGACCCAAACGTTCCCCGGCACCGCCGACGCATCATCATTGCCGAAGCGGGGGAACTTGGGTGGAGCATCGGAAAACAGCGTGCGATATGGGAGGTTGCTCGCCGTAGCGGTCGGTCGGAGGTGGTCCATCTGACCGTCGACAACTGGCGAGACGTTGCAGGGAACGTGTGGCAGCCTAACCGTCTCATTGACGTCTTGATTCCGTCCTTGAAGGTGTCAGGCGACCAGGCCGGGACGGTGCCAGTGCGCTACCTGATTTCCGAGGTGACGTATCACCTCGGGCTCGATGGCACGCACGCAGAACTCACCTTGATGGCGCCGGAGGCGTTTTTGCCGCAGCCAGTGCTTATCCAGCCGCAGTTTGGCGACGTCATCGGAACTGTCCCTCAGCAATGACCGATCAGCATGGAATTTTGGAGCGCGTCGCTCGACGCGTTCTGCTTTCGCTCGCCCGCGCGTTGGTGACAACCGTCAACGATTCCGGCGGCGTGCAGATGATGCAGGTGAAGCTGAACCCACTGGAGACACGGGATAACACGCCACGGGTTGCGGAATTTGGCCTGACGTCCAACCCGCCTACGGGGTCTGACGCGTTTGTCGTCTTCCTGGGAGGGGACCGCTCGAATGGGGTGGTGCTTGGCACGGTTCATCAGCCGTCGAGGCCGAAGAACTTGGCGGCGGGCGAAACAATGATCTACAGCCAAGACGGCAAGCAGATCTATTTGACTGCCTCGGGCGGAATCTTCGTGAAGGCGAACGGGCAGCCAGTCGAGGTGGATAACGCGACGGTGGTAACGATCAACGCCGCCACGAAGGTCCGTATGGTGACGCCGAAGCTTGAGTGCACTGGGGACATCGTCGACAACTGCGATACGACCGGCCGAAGCATGGCCGCAGACCGACTCATCTACGACAGTCACACCCACCCCGTCCGCAACGTTCAGGGTGGCGGGTCAACTGTCACGTCTGACGCTCCAAACCAACAGCAATGACCGACACGACAACGATCTGGGACACCGCGAATAGCCGCGGTGACTGGAGCATGACGGGCGCGTTGCTGACCACCGGCAACGATATTGAAACCGCGCTACTGATCTCACTGTTCACCGATCGCCAGGCGGAACCAGAGGATGTGATTCCGGACGGCACAAACGATCCTCGCGGATGGTGGGGTGACGAGTTCAGCACGGTCAAGCTGGGCTCGCGCCTGTGGTTGCTGAACAGATCGAAGCAGACTCAAGAAACGCTGCAACGCGCCTATGACTACATCGTCGAGGCGCTGCAATGGATGATCGATGACGGTGTGGTGGCGAAGTTCGACGTCTATGTCGAGTGGACGGCCGCGGGCCAGCTCGGCGCACAGGTCGTCGCGTACAAACAGGATGGCTCCACGGTTGCGAAAGCGTACTCGTGGGCATGGAACGGGATTAACTGATGCCATTTGCTCGGCCTTTACTGACCGATCTTCAGACGCAAGTCGCCTCTGACATCGCATCCAGCGTTCCCGGTTCGGATCCGCTGCTGCGCGTTGCCAACCTGCGCATCACCGGGAATGTCCAGGCTGGTCTCGCGCACCTCCACTATGGCTATCTGGACTGGATCGCAAAGCAGGCGGTGCCGTGGACGGCCACGGATGAATACCTGGAAGCATGGGGCGCGCTGAAGAGCGTATATCGCAAGCAGGCCACTTCGGCTACCGGGAATGTCACCTTTTCGGGCGCCTCCGGAACGATCCCAGCAGGCACCACGGTGGTTCGTGGTGATGGTGTGACGTACACCACCAACGCCAGCGCAACTGTGTCGGGCAGTTCTGTGACGGTGGCGGTCACTGCTGTCGCGGCCGGCTCAGCCGGAAACTGCGTGAGCGGTACGGCCATGTCGCTGGGCGTCGCCATCACCGGTATCCAGTCGGGCGGAACCGCAACGGGAGCAATCAGCGGCGGCGCCGATGTAGAGACCAACACCGCATTCAGTGCGCGGGTCATCTCTGCATTTCAGACGGCCCCGCAAGGGGGGGCGAAGGGTGATTACCAAACTTGGGCGCTCGCCGTCGCGGGTGTAACACGCGCATGGGTTGCGCCAAATGGGTTCGGCACCGGGACCGTAGTCGTCTACTTCATGATGGACAACGCGGAAGCAGCGTTCAATGGATTCCCGCAGGGTTCGAACGGCGTCTCGCAATACGACCAAGGGCCGGGAGGCGTGCCACGCGGTGTGGTGGCGACAGGCGACCAACTCATGCTCGCCAATGCGCTCATCTCGCTCCAGCCCGTCACCGCGCTTGTCTACGCGTGCGCGCCGATCGCGAACACGGTCAACTTTACGATTTCTGGCTTGACGTCGTCGACCACGGCTACCCGTGCCGCCATCGCGGCGGCAATTTCAGGAGTGTTCCTCTCGAATGGCTCGCCAGGTGGGACGATCAATCTTTCCGCCATTGAGTCGGCCATTGCGGCTATCCCGAACACCTCTGGGTTTGTCATCACTTCACCGGTGGGCAACATCACGAATGCAACGGGGAATATCCCTGTGCTCGGCTCCGTGACTTACGTTTGAGGTGAGGGATGCTAGCGCCAAATCTCACCTCTGCCGATTATCTCCGAGCCTTCCAAGCGCTGATGCCGCGTGGTCGCGTCTGGCCTCGCGATCAAGATGCGGTCCAGACTCAGGTGTTCTCGGGACTGACCCAGGTCTACGGCCGACAGACCGCGCGTTCCAATTACCTGCTGGTTGATTCGTTTCCCGGTACGACTTACGAATTGCTCCCCGAGTGGGAGTCCACTCTCGGCCTGCCCGACCCGTGTGCCGGTGAATCCCCAACAGTGCAGCAAAGGCGCGCGCAGGTTGTTGCGCGCCTCGCAAACTCAGGTGGCCAGTCTGCGGCCTACTACATCGGGTTTGCGGCCAAGTTGGGCTATGGAATCACGATCACCAACTTTGCTCCGTTCCGTTGCGGGCAGAGCACGGCGGGCCAGCAGCTCGGAACTGCCGACTGGTTCTTCACCTGGGCGGTCAATGCGCCGCTCAATACCGTGGTTCGCTTTGCCGCGGGCCAATCTGCTGCTGGCGAGCCCTTGGCTAGCTGGAATAACACCGTCCTCCAGTGTGAGCTGAGCGCCATCGCGCCAGCGCACACAGTCCTGCAGTTCCGATACTCGTAAGGAAATCCATGTATCAGATTGATAACTCGACGGCTGCGACAACGCAGCCGGCGTCGACTGCTGCCGGTACTGCTGGCTTCTTCACGGATGGGAACCCGGCTACGAGCACGCCCGCGACCATCGTTCCGGCAGAATGGCTCAACGCCGTGATGATGGAATTGGCAAACGTCGTGACCGGCGCGGGCTTGACGCTTGCAAAGAACCAATTCAATCAAGTCCTCTCGGCGATTAAGCGCCTCGGGCAATCGACCGTCATCCTGACGGATACCGGTTCGGCAAATGCCTACACCGCCACCAACGCGATCCCTCTTGTATCCGGGACTTGGGTTGATGGCGTTATCCAACAGGTCAAGATCGCTCATGCGAACACCGGAGCTTCTACCTATGCGCCCGATGGTTTGACGGCAATCCCGATCTATGGCCTCGGTTTGCAGCCTTTGCAAGGGGGTGAGCTGGCGTTGAATGGAACGGCAGTCTTGATGCGCCTCACAATCCCAGGGGTAAATAGCGGCAACCCGATCGCGGTTCTCATGGAATGTGCCGGGGGGGCGCAACAGTTGGCGCCGGCGACGGCCAGCCAACATGGTGTCCAGTTCGGACAGGTCTCAGGCGTTGTGGGTACCGTCCGCAACCTGAAGATGTCGGTAGCGGCTGCCTCGGCCTCGGCCACTATGACGGCAGACGAGATCGTTGTTGAATCTGCGCTGGGGGGGCTGCGGTATTGTCTCGCCAGCTTCAACAAGACGATCAACCTCGGGACGGTAGGCGCCGGCGGCATGGACGTCGGCACTGCGCCGGTGAGCGGCTACGTAGCGCTCTACGCCATTTACAATCCGACCACGAGTACCGCGGCGCTGCTGGCCACGAATGCTACGTCGGCAGTCGCCCCGCACGTGTACGGCGGCGCCAACATGCCTTCCGGCTACACCGCTTCGGCGCTGGTGAGCGTGTGGCCGACGAACGGCAGCAGCCAGTTCGTGCAGGCAGTCCAACGCGATCGCCGCATTTCGCTTGTGAGTGCCGGCGGCTTCACCACCGCGACGACGGCGGCAAGCTGGACGTCGATCGCAATCGGCGGCATTCCACAGAACGCCGTGCGCGTAAGCGGCAACATTTCGTCTCTCACCAGCGTGGCGAGCGTTACCCAGCTGTTCCAGGTGGCGAGCGATGCGAACGGGGCCGGGGCGAAGTCCAACGTCAGCACGACGGTGGTGGCCAGTAACGGCACGAGCATGCCGTTCGATCTGGACATCTACACCGCGCAAACCGCTTGGTACAAGGCAAGTAACCCGTCCGGAACGCCATCGTTCTCGATGATTGTCGCGGCCTACGACATCTGAGGTTGAAAATGACGACCCTGATTTACTCGCAATACACGGATGCAAAGAAAACCGCTCTGCAAGCGTATTTCGGGGTCGCCACCGACCCAAACCATTTTCCCCAAGATCCGACGAATTTTCCCAACCAGTGCGTCGTCGCGTCTGATGATCCGCTTTACGTGGCCTACTACAACTCAATGCCGGCGTGGCTGACGTCCAACTGGGTGACGCCGGGCACGTGAAGTTCGGTCAGAACCGGTACCGCAGCATGATCAGGTCGACCGAGTGCCACACAGGAGGCGCAAGGTTCGAGCTGCTCGGCTTCATGAAGAAGTGCTGATAGGCGATTGACAGCTGGCCATACGCAACGGAGGCGCCAACGACCGTGCCAAAGCGCCATCCGTCTTGATTTGATCCGCTTAGATTCTGCGGGTCAGCGGTCTGGCTGTAGCGGATGTCGCTCACGTCGATCGACCACGTAGATTTGTAGAGCGTCGGCCCGAACTGAACGCCAAACCGCCATTTGCCGTAATCGTAGTGGGGCTCCAGTGCGAGCATGAAAGCCTGCGCGTGCCCGCTGCCGACGTACTTGGCCAGAGGCAGACACTGACCGTTGCAGCTCTTCATCGCGGTGTTGTAGTTGGCGTCCAGCGGTACGGCCATGGCTGTTGTCTTGACCGAGCCGAGCCATGCCCAATCGGCGTGCCAGTCGACGCCCCATGAGCCACGTTGATAGATGGGCCCGGTGAAGCCCACTTCGAAGGCAGGCACTTCCAGCCGCATCTGATGCGGGAAAGGCTGCTGGAAGTAGAGCCCGTCGGGGCCTTTGCTGTAGAGGGAGGCGCCGATGCCAACTTCAGGCCGGATCCAGTCCTGAGCGCTGGCGCCAGATGCTGCCAGCAGTGTGCACAGCGCTACGGCTGCGGCTCTCCATCCGGAGCCAAATCGATGACCGCGCCGACCTGGCGCATGCGCTGTAGCACGCGCTCGATGGCTTTGTCGTCCAGTTCGAGACGGGCGATTGCGAAGAACAGCATATGCATGCCCATGTCTCGCCGATTCGCTGGATCCTCGGACAGATAGCGGCGCCACTGGCGGCCGTTGGCTAGGCCGAAGAGATCGGCCATCTCGCCACTGCTCTTGCCCAGATCGACCTTGAGTCGCTCCAGTTCGGCGGGGGTGGGCGGTTTGTAGTGCACTGTATTCCTTAATGGCGCGAAAAAGCGCACGAAGAAAGTTCTTCATGGTGGCGTTCCTTTCGGAGTGTCGAACCACGCGGAATGCGCGGCTCAGTGATTAGCATCGTAGTACCCAAAGGGTACGCAGTCAAGAACATTAAACCAGCCCGCTGCGAGCGGGCTTTTTCTTTCCCCGGGGGTATGAATGTCCGAACCAATAAGCGGCAGCGCAGCAGCAGGGGCAGCGGGTGCCGCGGCTTTCAAAGCCTTGGGCGGCCCGGCCGCCGTGGCGGGAGGTGCGAGCGTGCTTGCGACGATTGTGGTGATGGTGATGACGCTGCCTAAGAATCGCGGTGAATGGGCAGTCGCTTTGATCTCGACGGTGGTGGCCAGCCTTTGCGGCGGCGCTGCGGCGATCCAGTATTTCGGGCTTGCCTCATGGATGACCACGACCAACGGGGCCATGGCGTTGGGTGGCATCTACTTTTCGTGTGGGCTGCCTGGCTGGACGATCGTGCGCTGGGTGTTCAACTTCCTGAACAAGCGCAAGGACAAAGACCTGCCAGAGATCGTTGCCGAGCTGGCAGACGACGCCCGCCAGATCGCAGCAGGGGCGAAAAATGGCTGATCAGATGAAAACGTCGGCCGCCGGCATCGCGCTGATCAAGAGTTTCGAGAAATGCCGGCTTGTTGCTTATCGCGATGCCGTTGGCGTTCTCACGATCGGATGGGGCCACACCGGCAACGTGTGGCTCGGAATGGTCGTCACGCAGGAGCAGGCCGATGCTCTGCTAGCAGCAGACCTGCAGCGTTTCGAAAAGGGAGTCTCCGCGCTGCTTGGGGTTCCCGTCACGCAAGGCCAGTTCGACGCCCTCGTGTCATTTGCCTTCAACTGCGGGCTCGGGAATCTTGGCTCATCGACGCTTCTGCGCAAGCTGAACGCAGGAGATGCGCAAGGCGCTGCTTCTGAGTTCCCGCGCTGGAACAAGGCTGGCGGCGCTGTCCTGCGCGGCCTGACGCTACGACGCGAGGCGGAACAGAAGCTGTTTATGTCCTGAGCGATAAACGACCATAAAACCTACAGCCCCGCCTAGCGCGGGGCTTTTGCATTTCTGGAGGGCCGCATGGCCGTCAATACAGCACCACATGGCGAGCACCTGGTCACCGAGACCATCGTCGAAGCTGAGTACTACCCGGACCACACCCAACGCACCGAGTCGCCCACGTTCCGCCATACCAAGGTCGAAGGGCACAAAGCTGGGCTAGTTTGCGCGATCAGCGGCCAGCCCAACCCGGAATACCACCACCTGTTCTGCGAGTGGGCGGATTCGGATGCAGTCGACTGGGAAAAAGTGCGCGGAGTCGCTCTCGGCGAAGTTACCGAGTTGCCTGTGCTCGACCCGCATACCGATCAGCCGACAGGGAAGACCTTTCCCGCGGAGCAGTCGCTGGTGTGGCTGATCTGCAAGCTCGCCGAGATCCGTGGGTTCGACTGGAAAGCGTTCGACCCCACGCGCCCGGAACTGTTTGTCGACTCCATGCAGAACATGTTGCCTGTCGCGATGAAGTTCCACCGCTCACCGACGCACGGTATCCATCACCGCAGTTTCCCGACCTACATCTTCCAGGCGTACCCGCGCAAGGTGGGTTTCGTGTTCACGCCGGATGAGGTCAACAACCCGGAGCAATCATGAACAAAACCTCGGCCATTACAACCGGTGGCGTCGCCATCTCCACTGCCACGCTGATGCCGGCGGTGGAATGGGCACTCGGCCTCATCTTCCATGTGCCGGTTCCGGCCAGTGTTTCATCCCTCATCGCAGGCGCCATCGTTGCCGGCGCGCATGCGGCGCTGAACGTCGCCAGCGCCAAGGCGGCAGCCAAGTCGGACGCCGCGCCATCCTCGGCCTCCACGGCCGGGCAATAACTCCGCCTTCCCTCCTGCAGTTCAATCCCTAGAGGTTCCACCATGAAGCGTTTCATCATGCTGCTTGCGGCAGGCATCGCCGCGTCCGTCCTCGCCGCTTGCGCCAGCGCGCCGCAACTTACCTTTGATCAGCAGGTTTCGATCGCCTGCGGCGCTGCCAAAGGCGAAATCGCCATCCTGAAGGCCGACAACGTCTTCACTGGCGGTGCGGCCAACACGCTGGACAAAGATGTCGAGCCCGCAATCGCCAAGGTGTGCGCGGCCGGCGCGACCGTGACCGACACCAGCCTTCAGTCGATCGTCAATGCCACGCTGCCGCTGATCAAGACCTTGGTGGATGCGTCCTCGCTGCCGCAGGACAAGAAGAATGCGGCCGACGCGGCGATCGATACCGGTGTGCTGGCGTTCAACATTGCGATTCAGATGGCGCCGACGTCCAGCGTGGCGAGCCCCGCTCCAGCGGCTGCCGAGCCTGCCGCGAAATGACACCGCAGGACTACGCCAGGTTGGCCCAGCGGGCCTATCAGTTGCAGCCGCAGATCGGTGCGCCGTCAAGCGCAGCGCGCGCGATCGTGGAGGGCGATGCGGTCGCCTTCCCCGGCTCGGACAACTTGGCCTGTTGGCTGGCTGACCTGGATACGGATGCGGTGCACGTCGACGGCTTCGGCGCTTTGCATCACGGCTTCTGGAAGGCGTTCAGTTCGATCAGCGCGCCATTGCTGGCGCTACCGGCGCCGGCCGTGACGGTTGGGCATAGTGAAGGGGCCGCGCTGGCGATACTGTTCGCCGCCCAGCTCTGTGTCGCCGGCAAGCCGCCGCGCGCCGTCTACGGCTTCGAGCCACCGCGGGTCAGCGCCGACGGTACTCTGGCCACGCTACTGGCTGCGCATGGCGTGCAGGTCAATCTGTACCGGAATGGTCAGGACGTGGTGCCGCTCGTGCCGCGCATGCTGCGCGCATGGCAGCATCCGGCGCCTCTGATCGAAATAGGCCGCGCGGCTTGGCCAATGCCGAACGTCGAAGATCACAAGTTGGCGCGTGTTATTCAAGCGCTGGCTTGACGCGCTGCGCCGGAGTTCAGAAAAGCTTGAACCAGACGCTTTGTTTGCATTCGCTAGGCCTGCCAGTGACTTGCGCGCGTTCTAGGCAGTTTTGAACGCTCTGTATCTGGACGGCGCTATAGATAACCGCCGCAATAATGGCAGCAAACAGTATCCCCACCAGAGGGGGAATCCGATCCAGATATTCATTGAATTTCGACATTTCCCCTCCTTGGTTTTATCGGGCTGAGGTTCGATAACCTGCCGCGACAAAGAATAGGGCGTCTTCAATCAGATGTCGAGATGGCCCGTACCCTCCGCGCAGGGGGTATGCGGTGGATCAATATCTGATTCGGTGCTGTGATCAGGGTGCTGTATATTTGTACAGTATGAATGAAGGCGTATGCGGCAGTCCGCCGTCCCCAGATTCAAAGCATTACGGCCCGCGCCCATCATGGGGGCGGAGTTGTTGCACGTGCTCACGCGCCATCATGGGCCTGGAGGGACACCCATCGAACAAGTTCTTTGCCGTGGTGGTTGGGTGCGAGATTGGGCTGCGGAACAGCAGCTACCTGTGCGAGAAGTACGAGCGTGAACCTGGCGTCGATTAATTCGCAACTTTATCGCAACATACGCGAGTAGATGGCGTATTCAAGCGGCTGACCGGGGGTTCGAATCCCCCTCTCTCCGCCAGGAATCCAAGGCCCGAGCGCGCAAGTGCTCGGGCCTTTTTGCATTCCGGGCGGTTGCCATGTCGAGGTGGACCACTATTGCTGACATCAGCCGTTTGAACGTACGCTTGGCCAGCAAAAAAAAAATCACAAGAGCCAAGGAGACCACCGCCCCATGGATTTGGACGTCAACCACAAACCGGTCAGCGTTGATTGCGACCCGGCCACGCCCCTGCTGTGGGTGCTGCGTGATCATTTGAATCTGACCGGTACGAAGTTCGGCTGCGGCATTGCGGCGTGCGGCGCATGCACGGTGCACGTGGACGGCGCGGCCGTGCGGTCCTGCGTGCTGCCTGTGGCGGCTGTGGCCGGCAAGCACATCACCACCATCGAGGGACTTGCCGGCGGCGAGGGCAAACGCCACGCACTGCAACAAGCCTGGATAGACGAACAGGTGCCCCAGTGCGGTTACTGCCAATCCGGCATGCTGATGGCCGCGGCGGACTTGCTGGCCCAACACCCCGATCCGAGCGATGCCGACATCGATGCAGCCATGACCAACATCTGCCGCTGCGGCACGTATCCGCGCATGCGCGCTGCCATCAAGCGCGCCGCCAAGGCGTTGCGGGAGGGCCGCGCATGAACGCGAAATCAACGAAACCGCGTAGCGGACGCCGCCGTTTCCTGCTCGGCGCGCTTGGCATTGGAGGCGCACTGGTGGTGGGTTGGGGCGTGATGCCACCGCGCAGCCGCGTGGGCGACGCGAGCATCTTCCCCGAGCACAACGGTGAGATTGCGCTGAACGGCTGGATCAAGATCACGCCCGAAGGCAACGTCGTGCTCGCCATGCCGCGTGTGGAGATGGGGCAGGGCATCCACACCGCGCTGTCGATGCTGGCGGCGGAAGAGCTGGACATTCCGCTCTCGCGCGTGAGCATCGAAAGCTCGCCCGTGGAGCGCATCTACGGCAACGTCGTCGCCATGGGCGACAGCTCGCTGCCGCTGCATCCTGATAGCGCCGACAAGACCTGGGCCCGCGCACTGCACTGGATCATGGCCAAGAGTGCGCGCGAGATCGGTCTCATCATTACCGGCGGTAGCAGCAGCACCGCCGATGGCTGGCAGCCCGTGCGCGAGGCTGCCGCCACAGCGCGTGCAGCACTGGTGCAAGCCGCAGCGCGCGAATGGAACGTGTCGGCCGCGGAGGTCAGCATCCGCGACGGCCAGTTGATTGGCCCCGGCGGCAAGCAATCCACGTTTGGCGAGATGGCCAAGTCGGCGCGTGGTATTTCGGCGCCGTCCAACGTCACGCTCAAGCCGGCTTCGCAATACCAGTTGATCGGCAAGCCGGCGCCGCGCAACGATCTTGCTGCGAAGACGGATGGCAGCGCGCGCTTCTCCATCGACACGCGTCTGCCCGGCATGCTGTATGCCGCCGTCGTGATGTGCCCCGTGTTTGGCGGCAAGCTCAAGACGTTTCAATCGAAAGCGGCGCTTGGCATGCCGGGCGTGCGTTACGTGGTGCCGTTTGAGGGCACTGCCGGCGGCGCACCCGGCGTGGCGGTGGTGGCCGATCACTACTGGCAGGCGCGTCAGGCGCTGGCAACGATCGAGCCCGTGTGGGACAACGGCCCGCATGCCAAGCTCGATTCGGCAGGCATTCGGCAGCAGCTCGTCAGCGCGCTCGACAGCGACAAGGGTGGCTTCACGTATCGATCCATGGGCGATGGCCTGAAAGCCTTCGACAAGGCCGATGGAGCCACCCTCGTCGAGGCCGAATACACCGCGCCGTATCTTGCGCATACCACGATGGAGCCGATCAACTGCACCGCGCAAGTCACGCAGGACGGCGTGCATCTCTGGGCGCCCACGCAGGTCGCCACGCTGGCGCAACTGGTGGCGGCACGAGCGGCAGGTGTGAGCGGCGACAAGGTGCATATCGACATCCCGCTCATCGGCGGCGGCTTCGGGCGGCGGTTGGAATCGGATTTCATCGGCCAAGCCGTCACCATCGCCACCAAGACCGATGGCAAGCCCGTGCAGGTCATCTGGTCGCGCGAAGAGGACGTTCGCCACGACTTCTATCGCCCGCAAGCCATCGCCCGGCTCAAGGCGCGTGTCGAGAACGGCAAGGTCACAGCGATCGCGTCGCGCAGCGCCGGCCAATCGATTCTGGCGGGCGAGCTTGATCGTCTCTTCGGTGCGCCGTCGGCGGGTATCGACCGCTACACCGCTGAAGGCTTGTTCGACTTGCCGTACGAAATCGAGCACGAGCACGTCGCGCACCTGGCAGTCGATCTGCCGATTCCCGTGGGGTTCTGGCGCAGCGTTGGCCACTCGTATAACGGGTTCTTCATGGAGGGCTTTCTCAACGACGTGGCGGCCGCTGCCAAGCTTGACCCGCTGGCGATGCGGCGTGATTTGCTGAAGGCCCATCCGCGTGAGCTGAAGGTGCTGGATACAGCCGCACAGGCAGCCGGCTGGGGGCAACCGCTCGCCCTGGCGGCCGACGGTGCCCCGCGCGCGCGTGGCATTGCGCTGCATCCGAGCTTCGGCTCCGTGGTCGCGCAGGTGGTCGAGGTGTCGATGAAGGACGGCAAGCCGCGCGTGCATCGCGTCGTCTGCGCGGTCGATTGCGGCACGGTGGTCAACCCGGGCATCGTTGCACAGCAGATGGAAAGCGCGGTCATCTTTGGACTGACGGCGGCGCTATATGGCCGGATCGACATCAAGGACGGCCAGGTCGTGCAGTCGAACTTCACGGACTACCCGGCGCTCAAGATGGCCGAGGCGCCCGTCATTGAAACGCACATCGTGCCGAGCACGGCAGAACCCAGCGGTATGGGCGAGGTGGGTGTGCCGCCAATTGCGCCGGCAGTAGCCCACGCCGTGGCGCAGTTGACGGGCAAACCGGTGAGGCAGTTGCCCATCGTCTGACGGTCTGCTGCAACGTCGTTGAACTCACAGCAGCGCATGGCGGATGGCAAACGCTGCCGCCTCCGCCCGGTTGGCGCTGTGCGTCTTGCTCAGGATGCTGCTGACGTGGTTTGCGACTGTGTTGGGGCTGACGAACAGCTCAAGGGCAATCTGGCGGTTGCCCTTGCCCTGCGCAACCAGGCGGAGCACCTGGGCCTCGCGTCGGCTCAACCCCGCAGGATAGTGCTCGACCGGAGCAGTCTTGACCGACGCTCTGGCGGACTCGATGCGCGCCAGCAAGCTGGCCATCCCGAGCGTTGCCGCTTCGTCTTCTGCGGCGCTCAACAAGGCATCGGCGCGATCGAGATCGCTCGGCTCGCCGCGGCGTAAGAGCATCTGCGCAAAGTCCAGCCGCGTGCGCGCGAGGGCCGGCCTTGCACCTTGGCGTTCGTTCATCTCCAGGGCGGCCTGAAAGTGTTGCTGCGCTTGCTGCCAGTTGCCCATCGTTGTGGCCAATGCACCCAGGATTGCGTCGGCTGCGCCGAACGAGGCGATCGCGGTGCCGAACACCAGGTTGCGCCTACTGAACGGGGCGAGTAGTTGGTACAGCGTCGCCGCCCTGGCGGCGTCGCCAAGCGCATGACACACGATGGCCAGATACGTGAGATTGGCTACCCAGACACCATCGCGCGCGATCGTGAGGAAGTCGGCGTTGGCCAGCGTGTCAAACGTCTTGCGTGCTGCCTCCAACTGACCAAGCTCTGCGTGCATCAAGGCGATGCCCGGCTGCCAGATGTTCATCGCGCTGGTGTGCTCAACGAAATGCTCGACCAGAGGCGCCACCTCGTGCAGCCGGCCCTGTTCGCGGCGCAGCATGAACATCTGGACACCGTAGACGCCGGCGGCATCCATGCCGGGCATGCGCCGCGCGATCTCGTAAGCGTTGGGGATCAAGCGCTCTGCATCGGCAAAGCGCCCTTCGAACAGCGCATGCATGGCGCGCGACATGCTGGCGGTGTAATGGATGAAGGGCTGGCGCAGCGTCTCTCCACCGCGCTCGTATTCCTCAAGATTTGCTCGCCAAGCTGCCATGTCGCCGAGTTCAAAGTCATCGAAGAAGCGCCACGCACGTGTTGCACACATCAGCGTGCGGTCGCCGGCCTGCCGGGCCAGTTCGTAGGCTTCATCCGAGGCGGCGATGCGCTCGGCAATGTGCTCCTGTTGCCAGCGCAGCGACACCGTCGCAACCAGCGTGTCGGCCAGTGTTGCGGGGTCTCCGGCCCGGCGTGCCACTGCGATGGCCTGCTCATGCACCCGGTTTGCTTGTGCCTCCTCGCCGCTGAAGATGAGAGCGCGCGCCAGGGCGCTCAACAGGCGGGCGCTCATCACGGGCTCGTCGCTGCCCTGGGCTGCGAGGGCCTCGCGCAGGAGTTCGGCTGCGGGGCCGCCGGGCAGTCCTGGCGCCCAACTCGCGGTTTCGAAGCCAAGCGCGGCGTGAGCGAGTTCCCTTGCGTTGCCGTACTCCGCGCTCAAGCGAGCCGCCTCCTTGAACGTCTGCATGGCCTGGAGCCAATCACCGGCATGGCTGTGCGCGGCACCTAGCGCATTGAGCAGGCCGCAGCGTGTCTCGCGCGCCAGGCCACTGCCAGCGTCCATGGCCTGCAGTGCCATCTGGCAGTAGCGTGCCGATTCTTCGTGCGCGAGCTGGCGGTCGGCACGCCGCGCCGCACGTTGCGCGTAATCCACCGCGAGTGCGGCGTCCCCTCCGGGCAGGGCGGCCCAGTGGTGATAGGCCAGCGCAGGCAGATGCGGCTCGGGGTCGTCGCCGTGGATCATCTCGATGGCACGCGCCAGCTTCAGATGGAGCCGGCTGCGCCGGGGGATGGGAATCTCGTCGTAGAGGGTCTCGCGAAACAATGCGTGGGCAAAGTGATAGTGGCCGGGGTCGCGCAAGGCCTCGACCACACGAGCCTGCAGCGCTTCGTCGATGGCTGCGCTGCAGATCTCTTCGTCGACATCGCCGGCCAGCGCGGTCAGCAGACGGAATTCGAATGCGCGGCCGATGACCGCCGCTGCGGTAAGCACCTTATTCGCGTTCGTGGACAGGCGACTCAAGCGGCGCCCGATGACCTCCTTGATGCCCTCCGGAATGCGCAGTACGTAGCCCGTGCTGGCGGACGAATTTTCCTGCGCCAGCAGACGGGTCATTTCACCCACGAACAAGGGGTTGCCTTCCGTTTGCGAATGGACCGCATCGACCAGTGCGGGGGCGACGGTCGTATCACCAGCCAGTTCCATCATGTGCGCGGTTTCTGCATGGGTCAGCCCCCTCAGGCGCAACCGTTCGAAGCGTGGTTGGCGCGCCAGTTCGCCCAGCGTGGCCGACAGCGGGTGCTGTCTCGATAGCTCGACATCACGGTACGTCACGAGGAGCAGAATGCGATTGCTGCACAGGTCGGGGGCAAGAAATTCGAGCAGGCGCAGGGACGACGCGTCGGCCCAGTGCAGGTTGTCGAGGATGAGCAGCAGCGGATGTTGTTGTGCCGCGCGCTGCCAGAAGGTGTTTACGGCGTCGAACAGCCGGAAGCGCGCCTGCGCGACTTCGGTACCTGGCGTGGCAACTGCGCGATCACGCACCGGATCGGGCAGCCGATCGGCAAGGTCGGGCACGATTTCCGCGAGCGGAGCTACCCCGCAGGCCAATGCTTGGTGGACGCTGTCTTCGTCGTGCGAGGCAATCCAGCTCCGCACCAGTTGTTGCCAAGGCCAGTAGGGTGGTGCGCCGGGCTCCTCGTTACAGCGGCCCCAGAGCACTTGCATGCCGTGTTGCTCGGCCTGTTGGGCAACAATTTCGGCGGTGCTCGTTTTGCCAATGCCGGGTTCCCCCGCCAACGCCGCGATGCCGCCCCTGCCGTCTTGCGCTCGCGCCAGCAGGCGGCCCAGTACCTCAAGCTCACGCTCGCGGCCAACGAAGTGCGCCATCGCTGGCGCACTGGCGGTGTTGCGGGTGCTGTCGCTTAGCGCTGCAGATTCAGCCGGTAGCGGCATGCCGCAGCCGTCGCAAAACCTCGCGTCGGGTCGGCACAATCGGTGGCAGAGAGCGCAATGCATGGTTGCAGAGCGTCACACGAAGCTCTCCGGACGCACTTGGGTCACCTCGATCACGACGTCAGCAGGCAGGCTTGCCAGGTGTGCCGCCTGTCGGATGGCATCCGCGCTTGGGGCTTCGTAAAGACAATAGGTTTTCTTGCGGTCGGCCGAGAGGAAAGAGAAGACCCAGTTCACACCAACATCTGCATTGATGTGCTGGATGTTCGCAACGCTTGCGGCGCCGATCTCCAATTGCTCCGCAAACTGGCGTTCGATGAGAAACAGCGGCATTTGTCTTCCCTCCTGACGCATCGACGGGCCATGCCGCCATTGCGTTTTATTGAAGGCCGAAGATGGGGCAAAACAAATAGTCAGTATTGACTATCCCGGGGCAGACCGACCGCCACACAAAAATGATCAAGGCAGCGGATGGAACGGACGAAGTCCCACTTCTAGACTTCCATCACCATTCCCCGCGCCTGATTTTCCGCTCTGCGGACACAGCCAGATCGGTCCGGCCACGCTTGCCTAGGAGATCAACATGCTCGAAGACACTACGGTGCAGGCCTTCCGTGCGCAATTGCGGGGGCCGCTCGTCGAACCGGACGATCCGCATTACGACGCGGCACGCCGTGTCTACAACGCGATGATCGACAAGCGGCCGCGCTTCATCGCGCAGTGTTCAGACGTAGCCGACGTGATTGCGTCAGTCAACTTCGCGCGCAACAACGGCTTGCTGCTGGCCGTGCGCGGTGGCGCTCACAATGGCGGCGGTCTGGGCGTGTGTGACGACGGTTTGGTGATCGATCTGGCCCGTCTGCGCGGCATTCGTGTCGATCCTGTCGCCCACACGGTGCGCGCTGAAGGCGGCTGCACATGGGGAGACGTCGATCATGCGACGCACGCATTCGGTCTCGCAACGCCGGCAGGCATCATCAGCACCACCGGGGTTGGTGGGCTAACCCTGGGGGGAGGGATCGGTCATCTGGCACGGCGCTTTGGCCTGACGATCGACAATCTGCTGTCGGTCGATATCGTGCTGGCCGACGGCAGCTTCGTCACTGCCAATGCGCATGCCAATGACGATCTGTTTTGGGCGGTGCGTGGCGGCGGCGGCAACTTCGGTGTCGTAACCTCATTCGAGTTCCGCCTGCATGCGGTGAGCAACGTGGTTGCGGGTCCCACGCTGTGGCCGCTTGATAAAGCCGCCGACGTTCTGCGCTGGTATCGCGACTTTCTGCCGAAGGCACCGCCCGAACTCAACGGCTTCTTCGCTTTTCTTACGGTGCCGCCGGCACCACCGTTCCCGCCCGCGCTGCATCTGCAGAAGATGTGCGGCGTTGTGTGGTGCTACACGGGCGACCCTGCAGCGGCGGAAGCGGCATTCGCGCCAGTTCGAGCGCAACAGCCCGCGCTGTACGGCGTAGGGGCCATGCCTTATCCGATGTTGCAAACCGCCTTTGATGCGTTATACCCGCCCGGCCTGCAGTGGTATTGGCGGGCCGACTTCGTCAACGACCTGCCGGAAGAGGCCATTGCACTGCATGTGGAACATGGTTCGAAACTGCCGACCATGCATTCCACGATGCACCTGTATCCGATCGACGCTGCCGTGCATCGCATGGGGCGCAAGGAAACGCCGTTCGCCTACCGCGATTCGAAATGGGCGGCCGTCATCGTGGGCGTTGACCCCGACCCTGGCCAGCGCGAGCGCATCACCGATTGGTGCAAGGGGTACTGGGACGCACTGCATCCCTATTCGGCAGGTGGGGCCTATGTGAATTTCATGATGGACGAGGGGCAGGAGCGGGTGCAGGCCACCTACCGCGACAACTACGCCAGGTTGGCAGCGATCAAGGCCAGATACGATCCCGGCAACCTGTTCCGCGTCAACCAGAACGTGAGACCCGCGTCGTGAGCATGCTTATTTTGATCAGTTGGTTGCAGGAAACCCATCCTGCAGGAAAGGAGGTGTGAAATGGACAAGAGACTGTGGGTCGTCGTCACCGCAATTGGCGCGGCGTTAGGTGCAACCGTGACGCATGCGAGCGCCACAACACGGGATGTGTACACGGATGGCAGCGCCTCCACGGAGGCGCGCAGTCCTTACACCGATGGCGGACTGGCCA
Source organism: Ralstonia sp. SA306 (assembly GCF_054792405.1). Lineage (NCBI taxonomy): Bacteria > Pseudomonadati > Pseudomonadota > Betaproteobacteria > Burkholderiales > Burkholderiaceae > Ralstonia > Ralstonia sp. SA306. The sequence goes on from NZ_CP096451.1 coordinate 1,177,472, forward strand.
CGAAGTTCGACGTCTATGCGGACGGCGCAAGGGCCGGAAAATTCGATTCCTATACCGAAGGCACGCGTGCACCGACGACGGACGGCGTGCGCTAGTCTGTCTGCAAAGAAAAAGCCGCAGATTTGTGCCTGCGGCTTTTTCTTTGGAGCGATGCCGCCCGGCTCAGGCCGCGTCCGGAAACACGGGTTCGCCCAGATTCAGCATGAGGCGATTCGCCCACGCAAAGATGGCCACTGCGTGTATCAGGTCGAGAATCTCCGCGTCCGTCAGGCCAGCGTCCTTGAGCGGCTTCAGGTCTTCGCCGCGCACATCGCCAGGGCGCAGCGTCAGGTCGATCGAGAACAGCACGATGGCACGCTCACGCGCATTCGTGCCTGCGATGTGCGGATCTTCAAAGACCTGCTTGATGACATCGTTGCGCTTGGCAAGCTGCTCAAAGCGTTGCGCGTGGACAGATGCGCAATACACGCAGCCGTTCACGCGCGACACCACGGCGCTCGCGAGTTCGCGTTCTGCACGCGACAGGCCGCCCGGCGCATACATGATCGCGTTGAACGCCGCCGAGCGCTGACGCAAGATCTCGGGCTGGTGAACGAGAAAGCGGTAGTAATCCGACGTCTTTGCCTTCGGGTGGCTTTCTTCCAGCACGGCGATCTGCTCGGGCGTGGCGCGGTCGAGATCGACCACATCGAGCCACGATTGCCACTCCAGCGATTCGTTGGTGAAGCCGTGGGCACGGATGATCTCGGTCATGCTGCGGTCTCCGTGGATGCGGTGGCGCTGCCGGCCGCTTCGTCCATAGCGCGCAGGCCGGCTACAAGCCGCGTCTGATACGACAGGAAGGCAATGAGCTGCGCGAGCGTCACGACGTCGGCCGTGGCAAGGCCAGCCGCGGGCAGGCGCAACAGCGCGTCGCGGTCGCCCTCGATGGGGCGCTCGACGAGCGTGCGCGTAAAGGTGAGGATGGCGTGCAGGCGCGCGTCGGTCAGCGAGGCTATGTCGCCGTGGTCCACGGCTTGCAGCGCAGTTGCGTCGACCGGCGTGGTCGCGAGGCGCGCGCGGTAGTGCTCGGCCAGTTCCGGCGCGGGTGTCAGGCGGCAGGCGTACAGCGCCACGAGCAGGCGTTCGCCGAGCGTGAGGCCGGGCAGGGTCGCGTCGAACAGTGCTTCGTAACTGCCTTGCGTGGCCGTTGCGACTTTTTCGCGGGCGTGGCGCAGCGCATGCGTGGGGCTGCTGTCGCCCAGGTCAGCAACCTGGTCGACCACGTCTTGTGTGGGCGTGAAGTCCATTGATGAAAGGCTCCGGGAATCGGGTACGGAGGCGCCGCGCGCAGCCACCGCGCTGGCGAGAAAGCGCCGCACCGCTGCCCACGACTGGGCATCGGCACGGGCGTTGGCGCGTGGCTCGCCGCCGCCGGTGCTGATGCGGCCCGACACCGGGTGCGCATAAACGAGCTGCGTGGTTGGCACGTACGGGAAGACGATGGCGTGGCCGGCGCCTTCGTAGTCGAAGTGCTGGACGGGGTAGGGGTGGCGCACCTCGGCCAGCTTGGCGGTGACCATGCGCGAGTAATCGCTTGAGGGCCAGGAGCCGTCATCCGTGGCGGAGAGCAGCAGCACCGGCCCGCGTGTGCGTTCGATGCGGATACGCGCGCGCGCCACCGCATCGGCATCTTGCAGCGCCGTGCGGATGGCGCGTTCATGCCGATGCGGCGCGGGGCCCTCGTCAAACGGCACCCAGGTCGCGGTGCGGTTGCCTTCCCACAGATGCGGCAGCGGCTGCCCGCGATACAGCCACGTGGGGCCTTCGCGGCCGACGGCCGGGTCGGCGGCATTCTGCCCGCTGTGCACGACGGCGCCCGGCACGTAGCCGATGACCGCAGACACCGCTTCCGGAAACGTCGCACCCAGCAGCAAGGCCAGTTCCCCTCCGCGCGACTGGCCGCTCACGGCAACGAAGTCGTGCAGCGGTTCCACGCGCTTGCGCAGCCAGGCTAGCGCGCGCTCGAAGTATTCCAGCGGCGTGTTCGAGATGTAGTCCGACAGCCCCGGTGCCTTGAAGTACGCCAGCGCGAATGCCGCGTACCCGTGCGAGGCATACAGCGCCGCGCGTGGCTCGTTGATGCCGCCGCCCGAGCCATTGAGGATCAGCACGGCCGGGCGCGGGCCCGGGTGCGCATATGGGTCGGGCAGGTACAGCGTGCCGACCAGGCCGTCCTCATTCTCCGGTGCACGCACATCGTGGCGCGTCACACCCGGCGCGGCCAGCCGTTGGACGAAGCTCGCATGGACGGACTCGCCGTTGGCCGTGGCCGTGAGCGTGGTCGTCAGCGGCTCTGTCGCGGGCAGCGGAAAGACCTCGCGCGCCTTGCCGTCTTCCGGGCGCTGGCTCCAGACGATGCCCATCGCGCTGACGCCGGTGTAGTCGCCCGCGACGGGCGCATCGCGCGTGAGGTCGACGGTGCCTTGCGCATCGGCAACAAACGCGGCGCGGCTGTGCCACAGCACGCCATTGCCGCGACGCGTTTGCGCCACGATGCCGACCTGTGCGCCGGGCGCAAGCCCCGTCACGACAATGCTGCGCGATACATCGATCAGGTCATCTGCTGGCGTGACGCCGAGCGCGAACGTTCCCATGGCGCTTACTTGCCGTCCTTGGTGACCATTTGGGCAGCCGTGCGATCGCTCGTCATCGGCGTCACCTTCAGGCCCTTCTTGGCGGCCCACACGTTCTGGTAGTGGTACAGCGGCATCACGCCCACGTCATCCGACACCAGCTTGACCGAGTGGCGCAGGATGGCCGCGCGCTTTTCGACGTTGAATTCTTCAGTGGAGGCGTTCAGCGCGTTGTCGACAGCCGCATTGCTGTAGTGGCCCCAGTTGGACGCACCCAGGCCCTTCTTAATGTCGACCGTGGCCAGCACGTTGACCAGCGCGTAGCTCGCCTCGCCCGTGCCGTTGCCCCACGCCAGCATGCTCATCGCATATTCATTCTTGTTGGCGCGGCCGGAGTAGACCGACCAGGGCACCACCTCCACGCGTGCCTTCACGCCGATGCGGGTCCAGAACTGTGCCACCGCTTGCGCCGTCTCGGGGCCTTGCGGGTAGCGGTCATTCGGCACGTGCATCACCAGGTTGAAGCCCTGCGGAAAGCCCGCGTCGGCCAGCAGCTTCTTGGCTTGCGCGGGGTCGTAGGCGATGTCCTTCACATCGGGGTTGTAGCCGTACGTGTCTGACGGCATCCACTGGTTGGCGACGGTGGCGGCGCCTTGCAGGATGCGATCGACGATTGCCTTGCGGTCGATCGCCAGAGACAGCGCGCGGCGCACGCGCACATCCAGCAGCGGGTTGTTCGGCAGCGGCTTGCCGTCGTTGCCGGTGATGTACTGGTTCTCGCCTTTGCGGAAGCTCGGCTGCAGCAGCATCACGCGCAGGCCGGGGTAGGCGAAGACCTTTACGTTGGGCGACTGGCGCAGACGCGCGAGGTCCGACACCGACACCTTGTCGATGACATCCACTTCGCCCGAGAGCAAGTTGGCTGTGCGTGCGGCAGCGTTGTTGATGTAGCGGTAGTTGACCTTCTCCCAGAGCTGCTTGCCGCCCCAATAATTGTCGTTGCGCGCCATCACCACGCGATCGCCCGGCACGTACGAGACGAACTTGTACGGCCCGGTGCCCACCACGGCGCGGCCGGCGTTGTAGTCCTCAGTCGACGACTTCTCGCCAACGTGCTTGCTGACGATGTGCACGGACGCGAGGTTCAGCGGCAGATCGGGGTTCGGGATGTTCGTCTTGATGATGAGCGTGAGCGGGTCCTTGGCCGTGACCGATTCCACCGTGCGCAGATAGCCCGCGAACGTTGCCACGCTGCCCGGCACGCTGCGCGCGCGCTGGTACGAGAAGATGACGTCGTCCGCCGTGAACGGCTGGCCGTCGTGCCATTTCACGTTCGGGCGCAGCTTGAATTCCCACGTCTTCGGGTCCAGCGTCTTCCACGACAGCGCCAGGCCGGGCTGCAGCTTGTTCCACTTGTTCTCGACCAGCAGATCCCAGAAATGCACGTCGACGGAGCGGTCGCCGGCATGGTTGTTCAACTGCGGATCGAGCGACGACAGCGGATCGGCAAAGGCGATGTTCAGCGTCTGTGCGCCGACAGCGCCGGCAGCGGCAAACAGCGCAACAGCAAGCGACGAGGCTAGGAGGCGTTTCACGTGGGTTCCCTTTTCCTATTTTTGGAATCGTTGGCTTATTGAATGTCGTTCAGATCGCGTCGTTCAAATGACAGGCGCTGATATGGTTGACCGCAATGCCGCGCAGCGTCGGCGTTTCAGTCTTGCAGCGGGGCATGGCGTGCGGGCATCGCGGGTGGAAATGGCAGCCGGTAGGCGGGTGGAGCGGGCTCGGCATCTCGCCCTGAATGGCGGTGAACGTCTTGTGCCGGGCAGACAGACGTGGGATCTCCGCCAGCAATGTCTGCGTGTAAGGATGGTTTGGGTGGCGGAAGACTTCTTCCGCCGGTGCCGATTCCACCACGCGGCCGAGGTACATGATCACCACGCGGTCTGAGAGGTGCTCCACCACGCCCAGGTCGTGGCTGATGAACAGGTAGGTCAGGTTGAGCTGCTCGCGGAGGTCCATGAACAGGTTCAGGATCTGCGCCTGGATCGACACGTCCAGCGCTGCCACCGCTTCGTCGCAAACCAGCATTGACGGCTGCACCGCCAGTGCACGCGCAATGCCGATGCGCTGCCGTTGGCCGCCGCTGAACTGGTGCGGGTAGCGGTCGCGCAGGCCAGGGTCCAGGCCCGCACGCTGCATCTGCGCAGCCACATAATCGGCAAAGTTGGCCCGGTCGGTCAGGCCGTGCACGCGCGCCGCTTCGCCAACGATCTCTTCCACGCGCAGGCGCGGGTTGAGGCTGGCGTATGGGTCCTGGAAGATCATCTGGATCTTCAGACGGGCCGCGCGGGCTTCGTCTGCGGAGAGCGCATCGACAGCTTTGCCGTCAACGCGTACCTCGCCGTTTGATGGCCGCATCAAGCCGGCAGCAATCCGGCCGAGCGTGGATTTGCCGCAGCCCGATTCTCCGACGAGCCCCACGACTTCACCGGGCTGGATCGCGAGGTCGACACCGTCGACCGCACGAACGATTGCCGGCGGATGTGCCAGGCCAAAGCGTTGCAAGACGCGATCACCCACGCCGACTTTTCGATCGCCAAAGCGTTTGCTGACCTGCTTGAGTTCGACAAGCGGCGTGCTCATGCGACCTCCCGCGAAGACGCGTGCTGCGCGCCCGGGTGGAAACAGCGCACGAGGCGGCCAACGATCGGTTGCGTGATCTCCGGGTGGACGCCGCAGACATCGGTGGCACGCGGGCAGCGTGCCGCAAACGCGCAGCCTGCCGGCAGCGACAGCAGGTTCGGTGTCATCCCGGGAATCTGGCGTAGGCGTTGGCCGCGGCGGTTCTCGCTCGGCAGGCTGTCGATCAGGCCCATGGTGTAGGGGTGCAGCGGGGCATCGAGCACGGCATCGACTGGCCCGTGTTCAACAATGCGGCCGGCGTACATCACGGCCACCTCATCGGCCAGACCGGCAACGACAGACAGGTCATGCGTGATCCAGATCAGCGCTGTACCGTGCATACGTGCGAGCTTCTGCACTTCCGACAGGATCTGCGCCTGGATGGTCACGTCCAGCGCCGTGGTCGGCTCGTCGGCAATGATCAGGTCGGGCCGATGCAGCATCGCAATGGCAATCGCCACGCGCTGGCGCATGCCGCCCGATAGTTGATGCGGATACGCCCGCAGCCGCTCTTCGGGGCTCGGAATGCCCATCAGGCCGAGCGTGTCGCGCGCATGCTCACGGGCTTGCTTGTGGCTCATGCTGCTGTGCGCGCGCACGGCCTCGATCATCTGGGCATCGATGCGCAGCACGGGGTTGAGCGTCATCATCGGGTCTTGGAAGACCATGGCGATGCGGTTGCCTTGCAGCTTGCGCAGCTCGCGCGGGGCGAGCTTGGTGAGGTCGCGGCCCTGGTAGAGGATCTCGCCGCCGACCACGCGGCCGGGCGGGTCGACCAGGCCCATGATCGAGAAGCCGGTGACGGACTTGCCCGAGCCCGACTCGCCCACCAGCCCCAGGATGCGTCCGCGCGCGAGCGAGAACGACACATCGTCCACTGCCGGCAGCACACCTTCACGCGTGAAGAAGTGCGTGCGCAGGTTGCGGACTTCGAGAGTGGTCGCGTGGGTGGACGCCGTCATCGTTGCGCCCTCGGGTTCAGCACTTCGCGCAGGCGGTCGCCCACCAGGTTGATGGCCACCAGCGCCAGCAGCAGCGCGATGCCCGGATAGAAACTGATCCAGTACTGGCCAGACAGCATGTATTGGTATCCGTTGGAAATCAGCAGGCCCAGAGACGGCTCGGTAATCGGCACGCCCAGGCCCAGGAACGACAGCGTGGCTTCCAGCGTGATTGCGCGCGCCACCTGCAGCGTGCCCACGACGATCAGCGGCGGCAGGCAGTTCGGCAGGATGTGCCTGAGCGCGATGCGCCAGCCGGGCAGGGCGAGCGAACGCGCGGCTTCCACGTACTCGCGGCGACGCTCGACCAGGGCTTGCCCGCGCACCGTACGCGCGTAATACGCCCACTCCAGCAGCACCAGCGTCAGCACGACATTGGTGATGCTCTTGCCGAGATAGGCGAGGATCATCATGGCCACCAGCACCGACGGGAACGACAGCAGCAGATCGACCGTGCGCATGATGATGCTGTCGACACGGCCGCCGGCATACGCCGCAATCAGCCCGAGCAGCGTGCCGATTACTGCGGCCACCGCTGCCGACCCGATCCCCACGCCCAGGCTGATGCGCAAGCCATAGAGGATGCCGGAGTAGAGATCACGCCCCTGGCCATCTGTTCCGAGCCAGTACGTGAACGTGCCCGTGCCGGCTGGCGAACCCGGTGGCAGGCGCGAGTCCAGCACGTCGAGCTGCATCAGGTCGTACGGATTCTGCGGCGTGATCCAGGGAGCGGCCAGCGCAGCCAGAATCAGTACTACAACAACCACCAGCCCGAAGATGGCCGCCTTGGAGGCGAGGAAATCCGATGCCACGCGCCGCCACGGCGATTGCCTGCGCGGGGCGGACACCGTTGTCGCCGGCGTGGATTGCGAAGTCGTATTCATCATGCAGCCTCCGCGCTATCAGCCGCACGCACGCGCGGGTCCAGCATTCGATACAGGATGTCGACGATCAGGTTGAGCGACACGAACAGGCACACCACGACGATGAGGTAGGACACGATGACCGGCCGGTCCAGCGCGTTGATGCTGTCCAGAATCAGCTTGCCCGCGCCGGGCCACGCGAAGATGCTTTCCGTCACGACGGCAAAGGCGATGGTCGAGCCCAACTCCAGGCCCAGCACCGTCACCAGCGGGATCAGCGTATTGCGCAGCACGTGCGCCAGCACCACGCGCAACGGCGACAGGCCCTTGGCACGCGCGAACTTCACGAAGTCCAGCGGCAGCACCTCGCGCACCCCTGCAGAAGTCAGTCGCAGCACCAGCGAGAGCTTGAACAGCGACAGGTTGACCGCCGGCAGCACGAGGTGCCGCAGTCCATCCACCGTCAGCCACGACCATTCGATGCCGAACAGGCGTGCCGTTTCACCGCGTCCGCTCGCGGGCAGCCAACCGAGGCTGACGCTAAACGCCATGATCAGCATCAGGCCCACCCAGAACGTCGGCAGCGAAAAGCCCACCACGCTGCCCGTCATGAGCAGGCGCGACACCGGATGGCGCGGATACAGCCCCGCGAACAGCCCCAGCGGCACCCCGATCACCACCGCGATGATCAGTGCCGAAAACGCCAGCTCCAGTGTGGCCGGCAGGCGTTGCAGGATCAGCTGGATGGCCGGTTCGTTGTAGACGAAGCTCTTGCCCAGATTGCCGTGCAGCGCGCCGTTCAGGAAGGCCAGGTACTGCTCCCACAGCGGCTTGTCCAGACCCAGCTCGGCAATGATGCGTGCACGGTCGATCTGGTCCACGTCCTGACCGATCAGGATGTCGACCGGGTTGCCGATGGCGTGCAGGCCGATGAAGACGATCACCGTCATCACCAGCACGACCAGCAGCGCCTGGCCGATGCGGCGGATTAGCCAACCTGTCATCGGGCGGCCTCCTGGCTGGAAGTGGCATTCGCTTCCACACCGGGCGGTGGGGCGGGCGTCCATTCATCGCCAAAGATTTCCGGCTCGGCATAGGCCTGGATGGCGGCGTAGTGCGCGTCGATGTCTTCCTGATACAGCAAGCCGGCAATGCCCTGAGCCAAGCGCTTCGCGCCTTCGCTGATGGCCGGGATGTCGCCCGAGACGCTGCCATGCGTGACGGACGCCGGATAGCAGAAGCAATGCACGCGCGACAGGCCGGGCAGCGTGCCGGGCGTCTTCTCGCGAAATTCGAACGCGTGGCCGAGGTCGGGCGAATCGGCGAGTTCCGCGTCTTCCTCGCCGGGGCGCGGCGTATAGCGGTCGCGCCATTGGCGGATGTGCGGTGCCAATGCGCTGAACTCCGGGCGCGAGGCCCAATCGGTGCGAAAGCCCGTTGAGAAGATCAGGAAGTCCAGTTGGAAGACGCCCTTGGTCGTGGCCACGTGCAGCACGCCGTCGTGCTCGTCCACGCCCAGGATGCCGCAGCCGAGATTGAAGCGCGCATTCGGGTGCCGCGACACGCGCAGCGTGCTGCCACGTGGCGGGGGAACCTGCTCGACATTGATGTAATGGCGGATGCGCCATTTCCACGCATCAGGCAGATGCAGGTGGCCGTGCACCAGGCCCGGGCTGCCGGCACCCTTGCCCTTGTTCACACGCGGCAGGTCGGGGCGGCGGATCAGCATGTCGACGCTGGCAGCGCCGGCCTCCAGCGCCGTCGCAGCCGAATCCATGGCGGACGCGCCGGCGCCGATCACGCCCACGCGCTTGCCGGCCAGCGTGCCGTAGTCCATCTCGTCAGACGAATGCGCCCACCACCTGCGCGGCAGCCGGTGCGCGAAATCCGGCACGGATGCACCGCCGAGCCCATCACGGCCGGTGGCCAGCACCACGCGCCGTGCAAACACCCGTTGCGTCGGTTGGCCTGGCGCGTCGATCAGCAGTTCGACGGCGCCATCCACGCGCGGGTGGATGGCCTTCACGTGGTGATCGTTGCGCACGTCCAGCTGAAGCACGCGGCGGTACCAGCGCAGGTAGTCCATCCATTGCAGGCGCGGAATCTTGTCGAGCACCTCCCACGCATCGGTGCCGAACTGCGCTTCAAACCATGCGCGGAACGTCAGCGCCGGCAGGCCAAGGGCAGGGCCGGTCAATTGCTTGGGCGAGCGCAACGTTTCCATGCGCGCCGTCGTCGCCCAGGGGCCTTCGAAGCCGGCGGGCGAGCGATCGAACACCACCACGCCGATACCGAGATGTTTGAGCGACGCCGCCGCCGCCAGGCCGGCCATGCCGCCACCGATGACGGCCACATCCAGCACAGGTTGACCCTCTAACGTATGTGGCAGCGTCCAATTTTTCGCGGGGAGTTCAAGCCAGGACAGGTCCTGGTGCAAACGGGCTTCCAGCGCTGCGAGCCCGGTGACTAGCGGCGCGTTGTCTTGTTGTGCAGCGGTCATGCGGACGCGCCTTCGGTTTCGTTGATGGATTCGCCATACAGCACCTGCAGCATGCTGGCATGGCGTGCCGGATCGTGCAGCTTGCAGTCCGGGAGCAGACGCTGTGCCGCGCGCGCGAGGGCGTCGGTCAGTGAGACGATCGCCGCCGACGGCCGCTTGGCCTCGGGGGTGATCACGCCAAAGAAGAAGGGGATGTCGGCGTCGATCGGGCGCACGGTCACGCCGTCGATTGGCACGCCGTACGCCGTCACCGGCTCCAGCAACGCAACGCCCAGGCCCGCACGCACGGCGGTCAGCGCATTCAGCGAGGCATTCGTCTCGATGAGCGAGGTCGGTTCCACGCCGGCCTTCGCCAGCGCTTGGTCCAGGCGGCGGCGCAATCGATATGGGTTGTGCATCGTGATGATCCGCTGTCCCGCGCAAGCGGCCAATGTCACGCGCTTGCCGGCGGCCAGCGGGTCGTGTGTCTGCACGGCAGCCACGCACGCGGCTTCGCCGATCCAATGCACGGTGACGCCACGATGCTCCAGCGGCAGGCTGCTGAGGCCAAGGTCGGCAGCGCCGGTGAGCACGGCGTGCACAACCTGCTCGGGCGAGGCGCTGCGAATCTGGATGTGCTGCGCGAGTTCCGGCTCATCGGCCAAGGCTGCGGGCAGCAAGCCGGCTGCCAATGCAGACGTCGCTGCCAAGCGCAGCGGGCGTGCCTCGCCGCGCGCGATTTCTTCGGCACGGGTGCGGATCTGACGTAAGCTGATCAGCGTATGCTCGACGTCTTCGTACAGTAGGAAACCCTGCTCCGTCGGCGAGACGCGCGGCCCCGCGCGTGTGAACAGGGCATAGCCGATTTCAGCTTCCAGATCCTGGATGAGCCGGCTGATGGCGGGTTGCGAGCGCCCCAGCAGCTTGCCTGCCGCGGTGACACTGCCGGTCGACATGACCGCGGCAAACGCTTCGAGTTGTCGGAGTTCCATCCGCCTGTTTGATCCCAGTCATGCATGTAGTTCGTGCATTCTGGTAGAGGCACTATGCGGATTCCAAATAGTATTTTCTTATGTACTCATGCGTTTTGCGCTGGCAACCGCTATTTCCTGCGGTGCAACGACTGCCGAGGCAGGCTGCGCCGCAGCGCGCCTCTATTTGACGAAGGTGCCGTTCGGCCCGATTACCGTCAGCTCGACATAATTCGATCCCTTGCGCAGGTTCGGCCCGTAGTGGACATCCAACCCGCCCAGGTCGATGGTGCCGGCCGATTCCAGCCCCGAGACAAAGCTGGCCCGCGTGGGCGACTTGCCCGCGCGCTTGAGCCCTTCGACCAGCACGCGCGCGGCTGCGTAGCCTTCCATCATGGCGTACGACGGCGCCACGCCGGCAGACTTCGCGCTGGACGCCAGCTCCCGGCCCAGCAACGCAGTTGAACGCACTGGCGACGGCATCACCTGCGAGACCACCACACCGCGCTCCAGCGCCCCGAGCGATTTCGCAAACGCCAGACCGGCGTTGTTGGACAGCGCTGCAATCTGCGTCACCGTGCCTTGCTTGTTGAGCGCCTCGATCATGGCGCGCGCCGTCGTGCCCGGGCAGGCCAGGATCACCGCTTGCGGCGCGAACTTGCCGACATCTGCCGTCGCCTTGGCGATGTCCGGTTTCAGGCGGTCGACGGTGAAGATGCTGTGCGCGTCGGCGGGCAGTTTTTTCGTGGCGTTGTTGAATCCGATTTCGGTGTCTTTGCCGAAGGTGTCGTTCACGTTGACGAGCGCCAGGCGGCGCAAGCCCAGCGTGTCGAAGTAATGCACCAGCTCGGCAATCTCCGCCTGGTATTTCGCGCGCACCACAAAAAGCAGCGGGTCAGGCTGATCGAAGAACGTTGAAGCGCCGGTTGAAGGCGCCACCACCGGCGCGCCCACCGGCCGGGCTTCAGTCATGATCGCCTCGGTATTCGGCGTGCCGCGCGGCAGGAACAGGGCAAAGACCTGTTTATCGACCAGCAGCGTGTGCGCGTGTTTCTTGGAGGCGGCGGCATCAAAGCCGTCGTCTTCCGAGATCAGCTCGATCTTGCGTCCATTGACACCGCCCGCACGGTTCACCGCATCGAGGTAAAGCTTGGCGCCCTGCGTCATCTCTTGGACTTGCTCGCCTGCGGGGCCTGTGAAGCCAGCAGTCTGGCCGATGACGATCTTGGTGTCGGTGATGCCCGGTTCGGCCATCGTCTGGCCAGACGCCAGCAACAACCAACACAGCCACGCGCATGCAATGGCGCTGCGCACGGCAGCGTTGCGACCTGTCATGTCTCCCCCTTTTCTTTCTGGGTGATTGTTTTGTCGTATGCCAATACGGCAGCATGCACCGCAACATCGGCCGGACGATGCTAGCCGAGAAGCCCCATCCCGCCCCCTCCGGATTTCCCTAGGGCTGCAACATTGCCGCAACGCTTCATGCGGGTTCCGTGCAAGAAAAAACCGCCGTACGAGACGGCGGTATGGCTGGAGAGCGAAGCGCTGATCAGTTGTTCTGCTTCGTGATCTTCGTACCTTCGATCGACGCGCCGGCCATCAGGCCCGCGTTGGTCAGGTTGAAGCCGATGATTGGTTGCTGTGCGGTGTTGGTATCGACCGCGCCGTTCGCGCCGATCTTTGCCAGTGCCACGGTGGCATCCACGCCGGCCGTCCAGCCTTGGCTAGCCTGGAATTTCTGCAGCGCCTCATCCGTCATGAACAGGATGATGAGCGCACGCGACTGCGCGCCAGCCTGGAAGCCGACGGACGCGGAGGCGATGTTGTAGTAGCCCAGCGGACGCCCGCCGCCGGTGCGCAGCACGCCTTCGCCGTATTGGCCGCCCACCACAAAGCCGGCGTTCAGCACCGACGGGAACACGAGCACGCCCTTGGCGCGTCCGACCAGCTCGCGCGAGCCGTTGGCCGTGGTGTACAGGCGCGAGAGCACTGAATCGGCCTGCGAGTTGGTGGTGGCGTGTTTGTTGGTGGACGACATCACGTCGGAGCCCTGGGCATTGGGGCTGGTGGTGGTACAGGCCGCGATCTGGGTACCGAGCAGTGCGACAGCAGCAAGCGCGGCGGCGCGGGTGACGATGGTCTGGCGGCTGATGAGGTTCTTTTTCATGGCGATTGATCTCACTGTCTTTGTTGTTGACGAGGGACACAGGCACACGCGCATCCCGGCTCTGACTCGGTCCCATGCGCTGAGCAAGGGTGTCGACCAAGGTGGAGCAAGCGGCGTGCCCGCCATATCGCATAAGCGCCGGAGCGCTCAATTCCTGACATTAGGCGAGATTTGTGCCCCATGTGGCGCTTTTGCTTCACTGCTTTGTAAAAACGCAAGCCGACCGCAATGCAGGTAGCTTTTTCACGCGCAACAAAAAACCGGCGCTTCAGGCCGGTTCTTTGTGCGATGCAGGAGGCGTGGAGGGTTGGCCGTCAGATCCAAATGATCAACGCTGCCACGCCAATGATCAGGCCGAACTTCACCACGTAGTAGACCTTGCGGTTCCATGCCTTGAAGCGGCGGCGGTACTGGCCCATCACCCACACGTAGCGGAACAGTTTGTTGATGCCGCCGGTCTGGTCGCCGTCATCGTTGGGCGAGCTGGCGGCGGTCATGACCTTGCGGCCCAGCCATTTGTTGATGCGCTGCGCCCAGCCGAATTTCATCGGGCGTTCGATATCGCAGAAAAGAATCAGACGATCCTTGTCGGAGGCGTTTTCGGCCCAGTGCAGATAGGTCTCGTCAAAGACGACGCCCTGGCCGTCGCGCCAGCTGTGGCGCTCGCCATCGACTTCGATGAAACAGCGGTCGTCGTTGGGCGTGGATAGGCCCAGGTGATAGCGCAGCGAGCCGGCAAACGGGTCACGGTGTGGATTCAGCTTGCCGCCGGGCGGCAGCTCGGCAAACATCGCCGCCTTCACGCTTGGCAGGTCTCGCAGCAGCGCGACGGTCTGCGGGCAGAGCTGTTCGGCAGAGGGGTGATGTGCCTCATACCACTTGAGGTAGAAGCGTTTCCAGCCATTCTTGAAGAACGAGTTGAAACCGGCGTCGTCATTCTTCTCGGCAGCCTTGATTTTGCGCAGGTTGACGAGCGCCAGACCTTCGTCGCGAATCTGCGGCCACGCGGCCTGCAGCTTTTCCAGATCCGGAAAACGCTCGACAGGCACATACGGCGTCTGCGGCACGCCCGAAAACGCGTACATGAAGCAGTTGACCGGCGCGACCACGGCCGAATGATCGAACATCTGGCGCCAGAATTTCAGGCGCACCTTGCCGCGAAAGTGCACGTACAGAATGGAGCCCAGATAGAGGGCCACGATAATCCACTTGATCAAGGCGATTTCCTTGCCGCACGGTGGCGGTCAGCAATTGAGTGCATGCGCTGGCAGCGCAATCCGGCATTTTACCCGTGGCGAGGCCGCGCCGCGTGGGTCGCCGCCAACAGTGCGCCGTGGTGTTGTGACGCCACGTTACCGTTTGCGCTGCCTTGGCAATAAGGAACATCTGCGTTATTTGTCGCGAAATGTGCGTCGCGTTCTACAATTCCGCTTCGCCCGCCAGGCACCATGGCCGAGGGCGATCACCGGAGGGAGCGATGGACGTCAAAAAACGCGACGAAGAATCCAGCGACATGCCGACCACCATTGGCATCGTCCCGGGCAGTGCGGAATCGCTGGAAGCGTCCATCCGCCGTGCCCAGGAAGCGCTGTCCGGGGTGTCTGCTCGACTGGCAAGCAGGCCTGTGCCGCCGCGCCCGGACCCGGCGACAGATCGCTTCGTTGAAATGGACGACGCCATGTCATCCGCAGAAGCGCGCGCCCTGGCCGAACGCTGCATCGCTGGTGAGGCAATGGAGCCTGCAAGCCTGGCGCGGGCGTTTTCCGTATTGCTTGGTCAGATCGATGGGTTGGAGGCCGACCATGCCGGCCGGCGCCGCGTGCTGCGGCAGTGGATGGTGAGCCAACTCACCTACAAGATGCTGTATCTGCACCACACCGGTCAGGATTCGACCGTGCCGCCGCGTGCGCTGCGCGCTCAGAAAGAGCGGGTGAAGGCGCAGGTTTCGGCCTTGCTCGATGCAGGGCGTTCCTACGCCGATGTGCGCCTGACCGACCTGCGTTTTGCCGAGGATGGCAGCGCCGGAGGTCAGGGCTAGGCGATCAAACGATCAATCCTCGTCGTCGTCCGGTTCGGAGTCGAGGAATTCGCGGCGGGTGAGCCAGTCGGCGATGGCTTGGTCGCAGGCGTCCTTCAGCTTGGACTTGTTATCCACCTTGTCGAACAGCGTGAAGTTCATCAACGCCAGGCCCAAGTCTGTGATGTAGAACATCCGCTTCGGGTTGTCGAAGTGGACGATGCGACCGTCGATGTCACCTTCGTCTTCCGGCTCGGCCGGTGCGTCTTCGAGTTCGACCACGCGGCAGGTGAAGCGCGGTGTGCGGGTGTGCGTCAGATATTCGAATTCATCGTGCGACACTTCGCCGGACGGTGTGACGGCAATGGCGAAGCCCCAGATAAAGCGCGGGGTCGGCAGATCCGACAGCTCGTCGATTTCATCCATCCTTGTTTCTCCAGTCTGATGACGGCTTGTATTAACGGCGCATTATCGCGCGACCCGTGCTGCACGGAAAGCACAATGCACGCCCGACATGATGGGGCGCAGAAATGACCGACCCGCGTATACAGCGCATACGAGACGGCCTGGCCGCCCGGCAGGCGTTCGACGCTGATGCGCTCGTTCCTTGGATTGTTGCCGGACAACGTGTCGGCTGGCTGAGCCGCGAGCGCGCTTCGCAGCTTGCGCGCTGGCCGCAGTGGTTCGATGTACTGGCGCAGCGGGTCGATTTGCGGGAGACGCTCGCTACCGAGGCCGACCGTACCGCGGCGCTGGCTGAAGTCATCATGCGCCTGGCAGAAGGCGGCCACGTGCGCGGCTGGCGCGACGAGCGTTTCGCCGTCAACATCGGTTGGGGCACGCCCACGCTGGCGCTGATCGAACGCGCCGCCGCACGCTTCTTCGGCATCCGAACCTACGCTGCGCACATGAACGGCCTGATCGACGGTGCTGATGGGGCCGGCGCGGCGCTCTGGCTGGCCCGCCGCGCCCAGACCAAGCCGATCGATCCCGGCATGTGGGACAACCTCGTCGCCGGCGGCATCGGCCACGGCTTCGATGCGCGCGGTGCGCTGGAAAAGGAATGCTGGGAAGAGGCGGGCATCGGCGCCGATCTGGCGGCTCGTCTGGTGCCGCGCGGCACACAGGATGTGCTGCGCGAAGTGCCCGAGGGTATCCAGTGCGAAACACTTTTTGCCTTCGACCTGACGCTGCCGGCCAGCTTCGTCCCCGCGAATCAGGACGGCGAGGTAGCCGGCCACCTGCGCGCCAGCCCCGACGCGGCGCTTGATATCATGGCGGACTTCGCGATGACGGTCGACGCCACGCTCGTTACCCTTGATGCCCTGGCGCGCCTGGGTTTGCCACATGCGCCGCAGCGGTTTGCGTCCGACAACAATACATAAAACGCTTCATGAGTCACTCCGGTTTCATTCTTACCCTGTCGTGCCCGGACCAGCCGGGCATCGTCCACGCCGTGTCGGGCCTGCTTTTCGAGCAGGGCTGCAACATTCTCGATTCGGACCAGTTTGGCGACGAATTCACGGGCCGTTTCTTCATGCGCGTGCATTTTGTTCCGCAGGGCCTGCCGCTGGACCTTGCCGTGCTGCGTGACTGCTTTGCACCCATCGGCGAACGTTTCTCCATGCAGTGGGGCATGTTCGACGCTGCAGTCAAGCCGCGGGTGATGATCCTGGTCTCGAAAATCGGCCACTGCCTGAACGACCTGCTGTTCCGTGCGCGCGCCGGCCAACTGCCGATCGAGATTGCGGCCATCGTCTCGAACCACCGCGATTTCTATCAACTGGCCGCGTCGTACGACGTGCCGTTCATGCACCTGCCGTTGCTGCAGGCGACGGACGCTCAGAAGGCGCAGCAGGAAGCCCGCATCTGGGAGATCGCGCAAGAGCAGCAGATCGACCTGGTCGTGCTCGCGCGCTATATGCAGATCCTTTCCGACGATCTGTGCCGCAAGCTGGAAGGACGCGCCATCAACATCCACCACTCGTTCCTGCCGAGCTTCAAGGGCGCCAAGCCGTATTACCAGGCGCATGAGCGCGGTGTGAAGCTGATCGGCGCAACGGCCCACTATGTGACTGCCGACCTGGATGAAGGCCCGATCATCGAACAGGAAATCGAGCGCGTGGACCACAGCATGGACCCTGAGCAACTCACCGCAGTCGGCCGCGACGTGGAATGCGTGGCGCTGGCCCGCGCCGTGAAGTGGCATGCCGAACACCGCATCCTGCTCAACGGCCACAAGACCGTCGTCTTCAAGTAATCCAGTCAAAGTAGGGGAGCGCGCGATGCGACAGATCATTCTCGATACCGAAACCACCGGCCTGAATGCCGCCACCGGCGACCGCGTGATCGAAATCGGCTGCGTGGAGATGGTCAACCGCCGCCTGACCGGCCGCAACCTGCATTTCTACATCAACCCCGAGCGTGAGATCGACGCGGGTGCGATGGCCGTGCACGGCATCACCAACGAGTTCGTGGCCGATAAGCCGAAGTTCGCCGAGATCGTCAACGAAATCCGCGACTACGTGCAGGGCGCCGAGGCGATCATTCACAACGCCGCGTTCGACTTGGGCTTCCTGGATATGGAATTCCAGCGCCTGGGTCTGCCGGCATTCCGTGAACACCTGTCGGGCCACATCGACACGCTGCGCGAGGCGCGCCAGATGTTCCCGGGCAAGCGCAACTCCCTGGATGCGCTGTGCGACCGTCTGGGCGTGAGCAACGCGCACCGTACGCTGCACGGCGCACTGCTGGATGCGGAACTGCTGGCCGAGGTCTACCTGGCCATGACGCGCGGCCAGAACACGCTGGTGATCGACATGCTGGAGTCGGGCGAAGGCGCATCGGCCGAAGCTGTCGCTGTGGACCTGAGTGCGCTGCAATTGCCGGTGCTGCTGGCGACCGAAGCCGAAGCCGAAGCGCATGCCGGCGTGCTCAAGGAGATCGACAAGGCCAGCGGCGGCAAGACTGTCTGGACGCGCGAAGCTGCGGAGCTTGCGCCGCCGGCTGCCTGATCAAAAAAATGTGCGGGCGGGGTATTTACACGGCCACGCGTTTTCGACATAATCTCGTTTTCACCGCATTCGGGTGGTTAGCTCAGCGGTAGAGCACTGCCTTCACACGGCAGGGGTCACAGGTTCAATCCCTGTACCACCCACCAAACTGGCGAGAAATCGCTTAAAAGGCCCTCAGGCAAACGCCGAGGGCCTTTTTCTTTGTCCGCGCTCTCCGTGCGGGCTTTTCAGGCCGCCTCTTCGTCGCGTCCGGCCAAGCTTCCATCTGGCGCAAAAAAGAGACACTTTCGGTCGATCCGTTTCAGTCGTTCCCCCTCGAGCTGCGAGTGCATGCCGGGCTATAAAACGTATTTCGCCCCATGCTTTGCACAATGCTTTGTTGCGTCCCAGGGAGAAAGGCTGCCGCTACAAGCGTCGCGTCGCTGGTGCGCGCTATGCGCGATACCACAGTTGGCGAGACAGGAAAACGCAGGGATATCCCCCTCCCGGATTCAGCGTGCGCGCGGGAACTCGCGCCGATCGGTTACGTACCAACCTGCGAGCGCGGGCAGGTGGCACGGGTACGCTTTCTGCTGTGCTCGGGATAGCTGATCGTTGTGGTGCACGTATGTTGGTGCATCGTGCAAGGTCCGTTTAGCACTTCATGCTGTCGAGCGCTAACGCAATTGCAACGGTTGTGCACCGTTCCAGGCTATCAACCGTTCTTGTGATCATCGGTGATTCGTCTACAGTGGAATCAGCAACGCACGCAAGAACTAGCCTGGCTCTCGCTTGTTGGTGTGGAGTAGGGAAGAAATCTACGGGGGAGATATGGATATTTTCCGCCACTACGCAACGCGTTTTGAAGCTCGCAAAGAGGACGAGTACAGCATCCAGGAGTATCTGGATATCTGCAAAAAAGACTCGACCGCCTATGCGACTGCCGCCGAGCGCATGCTCACCGCGATCGGTCAGCCGGAACTGGTGGACACTCACCACGATCCTCGGCTGTCACGATTGTTCTTCAACAAGGTCATCAAGATCTATCCGGCCTTCCGGGAGTTCTACGGCATGGAGGACACGATCGAGCAGATCGTCTCCTTCTTCAAACATGCCGCGCAAGGTCTTGAAGAGCGCAAACAGATCCTTTATCTGCTCGGGCCTCCGGGCGGCGGCAAATCCTCGCTTGCCGAGAAGTTGAAGGCGCTGATGGAGCAGATTCCCATCTACGCGCTCCAGGGCTCGCCCATTCACGAGTCCCCGCTCGGGCTGTTCTCGCCTGACGAAGACGGCAAGATTCTGGAGGAGGATTACGGCATCCCGAGGCGCTATCTGAACACGATTGCCTCGCCCTGGGCGGTCAAGCGGCTGCATGAGTTCAACGGTGACATCACGCGCTTCCGCGTGGTGAAGCTGCATCCGTCGGTGCTGTCGCAGATTGCGATTTCCAAGACGGAGCCGGGCGACGAGAACAATCAGGACATTTCGTCTCTGGTGGGCAAGGTCGATATCCGCAAGCTGGAGGACTATCCGCAAGACGATCCGGATGCGTATTCGTATTCGGGCGGGCTGTGCCTGGCCAATCGGGGTTTGCTTGAGTTCGTTGAGATGTTCAAGGCGCCGATCAAGGTGCTGCATCCGCTGCTGACGGCCACGCAGGAAGGCAACTACAAGGGCACGGAGGGCTTTGGCGCGATCCCGTTCGATGGCGTCATCCTGGCGCACTCGAACGAGGCGGAGTGGCAGAGCTTCAAGTCCGATCGCAACAACGAGGCGTTCCTTGATCGCATCTACATCGTGAAGGTGCCGTATTGCCTGCGCGTCTCGGACGAGGTGAAGATCTACGACAAGCTGCTGCGCAACAGCTCGCTGGCCGCAGCGCCGTGCGCGCCGAACACGTTGAAGATGATGGCCCAGTTCGCAGTGCTCACGCGCATCAAGGAGCCCGAGAATTCCAACATCTTCTCGAAGATGCGCGTGTATGACGGCGAGAGCCTGAAAGATGTCGACCCGAAAGCCAAGTCGTATCAGGAGTACCGCGACTTTGCCGGCATCGACGAGGGCATGACGGGGTTGTCGACGCGCTTTGCCTTCAAGGTGCTCTCGAAGGTGTTCAACTTCGATGGGACGGAGGTGGCGGCCAATCCGGTGCACTTGCTGTATGTGCTCGAACAGCAGATCGAGCGCGAGCAGTTCCCGCCGGAGACGGAATCCAAGCTGATGTCCTATATCAAGGAATACCTCACGTCGCCATACGTGGAGTTCATCGGCAAGGAGATTCAGACCTCGTATCTGGAGTCCTATTCGGAGTACGGGCAGAACATCTTCGACCGCTACGTGGTGTTTGCCGACCTGTGGATTCAGGATCAGGAATATCGCGACCCGAACACTGGCGAGATTCTCGATCGCAGCGCGTTGAATGATGAGCTGGAGAAGGTGGAAAAACCGGCGGGCATTTCCAACCCGAAGGATTTCCGCAATGAGATCGTCAATTTCGTGCTGCGGGCGCGGGCCAAGAATGGCGGAAAGAATCCCGTCTGGACCAGCTACGAGAAGCTGCGCGCGGTGATCGAGAAGCGGATGTTCTCGACCACGGAGGATCTGCTGCCCGTGATCTCGTTCAATGCCAAGTCGTCGCATGACGACAAGGAGAAGCACGAGAACTTCGTCAACCGCATGGTGGAGAAGGGCTATACCCAGAAGCAGGTGCGCTTGCTGGTGGAGTGGTATCTGCGCGTCAGGAAGTCATCTTAAGGAGATAAGGAGAGGGCAAGGACACCCAGCGAACTTCCAATCGAGGGCAGTCACATGGGCACGATCATTGATCGGCGGGAGAACGGTGGCGGCAAAAGCACCGTCAACAAGCAACGCTTCATCAAGCGTTACCGAGACCAGATCCGCCGTGCAGTGGCCAAGGCGGTGACGGGTCGCAAGATCATGGACATCGAGCAGAGCGGGCAGGTGTCCATTCCCGTCAAGGACATCTCCGAGCCCATGTTCCACCACGGCTCGGGCGGGCGCCGAGAAGGCGTTCACCCGGGCAACAAAGAGTTCATTCGCGGCGACAGCTTCGACCGCCCGCAGCAGGGCAGCGGCGGCTCCGGTTCGCAGGCCAGCGACTCGGGCGAGGGCGAAGACGATTTCATCTTCACGCTCTCGCGCGAGGACTTTCTCAACTTCTTTTTCGAAGACATGGCGTTGCCCGATCTTGCCAAGCGCAGCCTGGCCAAGATCGCGGAGGTGCGCAAGGTGCGTGCGGGTTTTTCGCTCGATGGCACGCCGTCCAACCTGTCGATTCTGCGGACGATGCGCAGCTCGCTCGGTCGCCGCATTGCATTGTCCAGCCCGTATCAGCGCCGTCTGCATGAGCTGGAAGGCGAGTACAACGAGGAGCTGGAAAACGACGGCCCTTACAGCGTGCGCGCGCAAGAGCTGATGAAGGAGATGCGACATCTGCGCTCGTGCCTGGATCGCGTGCCGTTCATTGAAAAGCTCGACCTGCGCTACAACAACCGCGTGCTGCGCAAGCGTCCGCAGGCGCAGGCGGTGATGTTCTGCGTGATGGACGTATCCGGCTCGATGGACGAATCGCGCAAGGACTTGGCCAAGCGTTTCTTCATGCTGCTTTATCTGTTCCTGAAGCGGAACTACGAACGCATCGACGTCGTCTTCATCCGCCACCACACCGTGGCTAAGGAGGTGGATGAGGAGGATTTTTTCCACTCACGCGAGTCGGGTGGCACTGTTGTGTCGAGTGCACTCAAACTGATGGCGGAAGTGATTCAGGAGCGTTATTCGCCAAGCCAATGGAACATCTACTGCGCGCAGGCTTCGGATGGCGACAACTGGGCAGGGGACTCAGAGCTGTGCGCCAAGATCCTGCGCGAGTCGATCCTGCCGCTGACGCAGTACTACGCCTATGTTGAGGTGGTCTCCACGGAGCCGCAGAACCTGTGGGAGGAGTATCTTACGTTGAAGGCTGGGCACGAGAACTTCGCGATGCAGCGCATTCTCAAGGCGGACGAGATCTATCCGGTGTTGCACGAGCTGTTTCAGAAGCGCGCCGCCTGATCGCTGATCGGGCTGCAGGAGTTGCCGCCAGCCGGGCACTGCCGCCGCGCAGTGGCAGCGTGTGCCATGGCGAGCACGCCACCTGTGACCCTGTGTGATGGACCAACGGGAACGAGCATGGCCTACCTATCTACGGGCTCGGAATGGACCTTCGAGCTGATCAGGCGTTACGACCAAAGCATCGCCCAGATTGCCGCAGATTTCGGCCTGGACACCTATCCGAACCAGATCGAGATCATCACCGCCGAGCAGATGCTCGATGCCTACGCGTCGTCCGGCCTGCCGCTGGGCTACAACCATTGGTCATACGGCAAGCACTTCCTTGCATCGGAGCGCGGCTACCAGCGCGGCCTCATGGGGTTGGCGTACGAGATCGTCATCAACTCGAACCCCTGCATCGCATATCTGATGGAGGAGAACACGATGCCGATGCAGGCGCTGACCATCGCGCATGCCTGCTACGGCCACAACTCCTTCTTCAAGGGCAATTACCTGTTCCGGACGTGGACGAACGCGGACGCCATCGTCGATTACTTGCTCTTCGCCAAGAACTACGTGGCTGAATGCGAACAGCGCTACGGCGAGCAGGAGGTGGAACTGCTGCTCGACTCCTGCCACGCGTTGCAGAACTACGGTGTCGATCGGTATCGACGGCCCAAGAAGCTGTCGATCAACGAAGAGCAAGCCCGCCAGGCGGAGCGCGAGAAATACCTTGAAGCACAGGTAAACGACCTGTGGCGTACGCTGCCCACGCACCGGGCACGCGCGCTGGCAACCGCTGACGACGTGCCGGAGCCTGATCCGCAGTTTCCGCCCGAGCCGGAAGAGAACCTGCTGTACTTCATCGAGAAGAACGCGCCCAAGTTGCAGCCGTGGCAACGAGAAATCGTGCGTATCGTGCGCAAGATTGCGCAGTACTTCTATCCGCAGCGGCAGACCAAGGTGATGAACGAAGGCTGGGCCACCTTCTGGCACTACACCATCCTGCACAAGCTGTACGACGAGAAGCTCGTCAACGATGCGTTCATGCTTGAGCTGCTGCAGGCGCATACCAACGTGATCTATCAGCCGCCGTTTAATAGCCCGTACTACAGCGGCTTGAACCCGTACACCCTGGGCTTTCTGATGTTCCAGGACATCCGGCGCATTTGCGAATCGCCGGAAGAAGAGGACTACCGCTGGGCGCCCGAGATTGCAGGCAGCGATTGGCAGAAGACACTCGACTTCGCCATGCGCAACTTCAAGGACGAGAGCTTCCTGCTGCAGTTCCTCTCGCCGCGTGTGATCCGCGAGTTGAAGCTGTTCTCCGTGCTCGATGACGATCGTGACGCCAAGCTGCGCGTCACCGCCATCCACGACGACGATGGCTATCGCAAGATCCGCGAGTTGTTGGCAGGGCAGTACGATCTCTCGAACATCGAGCCCAACATCCAAGTGACCAACGTTGACGTGGGCGGAGATCGCTCATTGACGCTGCGCCATTTACAGAGCAACCGCCGCCCGCTCGGGCCGAACTACGAAGAGATGCTGCGGCACGTCGTACGCCTATGGGGCTTTACGTGCCGGCTGGAGGTGGTCTACGAAGACGGGCGACGCGAGATGAAGCACGAGTGCAAACCTGAGTAGCTCACGAACGCTTGCACAAGGCCAGCTTTGCGCTGGCCTTCTTTTTGTTCGCCGCAGATGCGGATGTCGGTCATGCTGCTCACTGAGCGTCTACATGCCGAAGCGGAAATGGCCGCTACGGAGCACGATGTTGTGCGAGTCCGTCAGCTTGAACAGCGAGCGCGCCATGTCTTCAATGGTGCCGCGGTGGCTTTCCATGGCTTGCAGCAGATCTTCCTGCCGCCACGAGCGGGCGCCGAAATGTTCTTCGAGCGCTTCAGCCGTCACCGCATAGCAGGCCGGGATGCCGTCGACGCTTGCGGTGCAGGTGAGAGTGAGATCCGCGGCGCAATAGCGTGGCGGGCTGGTGTGGAACTCGATGATTTCCATGGGCGGCCTCCATGAAAAAACGGCGATGCACCGTGCGCCGCCTTCCAATCAGTGTATGGCGTGGTCGCGTGAATGCAATGTGGTCAGTCAGGTTAGTGTTTTCGCCCAGCGGTGAACCTCAGGGCCCGTGACGTCCGAAAAGGCAGCGGAGGCCACGGGCAGGTGCGCGTCGCGGCGCTACATCGCACACATCTGCAGGCGGACGAGGCTCGCCTTGCAGCGCGAGAGCCAGAGCGCGGCCTCGGTCCGATTGTTGACGCCAATCTGCCGGAACAGCGCGTACAGATGGTTCTTGATGGTGCCTTCAGCCACGTTGAGCACGCGACAGATCTGCTTGTTGGACTTGCCCTCTGCAAGCAGTTGCAGCACCTCATGCTGCCGCGGCGTGAGCCGGCGCCAGAGTTCAGCCGGACTTTCTCCCGGGCTTTGGCGCGGGTCGTCGGGTGAGAGATTGCTGATGGGCGGCAAGTAGACTGCGCCCGAGGTAATGCGTTGCAGGGCTTCGAGCAGAACGTCGGCCGTGGCTTGCCGGTCGACCACGCCGGCCGCGCCGAAGCGCAGCGCGTCGCCCACCACGTGCCGGCCGACAGCTTGCACCGTCAGTAGCACAGGCACTTCCGGCAGCACCGCTTTCAACTCCGACAGGCGTTGCCGTGCGTCGTCGTCCTGTGCGCTCCATTCCATCACGACGGCTCTGGGTTCGGCTTGCCGGCAAGCCGGCCCGATTTGCACGGCGTAGTGTGTATCGATAAACACACCCTGCGCGTCGAGTGCATTCAATACATTGGACACACCTGCCGCAAAAAGCGGCAAGCTATCGATTACCAGAATATTCATCGACCCCTCGTACTTCAGTTAATTATTTTCAGAGAAACCGATTATTTTGTAGGGCGGGATCGATCCGGATGCATTGAAACAGAAGTTCAGTGCCGAAAGTCACGGGCGGCCTGTCGATACGTACTGGGCCGCTGTTCCGTGGCCTTGGCTGGCACTTTCGCGGCATCGAACCCCGCAGGAAAAACTCTTACTTTGGATTCGGGCGCACAAACCTGTGTGTCCAAATAATTCAATGTGAGGAGTTTTAAATGGACAACGGACTTATCGGGTCGGTTATCAATGCGCTGCCGATCGACAAGATGATCTCTGCGCCGCTGCAGGCGATGATCGCGGCGCAAACCTCAGCGGCAAAATCCTATGCGGATTTTCTGCTGCAGGTGTGTATTCAGAACGGCAAAGCCGTTGCGGTGCAATTTGACTACGACGAAACCATCGTCGACGAGAAGGGGGTGTCGCAGGGCACGATCCAGAAGACGATGCGCATTCCGTTGCTGTGTGCGGTCGTGCATCCGGTGATCGCCATCGAGGAAGGCACGATCGATTTCGAGCTGGAGATTTCACAGTCGGAGAAATCCTCGTCCAGCACCGAGGCGGAAGGGTCGTTCCAGGCCAAACTCGGCTGGGGCCCGTTCAGCGTTTCGGTCTCGGGCCGCGCCTCGCACAAGTCGGAGCAGACCCGTAGCACCGACACGCGCGCCAAGTACTCCTTCCACACCCAGGTCAAGCGTCAGAACCCGCCGGAAGCGCTGATGCGCGTGATGGAGTTTTTGACTGACGCGGCAACCAAGCCGGTCGTGGTCAAGGGCAAGGAGAACGACGTCAAGCCGCTGCCCGCCACGCCGACCGACGGCACGATGATTGGCGAAAAGGTGCCCGCTGGCGGCAACGCGCCGGCACCGGCACCGGCAAATCCGTAAGCCGCCACGGCGATGGACGCCGGCCGGCCTCCCCACGGCCGGTGTCCTGATCGGTGCGCGCCTGTCGCGCGCCGCCTATTGATCTGATCGATCCGACCGACCCGACACCATGTTCAATCTCTTCAGCCGCCGCGGGCGTGATGATGACCGTGCGTCGTCAGCGCCCGCAACACCACCAGCGCCGTCCGCCAGCGCGCCATCAGCGCCACCTGTGGCAGCGCAACCTGCTGGGCCTTCCGATGCCACGCCGTTTCCCGAGACTGGGTCCGATGCGCCTCCGCCGTCGCCACCAGGTTCGTCGCCGCCGGGCGGCGGCACCGGTGGTGGCAGCAACAGCCACGGTCATCCGGGCTTGAATGGCCTGACGCTCGACGACATCACGCGCGGCATGCAGCACGCCGCCGCGTGTGCCAACCAGATGCTTGCGCAGCAATACACCGCGCTGCTCGACCAGTTTTTTGATGCCGACGAGAGCGGCACGCTGGTCGCCCGCGAGGTGGAGCTTGCGCTCGACAGTCAGCACCGGCTTGCGCTGCCGCTGGTCTCGCTGGCGATGCCGCGCGGCATCGCGCTCGATGAGATGACGGTGAACATGACCGTGCGCAGCGACATCGCCGAGGCCCTGCCTTTACACGGTGCAGCCGCGGGCGGCGTTGGCCGGTTCTACGTCTCGCTTGCACCGCATTCCAAACGGGATACGGGCCGCGACAGCGAGCACATCGACATCGAGATGAAATTCACGGCGCTGCAGCCGCCAGAAGCCGTGATGCGGCTGATCGACGAATACACGAATCGGCTGGTGCCAAGGCCCGTGCAGCCGAATGCCGGCGGTTCCGATGGCCCCGACACCCCCACCACGCCCCAGGAGAAGAGCGATGAGCACTGAGCACAACCCGCGCACCACCGGCGAGCGAGGCCTCGCGCTGATCAAGGAATCGGAAGGGCTGCGTCTGTCGACGTATCTGGATGCGGTCGGCAAGCCGACCATCGGTTACGGCCACCTGATTCGCCCCGGCGAGACCTTCAACGGTCCGATCTCGCAGCAGCAAG
The DNA here is from genome assembly GCF_054792405.1 of Ralstonia sp. SA306. NCBI lineage: Bacteria > Pseudomonadati > Pseudomonadota > Betaproteobacteria > Burkholderiales > Burkholderiaceae > Ralstonia > Ralstonia sp. SA306. The sequence goes on from NZ_CP096451.1 coordinate 1,204,133, forward strand.
CGGAAGCGCTGCTGCGCAAAGACCTTGCCGACACCGAACAAGGCATTGCCAAAGCCGTGCGCGTGTCGATCACGCAGGGTCAGTTCGACGCGCTGGCGTCCTTCGTCTTCAACCTGGGAGCAGGGCGGCTGCGCTCGTCAACGCTGCTGCGCAAGCTCAACGCCGGCGACTACGCCGGCGCGGCCAACCAATTCCTGCTGTGGGACAAGGCAGGCGGCAAGCCGCTCAAGGGGCTGACGAAGCGTCGTCAGGCCGAACGCAAGTTGTTCCTGTCCTGATTCACAACCACGTTATTTCACCGGAGAAGCTCGCATGCATACCGAACCGATGTCCGTGATTCCGACCACCCGTCCGCGCCGCCTGTATCGCGTGCTGACCTGGCTTGCCGCCGCAGCCGTTGCAATCGGCGTGTCCTACGCCCGAGCGGCCGACAATGTCGCGCCAAGCTGCGCGGCGGAGGCGCAGCGTATCCGCAGCGAACTCGGAAACCAGGATCTGCCGATTTTCAATGAGCAAGCTGGGCGTTACCTCGCCGACGCGTTGAATCAGCTCTACGCCTACGGCACGCTGCCCAACCGCTACGTGCCCGAGCGCCAGGCCAACTGGGAGCCGGGCACAAACCGCCCCGTCATGATGCAGAAGCGCAGCATCGGTGGTGACTTATGGGCGCAGACCGGCCTGTTGCAGGCCGATATCGACGATGGTCTTTCCAAGCGCGGCCCGTTGCGATTGATCTATGCGCAGGATGGCAAGCCGCAGTACATCACGACCACCGCTGCGAATGCGCCGCAGATCCCGACGCAGCGCTGCGCGGGCAAGTGAGCGAGCGTTCGGCCGCGTCAGGCGCTTGCCTGGCGCGCCATCTCGACGCCCTTGTTGGCCAGCGCATCGGCGCGCTCGTTGCCGGGGTGGCCGGCATGGCCCTTGACCCAATGCCAGCTCACGTCATGTCCGACGACGAGTTCGTCGAGCGTGCGCCAGAGGTCGTCGTTCTTGACCGGCTTCTTGTCAGCCGTCTTCCAGCCGCGCGCCTTCCAGCCGGCCAACCATTCGCTGATGCCTTTCTGCACGTACTGCGAATCGGTGTACACCTGCACCCGGCATGGCCGCTTGAGCGCGCGGAACGCCTCGATCACTGCCATCAGCTCCATACGGTTGTTGGTGGTCAGCGCTTCGCCGCCGAAGAGTTCTTTTTCATGGCTGCCCGAGACGAGCACGGTGCCCCAGCCGCCAAGGCCGGGGTTGCCCTTGCATGCGCCATCGGAATAGACGGTGACTTCCTGCATTGAGAAAACGATGGGTGATCAGTGAGTGGAACGGGCGCGATCAGGCGCCCGATTTGCCGTCACGCGCGGTGGCCGACGGCGCCTTGGTCGAATGCGAGCCCGAAGGCGTCGCGACCGGCGTACCGGCCGGCACCAGTGACGGCGACTTACGCGTCTTCCATGCCGGACCGACCAGACGCATGGTGCGCACGCGCTTGACAGCTTGCAGCATGTAAACCGCGCCGAAGATCGGCCACCAGCGGTCGCCGGCCTTCTCCATGAAGGCGGTGCGCTGCAGCCATTTGTCCGAGCGATTGGGCGGACAGTAGCAGCCGAAACGGCCGCGCACGATATCAAATCCGAGCAGCTTGAGCCAGTCTTTCAGGCGCGTGAACGCAATCATCTGGCTTTGCGCGGGCAGGAACGATTCCGTGCCCAGGCGGCGCATGCCTTGGCGCATGCCCCACAGGCTCAGTGGGTTGAAGCCGGTGATGACCAGACGCCCCTCGGGCATCAGCACGCGCGCCACTTCGCGCAGCACTTCATGCGGGTCATCCGTGAACTCCAGCACGTGGGGCAGCGCGACGAGGTCGATGCTCTGCGAAGCGAAGGGCAGTTCGTCATAGCGGCAGATCACGCGGGGTGTGGCCTGGCGCTGTGGTGTGCTGGTGTCGGGCTCCCCGTCGGCCGCATCGGCGGATTCGGCGGGGTCGCCGTCCATCGGGTCGAGCGTTTCAGTGGGGGCCGTCGGGTCGATGTCGTCCACCACACGCGCGATCAGCGGGATGCGGTTTTCGCGCAGCGCCCCAAAACCAGGGTGGCCGAGCTGCAGCGCGTGATAGCCGAACATGTCGGCCACCGTGCGATCGAACTGGGCCTGTTCCCAGCGCAGGACGTATTGCCCGGGCGGTGAAGCGAGCCAGTGGTGCCAATCTATAATGCGACGATCGTTAGAGGAGTCGGACATGGTCCAGGGTGGTGTGCCGCGTGGTGTAGCGCTTGAGGTGGAGGCGATCGCTGCGTTTACCGACAATTATATTTGGGCACTACACGATGGCCGTGTGGCTGCTGTCGTCGACCCGGGCGACGCGCAACCGGTGCTGCGCTTCCTGAAGGAGCGCGGGCTTACGCTCGGTGCCATTGTAATCACACATCATCATGGCGATCACGTCGGCGGGGTGCGCGAACTGCTCGCGGCGTATCCGGAGAATCCCGAGGGTGTGCCGCTGCCGGTCATCGGCCCAGCGGGTGAATCGATCCCGGGACGCACGCAGGCCGTGCGTGAAGGCGATGTCGTTACGCTCACGCAGCCGGCCGCAACATTCCGGGTGATCGATGTGCCGGGTCATACCAGCGGTCACGTCGCCTATGTGGGGCACCTTCAGGGTAATGCCGCATCGGCGAGCCTGTTTTGTGGCGATACACTCTTCGCCACCGGTTGCGGCCGGCTTTTTGAGGGTACGCCTGCGCAGATGCGCGCGTCGCTGGCCAAGCTGGCGGCGCTGGCGCCCGATACGCGTGTCTACTGCGCGCATGAATACACTGCATCGAATGTGCGCTTTGCGCGTGCAGTCGAACCTGGCAACGCCGACTTGGCGGCCTGGGAGGATGAGGTAACGGCGTTGCGGGCCGAGGGCCGCTCGACTGTACCCACTACCATTGGCCACGAGCGGGCGACCAATCCCTTCATGCGATCGGATGACGGCAATGTGACGCATGCCGTGGCACGCCATGCCGGAATCGACGCCGACGATCCGGTTGCTGTATTCGCCGCGTTGCGCCAGTGGAAGAACGATTTCCGTTGAGAATGCTCGGCGCGCGGCGATGACGCGGCCAGATGTGATGTATCCAGCAGGCACCCCGCCGGGTGAACGCGGGTTGACGCGGTCGGATGCGTTTCTTACTATCTGGGGCAATTTTTAGCCCTAACCTCATAGAACTTGATGCGATCCGTGCGACTTCTTGCGGCAACTGTGCTCAGTCTGCTCCTTGCGGCCTGTGCAACGGCCCCCGGGCCGAGCGCCGACACAGCCAGCACCAGCGCCTCCACCGGCACCGGCCAAGCCGCTGCGCCGGTCGTCAATGTCGATCAGCAGCCCGTGGGGGCCCTGAAAGGGCCGGCCAAGGATCTCTGGGCGCGCATTCGCCAGGGTTTCTCCATGCCCGACCTGCAAAGCTCGGCAGTGGACGATCGTACCGACTGGTATGCGCAGCGCCCCGATGCCTTCCGCCGTATGGTGGATCGCTCCAACCGCTACCTGTATCACATCGTCGAAGAGCTGGAGCGGCGCAACATGCCCACCGAGCTCGCCCTGCTGCCCTTCGTGGAAAGTGCGTTCAACCCGCAGGCTGTATCGAGCGCCAAGGCCGCTGGAATGTGGCAGTTCATCCCGAGCACCGGCAGGACCTACAACCTTAAGCAGAACGTCTTCCAGGACGAGCGCCGCGATGTGCTTGCCTCGACCGATGCTGCGCTTGACTATCTTTCCAAGCTGCACGACCAGTTTGGCGACTGGCAACTCGCGCTGGCTGCCTACAACTGGGGCGAAGGTGCCGTTGCGCGGGCGATTGCGCGCAACCAGGCAGCCGGCCTGTCGACCGATTACGTCAACCTGAACATGCCCGCCGAGACGCGCATGTACGTGCCCAAACTCCAGGCGGTGAAGAACATCATCGCCAACCCGGAGCGCTACGGCGTCACGCTGCCTGAGATTCCCAACCATCCATACTTCGTCACCGTCACAACGTCACGCGATATTGATGTGACGCTGGCCGCCAAGCTGGCCAACCTGCCGATGGATGAGTTCAAGGCGCTCAACCCATCGTTCAACCGGCCGGTGATCCTTGGCGCGTCCAACCCCCAGATCCTGCTGCCGTACGACAACGCCGAAACGTTCCAGTACAACCTGAACACGTATCGCGGTGGCCTTTCCAGCTGGACGGCCGTGACGGTCGGCAACCGTGAGCGCGTGGAAGCGTTGGCGGCGCGGCTGAAGGTTGATCCCGACACCATTCGCGAGATCAACCGCATTCCGAAGGGCATGCGCTTGAAGGCCGGCTCCACCGTGGTCGTACCGCGTGCCGACGGCGCCCAGGAAAACGCACCCGACATCAGCCCCGAATTGGCTGAGAACGCCACCATGGCGGTCGAACCCGACATGCCGGATCTCAGAAAGGTGGTGGTGCGCGCGGGCAAGCGCGACACGGTTGCGGGTCTGTCGCGGCGCTACGGCGTGTCTGTTGCCCAGATTCGTGCGTGGAACCAGTTGCCTGGCGACGCCATCCCCAAGGGTCACAGCGTCGTGCTGATGCTGCCGCAAGCGCGCGGTGGCAGTCGCGGCGGCCACGTGCGCGTGATGCGCGTCTCGGCTACGACATCGCGCGCCACGGCGGCAACCACGCGCGTGCCGACTGCGAAGGTGGCCGGCAAGCCGGTGGTCAAGGCTAAACCGGTGGCAAGCTCATCGAGTTCGGCCAAGCGCAAGAAGCGCTGAGTCTGGCGAGAGAAACGGCGTCCTGCGGGGCGCCGTTTTGTTTTGGGGCGGCGGTAAGACCTGCGTAAGTTGGCGACCGCAAAGTAGGTGCATCCGAGCACAATCAAGATTGAGCCATCGCACACGATGGCCAGGAGACAACGTCATGCCCATGTCCGCCGCGTATCGCGCGCTGTATCAGCGCTCCATTGACGACCCCGCTGGCTTTTGGGGCGAGCAGGCGCAGCGCATCGAGTGGCAAACGCCGTATTCGGCAGTCCTCGACGATTCGCGCATGCCGTTCGCCAAGTGGTTCGTGGGCGGACGCACCAACCTCTGCCACAACGCCGTCGACCGGCATCTCGCCACGCGTGGCGAGCAAGCGGCGCTGGTGTATGTCTCCACCGAAACCGGCCTGGAGACTACGTACACGTATCGCCAGCTCCATCGGGAGGTCAACCGCATGGCGGCGAGCCTGCAGGCGCTGGGGGTCAAACGTGGCGATCGCGTGCTGATTTACCTGCCGATGATTCCCGAAGCCGCGTTTGCCATGCTGGCCTGTGCGCGCATCGGCGCGATCCATTCGGTGGTGTTCGGTGGCTTCGCATCCAACAGTCTCGCCACGCGCATCGACGACGCCACGCCGCGCGTGATCGTCAGTGCGGATGCGGGCTCGCGAGCGGGCAAGGTGGTCGAATACAAACCGTTGCTTGACGCGGCGATTGACTTGGCCGCGCACAAGCCTGAGCGCGTGTTGCTCGTCGATCGCAAACTCGCGCCCATGCGGCACAACCCGCGCGATGCTGATTACGCAACGCTCGCGGCAGAGCATGCGAATGCCGATGTGCCGTGCGAATGGATGGAGTCGAGCGAGCCCTCGTACATCCTCTACACCTCGGGTACGACTGGCAAGCCGAAAGGCGTCCAGCGCGACACCGGCGGCTATGCGGTGGCGCTGGCGGCGTCGATGCCGCTCATTTTTGGTACGCAGCCCGGCGACACGATGTTTACAGCATCGGATGTCGGCTGGGTGGTGGGGCACAGCTACATCGTTTATGCGCCGCTGCTCGCGGGCCTGACGACGGTCATGTACGAAGGCACGCCAATCCGCCCCGACGGCGCGGTCTGGTGGCGCATCGTCGAGCAATACCGCGTGAATGTGATGTTCACCGCGCCCACTGCCATTCGCGTGCTCAAGAAGCAGGATCCGGCGCTACTGCAGCGACATGATCTGTCGAGTCTGCGGCGCCTGTTCCTTGCTGGCGAGCCGCTGGACGAGCCCACCGCCAGCTGGATCGGCGAGGCGTTGCACAAGCCCATCGTCGACAACTACTGGCAGACCGAGACCGGCTGGCCGATGTTGGCCATTCCGCAAGGGGTCGAGCCTTCCGAGCAAAAGCTCGGCTCGCCGGGCTTCCCGGTCTACGGCTACAAGCTCGACATCTTGGATGAGGCGACCGGAGAGCCATGCGCACCGGGCGAGAAAGGGCTTCTCGCCGTCGCCGCGCCGCTGCCGCCGGGCTGCATGACCACCGTCTGGGGCGACGATGCCCGTTTCCTGCAGACCTACTGGTCCGCCTTTCCTGGGCGGCACATCTATTCGAGCTTCGACTGGGGCGTGCGTGACGAGGAGGGCTACGTGACCATCCTGGGCCGCACCGACGATGTCATCAACGTGGCGGGCCACCGCCTTGGCACACGCGAGATCGAAGAGAGCCTCTCGTCGCATCCCGCTATCGCCGAAGTGGCGGTGGTGGGCGTGGCCGATCAACTCAAAGGGCAGGTGGCGATGGGGTTTGCCATCGTGCGCGATGCTTCGCGCATTGCCGAGCCGGCAGGGCGCTTGGCTCTGGAGGGCGAGTTGATGCGTACGGTCGAGGTGCAACTCGGTGCGGTGGCACGGCCCTCGCGCGTGTTCTTTGTCGGGGCGCTGCCGAAAACGCGCTCCGGAAAACTGCTGCGCCGCGCGATGCAGGCCGTAGCGGAAGGGCGGGACCCCGGCGATCTGACCACCATCGAAGACCCCACGGCACTGGCTCAGGTGCAGGCTGCCATGCGAGGTGAGTAGGGCACTCCGAACGTGACGTTCTCGCCAGTGTGGAGCTGGGTGTAAGGGCATGGCGGGAGGTCACAATTCGGGCGGCACTCGACGTTAAGTCCTTCCTTTCATTGAGTTTTTTGCGGCGCCCGGGTATACTTGTTGGGTTTGAGTTCAGAAACCCATCACCCTAGCGCCAACCGCTTCCTACCTCCCGCCTACCGCCCCGTCTGCCTCGTTTCTCGGTGATTTCTGGTGAGTTCTGCCCAGTTTCCGATTCTCGGCGCGCAAACGGCCCGGATTCCGCCCAGCCGGAATTCCGCTTCGGCGCCAAGGTGATCAGGTCGGCACAGGGTGAATCCAGCAGGAGCTACCCGTGTTGCCGTCTTTCCCGCCCGCCATCCTCGCGCTTGCAGACGGCACGGTCTTTCGTGGCTATTCCATCGGTGCGGCCGGTCATACGATCGGCGAAGTGGTGTTCAACACCGCCATCACCGGCTATCAGGAAATCCTTACCGATCCGAGCTACTCGCGCCAGATCGTCACGCTCACGTATCCGCATATCGGTAACGTTGGCGTGAACCGTGAGGACGTCGAAGCTACGAAAGTCCATGCCGCCGGCCTCATCATCAAGGATCTGCCGATCCTCGCATCCAACTTCCGCAAGGAGCACTCGCTCTCGCATTACCTCAAGGGTGAGAAGGTCGTCGCCATTGCCGGAATCGATACCCGCAAGTTGACCCGGATCCTGCGCGAGAAGGGCGCCCAGAATGGTTGCATTCTCGCCGGCGAAGACAACGTGCAGAAGGCCATCGACCTCGCGCGTTCGTTCCCGGGCCTGTCGGGCATGGATCTGGCGAAGGTCGTGTCCGTGACCGAGCCGTACGAGTGGACCCAGACCGAATGGGCGCTGGGCAGCGGCTACGGCAAGCAGGAAGCCCCGAAGTATCACGTGGTCGCGTATGACTTCGGTGTCAAGTTCAACATCCTGCGCATGCTGGCCGAGCGCGGCTGCCGCGTGACGGTGGTGCCTGCGCAAACCAGCGCGGCCGACGTGCTGGCGCATAACCCGGACGGCGTGTTCCTCTCCAACGGCCCGGGCGATCCGGAGCCGTGCGACTACGCTATCGCTGCCGCCAAGGAGTTCCTGGAGCGTCGCCTCCCGACTTTCGGCATCTGTCTGGGTCACCAGATCATGGGTCTGGCCGTGGGCGCCAAGACGCTCAAGATGAAGACCGGCCACCACGGCGCCAATCACCCCGTCAAGGATCTGCAGGATGGCCGCGTGGTCATCACCTCGCAGAACCACGGCTTTGCAGTGGACCCGGAGTCGCTGCCAGCCAACGCGCGCGTGACGCACGTTTCGCTGTTCGACGGCACGCTGCAGGGCTTCGAGCTGACCGACCGTCCGGCGTTCTGCTTCCAAGGTCACCCGGAAGCGTCGCCCGGTCCGCACGACATCGCGTATCTGTTTGACCGCTTCACCGCGGCGATGGACGCAGCCAAGCAGTAAAGCAAACGAGATCGCATCGCCATGAACGCTTTCATGCTCGCCCACTTCGGCATCACCGAGTTCTGGACCTTCCTGCTCGGCACGATCTTCATCGTGCTGCTGCCGGGGCCGAACTCGATGTACGTGCTGTCGGTGGCGGCCCGCCGCGGTGTGCGCGCGGGCTACCAGGGCGCGTGTGGCGTGTTTCTGGGCGATGCCATCCTGATGGTGTTGTCGGCAGCAGGCGTGGCTTCGCTGTTGAAGGCGAGTCCGGCGCTGTTCTACGTCGTGAAGTACGTCGGTGCGGCGTATCTGGCGTGGATCGGCCTGCAGATGCTGCGTGGCGCGGTGCGCAATTGGCGCGCGCGCAAGGCCGGCGGGTCTGTCGAACAAAGCGCGGCTCCGGCCGACGAATCGCATCCGTTCAAGAAAGCGCTGGTCATCAGCCTGCTGAACCCGAAGGCGATCTTGTTCTTCATCTCGTTCTTCATCCAGTTCGTCGATCCGCATTACGCGCTGCCGGTGGTGTCGTTCGTCGTGCTTGGGCTGGTCTGCCAGATCTGCAGCTTCCTGTACCTGACCACCATCATCTTCGTGGGCGCGCGGCTGGCCGCGGCGTTCCGCGCGCGACGACGTTTGTCTGCGGGTATGAGCAGCGGCGTCGGCGCCATGTTTATCGGCTTTTCCGCCAAGCTGGCGACGGCCACACTGAATTAATCGAATCGAGCGGGTTATGCCAAAACGTACAGATATCAAAACCATCCTGATCATCGGCGCGGGTCCGATCATCATCGGCCAGGCGTGTGAATTCGATTACTCCGGCGCGCAGGCTTGCAAGGCGCTCCGTGAAGAAGGCTTCAAGGTGGTCCTGGTCAACAGCAACCCGGCCACGATCATGACCGACCCGAACACGGCCGATGTGACCTACATCGAGCCGATCACCTGGGAAGTGGTCGAGCGCATCATTGCCAAGGAGCGTCCGGATGCGATCCTGCCGACCATGGGCGGCCAGACCGCGCTGAACTGCGCGCTGGACCTGCATCGCCATGGCGTGCTGAAGAAGTACAACGTCGAGCTGATCGGCGCATCGCCCGAGGCGATCGACAAGGCCGAAGACCGTCAGAAGTTCAAAGACGCGATGACCAAGATCGGCCTGGGCTCGGCCAAGTCGGGCATTGCGCATTCGATGGACGAAGCCGTGGCCGTGCAGTCGCAAATCGCCAAGGAAACCGGCACGAGCGGCTACCCGATCGTGATCCGTCCGTCGTTCACGCTGGGCGGCACGGGCGGCGGCATCGCCTACAACCGCGAAGAGTTCGAAGAGATCTGCAAGCGCGGTCTCGACCTCTCGCCGACCAACGAGCTGCTGATCGAAGAGTCGCTGCTCGGCTGGAAGGAATACGAGATGGAAGTCGTGCGCGACAAGGCCGACAACTGCATCATCGTCTGCTCGATCGAAAACCTGGACCCGATGGGCATCCACACCGGTGACTCCATCACCGTGGCCCCGGCACAGACGCTGACGGATAAGGAATACCAGATCCTGCGTAACGCCTCGCTGGCCGTGCTGCGCGAGATCGGCGTGGATACCGGCGGCTCGAACGTGCAGTTCTCGATCAATCCGCAGGACGGCCGGATGATCGTGATCGAGATGAACCCGCGTGTGTCGCGTTCGTCGGCGCTGGCGTCGAAGGCGACCGGTTTCCCGATCGCCAAGGTTGCTGCCAAGCTGGCCGTGGGTTACACGCTGGACGAGCTGAAGAACGAGATCACCGGTGGCGCGACCCCGGCGTCGTTCGAGCCGTCGATCGACTACGTGGTCACCAAGGTGCCGCGTTTCGCGTTCGAGAAATTCCCGCAGGCCGACAGCCACCTGACCACGCAGATGAAGTCCGTGGGCGAGGTGATGGCCATGGGCCGTACCTTCCAGGAATCGTTCCAGAAGGCGCTGCGCGGCCTGGAAGTCGGCGTGGATGGCCTGGACGAAAAGTCCACCGACCGCGACGAGATCATCGAAGAGATCGGCGAAGCCGGTCCGGACCGCATCTGGTACCTGGGCGATGCATTCCGCCTGGGCCTGTCGATCGACGAGGTCTACTCCGAGACCGCCGTTGACCCGTGGTTCCTCGCGCAGATCGAAGACATCGTCAAGACCGAAGCGCTGGTCAAGGCCCGCACGCTGGATAGCCTGTCGGCTGCCGAGCTGCGTCTGCTCAAGCAGAAGGGCTTCTCCGACCGCCGCCTTGCCAAGCTGATGAAGACGACTTCCAAGGCCGTGCGTGAGAAGCGTATCGCCGAGAAGGTCCGTCCGGTCTACAAGCGCGTGGACACCTGCGCTGCCGAATTCGCCACCAACACCGCGTATCTGTACTCGACCTATGAGGCCGAGCACGGCGAGTGCGAAGCCGAGCCGACCAGCAACAAGAAGATCATGGTTCTGGGCGGTGGCCCGAACCGGATCGGCCAAGGCATCGAGTTCGACTACTGCTGCGTGCACGCTGCGCTGGCGCTGCGCGAAGACGGGTACGAGACCATCATGGTCAACTGCAATCCGGAAACCGTCTCGACCGATTACGACACCTCCGACCGCCTGTACTTCGAGCCGGTCACGCTGGAAGACGTGCTCGAGATCGTCGACAAGGAGAAGCCGGTCGGCGTGATCGTGCAATACGGCGGACAGACGCCGCTGAAGCTCGCGCTGGATCTGGAAGCCAATGGCGTGCCCATCATCGGCACGTCCCCGGACATGATCGATGCTGCCGAAGACCGTGAGCGCTTCCAGAAGCTGCTGCACGAGCTGGGTCTGCGTCAGCCGCCCAACCGCACCGCACGTGCGGAAGACGAAGCACTGAAGCTGGCCGAAGAAATCGGCTACCCGCTGGTGGTGCGTCCGTCGTACGTGCTGGGCGGTCGCGCGATGGAAATCGTGCATGAGCCGCGCGACCTGGAGCGCTACATGCGCGAGGCTGTGAAGGTATCGAACGACAGCCCCGTGCTGCTCGATCGCTTCCTGAACGACGCCATCGAATGCGACGTGGATTGTCTGTCTGACGGCAAGCGCGTGTTCATCGGCGGCGTGATGGAGCACATCGAGCAGGCCGGCGTGCACTCGGGCGACTCTGCTTGCTCTCTGCCGCCGTATTCGCTGTCGCAAGCCACCGTTGATGAACTCAAGCGCCAGACTGCTGCGATGGCCAAGGCGCTGAACGTGGTTGGTCTGATGAACGTGCAGTTCGCGATCCAGCAGAGGGACGGCGAGGACATCGTCTACGTGCTGGAAGTGAACCCGCGCGCTTCGCGTACGGTGCCGTATGTTTCGAAGGCGACCGGTGTCTCGTTGGCCAAGGTTGCGGCTCGCTGCATGGCAGGTCAGTCGCTGGATTCGCAAGGCATCGAGAAGGAAGTCGTGCCGGCGTACTACAGCGTCAAGGAGGCTGTGTTCCCGTTCAACAAGTTCCCGGGGGTCGACCCGGTGCTTGGACCGGAAATGCGCTCCACCGGCGAAGTGATGGGCGTTGGCAAGACCTTTGGCGAGGCGCTCTTCAAGAGTCAGTTGGCCGCCGGTTCGCGCCTGCCCGAGAAGGGCACCGTGCTGATGACGGTCAAGGACAGCGACAAGCCGCAAGCCGTGGAAGTGGCCCGTGCGCTGCATACGCTGGGCTACCCGATCGTGGCAACGCGCGGTACGGCCTCGGCCATTGAGGCCGCCGGCATTCCGGTGCGCGTGGTGAACAAGGTGAAGGACGGCCGTCCGCACATTGTCGACATGATCAAGAACAGCGAGATCGCACTCGTCTTCACGACCGTCGACGAGACGCGCGCCGCGATTGCTGACTCGCGTTCCATCCGCCAGGCAGCATTGGCTCAGCGTGTGACCTACTACACGACCATTGCCGGTGCTCGTGCCGCGGTGGAAGGTCTGAAGCACATGCAGCACCTCGATGTGTATGACCTGCAGGGCCTGCACGCGACCCTGTAAGTAAGCCCATCGTCAGGGCCCGCGACGCGGCATAGCGTCGCGGCGACCGCACGGAGAGGGGGCAGTTGCCGCCTCCGGACGGTTCGCCTAAACTAGAGCGTCCGTGTCAAAACAACGACAGCCGCCGTCAGGCGGGTGTGCGCTACGCGCCCTCCCGCTTCGCAGCGGCTGATTTTTTTGTGATTCCGAAATACTTACGATGAGCACCATTCCGATTACCAAGCGCGGTGCCGAGATGCTGAAAGACGAACTCCAACGTCTGAAGACCAAGGAGCGTCCGGCCGTCGTCAACGCTATCGCCGAGGCGCGTGCCCAGGGCGATCTGTCCGAAAACGCCGACTATGATGCCGCCAAGGAGCGCCAGGGCTTCATCGAAGGCCGTATCCAGGAAATCGAAGGCAAGCTGTCCGCCGCGCAGATCATCGATCCGGCTTCGCTGGATGCCGACGGTCGCATCGTTTTTGGCGCAACCATTGACCTGGAAGATTTGGATTCGGGCAAGCCCGTCACGTACCAGATCGTCGGCGATGACGAAGCCGATCTGGAAACCGGCAAGATCTCGATCAGCTCGCCGATCGCCCGTGCGTTGATCGGCAAGTTCGAAGGCGACGTCGCCACCGTGGTTGCCCCGGGCGGCGAACGCGAGTACGAAGTCCTGGCCGTCAAGTACCTCTAACCCGATCCGAGGCAACGCCATGCCGCAGCGCTTCTTCCAGTTGCTTGCCACGGTATGGTGCGGTTCGCTCTGGACCATCGGTTACATCGTCGCTCCGACGCTGTTTGCGATGCTTGACGATCGCCAGTTGGCCGGCTCGATTGCCGGCCGGTTGTTTCATGCGGAGGCGTGGATCGGCCTGGCGACAGGGTGTCTGCTTTTGCTCGCTGCCACGGCGCTGGTGCGTCGCGGTCAGGCCGCGTATCGCCGGCTGCGCTGGCTTGTGCTGGCGATGCTGCTGTGCGTGCTGGTGGGCTATTTCGGCCTCCAGCCGTTCATGGCTTCACTTCGCGAACAGGCCGATGCGCTCGGCATGGCGGTGGGAGATTCGCCTTACCGAGCACAGTTCGGCATGCTGCATGGTGTATCGAGCGTGTTCTATCTGCTGCAGAGCCTGTTGGGGTTGGCGCTGATCTGGAAGGCAGCCGATGTTCGGCAAGCCGCCTGAAGGCCAAAAAAAGACCGGCTGAAAAGCCGGTCGTTTTGTGTGCAGCCCCGAATTGGATCAGGACAGCGCCTTCTTTTTCTGGCTGGTTTGACGCGGCTTGGCGCGCTTGACGTTGCCACCGGCCGTGACGCGCTCGTTGCCGAGCACGCTCAGGCGGACGGGCTTCGGGCGGCGTGCGCTGTTCGGGTTCGGCTTGCGCACGGTGACCGAGCGCGGACCGGCGCCCACGGTAGTCTTGCGCGGCGGCTTGAGGTCGCGCGGCTGGTTTTCCTTCAGGTACGCCGGGCCTTCGCGCCAGATCACCAGCAGCTTGCCGATGTGCTGTACCGGGGCGGCCTGCAGGCGGGCGCAGATGGTGTCGTAGAGTTCGATGCGTGCTTCGCGGTCATCGCCGAAGACGCGAATCTTGATCAGCCCGTGGGCCGCCAGCGAGCGGTCGATTTCGGCCAGAACGGGCTTGGTCAGGCCCTCCGCACCGATGATGACGACCGGGTTCAACGCGTGCGCTTCGGAGCGCAGTTCCGATCGTTGGGCAGGGGTGAGGATAAGGGCGGGCATAAATAAGGGCGGGATCGCGCAAAGAGACAAACGGCGCGTATTATCCGCCAAAACCAGTCCTGGCTGCCATGTTTGGCGCTACATTCGGGCGAAATTGCAACCAATTCGATGGCAAAGAACAAGTTCAACCAGTCGTGGCTGCACGACCATATCAACGATCCGTACGTAAAGCTGGCGCAGCGCGAAGGCTATCGCGCACGTGCCGCCTACAAGCTCAAAGAGATCGACGAGCAAGACAAGCTGATCAAGCCGGGCCAGGTCATCGTTGACCTGGGCGCCGCGCCGGGCAGTTGGAGTCAGTACGTGCGCAACAAGCTGGCCGCCTCACCGCGCGCCAAGGACGGCCGTATCGATGGGGCAATCGTCGCGATCGACATCCTGCCGATGGAAGCCATCGCCGACGTCACCTTCATCCAAGGCGACTTCCGCGAGGATGAAGTTTTCCGGCAACTGGAGGAAATCGTGCTGGAAGCCACTGGCGGGGGCAAAGTGGACCTTGTTTTGTCCGATATGGCCCCCAATCTCTCAGGTGTGGCGTCGGCAGACGCCGCGCGCATGGAGCACATCGCCGAGCTGGCTGTGGAATTTGCTATGGCGCACCTGAAACCTGAGGGCGCGCTGCTGATCAAATGTTTTCACGGCAGCGGCTATAGTCAGATCGTCGAGATGTTCAAGCGCCATTTCAAGATCGTGGCGCCGCGCAAGCCTAAAGCCTCCCGCGACAAATCGTCCGAAACATTCTTGTTGGGCCGCCAACTCAAGCATCCCGGCTGACGGACGATACTCAGGAAGGGGCCCCCGGTTGGCACGGTGGGCCCGGTCTTGCGGGCAATCAACCCGCGGCGGTGTCCGTGCATTACAATGCCAAGCATCCCGTCAAGGCATTTCTAAAGGAGTCTCGCCTTGAATAACAACTGGTTTCAGAAGGCGGCCATCTGGCTGGTGATTGCCTTGGTGCTGTTCACCGTCTTCAAGCAGTTCGACAAGCCGCGCACCCAAGAGGGTGTGACGTACTCGCAATTCATGGACGACGCGAAGGCCGGCAAAGTCAAGCGTGTCGAGGTCCAGGGCCGTACGTTGTTGGTCACGCCCAACGAGGGCAACAAGTATTCCATCATCTCGCCGGGCGACATCTGGATGGTGGGCGACCTGATGAAGTACGGCGTGCAGGTGACCGGCAAGGCGGAAGAAGAGCAAGGTGTGCTTCTCACCGCGCTTTATTACCTCGGCCCGACGTTGCTGATCATCGTGTTCTGGTTCTACATGATGCGGCAGATGCAGGGCGGCGGAAAAGGCGGCGCCTTCTCGTTCGGCAAGTCGCGGGCGCGACTGATCGATGAGAACAACAACAGCGTCACGTTTGCTGACGTGGCAGGCTGTGACGAGTCGAAGGAGGAAGTCGTCGAGCTGGTCGACTTCCTGAAAGACCCGCAGAAATTCCAAAAGTTGGGCGGGCGCATCCCGCGTGGCGTACTGCTGGTGGGCCCTCCGGGTACCGGTAAGACGCTGCTGGCTCGCGCCATTGCCGGCGAAGCCAAGGTGCCGTTCTTCAGCATCTCCGGTTCGGACTTCGTTGAAATGTTCGTCGGCGTGGGCGCAGCTCGCGTGCGCGACATGTTCGAAAACGCCAAAAAGCAGGCACCCTGCATCGTGTTCATCGATGAAATCGATGCGGTCGGCCGTCATCGTGGCGCCGGCATGGGCGGCGGCAACGACGAGCGCGAGCAGACCCTGAACCAGATGCTGGTCGAGATGGACGGCTTCGAGGCCAACTCGGGCGTCATCGTGATCGCGGCGACCAACCGTGCCGACGTGCTCGACAAGGCGCTATTGCGTCCGGGTCGTTTCGACCGCCAGGTCTACGTGGGGCTGCCCGACATCCGCGGCCGCGAGCAGATTCTCAAGGTGCACATGCGAAAGGTGCCGATTGGCAACGACGTTGATGCATCAGTGCTGGCACGCGGCACGCCGGGCTTTTCTGGCGCTGATCTGGCCAACCTGGTTAACGAAGCTGCGCTGTTTGCTGCGCGCCGTAACAAGCGCGTGGTTGACATGCAGGACTTCGAAGATGCGAAGGACAAGATCTACATGGGTCCGGAGCGCAAGTCGGCCGTGATCCGCGAAGAGGAGCGTCGCGCTACGGCGTACCACGAGTCGGGCCATGCAGTGGTGGCCAAGCTGCTGCCGAAGGCTGATCCGGTGCACAAGGTGACGATCATGCCGCGCGGCTGGGCTGGCGGTCTGACGTGGCAACTGCCGGAGCACGACAAGCACTACGCCTACAAAGATACGATGCTCGAAGAGGTCGCGATTCTGTTCGGTGGCCGTGCTGCAGAAGAGGTGTTCCTGGGTGCGATGAGCACCGGCGCTTCGAACGACTTTGAGCGTGCCACCAAGATGGCCCGCGATATGGTGACGCGCTATGGTATGAGCGACGCGCTTGGCACCATGGTCTACGTCGATACGGAACAGGATGGCTTCTTCGGCCGCATGGCGTCGAAGACGGTGTCCGAGGCGACGCAGCAGAAGGTGGATTCGGAAATTCGCCGTATCGTGGACGAACAGTACGCCCTGGCCAAGGGGCTGCTGGAAGCGAATCGCGAGAAAGTTGAAGCCATGACCGCCGCGCTGCTCGAGTGGGAAACCATCGACGCTGATCAGGTCAACGACATCATGGACGGCAAGCCGCCGCGCCCGCCGCGCTACGGCTCGACCGGTGGTGGCAGCACCCCGCCGGGTGGTGGCACGCCGGCTGGTGTAACTCCGGGCAACGTGCCTGCCACGGCCTGATGATGACGTGTTGATTTGTCGCTCTGGCAGCGACGTAGAAGAGCCGGTGCAAGCGCACCGGCTTTTTTTTGTTGGCGCTTTCTGGCGTGCCTGGCGTAGCATTCCGGTCCTGCGCAGCATTTCCATCAATCTATCTTGTCCGCTTCCATTCCCACCACAACGCACTTCCAGTGCGGACGTTTCCGTTATGCACGCGATCGGCGTCCGCTGGTCATGGGCATTCTCAATGTCACGCCCGATTCGTTCTCCGATGGCGGGCAGCACGCCACGCGCGATGCAGCTTTGCGCCATGCAGAGAAACTGATCGCCGAAGGCGTGGACATGATCGACATCGGTGGCGAATCGAGCCGTCCGGGTGCCGAGCCGCTGAGCCTGCAGGCCGAGCTGGACCGCGTGATGCCCATCGTCGAGGCGCTGCGCGAATGTGGCAAGCCGTTGTCCATCGATACTTACAAGCCCGAGGTGATGCGAGCCACGCTGGATGCAGGTGCCGATCTGATCAACGACATCTGGGGCTTTCGCCGGCCTGGCGCGATTGAGGCAGTGGCCAAGGGCAACGGGGGCCTGTGCGTCATGCACATGCAGCGTGATCCCGAAACGATGCAGGAAGCGCCCAGCTATGCGGACCTGATGGGCGAGGTTGAGGCCTTCCTGTGTTCGCAAACGGAGGCGCTCATGGCTGCTGGCGTGGCGGCCGAGCGTATTTCGCTCGATCCGGGATTTGGTTTTGGCAAAACGCCGGATCACAATCTCACCATGCTCAATCGCTTGGGGGAGTTCAATCGGATCGGTTTGCCGCTGTTCGTCGGTTTATCGCGCAAATCGACGCTTGGCGCTGTGCTGGGCGGCAAACCGCCGGCCGAGCGCGTGACCGCCAGCGTGGCGGCGGCGCTGCTGGCCGCAGAGCGGGGCGCGTTCATCGTGCGTGTGCACGACGTACAACCAACGGTGGAATCGATTCAGCTCTGGTGGGCCATGCGTCATGAACGCGTAAATCCGCCACTGGCCTGACAGCCGCCCAGCCTCGCGCGGCTGGGGATCAAGCGAACAGAGGATTGCCCGGTGACGGCCGGCGCCTTACAAACAAAGAAAGAATTCTCCAGGAGAGATCCCAATGTCCAGGAAGTATTTCGGCACCGACGGCATCCGTGGACGTGTCGGTGAAAGCCCGATCACGCCGGATTTTGTGCTGCGCCTTGGCTACGCGGCGGGCCGTGTGCTGGCCCTTGGCAGCGAAGCACATGGCCACGGCCGTCCCACTGTGCTGATCGGCAAGGACACGCGCCTGTCGGGCTACATGCTGGAAGCCGCGCTGGAAGCCGGCTTTACCGCAGCCGGCGTTGATGTCTTGATGAGCGGGCCGCTGCCTACGCCTGGCGTGGCGTATCTCACGCGTGCGCTGCGGCTGTCGGCGGGAGTGGTGATTTCTGCATCACATAATCCGTATTACGACAACGGCATTAAGTTTTTTTCCGCCACCGGCGACAAGCTGCCAGACGAAACCGAGCTGCAAATCGAGGCGGAGCTGGAAAAGCCGATGGTGTGCGCGGCCTCAGACGCGCTGGGCCGTGCCCGTCGTATCGAGGATGCCGCTGGCCGCTACATCGAGTTCTGCAAGAGCACGTTCCCGAGCGACCTGAACCTGTTTGGCATGAAAGTCGTGCTGGACAGCGCGCATGGCGCGGCTTATCACATCGCTCCGCACGTCTTCCATGAATTGGGTGCGGATGTCGTGTCGATCGGCAACCAGCCGAATGGCCGCAACATCAACGACGGCTATGGCGCGACGGCACCGGGCAAGTTGGTCGAAGCCACGCGCGAGCACGGGGCCGACATTGGCCTGGCCTTCGACGGCGATGCTGACCGCTTGCAGGTGGTGGACCGCAATGGCCGCCTCTACAACGGCGACGAACTGCTCTATGTGATGGTGCAGGCGCGCCGTGCGGCGGGCCAGACGGTGCCGGGTGCGGTCGGCACACTCATGACCAATCTCGCCGTGGAGCTGGCGCTCAAGGCGCAGGGCGTCGAGTTCGTACGCGCAAAGGTGGGCGACCGCTACGTGCTGGAAGAGCTGAAGAAGAATGGTTGGCTGCTGGGCGGCGAAGGGTCAGGCCACTTGCTCTGCCTGGACAAGCACAGCACGGGCGACGGCATCATCTCGGCGCTCCAGGTGCTTGCGGCATTGCGTCGCAGTGGCCAGACGCTGGATCAAATGCTGGATGGCGTGCGCCTGTTCCCGCAAAAGCTCATCAACGTGCGGGTCGAAAAGGGCTTCGACTGGAAATCGCACGCGGGCCTGCAGGCCGCGCTGAAGACCAGCGAGGCCGAGCTTGATGGCAAGGGACGTGTGCTGATCCGCCCGTCGGGTACGGAGCCGGTCGTCCGCGTGATGGTGGAAGCGCAGGATGCAGAGCTGGCCAACCAACATGCGGAGCGCCTTGCTGCGACGTTGCAGTAAGTTGCTGCCAGACCAAGTAAATATGTCAAAAAGCGGCCTCCGGGCCGCTTTTTTTATGCGCGTGAGTCGACTTTCATGCCTTGCAGGTCAGTTATGAGAAGTTTTCGTGTTGTCACATAACTGTCATTCAAGCCGCCTAAAGTTCGGATGTCAAAAATCTGTCATCGCTCAACCGCTCCTCTGGAGAACTCATGAAACTGGTCAAATCCGCAATCGCTGGCGTGGCTGCATTGGCTTTCGCTGGTGCCGCATTTGCTGTTGACATCACTGGCGCAGGCGCAACGTTCCCGGCACCCGTCTACAACAAGTGGGCGGCCGACTACAACAAGGCGACCCAAACCAAGGTGAACTACCAAGGTATCGGCTCGTCGGGCGGCATCAAGCAGATCACCGCCAAGACTGTCGACTTCGGTGCATCGGACATGCCGCTGAAGGACGAGGAGTTGAACAAGGATGGCCTGATCCAGTTCCCGACCGTGATTGGTGGCGTGGTGCCCGTGATCAACCTGCCGGGCGTGAAGCCGGGCGAGCTGACGCTGAACGGCCAATTGCTGGGTGACATCTATCTGGGCAAGATCAAGAAGTGGAATGATCCGGCCATCGCCAAGCTGAATCCGAAGGCCAAGCTGCCGGACCAAGACATCCTGGTGGTGCGCCGTGCTGACGGTTCGGGCACCTCGTTCATCTTCACGAACTACCTGTCGAAGGTGAACACCGAGTGGAAGAGCAAGGTGGGCGAAGGCACGACCGTGAACTGGCCGACTGGTACGGGTGGCAAGGGCAACGAAGGCGTGGCCGCTTTCGTGCAGCGTCTGGGTGGTGCGGTTGGCTACGTTGAGTATGCCTACGCCAAGCAGAACAAGATGACGTACGTGAACCTGCAGAACAAGTCGGGCGCCACCGTGCAACCGACCGCTGAAGCCTTCAAGGCCGCGGCTGCCGGCGCCGAGTGGAGCAAGTCGTACTACCAGATCCTGACGGACGAGCCGGGCAAGGACGCATGGCCGATCGCCGGTGCAACGTTCATTCTGCTGCACAAGACGCAAGCGAAGCCGGAGCAGGGCGCTGAAGTCATGAAGTTCTTCGACTGGGCCTACAAGGGTGGTGACGATGCTGCCAAGGGCCTGGACTACGTGCCGCTGCCGGACGCTGTGAAGAACCAGATCCGCGCAACGTGGAAGTCGAGCGTGAAGGATGCATCGGGCAAGGTTGTGTACAACCACTGATGGTTGCCTGCTGCATTAGGGCTTGTAAGTAGGTGCAGCACAAGGTGCGGGGGGCGGTAAGAATCGGCCGCCCGCACCATTTCAAATGCTTCTTTCACGGCTGACCGGTTTCCCTCATGGCCACGCTCTCTGATTCCTCTGGCGCTTCCCGTATGCGAGCACCCAGCCGCTTTGGCGACCTGGTGTTCGGCGGTCTGACCCGCCTTGCCGCAATCGTTACGCTGTTATTGCTGGGCGGCATCATCATCTCGCTCATCATCAGCTCCTGGCCCACGATTCAGAAATTTGGCCTGTCGTTCCTGTGGAATTCGGAGTGGGATCCGCCCTCCGACATCTATGGCGCGCTGGTGCCCGTCTACGGCACCCTGGTCACGTCGCTGATCGCGCTCATCATTGCCGTGCCTGTGAGCTTCGGCATTGCCCTGTTCTTGACCGAGCTGTCGCCGGCCTGGCTGCGCCGGCCGCTGGGTACCGCCATCGAGCTGCTTGCTGCAGTGCCGTCCATCGTGTACGGCATGTGGGGCCTGCTCGTGTTTGCCCCGATCTTCGGCGAATACTTTCAAAAACCGCTGGCGGCGACCGTCGGCAAGATTCCGGTCATCGGGGCGCTGTTCCAGGGTGCGCCGATCGGCATCGGCCTGCTGTGCGCCGGGGTGATCCTGGCGATCATGATCATCCCGTACATTTCGGCGGTGATGCGCGATGTGTTCGAAATCACGCCGACGCTGCTTAAGGAATCCGCCTACGGCGTGGGCTGCACGACGTGGGAAGTCATGTGGAACGTGGTGCTGCCTTACACCAAGGCGGGTGTGATCGGCGGTGTGATGCTGGGCCTGGGGCGCGCCATCGGCGAGACCATGGCCGTGACGTTCGTGATCGGCAACACCAACCTGCTGTCCGATCCGTCGTTGTTCTCGCCGGGTAACAGCATCACGTCGGCGCTGGCCAATGAGTTTGCGGAAGCGGGGCAGGGCCTGCATACCGCGGCGCTCATGGAGCTGGGCTTGATCCTGTTCGTCATCACGTTCATCGTGCTGGCGGCGTCCAAGTTGCTGCTTCTGCGCCTGCAGAAGAGCGAGGGTCAGAAGTGAACCAACGCGATCTGCCTGACGCTATGAGACCCAATACCATGCGTATGTCTTCCATTCCTGCCGTCCGCGCCGACTCTGAAAAGATCAAGGCACGCCTGCAGGCCCGCCGCCGCAACGTCAACGGGATTGCGCTGGCGCTGTCACTCGCCGCCATGGCCTTCGGCCTGGTGTGGCTGGCATGGATTCTGTGGACCACGCTCTCGCTGGGTGTGGGCGGCCTGTCGATGTCGCTCTTCACGGAGATGACGCCGGCGCCCAATACGCCGGGAGGCGGCCTCGCCAACGCCATCGCAGGGTCGTTCCTGCTGGTGGGCATGGCCACGCTGATCGGCACGCCGCTGGGCATCATGGCGGGCATCTATCTAGCCGAGTACGGCAAGACGTCGATGCTGGCCAGCGCCACGCGCTTCATCAATGACATCCTGCTGTCGGCACCGTCCATCGTGATCGGCCTGTTCGTGTATGCCGTCGTGGTGGCCCGCGTGCAGCACTTCTCGGGTATTGCCGGCGTGCTTGCGCTGGCGCTGCTCCAGATTCCGATCGTGGTGCGCACCACCGAGAACATGCTGAACCTGGTGCCCAACGCGATGCGTGAAGCCGCCATGGCGCTTGGCACGCCCAAGTGGAAGATGATCCTGTCGATTACGCTCAAGGCGTCGTATGCCGGCGTGATTACGGGTGTGCTGCTGGCCGTCGCTCGCATTGCCGGCGAAACCGCGCCGCTGCTCTTTACCGCCCTGAACAACCAGTTCTGGAGTCTGGATCTGAATCAGCCGGTGGCCACGCTGCCGACCGTGATCTTCAAGTTTGCGATGAGCCCGTTTCCCGAGTGGCAGCAATTGGCCTGGGCCGGGGTGTTCCTGATTACGTTGGGTGTGCTGGGGCTGAACGTCCTCGCGCGTGCCTTGTTCACCAAGAAATGACCATGACTGCTACGTCCCTCGAAGTGCGCACGCAAAGCCCGAAGATCGATGTTCGCGACCTGAACTTCTACTATGGCAAGTTCCACGCGCTGAAGAACATCTCGATGCAGATTCCCGAGAAGCAGGTGACGGCCTTCATTGGCCCGTCGGGCTGCGGCAAGTCGACTCTGCTGCGTACGTTCAACAAGATGTACGCGCTGTATCCGGAGCAGCGTGCCGAAGGCCAGATCAACATGGACGGCGAGAACCTGCTGACCTCGCGCATGGACATTGCCCTGCTGCGTGCCAAGGTCGGCATGGTGTTTCAGAAGCCGACGCCGTTCCCGATGTCGATCTACGACAACATCGCTTTCGGTGTGAAGCTGTTCGAGCGTCTGTCGCGCTCTGAAATGGACGATCGCGTGGAATGGGCACTGACCAAGGCCGCGCTGTGGAACGAAGTGAAGGACAAGCTCAACCAGTCAGGCTACGGCCTGTCGGGCGGTCAGCAGCAGCGTCTGTGTATCGCGCGCGGCATTGCCATCCGCCCCGAAGTGCTGCTGCTGGATGAGCCGTGCTCGGCGCTGGACCCGATTTCCACGGGCAAGATCGAAGAGCTGATCGCCGAACTGAAGGATGACTACACGGTCGTCATCGTCACGCATAACATGCAGCAGGCGGCGCGTTGCTCCGACTTCACGGCGTACATGTATCTGGGCGAGCTGATCGAGTTCGGCGACACCGAAAAGATCTTCATCAAGCCGCAGCGCAAAGAAACCGAAGACTACATTACCGGCCGCTTCGGCTGACCTGCAACAACGCTGAAGCTGAAGCGACAAGGAGAAACCGATGTCTGAGAAGCATCTGTCATCGCAGTTTGACACCGACCTGACCTCCATCAGCACCAAGGTGCTGCAGATGGGCGGCCTGGTGGAAGCGCAGATTGCACGCGCCATGCGCGCGCTGGCCAATTTCGACACCGCCATGTGCGATCAAGTCTTGGCCGTGGAGCTGGAAATCAACGCGCTCGAGATCGAGATCGACGGCGACTGCAACAACATCATCGCGCGCCGCCAGCCGACCGCTCGCGACCTGCGTTTGGTGATGGCCATCTCGAAGACCATCACGAACCTTGAGCGTGCCGGCGACGAAGCCGAGAAGATCGCCAAGCGCACCAAGCGCATCATGCAGGACCCGTCGGCACATGCGTTGAACTACGCTGGTGTGGAGCGCTCGGGCGAGATGGCCGCGACCATCCTGCGTCACGCGCTGGACGCCTTCGCACGCCTGGACACCGCTGCTGCCTTGTCGATCCTGCAGGAAGACAAGGCCATCGATGAGGAATTCCGCGGCTTCATGCGCGAACTCATCACGTACATGATGGAGAACCCGCGCACGATTTCGGTAGCGCTGGATCTGCTGTTCATTGCCAAGGCCATTGAGCGTATTGGCGATCACGCCAAGAACATCGCCGAGTTTATTATCTACATCGTCAAGGGCACCGACGTCCGGCACGCTTCACGCGAGACGCTGGCACGCGAGATCCTCGGCGAGGGCGAATAAAGGGCAGGACTGGAGACGTGAGCATGCCGAGCAGTATTCTCGTCGTAGAAGACGAACCGGCGATCGCTGAACTGATCGCCGTCAACCTGCAGCACGCGGGGCACTACCCGATCCGCGCGTACAACGCCGAGCAGGCACTGTCGCTGATGAGCGATGTGCTGCCCGACCTCGTTCTGCTCGATTGGATGCTGCCGGGCAAGTCGGGCGTGATGTTCGCCAAGGAGCTGCGCGCCAACGAGCGCACGCGCCAAATCCCGATCATCATGCTGACGGCCCGCAGCGAAGAGCAGGACAAGATCATGGGCTTGGACAGCGGCGCGGACGATTACGTCACGAAGCCGTTCTCGCCCAAGGAACTGCTGGCTCGCATCAAGGCCGTGCTGCGCCGCCGCGCGCCGCAGCTGACCGACGACGTGGTGGCGATCAACGGCCTGAAGCTGGATCCGGCCACGCACCGCGTAACGGCCACGAACATCGAAGCAGAGAATCCGATCAAGCTGGACCTCGGCCCGACGGAGTTCCGTCTGCTGCATTTCCTGATGACGCATCCGGAGCGCGTGCACAGCCGCTCGCAGTTGCTCGACCAAGTGTGGGGCGACCACGTGTTCGTGGAAGAGCGCACGGTGGACGTGCACATCAAGCGTCTGCGTGCAGCGCTTGCGCCGGGCGGCTACAGCAACATGATCGAAACCGTGCGCGGCAGCGGCTACCGCCTGGCGCGCAATCCGGGGCAATAACGTATCAGTCAGACGAACGCGCGAGCCGGGGTTTCCAATCGCGCGTTCACACGTCCGTCGCGGTCCAGCGCTTAGAATGCCTTCATGAACGTCTTCTGGACCCGCTTTGCCGTCTTTGCCGCCCTCATGGGCATCGTCACGGCATGCCTGTATCTCTTCGTCGACCATGTCGTTGCGCTGGCCGTTCTCAGTGCAATGCTGTTGGCGATGCTCCTGTATTACGTCTATCAGATCCAACGCCTGTGGCGTGTGCTGGACTCGCCGGCCTATGGCGAGATTCCCAGCGCGTTGGGTCTGTGGGGCGAGGTCTACTACCGCCTGCATCGGTTGATGAAGGGCTGGCGCACCCAGGTGCTGCAGGTTGAACAACAGCACAGCCGGTTCATCCAGGCCATTCAAGCGTCGCCCAACGGCGTGCTCATGCTTGACGGCGAAGACCAGATCGAATGGTGCAACGCGGTCGCTGAAGAGCACTTCGGTCTCTCTGCCAGGCGTGACCTGCGCCAACGCATTACCCACCTGATCCGCCGACCGGAGTTCGTGCGCTACCTTGCGCGCGGCGAGTTCGAGGAGCCGCTCACCATGCATGACGTGGGCCCGCACAAGCAAAGCATCATCTCTGCCCAAATCTTGCCGTATGGCGAAGACCGCAAGCTGCTGGTGTCGCAGGACATCACCAAGCTGGAGAACACCGAAGCGATGCGCCGCGATTTCGTGGCCAACGTCTCGCACGAGCTGAAGACGCCGCTGACCGTGCTCTCGGGTTTTCTGGAAACGGTGCGCGACCTTCCGCTGCCGGAAGAAGACAAGAAGCGCTACCTGGACATGATGCATACGCAAGCCATGCGCATGCAGCATCTGGTGGAAGACTTGTTGGCGCTCGCCACGCTGGAGGGCAACTCCGAACCACCGTCGCTGGCGCCCGTGCCCATGCAACGCATGATGCTGCAGCTGCAGCACGATATCGAAGCGCTGTCTGCGGGCCGGCACACCGTCAGCATGACGTGCGATCCCGCCGTGAGCGTGTGCGGCGCCGAGCTTGAACTACTTTCCGCATTCAGCAACCTGGCGTCCAACGCGGTGCGCTATACGCCCGATGGCGGCACGATCCGCCTCGATTGGGGCGTGCGCGATGGGCACGCGGTGTACTCCGTCACCGACACTGGGATTGGTATTGCGCCCGAACATATTCCGCGTCTGACCGAGCGTTTTTATCGCGTGGACCGCAGCCGTTCACGCGACACCGGCGGTACCGGGCTGGGCTTGGCCATTGTCAAACACGTGCTATCACGCCACGGTGGAGAACTGCAGGTGACCAGCGAGCATGGCAAGGGCAGCACCTTCCGCGCCGTGTTCCCGCCGGAGCGCACGGTGGTGCGCAGCGCCAGCGTTGCCGATGAGCGCGTCGCCTGATCACCAGTTTTCTCCATCCATTGAGCGAATGAAAAACGCACGCTGTTGAGCGTGCGTTTTCGTTTGCAGTCGCCGCTGGCGATCAGCCTGCGGAGATCTCCACCGGTGCACGCACCGTCGGTTCCGCAGCCGTTGCCGCCGCCACTGCGGCAGCCGTCTCCGCCGCTGCAGCGGCCTGCGGCGAGAAGTGGTTCAGCAGTTCCAACTGGCTGACGCGCACGTGCTTGCCCCGCGTCTGACGCTGCACGTAGCGGCCATCCTGCTGCATGACCCACGCCGACGCGTTGTCGCGCAGATGCACCTGCAGGCTTTCCCTGATGACGCGTGCCTTGAGCTTGCGGTCCAGCACGGGGAATGCCACCTCCACGCGGCGGAACAGGTTGCGGTCCATCCAGTCGGCGCTGGAGAGATAGACGACTTCCTCGCCGCCGGCATGGAAGTAATAGACGCGGTGGTGCTCCAGGAAACGCCCGACGATGGAGCGCACGCTGATGTTCTCCGATAGCCCCGGCACGCCCGGCTTGAGCGCACATACTCCGCGCACGATCAAGTCGACTTTCACGCCCGCCCGTGACGCCTTGTACAACTCGTCGATGATGGCCGGCTCCAGTAGCGCATTCATTTTGCCGATGATGCGCGCACGTTTGCCTGCGCGAGCAGCACGTGCTTCGGCTCGGATGTGCTCGATCAGGTTGTCGTGCATCGTGAACGGCGAGTGCCACAGATGATGCAGCTTGACCTGCGCGCCCGTGCCTGTCAGCAACTGGAACACGTGATGCACGTCTTCGCAGATTTGCTCGTTGGCGGTCATCAGGCCGAAGTCGGTGTAGAGGCGGGCGGTCTTGGGGTGGTAGTTGCCCGTGCCCAGGTGCGCGTAGCGGCGCAGCTTGACCGTCTTGCCCTTGCCAGACACCTCGCGGCGCACCACCAGCAGCATCTTTGCGTGGCACTTGTGGCCAACCACGCCATACACGACATGTGCGCCGGCCGATTCAAGCTGGTCCGCCCAGTTGATGTTCGTCTCTTCGTCAAAGCGCGCGAGCAGTTCGACGACAACGGTCACCTCCTTGCCGTTGTGCGCCGCTTTGATGAGCGCTTCCATTACCGTGGATTCGTTGCCGGTACGGTAGACGGTCTGCTTGATGGCGACCACGTCAGGGTCGCGCGCAGCTTGCTGCAGCAGTTCCAGCACGGGCGTGAAGCTTTCGTACGGGTGGTGCAGCAGGATGTCGCCCTGGCGGATGGCGTCGAACACGTTCGAGCTGTTGGCCACCTGTTTGACCGTTGCTGGCACATGCGGCGGGTACTTCAGCACCGGCTTGTCGACCATGTCGGGCACTTGCAGCAGGCGCACCAGGTTCACAGGGCCCTTGACGCGGTAGCAGTCTGCGTCGGTCAGGCCGAACTCCTGCAGCAGGCGCACCACCAGTGCCGGTGAGGTATCGTGCGCGAGTTCCAGTCGCACCGCGTCGCCAAAATGGCGCGTGGATAGTTCGCCCTGAAGCGCTTCGCGCAAGTCCGTGATTTCATCTTCCGACACGAACAGGTCGGAATTGCGTGTTACGCGGAATTGGTAGCAGCCGTGTACGTCGATCTGCGGAAACAGTTCGTGCACAAAGCCCTGCATGAACGACGAGAGCAGCACGAACCCATACTGATAGCCCGACAGTTCCGGCGGCATCTGCACAAGCCGGGGCAGGGCGCGCGGCGCCTGCACGATGGCCAGTTCAGCTTCGCGGCCGAAAGCATCCTTGCCCGACAGCTCGATGATGAAGTTCAAGCTCTTGTTCAACACGCGCGGGAAGGGGTGCGCCGGGTCCAGTGCCATTGGCGTCAGGATGGGCACCAGTTCGCGCTGGAAGAAACTGCGGCACCAGGCGCGCTGGGCTTCATTCCAGTTGGTCGTCATGTGGAAGAAGACGCCTTCCTTCTCCAGCAGGGGCAGGATGTCGTCCTGCAACATGGCATACTGTTGCGCGACCAGCTGCCGCACTCGCTCCGAAACCACGCCAAATGCCTGCTGCACCGACAGCCCGTCGGGCGTGACCGACGAAGGGTTGTCGCGCATCTGCTCCTTCAATCCGGCAATGCGGATTTCAAAGAACTCATCGAGATTGCTCGACACGATGCAGATGAATTTCAGCCGCTCCATCAGCGGCACACCCGGGTCAGCGGCCTGGGCGAGCACACGGGCATTGAATTCCAGGATGCCCAGTTCGCGATTGAGCAGATCGCCCGCGGGCAATGTCGACATGTTGTGTTCAGACGGATGACGATCCGGCCACTTTTTCATAGTTCGGTGTCAAATTTGTGACACATTGAAGTTGTCATGTTCGGGACACAATAAAGACATATTTTGTTGCGCATTGTTTCGAACGACAATACTCCGCGCCCCTGATTCTGCTCCTCAACCGTTTTCATTCATGAGTCCCACCCCCCGTCTGCTGGCTGCTGTCGACATGGGCTCCAACAGCTTCCGGCTGATGATCGGCCGTGTCGACGAAACCCCTGGTGGTACCCAGATATTCCAGGTCGATGCGCTGCGCGAACCCGTGCGTTTGGCCGCCGGGCTTACGCAAGATAAATACCTGGATCAGCCTGCGCGCCGCCGCGGTGTCGACGCTTTGCGCCGCTTTGGCGATCGCCTGCGTGATTTCCCGCCGGAACATGTACGTGCCGTGGCCACCAACACCTTGCGCGTGGCCAAGAATGCGCAGGAATTCCTGATCGAGGCGGAAGCCGCGCTGGGGTTTCCCATCGAGGTGATTGCAGGCCGCGAAGAGGCACGGCTGATCTATCTCGGTGCATCGCATGACGCACCAGCGTGCCAAGGCAACCGGCTCGTCGTCGACATCGGCGGCGGCTCGACGGAATTCATCATCGGCAATGGCTACAAGCCCAAGCTGATGGAGTCGCTGTACATCGGTTGCGTTTCGCACAGTCGGCATTTCTTCCCGAACGGCAACGTTGATGAATACGCGATGAAGCAGGCCGAGTTGGCCGCGCGTCGCGAGATCCAGGTACTCGTGCAACAGTACCGCACGGCGGGCTGGAACCAGGCCGTCGGATCATCGGGTACGGCACGCGCCCTGGCCGAGTTGATCGAGCTGAACGGCTTCAACGACAAGAGCAACGAACACGGCATCACACGCGAAGGGCTGGAGCGCCTGAAACGCGCGCTCGTCAAGTCGGAGAACACCAACCGCTTGAAGCTCAACGGCTTGAAGTCGGATCGGGTTCCGGTGCTGCCGGGCGGGCTGTCGATCATGCTGGGCGTGTTTGCAGAGCTCGACGTCGACCGCATGGACGTGACCGATGGCGCCTTGCGCCTGGGTGTGCTGTATGACCTGCTCGGCCGTACGCATCACGAAGACATGCGCACGGTGACGATTGAACAGTTCATGCGCCGCTACAGCGTCGACCGCGCGCAGGCGAGCCGCGTTCGCGATGCGGCGACGGCGCTCTTGTCGCAGTTTCCTGACCCGCCCGATGAGCGCCGCGAAGACAATCTCGCGCTGCTGGGTTGGGCGGCAAACCTGCACGAGATCGGCATGAGCATCTCGCACAGCGGGTATCACAAGCACTCGGCGTACATCGCCAGCCATGCCGATATGCCGGGCTTCTCCAGGACCGATCAGGCGCGGCTCGCGACGCTGCTGCTGGGCCATGCAGGCAAGCTTGGCAAACTCTCGGGCGGTGGCAAGTTCCTCGATTGGCGGATGCTGTTCAGCCTGCGTCTGGCGTTTGTGCTGTGCCGTCGTCGGGGAGCGATCCAACTGCCCGGCCTGCGCGTGCGCCACAGCGAAGGCGAACTGAATGAAGGTGGTTTCGAGGTCGAACTGCCCAAGAGCTGGATCGAGCAGAATCCGCTGGTGGAATACAGCCTGGCGAAAGAAGCCGATGAGTGGCAGCGCATCGGTCGCCGCTACAAGGTGGTGTACGTGTAAGGCATCTCGCTGCATCCCAAGCAAAACGGCCCGGAGTTACCCGGGCCGTTTTGTTTTGCGTGGTGCTGTTCGGAGCGAGATCAGCCGCGCAGGAAGTGGCGTGCGTACCGCGGGTTGATGTCCGACAGACGCAGCAGCGTGAGGAAATCGGCGACGTTGAAGTCAGGGTCCCAGGCCGGTGCGCCGCAGATGCGTGCGCCCAGACGCAGGTAACCCTTCACGAGCGCAGGCGGCTCGACTTCGAGATCCTGGTTCAGTTCGTCTACCGGCAGTGCCACGCGCGGGAAGGCGTGGTACTCGATCGGTGCGAGTGAGCCATCGTCAACGAAGCTGCGATACAGGCTTGCAGCAAAGTGCCCGCCGTCGCCCATCGACACGCTTGCGCAGCCCAGCATCGACTCGAAGCCGTAGCGCTGCATGTATTCGCCCAGACCGGCCCACAGCGCCATGATGACGCTGCCCGACCGGTAGTCGCGGTGCACGCACGAGCGGCCTAGCTCAACCATCTTCGGGCGCAGGTGCGCCAGGCGCACGAGGTCGAATTCGGATTCAGAATACAGGCAACCGATCTGCTTGGCAGCGTCCGGGCGCAGCACGCGGTAAGTGCCGACCACGCGCAGCGTCTTCTGGTCGCGCACGATCAGGTGGTCGCACACGGCGTCGAACATGTCGACGTCCAGTTCGGTGTGGGCCGAAGGCAGGCGGGCGCCCATTTCTTCGGCAAACACCTTGTAGCGCAGGCGCTGCGCTTCGGTCACTTCATCCTGATGGCGCGCCCACGAAACGGCCAGAACAGGCTTGTCACGCGCTGGAACAGCGTCGGGTGAGCGAGGAAGGCCCCTCCGTGCGTTGCCCAGATTCAGGCTCGGCAGTGCGTCGATCAACGGCTGGGTGGGCGTCGGCAGGTCTCGCATTCGTGCATCCCCAAGGGTGGATTTCGGGGCGATTCTAGAGACGCTGCGTGACAGATCCGCGACAAAAGCGTGTCAATCGTGACTATTGCGTGAATTTTGCGTGGCGATGCTGTGACGAGGGCGATGTGTCACACGAGATCGGGATTGACCACCGCGCGCAGCACGGTCTGCGCTTCGTCTTCGCGCATGCGGCGGCTGAGCCACCACACGCCGGCTTTCTTCACGCTCCAGTCCATTTCCACGCCCGCGATGAGCAAGCTGGCGAGACGGCCCAGCCACGGCTGATGGCCGACCAGCAGCAGGTTCGTATTCGACGGCCAATCCAATGCATCGAGGATCGCGCTGACATCCGCGCCGGGCGCAAGTGCGGCCAGCGTCTGGAAATGTTCTGTGAGGGCGCGTGCGGTCTGCTGCGTGCGTACAGCGGGGCTCGCAAGTACGAGTGTGTCTTCTGGCAGGCGAGGGCGCAGCCAATCGGCCATCTTCTCGGCCTGCTTGTGACCACGCTTGGTGAGTTCCCGCTGCAGATCGGTGTTGCGCTGGATGCGCAGTGATGCGGCCACGTCTTCGGCTTCAGCGTGGCGCCACAGGATGAGGTTCATGGGGAAAGTGAGCGGCATTGCTTTGATGCGGATGCTGTCTTTATAGCATCGCCAGATGACGCCACGAGCCGTAACGCGCCGCTCCAAAGCAAAACGGCTTACGTAGTGAACGTAAGCCGTTTTGTTTGCTGCTCAATTCTGGTCGGGGCGGCAGGATTTGAACCCGCGGTCTTCCGGTCCCAAACCGGACGCGTTACCAGACTACGCTACGCCCCGAAGAACGCGATTGTACCGCTTCCGCAACACGCTGGTCAAATCAGTGTTCTGGCGATCATGCCCAACGCCACGACGCCCGCGAATGCGGCGAATCCTTGCTGCAGCGCTGGCCCCGCCAAATGCCTCGCAAAGCGCCGGCCCGCCAGCATGCCGGTCAAGGCGCCGGCGGCAAACGGCAGCGCGATATGCCAATCGACATGCCCGCCAATGGCCGAGGCGACCACACCGCCCATGGACACCAGCGCGATCACCGCTAACGAGGTGGCGACGATGGTTTGCATCGGCAGATCGGTCGCTCGGCGCAATGCGGGCACGATGACAAAACCGCCGCCCACGCCAAGCAATCCGGACAGGAAGCCCGCGCCCACGCCCGACGCGGCCAATGCACGCGCACACGGCAACGTCCAGACCAGCTTGGCTGTGGTGGTGTCAAGGTGACAGGGCGGTGCCGTCCGCCTTGGCTGGGGCTCGGTTGACGGTGCCGCGCGAGCTTGCCGAAACATGCGCAGCGCCACGTAGGCGAGCACCACTGCAAATAGCAGCGTGAGCGGCGTGTTTGGCACGCGGTGCGCAACCCAGATGCCGAACGGCGAGATCACCACGCCGCACAGCGCCATGAGCCCAGCGGCCTTGTAGCGGACCTTGCCTTCCCGCAAGCCGAGCATTGCGCCCAGCCCGGCGGACAGCCCTACCGCCAGCAGTGCAATCGGCGCAGCTTGTGGCACCGACAGATGCAATCCGAAAATCAGCAGCGGCACCGCGACGATGGCCCCGCCCGCGCCTGTGAGCGCCAGAATGAGCCCCACCACAGAGCCCAGCCCCGCGCTGATGATCCAACCCGCTTCCATGGGCGACATGATCAGTGTCCCGCCATCTTCTTCAAGACCTTGCCGCAGTACAGCTCAGAGAGTGTCTGCATGATCTGGATGACCTCGAAGCTGGCGAGCCGGTAATAGATGTATTTGCCTTCGCGCCGCGTGGTGACAAGGCCCTCGTCGCGCAGCACGCCCAGTTGCTGCGACAGGCTGGGCTGATGCAGACCCACCAGCGCCTCCAGTTCGCCGACGTTGCGCTCGCCTTGCGTAAGTTGGCAGAGCAGCAGCAGGCGGTCTTCGTGGGCCATGGCCTTGAGCACGGCGCACGCCTGCGACGCAGAGGCGCGCAGCATGGAAATGGCCGCCTCGGGCAGCGGCACAACATCGGGACTGGCTGTGGAGTGGCTCATGGGGCGTGGCGCAGGGTTCTATTCGCGCTGTTTGCACTATTGGCAGACAGAATGTCAGACGATATTCTATAAAAATATAGATTGTTCGGGAAAGTTCACCATGCACGCCCAGATCGAATCCTTTTTCGACGCCGATACCTGCACCATGACCTACGTTGTGCACGCAGGCCCCGGCACGCCGTGTGCCGTGATCGACTCGGTACTCGACTACGACCCGAAATCGGGCCGCACGACGACCCGATCGGCCGAGCGCGTTGCCGCGTTCATCGAAGCGCAGGACTTGCGCGTTGAATGGCTGCTGGAGACCCACGCGCATGCCGATCACTTGTCGGCCGCGCCGTATCTGCGTGGGCGTTTCGGCGGGCGCATCGCCATCGGCGAGCGTATTTGCGTGGTGCAGGGCGTGTTCAAGCCGATCTTCAATCTGGAGCCCTCATTCCTGCTCGATGGCTCGCAGTTCGACCACCTGTTCGCGCCGGACGAGGTGTTTCGTATCGGCAATTTGGAAGCAAAGGCGCTGGCCGTGCCGGGCCACACGCCGGCAGACATGGCCTATCAGGTGGGCGATGCGGTGTTTGTGGGCGACACGCTGTTCATGCCGGACGTGGGCACTGCGCGCTGCGATTTTCCGGGTGGGAATGCGGGCACGCTGTATCAGTCGATCCGCCGCCTGCTGGATCTGCCGCCGGACACGCGGCTCTACATGTGCCACGACTATCCGCCCGCCGGTCGCGAAGCCATCTGCCACACAACGGTGGCCGAGCAGCGCAGCGCCAACATCCATGTGCGCGATGGCGTGACCGAGGCTGAGTTCGTGCAGATGCGCACGAGGCGCGACGCCACACTCGGCATGCCAACGCTGATGCTGCCGGCCATTCAGGTGAACATTCGTGCGGGCATGTTGCCCCCGGCCGAGCCGAACGGCGTGCAGTACCTCAAGATCCCGCTGAACGCGCTGTAACCGCTTAGGGCGGGAGCAGTGCGGCGCGCGCGGCGCTCAGCACCTCGCGGCTGAGTGTGTCGAGCAGCGCCGATGCCGCACGCGCGTGCTGCCAATGCAGCGGGACGTCCAACGGTGTGTCCGGCACCAGCTCGACCAACAAACCGTCTTCGAGATGCTGCGCAATCAGCGCATGTGGATGCAACCCCCAGCCCATGCCGGCCACGGCCGCGGTCACAAATGCCTGTGACGACGGCAACAGATGGCGTGGCAGTTCCACATGCCGATGGCACAGGCGCCTTGCCCAGGTTGCCTGCAACGCATCTTTCGTGTTGAACACGAGGCAGGGCGCCTGCGCCAACGCACCTGCACCGACGCCGTCTGCGAAATGTTGCTGCACGAATGCCGGGCTGGCTGCAGCCAGATAACGCATGGCCCCGAGCGGGCGGCTGTTGCAGCCCGTGGCCGGCCGCGCGGTGGCCGTAACGGCAGCCAGCACGGCACCGCTGCGCAGCCACTCCCCGGTGTGATCCTGGTCATCCACCGCCACCTCCATCAACACCGGATGTGTTGCTGCGAAGGTGGCGATCGCTGGCGCGAGCCAGGTCGCCAGGCTGTCGGCGTTCACGGCAATCGGTAGCGCAACGCGGGCGACGCCTTCTGGCGCCAGCGTTGGCAGCGCGCCTTGCAGTTCCTGTTCGAGCAGGCGAACGCGGTCTACGTGCTGGCAAAGCCGCCGGCCGGTTTCAGTCGGGCGGCACGGCTGATCACGCACCACCAGCGCGCAGCCAACGCGTTCCTCCAGCAGCCGGATCCGCTGCGAAATGGCAGATGGCGTGACGTGAAGTGTGCGGGCAGCCCGCTCGAAGCTGCCTTCTCGGATGACGGCTGCCAACGCGGCCAAGGCGGAATAGTCGAGCACGAAAGTTAGAAAAACTGAATTGGATGAAGAAAAGATAGTTTGTCTTCATCAAGCCGGCCCGGCAAGCTGCGCGCATGACAACCTCGATTGCGACTTCCTCTTCCGTATTCCTGCAGGGCTTGGCGCTGAGCCTGGGGCTGATCGTGGCCATTGGCGCGCAGAACGCTTTCGTGCTGCGTCAGGGGCTGCGCCGTGAACACGTGGGCAGTGTGGTGCTGTTCTGTGCGATGGCAGATGCGCTGCTGATTCTGGCGGGTGTGCTTGGCATGGCGCAGGCGTTGGGAGAACGGCCCAATCTCGCGCGTTTTCTTGCGTTGGCGGGCGCCGTATTCCTGCTGCTGTATGGCGTGCAGGCACTAGGGCGCGCCCGGCATTCCAGCCACTTACGGGCAGCCGCAGGTGGCGATGGCCTCAGCCGCGGCGCGGCGCTGGCGCAGGCGGCGGCCTTTACGCTGCTCAATCCGCACGTCTATCTGGATACGGTGTTGTTGGTGGGCAGCATTGGTGCTCAGCAGGCCGTGGCGTTGCGCGGCTGGTTTGTGGCGGGTGCGGGGTCGGCCAGCCTGTTCTGGTTCGTGACCCTGGGGTTTGGTGCGCGTTGGCTCGCGCCATGGTTTGCCCGGCCGAGAGCGTGGCAGGTGTTGGATGGCTTGATTGGCGTGACGATGCTGGTGCTGTCTGCCTTGCTGCTGCGTCACGTGCTGGGCGGGTTTTGAGTCGATTCGATTCCGCTACCGTAACGCCGCCGCCGTCTGCATGCCCTTGCGCACGCGGAGCACTCCCAGCGATTTCAACAACGCATGCCCTTGCAGCGACACGCCTCAGCCGCGCTTTCTTGCCGGGCGCGCCGGCGGTTCTGCAGCGGGCTGCTTGAGCGGCCGCAGGTTCATCTTGTCGAACACGCGGCGGGCGCGGTCGGCGCAGTCTTCGCCGTCGGCCTCGTGGTCGATTTCGCGGATGAGCGCAAGCAAGTCGCGCTTGTTTTGCGCCAGGTGCTGCTCAAGCACATCGATTTCCGCCACTTTGCGGCGTAGCGCCAGCAGCAATTCTTCGCGCGGCCATTCGCCCAGATGTCCGGGCAGCAGGGCGCGAATTTCTTCCAGTGAGAACCCCGCGCTTTGCGCGCGCAGGATGATCTCCAGCCGCGTGACCGATTCCGGCGCGTATTCCCGATACCCATTGGACTGCCGCTCAGCCGGCTGCAACAGGCCGCTGGCTTCATAGAACCGGATGCGGGAGGCGGCCACACCGCTCAGGCGGGCCAGTTCACCAATCTTCATGTGCGTGCTCCGCAGGCTTGACATTCAAGTTGACTTTAAGCTTAGGGTTCAGGTGTCGTCAAATGTCAAATCCCCCAACGCGGATGCCGCCCATGAAGCTCTTCACGCCCCTCGTTCTGCCCAACGGCGCGGTGATTCCCAATCGCCTTGCCAAAGCTGCCATGGAAGAGAACATGGCCGACGCCGATCACGCGCCATCCGACGCGTTGCTACGCCTGTATGAAGCGTGGGCCGCAGGCGGCGCCGGCTTGATCCTGACCGGCAACGTGATGATTGACCACCGGGCCATGACGGGCCCGAAGGGCGTCGTGCTCGAAGACGGCGCGCATCTGGAACGCTTTCGCCGCTGGGCGCAGGTCGCGCGGGCGCATGGCGCGCATGCGTGGGTCCAGATCAACCATCCGGGTCGGCAGATGCCAGCGTCGCTCGGGCAACCGACGCTGGCGCCTTCAGCGGTGCCGCTGGCGCTCGGCGCGTTGTCCAAACAGTTTCCGGTGCCGCGCGAGATGACCGAGGCGGACATCCGCGAAGTCCAGCAGCGCTTTACCCGCAGCGCACAACTGGCCGAGCAGAGCGGCTTTACCGGTGTGCAGATCCACGCAGCACATGGCTATCTGCTGAGCCAGTTTCTCTCGCCCATTTCCAACCGGCGGCAGGACCAGTGGGGCGGCCCGATCGAGAACCGCGCGCGCCTGCTGCTCGATATCGTGCGCAGCGTGCGCGCCGCTGTGTCGCCGCAGTTCGTGGTGTCGGTCAAGTTGAACTCGGCCGATTTCCAGCGCGGTGGCTTCAGCCCTGACGATGCCAAGCAGGTGGTCGAGCTGCTCAATTCGCTGGGTGTCGATCTGGTGGAGCTGTCCGGCGGCAGCTATGAAGTCCCGGCCATGCAAGGGCACTCGCGTGATGGCCGTACGCTTGCCCGCGAGGCGTATTTCCTGGAATTCGCGCGCGACATTGCCGCTATTGCCCGCATGCCGCTGATGGTCACGGGCGGCATCCGGCGCCGGGTGGTGGCGGAGCAGGTGGTCGACAGCGGAGTCGATATGGTGGGCATTGCGACCGCGCTGTCCATCGATCCGAACCTGCCGCGCGACTGGGCTGGCGGCAAGAACAACGCGCCGGCGCTGCAGCCCATCACGTGGAAGAACAAGGCGCTCGGCGCGCTGGCCAACATGGCAGTCGTCAAGTTTCAGCTCAACCGGCTGAGCGAGGGGCGCACGACAGACCCGCGTGTGTCGCCCCTGCGGGCGCTGATTCAACAGCAACTGGCCGCAGCGTGCCAGTCGCGGCGCTATCGTCGATGGACAGCGCAACGCCAGGCGCGCTAGGGCGTATTTTCTGAGCGGACCGGCGCAGCCTTACCGCTGCGCCGCGTCTCTTGTAGATTCATGTTTTGCCTCCCCGATTCGGATAGCACGACATGAAACAAGTCACTCTGCCCAACGGCGAACGCGTCCCTGCACTCGGCATGGGCACCTGGAACATGGGCGACGACCGCGCCACGCGCGATGAAGAAATCGCCACGTTGCGTCTGGGCCTCGATCTGGGTTTGCGCCTGATCGACACGGCCGAGATGTACGGTGAAGGCCTATCCGAATCGTTGATCGGCGAGGCTATCGCCGGGCGGCGCGATGACGTTTTTCTGGTCAGCAAGGTCTACCCGCACAACGCCAGCCGGCGCGGCATTGCTGCGGCATGCGAGCGCAGCTTGCGCCGGCTCGGCACTGATCGCCTCGATCTGTACCTGCTGCACTGGCGCGGCGATGTGCCGTTCGAAGAGACCTTGGAAGGCCTGCAGGCCCTGCAGCGCGAAGGCAAGATCCGCCATTACGGCGTGAGCAATCTTGACCTGTCCGATATGGAGGAATGGTGGGACGCGCCGGGCGGCAATCAGATTGCCGTCAACCAGCTGCTGTACAACCTCAGCCGGCGCGGCATCGAGTGGGACTTGCTGCCCTGGCTGCACGAGCGCCACGTGCCGGTGATGGCGTATTCGCCCATCGAGCAGGCCCGGCTGGTTCGACATCCAAAGCTGGTGCGCTTCGCGCAGGAATGCGGCATGACGCCGGCACAGGTGGCGCTGGCGTGGTTGCTGGCGCGCGACGGCATCATCGCCATTCCCAAGACAGGCCATCGTGAGCGGTTGCGCGAAAACATCGGCGCGCTGGCGCACACGCTCACGGCTGAGCAACTGGCGACGCTGGACAGCATCTTTCCGCCGCCTAAGGGGCCGCGCGCGCTGGAGATGCTGTAACCGCTCAGCGCGACTTTGCCACGTAGCGCTCGTGATCGACGTAGCCCATCAGGTAGACGCGGGCTTTGTCGCGGGTGTCTTTGGTGACGCGGTCGGCGGCCTTGCGCGCGCCGGATGATGACATCGACGCGCTGAGGTGATCGCGGAAACCGTCGTGCATGGTGCGCAGGTCGCCTTCGCAGGCATCGAGCGCGGAGGCGACCACGGCTTTCGTCTGCGTGGTGCCCGGCACGCCGCTATCGGCCTGGCGCTGAACGCACGCCATGTAGTTGGCGCGCAGCACCTGCCAGCCGTTGTCTGCGCTGGCGTCAGTGGCCGCCGCGGCGGCGCTGGTCGAATCGGCGGGCTGCTGTTGCGGGTGCGATGCGCACGCACCAAGCAAGGCCAGCAGGACGAGAGACGGGCAGGTCAGGGCTTTTTTCATGGCATGGACTGTACTGCACGGCTGCGCTGCGTGCGTTGGCCGAAGTCGCCCTCAGTGCACCCCGTAACATTTGGAAACGAAAAAGCGGGCGTGACCAAAGGCCCTGCACCAGCACGCCGCGAGGCATGGGGTCGGGCGGTCACGGGCTCGCTGCGCCCCTGTGTCAAAGGCCTTTCATCGCATCCAGGGCGCGTCCGTGGCCGTCGCGTGTTTGCCGTATCGCTCAGCCGCCTCGCGCACCACGGTGCGTTCCAGTTCACCGTCGTCTGCCAGCGCCTTCAGCGCGGCGATGACGATGGACGCGCGGTCCACCTCGAAGAACTCGCGCAGCGCCCGGCGCGAGTCGCTGCGGCCAAAGCCGTCGGTGCCCAGCGTGACATAGCGGCGCGGTACGTGTGCCCGGATCAGTTCGGGTACGGCCCGCACGTAGTCGGTGGCGGCGATGACGGGCCCGTGCGATTCGCGCAAGACGGCCTCCACATACGAAGGCGCGGCTTCACCGCCGAGGCGGGCGATGCGTTCTGCGGCGATGGCCTCGCGGTGCAGCTCTGAGAAGCTCGTCACGCTCCAGGTGGCGGCGTCGATGTTCCAGTCTTCCTTGAGCATCTGCGCGGCGGCCATGACTTCGCCCAGGATGGCGCCCGAGCCCAGCAACTGCACGCGCGCGGTCGACAGGCTTTGCGGT
Source organism: Ralstonia sp. SA306 (assembly GCF_054792405.1). NCBI lineage: Bacteria > Pseudomonadati > Pseudomonadota > Betaproteobacteria > Burkholderiales > Burkholderiaceae > Ralstonia > Ralstonia sp. SA306. Next base: position 1,243,690 of record NZ_CP096451.1, read on the forward strand.
GTCAGCGGATACATGCCTTTGAGGATGCCCGCACACAGGTCGCTGTCCGGCATGGAGGGCTGCGCGTAGTTCTCGTTCGTCACCGTCAGGTAGTAGAACGTGTCTTCCTGACGCTCCAGCATCGCGCGCATGCCTTCGTCGAGGATGACGGCAATCTCGTAGGCAAATGCCGGGTCCCACGCGCGGCAGTTGGGCACCGTGGATGCGGCAAGGTGGCTCGTGCCGTCCTGGTGCTGGAGGCCTTCACCGCCGAGCGTTGTCTTGCCCGCCGTCGCGCCGATCAGGAAGCCGCGCGCCCGCTGGTCCGCCGCCGCCCAGATGAGATCGCCAATGCGCTGGAAGCCGAACATCGAGTAGTAGATGTAGAACGGCAGCATCGGCAGATCGTGCGTGCTGTAGGCCGTGGCCGCGGCAATCCACGACGAGATGGCGCCGGCTTCGGATATGCCTTCCTCCAGGATCTGCCCACCGGTTTCTTCGCGGTAATACAGCATCGAACCCAGATCTTCCGGCTCGTACTGTTGACCCAGCGGCGAGTAGATGCCGACCTGGCGGAACATGCTGGCCATGCCAAACGTGCGGGCCTCATCCGCCACCACCGGCACCATGCGCGAGCCGAGGGCACCGTCCTTCAGCAGGTTGCCGAACATGCGCACGATGGCCATCGTGGTCGACATCTCGCGGCCTTCGGCTTGCAGCGCGAATTGCCCCCAGGATGGCAACGCAGGCACGGTCAGCGCCTGTGTTGCCGCCTTCCGCCTTCTAGGCAGATAGCCCCCCAGGGCAGCCCGGCGCGCATGCAGGTATTGCATCTCCGGGCTGTTTGGCGCTGGCTTGTAAAACTTCAACTGCTCGACGTCGCTGTCGGACAGCGGCAGGCGGAAGCGATCGCGAAACGCCTTGAGCTGATCGACATCGAGCTTCTTCTGCTGGTGCGTCGTCATCCGGCCTTGCCCAACGCTGCCCATGCCGAAGCCCTTCATCGTCTTGGCGAGGATCACCGTGGGCTGGCCCTTGTGCTGCAGCGCCTTTGCATAGGCGGCGTGGAGCTTGCGCACGTCGTGGCCGCCGCGGCGCAGGCGGTCGATGTCTTCGTTGCTGAAATGCGAGACAAGCGCGGCAAGCTCGGGGTTCTGGCCGAAGAAGCGCTCGCGGTTGTAGGCGCCGTCGTTGGCAGAGAAGGTCTGGAACTGGCCGTCCACGGTCTGCGCAAATGCCCGCAGCAAGGCGCCGGAACGGTCGCGGGCGAAGAGGGCATCCCAGTCCGAGCCCCACAGCACCTTGATGACGTTCCACCCGGCGCCGGTGAACTGCGCTTCGAGTTCGTCCACGATGCGGCTGTTGCCGCGCACGGGCCCGTCGAGCCGCTGCAGGTTGCAGTTGATGACGAATACGATGTTGTCGAGCCGCTCGCGCGCCGCCAGCGAGAGGGCGCCGATCGATTCCGGCTCGTCCATTTCCCCGTCGCCGAAGAAGCCCCACACCTTGCGATCGGATGTCTGCAAGAGGCCGCGGTTTTGCAGGTAGCGCATGAAGCGCGCCTGGTAGATCGCGTTGATCGGCCCGATGCCCATTGATCCGGTCGGGAACTGCCAGAACTCCGGCATCAACCACGGATGCGGATAGGAGCAAAGCCCCGGGCCCGTGATCTCACGCCGATAGTGTTCGAGATGCGCTTCATCCAGGAAGCCTTCGAGATACGCACGCGCATAGACGCCGGGCGAAGAGTGCGGCTGGAAGTAGACCAGATCGCCGCCGTGCGCCGCGTTGTCAGCCCGGAAGAAATGATTGAAGCCGACTTCGAAGAGATCGGCTGCTGATGCGTAGCTTGCAATGTGGCCGCCCAGCTCTCCGTAGGCCTGGTTGGCGCGCACCACCATGGCGAGAGCATTCCAGCGCAGCGCGGCGGCCAGTCGCTCTTCGGTATCGATGTCTCCGGGATACGGCGGCTGCGCCTCAACGGGGATCGTGTTGACGTAGGGCGTGACGCGGGCGAGGGCGGTGCCAACGCCAAGCTTTGAGGCGCGTTCTGCCAAGCGGTCGAACAGGAACTGCGCCCGCGAGGTGCCGGCATGCTGTACGACGGCATCCAGCGCGTCGAGCCATTCGGCGGTTTCCCCTGGGTCGCTGTCTTCGGTGCGATGCACGAGGGAGTGCATCGACGCGGCCCCCGTCGATAAATCCGTCATGGCGGTTCTGCCTTGAGGAAGGATTAGAAGGCGGGCCGTGATCACGCGATGCACGCCCGCGCCCGGATGCGCCGCTGGGGCGCGTCCGCATCAACCGTTGCGGAAGATGAAGCTGTATGCGTTGAGTGCCGGCACGCCGCCCAGGTGCGCGTAGAGCACGCGCGAGCCTTCAGGAAATTCGCCGTTGCGCACCATGTCGATCATGCCGTGCATGGATTTCCCTTCGTACACGGGGTCGGTCAGCATGGCTTCCTGGCGCGCGCACAGGCGAATGGCTTCGAGCGTGCCCTCATTGGGCAGGCCGTATTCCGGGCCGCCGTAACGCGTGTCGAGCACCACGTCTTTCTCCGTGATGTTTCTGCCGAGGTCGACCAGCTCAGCGGTGTGCTGCGCAATGCGCAGGATCTGCGCGCGCGTCTGCTCCGGCTTGGCCGAGGCATCGATGCCGATCACCTTGTCGGCCCGGCCATCTGCTGCAAAGCCGACGACCATGCCGGCTTGCGTGCTGCCCGTGACCGAGCACACGACGATGTAGTCGAACTTGAAGCCCAGCGCTGCTTCCTGCTGGCGTACTTCTTCGGCAAAGCCCACAAAGCCCAGGCCGCCGAGCGGGTGTTCGGAGCAGCCGGCCGGAATCGGGAACGGCTTGCCGCCGCGCTTGCGCACGTCTTCCATGGCCTGTTCCCAACTGGGCCGGATGCCGATGTCGAAGCCTGCCGCATCGAGGCGCACGTCGGCGCCCATGATGCGCGACATCTCGATATTGCCGACGCGGTCGTACACGGCGTCGGAGTAGTTGACCCAGTTTTCCTGCACCAGCACGCACTTGAGGCCGAGGTGTGCGGCCACGGCAGCAACCTGGCGCGTTTGGTTCGACTGAATGCCGCCAATGGAAACCAGCGTGTCGTACCCGCCTTCCAGCGCTTCCGGGATCAGGTATTCGAGCTTGCGGGTCTTGTTGCCGCCGAAGGCCAGGCCGCTGTTGCAGTCTTCGCGCTTGGCAAACAGCTCCACCTTGCCGCCCAGATGCGCGCTCAATCGTTTCAGCGGTTGGATGGGCGTCGGCCCGAACGTCAGCGGATAGCGGGGGAATCTTTGCAGGTTCATGAGGTGGCTCCTTCAGTGCCGCAAGTGGCGGGATGTCGGAAACCAATGGTACGCAGAACGCCGCGAAATGAGGTTGCAAAGATCGTCTACCATCCGGAACGTATCCGGATGAAAATCAAATTCCTTAATTTTTAATTCTGCCTAAATGAAAAAGAACGAAACGAAATTGCAGGAGCCGTCCGACGAATCGGCAGCTTCTGCGCGCCACGCCTTGGATCGCACCGATCGCGCAATTCTGAGGGCGCTCCAGCGCGATGCGTCCATCTCAAACGTGGCGCTTGCAGCCAAGGTGAACCTCAGTCCGCCGGCCTGCCTGCGCCGCGTGGAACGGCTCAAGGAGCTGGGTCTGATCAAGGGGATTGTTGCGCTGCTGGATCCGCGTGCGCTGGATCTGGGGTCGCTGGTGATGATCGGCGTCGTGCTGGATCGCTCAACGCCGGAATCGTTCACGGCATTTGAAAAGGCAGTGCAGAAGGTGCCCGGCTGCCTGGAGTGTCACGTCGTGACGGGCGAGTTCGACTACTTCATGCTTGTGCGCACGAAAGACAACGAAGGCTATAACCGGCTCCACGCCGAGCAGTTGCTGTATCTGCCGGGCGTGCGGCAGATCCGGACGTTCATGGTGCTCAAGCAGGTGCTGTCGACGACGGAGCTGCCGGTGGCTTAGCCGAGGGTGGGAGCGGCTAAGCCTTTGCGTTGATCCATCAGGCGGTTCCAGAGCATGCCGGCCCGGTTGCCGCTTCTGCAATACGCAAGGATGGGCTTGGGCAACGTGTCGACCAGTTCGCCAAAGGCCGCGACGTCTGCATCGCCAATGCCGTTCGGCTCGACCGGCAGGTAGCGCGCTTCCAGGCCCAGCTCGCGGGCGGCAGCGGCAATGTCCTCAAAGGCGGGTTGGTCGATGCTCTCGCCGTCTGGGCGGTTGCAGATCACTGAGCGGAAACCTGCATTGCGGATGGCCTTCAGATCCGCCGGCATGATCTGCCGCGAAGCCGTCAACCCGCTGGATGCCGTGGCGCGGCATTGCTCAATCGCACGCTGGAAACATGCGGCGGCAAAGTCGACGTCCTGCTCGGTTGCAAAGCGGCCTAGGCTGATGCGCACGGTGCGGCCCGCAGCATCAGCATCCAGGCCAATGGCCGTCAGCACGTGCGAGGGCGTGCCCGCAGCGGAGTTGCACGCCGACGTTGACGACACAGCAAGATCGTCGCCCAGCATCATCGGCATGAAGCCGGGCGCGTTCACCGTCAGGCTCAGCGTGTGGGGAATGCGGCGTGCCACGTCGGCGTTCTGCACCACATCGCCCAGGCCCAGCACCGACGCCTTCAGCCGCTGGCTCAATGCAGCAATGCGGGCGGTCTCGTGATCAAGTTCTTCCGCCGCCAATTCGCACGCCACGCCCATGCCGACAATCTGATGCGTTGCCAGCGTGCCCGAGCGCAGACCGCGTTCGTGTCCGCCACCGTGGATTTGCGGCGCAATGCGCGAGGCAATCTCGCGGCGCACATACAGCGCCCCGATCCCCTTGGGGCCATACACCTTGTGTGCGGACATCGACAGCATGTCGATGCCGAGCGCGCGCACATCAATCGGCGTCTTGCCGAGTGCCTGCGCGGCATCGACATGGAACAGCGCGCCCGCTGCGTGCACGATCTGGGCGATCGCGCGAACATCGGTCAGCGTGCCCAGCTCGTTGTTCACCAGCATGAGCGATACGAGACCGGTGTCCGGCGTCATCGCAGCGGCCACGGCTTCCGGGGTAATTTCGCCGTCGCGTGTTGGCGAGAGATACGTCACTGAACAGCCGCGCGCTGACAGGTTCGCCATCGTGTCCAGAATGGCCTTGTGCTCGATGCGGCTGGTGATGAGGTGGCGCTTGCCCGTGGCGGCGTCGGCGTAGCCCTTCAGTGCAAGGTTGTTGGATTCGGTCGCGCCCGACGTCCAGATGATCTCGTCGGCGTCAGCACCAATGAGCGCGGCAACTTGCTCGCGTGCCTGTTCGACCTTGTTCCGCGCGACGCGCCCCGTCGCATGTGAACTCGACGCAGGGTTGCCGAAGGCGCCTTCCATGCCAAGGCAGGCGGTCATGGCCGCAATCACGCGAGGGTCGGCCGGCGTGGTGGCAGCGTAGTCGAGGTAATGGAGGGTGTTGCTGTCGCTCATGTCGTTTTCTGTGCTGCGGTGGAGGCAGAAAAATGATACGGCGGACAGCCCGGAAAAATAATTCAAAGTTTCCTGTGTATTCCTCCATGGTGGGGAAAATATTCCCTAGAATTCGTCGTATATAGAACTAAATTCTTCTGCAGAAATGGACGCCATTGACCGCGAACTACTGAGGCTGTTGCAGGCCGATGCGACGCTGCCCATCGCCGAGCTTGCGCAGCGCGTGAACCTTTCGCAAACACCGTGCTGGAAGCGGGTGCAGCGGCTCAAGGACACGGGCGTCATCCGCGCCCAGGTGGCGCTGTGCGACGCACGCAAGTTGGGCGTCGGCACCACGGTGTTCGTTGCCGTACGCACGGATCAGCACACCGAGAAGTGGGCGCAGCGTTTCACGCAGGTGGTGCGCGATATGCCCGAGGTGGTGGAGGTCTACCGGATGAGCGGCGAGATGGACTATCTGCTGCGCGTTGCGGTCGCAGGTATAGAAGACTACGACCGCGTGTACAAACACCTGATCAAGTCCGTGCCGCTGTCGGACGTGAGTTCATCGTTTTCAATGGAGCAGATCAAGTATTCGACTGCGCTGCCGGTGCGGGATGTGGGGCAGGGAGATTGAGGATGTATTTGCGCCTGAACTGCGGGGAGGGGGGCTTCGTAGCCGCCTCGTAGGGAATGGCCAATTATTCAGCTATCGAAGTTCGCCAACCCAGCATCAGCAGACCAGTTTTGACGTGGCAGTCGCTCCGTGCGTTTCGACGCCGCGTTCGTGAGCCTCTGAGGCGATGATGACCCGGTTGCGCCCTTTTTCCTTCGCCATATAGAGCGCCGCATCCGCTCGAGCGAGGGTGGTCGCCAATGTGTCTCCGGGCATGACACATTCGACCCCCGCGCTGAAGGTGCAACGCACGCCTTCTCTTGGCGACTGCTCGACCGCGAGCCGGAGTTCATCCGTCAAAGCCGCTGCGGCGGTCTTTCCCGTATCGACCAGGACAATCGCAAATTCCTCACCACCGAGGCGGCCGACAAGATCGCCCGGCCTGAGCCGCGTGGATACCACCGACGTGACATGCTTGAGGATGCGGTCGCCGACGGCATGGCCGAAGCTGTCGTTGACGGCTTTGAACTTATCGATGTCCAGAACGGCAATCGACAACGGTCTTCCGCTTGCCGCCGCGTCGTGAAGCAAGACGCTTGCCCTTGCCATGAACGCTCGCCGCATCAGTACGCCCGTGAGTTCGTCAATATTCGCGAGCTGCTCCATCCTCCGGGCGAGTTGATCGTGCGCGAGCATCACCATGCCTGTCGACATGCACGGGAACGTGACGATCGCCAGCCCGAGAAAAAGAACGTTCCAGGCTGACGGCTCGGGAAAAGCCGTTTGCGGCAGGCCGAAGGCAACGGCGATCGCCCGCGTGACATGGAACAGTGCGCCCAGGTATGCGGCCGCGGCAACGAATCGATAGGGATAGCGGGCGCCATCGTGCGGCGCGTGTCGCAGGGCCAATGTCCCGACAGCAATCCGAGCATAGGCAAAGAACACCGACACGATCCCAATCTTCGCGCTGACGTTCGGCGATACGAGCGTGAAGTACACCAACGCAACGAACGCGATGGCGAATGCCCCTGTCTCTTGAGGCACCGCCCAAGCCTTGCCAAAAAACTGGCGCATCCCCTGTACGAGCAACAGGACGGCTGTCAGCGTGATGAGCGCAACTGCGAGGGTGACGAACCGCCCTTGCAGACTGCCCGCGATTAGCACACACGCCGCCGCCACAGCCAGCAACCCGTGGGCCACGCACCAGCGGCCTATCCCCGGCACGGCGGTCCGAAGCAGTGATCCAAGGATGGCGACGCCCATCAAGCAGGACACCATCACGATACCTATCAGAGCGAGCGGGCTGAGCATGAGATCGGGACTGGTGACAAGAATGGGGAAAGACAAGCACGCATTCGGCAACCGAGCCCAAACCGAATGGGCCGACTTGCGCCCACGGCCGCTGGAAGTGTTCTGGAGCGACCAGGCTTCGGTGCGACGAAGTATTCACCACAACCTTTCTTTATCGGCAGATCGGTGCGCCGCTTAAGGCTCTTTTTCGCAATGCGTTGTCACCGGAAAAGCGACGTGTGCCAATGGCCTGCCGACCGCGCTAGCAGCGGAGGAGCACCTTGGCTTGCTCGGCCAGAGCAGTAGAGGGCTGGACTGGACGGGGTGCCCCTCGGATCGTATGTGGCTGTCGCCGAAACTGTTGGAAGTGCTTATGAGGTAGTTACATGGCGAGAGCTTCGAAATCGAATCGCGTTCGAATTGCCATGTACTCAATGATTTATTGGCCTGCCCAGAGGGATTCGAACCCCCGACCGTCGGCTTAGAAGGCCGATGCTCTATCCAACTGAGCTATGGGCAGATATGCAGATGTGCAGGCTGCCCAGGCATACCAAAAACGCGCGGCCTCCGGGTGCCTGGGAGGCCGCGATTCTAACAGATGGGATGTTGCGCAGCGCTAGTGCTGGGGCGGGATTTCCGGCGGTAGGTCCCCGGGTGGCAGTTCGATTGGGGGCGTTTGGGGTTCGGGGTCGTGCACTGGGTCATGGGCTGGTTCATCGGGCGGCGGCATTTCCGGCGGCGGGTGTGGGGGCTGTTCGGGCGGTTGCGGCGGCGTGATGTGGGCGCGCTTGGTCAGATCGGGCAAAGCGGGCATGGGCTGCCTCCATACATGGGTCGAGTTCCGGGTTTGCCCTGATCGAGCCCGCAAGCGTCGTTCCTGCGCATCATCCAAAAGGTGATGCCTAAAATACGTACCCCCCAATTGGGGGGATTTTTGATACATTCCGTGGCGTCGGGTAGTGCCACACAACAATAACGTTTCATTCGAAATTCCGCGCAATGACGCGGAACACCGTGCCTACGCACGCCAAACGGGCGTGACGAAGCCTTTTAGGTTCGGACCAGACGGGAAAAGAGGGAGTCTTGTTTGGGCGGCCGTGGAGCGATCCATGGGGCTGCTGTGTTTCGCCATGGCTGCAGGGAGCCGGGGGCGAGGCGCTAGCCATGGGGCAGGGAGGAAACCACAATGAGCACACGTCATGCACGACGCCCGGCAGGGTCGTCACGTAGCACTTACATCCGTAGCGCCCAGAGCGGGCGCATCGGCGATCGTTCCAACGTGAATGATCATCGTCTGCCGCCCAGCGGCGTACCGCGCATGCTGTTGTGGCTGCTGGCCGCGACGGTTCTCTTCGCGGTGGCGAACTACACGCTGAAGCTGTTCGGCTGAAGCAACGCCGGATCGCCTTACAGCACTTTCCCCGGATTCATCAGGCCGCGCGGGTCCAGCGCCTGCTTGATCGCGCGCATGGCCGCCAGTTCAACGGGGCTCTTGTAGCGCGCGTTGTCTTCGCGCTTGAGCTGGCCGATGCCGTGTTCGGCCGAGATCGAGCCGCCGTGCGCATGCACGCTGTCGTGCACGATGCGGTTGATGCCGTCCTGATTGGCCAGGAACGCGTCGTGCGCATGGCCTTCCGGCGGCGATACGTTGTAGTGCAGGTTGCCGTCGCCCAGGTGGCCGAACGTCACCATGCGGATGCTGGGATAGGCTGCGGCCAGCGCGCGGTCGGTCACGTCAATGAAGTCTGCAATGCGCGAAATGGGCACGCCAATATCGTGCTTGATGTTCTTGCCTTCATCGGCCTGCGCCAGCGGAATATGTTCGCGCAGGCTCCAGAAGTCGCGCGACTGGGCCACCGATTCTGCTACTGCCGCATCGTCGATCACGCCGCGCGCGAGCGCGTCTTCCATGAGCGATTCGAACAGCGTGCGCGTGTGCGCTTCGCTTTCCAGATCGGACAATTCCAGCAGCACGTATTGCGGATATACCTGCGTAAACGGCACGCGCAGCTGCGGGTAATGCTTGCGCACCAGCTCCAGGCAAAACGCCGACATCAGCTCGAAGCCCGTCAACAGCGTCCCTGCATGGCCTTGCGCCAGCGATAGAAACTCCAGCGCCTGGCGCGGCGATTGCAGCGCCGCCAGCGCCGTCACCTTGGCGCGTGGTTGCGGAAACAGCTTCAGCATCGCCCCTGTGATGATGCCCAGCGTGCCTTCCGCGCCGATCAGCAGGTCGCGCAGGTCATAGCCTGTGTTGTCTTTGCGCAGGCCGCGCAGGCCATTCCACAGTTCGCCGTTGGGCAGGATCGCCTCGACGCCCAGGCACAACTCGCGCGCGTTGCCGTAGCGCAGGACGGCGGTGCCGCCCGCGTTGGTCGCAAGATTGCCGCCGATCGTGCAACTGCCTTCGGCCGCCAAGCTGAGCGGGAAGAGGCGGTCAGCATCTGCGGCAGCCTGCTGCACGTTGGCCAGGATGCAGCCGGCATCCACGGTGATGGTGTTGTTGATCGGGTCGACGGCGCGCACGCGCTGCATGCGCTGCAATGAGATCACCACCGCGCTGCCTTCCATGTCGGGCGTGGCCCCGCCGCACAGGCCGGTGTTGCCGCCTTGCGGGACGACGGGCACGCCATGTTCGCCGCACAGGCGTACCAGCGCTGCCACCTCGTCGGGGCTGGCGGGGCGCAGCACTGCGCGCGCGCGCCCCGAGAAGCGCTTTCGCCAATCGGTGAGGTAGGGCGCCTGGTCTTCCGGCGCGGTCAGGACGTGCGTTGCGCCGATGGCATCAACGCAGGCTTGCAGGAAGGCATCGTGAGTCATGGCGTATCAGGTGCTGTGGCCGGCGCGGGCTTTTGCCGCACGTTTGAACGGGCGCAGGTAGAAGACGGTTGCGGTGAAGAACACCACGCTGAGCGCCACCTCGCCCCACGCCAGCGAGCGCGAAAGTCCAATGTCCGATGTCGCCCGCACAATGCCTTCGGTAAAGAACAGCAGGATGAACATCGACGCCCATTGCATCGTGTAGCGGTTCTTGCGCAGCACGCCTGGCAGCGGCCACGCCAGCAGCAGCGCCTTCAGCGCTAGCCACGAGCCGCCCGGGCGCACGGGCGCGAGCCACAACTCCCACGCGGCGCACAGGACGATCAATGCGATGAGGCTGCCTGCACTCAGCGCAGCCAGTGCCCGGGATTCGGTGACGGCGTTGTCGGCGGGAGTCATGCGGCGAGCTTCAGAGCAGTCTGCGCCAGCCTCCGGCCCATGGCCGTGGCGAGCGTGCGTTCGTGGGTGGTAAGTGGTGCGGTATCACCGCGGTGTGCGACGTGTGATGGTCCGTATGGCGTGCCGCCCGCATCGGTGGAAAGCAGTTCGCTGTGCTGATACGGCAGACCGAGCACGACCATGCCATGGTGCAGCAGCGGCAGCATCATCGAGAGCAGGGTGGTTTCCTGCCCGCCATGCATGCTGCCCGTGGAGGTGAACACACATGCCGGTTTGCCGGCCAGCGCGCCCGCCAGCCATTGCGGTGTGGTGCCATCCAGGAAGTACTTGAGCGGGGCGGCCATGTTGCCAAAGCGCGTGGGCGAGCCCAGTGCCAGGCCCACGCATTCCTCGAGGTCGCGTACTTCCACGTAGGGCGGCCCGCTGTCGGGCACGTCGGGCTGCGTGGCTTCGCAGACGGTGGAGACGGCGGGCACCGTGCGCACACGCGCCTGGGCGCCGTCGACGCTTTCAATGCCTTGCGCAATGGCTTCGGCCAATGCGCGCGTGCTGCCGTGACGGCTGTAGTACAAGACCAGGATATCTTTCATAACAAAGCGTTGAGAGCGTCGCGGTATTATAGTTGCGCCCCCCAACCCCGCCTCCAGCCTCATTTTTCATGCTTTTTGCCACCCGTGCGCTTCGTCAATGGAATGCCGCCAAGCTGCGTGCGCTGGCGCGTTACGCCTTGCGCCGCGCCGGTGAAGACCACCTGCCGCAAGTGGCCAGCAGCCTGACATTCACGACGGTGCTGTCGCTGGTTCCCATTCTGACGGTGGCCTTTGCGCTGTTCACGGCATTTCCGATGTTCAAGAGCTTCCGGGCGGACATCGAGGGCTACATGTTCAGCAATCTCGTGCCGGGCAGCATCAGCCGGCCGATCCTGACGTATCTCAACCAGTTTTCAAGCAACGCCAAAGGGCTGACAGCAGCGGGCCTGATCGGCTTGGTCGTGACGTCGGTGATGACCATGCTCACCATCGAGAACGCGTTGAACGCCATCTGGCGCGTGCGCCATCGACGGCCGCTCGCGCAGCGCGTTCTGGTGTTCTGGGCACTGATGACATTCGCGCCAGTGCTGATTGGCGCAAGTCTGTCGGTCAGTTCGTACCTCGTGTCGATCTCGGCGGGTTATGTGCACAAGCTGCCGTTCGGCCTGGGTGTGATCGTGGGCCTGATCCCGATCCTGCTTTCGGCGATTGCGTTTGCGATGCTCTACGTGTTCGTGCCGAACACCAATGTGGAGCGGCGCGACGCCTTCATTGCCGGGCTGATTGCAGCGGCGGCGTTTGAAATTGCCAAGCGTGTCTTTGGCGCTTACGTTGCGCATATCCCGACGTACACAGCCGTCTACGGCGCGTTTGCCACGCTACCGATCTTTCTAACGTGGATCTATGTGAGCTGGCTGGTGACGTTGCTCGGCGCGACCATCGCGTCGACACTGCCAATCATCCGCCAGGGCTACTGGCAACGGCGCACGTTTCCGGGCAGCGAGTTCTTCGATGCGCTGGGTGTTCTGCTGCTGTTGTATCGCGCCCGCGAACAGGCACCACGTACGGTGGCCGAGCGTGATATTGGCCGGCGCCTGCAATTGGAAGCCGATTACCTAGCTGACCTGCTGACCAAGCTGAAGGCACTGCATTTGATCGGCAAGCTGCAGCAGGATCGCGGTGAGACCCATTGGGCGCTGCTTTGCGATGCGCACACGACCACGCTGCGACCGCTCTATGAAAGGCTGGTGCTGAGTCTGCCGCGCTTGCCGCGCACCTCACTGGCACGCCATCTGGGGGACACGCACGCGCTGGTCAGCCAACTGCAGAATCCTGCGCTCGATGCCACGTTGGAGAGCATTTTCACGACTGGCGAACGCGGCGTGGCGGCGGCCGCGCAGGCGGCTACGGCACCAACGCCGTCTTCTTCAATGCCCGCCGCTGCCAACGCCAGCGCCTGACGTTTCAGAACGGGATCTTGCCCGTCCAGATGTCGCGATACATCACCCAGTCGCCCATCAGGCTGTAAAACGGATGGCGAAACGTGGCGGGCCGGTTTTTCTCGAACCCGAAGTGCCCGACCCACGCAAACGCGTAACCGCTCACGGCCGCACCCAGCAACCACCACAGGTTGCCCGTGAAAACAAGCAGGATCAGGCATACCAGCGCCACCGTCGAACCGGCAAAGTGAAGGCGGCGGCAGGTGCGGTCTTGATGCTCGCTCAGGTAGTACGGATAGAACTCCGCGAAGCTGCCGAAGCTCTGGGTGTCGGTGGTGGCCATGATGTGTCTCCAGGAGGCGACTGCGACTTATGCGGCGACCGGGTCTCGTTCACGCGCAAAGGCGATCAGCGTGTCGAGTGTGCCGTCGGGGCATTCTCCCATGATCGCGTGCCCGCCTGGCAGGCCGACCACGCGGCTGCCGGCCAATCCTGCCGCAACCTGACGCCCGGCTTTCGCTGGGGTCATCTGGTCTTTCTCCCCGACGATGACGAGTGACGGACACTGCACGGCCGCCATGGCTTCGGCGCCGCGTGCATAGGCGTTGCAGGCGGCAAAGTCCGTGTGAAAGACGGGCGCCTCGGTACCGCGCGCAATCCGCTCCATCAGCCGCTGGCTGCCGCCGTGCATCCAGAAGCCCGGCCCAGGGGACGAGGGCTTGTTGGCGAGGCTGGAATGCGACCACGTATTCACCATGTCAATGGCGCTGGCCGTGTTGTTGAGTGCCGCATCAAGCAGCGCATCCGACACCTTCATCGGCCAAGCCGTCGCCACCAGGGCGATGCGGCGCACGCGACTTGCGTACCGTGACGCGCACTCCAGTGCAATCAACGAGCCCATGCTGTGGCCGACGACGATGACCGGTTGCATGACGCCAGCCGCCTGCACCAGCGCCATCACCCAATCGGCCATGGCTTCCACCGTCTGCAACGGGGCGCCGGCGCTGCGGCCGTGTCCGGGCAGATCGACCGCCAGTACGCTGAAGCCGTGGTGCGCAAACCAGCGCGTCTGCAGTCCCCAGACCGAATGATCGTTCTGCGCGCCATGCACGAACACGATGCACGGCAATTCGGCGTTGAACGGCTTGCCGCCGGTGTAGGCGTAGGCGCGCTCGCTTTGTACGGTCCATTCCATCAGCGGGCTCCCGGTGCGTTGGCAGCGGCTTTGCCCGGCGCGGCGGACATCGCGCGCTCTGCAGCTTTCAGGCCGCGCTTGAGATCGTCGATCAGGTCGTCGGCGTCTTCCAGGCCGATGGAAAGGCGGATCGTGCCCTCGCTGATACCGGCTGCGGCCAGCGCGTCGGCATCCATGCGGAAATGCGTTGTCGATGCGGGATGGATGACCAGCGAGCGCGCGTCGCCCACGTTGGCGAGGTGCGAGAACAGGCCGAGCGACTCGATGAACTGCTGGCCGGCACGCCGGTCGCCGCGCAGATCGAAGCTGAACACCGCACCGCTGCCGCGCGGCAGCAGGCGCTTGGCCAGCGCGTGATCGGGGTGCGATTCCAGCTCAGGGTAGGCGACCGACGCCACCATCGGATGGCTCGCCAGGAAGGCGACGACCCGGCGGGCGTTGTCTACATGCCGCGCCATGCGCAGTGGCAGTGTCTCGATGCCTTGCAGCAGTTGCCACGCGGCCATCGGGTTCATGCAGGCACCGAAGTCGCGCAGGCCCTCGCGGCGCGCGCGCAGCAGGAAGGGCGCGACGGTGCTTTCCTCGGCAAACACCATGTCGTGGAAACCCGCGTAGGGCTCGGTCAGCTCGGGATGCTTGCCTGCGGCTACGTAGTCGAACGTGCCGCCGTCGACCAGCACGCCGCCGATGGTCGTGCCATGCCCACCCAGGAACTTGGTAGCCGAGTGGTAGACGAGGTCTGCACCATGCGCGAGCGGCTGCAGCAGCCACGGCGTGGTGAAGGTCGAATCGACCAGCAGCGGCACGCCCGCATCATGCGCAATCGACGCAATGGTTGGGATGTCCATCACATCCAGTCCTGGGTTGCCGAGCGTCTCGCCAAACAGCAGCCGCGTGTTCGGGCGGATGGCAGCGCGCCAGCCATCGATGTCGCCCGGCTTGACGAAGGTCGTCTCGATGCCAAAGCGGCGCAGCGTGTAATGCAGCAGATTGTGCGAGCCGCCATACAGCGCCGAAGACGCGACGATATGCGAGCCGGCACCCATCAGCGTGACGATGGCCAGATGCAGCGCCGCCTGGCCGGAAGCCGTGGCGATGGCGCCTACGCCGTTTTCCAGCGCGGCCATGCGCTCCTCGAACACGGCAACAGTCGGGTTGGAGATGCGCGAATAGACGTGCCCCGCGCGTTCCATATTGAACAATGACGCCGCATGTTCGCTGTCGCGGAACACAAAGGACGTGCTCAGGTGAATGGGCGTGGCGCGCGCGCCGGTGGCCGGGTCGGGCGCGGCACCGGCATGCAGGGCCAGCGTGTCGAAGCGGGCTTTGGACATGGATTCAAGCACCCCGAAAGGGAGCGGGAGCGGGTTTGGACGGGGCATGCTAGCACTGCTGCCTGTTGCAGCGCATTCCGGGCAAACGCCGAGCGGGCGCGGTTTTTGACAGGTTTTTTCTGCGCTGCATGCTTGTCGAAGCGCTCCGGTTTGGGCTAGGATCGAAGCATAACCATAACGACAACCCGCGCGCGGTCGCTCCCCCGGCAGACCGGCACCCCGAACTCTGGGAGACGCAACATGAAAGTCAGCGACATCCTCCACGTGAAGGGCAACACGCTCTACACCGTGGCACCTGAAACCAAGCTCCAAGTGGCCGTGCAGACGATGGCGGAAAAAGACATCGGCTCGCTCGTGGTCATGGAGTACGGCGAGCTGGTCGGCATGCTGACCTTCCGGGAAATCATCAAGGTTGTTGCCAAGAACCACGGTTCCGTGGGCGAGGGCACGACCATCCGCAAGGTGATGGACGACCATCCCGTCACCTGCACGCCCGAAACCGAGGTCAACGAAGTGCGTCGCATCATGCTGGAGCACCATGTGCGCTACCTGCCGGTGCTCGACAGCCGCACATTGATGGGCGTGATTTCCTTCTACGACGTGGCCAAGGCCGTGCTGGAAGACCAAAGTTTCGAAAACAAGATGCTCAAGGCGTACATTCGCGACTGGCCCGAAGAAAAGGCCAACGAAGACTGATCTGCGCGATCTCTTTATCGCATTCCTAAAACCCGCCCGCTGTTGCGAGCGGGTTTTTTGTTGAACCAATAGCCTCCAGCCGATGAGCCAATCGAGCCAGTTTTCCCTGCTGAAGCAGCGTCGCTTTGCACCGTTCTTCTGGACCCAGTTTCTGGGCGCCATGAACGACAACGTTTTCAAGGTCGCGTTTTCCTCGTTGGTCACGTACCACGCTGCGCTGTTCGGCAATGCGGACCCGGCGTCGGCGGCGTTCCTGATTTCTGCAATCTTCATTGCGCCGTTTGTGCTGCTGTCGGCCACCAGCGGGCAGATTGCCGATCGCATGGACAAGGCGCGGCTCATCCGGCTGGTCAAGACGTTGGAAATCGCCATCATGGCGATCGGTTGTGCGGGTTTTGCGCTGCGCCACGTTGAGCTGCTGTACCTGTGCACGTTCCTGATGGGCGTGCACTCGACGCTGTTCGGGCCGGTCAAGTACGCATATCTGCCCCAGCATCTGCAATCGACGGAACTGGTGGGCGGCAACGGGCTGGTGGAAATGGGCACCTTCGTCGCCATCCTCATCGGTACCATCGGCGGCGGAGAGCTGGCCAACTACACGCGCAACGGCGAGCTGATCGGCCCGATGTTCACGGGTATCGCCTGTATTGTCATTGCCGTGGCCGGCTGGTTGACGGCGCGTGGTGTGCCGGTGTCACCGGCGTCGCAGCCGGACTTGCGCATCAACTGGAACCCCATCTCCGAGACTTGGCGCAACCTGAAGCTTGCGAGCAACCAGCGCGCGGTGTTCCTGAGCCTGATGGGCATTTCGTGGCTGTGGTTCGTGGGCGCGACGTTCCTGACGTCGTTTTTCGCCTTCGCGCGCAACGTGCTTGGCGGCGATCAGAACGTTGTGACGCTGCTGCTGGCCGTGTTTTCAGTCGGCATCGGGTTGGGGTCGGTGCTGTGCGAAAAACTCTCGGGTCGCAGGGTGGAAATCGGCTTGGTGCCGTTTGGCTCGATCGGCATGACGGTGTTTGCTGTGGATCTGTACTTTGCTTCGCATGCCGAGGCATTGGTCGCGCACGACGTGCTGACGGGCATTTCCGGCTTCCTGCAAAACCACCGCCATTGGCGCGTGCTGGCCGATCTGTTCCTGCTGGCGATGTTCGGCGGCTTCTACAGCGTGCCGTTGTATGCGTTGATCCAGAGCCGCTGCGAACCGACGCACCGCGCGCGCATCATTGCCGCCAACAACATCCTCAACGCGCTGTTCATGATCGCCTCAGCCGTGCTGGCGATGGTGCTCACGCGTGCCGGGTTCACGATCCCCCAGTTGTTCCTGGTGACCGGCATCCTCAACGCCGTGGTAGCGATCTACATCTACACGCTGGTGCCGGAATTCCTGATCCGCTTTGTGATGTGGCTGCTGATCCATACCGTCTACCGCGTGAAGGTGGACGGTTCCGAGCAGATTCCCGATGAAGGCCCATGCCTGCTGGTCTGCAACCACGTGAGCTTCGTCGATGCCGTGGTGGTGGGCGCGTTCGTGCGTCGGCCCGTTCGCTTTGTGATGGACCACCGCATCTTCAAGGTGCCAGTGCTGTCGTGGTTCTTCCGAACGGTCAAGGCGATTCCGATTGCGCCGATGCACGAAGACCCGGAGATGCTCACGCGCGCCTACGACACCATTGCGGCTGCACTGGCGGAAGGCGAGGTCGTCTGCATCTTCCCCGAAGGCAAGATCACCGCCACGGGCGAGATGAACCCGTTCAAGGAAGGCATGCGCCGCATCATCGAGCGCACACCTGTGCCGGTGGTGCCGATGGCGCTGCGCGGGCTCTGGGGTAGCTTTTTCTCGCGCAAGGGCGGGGCGGCGATGTCGCGCCCGTTCCGTCGCGGTTTCCTCAACAGGCTGGAGCTGTGTATCGGCACGCCTGTGCCGGCGAATGCCGTGTCGCCCGAGGCGATGCAGGCCGCCGTACTGGCGCTGCGCGGGGAGCTGCTCTAGCGCCTAGCCTGCGTCCGGACTTCGATACACTGCCGGTTGGCCTGCAATCGGCCGTGATGCTTTTTCTGACCTCCAACTCTCCCGTTACCTGCCATGAAACACGTTTCCCCGCTGCTGTGCGCTTCGTTGCTTGCCCTGGCTGCCGTTACCGCGCAAGCCGCATCGCCTGCATCCGAGACGCTGCCCTCCGGTGTGATCGTCCAGACGCTGACCAAGGGCACCGGCCCGTCGCCCAAGGCCAGCGACACGGTCAAGGTGCACTACCGCGGCACGCTCACCAACGGTACCGAGTTCGACAGCTCCTACAAGCGCGGCCAGCCGATCTCGTTCCCGCTGAATCGCGTGATTCCGTGCTGGACCGAAGGCGTGCAGAAGATCCAGGTGGGCGGCAAAGCCAAGCTGACGTGCCCGGCAGCCACCGCTTACGGCGAACGCGGCGTACCCGGCACGATTCCGCCCAATTCGACGCTGAACTTTGAGGTCGAGCTGCTGGGTATCGGCAGCTGATCTGGCGGCCGGTGGATCGGCCTTACAATACCGTTTTCCCGATGTTTCGCGCCGCGGTAGTCGCGGCGCCTTCCTGAGCACGATCATGTCTGGCAATACCTTGGGCCTGCTGTTTTCCGTCACCACCTTCGGCGAGTCGCATGGCCCGGCCATTGGCGCTGTCATCGACGGCTGCCCGCCGGGCATGACGCTGTCGGCAGAAGACATCCAGCCCGATCTGGACCGTCGCAAGCCAGGCACCTCGCGCCATGTGACGCAGCGCAAGGAAGAAGACCTTGTTGAGATTCTCTCCGGGGTGTACGAAGGCAAGACCACGGGCACCCCGATTTGCCTGCTGATCCGCAATACCGATCAGCGCAGCAAGGACTACAGCAACATCGCCGAGACCTTCCGTCCCGGCCATGCCGATTACACGTACTGGCACAAATACGGCGTCCGGGACCCGCGCGGTGGCGGCCGTTCTTCCGCACGATTGACGGCGCCGACGGTGGCGGCAGGGGCCGTCGCCAAGAAGTGGCTGCGTGAAAAGTTCGGCATCGAAATCCACGGCTTCATGTCGCAGCTGGGCGATATTCACATCCCGTTCATGGACTGGAACGAGGTGCCGAACAACCCGTTCTTCGCGCCCAATGCCGAGATCGTTCCCGAGCTTGAAACCTACATGGATGCACTGCGCAAGGACGGCGATTCCGTCGGCGCGCGCATTGAGGTGGTGGCCACGGGCGTGCCGGTCGGCTGGGGTGAACCGCTGTTCGATCGCCTGGATGCCGATATTGCACATGCGATGATGGGCCTGAACGCGGTGAAGGGCGTTGAGATTGGCGCTGGTTTCCACGCAGTCAGCCAGCGCGGCTCCGAGCATGGCGATGAGCTGACGCCGGAAGGCTTCGTCGGCAACAACGCCGGCGGAATCCTGGGTGGGATTTCGACAGGGCAGGACATCTCCGTGTCGCTGGCGATCAAGCCGACCTCGAGCATTCGCACGCCGCGCCGTTCGATCGACAAGGCGGGTGATCCGGCTGTGGTCGAGACGTTCGGTCGCCATGACCCGTGCGTCGGCATTCGTGCTACGCCAATCGCCGAGGCGCTGTTGGCACTCGTGCTGATCGACCACGCGCTGCGCCATCGCGCGCAATGTGGTGATGTGTCGGTGCAGACGCCGGCCATCGCGGCAAAAGCTTCCTGAATCGATTCGCTCAGGCAACAAAAAAGACGGCTTTAAGCCGTCTTCTTTGTTGGGCGGTCGCCCGATACTTACATGCCGACGTAGTTCGGACCGCCGCCGCCTTCCGGCGTGACCCACACGATGTTCTGCGTCGGGTCTTTGATATCACAGGTCTTGCAGTGCACGCAGTTCTGCGCGTTGATCTGCAGGCGCTCGGTGCCCTCATCGTTCTTGACGAACTCATACACGCCTGCCGGGCAATAGCGCTGCTCGGGGCCGGCAAACTGCGTCAGGTTGATGCGCGTCGGAACGGTTGGGTCTTTCAGCGTCAGGTGAGCCGGTTGGTTCTCTTCGTGGTTCGTGTTCGAGATGAACACCGACGACAGGCGATCGAACGTGATCTTGCCGTCCGGCTTCGGATACTCGATCTTCGGGCATTCCGATGCCGGCTTGAGCGACTGATTGTCCGACTTCGTGCCGTGCAGCGTCCAAGGCGGATTGCTGACGCCAATCTTGGGCAGCAGCCACTGTTCGATGCCGGTCATGATCTTGCCCAGCGTCGGGCTCTTCTTGAACCACAGCTTGAAGTTGCGCGACTGATCCAGTTCTTCCTTCAGCCAGCTCTGTTCGAAGGCTGCGGGGTAGGCAGACAGCTCGTCAGCGGAACGGCCGGCCGTCACGGCTTCGAACACGGCTTCACCGCACATCATGCCGCTCTTGATGGCCGCGTGGCTGCCCTTGATGCGTGCCGCGTTCAGGTAACCGGCGTCGCAACCGACCAGCGCGCCACCGGGGAACACGGTTTTCGGCAGTGCTTGCGGCGTGCCGTTGTTGATGGCGCGGGCTCCGTAGCCGATGCGCTTGCCGCCCTCGATGTGCGCGCGGATGGCCGGGTGGGCCTTCCAGCGCTGCATTTCTTCGAATGGGCTCATCCACGGGTTCTTGTAGTCCAGCCCGATCACGAAGCCGAGCGTGACCTTGTTGTCTTCCAGGTGATACAGGAAGCCGCCGCCGAAGGTGTCGTCTTCCATCGGCCAGCCGGCAGTGTGCACAACGAGGCCAGGTTTGGCCTTTGCCGGGTCGATTTCCCAGAGTTCCTTGATGCCGATGGCGAAGGTCTGCGGGTCCTTGCCGGCGTTGAGCTTGAATTTTTCCAGCAGCTGGCGGCCGAGATGGCCGCGCGCGCCTTCCGCGAAGATGGTGTATTTGCCGAGCAACTCCATGCCGAGCTGGAAGTTCTCTGTTGGCTCGCCGTCTTTGCCGATGCCCATGTTGCCGGTGGCCACGCCGCGCACCGCACCTTTGTCGTCGTAAAGCACTTCTGCGGCAGCAAAACCGGGGAAGATCTCCACGCCCAGCGCTTCGGCCTGCGCGGCCATCCACTTGACCACGTTCGACAGCGAAACCACGTAGCAGCCGTGGTTGTGGAAGTTACGCGGCACGAGCCAGTCGGGCGTACGCTTGGCGTCGGTCTCGCTCAGGAAGAGCACGTCGTCGCCGGTGACCGCCTGGTTGAGCGGGGCGCCGTCGGCCTTCCAGTTAGGGAGAAGTTCGTTGATGGCACGCGGGTCCATCACCGCGCCCGAAAGAATGTGTGCACCCGGCTCGGAACCCTTTTCCAGCACGACGACGGACACATCCTTGCCCGTCTCGGCAGCCAGTTGCTTGATGCGAATCGCTGTCGCCAAGCCGGCGGGGCCGCCGCCAACGACAACGACGTCATACTCCATGGACTCTCGCGGGCCGTATTGTTCGAGGAGCTGCTGCTGGTTCATAAGTGTCTCTTCGCTTGTAGGGCGTTTGCTTATTGGTATGACGGATTGCTGCATTAGAATTTTCCGCATTGTCCGGGACACGCCCGGATGCAGCAAGGGGAATTTCTGAACGATCGTTCGATTTTTTGCTAAGCTGCGCTCAAATCACATGCCGGTGTTGCTTTGGAGCAGCCCGGCGCATGCCAAACCAACACACGGGGAACACGCATCATGGGTTTGTCGATCAATCTGGAAGGCAAGGTCGCGCTGATCACGGGCGCGTCCAGCGGCCTGGGCGCGCGTTTCGCGCACACGCTGGCGGCCGCCGGCGCGAAGGTCGTGCTGGCTTCGCGCCGCGTCGAGCGACTGAAAGAACTGCGCGCCGACATCGAATCGAAGGGCGGCAGCGCCCACGTCGTCCGGCTGGACGTGACTGACCCGGACAGCATCCGATCGGCCATCGCCCACGCTGAAACCGAAGCCGGAACGATCGACATCCTGGTCAACAATTCGGGTGTATCGACCACGCAGCGCATGGTGGACGTTACGCCGGACGACTTCGATTTCGTATTCGACACCAACACGCGCGGCGCCTTCTTTGTGGCGCAGGAAACGGCCAAGCGCATGATTGCGCGGGCCAAGGGCGCTGAGAAGAACGGCTCGCCGCTGCCGCAGTCGCGCATCGTCAACATTGCATCCGTGGCGGGTTTGAAGGTGCTGTCGCAGATCGGCGTGTATTGCATGAGCAAGGCGGCCGTGGTGCACATGACCAAGGCCATGGCGCTGGAGTGGGGTCGTTACGGCATCAATACCAACGCGATCTGCCCGGGCTATATCGATACCGAAATCAATCATCATCACTGGGAAACCGAACCCGGTCAGAAGCTGGTGCAGATGCTGCCGCGCAAGCGCGTCGGCAAGCCGGAAGACCTGGATGGGCTGATCCTGCTGCTGGCGTCGGATCAGTCGGACTTCATCAACGGTGCCGTCATCAACGCCGACGACGGCATGGTGTAAAGCGTGGGGGCTTAGTGCCCCATCAGCCGCTGCACAAGTTCGAGCGAGGTGTTGGCGGCGTACTTCTTCATCAACCGCGCGCGGTAGATTTCCACCGTGCGCGGGCTGATCTCCAACTGCTTGCCGATCTGCTTGCTGGTTTTGCCCTCGACCAGTTGCGCGGCGATGTCGCGTTCGCGAGGCGTGAGCGCTGCGGTAACGGGGCGATGTGCAGACAGGTCTTCGAACGTCCAGATGCCTTCGCCCAGCGGTTTGGCGCGGTCTAGCGCCCGGCCCGTGACGTGGCACCAGAACAGTTCGCCATTGGCGCGCTTCATGATGCGTTCGTCGGAATAGCTGCCGCGCGCATTCATGACGGGGATGATGCGCGCGCCGGTGCGCTCGTATTCGTCGTGCGTCGGATAAAGCAGCTCGAACGACTGCCCGATCATCTTCGTGCGCGCGTGGCCGAAGATGCGAGCGGCTTCGTCGTTGACGTCGAGCATCACCCGCTCGCGGGACATCACCATGCCGACAGGGGCAAGCTGGAACGCAGTTTGGTAGTCGAGGGCGGGCATATGTATTCGTACGTATTGCTGCGTCGCGCGACGCTTGCGTATTCTCGCCAGATTGTATCGTTACTATTTTCCGGCGCTGCATCGCACAAACCCCAACTGTGTGATCGGTCAAAACCCTGCCGGATTTGTTGGACCACCAAGGAAGGAGCACGCATGAACAAAATCTTCGCCAGCGCGAGCGAGGCGCTCGCGGGCGTCGTCAAGGACGGCCAGACCATCGCCGTGGGCGGCTTCGGCCTGTGCGGCATTCCGGAAGCGCTGATTGCCGCGCTGCGCGATTCGGGCGTCAAGGGGCTTACATGCATCTCCAACAACGCGGGCGTTGACGGCTTTGGCCTCGGCCTGCTGCTCGAAACCCGTCAGATCAAGAAAATGATTTCGTCCTATGTGGGCGAGAACAAGGAGTTCGAGCGCCAATACCTGGCTGGCGAACTCGAGCTGGAATTCACGCCGCAAGGCACGCTGGCCGAAAAACTGCGCGCCGGCGGCGCCGGCATCCCGGCGTTCTTCACCAAGACCGGCGTCGGCACGCTGGTAGCCGAAGGCAAGGAGCTGCGCGAGTTTGACGGTGAGACGTACGTCATGGAGCGCTCGCTGGTACCCGATGTGGCGCTGGTGAAGGCGCAGGTGGCCGACAAGTCCGGCAACCTGCGTTTCAACCTGACCGCACGCAACTTCAATCCGGCTGCGGCCACCGCCGGCAAGATCTGCATCGTCGAAGTCGAAGAGATCGTTGAAGTGGGCGACTTGGCACCGGACGACATTCATCTGCCGGGCATCTACGTGCACCGCATGGTGCTCAATGCCACGCCCGAGAAGCGCATCGAAAAGCGCACCATCCGAGCAGCCAACTAAGGAGACCGACATGGCCTGGACACAAGACCAAATGGCGGCGCGCGCTGCCCAGGAGTTGCAAGACGGCTTCTACGTCAACCTCGGCATCGGCATTCCGACGCTGGTTGCCAACCACACCGGCGACAAGGAAGTCTGGCTGCAAAGCGAAAACGGCATGCTCGGCATCGGCCCGTTCCCCACGGAGGACGAAGTTGACGCCGACCTGATCAACGCGGGCAAGCAGACCGTGACCACACTGCCTGGCAGCGCAATCTTCGGCAGCGATCAGAGCTTTGCGATGATTCGCGGCGGCAAGATCAATCTGTCGATTCTCGGGGCGATGCAGGTGAGCGAGACCGGCGACCTTGCCAACTGGATGATCCCCGGCAAGATGGTCAAGGGCATGGGCGGCGCAATGGACCTCGTGGCCGGCGTCAAGCGCGTGATCGTGCTGATGGAGCATACCGCCAAGAAAAAGGACGGCACCGAAGACCTGAAGCTGCTGCCCAAGTGCACGCTGCCGCTGACGGGCGTGGGTGTGGTCGATCGCATCATTACGGACCTCGGCGTGATCGACGTGACCGAGCAGGGCCTGAAGTTGGTTGAAACCGCGCCGGGCGTTTCGCGCGAAGAGATCCAGGCCAAGACTGGCGTCAACCTGCTGTAATTCGGAGACCGCAATGCTGCAAGGAAAAACCGCCCTCGTTACGGGCTCGACCAGCGGTATCGGTCTAGGTATCGCCTGCTCGCTGGCCGCGCAGGGCGCCAACATCATCATGAACGGCTTTGGCGATGTGGAAGCGCCCAAGGCGCAGATCGCGGCGGCAGGCAAGAACGCCATCCGTATCGGATACCACGGCGCCGACATGAGCAAGCCGGCCGAGATCGAGGCAATGTTCGCCTATGCCGACGCAGAATTTGGTGGCGTGGACATCCTCGTCAACAACGCCGGTATCCAGTACGTGGCCAACGTCGAAGATTTCCCGACCGAGCGCTGGGACGCCATCATCGCCATCAACCTCACCTCGGCTTTCCACACGACGCGGCTTGCCGTGCCTGGCATGAAACGCAAGAACTGGGGCCGCATCATCAATATCGCGTCAGCGCATGGCTTGGTGGCATCGGCGCAAAAATCGGCGTATGTGGCGGCCAAGCACGGTATCGTCGGCTTCACCAAATCGGTGGCGCTGGAGACGGCGCAGACGGGCATCACGTCCAACGCGATCTGTCCGGGCTGGGTGCTGACGCCGCTCGTGCAGAAGCAGATCGATGCGCGCGCCGAGAAAGATGGCCTGTCCGCGCTCGAGGCCAAGAAGGATCTGCTCATGGAAAAGCAGCCTTCGGGCGAGTTCGTTACGCCCGATCAGCTCGGTGCGCTGGCGGTCTTCCTGTGCAGCGATGCGGCTGAGCAGGTGCGCGGCGTGGCGTGGAACATGGATGGTGGCTGGGTCGCGCAGTAAGCCGATCTGCGTCAGAAAAAGCCTCGCCGCGGCGAGGCTTTTTTGTTTTTGATCGGCGTGGGCGTCTGCTGCACCGCCGCATGCTTGCCGGCCCGCGTACAATCAGGCTTCGCTGTCTCCGTCATTCACGTGTAGGAGTTGTTCATGCCAGTTTCGCCGCGCCTTGCCTTCGTGCAGTGCCTGAGCCCGTCCGGCTTGCACCGGATGGCGTATCACGAGTGGGGCGATTCGCAGAATCCGCGTGTGCTGGTTTGCGTGCATGGCCTCTCGCGCACGGGGCGCGATTTCGACGTACTGGCGCAGGCGCTGTGCAATGACTATCGCGTCATCTGCCCCGATGTGGTCGGCCGTGGGCGCTCCGATTGGCTTGCCGATCCGAAGGGCTATGTGCTGCCGCAATACGCGTCCGACATGGTCACGCTGCTCGCCCGCGTGAATGCCGAGTCGGTCGACTGGTTCGGTACCTCGATGGGTGGCCTGATCGGCATCGGCTTGGCGGGCCTGCCGAAATCGCCGATTCGCAAGTTGTTGCTCAACGATGTGGGCCCGCGCGTGACGGAGTCGTCGTTGACGCGCATCGGTGCTTACCTCGGTCTGAATGTCCGCTTCAAGACCTTCGATGAAGGGCTGGCTTACCTCAAGACGATCAGCGCTTCATTCGGCCCCCACACGCCGGAGCAATGGCGTGAACTGAATGCCGCGATCCTGAAACCCCAGGGCGGCGAGTGGATCCTGCATTACGATCCGCGCCTGGCGGAGCCATTCAAGAACACCACGCCAGAAATGATCGCCGCCGGCGAAGCCACGCTGTGGAAACTGTTCGAGGCGATTCCCGGCGAGGTGCTGGTGGTGCGCGGCGCGCATTCCGATTTGCTGACGCGAGAGACCGTTGAAGCCATGATGCAGCGTGGCCAGCATGTGAACACGGTGGAAATTCCCGACGTGGGCCATGCGCCGACCTTCATCCAGCCGGATCAGGTGGCGATCGCCCGCAAGTTCTTTCTCGGTCAATGACCGGTTGCTTGACCCCATTCGATTTGCAAGATGAGCACTGAACTGAAACGTTACAACGTCGAACATCGCTATTCCGACGCAGCCGTCTACAACGGTGTCGTCTATGTGGCAGGCCAGGTGCCAGAGACCACACTGGACGCCGGCATTGCCGAGCAGACGGCAGAGGTGCTCGCCATCATCGACCGCGTGCTGGCCGCCAACGGCAGCGATAAGACGCGCATCCTGATGTGCCAGATCTTCCTGAAAGACATAGGCGAGATTGGCGAGATGAACAAGGTGTGGGACCAGTGGGTTGCCGCCGATTCAAAGAACTCGCCGCCGCGCGCCACCGTTGAAGCCGCGCTGGCCAATCCGAAGTACCGCATCGAAATCGTCGTGACGGCCGCGCAGAAGAGCTGAGCCTGTCGCCCAACAGGCGAGACGCAAGCAGGACGCATCATGGAGAACAAGACCGAACGGCCGGCCGAGGGGCCCGGATCGGCGGCAGAGCAGGTCGCACGTGCGATCGAATATCTTGCGGCCAATGCCGCGGACAGCGTCACGCTGACCGGCGAGCCGCTGGAGTCGCACGCGCGCGGCACGATCGCCATCCTTGAAGGGCTGCGCGTCGATACGCCGTCGTTGCAGGCGGCCGCCCTGTTTCTGTTGCCCACGCTGGCAATGGACAACGAAAAGGCGCTCGAGCCCGCATTCGGTGCCGAGGTTGTCAAGCTCGTGCACGACGTGCGGCAACTCTTGCGCATTGGCGCGATTGCCGGCCTCGTCAGCCCGACCGATGCCAGCATCACGCGCAAGAACGAAGCGGAAGCGCGCCGCGCGCAAGTCGAAGCATTGCGCAAGATGTTGTTGGCTTTCGCGCAGGACATTCGTGTGGTGTTGATCCGGCTGGCGTCGCGGCTGCAGTCGCTGCGCTGGCTCGCGCAGACGAAACGCCCGGCGCCGGAAGGCATGGCGCGTGAAACGCTGGATATCTACGCGCCGCTGGCTAACCGCCTGGGCATCTGGCAACTCAAATGGGAGCTTGAAGATCTCGGCTTCCGCTTTGATGATCCCGATACCTACAAGCGTATCGCCCGCCTGCTGGATGAAAAGCGCATCGAGCGCGAGAAGTTCATCGGCCAGGCCATCGCGCAACTGCAAAAAACCTTGCACGACGCCGGCATCCAGGCCGAGGTGAGCGGCCGGCCCAAACACATCTACAGCATCTGGAAAAAGATGCGCGGCAAGGAACTCGACTTTGCCGATCTGTACGACGTGCGCGCCTTCCGCGTCATCGTCGACGACATCAAGGATTGCTACACGGTGCTCGGTTTCGTGCACCACATGTGGCAGCCGATCCCGAAGGAATTCGACGACTACATCTCGCGCCCGAAGGCCAACGGCTACATGTCGCTGCACACGGTGGTGATCGGCGACGACGGCCGTGCGCTGGAGGTGCAGATCCGCACGCGCGAGATGCACCACTTTGCCGAGTACGGCGTGGCCGCGCACTGGCGCTACAAGGAGGCGGGCAACAAGGGCTACGCCGGCCAGTTCTCCGCCAGCGAGCGCTACGACGAGAAAATCGCTTGGCTGCGTCAACTGCTCGCCTGGAAGGATGATGCCGAGCATACCGTCGCGCACGAGGATTCACCGTGGGAGCAACTCAAGCACACCGAGCTGGATGACCACATCTACGTGCTGACGCCGCAGGCGCGCGTGATCGCGTTGCCGCAAGGCGCGACACCGGTCGACTTCGCCTACTACCTGCACAGTGATCTCGGCCACCGCTGCCGCGGCGCACGCGTCGACGGCACGATGGTGCCGCTGAACACGCCGCTCAAGAACGGCCAGACCGTCGAGATCGTCACCGTTAAGCAGGGCGGGCCGTCGCGCGATTGGCTGAACACCGAGTTGCACTATCTCGTCAGCCCGCGCGCCCGCACGAAAGTGCGTGCGTGGTTCAACGCGATGGAGCTGGAGGAGACGCTTGCGCAGGGCCGGGCGCTCATCGACAAGACCCTGCAGCGCGAGGGCAAGACCGCAGTCAACCTGGAAGAGCTGGCCGCCAAGCTTGGCTACAAGACGTCGGACGACCTCTATGCCGTGGTCGCCAAAGACGAGCTGAGCCTGCGCCGCATCGAGGCTGTCTTACGCTCGGATGGGGCGCCGCCGCCCGCGCCGGTTGACGATGAAGTGGCCATCACCAAGAAGAGCCGCGCTACCAGCGTGGCCCGTGGCGCCAAGAGCGGCGTGCTGGTGGTGGGGGTCGACTCACTCCTCACGCAGATGTCGCGCTGCTGCAAGCCGGCACCGCCGGACCCCATCGTTGGCTTCGTTACACGTGGGCGCGGCGTATCGATCCACCGACAAAGCTGTGCGACGTTTCAGCAGCTGGCCGCCCGCGCCCCGGGCCGTGTGATCCAGACGGAGTGGGGCCAGCGCAGCGATTCGGTCTACCCGATCGACATCCAGGTCGAGGCACTGGACCGACAGGGCTTGTTGCGCGACATCTCGGAAATTCTTTCGCGCGAGAAGATCAACGTGACCGGGGTGCGCACGCTGTCGAGCAAGGGCGTCGCAAAAATGCAGTTCACCGCGGAGGTGTCAGAGGCGACACAACTGCAGCGCGCGCTGACGTTGATCGAAGAAGTGCAGGGGGTATTGACAGCCCGAAGGAAGTGACGGTATAGTTTCGTTCTTCGGCAGGCTCGTAGCTCAGCTGGTTAGAGCACCACCTTGACATGGTGGGGGTCGTTGGTTCGAGTCCAATCGAGCCTACCAACGCATTTAGCAGGACGCGTCGGGTAGGGTGTCCAAGCCGTCATCCTCGCAATTCCCGGGCTTGTCCCATACAACTGAACACAAGGCGAAATATGATTCAGGCACCGCGAACTACAACCGCTTCGGAGCGACAGTAGTCAAGGTGCGTTTTTCGCCCTTTGCGGTCTGCCCAAGCGGTGGATAGCGCAAATGAAAACGCGGCCTTGGCCGCGTTTTTTTTTTCGTCCGCAGTTTCGTGTCACGCGTGGCGATCAAGCTGAAAGCGCTTCGAAGCATTCGATTCGACAACCTGCCGCGCTGACTACTTGGCGCGGCGCACGACAGAATAACGACCGCTGCGCATCTCTGAAATGCGCGACGGTGACTCCACAGGAGCAAGCATGATCGCAATCACGTTGCCGGATGGTTCCCGGCGTGAGTTTCCCGGCCCGGTGACGGTGGCCGAAGTGGCACAGAGCATCGGAGCTGGGCTGGCCAAGGCTGCACTGGCTGGTCGCGTAGACGGTCAGATGGTCGACACAAGCTTCACGATCGACCGCGATGCGAAGCTCGCCATCATCACAGACAAGGACGCCGACGGCGTCGACGTGATCCGTCATTCCACGGCGCATTTGCTGGCTTACGCAGTCAAGGAGTTGTATCCGGACGCGCAGGTCACCATCGGTCCGGTCATCGAGAACGGCTTCTACTACGACTTCGCTTACAAGCGCCCCTTCACGCCCGAAGATCTCGTCGCCATCGAAAAGAAGATGGGTGAACTTGCCAAGAAAGACGAGAAGGTTACGCGTGAAGTGCTGAGCCGCGATGCCGCTGTCAAGCTGTTCCAGGGCATGGGCGAAAAGTACAAGGCCGAGATCATTGCCTCCATTCCGGAGGATCAGGAAATCGGCCTGTACCGCGAAGGCAATTTCGTTGACCTCTGCCGCGGCCCGCACGTGCCGTCCACCGGCAAGCTCAAGGTCTTCAAGCTGATGAAGGTGGCTGGCGCCTACTGGCGTGGGGACCACAACAACGAGATGCTCCAGCGCATCTATGGCACGGCCTGGGCCAAGAAGGAAGACCAGGAAGCCTACCTGCACATGCTGGAAGAGGCTGAAAAGCGCGACCACCGCAAGCTCGGCCGTGAGCTGGACCTCTTTCATATCGACGAGTACTCGCCCGGCACGGTGTTCTGGCACCCGAAGGGCTGGACGCTGTGGCAGGAGATCGAGCAGTACATGCGCCGCGTGTACCGCGAGAACGGGTACCAGGAAGTAAAGGGGCCGCAGATTCTCGACAAGTCGCTGTGGGAGAAGACCGGCCACTGGGACAAGTACCGCGAGAACATGTTCATCACGGAATCGGAGAAGCGCGAATACGCGCTCAAGCCGATGAACTGCCCGGGCCACATCCTCATCTACAAGCAGGGCATCAAGAGCTACCGCGATCTCCCGCTTCGCTTCGGTGAATTCGGTGCCTGCCACCGCAACGAGCCTTCGGGTGGCCTGCACGGCATCATGCGCGTACGCGGCTTCACGCAGGACGATGGACACATCTTCTGTACGGAAGACATGATCCAGGCCGAGGTGACGGCGTTCACGACCTTGCTGCAGAAGGTCTACAAAGATTTCGGCTTTACCGAGATTCTCTACAAGCTATCGACGCGCCCGGACAAGCGCATCGGCACCGAAGAAAGCTGGGATCGCGCCGAAGCCGCGTTGGCGGAAGGCTTGCGTGCGTCCGGCTGTGAGTTCGAATACCTGCCGGGCGAAGGCGCGTTCTACGGTCCCAAGATCGAATATGTGCTTAAAGATGCGCTTGGACGTCAATGGCAATGCGGCACGATCCAGGTGGACCCGAACCTGCCGGAGCGCCTGGACGCAGAGTTTGTCGGGGAGGATGGTGTGCGCCATCGCCCCATCATGCTGCACCGCGCCATCGTTGGTAGCCTGGAGCGCTTTATCGGTATTTTGATCGAACAATACGCCGGTGCGCTGCCGACGTGGCTTTCGCCGGTGCAGATTGCGGTGCTCAGCATCACCGATTCGCACGCCGAATACGCCCAATCCGTTGCGCAATCCCTGCAAAAACAAGGATTTAGGGCGATCGTCGATTTGCGGAATGAGAAGATTGGGTATAAAATCCGCGAGCATTCCGTGCAGAAGGTCCCATACCAGGTTGTGGTTGGCGACAAGGAGCGGGATGAAAATCAGGTGGCCGTGCGTGCCCGTGGCAACGTCGATCTAGGCTCCATGCCGCTGTCGGCGTTCGTTGAGCGACTGCAGAACGATCTCGCTAACAAGTCATGAGCTGGACACGGCCTGTTTTTTTGATTCTTTGAGGACATCAACATCGCTACTGAGAAATCTCACCGCATCAACCGCGAGATCAGCGCACCGGAACTCCGGCTGACCGGGGTTGAGGGAGAAGCGCTCGGCATCGTCAAACTGTTTGACGCGCTGCGTCTGGCAGAAGAGAAAGACGTCGACCTGGTCGAGATCGCTCCGACCGCGCAGCCGCCCGTCTGCCGCCTGATGGACTATGGCAAGTTCAAGTATCAGGAACAGAAGAAGGCCCACGACGCCAAGTTGAAGCAGAAGGTCATCCAGGTGAAGGAAGTCAAGTTCCGCCCTGGCACCGACGACAACGACTACGGCGTTAAGCTGCGCAACGCGACGCGCTTCCTGGAGGATGGTGACAGGGTAAAGGTTACCTTGCGTTTCCGCGGCCGCGAAATGGCTCACCAGGAAATCGGCATGCGCGTGCTGGAGCGTATCAAGACTGACTTGGAGGAATTCGGCCAGGTTGAGCAGATGCCGAAGATGGAGGGGCGCCAGGCAGTGATGATGTTGGCACCCAAGAAGAAAAAGTAATGCAGTGGCGGCCGGACGATTCCGGCTGCGCTGAGCAGGTTCCAGACGGAAACGTCGGAAAACGCGGCAAGTGTTAAAGCCTGCCGCGATACAACAAGTGAGCCCGGGTCTTGCAAGTGTCGGCGCTAGCCGTCCACCTGGCTTCATGTCAAAAGCGGAGTTGTTCCATGCCGAAGATGAAGACGAAGAAAAGCGCGTCGAAGCGCTTTACTGCCCGTCCTGGTGGCACGATCAAACGTGGCCAAGCCTTCAAGCGTCACATCCTGACCAAGAAGACCACCAAGAACAAGCGTCACCTGCGCGGTACCGAAGGCGTCCATGAGACGAACCTGAAGTCCGTTCGCGCAATGATGCCGTACGCCTAACCCTAACTAACTACGAAAGGAGCATTTCATGCCTCGAGTAAAACGTGGGGTCACAGCGCGGGCCCGTCATAAGAAGGTTATCAGCGCAGCCAAGGGTTTCCGCGGCCGCCGCAATAACGTCTATCGCATCGCCAAGCAGGCGGTCATGCGTGCTGGCCAGTACGCTTACCGCGATCGTCGCAACAAGAAGCGCGTGTTCCGCGCTCTCTGGATTGCACGTATCAACGCTGGCGCACGCGAGCATGGTCTGACCTACAGCAAGTTCATGAACGGCCTGAAGAAGGCGTCCATCGAGCTGGACCGCAAGGTGCTGTCGGACATGGCCATTCACGACAAGGTGGCTTTTGCTGCCATCGTGAACCAGGTGAAAGCCAACGTCGCCTGAATTGGATTGGCCGGGCAGGCCGCTGGGATTACCCAGTAAGTTTGCCGGCTGATCACCCTGACGGGGCTCCCACCGAGCCCCGTTTTTTATTCCGCGCATTTCGCGGACCCGAATCACCCGAATTTTTTCGCTCGCCTTCCCATGTCACTGGATCTGGATCAAGTCGTCGTCGATGCCCAAAACGCGTTTGCCTCTGTGGAGGACAACGCCTCGCTGGAAAACGAGAAGGCACGCTTTCTCGGTAAGTCCGGCGTGCTGACCGACTTGCTCAAAGGCTTGGGCAAGCTCGATCCGGAGACGCGCAAGTCCGAAGGCGCGCGCATCAATCAGGCGAAGAGCCGTGTTGAAGAGGCGCTGACCGCCCGCCGCCAAGCGCTGGCCGATGCGCTGATGAACGCCCGCCTAGCCGCCGAGGCGATCGACGTCACGCTGCCCGGTCGCGACGTGGCTGAGGGCAGCCTGCACCCGGTGATGAACACCTGGGAGCGCGTCGCCAAGATCTTCGGTTCGATCGGTTTCGATGTGGCTGACGGTCCCGAAATCGAATCGGATTGGATGAACTTCACGGCGCTGAACAACCCGGACAACCATCCGGCGCGCTCGATGCAGGACACGTTCTACATTGATGGTCGCGACAGCGAAGACAAGCTCCTTCTGCTGCGCACACACACCAGCCCGATGCAGGTGCGTTACGCCCGCATGCACGTCGAGAAGTACAAGCACCTCGATCGCATCCCTCCGATCAAGGTCATCGCTCCGGGTCGCACATACCGCGTGGACAGTGACGCCACGCACTCGCCGATGTTCCATCAGGTCGAAGGCCTCTGGATTGCTGACAACATCAGCTTTGCCGACCTGAAGGGCGTCTATGCCGACTTCCTGCGCAACTTCTTTGAGCGGGACGACATCCAGGTGCGTTTCCGTCCGTCGTATTTCCCGTTCACCGAGCCGTCGGCCGAGATCGACATGGCGTTCGGCAACGGCAAATGGCTGGAGATTTCCGGTTCCGGCCAGGTGCACCCGACCGTGGTGCGCAATATGGGCCTGGACCCTGAGCGATACATCGGCTTTGCGTTCGGCTCCGGCCTGGAGCGCCTGACGATGCTGCGCTATGGCATCAACGACCTGCGCCTGTTCTTCGAGGGCGATGTGCGTTTCCTGCGCCAGTTCGCGTAAGCGTTGAGCGCTCGCACTGGTACTTCATCGCCCCGTTAATCGAATTTTCTTTCCTGTCGCGCCATGCAATTTCCGGAATCCTGGCTTCGCAGTTTCGTCAATCCGTCGATCACGACGGATGAGCTCTCCCATCGTCTGACGATGGCTGGCCTCGAGGTGGAAGAGGTCGACCCCGTTGCGCCGCCGTTCTCGCAGATCGTTGTCGGCCATGTGGTCGAGGTGAACAAGCACCCGGATGCCGATCGCCTCAACGTGTGTAAGGTCGATGCGGGTACGGGCGAGCTGCTGCAGATCGTCTGCGGCGCGCCGAACGTGTCGGCGGGCATCAAGGTGCCGTGCGCGATGGTCGGCGCCGAGCTGCCACCTAGCGAAGATGGCAAGCCGTTCAAGATCAAGATCGGCAAGCTGCGTGGTGTGGAGAGCTACGGCATGCTGTGTTCGGCGCGCGAGCTGAAGCTGTCGGAAGACCATGGCGGCCTGCTGATCCTGCCGGAAGACACACCGGTGGGCGAAGACATCCGCAAGGTGCTCGATCTGGACGACCAGATCTTCATCATCAAACTGACGCCCAACAAGGCGGACTGCCTGTCGATCCACGGCGTGGCACGTGAAGTGTCCGCGCTGACGGGCGCGCCGATCACCATGCCGTCGATGGCACCCGTGGCGGTGACGCTGGCTGACAAGCTGCCCGTCAAGGTTGAGGCGCCGGACCTGTGCGGTCGTTTTTCGGGCCGCATCATCCGCGGCGTGAACGCCCACGCGAAGACGCCTGCCTGGATGGTCTCGCGCATCGAGCGCGCGGGCATGCGCAGCGTGTCGGCGCTGGTCGATATTTCGAACTACGTGATGCTGGAACTGGGTCGTCCCTCGCACGTGTTCGACCTGGACAAGATTCACGGCGGCCTGACTGTGCGCTGGGGCAAGGCCGGCGAAGCGCTGAAGCTGCTCAACGGCGACACCATCACCGTCGACGAGAAGGTCGGCGTGATCTCGGACGAGGAGGCCATCGAAAGCCTCGCCGGCATCATGGGCGGCGACAAGACGGCCGTCACGCTCGATACACAGAACATCTACGTCGAGGCTGCATTCTGGTGGCCGGCTGCCATTCAGGGTCGCGCACGCCGCTACAA
The DNA here is from genome assembly GCF_054792405.1 of Ralstonia sp. SA306. Classification (NCBI taxonomy): domain Bacteria; kingdom Pseudomonadati; phylum Pseudomonadota; class Betaproteobacteria; order Burkholderiales; family Burkholderiaceae; genus Ralstonia; species Ralstonia sp. SA306. Next base: position 1,278,416 of record NZ_CP096451.1, read on the forward strand.
CTTCTCGACCGATGCAGGCCATCGTTTCGAGCGCGGCGTTGATTACGCGACCACCGTTGAACACATCGAACGCATCAGCGCGCTGATCCTCGAAATCTGCGGCGGCCAGGCTGGCCCGATCGACGATCAGATCGTCAATCTGCCCAAGCGCGAGCCGGTGCGTATGCGTGTTGCACGTGCCGCGCGTGTGCTCGGTATTCCGCTGTCGCACGACGTTGTGGCGGACGTGTTTAAGCGCCTCGGCCTCACGTTCAGCGTGGACGGCGATGTGTTTGTCGTCGAACCTCCGTCGTACCGCTTCGACCTGGAAATCGAGGAAGACCTGATCGAAGAAGTCGCTCGTATCTACGGTTTCGAGCAGATTCCCGCCAAGCCGCCTGTGGCCGAGAGCGCGATGCGTCCGACCGACGAGGCACGCCGCACGATGCACGACGTGCGTCATGCCGTGGCCGCGCGCGACTACCACGAGGTCGTCAACTTCGCTTTTGTCGAAAGCGAGTGGGAAGCCGACTTTGCCGGCAACACCAACCCGATTCCGCTGCTGAACCCGATTGCCAGCCAGTACTCGGTGATGCGCAGCACGCTTATCGGCGGCTTGCTCGACAAGGTCCGCTACAACGTGAACCGCAAGGCTTCGCGCGTGCGCATGTTCGAGGTGGGGCGCGTGTTCCACCGCGATGCGAGTGTCGCCGACGGTGGTCTGTCGATCGCAGGCTACGCACAACCGATGATGGCGGGCGGCATTGCGTATGGTCCGTCCAAGGAAGAGCAGTGGGGCGTGCAGACACGTCCGGTTGATTTCTTCGATGTGAAGGGTGACGTTGAGTCGCTGCTGTGGCCGCTGCAGGCGCGTTTCGAGCGCGCTGAGCATCCCGCGCTGCATCCGGGTCGCTCGGCTCGCGTGGTGCTGAATGGTCGTGCCGTCGGCTGGATCGGTGAACTGCATCCGCGTTGGCTGCAGAAGTACGATTTGGCGACTGCGCCGGTGGTGTGGGAGGTGGAGCTTGATGCCATCACCGCGGTGGGCCTGCCGAAGTATCGTGAAGTGCCGCGTGTGCCGGCCGTGACGCGCGACATCGCACTGGTCGTGCGCCAGGATGTGGCGGTGCAGGATCTGGTCGACACGTTTGAGAAAGCAGCTGTCGGTACCCCGTGGCAGCGTTATCTGCAGGGCGTTGTGCTGTTCGATGAATTCCGTCCGAAGGCCGCCACGGCTGCCATTGGGGCCCAGGAGAAAAGCCTTGCCTTCAGAATTACGTTGCAAGATACTGACAGCACCCTTCAGGACGACATTGTCGAGGCCGCCACACAGCAATTGATTCGAGCGGCCGGCGATGCATTCGGCGCGCGCCTGCGCGCCTGACGTCTCAGACGTCCGCACTGCGCTAGAGACCGCTCGAACGAACCTCCGCATTCGGATCGAATACGCTAAGCGAATCCTATGAACGATCAACACGCGCCAGCGTTGGCGGCATCCTTGGGCGACTCGCTCGGTTCTTCTGCGGCAGCATTGGCCGACGCACGTGATGCGCGCGGTCAGGATGTGCCGACGCTTACCAAAGCCGAGCTTGCCGAGATGCTGTTCGAGCAGGTCGGCTTGAACAAGCGTGAGTCGAAGGACATGGTCGAGGCGTTTTTCGACGTGATTCGCGAGGCGCTCGAACAGGGCGACAGTGTCAAGCTATCCGGCTTCGGTAACTTCCAGTTGCGCGACAAGCCGCAGCGTCCGGGCCGAAATCCAAAGACCGGGGAGATCATCCCCATCACCGCGCGTCGCGTCGTTACGTTCCACGCCAGTCAGAAGCTCAAGGCGCTCGTTGAAGAGCGCGTCGAGCCGCTGCCTGTCGACATCGCGTAATTCTGCTGCGTGATCTCGTTCAGCCGTCTGTTCAATCTGTTTCTTTCGCCAGCCCTGTAGTTCAGCCCTGTATGGCCGCCGATAAACACACGGAGCGGGTCAACCTGCCGCCGATTCCTGCCAAACGCTACTTCACCATTGGTGAGGTGAGCGACCTGTGCGCTGTCAAGCCGCACGTGCTGCGCTATTGGGAGCAGGAGTTCACGCAGCTCAAGCCCGTCAAGCGACGCGGCAATCGGCGCTACTACCAGCATCATGAAGTGCTGCTGATCCGGCGTATTCGCGAGTTGCTGTACGAGCAGGGTTTCACGATCAATGGCGCGCGGAACCGGCTGGATGAGTTGCGGCATGGCGTGGCCGCCGCGTCGCCGGCCGAGGCCGACGAGCCGGAGATGGAGGTTGCGGCGCCGATCTCCACCGCTGCGAGTGGTTCGGTTGATGTTCAGAGCTTGCGGCGTGAACTGTCGGCCGTGTTGGAAGTGCTGCGTACCGACAAGCGATAGGCCGATATTGCAGACAGGAAGCGCGCAGATAGAAACGAAAAAGCCCGCGTAACGTGATCCGTTACGCGGGCTTTTGTTTTGGTCGGGGCGAGAGGATTTGAACCTCCGACCACCTGCACCCCATGCAGGTACGCTACCAGGCTGCGCTACGCCCCGAAGCCTGAAAGTATAACAGAGGCGTAGCGCCGATGACTAGTAGTTCGCTCGCAGTTCGATCAAGCGCCTTGTGGTCGTGTGGTGCCGATCTGCGGCAAAGAAAATCCTTGCACTAGAGTGCGCTCTAGCACCTGTAATCAGGCCGTTCACACTAGGAGACTTCCATGAACGCGCTCGAGAACAAGCAGATCTTGCAGGCCGCTTTTGCCGAACTGGCTGTGAGCAACGCCAAGCCATTCGTTGATCTCATGGCGGATGATTTCTGCTGGGTTTGCACTGGTACGACGCGGTGGTCTCGTCGCTATGCAGGTAAGCAGACGGTGCTGGACGAGCTGTTCGCCCCGCTGCGAGCGAAGCTCGGTCGCATCACGACCGTTGCCAACCGCTTTACTGCCGACGGCGATATCGTGGTCGTGGAAGCGCAAGGTCGCAACGCGACGCGCGATGGCGTTGCCTATAACAATCAGTACTGTTTCGTCATCCATATGCAGGAGGGCAAGATGCGCGAACTGATCGAGTACTTCGACACCGATCTCGTCAACCGGGCGCTGGGCGATCCGGCTGGCGTCTCCACCGAGTCTCATGGCTGATCGCGATCCGGCTCGGTTGCTGATCGGTGCCTTGGCTGAACGCACGGGCCGCAGCATTCATACGATTCGCTGGTACGAGGCGCAGGGATTGATTCCTGGCGTTGCGCGTGATGCGGCGGGCCGACGTGTTTATACCGAACAGCACGTCAACTGGCTCGAGTTGATGGAGCGCCTGCGCAATACGGGAATGTCGGTCGCACAGATGCGCGAATACACAGCGCTGGTGTGCGAGGGCCGCAGTACATTGAAGGCTCGGCATGCGTTGCTCGTTGCACATCGCGCGCAGGTGACGCAGATGATCGCCGAGTGGACGCGCTCGGTCGCGCTGATCGACGGCAAGATCGATTTTTACGGCGAATGGGTGGCCACAGGAACGCGCCCGGCACGCGAGCCCAACCGGTCGCAAAGCACTGCAAAAACGAGCACTCGCCGCAAGCCCGAGCGTTAGCGATGGCGGCGACGTTGGAGGATGATCAACCCGTCGCCCGCCGATACCGCGCCGGCGTCATCCCCAGTTGCTGCTTGAACGCCTTGCCGAACGCCGCCTCGGATTGATAGCCGACACGTGCGCCGATTTCTCCTGCACTGAGCCGCGTGTGGATCAACGCGTCGCACGCGAGCGTCATGCGCACCCGCGTGAGGAAGTCCCACACCGTCATGTCGGCGCGTGCCTTGAAGTGTCGCGCGTAGGTGGCGCGTGACATCGCCGCCAGATCGGCGAGGGTGTCGATGGTCCACGCACGCTCTGGCGCGCTGAGCATGGCTTGTACGGAGGGGCCGAGGCGCGCGTCTGACAGCAACGTCAGCGTGCCGGGGCTCGCGTTTTCCTGCTGGCCGTACACGCGCAGTGCCATTGTCAGCAACGCTTGGCTCAACGAGGTAACGATCGCCAGCGCGCCGGGCGCGCGGGTTTCGGCTTCGTCGCGCATCAGCGCAATGAGTGCCTGCAGTGCCGGATACGACGCGCTATCGCTCAATGACACGTGTAGCGGATCGGGCAACGTACGCACCAGCAGCGTGGTTGAACCGTGCTCGTGAACGAAGCGGCCGCATAGCAGATCGACGTCGGCGGAACCCCGGCCGGTTTGGCGCAGCGGCAGCATGCCGTCATGCGAGGTGCGGGGTTTCCGGGTGGATGGGTCGACAGCGCTGAGGTCGTGAATGGTGTGTGCCTCGCCGCGCGGGAACAGGATGAAATCGCCTTCGCGCAGCGTGAGCGTGCGGCCGCCAGTGTCGACCAGGCAACTGCCCGACAGCACCAGATGGAACAGCACTTGGCCATTCGGCTCCGGATCGTGTGGGATCGAGAACGGCCCTTGGAACAGGCAGCGCAAATCGAGGCTGGCCTGCGGCCGGGTGAGTTGAATGAATTGGCTGAGCGCGTCCATTGAGACGATTTCGACAGAAATTGCGTTTATCAAGTATTTAACGGATCGCGCATCAAGGCAATACTCTTTCCGACGGCGCGGCATCGGGCCAGCGCCACACCACCGGAGCACAACATGCTGAACTGGGTCGAGTATCGGAAGGAATTGCTGGGTCGCATTGGCGAGATCGGTCAGATCACGCCGGATACGGTCAAGGGCTACAAGACGCTGTCGGCTGCGACAACGGGCAGCCTGGACGCGAAGACACGCGAACTGATCGCGCTGGCCGTGGCAGTGACCGCGCGCTGCGATGGCTGTATCACCGTGCACACAGCCGAGGCGCTCAAGCATGGCGCAACGCATGAGGAGATTGCCGACGCGCTGAGCGTGGCGATTTCGCTCAATGCCGGGGCCGCGTTGGTGTACTCGGCGCGCGTGATGGACGCGGTTCAGGCCTACGAGAAGGCCTGACCGCCTTGGCTACCGTGCGATCCGCAGGCGGCAGGTTGCCCGCCGGGTGCCGCCGGGGGCGAGCAGGTGCAGGCCCTCCCCGTGGTGGATCGCATTCGGCAGGCCCATCCATGGTTCGACGCAGTAGAAGTCCGACGTGGCGTTTTCTGTCCAGGTGGTGATGGCGTGCCAGGGTACCGGTGCGCCTTCTACCTCGAAGCGAATGCGCCGTCCGAGCGGCGCTTCTGGGTGCGGCGGAATGATCAGTGTGGCCGCGCCGGCGTCATCGAGCAGGTGATAGCGATCTTGCAGGGCCGGGTCGTTGAGCTGGTAGGTTCTGCGCCCCGGCTGGGGTCTGTCGAGACTGCCGTCGGGCAGCTGGCGCGACAGCCGCGCCGGCGGCATGGACAGCTCGGTTGCGCCACGCAATGCATGCGGTAGCGCCAAGTAGAAATGATGGCCCGCATAGAAGGGCATCGGCGCATGTGCGTCGCCTTCGTCCAGATGCTTCACGGAGAAGGTTGCCTCCAACCCGTCGTCAATCAGCCGGTAGCTCACGCGAAATTCGAAGGCGAACGGATAGCCTTGGCGCGTTTGAGGGCTGTCGCGCAGCAGCATGACGATGTGCGCGTCGCTTGCGTCTTCCACCTCGAACGGCAGGTCGCGAGCAAAGCCGTGTTGCGGTAGCTCGTGAAGTTGGCCGCGCGCGTCGCGCCAGCGGCCGACTTCGCCATCTACAAAATGCCGGCCGATGAAGGGGAACAGCAGCGGATTGCCGCCGCGCACTTTGGCCGGATTGGACCAATCGGCCGGTTCGGGCCAGAAGAGGATGTCTTCACCGCGATGGCGCCAGCGCACCAGCCGCCCGCCCGCTTCCGGCGCGAGCAGCAACATGGAGCCATCGGCGCGCGTGTCACCGATGCGGATGAGCGTGCGATCCTGAAAGCGAGCGGTGGGCAGGTCGTGCATGGGTTGGGCGGAGTGACTTGTTGGCATGCAAATCGCATACTAGATTGTCAATGCGTTTTGCCCGGAGGGAAACCATGTCCGTGAATTGCGTGCTGCCCGCACATACCGTACCGCCGCCCGACGAGCCTTCGCCGCCGGGAATTCCTCCAGATCTGCCATCGCCCGATGAACCGCCGCCGCCGGTCGAGCCGCCGGAGCTGTCGCGGAAGTAATCTGCTGTTACCAATCGTCACAGCTTTGCGTGAAGCGGTTCGTAAGATAGCGCCAGTTCTCGCGCGACTGCGCGTTTCTACAACGACAATACGAGCCCAATCATGTCGATTCTTCCGCGTCTGACCCTGTGCGCTGTACTGGCGGCCTCCATGGCCGGTTGTGTCGTGGCGCCTCCGCAGCCAACGCGCACGGTGGTGGTGCGTGAGCCCGTCCCCGTCGCGGCACCGGTGGACCCGCGTGCGCGCTTTGATCAGGTACAGGGCCGTCTTGCGGAAGAATTCCACCGTATCGACGTTCGCCAATCGCAGGGCTACATCGATCCGTACCGCGCTGACGGCCTGCGCGACCGCCTGCGCCGCATCCGCCAGGAAGCCAACGACATGGCCAGCCAGCATCGCGGCGGCTTGTCTGGCGACGAGCAGCACGCGCTGAACGACGAACTCGGCGCTGTCTCGCACGATATCGGCCGCTAAGCCGCTTTTTCCCGGTCCCTCATTCGCCGATGTTGCGTTGCAATATCGGCGAAATGCATTGTTGCGCGGCGTTGCGTGCGCGGTCGGCGGAAGCTGATACGCTTGCGTTCCTCCTGAACGAGCAAGCCCGACACCGACGCGGCTTCCTGCGGCCGGTTCTGGCCTTGTGCCGTGCGAAAGATCATCCACTGCGACTGCGATTGTTTTTACGCTGCCATCGAAATGCGCGACGATCCGCGCCTGGTTGGCAAGCCGCTGGCCGTGGGTGGGCGGCCGGAGCGGCGCGGCGTGGTCGCAACCTGCAATTACGAGGCGCGCAAGTTTGGCATCCATTCGGCGATGCCCATGGCGCAGGCCGTCAAACGCTGTCCGGACTTGCTGATCGTGCCGCCGTCCATGGAAAAGTACCGCCAGGTCGCGCGCCAGATCTTTGCCATCTATCACAGCTACACGCCCTTGGTGGAGCCGCTCTCGCTGGACGAAGCGTACCTGGACGTGACCGAGAGTCCGATGCTTGCGGGCAGTGGCACGCGCATCGCTGAAGACATCCGCCGCCGAGTGCGCGAAGAGATCGGCATTACCGTGTCGGCCGGCGTTGCGCCCAACAAGTTCATCGCCAAGATCGCCAGTGACTGGAATAAGCCCGACGGCTTGTTCGTCGTACGGCCGGAGCAGATTGACGCGTTTGTGGCGGAGCTGCCCGTCGACCGCCTGTTCGGCGTGGGCAAGGTGACCGCTGCCAAGCTGCGTCGCCTGGGTGCGGAAACCTGCGGTGACTTGCGCATCTGGGGCACCGACCGGTTGCAGCAGCATTTCGGTGTGTTCGGTTTCCGGCTCCACGATCTTTGCCGCGGCATCGACCATAGACAGGTGCAACCCTCGCAGGTCCGCAAATCGGTCAGTGTGGAAGAAACCTACGCCACCGATCTGCGTACGCTCGATGACTGCCAGCGTGAATTGGCCATCCTTGTCGAGCAGCTTGCTGCCCGGGTCGAGCGCGCCCGCGCGGGCAACATGATTCACAAAACCTACATCAAGCTGCGTTTTGCCGATTTTCGTGGCACGACGGTGGAGTGCATCGCGCCGCAAGTGTCCTTGCCGGTGTTCTCAAAGCTGCTGGCGCAGGGGTTTGAGCGCCGCGGCATTCCTGTGCGATTGCTTGGCGTGGGCGTGCGGCTGTATGAGTCGGATGCGCATGCGCGCCAGCAACCGCTGTTTGCCGAAGACTCGGCCGCCACTGAGTGAGATTGAGCCGCTCGACCCGGCAATCGGGTACGAATTGACCTATTTTCCTGTCTGCACTACAGCGATAGAAGGGCGGAATGTCGCCTGCGGGTAAAATGCCCGCTTTTTTGCATAATCCGCCGCCGCGCACCACACGTGCGCGACAGTGCATGCCGTCACATTCGGCCGCACGCAGACAGGAGACGCAGTCAATGAGTTTGTTTCGTACCAAAAACGTGGATCACATGATCCGCACGGGCCACAGCAATACCGGCCTGAAAAAAGTCCTCGGGCCCCTGGACCTGACGTTGCTGGGCGTGGGCGCCATCATCGGCACTGGCATCTTCGTGCTGACGGGCACTGGCGCGCTGACCGCAGGACCGGCGCTAACGTTGTCCTTCATCGTCGCAGCGCTCGCCTGCGGATTTGCCGCGCTGTGCTACGCCGAATTCGCCTCGACCATTCCCGTGTCGGGCTCGATCTATACGTATGCCTACGCCACGATGGGCGAGTTGGTCGCCTGGATCATCGGCTGGGATCTGATGCTCGAATATGGCTTGGCCACATCTGCTGTTTCGGTGGGTTGGTCCGGCTATTTCCAATCGCTGCTGTCTGGCTTCGGCCTTCATCTGCCTGTGGCGCTTACCGCTGCGCCGGGCGCGATTCCCGGCGTGCAGACGCTGTTCAACCTGCCGGCGCTGGTGATCATGCTGCTGATCACGACGCTGCTGTCGTTTGGCATTCGCGAATCGGCGCGCGCCAACAACATCATGGTCGCGATCAAGGTGACGGTGGTGCTGCTGTTTATCTTCGTGGGTGTGCGCCATGTGCAGCCGGCCAACTGGCAGCCGTTCATGCCGTTCGGCATGGAAGGCGTGTTCGGCGCGGCAGCCATCGTGTTCTTCGCCTTCATCGGTTTCGATGCGGTGACGTCCGCGGCCGAAGAAGTGCGCAATCCCAAGCGTGACTTGCCGATCGGCATCATCGGTTCGCTGGCGGTCTGCACGATTCTCTACGTGCTGGTGGCCGCCATCATGACGGGCATCGTGCCGTTCGCGAAGTTTGCGGGCGTGGATCACCCCGTGTCGCTGGCGTTGCAGATGGCCGGTGAAGGCTGGGTGGCGGGCTTTGTCGATCTAGGTGCCATCATCGGCATGACGACCGTGATTCTGGTGATGGCGTATGGCCAGACCCGCATCATCTTCGCCATGTCGCGCGACGGGCTGCTGCCCAAGCGCTTGTCGCACATTCATCCGCGCTATGCCACGCCGTTTCTGAACACTTGGGTGGTCGGCATCGTCTTCGCGGTGATCGCTGCATTCGTGCCGCTGAATGTGCTGGCAGAGCTGATCAACATCGGCACGCTGGCGGCGTTCTCGCTGATTGCCGTTGCCGTGCTGGTGCTGCGTCGTACGCGTCCGGACCTGCATCGCGGCTTCCGTTGCCCCGGCGTGCCGGTGGTACCGCTCTTGGCGATCGGCCTGTGCCTGTTCCTCATGAGCCATCTGCAGGCCATCACCTGGATCGCCTTTGTGGTGTGGGTAGCAATCGGCTTGCTGGTGTACTTCGGTTATGCGCGTCGTCGTTCGCTGCTGCACACGCCGGAACATGGCGCTGCGTCGGTTTCCGAAACTGTGCACTGATCAAGAACGGCGCGTCCATTCCCTGACGACATGGCTGCGATGCGGCCAAACACTGTCGTCCAGGTCGCCGGCTGGGTGGTTCTTTCTCAGTCGGCGCGCAACTATTACAACGCCGATGTATTGCGTTCAATCACCGCGCTTTTGGGGCGATGGTTCCAACGCATTCGACGCTGACATCAATGTGTCGCAAGCCGTGTGGTTGCATTGGCAGGCACACGTTGGCTGCGTGTCCGGCACGCGCCTTGCATGTGGCTTTCGCTTTGCTCAATCGGGCAAGCGCGCAGCCCTGACAAAAAAGCATAGCTGCGACGAAGGGCCCGCCAAGCCTGATGCCGCCTGGGATGGCGGCTTCAAGCCACCGTCCGAGGGCTGCGATGATGCATATGACGCTCGCACGCGCATCGCAAGCTGTGGTTAAAATGATTTGTGCAGCCAGACACAATGTCTGACGAAACCTTGCCGGCCCCCCCGCAAAGTTTCCACGCAACAGCGTGTGCGTTGTTGTCCATTGCAATCGGAGGGCTTTGACGATGGAAATCAAGTTCGAAAAGAAAGAAGCGTACGACATCAACAACGAAGGCCTGCTGTTCGACGCACTGGTCGACGGTGAAAAGGTGACTTGCGTGGCAACGCGCGAGGCGCTTTGGGAAGGCCTGGAAGGCGATCAGGTGTTGTCGCTTCAGGCAGCCTTCGAGGCTGGCCAAGAGCGGATTCAGGATGCCGCCCGCGTGCTCATTGCAGACTGCGTGCAGCGATCTCATGGATTGGATGATTTGCCGCAGCCGATCGTGGTCAAGCGCGCGCATATTGCCGTGATCTGAGTTTGATCGATTGCCCGCGTAGACATCGGCGTGCCCGATGCCTTCCGCATGGCGGACACATCGTCCGCCACCTGAAAAGCCGGTCCATGTGGCCGGCTTTTTCATTGCGCCGCAGCTTCCCGACTTGACATGACGGCAATCCGATCAGATGATTAACATGTTAATTAAATGGGGAGGCAGGGGATACCATGCTGCGAGGCAGACTCGTATCGCCGGAAGGTCAAGTCGTGGAGGCGATGTTCGCATCAGCCGCAGAGCCTGCTGGTTCCTTGCGTTGGCTGCCGCCGGTCGAAGGTACCGTCGTCGGCGCGTTGCTGAACTACCGCGGCGAACTGGATGCGCTGGGCGACGCGCTATCTGCGCCGCCTTACCAAGCCCCGCCCAAGGCGCCAATCCTGTATCTCAAGCCGGCCAACACGCGCATTGGTCATGACCACGATGTTGTGCTGCCGGCAGACGTCGATGGCGTTTGGGCCGGTGCTTGCCTGGGCGTCGTGATCGGTCGTACTGCCATGGGCGTTCCCGCGCGGCACGCCGCGGATTTCATCGCCGGCTACACGATCGTCAACGACCTGACCGTACCGCATGCGAGCTACTACCGCCCGGCGATTCGCCACAAGTGTCGCGATGGTTTTTGCCCGATGGGACCGTGGATGGTCGACCGCGACGATGTGCCCGACGCCGATGCACTCGATATCACCGTGCGCATCAACGGTGAGATCAAGCAGCGCGCAAACACGTCGACGCTAGTGCGGCCCGTCGCACAACTGCTCGCCGACGTGACGGCATTCATGACGCTCGAAGCGGGCGATGTGCTGCTCGTTGGCATGCCGGAGAATCCGCCACTGGCGCGTGCCGGTGATCGCATCGATATCGACATCGCCCACATTGGCACGCTGACGACGGCGTTGATCCGCCAATCGGAGGTTTCGCGATGAAACACGCGCGTATTGCCTATGACGGCGCGATCCATCATGCCACCGCCATGCCCGGCGACGACACCCGCCTGAGACTGGCCGATGGCCGCGTCTTGCGCGAAACCGAGGTCGTCTGGTTACCGCCGGTCGAGCCGCGCACGGTCTTCGCGCTGGGCCTGAACTACGCTGACCACGCCAAGGAGCTGGCCTTCAAAGCGCCCGAGGAGCCGCTCGCGTTCCTGAAAGGACCCAATACGCTGATTGGCCATCGCGCCCACACCGTGCGCCCGGCTGGCGTCGCGTTCATGCACTACGAATGCGAGCTGGTTGTAGTCATGGGTAAGACCGCGCGTAATGTGCCGCGCGAGCACGCCTATGACTATGTGGCCGGATATACGGTGGCCAACGATTACGCCATCCGCGACTACCTCGAGAACTACTACCGTCCGAACCTGCGCGTGAAAAGCCGCGACACCTGCACGCCCATCGGGCCGTGGCTTGTTGACCGAGATGACGTGCCCGACCCGATGAAACTCGCGCTGCGCACCATCGTCAATGGCCGTGTCACGCAGGAGGGCAATACGCGCGACATGATCTTCGACGTTCCCGCGTTGATAGCGTGGTTCTCCAGCTTCATGACGCTCAGCCCCGGCGACATGATCCTGACCGGCACGCCCGAGGGTTTGGCCGACACGCAACCTGGCGACGAAGTCATCACAGAAATTGAAGGCATCGGCAGGCTGGTAAGCACCATCGCCGCCGGACAACCGAACAAGGAGCCCGCATGAGCCTCGTCAACATGGACCCTGTCAAGCATTGGATCGACGGCCGCCAGGTCGACAGCGTCGAGCGTTTCATCACGACCAACCCGGCGACGGGCGAAGCCATCGCCGAGGTGGCGTCGGGCGGTGAGGCGGAGATCAACGCGGCGGTGGCCGCAGCCAAGGCAGCCTTCCCGGCCTGGGCCAACACGCCGGCCAAGCAGCGCGCCAAGCTGATGCGCCGCCTGGGCGAGTTGATCGAGCAGAATGTCCCGCACCTTGCCGCGCTGGAAACGATGGACACCGGCCTGCCGATCGCGCAGACGAGCAAGCAGCTCATTCCGCGTGCTTCCGAGAACTTCCATTTCTTCGCCGAGGTGTGCACGCAGGTCAACGGCCGCACGTATCCGGTGGACGATCAGATGCTGAACTACACGCTGTATCAGCCGGTGGGCGTGTGCGCGTTGATCTCGCCTTGGAACGTGCCGTTCATGACGGCCACCTGGAAGGTTGCGCCGTGCCTGGCGCTGGGCAATACGGCCGTGCTGAAGATGTCTGAACTGTCGCCGCTGACCGCGGATCAGCTCGGCCGCCTGGCGCTGGAAGCCGGTATTCCGCCGGGCGTGCTGAACGTGGTGCAGGGCTATGGCGCCACGGCTGGCGACGCGCTGGTGCGCCATCCGGATGTGCGGGTGGTGTCGTTCACTGGTGGCACGATCACCGGCAAGCGCATCATGGAGCGTGCCGGCCTGAAAAAATTCTCGATGGAGCTGGGCGGCAAATCGCCCGTGCTGGTCTTCGACGATGCGGACCTGGATCGTGCGCTGGATGCGTCGCTGTTCACCATCTTCTCGATCAACGGCGAGCGCTGTACGGCCGGTTCGCGCATCTTCGTGCAAGAGAGCGTCTACGACGATTTCGTGCGCAAGTTTGCCGAGCGTGCCAAACGGCTTGTGGTGGGCGATCCAGCGGACGAGAAGACCCATGTCGGCTCGATGATCACGCGCGCCCATTGGGAGAAGGTCACGGGCTACATCCGCCTGGGCGCGCAGGAGGGCGCGAAGATTCTCGCCGGCGGCGCGGAAAAGCCCGCAGACCTGCCCGATCACCTGAAGAACGGCAACTTCGTCGCGCCCACGGTGCTGGCTAACGTCGACAACCGCATGCGAGTCGCGCAGGAAGAAATCTTTGGCCCGGTGGCCTGCCTGATCCCGTTCAAGGATGAAGCCGATGGCCTGAAACTCGCCAATGACGTGGAATATGGCCTGGCTTCGTACATCTGGACGCAGGATGTGGGCAAGGTGCACCGTGTGGCGCGCGGTATCGAGGCCGGCATGGTGTTCGTCAATAGCCAGAATGTGCGCGACTTGCGCCAGCCTTTCGGCGGTGTCAAAGCATCCGGCACGGGACGTGAGGGCGGCGAGTACAGTCTGGAGGTGTTTGCCGAGATCAAGAACGTCTGTGTCTCAATGGGCAGCCACCACATCCCGCGCTGGGGCGTTTGACGCGCCGCCAGAGACACCACAACAAAGGCGGAAGGAGACACCATGGGCAAGCTGGCCTTGGCCGCGAAGATCACCCACGTGCCGTCGATGTACCTGTCGGAACTGCCGGGCAAGCACAATGGCTGCCGCGAGGCGGCCATTGAGGGGCACCGCCTCATCGGGCAGCGCTGCCGTGACCTGGGCGTGGACACCATCGTCGTGTCCGACGTGCACTGGCTGGTCAACGCCGGCTACCACGTCAACTGCAATGCGCGCTTCGAAGGCGTCTACACGAGCAACGAGCTGCCGCATTTCATCAAGGACATGCGGTATGCGTATCGGGGCAACCCGGCGCTCGGTCGATTGATTGCGGAGACGGCAACGGCGCGCGGTGTGTTCACGCGTGCGCACGAAATCGACAGCCTCGAGCCGGAATACGGCACGCTGGTGCCAATGCGATACATGAACAGCGACCAGCACTTCAAGGTCGTGTCGATTGCCGGTTGGTGCGCGTGGCACAAACTGGAGGAAAGCCGCCGCTTCGGCGCCGCGCTGCTCGAAGCCATCGAGGCCAGCGACAGCACCGTCGCGTTTCTCGCCAGCGGATCGCTCTCGCACCGCTTCAACGACAACGGGAGCCCCGAAGAATCCATCCATCAGATCAGCCGCGAATTCTTCAAACAGGTCGACCTGCGCGTGGTCGAGCTATGGAAGCAGGGCGACTGGAAGACCTTCTGCGCGATGCTGCCCGAATACGCCTCGCTGTGCGAGGGCGAGGGCGGCATGCACGACACGGCCATGCTGCTCGGTCTCCTTGGCTGGGATGCCTATGACAAGGGTGTCGAGGTCGTCACCGAGTATTTCGCCAGTTCTGGCACGGGGCAGATCAACGCGATCTTCCCACTGCCCGCGCGTGGTCAAACTGGAGTGTGAGGAGGTCGCCATGCCGCATGTGATTGTTGAATACACCGACAACCTGGGCGACGACGCCCGCATCCCGCAATTGCTGCTAGCAGTGAACGAAACGCTGATTGCGCAGAACGGCGTATTTCCCACTGGCGGTATCCGCTCGCGCGCCATCAAGCTGACCGATTACCGCGTGGCGGACGGCAAGGAGGACGATGCCTTCGTCCACGTCACGCTCAAGATCGCAGCGGGCCGCACGCCCGAGGTCAAGAAGGCCGCGTGCGATGCGATGTTCGAGGTGATCAAGGCTCATTTTGCGCAAGCCTTTGCGCGCCGCTATCTGGCGCTGTCGATGGAATTGACCGAGTTCGACGAGGGCGGCAGCTATAAGCACAACAACATCCACGCGCGTTTTCGCAAGGCTTGACCCATGCTCGACACCACGACCATCCAGACGATCGCGCGCCGCTTGCACCAGGCCGAAATCGACCGCAAGCAGATTCGCCAGGTTTCGCTTGAACACCCCGACATCACCATTGAAGACGCCTACGCTATCCAGCGCGAATGGGTCGCGATGAAGCAGGCCGCGGGGCGGCGGCTGAAGGGCCACAAGATCGGATTGACGTCACGCGCGATGCAGCAGTCTTCACAGATCGACGAGCCGGACTACGGCGCGCTGCTTGACGACATGTTCTTTGCCGAGGGCAGTGATATTCCCGCCAGCCGCTTCATCGTGCCGCGTGTGGAAGTGGAGCTCGCCTTCGTGCTCGGCAAGCGGCTGGAGGGGCCGGAGGTGACGCTGTTCGATGTGTACGACGCGGTGGACCACGTGATACCCGCGCTGGAGATCATCGACGCACGCTCGCAATCGATCGATCCAGACAGCGGGCGCCCGCGCAAGGTGTTCGACACGATCGCCGACAACGCGGCCAATGCTGGCGTCGTGATGGGTGGCCGGCCCATCCGCATGCGCGATGTGGACCTGCGCTGGGTCAGCGCCATCTTTTCACGCAACGCCGTCATCGAAGAGACGGGCGTGGCGGCCGGTGTGCTGAACCATCCGGCCAACGGTGTCGTCTGGCTGGCCAACAAGCTGGCGCCGCACGGCGTCGCGCTGGAGCCAGGGCAGGTCATCCTGGGTGGCTCGTTCACGCGGCCAGTGCCCGCGCGGCCCGGTGATACATTCCATTGCGACTACGGTCCGCTTGGCAGCATCGCCTGCCATTTCGTCTAACCGTCTAACGCTCAAAGGATGTCCTCGCCATGCAACTCCCGGTGAACAGCTTCAAGCGCGCGCTGGCCGAGCGCCGGCCGCAGATCGGCCTGTGGCTCGCAATGACGCATCCGTACCCAGCGGAGATCGTCGCGGGTGCCGGTTTTGACTGGCTGCTGATTGACAACGAGCATGCGCCGAATCAACTGCAATCGACGCTCGCGCAATTGCAGGCGGTTGCGCCGTATGCCTCGCATCCCATCGTGCGGCCGGCCTGGAACGACTCGGTCGAGATCAAGCGCCTGCTGGATATCGGCGCGCAGACCCTGCTCGTGCCAATGGTCCAGACCGCCGACGAGGCGCGTGCCGCCGTCGAAGCGATGCGTTATCCACCGAACGGTATTCGCGGCGTTGGCAGTGCGCTGGCTCGCGCATCACGCTGGAACCGCGTAGACGATTACCTTCACCAGGCCGATGCGCAGATGTGCACGCTGATTCAGGTCGAAACCGCAGAGAGCCTGGAGCATCTCGATGCGATTCTTGCCGTGCAAGGCGTCGACGGCGTCTTCATTGGTCCTGGTGATCTGGCGGCGTCCATGGGACACCTGGGGGCACCGGGGCATCCGGAAGTCCGCAAGACGATCGACGGAGCGATTCAACGCATCGTCGCGTCCGACAAAGCGGCGGGCATTCTGTCAGCGGATCAGGCGCAGGCGAAGCACTACCTGTCGCTCGGTGCGACCTTCGTTGCGGTAGGGACGGATGTCACGCTGCTGGCGCGCAGCGCCGAACAGTTGGCGCAGGCATTCAAGGGGGAGGACGCCGCCAAGCCGCAGCCGGCCGGCAGCGTGTATTGACGGGGGTTATTCGTCGCCCGTGAAACGCCCCATCGGCGTGTGTGTTTCCATGACGTGGATCGACTCGTCGATAGCCGCGTAGAGCGCGTCGAGGCGTGCGCGGCCCAGCTGCGCTTCGATGCGTGCGTATTCCGCATCCACTTGTGGCTCCACATCAGCCAGGAACTGACGGCTCTTGGGCGTGAGCGAAATCACCTGCCGGCGCTGGTCCACCGACGACTTCGTGCGTACGATCATCTCGGATTGTTCCATCGCCGCCAGCATGCGCGTCAGGCTCGGGCTCAGGATCAGGCATGCATCGGCGAGCTGGTTAGGCTCCATGTCGCCGGTATCGTTGAGCGTACGCAGCACGCGCCATTGCTGCTCGGTAATGCCATGCTCGCGCAGGATCGGCCGAAAGCGCGCCATGAAAGTCTCGCGGGCGCGCAGCAGGAGATGCGGGAGATTGCGGTGCTTGAAGGCGGAAGCCATGCGGGGCGCTCCTTATGCGCGGCGCAAAGCGGCGACCACGGGCGTGTGGTCTGATGGCTGCTCCCACGTGCGCGGCACGCGGTCGATATGGCACGACTCGCACAGCTTGGCGAGTTCAGGCGACAGCATGATGTGGTCGATCCGCAGGCCGGCGTTGCGCTTGAAACCAAACATGCGGTAATCCCACCACGAAAACAGTTTGTCTTCCTGCTCGAACATGCGGAAGGCATCGACCAGCCCGGCGCCTTGCATTGCACGAAACGCCGCGCGCTCTTCCGGCGACACCAGATTCTGGCCTTCCCATTTTTTCGGGTCGTGCACATCGCGGTCTTCGGGGGCGATGTTGAAATCGCCCAGCAGCATCAGTCGCGGGTTTGCCGCTATTTCGCTCGTCAGCCACGCCTGCAGTGCTTCCAGCCAGCGCAGCTTGTAGACGAATTTGTCGGAATCGAGCGCCTGTCCGTTCGGAATGTAGGCAGAAATCACGCGCACCGGGCCGCCGTCCACGTCATACGTGGCGGCCACGATGCGCTGCTGCTCGTCGGCAAAACCAGGGATGTTCTTCACCACATCGCGGCCTTCAGGCACCGACGCCTTGCGCGCGAGGATGGCAACACCGTTGTATGTCTTCTGACCCGTGAACAAAGACGCATAGCCGGCGGCGTCCAGCTCGGCCAGCGGATAGCGGTCATCGGGCAGCTTGAGTTCCTGCAGGCAGAGCAGGTCGATGGGCGTGGCGTCGGCTTCGCGCTCAGCCAGCCATTGCAGCACGTGCGGTAGGCGGACCTTCAAAGAGTTAACGTTCCAGGTGGCGACTCGCATGAGGGCTCGGTCCTTGCAGATGACGGCGGCGCGCAATTTGGCGCCGCCCAGGGGTGCGATATTGTGCCATCAAGCGTTGCGGGCTCGAATGACAACGCCGCTTCGGCGTTAGCACGAAGCGGCGTTTCCATGGCTGGCGCAGCAGACCGTTACGCGGCTTCCGCCATCATGCCGCCATGGCGCAACAGTGCATCGATGCTGGGTGCGCGGCCGCGGAAAGCCGTGAACGAGTCGATGGCCGGTCGGCTGCCACCAACGGCCAGCACTTCGCGGCGATAGCGTGCGCCGGTTTCCGCATCGAGCACTGAGCCGCCCAGCTTGCTGGCCTCTTCAAATGCCGCATAGGCATCTGCCGACAGCACCTCGGCCCACTTGTAGCTGTAGTAGCCGGCCGCATAGCCGCCCGCAAAGATGTGGCTGAACGTATTCGGCCAGCGCGACAGCTCGGCCTGCGGCACCACGTGGAAGCGATTATTGATCTGGCGCGACAGCTCCAGCACCGACGTCGTGCCCTTTGGGTCGAAGTCCGTATGCAGGTGCATGTCGAACGTCGAGAACACGATCTGGCGCAGCGTCGCCATGCCGTTCTGGAAGTTCTTCGCGGCGAGCATGCTGTCGTACAGCTTGCGCGGCAGCGGTTCGCCGGAATTCACATGGCGCGTCATGCGCGAGAGTACTTCCCATTCCCAGCAGAAGTTCTCCATGAACTGCGACGGCAGCTCCACCGCGTCCCATTCCACTCCGTTGATGCCCGACACGCCCAGCTCATCCACCTGCGTGAGCATGTGGTGCAGGCCGTGACCAAACTCGTGGAAGAGGGTGATGACCTCGTCGTGGGTAAACAGTGCTGGCTTGTTGCCGACCGGGCCGGAGAAGTTGCAGGTGAGGTAAGCCACCGGGGTTTGCACGCCCGCTTCGCCTAGCAGCTTGCGGCCGCGTGCGTCGTCCATCCACGCACCGCCACGCTTGCCTTCGCGCGCGTACAGGTCGATGTAGAACTGTGCGAGCAACTCGCCCTGGGCAGATTCGACGCGGAAGAAGCGTACGTCCGGGTGCCATACCTCGGCCGCCTCCGGCTGAATTTTCACCGAGAACAACGTCTGCACAACATTGAACAGGCCGTCCAGCACCGCAGGTTCTGGGAAATACTGCTTCACCTCCTGCTCGGAGAATGCGTAGCGTGCCTCGCGCAGCTTTTCCGACGCGTAGGCCATATCCCACGGTTCGAGCTTGTCGATGCCGAGCGTGGTCTTGGCGAATGCCTGGAGTTCTTCCCAATCCTTCTCGGCAAACGGGCGGGCGCGGTCGGCCAGCTCACCCAGGAAGCGCAGCACGTCTTCGGGCGAATCGGCCATCTTCGGCACGAGCGACACTTCGCCAAAATTGCGATAGCCCAGCATGTGTGCTTCTTCGGTGCGCAGCGTGAGCTGTTCGGCCATGTTGGCGGTGTTGTCCCACTCGGCCTTGCCGCCGCCGTACTGAGCGCCCAGTTCGGACGCGCGCGTGACGTTGGCTTCGTACAGCGTGCGGCGCAGCGCGCGATCGTCTGCGTATTGCAGCACCGGGAAGTACGACGGGAAATGCAGCGAGAACTTCCAGCCGGTCGCGTCGGGATTGTCGCGGCGTGCCGCTTCCTGTGCCGCCTGCTTGGCGTCGTCGGGCAGGCCGGCGAGGCGGGCTTCGTCGTCGATGACGAGCGCGTAGGCGTTGGTCGCATCCAGGACGTGGTCGCTGAAGGCCTTGGTCAGTTGCGCCTGCTGTTCCTGAATGGCAGCAAAACGCGGTTTCTGGTCTTCGGGCAATTCCGCGCCGCCCAGGCGGAAGCCGCGCAACTCGTTCTCAAGCAGCTTCTTGCGCGCAGGCGACAGGGTGGCGTATTCCGCGCTGTCGGCAATCGCCTTGTACTTCTCGAACAGTTCCAGATCCTGGCCCAGCCCCGACCAGAACTCTGTCACGCGCGGCAGATTGGCGGCATGGGCTTCACGCAGCTCCGGCGTATCGGCGACGGCGCTCAGGTGGCTGACGATGCCCCAGGCGCGGCCCAGCGGCTCGGTCGCGTCTTCCAGTGCGGTGACGACGGTGTTCCAGCTCACAGGCGTGGCGGGGTCTTTGACCTGCGCGACCGCCGATGCAGCACGCTCAAGGAGCACGTCAACGGCCGGCGTGATGTGTTCGGGGCGGATGTCCGCAAAGCGAGGCAGACCAGAAAAATCGAGCAGCGGATTGTTGGCCGGGGTGGCAACCTTGGGCGAAATGTCGGTCATGGCAGGCTCGGTAGAGAAATTCGGGGGACAAAAAAAGCGTCCGATCCAAGAGGTGGGGACGCTTTTTCCGTTTCCAACTGGATCAAGGTGAAGCTTACGCCGCCAGCGCGGCTCCTTCAGCAGCGCGCTCGGCGGCTTCCAGGGTGTTGATCAGCAGCATGGTGATCGTCATCGGGCCGACACCGCCCGGCACGGGCGTGATATAGCCAGCGACTTCCTTGACGCCGGCAAAGTCGACGTCGCCGCACAGCTTGCCGGCATCGTCGCGGTTCATGCCCACGTCGATGACGACGGCGCCCGGCTTGACCATGTCGGCAGTGATGATGTTGCGGCGGCCCACGGCGGCCACGATGATGTCGGCCTCACGCGTGTGCGCGGCCAAGTCGCGCGTCTTGCTGTTGCAGATCGTGATGGTGGCGCCGGCTTGCAGCAGCAGCATCGCCATCGGCTTGCCGACGATGTTCGAGGCGCCGACCACGACCGCATTGGCGCCGCGCACCGGGTAGTTGATCGATTCCAGCATCTTCATGCAGCCGTACGGCGTGCAGGGGCGGAACAGCGGGGCGCCGGTCATCAGGGCGCCGGCATTGGCCACGTGGAAACCGTCAACGTCCTTCTCGGGCGCGATGGCTTCGAGCACCTTGTGGCTGTCGATATGCTTGGGCAGCGGCAGTTGGACCAGGATGCCGTGGATGCGCGGGTCGCGGTTCAGCGCGTCGATGCGGCCGAGCAGGTCGGCTTCGGACAGGTCAGCGGGGTAGCGGTCGAAGCTGGACAGAAAGCCGTTGTCTTCGCACGCCTTGATCTTGTTGCGCACGTAGACCTGGCTGGCCGGGTCTTCGCCGACGAGGATCACGGCGAGGCCGGGCTGGTGGCCACGCGCTGTCAGGGCAGCGGCACGTTGTGCGGCCTCGGCGCGGAGTTGTTTGGCAAGCGCGTTGCCGTCAATGAGTTGGGCGGTCATGGCTGGGCGGAGGAGGGAGAGGGCAAACCGCGATTATAAATCGCCGCCTTCCTTCCAGCCGCCCTGGTCGCCCTGATGGGCACTTGGCCGTTCCTGCGGCAAATCAGGCGTTGCGCGACAGGGCCAGGCGCAGGAGGTCTGCCACCGTGTTCACGTTGAGCTTTTCCATGATGTTGGCGCGGTGCGCTTCCACCGTCTTGATGGAAATGCCCAGATCGTCGGCAATCTGCTTGTTCAGGCGGCCCGCGACGATGCGCTCCAGCACTTGCTGCTCGCGTGTGGTCAGGCGGCCGAGCAGGTCCTTGGCGGCCTTTTGCTCGCGGGCGACCGAGTCTTCGCTGCGGGCCTTGCTGAGCATGCGTTCAACCAGCTCGCGCAGTTCGGACTCATCGAACGGCTTTTCAATGAAGTCGACCGCGCCTTTCTTCATGGTCGACACGGCCATCGGCACGTCGCCGTGGCCCGTGACGAAAACGATCGGCATGCGGCTGTTTTCGGCCAGCAGGCGGTCTTGCAGCTCGGGGCCGCTCATGCCCTGCATGCGTACGTCGAGGATCAGACAGCCGACGCCTTCGCCACGTTTGTCGTCGACCAGGAATTCTTCGGCACTGCGGTAGGTGCGGACGGTGTAGCCGTTGCCTTCGAGCAGCCACGTCAACGAGTCACGCATGGCTTCATCGTCATCGACGACGAACACGGTTTCGTTGCGCGGCGCAACTGCGGCGGGCGTTGTGCTCATGGAGGAGTCCTCGGTCTACGTTCTATGTTTTAAAAACGATTACAGCGGATTCAGCGGCAGGATGATTTTAAACGTACAGCCGATGCCATCGGCATTGTTTTCTACCCAAAGCCTGCCGAGGTGGGATTCTATGATGGAGCGGCAGATATTCAGCCCCATGCCCATACCGTCGGATTTGGTGCTGAAGAACGGCTCGAACAGCCGCTCCTTGGTGCTGTCGTCCACGCCCGGGCCCTGGTCGATCACCTCGATCAGCACGGAATTTTCCGGGTCGTTGATCAGGTTGGCGTGCAGGCGCAGGACGCTGGCGGCGCGCAGGCGCGGGTGAGCGGCCATGGCTTCGGCGGCGTTCTTGAGCAAGTTGACGAGCACCTGCTCGATCAGCACCGGATCGACATACAGATGCGGCAGATCGCCCGGCAGGCGCGTGAGGATGGTGATGCCGCGGCGGGTGGCTTCGAGTTCGGCCAGGCCTACCGCGTCGGCCACGATATCGCGCAGGTCGGATTCGCGCCGCTGCGGCTGACTGCGTTTCACAAAGCCGCGGATACGCTGGATGATGGTGCCGGCGCGCACGGCCTGGGCGGAGGTCTTTTCCAGCACCGGGATCAGCTCTTCCGGCGTGCTCCGCCCGGACTTCAGGCGCCCGACCGCACCCATGCAGTAGTTGTTAATGGCGGCCAGCGGCTGGTTCAGTTCGTGTGCCAGCGACGAGGCCATCTCACCCATCGTCGTCAGGCGGCTGGTGAACTGGATGCGTTCTTCGTGCTGGCGGGTCATTTCTTCAGCGGCCTTGCGCACGGTGATGTCGGTGGCGATCTGCATCTGCGCGAGGTGGCCGTCGACCCACTGGATGTAGCGGCGCCGAACTTCAAACCACTTCTGCATCGATGGCACGTAGATTTCTCGCGCGTCCGCCGCGTGTGGTGTCAGTTCGGAGGCGGGCAGGCCGGCGTAGGCGTCCACCAAGTCGAGCGCATCGCTGGAAACGTCTTCCGTGTTGACGTCGTTGCCGGAGAGCTGCAGGTGGCCGAACGCCTCCCAGCCGAAAAGCTGGCGGTAGTAGCGGTTGGCGAACAGCAGCTCGGCCTTGTCGGTCGAGAGCACGGATACGGCCGCGTCCAGGCTCTCCAGCACCGTGGTGAAGCGGTCGTGCGCGGCAGCCAGGTCTTCGCGGGCGCGCTTGGGCTCGGTGATGTCGGTGATGGAGCTCATCCAACCCGTGTGCCGGCCGCGTGCGTCGATGAGCGGCGAGACATACATCCGCGCATAGAAGCTCGTGCCGTCGCGGCGCATCATGCGCAATTCCATGCCGTTGGCGGGTGCCTTGCCGCGCAGGGTCAGCTCGATGTGCTTCTGCATCTCGCCAATCTCATTGGGCGGCCAATACGGGAAGGGCGGCATGCGGCCGACCAGCTCGGCTTCGGTCCAGCCGATCATGCGGCAGAACGCGGGGTTCACGTAGGTGATGCGGCCGTTGAGGTCGAGCGAGCGCATGCCGATCACCATGGAGTTTTCCATGGCGCGGCGGAACGACGTTTCCGCCAGCAGTGCGCGCTGCGCTTCGGAGCGGCGGCTGGTGTGGCGCCACACGCTCCACAGGCTCCAGATCACGAAGCACGACAAGCCTGCCACCAGCCACATCAGCATGTTGTTGGGCAGGTTGGACGGTGCCGGATACGCCTCGGCCCGCAGCGACAGCGAATGCCCTGGCGGGTCCAGCAGCACCTCGTACGATGCGGCCGCCTTGGGCACCGGCCGCAACGACGTGCTCGCGCGGATCACGTTGTTCTTGTCGACCAGCGAGAAGCGGTAGCGGTCGGTCAGCTCGCCCGGCAGCAGTTGCGTGAGGATCCCCGTGACCGAATACATGGCGCCCACCGTGCCGAGGAACTCGTTGTCCCGCACGATCGGCACTTCCATGAGCATGAAGCTCTCGCCGCGCTCGTTCTGGATGGGGCGCGAATAGACGGCGCGCTGCGTTTCACGTGCGGCGTCGTAGGCGGATTGGATTTCGGGTTCGAGCGGATGGTCGCGCGTTTCGCGCACGCGCGCGGCGAATTCGGAGGTGGACGGGAACGCCCAGCGCGGGCGGCGCGTGGCATCCAGCCAGTTGATGAAGACCAGTTCGGGGTTCTCGCGCAGAAGCTGGCGGGCAGCATCGCGGTAGGCGCTCGGGTCGAGCTGCGCGGCACCGATATCGCGCGCCAGCGCGGCCACCTGATCCTGGTTGCTTTGCAGGGACAGGCGCACCTTCTGCTCGGCCCAGGCGGCATCACGGTAGAGGGCGTCGCGCTGCTGCTGCACCTCGGTGGCGTGCAACTGATACAGGATGAAAATCATCGCGCCGGCAAACAGGACGATCGCCACCAGCGGGATGAACATGAACCAGTTGGTCGTCCACAGCCGGCCCAGGCGCGTCAGCCACAGGCGGCGGGGCATGTTCGGGTGCACGATTTCGTCTGACGGCAATTCGGACGCGTTCACGGAAATGGGCGCAGGCGCAGCAGGCGTTGACGGCTCGGACTTGGCGGCCGGGTCCTGCGAAGCGTGGGAGGGGGCAAGCATGATGGGCGGACGAACGCCGGAATTCTGCGGAGGTAAAGGTGTGGGCATCTGTGCAACTGCGCAAAACCAAGTGTAACGGCAATCAACTTGCGGGTCGCTTGGGGAAACCGATTGGTGAGCTGTCTTGTTCGCTCGGAAAATGCTGCACCGCAATGTCAAAAGTGATTTGTTTTGCGTTGCGGCAATATTCCACATTATAAAAAACCATATCGCAATTTGAAAATTCCGCTTGTGCTGCGTTTGCGGGTGCCCATAGAATCAGCGCAAAAGTCGGGGTGGCCCCTTGCGTGTGTGCAAACGCGCGTAGCCAGTGGGCACCTCACAAGAGACGCAACTATCGTTACTGCTACCAAGGAGACCGCCATGTCGGCCGTACCAGAACAAGTCCTGGGTGCCACGAGCGCCAGCGACGTTGATCCCCAGGAAACCAAGGAATGGCTGGAGGCGCTGCAAGGCGTCATCGGCGCGGAAGGCCCGCAACGCGCGGCGTTCCTCCTTGACAAGCAGATCGAATACGCACGCATTAACGGCGTGACGTCTCCGCTGCACGCAGAAACCCCCTATATCAATACGATCCCGGTCGAGAATCAGGACCGCATTCCCGGCAACCAGGAAATCGAGCACCGCATCCGCTCGTATACGCGCTGGAACGCCATGGCGATGGTGCTGCGCGCGAACAAGGACACCAACGTCGGCGGCCACATCTCGTCGTTCGCTTCGGCGGCCACGCTGTATGACGTCGGCTACAACCATTTCTGGCACGCCCCGTCGGACAAGCACGGCGGCGACATGGTCTTCGTGCAGGGCCACTCGGCGCCGGGCGTGTACTCGCGCGCTTTCCTGCTGGGCCGTCTGAGCGAGGAGCAACTCGACAGCTTCCGCCAGGAAGTGGACGGCAAGGGCATCTCGTCGTACCCGCACCCGTGGCTGATGCCGGATTTCTGGCAGTTCCCGACCGTGTCGATGGGCCTGGGCCCGATCATGGCGATCTACCAGGCGCGCTTCACCAAGTACCTGGCCAGCCGCGGCCTGATCCAGAACTGGGAAAACCGCAAGGTCTGGGCGTTCCTGGGCGATGGCGAAACCGACGAGCCGGAATCGCTGGGCGCGATCGGCATGGCCGGCCGTGAAAAGCTGGACAACCTTGTCTTCGTGATCAACTGCAACCTGCAGCGCCTTGACGGTCCCGTGCGCGGCAACGGCAAGATCATTCAAGAGCTGGAATCGGAATTCCGCGGCGCTGGCTGGAACGTCATCAAGGTCATCTGGGGCAGCCGCTGGGACCAACTGCTCGCCCGCGACACGAAGGGCCTGCTGATGAGCCGCATGATGGAATGCGTCGACGGCGAATATCAGACCTTCAAGTCGAAGAGCGGCGCTTATGTGCGCGAGTTCTTCTTCAACACGCCGGAACTGAAGGCCATGGTGGCCGACTGGTCCGACGACGACATCTGGGCGCTGAACCGCGGCGGCCATGATCCGCACAAGATCTACGCGGCGTTCCAATCGGCGAGCAACCACAAGGGCCAGCCGACCGTCATTCTCGCCAAGACCATCAAGGGCTATGGCATGGGCGAAGCCGGCGAAGCGATGAACATCGCCCACCAGCAGAAGAAAATGCCGGTGGACGCCATCCGCAAGCTGCGCGATCGCTTCAACATTCCGGTTGCCGACGACCAACTCGAGCACGTCCCGTACGTCAAGTTCGAAGAAGGCTCGAAGGAACTCGAATACATGCGCAAGGCCCGCATGGACCTGGGTGGCTACCTGCCGGCCCGTCGTCAGAAGGCCGACGCGCTGCAGATTCCGGCGCTGGCCGCGTTCGACGCGCTGCTCAAGGCCACCGGTGAAGGCCGCGAAGTGTCCACGACGATGGCCTTCGTGCGCATTTTGAACATCCTGCTGAAGGACAAGAACGTCGGTAAGCACGTCGTGCCCATCGTGCCCGATGAGTCGCGCACGTTCGGCATGGAAGGTCTGTTCCGCCAGATTGGTATCTGGAACCAGGAAGGCCAGAAGTACGTGCCGCAGGATCATGACCAACTGATGTTCTACAAGGAATCGCAGACGGGTCAGGTGCTGCAGGAAGGCATCAACGAAGCCGGCGCCATGTGCGACTGGATTGCTGCCGCCACGTCGTATTCGACGCATGGCGTGGCGATGATCCCGTTCTACATCTACTACTCGATGTTCGGCATCCAGCGTATCGGCGACCTCTGCTGGGCCGCCGGCGACATGCGCTCGCGCGGCTTCCTGCTGGGCGGCACCGCTGGCCGTACCACGCTGAACGGCGAAGGCCTGCAGCACGAAGACGGCCACTCGCACGTGTACCACGCTGCCATCCCGAACTGCATTTCGTATGACCCGACCTTCCAGTACGAACTGGCGGTGGTGATGCAAGACGGCCTGCGCCGCATGTATGTCGAGCAGGAAGACGTCTATTACTACCTGACGGTGATGAACGAAAACTACGAGCACCCGGAAATGCCGGCGGGTGTCGAGGCCGACATCATCAAGGGCATGTACCAGTTCAAGAAGGGCGTCGAGAACAGCAACGCACCGCGTGTGCAACTGCTGGGCTCGGGCACGATCTTCCGGGAAGTGATTGCCGCAGCCGAGCTGCTCAAGAAGGACTGGGGTGTTGAGTCCGATCTGTGGGGTTGCCCGAGCTTCACCCAGTTGGCGCGTGAAGGTAACGCCATCGCACGCTGGAACCTGCTCAACCCGACCGAGCCGCAACGCGAGTCGCACGTCGAGAAGCTGCTCAAGAACGCACGCGGTCCGGTCATCGCATCGACCGACTACGTTCGTACCTTCGCCGAGCAGATTCGCGCCTTTGTGCCGCGTCGCTACGTGGTGCTGGGCACCGACGGCTTCGGCCGCTCGGATACCCGCGAGAAGCTGCGTCACTTCTTCGAGGTGGACCGCTACTGGGTGACGGTCGCGTCGCTCAAGGCGCTCGCCGACGAAGGCGTGCTGCCGCGCGAAAAGGTGGCCGAGGCACTGAAGAAGTACAACCTCGATCCGAACAAGCCCAACCCGATGACCGTATAACGGAGCCGCCGGGCGCGCGGGTTGCGTCCGGCCGGGCACCGCCCCGACAGACTTCCCGCAACGTGCATTTGCCTGCACGATGCGGTAGCCTGCGGGGCAACGCGTGTCCGCCGCCGGATGCTCTCGCCGCCAGACCCTCTGGAGACAGAAGAATGAGTCAAGTCGTAGAAATCAAGGTGCCGGACATCGGCGACTACAAAGACGTCCCGGTGATCGAAGTGCTGGTCAAGGCGGGCGATACCGTCAACGCCGAGGATTCGCTGGTCACGCTGGAGTCGGACAAGGCGACGATGGACGTGCCCTCGCCCAAGAGCGGCGTCGTCAAGGAGGTGAAGATCAAGGTGGGCGACACTGTGTCGGAAGGCTCGCTGGTGCTGCTGCTCGAAGAGCAGGGCGCTGCTGCCGCGCCGGCCCCGGCGCCCCAAGCCGCACCGGCACCGGCTCCGGCCGCTGCTGCGTCGGCGCCCGCACCTGCCGCACAAGCACCGGCCTCCGCGCCCGCTGCTGTGGGTGGCGGTACGGTTGAGGTGAAAGTGCCGGACATCGGCGACTACACCGACGTGCCGGTCATCGAGATCAGCGTGAAGGTGGGCGACAAGGTGGAAGCCGAGCAGTCGCTGATCACGCTCGAATCGGACAAGGCGACGATGGATGTGCCGTCGCCGGCCGCAGGTACTGTCAAGGAAATCCGCGTGAAGGTGGGCGATGCCGTGTCGCAAGGCACGCTGATCGTCGTGCTGGAAGGCGCGGGCGGTGCCGCCGCTGCTCCGGCTCCTGCACAAGCTCCGGCACCCGCACCGGTGGCCGCTGCACCGAGCCCGGCCCCAGCGGCTGCGCCCGCATCTGCTCCGGCCGCAGCGCCCGCTACGTACACCGCCGACACCGTCGGTACGGTCGGCAAGGCGGCCCACGCCAGCCCCTCGGTGCGCAAGTACGCGCGTGAGCTGGGCGTCAATGTGAGTCTCGTCGGCGGCACGGGTCCGAAGAATCGCATCACGCAGGAAGACGTGCAGCGCTACGTCAAGGGTGTGATGAGCGGCCAGGCCGCGGCACCGGGCAAGGCTGCTGCGGGTGCACCGGCCGGCGGAGGCGAGCTGAACCTGCTGCCGTGGCCGAAGGTCGACTTCACCAAGTTCGGTCCGGTCGATCCGAAGCCGCTGTCGCGCATCAAAAAGATTTCGGGCGCGAACCTGCACCGCAACTGGGTCATGATTCCGCACGTCACCAACAACGACGAAGCGGACATCACCGAGCTGGAAGCCTTCCGCGTGCAGATGAACAAGGACCACGAAAAGGCCGGCGTGAAGTTCACGATGCTGGCGTTCGTGATCAAGGCGGTCGTGGGTGCGCTCAAGAAATTCCCGACCTTCAACGCGAGCCTGGACGGCGACAACCTGGTCTTCAAGCAGTACTTCCACATCGGCTTTGCTGCCGATACGCCCAACGGGCTGATGGTGCCGGTGATCCGCGATGCGGACAAGAAGGGCCTGATCGACATCGCCCGCGAAATGGCTGACCTGTCGAAGGCGGCCCGCGAAGGCAAGCTCAAGCCGGACCAGATGCAGGGCGGCTGCTTCTCGATCTCGTCGCTGGGGGGTATTGGCGGCACGAACTTCACGCCCATCATCAACGCACCGGAAGTGGCCATCCTTGGCCTGTCGCGTGGTTATCAGAAGCCCGTTTGGGACGGCAAGCAGTTCGTGCCGCGCCTGACGCTGCCGCTGTCGCTGTCGTACGATCACCGCGTGATCGACGGCGCGGAGGCAGCGCGCTTCAACGCGTATCTGGCCAGCGTGCTGGCGGATTTCCGCCGCGTCAGCCTGTAAGCCCGTACGGGCCCGGCACGCATCTGGCTTCGGGCCTGTGCGTGCCGGCCCGGCTGGGTTTGCAGCGGTCGGCGGACTGGTCAGTGGACTGATGGCGAGGACGACATGACGACGTGCGTGGTGGTCAAGAAAGACGGCGAAGTGGCGATTGCGGCCGATTCACTGGTGACGTTCGGCGATACGCGCCTGGCGCGCGGCTACGAGCAGAACCAGAAGATCTTCCCGGTGGGCGATTCGCTGATCGCGTTGGCGGGTACGACGGCCCACTTCCCGGTCATGCGGAGCCTACTGGCGGGTCTGGCAGATGAGTGCCGCCTCGGCACGCGTGACGACGTCTTCCGAACCTTCCTCAAGGTGCATGAAAAGCTCAAGGACGAGTATTTCGTCAACACCAAGGAAGACGACGACGACCCCTACGAGTCGTCACAGATCACCTGCCTGATCGCCAACGCAACCGGCATCTACGGCGTCTATTCGTACCGCGAAGTGTTTGCGTTCGACCGCTTCTGGGGCATCGGTTCGGGGCGCAACTTTGCGCTGGGGGCCATGTCGGCGGTGTTCGATATGCCGGGCAAGTCGGCGGCGGACGTTGCACAGGTGGGCGTGTCCGCAGGTGTGGAGTTCGACAAGAGTTCGGGTGGCCCGATCGAAGTGCACACAGTCCGTCTGCAGGATTGAAAAGCGTCAGCGGGCCCGGGCGATGCCGGGTGCCGACGACAAGAACAAGGAGTCAGGAATGAGCGTGGTGGAAATCAAGGTGCCGGATATCGGCGATTTCGATGCAGTGGAAGTCATCGAAGTGCTGATCAAGGCGGGCGATACCGTGGCGCCCGAGCAGTCGCTGATCGTGCTGGAATCCGACAAGGCCAGCATGGAAGTGCCGTCGGACGTGGCCGGCAAGATCGTCGACGTGAAGGTCAAGGTGGGCGACAAGGTCAGCAAGGGCACGGTGATCGCGACGGCGGAAGCTGGCGCGGCTGCTGCTCCGGCGCCTGCTCAAGCACCGGCTCCGGTCTCAACGCCTGCTGCCGCACCGGCAGCGTCGGCCCCCGCACCACAAGCGGCCAAACACGCCGGCAGTGCCGACATCGAATGCGACATGCTCGTCCTCGGCTCCGGGCCGGGCGGTTACTCGGCAGCTTTCCGCAGCGCCGATCTGGGCATGAACACCGTGCTGGTCGAGCGTTTCTCCACGTTGGGCGGCGTTTGCCTGAACGTGGGCTGCATCCCGTCCAAGGCGCTGCTGCACACGGCCGCCGTAATGGATGAAGTGAAGGCGATGGCCGCGCACGGCATTGTCTACAGCGAGCCCACGGTTGATATCAACCAACTGCGCAAGCACAAGGAATCCGTCATCGGCAAGCTGACCGGCGGGCTGGCCGGTATGGCCAAGGCACGCAAGGTGCAGGTCGTGCGCGGCGTCGGCGCGTTCCTCGATCCGAACCACCTCGAAGTGCAACTGACGAGCGGCGACGGCAAGGAAACGACCGGCGAGAAGAAGGTCATCCGCTTCGCCAAAGCGATCATCGCTGCGGGTAGCGAGGCCGTGAAGCTGCCGTTCATTCCGCAAGATCCGCGCATCGTCGATTCGACAGGCGCGCTGGAGCTGCGCGAAGTGCCGGCCAAGATGCTGGTCATCGGTGGCGGCATCATCGGCTTGGAAATGGCCACGGTGTACAGCACGCTGGGCGCCCGCATCGACGTGGTGGAAATGCTCGACGGCCTGATGCAAGGCGCTGACCGCGACCTCGTCAAGGTGTGGGACAAAATGAACAAGAGCCGCTTCGACAAGGTCATGCTCAAGACCAAGACGGTCGGGGTGGAGGCCAAGCCGGACGGCATCTACGTCAAGTTCGAAGGCGAAGCTGCACCGGCCGAGCCGCAACGCTATGACACGGTGCTGGTGGCCGTGGGCCGCGCTCCGAACGGCAAACGCATCGGCGCGGAAAAGGCCGGCGTGGCCGTGACTGACCGCGGCTTCATCGACGTGGATAAGCAGCAGCGCACGAATGTGCCGCACATCTTCGCGATCGGCGACATCGTGGGTCAGCCGATGCTGGCACACAAGGCCGTGCACGAAGGCCACGTGGCGGCCGAAGCTGCGCACGGCGAGAAGGCGTATTTCGACGCCAAGCAGATTCCGTCGGTCGCCTATACCGATCCGGAAGTGGCCTGGGCAGGCCTGACCGAAGACCAGTGCAAGGCGCAGGGCATCAAGTACGGCAAGGGCGTGTTCCCCTGGGCTGCATCGGGCCGCGCAATTGCCAACGGCCGCGACGAGGGCTTCACCAAGCTCATCTTCGACGAAGAAACGCACCGCATCATTGGCGGCGGTATCGTCGGCACGCACGCAGGCGACCTCATCGGCGAGGTTTGCCTGGCCATCGAGATGGGCGCGGACGCCGTGGATATCGGTAAGACCATTCACCCGCATCCGACGCTCGGTGAGTCGGTGGGTATGGCTGCAGAAATCTACGAAGGCGTTTGCACGGACGTGCCGCCGGCTCGCAAGCGTTGAACTGCAATTAACCGCCAGATTTTAGAACACACTCTGAAATCTGGCTGGCAAAAAGGAAGGGCCACTCGATTGGGTGGCCTTTTTTTTGGGGGGCGATGTGGCGGCTGGTCAGTGCCGAGGCTCAGTCGGACGCCGATGCCGACGTAGCAGGCGCACCGCTGCGATCAGGCGGCGCCATATCTGTTGTATCAACCCATGTCGACGGGCGCGCCAGACGGCAATTCGTACCTGCAGGGCTTGCCAAGTCGGCGTTGCCTGCAGAACGGCAACCATGCGCTGCTTCCAAGCCAGGAACGCAGATTCCCAGCGGGCATACCAGGCGATCGTGTGCAACTGTGGGCGCACGGCGGAATAGATGCGCACGCCCAGCCCCGTACTGACGATTTTCGCTGCGACCAGAACCATAGCGCCGGCAATGAGATGGCCTCGCGCCAGCACGTAGACGGCCGCCAGCTTGAACGGCAACAATGCGAGCATTGGCAGGGCAAAGGCGCAGAGGGCTTCGATGGGCTCCAGCTGCGCCAACTTCCGCTCCGCCGCTTGGACCCACGGATGCGCCGCCAGACGGGCGGTTGCCCGCTGCATGACGTTCCAGATCCACTCTTCTAACAGCAGGATAAGCGCAGCCACGACGATCAGACTTCGCTTGGCCAGGGATTCGCGAGACATTGGGAAGGAAGGGGGGGGCGGCGGGCCGCAATACAGGATGGAGCGTCGGCTGCGTGTAAAAGTTCGCAATTTGAAGGGCGAGACGTTTCCCGCGCACACAAAAAACCCGGCCGAAGCCGGGCTAAAGGTACCCACTGATCACCACTGAGGACAGGTTTCGGTAGCGGGACCGAGGAGACAATCTAACGAACACGGTGGGATGGACTGCGGGGCGCGCGTTTCGGTTCCGCGCAAATGCGCGCAAACGACGCGTTTGGAAGAGCGGCTCGACGGCCAAAACAAAACGGGCCTCCCGGAGGAGGCCCGCTTGAGCAAGCAGGTAACTGCAGCAGCTTAGCGCTTAGGCGGCGGTCGTTGCCGACTTCTTGCCGGTAGCAGCGCGCGCTTGGGCCGAAGCTTGGGCAGTTGCCTTGCTGGCAGCGTTGGCAGCAGCGTGGAAGTTGCTTTCAGCCAGTTCCACAGCTTGCTTGGTAGCCTTCTGCACCGAGTCGTAGGCGTTGTTGGCAGCCGACAGAGCCGACTTCACCAGGGCAACTGCCGATTCCGAACCGGCCGGAGCGTTCTTCGACACGTTGTCGACCAGCGCTTGCAGCTTGCGGCTGTTTTCAGCGATCTGCACTTCAGCAGCCTTGCTGAATTCGGTTTGCGTGTCCGAAGCGATTTCGTACAGGTGGCGGCTGTAAGCCAGAACCTTTTCAGCCAGGGGCTGCACGGCGGCGGTTTGCACCGACAGCAACTCTTGCGCGTCCTTGGCGGTGAGCGCCTTCTTGGCGTGTTCGACGTTCTCGGCCAGGGTGGCCTTGACGACTTGCAGGTTCAGCTCGACCAGCTTTTCGACGCCTTCAAATGCCTTGTTGGTCAGGCCGAAGAAGGTTTCCAGGTTGGCCTTGTGCGCCGCAGCGATCTGTTCCTGAGTCAGCATGTTGTCTCTCCAAATACAAAGGTGGGTCGGGGAATCAAAATGAAAATTTAGATCGCCCAGATGTACAAAGCATGACGGTCAGCGTCGGGCCTTCCAGGCGACATCGCGATGAATTAGGGATGGTGCATCGCAACAATTTCATTGTTGTTGAATGCCAAACCAGTGTCAAGCGTCCTTTGTGCATCGCACAAAAATCAGAATTCGTTGATTTTTCGTGCACAGGAATTGCGCGACCAACCGTTTGGCGTAATTTTTTGTGGCAGAAAAATGCGCGTTCGTGGTGCAGGTGAAATGCATTTGACCAGTTCCGGCGGTAATTCCGTCTCAAAAAACATACGAGTGCAGCGTAGGTTAGGATGCGCCCGAGTGCCATTTTTGTTGCGTTGCGATTTCTGATTCACATGCGGGCGTTCTACACCGACCACTTTGTCTTGCCGTTGCCGCCGGGCCACCGGTTTCCCATGCGCAAGTACAGCGATCTGCGGGCACGGGTTTTAGCCGACGTGCCGGGGCTGTCCATGCATGAGGCGCCGCGCGCCGAGGACGACGCATTGCTGCTGGCGCACACGTCTGAATATGTGGAAGCGGTAAGCGCCGGTCGGCTTGACCCGGCGCGCCAGCGCGAGATCGGGTTTCCTTGGTCGCCGGAAATGGTGGAGCGCAGTCGCCGTTCTGCCGGCGCGACGATGGCCGCAAGTGAAGCCGCGTTGGCGGATGGGATTGCCGTCAACCTGGCGGGTGGGACGCACCATGCCTATGCGGACAAGGGCGGTGGCTTCTGTGTATTTAATGACGCAGCCATCGCCTCGCGCTGGATGCAGCGCCAATCAGGCAGGTCGCCGGCGGATTTTCCGGTCGCCATCATTGATCTGGACGTACATCAGGGCAACGGCACGGCGTCGATCCTGCGCGATGACGCCACCGTTTTCACCTTGTCGCTGCACGGCGAGAAGAACTACCCGTTCCGGAAGGAAGCGTCGGATCTGGACATCGGCCTGCACGATGGCTGCGGCGACGAGGACTATCTACATGCGCTGACCGGCGCACTCGATATCCTGGCCGGGCGCTTCAGGCCGCAGTTGATCATCTATCTGGCCGGCGCGGATCCGCATGAGGGCGACCGTCTTGGCCGGCTCAAATTGACCCTGGAGGGGCTGGCCCGGCGCGATCAGGAAGTCTTCGACTTCGCCTATCAACGGCGCATACCGATTGCCGTTACCATGGCGGGCGGCTACGGCAACAATATCGACGATACCGTGGCCGTCCATGCGCAGACCATCGCGTTGGCTGCCCGGCACGCACTGCGTTGGGCGGCTCGCGACGAGGCTGCCGCCGCATCGAACTCTCTTCCGCTTTCCGCATGACCCAAGCGTCTTCTGTCGCGCCAGCCTCAGCGCGCGGCTCTCTGTTTGTCGTTGCCATGCCGTGGCTGTTCGTGCTGATCTGGAGCACGGGCTTTATCGTGGCCAAGTACGGGATGCCGTACGCCGAACCGATCACGTTTCTGTTTTTCCGCTTCGTAGGCGTGCTGGTGTGCCTGCTGCCGCTGGTATGGCTGGCGCGCGTGCCGTTGCCGCGCCGCGCCGGCACGGGCGAAACCGATTGGGCGACAGTCGGCCATATCGCGGTGGCCGGCTTGCTGATGCAATGGGGTTACCTGGCGGGCGTCTGGGCTGCGGTCAAGCTGGGCATGCCGGCAGGCATGACTGCGCTGATCGTCGGCATGCAGCCGATTCTGACCGCGCTGTACGTCTCGATGCGAGGGGAGCGTGTGTCGGGTCGCCAATGGATGGGGCTGCTGTGCGGCATCGCAGGCGTGGGCCTAGTGGTGGCCAATAAGCTGCATCTGGCGGGCGTCGGTGTGACGACGCTTGCGCTTTGCGTGGGCGCGTTGCTGTCGATCACCGTCGGCACGCTGTATCAAAAGCGCCATTGCCCGGTGTTCGACCTGCGGATGGGCGCGTGCATCCAGTTCGGGGCATCGGCGCTGCTGTGTCTGCCGTTCATGTTTTTGTTTGAGACGCGCGAGGTGCATTGGACGCTGCCGATGATCGGCTCGCTGGTGTGGTCGGTACTGGCGCTGTCGATCGGCGCAATCTCGCTGCTGTTTGTGCTGATCCGCAAAGGCGCGGCCACCAAGGTGACGTCGCTCCTGTATCTCACACCGCCGACGACCGCCGTGATGGCCTGGGCGCTTTTAGGCGAGCGATTTCCGCCGCTCGCCGCGTTGGGCATGGTGATTGCCGCGTGTGGTGTGGCGCTCGTCATCCGTAAGTGACCGAGGTTTAGCGGCTGGCGTATCCTGATCACTTTCCACCGTCACCTGCCCGCTGCCCATGAGTACGCCACGCCAGACGCGCGACGACTACCGCCACTTCCACACCATCACCACGCGCTGGATGGACAACGACGTCTACGGCCACGTCAACAACGTCGTCTATTACAGCTACTTCGACACCGTGGTGAACGCCTACCTGATCCAGCAGGGCGTGCTGGATCTGGAGCATAGCGACACCATCGGCCTCGTCATCGAGACGCAGTGCAATTACTTCGCGCCGCTGTCGTTTCCCGACCCGGTTGTGGCAGGGCTGCGCGTTGCGCGCCTGGGCAACACGAGCGTGCGCTATGAAGTGGGCCTCTTCCGCGGCGACGCGCAAGAGGCCGCAGCGCAGGGCCATTTCGTGCACGTCTATGTCGACCGCGAAACGCGTCGGCCGGTGCCGCTGCCCGATGCGCTGCGTGCCGTGCTCGAACCGCTTGCGTCCAATATCACCGCTTGAATTCTTGCGCATCGCCATGACCGACCGACGCCCCACCTTCGCAGAAGTCGAACTTGTCGATCAGGCAATCACTTCGCGCCGGTCTGTTCGCGCGTTCTTGCCGACGCCCGTTGCCCGCGAAGACATTGAAGCGATCCTGGATGTGGCACGCCGTGCGCCGTCAGGCAGCAATACGCAGCCGTGGAAAGTCTATGTGCTCACGGGCGAATCGAAGACGCGCTTGTCCGAATCTGTGTTGGCGGCGTACGACCACCCGGAGGTCGACACGCTGCATCGCGAGGAGTATCCGTACTACCCGCGCACGTGGATTGATCCGTATCAGAGCCGGCGCCGCAAGGTTGGTTGGGATCTCTATGGCTTGCTCGGCATCGAGCGCGCCGACAAGGAGCGCATGCACGCGCAGCACGCGCGCAACTTCCGCTTCTTCGATGCGCCGGTCGGAATCATCTTCACGATTGACCGTGTGATGGAGCAGGGCAGTTGGCTCGATTACGGCATGTTTCTGGAAGCCGTGATGGTGGGGGCGCGTGCTCGTGGCATCGACACGTGTCCACAGGCCGCTTTCACGCAGTTCCATCGGATCATCGCCGAGCATCTCGCGCTGACCGATGATGAGATGGTCGTCTGCGGCATGTCGATGGGTTATGCGAACCCCGCTGCAATCGAGAACACGCTCATCACTGAGCGCACACCTGTCTCCGACTTCACTCGCTTCCTCGACTGACGTCGTCATCGCGCCGCCGCCTACACGCTACAGCGCACATCTTCGTGCAAAGCGAGAATTGGCGGTGAAAAGTCGTCGAATTATGTCAACAGAT
Organism: Ralstonia sp. SA306; assembly: GCF_054792405.1. Lineage (NCBI taxonomy): Bacteria > Pseudomonadati > Pseudomonadota > Betaproteobacteria > Burkholderiales > Burkholderiaceae > Ralstonia > Ralstonia sp. SA306. The sequence continues at coordinate 1,315,236 of NZ_CP096451.1, forward strand.
ACGACCGATCCATCGTTAGACTTTGATCTGCGACTCCGCGTGCGACGTGCGCGTGTTGTGAGGAAGTGTTGGAGCTGGTTGTAAACCGTGATTGTCGGCATGTGCGACGGAATTCACGAGGTACCCTCAGCCTCCGCCGCTGATTCCGCGCTGCACGTTATGTGCAGTTCTCGCAACTTTCTTCGCGATTGGAACACTGCCCCAGCAGATAATTGCGTCGAAATGATGACCGAATGATAAGGCTCCAGAGGTCAAACTTTAAGGCCGTGAGCTAAGTCCTTCATCTTGCTAAGAATTTTGTTTTTGCCTACACTTGCGCCATCTCACGCGCGGGTGATCGAACCATGTCACGGTCTGTTTCCTCATTTTTTCGACGTCTCGGCTTTGTTTCGCTGATGACCGTCGCGCTCGCTGCCGTTTCCGTCGCTACCGTGGCCAATGCCGCCACGACCGACAAAAAGCCCGCCGCCAGCAAAAAAGCCAAAGTCAAATCCAAGGGCAAGACCGTCGTCAATCGCAAGGCCAGCGCCAAAGTCGCGGCTGCGAGCAGCGATGACGTCGCGTCCAGCAAAGTCCGCAAGGTCGTCACCGTCAAAGGCAAGCGCCGTGTGCTCATGGTCGAGCGCGGTGCTCGTCCGGTGCGCGCAGCCTTCGTGCCGGCATCCCCGACGCTTGGCGAAGCGATGGGTCTGCGTTCGACGCCCGACGCGTTGGCGCTGCGCTCCTCCGTCGCGCTGGTGATGGACCAGAACAACGGCGAAGTGCTGTTCCAGAAGAATTCGTCGGCTGTGCTGCCGATTGCCTCGATCACCAAGCTGATGACCGCGCTGGTCGTGACCGACGCTCATCAGCCGATGGACGAGCTGCTTGAGATCACCGATGAAGATCGCGACTACGAGCGCAACACGGGCTCGCGTCTGCGCTTCGGCACGATGCTCACGCGTGAAGATCTGCTGCTGCTGGCGCTGATGTCGTCGGAAAACCGCGCAGCCTCAGCGCTGGGCCGTAACTATCCGGGTGGTCGTCCGGCATTCGTTGCTGCCATGAACCGCAAGGCGCACGAGCTGGGCATGAACGACACGCACTATGTCGATTCGAACGGCCTGTCGAGCAGCAACGTGTCGAGCGCACAGGATCTGGCCAAGATCGTGATGGCTGCCTACAAGGTGCCGACCATTCGCCAATTCACGACCACGCCTGAACATACGGTCAACGCCAACGGCCGCACGCTGCACTACGTCAACACCAACCGTCTGGTGCGTGGCGGTGAATGGGATATCGGTCTGCAGAAGACCGGTTTCATCAACGAAGCGGGCCGCTGCCTCGTGATGCAGGCCAACGTGCACGGCCGCAACGTCGTGATGGTGTTCCTGGATTCGGCCGGCAATCTCACGCGCTTTGCGGACGCCACACGCGTGCGCAATTGGCTGGAGCGCAATCCGCACATTGAGCCGGCCACGCAAGCCGCTGCACCGTTGCGGAATGTACCTGTGTCGACGCAGCCGGCAACCGTGCTGGCGTCGGAGCAGCACGGCGCTTGAGTCACCGCGCCACCCAACAAAAAAGCGCGTTCGATGACGCGCTTTTTTGTTGGGCAAAACCGGCGGCTCACTCTGCGCGCACGGCGTCCTCTTCGTACGTGTAGCCCATGCCCTTTGAGATCTGCAACGCGGTGTCCTTGAGGTTGTCGAGCCAGCTGTCCTGCAAGCGGTCTGCTGGTGCAGACAGCGACAAGCCTGCTACCAGCCGCCGCGAATCGTCATAGATGCCGGCAGCGATACAGCGCACGCCGAGTTCCAGTTCTTCGTTGTCGCGCGCGTAGCCGTTGGTGCGGACCCAGTTGAGTTCGCGTTCGAGCTTGGGCAAGTCCGTGATCGAGGTGCGAGTGTGACCAGACAAACCGGTACGCGTGGCATAGGCCCGGACACGGCCGAGTTCGTCTGCGGCCAGGAACAGCTTACCGACCGAAGTCAGGTGCAGCGGCGCGCGGCCACCGATAGCGCGTACCACTTGCATGCCTGATCGCTCGGAATATGCTCGCTCGATGTAGACGATCTCATCGCCCTGGCGCACCGAGAGGTTGACGGTTTGGCCGGTCAGGCGATGCAAGGCGCGCATCGGCGCGAGGGCCGCTTCACGCACCGAGAGGCGTGCCTTGACGAGGTTGCCGAGTTCCAGCAAACGCATGCCGAGACGGTAACTGCCCGGGTCGGAGCGGTCGACGAAGCGGCAAGCCACCATGTCGTTCAGGATGCGGTGCGCGGTGGAGGGGTGCAGGCCGGTGCTGGCGGACAGCGATTTCAGGCTGACCGGATCGGCGTGATCGGCAAGCGCGTCGAGCAGCATCATCATGCGTTCGATGACCTGGATGGACGTCTTGCCGGGGTCCTTATCTGCTTCTGCCATGGGTGCAGTGGGTTGCGGATGCGATGCAAAATTCTATCCCACAATGTGAAAATTCGCACCATCCCGACGCATGATTCCGGGTATTTTCGAGGGCTTTCTCAGTCGGTCACCGGCTGTGCTTGGTAGGGCCTCGTGAAGCGCACTCACCGCTGACATGAAGAAGTTCTGTGCCTTGAGGGCCGCGCCGGACAGGGCAGCGGGCGCATAATGGCAGCTTCCCGCAGAACACAAGAGACTCCCATGCGCGTAGGTTTGTTCGTCACTTGCCTCATTGATCTGATGCGGCCCGACATCGGGTTTTCGGTGCTCAAGCTGCTGGAAAAGGCCGGCTACGACGTCGTTGTGCCGCCCGCGCAGACCTGCTGCGGCCAGCCCGCCTACAACTCCGGCGATCGGCCACTGGCGCGCGATCTGGCGGAGAAGACGCTCAAGGAATTCGAACAGTTCGACTACGTTGTCATCCCGTCTGGCTCGTGCGGCGGCATGATCCGCAAGGGCTACGCCGATCTCTTTCGAGACGATCCGGAGCTCGCAGGCCGCTACGAGCGCCTGGCGCCGCGTGTGTATGAGTTAACCGACTTTCTCGTCAACGTGGCGCGTGTCGAGACGCTCGATTCCGAATTTCACGGCCACGTGACGTACCACGATTCGTGCTCTGGCCTGCGCGAGTTGGGCGTGAAAGCGCAGCCGCGCGAGCTGCTCGGCAAACTGCCGGGTGTGCAGTTGACCGAGATGCCCGCATGCGAAGCGTGCTGCGGTTTCGGCGGCACGTTCTCGATCAAGTACGGTGATATCTCCACCGCCATCGCGGATGAAAAATGCGCCAACATCAAGGCCAGCGGCGCCGATGCCGTGGTGCTCGGTGATGTAGGCTGCATGCTTAACATCGAAGGCCGGCTGCGCCGTACGGGCGACACGCACACGCGCGTGCTGCACATCGCGCAAGTCCTTGCCGGCGACGCGTAAATCGCAACGCCAAGAACACGACGGAGACGCAATCGCATGCAAGTCCGCAGCATGGAATTCAAGGCGCGCGCCGGGCAGAAGCTCGCCGACAAGCGCCTGCAGCAGAACCTCACCAAGCTCTCGACCAAGTTCGTCACCGCACGCGCGGCGGCCATCCAGGAGATTGATTTTCCGGCCACGCGTGAGGCGCTGAAGGAGCGCCGCAACCGCGCGCTGGAAAACCTCGATGTCTGGCTCGCCACGTTCGAGGCAGAAGCGACGCGCCGTGGCGCCAAGGTGCTGTTTGCCGAAACCACGGCCGATGCCGCGCGCCTGGTTGCAGAAATCGCCCGCAAGCACGAGGTGAAAAAGGTCATCAAGAGCAAGTCGATGGTGACCGAAGAGATGCGCCTGAACCAGGTGCTCGGCGAGATGGGTGTGCAGAGCATCGAGACCGACCTGGGCGAGTACATCCTGCAGATCAACGACAGTGAGCCTCCGTCGCACATCATTGCGCCGGTGGTGCACAAGGACAAGGAGGAGATCGCTGATCTCTTCGCCAAGACGCACAACAAGCCGCGCCTGACAGATATTCCGGAGATGACGCGCGAGGCGCGCGAAGTGCTGCGGCCCCAGTTTCTGTCCGCCGACATGGGCGTGACAGGCGGCAACTTCATCATCGCCGAGACGGGGTCCGTTGCGATCGTCACGAATGAGGGCAACGAGGGTATGTGCACGATCATGCCGCGCGTGCATGTCGCCGTGACCGGCATCGAGAAGGTGCTGCCGACGCTCGAAGATCTGGCGACCGTCATGCGCTTGCTGCCGCGATCGGCCACAGGGCAGGCGATTTCGAACTATTTCTCATTGTTGACGGGGCCGCGCGCGCCGGGCGAGAAGGATGGCCCCGAGCATATGTACTTCGTCATTGTCGACGGCGGCCGCAGCGGCCTGATTGGCGGCGAATTCCAGGAGATGCTGCGCTGTATCCGATGCGGCGCGTGCATGAACCATTGCCCGGTCTATCAGAAGATCGGCGGCCATGCGTACGGCTGGGTGTATCCCGGCCCGATGGGCAGCGTGCTGACGCCTAGCTACGTTGGGCTGTCGAACGCGTTGGACCTTCCGCAAGCGGCCACGCTGTGCGGTGAATGCAATCGCGTGTGCCCTGCGTCCATCCCATTGTCGGATTTGCTGCGCACGCTGCGCGAGAAACAAATGGAGCGCGAACTGCGCCCGCAAGCGGAGCGCTTTGGCTTGCGCGTGTGGGGCTTCGTAGCACGGCGACCGGCGTTGTACTCCGCCGGCACTTGGGTTGCAGCACGCGTGCTGCGCTGGATGGGCGGTGACAAGAAGCTGATCCACTCGCTGCCCGTCGGAAAAGGTTGGACCGATACACGTGACATGCCGGCCCCCGCGGGCAAAACGTTTCGCGAGCTGTACCGTGAAAAGAAGGCCCGAGCATGACCACAGCTGAATCCCTCCAAACGCTGCGCGACGCGCTCGATCGTCACGCAAAGTTGCCCGACCTGCCGCGCCTACTCAAGCAGTGGCGCGACGATGTAGTGCTCGCGCCGTTGGCGATCTTGCCGCCGGCGTACGATCAGGTGCGGCGTTCCTTGCTGCAGCGGCTGGATATGGCGATGTCATTTGGCGAGGAAAGCTGCTCGTTCTCGCCATCGTCGTTGCTCGCGGAAATGCGTTTGTGGACGGACAAGGCTGAGGCCAAGCTCGCCAGCATGTAATCGAGAGGCGACATGGAACGCAGGATGCGTGCTAGTGTCTGACAGCTTATTCCCGTGTCAGCCTATGCCATGAATCAGACCGCTCGCGAAATCATGCTGTACGACGCCCAGAAGAAGAGTTCGGGCGTGGCCTATCTCTGGTGGTTTCTGCTTGGTTTTTTGGGGGCGCATCGCTTCTATCTGAAGCGGCCAGGCAGCGGCGTCGCGCAGGCCATCGCCAACATTGGCGGCACATGGTTGGCGTTTCGTGACATGGGTAACACCGCCGGCTGGGTGCTTGCCGTCATCGGCGGGCTGTGGGTGCTGGTGGACATGTTCCTGATTCCCGGGATGGTCCGCGCATACAACACGGTGCTCGCCGAGCGGCTTTCGACTGCGCCCTGAGAGGAGTCGAACTCATGAGCAAAATGATTTGGTGGAAGCGCGCCGCATTGTGGGCGGCAGGTTTGGCTTGCGTGGGCGGCGCCCTGGCGGGTTGTACGACTTCGCGCGATCAATACAGCCAGAGTTCCAACATCAGTACGTACGGTGTTGTCGATGTTGGAATCGAGCGCACGTCGCGCTGATCATCATTCCGTGGCCGGGGGCGCCACGTCTTCAAACCGTCGCCACTCGCCATTGACGAGCAGTTCCAGCGGTTGGAACAGCGCCTTATAGGCCATCTTCCGGCTCTGCTCGATCCAGTAGCCGAGATAGACGTAGGGCAAGTCCAGCGCCTGCGCCTGGGAGATCTGCCACAGGACGTTGTACGTCCCGTAACTCGCCTTCTGTTCGATCGGGTCGTAGAACGTGTAGACCGACGATAGCCCGTCTTCCAGCACGTCGATCATGCTTACCATGCGCAGCTTGCCCGCCGATGGCGATTCGGGCGGCTCCCGAAACTCCACCAAACGCGAATTCACCCGGCTCTGTAGCAGGAACTGCTCGTATTGATCGCGGCTGTCGTGGTCCATGCCGCCGCCCGCGTGACGGACCGACTGGTACAGCAGATAGAGCTGATAGTGCTCTTCGACATAGGTAAGCGGTGCAACCAGCGCCTCAAGCCCTTGATGCCGCTCGGCGGCACGGCGTTGCGCCCGCGACGGCGCATATCGATCAACGACGACGCGGCACGGGGTGCATGCATGGCAGTCGTCGCAATGCGGGCGGTAGGTGAAGATGCCGCTACGCCGGAAGCCGGCGCGCACGAGCTTTGAATAGACGTCGGCATTGATCAGGTGCGCCGGCGTGGCGACCTGCGAGCGCGCCAGGCGGCCATCGAGATAGCTGCATGCGTAAGGCGCGGTGGCATAGAACTGCAATGCCGAGAGGGGGAGTTCCTTAAGCTTGCTCATTGCGTACGGTCCACCGGCGGAGCACCGATTTGTCGAAGTGCCACGGCACAATGGCCGGCGCGTTGGCCGCTTCCCGCACATGTGCGAGAAACGCCGTGCGCGGCACCGGGGCACCGCCCAGCGAAGCCAGATGCTCGGTCTCCTGCTGGCAGTCTATCATCGCGACGCCCTGACCGCCGAGGAAGGCGCAGAGCGCCGCCAGCGCGATTTTCGAGGCATCGGTGCGGTGCGCGAACATCGATTCGCCGTAGAACATGCGGCCAAGCGCCACGCCGTACAGGCCGCCGACGCGTTGCCCGGCGTGCCACGTCTCGACGCTGTGCGCATAGCCGCGGCGGTGCAGGGCGGTATACGCCTGAATGACGTCTTCGGTGATCCACGTGCCGTGCTGCCCGGGGCGGGCTGTGGTGGCACACGCGACCATCGTTTCGCGAAAGGCGTGGTCGATGCGGATTTCCCAAGCTGGGTCGTCAAGCACGCGGCGCAGCGTCTTGCGAAACGTGGTTGAGACGCGAAAATCTTCGGGGCGCAGCACCATGCGCGGATCGGTGCTCCACCACAGCACTGGCTGGCCCTGGGCATACCACGGAAAAATGCCTTGCCGATACGCAATCAGCAGCCGTTGGGGCGATAGCTCTGCGCTGGCGGCCAGCAGCCCCGGCGCTTCGGACTCTGGCCCGAGCGCGCGATCGACCGGCGGGAAGGGATCGTGCGGATCCAGCCAGGTGATCATGATGCGGACAACGTGAGTTGGGGGTGTTACGACGTCGTGGCCGGCGTATTGATCGCAGCCGAGCGCATCGGCTTGTAGATGTCGAGCGTGTGGAGGCGGAAGCTGCCGTCGGCCAGCTTGCCTGCCGCGCGGTCTGCAAAGAAGCAACGCAGCGTGTGGATGACAGTCGGGAAGGCCAGATCATCCCAGGGGATGTCGGCTTCATTGAAGAGCGCGACTTCCAGGCTTTCTTCGCCCGGCGCGAAATCCAGATCGTTCAGCTTGGCCAGGTAGAACAAGTGCACTTGATGCACGTGCGGCACGTTGAGTACCGAATACAGCTCGCCGATTTCGACGTTGGCGCCGGCCTCTTCCTGCGTTTCCCGGTTGGCGGCCTGCGCGGTGGTCTCCCCGATTTCCATGAAGCCTGCTGGCAAGGTCCAAAAGCCGTAGCGGGGTTCAATGGCGCGCTTGCACAGGAGAATCTGATCGTTCCAAACGGGCACGGTGCCGACCACGTTGCGCGGATTCACATAGTGAATCGTATTGCAATGGTCGCAAACGTCGCGCAGTCGGTTGTCACCGGCGGGAATGCGCGAGACGACTGACTGGCCGCAGTTGGAACAGAATTTCATGGGGAATCGTCGCGGGTGGAATATCTCAGTGTATCACCGCGGCGATGCGGCCCCGCGCGGCGCAGGGAGGGGCGGGAGTATCGACTGAGTTGCATGCAAAACGGCGCGTGGAAACGTAGAAAAGCAAAAAGCCCGCTATGTGCGGGCTTCATGATTCGGCTCAGGTCTTGGAGCGAGCCGTTCTACTTTGGTTGGTTGCGGGGGCAGGATTTGAACCTGCGACCTTCGGGTTATGAGCCCGACGAGCTGCCAGACTGCTCCACCCCGCGTCCGTAGAAACGCATTCGACTTTCTGGCTGGTTGCGGGGGCAGGATTTGAACCTGCGACCTTCGGGTTATGAGCCCGACGAGCTGCCAGACTGCTCCACCCCGCGTCCGTCGAATAAAAAATTATAGCGATATCTATGCGGCGATGCAACACTTTTCTCGTGCGGCATGCATATTGATGGTGCGTGTTCCACTGTGACGGGCCGCGAAGGCAGGCGCAGACTGATCTTTGGACACATCGTGCGCAGCCGGGTTCGAAAGCGGCGCGCACGGTGCATTGCGGCGTGCCGGCCGTTTACAATGCCGCCTTTCGCGTTCCTCTCTTGATTCCGATCGTGCTCAACGCCCTGTACCCGCTTGCCCGCCCGCTGCTGTTTTCGATGGATCCCGAAGACGCGCATCACTTCACGCTGAACCAGCTCAAGCGGGCCCACGCGATGGGGCTTTCGGGCTGCATCGGTGGACGCGTAGCCCCGCAGCCGCGCACGGTGATGGGCGTGGTGTTTCCCAATCCAGTGGGGCTGGCTGCTGGCCTTGACAAGGATGGTGCGTATATCGATGCGCTCGGCGCGCTCGGTTTCGGTTTTATTGAAGTCGGCACGGTCACACCGCGTGCGCAGCCAGGCAACCCGCGCCCGCGCATGTTCCGCTTGCCGGCGGCCAATGCGCTCATCAATCGCATGGGTTTCAACAACGGCGGTGTCGATGCGTTCATCAATAACGTGAAGGCATCGAAGTGGCGCGAGGCGGGTGGCGTGCTCGGCCTGAACATCGGCAAGAACGCCGACACGCCCATCGAGCGCGCTGTCGACGATTACCTGTATTGCCTGGAGCGCGTGTATCCGCACGCGAGCTACGTGACGGTGAACATTTCGTCGCCGAACACGAAGAACCTGCGCCAACTGCAGGGCGCGAGCGAGCTGGACAGCCTGCTCGGTACGCTGCGCGACGCGCAACAGCGTCTGGCAGACCAACATAAGCGCTACGTGCCGGTGGCACTGAAGATTGCGCCGGACTTGGATGGCGACCAGATTGCCAACGTTGCCGACGCGCTGCTGCGTCACAAGATGGACGGCGTGATTGCGACCAACACGACGATCAGCCGTGAGGCCGTCGCCGGTCTGGCACACGCGGAAGAGGCGGGCGGCCTGTCGGGCCAGCCCGTACGTGAAGCCTCGACGCGGGTAATTCGCGCATTACATGGTTTGCTGGGCGATGCGGTGCCCATCATTGGCGTGGGCGGCATCCTCGCCGGCGCGCATGCGCGCGAGAAGATCGATGCTGGCGCCCAGCTGGTACAGCTGTATACGGGGTTGATCTATCGAGGCCCCGCGCTGGTTGCCGAATGCGCCCGCGCACTGGCGCATTGACGCCGGCCGCGCTCAGCGGCGAAGCAGGAAGATGATAAGCGCGCTGGCGGCCACCACGGCGGCTGCCAGGTCGTACGGGCCAGCGTAATCGGCCCACACAGCAGGGTCGAGCCGCTGCATGAAAGCCGGCTGCGCCCACGGCAGGATCATGCGCGGGATCGCAAACAATAGGGCGGCCACGACCAGCAGCACAATCAGTGCGGTCAGCGAAGGCTTGGAATGCCCCAAGATGCGGATGGGTGAGTGGGGCAAGGCCGTCCCCGTTTTGGAAGTGCCGGGCGGCTGATTACTAGTCGCTCAACATAATTTGCAATAAAGGTTTGTCAGGAATTTTCCTACAAAGTTCTGTCGGCTGCAGTCCTACTTTCGGCTATGTGCAGCACAGCATGCATAACGTGTTGCCTGTGAGCCAAGGCGAACGACTCGCGCTGCACAATGTGCTTTATTCGATATCTGTGTGCCAGGGCAATGTTCTTTCGGCCCTGCAGAACGCTTTATCAGGATGGCTGTACAGCGTGATGCACCGCGGCAACGAATGCCCGTCTGAGGGGTTGGCGTGGCGGAGGCGGGGAGTACAATCCGCCCTCATTGTGCAATGCACGATTTTTTGAGCGGCCAGCAATCCGCCCGATTTCCAAGTTCATGAGTCAAGCCCTCACAGCAACCGGGTCGCCCCAGACCAACGTGAACCTGCGCGCCATGGTGATTGGTGCCGTGGGTGTGGTGTTCGGAGACATCGGCACCAGCCCGCTGTATTCGCTCAAGGAGTGCTTCAGCCCCGATCACGGCATTCCTTTCTCCAGCGGTGCGGTGCTCGGCATCATCTCCATGCTGTTCTGGGCGATGGTGATCGTGGTGTCGCTCAAGTACGTGCTGTTCGTCATGCGCGCCGACAACAACGGCGAGGGCGGCATCCTTGCGCTGATGGCGCTGTCGCTGCGCACGGCCAATACCAACTCCAAGCGCATGTCGCTGCTGATGATGCTGGGCGTCTTTGGTGCGTGCATGTTCTACGGCGATGCGGTGATCACGCCGGCCATCTCGGTCCTGTCGGCCATGGAAGGTCTTGAAATCGCCGCACCCGCATTGACGCCGTTCGTATTGCCGATCACGCTCGTGATCCTGGCGGTGCTGTTCTTCATCCAGCGCAGCGGCACGTCGGTGGTCGGCAAGTTGTTTGGCCCCGTGATGCTGCTGTGGTTTGCCGCGCTGGCTGCGCTGGGCATGATGAATCTGGTGAAGGCGCCGCAGATCCTGGTGGCCGTCAACCCGATGTATGCGATTTCGTTCCTGCACAACCACGCGCTGCAGGCGTTCATCGTGCTGGGTTCGGTGTTCCTGGTGCTGACCGGCGCTGAGGCGCTGTACGCCGACATGGGCCACTTCGGCGCCCGTCCGATCCGCTGGGCGTGGTTCTTTCTCGTGGCGCCGAGCCTGCTGCTGAACTACTTCGGTCAAGGCGCGATGTTGCTGACCGACCCGAGCACCATCGAAAACCCGTTCTACCGTTCGGTGCCGGAAGCGCTGCAACTCCCGATGGTGGTGCTGGCTGCGGCGGCTACCGTCATTGCCTCGCAGGCCGTGATTTCGGGCGCGTTTTCGCTGACGAGCCAAGCGATTCAGCTTGGTTTTGTGCCGCGCATGCGCATTCGCTACACCTCGGAAGCTGAGATCGGCCAGATCTACGTGCCGATGGTCAACTGGATGCTGCTGATCCTGGTGGTGGGCGTGGTGCTGGCGTTCAAAAAGTCCGACAACCTGGCCGCCGCCTATGGCATTGCCGTAACGACCACGATGGTCATCACGACAGTGCTGGCGGCAGTGGTGATGCGCTCAGTCTGGCGTTGGCATCCGGCGCTGGTAACGCTCGTGAGCCTCTGTTTCCTGGTGGTCGACATGGCGTTCTTCTCGGCCAACCTCTTGAAGATCCGCGATGGCGGTTGGTTCCCGCTGACGCTGGGCGCCGGTGTGTTCTTCCTGCTGATGACCTGGTACAAGGGCAAGAAGCTTCTGCGTGCTCGCAGCCTGGAGGACGGCATTCCGCTCGAGCCGTTCCTGGCTGGGTTGCTGGCGCATCCGCCGCATCGTGTCGAGGGCACGGCCGTTTTCCTGACCGGCAATACCGAGTTCGTGCCGGTGTCGTTGCTGCATAACCTGAAGCACAACCGCGTGCTCCACGAGCGCGTGATCTTCATCAGCTTCGTCACGCGCGATATCCCCTACGTGGACGACAAGCACCGCGTGTCCGTGCGCGATCTGGGCAGCGGCATCTACATCGCCCGCGCGGAATACGGCTTCAAGGAAACGCCGGACGTGTACCGTGTACTTGAACTGGGTCAGCCGCAGATCGGCACGCGCTGCGAGCTGATGGATACGTCGTTTTTCATCGCGCGCGAATCGGTGGTGCCGTCCAAGTTGCCGGGCATGTCGATGTGGCGTGAGCGTTTGTTTGCGTGGATGCATCAGAACGGCGCCAAGCCGTCGGACTTCTTCCACATCCCTGCGAACCGCGTGGTGGAGTTGGGCACGAAGGTCGAGATCTGACCGACCGTATCGCTGCATAACAAACGGCCCGTGCGAGAGAGACGCACGGGCCGTTTTGTTTGGGTGTCAGGCGATGTTCAGGTTAGATCTTCGAGGCCTCGCGGTCGCGTTTGTGCACTTCGTGGTTGCGCGCGTGTACGTCGTGGTTGCGATCCTTGACGTCGGCGTGGAGGTCCTTGCGGTCCTGGTGCAAGTCACGGCGGTCGGCGTTGACCTGATGCTGATCTTGAGCGCGTTGCTTGCTCCAGTATTCGGCACCCTTGACGTTGCCGTTCGCCAGATCGCGGTTTTCGCGGCGTTGTGCGGTATTGCGCTCGGCGCGTTCGTCAGCCAGGGCGGCCTTGTCCTTGCCGATATCGGCACGGTCTTGGCGAATGTCGCGGTTGTCGTGACGGATGTCGCGGTTGTCCTGATGAATCTTCTGGTTGTCTTGCTGGATTTGCGTAACAGGCGACACAGGAGCTGGCGGCGTGGTCTGCGCGAAAGCGGCGGTACCGGCAACAGCAAGCAGGGCAGCGATCAGGGTGTGGCTCGTCTTCATGGAGTTTCTCCTCGTGGGTGCCAGGCGGTGTGTGCCTGTGTCTCCATAACGGGCTGAAGAGACCGGTCGACGACGCGCGAGTGTTAGGAAAGATCCAGGCGCGTAAGGACTTGTAACAGGCGCGCCGAGCCATAAAAAAACCCGCCGAGTCCGAAAACCGGGCGGGTTCCGCTAAACAGAGTGCGCGTTAGCGCTTGAGCTTGGCGAAGGCTTCCGCCATGGCGCCGGACGGTTCCGGCGCGCGACGCTGCTGGCCGCCGTGGCGATTGCCGCCACTGCTCGGGCGATCACCACCGCTGGTACGCGCAGGCGCCTGGCCGGGCTCGTCAGACAGGCGCATCGTCAGGCCGATGCGGTTGCGCTTCACGTCCACTTCCATCACCTTGACCTTGACGATCAAGCCGGGCTTGACCACCTCGTGCGGGTCGCGCACGAACTTGGTCGACAGCGCCGACACGTGTACCAGACCATCCTGATGCACGCCGATGTCGATGAACGCGCCAAACGCTGCTACGTTCGTCACCACGCCTTCGAGCACCATGCCCGGCTGCAGATCCTTGATGTCTTCGACGCCGTCCTGGAATGTCGCCGTCTTGAACTCGGGGCGCGGGTCGCGGCCGGGCTTCTCCAGTTCAGAAAGAATGTCGACCACGGTCGGCAGGCCGAACTTCTCGTCGGTGAAGTCGCGAGCGGTCAGGCCACGCAGCGCCTCGCGGTTGCCGAGCACGTCGCCGATGCCTTTCTTGATGCTGTCCAGAATGCGCTTGACCACCGGATACGCCTCGGGGTGCACCGAGGAGCGATCAAGCGGATTGTCGCCGTCATTGATGCGCAGAAAGCCGGCGGCCTGCTCGAACGTCTTGTCGCCCAGGCGTGGCACTTTCTTGAGCGCGTCGCGGTTGGTGAACGCGCCGTTGGCATCGCGGTATTCGACGATGTTCTTGGCGAGGATCGAGTTCAGCCCCGATACACGCGCCAGCAGCGGGGCAGAGGCCGTGTTCACATCCACGCCGACCGCGTTGACGCAATCCTCGACTATGGCGTCCAGCGCGCGGGCCAGCTCGCGCTGGTTCACGTCGTGCTGATACTGGCCGACGCCGATCGACTTCGGGTCGATTTTCACAAGTTCGGCCAGCGGGTCTTGTAGGCGACGCGCGATCGACACCGCGCCACGCAGCGACACATCCAGCTCCGGGAATTCCTTGGCCGCCAGCTCCGACGCCGAATACACCGACGCGCCAGCCTCGCTCACCACGATCTTGGTCAGCTTCAGCTCCGGAGCGTTACGCATGAGGTCTTGCACCAGCTTGTCGGTCTCGCGGCTTGCCGTGCCGTTGCCGATTGAAACCAGTGCCACGCCGTGCTGCTTGGCCAGACGGGCCATCGTCGCGAGCGAACCGTTCCAGTCGCGGCGCGGTTCGTGCGGGTAGATCGTGGCGGTTTCGAGCAGCTTGCCAGTGTGGTCCACCACCGCGATCTTGCAGCCCGTGCGGATGCCCGGATCGACGCCCATTACTGCCTTGGGGCCAGCCGGCGCGGCCAGCAGCAGGTCGTGCAGATTGCGGCCGAAGATCTTGATGGCCTCGGCCTCAGCGGATTCGCGCAGTTGCGTGAGGAGTTCGGTCTCGATATGCGGCTGGACCTTCACGCGCCAGCACCAGCGGCACACGTCCGACAGCCACTTGTCAGCCGCGCGGCCCTTGTTCTCGATGCCGACATGGCGCGCGATCATGACTTCGCACGGGTGCGGAATTAGCGCGTCCTGTTCTTCGCCCAAACCGAGCTTCACGAACAGCACGCCCGCGTTGCGGCCGCGGAACAGCGCCAGCGCGCGGTGCGACGGTACGTTGCGGATCGGCTCGCTGTACGCGTAGTAATCGCGGAATTTTTCTTCTTCGGCAGTTTCCTTGCCTTCCACCACCGTCGACGAAACCTGGCCCTGATTCCAAAGGTGGTCGCGCACCTTGCCAAGCAGCTCGGCCGTCTCGCCAAACTGTTCGGAGAGGATGTCGCGCGCGCCGTCCAGCGCAGCCTTCACGTCTGGCACGCCGCCATCGGCAGTCGGATTGCCGTTGACGAACTTGGCGGCTTCGGTTTGAGGGTCGAGCGTCGGGTCGGCCAGCAGTGCCTGGGCCAGCGGCTCCAGGCCGCATTCGCGAGCGATCTGGGCGCGCGTGCGGCGCTTGGGCTTGTAGGGCAGGTAGAGATCTTCCAGCACCTGCTTGGTCTCGGCCGCCTCGATGGCGGTGCGCAGGGCATCGGTCAGCTTGCCTTGCTCTTCAATGGAAGCCAGGATGGCCGCGCGGCGGTCTTCCAGTTCGCGCAGGTACAGCAGGCGTTCTTCCAGGTTGCGCAGTTGCGTGTCGTCCAGGTTGTCCGTCACTTCCTTGCGGTAACGTGCAATAAAGGGCACGGTGGCGCCTTCGTCCAGCAGTTGCACGGCGGCGGCAACCTGCTGCGGCCTGACCGCCAGTTCAGTGGCGATGCGGGAGACGATCTTCTGCAACACGGAATCAGTCATTGCTTCCAGAGAGTGCGATGGAAAGCCGCGCATTTTGCCACAACGCGAACCCTGTTCCTGAGCTGAAATCCGTGGCCGCGCGGCGTTTGCCGCACAGGCGCGGTGATAAAATGCGCGTTATGCCTACGCTCCTGTTTTCTGTCCGTCGCCGCGCTCCTGCGCGCCGCGCTTCCCGTTTGGTTCTGCCGGCGTCCGTGCTCAGTGCCGCGCTGGTGGCCGCGCCTGTATGGAGCCAGTCTCAGCCGGCCTCTGCGCCAGCCGCTGCGGTGCCCGCCACACAGCCGGATTTCGGCGCCGAGCACGATCGCATCACCAGCGCCAAATCCTGGGCCGAATACCGCTATGCCCAGGCTGAGCGCGCCTGCTACGACAAATTCCTCGTCACGCACTGCATCGACAAGGCCAAGGATGTGCGCCGCACGGAACTCCACACCATCCGCGAACGTGAGTTGGCACTGGACGAAGCCGAGCGTGCCGACCGCGCAGCCCGCCGCGACCAGGAACGCGCCATCCGCGAGGCTCAGTACAACGCCGAACGCCCCCAGCGTGAAGCCGCCGAGCAGAAGAATCGCACCGATTTCTCGAACAAGCAGGAACAGCAGCGCCTGAACGAAGCGCAGCGCCAGGCCGAAGCGCCGCAGCGCGCCGCCAACGCGCAGGCCGCGGCCAAGAAGCAGGCCGATTACGATGCCAAGCTGAAGGCTGCGCAGGAGCAGGGCGCAGCCAACGCCGCCAAGCGGGCCGAAAGCGTCAAGCAATTCCAGGAAAAGCAGCAAGACGCGGCCAAGCGCCAGAAAGAACTGGAAGAGCGCCGCGAACAAACCAAGCGCCGCAACGAGCAAAACCAGAACAACACCAGTCCGCTGGGGTTCTAAACTTCAGCCAAGGCCGGGCTTCCGGAGGGAGAGCGATGGACAGCGATCTGAACACGATCTCGCGTCGCATCATTGAATTGCAGATCGAGCACCGCGATCTCGATTTCCTGATCGACCGGCTGGCAGGTACGGCCGGTCACGACGAGTTGCAGCTGCGCCGCCTCAAGAAGCGCCGCCTGAAACTCAAGGACACCATCACCCTGCTACAGTTGCAGCTTGAGCCGGACGTGCCGGCTTAGCGCCTGCCCAAAGTTGGTTCGATTTTCATCCCGAGAGGCCGCAATCACGTGCGGCCTCCGTCATTTGACTCCACGGATTCCGCGTTGACTTCGCTTTCCCCGCTGGCCGAGCCGTCGGCTGATTCCGACGCCGATACCAGCGATGCTTCGGTTCCCGCCGCCTCTCCACCTACCGATGCTCATCATGGCGAGCTGGCTACGCTCTTTGCCGATGACGGCACGCTGGCCAAGGGTATCGATGGCTACCGGCCCCGTAGTGCGCAGCTGACGATGGCGCAGGCGGTGGCCAATGCCATCGAGGCTGCCGATTCGATCATCGTCGAGGCCGGTACGGGCACGGGGAAAACCTACGCTTACCTTGTCCCGGCGATGCTCTGGGGCGGCAAGGTGATCCTGTCCACCGGGACGAAGAACCTGCAGGACCAGCTCTTCCTGCGCGACATCCCGACCGTGCGCAAGGCGCTGAATGCGCCGGTGTCGGTGGCGCTGCTCAAGGGCCGCGCCAATTACGTCTGTCATTACCACGTGGAGCGCACGTCGCAGAACGGGCGCCTTTCTTCGCGCCAGGACGCCGCGTGGCTGCGCCAGATCAACCTCTTCCTGAAGACAACGAAAACAGGCGACAAAGCCGAACTTGCTAGCGTGCCCGAGAACGCGCCGGTGTGGAACCTCGTCACGTCCACGCGCGACAACTGCCTGGGTTCGGACTGCGCGTATTACAAAGACTGCTTCGTCATGCGCGCCCGCAAGGAGGCGCAGCAGGCCGACGTGGTGGTAGTCAACCATCACCTGTTCTTCGCAGACGTGATGTTGAAGGACACCGGCATGGCCGAACTGCTGCCCGCCGCCAACACGATCATCTTCGACGAAGCCCACCAGCTGCCCGAAACCGCCACGTTGTTCTTTGGCGAGACCATCTCGACGAACCAGATTCTCGAGCTTGCGCGCGACAGCGTGGCCGAAGGCCTTTCGCATGCACGCGATGCGGTGGATTGGGTCGCGATAGCGGCCCCGCTGGAGCGTGCCGCGCGCGATCTGCGCCTGGTTTTCCGCCAGGACGGCTCACGCCTGTCGATCAAGCAGATCGACAATGATGCGGCACTCGCCAAGCCGTTCTACGAGGTGTTGCCGAAGCTGGAGCAGGCGCTTTCCGACTTTACCGGCGCGCTGGAAGCCCAGGCCGAGCGCGCCGAGACCATCGAGCAATGCCATCGCCGCGCCGCGGCGCTGTGTGAAAAGCTTGATGCGTGGGCCG
Organism: Ralstonia sp. SA306; assembly: GCF_054792405.1. Lineage (NCBI taxonomy): Bacteria > Pseudomonadati > Pseudomonadota > Betaproteobacteria > Burkholderiales > Burkholderiaceae > Ralstonia > Ralstonia sp. SA306. The sequence continues at coordinate 1,332,625 of NZ_CP096451.1, forward strand.
ATCCCAAACCGCCGAAGGTGCCAAAGAAGGAAGGTGACGACGAGGGCAAGGAGGGCGAGAGCGCGGCCCCCGTCGACGAACGTGTGCGCTGGGTCGAGGTGTTCGCCAATTCCGTGCAGTTGCATCTGACGCCGTTGTCGATCGCGCCGATTTTTTCGCGCCAACGTGCCGGCCAGCCGCGCGCGTGGGTCTTCACCTCCGCCACGCTTTCGGTGCGCGGCAACTTCACGCACTACGCCGCACAGTTGGGCCTGGATCGTGATCGCTCGATGACGCTCGACAGCCCGTTCGATTACGCCTCGCAAGGCTTGCTCTATGTGCCGCGCGATCTGCCGCAGCCGAGCGATCCGCGCTTTACCGATGCGGTACTCGACGCCACCTTGCCGCTCATTGAGGCAGCGGGTGGTAAGACGTTCTTGCTATGCACGACGTTGCGCGCCGTGAACCGCGCCGCCGAACGCTTGACGGACGAATTCGCGCAACGCGGGTGGGATTTCCCGCTGCTTGTGCAGGGCCAGGCCAGCCGTACGGAACTCCTGGACCGTTTTCGTGCGCTCGGCAACGCCGTGCTGATCGGGAGCCAGAGCTTCTGGGAGGGCGTGGACGTACGCGGTGAGGCGCTCTCGCTGGTCGTGATCGACAAGTTGCCGTTCGCCCCACCCGATGATCCGGTGCTGAGCGCCCGGATGGAGGCCCTGGAGAAAAAGGGGCTGAGCCCGTTTGCCGTGCACCAACTGCCGCATGCGGTGATCACGCTCAAGCAAGGTGCCGGCCGGTTGATTCGCTCGGAGACCGATCGCGGCGTGCTGATGATCTGCGACCCTCGCTTGGTCGAGAAAAACTACGGTCGCCAGATCTGGCAGAGCCTGCCGCCGTTCAAGCGTACGCGCGAGGCCGAGACCGCCGCCGAGTTCCTGCGTTCCCTGCGGCCGGATTCGGATGATCCGCCTGCCGGCGACCTTGAAGACTGATCCGCACGCACAAACAAAAAGCCCGGCCAATCGACCGGGCTTTTTGCTGTGCAGTTCAAGCCTTGCTTACCACCATTGGTACCAGGGCTTGTCTTTCTTGCGCTGGCCGTAGGCGAGGAAGTCGCTCTTCGGGTAGTTCTGCTTGATGATGCGTTCGGTGTCGTCGCGCATGTCCTTCATGCCCAGCGCTTCGTACGACTTCATCATGATGTACAGCGCTTCTTCCACAGCCGGGGCGCGATCGTAATCCTTGATGGCGTCCTGTGCGCGGTTGACGGCGGCCAAGTAAGCGCCACGGCGATAGTAGTAGCGCGCGGCGCCCACTTCATGCTCGGCCATCGCGTTCACGATGTATTGCATGCGCTGCGTGGCGTCCGGCGTGTACTTGCTGTTCGGGAAACGCGTGATCAGCGTCTTGAACGCGTCGTAGGCAGAGCGCGCCGCCTTCGGGTCGCGCTCGCTCAAGTCCTGGTTCGAGAAGCGGCCGAGCCAACCCAGGTTGTCGTTGAAGTTGATCAGGCCCTTGAGGTAATAGGCGTAATCCACACTGGGGTGATTCGGGTGCAGCTGGATGAAGCGATCAACCGAGGCCAGCGCGGCAGCCGTTTCGCCATCCTTGTAGTTGGCGTAGGCGGTTTCGATCTGGGCTTGCTGGGCGTACGGCCCGAACGGATAGCGGCTTTCGAGCTTTTCGTAGTACTTGACCGCCTTGGCGTAGTCACCGCCGTCGAGCGAATCCTTCGCTTCCGAATATAATTTGTTAGCTGACCAGCCAGCAGTTTCGTCTTGCTGTTCCGGCAGGATGCCGCAGGCCGAGATAGCCAGACATGCAACGCCTGCTACCAACACTGCTCCGATTTGTGCGCGGATTCGACTGCCGATTCGATTGCCGATTCGACTTCCAATACGCGCCTGCTTTACGCTCGTGACCGACATGGGCACCTTTTCTGAATGAAAAATCGCATCAAGCATTATAGCCCAAGCCCTGTGTCAGACGACGCACTGGCTGACGTTTCCCTCACTGCGCCGGAGACGGAAGACGCCCTCGATGATGAGGCGCTCGATTTGCATGCCGCAGATGCGGCACCGGCGGTCGAACCGATCATCGTCGAGATTCCGGAAGCCATGCACGGCGAGCGCCTGGACAAGGCGCTTGCCAAGCTGCTGCCCGATTATTCGCGCAGCCGCCTGCAGCAATGGATTGACGCAGGTGCGGTGCGCCTGCGGGGTGAAGTCGTGCGCCCGCGTGCGGCCATCTCCGGCGGTGACCGCATTGAAGTCGTCCCGCAGCGCGCGGCAGACGAAAGCGCCTTCGTTGCCGAGCCCATCGATCTGGATGTGGTGTACGAAGACGACACGCTGCTCGTCATCAACAAGCCTGCCGGCCTTGTGGTGCATCCGGCTGCGGGTAACTGGAGCGGCACGGTGCTCAATGGCCTGCTGCACCGCTATCCCGACGCCGTGGAGCTGCCGCGCGCCGGCATCGTCCACCGCCTCGACAAGGACACTTCCGGCCTGATGGTGGTTGCCCGTACGCTACCAGCGCAAACCGATCTCGTGCGCCAACTGCAGGCACGTACCGTCAAGCGGACTTATCTTGCGCTGGTGTGGGGCGAAACGCCGGAAGAAGCCACGATCGACGCTCCGATTGGCCGGGACCCGCGCGACCGCACGCGCATGGCCATCATCGAGACGGCCAGCGGCAAGCCGGCGCGCACGCATTTCAAGACGCTGGACGTGGTGGACCTCGGGCGCGCGCAGGTATCGCTGGTGCGCTGCCAGCTCGAGACCGGTCGTACACACCAGATCCGTGTGCACTTTGAATCGGAGGGGCATCCTCTGCTTGGCGATCCGGTGTACACGCGCAACTTCCGCCGTGGCAAGCCACAGACAATCAAGGCGCAGCTGCCGGTGCCATTTACGCGGCAGGCGCTGCACGCGGTGCGCCTGGGGCTCGTGCATCCCGCATCGGGCAAATCGGTGCACTGGGAAGCTGGCGTGCCCGACGATTTCGCCGATCTTCTGGAAGCCCTCGACCTGGATCCCGATGCCGATATCAACTGACTGGATCGTTCCCGACTGGCCCGCGCATCCGCATGTCAAAGCGCTGGCCACGACCCGTCTGGGTGGCGTCAGCACAGGGCCTTACGGATTGGCCGGTGGTTTGCCTGGCGGTCTGAACCTTGGTCAGCACGTTGGTGATGCGCCGGAAGCCGTTGAACAGAACCGCCGCATCTTGCGTGCAGCGCTACCCACCGAGCCGGCGTGGATGGAGCAGGTGCACGGCACCGGCGTGGCGGATCTTGATCAACTCGTCGGCACGTCCGCGCCTGTGGTTGCCGACGCGGCGGTGGCGTCGTGGCGGGATCGCGTCTGCGTGGTGATGACGGCGGATTGTCTGCCTGTCTTGCTGAGCGACGCTCGCGGCGTAACCGTGGGTGCGGCGCATGCGGGCTGGCGCGGTCTATGCGGTGGCGTGATCGAGCGCACGCTGGATGCAATGACGCAACGGTTGCGCGCCAGCGGCCAGGAAGCCGATCCAACGTGGCTGGCCTGGCTGGGGCCGGCCATTGGGCCATCGTGCTTTGAAGTGGGTGGGGAAGTGCGCCAAGCCTTTATCGACGCCGCTCAGCCCGGTGAATTACCTGCCACCCAGGCGGCTTTCGTGGAAGGCGCATCCGCGGGCAAGTTCTTCGCTGATCTGTATGTGTTGGCCCGACTGCGGCTGGCACGCGCCGGCTGTACTGACGTGTACGGCGGTGGCCTATGCACGATGAAGGACGCCGAGCGCTTCTATTCGTACCGTCGGGAGCGCACCACGGGCCGCATGGCGACGCTGATCTGGCGCGCGGAGTGAGCGTTCAGGCGGCGCCGTCGCCTGCATCGCTGCTCAGCGTGGGGGCCGTGTCCGCCTTGTCTTGCGCGGCTTCCTGGGCTTTGCGGCGGCGCCTGCGTGCCGGCGTGCCGACAATCCAGAGGAAGAGCGATAGCGGCGCCACGCCGTAGAAGACAAATGTGCCGATGCCGGCAATCCAAGATTGCTCAGTCAAGGACATCATCAACACGACGTAGAGCCAGGCGATGGCGACGATATACATGGGAAAAAGCAGTGCCCGGCATTGGCGCAATGCAGCAGTCTCGCACGAAATTGCGCAAATTGGACCATAGCCCCGGTTCTGTGCTTAGCCATTTGGTCAGAGCTGTTTTCGGCGAATGTGGCAAAACCCGCGCTGGCTGGGCGTTTCCGGCCGATCATTGACTAACTCCGATTGACAGCCTTGAAACGGCAAGGCAACAATGCCCCGCAATACTACGAGTTGCGCCGCCGTTCCAACCGGAGCGGCGCATATCGTCGGATCGAGGGCACTATGGCATCGCGTCAATCGACATCATCCAAAGCATCTAGCGCCCACACTCAAGCTCCCTGGCAGGGCTTGTCGGACCCTACGCAGTGGGCGGAGCAGTTCAAGCAATGGCAAGCCTTTGCGGGCGCCTTCGCACAACCCGGTGCCGCGGCTCCGGGTCTTGGCCAGTTCAACGGCGCAGCGATGGGCGAAGGCGCGGTTCCCTTCGCGCTGATCCCGCACGATCGGCTGGCCGAAATTCAGCAGAAATATCTTGAAGAGTGGCTCCAGATCTGGCGCCACATGAGCACCGGCGAAAGCGCTGAGGCCGTGGCGCCGTCTGATCGCCGCTTCTCGAACGATGCCTGGCGCAAGAGCCCGCTCTACGGCTATGCCGCCGCGTTCTACGTGCTTAACGCCCGCACGCTGATGGAAATGGCCGACGCCGTGCAGGCTGACGCCAAGACCCGCGAGCGCGTGCGTTTTGCCGTGTCGCAATGGACGGCCGCCATGTCGCCGTCCAACTTCCTTGCGACCAACCCAGAGGCCCAGAAGCATCTGATTGAATCGCGTGGCGAATCCCTGCGGACCGGCATCCTGAACATGCTGCAGGACATGGAGCGCGGCAAGATCTCGCAGACCGACGAAACGGCGTTCGAGATCGGCCGCAATGTCGCCAACAGCGAAGGTGCCGTCGTCTTCGAGAACGATTACTTCCAGCTCATCCAGTACAAGCCGCTGACGACCAAGGTGCATGCGCGCCCGCTGCTGCTGGTGCCGCCCTGCATCAACAAGTTCTACATCCTGGATCTGCAGCCGGCCAATTCGCTGGTGCGCTATGCGGTGGAGCAGGGCAATACCGTGTTCCTGGTGTCGTGGCGCAATCCGGACGCGAGCATGGCGTCCCGCACGTGGGACGACTACATCGAAGGCGGCGCGATCGAGGCCATTCGCGTAGCGCGCGAAATTTCTGCGCAGGACCAGATCAATGTGCTGGGCTTTTGCGTGGGCGGAACGATCCTTTCGACTGCCCTGGCCGTGCTGGCTGAGCGCGGCGAGCATCCGGCCGCAAGCCTGACGCTGCTAACCACGCTGCTCGACTTTACGGACACCGGCATTCTCGACGTGTTCGTCGATCAAGCCCAGGTGGAAATGCGTGAGAAGACCATCGGCAGCAATGCGCCGACCGGTCCGGGCCTGCTGCGCGGTGTGGAGCTGGCAAACACGTTCTCGTTCCTGCGCCCGAACGATCTGGTCTGGAACTACGTTGTCGAGAATTATCTGAAGGGCAAGACGCCCGCGCCGTTTGACCTGCTGTACTGGAATGGCGACTCCACCAACCTGCCTGGCCCGTGGTACTGCTGGTATTTGCGCCATACGTATCTGCAGAACGACCTCAAAACGCCGGGCAAGCTGAAGGTGAACGGCACACCGGTGGATCTCGGCAAGATCGACGTGCCGGTCTACATCTATGGCTCGCGTGAAGACCACATCGTCCCGTGGAAGTCCGCTTATGGCTCTGTGCCGCTGCTCAAGGGCAAGCGGCGTTTCGTGCTGGGCGCCTCGGGACATATCGCAGGCGTGATCAACCCGCCCGCGGCCAACAAGCGTTCGCATTGGATCAATCCCAAGCTGCCCGATACCGCCGATGCGTGGCTCGAGGGTGCCAAGGAGCATCCGGGCAGCTGGTGGCCGGATTGGTCAACGTGGCTGGCATCACATGCCGGCGCGCAGAAGGCTGCACCCAAGAGCTACGGCAATGCGGACTACCCGGCCATCGAGCCGGCACCTGGCCGCTACGTCAAACAGAAAGCGTAAGATCGCGCGCATGAACCCCCGTTGCCGTCGCGGCTTCGGCCGCTGACGGTGTCCAACGACCCTCTCTTTCGACAGTGGAAGGTAAGCAAATGACCGATGTTGTGATCGTATCGGCGGTACGCACCGCCGTGGGCAAGTTTGGTGGCTCGCTGGCGAAGATCGCTGCGCCTGAGCTTGGCGCGGCCGTTATCCGCGAAGCGCTGGCGCGTGCCAAGGTGGCACCGGATCAGGTGAGCGAAGTCATCATGGGCCAAGTGCTGACGGCAGGCTCGGGCCAGAACCCGGCGCGCCAGTCCGTCATCAAGGCCGGGCTGCCGAACATGGTGCCCGGCCTGACCATCAACAAGGTGTGCGGCTCGGGCCTGAAGGCCGTGATGCTGGCCGCCAACGCCATCATGGCGGGTGATGCCGAGATCGTCGTGGCCGGTGGCCAAGAAAACATGTCCGCCGCGCCGCACGTCCTGCCGGGCTCGCGCGATGGTTTCCGCATGGGCGATGCCAAGCTTATTGATTCGATGATTGTGGATGGGCTGTGGGACGTCTACAACCAATACCACATGGGCATCACGGCCGAAAACGTCGCCAAGGAATACGGCATCACGCGTGAAGCGCAGGACGAGTTTGCCGTGGCTTCGCAGAACAAGGCGGAAGCTGCGCAGAAGTCGGGCCGCTTCAACGACGAAATCGTTCCGATCCTGATCCCGCAGCGCAAGGGCGATCCGATTGCCTTTACGCAGGACGAGTTCGTTCGCCATGGCGCCACGCTCGAATCGATGGTTGGGTTGAAGCCCGCCTTCGACAAGGCCGGCACGGTGACGGCGGCCAACGCCTCGGGCCTGAACGATGGCGCCGCCGCTGTCGTGGTGATGTCGGCAGCCAAGGCCAAGGCACTGGGTCTGACGCCGCTGGCCACGATCCGTGCGTACGCGAGCGCCGGTCTGGATCCGAAGGTCATGGGCATGGGGCCGGTACCGGCATCGCAGCGCTGCCTGTCGCGCGCCGGCTGGTCGGTGGGCGACCTGGACCTGATGGAAATCAACGAGGCGTTTGCCGCTCAGGCGCTTGCAGTGCATCAACAGATGGGCTGGGATACGTCCAAGGTCAACGTCAATGGCGGTGCGATTGCGATCGGTCACCCGATCGGCGCGTCGGGCTGCCGCATCTTGGTCACGCTGTTGCACGAAATGCAGAAGCGCGATGCGAAGAAGGGCCTCGCCTCGCTGTGTATCGGCGGCGGCATGGGCGTGGCACTGGCGGTTGAGCGCCCGTAAGTTTTTTTGCAGTGGGATTGGCGTGAGGCGGAACGAACGCCACACACGCCAATCCGAGACACCTGAGCATTTGCTGCCTGGCAAGAGGCCAGGCAGTTCTAACAACAAGGACTAGGAGTGGACATGACCAAACGCATTGCATACGTCACCGGTGGCATGGGCGGTATCGGAACGGCGATTTGCCAGCGCTTGGCGCGCGACGGCTTCACCGTTGTCGCAGGCTGCGGCCCGAACTCGCCGCGCAAGGCGAAATGGCTCGAACAGCAAAAGGCGCTCGGTTTCGATTTCGTGCCGTCCGAGGGCAACGTCGGTGATTGGGAGTCCACCAAGGCCGCGTTCGACAAGGTCAAGGCTGAAGTGGGTGAGGTGGATGTCCTGATCAACAACGCCGGCATCACGCGCGACGTGGTGTTCCGCAAGATGACCCGCGCTGACTGGGATGCAGTGATCGACACCAACCTGACTTCGCTGTTCAACGTGACCAAGCAGGTCATCGACGGCATGGCGGATCGCGGCTGGGGCCGTATCGTCAACATCTCGTCGGTGAACGGCCAGAAGGGGCAGTTTGGCCAGACCAACTACTCGACGGCCAAGGCTGGCTTGCACGGCTTCACGATGGCGCTGGCGCAGGAAGTCGCAACCAAGGGCGTAACGGTCAACACGGTGTCGCCCGGCTATATCGCCACCGACATGGTGAAAGCGATTCGTCAGGATGTGCTCGACAAGATCATTGGCACCATCCCGGTCAAGCGCTTGGGCGAGCCGACCGAGATCGCCTCGATCTGCGCTTGGCTGGCATCTGAAGAATCTGGTTTCTCCACCGGCGCGGACTTCTCCCTCAACGGCGGCCTGCACATGGGCTGATGCTCCCACGCCCATGCTGCAGCATGGGCGCAGCAATTTTTCCCCTGAATTTGCCTGCATGCTGCAATGCTCGATTGCATTGCAGCAGGCTTTTTGCATCCTGTCGGGGCAACTGTCCGAGTGCGTGAGCCGCATCAAAATGCTGCGGGTTTTTACCGGGGGAGGTCGCCTTTTCTTTGCAAGGCGATCCGCATAGAATCCAACCACGGAGGCGCTCCGCAGGGAGACACGGGGCGTCCGATCATAACCGGATGCATCTGCGCTGCTCTTGAATGCAGCATTCGCACGCAGATCGGAACAACCGGGCAACCGCGTATTTTGCTGCGTCGCTCGGTGCAGTCATTTCGCACTGCATCGGCTGCACCGCAGCAGCATCGCCAACACGGAAAGGCACGATGGCCACCAGCAAGAAGGGCACCGAACGGCTGATCAAGAAATATCCCAACCGCCGGCTCTACGATACCCAAACCAGCACGTACATCACGCTGGCAGACGTTAAGCAGCTCGTGATGGAAACTGAAGAGTTTCGCGTTGTTGATGCGAAATCCGGTGAAGACCTGACCCGCAGCATCCTGCTGCAGATCATCCTGGAAGAGGAAACCGGCGGTGTGCCGATGTTCTCCGGCGCGATGCTCGCTCAGATCATCCGTTTCTATGGCAACGCCATGCAGGGCATGATGGGCACGTACCTGGAAAAGAACATCCAGGCGTTTGTCGACATCCAGAGCAAGCTGGCCGAAAACTCCAAGGATCTGTACAGCGGCAACTCCTTCAACCCTGACATGTGGTCGCAATTCATGAACATGCAGGGGCCGATGATGCAAGGCATGATGAGCAACTACATCGAGCAGAGCAAAAACCTGTTCGTGCAGATGCAGGAGCAGATGCAGAGTCAAGCCAAGAACATGTTCGGGACATTCCCGTTCAATCAGCCGCCCGAGAAGAAGTAAGTTTGGCTGGCTGGCAAAACAAGGCGAATCGCATGGCGGTTCGCCTTTTTTATTGGGCGCGCATGGGTGAGGGCGGCAAGGTAAAATACCGATCTTTCAGGTGAGGCATACGCCTCTCCGACGATCACGATTCCCGCTTCGGTCTCCCATGTTTGATGTTCGCTCCCGGCCCGTGCGCCGGCCGTCTTCCGTTTTCGCATGAGCCGTCTTTTGCTTGCCCCGATGGAAGGGGTCGCAGATTACGTCATGCGCGACGTGCTGACCCAAGCTGGCGGCTACGACGGATGCGTCTCGGAGTTCGTCCGGGTGACGGGCTCGTTGCTGCCCGCGCGCACGTACGAACGTGAGACGCCCGAGATCCGCAACGGCGGCTATACCGCCAGCGGCACGCCGATGACCATCCAGCTCCTTGGCAGCGATCCGGAATGGCTGGCACGCAATGCGGCATACGCGGCGTCCCTTACGCCGCATGGCATCGACCTCAACTTCGGTTGCCCGGCCAAGGTCGTGAACCGGCACGGCGGCGGCGCCATGTTGCTCGCCACGCCGGAAGTGCTGTACGACATCGTGCATGCCGTGCGAGCCGCCGTGCCGGCCAACATTTCGGTGACGGCGAAGATGCGGCTCGGCGTTTCCGATACTTCCCGAGCGATTGATTGTGCGACGGCCCTGGCGGAGGGCGGTGCCGAATCGCTCGTCGTGCATGCCCGCACGCGCGACCACGGCTACCGTCCTCCTGCCCATTGGGACTGGATTGCACGTATCGCCGACGCCGTAAGCATCCCCGTGACCGCCAACGGCGAGGTCTGGACGGTGGCTGATTGGGAGCGTTGTCGCGCCGTCAGCGGCTGCGATGACGTGATGATCGGCCGTGGCGCCGTATCTGACCCATTCCTGGCCCAACGCATTCGCGGGCAGATGGATCAAGCGCCGTCTGCGGCGGAATGGCCGGTTGTGCTGGGCTTTCTCGCCGATTATCTGAAAAAGCTGCATGCGCGCATCTCGGCCAAACATGAGCATGGCCGCGTCAAACTGTGGCTCAGCTATCTGAAGCGGACGTGGCCGCAGGCCGCGGAACTGCACGATGCGATCCGCAGACTGCAAGACGCGCTGGAAATCGAGCGCGTGATCGAACAGATGCAGCTTCGGCTTGGCCGCCCAGGCGCGGCTAACGGTTAAAATACGCAACTGCGCGGCACACCCCGTGTGCACAGCGCAAATCCTCTCCCACATCAGGTTGTTTCCATGTCCGACGTCAGTACCCAGAGCCCCAAGGTGGGGTTCGTCAGTCTCGGTTGTCCCAAGGCCTTGGTCGATTCCGAGCAGATCATCACCCAACTGCGCGCGGAGGGGTATGAGATCTCCGGCACGTACGGTGGGGCGGACCTGGTGGTCGTCAATACCTGCGGCTTCATCGACGAGGCTGTCCAGGAAAGCCTGGATGCGATTGGCGAGGCGTTGGCCGAGAACGGCAAGGTGATCGTGACCGGCTGCCTGGGTGCCAAGAAGGACGCCGCAGGCCAGGACATCATCACCAACGTACACCCGAAGGTGCTGGCTGTGACCGGCCCCCACGCGCTGGGCGAGGTGATGGAAGCGGTGCACACGCACCTGCCCAAGCCGCACGACCCGTTCATCGATCTGGTGCCGCCGCAGGGCATCAAGCTCACGCCCAAGCACTACGCGTATCTGAAGATTTCCGAAGGCTGCAACCACCGCTGCAGCTTCTGCATCATCCCGTCGATGCGTGGCGATCTCGTCTCGCGCCCGGTGGCCGAAGTGATGCTGGAGGCGGAAAACCTGCTCAAGGCCGGCGTCAAGGAGCTGCTCGTCATCTCCCAGGACACCAGCGCTTATGGCGTGGATGTCAAATTCCGCATGGGCTTCTGGAATGGCCGCCCGCTGAAGACGCGCATGACCGAGCTGGTGGGCGCGCTTGGCGAGTTGGCGTCGCAGTACGGCGCCTGGGTGCGCCTGCATTACGTCTACCCGTACCCGAGCGTGGACGAGGTGATGCCGTTGATGGCCGAGGGCAAAGTCCTTCCGTATCTGGACGTGCCTCTGCAGCACGCCCACCCCGACGTGCTCAAGCGCATGAAGCGCCCGGCCAACGCCGAGAAAACGCTGGACCGCATCCGTGCCTGGCGCCAGGTCTGCCCGGAGTTGACCATCCGTAGCACATTCATCGCGGGCTTCCCGGGTGAAACGGAAGAGGAGTTCCAAACGCTGCTCGACTTCATCGCCGAGGCAGAGCTGGACCGCGTGGGTTGCTTCGCGTATTCGCCGGTCGAAGGCGCCACCGCCAACGACTTGCCGGGCGCGCTGCCCGATGAGGTGCGCGAGGAGCGCCGCGCGCGCTTTATGGAAGTCGCCGAGCGCGTGTCTGCGCGCCGCCTCCAGCGCAAGGTTGGCAAGTCGCTGCGCGTGCTCGTGGATGAGGTCAATCAGGATGGCGGCATCGGCCGTTCGTCGGCGGATGCGCCGGAGATTGACGGCCTGGTCTATATCGCGCCGCCGTCGAAGCCATACAAGCGCTACAAGGCGGGCGATTTCGTGTCGGTCAAGATTACCGGCGCCGATGGTCACGACCTGTGGGGCGAGGTCTGATCCCCTTAGGTAGTCGTACCTAAAATTTGCGAACGGTCGTGCGTTTATACTGACCGCCATCCAATTTCGATGGCACAGGAGACAGCAATGGCACGTGAAGTGGTGGTGGTCAGCGGCGTTCGTACCGCAATCGGGACGTTTGGCGGCAGCCTGAAGGATGTGGCGCCGTGCGAACTGGGCGCGCTCGTCGTGCGCGAGGCGCTGGCCCGCGCAAGCGTGAAGGGCGAAGACGTTGGCCATGTGGTGTTTGGCCACGTGATCAACACCGAGCCGCGCGACATGTATCTCTCGCGCGTGGCGGCTGTGAACGGCGGTGTGTCGGCCGAAACCCCCGCGTTCAACGTCAACCGACTGTGCGGCTCGGGCCTGCAGGCTGTGGTGAGCGCTGCGCAAACCGTTCTGCTGGGCGACGCCGACGTTGCCATTGCCGGCGGTGCGGAAAGCATGAGCCGTGCGCCGTACCTTGCGCCCGCCGCCCGTTGGGGTTCGCGCATGGGCGACGCCAAGATGGTCGACATGATGCTTGGCGCTCTGCACGACCCGTTCCACGCGATCCACATGGGGGTGACGGCGGAAAACGTTGCCCGCGAATTCGGCATCAGCCGCGAGCAGCAAGACCAGACCGCGCTGGAATCGCACCAGCGTGCATCGCGCGCCATCCAGGCCGGCTACTTCAAAGACCAGATCGTTCCGGTGACGATCAAGTCGCGCAAGGGCGATATCCAGTTCGATACCGATGAGCACGTCCGCCACGACGCGGTCATCGACGATATGACCAAGCTCAAGCCGGTCTTCACGAAAGAGAACGGCACGGTCACGGCAGGCAACGCTTCGGGCCTGAATGACGCGGCTGCCGCGCTGGTGCTGATGGAGCGCTCGGAGGCGGAGAAGCGCGGCCTCAAGCCATTGGCGCGGCTGGTGTCGTACGGCCACGCTGGCGTGGATCCGAAGATCATGGGTATCGGCCCGGTGCCGGCCACACGCAAGGCGCTGGAGCGCGCAGGCCTGTCGGTGAAGGATCTGGATGTGATCGAAGCCAACGAGGCATTTGCCGCACAGGCCTGCGCGGTGACGAAGGAACTCGGCCTCGACCCGGCCAAGGTCAACCCGAACGGTTCGGGCATCTCGCTCGGCCACCCGATCGGCGCAACGGGTGCGCTTATCACGGTCAAGGCGCTGTACGAGCTGCAGCGCATCGGTGGTCGCTACGCGCTGGTGACCATGTGTATTGGTGGAGGACAAGGCATTGCGGCGGTGTTCGAACGCATCTGAACGCATTTTTTCGATTGAACGCCTGATTTGGCCCACTGGCGCGCTGCTTGCGCTGGTGCTGGCCGCAGGCGTGGCGCCGGTGTCCGCGCAGACGCCGGCCGCCAACAACGGCTACGACGTATCGACCGGCAGCACCAACGTGCAGCCAGGTGACCTGGGCCTGAACCGCGCCGTTGCCGATGGCGACAAGCGCCGCGCTCAGGCCGGGAAGGGTGACAACGGGTTCTCCGCCCAGACAGCGCCGCCCCGTTTGCTGCAACCGCAGCCCGACTACGCGAAATATCCCGTCTACACCGGCGTGATCGGCGACATGCCGATCCGCATGCGCCTTGGCCGCAAGACCGGTGAAATCGACAGCGTCCACGGCGAGTACGTTGCGGGCAACGCGGCGGGCGTGCGCCTGGTGACCGGCGAATATGAAAACGGCGGTTTTCTCATGGAGGAGTCCGATGACGGCACGCACGTCACGGGCACCTGGGAAGGCGCCATCGACGGTCACGGCATTGTGCGCGGCACGTGGACCGACGTAGCGCACGACGGCCATACACTGCCCTTTGTACTGCGGCCCGTCGCGGTGGTGGTGATTCCGCCGTACGATGCCGCAGCCAATAGCAATGCCGCTGTACCTGCAACGCCAATGACGCCGCTAGTTCCCGCTGCGCCGGGCCAGATTGCGCCACCGTCCAGCAATCCAACGCGATCAAGCGCGCACTGGTAAGCAGCAAGAAATTGCTCATACGCCATCAAACAGGAAACCTCGTGAACGACGACACCAAGCTCCCGCCCATGTTTCCCGCGACCCAGGCTGTGCATCCGGAATTGCATATCCCGCCGGGCTTCACGGCGTTCTCGCATGCCACGCATCGTGCGTCGACGGTGGTGTTCAAAGACCTCGCCGACATGCGCGCCTTCGGCAGCGGTAGCGTGGTGCATTGGCGCTACGGCCTGCATGCCACGCCGACCTCCGACGCGCTGTGCCAAGCGCTGGCGCAGATCGAGGGCGGCTCGCACGCGCTGCTGCTCCCTTCGGGGCTGGCGGCGATTTCGCTGGTGTACTTCTCGCTGATCAAATCCGGCGACGATGTGCTGATCCCGGACAACGCCTACGGGCCGAACCGCGACCATGGCGAGTGGATGGCACGCCAGTTCGGCATCACCGTGCGTTACTACGACCCGATGATCGGCGCCGGCATTGCCGACCTGATGCGCCACAACACCAAACTCGTGTGGCTCGAAGCGCCGGGTTCGGTGACGATGGAAGTGCCGGACTGCAAGGCCATCGCAGAGGTGGCGCGCAAGGCCGGGGCCATCACCGCCATCGACAACACCTGGAGCGGCGGCGTCTACTACCAGCCGTTTGAACACGGCATCGACATCTCCGTGCAGGCGTTGACCAAGTACCAGTCGGGGGGCAGCGATGTGCTCATGGGCGCTGTCATCACCAACGATGAAGCGCTGCACCACAAGCTGCTTGCCACGCGCATGCGCATGGGTTGGGGCGTGTCTGCGGACGATTGCTACTTCGTGCTGCGTGGCTTGCCGAGCCTGCCGACGCGCCTGGCTGCGCATGATGCACACGCACGCGAAGTGGCCGAATGGCTGGCTGACCGCCCCGAAGTCGTGCGCGTGCTGCACCCGGCGCTGCCCGATTGTCCGGGCCATGAAAACTGGAAGCGCGACTTTACCGGCGCGAGCGGGTTGTTTTCGATCGTGTTGCACGAGCGCTATTCGCAGGCGCAGATCGATGCCTTTATCGAAGGTCTGCGCTACTTTGCGATCGGCTTTTCGTGGGGCGGGGCGCACAGCCTGGCGCTGCCATACAACGTCCCGTCGATGCGCACGGCGACTGCCTGGCCGCCAGCCGATTGGCAAAACGCGGGCGGTTTCGTGCGGCTGTATATCGGGCTGGAAGATCCGCGTGATTTGATTGCGGATTTGAAGCAGGCGATGGAGACGCACCTGCGGGCGGAGTAGCACGTTCCCGCAGGTGGAAATGCCCGTAGCGGCTTACTGCTGCGGGAACAAATTCAGCAATCCATCCAGGCCGACTACGTTGAACGCCACGTCGGCCTGCGCCTGCACGATGGGCTTGGCACGGAACGCCACCGACAGGCCGGCCACCCCCATCATCTTCAGATCGTTCGAGCCGTCGCCCATGGCGATGGCGTTGTGCGGCGACACGCCCAGATCCTGGCAGAACGCCTTGAGCGTCTGCGCCTTCACATCCGCATTGACGATCTCGCCCAGCACGCGGCCAGTGAGCTTGCCGTCGACGATCTCCAGCGTGTTGGCGCGCGTGCGGTCCAGGCCCAGGCGCTTCTGCAGGCGCGAGGTGAAGAATTCGAAGCCGCCCGATACCAGCAGCGTGCGGATGCCCAGCGCTTGCACGGCCTTGAGCATCTTTTCGGCACCCAGGGAGAGCTGCAGACGCTCGGCGTAGACGCGCTCCAGCACGCTCGCATCCAGGCCTTTGAGCAGTTCAACACGGCGCGTCAGGCTCTCGTTGAAATCCTTGATCTCGCCCCGCATCGACGCTTCGGTGATGGCGGCCACTTGCGGCTTGAGCCCGCAGAAATCCGCAATCTCGTCGATGCACTCGATGGTGATGAGCGTGGAATCCATGTCCATCGCCAGCACGCGGAAGTCGCCGAACGTCCATTCGTCGGGAATCCACGCGTAGTCCATCTTCAGGTTGGCGCAGATGGCGTCAAGCTGGACGCGCAATTCGCTGGGCAGTTCGTGCACCCATTCGATGGCGGCAACGTTGGGCGCGCGCATCTCGTAGGCGGCGCTGCCAAACAGGCTGCGGATGGATTCAATGTCGCCGGTGGACAGCGGCGACAGGCTTTGCAGGATGACGGGCATGGAGTGGCTGGAGCGGGGGAGCGGGCAGTTCGGCGCCGAGGAAGCCCGCTATTGTAGCGAACGCCCCGGGCGGAATGCGCCCCACCAAAAGGTGAGGCGTTGCAGTGTAAGCGTTAGGCGGACGCGGTTTCGAGCATCAGGCTGCGCGCCACCTTGGCGAGGAAGCGGTCGCAGGCGTCGAGCTGGGCGAGTTCGACGTATTCGTTGGCCTTGTGCGCCTGTTCGATGTTGCCTGGGCCGCACAGCACAGCCGGAATGCCGGCGCGCTGGAAGAGGCCGGCTTCAGTGCCATAGGCGACCTTGCGTTTGTCGTTGTCTTCAGTCAGCACACGCACAAGCTGCGTGATGGCGGCTTGCTCCGATGCGTCCAGGGAGGGCGCAGCGGCAATTTCATCGAGTTCGATGCGGGCATCCGGGTGCTCGCGCTGCATGGCGGGCTCGATGGTTTCGCGCACGTAGTGCTCGACGCGCGCGCGGATGGCCGGCGCGTCCACGCCCGGCAGGTTGCGGAATTCAAACACCAGCTCGCACAGCGCGGGAATCGTGTTCAGCGCGATACCGCCGTTGATGAGGCCGGTCGATGCCGTGGTGAACGGCACGTCAAATGCATCGTCGAACGGGCCCTTGGCACGGAATTCATCGGCCAGGTCGCGCACGAAACAGATGATGCGCGCGGCGTACTCGATGGCGTTCACACCCTGCGGTGTCAGCGACGAATGCGCGGCGCGACCGTGCACACGGCAGCGGTAAGCGTTGATGCCCTTGTGCGCGACGATCGGGCGCATGGAGGTGGGCTCGCCGACGATGCAGCCGGCGGGCTTGATGCCGCGGGCGATCAGGTCTTCGATCATGCGCGGGGCGCCTACACAGCCGACTTCCTCGTCGTATGACAGCGCAAAGTGCACAGGCTCGCGCAGCTTGGCCTGGAGCAGCGACGGCACCAGCGCCAGCGACGAAGCAATGAACCCCTTCATGTCGCACGTGCCGCGGCCGTAGAGCCTGCCGTCGCGCACTTCCGGCGCAAACGGGTTGCTGTCCCATTTCTGGCCGTCCACCGGCACAACATCGGTGTGGCCCGATAGCACGATGCCGCCTTGCACGCTGCCGTCCGCTGCGGGAATCGTGGCAAACAGGTTGGCCTTGTTGCCATCGTCGTTGTGCGAGAGATGCGATTCGAGACCGACGCCGCGCAGGTAGTCGCGCACGGTTTCGATCAGTGCCAGGTTGGAGCCGCGGCTGGTGGTGTCGAAGCTGACGAGCTTGTTCGTCCAGTCGAGGGTGGAGAGCGGGGTGAGGGCGTTGCTCATGATGGTTTCCTTGTTCTGATTGGCTGATCCTACTGGATCACGTCAATTGCCGCATGGCATGGCGAATGGTCTGAGCCAGCGCGCCGAATTCGGCCGGAATGTTTTCGATACGCAGACGGTCTTGCCCCGCCAGCTTGATCTGCCGGTTCTTCTGCACGAGATCGATGATCTTGATGGCGTCGACAGGCGGGTTCGGTATGAACTGCAGCGTGACGGCGTTCGTGCCCGTGTCGATCTTGCGGATGCCTAGCGGCGCGGCGGCAATGCGCAGCCGGTGCGTTTCGATGAGCGATTGCGCCTGCGGCGGCAGCTTGCCGAAACGGTCGATCAGCTCTTCCTGAATGTTGTCGATGGTCTCTCCGCTTTCGCAGTTGGCCAGACGCTTGTACAGCGAGAGGCGCTCCTGCACATCGCCGCAATAGTCCTGCGGCAGCAGGGCAGGCGTGCCGAGGTTGATCTCGGTGGTAGCCGCAAGCGGCGCCATCAGATCGGGCTCCTTTCCCGCCTTGAGCGACTTCACCGCCTGGTTGAGCATGTCGGTGTAGAGCTGGAAGCCGATCTCGGAAATCTCGCCCGATTGCTTGTCGCCCAGCACTTCGCCGGCGCCACGGATTTCCAGATCGTGCATCGCCAGATAGAAGCCCGCGCCGAGTTCTTCCATCTGCTGAATGGCTTCAAGGCGGCGTTGTGCCTGCTTGGTCAGGCCATCCACGTCGTGCACCAGCAAGTACGCATAGGCCTGGTGGTGCGAGCGCCCAACGCGGCCACGCAACTGGTGCAACTGCGCCAGGCCGAACTTGTCGGCGCGGTGGATCAGGATCGTGTTGGCGGTCGGCACGTCAATGCCGGTTTCGATGATCGTCGTGCACAGCAGGATGTTGGCGCGCTGGGCCACGAAATCGCGCATCACGCGCTCCAGTTCGCGCTCGTGCATCTGGCCGTGGGCGACCACCACGCGCGCTTCCGGAATCAGCTCTTCCAGTTTGGCGCGCTTGTTCTCGATGGTCTCGACCTCGTTGTGCAGGAAATAGACCTGGCCGCCGCGTTTCAGCTCGCGCAGGATGGCTTCGCGCAGCACGCCGTCTTCCTCGCGGCGCAGGAACGTCTTGATGGCCAAGCGCTTTTGCGGCGCAGTGGCGATCACCGAGAAATCGCGCAGGCCTTCCAGCGCCATGCCCAGGGTGCGCGGGATCGGCGTGGCCGTGAGCGTGAGCACGTCCACCTCGGCGCGTAATGTTTTGAGCGCTTCTTTCTGGCGCACGCCAAAGCGGTGTTCCTCGTCGATGATGACGAGCCCCAGCCGGTTGAACTTCACATCCGGCGAGAGCAGCTTGTGCGTGCCGATCACGATGTCGATGGTGCCGGCGTTGATGGCTTCGATCGCGCTATCGATCTCTTTCTTGTTCTTGAAACGCGAGATCTCGGCAATGCGCACCGGCCAGTCGGCAAATCGGTCGACCAGCGTGTGGTAGTGCTGTTCGGCGAGCAGCGTGGTCGGCGCCAGGATGGCAACCTGCTTGCCGCCCATCACCGCAACAAATGCGGCACGCAGCGCGACCTCCGTCTTGCCGAAGCCAACGTCGCCGCAGACGAGGCGATCCATCGGCTTGCCCGACGTCATGTCGGCGATCACGGCGGCAATGGCGGCGGCCTGGTCGGGTGTTTCGTCAAAGCCGAAGCTCTCGGCAAAGGTGGCGTAGTCCTCGGGCGTGAGCGGGAAGGCGAAGCCCTGGCGCAACGCGCGTCTCGCGTACAGATTCAGCAGTTCGGCCGCCGTATCGCGAATCTGCTGCGCTGCCTTGCGTTTGGCCTTTTCCCATTGGCCTGAACCGAGCGAATGCAGCGGTGCGGTTTCCGGATCGGCGCCCGAGTAGCGCGAGATCACGTGCAACTGATGCACCGGCACGTAGAGCTTGCTGCCCTTGTCGTAATCGAGGTGCAGGAACTCTTCCTCGCCGTTGCCCATGTCGATGGAGACCAGCCCCTGGTAGCGGCCGATGCCGTGCTCGCTGTGCACCACCGGATCTCCGATCTTCAACTCGGCCAGGTCGCGCACCATCGAATCCACGGCGGTGGCCTGTTCCTGCTTGCGGCGACCGGCGCGGCGCACGGTTTGTGCGTACAGCTCGGTCTCGGTGATGAGCGCGATGCGTTCGTCGCCGAGGATGAAACCCTGGTAAAGCGGCGCCACGCCCAGCACGAACTTGGCATCGCCGCTCATCAGGTCGGCAAAGTCAGCGACGCCTTCGGGGTGCAGGCCGCTGGCGGCAAGCATTTGCGCAAGCGTTTCGCGGCGGCCTGCGGATTCGGCGCAGATCATCACGCGGCAATTGCTGCGCATCAGGAACGATTCGAGATTGACCAGCGGGTCTTCTGCGCGGCGGTTGACGGCAACGTTGGGCAACGGCAGCGAAAGCGGGGCATCGCCAGGCTCGGCGCGCAACACCAGACGTGCGAGCGGCTTGGCCGCGACGAAGAACGCCTCTTCATCCAGATACAGCGCCGACGGCTGCAGCAATGGCCGTTCGCGGTCGTGGCGCATGAAGTTGTAGCGCTGCGTGGTGTCGGCCCAGAAGCGGCGCACGGCGCCTTCGATATCGCCGACGAAGGCGAGGTGCGTGGCGCCCGGCAGGTAGTCGAACAGCGTCGCGGTTTCTTCAAAGAATAGGGGCAGGTAATACTCGATGCCGGCACTGGGCACGCCGTTGCCGATGTCTTTGTAGATGGGCGAGCGCGTCGGGTCGCCTTCGAACACCTCCCGCCAGCGTCCGCGGAAGGCGGTGCGCGAGGCCTCGTCCATCGGAAATTCGCGGCCCGGCAGCAGGCGGACTTCGTTCACGGGGTAGAGGCTGCGCTGCGTGTCGGGGTCGAACGAGCGGATGGTCTCGATTTCGTCGCCAAACAGGTCGAGCCGATATGGCAACGGCGAGCCCATCGGGAACAAGTCGATCAGGCCGCCGCGCACGGAGTATTCACCCGGGCGCATCACGGCGCTGACGTGCTCGTAGCCGGCCAGGGTGAATTGCGCTTTCAGCGCTGCCTCGTCCAGCTTTTCGCCCTTCTTGAAGAAGAACGTGTAGGCGGCCAGGAACGATGGCGGTGCCACGCGTTGCAGTGCCGTGGAGGCCGGCACGAGCAGGATGTCGCACGCACCGTTCTGCAGGTCATGCAGCGTCGCCAGCCGCTCGGAGATCAAATCCTGGTGCGGAGAAAAATTGTCGTATGGCAGCGTTTCCCAGTCCGGCAGCAGCTTCACGCGCGCCTGCGGGGCAAACCAGCGCAGCTCATCCGCCAGGCGTTGGGCATCGACGGCATTGGCGCAGACCACCGCCAGCATCGGCACGGCGGCGCCATGCTGCTCCAGGTAGCGCGCAAGCAGCAGGGCGTCTGCCGCGCCCTGCAGGCCGCTGAAGACGAAGCGCGAGCCCGGTTTGACGGCGGGCAGGGCGGAGAGCGAAAAATCGGACATGAGGTGTCAGGTTCTGTGGGGCACGACAGCAAGACAAAGCACGACACCCCGCCGGCATATGCAGGCGGGGTGTCGTGACGCAGACCGCTATTATAAAATCCGCGCCAGCAGCGTGCTTGGCGAGCACCAAAACCCACGCAAATGCTGCGCCCACGTTCACTTTCCCGCCTGTCATGCCGATTTCCCTCCCTGGCCGACGCCGTTTTGCGCTGATTCCCTCGGCCGGCACCGGCTCGCGTGCCGGCGGTGATCTGCCCAAGCAATATCAGATGATCGCCGGGCGGCCGATGCTGTGGCACACGGCGCAGGCGTTTCTGGCCAGCCCCCAAATCGATACCGTACTTGTGGTGACGACACCCGGTGCACAGCCGCTCGTGCAGCGCTTTCCCGACGGCGGTTTCGACGCGCCCAAGCTGGTCGAAGTCGATTGCGGCGGCGATTCCCGCCACGCGTCTGTCGCCCACGGGTTGGCGGCGTTGCGTGGTTTGGGCGCGCACGATGACGACTGGGTACTCGTGCACGACGCGGCGCGCCCCGGTTTGACGCCTGCCCTGATCGCGCGTTTGGTCGGGGCTATAGAGGCCGAAGGCACGCAAGCTGCGGGGGGCATCCTTGCGCTGCCCGTGGCAGACACGCTCAAACGCGCCGATGCTGCCCAGCACATCGGCGCGACCGTGCCGCGCGATGGACTGTGGCAAGCGCAGACGCCGCAGATGTTTCCCCTCGGCCTGCTGGAGCGCGCCTTGCGGGAAGCGCTGTTGCAACATCGCATCGTCACCGACGAAGCCAGCGCGATTGAAGCGGCCGGACACCCACCGCTGCTTGTGCCGGGTGCGCTGCGCAACTTCAAAGTGACGTATCCCGACGATTTCGCGCTCGCCGAGGCCATCCTTGCGCAGAGTGCACAACCCAGCGAGGCACCGCAAGCATGAACTGGATGGACATTCGCATTGGCCAGGGCTACGACGTGCACGCGCTGGTGGAGGGCCGCAAGCTGATCCTGGGCGGCGTGGAGATTCCGCACACCCGCGGCCTGCTCGGCCACTCCGATGCTGACGCGCTGCTGCATGCGATTACCGACGCGCTGTTCGGCGCCGCCGGCCTGGGTGACATCGGCCGGCATTTTCCTGACACGGATCCGGCATTTGCCGGCGCCGACAGCCGCATGCTGCTGCGCGAAGCCGTGCGCCGCGTGCACAAGGCCGGTTATGCGGTCGGCAATGTCGACGCGACCGTCATCGCGCAGAAGCCGAAGCTCGCGCCACATGTGCCGGGCATGGTCGCGAACCTCGCGGAGGACCTAGGCATTGCGCCCGAGCGATGCAACGTCAAGGCCAAGACCAACGAGAAGCTTGGCTTTGAAGGCAAGGAGGAAGGCATCGTCGCGCAGGCTGTGGTGCTGATCTATCGTGCGGAAGGCGCTGATCAGGACTGAGCCCGCGTCGTTATCGCGCCAAGGCAAACGGCAGCACCGGAGCGATCCGGGCTGCCGTTTTCGTTTGCGGGATCGGCGTGGCTATTCAGCCGCGATGACCAGCGCCGCTGCGTTGATCACGGCTGCGATACGACCAACATCCCGCAATTGCTGCGCGCTCATCCCTTGGTGATTCTTCAGCAAGTCGTAGTGCGATTTGATGCAGAAATGACACTTCCCGATGATGGAAGCGGCCAGGGCATACATCTCGAACCGGCGCTTGTCGACGCCGCCGTTGTTGGCGTAGGCGTTCATGCGCAACTCCGCTTTCTGCTGCGCAAGGTCGGAGTCGTCGGCCATCTCGATGTACGGATACCAGACGTTGTTCATGCCCATGAGGGCGGCAGCCGTCAGCGCGCCGTTCACCTCCTCGGGCGAGAGCACCCCGGCATTGCGGATGGCATCGGTCAGCACTTTGCTCTTCGTGGCGAAAGCGGCGGCCAGCGCGACGCCCACCGCGTCATTGCCCTCCAGCGAGGAGCGCGCGATCGTGCCATCCAGGTTCAGGCGGATGTCTTTGGCGTAGTCCGGAATGCGCCCCTTGATTGTCTGCAGAAATTCCATCGATTTCTCCTACCAGCTGGCGCTGAAAAAGAAAGCCCGCGCAGGGGCGGGCTTCGGATTCGGAGGGCGCCGCGTGGCGCTTACAGTGTGGAGCCGCCAACCGCGCGATTGCACGGGCATAGCTCATCCGTCTGCAGACCGTCGAGAATGCGCAGCACTTCGTCCGGATTGCGGCCCACGTTCAGGTTGTTGACCGACACATGCTGGATCACGTTGTCCGGGTCGACGATGAAGGTGGCGCGCAACGCAACGCCGGCCTCGTGCTCGCGTACGCCAAGCTGGTCGACCAGGGCGCCTGTCGAATCCGCAAACGACCACTGATTCAGCTTGTTCAAGTCTTTGTGCTCGCGGCGCCATGCGAGCTTGACGAATTCATTGTCGGTCGAGCCGCCGAGCACGACGGTGTCGCGGTCGGCAAAGTCATCGTTCAGTTTGGCGAAGGCAACGATTTCGGTCGGGCAGACAAAGGTGAAGTCCTTCGGATAGAAGAAGATGACTTTCCATTTGCCTGGGAACGAGGTCTCGGTGATGTCTTCGAACGCCGACTGGCCGTTCTCCTCGTGATTGTTGAACCCGGGCTTGACGCCGACGACCTTGAACGGTTCGAGCTTGTCACCAATGGTCTTCATGAGCTTCTCCTGGAGTTGTGTGGCAATGGGTGCGGAACCCTAACGGGGACTTGCAGACACACGCTCACCGGCCGCCCGGGTCCGACTGGGGAAACGGACGGAGACGAAGAACGCGCAGGCGCGCAGCCTGGCGGCTGGAGTATTGGCGATGAACTCGAAACCGGCCAATTGATATTCTCAACGCCGGCCATAGCGCTATCTGCAGCCACACGTTATCGGCGGCGCATGACAGTCGTGGGAAGCAGGGGATATGCCCGGGGGCGGATCGTGGCGGAGTGCCTGATCAAGCGCGCGCGTAACAGGCGCTTACGAGCAGCCCCGTTTCGGGCGGTGTGCGGTTCTCAAGCACGAGGTGGCCGCCGCTGCGCTGCAAGATACGATTGACGATCGACATGCCGAGCCCGGCGCCCTTGGCTTCGCTGCGTGCCGATTCAAGGCGGTAGAACGGCCGCGTGAGCAACGCAAGCTGATCAGTCGGCACGCCCGCACCGCGATCGGCCACGCACAATACAACCTCGTTGCCTTGCAGGAAGGTGCTGACGGTGATCTCCGCGCGGTCCGTGCCAGGGGTCTTGCCGTAGCGTCGTGCGTTTTCGATCAGGTTGTCCAGAATGCGCTGCGTTTCCATGCGGTTGCAGCGGGCGATGGCCTCGGGCGCGAGCTTGAGCGTCAGGTCGATATCGTCGTGTGCCGAGTAGACCGGTGCCGTGTCGCGCACGAGTTCGGTCACGTCCACATCTTCGAGCATCTCGCCGCTAGGGCGCGCATAGTCGAGGAACTGGCCGATGATCGCGTCCATCTGTTCGATGTCGGCCACCATCAGTTCGCGCGTCTGCTCGTCGACTGGGCTCATCTCCGTTTCCAGGCGCAGGCGCGTAAGCGGCGTGCGCAGATCGTGCGAGATGCCAGCCAGCATGACGGCGCGATCGGCCTCAAGCTGTTTGAGGTCGCGCACCATCTGGTTGAAGCTGTGGTTCGCCTGCGCCACTTCGGTGCCGCCGCCTTCGGGCAACGCCTTCGGATCATCTCCCGCACTGATGGCGCGCGCCGTATCGGCCAGGCGCTTGAGCGGCTGGTTCACGCGTGACGTAATGAACGCTGCGCCCAGCACCGACAGCACCAGCGCCGCCATCGACCACCACAGCCATTGCAACCCAGGCACGTGCTCAAAACGGTCCGGGCTGATGGCGACCCAGTAATCGTCGCCCTCGATCTGGAAGCTCACCCACACGCCCGGGATGTCATTGACGGCCGTGGCGATTACCGCGTCGGCGCCGAGCCGGTTGCGGATTTCCTGTTGGACGAGCTGTGTCAGATACGGGTTGGTGTGCGGTTCGCGGTATTCGTCTTCCTTTTCGCGCGGGTAGACCTTGATGCCCTCGTTCTGCACGAGATCGAGCAGCAGGAAGCGGCGTCGCGACGGATCCGAGTACAGCAGCGCCGCCCGCGTGAGCTTGACCACGCTGACCACCTGCATGGCGATCTGCTGCGCGCGGGGCTCACGCTCGAAAATACGGAAGCTCTGGAACCACACGCCCAGAGAGATCGCGATGAGCAATGCGATCAGCATGAAGGTTCGCCAGAACAGCGAACCAAACACACTGATCAGCAGACGCCGCAACGCGGCCGGACGCGGGATGCGCAAGTCGGATGCGGAAAAGAAGGGTTGCTCGGGTGCTTACTTGGCGCCGTCGGGAATGAACACGTAGCCCAGGCCCCACACGGTCTGGATGAAGCGGGGGTTGCTGGCGTCCGGTTCGATCAGCTTGCGCAGGCGCGAAATCTGCACGTCCAGGCTGCGGTCGAACACTTCGTATTCGCGGCCGCGCGCCATTTCCATCAGCTTTTCGCGCGATAGGGGTTGGCGCGGATGGCGTGCGAACACCTTCAGCACGGAGAATTCACCCGTCGTGAGGGTGATCTCTTCGTCGTTTTTCTTGAGCGTGCGCGTGGCCAGGTTGAGCACGAAATCGCCAAAGGCGAAGGTCTCAGGCGTCTCAGACGGCGCACCGGGAATCTCCGCCGGGCCGCGGCGGCGCAGCACGGCGTGGATGCGGGCGATCAGCTCGCGGGGGTTGAAGGGCTTGGGCAGATAATCGTCCGCGCCCATTTCGAGGCCGACAATGCGGTCGACGTCTTCGCCCTTGGCGGTGAGCATGATGATCGGCGTCTGATCGTTTGCGCCGCGCAGGCGACGGCAGATCGACAAGCCGTCTTCACCCGGCATCATCAGGTCGAGCACGAGCAGATCGAAGCGCTCGCGCAACCAGAGTTTGTTCATGGCCGTGGCGTTTTCTGCCACCAGCACGGTGAAGCCCTGTTCCCCCAGGTAACGGCGCAGCAGATCGCGCAGGCGGGGGTCGTCATCGACGACGAGAATCTTTTGACCGGAATTTTCCATGGCGCTAATGGTAACGACAAAAACATGGGCCCAATGGACAACAGAAGGCAGTAAAAGCCCAATTGAAACAGACGGTTACATTATTTACCGAGTCTCGCGAACAGTCTGTAGGACGCGCAGCTACACTGCCTTGGCAGTTCCTCGCAACGGTTTGGGGTCTGTCGACCCCCGCCCAGGGGACTGGCGTGCAATGCGGTTGCCTGTTATCGATTGTCGCGCAATGATGCATGGCGCATCGGTTTCCAGCAACAAAGACGTGGCTTCTCAACTTCCTTTTTCGAATCGCTCGGTGATGTCTCGGCGGCGCGCGGCGCTGTTGACCTGTGTTCTTGCCCTCTGTGCGGCCGGCTCGCAGGCGCACGCGCGTGGCGAACGCGGTGGCTTTGGCGGATTCGGCGGCTTTTTCGGCGGCGGGCATCAGATGCACGCCGGCGCGCAGGAAAAGAAGGGTGGCCAGGGTCCAGCGCGCGGCCGTGGTGGCGAGGAACGCAGCCGCCGCGCCGCCGCGATGGAAAACCGCCGTGGAGAGAATGCCGATCGTGGGGCTCCGCAACGCAAGCTGTCTCCCGAGGAGCGCAAGCAATTGCGTCAGAACATCTATGACGTCACGCGGGATATCTACCACCGTGGCGGCTAGGTAGGGGCCGAGGAAAAGCGCACGAGTCGCTGCCCCCGGCAAAGCAGTAGGGTCGTTTCGGGGGACCGACATGCGAATCCGTAGCACCACGATCTTCTTGGCGCTGGCCGCCGCCAGCGCGCTTTCACTGCAGACCGCGCATGCGGCAACGCAGAACACGCCACATCGCCACACCACGCAAGCCAAGGCGCCCGCCGCTGACGAACAGCGCCTGGACCGCGACGATGCGCGCTATTTCCTCACCCGCATCGGCTTTGCGCCTTCGGAGGGCGACCTCGACGCCTACGCCGGGCTCACGCGCCGCGAGGCCGTCGACCGCGTGCTCGCCCAAACGGGCACCGTTGCCACGCAGGCGCCGCCAGCTTGGGTGAACGATCCCATCATCCCGTACAACAAGCTGCCGGACGAAGATGCCCGCAAGGCAGCTCGCCAGAAGAACGCTGCGCACGAGCTGGAACTGCGCGCATGGTGGATGGGCGAGATGATCAAGACGCCGTCACCGCTGACAGAGCGCATGACGCTGTTCTGGCACAACCATTTCGTTTCCAGTTCGCAGAAGGTGCCGTTCGCGCAGTTGATGTATCGGCAGAACGTGCTACTGCGCCAGAACGCGGTGGGCAACTTCGGCACGATGCTGCACGCCATCGGCAAAGACCCAGCGATGTTGATTTACCTGGATGGCGCCGAAAGCCGCAAGGGCAAGCCGAACGAGAACTTCGCGCGTGAGGTGATGGAGCTGTTCACGCTGGGCGAGGGCCATTACACCGAGCAGGACATCAAGGAAGCCGCGCGCACCTATACGGGCTGGAGCATCGACCGCGAGCACGATTTCGCTTACATCTGGCGGCCGCAGATTCATGACACGGGCGTGAAGACGGTGTTCGGCCAGAGCGGCGATTACGACGGCGACCAGATGCTCGACATCCTGCTGTCTCGCCCCGAGACGGCCAACTTCATCGTCACCAAGCTCTGGCATGAGTTCGTTTCGCCAGACGTGGATGCGGCACAGGAACAGCGCGTGGCCGATGCCTTCCGGGCAAGCGGCTACGACATCAAGGTGGCGCTGCGCGGGTTGTTCCTGACGCCGGCGTTTTGGGCGCCGCAATCGCACGCGACGCTGGTGAAGTCGCCGGTGGAGATGATTGTTGGCACGCTCAAGCAGTTCAACGTGCAGTACACCGACCCGACGCCGTTTGCGATCAAGTCGGCGCAGCTCGGGCAGAACCTGCTGGCACCGCCCAACGTCAAGGGCTGGCCCGGCGGCGATGCATGGATCAACTCGAACACACTGCTGGGGCGCAAGCAGTTTCTTGATCAACTATTCCGCTCCACCGAGATGAAGGCGCCGCCGGCCAAGCAACAGGCGCAACAGCAGAAGCCCGGCATGATGGTGGCGGCCATGCGCGAAGACCTGAAGCAGGGCAGCACCGTGCAGGGCCTGGGCCAGGCGCTCAAGGGCATGGGGCAGGAAGGCCGCTTCAAGCTGGCGCAGTCGCAGACGATGGTGTCGTTCAACTCGGCCAAGTGGCTCGCGCAGTTCGGTGCGGACGGAGATGACCCGCCGCAACTGGCGCCGCGCATCTCCATCCAGCGTGCGGTGCTGCCGATCGAGCCGACCGCCCCCATTCCCGTCAAGCTGGCCGGTACGGCGTACCTGCGCACGCTGATGATGGACCCGGCTTACCAGTTGAAATAACGCCATCGCTGCAGGAGCACACATCATGGAACGTCGCGATTTTCTGAAGGCCGGCGCCATGCTCGGCATGGGTGGCGCAGTCCCGGGGATTGTCTTTGCGCAAGGGCAGGACAAGCGCAAGGGCTACGGCAACCTGCTCATCCTCATTGAACTCAAGGGCGGCAACGACGGGCTGAACACCGTGGTGCCGTACACGAGCGCGCAGTACTACGCGCTGCGCCCGCGCATCGCCATCAAGCGGGAGCAGGTGCTGCAACTGGACGACCGCTACGGCCTGCATCCGTCTTTGCAGGCGATGATGCCGCTGTGGCAGGCGGGTGAATTGTCGGTGGTGCAGGGGCTGTCGTATCCGCAGCCGAATCTCTCGCATTTCCGCTCGATCGAGATCTGGGACACCGCCTCGCGCTCCGATCAATACCTGCGCGAAGGCTGGTTGACGCGTGCGTTTGCCGCGCGGCCCGTGCCGCCATCGTTCGGCGCCGATGGCGTGATCATCGGCAGCGCGGATCTTGGCCCCCTCGACGGCGGCGCACGTGCCGTCGCGCTGGCCAATCCCGATGCGTTCCTCAACGAAGCCAAACTGGCGATGCCGTCGCATGCCATGGGCAACGCCACGCTCGCGCACGTGCTGAAGGTCGAGGCGGACATCGTCAAAGCCGCCGACGGGCTGCGTCCGAAGTCCGGCAAGTTTGCGTTCCAGACGCACTTTCCCGACGGCGGGTTCGGCAACTCGATCAAGGCGGCGATGCAGGTGGTGGCAGCGCCAGGCCATGGCGGTGCGGATGTTGCCGTGGTGTGCCTGTCGCTCGGTAGCTTTGATACCCATACCAATCAGCAAGGCACGCAGGCGAACTTGCTGCGGCAGTTGGGCGAAGGCGTGGCTTCGCTCAAGAGCGCGTTGACGGAGCTGGGCCGCTGGAACGATACGCTGATCGTCACGTATTCCGAGTTCGGCCGTCGCCCGCGCGAGAATCTGAACAACGGTACGGATCACGGCACGGCCGCCGCGCATTTCGTGGCCGGCGGCCGCGTAAAGGGCGGGCTGGCAGGGCAGGGGCCGGTGCTGGAACGCCTGGACGGCGGAGGCAATCTCGACCCGTCGGTCGATTTCCGCTCGCTTTACGCCACAGTGCTGGAGCGCTGGTGGGGGATGGATTCCCAATCCGTGCTGGCGGGCCGGTTTGCGCCGCTGGATCTCATCAAAGCCTGAGTGACGCCTTTCGGGCGGGCAGATTGCCTCTGCAGGCGTTAAGCCCGCCCAACTTCATCGATCTTCTCTGAGGGGTTTCACGCTTGCCACGGCAACGCGCGGGAAAACCCTGCCTTGACCATTGATATATCAATAAATAGATTCTGATATATCAAAAAGGCGTGTGCCGACCGGCTGGGCGGATCACACCAACAATGTGAGGAGACTTTCGTGAGTGCATTGCAGGCAATGAAAAAACGGCGCCGACAGTCCGCTGGGCTGGTGGTGATGCTGATCGCAACAGCAATCGGGCTGGCAGCATGCGGCGGCGGCGATACGACATCGTCGAGCACATCGAGCACGGGCACCGGCAGCCCCGCAGCCGCCGTCTTCCAGGTCGGCACGGCAACCACCGATGCAAATCTGCCGCCCGAGCCAACGCTACCGACCGATGCGCAGGTCTGCGCGACGCTGCAGGCGAGCAATTCACTCGTGAGCCGGCCGGACGGTGCGCTGCCGCCGGAGGCTGATCCCTCGACAGTTGGCGTGGGTGTTGCAGTGACGACGGCGAAGGCGAACCCAGATCAGGCACGCATCCAGGCCGCGCTCGATGCGTGCGGTGCGTCGGTCGACGCGGAAGTCGGTGCAACCATCGCTGCGGCGGATGCGACTGCCACGGCTGCACAGACGGCGGCTGCAGTCCCCAATGTCAACATCGCCGGTGCGACTGGCGAAGAGCTTGCGAAATCGCAGTACCGTGCGTCCAAGTTTGCCGTGCGTCTTGTTGTGAACCCGAGCGGTCCGGGCAACGCGTTCATCAGCGGCCCGCTGACATTGCCCTCGGGCGTGACGTTGTGGATCGACAAGGGCGTCACGCTGTATGCGTCGCGCGATGTCATGGCGTATTCGCCCAACGCGGCAGGGCCGTATTGCGGCAACACGGCCGTCAGCTCGACAAAGGCCGGCAGCTCCAGCAACTGCACGGCGTTGATCACCGGAACGAATATCGTGAACTCCGCCGTTGTTGGTGATGGGCGGATCGATGGCCGAGGCTACGCAGAAATCGTCACGTCGAATGCGAAGTACCCGCTGATGAAGGTCGACCTGACCTGCTCGAACACGTATGCCGCGTATAAGACCGGCACCGTAGCGGCTGACGGTACGCCTTGCGACAACGGCGGCACGCTGGTCGATTCGAAATCGCCTGCGCGCAACATGACGTGGTGGGATCTGGCCTATCTCGGCAACATGGTCGACAACGGCACGACGGGCATCGGATCGCAGTCGAACTTCCGCCTGATGGTCTTCAACTATGCGAAGAACCTCACGCTGTATCGCGTCACGTTGAGCAACAGCCCGAACTTTCACGTCGTGCCCAGCGGCGTCGATGGCCTCACTGTCTGGGGCGTGAAGGTGCAGACGCCCAACCTTGCCGCGTTTGCGAACCCGGCTGGCAACGGCAACCCGCTGTACACCGGTGCGACGTTCACGCGCGACAACGTGAAGAACACGGACGCGTTTGATCCGGGTTCGGCCTCGAAGGCGATCTCGGGCAAGTTGTCGACCGGCAGCACGACTACATCAGCCGGGCCCATCTCGTTTGATGGCTACCTGAAGAACTTCGTGTTTGCCTACAACTACGTCAGCACAGGCGACGACGACATCGCGCTCAAGGGAAGCGCCAACCCGTCACCGGCCGGTTCGGGCCTGTTCGGCGTCGATGGCAACCGTGGTGTGCGGTCCGACCGCAAATACGGCATTGTGATCGCGCACAACCATATCTACTGGGGCCACGGCATCTCGATCGGCAGCGAAACGAATGCCGGCGTGACGAACGTGCAGGTCTACGACAACGCTTTCTGGAATTCGGAAGAGGGCCTGCGCATCAAATCGGACTACGCGCGCGGCGGCGAAGTCAGCAACATCCAATACGCCAATATCTGCATTCGCGATGCGACGAACGCGCTCCTGTTCACGCCGTACTACAGCACGAAGGCCGTGCCGTCGGGCGGGCCGCTGTATCCGAATTTCCACGATATCTCGCTGAACAACGTGGTCATTCAGGGCAGCGCGGGGGTCAAGCTGCAGGGCTTTGAAGCGAACACCGGTGGATATGGCGAGCCGGCATTCCCGCTCGGAATGTCGCTGACCAACGTGATTGCCGATACGCCAGCCAGCATTGCAGTGACGTCGTCGGACGCCAACCTGACGCTCAACAACACGAACCTGCCGCTGTTCCCATCGACGGCAAATCGCGTGGCATTGACGGGCAGCCCAGCGCAGTCGATCGATCCGAGCCAGTACCTTGATTGCTCAAAGGCGTTTGTTGATTTTCCTGGGATCGATCAGTCGAGCATTTTTGGCACGACCTGGGCTTCGCAATAAGGTGCGTCAGGTGCGGATCTGCGTCTTCCAGGCCAGCCACAGCTTGCGCAGCGGCGTCAGGTCCGTTCGCTGCGTCAGCACCTGGAAGCCGTCGGCTTCCACCTCGTCGAGCAGGCGCATGGCCAGCACGCCGCGAATCAGCGCTGAACGCTGGGCGCGGCGATCTTCTGCCGGCAGCGCGGCCAGTGCTTCCTTGTACGTTGCGCGGGCACGCTCGGCCTGAAATGCCATCAACGGCTTGAAGCCCTCTGCATACCGGCGGTTGAACAGATCGGCGGCCGGTACGTTGAAGCGCTGCAGTTCGTCCACGGGGATGTAGACGCGGTTGTGGCGCACGTCTTCGCCCAGGTTCCGGACGAAATGGACGAGTTGCTCGGCCAGCGCCATCAGCCGCGCGAATTCAAGCGTGCGCGCATGCGATTGCCCGGCAATGCGAGCCGTCAGCCGGCCCGCCACGCCAGCCACCTGATCGCCGTGGCGACGCAGGTTGGGCCAATCCAGATAGCGGTTCTGCATGGCGTCAGCCTCGACGCCGGCCAGCAATTCGCCCAGATGCACGGCGCCGATATCGTAGCGGGCCAGATGCGGCTGCAGTGCCTTGGCCGCCGGGTGCTCGGGGCGGCCGTCAAACAGCCGCGCCAGTTCTTGCCGCCACCACTGCAGTTTCGATTGCACGACCGCCGGATCGCTCGCGTCGCGTACGGCGTCTTCCAGCTCGCGGCGCACGGCTTCCAGGGCGATGGTCGCGTGGCGGCGTTCGGGTGCCAGAAACAATACGCTGTAGTACACGTCGCTGCCGGGCGGGGCCGCTTTGTCGGCGCAGTAATCGTCGGGGGTCACGGGAAGGGCCGTCGTGATGAGGTTTGAAGCAGGGCGGCCATTCTACAGCGCGTTGCAGTGCAGCATGCCGTAAAGCCTGGCCCGCACCCTTACCAAGAAAAGTCAATCAGACGCGGCCGTGTCGTTGACCCTGCGCATTGCCGTGGGTATATTACTGACCGGTCAGTTATTTACTGAGAGCGTGT
The DNA here is from genome assembly GCF_054792405.1 of Ralstonia sp. SA306. Lineage (NCBI taxonomy): Bacteria > Pseudomonadati > Pseudomonadota > Betaproteobacteria > Burkholderiales > Burkholderiaceae > Ralstonia > Ralstonia sp. SA306. The sequence continues at coordinate 1,365,363 of NZ_CP096451.1, forward strand.
CATGCCAGCGTTGCGTTTGCCGTACCCGCATTCCGACTCCACCGGTTTCTCCGACACGCGGTCTCGGCCGCGCAGGCGTTCATTGCCGATGATGGCATCGGCCGCCTTGCTGGTTGGCGCGGCGCTGCTGGCCGGTTGCAGCAAGGAGGCGCCCAAGGCGCCCGAAGTACGCCCTGTGCGCACCATGACGGTCACCAGCGAGCAGGGCGCCGGCACGGCGGAGTTCTCCGGCGACGTACGCCCGCGCATTGAATCGCGCCTGGGCTTCCGCGTGCCGGGCAAGATCGTCGCCCGCCTGGTGGATGTGGGCGCCACCGTCAAGAAAGGCCAGGTGCTCGCGCGGCTGGACCCGACCGATCTGGCCCTCGCCCAGCAATCGTCCCAGGCGCAGTTGTCCGCCGCCAAGACCGACCGCGATCTGGCCGCGGCTGATCTCAAGCGCTATTCCGAGTTGTTCGCCAAGGGCTTCATCAGCGCGGCCGAGCAGCAACGCCATCAAGCCAACTATGACGCCGCACAAGCCCGCTACGAGCAAGCCGGGGCTGGCTATCGCAACCAGGTGAACCAAGCCGGATATGCCACGCTTGAAGCCGACGCCGATGGCGTGGTGACGGGCGTCGACGCCGAGGTCGGGCAGGTGGTGTCCGCCGGCCAGCCGGTCGTGCGCGTGGCTCAGACTGCAGAGAAGGAAGTCGTGGTCGGCATTCCTGAGGACCAGGTCGATACGCTGCGCAAATCGCCCGAGGTGAGCGTCAAGTTGTGGGCCGATCAGTCGCGCAGCATTCCGGCCAAGGTGCGCGAGATTGCTCCGTCGGCCGACGCGCTCACGCGCACGTATACCGTGAAGATTTCGGTACCGAATCCGCCGCCTGAACTGAGGCTCGGCATGACGGCAGTGGCCACGTTTGTGCGGCCCGGCGGTGGCGCAGACAGCGGCGGCATGGGCGTTCGCGTGCCGATCAGCGCGCTGCTGCAGGATCAAGGCAAGAACGTGGTGTGGCTGTACGACGCCGCATCGCAAACGGTAAAGCCCGTGCCGGTGACGGTGGGGGCGCCGCGCGACAACGTGCTGCTGGTGACGAGCGGGCTTCAGCCCGGCCAGACCATCGTGACCGCTGGCGTGCACCTGCTCAAAGCCGGCCAGAAGGTGATGCCGATGGCGCCGGCCGATCAGCCGTCGGCGCAGTCCGCCATCACGCCGCGCCGGTAAGCCGCATCCGGCTCCCGCCCCAACACGCCAACCTTCGCGCGTATGGAACATTCCCGTTTCAACCTGTCACGCTGGGCGCTTGAACATCAACCGCTCACGCGCTTCTTGCTGGTGGCGCTGTTGCTCGGCGGCATCTTTGCGTATTCCAAGCTGGGGCAGGATGAAGATCCGCCCTTCACGTTCCGCGCGATGGTCGTGCAGGCCTTCTGGCCGGGCGCCACGGCCGAGCAGATGTCGCGCCAGGTGACCGACAAGATCGAGAAGGCACTGCAGGAAGTGCCTTACGCCTGGAAGATCCGCAGCTACTCCAAGCCCGGAGAAACGCTCGTGACCTTCCAACTGGCCGACACGTCGCCTGCCAAGGAGACGCAGCAGCTCTGGTACACCGTGCGCAAGAAGGTGGGCGATATCGCTCCGACGTTGCCGCAGGGCGTGCGCGGGCCGTACTTCAATGATGATTTCGGCGACGTGTATGGCTCGATCTATGCGCTGTCCGCCGATGGCTTTACATACCGCCAGCTGAACGACTACGCCGATGCGATCCGCCAGCAACTGCTGCGCGTGCCCAACGTCGCCAAGGTCGAGTTGCTGGGCGACCAGGACGAAAAGATCTACATCGAGTTCCAGCAGGCCAAGCTGGCGCAGATGGGCCTGGACATCAACAGCATCGCCACGCAGATCAGCCAGCAGAACAATATCGGCCCTAGCGGCGTGCTGGTCACGCCCACCGACAACGTGCAGATTCGCCTCTCAGGCCAGTTCTCGGACATCCGTGATCTGGAGAACCTGACGCTGCGCGGCCCCGGCGGCACGACAAACATCCGCCTGGGCGACATTGCCACGGTCAAGCACGGCTACGTTGACCCGCCGCACGCCAAGATGCGCTTCAACGGCAAGGAGGTGATCGGCCTGGGCATCTCGATGACCAAGGGCGGCGACATCATCCAGCTTGGCAAGGACTTGCGCGCGACGGTCGACAAGATCCGCGCGAAGCTGCCCGTGGGCGTTGAGATGGAGCAGGTGCAGAACCAGCCGAAATCGGTGCAGAGCTCCGTGGGCGAATTCGTGCATGTGCTGATCGAGGCCGTGGTGATCGTGCTGGGCGTGAGTTTCCTCTCGCTGGGTCTGCACACCAAGCCGAAGCTGCGCATTGACGTGTGGCCGGGCCTGGTGGTGGGCCTGACGATCCCGCTGGTGCTGGCGGTGACGTTCCTGTTCATGAACATCTTCGACATCGGGCTGCACAAGATTTCGTTGGGCGCGCTGATCATCGCGCTGGGCCTGCTGGTGGACGACGCGATCATCGCGGTCGAGATGATGGTGCGCAAGTTGGAAGAGGGCTTTTCCAAGATGGAGGCGGCCACCTTCGCGTACACCTCGACCGCCATGCCGATGCTGACCGGCACGCTCATCACTGCCACGGGTTTCCTGCCGGTGGGACTTGCGCGTTCGACGGTGGGCGAATACACGTTCGGCATCTTCGCCGTGACGGCATTGGCGCTGGTGCTGTCGTGGTTTGCCGCAGTGGTGTTTGTGCCGTATCTCGGCTTCCTGCTGCTGCGGACCAAATCGCATGTGGAAGGCGGGGGCCATCACGAGCTGTTCGACACGCCGTTCTACAACCGCTTCCGCGGCTGGGTGAACTGGTGCGTGGAGTATCGCAAGACGGTGATCATCATCACGCTGGTGGCGTTTGGCCTCGGCGTGTTCGGCTTCAAGTATGTCGAGAAGCAGTTCTTCCCCGATTCCAGCCGCCCTGAGCTGATGGTGGAACTGTGGTTGCCGGAAGGCTCCAGCTTCAATCAGACCGAAACCGAAGCCAAACGCTTCGAAGCGCTGATGCGCAAGGAGCAGAACGTCGATAGCGTGACGCTGTTCATCGGCTCCGGCGCGCCGCGCTTCTATCTGCCGCTGGACCAGATCCTTCCGCAGACCAACGTGGCGCAGGCCATCGTGATGCCCACTTCGCTGGAGGCGCGCGAGGGTGTGCGGCAACACGTCATCGGGCTGCTCAAGTCGCAATTCCCGCATCTGCGTGGCCGCGTGAAGCTGCTGCCGAACGGGCCGCCGGTGCCGTATCCGGTGCAGTTCCGCGTGATGGGCCCGGATATTGGCGGGGTGCGCAAGATTGCCGATCAGGTCAAGGCCATCATGAGCGCCAATCCAAACACGGTGGGCGTGAACGACAACTGGAACGAGAACGTCAAGGTGCTTCGCCTGGACATCGACCAGGACAAGGCGCGCGCGCTGGGTGTGTCGACGGGGTCCATCTCGCAGGTTACGCAGACGGTGATGTCTGGCGCGCCCATCGCCCAGTACCGAGACGGCGACAAGCTGCTCGACATCGTGATGCGTCCGCAGGAGGACGAGCGCAATACGCTCGACGCCCTGCAACGCGTGCAGGTGCCCACCAGCAGTGGCCGTACGATCCCGCTGACCCAGGTGGCGCGTGTGGGCTTTGCGTGGGAGCCCGGCGTGATCTGGCGTGAGAACCGCGACTACGGCATCACCGTGCAGTCCGACGTGGTGGACGGTGTGCAGGGCCCGACCGTGACGGCGCAGATCAACCCGCTGCTCGACAAGATTCGCGCTGACTTGCCACCCGACTATCAGATCAAGATTGCCGGCGCGGAAGAGGAGAGTGCCAACGCGGGTGCATCCATCGCTGCGCAGATGCCGCTGTGCATCTTCATCATCTTCACGCTGCTGATGCTGCAACTGCACAGCTTCTCGCGCTCGGTGATGGTGTTCCTGACCGGGCCGCTGGGGTTGATTGGCGCGGCGGCAACGCTGTTGCTGCTGCGGGCGCCGATGGGCTTTGTCGCGCAGCTCGGCATTACCGCGCTGATCGGGATGATCATCCGCAACTCGGTCATTCTGGTCGACCAGATCGAGCAGGACGTGGCAGCCGGCGTGCCAACTTGGAATGCCATTGTCGAGGCGGCCGTGCGGCGCTTCCGTCCCATCATCCTGACCGCTGCGGCGGCGGTGCTGGCGATGATTCCGCTGTCGCGCAGCGTGTTCTGGGGGCCGATGGCGGCCGCCATCATGGGTGGTCTGATCATCGCCACGGTGTTGACGCTGCTGTTCCTGCCGGCGCTGTATGCGGCGTGGTTCCGCGTCAAGCGGCCCGACGCGGAGGCGGCTGCGCCGGCGGCCTGACCTTGCGGTCTTGCAGCAGGTGCCCGGGAGGGGACTCGAACCCCTGCTCCACGTGAGGCGGGGCGGGGGATGGAAACCCTCGAACGACTGCGATATAATCGCGGGCTTCCTTTCCGGCGCTCCTGTTCAGGGAGCGCCGCGATCCATCCGGCGAGGGTGGCGAAATTGGTAGACGCACCAGGTTTAGGTCCTGACGCCAGCAATGGTGTAGGGGTTCGAGTCCCCTCCCTCGCACCAAAACTCCATCTGAAGATCAACGATTTAGATTTTCAGGCCATTAAAAATCTGGCCAATCTTTTGCCAGATTTACACTCGATTGGCCTGCATCCTTGGGTGCGACCGTGAACCGTTGCGCGTGCGAGGGCTGCATATCTGCTCGGCTGTGAGCCCAGGAAAAAAAGGCGACCGGATGGTCGCCCTTTTTTTTAGCCATGCGCCCGCCTGCTAACGGGACTTCTTTGCAATGTCCTTCGCTGCTTCCTTGATGTCTCCCGCATCCTTGCGCGCTTGGCCGCCGGCCTGCTGGAGATCACCCTTCAGCTCACGTGCAGGATTGTTGGTCGCTTTGCCCAAGGCCTCGTTGACCTTGCCCTTCATTTTCTCGACAGTACCTTTCACTTGATCCTTGTTCATGGTCTGCTCCTTTGAAAATGCGCCCTTGCGCACAGAAACGGGATAGCAGACAGCGTGCCTGGCGGCGATGTGATCGGACTGCGCGATGGAGCCTTTCGGCAATACGCTCGCATGCGGCACGCCACCCGCGCCGCAGCGTGGAAATCAGCTTCCGGCGGGTTCCATGGACGGCACTACGCGTCTGGCGTGCCAAGTGCCTTATTGATCCGCAGCGCCACCAACGTCCCCACCACGCCCGAGAGCAGGTACAGGCTCACTGCACCCAGCCCGAATAGCGACGACAAACCTAGCGCCACGAGGGGCGCGAATGCCGCACCGAACAGCCATCCAAAGTCGGTCGTCAGGGCAGCCCCGGTGTAGCGGAATCGGCTTTCGAAGTTGGAGGTAACCACGCCGGCCGCCTGGCCATACGACAGCCCCAGCAGACCGAAGCCGACCAGGATGAAGATGTCCTGCCCCGCAACACCGCCATCGAGCAGCCACGGCGCAGCCAGGCTGAAGATGCCGATCAGCACGGCCATGGCCGCCAAGGTGGTGCGTCGGCCGAAACGGTCTGCGATCAGGCCAGAGACCAGCGTCCCCACAAACGCAATCGCAGCGCCGATGATCTGGACGGTCAGCACGGCAGGCACCGTCTGTGTCTTGCGCAGCGACACCCATGACAGCGGAAACACGGTGACCAGGTGGAATAGCGCGTAGCTTGCCAGCGCGGCAAAGGCGCCCAGGAAGATATTGAAACCCTGCGCGTTCACCATCTGCAGGGTGCTGATGGGTTCCAGATCTTCTTCCTCAAGCAGTTGCGTGTATTCGTGCGTGACCACCAGCCGCAGCCGCGCAAACAGCGCCACCACGTTGATGGCAAAGGCGACGTAGAACGGATAGCGCCAGCCCCAATCGATAAATTCCTGAAAACTTAGGCTGGTGTAGAGGAACAGGAATAGCGCGCCAGCGATGATGAAGCCGGTGGGCGCGCCCAGTTGCCCAACCATGGCGTACCAGCCGCGCTTGTTTTCCGGCGCATTCAATGCCAGCAGCGATGGCAGGCCGTCCCACGAACCGCCAAACGCAATGCCCTGCATGAAGCGAAACAGCGCCAGCAGATAGATTGCCGAGTGGCCGATCGACGCATACGACGGCAAGAACGCAATGCCCACCGTGGCTGTGCCAAGCAGGAACAACGACCCCGTCAGCTTGGTGCTGCGCCCCCATCGGCGCTGGATCCGCATGAACAGCGCCGTGCCGAAGGGGCGGCCGATAAAGGCGAACGAGAAGACCGTAAAGCTGAACAACAGCCCAGCCAGTTCACTCGCAAACGGAAAATAGACCGTAGGGAAAACCAGCACCGAGGCGATGCCGTAGACGAAGAAATCGAAGTACTCCGACGCTCGCCCGATCACGACGCCTATGGCGATCTCTGCCGGTGCAACTTCATGGTGTCCTGGTGCAGGAGGCGCAGTGGGCGACGCGCGATGCTGGTGGGTCAGACTTGCCATCGTGGAGTCTCCATCGAGATTTCGGGGGAGGAGGGGGGGTGTCGTACGGCGATCTAAAAGTCCGTCATCACAAGACCAGAATAGCGCCTAAACTGCAACGACAAGTCGAAAGATCGTTGGGCCATCCCAGCGCGACGTTAACCAAACGCCACTTCCGAGACCCATGCCACGCTTCAATGCAGTAGTGACACCCCTTGGAATTACGGGAAGGTCGCTTTGGCGAGGTGCAGCAACTGCCTTGTTGGTGACCCTTGCTGGTTGTAGCAACGCTGTGCTGTTGGCGCCGGCTGGCGACATGGCGGTACGACAGCGGGACTTGATCATCATTGCAACATGCCTGATGTTGCTGATCATCGTGCCCGTGATCTTTCTCACGCTGCTGTTTGCGTGGCGATATCGGGAGAGCGCCGAAAACGCGAACTACAACCCCGATTGGGACCATTCCACCGTGCTGGAGTTGGCCATCTGGGCGGCGCCGCTGCTGATCATCATCACGTTGGGCGCCATCACCTGGGTCAGCACCCATCAGCTAGATCCGTATCGGCCGCTGACGAGACTGGATCAGAACCGTCCGGTGCCTGCCGAGACCAAGCCGCTCACCGTGGAAGTGGTGGCAATGGACTGGAAGTGGCTGTTCGTCTATCCCGAGCAAGGCATTGCCACTGTCAACGAGTTGGCTGCACCCGTCGACCGCCCGATTTCGTTCCACATCACGGCCACCACGGTCATGAACGCGTTCTTCGTGCCGTCGCTGGCAGGCATGGTCTATGCGATGCCGGGCATGGAGACGAAGCTTCATGCGGTGATCAACCGGCCTGGCGTCTATGACGGGTTCTCTTCCAACTACAGCGGCGCGGGCTTCTCGCACATGCGGTTCAAGTTCCATGGGCTGTCGAACGAAGAGTTCGACCGGTGGGTCCAGCAGGTCAAGTCGTCGGGTACGCCGCTGTCGAAGGACGCCTATCTGAAGCTTGCCAAGCCCAGCGAGAGCGAACCCGTGCAGCGCTACGCCAGCGTGGCGCCAGACCTTTATGACCGCATCCTGAACCGCTGTGTGGATGGCCAGGCATGCCTGGCCGACACCATGGCGAGCAACCGCAACGTAAGGCGCTTCGACCCCTCGGCGGAAATCTGTACCGCCAGCAATACGGCCGATGCCATGCCGATGTTTGCGCCGGATGCGGCCATCAACGACGGTCGAAGGCTGTTGCGGTAGCCGAGGGCCCTGAGTCGTTCCGGCCCTTTGCGCTTTTCAGCTCTTTCAGTCCCTTTGACGTTTTTCGCCAACATTGATCGGCCAGAATTGGTCAATACAGGCACAGGTGACATCCATGCCCGAGCGTTCCGAACTCGCCAACATGATCTTTGGCCGCCTGACGTGGGAGGCCATTCCGTATCACGAGCCCATCCTGCTCGCTACCTTTGCGGTCGTCGCGCTTGGCGGCCTTGTGGTGGTCGGGGCGCTGACGTACTTCCGCGTCTGGGGCTACCTCTGGCGTGAATGGTTCACCAGCATCGACCACAAGAAGATCGGCATCATGTACGTCGTGCTGGGTATCGTGATGCTGCTGCGCGGCTTTGCCGATGCCGTCATGATGCGGATCCAGCAGGCGGTGGCGTTTGGCGACAACCTTGGCTACCTGCCACCGCATCACTACGACCAGATCTTCACCGCGCACGGCGTGATCATGATCTTCTTCGTGGCCATGCCGCTGGTGACGGGGCTGATGAACTTTGTCATGCCGTTGCAGATTGGCGCGCGCGACGTGGCGTTTCCGTTCCTCAACAACTTCAGTTTCTGGATGACCACGGGCGGCGCCATCTTGGTGATGATGTCGTTGTTCGTGGGCGAATTCGCCCGCACCGGCTGGCTGGCCTATCCGCCGCTATCGGGCATCCTTGAGAGTCCCGATGTGGGGGTCGATTACTACATATGGGCGTTGCAGATAGCGGGGGTCGGTACCGTGCTATCGGGCATCAACCTGCTGGTGACCATCGTCAAGATGCGTGCCCCGGGCATGACGCTGATGCGCATGCCGATCTTTACGTGGACGGCACTGTGCACCAACGCGCTCATCGTTGCAGCGTTTCCGGTGCTGACGGCCGCCGTGACACTGCTCGCCTTGGACCGCTACGTCGGCACCCATTTCTTTACGGTCGAGCAGGGCGGCAGCGCGATGATGTATGTGAACCTGATCTGGATCTGGGGCCACCCCGAGGTCTACATCCTTGTGCTGCCCGCATTCGGCATCTTCTCGGAAGTGGTGGCCACGTATTCACGCAAGCGCCTGTTCGGCTACGCGTCGATGGTCTATGCAACAGTCGTGATCACCGTGCTGTCGTACCTGGTCTGGCTCCATCACTTCTTCACCATGGGGTCGGGCGCCAGCGTCAACTCGTTCTTCGGGATCACAACGATGATCATCTCGATCCCGACCGGGGCCAAGATCTTCAATTGGCTGTTCACGATGTACCACGGCAAGATCCGCTTCGAGCCGCCCATGCTGTGGACAGTCGGGTTCATGGTCACATTCGTCATTGGCGGCATGACGGGCGTGCTGTTGGCGGTGCCACCGGCGGACTTTTCGCTGCACAACAGCCTGTTCCTCATTGCGCATTTCCATAACGTGATCATTGGCGGCGTGCTGTTCGGCCTCATGGCCGGCATTACGTACTGGTTCCCCAAGGCCTTTGGCTACCGCCTCGTGTCGTCGTGGGGTAAAGCGTCGTTCTGGTTCTGGTTTGTCGGCTTCTACGTTGCGTTCATGCCGCTGTACTGGCTGGGCATGCTTGGCGTAACGCGCCGCATGAACCATTTCGACGATGCGTCGTTGCAGATCTGGTTCCAGATTGCCGCCTTTGGCGCGCTGCTGATCGCCATCGGCATTGCCTGCTTCCTGATCCAGCTTGTGGTGAGCTTCCTGCGCCGCGAGGAACTGCGAGATACGACAGGCGACCCTTGGAACGGCCGCACGTTGGAATGGTCAACATCGTCGCCGCCGCCGCAGTACAACTTCGCATTCACGCCGCTCGTACATGATTCCGACGCCTGGTGGCAGATGAAGCAGTACGGCTACCGGCGTCCGCAGGAGGGCTTCAAGCCGATTCACATGCCCAAGGGCACCGCTGCAGGCATCGTGCTCGCGGGGCTGTCCACGGTCTGCGGCTTTGCGCTGATCTGGCATATCTGGTGGCTGGCCATCCTGTCGTTCGCGGCCACGATCGTCTCGGCAATCATTCACACCTTCAACTACAAGCGCGACTACTACGTCCCGGCGGAAGATGTGGTCCGGACCGAAGCATCGCGCACCCAACTGATGGCAGGCCATGGCTGAAACGACCACATCCCTGCATGTGACCGGCCCCACGGGTACCACCACGGTGGATGACGTCCCGCCGGGCGGCTACCAGTTCCACGTCACCGAAGAGCCCCATGTGCCAAATGGCACGCTGCTCGGGTTCTGGCTGTACCTGATGAGCGACTGCCTGATATTTGCGTGCCTGTTTGCCGCGTATGGCGTGCTGGGCCGCGAGTATGCAGGCGGGCCCACCGGGGCAGAACTGTTCGAGCTGCCGCTGGTGGCGCTCAACACATCGTTCCTGCTGCTGTCGTCCATCACCTATGGCTTTGCGATGCTGCAGATGCAGCAGAACAAGGTCTCGGCCATGCAGATCTGGCTGGCCATCACGTGGGTCTTCGGCGCTGCGTTTCTTGCGGTGGAGCTTTACGAATTCGCGCACCTGATACACGAGGGCGCGGGGCCGACGCGTAGCGCGTTCCTGACCTCGTTCTTCTCGCTGGTCGGCACGCACGGGCTGCACGTAACGTTTGGCCTGATCTGGTTGATCGTGCTGATGCTGCAAGTGTCAAAGCACGGGCTGATCACTGCCAACAAGCGCCGGCTGATGTGCCTGTCGATGTTCTGGCACTTTCTGGACGTTGTCTGGATCGGCGTCTTTACCTTCGTCTACCTGATGGGAACGCTGCCATGAGCGCGCAAGATCAAACGATGAACGGCCACGGTGATACCCACGATGGTCATCACCACGAAGAAGAGGTCGGACCGCACGCCACGCTGGGCGGTTACCTGACGGGTTTTGTGCTGTCCGTCTTCCTGACGGCGATTCCGTTCTGGTTGGTGATGGGGAACGTCTTCGACAGATCATCGACCACGGCGGTGGCGATCCTGCTCATCGGGGCGGTGCAGATCGTGGTGCACATGATTTACTTCCTGCACATGAACGCCAAGTCCGAGGGCGGCTGGAACATGCTGTCGCTGATGTTCACGCTGGTGCTGGTGGTCATTACGCTTAGCGGTTCGCTCTGGGTGATGTACCACCTGAACGCGAACATGATGCCGCATATGCGTCCGCCAGCGCAGTCGAGCCCCGTCAACCTGCCGGCCCGAACACAGTAGGGATGGCATGCACGCTCCAGAAATCATCGTCACCAACGAGGCGGATGACGAAACGATCCAGATCATCGGCAACGGGCTGAACCACTTCAACGATCAACACGTCGGCTATGGCGACCGGCAACCGCTTGCGGTGCTGGTCCGCGATCCGCAGAGCGGCGACGTGGTGGGCGGCGCGAGCGGGCGGACATCGTTGGGGCTGCTGTTTCTCGATCTGTTCCATCTGCCCGAGACGTTGCGCGGCATGGGCATCGGCACTGAGGTGTTGCGTCGGTTTGAAGACGAGGGCCGCCGCCGCGGTTGCCGCTCGGCGGTGGTCTATACGATCAGCTTTCAGGCGCCGCAGTTTTACGAACGCAACGGCTGGGTACGGTTTGGAGAGGTACCTTGCGATCCGCCTGGTACGAGCCGGATCTTCCTCAGCAAGACGCTGTGAGTTAAGCCCTCAGGGCTTCACGTTCTCTTGCGCTGCGGCTTCGAGGTACTCGAGAAAGCGGCTTGCTACCGGCTCTGCATCGCCCGTGCGTCGCAATGACAGCACGGGCGATTCTTTTTTGCCGCCAGCCAGCGGCACAAAGCTGACACGCGCGTCGCCGGCGTGTTGCAGCGTCTTGGGCACCAGCGCCACGCCCATGCCGAATCCCACCATCGTCACCACCGTTTGCCACAGCCGTGCCTCGTGACGAATCACGGGGCTGAAGCCCGCATCCACGCACAGCGCGATGATCAGGTCGTGATAGTGCGGCGACACCGTGCGCGGAAAGAGGATGAACGGCTCTTGCGCAAGTGCGTCCAGCTCCAGGCTCTTGCGACGCGCCAGCGCGTGGCCAGCGGGCAAGCAGGCGACGAAGGGTTCCGAGAAGATCGGCGTGGAAACGACCTCGGCGGGAAACGTGCCCCAGTACGCGCAGCCCAGGTCGATCTGCTGGCGCTGGATCGCCTGGACCTGCTCGCCGGTGTTCATCTCGCGCAGGATGATTTCCACGGCCGGGTGGTCGGCCTCGAAGCGCTCCACCGCGCGCGGCAGGCCCCGATACAGCATCGAATTGACGAAGCCCACGCGAAGCCGGCCCGCCAGCCCGTGGGCGGAGCGCTGTGTGATGCGCTCGACTTCCGCCGCTTGCTGCAACAGCTTGCGGGCCTCATCCAATAGCACCTGGCCGGCGTTGGTGAGCGCCACGCTCTTGTTGGTGCGCGCGAGCAGTTGCACGCCCAACTGATCTTCGAACTTGCGGATGTCGAAACTCAGTGCGGGCTGCGAGATGAAAAGCCGTTGTGCCGCACGCCCGAAGTGCAGTTCTTCCGCCACGGCAACGAAGTAGCGCAGCTGTTTCAGGTCCATGGCCGTCTTGTTAAACGATAAGGAATATTTATCGTACCGGATAAAACCTGTATTGGACGATTATCGATGGCGTTTCTATGCTGGCCGGACAAAACAGGAGACAGCGAGGCCACCCGCATGAACGACATCGCCCGCGAGCCGCTTATGACCCATCCCAGCGGCCACCAAAACATCCCCGACAGCCGGGGCATCAATTTCTTTCACGTCGATCCTGACCTCGGTCGCCTCTTGCGGTTGTATCTGGGCGACGCCCGATACCGCGAGCTGGAGCCCCAGCTCAAGTCGCTCGGCCAGCGCGCCTCGGACGAACTTGACGCCTGGGCCATCAGCGCGGATCACAACCCGCCGCAGCTTCGCCACCGCACCCGCCGCGGCGAGCCCTTGCAGAGCATCGACAAGCACCCCGATTACATTGCGCTCGAACGCGTGGCCTATGCCGAGCTTGGTCTCGCATCGATGAGCCATGTCGGCGACGCACCGCCTCCGCTGGTCAAATACGCGCTCACCTATCTTTTCGTGCAGGCGGAGTTCGGCTTGTGCTGCCCGGTCAGCATGACGGATTCGCTCACGCGCACGCTGCGCAAGTTCGGCGATCGGGCGTTGGTGGCGCGCTATCTGCCGATGCTGGCGTCGCGCGACTTTGATGTGCTGTACCAGGGCGCGATGTTCATGACTGAACAGGCGGCCGGTTCGGACGTCGCCCGCATCGCCACGCGTGCCGCCTTGGAAACCGCGCCCGACGGTACACAAACGTGGCGCTTGTACGGCGACAAATGGTTTTGCTCGAACGCCGATGCCGATCTCGCCATGGTGCTCGCCCGCCCGGACGGGGCGCCATCCGGCATCAACGGCTTGGCGCTGTTCCTGTTGCCCAAGACGCTGCGCGACGGCTCGCGCAACCATTACCGCATCGTCCGCTTGAAGGACAAGCTGGGCACCCGTTCGATGGCCAGCGGCGAGATCGTGCTTGAAGGCGCCACCGCATACCTGATCGGCGAGATCGGCCGCGGTTTCCATCAGATGGCCGACATGATCAACATGTCGCGCCTGTCGAACGGCGTGCGTGCTGCCGGCCTGATGCGCCGCGCCACCACCGAAGCGTTGCACATTGCGCGCAACCGCGAAGCCTTTGGCCGCAAGCTGATCGACATGCCGTTGATGCAGCGCCAGCTTCTGAAGATGCTGCTGCCGACTGAGCAGGCGCGATCGATGTTCATGCAGATCGCGCAACTGTTGCCGCTGGCGGATGCGGGCGACGTGCAAGCCGCCAAATGCGTGCGCATCCTGACGCCGCTCATCAAGTTCCGCGCTTGCCGCGATGCCCGCCGCGTGACCGGAGACGCGATGGAAGTGCGCGGTGGCACCGGCTACATCGAAGAGTGGAGCGATGCGCGCCTCGTGCGTGACGCCCATCTGGGCTCCATCTGGGAGGGGACCAGCAACATCGTCGCGCTTGACATTGCACGCGCTGTGAAGCGCGAAGGCGCGTTGGAACCACTGCGTGCATATCTCATCGGCATGCTCGATGGCGTCACGCTGCCGGCGCAGAGCGATGCGTTGTTGCGCGCCACGCTTGACCGCGTATGCCGCGCAATCGCCAAAGTGGCTGAAGACGGCAGCGACGAACTGGTGCGTCATGCCGGCTCCGCGCTGTATCACATCACCACGGCCATCTTCATGGCGGTGGAGGGCGTGCGCCTGGCGCCGGACCATCGCCGCCTGGCGCTTGCGCATCTGGTGCTACGTCACAAGCTGTTGCCGGTCGATCCGCTGGCCTTGCCCGAGAACGATGACGCATTGCTGTTTGATGCGCTAGTCAAGCAGCGCGAGGTCTCATTTGCGCTGGCCATGCAGGCCTTGCCGACCGGAGGCGCGCAATGAGCGCAATCAACGGCGCGTTGCACGGCCTGAAGGTCATCGACCTGAGCCGGGTGCTCGGTGGGCCGTATTGCACGCAGGCGCTTGCCGATCACGGCGCGCAGGTTATCAAGCTGGAACCGCCTGTTGGAGACGAGACGCGCACCTGGGGGCCGCCCTTCGACGAGAGCGATACCGCCTGGTACTTCAACGGCGTCAACCGCAACAAGCTCGGTATCTCGGTCGACCTGTCGAACGAAGAGGGCCGCGCCGTGCTCTGGCAATTGCTGGAAGACGCCGATGTGCTGGTCGAGAACTTCAAGCCTGGCACGCTCGCCCGCTGGGGCATGGACTTTGAGCGCGACCTGCAACCGCGCTTTCCGCGCTTGATCCACTGCGCCGTTTCCGGCTTCGGCCCTGACGGCCCGCTCGGTGGGCTCCCCGGCTACGACGCCGCCATCCAGGCCATGGCCGGCCTGATGAGCGTCAACGGCGAACGCGACGGTGGCCCGATGCGCGTCGGCCTGCCGATCGTCGACATGGTGACCGGGCTCAACGCGCTCGCCGGCATCTTGCTCGCGCTGGCCGAGCGCGAGAAGAGCGGGCGCGGGCAATCGATCGATATTGCACTGTATGACTGCGGCGTGTCGCTGCTGCATCCGCATCTCCCCAACTACTTTGGCTCGGGCAAGGTGCCACAGCGCAGCGGCAACGCGCACCCGAACATCGCGCCGTACGACAGCTACCAGACCGGCACCGCGCCGATTTTTCTGGCGGTGGGCAACGATCGCCAGTTTGCCAAGCTGTGCGCGCATATCGGTGCGACGGAATTGGCGCAAGACGCGCGCTTTGCCGGCAACCGCAGCCGCTGCGCGCATCGCGCGGAGCTGAAGCACGCGCTGGAAGCACACCTGGCGCGCTTCGACTGCGAGACGCTTGCGCAAGACCTGATCCATGGCGGCGTTCCGTGCGGGCCCGTGTTGAGTGTCGATGTAGTGGCGAGCCATCCGCATACGCTGCACCGGCAGATGGTGGTCGAGCTGGGTGATTACCGTGGGACCGGCTCGCCGATCAAGCTGTCGCGCACGCCGGCCACGTATCGCAACGCTCCGCCCGCACTTGGTGCCGATACCGATGCCGTGCTCGCGTCGCTCGGCATTGACGCAGACACCCGTCAGCGCTTGTTCCAGGCCGGCGTTCTGAAATGAAATAAAGCAGGTTCACCACAACAAGGCAGACAGCCCAGCAGAGGCTGCGCCAAACCAGCAGTACCACCAAGGAGACAAACATGCCTCACCAGCCTGCGCCCCAGACCGACGCGGCCGCAAACCTGCAACCGCGCCGGGCTGCGGTAGCCGCGTTTATCGGCACCACCATCGAGTGGTACGACTTCTACATCTACGGCCTTGCTGCCGCGCTTGTCTTCGGCAAGGTGTTCTTCTCCAAGACGCTGGACCCGGGCATCGCCACACTGCTGTCGTTCGTCACGCTGTGGGCAGGCTTTGCGGCGCGACCCATCGGCGGGATCATCTTCGGTCACCTTGGCGACAAGATCGGCCGCAAGACCACACTCATCATCACGCTCATTCTGATGGGCGTGGCGACGATGGGAATCGGCCTGCTCCCGGGCTATGCGCAGATCGGCATGTGGGCGCCAGTGGGCTTGGTGGTGCTGCGCGTGATCCAGGGTGTGGCGGTGGGCGGCGAGTGGGGCGGTGCGGTGCTGATCGCCAGCGAGAGCGCGCCCAAGCGCAAGAGCATTCTGTACTCGGCGTTTGCACAGCAGGGTTCCCCAACGGGCAACCTGCTGGCGACGCTGGTGTTCTTTGCCCTGAGCGCATTGCCGACACCGCAGTTCTTGCTGTGGGGCTGGCGCGTGCCGTTCCTGCTGTCGGCGCTGCTGGTGATTGTCGGCATGGTCATCCGCCTGAAGCTGGAGGAGTCGGATGACATGAAACGCGTGCTGGCACAGAAGAAGACCGTCAAACTGCCGCTCAAAGACGTGGTGCGTGACCACTGGGGCCTCGTGCTGCTGGGTGCGGGCACGCTGCCGCTCATTCACGTGACGTACCTGAAGAGCAATTTCGCGCTCGCGTGGGCTACCAAGGAACTCGGCTACGCGCAGGACACCTTCCTCGGCATCATCGCGATTGCGCTGGTCGTGCAGTTCATTACGCAGCCACTCGGTGCATGGCTGGTCTCGCGCATGGACATGCGTCGAGCGATCTGCCTGATGGTGCTGCCTGAATTCCTGCTCATGCCGGTGATGTTCTTTGCCATCGAAACCAAGGTGGTCTGGATTGCGCTGCTCGGCATGTGCCTGGCAACGATTCCGCATTCGATGTTCTATGGCGCCATCGGCGGTATTCTGGCGCGCGTGTTCCCGACGCGCATTCGCTATACGGGCTTGTCGCTGGCGTATCAACTGTGTTCGCTTGTGGTGGGTGGCGGCACGCCCGTATTTGCGCAGTGGATGCTCAACAGGAGCGGCAATATCGTGGGCGTGGCGGTGTCGTCGGCGCTGTATGCGCTGGTGTCGCTGGCGTGCACGCTGGTGCTGCTCAACCGCACAGGCTACCGCGCAGACGAGTTGTCCACCGCCGAGCGCGCAGATGCAAGGGACCTGGGGCAGGGTGACGCCAATGTCTCGCGGCCGCTCAACGGCCCTGCACGCAAGCCGGTGCCTGCCGTCTGAGTAGCGGCCGGCACCGCGTCCTACACGAAACGTGCGGTGGCACACCTGCCGCACGTTCCCTACGATGGCAAGGGAAGCCATACGAAACGGGGAAGCGTGCCATGTCCATCTTTGACGAGAACGAGCATCGCGAGGCCTTCTGGGAAACCGTGCGCCAGGCGATTGAGGCGCGCCACCAAGCCGATGAGGCCCGTCGCGCCGGGCAGTTGACTGGGCTGGCAATCGGCCTGTCTGTGGGCGCGCTAGCGGTTGCGCTGATGGCGTGGCGGCGCCGGTCCCGGGACGATGTGGCCTGAAGCCATCTCGCTGCTTAACGCCGATGCCTTGCGCTCCCTTCTGGATTCCCGTCTATAGGGCGCGGCGGAGGTGCTGCCTGACACCTCATGCGTGGGCTGGCAGCGCCGTAGAGACTGGATGGAGGGGCGGAGCCGCACGCTTATCTGGCCGCAACAGCCAAGCATCCGATGATCGTGCAGATGGTGAGTCTGGACGACCCAGGCTCTGGCCTGAAGACGGCAGGCGGACTGCTTCAGATCAAGGCGCAAGGGGTGGGCGGCGTTACAATTCGCCGCTTCCTCCCAGGGTGTTCCATGCCACGCGGCCTCGTTCTCGCCACGCCTCAGCTCACGTCGGACGGCACGCCGTTCTCCACGCAATACGACGACGTTTATCACAGCGCTGAGGGCGGTCTGGCGCAGGCGCATCACGTTTTCCTGGGCGGCAACCGCTTGCCGGCCGCATGGCAGGGCAAGCGCACCTTCACCATCGTCGAAACCGGCTTCGGCCAGGGCCTCAATTTCCTGGCCACGTGGGCTGCATGGCGCGACGATCCGCAGCGTTGTGCTCGGCTCGATTTCGTCTCGATTGAGAAGCATCCGTTCGATCGTGCTGGTTTGTCGATCGTGCATCCGAAAAGCGGCGCGCTGGCCCCACTGGCCGAGATGCTCCGTCAGTCGTGGCCAGTGCCGGTACCCGGCGTGCATCGCCTGGAGTTCGACGGCGGCCGCGTCACCCTCACGCTACTGTTTGGGGATGCGATGGAGACGCTGCCACAACTGTCGTGCGCCGCCGACGCGTTCTATCTCGACGGGTTCTCTCCTGCCAAGAACCCTGATCTGTGGCAGCCGCGCGTGTTCAAGCAGCTTGCGCGAGTCGCTCGCGCGGGCGCCACATTGGCCACGTACACCGCTGCAGGATTCGTGCGACGCGGCTTGCAGGAGGCCGGCTTCGAGGTGCACAAGGCGCCCGGTTTCGGCTCCAAGCGCCACATGACCGTCGCGCAGTTCCCAACCCATTGGCGCACACGGCGTGGGCCGGCTGAAGCGCCCGCCTGGAGCCAGCATCACGCCATCGTGCTTGGCGCCGGGCTTGCGGGCTGCTCTGTTGCCGAGCGGCTCGCATCGCGCGGCTGGCGCATCACGCTTATCGACGCAAACGACGGCCCCGGGCGCGGCACGTCGGCCCACCGCGCAGCGGCCATGCACCCGCATGTGTCCATCGACGACAGCGTGCTCTCGCGCTTATCGCGCGCCGGCAACCTGCTCGCACGCCGCCATTGGGACGCACTCGATCGCGCCGGCTTTGCCACAGGTTTCCAACCCACCGGCGTACTGCAACTCGCCGAACACGCCGACGACGCTGTCGAGCAGCAACGCATCGTGCAAGCGCTCGGCTATCCGACCGATTACATCGATTGGCTCGACGTGGACGAAGCCGCCCGGCGCGTCGGTGCCAGCGTGCCGCAGGGCGGCTGGTGGTTTGCGCAAGCCGGGTGGGTCGCGCCGCCTGATGTTTGTCGCGCCAATCTCGCCGCTGCTGGCACCGTAGTTGATGCGCGTTGGAATACGCACGTCGAATCGCTGCGCCAAGTCGGCGATCAATGGCACGCGCTGGATTCCCAAGGCGAGGTGATTGCGAGCGCGCCGGTCGTCGTCCTCGCCAACAGTCTGGGTGCCGCACGCCTGGCTCCGCTGACATCTGCGTCGCTCAAGCCAGTGCGCGGCCAACTCACCGATGTGCCGATGAGCAGTTTGGAGGCGGGTGCCGCGTGGTCGAAAACCGTCGTCTGCGGCGATGGTTACCTGCTGCCCGCGGAATCGTGTGCGAAAACGGTGCGCACGGGCTCGTCGTTCCAACCGGGCGAATCCGATCTGGTCGAGCGCATCGCCGATCACGCGGCCAATCTCGGACGACTGGCCCGGTTGCAGCCGCAGCAATCGGGCGCGCTGGCGAAGCTGGATCCTGCGGCGCTGCATGGTTATGTCGGTGTGCGGTGCGTCTCCGCGAATCGGTTGCCGTTGATCGGCCCATTGGTGGATGAGGCGGCGGCCATGGCGCCCGGCTTTCGTTTGCGCGGCCCGCACGCGCAACTGCCTCGCCTCGCCGGGCTGTATGCGGCGCTTGCGTATGGCTCGCGCGGGCTCACGTGGTCGGTGCTGGGCGCGGAACTGCTTGCAGCCCAGGTCGACGGTGGTCCGTTGCCGCTTGAATCCGATCTGGCCGCAGCGCTAGATCCTGGCCGCTTTACCCTGCGGGCATTGCAGCATCGACGCACGCAGGAGCAGGCCGCCGCACCCGCGGAAAACGAAATCGCGGGACCACTGGATTAACGCCCCGTTTGAAGGGTTTTCCAAGCGTTCCGACCCAAAAAATCAGGGCCGGTGAACGTTCCATGCCATAATATGCGTTTTGCGTTTGCCAGCCTGAACGCGCCCGTTGTGCCGCGCATTGTGCAGTGAAGCGGCCCTCGCGCCGCATTCCTGCAAGCCCGGCAAGACCAAGAACTTTGAACCACGGCTGCTGCTGGCGCTGCGCCGTTCGACGCAACCATCTTCTGAATCTGGAATTACGACCATGTCGACTATCGAAAACCTCGGCAAGCTTGATCGCAAAGTGACCCTGGCTGTCCCGAAGGCCGAAGTGGAGCAAGAGAAGCAAAGCCGTCTGGCGCGTCTGTCCAAGACCGTCAAGATGTCCGGCTTCCGCCCGGGCAAGGTCCCGATGAAGATGGTCGAGAAGCAATACGGCCAACAAGTCGAATTCGAGGTGCGCTACGACAAGGCCGCCCGTCAGTTCTTCGACATCACCAACGAGCAAGGCGTGAAGGTTGCCGGCCAACCGCGCTTCGAACTGAAGACCGAAGGCGTGTCCGATGACCAAGTCGCGTTCGACGCCACTTTCGAGGTGTATCCGGAAGTTAAGCTCGGCGATCTGGCTGGCGCGGAACTGACCCGCACCAAGACCGAAATCACCGATGCCGAGATCGACAAGACGCTCGACATCCTGCGCAAGCAACGCGTGCATTACCACCCGCGCGGCGAAGCCGGCGAGCATGGCGACGGCGGTGCAGCCGTCGCACAGGACGGCGACCGCGTGACGGTCGATTTCGTCGGCACGATCGATGGCGTGGAATTCGCCGGCGGCAAGGCTGAAGGTTTCAGCTTTGTGCTGGGCGAAGGCCGCATGCTGCCCGAGTTCGAACAAGCCACGCTGGGCCTGAAGCAGGGCGAGTCGAAGAAATTCCCGCTGGCGTTCCCCGAGGACTACCACGGCAAGGACGTCGCCGGTAAGACGGCTGAATTCACCGTCACGCTCAAGCAAGTCGAGTGGGCGCACCTGCCGGAAGTCAACGAAGCCTTCGCGCAGTCGCTGGGCATCGCCGACGGCAACCTCGACAAGATGCGCGCCGACATCCGCGAAAACCTCGAGCGTGAAGTCAAGCGCCGCACGCACGCGCTGCTCAAGGACCAAGTCATGGAAGCGCTGCTGAAGGTAGCAGAGCTGGACGTGCCGAAGTCGCTGGTCGAACAAGACCAGGAGCGCCTGGTTGAAATGGCCCGCCGTGACCTCGAGTCGCGCGGCATGCCGAACGCCAAGAACATGCCGATCCCGGCCGAGATGTTCACGCAGCAAGCTGAGCGCCGTGTGAAGCTGGGTCTGGTGCTGGCCGAAGTCGTGAAGGCCAACGGCCTGGAAGCCAAGCCGGAACAGATCAAGGCCGAGATCGAAGAGTTTGCCAAGAGCTACGAAGATCCGAAGGAAGTCATCCGCTGGTACTACGGCGACCAACAGCGCCTGGCCGAGATGGAAGCCTACGTGCTCGAAAACAACGTGGTAAATTTTGTGTGCGACAAGGCCAAGGTAACTGAGAAGGCTGTGTCGTTCGAAGAGCTGACCGCCACCCCGGCGCAAGGCTGATTCGATCGATAGAGTTTCCGAAATAAGCACCGGAGAACCGCATGATCCGCAATGAACTGATCGACCAACTTGCCCGCACCCAGGCTTCCGCGCTCGAAACGCAGGGGCTCGGTCTGGTGCCGATGGTGGTCGAGCAGTCGGGCCGCGGCGAGCGCGCCTACGACATCTACTCGCGCCTGCTCAAGGAGCGAGTGATTTTCATGGTGGGCGAGGTCAACGACCAGACTGCCAACCTCGTGGTGGCACAGTTGCTGTTCCTGGAAAGCGAGAATCCGGACAAGGACATCTCGCTGTACATCAATTCGCCGGGCGGTTCGGTATCGTCCGGTCTGGCGATGTACGACACGATGCAGTTCATCAAGCCGGACGTGTCCACGCTCTGCATGGGCATGGCAGCCAGCATGGGCGCGTTCCTGCTGGCGGCCGGTGCGAAGGGCAAGCGCCTGGCCTTGCCGAACTCGCGCATCATGATTCACCAGCCTCTGGGCGGTGCACGTGGCCAAGCTTCGGACATCGAGATCCAGGCGCGCGAGATTCTGTACCTGCGCGAGCGCCTGAACACTGTGCTTTCGGAAGCGACCGGTCAACCAGTTGACAAGATCGCTCGCGACACTGATCGTGACAACTTCATGAGCAGCGAACAGGCCAAGGAATACGGCCTGATCGACCAGGTCATCGCCAAGCGCTGAAGTGTCGAAGTCATGCGCTGATGTGCGCGGTAGGCGGTATTGTCGGTGCGCTCCACGACACACCGGTTAACCGCGTCAAACATGTCAAGCGGTGTCAAAAACGAGGCCTCGCGCCTCGTTTTTGCTTTGAACAACACCTGCGGATCGTCGCCAGATAATTTGGCGTATGATGCTGCCAAGAACTACTGGTAATCGTTATGGCGGACAAGAAAGGCTCGACTGGCGAAAAGCTGCTGTACTGCTCGTTCTGCGGCAAGAGTCAGCATGAGGTCAAGAAACTGATTGCCGGCCCCTCGGTCTTCATCTGCGATGAATGTATCGACCTGTGCAACGAGATCATCCGGGACGAAGCTGCCATCTCCGAAAAGGAAGGGGGTCTGGCAGTCAAGTCCGATCTGCCCACGCCACATGAAATTCGCCAGAGCCTTGACCAATATGTGATCGGTCAGGAGCAGGCCAAGAAGATCCTGGCGGTCGCGGTTTACAACCATTACAAGCGTTTGAAGCACCTCGGCAAGAAGGACGATGTCGAGCTGTCGAAGAGCAACATCCTGCTCATCGGGCCAACTGGCTCCGGCAAGACCTTGCTCGCTCAGACGCTGGCGCGTCTCTTGAACGTGCCGTTCGTCATCGCCGACGCCACTACGCTGACCGAAGCTGGTTATGTAGGCGAGGATGTCGAAAATATCATCCAGAAGCTGCTGCAGAACTGCAATTACGAGGTCGACAAGGCCCAGCGCGGCATCGTCTACATCGACGAGATCGACAAGATTTCGCGCAAGTCTGACAACCCTTCCATCACCCGGGACGTTTCTGGAGAAGG
This sequence comes from Ralstonia sp. SA306, assembly GCF_054792405.1. Taxonomy (NCBI): domain Bacteria; kingdom Pseudomonadati; phylum Pseudomonadota; class Betaproteobacteria; order Burkholderiales; family Burkholderiaceae; genus Ralstonia; species Ralstonia sp. SA306. The sequence goes on from NZ_CP096451.1 coordinate 1,387,879, forward strand.
CGTGCAGCAAGCGCTGCTCAAGCTGGTTGAAGGAACGATGGCGTCGGTGCCCCCGCAAGGTGGTCGCAAGCATCCGAACCAGGACTTCCTGCAGGTTGATACAACCAACATCCTGTTCATCTGCGGTGGGGCGTTCGATGGTCTGGAGAAGATCATCATGCAGCGCTCCGACAAGACCGGTATCGGTTTTGGTGCGGAGGTGCAGAGCAAGGAAGAGCGCGACGTCAGCGAAGTGCTGCCGCAAGTGGAACCAGAAGATCTCATCAAGTTCGGTCTGATTCCCGAGTTGATCGGCCGTCTGCCCGTGGTGGCGACGCTGGCCAAGCTCGACGAGGCTGCCTTGATGGAAATCCTGGTCGAGCCCAAGAATGCAATCGTCAAGCAGTACCAGAAGCTGCTGGCAATGGAAGGGGTGGAACTGGAAATTCGTCCGAGCGCGCTGACGGCAATCGCCCGCAAGGCGATCAAGCGCAAGACGGGGGCGCGCGGTCTGCGTTCCATCGTCGAGCACGCTTTGATGGATGTGATGTATGACCTCCCCAACCACAAGGGTGTGCAAAAGGTGGTGATCGATGAAAGTACGATCTCCGACGAAGGCAAGCCCTTGCTGATTTACGAAGAGCAACCCAAGGTTGCAGGTTCCAACTGACGCGAATGCCCGGCCGGGATGCGCAGTATGCGTCCCAAGCAGGAAGCCGTTCGCTCGCGAGCGGCTTTTTTGCTTCGGGAAACTGGGTCGGCATGCGACTTGCAGCAGCGGTCTTGTAAAACCGTCGCTGTGCCCAATTTAGCCCTTACATGACTTTCTGGGGAAAATAATGTCCGGAACCCAACTTTTACCCGCTGAGCAGATTCGCCTGCCGCTGTTGCCGCTGCGTGACGTGGTGGTGTTTCCGCACATGGTGATTCCGCTGTTCGTGGGGCGCCCCAAATCCATCAAGGCACTGGAAGCTGCGATGGAGGCGGGCAAGAGCATCATGCTCGTGGCGCAAAAGACCGCCGCCAAGGACGAGCCGACCGACAAGGATCTCTACGAGGTCGGCTGTATCGCCAACATTCTGCAGATGCTGAAGCTGCCGGACGGCACCGTGAAGGTGCTGGTCGAGGGCACGCAGCGCGCCAACATTCTGTCCGTTACCGACGACGAATCGCACTTCTTCTGCGAAGCTGTGCCCGTCGGCCCGGAACCCACTGAATCGGCCGAGACCGAGGCGCTGCGTCGCGCCATCGTGTCGCAGTTCGATCAGTACGTGAAGCTGAACAAGAAGATCCCGCCTGAGATCCTGACGTCGCTGTCGGGCATCGATGAGCCGGGTCGTCTGGCCGACACCATCGCCGCGCATCTGCCGATCAAGCTCGAGCAGAAGCAGAAGATTCTCGAGATGTTCAACGTGACCGAACGTCTGGAGAGCCTGCTCTCGCAACTGGAAGGTGAGATCGACATCCTCCAGGTGGAAAAGCGCATCCGTGGCCGCGTCAAGCGCCAGATGGAGAAGAGCCAGCGCGAGTATTACCTGAACGAGCAGGTCAAGGCGATCCAGAAGGAACTGGGCGAAGGCGAGGAAGGCGCCGATCTCGAAGAGCTGGACAAGAAGATCAAGGCCGCCCGCATGCCCAAGGAGGCCAAGAAGAAGGCCGAGTCCGAGTTTAAGAAGCTCAAGCTGATGTCGCCGATGTCGGCCGAGGCAACGGTCGTGCGCAACTACATCGACACGTTGGTCGGCCTGCCGTGGCGCAAGAAGAGCAAGGTCAATAACGACCTGTCGAACGCCGAGCAGGTGCTGGATCAAGACCACTACGGCCTGGAGAAGGTCAAGGAACGCATCCTTGAGTACCTCGCAGTGCAACAGCGGGTCGACAAGCTGAAGGCGCCGATCCTGTGCCTGGTGGGGCCGCCGGGTGTCGGCAAGACCTCGCTCGGGCAGTCGGTGGCGCGTGCAACGAACCGCAAGTTCGTGCGCATGGCGCTGGGTGGCGTGCGTGACGAGGCCGAGATTCGCGGTCACCGCCGTACGTACATCGGGTCGATGCCGGGCAAGATCCTGCAGAGCCTGACGAAGGTCGGCGTACGCAACCCGCTGTTCCTGCTCGACGAAATCGACAAGATGGGCGCGGATTTCCGAGGCGACCCGTCTTCTGCTCTGCTCGAAGTGCTGGACCCGGAACAGAACCACACGTTCCAGGACCACTACATCGAGGTGGACTTCGATCTGTCGGACGTGATGTTCGTAGCGACGTCGAACTCGCTGAACATTCCGGCACCGCTGCTGGACCGGATGGAAGTGATTCGCCTGTCGGGCTACACGGAAGACGAAAAGATCAACATCGCCCGCCGCTATTTGCTGCCCAAGCAGATCAAGAACAATGGTCTGAAGGAGGGTGAGATCGAGGTGACCGAAGCCGCCCTGCGCGACATCATCCGCTACTACACGCGGGAAGCTGGTGTGCGTTCGCTGGAACGTGAGGTCTCGAAGATCTGCCGCAAGGTCGTCAAGCAATTGCTGCTGAAGAAGGAAGCCAGTGCGTCCGTGAAGGTCGATTCGGACAACCTGGACAAATTCCTTGGCGTGCGTCGTTTCGACTTTGGTCTGGCCGGCAAGGAAGATCAAGTCGGCCAAGTGACCGGTTTGGCATGGACCGAAGTGGGCGGCGATCTGCTGACCATCGAAGCCGCGCTGATGCCGGGCAAGGGCAATATCACCCGCACGGGTTCGTTGGGCGACGTAATGAAGGAGTCGGTCGAGGCTGCGCGCTCGGTGGTGCGTTCGCGATCGGCGCGCCTGGGTATCAAGGATGAGATGTTCGAGAAGCGCGACATCCACATCCACGTGCCCGAAGGTGCGACGCCCAAGGACGGCCCGTCTGCAGGTATTGCGATGACGACGGCGCTGGTGTCGGTGCTGACCGGTATTCCGGTGCGCGCTGATGTCGCGATGACCGGCGAAATCACCCTGCGCGGCGAGGTACTGCCGATCGGCGGCTTGAAGGAAAAGCTGCTGGCTGCACACCGCGGCGGCATCAAGCTGGCGCTGATTCCGGAAGAAAACGTCAAGGACCTGGCGGACATTCCGGACAACGTGAAGAACAGCATCGAGATTCAGCCGGTGCGCTGGATCGACAAGGTGCTGGAACTCGCGCTGGTGCGCAAGCCGGAGCCACTGCCGGAAGAAGAAGCCAAGCCGGCACCCGCCAAGGGCGACGACGGCAAGTCGCAGGAAATGGTGCATCACTGACACCGTAGTCTGCCAAGGTTGAGGAAGGGCCCGACATGTTCGGGCCCTTTTTCTTTGCGCAGGCTGCGACGTGTAGCACACAGTTCTTCGCCTTGACACGTCGATTGGCGGCCACTTTAATGAATCCACACTAGCGGGTGTTCGGGGAGGTGGCACGATGAACAAGACAGATCTCATCGACCATGTGGCGGCGCAAACTGACATGTCAAAAGCCGCGGCGGGGCGCGCCATTGACGCGCTGATCGACGGTATCAAAGATGCGTTGTGCGACGGTGGGTCGGTCACGCTGGTCGGCTTCGGTACGTTCCTGGTCGGCAAGCGATCTTCACGTAATGGACGCAACCCGCGCACGGGGGCCGCCATCACCATCGAAGGCGGTAAGGTTGCGAAATTCAAACCTGGCAAAGCGCTGAAAGATGCGCTAAACTAGCGGGCTTTGGTGCTCGTGGGTGACAACACGGGCGCCGGACAGTCCGGCTCACGCCGGCAGTACGAACGGGTGCTTAGCTCAGTTGGTAGAGCAGCGCCCTTACAAGGCGCGGGTCGGGAGTTCGAGCCTCTCAGCACCCACCATCGTTCGTATTGCCGCTCCTGTGTCGGGTGGTCCGACCCAATCTGGAGCGGTAGTTCAGTCGGTTAGAATACCGGCCTGTCACGCCGGGGGTCGCGGGTTCGAGTCCCGTCCGCTCCGCCAAAATCCTGTTCAAAGGCCCGATTCGTTCGGGCCTTTGTCTTTTCAGCGGCGAATGCGTTGCAGGTCATGTCTGCACGCTGTGCCGTGATTGTCCGGAATGTCGGCGGCACCTGATAGAATCGCCGGATTTTCCATCTTCCATTCACCTCCGGTCCAGCATGCTTGATTTCGTACGTACGCATCGGCGCTTGATGTTTCTGGTGCTGCTGATTCTGGTGTTCCCGTCGTTCGTGTTCTTCGGTGTGCAGAGCTATTCGAGCTTCATGGACAGCTCGCATGACGCCGCCAAAGTCGACGGCAAGGTCATCTCCACCAACGAAGTCGACGCGCGCGTGCGCGAGCAGACAGAGCGTCTGCGCCAGATGCTTGGCGCGCAATATGATCCGCGCCAGTTCGAAGGTCCGCAGATGCGCCGCGATGTGCTCGACGGCATCATCCAGCAACGCGTGCTGGCCAATGAGGTCGTGCATGCGAACCTGACCATCTCGAACGAGAAGATTCGCGACACGATCCTGCAGATTCCGGCCGTGGCAGCGCTGCGCAAGCCGGACGGCTCGTTCGATCAGGAAGCCTACGTGCGACTGCTGGCTGCACAGAATATGACGCCCGAGCAGTTGGAAGGCAATCTCCGGTTCGAGCTGTCGCAGCAACAGATTCCGCAATCGATTGTGTCGTCGGCGTTCGTGCCGAAGTCGCTGGTGGAGCGACTGATCCAGGTACGCGATCAGCAACGTGAAGTGCAGGCGCTGCTGTTCAAGCCGGCTGACTATGCTGCAAAGATCAACCCGGACGACAAGGCGATCCAGGCTTATTACGACGCGCACCAGCAGGAGTTCTCCGTGCCGGAGCAAGTCAAGGCCGAGTATGTCGTGTTCTCGGGCGAAGACATGATGAAGCAGATTCCGGTCACGCCTGAGCAGATCAAGGAGTACTACGACCAGAACGCTGCGCGCTTCAAGACGCAGGAAGAACGCCGCGCCGCTCACATCCTGATCAAGCTGCCGGACAACGCCAAACCTGCCGACAAGGAAACCGCCAAGAAGAAGGCCGAAGAAGTACTCGCCGAGGTGCGCAAGAACCCCGCGAGCTTTGCCGAACTGGCCAAGAAGTACTCGGGCGATCCGGGTTCGGCTGCGCAGGGCGGCGAGTTGGGCTTCCTGGGCAAGGGTGCGACCGTGCCTCCGTTCGAGAACGCGCTGTTTGCCCTCAAGCAGCCAGGTGACATCAGCGATGTGGTCCAAAGCGATTTCGGTTTTCACATCATCAAGCTGGAAGAAGTGAAGGGCGGCGGCGTGCAGCCGTTGGAAGCCGTCAAGCCGGAGCTTGAACGCGAACTGCGTACGCAACTCGCCAACAAGAAGTACTCGGAGCTGGCTGATGCGTTCTCCAACACCGTGGAAGACCAGTCCGACAGCCTGAAGCCGGTGGCTGACAAGCTTAAGCTGCAGATTCAGACGGCCGACAACGTGACCCGCACGCCGAGCCCTGCGCAGTCTGGCAGCCCGATCGGCAATGACAAGGTGGTCAAGGCGCTGTTCGCAGATGACGTGATCAAGAACCACCGCAATACGGCCGCCATACAGGTGGGCCCGACCACGCTGGTTGCGGCGCGTGCGGCGGAGTATCGTCCGGCCACGGTCAAGAAGCTGGCCGACGTGCGTGAGCAGGTCAAGGCCAAGGTGATTGCCGAGCAAGCGGCTGCGCTGGCCAAGAAGGCTGGCGAAGAGAAACTGGCCGCCGTAAAGCAGAGCAACAGCGCCGATGGCTTCAGCGCCGCACAAACCGTCTCGCGCCAGCAGGCGCAAGGCACGTCGCCCGCTGCACTGACGGCCATCCTGCGCGCCGATGCGACCAAGCTGCCGGCCACCATCGGCGTCGACCTCGGTGCCCAGGGCTACGCGCTGTATCGCATCAACAAGGTGCTGCCGCCGGCCAATGTGGATGAGGCGCGCCGTGCTGCCGATGCGCAGCAACTGGCTCAGGCCGCTGGTCAGACCGAGTTCAACGCCTACTACGAAGCACTGAAGGCGCGTTCGAAGGTGAAGATCAACAGCAACGTGATTGAAGCCAGCAAACCTGCCAATACGGCAGAGGACTGATACGGCGCGCAGCAGGTAGCCTGACGAAAAAGCCCCCTCAACAACGAGGGGGCTTTTTTTTGCGTATTTTTTTCGGGCGACTAGTCCAGCGGTTTGCCGATGCGCGCGAGGCGCGGCATGTACAAGTGGTCCGGATCGAATGAGAGTGCCACGTGGGAAGCGCGGGCGATCAGGTTCTTGCGCGGCACGAGGCCGAAGTAGCGGGAGTCTCGGCTGTTGTCGCGGTTGTCGCCCAGCATGAGGTAGCGGTCTTGAGGGACGGTGATGGGGCCGAAGCTGCGCACTGCTCGCACTTCCGGCAAGACCATCACCGTGTGCTCGCGGCCGGGCAGGGCTTCGGACCAGAGTTCGTGCGGCAGCGCCGCCGTCGCTTGGGGCAACGCTCCGGGCGCGACGTCCGGCAATGGGGTATAGGCGATGTGCTGGTGGTTGATGTAGAGCGCTTCGCCGCGCATTTCAACGACATCGCCGGGTAGACCGATCAGCCGCTTGACGAGCTTTGTGCCGTCTTCCGGTGAGGAGAAGACGACAACATCACCACGTCGCGGCTCGCTGCCGCGCTTGAGCCAGACGGTGGTGGCCGGTACGCGCACACCGTAAGCCAATCGGTTCATCAGGATGTAGTCGCCCTCGATAAGGGTCGGGTTCATTGAGCCGCTGGGCACGACTGCCCAGTCGGCAATGCAGGCGCGGAAGGCAAAGAGCAACGACATGCCGACCAGGAACCGCTTGTTGTCGCGCGCTGCACGCAGCCCGTTTGCCAGAAGCTTCATGGTGTCCGCCCGTGTGAGATGTGGTCGCGCGTTCGACTTGGAAATCCGATGCACCTGATGGCGCAAGTCGGCGCGGCAGAATTGTCATCTTCCGACCCGCGCTTTGAGAAGAGGTTCCAGTTTGGGCCACACGTTATCGAGCATCGTCGGTTGCGCTGCGGCAATGGGGTGGATGCGGTCTTCCTGGAACCAGTCCGGCCGTTGCGCAACGCCTTCGAGCAGGAATGGCACCAGCGGCAGCTTGTACTGCTGCGCCAGCTTGCCGAACATGGCGAAGAAGCGCTCGCTGTAATCGGGGCCGTAGTTGGGCGGGATGCGCATGCCCACCAGCAGCACCTTCGCGCCTGTCGCTTGCGAGGCTTCGATCATTGCCTTGATGTTGCCTTCGCTGGAGGCGAGGGAGAGGCCGCGCAGCGCATCGTTGCCGCCCAGTTCGAGGATCACGACAGAGGGCTTTTCACGCGCCAGTACGGCGGGCAGGCGTGAGCGGCCGCCGGCCGTGGTGTCGCCGCTGATGCTTGCATTGGCGACGCTATAATCGGGCTTCCGTTCTTTGAGGCGCCTGTCGAGCAACGCGACCCAGCCTGTGCCTTGCGCAAGGCCGTATCCGGCCGACAGGCTGTCACCCAGCACCACCACGCGATGCGATGCCGGCGCGCTTTGTGCTGCAGCCGTCTGTGCGAATGGCAGCATGCCAAACACTGTGCAGCCAAGTGCTGCTACAAGTGACTTCACGCTGCGCCTTCTACTACCTACCAGTCCAATCATGTCGTCTTCCGCTACCTGGGTGATTGAAGTCGATTCGCTGCACAAGACTGTGCGCGATGCCACCGGTGAGTTGCCTATTCTGAGCGATGTTGCCTTCCGTGTGGAACGGGGCGAGACACTGGCCATTGTTGGCGCTTCCGGCTCGGGCAAATCGACGCTGCTTGGTTTGCTCGCAGGCCTGGACTTGCCGACATCGGGTTCGGTCAAGCTGCTGGGCAACGACCTGTTCAAGTTGGATGAGGATGGTCGCGCGGCCGTGCGCGGCAGCCACGTAGGCTTTGTCTTCCAGTCGTTCCAGCTGCTGCCACATCTGACGGCGCTTGAGAACGTGATGCTGCCGTTGGAGTTGCAGGGCGATGTCAGCACCGCGGAAATGCGCCGTCGCGCCACGGTTCTGCTGGAGCGCGTCGGCCTGGGAGCACGGCTCTCGCACTATCCGAAGACGCTGTCCGGTGGCGAGCAGCAGCGTGTGGCCCTGGCACGCGCGTTCGTGACCGCGCCCGACATTCTCTTTGCCGACGAGCCGACAGGGAGTCTCGACACCGCCACGGGAGAGGCCGTTATCGCGCTGATGTTCGAACTCAACCGCAGTGCCGGCTCCACGCTGGTGCTGGTGACGCACGACCGCTCCGTCGCGGCGCGTTGCAGCCGCATTCTCACCATCGAAGCCGGGCATCTCGTCGGCGACGAGACCGTTACCGAACTCTGAACGTTTGCGTCAGAGTGCGGCTTTGGCGCGGCGGATCAACGCCGCCGTCGACGCATCATGCGCCACGGAGGCGGGAGCGCCTTCCAGCTCTGCCTGGATCGGCTTGGCGAGTTTCTTGCCAAGCTCCACGCCCCACTGATCGAACGAGTTGATGTTCCAGACCGCGCCCTGCACGAAGGTGCGGTGCTCGGCGCAGGCAATGAGCGCGCCGAATGACGCGGCGTCGAGCCGTTCCATCAGGATGGTCGTGCTCGGGCGATTGCCTTCGAACACCATGTGCGGCACGAGTGCTTCGTCGGTGACGCCACCCGCGCGGACTTCATCCGCGGTGCGGCCGAGCAGGAGCGCCTCGCCCTGCGCGAAGCAGTTTGCGAGCAGTTTGGCGTGATGGCCGGGCAGGCTGCGCACCGGCTCCAGCGTGGTGATGAAATCCACCGGCACGATCTGCGAGCCTTGGTGGATCAGCTGGAAATACGCATGCTGTCCGTTGGTACCGGCCGTGCCCCAGACGATGGGGCCGGTGTCGGTATCGATGGCTGCGCCGGTCCGCTGGACGGATTTGCCGTTGCTCTCCATCTCCAGCTGTTGCATGAAGTCGGTCAGCAGCTCCAGTGGCGCGCAGTAGGGCACGGTACAGGCGCTCGCCGCGTCGAAGAAGCCGCGATACCAGACCGACAACATCCCTAGAATGAGCGGCAAGTTTTCGCGCGGCGCGGCTGTGGCGAAGTGACGGTCCATCGCGCGCGCGCCGTCGAGCATCGCTTCAAATTGCTGCGGCCCGATCGCCAGCACGATAGACAGGCCCACCGCCGACCACAGCGAGAACCGCCCGCCAACCCAATCCCAGAACGTGAACATATTGTCCGGGTCGATGCCGAACTGGACGACCGCCTCGCGGTTGGTGGAGACGGCGACAAAGTGGTGCTTGAGCTGGCTTTCGGCCACGCCATGCTCGACAAACCAGCGGCGCATGCTGTGCGCGTTGGCCATTGTCTCGAGCGTGGTGAACGTCTTCGAGCAGACGATGGCGAGCGTGGTGTCCGGGTTCAGGTGGTCGAGTGTTTCGGCCAGGTCCGTGCCATCGACGTTGGAGACGAAATGTACGCGCACCTGCGGCACGGCAAGGTGGTCGAGCGCGCGGCACACCATGCGCGGGCCGAGGTCCGAACCGCCAATGCCGATGTTGACGATGTCCGTGATGCGCTGGCCGGAATGGCCCGTCCAAGTGCCGCCATGCACGCGGTTGGCGAAGTCGTGCATCTGGGCCCGCACGCGCAGCACTTCGGGCATGACGGGCTCGCCGTCGGAGCGATAGTTGTCTTCCGCTTGTCCGCGCAGGGCCATGTGCAAGACGGAGCGGTGCTCGGTGTTGTTGATGCGGTCGCCGCGCAGCATGGCATCACGCAGTGTGAGCACGCCGGCCTCGTCGGCCAGTTGCAGCAGCAGGGCGAGCGTCTCAGGGGTAATGCGGTTTTTTGAGTAGTCCACCGTCAGGCCAGCCGCTTCCAGCGTGAAGGCGCGTACCCGTTCCTCGGCGTCCGGCGCGGCAAACCAGTTGCGCATATGCGTCGCGCGAATCGATTCAGCATGTTGCGTCAGGGACTGCCAGGCGGGTAGGGCTGTGGGCATACGGCGTGATGTGACGTGAGGTGGGTGCGGGAAAACGAATGCGCAGTATAACGGCGCTGTATGACGCCTTTCTATCGGCGAACGTCCGACGCCAGCAGGGCGTTGAGCGCACGTCGTGCCGGCGCGCATAGCTCGCTGGCGTGCAAGCCGATGGGGCCGACGCCGGCCTGGACAAGATCGTCGGCGGCGCGCCCGTGCAGCCACACGGCCGCGAGTGCGGCTTCGCGCGCACCCATGCCTTGCGCAAGCAATGCGCCGATCATGCCGGTCAACACATCGCCTGTACCACCGGTGGCGAGTCCGCCGTTGCCGGTTGGATTGACGGCCGGCGGGATGCCCGGCGCCGCGATAACCGTGCCCGAGCCCTTGAGCACGACCACCGCGCCCGTCCGATTGACAAGCGCCTTGGCGGCGGCCAGCCGATCTTGCTGCACGGCGTGCGCATCGGTATGCAGCAGGCGCGCGGCTTCCAGCGGATGCGGTGTCAGTACCAGCGGGACATCGCTTCCGGCCAGTTGTGTGAGGCGCGCGAGCAGGGCTGGCGTTTTCGCAAACAGGTTGAGTGCATCGGCATCGAACACAGCAGGCGTGCGCGCCGAGAGCATGCGGTCCAGCAGATGTTCGAGCGCGCCTTCTGACTCTTTGCCGATGCCCATGCCGGGGCCCACGGCCAGCGCCTGCATGCCGCCCAGATCGAGGGCGCCCCAGGTGTGCAGCATCAATTCAGGTTGCGCGGGGTCGACACGCGGTGCATCGGTGGCAAGGGAGACCACGTGCACCTTGCCCGCGCCCAGATAGAGCGCGCCGCGCGCGGACAGCAGCGGCGCCCCGACCATACCGGTCGCACCCCCCACGATTGCCACGCTGCCGTATGTGCCCTTGTGGCCGTTATGCCGGCGGCGCGGCACGTGCGCGAGCCAGCGTGACGGCGTGTTGACGAAGGCGTCCGCTTCAATCACGCCGTCATAAGCGGCCTGCGCGGCTTGCAGGTCGGCCAGCGCAATGTCGCCGGCGGCATCGCGGCCATCGCCCGTCAGCAAGCCCGGCTTGACGGCGAGAAAGGTGATGGTGGCGCGCGCCTGGATAACAGGTGAATCTGGCGCGGGCGGCTGGCCCGTATCGCCATTCAGGCCCGAGGGAATGTCCAGTGCGTACACCGGCAGGCCGCTGGCGTTGATGGTATCGACCAGCGCCGCATGCAATCCCGTCAACGGCCGGCCGAGTCCGATACCAAAAAGGCCGTCGACGATGGCGGAGGTGGGGGCCGGCACCGAAGCCGTCGTGTGCAGACGTTCGATGGGGACATTAGCGGCACAAGCCTCCGTCCACGCGCGGCGCGCATCGTCGGGCAGCTTGGCGGGGTCTGCGGCAAGCCACACCGTGACGGCGCGCCCGGCCAGATGCAGCACCGTCGCCGCAACGAGCGCATCGCCACCGTTGTTGCCTGGGCCGGCAACGAGCAGCACGTGCCCATGTGGCGCGCGCGTCTGCAGCCAATCGGCGGCAGCTTCGCCCGCGCGCGCCATCAGGGCGAAGGGTTCGAGGGATCGGTACGCCGCCGCTTCCAGTGCGCGGATGCCGGCCGTGCCGAAGAGCAGGTCGGCGCCGGTGTGTGCGGCCAGGGCACCGTCGATCAGGATTTCGCGCCAGGCGGGGTGTGAGGACATGGCAACTACGCTTTCCACTGTGCAGACATGACGATCTATTCTCTTACAATAGCCCGCGTTTCCGGTCCTTTCTCAGCCCGTTGCAATGTCCAAATCGCCGACCACCCCGAAAGCTGATCTGCCGCAATCCGCAGCCAATGAGGACGCAGGCAAGGGCGGGCCGATCGTGTCTTCGTCACACCTGGTGTCGGCGCGAAGCCCAGAACTGTCGGAGTTCGAGTTTGCGCTCAATACCGCCTACAACGCCTACAACCGCTGGTGCGTGCGCTGCATGGCAGCCGCCGGCGTGCGCGACCTGACCTTCCTCGATGTGCTGGTTGTGCACCACGTCAACCACCGCGGCCGCGCCAAGCGCCTGGCCGACATCTGCTTCGTGCTCAACGTGGAAGACACCCACCTTGTGACGTATTCGCTCAAGAAGCTGCAGGGGATGGAGTTGGTGGAAGGCACGCGCAACGGCAAGGAAGTCACCTACACCACGACTGAAGCTGGCGAAAAGGCCTGCGCCCGCTACCGCGAAATCCGCGAGCAGTGCCTGACCAGCAATATTTCGCCCGGCGGCGAGGAAAATGCCGAGATTGGCGAACTGGCGCGCCTGCTGCGCGTGCTGACGGGCCTGTACGAGCAGGCAGCGCGGTCCGCCACGTCGCTGTAAAACGGGCGTTTGCAGTCGGTTGCAGCCGAGGCAGCGCCATTTTCGGCCGATTTGAGGGTCGGTAACGCGGGCAGGGCAAGGTACAATAGCGGTTTCCCCGCGCACGCCGGGGACCTCCTCTTCCAGCTACTGCCTGCCTTGCCCACCATGGCGCATTTCTCGTGCTTTCCCGGCGCTCTCGCGCTGTCCGCCTTCCGTCAGCAACGCCTGCTTTCCACCCTCAAGCGCATCGATCCCGATATCGATGCCGTCAGTGCCCAATACCTGCATTTCGTGGCCGCCGACACGCCGCTGTCGGCCGATGAATCTGCCCGTGTGCAAGCGCTGCTGACCTACGGTTCGCCAGCCCCGGCCGATGTCGAGGGCGACCGCTTTGTGGTGATCCCGCGCTTCGGCACGATCTCGCCGTGGGCCAGCAAGGCAACGGAAATCGCCCGCCACTGCGCACTGCCGCAAATTCATCGCATCGAGCGCGGCGTGGAATTTACCGTCACGTGCAAGAAGGGCCTCATCCGCAGCCTGACCGGTGCTGCCAAGCACCTGGACGACGCCACCCGCGCCGCCGTGGCCGAGCATTTGCACGACCGCATGACCGAAACCGTGATCGACTCGCGCGAAGCCGGCTACGGCCTGTTCGACGTGTTGCCCGCCAAGGCATTGCGCTTTGTGGACATTGGGGGTGGCCATGATGCTGGACGTCGTGCGCTGGAAGCCGCCAACGTCGAGATGGGCCTGGCCCTGTCCGATGATGAAATCGACTATCTGGTCGACGCCTACCGCAAGCTCGAACGCAACCCGACCGACGTCGAGCTGATGATGTTCGCGCAGGCCAACAGCGAGCACTGCCGCCACAAGATCTTCAACGCCGACTGGACCATCGACGGCGAGACGCAGGACAAGTCGCTCTTCGCGATGATCCGCAACACGCACCAGCTCGCGCCGCAGGGCACGATCGTCGCGTATTCGGACAACGCCGCCGTGATGGAAGGCGGCATGGCCGAGCGCTGGTTCCCGCACGCAGGCACGGAAGGCGAGACGGGCGTGCCGCAATACGGCCGCCGCGAAGCGCTCACGCACACGCTCATGAAGGTGGAGACGCACAACCACCCGACGGCCATTTCGCCGTTCCCGGGTGCGTCGACCGGCGCGGGCGGTGAAATCCGCGACGAAGGTGCAACGGGCCGCGGCGCCAAGCCCAAGGCGGGCCTGACCGGCTTTACCGTGTCGAACCTGCTGCTGCCGGAAGCCGTGCAATCGTGGGAAAACGCCCGCGATACGGCGCAACCCGTGGCACACCGCAACCCGAATGAAGCCGCACCAGGCCCCGTCGGCAAGCCGGACCGCATCGCTTCGCCGCTGCAGATCATGATTGAAGGCCCGATCGGCGGCGCTGCCTTCAACAACGAATTTGGCCGGCCCAACCTGGGCGGCTATTTCCGCGTCTACGAGCAAAACGTCGGCGGCACCGTGCGCGGCTATCACAAGCCGATCATGATTGCCGGCGGCATCGGCAATATCGACGCAGGCCACACGCACAAGCACGGCCTGCCGGCCGGTACGCTGCTGATCCAACTTGGCGGCCCCGGCATGCGTATCGGCATGGGCGGCGGCGCTGCCAGCTCGATGGCCACCGGCACCAATACCGCTGACCTGGACTTCGATTCCGTCCAGCGCGGCAACCCCGAAATGCAGCGCCGCGCGCAGGAAGTCATCAATGCGTGCTGGGCACTGGGCGAAGACAACCCGATCCTGTCGATCCACGACGTGGGCGCCGGCGGCATCTCCAACGCCTTCCCTGAAATCGTCGACGGCGCCGAGAAGGGCGCGCGCTTCGACCTGCGCCAGGTGCATCTGGAAGAGTCGGGGCTCTCCCCGGCGGAAATCTGGTGCAACGAATCGCAAGAGCGCTACACGTTGGCGATTGCCCCCGGCGATTTCCCGCGCTTCCAGGCCATGTGCGAGCGCGAGCGCGCGCCGTTTTCGGTGGTCGGTTTCGCCACGGATGAACAGCAACTGCAAGTCGTCGACGGCGACACTGCCCCCGACGTCGCCGAGCACTTCCCCGTCAACATGCCGATGGACGTGCTGCTCGGCAAGCCGCCGCGCATGCACCGTGATGTGCGTCGCGTGGCGCAGGAATTTCCGGAAGTCGATGTCACCGGCCTTGACCTGGAAGTCGTCGCGCGCGACGTGCTGCGCCACCCGACCGTTGCCAGCAAGTCGTTCCTCATCACCATTGGCGACCGCACCGTTGGCGGCCTGAACACGCGCGACCAGATGGTCGGCCCGTGGCAGGTGCCGGTGGCCGACGTGGCCGTCACGACGCTGGACTACAAGGGCTACGCCGGCGAGGCGATGACGATGGGCGAGCGCACGCCGCTGGCCGTCATCAACGCACCCGCGTCGGGTCGCATGGCCATCGGCGAGTCCATCACGAACATCGCGGCCGCTCCCATCGACTCGCTCACGCAGCTCAAGCTGTCGGCCAACTGGATGGCTGCCTGCGGCGTGAACGGTGAAGACGCCCGCCTGTACGACACCGTCAAGGCCGTCGGCATGGAGCTGTGCCCGGCGCTGGGCATCAGCATTCCGGTGGGCAAGGATTCGTTGTCGATGCGCACCAAGTGGGAAGACGAGGGCGCAGCGAAGGAAGTGGTTGCGCCCGTGTCGCTCATCGTCTCGGCTTTCGCGCCGGTGACGGATGTGCGCAAGACGCTCACGCCGCAACTCAAGCAGGTTGAATCGGCCAATGCGCCGGCCGACACCACGCTGATCCTGATCGACCTGGGCCGCGGCAAGAACCGCATGGGCGGCAGCATCCTGGCGCAGGTCACGGAGCAGATCGGCAACAGCGTGCCTGACGTAGACGACGCCGAAGACCTCAAGCGCTTCTTCGCCGCCATCCAGCAACTGAACGCGACCGGCTCGCTGCTGGCGTATCACGACCGCTCGGACGGCGGCCTGTGGGCGACCGTCTGCGAAATGGCTTTCGCCGGGCACTGCGGTGTGTCGATCAACGTCGACATGCTCACGCTCGACGGCGCACATGAGTCCGACTACGGCGACGCCAAGAACTGGGCGCAGCAAGTCTCCGGCCGCCGTGCCGACCTGACGGTGCGCGCGCTGTTTGCCGAAGAGCTCGGCGCCGTGATCCAGGTGCCGCTGGCTCAGCGCGACGCTGTGTTCGCGGTGCTGCGCGAGCACGGCCTGGCCGGCTGCAGCCACGTGATCGGCGCACCTAACGCCAACGACCACATCGAAATCTGGCGCGACGCTAAGAAGGTGTTCAGCGCGCAGCGCACGGAACTGCAACGCACGTGGACGGACGTCTCCTGGCGCATCGCCAGCCTGCGCGACAACCCCGAGTGCACGCAGAGCGAGTACGACCGCATTCTCGACGCGCAAGACCCGGGCATCTCGCCCAAGCTCACGTTCGACATTGCGGAAGACGTGGCCGCACCGTTCATCGCCACGGGTGCCCGCCCGCGCATGGCGATCCTGCGCGAGCAGGGCGTGAACTCGCAGGTCGAAATGGCCTACGCGATGGACAAGGCCGGCTTCGACACTTACGACGTCCACATGAGCGATCTGCTGGCTGGCCGCACCACGCTCGCCGGCTTCAAGGGGTTCGTTGCCTGCGGCGGCTTCAGCTACGGCGACGTGCTGGGTGCGGGTGAAGGCTGGGCGAAGACGATCCTCTTCAACAGCATGCTGGCCGAGCAGTTTGCGGCGTTCTTCAACCGCACCGATTCGATCGCGCTGGGCGTGTGCAACGGCTGCCAGATGATGGCGAACCTCGCACCGATCATCCCGGGCGCCGGCGCATGGCCGAAGTTCACGCGCAACCAGTCGGAACAGTATGAAGGCCGTCTGGTGACTGTGCAGGTCGAAGCATCCCCGTCGATCTTCTACGCGGGCATGGAAGGCAGCCGCATTCCCATCGTCGTCGCGCACGGCGAAGGTTATGCCGATTTCTCCCAGCAGGGCGACATCGGCAAAGTGGCCGTTGGCCTGCGCTACGTCGACAACCGCGGCGAAGTCACGCAGACATATCCGTTGAACCCGAACGGCTCGCCGCAGGGCATTGCCTCGGTGACGACGCACGACGGCCGCTTTACCGCGCTGATGCCGCACCCGGAGCGCGTGTTCCGCGCCGTGCAGATGAGCTGGCATCCGAAGGAATGGGAAACCGCCGGCGACGGCAGCAGCCCGTGGATGCGGATGTTCCGCAATGCCCGCAAGTGGATGGGCTGACCTGCCTGCTGCACCAGTAAAAAACGCGCCGGGGTGACTCGGCGCGTTTTTTTTGCCCTTGGCGAGGGCAGCAGACCCGGCACAGCAGGGCTTACCGATGGCCAGGGCAATATTACCTAGGCAAATGTTATATTTCGCGCGCATGCGCCCCGATCCATAAGTCGAAAAAACGGTATCCACCGGACGGCGCGCCAGAGAACGACAACACAAAAATGGGTCACTCGCGCCGCGGTCCTGCCTCTCAATGGTCAGCGCCCGACCCATGGGTCTATGCAACGAGGGGATCAACATGAACCGGGTCTATCGGCTGGTCTGGAGCCGCACCTTGCGTGCTCCGCAAGTGGTGTCCGAACTGACGAAGGCGTCGCACGGGGGCGTTGACGCCAGCCCTGACACGACGCCCGCCCGTCGGCGCGCATCCATCATTTCAATCGGGGTGTCACTCGGTTTGGCCGGTGTGGCGCTCCCGGGTTGGGCCGCGACCTGCTCGCCGAGCACGATCGCAAACTGCAGCGCCGCCGGCGGTAACGGCATCCCGAACCGCAGCGGCAATGGTGGCAGCGGCAACGGCGGTGGCGGTGGTGGGTCCGCGCTGGGTGGAGGCTCCTCCACTATCCAGGTTCCGGGCGGGCCGACTTCCGGCGGAACGGGCGGTACCGGTGCCACGAACGACAGTGGGCAAGGCGGCCCCGGAGGAGCCCCCGATGTGGTGCTCGCTGGCGATGCCGTGATCAACGCGAACGCGCAGGGCGGGGCTGGCCAGGGCTTCGATGGATTCAATTTCGCGGGGGGCGGCGGAGGCGGAGGCGCCGGCGTGTATTCCACCGGCACCAGCGTCACTGTCAACGGCGGCGTGACCGTGCAGGGCGGCACCGGCGGAAATGGCGGTGCCGGCACCTCGGGGTCAGCCTCCAACGGCGGAGGCGGCGGCGGAGGCGGCGCAGCGTTTGTCATTGTGACGCCGGCTGCCGACGTAAACAACCAAGGCACCCTAGTCGGCGGCAATGGCGGCAACGGTGGCGGCGGCGGGAACCCGGGCGGCGGAGGCGGAGGCGGCGATGGGTTGCTGACCTTGGGTTCCGGCACTCAGGTGACCAACATTGGGACGATCGTGGGCGGCGTTGGCGGTGTCAGTGGTGGTGGCGCCAGCACGGCGGGGGCCAGCGGCGCGGGCGTCAATCTGGCTGCCGGATTCAACGTGCTTTCCAACGTTGGCACGATCACCGGTGGTGCAGGCAATGGCGGCGCAGCCGGTGTCGGCGTCATTGCCAATGGTGATGTCATCGTCAATGGCGGCACCATCAGCGGTGGGCTATACAGCGACGGTGTCACGCGGGCGGCAGCTATCCAGTTCAATGGGACGAACAACACGCTGCAACTGCTGACGGGTTCCAACATCATCGGCAACCTCGACGTGGCGGCGGGGGCAGCAGCCAAGATCACGGCCGGCAGTGCAGGACTCTCGCTGTCCAACAACGTCACGCTGGGCGATGCCACGTCGCGCGTCACGCTCGATGCGACGACGACGAACCTCGTGGTGTCGGGCGTCATATCGGGCGCGGGCAGCGTAGGCGTCAGCGGCAGTCGCACGATCACGCTGACGGGCAACAACACCTATACCGGCGATACCACCATCACCGCCGGCACGCTGCAGATCGGCAACGGCGGGACCACGGGCTCGGTGGCGGGCAATATCGTCAACAACGGCACACTGGCTTTCAACCGCAGCGATGCGGTGACCTACGCCGGCACCATCAGCGGCACCGGCAATCTGGTGCAGGCGGGGGCTGGCACGTTGACCATCTCGGGCACGGCGGGCTATGCCGGTAGCACGACCATCAACGCGGGCACGCTCGCGCTGTCGGGGGCCGGCAGCATTGCGGCGTCATCGGGCGTGGTCAACAACGGCACCTTCGATATCTCTGCGACGACGTCCGGCGCCACCATCCGCGCACTGACCGGCACGGGCGCGGTGGCTCTGGGCGGCAAGACCTTGACCTTGTCCAACGCCGCCGGCACGTTCAGCGGCGTTATCGGCGGCGCAGGCGGGCTCACGGTGGCGGGTGGCACGCAAACGCTGTCGAGCACAAACGTCTTTACCGGCGCAACGACCATCAACGCGGGCACGCTAGCGCTATCGGGTGCAGGCAGCATTGCGACCTCCGGCGGGGTGGTCAACAACGGCACGTTTGATATTTCTGGGACGACGTCCGGCGCCACCATCAGCACCCTGACGGGCACGGGCACCGTTGGCCTGGGTGGCCAGACGCTGACGCTGGCTAATGCAGCCGGCACATTCAGCGGTGCGATCGGTGGTACGGGCGGCCTCACTGTCAGCGGTGGTACGCAAACGCTGTCGGGCGCGAACGGCTTTACCGGCGCAACGACCATCAACGCCGGCACGCTCGCGTTGTCGGGTGCCGGCAGCATTGCGGCATCATCGGGCGTAGTCAACAACGGCACGTTTGATATTTCTGGGATGACCTCCGGCGCCACCATCAACGCACTGACGGGCTCCGGTGCAGTCTCGCTGGGCGGGCGGACGCTCACCTTGGCGAGTGCCTCCGGCACGTTCAGCGGCGCAATCGGTGGTACGGGCGGCCTCACACTGGATGGCGGCACGCAAACACTGTCCGGCGTGAACACCTATAGCGGGGCAACGACGATCAACGCCGGCACGCTGGCGCTGTCGGGTGCTGGCCGCCTGGCGTCGGCTACGACGGTCACGCTCACGGGGACAAGTTCGGCGCTCGATCTGTCTGCTGGCGTCAGCCAGACGGTGGCGCACCTCTCCGGCGTCGCGGGTAGCCGCGTGGTGCTGGGCGGCGCGCTCACGCTGGCTGACGACTCGTCTCAAACCTTTAGCGGCAGCCTGAGCGGCAACGGCGCGTTGATCAAGCAGGGCACGGGCACGCTCACGCTCAATGGCGTCAGTAGCGGCTTCGCCGGGTCGACCACGGTAGCGGGCGGCACGCTGGCGGTCGGCGATGCGGCAAACGCCGGTGCTGTGCTTGGCGGCAATGTCCTGGTGAACGCGCTTGGCACGCTGCGCGGCCACGGCACGGTCTCGGGCGACGTGAGCAGCAGCGGGGTGGTCGCGCCGGGCGGCTCCATTGGAACGTTGTCCGTCGGCGGCAATTACACCCAAGGCTCGACTGGGACGCTCGCCATCGAAGTCAGCCCCACGGACGCATCGCAACTGCGCGTGGGCGGTGCGGCAGCGCTCGGCGGCTCGCTGGCCATCGTGTTCGATCCGGGCACCTATACCGCCCGCCGCTACACCGTGCTGAGCGCAGCCAGTGGCGTGACGGGGCGCTTCGCAAACGTCAGCACAGCAACGGCAGGAGCCAACCTTGGCACGTTGCAGACATCCGTGGACTACGGAACGAATGCGGTCGACGTGCTGCTCGCAGAAGCAGCAGCGCCCGGCACCCCCGGCAGCCCGACCGTCGTGGCACCGACCAAGACCTCCATCTATACGGCGCTGGGTACGACAGCACTGCTGCAGGCACAGGGCGTCAACTCAACGCTGCTCGGCCGGTTGTCGGGGCCGCAGGACGCCCCCAGTGGTTCCAAGGATGTGTGGGTGACGGCCAGCGGCTCCAGTACGAAGGTGGGCGGTACGGGGAATGCGCCGGGCTTCCTCACGCACGCCTATGGGTTCCTCGCGGGCGCGGAGGGTCGCCTTGGCGCTGCCACCGTGGGCGCGGCGGGCGGCTACACGCACACCACGCTGGGCGAAGACACTACCGGCGCATCGGGCGCCATCGACACCCTGCGTGTGGCACTTTACGGGGCGCAGCCGATGGGTGCCGTCAACCTGTCGGCCACGGTCGGCTACGGGCTTGATTTCTTCTCGCAGAAGCGACCGTTCGGCAGCGTCGGTACCGCCGAGGGCGACCATCTGGCGCACGAATTCACCGCCGCCACGCAAGCCAGCTTGCCCCTGGAGATGATGGGCGGCATCCGGCTCGCGCCGCATGTGGGCCTCCGATATGCGTACGTGCGCGGCAGCGGCTTCGGCGAGAACGGCGCCAACGGCCAGAACCTGCAAGTCGGGCCGGACAGCGCGCGCAGTCTTCAACCGTATGTGGGTGTCACGCTCGACAAGGCCTTCGGCGATGTGTGCCCGGTCAACGTGCAGCTTCGCTTGGGCTACGCGCACGAGCTGATGAACGCCGGCCGCGTCGTCCAGGTCCAGAGCCAGGACGGCACCGTGTTCGCCGCCCCCGGCACCGACCTGCCGCGTTCGTTCCTGACCACCGGGGCCAGCGTCACGCTCCAGGCCGCCAAGGCGACCACGGTGTCCTTGGGTATTGATGCCACCATCAACACGAGCCATGTGTCTGCGCAGTCCGCCTACGTGCGGGTCAACCACAGGTTCTGACGGAACAGGGCGTGCCGAAGCGCACGCTAGATCGATCGAAAAACAACGCGCCGGGGCAACTCGGCGCGTTTTTTTTCACGCTGCACCACGCGTGTGCGGCATGTTGACTTGCATCAATGGCAAGAACGGTATGGCGCCTAGATTTCCGTAGAGAGGGGGCTGTAGCAGCCACAAGCCTACAGAACGCGGGACGCATCCACGGAGACGCAAATGAACATGATTCGCACACTCGCTTCCACGCTTGTCGTAGCCGGTCTGGCGGTGGCTGCGGAGGGCATCCACGCACAGACTCTGGAAAAGATCGCAGCGGCAGACAAGATCACGGTTGGCTATCGTGAAGCGGCGGTTCCGTTCAGCTATCTGCTGGCCCCGAACAAGGCCGTCGGATTTTCGGTCGATCTGACGCAAGCCATCGTCGACGATGTGCGCGCACGATTGAAGAAACCATCTCTGCAAGTCGATTCGATTCCAGTGACTGGCACGAATCGGATTCCGCTTCTGGTCAATGGCACCTACGACCTCGAATGCGGATCGACCACCAACACCAGCGCGCGGGGCAAGGAGGTGGCCTTCTCCATCAACTTCTTCTACGCGGGAACGCGCCTCTTGACCAAGCGCGATTCGGGCATCAAGAACTATCCGGACTTGGCGAACAAGACCGTCGCCAGCACAGCCGGCAGCACGAACGAGAAGGTGCTGAAGAAATTCGCCGTCGACCACAACATCGACGTCCAGATCATCTCCGGCAAGGACTATGCAGACGGGCTGAAGCTTGTCGAAGCCGGCCGAGCGTCGGCATTGGCGCTGGACGATGTGTTGCTGTACGGCCTGCGTGCCAATTCTGCGAATCCGGCTGCGCTGGAAGTCGTGGCGGAAACCCTGCAGGTCGAGCCGTACGCCTGCATGGTCCGCAAGGGCGACCCTGCCTTCAAGCGGCTCGTGGATGCAACCATCACGCGCCTCATGAAATCCGGCGAGTTCACAGCGCTGTACAAGAAATGGTTCGAGTCACCCATCCCGCCGGCTGGCGCAAACCTCGACATGGCGATGAGCGATGCGCTACGCGCCAACCTGAAAAAGCGCAGCGACAAACCGGCACAGTAGCGTGATGCGTGTGTGGGCGGGCCGTAACCGCCCACACTATCGCCCGCTCGATGCCGTTTCCAGGTACGGCGCCAACAGCTCTGCCATCCAGTTCATGAACACCTGTGCCCGCACCGGCAGATTTCGCCGGTTCGGGTACACCAGCGACACCGGCATCGGCAGCGGCCGAAAATCGGGCATCACTTCCACCAGCGTTCCGTCCGCAATCGCCGACGACAGCCCCGCATACACGGGCGCCTGGATCATCCCGAGCCCCGCGCGGCACGCAGCGTCGTAGCTCTCGGCTGAGCTGACGGTCACCGCGCCCTTCATCGGCCGGAATGCGGAGCGGCCATCCACCGTGTATTCCCACCCCGGCGACTTCGTGCCCAACGTCTGCACGTAATGGACGATGCGATGGTGATCGAGGTCTTCGAGCGTTTTCGGCATGCCGTGGCGTGCGATGTAACTGGGGCTCGCGCAGTTGACCTGATGCAATTGGCCGAGCGGGCGCGCGATGAGGCTGCTGTCGGTCAGGTTGCCGATGCGCAATACGCAGTCGAAGCCTTCACGCACCGGGTCCACGCGGCGGTCTGTGCTGGAGAGTTCGATTTCCAGCTCAGGGTGCGCGTCGAGCAGCGCGGGCAGGGCGGGGATGACGATGCGGCGTGCAACGCCCACCGGCATGTCTACACGCAGCCGGCCGCGCAGCGCCTGAGGGCTTTGGCGGAACATGGTCTGCAGTTCGTCCATGTCGGCCAGGAGGTCTTGGCAGCGCTCGTAGAAGGTCTGGCCGTCTTGCGTGAGCTGCACCTTGCGGGTGGTCCGGTGGAGCAGGCGCGTGCCGAGCATCGTTTCCAGCTGCTGCACCGCCACCGAGGCGGCCGGTTTGGGAATGCTCAGGGCTTCTGCTGCGCGCGTGAAGCTGGCAAGTTCGGCCACGCGCACAAAGATCTGCATGGCTTCGAGTCGATTGGCGGACATGACGGGCGGATTGATTGTTATCTGTGGACAAACACAGAGATAGGATAGGCGAGATTTATTCTTTTTTAGTCGCCCAATACCATGTTCTCACGGTGTTCGACACCCCAAACCCAACCGGAGAGCAGACATGACACAGTCCCCCACCCCCATCGCCATCATCACCGGCGGCAGCCGCGGCCTTGGCAAGAACATGGTGCAGAAGCTTGCCCAGCGCGGCACCGACGTCATCTTTACGTACCGAAGCAACCGCGCTGAAGCCGATGCCCTGGTCGCTGAACTGACTGCCCAGGGCCGTCGCGCCGCCGCCTTGCAGCTCGACGCCGGCAAGATCGCCACGTTCCCCGCCTTTGCTGATGCCGTGCGCGGTGTGCTGGCACAGTGGAAGGCCGAGCGCTTCGATTACCTCGTCAACAACGCCGGCATGGGGGTGTACGCCGCAGTGGCCGAAACCACCGAAGCCCAGTTCGACGAACTGATGAACGTGCACTTCAAAGGCGTGTTCTTCCTCACGCAGATTCTGCTGCCGCTCATGGCCGACGGCGGCCGCATCGTCAATGTCTCGTCGGGTCTCGCGCGCTTTGCGCTGCCGGGCTACGGCGCGTATGCGGCGATGAAGGGTGCGGTGGAGGTGCTCACGCGTTACCTCGCCAAAGAACTCGGCCCGCGCGGCATTGCCGTGAACGTGGTGGCGCCGGGCGCCATCGAGACGGACTTTGGCGGCGGTGCCGTCCGCGACAACGCCGATTTGAACGCGATGGTGGCATCCAATACTGCGCTCGGCCGCGCTGGTGTGCCGGATGACATTGGTGGCGTGGTGGCCTCGCTGCTGTCGCCGGATAACCGGTGGATCAATGCGCAGCGCATCGAGGCTTCGGGCGGGATGTTCCTGTAAGCAGTGCTGCTCGCTAGGCCTCGAGCTGTCGCGGTTTGATGCTGGGCGCACTGGCCATTGATGGTTTCACCCCCTCGCGGGGCTGACCTACTTTTCTTTGTCTTGCCAAAGAAAAGTAGGCAAAAGAAAGGCGCGCCCGAGATGGCGAAAGACTCCTTGGATTTGTGTCGCGGGGAGGGAAGGGAGGCAAACTCGCTGCGCTCAGACAGGCCTCCCTTCTTGATCCTCCCCGCAACAAAAATCCAAGGCGCCATCAAGGGCTCAACGTCAAAAGAAAAAGGCCAACCCATCGCGCGGTTGGCCTTGTCGTTTGGGCGAGCGCCCAGAGTGTTTGGTTTTTGTCCTTTGACTTTGTTGCCCTATGCGGCGCCTTGAATTTCTGTTGCAAGGAGGAAAAAGGAAGGGAAACTGTCTGAGCGCAGCGAGTTTTTCCCTTCCCCTCCTTGCGACATAAATTCAAGGAATCTTTCGCCGCATCGGGCGCGCCTTTCTTTGCTTACTTTCTTTGGCAAGACAAAGAAAGTGAGTCAGCCCCGGCAGGGGATGAAACAAGGGATGAACCACAAGAAACAAACCCCGGCCAGAAGCCCAAACAACCAAAACCCAAAAAAACTTACGCCACCGCCTTAGCCGCAGCCCGCCCCCGCAACCACTCAAACGTCAGCAGCAGACCCGTCGAGAACACAATCAGAATCGTCGCCAGCGCAGCAATCGTCGGCGAGATGTTCTCGCGAATACCGGTGAACATCTGACGCGGCAGCGTCACCTGATCCGCCCCGGCAAGGAAGAGCGTGACCACCACCTCATCAAACGAGGTGGCAAACGCAAACAGCGCCCCGGAAATCACGCCCGGTGCGATGACGGGCAGGGTGATGCGGAAGAACGTCATGACCGGGTTGGCACCCAGCGACAGGCTCGCCCGCACGAGGTTGTGATTGAACCCCTGCAGCGTCGCCAGCACCGTCGTCACCACAAACGGCACGCCCAGCGCCGCATGCGCGAGGATCAGACCGATATACGTGTTGGCCAGGCCCAGCGGCGCAAAGAACAGATACATGCCCACACCCACCACCACCACGGGCACGATCATCGGCGACACCAGCACCGCCATCAGCAGGCCCTTGCCGCGGAAGTCGGCCTTGTTCAGCCCGATGGCGGCCAGCGTGCCCAGCACCGTTGCCACGATCGTGGCCGCAGGCGCGACGATGAAGCTGTTCTTGGCCGCCATGCGCCATTCGTCAGACGTGACGAGGTTCTGATACCAGCGCAGCGAATAGCTCGGGATGGGGTACGAGAGGAACGTGCTCGACGAGAACGACAGCGGCACGATCACCAGCACCGGCAGCACAAGGTAGAGCAGCGTCAGCACGGCCAGCCCGCGCAGCGAGAAGTACCAGATGCGCTCGATGAGCGAGGTGTGCGGGGCAAACATCGGTTTGGCGAGTTTCATGGTCGATGTTCTCCGTTAGCCGACACGAACCTTGGGTCGCGTAAAGCGCCCGTACACCGCGTACAGGACGAGCGTGGCCAGCAAGAGCAGGGCGCCCAGCGCGCAGGCCATGCCCCAGTTGATGGTGACGTTGGTGAAGTAGGCCACGTAATAGCTGACCATCTGATCGTTCGGGCCGCCCAGCAGCGCGGGCGTGATGTAGTAACCCAGCGCGAGGATGAACACCAGCAGCGCGCCGGCACCGATGCCCGGATACGTCTGCGGCACGTACACGCGCCAGAACGCGGCAAACGGATGGCTGCCCAGCGACACCGCCGCGCGCTGGTACGTGGGCGGGATCGACTTCATCACGCTGTACAGCGGCAGGATCATGAACGGCAGCAGGATGTGCGTCATCGAGATGTACACGCCCACGCGGTTGAACAGCAGCGCAAGCGGCTCCTTGATGATGCCGAGGTCCATCAGCCCGTGATTGATGAGGCCTTCGGTCTGCAGCAGCACGATCCACGCTGCCACGCGCACGAGGATGGACGTCCAGAACGGGATCAGCACCATCACCATGACCAGATTGGCACGACGCTCCGGCAGCGAGGCAATCCAGTACGACAGCGGGTAGCCGAGCAGCAGGGCGAACACCGTGACCATCGCGCTGATGACGAAGGTGCGGATGAACACCGTCACGTAGATCTGCTCGTCGGGGTCGGTTGCTTCGATATGGCCGAAGGCATCTTGCCGGTGGTCCAGCGCGGCCAGCAGGTAGAACGGCGACGTGCGGCTGCTGTTCTTGGCGATGGCCTGCCAGTACGTGACATCGCCCCAGCGATCGTCGAGTTCGAGGAGCTTGGCGCGGGTCTGCGCAGGCGTCAGCGCCAATGGCTTGCCTTGGTCGTCAGCCAGCGGCATGGCCCGCGCCGTCTTGGCGACCAGCGAGCGGAAGCCCGGAATTTCAGTGTTGAGGCGGCGGGCCAGTGCCCCCATCGCTTCGCCTTCGCTCACGATCGTGAGGTCTGCGGCAAGCGCGGCGTAGGCGGCGTCGGCCGGCGGGCTCTTGCGGTCCCAGTCTTTCAGGGCGATGCCCGTCTTGGGCAGCGCATCGGCCACCTCGGGGTTCTGCACGGCGCGCGTGAGCAGGGCGCCGATCGGCACGACAAAGATGAGCAGCAGGAAGATGGCGAGCGGCGCCACCAGCGCCAGCGCCATGGCACGCCTGCGCGCCTCAGCGCTCTTCAATTCGCGTTTGAGTTTGGCCGTCGAATCAGGAACCGATTCAGCCGCGATCGTCATGGTGTTCAATGCTGCCTCGCCATCGCTACGGGAATTCGTCCGGCGGATGCCTTGCCATGGGGCGAGGGCATCCGCGCGGTCACTGCGTTACACCGCTATGCGGTTACTTCGAAGCCCACGAGGCGAAGCGCTGTTCCAGCTCGTCGCCGTGGTCAGTCCAGAACTGCAGGTTCTGCAGCACGGCGTTCTTGGCGTTCTCCGGCGAGTTCGGCATGTTCGCCTGCGTCTTCGCGTCGAGCGCCTTGATGGCCGCTACGTTGGCCGGGCCGTAGGCGATGTGCTTGGCGTACTCCTGCTGCGGTTTCTGCGACAGCGTGTAGGCGATGTACTGCTCGGCCAGCGCCTTGTTGGGCGTGCCTTTGGGGATGGCCCAGTAGTCCAGGTCGTAGATGCTGCCGTTCCAGACCACCTTCAGGTTCTTGCCTTCGCGCTGCGCGGCGTCGATGCGGCCGTTGAACGCGGTGGACATCACCACGTCACCCGCCACCAGGAATTGCGGCGGCTGCGCACCGGCTTCCCACCACTGGATGTTCGCCTTGAGCTGGTCGAGCTTCTTGAACGCGCGGTTCTGGCCGTCCTTGGTGGCGAGCACCTTGTACACGTCCTTGACCGGCACGCCGTCGGCCATCAATGCGAATTCCAGGTTGCCGCGTGCACCCTTGCGCATGCCGCGCTTGCCCGGGAATTTCTTCACGTCCCAGAAATCGGCCCAGCCGGTCGGGGCGGTCTTGAGCTTGTCGGCGTTGTACGCCATCGCGGTCGACCACACGAAGAAGCCCACGCCGCAGGTGCTCGGCGACTCGGGGATCAGATCGCTCTTCTTGGCGATCTTGCTCCAGTCGAGCTTCTCGAACAGGCCTTCATCACAGCCTCGGCCGATGTCGCCCGATTCGACTTCCACCACGTCCCAGTTGACGTGCTTGGCTTCGACCATGGCCTTGATCTTGGCCTGCTCGCCGTTGTACTCGACCACGGTGACCTTGTTGCCGGTCTGCGCCTCGAACGGCTTGTTGAAGGCAGCCTTCTGCGCGTCGCCATTGGCTCCGCCGAAGTTGACGACGGTGAGTTCTGCCGCGTGCGCGCCGAATGCAATGGCGAACGCGCCGGCAAATACGGAGAGACGCGTCTTTGCGATGTGTTTCATCTTGGCTCCTCTTTTTGGTGTGTGGGTACAACGTATGGTGGTGACATGCGGGCGGGGATGCCCGCATGGGTCATGCAAGGTCATGCAAAAACGCGCAGGTGTTCCGGTGCGAATTCGAGTTGGATCGGCGCGCCCGGCGCAAAGCCTTCGAGCGCGCGCGTGCCCAGCGGCACCTTCACGAAACATTCAGGCTGATCAGGCAGGGCGCAGCGCATGCGCACGTGGTCGCCAAAGTAGACGAGGCCGCGTGTCTGGCCCTGCAACGCATTGCCGGCAGCGGAAGCGCCCTCAGCCAGGCGCATGCGCTCGGGGCGGATGCAGCCGGTGGCGGTGGCCCCCACATTGGCGCCGGCGATATTGCGGCCCATGATGCGGGCGCCGTCGTTGAGCTGCAGCTCGCAGTAGTCGCCTTCGACGCGGGTGACGGTGCCGCGCAGCGTGTTGCTGTCGCCGATGAAGTTGGCGACGAACTCGTTGCAAGGGCGTTCATAGAGGCTATCTACCGTGTCAAGCTGCTGCACGATGCCCTTGTCGAACACGGCCACGCGGTCGGACATGGTGAGCGCCTCGCCCTGGTCGTGCGTCACGTAGACGAAGGTCACACCGAGCTTTTCGTGCAGCGATTTCAGCTCGTACTGCATGTGTTCACGCAGTTGCTTGTCGAGTGCGCCCAGTGGTTCGTCCATCAGCACGAGCTTGGGCTCGAACACCAGCGCGCGGGCCAGCGCAATGCGCTGCTGCTGGCCGCCCGAGAGCTGTGCCGGGTAACGCTTGGCAAAGCCCTCCATGCGGACCATCTGCAGGGCCTTGTGCACGCGGTCTGCACGCTCGCTAGCGGGGATCTTGCGCACCGTCAGCGGGTATTCCACGTTCTGCGCCACCGTCAGGTGCGGAAACAGCGCGTAGTTCTGGAACACCATGCCGATGTTGCGCTTGTGTGGCGGCACGTTGTTGAGCAGGGCGCCTTCCAGGCGGATCTCACCGCCGGTCGGAAATTCAAACCCAGCCAACATCATCAGGCAGGTGGTCTTGCCCGAGCCGGAGGGGCCGAGCAAAGTCAGAAACTCGCCTTGGTAGATGTCCAGGTCCAGATGCTTGACCACGAGGGTCTCGCCGTCATACGTCTTGCGTACACCGCGAAAGCTGACGATCACGTCGTCGGTCTTCATTACTGCCTCCTGCCGTTCTCCGATCCATTCGGGTCGGTCAACATGCCGTGTTGTGACGAATTGTTGATGGACTATAGCGGCTCATTGTTCTGCAAAGTGGACCCAATCCTGGTTATTTGATGGAGCCATTTTTGGCGACACCTCGGGCGCGGCCTACGGGCGTGCGGCCCGTGGCACCACAATAGGGAAAACCCCGGATGCCTTGCCCGAGCAAGCTCGGCGGTCGATCGTGCGGTGATGGCGATGTGTTTGAGTTTAGGTCGTATGCCAGCCCACGTGCGGCGGGCATAACAGAGCGCGGATGGAACCAATTTCGGCGGAACAGCGGGCCGTGCAGGCTGCGTGGAAATGGTGCGCCGCGTTGTCACGCAAACGGTGCACGGCGTTGGGGGAAGTGCGCGAGCCCTGCGAAGACAATGTTGTCGTGCAGCAACCCGCGTTCAGGTGGCCGGCTCTTCAGTCAATGCCAGCGCCAGGTAGACGCTTACGGTCAGTCCTCCACCGGGCGTTTCCGACAGCGCGACCGTGCCGCCGTGCAGGCGCGCGATCTCGCGGACGATGGCCAGACCCAAGCCGCTGCCGTCGTGGCCTTCCGATGCCGCACCGCGATAGAAACGGCCGAATACCGCATCGCGCTCAGGCACCGCAATGCCAGGGCCATCGTCTTCCACTTGCAGCACGGCCTGCTCGCCGAGCATCGCCATCGCCTGACGCTTGACCCGCAGCGTGACGCGCGCCCCGTTTCCGGCGTAGAGGATGGCGTTGTCGAGCAGGTTGCCGATCAGCTCCTGCAGCCATTGCGGCTCGCCGGCCACCGTCACCGGTTCGCCTTCAAAGCCGAGGTCGACGCCGGATTTGCGCGCAACGGGCGCCAGTTCCAGCGCGACATCCCCGGCCAGGGTGTCGAGGCGCAGCGGCTGGAGTTGCGGTGCGTAGCCGCTGTCGGTCTCCAGGCGGGAGAGCGACAGCAGTTGCTGCACGCCCCGCGCAGCCTCTCGCACGGTGCCGTGCAGCGGCTCAAGATGGCGGCGGATGCGGTCTCCATCGGGTTCGCGCAGGGCGAGTTCGGATTGCGCCTGGATCACGGCCAGCGGCGTCTTCAATTGATGTGCGGCATCGGCAAAGAAGCGCTTGCGGGCTTGCACCATGCGCAGCAGGCGCGCCACATACTGATTGATGGCCTCGACCAGCGGAGCGACTTCTGCCGGCAAGCCCTGCTGCGGCAGCGGGGCAAGCTCATCGGTGCCGCGTCCGGCGACGGTTTCGCTCAGCTGGCGCAGGGGCCGCAGACCCCGCCTGATGCCCAACCAGACGATGCCGACCGCCAGCACCACCAGCAAGCCCTCCTGCTGCAATGAGCCCGCCAGGATCTCGTGCGCCAGCGCCTCGCGGGGCTCCAGGGTCTCGCCCACCAACAGCCACACGAGCTGGATCTGCGTCGACTGGGTATCGCGCACCGGCACCGCCTGCGCGGCCAGGCGCACGGGCATGCCCTGGAACTGGCTGTCGTAAAAAACCGAGCGATAGGGCGCCGGCCGCCGCCCTGTGGGCATGGGCAGGTCGTCATAACCGGTCAGCGTCTTGCCGTTGGCATCGGTCAGGCGATAGAAGACGCTGCTGCCGGTTTCCGATTGGAGAACGTCCAGCGCGAGGTAGGGCAGGTCGATGGCGAACTGCTTGTCGCGAAGGCGCACGCCCTCGCGCATAGCCTTGAGCGACGCTTCGAGCGTGCGGTCGAACGCGGCGTTTGCAGCGGTCATGGCCCGCGCATACGTGAGCCAGGCGTCGAGCGCGAGCAGCCCCATCAGAGGGAGCAGCAACCAGAACGAAAGCTGCCGGCGCAGGGTGGGCAGGCTCATCGGCCTGCGTTCGCCGGTGTGCTGGGCGTGGCTTCCAGCAGATACCCGAGCCCGCGCAGCATGACGATGGCCACACCGCTGCCGTCGAGTTTCTTGCGCAGGCGGTGCACGTAGATCTCGATGGCATCGGCGTTGACCGATTCGTTGATGCTGAAGATCTTTTCCGAGATGGCGGCTTTGTTGACGGCGCGGCCATCGCGCAGCATCAGCACTTCCAGTACGGCGCGCTCGCGGCCGGTCAGGGCGAGCAGTTCGCCGTGAAGCGTGAAGGCGCCGCTGATGCCGTCGTAGTGCAGCGGCCCACATTGCAACTGCGTGCTCTCGTGGCCGTGGCTGCGCCGGATGAGCGCACGGGCGCGGGCCTCCACTTCGGTCAGGTCGAACGGCTTCGCAAGGTAATCGTCAGCCCCGAGGTTCAGGCCGCGCACGCGTTCTTCCACGGCGCCATGTGCGGTCAGGATCATCACGGGCAGCGGGTTCTTGCGCGCGCGCAGGCGGCGCAGCACTTCCAACCCATCCATGCGCGGCAGGCCAATGTCGAGAATGGCGAGCGCGTAGTCCTGCGTGGTGAGCAGCAAGTCGGCCGCATGGCCGTCATGCACGCAATCGACCGTGAAGCCGGCCTGGCTCAGGGCTTCTTCCAGCGTGCTGGCCAGCTTCAGGTTGTCTTCCACCAACAGGATGCGCATATCGGACGTCTCTCAATCAGCCGCAGAGGAATACAGACATCGCCGCATGTTTTGAAGCTAGGGAAACCCCCGAGAACGCCGCGACACACACCGGCAATTTCCCGCCAATCGAAAGTGAACTGAAAGTGCGCCCCTCATACGATCCGTCCCGCCCAAAGCCCTGTGAATGGGGCTTTTGCGCAAGGACAACGAATAAGGGAGACCTGATGAACAAGACTTCGATGGCGCTGGCAGTGGTTGCGCTTGTCACCGCCACCACGGCCGGCACGGCCGCCGCTCAATCCTCCAACGTGACCCTGTACGGGATCATGGATTCGGGTATCGAGTATGTGAACCACGCTGGCCCGAACGGCGGCAGCGCCACGCGCCTCGTCTCGGGCGGCAAGAACACGTCGCGCTGGGGCATGCGCGGCACCGAGGATCTGGGCGGCGGCCTGAAGGCCGTGTTCAACCTGGAAAGCGGCATCGCCATCGACACCGGCAAGCTCGACACCGACAACACGCTGTTCGACCGCCGCGCCGTGGTCGGTCTGGCTGGCGGCTTCGGGCAGGTGGTGGCAGGCCGCACGTTCACCACCACGTACGACTTCATGCTGCCGTACGACCCGATGGGCTACGCGCCGAACTACTCGTGGGCCACGTCGTCCACGGCCACGGGCGATCGCAAGGACGGCCTGTTCTCGCGCGCTTCCAACGCCGTGCGCTACGACGGCACCTTTGGCGGTCTGAAGCTGGGTGCCACCGTGGGCTTTGGCGAGGCAGCCGGCAACTTCAAGAGCAGCTCGAAGTACGACCTGGGCGTCGGCTACAGCGTGGGCGACTTCTCGGCCGCAGTCACGTGGGATCGTCAGAACGGCGCAGGCACGAGCACCACGCCGGCAGATACAACCGATTACATCCAGGGCATACACGCCGGCGCCAGCTACGACTTCGGCGCGCTCAAGCTGTTCGCGGGCTATCGCAACTACAAGCGCGCCTTCACGACGGCGGCCGCCAGCCTGCGCAGCGATATGTACTGGGCGGGCGCCAGCTACGACGTGACGCCGGCCTTCACGCTGTACGGCGCGGTGTACAAGCAGAACATCAAGGACGGCACGGATGCCGATCCGATCCTGTTCTCGGTGCGCGGCCAGTACGCGCTGTCCAAGCGCACCACGGCGTACCTGTCTGCCGGTTATGCCAAGGCCAAGAACGGCCAGAACGTAAGCCTGTCGCGCGACGTGATCGGTTACGCCAACAACCAGGTTGGCGTGACGATGGGCCTGCAGCACCGCTTCTGATCGGCCAATCGACCGATCGCTGTAACGAACACGGGCACCTTCGGGTGCCCGTTTTGTTGGATCGGCGCGCAGTTCAGCGGGCCATCAGTCGAGCGCCGGGCGGGATTTCAGCATCCGCCGCACGTCTTTGAAATCGTCAAAGGCGGCAAGATCCTGCTCGATATTGCGAACATCTTGGCGGAGCGCAGCGATGTCGATGTCGAGCTTTTGCAAGATGGCGTCCGGCGGCAGCGCCCCGAACTGCTGATACCCGTACGTGTGCCGAAACGTCGTCTCGACACGATGGATTTGCCGGTCCAGCTCGCGCACCTGGTCTTTCAGGATCTGGTTGTAATGCGTCAGCCGCGCTTCGCTGATGTGGTTGATTGAGCGCTGATCGATGTGCTCAAGCTCAAGCTGCAACTCCAGCAGTTGCAGCAGGTTGTTCTTGTCGTAGGCCTCATTGACGCGCTGCATGAGCCGTGTCTTCCGCTCCCGCTCCTGCGGATCAGTTTCGCGGTCGGGGTGCAGGGCGCTGGCGAGTTTGCGGTAGACCTCGCGGATGGACAGGCTGATCTGCGCCTGTTCGTCTTCTTCCCGTGCTTCTGCGGCCTGTTGCTTGGGAGACTTCTTCCGGGCGGCCCGGCGGGCTTCGCGCTTATTTGCTGCGGCGGCTTTTTTCTCGGCCCGTTGCTCGATGTGCGCGCGGGCGCGTTGCAGGAGTGCCGCCTCTGAATCGACATCCGTGTCGTCGCCCAGGTCGACACCGAGTGCCGCTTCCAGCCTAGCCTTCATCGCTGCGGCTTGCAGCGCGGCTTCCCGGTCGAAGTCCGTGCCGCTGTATTTGTTGTAAAGCGCCTTCAGGCTCGGGTCTTCGTCAATCAGATCTGTCGTCAGCTCGACGATGAGGGCGGATATCTTGCGGCGCTCGGCTTTGGTAAAGCCGTCATGCTCGTAGACCTGATCGAGGCTGTGGACGAGGCGGATCTGCAGCTCGGCGCGGGTTCGCTCCAGCGGCAGGAACTCGCTGGCATATCGGCTCTGGAACCGAACGGTGGCCGCCTCCCAGTCCGCCAGCCGCTTACGCCGATTCTCAATCTGCTTGATCAGCGCGTTGAATGCTCGCTGGCCTTTTGTCAGCGTTGGCGAGTCGTCCGCGTGCTGTTTGGGCGTAATGCTAATGGGCGGACGGTGTGCCTTGGTCATGGAGCGGAAATGTCGCGGGCTCCACTAAGGGAGCCCGGGCTGTGTGTCATGTGGTGGCGGTGCCGATTCTGAGTGCCGCGGTGGCGCCCAGGGACAGGTTCAGCCTAGCAACAACGCATCGTCATCCACCTTGGCGCCGCGCGTTTCCTCGAACTTCTGCAGCAGGTGCGGCACGTCCAGGCCGCGGCGTTCCTCGCCTTGCACGTCGAGGATCACGTTGCCCTGATGCAGCATCACCGTGCGATCGCCGTAGTCGAGCGCCTGGCGCATGGAGTGCGTCACCATCATCGTCGTGAGCTTGCTTTCCGAGACGATCTTGGCGGTCAGCTCCAGCACGAAGGCGGCCGTTTTCGGGTCCAGCGCGGCGGTGTGCTCGTCCAGCAGCAGGATGCGCGACGGCTGTAGCGACGCCATCAGCAGGCTCACGGCCTGGCGCTGGCCGCCGGAGAGCAGGCCAATGCGATCGGTCAGGCGGTTTTCGAGGCCCAAGTCCAGCCGGCGCAGTTGTTCGCGGAAGATCTCGCGCCACTTGCGGTTGGTCGCGAACTGGAAACCACGACGCTGGCCGCGGCACATGGCCAGCGACATGTTCTCTTCGATGGTCAGGTTTTCGCAGGTGCCGGCCATCGGGTCCTGGAACACGCGGGCGACCTTGTCGGCGCGTTGCCACGCGGTCTTGCGCGTGACGTCTTCGCCGTCGATGGTGATGCTGCCCGAATCGACGATGTAGTCACCGCTGATGGAGTTCAGGAACGTCGACTTGCCGGCGCCGTTCGAGCCGATCACGGCCACGAACTGGCCCGAGGGGATCTCCAGCGACAGGCCGCGCAGCGCGCGCATCTCGATGGGCGTGCCTGGGTTGAAGGTGAGGGTGAGTCCTTGTGCGCTCAGCATGTCAGTTCCCCTTGGTACCGGTCTTGGCCAGCTTGCCGAACACCTTGCGACGCATGCCGGGCAGCACGAGGGCGATCACCACCAGCGCAGCGGTCACCATATTCAGATCCTGTGCCTGCAGACCGATGAAATCGCTGTTGAGCGCCAGGGCGATAAAGAAGCGATACAGGATCGCGCCCACCACCACGGCCAGCGTGGTCAGCACCAGGCGGCGTGCCGGCAGCACGGTCTCGCCGATGATGACGGCGGCCAGGCCGATGACGATGGTACCGATCCCCATCGACACATCGGCGCCGCCCTGCGTTTGCGCGTACAGCGCGCCAGCGAGGGCCACCAGTGCGTTGGACAGCGCCATGCCGGCCAGCGTGGCTGCGCCGGTGGCGATGCCCTGGGCGCGGGCCATGCGCGGGTTGGCGCCCGTGGCGCGCAGCGACAGGCCGATCTGCGTGGAGAAGAACCAGTCCACCAGCAGCTTGACGACCACCACGACCACACCCAGCAGCACCGGGCGGAACACGTAGTCGGGCATCCAGTCCGGCTGCAGCAGCGAGAAGACGGTCGGCTCGGAGATGAGCGGTACATTGGGCTTGCCCATGATGCGCAGGTTGACCGAGTACAGCGCGATCATCATCAGGATACTGGCGAGCAGATCCATGATTTTCAGGCGCACGTTGAGCCAGCCCGTGACGAAGCCTGCAGCGGCACCGGCCAGGGTGCCACCCAGCGTCGACACGAACGGATCGTGTCCGCCGGCGATGAGCGTGGCCGCCACAGCGCCGCCCATCGGGAAGCTGCCGTCGACAGTGAGGTCAGGGAAGTTGAGGATGCGGAAGGAGATCAGCACCCCGAGCGCCACGAGACTGAAGATCAGACCGATCTCCAGGGCGCCGAGCAATGAAAACAGTGACATGACGGAGTAGGGCGCGGTGATTGGGCACCGGCCTGTGTGCAATGAACGGGACGCTTGTGGGTAGCAGCGTAAGCGCCCGGCCATTATGCGGCGGATAGCCACGTTGCGGCGCGGGCAGCCAGACCCGCGCCAGGCCGGCTCCGTCAGGCGGAGGCCGACCCGGCGCCTTGCGAGTTACTTGATGACTTCCTTGGCGTCCTTCAGCAGGTCCGCCGACAGGGTCGCGCCTTGCTTCTTGGCCGCGCCTTCGTTCACGAACAGCTCCAGGTCGGTGCTGCCGGCCGAGGCGATGGCGCCGGGCTTCTCACCCTTCAGGATGCGGGCGACGACCTTGCCGGTCTGCTGGCCCAGCTTGTAGTAGTTGATGCCCAGGGCGGCGATGGCGCCACGCTTCACGCTATCAGTGTCGCCAGCCACCAGCGGAATCTTCGCTTCGTTGGCCACCTTCACCAGCGATTCGTATGCCGACACCACGTTGTTGTCGGTGTTCGTGTAGATCACGTCGACCTTGCCGATCAGGTTCTTGGCGGCCGGCGCGATGTCCACCGTGCGCGGTGCAGCCGATTCGACCAGCGTCATGCCTTGCGCCGACAGCAGTTTCTTCAGCTCAGTGACGACCACGACCGAGTTCGCTTCACCCGGGTTGTAGACCATGCCGATACGCTTGGCATTCGGCACCACACGCTTGATCAGGGCGATCTGCTTGTCCAGCGGCAGCTTGTCAGACACGCCGGTCACGTTGGTGCCGGTCGGCGCCCAGCTCTTGACCAGTTGTGCGGCCACCGGATCGGTCACGCCTGAATACACGACGGGGATCGACTTGGTGGCAGCCACAACCGCCTGCGCCGACGGGGTAGCGATGGCGATGATGGCGTCCGGCTTGTCGCCGATGAACTTGCGGGCGATCTGCGCGGCGGTGGCCGTGCTGCCTTGTGCGCTCTGGTATTCCCACTTCAGGTTCTTGCCTGCGTCAAAGCCTTCGGCCTTGAGTTGTTCCTTGGCGCCGTCGCGGATGGCATCGAGCGCCGGGTGCTCAACGATGGCGAGCACTTCAACCGACTTCGTGGCCTGGGCCAGCGCAGGTGCGGCTTGCAGCAGAGCCATCGGAATGGCAGCGAGCGCGGCAATGCGGAAGGCGTGCTTGAACGTGGACATAAGGATCTCCTGTTTCCTTTTGGGTGGTTTCGCTCTGGCGGCGAGCGGGATATGCCCGTGCCGGCGTGGTTGGTTTTTCAGACTCTCTTGATTCTTGAGTGCACCGAAGCAGTGCAATGCCGGCGCGCGTGGGCGCACATTATGGGACAAATCGCAATGCTTTTCAGCAAACACTTCAAAAGAACTTGGGGGTGCAGGAGGGGGATTCCGGTTGCGTGCGATGCAACGCGGCCATCAAGTCAAAAAGGGGCACGAGGCCCCTTTTTTCACTGCCCCAACGGGCTGCTGCTTACTGGATCTTCGCTTTTTCGCGCAGGTCTTTCAGCATCGCCTGGAACTTGCTGCGTTGCCAGTTCTGGTCGCCCATCATCATCTCAAGCAGTTGCGGCTTGACGTCTTCGTACGACGGGATCTTCGCGTCGCGCGTGTCGTCCAGACGGATCACGTGCCAGCCGAATTGCGTCTTGACCGGCGTCTGCGTGATCTGGCCCTTCTTCAGGCCGGTAAGAGCTGCCGAGAATTCCGGCACGTAGGTGCCGGGGTTCGCCCAGTCCAGATCGCCGCCGTTGGCGCCCGATCCCTTGTCCTTCGATTGCGCCTTGGCGATGTCTTCAAACTTGGCACCGGCCTTCAGCTTGGCGATGATGGCCTTTGCGTCGGCTTCCTTGTCCACCAGGATGTGGTGGGCGTGGTATTCCTTGCCGTTGCCGAACTGCGCCTTGATCTTGTCGTACTGCTTGTGCAGCTCGTCTTCGGTGGCGGGGCTGTTCTTGACGTAGTCCTCAAACTCGGCGGCCACGAGCACGTTCAGGCGGGCCGATGCCAGCTGTTCCTGAATGTCGTCGCGCTCCAGCAGACCGCGCTTGGCGGCGTCCTGCTCGATCAGTTCACGGTCGACCAGCATGTCGCGGGCCTTGGCACGCAGCTCGGGCGATTCGGGCTGGCCCGACTTCTTGATCAGCGCGTCCACCTTGGCGCTCGGGATGGCTTTGCCGTTGACCACCGCGGCATTTTGCGCCATGGCGGGAGCAACGGTCGCAGCAAAGGCAACAGCCAGCAGGCTGGCAGTGAGGCTGGAAATCTTCATGGGATTGCGTTCGAGGGAAGGACGAGTGAGCGTGGAATGCGCTTACGTGTTTTCTTCGGGAGTGACCGCGCGGATCGCCAGCGCATGGATTGCCGCTGGCCACAGCGTGTGCAGCGCATCATACACCATGCGATGACGCGCCAAACGGTTCTTGCCGGCAAAGGCCGCGCTGACGATTTCGACGTTGTAATGCCCGCCGCCGGAAGCCGCGCCGGCGTGTCCGGCGTGCTTGGCACTGTCGTCTTCCACGGCGAGGTGGACGGGCTCGAACGCCTCGCGCAGGAGGCGTTCGATTTCACGCGGATCGGCGGCCATCAGCGGTCGTCTCCGATGTTGGCGTCGTTGGCCGCGTTGGCAGGGCGCTCCTGCATGTGGCGCGCAAGCCAGACACTTTGCACGAGGATGAAGACCACCATCAGCCCCATCGATCCGAACAGCTTGAAATTGACCCACACGTCGGTGTCGAAGTTGTAGGCCACGTAGAGGTTCAGGCAGCCCATGGCGAGGAAGAACACGGCCCACACCAGGTTCAGGCGGCCCCACATCGGCTCGGGCAGCGACACCTGCTGCTCCATCATGGCGCGGATGAGGTTCTTGCGAACGAACACCACGCTGCCCAGCAGCACAACGCCAAACAGCCAGTACAGCACCGTCGGCTTCCACTTGATGAAGGTTTCGTTGTGGAAGATGAGCGTCGCGCCGCCGAACACGCCGATGATGAGCAGCGACAGCCACTGCATGGCGTCGACCTTGCGGTGCTTGAACCACACCCAGGCGATCTGCAGCACGGTGGCGACCATTGCGACGGTGGTCGCCACATAAATACCGGCCACCTTGAAGGCAGCAAAGAACAGGATGACCGGGAACAGATCGAACAGGAATTTCATGCGGGAACGCGCTTAGGTGGGCAGGTGCGGAAGATCAATCGCCGAATTTTAGCGCAGCCGAGTTGATGCAATACCGCAGACCGGTCGGTGCGGGGCCATCTTCGAACACGTGGCCGAGGTGCGCGCCGCAGTTCTTGCACTGCACTTCAATGCGCAGCATGCCGTGCGAGCGGTCGGTTTTCTCGGCGATCACCTCGCCGTTGATGGGCTGGAAATAGCTCGGCCAGCCGCAGCCCGCATCAAACTTGGTCGACGATTCAAACAGCGGCGTGCCGCAGCAGACGCAGTTGTAGACGCCGCGATCCCAGTGGTCCCAGTACTTGCCTGTGAAGGGGCGCTCGGTGGCGGCTTCGCGGGTGACGCGGTATTCGATGTCGGAGAGTTGGTCGCGCCATTCGGCGTCGGATTTCGTGACGGTCATGGTGATGAGACTCCTTGTTGGATTCGGCAGCCGCCGGCCGGAAGCAATCGGGCGGCTGACGTTGTTTGTCGTGCTGCTGCGGCAATCCTGACAGGCGCGGATTAGAGCACGGTGTCAGTTCCGGCGCATCACGCCTGCCTGTATGTCGGCATGCCGGATCACGACGAGCAGCTCACTTCCAACGACGATGCCCAATCGGGTGCGGGCTGGGCGTAATGCTCGAAGCCGGGATGATCGTCGAACGGGCGGGCCAGCACGGCACGCAGGTTTTCGACTTCGGAGAAATCCTTTTCCTTGGCGCGGCGGATGGCGATTTCAGCCAGGTGGTTGCGCAGCACGTATTTCGGGTTGACGCGGTGCATAGCAGCGGCGCGCTCGTCGTCGGATTGCGGTTCGGCTTGCATGCGCTGGCGATAGGCGGCAAGCCACACGTCTGCGGCTGCGCGATCGAAGAAGAAATTGCGCACGGTGCGCGCTTCTGCCGCGGCGGGCGTGTCGTCGCGGCGCACCTCGGCAAGGTGGCGGAAGAACAGCGTGTAATCGGTGCGCTGTGTGTGCAGCAGTTTGAACAGGTCACCGAACAGGGTTTCGTCTTCGTCCTGCGCGGTGGAGAGGCCCAGCTTCGCGCGATAACGTGCGTAGAAGGCTGCGCCGTAGACGTCGCGGTAGGTCAGCAGGACGTTTTGCGCGGCGTCGATGGCGGGTTGAGCCTGTGCTTCGTCGCTCAAGTTGATGAAAACGTCAGGATCTTCGCCGAACAAAGGCAGCAACGCCTGCGCAAGGCAGAACAGGTTCCAGTAGCCAATTTGCGGCTGCTGGGCGTAGGCGTAACGGCCACCGGTGTCGGAGTGGTTGCAGATGTGGTTGGCGTCGAAGCCATCCAGGAAGCCGAACGGGCCGTAGTCGAGCGTGAGGCCGAGGATCGACATGTTGTCGGTGTTCATCACGCCGTGGCAGAAGCCAACGGCTTGCCAGTCGGCCATCAGTTCAGCGGTGCGGCGGGCAAGTTCGCGCAGCAGGGCGAGATACGGTTGCGGCTCGCTGCGGGAGGCGGGGTAGAAGCGGTCGATGACGTAATCGGCGAGTGCGCGAAGCTGCGGCAGTTGTTCGCTGGCCGCAAAGTGCTCGAAGTGGCCAAAGCGCACGAACGACGGCGCGAGGCGCGTGACAACGGCGGCGGTTTCGATCTCTTCGCGACGGACGGGGGCGTCAGCGCCGGTTACGCACAGCGCGCGTGTGGTTGGAATGCCGAGGCCTGCCATGGCTTCCGAGCACAAAAATTCGCGGATGGACGATCGCAGTACCGCCCGGCCGTCACCCATGCGCGAATACGGCGTACGGCCGGCGCCTTTGAGCTGGACTTCGCAGGGGCCTTCGGTGGTCTGCAGTTCGGCCAGCAAC
This sequence comes from Ralstonia sp. SA306, assembly GCF_054792405.1. Lineage (NCBI taxonomy): Bacteria > Pseudomonadati > Pseudomonadota > Betaproteobacteria > Burkholderiales > Burkholderiaceae > Ralstonia > Ralstonia sp. SA306. The sequence goes on from NZ_CP096451.1 coordinate 1,428,521, forward strand.
AGCGCGCGTCCATCGCCCAACTGCCCAGCCCACACGCCGAACTGGTGGCCCGAATAGACGGTGGCGAGCGGGTCGCTCCAGGGGGCGACGGCGTTACCGATAAAGACGGCCAGCCCGGCGGGGGTGTCAAGTTCGGCGCGCGTGATGCCGAGCGACGCCGCGGCGTCTGGCGAAAACCCAACCAGATAAGGTTCGCCAATCGGTCCGGAAGGCATGGGCATCGGCGGCAGGCGCGTCAGAAAGCGTTCGCCCAGCGCGGAAAAACCGGGGGCGACGGTGGGACGGCCAGGCCAGTCGAAAGGGCTCGCAAGGGAATCGTCAGGCAAGGCGGCAGGGGAGGCAGTCATAGGGTGGGGCGGTAGGGCAGGCGGCCGATAGCACAGGAAACGGCGCAAAAACAGTGCCGAACCTTCAAACGTTGTGCGCTTTGCAGCGCAGCAAAATACGCTTTACGTAGGGGAAAACGCCATGTTGAGACGCAGCAACGCTATCGCGTATTGTACTTGCGAGTAAAGAAAGCTGCAGCCTGCGAACCCTTGCACCACAACGATTCGCACGGTTTTTCAGATGGCCGGGTAAACATGGGGGGCGATGTGGCAGCGCACAACAATATCCCGTTGACGTGCTTGGCGATCACGGGAACAATCGGCCAAAAAATAGAACGGTTGTTCAGTTTTTTCTAGGAGACACCATGGCCCTGATGGGACAAATGATGAGCGCCCCTTTGCTCATCTCGACCATCATCGAACATGCAGCGCGCAATTCCGGTTCGACTGAAGTCGTGTCGCGCCGCGTCGAGGGCGATATCCATCGCACCACGTACCGGCAAGTGCGAGACCGCTCCAAGCAACTGGCAAATGCGCTGGCCGCACTCGGTGTGCAGCCCGGCGAGCGTGTCGGTACGCTGGCCTGGAACGGCTATCGCCACCTTGAAATCTATTACGGCGTGTCTGGCTCGGGCTCGGTGTGCCACACCATCAACCCGCGGCTATTTCCCGACCAGATCGCCTACATCGTCAATCACGCTGACGACCAGTACGTCTTCTTCGACCTGACGTTCGTGCCGCTCATCGAGGGCATCGCACCGCATTGCCCGAACGTGAAGGGCTGGGTGGCGATGACTGATCGCGCGCACATGCCCACCTCCAGCGTGCCGATGCTCTGCTATGAAGAGCTCCTGGACGCGCAGAGCGCCGACTACACCTGGCCGCAGTTCGACGAGAACACCGCAGCCGGCCTGTGCTACACCTCGGGCACCACGGGCAACCCGAAAGGCGCGTTGTATTCGCATCGATCCACGGTGCTGCATTCGTATGCGTCAGCCTTGCCGGATGCCCTTGGATGCTCGGCGCAGGACGTGATCCTGCCGGTGGTGCCGATGTTCCACGTCAATGCGTGGGGGCTGCCGTATTCGGTGCCGTTGGTGGGTGCCAAGCTGGTCTTCCCGGGGCCGAAATTGGATGGCGCCTCGCTGTATGACCTGTTCGAGCAGGAGAAGGTGACGTTCTCTGCCGGCGTGCCGACCGTGTGGCTGGGCCTGCTGCAACACGTGCAGGCCAACAAGCTGAAATTCTCGACGTTCCGCAAGACCGTGATTGGCGGTTCGGCTGCGCCGCCGGCCATGATCCGCACGCTCAAGGAACTGGACGTGGAAGTCATCCATGCGTGGGGCATGACCGAGATGTCACCGCTGGGCACCACGTGCAAGCTGATGGGCAAGCATGCTGACCTGCCCGATGAGGCCAAGCAGCAAGTGCTCGAGCGCCAGGGTCGCGCCATTTACGGCGTCGAAATGAAGATCGTCGATGCGGAAGGTCAAGAACTGCCGTGGGACGGCAAGGCCTTTGGCGATCTCTACGTGCGCGGGCCGTGGACGATCCAGAGCTACTACCGCAACGACAAGTCGCCGCTGGTCGACGGCTGGTTCCCGACGGGTGACGTGGCGAATATCGATGTCGACGGGTACATGCAGATCACCGATCGCAGCAAGGACGTCATCAAGTCCGGCGGCGAGTGGATTTCGTCCATCGATGTGGAAAACGTGGCCGCTGCGCACCCCGGCGTGCACATGGCCGCGTGCATCGCGTGCCATCACCCGAAGTGGGACGAACGCCCGCTGCTGGTGGTGATGAAGAAGCCCGGTGTGGAACTCACGCGCGAAGAGATGCTCAAGTTCTTCGAAGGCAAGGTCGCCAAGTGGTGGATTCCGGATGACGTGGTGTTCGTCACCGAAATTCCGCTCACGGCCACCGGCAAGATGCAGAAGCTGAAACTGCGCGAGCAGTTCAAGGATTATCAGTTTCCCGCAGTACAGGCTTAGCTACATATAGAAACCGCCGCCCGTGCATGGGTCACCCCGGCACGAGGACGGCGGGCGTAAGACAACCGGATCAGGGCCGGCCGCCGCGCGACGGACACGTCGACGCGGTGGGATGAAGCCCGGGCGCGTTGCAACCTGGAGACGCAAGCAGCCGCACGCCCACCAGAGGCACGCGGAGAGTGACTCGCCGGCGGCTCCACCACATGAAGGAGACACGCATGACGAAGTTCCGTCCGTTGGTTGTGGCTGTTGCATGTGTTGCGGCAATCGGTGGGGCAGTCCTGCCCACTGCATCGTCCGCCGCCGAAACCGTGAAGATCGCCTGGATCGATCCGTTGTCCGGCCTGATGGGCGCGCTGGGCCAGAACCAGTTGCGCAGCTGGCAGTACATCGCCGATCTCGCCACGCAGAAGAACTGGGCCGGCGACGGCACGAAGTTCGAAGTGGTGGGCTTTGACAACAAGCTCTCACCGCAGGAAAGCCTGACGGCGCTCAAGCAGGTGGCCGATCAGGGCATCCACTACATCGTGCAGGGCAACGGCTCGAGCGTTGGCATGGCGCTGGAAGACGCCGTGGCCAAGTACAACGAACGTAATCCGGGTAAGGAGATCGTCTACCTGAACTACGCTGCGGTCGACCCGGACATGACGAACAGCAAGTGCAATTACTGGCACTTCCGCCTGGACGCCAACTCCGACATGAAGATGGAAGCGTTGACCAGCTTCCTGGCGAAAGATCCGAAGGTCAAGAAGGTCTACCTGATCAACCAGAACTATTCGTTCGGTCATCAGGTAGCACGTGCGGCCAAGGAATATCTCAAGCGCAAGCGTCCGGACATCGAGATCGTGGGTGAAGACCTGCACCCGCTGGCGCAGGTGAAGGACTTCTCGCCGTACGTCTCGAAGATCAAATCGTCGGGGGCCGATACCGTCATCACCGGCAACTGGGGCAGCGACCTGGCGCTGCTGATCAAGGCCGGCAAGGACGCGGGCCTGAACGCGAACTTCTATACCTACTACGCCTCGACCACGGGCGTGCCGACGGCGATGGGCTCCGCAGGCGCAGATCACGTGAAATACGTGGGCTACTGGAACGTCAACAACGACGGTTACAAGGGTGCAGATATCGTCGAGGGCTACAAGAAGAAGTACAACGACGATTTCTACCTGATGGCGTCGTACACCGGTATCGCCATGCTGGCCAAGGCCATCAAGCAGACCAAGTCTGCCGAGCCTGCCAAGGTTGCCAAGGCCTTTGAAGGCATGAAGGTCGACAGCCTCAACGGCACCTTCGAGATGCGCGCGTCTGACCACCAGGGCCAGCAGCCGCTCTACATCGCCACCTGGGAAAAAATCAACGGCAAGAACGTCAAGTTCGACCAGGAGAACACCGGCTACGGCTGGAAGACCGACGCTGTGCTCGACCAGTACGTCGCGTCGCAGCCGACCTCCTGCCAGATGAAGCGTCCTCAGTAAGGCCGCGGATGGTGTGCCGAAGGGCTGCCCGATGCTATCGTGCGGCGATGTTTTAAACGGAGTCCATGGGCCACGCATTGATGCGTGCGTCCCATGCTCCGCCGAATCTGCTGGAAGGGTTGCAGCGTGGAATTTCTAGTCATCAATCTCTTGAACGGCATCAGCTACGGGCTGTTGCTGTTCATGTTGTCTTCGGGCCTGACGCTGATCTTCAGCATGATGGGCGTTCTCAATTTTGCGCATGCCAGCTTCTACATGCTGGGCGCGTATTTCGCCTATGTCGTCAGCGGCTATCTGGGCTTCTGGGCCGCGCTGATCGTGGCGCCGCTGCTCGTTGGTGCGCTTGGCGCCGTGGTCGAGCGCTACGGGCTGCGCACGGTGCACCGCTATGGCCACGTCGCCGAACTGCTGTTTACCTTCGGTCTGGCCTATCTGATTGAAGAAGGCGTGAAGCTGGTGTGGGGCCTGCCCGCCGTGGCGTACCGCGTGCCGGACGCACTGGACGGCCCGCTGTTCACGCTGTTTACCTCGTCGTTCCCGAAGTACCGCGCCTTCATGATGCTGGTGTCGCTGCTGATGCTGGTGGGCATCTTCCTGCTGCTCACGCGCACACGTATCGGGCTTGTCATTCAAGCCGCGCTCACGCATCCGGACATGGTGGAAGCGCTGGGCCATAACGTGCCGCGCGTGTTCATGCTGGTGTTCGGCGGCGGCTGTGCGTTGGCGGGGCTGGCGGGCGTGATTGGCGGCAATGCGTTCGTGACCGAGCCATCGATGGCCGCGGCGGTCGGCTCCATCGTCTTCGTGGTGGCGGTCGTGGGCGGCATGGGGTCTCTGGTGGGCGCGTTCATCGCGTCGCTGCTGATCGGCTGCATCCAGACCTTTGCCGTCACGCTGGATATTTCGGTGACGAGCGTGCTGGAGAAGATCGGCGTCACGCTCAATCCGGACGTGCCGCTCATCTCCGTCTGGAACCTGACGATTGCGCAAGTCGCACCGGTGCTGCCATATCTGCTGCTGGTGCTGATGCTGATCTTCCGCCCGCGCGGGCTGATGGGTACGCGGGAGAGCTAAATGGAACGCACCATGCACCAACAAGCGCAACAACAAGCCGCGCTGCCGGCCAACGATCGAGCGCAGACGATGAAATTCAAACCGGTCAATCTTGCCCGCTGGCTGCTCTGGGGCGCCACCGCGCTGGTGATGATCGTGCTGCCGCTCATCTGGCCGCAGGGTTTTGCCATCACGCTGCTCTCGCAGATGGGCATCATGATCATCTTCGCGCTCTCGTACAACATGCTGCTTGGCCAGTCCGGCATGCTGTCGTTCGGGCACGCGGTGTACGCCGGCCTGGGCGCCTTCATGGCTGTGCACGTGCTCAACAAGATCGGCGCCATGCAGACGCTGGGCATCGGCGGGCCGCTCGCCGTTGCGCTATTGCCCATTGCAGGCGGCCTGGGTGGCGCGCTGTTCGGCGTGATCTTCGGCTATGTCACCACCAAGAAGGCCGGCACGACGTTCGCCATGATCACGCTGGGTATCGGCGAGATGGTGTTTGCCAGCGCGTTGATGTTCCCGGACTTCTTTGGCGGCGAGGGCGGTGTCTCCACCAACCGCAGCATTGGCGACGCGCTGCTTGGCGTGACGTTCGGGCCGGGGCGCCAGGTGTATTACCTGATTGCCGCGTGGTGCCTGATTTCGATGGCGCTGATGTATGCGTGGACGCAGACGCCGCTGGGCCGCATCGCCAACGCCGTGCGCGACAACCCAGAGCGGGTGGAGTTCATCGGCTACAACACGCAGCGTGTGCGCTTTCTGGTGGTGATCCTGTCTGCGTTCTTCGCGGGCATTGCCGGCGCGCTGTCGTGCATCAACTTTGAGATCGTGACGGCCGAGAACGTGTCGGCAGTGCGCTCGGGTTCGGTGCTGCTGGCGGCCTTCATTGGCGGCATGGGCAGCTTCTTCGGGCCGATCATCGGCGCGGTGCTCACGGTGTTTTTTACCGTGGCGCTGTCGGGCATCACCAAGGCGTGGCTGCTGTACCTGGGGCTGTTCTTCGTGCTGATGGTCATGTACGCGCCGGGCGGCATCGCCAGTCTTCTGGTCATGCATCTGCCGATCCTTCGGCGCGGCAAGCTCAAGACGCTGCTGCCGGCTTATGGCGTGGCGATCGTGCCGGCTGTCATTCTGCTGATTGCGTTGATCTCCACCGTGGAAATGATCTACGCCGTGCAGGACGACGCCTCGGGTGGTGTGGCCACGCTGTTCGGCCTGTCTGTCGAACCGAATACCCTCAAGCCGTGGATTGTCACCGCCGTGCTGTGGCTGGTGGGCGCTTTCGGCCTGCGTGCTGCGGCTGGCAAGCTGCGCACCGCTTGGGACAACGCATTGCAGGAGCCGCAACCATGAGCCAACCGACATCTGGGCCGACCGCAGCGCTCGAGTTGCGCGATGTTCGCAAGCGCTTTGGCGCAACTGAAATCATTCGAGGGGTCAACCTCACCATTGGCAAGGGTGAGCGCCATGCGCTCATCGGCCCGAACGGCGCCGGCAAATCGACCACGTTCAACCTGATCTCGGGCCGCTTTCCGGCCAGCTCAGGAAGCGTGCGCCTGAACGGAGAAGAGATCAGCGGCTTGGCGCCGTTCGAGATCAACCGCAAGGGCCTGTCGCGCAGCTTCCAGATCACCAACATCTTTCATCGGTTGTCGGTATTTGAGAACCTGCGCTGCGCGGTGCTCTGGTCGCTCGGCTACAAGTATTCGTTCTGGCACAAGCTGGCTGAGCTGCGTGACGCACGCGAGCGCGCTGAAGAAGTGCTCGAGCAGATCGGCATGACACATCGGCGCGATGCCGCCGCAGGCTTGCTGACCTACGCCGAGCAGCGGGCGCTGGAAATCGGCGTCACCATCGCGGGCGGTGCCGACGTGATCCTGCTGGATGAGCCAACCGCCGGCATGAGCCGTTCCGAATCGGATCACGCGGTGGACCTCATCCGCAAGGTCACGGTAGGCAAGACGCTGGTGATGGTCGAGCACGACATGAGTGTGGTGTTTGGCCTGGCCGATCGCATCTCGGTGCTCGTCTATGGCGAAGTGATCGCCACCGATACGCCCGAAGCCATTCGCAATAACCGCCGCGTGAAAGAGGCTTACCTCGGCACCACGCTGGACGAACCTGCAGGAGCGCATTGATGGCAACGAATACTCCGATGTTGGAGGTGCGCGACCTGCACGCGTACTACGGCAAGAGCCACATCCTGCACGGCGTCGACATGCACGTAGGCGAGGGCGAGATCGTTGCGCTACTCGGCCGTAATGGGGTGGGGCGTTCGACCCTGGCCAAGTCCATCATGGGCATGGTCCGGCACGAAGGCGAAATCCTGCTGCGCGGCAAGAACGTGAGCGGCCTGCGAACCTTTGAAGTGGCGCACAAGGGTATCGGCTATGTGCCCGAGAACCGAGACATCTTCCCCACGTTGACGGTGCGGCAGAACCTGCTGCTTGGCGAGAAACGCAACCCGAGTCAGCCTAAGCCGCGCTGGCAGGTCGAAGACATGTACCAGATGTTCCCGCGCCTGAAGGAGCGTGAGAACACGGCTGCAGGTGTGCTGTCGGGCGGCGAGCAGCAGATGCTGACGCTGTGCCGCACGCTGATGGGCGACCCCGATTTCATCATCATCGACGAGCCGACCGAAGGTCTTGCGCCGCTGATCGTGACACTCGTGGGCGAGTACCTGAAGACGCTCAAGGAGCGGGGGATTTCCGTGCTGCTGGTGGAGCAGAAGCTGGCCATTGCCCTGGACATTTCACAACGCGTCTATGTGATGGGGCACGGGCAGATTGTGTTTGAAGGAACGCCCCAGCAGTTGAAAGCGGACGCGAAAGTCCGGCAGGAGTGGTTGGAGGTTTAAACGCCACACGTCGGACCACAGCGCACAGAAGGCCCGCATGGACAACCGTGCGGGCTTTTTTTCTTGCAGTCAGTTGGCGATCGTGCCCGCCGCAGTCGCTTCGGCGGTGGTTTCGGCTTGCTGCAGGTGCTCCACGCTGAACTGCATCTCCGAGTACTTCACGAACCGCGTCTTGAATTTCCAGCGGTAAGCCAGCCAGATCGCCACAAACAGGATCACACCGCAGTACGTTGCGATGAAGGCGCCAAAGTTATCCACGGGTGCAAACAGCGCTTTGGTGTTCTGCCCAAGAATGATCACCACGCACAGGATCGCCACCATGATCGGCCCGAACGGGAAGAACGGCGACCGATACGCCAGTTGCTCCACGGAATGCCCCTGGCTCGTGAACCCCTTGCGGAACCGGTAGTGCGCCAGCGCAATGCCGAACCACGCGATGAAGCACGTTACCGCAGATGTATTCAGCAGCCACAGGTAGACCACCTGGTCGCCAAACAATGAACTGAAGAAGCACAGCGCGCCAACGGCGGATGTGGCCAGCAGCGCGCGGTGCGGCACGCCGTTTGCCGACACCTTGGCAAACCAGCGCGGCGCCTGACCTTCGAGCGACAGGTCGTACAGAATCCGCGTCGACACATAGAGGCTCGACGTGCCGGACGACAGCAGCGCGGTCAGCACCACCGCATTCATCATCCCGGCGGCAAACGCGAGGCCCGCATGCTGGAACACAAGCGCAAATGGGCTGACGCCGACGTCTGTCGCTTCATTGCGCAGCAGGTTCGGATCGGTGTACGGCAGCAGCACGCCGATGATCAGGATCGCCAGCACATAGAACAGCAGGATGCGCCAGAACGTCTGGCGAATGGCGCGCGGGATGGTGCGGGAGGGGTTCTCTGCCTCGCCGGCGGCCACGCCAATGGTCTCGACACCCTGGAACGAGAACCCGGCAATCATCGCCACACCGACCATGGCCGGCACACCGCCCACGAACGGCGCTTCACCCACGGTGAAGTTCTGCCAACCCGACTGCGGCCCGCCGTGCATGATGCCGAGGATCATCGCCAGGCCGATCAGCAGGAACACGATGATCGTCACCACCTTGATCATCGAAAACCAGTATTCCGCCTCGCCAAAGCCGCGCACGGAGAAGGCGTTGAGGCCAAACATGAGCAGCAGGAATGCGGCGCTCCACACCATGCCCGACACGCCCGGGAACCAGTACTTCATCACCAGCTGTGCGGCGGCCAGTTCCACAGCAACGGACACGGCCAGCGCAAACCAGTAGTTCCACCCCAGCGCAAAGCCGAAGCCTTCTTCCACGTACAACCGGCTGTAAGTCACGAACGAGCCCGAGACGGGCAGATGCACTGCCAGCTCGCCAAGACTCGTCATCAGGCAATAGACCATCACGCCGATCAGCGTGTAGGTCAGCAGCGCGCCGCCAGGCCCGGCCTGCGCAATGGATGCGCCGGACGCGACGAACAGCCCCGTGCCGATGGCGCCGCCAAGGGCGATCATCATCAGGTGGCGCGCGCGCAGGCGTCGGCGCAGTTCGGATTGGGCCTCAAGCCCGGTGGGGGTGATGGATGTGTGCATAGCCGGAGGCGCCGGAGTGGGCGGCCCAATGAAAACGCCCGCCGGATGCTGTGCAAACGGCTGGCGGAGCGGGGTGATTACTGCGTACGGTGTGCGACGGTCGGCAATTCGGGGCCGGGGTCTTGGCCGGCCAGCGAATCGCGTAGCACAGGCGGGCGCGGGAAGTGCATGTCCTGGTAACGGACAATGCCGCCGCCACGCACCAGCCGGTAGCCGATCCAGATCAGGAAGAACACCGGGATGCCGACGTACGTGGCGATCACCGCCGGCCAATCAACGGTGCCGGTGGTGAACGCCTGGTAGTTCTGGCCGAGCGTGATGACCAGGCACAACCCAAACGCGAACAACGGGCCATATGGGAAGAACTTGGAGCGGTACGGCAACTGCGCCGGATCATGCCCCTGCGCCACGAGCCCCTTGCGGAAGCGATAGTGACTGATGGCAATGCCGAGCCATGCCACGAAGCCGGTCATGCCCGAGGTATTCAGCAGCCACAGGTAGACCGTCTTGTCGCCATACAACGAACTCAGGAAGCACAGCGCGCCGACGGCGGTCGTGGCCAGTAGCGCATTGCGCGGCACACCGTTCTGGGTGAGTTGCGCAAAGATGCGCGGCGCGCGGCCCTCGGTGGCCAGGTTGTAGAGCATCCGCGTGGACGCATACATGCCTGAATTGCCCGCCGACAGCACCGCCGTCAGGATCACCGCATTCATCAGGCCCGCGGCAAACGCCAGGCCTGCGTGCTTGAAAACGAGCGTGAAGGGGCTCACGCCAATGTTCGTCACTTCCGTCGACAGCAGATTGGGGTCGGTGTACGGCACGAGCACGCCGATGATGAAGATCGCCAGCACGTAGAACAGCAGGATCCGCCAGAACACCTGCTTGACCGCACGCGGAATGGTGCGCGCCGGGTCGGCCGATTCGCCGGCCGCCACGCCAATCAGCTCCGTCCCCTGGAACGAGAACCCCGCGATCATCGCTACGCCGATCATCGCCGGCAGCCCGCCCACGAACGGCGCATCACCCATCGTCAGGTTCTGCAGGCCCGATTGCGGACCACCCTTCATGATCCCGAAGATCATCGCCAGGCCAATGCCGATAAAGAAGATGACGGTGACGACCTTGATGAGTGCGAACCAGTATTCTGCCTCGCCAAAGCCGCGCACCGAGATGGCATTGAGCAGGAACATGATGGCGAGGAACACAGCGCTCCACAGTACGCCCGGCACGTCGGGAAACCAGTAATGCATGACGAGCTGCGCGGCCGCCAGCTCAACGGCGATCGTCACGGCCCAGTTGTACCAATAGTTCCAGCCGAGTGCGAAGCCAAAGCCTTCGTCCACATACAGCGCGCCGTAGGTGGCAAAGGACCCGGAAACGGGCATGTAGGCAGCAAGCTCGCCCAGGCTGGTCATCAGGAAATAGACCATTGCCCCGATGAGGATATAGGCGGCGAGCGCGCCTCCGGGGCCCGCCTGCGAGACCGACGCACCCGAGGCCACGAAAAGCCCGGTACCGATCGACCCGCCGATGGCGATCATGGTGAGATGGCGCGCGCGCAAGGTGCGGCGCAAGCCCGGCGTCTCTGAAGACGGGGTAGCGTGTTCTGACATGGATACAGAGTGGTCGATTTTGCTCGGATCGCGAATCAAATCGACGAAATGTGACGAGACGTTCCCGCGCCTGGTGGGCGTCCGGCGAACGAAATGCGCGACTCTATCAAAACCGTCACGCAGCGGGCAAAAAATCCATGCTGCAGCACACGCGTTTGAACCCGTCGGGGCGCGCTGCATCGCCCGCCAGACGGCGCCGTGCAGCGCAAAAATAAAAATTGAACGACCGTGCTATTTTGTGTATTCTGTGTCGAGTCGCGGCCTTACCGCGCGTTAAAAAAACGATAGTTGAGAGACAGTTCAACCGCGAGGCACGGTGCGCCTGATCTGCCGGCCCTCGCATCACCAAAGGAACCAGCATGACTGCGGAGTACAAGGTCCAGGACGGCGTTGCCGTCATCACGCTCAGCAACCCGCCCGTCAACGGCCTTGGCCACTCCACGCGCCTGGGTATTGTCGAAGGCATGGTCAAAGCTGGCGATGACGCCAACGTCAAGGCCATCGTGATCACCGGTGCGGGCAAAGCCTTCTCGGGCGGCGCCGATATTCGCGAATTCAATACGCCCAAGGCGACGCAAGAGCCGACGCTGCACGCCGTCATCAAGGCGGTTGAGTCGAGCAACAAGCCGGTCGTGGCGGCCATTCACTCGGTGGCGATGGGCGGCGGGCTGGAACTGGCGATGGGCTGTCACTATCGTGTGGCCGCACCGGGCGCGCAGATCGCGCTGCCGGAAGTGAAGCTGGGCATCCTGCCGGGCGCAGGCGGCACGCAGCGTCTGCCGCGCGCCATCGGCCTGGAACCGGCCTTGAACATGATTGTGTCCGGCAACGCCATTCCGTCGGAAAAGCTGGCCAAGAGCGGCCTGTTCGACCAGATGATCGAAGGCGACCTGATGTCGGGCGCCATCGATTTCGCACTGAAGGCCGCTGCCGAAGGCAAGCTCCCCAAGCTGCGTGATCGCAAGGTCGAGCACGATAACCCGCAAGGCTTCCTGCAATTTGCCCGCAACACCGTGGCCGCGGTTGCCAAGAACTTCCCGGCGCCGGGCAAGTGCGTCGACGCCGTGCAGGCCGCAGTGGAAAAGCGCTTTGACGACGGTATCAAGTTTGAGCGCGACTTGTTCATCGAACTGGTGAATACGTCGGAATCGCGCGCGCTGCGCCACGCTTTCTTTGGCGAACGCGCTGCCAGCAAGATCCCCGATGTGCCGGAAGACACGCCGGTGCGCAAGGTGGAGAAGGTCGCGGTGATCGGCGCCGGCACGATGGGCGGCGGTATCTCGATGAACTTCCTGAACGCAGGCATTCCGGTCACGATGCTGGAAACCAAGCAGGAAGCACTGGACCGCGGCGTCGCCACCATTCGCAAGAATTACGAGAACAGCGCCAAGAAAGGCAAGCTCACGCAAGAGAAGGTCGAGCAGCGCATGGCCCTGCTGACCCCGACGCTGTCCTACGACGACATCAAGGACGCCGACCTCGTCATCGAGGCCGTGTTTGAAGAGATGGGCGTCAAGGAAGTCGTGTTCAAGAAGCTGGACGAAGTCGTCAAGCAGGGCGCGATCCTGGCGTCGAACACGTCCACGCTGGATGTCGACAAGATCGCCAGCTTCACCAAGCGTCCGCAAGACGTGGTCGGCATGCACTTCTTCAGCCCGGCCAACGTGATGAAACTGCTGGAAGTCGTTCGTGGCAAAGAGACTGCCAAGGACGTGCTGGCCACGGTCATGAAGCTTGGCAAGGCCATCAAGAAGACGGCGGTCGTCTCCGGCGTGTGCGACGGCTTCATCGGTAACCGCATGATCGAGCAATACAGCCGCCAGGCCGGCTATCTGCTCGACGAAGGTGCGCTGCCGGAGCAGGTCGACAAGGCCGTCGAGAAGTTCGGCTTTGCGATGGGCCCGTTCCGCATGGGTGACCTGGCCGGCAACGACATCGGCTGGGCTATCCGCAAGCGCCGCGCCGTGGACAAGCCGGACATCGTCTATTCGAAGACCGCCGATCTGCTGTGCGAGATGGGCCGCTTTGGCCAGAAGACCGGTGGCGGCTGGTACGACTACAAGGCGGGCGACCGCAAGCCGTATCCGAACCAGCAGGTCAACGACATGATCGTCCAGCATTCGAAGGATCTGGGCATCACGCGCCGCAAGATCTCGGACGAAGAAATTGTCGAGCGCCTGGTGTTCGCGCTGGTCAACGAAGGCGCAAAAATCCTGGAGGAGGGCATTGCCTCCAAGGCGTCGGATATCGACATGGTCTACCTGACCGGCTACGGTTTCCCGCTGTTCCGCGGCGGCCCGATGCTCTACGCAGACACCGTCGGCCTGTACAACGTCGCGCAAGCCATGCACCGCTACAGCAAGGGCTACCACGGCGAAGCGTGGAAGCCGGCGCCGCTGCTGCAGAAGCTGGCGGACGAAGGCAAAGGCTTCAACGGCTGATGCGCGGCTAACCGACTAAGCAACTAAGCAACTAAGCAACCGCCATGCAACTCACGCCCACCGATTGCCTGCTGATCATCGACGTGCAGAACGACTTTCTGCCCGGCGGTGCGCTGGCGGTGCCAGACGGCGACCAGGTCATTCCGGTCGTCAACCGGCTCGCACAGGCATTCGGGCGTGTGGTGCTGACGCAGGACTGGCACCCGCGCGAGCACGTGTCGTTCGCTGCCAACCATGCAGGAACGCAACCGTTCGGCACGATCGACCTGCCTTACGGTCAGCAGGTGCTGTGGCCGGTGCACTGCGTGCAGCACAGCGCCGGCGCCGCGCTGGCTGACAACCTGGACGTGCCGCATGCGCAGTTGATGGTTCGCAAGGGCTATCACCCGCACATCGACAGCTACTCCGCATTCTTTGAAGCGGATCGCAAGACGCCGACGGGCCTGCTCGGCTACCTGCGCGAGCTTGAAATCAAGCGCGTGTTCTGCGTTGGGCTGGCCACGGATTTTTGCGTGGCGTGGTCAGCGCTGGATGCCTGTGCTGCGGGGCTGGAAGTCGCTGTCATCGAGGATGCGTGCCGAGCGATCGACCTGAACGGCTCGCTTGCGCAGGCGTGGCAGCAGATGATGGATGCGGGCATCGCGCGGTTGCAGTCGCCGGACGTTTTGAACACCTTGTCTTGAACGGATAACGGAATACATCGGGCGCTGCCCAAGCCGCGCCCGCCACCAGATACGAGGAGCAACACCATGACCGAAGCAGTCATCGTTTCCACCGCACGTACCGGCCTGGCCAAGAGCTGGAAGGGCGCCTTCAACATGACGCACGGCGCCACGCTGGGCGGCCACGCTGTTCAGCACGCCATCGAGCGCGCCAAGATCGAGCCGGGCGAAGTGGAAGACATCCTGATGGGGTGCGCGAACCCGGAAGGCGCAACGGGCGCCAACATTGCGCGCCAGATCGCCCTGCGTGCCGGCTGCCCCGTGACCGTGCCGGGCGCAACCGTCAACCGCTTCTGCTCGTCGGGCCTGCAGACCATTGCCATGGCCGCGCAACGCGTGATTGCCGATGAAGGCGACATCTTCGTGGCTGGCGGTGTGGAATCCATCTCGTGCGTGCAGCAGGAGATGAACCGCCACATGATGACCGAAGGCTGGCTCAACAAGCACAAGCCGGAAATCTACTGGAACATGCTCCAGACCGCAGAGAACGTCGCCAAGCGCTACAACATCGCCAAGGAGCGCATGGACGAGTACGGCGTGCAAAGCCAGCAGCGCGCCGCCGCCGCTGCTGCTGCCGGCAAGTTCAACGACGAAATCGTCCCGATGACGACGGTGATGGGCGTGGCCGATGCCAAGACCGGCCAGCTCATGACCCGCGAAGTCACGATCTCCGCCGACGAAGGGATTCGCCCCGACACCACGCTTGAAGGCGTGGCGAAAATTCGCTCCGCCGTGCCGGGCGGCGTGGTCACTGCTGGCAACGCCAGCCAGTTCTCCGACGGCGCATCCGCTGCCGTGGTGATGAATGGCAAGGTGGCTGCCGCCAAGGGCCTGCAGCCGCTGGGCGTATTCCGCGGCTTTGCCGTGGCAGGTTGCGAGCCGGATGAAATGGGTATCGGCCCGGTGTTTGCCGTGCCCAAGCTGCTGAAGAAGGCCGGCCTGAAGGTCGAAGACATCGGCCTGTGGGAACTGAACGAAGCGTTTGCCGTGCAGGTGCTGTACTGCGCAGACAAGCTGGGCATTCCGATGGACCGCCTGAACGTCAACGGCGGCGCCATCGCCGTGGGCCACCCGTACGGCGTGTCGGGCGCGCGCTTGGTCGGCCACGCGCTGATCGAAGGCAAGCGCCGCGGCGTCAAGTACGTGGTCGTGACCATGTGCATCGGCGGCGGCCAAGGCGCAGCCGGACTGTTCGAGGTGCTCTAAACAGACAGACTCCCGCATAAAAACGGGAGCCTGTTTTGTTTGTGCCAGAGCTGGCTTGATCGCCAGCCCATGCACCCAGACGGTTTGGCCGTTGCTGTTCTTGCCCTTGATGGCGCCTTGAATTTTCGTAAGCGGGCGGAAACAAGACGGGAAACTGTCTGAGCGAAGCGAGTTTTTCCCGTCTCGGCCCGGTTACGGAAATTCAAGGAATCCTTCGCCATCTCGGGCGCGCCTTTCTTTTGCTTACTTTTCTTTGGCAAGACAAAGAAAAGTGAGTCGGGCCCGGCAGGGCACGAAACACAGGATGCACCACCAACATCATGTCCTCGAAACTGCTATCCCGCCGCGACCTCAGCTTCCTGCTCTATGAATGGCTCAACGTCGAGTCACTCACAAGCATTCCCCGTTACGCCGACCACTCCCGCGAAACGTTCGACGCCGCACTCGACACCTGCGAGCGCATCGCAACGGACCTCTTCGCCCCGCACAACAAGAAAAACGATCAGGAAGAACCGCACTTCGACGGCAACAAGGTCCACATCATTCCCGAGGTAAAGGCAGCACTGGATGCCTTTAACAAGGCCGGCCTGATGGCTGCCGGGCAAGACTTTGAACGCGGCGGCATGCAACTGCCCACCGTGGTCGAGAAAGCCGGCTTCGGTTATTTCAAGGCTGCCAACGTCGGCACCAGTTCGTATCCGTTCCTCACGATCGGCAACGCGAATCTGCTGCTCGCGCACGGCACGCCTGCGCAGATCGAGACGTTCGTGCAGCCTGAGATGGAAGGCCGCTTCTACGGCACGATGTGCTTGTCGGAGCCGCAGGCGGGCTCGTCGCTGTCGGACGTCGTCACGCGAGCCGAATACGAAGGCGAGTCGCCTCTTGGCGCGCAATACCGCCTGACCGGCAACAAGATGTGGATCTCCGCCGGTGAACACGAGCTGTCGGAGAACATCGTCCACCTCGTGCTGGCGAAGATACCCGGCCCGGACGGCAAGCTGATTCCCGGCGTGAAGGGCATTTCGCTCTTCATCGTGCCGAAGTTCCTTGTCAATGCCGATGGCTCACTCGGCGAGCGCAATGACGTGGTGCTGGCAGGGCTGAACCACAAGATGGGCTATCGCGGCACGACCAACTGCCTGCTGAACTTTGGCGAGGGCACGCAGTTCCGCCCGAAAGGTGCAGACGGCCAGCCGCGCGCCGGTGCCATCGGTTACCTCGTCGGCGAGCCGCACAAGGGCCTTGCCTGCATGTTCCACATGATGAACGAGGCGCGCATCGGCGTCGGCATGGGCGCAACGATGCTTGGTTACACGGGTTATCTGCACGCGGTGGACTACGCGCGCAATCGCCCTCAAGGTCGCCCGGTCGGGCCGTCTGGCAAGGATGCGGCGTCTCCGCAAATCCGTATCGTCGATCATGCTGATGTGCGTCGCATGCTGCTGGCGCAGAAGGCGTATGTAGAAGGCGCGCTGGGCCTGAACCTGTATTGCGCCAAGCTCGTCGACGAAGAGCGTGGCGAAACCGATGCGGCCAAGCGCGCAAAGCTCGGTCTGCTGCTCGACATCCTCACGCCGATTGCGAAGAGCTGGCCGTCGCAGTGGTGCCTCGAGGCCAACAGCTTGGCGATCCAGGTGCACGGCGGTTACGGCTACACGCGCGAATACAACGTCGAACAGTTCTACCGCGACAACCGCCTGAACCCGATTCACGAGGGCACGCACGGCATCCAGGGGCTGGACCTGCTGGGCCGCAAGGTCGTGATGCAGGATGGCGCCGCCTTCGCCGCGCTGGGTGAGCGCGTGCAGGGCACCGTCGGCCGTGCGCTGGAAACCGACGATGAAACGCTGGTCGGCTATGGCCGCGCGCTCGGCATGGCCACGCAGAAATTGGCCAAGGTCACGCAAACACTGTGGGCCGCTGGCGACCCGCGCGTGACGCTGGCAAATGCCTCCGTCTATCTGGAAGCCTTCGGCCATGTCGTGGTTGCGTGGATCTGGCTGGAGCAGGCGCTGGCCGCCGCCAAGGCATTGCCGGCGGCGCAGGGCGACGATGCAGATTTCTATCGCGGCAAGCTGCAGGCCGCGCGCTACTTCTTCCAGTGGGAACTGCCGAAGATCGAGCCGCAGATCGTGCTGCTGGGCTCGCTCGACACCACAACGCTGGACATGCAGGACGCCTGGTTCTAACGACGATAACGACACTGGAGACACCATGGGTACGCTCAAGCATCTGTTTGATCTTTCCGGCAAGACGGCGCTCATCACCGGCGGCTCACGCGGGCTCGGCCTGCAGATTGCCGAAGCGCTAGGCGAGCAGGGCGCGCGCATCGTTCTATCTGCCCGCAAGGCCGATGAACTGAAGGAAGCGCAGGCACATCTGAAGTCGCTCGGCATCGAGGCCGACTGGATTGCCGCTGACGGCGCCATCGAAGCCGACATTCAGCGCCTGGCCGACGAGGCGCTGGCCAAGCTCGGCCACATTGACATTCTCGTCAACAACGCGGGCGCAACGTGGGGCTCGCCGGCGGAAGACCACCCGGTCGAAGCCTGGGACAAGGTGATGAACCTGAACATCCGCGGCCTGTTCCTGCTCACGCAGCAGATCGGCAAGCGTTCGATGATCCCGCGCAAGTACGGAAAGATCGTCAATGTGGCGTCGATTGCGGGCCTGAAGGGCAATCCGCCGGGCTCGCTGGACACGATTGCCTACAACACAAGCAAGGGCGCGGTGGTCAATTTCACGCGCGCGCTGGCCGGTGAGTGGGGCGAGCACAACATCACCGTCAACGCCATTGCGCCGGGCTTCTTCCCGTCGAAGATGACGCGCGGCTCGCTGGAAAAGCTCGGTGTGGACAAGCTGGCCGAGCGCTCGCCGCTGCATCGCATCGGCGACGACGAAGACCTCAAGGGTGTGGCTGCGTTGTTTGCGTCGGATGCCTCCAAGCACATCACTGGCCAGATTCTTGCCGTCGACGGCGGCGTGAGCGTGGTCTAATTTCGGCTGCTTCTCACTCTTTCTGACGCAGCATGAACGCAGACAACAACGGTTTTCCGATCGACATCCCTTTCCTGAAGCTTCTCGGCATGCGCTGCCTGAAGGTGGCCGATGGCGAGGGCGTGGTCGAGCTTGCCCTCGAAGCGCAGCACATGAACAGCTGGGAAATGGCCCACGGCGGCGTGACCATGACGATGCTCGACGTCGCCATGGCCATGGCCGGCCGCTCGGCCGACGTGCACGGCCGCGGCGTGGTGACGATCGAGATGAAGACGGCGTTCATGCAGCCCGGGCGCGGCACGCTCAAGGCCAGCGCCCGTTGCGTGCATCAGTCCACCACCATGGCGTTCTGCGAGGGCGAGGTGCGTGATGCCGATGACAAGCTGGTCGCTCGCGGCTCGGGCACGTTCAAGTTCGTCAAGCGTATGCCGCCGCCGCGCACCCCAGAACCCGGCGCCGACGGCTGACCAGACCACACGGCAGTTGCAGTACCCAGTTGCACATCGGACAGCGTCCGACACACAAGAAGAGCAACCACGGAGACAAGCATGCAACAACCTGCGCGGCGCACGGCGTCTGCCCTTGCCATCACCCTGCTTTGCTGCACCGGACTGACCATGACCCTGGAAGGATGCGCCTCCAACCCCGCGCCGGCCGACGCACCGGCTGCCAGTGCATCGACCGCCGTGCAGCCGCCGCCGGCGCCCAATCCGCCGATGCAGAAGCCGCTCACGGCCGACGAATCTGATCCGAACAAGATGGGCTGGATGCAGGGCTTCCCGCCGCCACCTGATCGCATCATCCGCTTTGACCTCGCGGGCAATATGTTCCCGCGCACGCGCTATGGCTACAGCCATGTGCGTGAGCTCGTGCCGACGCGCGTGGTATGGCGCGGCGATGGCCCCGTCAGCAAGCTCCCCCGCGCCGAGCGTGACATCAGCGGCGTGCTGTTTACGGATCCGAACGGCACGCGCCGCACGTTTGCCGAAGCGCTCAAGCTGACCTACACCGACGGCATCCTCGTCATGCACAAGGGCAAGGTGGTCTACGAGCGCTACTTTGGAGCGCTCGATGCGCATACGCAGCACATTGCCATGTCGGTCACGAAATCGTTTGTCGGCACACTGGCCGCCATGCTGGTGGCCGACGGCAAGCTCGATCCGGCCGCGCCCGTTACGCAGTACGTGCCGGAACTGAAGGACACCGCCTACGGCGACGCCACCGTGCGCCAGGTCATGGATATGACCGTGGGTGTGCATTACTCCGAAAACTATGCCGACCCGAACGCCGATGTCTGGGCCTACGCCCGCGCCGGCGGCATGCTGCCGCGCCCGGCCGGCTACAAGGGCCCCGACAATTTCTACGACTACCTGACGACGCTGCGCAAGGAAGGCGAGCACGACGCGGAGTTCTCGTACAAGACCGTCAACGCTGAAACGCTGGCGTGGATCGTACGCCGCGCGTCGAACAAGTCGCTGGCGGCGCTGCTGTCCGAGCGTATCTGGCAACCGATGGGTGCACAGGATGACGCGTACTTCTCGGTCGACAGCATCGGTACGGAATCGGGCGGCGGCGGCCTGAACACCACGCTGCGCGATCTGGCGCGCTTCGGCGAGATGATCCGCAACGATGGCCGCTTCAACGGCAAGCAGATCCTGCCCAAGAGCGTGATCGAAGACATCCGCCGCGGCGGCGACCCGGCCAAATTTGCCAAGGCAGGCTACACGACGCTGCCCGGCTATTCGTATCGCAACATGTGGTGGGTTTCGAGCAACGACCACCACACGTTCGAAGCGCGGGGCATCCATGGCCAGCGCATCTATATTGATCCGGTGGCCCAGATGACGATCGTGCGCTATGCCTCGCACCCGATCGCCGCCAATGCGGCCAATGATCCGGTCACGCACCGCGCGTATGCGGCGCTGGCCGAGTACTTCATGCAACACAAGTAACACCTCGACCCAACACCGATATCCGATATTCAGGAGCGTTTTTTCATGTCGAAGACCTATCAGCGCATCGTTCTGGCTTCGCGCCCGCAAGGAGCCGTGACACCCGACAACTTCCGCCTGGAGACGGTGGAGATTCCGGAACTGCAGGACGGCCAGGTGCTGGTGCGCAACCATTTCCTGTCGCTCGATCCGTACATGCGCGGCCGCATGAACGACAGCAAGTCGTATGCGCAGCCGCAGCCGCTAGACGAAGTGATGATCGGCGGCACCGTTGGCGTGGTGGAAGCGTCCAAGAACCCGTCGTTTGCCGTGGGCGACAACGTCGTCGGCATGTTCGGCTGGCAAGAGGTTGGCGTGTCTGACGGCCGTGGCATCCAGAAGGTTGATACGCGCCACATTCCGCTGTCGGCGTATCTCGGTTCAGTCGGTATGCCGGGCGTGACGGCGTGGTATGGCCTGAACAAGATCATGCTGCCCAAGCCCGGCCAGACCGTGGCGGTGAGCGCCGCTTCGGGTGCCGTCGGCAGCGTGGTCGGCCAGCTTGCCAAGCTCAAGGGCTGCCGCGCCGTGGGCTTTGCCGGTGGCAAGGACAAGTGCGACTACGTGGTCAACGAACTGGGCTTTGATGCCTGCATCGACTACAAGGCCGCCAAGGACCCGAAGGAGCTGTACAAGATGCTCAAAGAGGCGACGCCCGATGGCATCGACTCGTATTTCGAGAACGTGGGTGGCTCGATCCTGGATGCCGTGCTGTCGCGCATGAACGCATTCGGCCGCATCGCCATGTGCGGCATGATCGCCGGCTATGACGGCCAGCCGCTGCCGCTGCAGAACCCGCAATTGATCCTGGTGTCGCGCCTGACCATCGAGGGCTTCATCGTCTCCGAACACATGGACGTGTGGCCGGAAGCACTGCGCGAGCTGGGCGGTTTCGTGGCGCAGGGCAAGCTGAAGTTCCGCGAGAGCGTGGCAGAGGGCTTGGCGAGCGCACCGGAAGCGTTCATGGGCCTGCTCAAGGGCAAGAACTTCGGCAAGCAACTCGTCAAGCTCGTTTGAGTTGAGCCGCACGCGGACTGTCAATCGCTTGACAGTCCGCCGGGCGAGGGCCGCCACAGAATGGCCCCACCCACAACGAACGCGTGAAGGAGACACCATGAACGCACCTGAAACCGCACAGGCCAAGCGGCCCGACAGCATGACGGCCAACCTCAGCCCCGAGGCCGCAGCCCGCTACCGCAACCTGCCGCGCCCGCCGCAATTCGCCACGGTTGAAGAAGAGCGCCTGCACCGCAAACAGCGTCTGGCTGCAGCGTTCCGCCTGTTCTCCAAATTCGGCTTCGACGAAGGCGTGGCCGGGCACATCACGGCGCGCGATCCGGAACACCAGGACAGCTTCTGGGTGAACCCCTTCGGTGTGCATTTCAGCCAGGTGACGGTGTCGAACCTCATCCGCTGCGATCACCATGGCAACGTGGTGGAAGGCGATTACCCCGTCAACGCCGCCGCGTTTGCGATTCACTCGCGGGTGCATCAGGCGCGGCCCGATGCGGTGGCCGCTGCGCACTCGCACAGCACATACGGTCGCGCGTGGTCGACGCTCGGCCGCAAGCTCGATCCGCTCACGCAAGACGTGTGCGCTTTCTATGGCGACCATGCCCTGTACGACGATTTCGGCGGCGTGGTGGTCGAACTGGACGAAGGCCAGCGCATTGCAGAGGCCCTGGGTGACAACAAGGCTGCGATCCTGCAGAACCACGGCCTGCTGACGGTCGGCAAGACGGTCGATGAAGCAGCGTGGTGGTTCATCACGATGGAGCGCTCCTGCCAGGTGCAGTTGCTGGCCGAAGCCGCTGCGGCGCGCACCGGCGACGCACCGCGCACGATTTCCGATGCCGCTGCCCGTCAGGCGTATTCCATCGTCGGATCGGCGCAGGCGGGGTGGTTCCAGTTCCAGCCGCTATATGCGCGCATCGTCAAAGAACAACCCGATCTGCTCGACTGATCGGCATTACAAATTTCTGGAGCACGCATGACGGACTTGATCCTGCATCACTACGCCACCTCGCCGTTTTCAGAGAAGGTGCGCTTGATCCTTGGCTACAAGGACCAGCCGTGGAAGTCCGTCACGGTGCCCGTGATCCTGCCCAAGCCGGACGTGATGCCGCTCACCGGCGGCTACCGGCGCACGCCGTTCCTGCAGATCGGCGCGGACATCTATTGCGATACCGCGCTGATCGCGCAGGTGCTGGAGTCGATTCATCCCGCCCCGACGCTGTATCCCGCAGACCATGCCGCATCGGTGTTTTCGATGGCGCAGTGGGCTGATACGACGTTGTTCTGGGCCACCGCAACTTTCGTGACGCAGCCGGCGGGCTTCCAGAGCCTGTTCGGCGACGCGCCGGAAGCCTTCGTCAAAGCCTTCGTGGAAGACCGCAAAGCAATGCGTGTGGGCGGCACCGGCTTGCGCACGCCGCTGCCGGAAGCCACCTCCACGCTGCAGGTGTTCCTTGCTCAGTTGGAGCGGCAGTTTGCGACAGGCGAACGCATCTTCCTGTTTGGCGAGCAGCCGACCGTGGCCGATTTTTCCGTCTACCACTGCCTGTGGTTCATCCGCCGCGCGACGGCGGTGGCGGGCATTCTCGATGCGCACCCCGAAGTCGTCGCATGGATGCATCGCGTCGCGGCATTCGGTCACTCGCAAGCGCAACCGATGACGCCTGCCGAAGCGTTGGATATTGCCAAGGCCGCCACACCACGCGCGCTGACTGAAACGAACGCCACCTTCGACGACAGCCACGGCTTGCCCAAGGGCACGCGCGTGACGGTGGCCGCGGTTGATTACGGCGTTGATCCCGTCGAAGGGGACCTCGTGGTCTCCACACGCGACAGCGTCGGCGTGCTGCGCGAAGACCCGCGCGTCGGCCAAGTGGTGGTGCATTTTCCGCGCGTGGGTTACGCCGTGCGCAAGGTTGAGGCGGCAGGCTGATACGGCTGCGCCATTTCGATCGCCTTTCCTATTACAACGACATCAGTGAGACACGTATGAAGCAATTCGCAGGCGGTGTGGCCGTCATCACGGGCGGTGCGTCGGGTTTCGGCAAGGAGTTCGCCAAGATCGGCGCCAGTTTGGGCATGAAGCTGGTGCTGGCCGATATCCAGCAGGATGCGCTGGATGCCGCCGTGGCCGAATTCTCGGCGCAGGGCGTGGAAGTGATTGGCCTGCGCGTCGACGTGTCGAAGGTGGAAGATGTGCAGGCGCTGGCCGATGCGGCCATCAAGGCGTTCGGCAAAGTGAACCTGCTGTTCAACAACGCCGGCGTGGGCGCCGGTGGTCTCATCTGGGAAAACACCGAGCGCGACTGGGATTGGGTGCTCGGCGTGAACTTGCACGGCGTCATTCACGGTGTACGCATCTTCACGCCGCTGATGCTGGAAGCCGCCAAGAAAGATCCGTCGTACGAGGGCCATATTGTCAATACGGCCTCGATGGCGGGGCTGCTGAATGCGCCGGCCATGGGCATCTATAACGTGTCCAAGCACGCGGTGGTGGCGCTGTCCGAATCGCTGTATCAGGACTTGAGCCTGGTGACCGAGCAGATCCATTGCTCGGTGCTGTGCCCGTACTTCGTGCCGACCGGTATTACGCAGTCTGACCGCAACCGGCCGCAGGATTTGGCCAACACGGCGCCGCCCACCAAGTCGCAGTTGGTTTCGCGGGCCATGTCGGAGAAGGCTGTCAGTTCCGGCAAGGTCACTGCCGAGCAAGTCGGCCAGATGACCTTTGACGCGATCCGCAACGCCGGCTTCTACATCTACTCGCACCCGCATGCGCTGGCGCCAGTGCAGCATCGCTTTGAAGACATCATCTCGCAGCGCAATCCGTCTGATCCGTTTGAAGGCAAGCCCGACGTGCGTGCGCGCCTGGTCGATGCGCTACGCGGGTAACCACACATTTCCATGACTCCGGAATCGCCATGAACACTGCTACCGCCGCCGCTATCACGGAATCGCAATTCGCCGATCTGCCTAACGGCACGCGGCTGCATTACGCCAGCGCCGGCAAGCGTGGCGCGCCGCTGATGCTGTTCGTTCACGGTTTTCCGGAGTTCTGGTACGAGTGGGAAGCGCAGCTTGCTGCGTTTGGCGACACGCACTTTGCCGTTGCACCCGACATGCGCGGCTACAACCTGTCGAGCAAGCCGGCGGCGGTGGATGCGTATCGTCCGAAGTTCCTGGTGCAGGATCTGACGCAGTTCATCACGGCGCTGGGCTACGAGCGTGCCATCGTGGTGGCGCACGACTGGGGCGGGGCCATCTGCTGGAACCTTGCCATCCAACATCCGGAATTGGTCGAGCGACTGGTGATCGTCAATTCGCCGCATCCGTGGGTGTTTGCGAATGCGCTGCTCAGCGATCCGGCGCAGCAGGCTTCATCGGCGTATATGAACTGGCTGCGCCAGCCGGGTTCGGAAGACGCGCTGGCCGCCAATGACTTTGAAAAGCTCGAAGGTTTCTTTCACGGCATGGGGCAGCCGGTGGCGGAATGGTTCACGCCCGAGGTGCGAGCGCGCTATCACGCCGCCTGGAGCCAGCCGGGCGAGGGCGGTTCCCACGGCCTGACCGGCGGCGTGAACTACTACCGCGCCTCACCGTTGCATCCGCCTACCGAGGGCGTTGCGCCGTTGCGCATTGACCAGATGCCACCCGAGGCGTTTGTCGTGAAGGTGCCCACGCTCGTGATCTGGGGCGAGATGGACATGGCACTGCCGAAAAGCCTGCTCAATGGGCTGGAGCGCTTCATTCCCGACATGCGCCTGGAGCGGATTCCCGACGGTACGCACTGGGTCGTGCACGAACAACCGGAGCGCATTACCGCGCTGATCCGGTCATTCGTTTCCTGAGCGCCTGAGTTAGTTACATCGACTCCGCCAGCATGCGGCGGTAGTCGTCGGCCGTGGCGATGCGCGGGTTGGTCTTGTGGCAGTGGTCGAGCAAGGCGCCTTCCACCACGTGTTCCAGCGCATCTTCCGGCACGCCCATCTGGCGCAGGCCGGTCGGCAGGCCGAGGCGCGCCGTCAGGTCATGCACCGCCTGGGCGAGGTCCGCGCCGGCCGGCAGATTCATCACGCGGCGCATGCGCGCATAGCGGTTGTCTCGCACCACCGTCTCGGCCGTCTCGTTGAAGCGCAACACCGCCGGCAGCACCACCGCGTTGAGCGTGCCGTGATGCAGCCCTGTCTTGCCATCGACCTTTACGCCGCCCAGCGGGTGCGATAACGAATGCACGCACCCCAGCCCCTTCTGGAACGCCATTGCGCCCTGCATCGACGCGCTCATCATGTTCAGCCGCGCATCGCGGTCGGCACCATCGCGCGTGGCACGTTCGATGTTGGCCCACGCACGTTCGAGGCCATCCAGCGCAATGCCGTCCGCTGGCGGGTTGAACGCGGGTGCGAGAAAGGTCTCGATGCAATGCGCAATCGCATCCATGCCGGTGGCGGCCGTCAACGCGGGCGGCAGACCCAGCGTCAGTTCCGCATCGCAGATGGCTGACTTGGGCAGCAGGTGCCACGAGTGGAAGCCAAGCTTGCGGCCGTCTTCCAGAATGATGATCGCGCCACGTGCCACCTCGCTGCCGGTACCGGCCGTGGTGGGAATCGCAATCAACGGCGCCGCCTCTTCGGTGATCTTCGTGCTGCCGCCCTCGATGGTCGCGTAGGTGGTGAGCGGCTCGGGGTGCGTGGCGGCAATCGCAATCCCCTTGGCCAAATCGATCGACGAACCACCGCCGATGGCGATCAGCCCGTCGCAACCGGCGTCTTTGTATTGCGCGGTGGCCTTCAGCACCATCGCCTCGGTCGGGTTGGAAGGCGTCTCGTCGAACACGATGACGGGCAGGCCGCCCGTGGCGTCAATCGCGCGCTGTGCAAGTCCGGCGGCGGCCACGCCTTTGTCGGTCACGATCATCGGCCGTCGGATGCCCACGCGTGCGCATTCGCTTTTCAGTTCGTTGACGGTGCCAAAGCCGAGGTGAACGTGGGTGAGGTAGAAGATGAGGGCCATGCTGTCTCCGGATGGTGATTGTCGGTGTCGCCCGTCTTGTCGTGCGGGCGTGGTTCAATGGATACTCCGATGATAGCCAAATTAGAACGATCGTTCAGTTCCCGCCCTCATGCAGCACCCGTCTCTCGACTCGCACGTCGCCCAGTTACTCGATCTGGTTGCGCGTGCCAAGCGTCCGCCGCTGAATGCCCTTGACCCAGCCGACGCCAAGATCGCCTACGAAAAGAGCAGCCCCATTGTCGACATCCCGGCCATCCCGCTGGAAGCCGTGCACGACCTGACGGTAACGGCGCGCGATGGCCATGTCATCCCCATTCGCACATACGCGGCGCGCGAAGCCAGCTGGGCAGATCCATTGCCGCTGCTGGTGTATTTCCACGGCGGCGGTTTTACCGTGGGCAGCATCAAGACGCACGACCAGCTTTGCCGGTCGCTGGCGGCCAAATCGGGCGCGATGGTGTTGTCGGTAGATTACCGGCTTGGGCCCGAGTGGAAATTTCCAACCGCAGCGAACGACGCGTTCGACGTGCTGCAGTGGGTGTTCGATGAGGCCGCCACCATCGGCGCCGACCCAGCCCGCATCGCTTTCGGCGGCGACAGCGCGGGCGGGACGCTTGCCGCGGTCAGTGCCATTGAGGCACGCAATCGCGGCTTGGCACCGGTGCTGCAACTGCTGATCTACCCCGGCACCACCGCGCGTGAATCCACGCCGTCGCATCGTGAGTTTGCCGAGGGCTATTTGCTCACGCAGGAGATGATCCACTGGTTCTTCTCGCAATACCTGCGCAGCGATGCCGACCGCGACGACTGGCGGTTCGCCCCGCTGGACGCCGGTGGCCACGGCGCAGACGTAACCGGCGTGTGCCCCGCGTGGATTGCCGTGGCTGGCTTCGACCCGATCCGCGATGCCGGCATCGGCTACGCCAACAAGCTGCGCGCAGCGGAGGTCCCGGTCGAGCTGAAACTGTACGAAGGCATGATTCACGACTTCTTCAAGATGGGGCGCTTCGTGCCGGCTGTGGAAGATGCGCACCGCGACGCCGCCAATGCGTTACGCCGCGCCTTCGGCACCGAGACCGAATCCCCATAACCCGAGCACAAGAGGAGACCACATGGCGATCGAGGATTTCCGCCACAGCACGCCGCTGCGCGTACGCTGGGCCGAAGTCGATGCGCAGAGCATCGTCTTCAATGGCCACTACCTGCTGTACGCCGATGTGTGCATCACCGAATACTGGCGCAGCATCGGCGTGCGGTATCCGGTGGATGTGGTCGACACCTTTGGCGTGGATTTCTACGTGGTCAAATCCACGCTCGAATATCATGCCTCCGCGCGCTTTGACGACGAGCTGGACCTGCGCTGCCGTGTGGCGCGTCTGGGCCGCTCCAGCATGCGCTTTATCATCGAGATGTATCGCGCAGACGAGCATCTCGTCACCGGCGAGGTCATCTATGTGTGTGCCGACCCTGCCACGCAGACCTCCGCGCCGATTCCCGATACGCTGCGCGAACGCATCCTGAACTTTGAAGTTCTGAAGCCTGAAGTGTGAGAACTGAGCATGACTGCCCCTGAATCTGTCCGCCCGCTTGCCGGCATTGAAGTCGACCGCTGGGACGCCGTGCGCGAAGAAGCCCGCGCCATCCGCTACGACGTGTTTGTCACCGAACAAGGCGTGCCCGTTGAACTGGAGTGGGACGCGTGGGATGACCAGTGCTGGCACGCGCTGGCACATGACACGGCCGGGCGCGCTGTCGCCACGGGCCGCCTGCTGCCCGACGGCCATATCGGCCGGATGGCGGTGCGCAAGGAGGCGCGGGGCACGGGCGTTGGCGCGCGCGTGCTGGAGGCCCTGATCGACAAGGCGCAGTCGCTGGGTTACCCCGAGCTGATCCTGAACGCGCAAACCCACGCCATGCCGTTCTATGTACGTGCGGGCTTTACGGCCGAGGGCGAAGAGTTTGAAGAGGCCGGCATTCCGCACCGGACCATGCGCCGCATGCTTACACGTTGATGTCCTGGGCGGCCCTCGCAATGGCTGCGATGGCCACCTGCGCTGCCGGCGACGCGGTTCTGCCGTGCAGCCGCACGATTCCCGTCGTGGATGGCGGCGATAGCCAACCCTTCACCGCCAGCCGCACCAGCGCACCGGCTTCCAACTCGTCCTGCACCGCTGCGTCCGTAGCACCCAGCACGGTGTCCGTCGTGAGCGCCACCGTCTTCAATACGCCGTAGTTGTCGCACTCCAGCGCGATGCTGGCCTCCTGACCGGCTGGCAGGCCAAGCAGCATCGCCAGCTCCACCTTGGATGGGCTGAGGAGCTTCGGTACGGCAATGCCGTATTCCCAGACCTCACGCAGCGTGTGCGTGTGCCCTGCTAGCGGGTGGCCAGCGCGCGCGTACAGGTGAGGGGGCTGGCCTCCAATCAATTGGATATCGAGCGCGGCGTCTTTCGGCATGTCGCGCACGTCGGCGGCGAAGAATTCGATGTTCTCGCTACGCAGGCTCTCCAGCAATTGCACCCAATTGCCGACCTCCATGCGCAGGGCGACTTGCGGGTGCTGCTGCCGCAGTTCCTGGAGTGCCCGGGGCATAAGCGTTGCCGTCAGCAGCGGCCCCACACCGAAGGCCGTGTCGCCGAGCTGGCTGTCGCGATACAGATCAACGTCGCGTTGCAGGCAGCGCGCCTCGAACAGCAGGCGCCGCGCGCGTTCGATGACGAATTCGCCGGCGGGCGTGGGGCGCACGTTACCGGTTTCGCGATCGAACAGGCGGATGCCGAGATCGTCTTCAATCGCCTGGATGCTCCGGCTGAATGCGGGCTGGCTCAGATGCACCGCTTGCGCGGCACGCGCGAAGTGCAGCGTATCGGCGAGGGCTACGACGTGACTCAGGCGGCGCAAATCCATGGCGTTGCGTTCTGTGCATCAAATAAATGTTCATTATGCATTGGACGCATTGATGGCGCACTCCTAGGCTTGTCTGCACAACAAAAGCGAGGAGACACCAATGAGTTCGCACATGGAGCACGCGCTGATCGTCGCCTGCATCCTGGGATTTGCCGTCATGGAGTTCGTGACACGGCGCTACCAGGCCAACGTGCGCGGCCGCGCGACCGCCAACGATGCCTGGCTCGAGGTGCTGATGTTTATCAGCCTCGTCGCTGTCACGCAGCCGATCGCGCTACTGGGGAGCAACGCCCTGTGCAAGTGGCTCATTCCGGCGCAGCACAACGCGTGGGCGGATCTGCCCTGGTGGGCGATGACCGGGTTGCTGCTCATCGGTGACGACCTCACGCAATACCTCTGGCACCGCGCTTCGCACACGCCGCTGCTGTGGCCGTTGCACCGCGCGCATCACAGCGCGTCGTACATGAGCGTGCGCATTACGTACCGCAACAACTTTTTCTACTACCTGATGATGCCGGGGCTGTGGATTGGTGGTGTGGCGGTGTACCTGGGCTTTGGGCCGGTGTATGCGGCGTACCTGGTCGTCAAGCTGGCCGTCATTGTTGGCGCACATTGCGCCTGGCCGTGGGATGCACCGCTGTATCGCATCCGCGCGCTGCGTCCGTTGATGTGGGTGATCGAGCGGACGATTTCCACGCCCGCCACGCACTGGGCGCATCACGCGCTCACAAACGCCGATGGCATCGGCCACTACAAGGGCAATTTCGGCAACCTGCTGTTTTTCTGGGATGTGCTGTTTGGCACGGCGCATATCACGCGCAAATATCCCGCGAAGATTGGCTTGCAGGATGACGTGCTGTTCGGCGCCGAGCGGTGGACGGCGCAGATGTTCTATCCGCTGGTGCAGTCCAAGCGCGAACATTCTGCATTGCGCCCGGGCGGCGGCGCCGTCACCGAAATGGAAATGGACCAGGCCGCGAGCGCGAAGCAGGAAGCGGCCTGAGCGGCGCGCCGCTTACGTATCGGCGTGCGTGACGGTATCGAGCACGCCGAGGTAGCGCGTCTCACCAATCTGGCCTTGCGCGTCGAAGCGGCGCTCGGTCACGTCAAAGCAGCCATCGTGGCGGATACGCACGATCGTGCTGGCGCGCGTGCCATAGCGCGGCGAGCGGATGAAGGCGGCAGAAAGCAGCTTCTCCCAATCGGGCGCCACGCCCGTGGCGGGCAAGGAGGCGGTCGGGGCTTCACGCGTTTCCGACAGCAGATCGAGATAGCGCGCCACATCCAGCGCATTGCCGTGCCGGCCCGTATCTGCGGCCAGGGCCTCGGCAAAGGCGGCCATGCGGTGCCGCACCTTGAACCACGGCGTATCGAGCAATGCGTTGGACAGGCCATACAGGCCGGGCGCGAGCTTGCGCGGTGCTTCGGCGCGGTTGCTCGTCCACCAGAGTTCGTCGCGTGTGGCGGTGAGCAGGTTGTAGCCGTTGTATGCGCGGTCGCGAGCGGTGAGGCTATCGAGATAGGCGGGCACCGACATATCGTCCGCCGTCAGGAAATTCGAGACGAGTTCCCCGCGCGAGCGCGCATCGGGCCGGCGCTCGGACGGCGCGCGGTAGTTCGTCAGCGCGGCAAAGCGGCCATCGCGCGTCATGCCCATCCACGTACCTGCGTGACCGACCACCTGGGCCATGTCACGCCCAGCCAGCACGTTGGGCGCGTCGCTCCACCACGCCAGCGGCGCTGCAGGGCGGTCATAGAATTCGTCCCGGTTGGCGGCCACCACCAGCGCGTAGTCGGGGTGGGCGTGCCAGGCCGTGAGAATCAAACACATGAGCACTTCCTTTGAACATGCCGCGCAACGAACGGCCAATGGTCAATGTGACGGCCTGTGTTGCGCGGGCTTCGGCCAAGCATAGCAGCCTGCCGAATTTTTGCGATGACGATTGCGGCAAGGCACCGTCAGCTGTTTTCTAGATCGACAAACAGCTCTGCATGGCGTTCACCCGCGACGAATTCACGCGGGCCGCCGGTTTCCCACAGGGCCGCCAGCGTGGCTGCAAAGGCGGGCGGGACGTCGTCGTAGGATTCCATCCACGTGGCCTGGCCGTCGCGTGTTTCGGGACGGCGCATCAAGGCGCCTGCCACGCCTGTGGCTTCTTCCACGGTATCGAGCCAACGCTGCCACTGCGGCAAGGCAGCAGCGGCGTCATGCTCGGCGATGCGGAAGTAGACGAACAGGTGATCGGCCATGGTGGAGTCCGGTGTCAGGCGTTTTCTGAAACGGGAATGACGTACGGCAGGTTTTGCAGCGTCAGCACTGGGCCGTCCGGCGTGGCGAGGTGGATGACGGTGTCGAGCGCGTCCAGCTTCAACTCGACCAGCAGATCGGTGCCGCCATCCGGCGCCATGGCTGCGTTGACCACCATGCCACAAGGTTGGTTCGGATCGGTGGCGCTATAGACTTCGGCACCGGCCGACGTGGGTGCATTCACGTGCGCGCGCTGCATGCGCCGCTTGAGCGTGCCGCGATACTGGCTGCGCGCCACGATTTCCTGCCCCGGGTAGCAGCCCTTGCGGAAATCGACGCCGCCCAGCAATTCCAGGTTGACCATCTGCGGGACGAACTGTTCCTGCGTGGGCAGGGTGATGTGCGGCACACCTGCTTGCAGGCTCAGCCAGTCCCACACCTCGGTGCCGACCAACGACAGGCGCGACGACAGCGTCTTCCAGGCGTCCTGGAAATGCTCGGCATGGACCATCCATTGATAGCGGGGGCGTCCGCCAGCATCCGGCAGGCGGACGACCGCACCGAATTGCTGGCCCACCGTGGCAGGCTGCTGCGCCACCGCATTGACAGTATCCGGTTCAGGCAACACGGCACCGGCCTCGCGCAGCGCTTGCGCCGCATCGGGCCCGGCGACGCCGATGGCGATGAACTCGTCCATCGGGCGCAGCTTGGCCTTGGCGCGCAGCACGAACATCGACAGGCGCTTGGTCAGCGCCGGAGCGATCGCCTTGTCTGTCTGCAGCACGATCGTATCGGCTTGACGCCACACCAGCAGCGTGGCCAGCAGCCGTCCCTTGGGCGAGCAATAGCCGGCCAGACGCGCCTCATTCAAACCAAGGCCTGTAACGGCGTTGGTGAGCTGGTTATGCAGGAACTCGGCCGCATCGGCGCCTTCGACGGCGATGCGTGCAAGATCGGTCGGTGCGCAGAGCACGCTGCCGCGCGTGGCGGCGTCAAATTGCACGTCGAGCGGGGGAAAGCTCAGCGTATCGACAAAATCGTGGAAGACATCGTTCATGGTGTGCGGGGCCGCCTTAGATTGACCGGTATTATATTGGGCTGTCTAAAGGGCGGCTTGTGCCCTATCTATCCATTTCAAGAGTGCGGAAATCGCCGGGGTCAGCCGGCTCCGCGCGCAGATTCGCAACAGAATGTTCTCTTTTCTCAAACGCTTGATCCTGCTGGCGATCCTGATTGTGCTGGCAGCAGCAGGCGGTGTGGTGTGGTGGGCCCAGCAACCGGTGAGCCTATCGGCCTCGCCGCTGGAGGTGGTGATCAAGCCGAACTCGAGCGTGATCTCGGTCGGCAAGCAGCTTGCCAATGCCGGCGTCGGCGTGCAGCCGCAGTTGTTTTCGGTGCTGGCGCGCGCCACGGGCAACGCCAAGAGCCTCAAAGCCGGCGGTTATGCGCTGGAAACCGGCGCGACGCCCATGTCCATCCTCGACAAGATGGCGCGCGGCGAGGTCACGCATTACGTCGTTACCGTTATCGAGGGCTGGTCGATGCGGCAGATGCGGGCGGTGGTTGACGCAGAACCTGCGCTCAAGCACGACACGGCCGGCATGTCTGACGCAGACCTGATGCGCAAGATCGGCGCGCCTGAAACCAACCCGGAAGGCCTGTTCTTTCCAGACACCTATCTTTTTGCGCGCGGCAGCAGCGATGTGGAGCTCTACCGCCACGCCTACCAGGCGATGCAGAAGCGCCTGAACGACGCCTGGATGAAACGCTCGCTGGATCTGCCTTACAAGACGCCGTACGAGGCGCTGACCATGGCGTCCATCATCGAGAAGGAGACCGGCCAGAAGCTGGAGCGGCCGATGATTGCCGCCGTGTTCGTCAACCGGCTGCGAAAGAACATGCTGCTGCAGACCGACCCGACGGTCATCTATGGCCTTGGTGCCGGTTTTGACGGCAATTTGCGCAAGCGGGACTTGCAAACCGACACGCCCTACAACACCTACACGCGCACCGGCCTGCCGCCTACGCCGATCGCGCTGCCGGGCATGGCGTCGTTGCAGGCGGCGCTGAACCCGGCACCGTCAGACGCGCTGTATTTCGTGGCGCGCGGCGACGGCAGCAGCCAGTTTTCGACCAACCTGACGGACCACAACCGGGCCGTCAACAAATATCAGCGCGGCCAACCATGACCGGCAAGTTCATCACATTCGAAGGGATCGACGGCGCGGGCAAGAGCACGCACCTCGCGTGGTTTGCCCAGCAACTGCAGACGAAGCTCGCTCTCCAGGGCAAAAAGGTGGTCGTCACCCGCGAGCCTGGCGGTACGCCGCTGGGCGAGCGACTGCGCGAAGTACTGCTGCACGAGCGCATGCACCTGGAGACCGAAGCGCTGCTGATGTTCGCCAGTCGCCGCGAGCACATCGCCGAGGTGATCCAGCCCGCGCTTGAGGCGGGCGACTGGGTCATTTCCGACCGCTTTACCGACGCCACGTTCGCCTATCAGGGCGGGGGCAGGGGCTTGGCAATCGACCGGCTGGAGGCGTTGGAGCGCTGGGTGCAGCAGGGCCTGCAGCCGACCAAGACCATCCTGTTCGATCTGGCCCCCGAGATTGCAGCCGCGCGCTTGGCCGATGCCCGTACGCCAGACAAGTTCGAAGCCGAGTCAGCACAGTTCTTCCTGCGCACGCGCGCCGAATACCTGCGCCGTGCGGCAGCCGAGCCGGATCGATTTGTCGTGCTCAACGCCAACCGGGAGCGAGCCGATATCCAGAAAGACTTAGAGAATCTGCTTGCAACGCTCTGATTTTGCAGGCAATTTCGGATACGGAAATAATGGTTTCACGACAAGTTTTTGCATCAACAATCTGACGCAACCCATTGATTCATGATGCTTTATCCCTGGCAATCCGCTGATTGGTCCCGCCTGCAGGCCATGCGGGCCAAGTTGCCGCACGCGATTCTGCTCAACGGCCAGGCAGGCACCGGCAAGCGCGATTTCGCCATGCATTTCGCGCAAGGCCTGTTGTGCGATACGCCCATCGCAGACGGCCAGCCCTGCGGCACGTGCGCGGCCTGCAACTGGTTTGCGCAGGGCAACCATCCGGATTTCCACCTCGTGCGCCCTGAAGCGATGGAAGATGCGCCCGAGACCGAGAAAGACGCTGACGGCAAGAAAAAGGCACCCAGCAAAATCATCCGCATGGAGCAGGTCCGCAACCTGATCGAGGCGGTGGGCGTCGGCACGCACCGGGCCGGGTTGCGGGTGGTGGTGTTGTATCCGCTCGACGCATTGCAGACTGAGGGCGCCAACGCGCTGCTCAAAACGCTGGAGGAGCCGCCGCAGAACACCGTGTTCCTGCTGGTGACGGATCGAATCGACCGCATCCTGCCCACCATCCTGTCGCGCTGCAGGCAGTTTCCGCTGCAGCCGCCGCAGCCCGAGGCCGCGCGCCAATGGCTGGAGCAACAAGGCGTGCCACATGCGCAAAGCCTGCTGGCGGAGTTCGGCAATGCGCCGCTGGCCGCGCTGGCCGCCGCCGAGTCCGAGGACCGCCCGCTACTGCAATTTTTGCTCGAACAGCTTGGCCAGGGCGCAAAGCTGGACGCGCTGGCCACGGCCGATCATTTACAAAAATTGTCGGTCCCGGCCGTTCTCAGTACCATGCACCGGTGGGTCTTTGACCTGATGGCGGCGCGGCTGGCGGGGCGCCCGCGTTACTTTCCGGCACAGCGCGATGCGTTGCAACGTTGCGCAAACACCATCCCGCTGGACCGCCTGGAACGTTTTGCGCGTGCTTTGCCGCAACGGCGCCGCACCGAGCAACATCCGCTGGCGGCAAGGCTCGTCATCGAAAGCCTTTTGCTGGATTACCGGCAGCTCTTTCCGGCGGCCTGAACCCGAACCCGCACCTGAACGTTTGCACTCTCTGGACACCCTGTGAGCACAGCACCTATTCGTACGCCTGGCACTCCTGTCACCCCTGGCACGCCCACTGCGGCCGGCACGGCTTCGGGCGCACCGACCCGTCCGGGCATCGTCTCGCTGGCCATCAAGGATGAAGCCGGCCTGCACGCCGCGTATATGCCGTTCCTGAAGAACGGCGGTATCTTCGTGCCCACGCAACGTCCTTACCGGATTGGCGAGGAAGTCTTCCTCGTGCTGTCGCTGCTGGATCGCCCGCAGAAGTATCAGGTGGCCGGCAAGGTGGCCTGGATCACGCCGGTGGGCACGCCCGCCAAGACGCCGGGCATTGGCGTGCACCTTGGCGAAGATGAGCAGTGCCGCGTGCTGCGCCGCGTGATCGAAGAGTTGCTCGGTAAGCAGATCAACTCGCAGCGCCCGACGCAAACCCTCTGATTTTTTCTGATGCGGCGCAAGAGGTTTGCGTCGTAACCTACTGATTATTCGATGTTTGTCGATTCCCACTGCCACATCAACTTTCCCGACCTGCGCGCGCGCCTGCCTGAACTGCTGACGCACATGCGCGAGAACCGCGTTACCCACGCGCTGTGCATCTCCGTCACGCTGGAAGATTTTCCGAGCGTGCTGGAGATTGCCGAGCAGGAGCCCAACGTGTACGCCACCGTGGGCGTGCACCCCGATGCCGAAGCGGATGTTGAAGAAGGCAGATCCATTGAAGAGCCCACGCTGGAGCGTCTGCTGACCCTTGCTGATCACCCGCGCGTGGTCGGCATCGGCGAGACCGGACTCGACTATTACCGTCTGGGCGACCGCACCGTGGCCGACATGGAATGGCAGCGCGACCGCTTTCGCACACATATTCGCGCGTCGAAGCAGACCGGGAAGCCGCTGGTGATCCACACCCGCTCGTCGGCCGAGGACACGCTGGCCATCATGCGCGAAGAGGGCGCGGAGGCCGCACGCGGCGTCATGCATTGCTTTACTGAGACCTGGGATGTGGCCAAGGCCGCGCTGGACCTGGGTTTCTATATCTCCTTCTCGGGCATCGTGACGTTCAAGAACGCGGTGGAACTGCAGGAAACCGCCAAGAAAGTGCCGCTGGACCGCATGCTGATCGAGACCGACTCGCCGTACCTTGCACCGGTGCCGTTCCGCGGCAAGACCAACGAGCCCGCATACGTGCGGCACGTGGGCGAATTCCTGGCCACGCTGCGCGGCGAACCACTGGAGCGCATCGCCGGTATCACAACCGAGAATTTTTTCAATTTATTCAATGCGATACCGCGATAACTTGAAACAACAGATGAACAAGATCGCCCTTGCTGGCGCACTGACCATGGCGTTCTCGGGCGCTGCGCTCGCCACGCCGCAGGACGATCTTCGCAACGCCGTCGAGTACAACCGCCCGGCGCTGGTGCAGAAGTACATCGCGCAGGGCGTCGATCCGAACCTGAATACGCGCGATGGCACGCCGCTGCTGGTCGACGCGCTCAAGGACAAGAACATTGAGGTGGCCGAGGCGCTCATCCGCGCCAAGAACATCGATTTCGAGCGCACCAACGCCGCCGGCGAAAACGCGCTGATGATGGCCGCCTACCAGGGCCTGCTTCCCATGGTGAAGCTGCTGGTGGAAACCTACGACGTGGAGGTCAACAAGACCGGCTGGACCGCACTGCATTACGCCGCCACCAACGGGTATGACGACATCGTCAAATACCTGCTGGACCACGCGGCCTATATCGATGCGGAAAGCCCCAACGCGACCACGCCGCTGATGATGGCGGCCATGGGCGGGCACATCACGACCATCAAGCTGCTGCTGGACGAGGGCGCCGACATGAACCTGCGCAACCAGCAGAAGATGGACGTGATCGACTTCGCCAAGCGGTATCACCAGGATGAAATTGCGGCGGGGCTGGAGTCACGCCGGCGCAAGTTGGCGGAACAGGCGGGCAAGCCTGCTCCGGTGGCGGCACCCGCGGCGGCTGTCCCTCAGCCCGCCAAGGCAAGCGCGCCGGATGCGCCCACGCCGATGCCGGCAGCCAAACGGGATGCAGCAGCACCCAGCCCGGCTGGCCAAGATACGATCGGCACCCCAACCAATATGCTGTTTGACAGCAACCGCTAGACGCGGCCCGAATGGCGCGGCAATCGTGCCGCAGTGCCGGTTGTGATGCGCCTCACGCCCGCCGCGCCAGCCGCACCCCGGTGAACTGCCACCGCTGGTGCGGATAAAAGAAGTTGCGGTACGTCGCCCGCAGATGCCCCTCGGGCGACACACACGATCCGCCGCGCAGCACCATCTGGCTGCACATGAACTTGCCGTTGTATTCGCCCACGGCCCCTTCGGCCGGCTCAAAACCCGGGTACGGGCCATAAGGGCTGGCGGTCCATTCCCACACATCACCGAACAGTTGACGCAGGCTGCCTGCCTCGGCGATGCCGTGGTCGGGCAACGGGCGTAGCGCGCCCCGGCCGGCGAAGTTGCCTTGCACGGGTAGGCCTTCTGCGGCGTGCTCCCACTCAGCTTCAGTCGGGAGGCGGGCGCCGGCCCAGCGGGCATAGGCATCGGCCTCGTAAAAGCTGACGTGCGCCACGGGCGCATCCAGATCCACCGGCTGCAAACCGTGCAGCGACATTTGCTGCCAACCTTCGGCCTCGTCCATGCCGGTGCGCCAGTAGAGCGGGGCGTCAACGCCTTCGCTCTGCACCCACGCCCAGCCGTCGGACAGCCACAGGGTGGGCTGCCGATAACCGCCGTCCTGCATGAAGGCAAGCCACTCGCGGTTGGTGACCGGGTGCGTGGCCAATGCATAGGGCTCAAGCCAGACGGTGTGGCGCGGGCCTTCGCAATCAAACGTGAAACCGGTATCGGACTCGGTCTTGCCGATCTGCACGGCGCCGCCCTGGAAGCTCACCCAGCCCGGTTGCGCGGGCGCCGCATGCACGCGCGGCGGCGGTTCTGCATAGGCCGGGCATAGCGGATTCTGCGCAAACAAGTGGAGCAGATCGGTCAGCAGCAGTTCCTGATGCTGCTGCTCGTGATGCAGGCCAAGCGTAATCAAGCGAGCCAGGTCATCCGGTACGCCATCGGCCAGCAAGCACTGCATGGCCGCATCGACATGGGCGCGATAGGCGCGCACCTCATCGAGCGTAGGGCGGGTGAGCATGCCGCGACGCGGGCGCGGGTGCCGCGCACCCACGGTCTCGTAGTACGAATTGAACAGGTAGCGGTAGCGTGCGTCCGGCGAGCGATAGCCCGGCACGTTCGGACCCAGGATGAATTCTTCGAAAAACCACGTCGTGTGGGCCAGATGCCATTTGGCGGGGCTGGCGTCGTCCATGGATTGGACGGTGGCATCGGCGTCGGACAGCGGCGCGGCCAAGGCCAGGGATTGGGCGCGGACCACGCCGTAGTGTTGCATCAGGGCGGGCAGAGCGATGCTAGGCACATCGAAAACGGGCGATACACGCATGGTGTCTCCAGAGCAGGCAGCGAGAACAGCACAGCAGCAAGTGGGCCATGCCGCTGCGCACGCATTGGCGCACGCCGCTTGCCCATTTTCGTAAGAAGAATATGCGAGCTTTGTAACTTTGCCATGCACAACACCGGCGATGCTGCATTGCGGCGACGGCTGCACTGCAGCATCGATTGTCATGAAATAGTCACTGCGCGCACCTAGGATGTAAACGTTTACAAATTCCGAGGGGCGAGCAGTGGGCAGCAGCATCAAGGACGTAGCGACGCATGCCGGCATTTCGATTGCCACGGTGTCGCGGGCGGTCAATACGCCGGAGCGCGTGAGCGCATCGACGCTGGCCCGTGTGCAGGCCGCCATGGATGCGCTTCACTACCGCCCCAACGCGCTGGGCCGCCAGTTACGCGCCGAGCGCACGGGCTTGCTGGGTGTGGTGCTGCCGTCGCTGGCCAACCCCGTGTTTGCCGAATGCATGCAGGGCATCGAGGAAGCAGCGTCCATCACGGGCCAACGTGTGATGCTCATGACGACTGCGTACGACCGCGAGCGTGAAGCCCGCGCCATCGAAACCATGCTCGAGCAACGTGTCGACGGCCTGATCCTGACCGTGGCCGATGCCGCCGCCAATCCGCACCTCGATCGCCTCGACGCCGAGCACGTGCCTTACGTGCTGGTCTACAACGACACGGTTGGCCAAGCGCGCATTCCTGCCCGCTGCTGCGTCACGGTCGACAACCGGGCGGCCGCACGCGACGCCATTCGCGCGTTGCTCGCGCAGGGGCATCGTCAAATCCGCATGCTCACTGGCACGCTGGCAGCGTCGGACCGTGCGGCGCTGCGCCACGATGGCTACCGCGAAGCGCTGGAAGCGGCCGGCATTGCGCCGCAGCCGCCCGTCGAAATTGATTTCAATGCCGATGCCATGCTGCCCGCCGAGCTGGCCCGCCTGCTGGCCCCGCCGCGCCCGACCGCCATTTTCTGCAGCAACGACCGCCTTGCGCTGCTCACCATCCGCTCGCTGCGCGAGATGGGCCTGCGCGTGCCAGAAGACGTGAGCGTGGTTGGCTTCGATGGCCTGGCGATGGGGCAGTGGCTTTCGCCCACGCTTGCGACGGTGGCGCAGCCGCATCGCCGAATCGGCACCGACGCGGCCATGGCACTGGCTCGCCGCATCACCGGCGAGGTGGTGCCCTCGATTACGTTGCCGCACCGTCTGCTGGCGGGCGGCACGCTGGCCCGTGCGCCGGCTGAAGCGTCTCTCTCCGTTGTTTCTTCCCTCACGTCTGATACGCAAGGAGCGTCTCGATGAAACGTCTCGTTCAATGGCTGCGCGCGTGCGGCCTCGTGGCAGCCGGCGCATTCGCCCTGGCTGCGCCGGTGCAGGCACAGCCGGCCGGCCAGCAAGTCGCCATCTGCTACAACTGCCCGCCCGAATGGGCCGACTGGGCCAGCCAGATCAAGGCCATCAAGGAAAAGACCGGCATCACCGTGCCGTTCGACAACAAGAACTCCGGCCAGGCCATCGCGCAGATGCTGGCCGAGAAGTCGCATCCCGTGGCTGACGTGGCCTACCTGGGCATCACGTCCGCGTATCAGGCCAAGGAGAAAGGCCTGGTCGCGAACTACAAGCCCAAGCATTGGGAAGATATTCCGGCCGGCATGAAAGACCCGGATGGCGCGTTCTTCTCGATCCACTCCGGCACGCTGGGCTTCTTCGTCAACAAGGACGCATTGGAAGGCAAGCCCGTGCCGCGCTCGTGGAAGGACCTGCTCAAGCCCGAATACAAGGGCATGGTCGGCTACCTGGACCCGAGCAGCGCCTTCGTCGGCTACGTGGGTGCCGTGGCGGTCAACCAGGCGCTGGGCGGCACGCTGGACAACTTCACCCCGGCCATCGAGTGGTTCAAGCAGTTGAAGAAGAACGCGCCGATCGTGCCGAAGCAGACCGCCTACGCACGCGTGGTGGCAGGCGAAATCCCCATCCTGCTCGACTATGACTTCAACGCCTACCGCGCCAAGTACAAGGATCACGCCAACGTGGAATTCGTGATCCCGCAGGAAGGCACGATTGCCGTGCCGTACGTGATGAGCCTGACGGCCGGCGCGCCGCATGCCGAGAATGCCAAGAAGGTGCTGGATTTCGTGCTGTCGGACGAGGGCCAGACACTGTGGGCCAACGCCTACCTGCGCCCGGTGCGCGCCAGCGCCATGAGCAAGGAAGCCGCCTCGCGCTTCCTGCCGGCCAGCGAATACGCCCGCGCAAAGACGGTCGACTTCAACAAGATGGCGGCCGGCCAGCAGGCGTTTGGCACGCGCTACCTGAACGAGGTCCGCTGAGCATGAGCACCGTCACCCGAACCACCTTGCCCGACGATGCGGTATTGCCCGCACGGTGGCGGGTGGCGT
Organism: Ralstonia sp. SA306; assembly: GCF_054792405.1. NCBI lineage: Bacteria > Pseudomonadati > Pseudomonadota > Betaproteobacteria > Burkholderiales > Burkholderiaceae > Ralstonia > Ralstonia sp. SA306. The sequence goes on from NZ_CP096451.1 coordinate 1,469,781, forward strand.
TGCTGGCGCCGGCCGTTGCACTGTTCTGCGCATTCTGGCTGCTGCCGATGGCCGCGTTGCTGCGTGTGAGCGGTAGCGAAGGCCTTGTCGCCACCTACACGGCGGCGGTCACTACACCGCGCTACCTGGGCAGCCTGTTTTCGACGGTGGTGCTGTCGGCAGCGGTCACGCTGGCCACGCTCGTCCTATCGACCATCGCCGGGTTGTTTCTGGTGCGCCACAACGTGCCGGGCAAACGAATGATTACCGCCATGCTGACGTTCCCGCTGGCGTTTCCCGGTGTGGTGGTCGGCTTCATGGTGATTCTGCTGGCCGGGCGCCAGGGCCTGCTGGGCGATCTCACACACAAGCTGGTCGGAGAGAAATGGGTCTTCGCTTATTCCATCGGCGGGCTGTTTCTCGGTTACCTGTATTTCTCGATCCCGCGCGTGGTGCTGACGGTCATGGCAGCGGCGGAAAAGCTTGATCGTTCACTGGAAGAAGCGGCGCGCTCGCTGGGCGCGTCGTCGTGGCAGGTGACGCGTGACGTGCTCGTGCCGGGGTTGGCGCCTGCGCTCATCGCCTCGGGGGCGATCTGTTTTGCCACGTCGATGGGCGCGTTCGGCACGGCCTTCACGCTCGCCACCGATATCGACGTTTTGCCGATGACGATCTATACCGAGTTCACGCTCAATGCCGGAATTGCCATGGCGGCCGCGCTGTCGGTTGTGCTGGGCGTGGTGACGTGGCTGGTGCTGGCGATTGCACGCACGGCGGCTGGCGGACAAGCGGGGGCGGCGGCATGAAACGCGCCTTGTCTGCTGCGCAGTGGATCATCACGCTGCTGCTGTGCCTCTTCCTGATCGTGCCCGTCGTGCTCTCGATGGCCGTGGGGCTGACGCGCAACTACATCCGCGGCTTCAAGAGCGGTTGGACGCTGGATTGGGTCGCTCAGGTCTGGGACATGTACCAGGCGTCCATCTGGATGTCGCTGCTGGTGGCGCTGTGCACGCTGGTGATCGTATTGGCGGCGGGCGTGCCGGCAGGCTATGTGCTCGCGCGGCGCCAGAGCCGCGCCAGCCGCCTGATCGAAGAATTCCTGACGCTGCCCGTGGCGCTGCCGGGGCTGGCCACGGCGCTCGGGCTGATCGTGGCGTACGGCGGCTTTGGTGGCTTTCGCGAGAGCTTGTGGTTCATCGTCGTCGGCCACGTGGTGTTCACGCTGCCGTTCATGGTGCGCTCGGTCGCAGCCGTGGCGGCAGGCCAGAACCTGAAGACGCTGGAGGAGGGCGCCGCCAGCCTGGGCGCGTCGTTCTGGCAGCGCTTTCGCACCATCGTGCTGCCCAACGTGCAGCCCGGCATCCTGGCCGGCGCGTTGACGGTGGTGACGCTCTCGGTGGGCGAATTCAACCTCACCTGGATGCTGCACACACCAGAAACCAAGACCCTGCCGGTCGGCCTGGCCGATACCTATGCGTCGATGCGCCTGGAGATTGCCAGCGCCTACACGCTGATCTTCTTCGTCATGATCGTGCCGCTGCTGGTGCTGATGCAGCGCTTTGGCGGCCTGCGGGTGAACAACGGAAAGGCTTCCCGATGAGTACCGAACCCCTACACCTCGCCCCCGTGCCGATCCGGCTGCGCGGCTGCGGAAAACACTTTGGCGGCCAGCGCGTGCTGGAGTCGATGGACCTCGACATCGCCGCCGGGGAGACCGTCGTGCTGCTCGGCCCGTCGGGCTGCGGCAAGACCACCACGCTGCGCATCGTCGCCGGGCTGGAGGCGCCGGATGCCGGCGGCACCGTGCACTTTGGCGACGAAGACGTCACCGCGCGCCCGATCGAGCGCCGCCGCGTCGGCATGGTGTTCCAGAGCTACGCGCTGTTTCCCAATCTGAGCGTGCGCGGCAACGTGGAATACGGCCTGCGCATCCAGCGCCGGCAGAACGGCTTGTCTGATACGCAGATCAGCGCCCGGGCGAACACGCTGCTGGAGATGATGCATCTCACGCCGTACGCAGACCGCGGCGTGGACCAGCTCTCCGGCGGGCAGCGCCAACGTGTGGCACTGGCGCGCGCGCTGGCGCCCGAGCCGCGGGTGCTGCTGCTCGATGAACCGCTCACAGCGCTCGATGCCAAGCTGCGTGAATCCGTGCGCGCGGAGATGGACCGCCTGCTGCGCAGCCTCGGCATCACGACCATCTACGTGACGCACGATCAGGAAGAGGCGATGGCGCTGGCCGATCGCATTGTCGTCATGGAAGCCGGCCGCATTGCGCAGATCGGCACGCCGCGCGAAATCTACTTCCAGCCAGCCAACCGGCACGTGGCGGATTTCATCGGGATCATGAACCGGCTGGACGGCACGCGGCAGGATGGCGCATTCGTCTGCGCGGGCGGCCGCGTCCTCGTGCCGGCAGGCGAAGGCAACGCCGTGTTTTTCCGTCCCGAAGATGCCGTGCTGGCGGACCCGGCCCGGGCCGCGCTCAAGGGCACGGTCGAATCGGCGGTGTTTCTCGGCTTCCGCACCCGCGTGCGCGTGGCCGGCGTGTCGGCCATGCCGCTGTTCATCGACGTGCCCGGCCGCCAGCAGTTTGCGCCGGGCCATGCGGTCGGCTTCGATGTTCCGGCAGACCGCCTTCTGACCCTGCAAGCCTGATGCCGATGCATTTCCTGCAACTCACCGATCTTCATATCAAGCGCCCGGGGCGACTGGCGTATCGGCGCGTGGATTCGGCGGCCTATTTGGCGCGCTGCGTGGCGCATATCCTGGCGCAGCAGGAGAAGCCCGACGCCATCGTCCTGACCGGCGATCTTGTGGATGCCGGCGCGCCGGAGGAGTACGCCCATCTGCGCGCCGTGCTGGCGCCGCTGGATGCGGCTGGCATCCGCATGCTGCCGGTGCTGGGCAACCACGACGGCCGTGACGCCGCGCGCGATGCCTTTGCCGATTGGGTCGCGCCCATTCCAGCCTCGGCGCAGGATACGCACGCTTTCCAGTACTGGACAGACATTGGCGACGTGCGCCTGGTCGTGCTCGATACGCTGGACACCGGCCATCCCGGCGGCCGCCTGGGCGTACAGCGCCTTGATTGGCTGGCCGAAGCGCTGTCGCGCGAGACGCAACGCCCGACCGTCATCGCGATGCACCATCCGCCGTTCGCAACGGGCATCGGCCACATGGACGTGCAATCGCTCGCCGAAGAAGACATCCCGGCCTTCGCGCAGATCGTGCGTGCCGCCGGCAATGTCGAGCGCATCATCTGCGGCCATCTGCATCGCTCCATTGACGTGCGCTTTGCGGGCACCGTCGCATCGACATGCCCATCCCCCGCGCACCAGGTGGCGCTGGATCTTGACCCCGACGCGGCGCCCGGTTTCGTGATGGAGCCGCCCGCGTACAAGGTCCACGCCTGGGTGCCGGGCCAAGGCCTGGTGAGCCATCTCGCGTACGTGGGCGAGTTCGACGGGCCGCACCCATTCTTCGAGGCCGATGGCCGGCTGATCGACTAAGCCGCTTCCACGGCGGCGCCTGCCATGCGTGCGACCAGCGCATCGACCTCGTTTTCTGCCGAGGCAATCGATGCGCGCAGCCGGTCGTCTGCAAACTCGTCGTATTCGATGGCCACCGATGCCACATCGCTGATCCCGATGTAGCCGAACGCCGTTGCGACGCCGCCTTCCACGTGGTTCATGTGGGCGATGCGCTGGCCAGGGCCGTAACCGAAATCGCCGCGAGAACTCAGGATGACCAGGCGCTTGTTCATGCCGGCCAGCAACGGCCAATAGGGCTCGCCGGTGCGGCTGCGGTCGAAGCCGAACGTGCGGCCCACGCGCACGATGTTGTCGATGTACGCCTTGAACTGCGCGGGCATGCCGAAGTTGTACATCGGCACGCCAGCCACGATCACGTCGGCGGCAAGCAACTCGTCGATCAGCGCATCGCTTTGCGCAAGGCGATCGTGCATCCACGGTTCGCGCTGCGCAGGCGGCGTGAACGCGGCGTGTACCCAGGGGCCGTCGACGGGCGAGGGCGGTTCACCGCCGATGTCGCGATAGACGACCTGCGCGTCGGGCGCATGTTCTAGCCAGCGTCGCACGAAGCGCGCAGAGAGCCGACGCGTATGGGAGCCATGGCGCGAAGTCTCGGAGGTGCCCGGCCGGGCGCTTGAATCGAGGTGCAACAGGCGGATCGGAGAAGTCATTTACGCATCCGTTTTGAGTTGAGTGGAGGTGTGGCCACTCTACGAACCGCGCTGCACCGCGACAAACGAGTTGTTTTGCGTGCCACAGCTGACATGGATTCATCCATGCCGCTCACGCGGGAAAAACGCCCATGACACAATCCCGCGCATGCGAAAACTGCCACCCCTGAGCGCGCTGCGCGCCTTTGAAGCCACCGCGCGCCACCTCAGCATGAAGCGCGCTGCCGACGAGCTGTCGGTCACGCCCACGGCCGTCAGCCATCAGATCCGCCGCCTGGAAGACGCGCTGGGCGTGACGCTGTTCGAGCGCCACGTGCGGGCGCTGCGCCTGTCAGCCGCCGGCCAGCAGTTGTATCCCGTGCTCAATACCGGCTTTGACGCGTTTGCGCAGGTGATCGATGCCCTTCGTGGCCCGCAAGCGCAACCGACCCGCCAGCGCGTCACACTTACCGCGCCGATGGGGCTTGCCGCGCGCTGGCTGGTGCCGCGGCTGGGTGAATTCGCGACGCAGCATCCGGAGGTGGATCTGCGCATTCATGCGTCCGACACCGTGGTCGACCTGTACGGCGGCAGTGCAGACCTTGCAGTGCGCTATGGCGATACGCCCGCTGAGGCCAACGGACTCATCAGCGAACATCTTTTTGGCGATGCCTATGCGCCGGTCTGCCATCCGGGCCTGAACGTCCAGTCGCATGACGATCTGGCGCGCGTGCCGCTCATCCACTCCGAATGGCAGCGCACGCTGCCGCAGCCGATTGGCTGGCCGATGTGGGCGCGCGCCGCCGGTATCGAGCACAGGCTCAAGACCGACACGGGCATCGTGCTGTCCGACGACGGGCACGCCATGTCGGCGGCAATGGCCGGGCAGGGCGTGATCCTGGCGAATCTGCCGCTGGTGCGCGATGCGCTGGAGAGTGGCGCGCTCGTCCAGCCGTTTGCAGCGCCCGTCATTCAGCGCTATGACTTCTGGGCCGTGGCGCCATCTGCGCGGCTTGAAGACGCCGCCGTGCGCTCTGTGTGGGATTGGCTATGCGCGTGCCGCGAAAACACGGCACGCGTGCATCGCTCAGCGCAATAGCGGCGACGTGGTACGCGCCGGCGCGAACGCTTCGTGCCACGCAGCGGCAAGCTGCAGCAGCGCAAATTCTGACCGCGGCGGGGCAATGACCTGCAAGCCCAGCGGCAGGCCGTCGGTGGTGAAACCCGACGGCAGGCTTGCGGCCGGCACACCCGCCAGCGTGGCGCCAATCACGACTTCCATCCAGCGGTGATACGTGTCCATGGCGCGGCCGGCTACCGTCTTGGGCCAGTGTTCTTCCGCAGGAAAAGGCGCAACTTGCGTGCAAGGCAGGACAAGAAAATCGTACTGTGCGAACTGCCCCAGCAGCGCCTGATACCAGCTTGCGCGCGTGGCAATGGCGCGGTTGATGTCGATGGCGGTGCGGCTGCGTCCGTGCTCGATTTCCCAGATGGCTTCGGGCTTGAGCAAGTCACGCGTGGCTGCGTTGGCGTAGAGGAGCCCCAGGTTGCCGGATACGCTCAGCGCGCGCAGCGTGCACCAGCATTCCCACAACGCATCCATCGCGAAGAAGGGCCGTACGGTTTCGACATGGCAGCCCAGCGTATCGAATGTGTCCAGCGCCTGCTCGTTGACGGCCAGCACTTCGCGGTCGACGGCAAGGTAGCCGCCAAAATCGCCCAGCCACCCAATGCGCGCTTGCCGGAAATCACGGTGCAGCGGCCGCATGAAGCACGCCGGATCGTCACCCAGTGACAGCGGCGCTCGCGGGTCGTAACCGGCCTGCGTGGCGAGCAACCAAGCGAGGTCTTGCGGATTGCGCGCCATTGGGCCTTCGGTGCCCAGTTGTTGGAAGAACACGTCGCCGGTGGGGCCGTAGGGCACGCGCCCGAGGCTTGGGCGCAGGCCGTAGATATGGTTCCAGGCAGCCGGGTTGCGCAGCGAGCCCATCATGTCGCTGCCGTCGGCCACGGGCAGCATGTTCAGCGCCAGTGCAACGGCTGTGCCACCGCTGCTGCCGCCGGCCGAGCGCTCGGGGTTCCAGGCGTTGCGTGTGATGCCGTACACACGGTTGTAGGTGTGCGAGCCGAGGCCGAACTCCGGCGTGTTCGTCTTGCCGATCAGCACGGTGCCCTGGCGGCGGATGCGCTCCACGACGATGCTGTCGTGTGTCGGCACATTGCGCGCCATGGCGAGACTGCCCATCGCCGTCACCATGCCGGCGGTGGCCGCAAGATCCTTCGGCGCTTGCGGAAAGCCATGCATCCAGCCGCCGGACAAGCCCTGCGAGAGCAGCACATCCCGCTCGCGCGCCTGGTCGATGGCGGATTCGGCATCGATGCGGGCCACGACAGCATTCACCACCGGGTTATGGCGATCGATCTGCGCGAGGAACGCTTCCATGACTTCCACGCACGACACGTCACGCGCGTGGATGCGCCGCGACAGCTCGATCGCGCTCCATTGCACGATCTCTTCGTTGGCGGCCGCGGGTGTGGCTGCCTGGCTGAGGTTGGCTTGCATGGCTTGACTTGAAGTTCACTTCACGCGGTCAGGTAGGTCTGCGCCAGACGCACCCAGGCAGCTGCGCCCAGCGGCAACACTTGGTCGTTGAAATCGTAGCCAGGGTTGTGCACCATGCAGCCGCCGAATTCACCTTCGCCATTGCCGAGGATCAGGTAGCAGCCGGGCACTTCGTTGAGCATCCAAGCAAAGTCTTCGCTGCCGTTGAGCCCCTTGGGCGCCTGCGTGACGACGTTTGCCGCACCCACCAGTTCGGTGCAGACCTGCTGCGCCAGTTGCGTCTCTGCCTCGGTATTGACCATGGGCGGCGTCAATTGACGATAGTCGATCTGCGCCTCGACGCCATGGGCTTGTGCGGTCAGGCTGACGATCTCGCGGATGCGCATTTCCACCAGCGCGCGCGTTTCGGGCCGCGCCGCACGCACATTCAGGCCGATCGTCACCGATTCGGGAATCACGTTGTGCGTTGCACCGCCACGAATGAACCCGACCGACACCACCGCCGTGTCGTCGGGTGCGACGTTGCGTGCGACCACGGTCTGCAGCGCGGTGATGATGGCGGCCGATGCAGCAATCGGATCACGTGCGCGATGCGGCATCGCGCCGTGCCCGCCCATGCCCTTGATGGTGACGTCGGCCACGTCGGAAGACAGGCTCACCGGCCCCGACAACACGCGGAAGCTACCGGCCGGCACGCCCGGCATGTTGTGCAAGGCATAGACGGCATCGCACGGGAAGCGCTCGAACAGCCCGTCTTCGATCATGGCGCGCGCGCCGCACAGGTTTTCCTCATCAGGCTGGAAGATGAGGTTGAGCGTGCCGTCAAAGTCGCGGCTCTCGGCCAGCGCCTTGGCCGCTGCGAGCAGGATGGCGGTGTGGCCGTCGTGGCCGCACGCGTGCATCTTGCCGTGGTTGCGGCTGGCGTAGGGCAGGCCCGTTGCTTCAACGATGGGCAGGGCGTCCATGTCCGCGCGAATGCCGAGTCGGCGCGTGCCGCTGCCGAGCTTCAGTTGCCCCACCACGCCGTTCTTGCCGATGCCGGTATGCACCTCGTAGCCCCAGCTCTTGAGCAGATCGGCCACCAATGTGCTGGTCGCGCCCACCTCGAAACCGAGTTCAGGCTGCGCGTGGATCTGGCGGCGGATGTTGACGAACGTTTCTGCATCGATATGAACGGGCGGCAGCAGATGCGGTAGCAGTTGGAACGGCGTGAGCGTGGGCGCTTTGGTCATGTCGGGGCTCCGGGGTTGGAGGTTGGAATCGGGTTCAGTGGGTTTCGCGCGCTTCACGCAGGCTCAGCACGGTCAGCAGCGTGATGGCACTGCACGCCATCATGTAAAAGGCAGGGGAGAGCGGATTGCCGGTGCGAGCCAGCAGCCAGGTCACGACAAACTGGCACGAACCACCAAACACCGTGACACCAATCGCGTAGATGACCGACAGGCCGCTGGCACGCACCTTGATGGGCAGCAGCTCCATCATCATGAGCAGCATCGGCGTGGTGCCCAGGTACAGCGCGCCCGTGAGCAACGCCGACAGCGCCAGCACCAGCGGCACGCTCGGGTAATGCGTCATCAGCCAGAAGGCCGGATAGAGCGCCACCACCGTGACCAGCGTTGCGCCCACCACCAGCGGCTTGCGGCGCGGCAGGCGATCCGCCAGCCAACCCGAGAGCAGCGATGCGCCAAAGCTGGTCACCCCCGTCACACAACCGGCAAGCAGCGACAGCGAGGGCGGCAGATGCAGCTCGCGGATCATGTAGGTCGGCATGAAATAGATGACCAGATACGTGCCGACCGTCCCGCCGATGATCGTGAGCACGCCCTTGATGACGAGCCCGCCGTGATCGCGGAACAAGGTGCCGAGCGGGCTCGGTGCATGCGCCTCGGCGGTGTGCGTTTCATCGAGGTGCGAGCGGATATACAGGCCCACCGGCGCGATCAGCAGGCCGAGGAAGAACGGCACACGCCAGCCCCAGCTCTGCAGCGCTTCCGGCGACAGGCTGCCGTACAGAATGGCCGCGGTCAGTGCGCCGCACAGGGCTGCAAGGCCCTGGCTGCCCAGCTGCCAGCTCACGCGAAAGCCACGCCCGCGAATACCGCCGGATTCCATCAGCATCGCAGTCGACGCACCGATTTCTCCGCCCAGCGAGAAACCCTGCAGCAGCCGCCCGGCCAGAATGACCAGCGGGCCGAGCAGGCCTGCAGTGGCGTACGTAGGCGCCACCGCCAGGCACAGCGTGCCGATGACCATCAGCCCGATCGTCAGCGTCATCGCGGCCTTGCGCCCGTGGCGGTCTGCGTAGTTGCCGATCACGAAGCCGCCCAGCGGCCGCATCACAAAGCCGATACCGAACGTTGCCACCGCCAGCAGCAGCGAGCCATACGCGCTGTCGGACGGAAAGAACAGCTTGCCGATCATCAGCGCGAAGAAGCTGTAGACCGTGAAGTCATACATCTCCAGCGCATTGCCGATCGAGCACGCGGCAATCAGTCGTGCCTGGCCGACAGGCTTGGACACAGCAGCGACCGAGGCGGGCAAGGGCGGCTGCAGGGTGGCGTCATTCATGAGGGTCTCCATCCGGGGTATTGGCGAGAGGGCTTCTATGAACCCTTGGCGCTTGCAGTATTCCGCCAAGCCGCAGTCGGAAAAAATCGTAAATATTCATCTCGATAACCAAATAGAATCACCGTCATAACCGGCGTGTATCCGCTATCGGGGAAAGCCCGCGAATCCTGGGGCGGAATCGGGTGACGCGCCGAGTGCCGGGCAGTGCGCCCAACAATGGGGAGGAGCCACGTGAAGCTGCACCAGTTGCGCATCCTGCTTGCCGTGGCACAGCACGGCAGCATCCACGAGGCTTCGCGCGGGCTGCATATTTCTCAGCCCGCGTTATCCAAGGCGATTGCGGAGCTGGAACGGGAGCTTGGCGTCACGCTGCTGTCGCGCTCGGTGCGCGGCGTGAGCCTGACGGCGTATGGGATGGCGCTCGTCAAACGGGCCAGCGTGGTCGAGCAGGAGTTGCGTCACGCGCTGGAAGACATCGAATCCATCCGCGGGCATGCGGAGGCCGAACTCAACATCGGCTTTACCGCCGTGGCGTCGAGCGGACCGCTGCCGGACGCGATGGCGGCACTGCGCAAGCGGTTTCCCAACGTCGCGCTACGCGGCTTCGAACAACGTCCGCAGCAGATTCTGGAAGGGCTGCGCGAAGGGCGGCTCGATATCGGACTGATCTCCAGCAACAGCGGCCCCGGCACGGGGAGTTTTCAGTGGGAGCCGCTGTTTTCGGTGCCGATGCGCCTGGCGGTGCGCCCAGGCCATCCGCTGCGCCGCGTACGCAGGCTGCGCCCGCTGCTGGATGCCGACTGGCTCGTGCTCGACCCATTGGAAGACCCGGGCAGCCCGATGGCCAGCCTGATGCGGCTGCACCGCCTCGAAATACCCCGCCGGATCGTGCAAAGCGCATCGAATCTGCTAGGGCTGCAACTGGCCACAAAGACGGACGTCGTCAGCATGTGGTCGGAATTCGTCTTCAGCGGCACCGGCGGGCCGCTGCGCATGGTTCCCGGCTCGCTCGAAGTCTTGCCGATGGAAGACGAACTGCCGGATTTCAATGTCTACATGGTCTACCGTTCGGCCGACCTGATGACGCATGTGTGTGCGGAATTCAGCAAGGAGATCCGGCACGCGGCGCAGGGCTATCGCCATCGTTGAACATCACGCGTCAAGTTCGGCGCCTTCCGTGCGCATGGCCCCTGGCGGGCGCCCGACCACCCGCTTGAAGGCGCGGCTGAACGCAGCGAGAGACCCATAGCCGAGCCGGTATGCGACGGCTTCAATTGCCTCGCGGTCACGCGTGATCCATTGCGCGGCGAGTCGCATCCGCAGCTCGGTCAGATAGCGTACGGGCGTCATTCCGGTGGCTGCGAGGAAGCGCTCGGCAAATACCGAACGCGAAACGCCCGCTTGCGCCGCCAGCTCGGCAACGCTCCAGTTGCGGCCCGGGTCTCGATGCAGCGCGACGATCGCGCGACCGAGTTTCGGCTCGCGCAGCGCCTGCACCCAGCCCGTCGCGTCGCCGCAGCCGCATTCCACCCAGCCGCGCACGATGAAAGCGGCCACGACGTCTGCCAGTCGCGCCAGGATGCCCGCAAAACCTGCGCGCTCCGAGCACGATTCACGTTCCATCGCATCAAGCATCGGGCGGATTTCCGGATAGCGCGCGAGCAGGGTGCCGACGTGCATGAACTCGGGCATGGTGCCCACTAGGGGCTGCATGCCGCCCAGATCCAACTCCATGCAGGCGCTGAAAATGAGCGCATCCCCTGGCGCCGATTCCGTACCGGCGCCAACCGACGCCACCGTGTCGCAGATCTTCGCGGCTTCAAAGCCGGCGATCTCGCGGCACGGCACATCCGGATCGGACAACAACGCATGCGGCGTGCCCTGTGGCAGCAGCACAGCATCGCCAGCCTCAAGCTGCATCGTTGCGCCCGACGCGTCGCGCAGCAGCACCGGCCCGCGCCCAACAAAGTGGAATTGCGCACGGCCTGGCGCCTCGCCAAAGCTCAACCCGAAGGGCCGGGCTACGTGGATACGGCGGTACTGGACGCCACTCAGCCGCATGCCCAGCAGCAGCTCGCTGACAAGGTCGTGCACGTCGGGCAAGGCAGACGGCAGAGAAGAGGGCATCCCAAAATCCGGACGATTGATCAACAAGACCGGATTGTATGCCATAGACCGTCCGGCGATGGGGCCCTACCATGCGGCCTTATTGGTATTTCCCCTGATCTTTTTCTACGGACCGACGCATGAATCCCGGAATCTCCACGGCCGCCTCAATCGCGGCTCCGCGTGAACCCGCCTGGGGCGCTGTCTTTGCGATGGCGCTGGGCGTGTTCGGGCTCGTCACGGCCGAATTCCTGCCCGCAAGCCTGCTGACGCCCATGGCGGAAAGCCTCGGCGTGACCGAGGGCGTGGCAGGACAGGCCGTCACGGCCACCGCAACGGTTGCGCTCGTCACCAGCTTGCTGACCGCCGCTGTCACGCGCTCCATCGACCGGCGGCGCGTGCTGCTCGCATTCTCGGTGCTGCTCGTGGCATCCAACCTTGCGGTGGCGTTCGCGACCAACCTGACGACGATTCTGATCGGCCGCGTGGTGCTTGGCATTGCGCTGGGCGGCTTCTGGACCATGGCCACTGCCACCGCAATGCGGCTCGTGCCTGCCGCGATGGTGCCGCGGGCGCTGTCGATCATTTTCAGCGGCGTGGCCGTCGCCACGATCGCCGCCGCGCCACTGGGCAGCTACTTCGGCCACCTGATCGGCTGGCGCAATGTGTTCCTGGCCGCAGCAGGGCTGGGCGTGATTGCGTTCGTGTCGCAGGTTGCGACATTGCCGTCAATGGCGCCAAGCGGCACGACGCGCCTGCGCACATTGATCGACGTGCTGCGACGCCCGAGCGTCGGCATCGGGATGTTTGCCACGATCCTGGTGTTCACCGGTCACTTTGCGTTCTTCACGTACCTGCGGCCATTCCTCGAACAGGTTGCAGGCGTTGGCGTAAACGGCCTGTCGGCGATCCTGTTGGGCTACGGCATTGCCAACTTCGTCGGCACATCGCTCGCCGGCCGTGTGCTGGAACACCGGTTGCGGCCAATGCTGATCGCCATGCCCGCGCTGATGGTGGTGCTCAGCATCGCACTTGTTGCGCTGGGCCGTGCGCCGGTCTTCGATGCCGTGCTCATCGCGCTGTGGGGCATGGCGTTTGGCGGCGTGCCGGTGGCGTGGTCGACATGGGTCACGCGCACCGTGCCTGATGAAGCCGAAAGCGCGGGTGGCCTGATCGTCGCGGCTGTGCAGCTTGCAATTGCAACCGGTGCGGCAGCGGGCGGCGTGGTGTTCGACGCGAACGGCGCGGTGGGTGTGTTCATTGGCGCCGCCGTAGTGCTGGCCATTGCCGTCGCGACGATCGTGACGGGCGTGCCCAAGCGCCTGGAGCTGGTGCCGGCAATGGCTGAGTGACGGAGCAAGATGCGCGCTGCTGGGCTGGGCTGGTCGGGTGTGGGTTGGGTCCAACCTCAAAGCGTGCACCTGTATTTCTCATAATTTGCATTATGTTAAATAGATGGTCGACCGGCATCCACCGGTCTCGCCTCACACCTCTTAAGCCTTCTTCAAAAACTCCGGCTTGAGCAGATAGCTCACGCCATCGATCTTGCAATCGATCGGATGGTCACCCGGGACCAGCCGGATGTTCTTCACCTTGGTGCCCGCCTTGAGCGTGCCCGAACCACCCTTGAGCTTCAGATCCTTGATCAGGAGCGCTGCGTCGCCGGTACGCAGCGGGTTCCCGTTGCTGTCCTTGATCTCCGGTTCGGCCTCCACTTCGGCTGCGGGCTCCCGAGGGTCCCATTCGTGGGCGCAATCCGGGCAGATCATCATTTCGCCGTCCTGGTAGGTATTCTCAGAGGCACATTGAGGACAGGCGGGAATCGTGGACATATCGAGTGGCATGAAGCGGCTGAATTGGGGCCCGCACTATACCAGCCGGAACCCCCTGGATGGCTTGACCATTGTCACGCCGATATGCGCCGCGCCAGCAAGAAAACGGGCCCCGTCGCCAATCGGGGCCCGTTTCCATCTTGCTCTTGAGGGCGTCCGTTGCGACGCCCTCAAAGCTGCCGTGCTCAGTTGCCGAACAGGCTCTCCAGCACGCTGATCGTCGTTGAAAGGGTCGCGGAAACCGTCCCCGTTTTCCCTGCGTCGATCGCCAGCGCCACATCGCCCGTGGAGGCAAAGGATGCGCTCGCCCGATCCTCCGTGGTGGCAAACGCCACGGAGCCGGCGCTCGGTACGCCCGAGGCGCCCACGACCAACGGCGACGTCGTGGTCAGCAGAAGGTTTTCGTTGCCCGAGGCCGTCGTGAAATTCAGGTTGCCGGAAAGCTTCACCTCATCGGTAAAGGTCAGCAGCGAAAGCGCATCATCCAGACGCCAGCCTGCCAGCATGATGGAATCCTGGACGCCATTGATGTTGCGGTTCACGGTTGCGTCATTGGATGTCGCAATGTATTTCAGCGTGCTGTCGGGCTGCGGAATCGATTTGGAAATCGTCATCGTTCCATTGAATGTCATTGAAGCGGTACCTGCCTGCGCACTCAGATTATTGGCGGTGACGGCCGCGACAAACGAAAAATCCTGCAGGTTTGCTGTCGGGCCCGACGCCGCATTGATGACAAATGACATTCCGCCATTGAGCGTCGTCAATAACGTTGCGCCGGCAAGTTCAACGTTCTCCTGGCAATTCGCAAACGTCATGCTGGCGGTATCGCCTGCCGAGATGCTGTTCGAACCATCACGATCGTTGAATGTAATGGATGCGGTGCCTCCGCCCGTGCAGTTGGACGATAAGGTTCCGGGGCCCGCCTGGCTGCCCGCAGCGATGACGGAGAAAAGGCTGATCGCGTAGAGGCTATATGTATCGCGAGAACCAAAGTACGTATAGGCGGCAGCGGTTCGCGCGTTCAGGTAACCGTTGGCAGGGTCCGCCAGCCGGATGGAGGAAGGTTGCTGCGGCACGGGGAGTACGGCACCGCCTTCATCATCGCCGCCCCCGCACGCGGCCAAAGCCGCTGCCATTGCCGTGATCAGCGTTGTCTGCAGCAATGTCTTCATGGCGAACTCCTTATTCTTTTCACGAAGATTCAACAACCTATGCCAGAGACATCAGCTTATGCAGCGTGGTTTTCATTGCGTTTGATGATTAAAACTTCATTGATCCACCGCAACACAAAATTCAACCGAAAATAATCTGCCAAAGCAGAATCTGCTTACACTTTCAATTCAATCCATTCATTGAATATCCGACTTTCTTTCGCTTGACCGCCCTCACCTCTGCGCGTCATTGCCATCGCTTTTTCGCGGACATCCCGCCCGTTCGATTCGTGGGCAATCCGTCAAGTGCGCGACAGGCACCGGTCTTCGTTCTATGATCCAGCCTTCAACGACCGTTGCTGAACAGGAGAAGCCCATGGGCGAAGCCAAACGACGCGGCACGCAAGCCGAACGCATGTCCCAGGCGCAGAGCCGACTGGACGCCTTGCGCCCCGAAAAGCTGGTCTGCGGCGCCTGCAAGACCGCCTTTACCGAATTCGAAGGGATGGAACCGCGCGACATGCCTGGCATCCACGCCATCTTCGGCGGCGAATGCCCGAACTGCGGCGAGAGCGTGATCTCGTTTAACGGCGAACCAGAAGCCGTGGCCGCCGCCATGCTCGCGTATCAAGACGCCATGGAAGACGCCAAGCTCGGCGCGCAGACGCAGGAGGGCAAACACATGCCCTACGTCGACGAAGAAGACAAGCCCACGAAACACTGAAGCCGCCATGCAGAACACCCCGACGCGACGCTACCGCCACTACAAGGGCGGCGAGTACGAATGGCTATGCGAGGCCACGTATGAGCCCGATCCTGCCATCAAGATGACGGTCTATCGCGCCGCCAACGGCACGATCTGGACACGCCCGTCAACGATGTTCCATGAAATGGTTGAAGTCGACGGCCGGCAGGTGCCGCGCTTTGCGCTGATCGACTGAATGCCGACCGAAACCTTCTCCTTGCGAGCGGGCCTGCGGGCCCGTTTTACGTATTGGCGCGACCGCACCGGCGCTTGGGCCGCGCGCCATGGCCAACTGACTGCGGGGCTGCACGAGTTTGTCGTCTTCGGCATCAAGCAGGCGTGGGCATGCCTGTTCGGCGGGTTGATGGTCGCGCTGCTGATCGGCACGCATTTCTGGTATCCGGCCGACGCGCCGATTGCCCGCTACGACGCTCTGACGATTGCCGCGGTCATCATTCAGATTGCCTTGCTCTGGCTGAAGCTGGAGACGTGGGACGAAGCCAAAGTGATCTTGATGTTCCATGTGGCCGGTACGGGCATGGAGGTGTTCAAGACTGCAGTCGGTTCGTGGATTTATCCCGAGGCGTCGGTGCTGCGCATCGGCGGCGTGCCGCTGTTCACAGGCTTCATGTACGCCTCTGTGGGGAGCTATATCGCGCGGGCGTGGCGCGAATTCGACCTGCGCTTCTCGCAGCACCCGCCGTTGGCCGTGACGGCCCTGCTCTCTCTGGGCATTTACGCGAATTTCTTCCTGCACCACTATTGGTGGGATCTGCGCTACGTGCTGATGGCGCTGATTGCGGTGGCATTCCGGCGCTGCTGGATCCACTTTCGCATTGATCGCGTCCACCGGCGCATGCCGTTTCTGCTCGGCTTTACGCTGGTAGCGCTCTTCATCTGGCTCGCGGAAAACATCGGCACGTTCACGCGCACGTGGCTCTATCCGAACCAGTTGCAGGGCTGGGAAATGGTGTCCATAGCCAAGCTCGGCGCCTGGTTCCTCCTGACCATCATGAGCTACGTGATGGTCACGCTGGTCAACCCGCCGTGGCCCGTTTCTGACGCTTGAACCAGGCATGCTCGCCCGGCGCCCAGTCGCGGAGTTCGAAGGTGATGCGCACGCGGCGCGAGAGCTGCAGGTAGACGCCGCACGTGAACGTCAGCGCCACCGCCACGGCGGCGCCGTCGATAAAGGTGGTGCGCGCTCCTGGAATGCCGCCCGCCATCAACATGAGCCCGATCAGCGGCGGCAGCAGCGCCATGTGCGCGAGCATGGCCGGCCGGAACGCGCTGTCGTGCGTGGTAGCCAGTACCAAGACCGTCACGCAGGAGATCAGATAAAGCAGCGTGGTCAGGTTGATCGCCCCGCTGCCCGGCGCGTTGGCATCAAACAGATCGGCCCCGGCCAGTTGCAGCGCATCCATCGACAACCCTTGCCAGAACACCCACGTTGGCCCGGCGATGGCAATGGCCAGTACCCACGGCAGCCATCCGGCAATGCCGTACAGCGGATGTTGTCCCGCTGCGATCGGGTCGATATCGACCCAGCGATGCGTCAGCATGATGCACCCCCAACAATGCGCGCCCGTTCTGGTGACGGTTGCTTTCGGCAAGCGCCGGCGGCGTCTGCCTCCCCTGCTTTCTAGCTTAGGTCGCTGCGCAAAGCTCGCAATGCGGGAGGAACCCTGAGCGCACAATCGAATTGCGCTGCCTCAACTGCCGGCCAGCTATCGGCGGAACAGTCGCGGGCGGTCCGGATCGTAGAGCGGGTCGGGCGTGAGCTGCGTGAGCTGCAATACACCGGCGGGGTCGAAGTAGAAGTGCATCAGCGACGGCCAGACGTCGTCCGCCTTGAAGCGGTACGACCAGACCAGGCGGTCCATGCGCGGGAAATACGCCGTTTCCACCGGCTGGCCGAAATGTCGCAGCACGTCGTCCCGGGTCCAGACACCGATCTTGGCCTGGGCAAACTCAAGGCTGCTCAGCACTTGCTTGAAGGCGACGAGCTTGCCGCTGGCATCGAAGTCGGCCGCGTAGGTGAACTGGCCGTACGGTTTGGTCGGATAGAGCCAGCGGGTGCCGCCACCGAGCGGATAGGTTTCGCGCGGCGGCCCGAACTGCGCCTGCACGGCGGGCTCGTCCGCACCCACCAATCGTTGGCCCTTGGTGACGGGGGATTCCAGTGCCGCACATCCCGCCGTTGCCGCAACCACAATCGCTACCGCCGCCCACCGCATTGCGCGCATGACAACCGCCCTCGCCTAACTGAGTGAAGCCGGTAGTTTACCGCCGCGCCTAGGTTCAACGCGCGAGTAGCGGCGTGATATCGAGGTGCGTCGCGGCCAGGCGCGCATCGGCGTGCGGCAATCGCGGGATCGTGCCCAGATGCGGTGCATTGATCCAGCGGCGCAAGGTGGCGACGTTGTCGTCAAGCCCTGCCATGGCCGGGTCGACCACGTTACCGACCCAGCCTGCCAGATGCAGGCCGCGTGCGGCAATTGCCTCGGCGGTGAGCGCGGCGTGGTTCAGGCAGCCCAGGCGCAACCCGACAACCAGCACCACGGGCAAGCCCAGCGCCACGGCCATCTCGGCCGTATCAAAGTCGTCTGACAGCGGCACCCGGAAACCTCCGACACCCTCCACCACAACGGCATCCGCCAACGATCTGGCGTGCGCAAACGCATCGAGAATCGGCGGCAGCGTAATCGTCACGCCCTCTCGCGCTGCGGCCAAATGCGGAGACATCGGCGCATCGAGCAGCCATGGGCAAACGGTGTCGAGCGGCAGATCGACTGACGCGGCGGCGCGCAGTTGCTCGACGTCTTCATTGGTGCGCGTGGGCGCGCCCGCCAGCGTGCCGGCAGCAATCGGCTTGAGGCCTGCGGCGCGGTAGCCGGCATCAGTCAGCTTGGTCAGCAATGTCGCGCTGACCAGCGTCTTGCCGATCTCCGTATCCGTGCCGGTGACAAAGCAATCGAAGCGCGCGCGCATATCAGGCTGCCTTGGCCGGTTGCAGAGACTGGCCGGCCGCTTCCAGCGCCTGCGCAAGGCGCTCGATGTCTGCATCGGTATGTGCGGCCGACAGCGTGATGCGCAGACGCGCCGTCCCCGCTGGCACCGTCGGCGGGCGGATGGCGGCGATGCGGATGCCTTCGCGTTCCAGCGCGGCGGCCAGCGCCAATGCGGGGGCGTTCTCGCCAATCACGATCGGCTGGATGGCCGTGGGCGATGGCATCCATTGCCAACCGAAACGCGCGGCCAAACGCTGCGCATGGGTACTCCAAACGGCGATATGGCGATCAAGGCGTGCGCGGCGGTCAGCGCCCTCCTCGCCCGCGATCAGATCCAATGCTGCTTCCACCGCACACGCAATGCCCGGCGGCGTGGCGGTTGTGAAGATGTACGTGCGTGCGCGCTGGACCAGCCAGTCGATCACCAGCCGGTGCGCGACGATGGCCGCGCCCGATCCACCAGCGGCCTTGCCGAAGGTGCCGACATAGATGAGGCGTTTCGAGTGCAGCCCGAAATGCGACAGCACGCCCGAACCTTTTTCGCCAAGCACGCCCAAGCCATGCGCGTCGTCGACGATCAGCCAGGCGTCGTAGCGTTCGGCCAGCGCGAGCAGTTCGGGCAGCGGTGCGATGTCGCCGTCCATGCTGAACACGCCGTCTGTGACGATCAGCTTGTTGCGGCTGGTGCTCGCGGCCAGAAGCGCTTCCAGCGCAGCCAGGTCGACGTGCGGATAGACCTTGATCGGCGCCCGCGACAACCGTGCCCCGTCAATGAGCGAGGCGTGGTTCAGCGCGTCGGAAAAGATCGTGCACTCCTCCGCCGGGCGGATGCCGCCGGCCTGCGCCATGGCGCTCACCACGGCCAGATTGGCCATGTAGCCGGTGCAGAAGAACAGCGCGTCTGCCTCGGGAATGTGTTCAGCTTGCAGCGCAGCCATGCGTGCTTCCAGCCGCGCGTGTGCGATCGAATGGCCACTGACCAGATGCGATGCGCCGCTGCCGAAGCCATATTGCCGCGTGCCGCGCGTCACCGCCTCGGCCAAGGCGGGATGCGCTGCCAGGCCCAAATAATCGTTGCCGCAAAAGCCGAGAATGTCGCGCGGTTCGCCTCCGGGCACGCTGATACGCTGGCTGCGGTCGGTCGGGCTGTACGCGGTGCGGCGCACGCGGCGCAGGTGCGCGGCGTCGATGGCGTCGAGGCCCGCCTGGAGGTCGTCAAGCAATCGCATAGGTGTGTCCTTCTGTTTCGCCCGTAGCTTGGGCCAGCGTGTCTTCAAGCGTCTGCAGCGTGCGTTCGACCAGGATGTCGGCCTCTTCGTCGGTCAGCACATAAGGCGGCAGCAGATAAACGGTGGTGCCGATGGGGCGCAGAAGCAGCCCATGCGTACGCGCCGTCAGCGCAAAACGTTCAGCAAAACGGGCACCGGCCACTTCGGGGTGCACGTCGAACGCGGTGATCATCCCCGTCTGCCGCAGATGGGCAAAACGCGCATCGTGCGACAGCGGCGCCAGCCCCTGGGCGATGCGCGCGGCGGTCACGCGATTGCGCGCAAAGACGTCTTCTTCAGCAAACAGATCGAGCGTGGCCAGTGCCGCGCGGCATGCCAGCGGGTTGCCCGTGTACGAATGCGAATGGAGGAAGCTGCGCACCGGTGCATCGTCGTTGAAGGCGTCATAGATGGCATCACGCGACAGCACGATCGATAGCGGCAGATAGCCACCGCTGATGCCCTTCGACAGACACAGCAGGTCCGGCCACACGCCAGCCTGCTCGCACGCGAAGAACGTACCGGTGCGGCCGCAGCCGACCGCAATCTCGTCCGCAATCCAGTGCACGCCAAATTCATCGCACAGCGCGCGTACGCCGCGCAGATAGCTCACGTCGTGCATGGCCATGCCCGCGGCGCACTGCACCAGCGGCTCGATGATGACGGCGGCGATGGTGCCGGCGTTGGTGCTCAGGCAATCGCGCAGCGCGGCCAACGCGCGTTCGGCCACGTCGGCGGCGGTCTCGCCTGGGCCGGCTAGACGCGCGTCCGGCGATGGCACGCGGTGCGATTGCAGAATCAGCGGGTCATACGCATCGCGGAAGATCGCGACATCGGTCACGCCCAGCGCGCCGAGCGTTTCACCGTGATAGCCATGTTCCAGGCAGACGAAACGGCTGCGCGCGCCCTGCCCTGCGTTGCGATGGGCGTGGAAGCTCATCTTGAGTGCGATTTCCACGGCAGAAGCACCGTCGGAGCCGAAGAAGCTGTGGCCCAGCACACCGCCCGTCAGGTCGATCAGGCGCTCAGCCAGCTCCACTGCCGGGCGATGCGTGGCGCCCGCCAGCATGACGTGCTCCAGTGAGTCGAGCTGGGTCTTCAGCGCCGCGTTGATGTGCGGATTCGCATGGCCGAACAGGTTCACCCACCAAGAACTGGTGCCGTCCAGGTAGCGCTTACCATCAAAGTCGATCAGCCACGGCCCCTGGCCGCGTGCGATCGGCAGCGGCGGCATGGCATCGAGCCGCGCATTTTGGGTGCACGGATGCCAGACGGCCGCGCGGCTGCGCGCCTGCCACGCCGTATTGGCGCTGGACGCGCCGTCAACCGGCACCGGAATTGGGGGATACGCCATACGAGGCCTCCTCGAAACAGAAGCGGGGGATTCGGCGGCGTATGGTAGAGGGCATATCGATCAAACAACAAGCCCGCACGTTGAATGAAATTAACGACACATAGACCGAAAAAGAAAGACGAAACGCGCTTCTTCGGCGGATTTCCAACGTCCTGCATGGAACTTGTCGCTAAAAAATCTTTTCCGGCGCAATAAAAAAGGCCCTAAAAATCACATCGAGCAGGCATCGGCCGAACGCGACCTCGAAACTTGCGACGGAGGCGGGAGGGCTGAAGGATTATTTACTTTGAGTGATGTTCAGAATGG
Organism: Ralstonia sp. SA306; assembly: GCF_054792405.1. Taxonomy (NCBI): domain Bacteria; kingdom Pseudomonadati; phylum Pseudomonadota; class Betaproteobacteria; order Burkholderiales; family Burkholderiaceae; genus Ralstonia; species Ralstonia sp. SA306. Next base: position 1,490,847 of record NZ_CP096451.1, read on the forward strand.
ACCGCACGTTTGCGTTGCGTCATTGCCCCGCCCTAGGGATAACCCTATACTCGGGAAAACCCTAGATAACGCAACGAGAGAAAACATCATGATCCAGCAAGCCTATTACACCCCGAAGTTCGCCGGCCAAGCTCAAGTGCAGGCCGCCCGTCGCCCATCGCTGCTGCGCGCAGTGGTCAATTTCTTCCGCAACGGTTGGGATGACAACCTGGTGTACGCAGAAGTGGTTGGCAAGTCGGGCTCATACCTGGGCTAAGGCCTGCGGCTGAATCGTCAGCCATGCCGCAAAGGCAAAAAAAAAAACGGCGCATCGGCGCCGTTTTTGCTTTGGCCGCTTCACGCGCACCTAGCCTAAATCGCCACCGCCCACCGGCAACACCGTCCCGGTGATGTACGAGGCCTCGTCCGAAGCCAGGAACAGGATCGCTCGCACCTGCTCGTCGATCGTTCCGTAGCGATGCATCAGGCTGCTGGCAATGGTCTGGTCGACGATGCCCTGGTACCAAGCGGTTTCCTGCTCCGACATGGGCGCCGTGTTGCGCGGAATCTTCCGCGGCGGCGCCTCGGTGCCACCCGTGGCGACGGCGTTGACGCGAATGTTGTCCTGCGCATGCTCCAGCGCCAGGCTGGCCGTGAGCGCGTTCACACCGCCCTTGGCCGCCGAATACGGAATCCGGTAGATCCCGCGCGTGGCAATCGATGACACGTTCACGATCACGCCCTGCCGGCGCTCCACCATGTGCGGCAGCACAGCGCGGCAGCACCACAGTGTGGGAAACAATGAGCGGCGGATCTCCGCCTCGATCTGCGCTTCTTCATAGTGCTGATACGGTTTTGCCCAGATCGTGCCGCCGACATTGTTGATCAGTACGTCGATGCGGCCATAGGCATCAAGCGCGGCCTGCACCGCATGTTGAGCGCCAGCGTAGGTTTCCAGATCCGCCGTGGTGGCGTGGGCCTGACCGCCGGCAGCGGCAATCTCGGCCTGCACCTCGTAGACCAGTTCTGCTCGATCCACCAGCAGCACGTGGGCGCCCTCTTGTGCCACCGCCAATGCCACGCCACGCCCGATACCTTGGGCCGCGCCCGTCACGACGGCAGTCTTGCCTGAGAATCGTTGCATGCTCATGCCGCCTTCGCCTCCGGTACTGCATTGGGCGTGAACTTCTCGTAGTAGAAGCTGTTGGGCTTCACGCCCTCATCGTCAAAGTACTTCCGCACGGCGTCGACCATTGGCGGCGGGCCGCACAGATAGACGTCCACGTCGCCGTCGTTCAGGGCGTCGGCCGGCACGTGCTGCGTCACCCAACCCTTGCGCGGATGATTCGACGCGGCGTCGGCCACGACGGTGGCATAGCTGAAGTTCGGCAACCGTGCTGCATAGGCTTCCAGCGCATCGACCTGCACCAAGTCTAGGTCACGGGTCACGCCATAAATCAGATGCACCTTCTGTTGCGAATTGGTGCGTGCCAGCACTTCAAGCATCGACAGGAACGGCGCGAGGCCCGTGCCGCCCGCCAGGAACAACAGCGGCCGCTGCACATTGCGCAGATAGAAACTGCCCAGCGGCCCGTGCAGATCGAGCTTGTCCCCCGGCCGTGCGGTTTCCAGCCAACGGCTCATCACGCCGCCGGGAATCTTCTTGATCAGGAAGCTGATCTTCGATTCTCCGGGGGCGGATGAGAACGAATACGAGCGATGCTGCCCGCTGCCCGGCACGCCGATGTTGACGTACTGGCCAGGGAGAAACACCGGCGCAGTGGCATCCACATCCAGTTCAAGCACGACGGCTGCGTCGTTGTGCAACTCGACTTTCGACACCGTTGTCCCGAAGCTGCTCTGGCCAGTCTTGCAGCTGGTCGACGTGGTGGGCACCGCGATCACGCAATCGCTTTGCGGCACCATCTGGCACGTCAGGACGAGGCCGGTGTTCTTCTCGTCTTCGGTCAGGGCATCGTCAATGTAGTCGTCACCGAGGTCGTAGCTTCCGCTCTCGGCGCGGCACTTGCAGGTTCCGCACACACCATCGGAGCAATCCATGGGCAGGTTGATCTTGGCGCGGAAGGCGGCATCGAGCACCTTCTCCCCCGCTTTGCAATCGATGAAACGGGTCACACCGTCCTCGAAGTTCAATGCGACTGTGAAACTGGACATGGGATACCTCCGCTGCCTTGGATACGTGGGTGCAGATCAGACGTGATAAACGTCCAGCACCTGCCGGATGTAGTCGTTCTTCAGGACGATCTTCTTGGATGCGATCAGGAAACCATCGCCGGTGCGGCGCAGGGTGACGAACATCGTGCCGAAGAAGTGATCGGTGGTTTTGTACCGATGGCTGAGCGTGTGAAAGTTGTAGCGCACGTCGACTTCATCGCCGCGTTCGGCCAGGACTTCCACGTTGGTGACCGTGTGGCTGGTTCTCGGCTCCGGCGTGGAAGCGCCGCTGCGTTCGGTCTTGATGCGAAAGACGCGATCCTCCAGCCCGCAGCGATTGGCGTAGTACATCAACGAGATCTGGCTCTGCGGGTCGTCGGTCAACTGGTCGTCGTCATCCCATGCGGGCATCCAGTAGGTGACGTCTTCTGCGTAGCACTCGAGCCACACGTCCCATTGGCGGTCGTCAAGCAGTCGCGCCTCGCGGTACAGGGCGGCGCAGATGTTCTGGTAATCCGTGCTCATGCCGGCACCCCTTCGCATTCCTGCTTGAGTGCCGCGCGCATGACGCGCACCCAATATTCGTGCTGGCAGACGAACAGGCCTTCGTCTTCACTGCGCTCGCCCGAGATGAGCGGCTTCAATCCCATCCTGGTTGCATTCTCGTCAGGGCCGTGAATCCACAGGGGCGCCCCGCGCGACAGGTCGTTCCACAGCGCGGTGGTGCCGGCATATCCGTTCTGGCAGGCGCGGAATTCCTCCAGGTCGTCGGCGGTGCCCATGCCCGTGACGTTGAAGAAGTCCTCGTACTGGCGGATGCGCGTGGCACGGTCGGTTGCGCTCTCGCCCTTTGGCGCGAAACAGAAGATGGAGACCTCGGTCTTGTCGACGCTGATTGGCCGTACCACGCGAATCTGCGTGCTGAACTGATCCATCAGAAACACGTTTGGATACAGGCACAGATTGCGGGTCTGGTTGACGATGAAGTCCGTTTGGATTTCGCCCACGCGCGCCTTGATTTCGTCGCGGTGTGCATAAACGGGCCGCACCTCCGGATTCATCGTCTTGGTCCACAAGAGGATGTGACCGTGCTCGAAGCCATAGACGCCCGCCACCGACTTGCTCCAGCTGTTCGCATCCACCGCCTGGGTGCCGCCTTCCTTGCGCCGCCCCATCGTTGCGGCGTAGTTCCAGTGCACGGTGCTCACGTGGTAGCCGTCGCAGCCGTTCTCCATCTGCATCTTCCAGTTGCCGTCATAGACGTAGGAAGAATTGCCACGCAGCACTTCCAGGCCATCGGGCGCCTGATCGACGATCTGGTCGATGATCACTCGCGCTTCGCCAAGATAGTTTTCGAGCGGTTGCACGTCGGCATTGAGGCTGCCGAACAGGAAGCCACGATAGTTCTGGAACCGCGCCACCTTCTTCAGATCATGCGAGGCGTGCGTGTTGAACTGCACCGGATACTCGGTGGTCTTTTCGTCCTTTACCTTGAGCAGCTTGCCCGTGTTGGAGAACGTCCAGCCGTGGAACGGGCACGTGAAGCTGCCCTTGTTTCCATGCTTGCGGCGACACAGCATCGCACCCTTGTGCGCGCACGCGTTGATGACCGCGTGCAGCTCCCCGGTCTTGTCGCGGGTGATGACGATCGGCTGGCGGCCGATCCACGTGGTGTAGTAATCGTTGTTGTTCGGGATCTGGCTTTCATGCGCCAGATACACCCAGTTGTTCTCGAAGATGTGCTTCATCTCCAGCTCGAACAGATCCGGGTTGGTGAAGATATCGCGGCGGCAGCGGAAGATGCCGGCCTCTTCGTCATCCACCACGGCGGTTGACAGCAGTTGGTCCAGTTCGCTGGCTTTATCGATCAAGGCGGACATGGTTTTCTCCACGTTGAGGCACTCGGCCTCAAGCCTCGGCCGAAGCGCGCAGGCGATTCACGCGCTGGTTGTCCTTGCCCTGAACCAGTGGCGTCAGGGCAATATTGAATTCAATGTCTTTGTACGCATCGGCCTTCAGGGCGAGCGCGGCACCACCGGTTTTCTCCACCACGTGCGGAATCAGTTCTTCGCGTGTGGCATAGGCAAAGTCGTCCCAGATCAGCGGATCGCCTTCGATGTTGAATTGCGTCGTCAGCTTGCGGTGGCCATTGCTCGTGACGAAGAAGTGCACATGCGCAGGCCGGTTGCCGTGGCGGGCAAGCCCGTTCAGCAGTTGCTGCGTGGCACCTTGCGGCGGGCAGCCGTAGCCCACCGGCATCAGCGTGCGGAATTCATATTTGCCATCGGCACCGGTCCTGACCGCGCCGCGCAGGTTGAACGGGCTTTGCGCACCGGTCGGATCGAAATGCGAATAGAAGCCGTTCGAGTTCGCATGCCAGCACTCGACCACCGCGCCAGCCACCGGCTTGCCGTCGGCACCGGTCACCGTGCCGTGAATGATCAGCGGGCCCGCAGCCGGATCCGGATCGATATCGATCCTGGACACGCCATCGCGTACCGTCGTGCCCGCAACGTACAGGGGACCCTCAATCGTGCGCGGCGTGCCACCGTTGATGCCAAGTGCCTCGTCCGCAGCGTCCATGCGGATATCGAGATACTTCTCCAGGCCCACACCTGCAGCCAGCAATGCGGCCTCGCCGTCTTGGCCGAGCTTGTTCAGATAGTTGATACCTGCCCACACTTCATCGGGCGTGATATCGAGGTCGTCGATGGCCTTGAACAGGTCGGCCAGCAAACGATGGGTGATCTGCTTCAGGCGGGCGTTGCCCTCCTTGCCGTCCAGATTGGTGGCGGCCTTCAGCAGGTCCTGCACTTCTTTCGTTTGGAATACGCGCGCGTTCATGATGGGTGTCTCCACGTGGTTTTCTGGGGGGAATGTCTCAGGCGTCATTGCCGTGAACTGACGAGGGGTGACGGCACAGCGGTGTTACCGAAATCTCCATGTACGGAAACAGCGGCAGCGCCGTCAGGATGTCGTGCAGTTCGGCATTGCTCTGCACGTCGAAGACGCTGACGTTCGCGTACTCACCAACCAGGCGCCAGATGTGGCGCCACTTGCCGCTGCGCTGCAGATCTTGCGAATAGGCTTTCTCGCGCGCCTTGATCTCGTTGGCGACATCGGCGGGCATGTCGGCCGGCAGGCGGACATCCATGCGGACGTGGAACAGCATCGTGGTCTCCTTGGTGGGGTGTCGAGGTCTGGTTGTTCTTATTGGCGGCGCAGGCGCGCCAGCTTGTCGCGGTCAATCTGGATGCCCAGGCCGGGGCCGGTGGGCACCTGCAACATGAAATCGCGGTATTGCAGCGGCTCGGTCAGCAGTTCTTGCGTGAGCAACAAGGGGCCGAACAGCTCGGTGCCGAACTGCAGCTCGCCAAAGGTGGAAAAAACATGGGCTGACGCTGCCGTGCCAACGGCCCCTTCGAGCATCGTTCCGCCGTACAGGCCGATGCCTGCAAGCTGCGCGATGGCGGCTACCTGCATGGCCGGCACGAGGCCGCCGGATTGCGCGATCTTCACGGCAAAGACGTCGGCGCTGGCAGAGCAGGCCAACTCAAATGCATCCAGCGGACCATGCAGCGCTTCGTCGGCCATCATCGGCACGGCGAACTGGCGGGCAAGGCGCTCCAGCGCGGCGCGGCTTTCTGCGCGCACCGGTTGCTCAATCAGGTCGATGCCGCCGGCCTGCAACGCGGCGATGCCGTTGGCGGCATCAAGCTCGCTCCAAGCCTGGTTGACGTCCACGCGTACGCTCACGGCGTCGCCCAGGGCGCGCTTGATGGCCAGCACGTGGGCCACGTCGTCTGCCACCGGGCGCAGGCCGATCTTCAGCTTGAAGATGCGGTGACGGCGCTCAGCCAGCATCGCCTCTGCCTCGGCAATGTCCTTCTTCGTGTCGCCGCTGGCGAGCGTCCAGGCCACCGGCAGCGCATCACGCAGGCGGCCGCCGAGCAGCTCCGACAGCGGCACGCCAAGCCGGCGGGCCTGCGCATCCAGCAGCGCCGTTTCCAGCGCGCACTTGGCAAAACGGTTGCCCTGGATGGTCTTTCGCACCTTGGCCATGGCAGCCGCGACATTGCGGGCCTCCGTGCCGATCAGCAGCGGCGCGATGTGCGTATCGATGTTGACCTTGATGCTCTCGGGGCTCTCTTCGCCGTAGTTGAGGCCGCCAATGGTGGTGGCCTCGCCCCAGCCTTCGATGCCGTCTTCGCAGCACACATGCACGAGAACGAGCGTCTGCGTGTGCATGGTGGCGACGGACAGTTTGTGCGGACGGATGGTGGGCACATCCACTAGAATGGCCTCGATCGAGCGAATCATGTTTTCCAGGTATCAGAAGAACTGCTATCAACGTGGAATCCAGATTACTCAGCGCGATTTATTGCGTCCAACACCGATTTAGTATCAGTTTCATACCCATCAGGTATAAAAATGGAGCTGCGCCACCTTCGCTATTTCGTTGCCGTTGCTGAAGAGCTGAACTTCACGCGTGCAGCTGAACGGCTGCACATCGCGCAGCCGCCGCTCTCGAGGCAGATTCAGCAGTTGGAAGAAGAAGTCGGCGTGCTGCTGTTCGAGCGCGGCAGCCGCCCGCTCAAGCTCACCGAAGCCGGCCGCTTTTTCCACGCGCACGCGCGGCAATTGCTCGCGCAGACCGCAGAACTTGCCTCGATGACGCAGCGCGTGGGTCAGATCGAGCGGCGCATGTCCGTCGGCTTCGTGGCTTCGACGCTGTATGGGATGCTGCCGAAGGTCATCCGGCGTTTTCGGGCGGAGTACCCGATGGTCGATCTGACCATGCACGAGATGACGACCATGGACCAGATTCAGGCGCTCAAGGACGGCCGCATCGACGTCGGGTTCGGCCGCATCCGCTATGAAGACCCGAACGTGCGGCGCATCCTCCTGCGCGATGAGCGGTTGATCGTCGCGCTGCCGTCAGGCCATGCGCTGCTGGACGGCAGGACGACCGCATCCCTGCGCGACCTTGTCGGCGACACGCTCATCATCTATCCACGCACACCGCGTCCGAGCTATGCGGACCAGGTGCTCGCCCTCTTCCACGATCGCGCCCTGGAACCCAGCAAGATCTACGAGGCACGGGAATTGCAAATCGCCCTGGGGTTGGTCGCCGCAGGCGAAGGTGTATCAGTCGTGCCGCGCAGTGTGGCGGGCTTGCGGCGCGAAGATGTCTGCTACATGGAACTCGACGATCCGCAATTGGTCTCGCCCATTATCTTCAGCACGCGACTGCTCGACGAGTCTGAAGACATCCGTGCCATGCTGGCACTGACGTATCGGTTGTATGACGAGCAGAAGATCCCGTATTACGCACCCTCGTAAGGCTTGCAATGGCGGCCCCAAAGTTACAAGCCGCTGGACACGACGGCCGCATGAGCTAGATTGAAGCAAGGCGCCCGTCCGCCTGCGATTGGAGCGCAAGCGAGTGAAAAGAATACGCCGCCCCATCATCAAGTTGGCCCTCGTCGGGGCGCTGTTGCTTGCGATAGCTGCCTTGCTTGTCGCTCGTGAATTTCGCACCTCTGCCTGGCAAGCCCGCTACTTTGCGCAGCTGGCGAAATCGCAGACCTTTCCTGTCAAACCGGGGCCGAACAATTCGGCCCGCTACCCGAACTCCGGCCCCTACGACCAGCGGCTCGGTTATCACGATCTTCCGACCTTTCTGGACCGCCTGCGCTCGCGCGGCTACATCGTCGCCCAGCAGGCCGTGCCATCCAACGAGATGGTCGCGCGAATGGACAGCGGCATGAATCCGCCCTATCGCGAAAAAGACCAGGCGGGGCTGGAGTTGCTGGACGACGATGGCAGCCCGATCTACCACGTGCGGCACCCCGAACGTGTGTATGACAGTTTTGCGTCGGTGCCGCCGCTGCTGGTCGACTCGCTGCTCGCCATCGAGAACCGCACGCTGTTGCAGACCGAATACCCCAAGCGCAATCCGGCCGTGGAGTGGTCGCGCCTGGCGCGCGCCGTGTGGGATCGCGCCCTGCACGTCGTCAACCCGGCGCATGAATCGCCCGGGGGCAGCACGCTCGCTACGCAAATCGAGAAGTACCGCCACTCGCCGGAAGGCCGCACCGATTCCCCCAGCGAAAAGCTGCGCCAGATGGCCTCCGCATCCGCCCGCGCCTATCTGAACGGCGAAGACACCACCGTCACGCGCCACCAGCTTGCAGTCGACTATCTGAACACCGTACCGCTGGGCGCGCGCGCTGGGTTTGGCGAGATTCAAGGGATTGGCGATGCGCTGTGGGTCTGGTACGGACGCGACTTCGCACAGGTGAATGCGTTGCTCTCGGCCAACTCAGCCGCGCCGCTGGCAGACCGTGCGCTGGCATACAAGGAGGCGCTGAGCTTGCTCGTATCGCAGCGGCGCCCGTCGTACTATCTTGAGAATCTCGATGAACTGGAGACATTGACCAACGCGTACCTGCGGGTGCTGGCCGTATCCGGCGTGATTCCGCCAGCGCTGCGCGATGCGGCCATTGCGCAATCGCTCAAGCAGCAGGCCCTGAACACGCGCGTGCCGCCTCCGCCCATCGAGCACAAGGGGACAAACGCCGTACGCGTCAACCTGGCGGGCATGCTGGGCATCTCGCGCATGTACGCGCTTGACCGGCTCGACCTGACCGCCAGCAGCACGCTCGATGCGCCGTTGCAGCGCGATATCTCAACTGAGCTGCGCAAGCTGCGCGACCCGGCGCACGCCAAGGCCGCCGGCCTCGTCGGCGACATGATGCTGGAGCGCGGCGACCCGCGCGGCGTGACTTACAGCTTCACGCTCTACGAACGCGCGCCCGGCGGCAACCGGGTGCTGGTGCAGGCCGACACGTTCGACAAGCCGTTCGACATCAACGAAGGCGTCAAGCTGGATCTGGGCTCAACGGCCAAGCTGCGCACGCTGGTGACGTATCTCCAGATCGTGGCCGAGCTGTATAAGCGCTATGCCGACCAGCCTGCGGCGGCGCTGCGCAAGATCAACATCCCCGTGCAGAATCCGATCGAGCGCTGGGCGGTGGACTACCTCGCCCATACGCAAGACCGGTCGCTCAAGGCGATGCTCGATGCATCGATGGAGCGCAAATATTCCGGCAACGCCGGCGAATGGTTTGCCACCGGCGGCGGCATGCAGAGCTTCGAGAACTTCGAGAAATGGGAAGGCACCCAGAACTTCACGGTGCGCGAGGGGCTCAAGCATTCCGTCAATCTGGTGTTCGTTCGGATCATGCGCGACATCTCGCGCTACTTTCAGCATCAGTTGCCCAACGCCGGCGCCGAGGCGTTGACCAACCCGGACTCCCCGCAGCGGCAGGTCTACTTGCAACGCTTTGCCGACCGCGAAGGCAAGCTGTTCATGGGCCGGTTCTACACAAAGTACAAGGGCAAGACCGACCAGGAGCGCGAAGCCATCCTCGTGCAAAGCACCCGCGCCACACCGGTGCGACTAGCCACGATCTACCGCAGCATCGACCCGGAAGCCGGTCCGGGCAAGCTCGCAGCGTTCATCCGCAGCTACCTGCCAGGCGCAAAGCTGGATGAGGCCGAACTCACCAATCTGTATGAGAAGTATTCCGTCCAACGTTTCGACCTGGCCGACCGCGGCTACATCGCACGACTGCATCCGCTGGAACTCTGGCTGGTGGCGTACCTGCGGACCCATCCTCAAGCCACGCTCGCGCAGGTGAACGAGGCGAGCGCCGATGAACGCGTGTCCGTCTACAAATGGCTGCTGCAATCGCACCGCAAAGCCGCGCAAGACAAGCGCATCAAACAGATGCTGGAGATTGAAGCGTTCCAGCAGATTCATGCCATGTGGAAGCGGCTGGGGTATCCGTTTGAATCGCTGGTGCCGTCATACGGCACGGCCATCGGCGCATCGGCAGACCGGCCGGCATCGCTGGCGGAGCTGATGGGCATCATCGAAAACGACGGCATCCGCCTGCCCAGCGTGCGTATCGACCGCCTGCGCTTCGCCGCCGACACGCCTTATGAAGTCATGCTTTGCCGCGACCCCAGCGCTGGAGAACGCGTGCTGCCGCCCGAGATTCCACCTCTGGTCAAATCCGCGCTGGCCGGCGTCGTCGAAGGTGGCACCGCCAAGCGGATCTCAGGAACGTTCGTCCAGAAGGATGGCAAACCCATCGCCATCGGCGGTAAAACCGGCACCGGCGACAACCGCTTCAAAACCTTCAGCCGCGGCGGTGGCCTTATCTCGGAGCGGGTCGTCAGCCGCTCCGGCGCCTTCGTCTTCTATTTGGGAGACCGTTACTTCGGCACCGTCGTGGCCTACGTAGCCGGCGCAGACGCGGCCAAGTACAAATTCACCAGCGCACTGACGGTGCAAGTGCTAAAAGTCCTGGCGCCCACGCTGATGAACCACCTGAACCTGCAAGACGAGGCGCCAGCCTTCAACTGCAAGATGCCGCAGGCCACGGCACCGGAACAAAAGCTGGATTGACCATCAACGCAAAGACCGCTGCAACCAGATCGCCCCCGCGCAAACCAACGCCACTGCCGCGCCCCAGGCAAACAAATCCCCCACAGCCAACAACGTCGCCTGCCGATCAATCTCCGCCGAGATGCGAATCAACTCAGAACCCTGCAACGGATGAGGCCACTGCCAGGCCGGCGTCAGCGCGCTTACGTGCCCCACCAGGTCAGTGCGATGCTGCGCCTGTCCGCGCTGCAGCAACAACGTGGCCCCCATCGTCCCAAACGCCTGCGCCCAAGCCCGCATGATTCCCTTGAACTGGTAGGCATGGCCAAAATCCTTGGCGGGCAAATCCACGTAAGACAGCCCCGCCACCTGGATCACCACAAACATCCCCACCATGCCTTCTATCATGAACCCCGGCACCACCGCCGCCACCGAAGCCCCCGGCATGGCTACACGCGACATCCACAGCAGAGCAGTCGCCATCAGCACAAAACCGATGGAGATCAGCACGCGCTTGGTCGGCAGCACGTTCGTCAACTGAAAGTTCAGGATGCCCAGCACCACCGTCACCAGGCCGCCCAGGCTCATCAATTGCGCGGTGGTCTCGTAACGGAAGCCCAAACCGTTCTGCAGCAGGCTCGACGAGAGAAACCCCCAGGCGCTCGCAAACATGTAATAGATGGCGTAGAAGACCATGCCCATCAGGAAGCGCCGCTGCAGCGTCGCCCGTAAATCGACCCACGGCAACGGATGGCCAGTCTGGCGAATACCGATCCAGATGATGAGCGCCACCACCGCAATGATCGGCACCACCTGCGCGGGCGACCCATCCGGATGAATGAAACGCGCCTGCTGGAAACCGTGCAGCGCAATCAGCGCCGCGAGCCCGAACGCGATGGCCGAGGGCCAGTCGAGCGAGGCGAAATCGCCCTTGCGCTCGTGCATCTTCGGATGCGGATAGAACGCCGCCACCAGCCCGCACACTACAACGGCCACCAGCAACTGCGCGACGAAGATGGCGCGCCAGCCGAATTGCTCCGTGAGCGCCGCCGAAAGCATCGGTGACACGCAACTCAGTCCGAAGATGCCGTAGATCATGCCCTTCATCATCGTGCGGCGTTCGTGCACGGGGCTGTGCTGCACAAAGATGCGCGAAGTGGACAACATCGGCCCGCCGCCAAACCCCTGCACCGCCCGCCCGACGATCAGCATCGTGCCGCCCTCGGCCGCCGCGCACATCAGCGTGCCGACGATGAACACCAGAAGCGACAACAGCGTGTGCTTCCGGTATGTCATGTGATCGGCCAGCCGCCCCATCACCAGAATCGCCAGGCTGGCCGCCGCCGCATACGCCGTCACGGCCCAGAGATACACATCTTGTGATGCAAGCACCCCGCCTTCGATATGCGGCCCGGCAATCGAGAACATCAGGTTGGACATGTAGTCCACACCCGTCGCCAAGCCAATCACCATGCCCACCATGCGCAATTCCATCCGGCCGCCGACGGTCGATGCGGCGGCGGGTTTGCGCGGTGCGGACGGCGGAGAAACCATGTGGTCTGTGCTTGGCGTGTTCATGCAGGGATGGTAATTTGCCTCGAAACCGGCGGAAATCGCCTGCCAACAAATTCATTGTTCAACTATGCGAACGACGGACTGGAACGACTGGGACACTTTCTGCACCGTGGCCACGCTCGGCAGCTTCACGCGCGCGGCCGATCGGCTGGGGTTGCCCAAGTCGTCTGTCAGCACGGCGGTGTCACGGCTCGAAGGCAAGATGGGCGTGCGCCTTTTCGAGCGCAGCACACGCCGCCTGCGCCTGACCGATGCCGGTGAAGCCCTGCTGCGCGACGCGGGCCCATTGTTCCAGCGGCTGCGCGAAGTGTCGGAAGACGCTGCAGCGACGTTCCAGTCACCCGCGGGCACCTTGCGCATTGCCATGCCGTATGAGTTTGCCGCCAAGCAGCTCGCCGAGGTGGTGCTGGAAGTCATGCGCGAGCACACCGGCTTGCGCATCGAGGTGGATGTCGCGCCGCGCCAGATCGACCCGCTCGCCCAGGGCTACGACATCATGCTGACGGTGCCGCGTGGCCCGTTGCCTGATTCCGGCCTCGTCGCTCAGCGCGTCTTTGATTTGCGGCGCGCCGTGGTCGTCGCCCCGCAACTGCTGGAACGCCTCGGGCCGCTCACCCACCCAGACCAACTCGCCGATTGGCCCTGTCTCGGCACCTCGAACGAAGCCGAATGGCAGTTCCGCACGCCCGGCGGCGAGACGATCAATCTGCCCCTGGACTTCCGCATGCGCACCTCCAACAGCGAACTGCGCATGCAGGCCGCCATTGCGGGTCTGGGTGTCGCCCGCATCACCTCTGTGTTCGCTACCGACCTGATCGCTTCCGGCGCGCTGCAGGAGGTGCTGACAGACTTTCAATCCCCGCCGATGCGCGTGTATGCCGTCTTCCCGGGCCGCCGCCTGATGCCCGCCAAGGTCAAAGTCTTTATGGACGCCCTGCACCGCCGCATAGAGCATTCCCGCCAGCACACCGACATGCGGCCCACCTTTGTGGACGAAGCTGCCGCGTCCTGGCCGCCTGAGTCGCTGCTCTGACTTTCAATCTTTCCTTTTTATCTACGCAAAGCCATGCGCCCGTTTACCAAACTCCCCGTTTTGATTGCCGCGCTCGCTCTGAGCACCGTTGGCTGCTCTCGCGCCGAAGACATCGGCAGCGTCAGCACCAATTTCCGCATCACGGGCTCCGACAAGATCGTCATCGAAGCCTTTGACGACCCGCTTGTGCAGGGCGTGACCTGCTATGTCTCGCGGGCGCGCACCGGCGGCATCAAGGGCTCGCTGGGCGTGGCCGAAGACGTGAGCGAAGCCGCCGTGGCCTGCCGCCAGGTCGGTGACATCAGCTTCGTCAAGCCGCTGCCGCAGCAGGACGACATGTTCACGCAGCGCCTGTCGCTCGTCTTCAAGACGCTGCACGTGGTCCGCACGGTCGATCGCAAGCGCAATGTGCTGGTCTATCTGACGTATTCAGACAAGGTCATTTCGGGCAGCCCGAAGAACAGTGTGACGGCGGTTCCGATCCCGGCCAGCCAACCCATTCCGGTGAAGTGAGGCGCAAGACGTATAGAAAAGCGATGCCAGCACCACATTGGTGCGGGGCAACGCAAGCGTGGTGGCCGAGCAACGGTAGACGGCGCAAAAGGGGTGCATACGTAAGCCTACGTATGGTGCATTGCATCATCTGGTGTATGATCAGGGTATTCCCTAACCGGGATTTCCCTAAGAGGCCAATCATGCAAAACACGAACGACCTGAAGCTGACCGATCAACTCGAACGCGAACTGATCGAGCGCGAAATGTCCGAAGGTATCTACTACTATCGCCGTCCGAGCGGCCAATCGTTCTCGTTCGCCCAGTTCTTCTCGGCAATCGCGAACCTGTTCGGCACGCACCGCACCGCCAAGGCCTAACCCGCCACGCTATTGTTGATGGGCGTGTGCCCAAGCTAGCTGTATGCAGCAATCGCAGTTGCAGTAGCACCGTGCGCCGGCCGTGTGTCATCACACCCGCCGCCACACCCGCCAGGTCATGACCGCCTGGTGCCAATCGAGGGCCGGATTCCGGCCCTTTGTCATTTCTGCGGCATTTGTTTGGTTTGTCTGCGTGCCGCAGCATCGGCCTTTCTCCTCCGACCGGTTCACCGCGCTGCGGTTGTCTTCTGGTTCGCCTGTGCTTTACTGAGTAGAGCCGCGACCACCGATATCGAGACCACGCGCACGTCTTCGTAGCAAGGAAGGCGCACAGCATGGCACCCGGCGCCCATCCCCCAAGGAGACTCCCATGGCGATCAGCCTCAAGCTGTCGGTCAACGGTGCGCCTGTCACCGTCAGTGTCGAACCTCATACCCTGCTAGTCCAATTGCTGCGCGAAAACTTGCGCCTGACCGGCACGCACGTCGGCTGCGATACCGCGCAATGCGGCGCCTGCACCGTGCATGTGAATGGGCGCGCAGTGAAGTCCTGCAACATCCTGGCCGTGCAGGCTGATGGCGCCGAGGTGACCACCATCGAAGGGCTGTCGAAGGACGGCACACTGCACCCGATGCAAGAAGCCTTTCGCCAATGCCACGGCCTGCAATGCGGCTTCTGTACACCCGGCATGGTGATGGCGGCCACGGCGCTGGTCGCGCAACACCCGCATCCCGATGAACACACGGTGCGCGAGCAGCTCGACGGCAATCTTTGCCGCTGCACGGGGTATCACAACATCGTGCGTGCGGTGATGCACGGTGCCGAAGCCATGGCTGAAGCTGAGGGCGACGATGCCTCCCTGCAAAGCCTGGCCGCAGCGCGCGCCCACGCCGCCTGACCCGAGCGAGGAGACCACCATGAACGCTCCCGCAGAACCCAACAACCACCTGATCGGTGCGTCCGTCAAACGCAAGGAAGATTTCCGCTTCCTGACGGGCGCCGGACAGTACACGGACGATGTCGTCCAGGCCCACCAGTCGTACGCGGTATTCCTGCGCTCGCCGTATGCGCATGCGCGCATCAAGCACATCAATGCGGATGCCGCACGCAACCATCCGGGCGTGCTTGCCGTGCTCACAGGCGAGGACCTGGCCGCCGACAAGGTGAACGGCCTGCCGTGCGGCTGGCTCATCCACAGCATTGACGGCTCGCCGATGAAGGAGCCGCCCCACCCTGTGCTCGCGCAAGGCAAAGTGCGCCACGTGGGTGATCAGGTCGCGCTGGTGGTGGCTGAATCGGTGAAGATCGCCAAGGACGCCGTCGAGATGATCGACGTGGAATACGACGAACTGCCTGCCGTGGTCGACACCGCCACCGCAGATACCGCCGGCACCGCCGTCCACGACGACGTACCCAACAACACCTGCTACACCTGGGGCCACGGCGACAAGGCCTCGACTGACGCAGCCTTCGCCAAGGCCGCGCACGTGACACAGCTCGACATCGTCAACAACCGGCTGATTCCGAATGCGATCGAACCGCGCGCCGTCAATGCCAGCTATTCGCGCCAGGACGACAGCTACACGCTTTACGTCGCCAACCAGAACCCGCACGTGGAGCGCCTGCTGATGTCGGCGTTCGTGCTGGGTCTGACCGAAGCCAAGGTGCGCGTGATTGCGCCGGATGTGGGCGGCGGGTTCGGCTCGAAGATCTTCCTGTACCCGGAAGACGTTGCGCTTACTTGGGCATCGAAGAAGGTGGGCCGGCCGATCAAGTGGACGGCCGAACGGTCAGAATCCTTCCTGACCGACGCGCATGGCCGCGACCACGTTACACATGCGGAACTGGCGCTCGATGCGCAGGGTAATTTCCTCGCCATGCGCGTGCATACGACGGCCAACATGGGCGCGTATCTGTCGACGTTTGCCAGCAGCGTGCCGACCATCCTGTATGCGACGTTGCTTGCGGGCCAGTACAAGACGCCGGCCATCTATGCCGAGGTGAAAGCGGTATTCACAAATACCGCGCCCGTCGATGCATATCGTGGTGCCGGCCGGCCCGAGGCGACGTATGTGGTCGAGCGCCTCGTTGAAACTGCCGCGCGCGAGCTGCAAGTCGACCCGGCTGAACTGCGCCGCCGCAACTTCATCCGCACCTTCCCCTATGCCACACCGGTTGGCCTGACCTATGACACGGGCGACTACGAACCGTGCCTGGACCGCGCCATCGAACTCGCCGATGTGAAAGGCTTTGCGGCCCGACGCGATGCATCGCGCGCCAAAGGTCGCCTGCGCGGCATGGGCTACTCCTGCTACATCGAGGCGTGCGGCCTGGCGCCGTCGAACATTGCGGGGGCGTTGGGCGCGCGGGCGGGCCTGTTTGAAGCCGGCGAAATTCGCGTGCACCCGACGGGCTCCGTCACGGTCTTCACCGGCTCGCACAGCCACGGCCAGGGCCACGAGACGACGTTCGCGCAAGTGGTGGCCGATCGCCTGGGCGTGCCCATCGACAACATCGAGATCGTGCACGGCGACACCGGGCGCATCCCGTTCGGCATGGGCACGTACGGCTCGCGTTCGATTGCCGTGGGCGGCTCGGCCATCATGAAGGCACTCGACAAGATCGAAGCCAAAGCCAAGAAGATCGCCGCGCATCTGCTGGAGGCGTCGGCGGAGGACATCGAATTCAAGGATGGCGTCTTCCGCGTGGCCGGCACCGATCGCACCAAGACCTTTGGCGAAGTCGCGCTCACGGCGTACGTGCCGCACAACTACCCGCTCGACAAGCTCGAACCGGGGCTGGACGAAAACGCCTTCTACGACCCGACCAACTTCACCTACCCGGCGGGCGCGTACATCTGCGAAGTGGAAGTCGACCCGGATACCGGCGAAGTCCACATCGACCGCTTCGTCGCGGTGGACGATTTCGGCAACATCATCAACCCGATGATCGTCGAGGGCCAGGTGCACGGCGGGCTTGGCCAGGGCATCGGGCAGGCGCTGCTCGAAGCGTGCGTGTACGACGAAAATGGCCAGTTGCTGACCGGCTCGTACATGGACTACGCCATGCCGCGTGCCAACGACCTGCCCAGCTTTACGGTGGAGACCGCAAAGGGCACGCCGTGCACGCACAACCCGCTGGGCGTCAAAGGCTGCGGTGAGGCGGGCGCGATCGGATCGCCGCCGGCCCTGATCAACGCCATCGTCGACGCGCTTGCGCCGCTGGGCGTGAAGGACATCCAGATGCCAGCAACGCCGCATCGTGTCTGGCAAACCATTCAAGCGGCCAAGGCCTAGGCAGAGGAGCGAACCATGTACGACTTCGAGTACCAGAAAGCCACCGACGCCCAGACCGCCGTCACCGCGCTGAAGACGCACACCGACGCCAAATACCTGGGCGGCGGGCAGAGCCTGCTGGCAGCGATGAAGCTGCGGCTGGCGCAGCCGTCTACGCTGGTGGATGTCACGCGCATTCCGGGCATGTCCGGCATTCGCACACAACCCGGTGTGATTACGGTGGGTGCAGCCACACGCCATGCCGATGTGGCGGACAACGCGGACATCGCCCGCATGCTGCCCGCGCTGGGGGAACTGGCCGGCGGCATCGGAGACCGCCAGGTGCGCGCGATGGGCACGCTCGGCGGGTCGCTTGCCAACAACGACCCGGCGGCGTGCTACCCGGCCGCGGTGCTGGGCCTGAACGCGACCGTGGTCACCGAGCGGCGCAACATCGCGGCGGACGATTTCTTCCTCGGCATGTATGAGACCGCGCTGGCTGCGGACGAACTCATCACCGAGGTGCAGTTTCCGGTGCCGGACCAGGCGGCCTACGTGAAATTCCGCAACCCGGCGTCGCGCTTTGCGCTGGTGGGCGTGTTCGTCAGCCGCAAGGGCAGCAACGTGCGTGTGGCGGTCACGGGTGCGGCGCCGTGCGTGTTCCGTTGCACGCCGCTTGAGCAGGCGCTGGCGGCCAGCTTTACAGCAGAAGCCGCGCGCAAGGTGGTGGTGCCCGCCGACGATCTGGTGGGCGATCTGCATGCCTCGCCGGAATATCGGGCGCACCTCATTCCGGTATTGACAGCGCGCGCGGTTGAGCAGGCATTGGCGCACCATCACTGAGCACATCGCCAAGGAACGGCATGCCGGTCGATTCCATCGACAACTGCATCGCGCAACTGCAAGGCCAGGGTTATTTCGCCAGCCGTGAGCTGGCCACGGCCTTGTTTCTTGCATTGCGCATGCAGCGGCCGCTGTTTCTGGAAGGCGAACCCGGCGTCGGCAAGACCGAGCTGGCGAAGGCGGCGGCCGGGCTGCTCGGCACGTCGCTGCTGCGGCTGCAGTGTTACGAAGGGCTCGACACCGCCAGCGCGCTCTATGAATGGGATTACCCGCGCCAGATCATGGCGCTGCGCCTGGCCGAGGCCGCCGGTGAGAAGCCACGCGCCGACACGCTCTACCGCGATGAATTCCTCCTCAAGCGGCCGTTGCTGCAGGCGCTGCTGCCCGACACCGCCCATCCCGACACACCGCGCGTTCTCCTGATCGACGAGATCGACCGCGCAGATGAACCCTTCGAGGCTTTTCTGCTGGAGCTGCTGTCCGACTTCCAGGTGTCGATTCCGGAGTTCGGCACGGTACGCGCGCAGGTGATTCCGCTGGTCATCATGACGTCCAACCGCACGCGCGAGGTGCATGACGCGCTCAAGCGGCGCTGCCTGTATCAATGGATTGGCTATCCGGATAAGGCACGAGAGCTGCAGATCGTGGCGCAGCGCGCGCCCGAAACCGCTGCCCGCCTGCAGCAGCGTGCGGTCGATTTCGTGCACCGCCTGCGCGGTATCGACCTGTTCAAGGCGCCGGGCATTGCCGAAGCCATCGACTGGTGCCGCGCCTTGGCGGCGCTGAACGTGACCGAGCTTGATCCGCAGTCCGTGCAGGACACGCTGGGCGTGCTGCTCAAGTACCAGGACGACCTGGCGCACGTCGATACGCAAACCATCGAGCAACTGCTGGCCGCGCCCGCGCTGCCGGAGTAAGGCATGCACGCGACATTGCCAACGCAGTTCCCGATGCTGGCGCGCAACGTGACGCATTTCGTGCGGCTGCTGCGCAACGCCGGCATGCCGCTGGCGCCCTCGCGCGCCGTGGATGCCATCGAAGCCCTGAGCCATATCGACATCGGCCGCCGCGACGACGTAAAGGCCGCGCTCTCTGCCCTGCTCGTTTCGCACCCCGACGAACGCACGCTGTTCGATGCGGCCTTCAACGTGTTCTGGCGCGATCCGGATTGGGAAGGCAAGCTGCGCGCCCTGCTGCTGCCCAAGGTGCGTGGCGGCATTCCCGCAGCGCGCAGCAACCGCCTGGCCGATGCCCTGCGCGCGCAACCGTCGACCAACCTTCCGCCGGGACCGAAGCCCGATGGCGAACGCCATGACATCGTGGCGCCGCTGGCGTTCTCTGCAAACGAAGCCTTGCGCACGCGTGATTTCGACACGCTCAACGCTGCGGAATGGCGCACGCTGCAACACATGATCCGCCGCCGGCGCGTCCATCTGGCGCAGGAGCGCACGCGCCGGCTCAAAGCTGCTTCGCGCGGGCGCCATCCAGACCTGCGTGCGACCGCCCGCCAGGCCGTGCGCGCCGGCGGCGAATGGACCGGGTGGAAATACCGCCAACCCGTCGATCGCACACCGCCGCTGGTGCTGCTGCTCGATATCTCGGGCTCGATGAGTCGTTATTCCCGGGCCGTGCTGTATTACTGCCATGCGCTGGTGCAGTCCCGCGAGCGCATCCAGGCTTTCCTGTTCGGCACGCGGCTGACGAATGTCTCGCGGCAGTTGCGCGAGCGCGATCCGGATGTCGCCGTGCAAGCCATCGCGCAGCTTGTGCCGGACTGGTCGGGCGGCACGCGCATCGGCACAGCGCTGGCGGAATTCAATCGCCAATGGGCGCGCCGCACGCTGCCCGGCCGTGCCACTGTCCTGCTCGTGACGGATGGACTCGACCACGAGCACATCGACCTGCTCGACACCGAGATGGCGCGCCTGGCGCGCTTTGCCCATCGCATCGTCTGGCTCAACCCGCTGCTGCGCTTTGCCGGATTTGAGCCGCGGGCACGTGGTGTGCGGGCCATCCTGCCGCATGTCGATGTGATGGTGCCAGCGCACCATTTCGACAGCCTGGCTGCGCTGGAGCACGAATTGGCGCATGCTCGCCGCACGCGCACCCCCCGCCCCCCAACCTCAGCCCCATCGACCGCGCCATGGAACTGACCCAGACCCATCTCCTGCCCGTTCCCCTCCAGACCGCCTGGGACGCGCTGAACGACCCAGCCGTGCTGCAACGTTGCATTCCCGGCTGCGAGAGCATCACCGCCGCCGAGGGAAGCGCCAACCCCGCCTACGATGTCGCCATGACCGCCACCGTCGGGCCCGTCAAGGCGCGCTTCAAGGGGCGCATGGAACTGGCCGACGTGGCGCCGCCGCGCAGCTACACGCTGCATTTCGATGGCCAGGGCGGCGCAGCCGGCTTCGGCAAAGGCAGCGCGCAGGTGCAACTCACACCCGAAGGCCCCACGGTCACGCGGCTTTCTTACATGGCAACCGCGCAGGTGGGCGGCAAGCTTGCGCAAATCGGCTCGCGGCTCATCGACGGTGCCGCACGCAAGCTGGCCGACGAGTTCTTCCAGCGTTTTGCGGCAGAGTTCGGCCCCGCAGATACGGCTGTCGCCGACGGACATGCCGCGCCGCCCGTCGACGGCATGCCGGCCACGCAGGCAATTCCCGACCTCGCGGCCGGCCAACTCCAGGCCCACGGTGCACCGCCGGGCGCCGCACCCAACGTCAGCCCCGCGCTGCAGCCGCGTAACCCTTGGCCGTGGATTATCGTGGCGCTGGTGGCCGTGGCGGCCGCCTACCTGTTTTTGCACCACGGGGCATAATCGGTGCATCCCCGCAACAAAACCATCAAGCGCGCGAAAGCGCAGCCAACGCATCATGGACAGCGTCGATCTTGAAGTCTTGAAAACCAGCGTGCGCTGGCTGGAACAGGGGCGGCGTGTGCTGCTCGTCACGGTGGTCAAAACGTGGGGCTCGTCGCCACGGCCCGAAGGCGCAATGCTCGCGCTGCGCGATGACGGCGTGGTCATCGGCTCGGTTTCAGGCGGCTGCATTGAAGACGACCTCATCGACCGCGTGCGCCGTGAAGGGCTGCATTACACCAAGCCCGAAGCCGTCAAATACGGCATCAGCGCTGAAGAAGCGCACCGCTTTGGCCTGCCCTGCGGCGGCACGCTGCAACTCGTGCTGGAGCCCCTGAACGCCTCCAGCGGGATCGAAGCGTTGCTGCGTGCCGTGGAAGCGGGTCAGCTCGTCGCGCGCACGCTGGACATGGCGACCGGCGCCTCGACGCTGCAGCACGCTACCGTCACCGATGGCCTGCAGTTTGACGAAGTGCGCCTCGTGACGATTCACGGGCCGCGCTACCGGATGCTCGTCATCGGCGCGGGACAGCTCTCGCGCTACCTGTGCCAGATCGCCGTGGGTCTGGACTACCAGGTCACCGTCTGCGACCCGCGCGAGGAATACAGCGAAGAGTGGTCAATCCCTGGCGTGGCCATGGTCCGCACCATGCCCGACGATACGGTGATGGCCATGAAGCTCGACGAGCGCTGCGCCGTCATCGCCCTCACGCACGACCCCAAGCTCGATGACCTCGCACTTATGGAGGCGCTCAAGACGCCCGCGTTCTACGTCGGTGCGCTCGGCAGCCGCCGCAACAACGCCAACCGCCGGGAGCGGCTGAAGGAATTCGATCTGAGCGATGCCGAGTTGGCGCGCCTGCATGGCCCGGTCGGAATCTACATCGGCAGCCGTACGCCGCCGGAAATCGCCATCTCGATCCTGGCCGAAGTCACGGCTGCCAAGAACGGCGTGTCGCTGCCGACCATCCTGCAAGTCGAGGGCGCCAAGGCCGCGCGCGAGATTGCTGCCAATGCCACGTCGAGCTGCGCAGTGCCGCAAACTTGAGTCAACCCTCTGATGGAATGGGGTGCTGAAAGGCACCTGAAAGGTTACATTCTTATAAATCGCTGATTGTGCGCAGGTTTCGGCCGCATCGCGTCACGCGAATCTTGCGGCCCGCGAACCCCGTTTCGTGTGCGCGGCTTCATCTGGCACGACTTGCCCCTCCCTGCCTCGAGCGTGCTGCCGATACGCGCCTCGCCGGTGCGGCAGCGGCAGTGTTGTTTGCAAGCGGGTTGGTCGCCCGTTTTGCCACCCAAGGGATTCAAGTTTTCTCGCATGAGTATTTTGCTAACCGGTGCGACCGGGTTCGTAGGCGGCGCCATTGCCGCCAATCTGGCAGCCAAAGGTTTGCTGGCCGACACACGCTTTGCCGTGCGCGGTGACACGCCCGCAGAAGGGTTGGCGCGGCTGCGTAGCAACCTGCGCCGCTTCGAGTTTGCACAGGGCACGCTGGACGGCATTACGGAATCGCAGATCGTGCCGTTCGACCTGCGAGACGCGGGTGCCGCCAAGCTGGGCGATCCGGAAATCATCATCAACTGCGCGGCGCTGGCAACGTTCTCGAACCATCCGTCGCTGTGGGAAACCAACGTGGAAGGCGTGCTGGCGCTGGGCCGACTGGCGGCGCAGGGCAAACGCCTGAAGCGATTCCTGCAGATCGGCACGGCCATGTCGTGCGGCCAGTTGGCGGATCGCCATGTCAGCGAAAGCTGGGATGTCCCCCCGCTGGAGCAGCACGCGGTGCCTTACACGTATTCCAAGGGCATGGCCGAGCTGAAGCTTCGCGAAGACGTGCCCGAACTGCCATTGGTGGTGGTGCGGCCGTCCATCGTGGTGGGTCATAGCACGCTGGGGTGTGAGCCCTCGGGCAGTATTTTCTGGATGCTGCGCATGGTGGCGCTGCTGGAGACATTCAGCTGTCGCTTGTCCGACCGCGTCGACATCCTGCCCGTGGACGACTGCGCCGAGGCCATCGTGCAGTTGTCGACCAAGCCCACGCTTGCGCACGACCTGTATCACATCAGTGCCGGCGACGCGAACTCCGAGCGCATCGAAACGCTGTACCCGCGCTTCAAGCGTTGCAATACGCCGGAAGAAGATGCCCAGGCGCTGGCCGGCTACGTGTATCAGGAAAAAATCGCCGAGAAAGCTTTGGCGCGTAAATTCCTGAGCCTGACGGGCGACGGCAACGTGCGACTGGTCGCGCGCTGCATCCACCTGTATGCCAAGTTCGCCAGCATGAGCTACGTGTTCGACAACACGCGGCTGGTGCAGGAGACCGGCTTTCAGCCGCGCTCCCTGCTCGCTTACCTCGACCGCTGCCTCGAAACGTCGGACGCCGTGCCGATCCCCGAGCAGATGCAGTGGGACTATAAGTAGCCGTCCGGCTTCCCGGGCTCGCACGGCGTGTCATGGCGCCGTGCTATAACCATCGGCGCCCTTCACCAAGACTCCGGTCTACACAACAAGGAGCCGCCGATGACGCTGCAAGCCATCGCCCATCTCAATGTCGCCACGCTGGTGGATTCGTTCATCAGCCTTGCCTCGGCCTTTGCGCTTGGGTCGCTGATCGGCTTCGAGCGGCAGGTCAGACAGCGGACTGCAGGGCTGCGCACCAACGCGCTGGTGGCGGTGGCGGCATCGGCATTCGTCGACATGGCCGCGCAGATCGGCACCGCATCGGACACCACCCGCGTGATCGCTTATGTGGTTTCGGGCGTCGGCTTTCTGGGTGCCGGCACGATCATGAAGGAAGGGCTGAACGTGCGCGGCCTGAACACCGCCGCCACGCTGTGGGGCTCGGCGGCTGTGGGTGCGGCGGCAGGCTCCGATCTTGTTGGCCAAGCCATTCTGATTACGCTGTTCGTGCTGGCCTCCAACATCCTGCTGCGGCCCGTGGTGGACCGCATCAACCGCACGCCGCTGGACAATCAGGCCAGCGAAGTCACGTACACGATGTGCGTCATCTCCACGAGCGAGCGCCAGAAAGAAGCGCTTGCCGATCTGGAACGTCTGCTTGAAGAAGCCAGCTACCCGATCAGCGATCTGTCAGTCGAACCCTTTGGCGACGACCACGTAGAAATTGAAGCCATGCTGATGTCGACTGCGGTGAATGCCGCCGAGCTGGATCGCATCGTCAACGCGCTGCAATCGCAGCCGCACATTGCTCAGGCCTTCTGGAACCCGAGCACGACGGAATAAGCGGGTCAACGCGCGGGTCAAAGCTCCTGGCTCGCCGCTAGCGCAAAGATCTTCGCCCAGCGCCTCGCTTCGTGGCGGTTGCGCATCGGGATCGACCAATCTGCCTGCGCCTGATGCTTCAGGCGCAGCGCCAGCGTCCAGGCACCTTCGCGTTCAACCGCATCGGCGCCGGCAATATCGGCGAAGAGAAAGCGCGCGCTTTGCCCGTGCAACTGCAGCGTCCCGCGTTTCTGTTCGGCATCGACCGCGACCTGCCCCCAGCTTGCGCTGAGCGACACGATCCGCTGCCCTTTCACGTTCACGCCATGAACGGCACGGTAACGCCGGATGAAGGTGATGACTGCGCCGGCCAGCAGCGCCACGGCAAGCAGCACCGCCGCGCTGCCCGCCAACGCGCCGTAAGTTGCGGCAACCCCCGCATACAGCCGGACTGCGCCATAAATCAGCAGACCAACCAGCGCGAGCGCGGCAATGATGAACGGCATGAGGCGACTCCTTGAATGGACCAGTCGGTTATATCAACCGAAACGGCGCTCAAGGCAAGTCTTTAGCGTGCCCCGTGCATCGACGGGGCCAACATCAGGCGAGGCGGAACGCAGCGATGGCGGCGTTCAAGGCCTGGGCCTGCTCCTCCAGCGATTCAGCCGCTGCTGCAGCCTGCTCGACCAGCGCAGCGTTCTGCTGCGTGGCTTCGTCCATCAACGTGACGGCCTTGTTGACCTGTTCGATGCCGGAGCTTTGCTCGTTCGAGGCGGCGGCGATTTCGCCCATGATGTCGGTCACGCGGCGGATGGACGACACGATGTCTTCCATCGTGCTGCCCGCGCGCTCGGCCAGTGCGCTGCCGGTCTCGACCTTGGACAGCGACGCCTCGATCATTTCCTTGATTTCCTTGGCGGCTGCGGCACTGCGCTGCGCGAGGTTGCGCACCTCACCGGCCACCACGGCAAAGCCACGGCCTTGTTCGCCGGCGCGAGCGGCTTCCACGGCAGCGTTGAGTGCAAGGATGTTGGTCTGGAACGCAATGCCGTCAATCACGCCGATGATTTCCGACACCGTGCGCGACGACGCGCTGATCTCGCGCATGGTCGCCACCACATCGGTCACCACGGCTCCGCCCTGGCTCGCGACTTCCGATGCGCTGTCGGCCAGTTGGCTGGCCTGGCGCGCGTTGTCGGCGTTCTGGCGCACGATGGAGGTCATCTCTTCCATGCTCGAAGCAGTTTCTTCCAGCGAGCTGGCCTGCTCTTCCGTGCGTTGCGACAGGTCTGCATTGCCCGCGGCAATCTGCTTGGTGGCGGCGCCGATGGATTCGGAGCCCGTGCGTACGCGGCGCACGGTATCGGTCAGCGCGGTCTGCATGCGAGCCAGGCCTTCGAGCAAACGGCCCATTTCGTCGTGACGGTCGATGCGCACGGGCTGCGTGAGATCACCGGCGGCAATGCGGTCGAACTGGGCCAGCGCAGCGTTTAGCGGCTCCACAATCGCACGCAGCAACGACCATGCGCACCAAAGCGCGACCACGAGGGCGACGAGAATGGCCGCCGTCACGATCACGCGAAAACGCGCGTAGGCCTCCTGGGATTCGTCGTAGTTGGCCTTGGAGAAGCCGAGCTGCTTCTTGCTCAATGCGAGGCTTTTGTCGTTGGAATCGCGGAAAGCGTTGGACACGCGCTTTTCCATGATGCCGTCGGCCGTCGCACGGTCGCCCGCGCGCAGCGCCTTGATGATGTCGCGCAGGCTGCCCGCCGCGGCTTCACGCGTGGTGGCGACCTCCTTGGCCAGGCGATCCTCTTCTTCACTGCGGGGCAGCGTCAGGTATTTTTTCCACGCTTCATCCGAGCGTGCGATCAGCTCTTCGGTACGATCGAGCAACTTCATCGCGCCCTTGTCGTTCGGATACAGCATGGCCTTGTCGAGGGCCGTGCGGGCGCGCGTGAGGCTCAGATCAGACTCGCCAAGCGCGAGCGCAGACGGAAACTGATTGGTGAAGGTTTCCTCGTGCGCATGGTTGGCGCCGCGCAGGCCGAGCAGGCCAGCCACGCCAATCAGCAAGGCAAGCAGAAACAGAATGGAAACCGAAAGCACCAGGCGGGTGCGGATGGTCAGGCGAGCGGACATGGGCGCGGCGAGAGTGGTGTGCGCGGCTCTTCACGCGGGCGCGACCATCGCGCCGGGCGGCCGGCTACCTCAGCACTATCGGCCGCGGAATCGATCAACTTAAGGGCGGAGAGGCGAATACATCGCTGCAGCCCGCCTCGTCTTGGGCAGTTTCGTGATTGCCGAGTGCCCGTTGGAGGACGTGCCGATCACCCGGTTCGGTGCCGAAACACAGTACTGGGCCGAACCGCATGCGAATGTGCGGCGGCTGGCCATCATGGAAACGGCGAGTGAGGCGCAGAGCTACATCAGCAATAGGTACAAGGCGACAACCCTGAACTTGCCGCCATCACATCACCCGTCGTACGAATACGCGCGCCGATGCCGCACAGCCTCAGCGAG
The DNA here is from genome assembly GCF_054792405.1 of Ralstonia sp. SA306. Lineage (NCBI taxonomy): Bacteria > Pseudomonadati > Pseudomonadota > Betaproteobacteria > Burkholderiales > Burkholderiaceae > Ralstonia > Ralstonia sp. SA306. The sequence goes on from NZ_CP096451.1 coordinate 1,517,666, forward strand.
TATGTCGAGCACTGGCTCAGTTTGCGTCCAGCTCAGGCACGCGTCGGTGATCGACACGCCGTACTTGAGCGGCACACCCGGCTTCAGATCTTGGCGGCCCGCTTCGAGGTGGCTTTCGACCATCACGCCGACGATCCGGTGCTCCCCCTGCGACAACTGCCGCGCGAGATCCTGCGCAACCTCGATCTGCCGTTCATGCGATTTGTTTGAATTCGCGTGCGAGCAGTCGACCATCACCTGTTCACGCAACTTTGCCGCGCGCAGCGCCGCGCAGGTCGCCTCGATGTGCGCGCTGTCGTAGTTCGGCCCGCTCTTGCCGCCGCGCAGGATCACGTGCGCGTCGTCATTGCCGCGCGTCTCGAAGATCGCGGCCATGCCCATCTTGGTCATGCCCATGAACGCATGGCTGGCGCGCGCCGCAATGATTGCGTCCGACGCAACCTGCACGCCGCCGTCGGTGCCGTTCTTGAAACCGATCGGGCAACTCAGGCCCGACGCGAGCTGTCGATGGCTCTGGCTTTCCGTCGTGCGCGCGCCGATCGCGCCCCACGCGATGAGGTCCGCGATGTATTGCGGGCTCAGCAGATCAAGAAATTCCGTCGCGGCAGGCAGACCGAGCGCGTTGACGTCGAGCAGCAGTTGCCGCGCAGCGCGCAGCCCTTCATTGATACGGAAGCTGCCGTCCAGGCGCGGGTCGTTGATGTACCCCTTCCAACCGACCGTCGTGCGCGGCTTCTCAAAGTAGACGCGCATCACGATCAGCAGGTCGTCCTTCAGTGCATCAGCCGCAGCCTTGAGGCGGCGCGCGTAATCGAGCGCCTGGTCGTGATCGTGGATCGAGCACGGCCCGACGATGAGCAGCAGCCGGTCGTCGCGGCCGTGCAGGATGTTGCCGATAGCCCGTCGGGTGTCTTCGACGAGCGTCTGCGTATCGGCCGGCACCGGCAGCTCATCCAGCAGCAGCGCCGGGGAAATAAGCGGACGCACCGCGCCGATGCGGGTGTCGTCGATGCGCGTCGTGTCTTGCGTCGCGTCGGCGACGCCCACCTCGCGATCATGCGATGGATTGTCGAGGTTCTTCATTGTGATCTCCGAGGGACTTCAAATATGAATCGCGCGCCTGACGTCAATGGCGCGCCATCGCGCACTTAAGCGGCCTTGCCACCGCGCGCTTGACGATAGTCCTCAGCAAACTCAGCCCATTGCTTGAGCGACACGTCTTTGCCATGCGCCGCCAGCTTCAGCGCCGATTTGCGCCAGGCCGTGCCGGACGCGTAGTCCTGCACCTTTTCCACGAGATCCGTTCCATGCCGGCCGCAGCCGCGCAGATGGCACCACGCTGCCACGCGAGCCATGGTCTGCAGTGCATCGTCCAGGTTGGCGACCACGTTCTTGCCCGAGCCTAGCGCGACGCGATCGGCGGTCGGTTGCAGGCTTTTGACGACGTACGACTTCGGTTTCTCACCCTTGGCGCCGTAGACGACGCCGCGCAGCAGTGCTGGCGAAATGGCCTGCGAAATGCGCTGGATATCGACAACGCGCCCGGCCTCGCTACGCCAAGGGGCTACGCTGCAGGCGCTGCCCAGCACATCGTCCCAGACACTTGGGATGGAGAGCTTGATGTCGATCAGGCGCAGCGTGGTGGGGTCGTTTTCCGGGCGGGCGAGCATGGAATAGCGCTCAAGCCCCAGACTGCCTGTACCGGCAATCCGCCGGGCGACGTCGATGGCGATGAAACGCTGACCGTTGCCCTGCTGGCCATACGCCTGGAGGATGCGCCGTGCGCGGCGGGCCTCGTCCTTGCTGGCACGCAATGTGCGGCGCCCGTCAATGCGCAGCGAGATGCGGTTGCCGCTGCGCACGGTGCGCTGCGCCAGGTAGGCCGCACGGTTGCGCTTGCGCAAGGCACGCAGCAGATCGCGCACGATGCCCGTGGCGGTCGCCCGCTCGACCCAGCGCGGCTTACCGTCAACCAGCGCGGCCGCATAGGTGTCGAGAAAGCGCCGGCACAGGTTGTGAGCGTCTTCATCGGCCAGTTTCCAGCTGAAGGACGCCACCTGCAGGCTGGACAGCACCCGCACCAGATCGACCGTGAACGGTGCCGCCAGCGCTTCGTCAAAGTCGTTCATGTCGAAGTAGACGAGGCCGTTGTCGCCCTTGAAGCTGCCGAAGTTTTCAAGGTGCAGGTCACCGCAGACGAGCGTGCGGGGCGCGTCGTGCAGCAGCGCAGCATCGGCCAGCGACGCGGCATACAGGTTGTTGGTGCCGCGAAAGAATGAAAACGGGTCGGCGGCGATGGCATCCAGCTTGCGGGTGAGTCTTTCCGGATCACGCCCGGCGTTGTATTCAAGCAGGATGCGGGTGCTGTCATGCATGGTCACGGCCTCGTTGAAGTGCTTGGAGTGGAGTGCAATGCCCTCGAGAATCGAAGATTACGCGTTGATTGGCGATTGCGAAACCGCGGCACTGGTTTCGCGCGACGGGTCCATCGATTGGCTGTGCTGGCCGCGGTTCGATTCAGGCGCTTGTTTTGCCGCGCTGCTCGGCACGCCGGACCACGGCCGATGGCGCATCGCGCCACAAGGCGAGGCTCGTGCCACGCGCCGGCGCTACCTGCCTGGCACGCTCGTGCTGGAAACCGTATTCGAGACCGACACCGGTTCAGCCAGCGTGACCGACCTGATGACCGCCCGCCTGCCGGGCCCCGCCGGCGCCCGGGACGACACCTCGGACCTCATCCGTATCGTGCGGGGGCTCTCCGGCACCGTCGACGTGCGCATGGACCTCACGCTGCGGTTCGACTACGGCACGTCGATACCGTGGGTCAGCCGCGTGTCCGAAGTCACGGGGGCGCCGGCTGACGGCCCGTGCGACATGTCCGATTGCGTGCTCCGGGCCGTGGCCGGGCCCAACATGACGACGCTGCGCACCCCTGCCCCGATCCGTGGCGAGAACCTCTCCACCGTGGCGGATTTCACCGTGCGCGAAGGTGAAGCGGTGCCATTTGTGCTCACGCATTCGCCCTCGCATCTGCCATTACCGGCATCGATTGATGCGCTTGAAGCCCAGGTCGACATCGAGGCGCGCTGGCGTGCGTGGTCTGGCCGCTGCCACGGTGCAGGCCAATGGACAGAAGCCGTCGAACGCTCGCTCATTACGCTCAAGGCACTGACGTATCACCGCACCGGCGGCGTCGTGGCCGCCCCCACAACGTCGCTGCCTGAACAGCTCGGCGGCGTGCGCAACTGGGACTACCGCTACTGCTGGCTGCGTGACGCCACCCTTACGCTGCTCGCGCTCATGAACGCGGGCTACTACAACGAGGCACGCTCCTGGCGACAATGGCTCGAACGCGCAATCGCCGGCAGCCCGGCACAGGTGCAGATCATGTATGGCATTGCCGGCGAACGGCGCCTGGGCGAGTGGACGGTTCCCTGGCTCCCCGGCTACGAAGGCGCGCAACCCGTGCGCGTGGGCAACGCGGCCGCGATGCAACTCCAGCTCGACGTCTACGGCGAACTGATGGACGCCCTCTTCATCGCCCGCAAAGGCGGCCTGGATGGCGACGAAGCCTCGTGGCGCTTGCAGGTCGCGCTGATGACGCATCTGGAAAACATCTGGCAGACGCCCGACGAAGGCATCTGGGAGGTCCGTGGCCCCTCGCGCCATTTCACGCATTCCAAGGTCATGGCATGGGTCGCATTCGACCGCGCCGTCAAAACCATCGAGCAATTCAACGTGGATGGCCCTGTGGAGCGCTGGCGCGCCGTGCGCGATCGCATCCACGCGGAAGTCTGTGCCCACGGCTACAACGCCACGCGCGGCTGCTTCGTGCAGAGCTACGGTGGCGATGAGCTGGATGCCGCGCTTCTGATGCTGCCGCTCGTCGGCTTTCTGCCGGCGTCTGACCCGCGCATCCAGGGCACGGTCAAGGCCATCGAAGAAGACCTGCTCGTAGATGGCCTCGTGCGCCGCTACCGCACCGAAGCCGTGACCGATGGCCTGCCCCAGGGCGAAGGCGTATTTCTCGCCTGCAGCTTTTGGTATGTCGACAACCTCGTCCTGCAAGGCCGCCAGGACGAAGCTCGCGCGCTCTTCACCAAGCTGCTGGCACTGCGCAACGACGTCGGCCTGCTGGCCGAAGAATACGACCCGCGCGTGAAACGGCTGGTTGGCAACTTCCCGCAAGCGTTTTCGCATATCGCGCTCGTGAATTCAGCACTGGCGCTATCTGCCGCGGCCGATCACGTCAGCCAGCGCACGGGCGAGCCAGCTCGACGCGCGGCTGACGAGCGGCCGAAGCCGGTAAAATAGCAGCCATGACCGAATCGACCGCATTCAGCCCTATGCCAGACGACGCAACCAGTGCTTCCGACAGCACCCTGCTGGGCCGCCCAGACAGTCCCTGCATCGGCATCTGCTCAACGCTCTTCGACGAGGTCTGCCAAGGCTGCGGGCGCACGCAGCTTGAGGTCAGCAACTGGGTGTTCATGACGGACGAAGAACGCAACACGGTCTGGACGCGCATCCTTGCCGAAGGCACCGCCCAGGGCTACAACCCAGATGGCAGCCGCAAGTAGGCGCAACGCATCAAACGCAAAAAACCCGGCCGAAGCCGGGTTTTCCATTGGTGCGGCACGCCCAGCCGATCAGGCCGTCTTCGCAGGATTGAGCTGCATCGCCTTGTACTCCAGGAACTCCTCCAGGCCGTACTTGCCGTTCTCGCGCCCGTGGCCGGACTGCTTGTAGCCGCCAAACGGCGCCTGCATGTTGAACGGCCCGCCGTTGATATTGACCTGCCCCGTGCGGATGCGCCGCGCCACACGAATCGCCCGCGCCTCGTCGCCCGACCACACGCCGCCGCCCAGGCCGTAGATGCTGTCGTTGGCAATGCGGACGGCCTCTTCCTCGTCGTCGTAGCAGATCACGGTCAGCACGGGGCCGAAGATTTCTTCGCGCGCCACGGTGTCAGTCGTCTTGACGTTGCCGAGCACCGTCGGCTTGACAAAGAAACCGGTGGACAGGCCTTCCGGCGTCTCCGCTCCGCCGGTAATGAGTTCTGCGCCCTCTTCCAAGCCCTTGCGGATGTAGCCCAGCACGCGGTCGCGCTGCACGGCAGAAATGAGCGGCCCGAGGCGCGTGTTTTCGTGCGCCGGATCGCCCGGCACGTACGCGGCGGCAAACTGCGCGGCCAGCGCCTTTACCTCGTCATACTTCGCGCGCGGCACCAGCATGCGTGTGTGCGCCGAGCACGTTTGCCCAGAGTTCAGGAAACACGCCGACAACGTGCCCTTGACCGCCGATGCCAGGTCCGCATCATCCAGGATCACCGAGGCCGACTTGCCGCCCAGCTCCAGCGCCACGCGCTTGACCGACTGCGATGCCAGTTCGGCCACGCGCTTACCTGCACGCGTCGAGCCCGTGAACGACACCATGTCGACATCCGGATCACTTGCGAGCACCTCGCCCACCACCGGGCCATAACCCGTGACAAGGTTGAACACGCCCGGCGGCAGACCGGCTTCTTCAATGACTTCCGCCAGCACGAAGGCGTTGAGCGGCGCCACTTCCGACGGCTTGAGCACCACCGTGCAACCGGCCGCCAGCGCGGGTGCGACCTTCAGCGTGATCTGATTGAGTGGGTAGTTCCACGGCGTGATGGCGCCCACCACACCCACCGGCTCGCGCACCACCAGCGAATTGCCAACGTGCTCTTCAAATTCAAACGTGCTGAGCAGCTTGGCGAAATTGCCCCAGTTATAGACTGGGCCGCCCACCTGGATGGCGCGCGCCAGCTTGATAGGCATGCCGACTTCGCCGGCAATCAACTGCGCCAGCTCTTCGCTGCGGGCCTGCAGGCCGTCGGCAATCTTCTGGATGTATTCAGCGCGCTTGGCCACGGGCGTGGCAGCCCAGTCATCAAATGCGGCGCGCGCCGCTGCCACGGCGGCTTCCGCATCGGCCGCGCTGCCTTCGGGAATGGTTCCCATCACGGCTTCAGTGGCCGAATGAATCACTTCAATGACGCCCTTGCCCTGCGGCGCCACCCACTTGCCATTGATGAAAAGCTTGTCGCGTTGCTGCATCGTTGGTCGTCTCGCTCTGGTGGATGCGCGATTTGCGCGTTGTGCTATCCGGGTTGCGACTGAGGCCCACGTCACCCCCGGGCGGTTATGATCGGTCTATTGTAGAGCCAGCAGAGCGCGCGCTGCAGACGCGCCGGCCGAGGGAGACAGCATGACCACCACCATCTACCAGAAGACCGAAAAAGGTCAGGACGAGATCCGCACACGTGCGAATCACCTTGACCAGCGTCACCGCGCGGTCCTTCTGATGATCAACGGCGAAAAAACCTGCGACGACATCCTCGTCCAGCTGCAACCTCTGGGCATGACGCAAGCCGTGTTCGACGAGCTCGAGAACGCCGGGTATATCCGTACGCACGCGCCCGGAGCCACGACCGTGAAGGCGGCACCGGCCACCGCATCTGCGGCAACTGCAGAGGCGGCGTCCCCCGCATCTGCAGCCACTTCAAAAGAGCCGGCCGCCGAAGGCTATCAACGCCTTTACCGCTTCTATACCGAAACCATCAGCCGGTATCTCGGCCTGCGCGGCTATCTGCTTGAGATGAAAGTGGAGAAAGCGGGCAACATCGCCGAACTCGTCGCCCTGCGCGACACGCTCAAGACCGCGCTCAGCAAAACGCGCGGCGAGCCCGAGACCAGCAACGTGATCGCCCAGCTCGATCTGCTGATCGACGAGGCAACAGGCTGACAGCAACGCATCCTGGCTTGCATGAAAGGCGGTCGCGTGAGCCGCCTTTTTTGTCGAGCGCCGTTGAATGCGAGCGTCCATCAGATTTTGAGATCACCGCGTCGCGGAATGGGAAAACTTCATTACCATGGCGAATCCCATTCGCGTGCTTCATGGCAGAGGACCGCCCATGCCCATCGATATCCGAGCCCTTCGTTACTTCGTCGAAACCGCGCGGCTGCAGAGCTTCACGCAGGCGGCGAGTTCGCTCTCGGTGACACAGTCCACCATCAGCAAGATGGTGCGTCAGTTGGAAAACGAGGTTGGGCAGCCGCTGCTGATCCGTGAAGGCAGGCAGGTGCGGCTCACCGACGTGGGCCGTGTCGTGTACGCGCGCGGCCAGGAAACGCTCGGTGTGGTGCACAGGCTGACGCTTGAAGTGGCTGACCTGTCTTCGCTTGGACGGGGCGAACTCACGGTCGGCATCCCTCCGATGGTGAACCTGTTCTTCTCGCCCGTCGTAAGCGCATTTCGGCAGCGTTATCCCAATCTGGCGCTGAACCTGGCCGAGTACGGCGGCAAGACGGTGGAACAGCAGGTAGCCAACGGAGAACTGGAGGTCGGCGCCACGGTTCTGCCCGGCGACAGCGGCCTCGAACTCGCTACGCGGCAGTTTGCAAAGTATCCGATCTGGGTGGTGGGACCGCGCAAAGCGAAATGGGCCAAGGGCAAGACCGTCAGCCTCCCGGCACTGCGAGACGAACCGCTGCTGTTGCTGGCTGAAGATTTCTCGCTCACGCGCAAGCTGCGGCAGGCCTTTCTTGAAGCCCGCATCGAGCCGCACATTGCTGCGCAGAGCGGGCACTGGGAATTCCTCGCCTCGATGGCGGCTGCGGGACTGGGCACGACTTTCTTGCCACAGCCGCTGGTGGCCAATCTTGCGAACCGCGACAAGCTGGCCGTGGCACGCCTGACCGCTCCCGACATGGATTGGGCGCTTGCGCACCTGTGGTCGCCGGGCCGCTATCTTTCCCACGCCGCCCGTGCGTGGCTCGCGACGTGCGAGGAAGTGCTGGGCGCCTGAGTAGCGGCGCCCACGCCTCAAGCGCTGAGAACGGGTTCCGGAAGCAGGTTCTCATCCGTAGAACCTGCCGGGGCCATCGAACCCTGATCGCGAAAGCGCACATGCCAGGCCAGCGCCTCTTCCAGCAGATGCGGGGTATGCCCGCCGCGCCGCTGCGCGCGCACAACGTAGTCGCGCAGCAGCTCGCGGTAGCGAGGATCAGCACAGTTGCCGATGATCTGGACAGCACGCTCGCGCGGCGCCAGCCCTCGCAGATCGGCCAACCCATGTTCGGTGACGATGATGTCGACGTCGTGCTCGGTGTGATCCACATGCGAGACCATCGGAACGATGCTCGAAATATCGCCGTCCTTGGCCAACGACTTGGTCACGAAAACCGACAGATGCGCGTTGCGCGCAAAGTCGCCCGAGCCTCCGATGCCGTTCATCATGTGCGTGCCGCCCACGTGCGTCGAATTGACGTTACCGTAGATATCGCATTCCAGCGCGGTATTGATGGTGATCAGACCCAGCCGGCGGATCACTTCCGGGTGGTTGCTGATCTCCTGCGGCCGCAGAACCACGCGCGTCTTGTAGCGCTCAAGTTCCGTCAGGAACCGCTTGTAGACCGGGCGCGACAGCGTGATCGACGAAGCCGAGGCAAACGCCAGCTTGCCCGAGTCGAGCAGCTCGATGGAGCTGTCCTGCAAGACCTCCGAATACATCTTGAGGTCATGGAACGGCGAGTCGATGAAGCCATGCAGGACGGCGTTGGAGATGGTTCCGATACCCGCCTGCAGCGGCTGCAGCGTGGGCGAGAGACGGCCCGTGCGCACCTCGCGCGCCAGGAATGCGTTCAGGTGCCCGGCGATGGCGTTGGTCTCGGCATCGGGCGGCAACACGTTGGACGGGCTGTCATCCTGCCCCGTGATGACGATGGCCGCGATCTTGCGCGGATCGATCGGGATATACGGCAGGCCGATGCGTTGCTCCGGTGCAATGAGCGGAATCGGCTGACGATGGGGCCGCTGCACCGGGAAGAAGATGTCGTGCAGTCCTTCCAGATTGGCGGGCATGTTCAGGTTGATCTCGACGATCACCTGTTTCGCCAGCACCGCAAAACTTGCGGAATTGCCCACCGACGTGGTCGGCACGATGCCGCCGTTCTCGGTGATGGCTGTGGCTTCGACAACCGCCACATCCAGCGGTGCAATCTGTCGTGAACGCAACTGCTCGACGGTTTCCGACAGGTGCTGGTCAATGAACATGACCTCGCCTGCGTTGATCTTGCGCCGTAGCGTGGCATCGGCCTGGAACGGCAGGCGGCGGGCAATCACATCGGCTTCGGCCAGCACCTTGTCGATGTCGTTGCCCAGCGAGGCACCGGTCATCAAGGTAATACGCAGCGGCTCGTGCGCAGCACGCCGGGCCAGGGCAAACGGCACGGCTTTGCAGTCGCCGGCACGGGTGAAACCGCTCATGCCGACCGTCATGCCATCGCGGATCACGGCTGCGGCTTCGTCCGCAGACACCACTTTGTCCAACAGGGATTGCAACCGAATGCGGCCGCCGATATCAGAGGTCATTTCGTCTCCTGGGTACTTCGCCGGGCCTGCGTTTGGCGCTTCTTGGTGTGATGTGTGACGCCTCGTCCGCAGGTCTCGGCCTGTTCACTGTGATATGCAGCCCAGTGTAGCGACGGCAATGAATTCCGATGGCGATAAAAAATCATGGAATCCAGTCGGTTTTTTCATAAATGGCCGACTTTGGTGGCGCGTCTGCCGCTTGCGGTGAACACCAAAAGCAAAGGGCCGCACATGGGCGGCCCGTAGTTACAGCAAAGAATCGATGCTCACCATACGCGGCATCAAAGCTGTGCGTAGTCCTCGCTCGGCGGCACGTCGGTCAGGGCTCCGGGAAACGCGCGAGCTTGGCGGCATTTTTCGGCACCGGATACTGCGCCACGTTCATTTCCATGGCGAGCAGCGTGTAGTAACCGCAGATACCGGTCATGTCTACGATGCCCTTGTTGCCGAACCGCTTTTCCGCCCGGGCATAGGTCCCGTCGGCCACGCGCTTGTTGCGGATCAGTTCGGTCGTGAAGTCATAGACGATCTCCTCGTCCTCACTCATGCCAGTGGGGCGGCGGCCATCGGCGATCGCATCGGCAATACTCGGTTTGATGCCGGCCTTCAGGGCGATCGGATGGTGCACGTACCACTCGTAATCCTGGCTCCACTCCCGCGCAGTGACGAGGATAACCATTTCGCTCAACGTGTTGCCAATGGCGGAGTGATATCGCAGATAGTCGCCCATTGCCCGGGTCTGGCTCATCACCTCCGGGCTATGCATCAGTGGCTCGAAAGGCCCGAATACAGGCACCTTGCGCGCAGCCTGAAAGTCTTGCGCTGCCTTGGCCTGTTCGGCGTCGTATTTGTCCGGCGGAATGGTTGGCAGGCGCTCTGCTGCGTGGGCAGACGTCATCAGCACAAGTGCGGCTGTCGACAGTAACCTCAGTACGTTTTTCAACGTGAGTCTCCTCATATGTTTTGATTGTTCTTTGCTGGCGCTGAACGCAGCGGCAGGGATGCAGGTGTGGCGTTCGGCCAAGGCATTCTGGAATCGGGAGGAGGTACTGTCAACGCAGCCTTGGTGAGCGGCACGTGCAGGCCAGATCAGGATCGGACAACGCGCGTTCGCCTTGCAAAGCCCGCCGCAAAAAAAGAGGCCGCACATCGGCGGCCCCTTGGTTACGGCTGAAGATCGGCGCTCAGACTTCGACGCCCTGGCTCTGCAGGTATTCGTCGTAGGTGCCGAGGTAGTCGGTGAGCGTGCCGTTCGGGCGCACTTCGATCACGCGCGTGGCCAGGGCGCTAATCAGCTCGCGGTCATGCGACACGAAGATCAGCGTGCCTTCGTACTTGTCCAGCGCGATCTGCAGCGACTCAATGGACTCCATGTCCATGTGGTTGGTCGGCTCGTCCAGTGCCAGAACGTTGTGACGGCCCAGCATCAGCTTGCCCCAGATCATGCGGCCCTTCTCGCCACCGGAAAGCACCTTCACGCTCTTCTTGATGTCGTCGGCCGAGAACAGCAAGCGGCCCATCGTGCCACGCAGCGATTGGTCGTCGTCGCCGGCCTGCGTCCACTGGCTCATCCAGTCCATCAGGTCGCGGTCTTCGGGGAATTCTTCGTAGGTGTCCTGCGGCATGTAGCCGACATTGGCGTTCTCGGCCCACTTGACGGCGCCGCCGTCGACCTCGATGCCGCGCTGTACGCCGGTCTTCACAGCGCCGTTCAGCAGGCAGCGCAGCAACGTGGTCTTGCCCGCGCCGTTCTCACCGATGATGGCAATCCGCTCGCCCGCGCGCACGGCCATGGTCAGGCCATCGAAAATCTTGCGGTCGTACGTCTTGCGTGCGTTGTCGGTTTCCACCGCCAGGTTGTGCAGCTTCTTCTCCATCTCGAAACGGACGAAGGGGTTCTGGCGCGACGACGGTTTGATGTCTTCCACCTTGATCTTGTCGATCATCTTCAGGCGCGACGTGGCCTGGCGGGCCTTGGACTTGTTGGCCGAGAAGCGGCGCACGAAGTCCTGCAGGTCGGAGATGCGTTCCTTGGCCCGCGCGTTGGCAGCCTGCAGGCGTTCACGCGCCTGCATGGAGGCTTCCATGTAGTCGTCGTAATTGCCCGGGTAGACCTTGAGCGTGCCGTAGTCCATGTCGGCCATGTGCGTGCAGACCGAGTTCAGGAAGTGGCGATCGTGGGAAATGATGATCATGGTGGAATTGCGCTCGTTGAGCACCGATTCCAGCCAGCGGATCGTGTTGATGTCGAGGTTGTTGGTCGGCTCGTCCAGCAGCAGCACGTCCGGGTTCGAGAACAGCGCCTGCGCCAGCAGCACGCGCAGCTTCCAGCCGGGCGCGACGTTGCTCATCGTGCCGTTGTGCTGGTCGGTCGGAATGCCCACGCCCATCAGCAGTTCACCCGCACGCGATTCGGCGGTGTAGCCGTCGTATTCGGCGTACTTGGCCTCCAGGTCGGCGGCCTTCATGTAGTCGTCGTCGGTCGCTTCCGGGTTCGCGTAGATGGCATCGCGCTCCTGCGCGGCGGCCCACATTTCGGTGTGGCCCATCATCACCACGTCCAGCACGCGCATGTCTTCATAGGCGAACTGGTCCTGGCGCAGCTTGCCCAGGCGCACGCCCGGTTCCAGGATCACGTTGCCCGCGCTTGGCTCCAGATCGCCGCCCAGGATCTTCATGAAGGTCGACTTGCCGCAGCCGTTGGCGCCGATCAGGCCATAGCGATTGCCCTCGCCAAACTTGACCGAGATGTTCTCGAACAAGGGCTTGGGCCCGAACTGCATGGTGATGTTGGCGGTGGAAAGCACGTGGAAACCTTGATTTGGAAAGCGATGATCTGGCGCGGCAAGCACTTGGCCGTTCGCCATTTGGAGAACCGGATATTTTACCACCCGGACGTGACCGGGATGGCCGGGGGCTATGCCTTCAGTGTCGGATACCCCGACAAGTGCAGCGTAAAGCCCGTGGCGTCGACATCCAGCTCGGCCTGTGCGCCAATCGGCAGCGTCGCCTTCGTCGGGCAATGGCCGAATGGCAAGCCTGTGATGACCGGAATCGACAGGCGTTCGGCCAAGTAATCGCGCATGGCGTCGAAATCGTAGCCGGCGTCGTACGGCGTGGTGCGATAGCCAGAAAAATCGCCCAGTACCAGCGCCTGCTGGGCATCGAGCACGCCGGCCTGCTGCAATTGCAGCAGCATGCGTTCCACGCGGTACGGATGCTCATTGATGTCCTCAACAAACAATATGCCGTCGCGAATCTCTGGCAGATACGGCGTGCCGATCAGGCTGCACAGCATGGCCAAATTGCCGCCCCAGAGCGTACCGGCAATGCGCCCGGGCCGCGCGCAGCCACTGGGTTGCGGCACATCCACGCGCAACGCATAGGTGGGGCTGCGCAAAATGCCCCAGAAGTGCTCGACCATGAACGGGTCGACCTGCTCCAGTCCGAAGTCCGAACACAGGTGCGGGCCGGCAAACGTCACGCCGCCCGTGGCCGCCAGGTACGCCAATGAGAACACGGTGAAATCGCTGTGGCCAACGATGATGGCGTCAGTGGCCTGCGCGCGACGACCGATGTCGATGAAGTCGATATGGTCCAGCAGGCGCGTGAGTCCGTAACCGCCGCGGATCGCCATGGCGATTTCCTGACCGCTGCCCGCGCCGATCTGGTTCAGGTCAGCCAACCGTGCGAGTTCACCACCGGCAAAACGCTGATGCTGCCGGCTCAGGCACTCACGGTTGACGACCGTGCAGCCCTGCGCTTCCAGCGCCGCCACACCGCGCTCGGCGACGGCCGCATCGTTCGGATAACCGGAAGGCGCAATCAGGCGGACAGTGGTCATGTGGCGGATTCGTCAGGTTCGGTGGGAGCCAGGCGCGCCGCACGTTGACTGGCTCGGCGCTCGGCGAAGAAGGCGCGCAGCATATCGCCGCATTCCTGCGCGAGCACGCTGCCGGTGATGGCGGTCTGGTGGTTCAGCCGCGTTTCTGCAAACAGGTCGAGGATGCTGCCGGCGGCGCCCGTCTTGGGGTCCGGCGCGCCATACACGACGCGCGCCACGCGAGCATGCAGCATGGCGCCGGCGCACATCACGCAGGGCTCCAGCGTCACGAAGACTTCGCAGTCGGGCAGGCGGTAGTTGCCGAGATGTTCAGCGGCTTGGCGCAGGGCGCGCATCTCGGCATGCGCAGAGGGGTCATGCGTGCCGATCGGGGCGTTGTAACCGACCCCAACGATCTCATTGCCGCGCACGACCACAGCACCCACCGGTACTTCGCCCTGCCCCCACGCGAACTTGGCCTGCACGAGGGCCTGCTGCATCCAGTAGCCGTCACGCTCGTGGGCGGACATGTCGGCAGGCGGCGCGAGAACGTGGGACGTCGTCATGCGTGCGGGGAAGATCGTCAATCCTGCTCGTGCGGGCGCGCGAGTTTCACGTCGGCCCAGCAATTCGGGGTTTCGTACAGCACGAGCTTGGACAGGCGCAGATGGTGCCCGAACGTGTTGCGGAACACGGGCTCGAGGATGTCGAACGCGACCTGCGCGAGGTTCTCGACGGTGGGCACGTCATTCAGCACGACGGTCTTGTGACCGCCTTCCATATCGTTCAGGAATTCGACCAGCTTGGTATCGCCGCGATAGACGAGGAAAGCGTGGTCCCACAGGTCGACGAGATGCTTGTTGGCGAGCTGTTTGACGTCGCCGAAGTCGAGGATCATGCCGTCGTCGGCAGCCTTGTCGTTGTGCAGGACTTCGCCGGTGAGCGTGAGTTCGAGCTGGTAGCGATGCCCGTGCAGGTTACGGCACTGGCCGACATGGCCTGGGATGCGGTGGCCGGCGTCGAATTCGAGCCGGCGCGTGATGGAAACGGTCTTGGTCATGGAGCAAGGTGGCGGCAGCAGGCGCCGCGAAACGGCTGGAACCGGCAGAAAACCGGGGACAAAGTGCTGCGGCCCGCCTTAGCGGATGCCCAGCATCTTATGGGTTTGCAGCGACAGGCGCCAGCGCGGCCGGCGCTGGCACAGCTCAACGGCGAGCGCCGTATTCTGCCGGGCAAGCGGGCCGTCCATGGCCTGCAGGAAGAAATGCTGGAAATCCAGCCGTTCGTATGCGTCGAGGTCCTGCCCGTCCTGGGGGATCACCACTTTCAGCTCGTCGCCACGCGTGACGACGAGCTCCGAGCCCATCTTGGGGCTCACGCACACCCAGTCGATGCCTTCCGGCACGGCGATGGTGCCGTTGGTCTCGATGGCGATTTCGAAGCCGCGTGCGTGCAGCGCGTCGATCAGAGGCTTGTCGAGTTGCAGCAGCGGCTCGCCGCCGGTGCAGATGACGAGCGGCTTGCCGCCCGCGGCGTTGGCCGGCCATTCAGCGGCAACGGTATCGGCAAGTGCATCGGCAGTGGTGTATTTGCCGCCTTGTGTGCCGTCCGTGCCGACGAAGTCGGTGTCACAGAATTGGCAGACGGCAGTGGCGCGATCGGCTTCGCGCCCACTCCAGAGATTGCAGCCGGCAAAGCGGCAGAAGACAGCTGCACGGCCGGTGTTGGCACCTTCGCCTTGCAGCGTGTAGAAAATTTCCTTAACGGCGTAAGTCATGTCTGAACGGTGGCATTCACAGGAGAACGCCGCAAAATCGACGCTATTCCCGCGCAAACCGTACCAGTGCCCACTAGTGATTAACCCGATATTGTTTCACAAATCGGGCTGTTACGCCGCCCTACCCGCAGAAGGACGTCAGCGTCACAAAGGAAAATGCGCCCTCTGGCGTGAGCCATGCGGCAAAAATGAAGGCGGCGCCGGCCGCCGCCAGTGCCCACGCCGTCCATCGTTTGAGCTGCGCGTTCATGCCGGTTGCGCCACCGGCATGCGCGCGAGTTGGCGATCGTCGATCGGCCAGTGCAGCAGCGCGGCCACCACGCCGAGCGCCATCGCACCAAACCAGATCGCGTCGTAGGAATGCAGGTGGTCGTACACCACGCCGCCCAACCATACGCCCAGGAACGCGCCGATCTGGTGGCCAAGGAACACGAAACCGAACAGCGTGCCGATGTAGCGCACCCCGAACACCTGCGACAGCAGCCCGTTTGTCAGCGGCACCGTGCCCAGCCATAGCAGGCCCATCACGATGGCAAACGCATACAGGGTTGCCGGCGACAGCGGCAGCAGGATGAACAGCGCAATCGCCGCCGTGCGAATCAGGTACAGCAACGACAGCAGATACTTGCGCCGGAACAGCCCGCCCAACGCGCCGCAGTAATACGTGCCGATGATGTTGGCGGCGGCAATCAGCGCCAGTGCGACCATGCCGTGTCGGCCGGTGAGCCCTTTGTCGAGCAGGTACGCCGGCATGTGCGCACCGATAAAGGCAAGCTGGAAGCCGCATGTCAGGAAACCGAGATTCAGCAGCCAGAAACCGCGGTGGGAAAAGGCCTCGCGAATGGCCGAACCCATGCTTTGGTGCGCTTCCTGTGCGGCGGCAGTCGATGTTTTTTCGCGCAACGGCGTGGCCAGCGGCACGAACATCGCCATGACCACAGCCATGACCACCAGCGCCGTCACCCAGCCGACCGTGCTCAGCAAGCCCTGCGCCGTCGGCACCATCACGAACTGGCCGACACCGCCCACCGCACCGGTCACGCCCAGCGCCCAACTGCGCCGCTCGGGGGGCGTCAATCGGCTGATTGCGCCATACACGACGCCGAACGACGTGCCTGACAGCCCCAACCCGATCAACCCGCCCGCCGACAGCGTGAAACCCAGCGGCGTGCCGGCATGTGCCATCAGCAGCAAACCGAGCGCATACGCCACGATGCCCGCAACGACCACTTTGGCTGCCCCGTAGCGGTCAGCCAGCATGCCAGCAAATGGCTGCGCCGCGCCCCAGATGAGGTTCTGCAACGCGATCGCCAGGCCGAAGGTTTCGCGTGTCCAGCCGTGATCCATGGTGACCGGCACGAGGAAGAGGCCTTGCACGTGGCGAATGCCCAGCGCAAGGCCGATCACCGCCCCGCCGGCCAGTACCGGCAACCAGGGCGATTGGGTGAGAGATTTCGATGTCATGAGCGCTTTTTC
Source organism: Ralstonia sp. SA306 (assembly GCF_054792405.1). NCBI lineage: Bacteria > Pseudomonadati > Pseudomonadota > Betaproteobacteria > Burkholderiales > Burkholderiaceae > Ralstonia > Ralstonia sp. SA306. The sequence goes on from NZ_CP096451.1 coordinate 1,534,144, forward strand.
TCCGATGTGACTGACATTCCCGCTTTGCAAGCGTGCTCAATGTGCATTTGGCTGGAATGTCGCCTGATGGCTTATTAAACTTCGCCATATCCTGCTTCTCAACTGACCTTTGAGAACGCCTTGCATGAGGAAAACGCATGTGGACTCCCCTGGTTAGGTTGGCCTCCCTGGACTTGCTGCGCGGTTTCGTGGCGGTAGGCCGGCGCATGAGCATCACGCTCGCGGCCGATGACCTGTGCCTGACGCAATCCGCCGTGAGCCGGCAGGTGTCGGCGCTGGAAGAGGCGTTGGGCGTGAAGCTGCTGGTGCGCGGGCACCGTTCGATCGCGTTCACGCCCGAGGGTGAACGCCTGTTCCGCAGCGCCGACAGCGCCGTGCAGCAGTTGCAGGACGCCATTGGCGCCCTCCGCGTGGCGGCCGAACGCCGGCCGGTCACGATCACGGCCAGCATCGGCGTCACAGGCTTGTGGCTGCTGCCGCGCTTGGCGCGCTTCCAACAGCAGTACCCCGACATCGACGTGCGCGTGGCCACCAACAACCGCCTCGTCGACCTGAAGAACGAAGGCATCGAGCTTGCCATCCGGTATTGCCCACCGGGCGATGCACCGCCCGGCGCAATCCGGCTGTTTGGGGAGACCGTTGCGCCGGTCGCGCATCCGTCTCTAGGGCTGCGCTCGCTGGATTCCGCCGAGGCGCTTGCCGGCCTGACGCTGCTCGATTTTGACGACCGAGACCTGCGCCGCCCGTGGCTCCAGTGGACCGACTGGCTGGCCGCCGCCGGCTGGAGTCACGCCAAACCGCGCACCGTGCTGCGCTTCAACCAGCACGACCAGATCATCCATGCGACGGTGGCCGGTCAGGGCATCGCCCTCGGGCGCCTGGAACTGATCGCCCCGCTGCTGGCCGACGGCCGTCTGGTCACCATACCGACTATCGCGCCTGGGGTGCGCAACACGCATGCGTACTGGCTGATCCAGTCCGAGCCGAACCCGCGCCGCGATGTGCGCGATGTGGCCGCCTGGATTTGCTCGGAGGCAGCCACCCAGGCTACACATGCGTCTGGCGCATCCGAACTTGCGTGACACGCCGCGCAACTTCGCCCAGGACCGCGACATTTACACGCCCGAGGCCGCGGCCAAAGAACTGACGGCGCTCGGCTTGCCTGCCGACGCCATCCTGACGCAGGCGTGGTCCGACGCCTGCAAGCCCTGCCTGCGCGAACAACCGCACACCGCGCAGATTCGTGGCATCTTTGGCGCTCCCACGTTCTTTGTTGGCGACGCGATGTTCTGGCGCAATGACCGCCTGGACGATGCGCTCGCCTGTGCCGCAGCGTTGCAGTCCAGCCCCCATCCACTTCACACCGGATAGACCATGGCAACCCAGATCGAAAAAGCTCACGCCTTCCGCGCGCTGCACGAGCGCAGCGGCACCTTCGTGATCCCCAACCCGTGGGACCGGGGCTCGGCCCGGCTGCTGGCGTCGCTCGGCTTCGAAGCATTGACCAGCACCAGCGCGGGCTTCGCGTTCTCGCGCGGGCAGCCGGACTATGGCGTCGGCCGCGACACCATCCTCGCGCATGTGGCCGACCTGGCTGCCGCCACGGATGTGCCCATGGCTGCCGATCTGGAAAACGGTTTTGCCGATGAGCCGGAAACGGTAGCAGAGACGATCCGCCTGGCAGGCGCCACCGGCATCGTCGGCGGCTCGATTGAGGACGCCACGGGCCGCGCAGATGCGCCGATCTATTCGCTAGAGGCATCGGTGGAACGCGTGCGCGCTGCGGTGGAGGCTGCGCGCTCGCTGCCGTTTCCGTTCACGCTCACTGCGCGCGCCGAAAACTTCCTGCACGGCCGCAACGACCTTGCCGACACGATCCGCCGCCTGCAAGCCTTCCAGGACGCCGGCGCCGACGTGCTCTACGCTCCGGGCCTGAAAACGCGCGACGAGATCGCCACGGTGCTGCGCGAGATCGATCGCCCACTCAATGTGCTGATGGGCTTTGCCGACGGCAACCTGAGCGTGGCCGAACTGGCCGAATTGGGCGTCAAGCGCATCAGCGTGGGCGCCACGCTGGCACGGGTGGCCATGGGTGCGTTCCAGCGCGCGGCGGAAGAACTGCGCACCGCCGGCACGTTCAACTTTGCGCACGATGCCGCCAGCGGGGCCAAGCTCAACGGCCTCTTTGCGCAGTTCGCCTGACGCTCGCCGCTAAACAAAAGCAATCAACCATGGTGCCCTCCCCAACCGACGCCAAACCGCCCGGCGGCCTGCGCCAGATTCCCGCCGGCATCTGGGTGCTCGGCTGCGTTAGCCTGCTGATGGACATCGCCTCCGAGATGATCCACAGCCTGCTGCCGCTGTTCATGGTGTCGGTGCTGGGGGCAAGTGCCTTGTCGGTCGGACTGATCGAGGGCTTGGGCGAATCGACCGCGCTCATCGTCAAGATATTCTCCGGCACGCTGAGCGACTACCTCGGCAAGCGCAAGGGCTTGGCGGTCTTCGGCTATGCGCTCGGCGCACTGTCCAAGCCGTTGTTCGCCATGGCGCCCACGGCGGGCATTGTATTGACAGCACGCCTGCTGGACCGTGTCGGCAAGGGTATCCGCGGTGCGCCGCGCGATGCGCTGGTCGCCGACATTGCTCCGCCTGCGCTGCGCGGCGCGGCCTTCGGGCTGCGGCAGGCGCTCGATACCGTGGGCGCGTTTCTGGGGCCGCTTCTGGCCGTCGGGCTGATGCTGCTGTGGGCCGATGATTTCCGCGCCGTGTTCTGGGTGGCCGTGGTGCCTGGGCTGTTATCCGTAGCGCTGCTGATGTTTGGCCTGCGCGAGCCAGAGACCCACAACGGCGCCCGCCGCACCAATCCGATCCGCCGTGCCAACCTCCAGCGGCTGAACAGCGCGTACTGGTGGGTGGTGATGATCGGCGCGGTCTTCACCCTGGCACGCTTTTCAGAGGCCTTCCTGGTCCTGCGTGCCCAGCAGGGCGGCATTCCGGTCGCACTGGTGCCGCTGGTCATGGTGGCGATGAACGTGGTCTATGCGCTGGCGGCGTATCCGTTCGGCAAGCTCTCAGACCGCATGAGCCATACAAAGCTCCTGGCGCTCGGGCTGGTGGTCTTGATTGCCGCCGATGTGGTGCTTGGTCTGTCCGCCCATTGGAGCGTGGTCGTCGTGGGCGTGGCGTTGTGGGGCGTGCACATGGGCATCACGCAGGGCTTGCTGGCAACCATGGTCGCCGATACTGCACCGGCCGATTTGCGCGGCACCGCATACGGCATGTTCAACCTGGTAAGCGGACTGGCCATGTTGGGCGCCAGCGTTCTGGCCGGGCTGCTGTGGGACAAGCTGGGCGCAGCCGCAACGTTCCACGCGGGGGCGTTGTTCTGCGTGCTGGCGTTGGGGCTGCTGGCGATACGAGGGAAGTCTTCCGGGCCGATCACGTGACGTTCGGCTGCACCTTGAACCAGTCCACCAGAAAATCCAGCATCGCCCGCAGCGCCGCTGGCATCTGCCTGCGCGAGCTGTACACGCCATGAATGCCCAGCGCCTGCGGCGCGTGCTCAGGAAACAAGCGCACGAGTTGCCCGCTGGCGATCAGCGGTGCGGCCGCAAACACCGGCTGTAACGCAATGCCCGCGCCCTCTCGTGCCGCTGTCAGTAACACCATCGACTCATTCGCACTCAGATTGCCGCCCACCGGCACATCCGACGGGGCACCCGTCTTCGCATCCGTGAACTTCCACAGGCTTTTGCCGAAGTACGAATACGTCAGGCAGTTGTGAACGGCCAAGTCCTCCACGCGCCGCGGTGTGCCATGCGCGGCCAGGTACGACGGTGCCGCTACCACGACCGATTCGCACACGCCCAGCGGGCGCGCAATCAGGTTCGGGTCAAGGTCATTGGTAATGCGCACGGCCAGGTCGATGCGCTCTTCCACAAGGTTGATGGTGCGATTGTCGACCACCAGATCGACCGCCGTTTGCGGATAGCGCCGCAGGTAACCTGTCACCGCTGCACTCAAGATCTGCTGCGCCAGGGATTGCGCACAGGCAATGCGCAGGAGCCCGCGCGGCGAATCGGCTTCGGGGCCATCCGCCACGGCCATCTGTGAAGCGATTTCCAGCATCTGGCGGCAGCGCGCGAGCGTGGCTTCACCGGCCGGCGTCAGGCCGATGCGGCGCGTGGTCCGGTGCAGCAGCCGCGCGCCGGACCAGGCCTCCATCTGCGCCAGATAACGCGTGACCATCGCGCGAGACATGTCGAGCCCTTCGGCGGCGCCGCTCAGACTGCCGCGCTCGACGATCGCCACAAACACTTCGGCGGACGTAATGCGATCCATATTTGATCGATTGGCGAAACAAATATGCGCATCTTAGGTGGTTTTTTGACCGAATCAAGCAACCTACAGTAACGGCATCGCACTCACCACATCCAACTGGAGAAACTCGATGCCCCTGCTCCGCACCCTGCTTGCCGCCGCCCTTGCCACAGCCGGCCTGATTGCCCACGCCGGCGCACCGGCGCCACTGCACCTTGATGTCTACAACCCTGGCGACAAGGGCATCTTCCCCGTGTCGTCGGAAATCATCGCCGGCGCACACGAGGCCATCCTGATCGACGCGCAATTCCAGCGCAGCGACGCGCAAGCGCTCGTGCAGAAACTCAAGGCCAGCGGCAAGACGCTTACCACCGTCTACATCAGCCATAGCGATCCGGATTATTACTTCGGGCTGGATGTCATCCGCGCGGCATTCCCGAAGGCGAAGATCGTGGCCACGCCGCAAACGGTGGCCGCCATCAAGGCATCGATGGACGGCAAGCTGGCCTACTGGGGGCCGATCCTGAAAGACAATGCGCCCAAGGCGCTCGTGCTGCCCGAAGTGCTGCACGCCAACCACCTGACGCTGGAAGGCCGCGCCATCGAGATCAAAGGCCTGAACGGCCCGAACCCGGCACGCACGTATCTGTGGATTCCCTCCATCGAGACCGTGGCCGGCGGCGTGGTGGTCTTCAACGGCGATCACGTATGGGTGGCCGACACGCAGACGCGCGAATCGCGCCTGGGCTGGCTGCAGACGCTCGACAGCATCGAGGCGCTTCACCCGACGACGGTGGTGCCCGGCCACTTCACCGGGGCAATGCCCAAGGGGCTGGAGGCAGTGCGCTTTACGGCGGATTACCTGAAGACCTTCGAGGTACAGGCCGCGAAGGCCGACAATTCGGCAGCGCTGGTCAAGGCGATGAAGGCTGCGTACCCGAAGCTGGCCGGCGATGCATCGCTGGACTTGAGCGCCAAAGTCATCAAGGGCGAAATGAAGTGGCCGCAGTAAGCTGGCCCGTCACCTGGAAAACGACATGACGACGTTGCATTACATCTACGACCCGTTGTGCGGCTGGTGCTACGGTGCCGCGCCGCTGATGGAAGCTGCACGGACCGTGCCCGGCCTGACGATCGCATTCCACGGCGGTGGGATGCTCGCCGGCCCGAATCGCCGCGCAGTCACGCCGCAGTGGCGCGACTACGTGATGCCGCACGACCACCGCATCGCAGAATTGACCGGCCAACCCTTTGGCCAGCCCTACTTTGAAGGCCTGTTGCGCGACACGACGGCCGTGATGGATTCGGAGCCGCCCATTACCGCCGTGCTCGCGGCGCAAGCGCTTGGCGGCCGCGGGCTGGACATGATCCACCGCATCCAGCGCGCGCATTACGAAGAAGGCCGACGCATTGCCGACGTGCCCGTACTGCGCGAGCTGGCCGCAGAGATCGGCCTATCGCCCGAAGCATTCGATGCGGGATACGCGCAGCAAGCCGGCGGCCCGACGCTGAAGCACATCGCGCAAAGCCGGCAGTGGCTCGATCGTGTAGGCGGTCAGGGTTTTCCGACGTTTGCGCTGGAAGATGCGGAAGGCCAGCTCGGCATCATCGATATCGGCCCGTGGCTTGGCAACCCGGCGCACTGGGCACAAGCATTGACCCAGCACATCGGCGCGCCGGCCCCGGTGAGCGAAGCCGATGGCCCTGTCTGCGGCCCGGACGGTTGCGCTTGACGGTGTGGCAGCTCAGCCCTTGAGCTGCCAGCGGGCAAGTTCGTCGTAACGCGTCTTGCCCAGCCAGCTATGGATGAGAACGAACTCGCGCACCGTCCAGGTAATGGGCTCGACCGCCTTCGGCGCAAAGCCGCCGCGGTCATACAGCAGCGTGATGTGCGGCTTGAACGTCCCGCGCGGCACCGGCACGGCGGCATGCTGGAGCGTTTCGCCCAGCGCCGCCTGAAACGCCATCAAACCGGCCACACGTTCATCGCCCAAGAGAACAAATGGCCGGTGATCGCGCCGGCCATGAAAGCTCACCACCTGGTTGAACGTGGCATCGAATGCCGGCAAGGCCAGGCTGTCCGCCGCTGCGCGCACGCGCGCCACGATATCGTCAGGCGGCAGATGAACGAAATCGCCCAGATGATGCAGCGTGACATGCAGACGCTCCGTACGCAGCGCCTTGCCTTTGAAACCCACCACGGGCCGCAATTGTTCGATCAGGCGCGCAATGCGCCCTGCAGTTTCGACGTCAGGTTTGACCGCCAGAAACAGGCGATGCGCAGGCAACTGCGGGGTGGCTTCGAATCCGGGAAGGGTCAGTTGGGTCACGGCAGGGTCGTCAAACGCCGGTTGGCGATCTATCCATTATCAACGCCCGCATGACGTCTCGCTGAAAGTCCTGCTGACCGCATCAAAAACAACGCCCGGCGGTGACAACCTGCCGGGCGTTGTTTTTGCAGATGTGGTGCAGCGATCAGATATCGAAGAACACGGTCTCGGCGCCGCCATCGGGCGTGTCTTGCAGGCGCACGTCGAAGGTGTAGACCACCTCGCCGTTACGCTCGCTGCGCTGGGCAATCAGCGTCTTGCGGCGCACTTCCCACTCGATGCCGTTCAGTACCGGGTCCGTACCGTTGGCTGCAGCCTCATCGCTGAAGTACACGCGGGTATGCAGGCCGAGGTTGATGCCGCGTGCAAACAGGATCATGCAGATGTGCGGTGCCTGCGTCGACCCGCTGCGGCCGGCCACCGCGCCCGGCTTGATGGTGTCGAAACGATAGACGCCCGTATCGAAATCCGCGCCGGCTCGGCCCCAGCCACGGAATGCCGGGTCGACAGCCTTGTCCTGCCGGTCTGCGGGATGCGCGTATTTGCCGTCGGCGTTGGCTTGCCAGATCTCGATCAGCACATCACGCACGAGCGAGCCGGAGCCATCGTAGACGCGGCCTTCCAGCGCGATGCGTTCGCCGCGCGTGGCCGGCGTGGTGAGTACGCTGCCGAATTCCTTGTCGTAGATGTCGAAACCGGCCTGGCGTGGTGCAAGGCCGATGTGCACATACGGGCCGCCCGTCTGCGACGCGGTTTCGTTGAAATGCGCGAATGGCGGCGTTGTCGTCATGGCCGCTGCCTGGTCCCGTTCGAGCGATTCACGCAGTGTGGTCGTGGTCATCACTTGGCTCCTTGCAGGGCGGGCACGGCGTTCTCGAAATGCGTGGCACGGCGGCCGCGCAGCGTGATGTCGAAGCGGTAGCAGCGGCTGTCGAGCGGCACGTGGTTTGCCGTGTCATGCAGCGCAATCAGGCCTCGCACCTGCTCTTCACTGGGGATGGTCTTGATGATGGGGCATTGCGCAATCATCGGGTCGCCCTCGAAGTACATCTGCGTGATCAGGCGCTGCGCCCAACCGTCGCCGGAGAGCGAGTAATGGATGTGCGACGGGCGCCAATCGTTGATGCGGTTGCGCCACGGATACGGGCCGGGCTTGATGGTGCGATAGACGTAGTAGCCGTTGGCATCCGTCAGCATGCGGCCGCAGCCGCCGAAGTTCGGGTCGATCGGCGCGATGTACTGGTCCTTCTTGTGGCGGTAGCGGCCGCCGGCGTTGGCCTGCCACACTTCCACCAACGCGTTCGGCACGGGGCGGCCGAACTCGTCGCGCACGTAGCCGTGGACGATGATGCGTTCGCCGATCGGCAGGCCTTCCTTGGCGTAGTTGAGGATGAGATCGTTGTCGAGCGCGCCCAGGTCGTCGGCATGGAACACCGGTGCGGTCGTTTCCGACAGCGTGTTGAGCGTGGAGATGAGCGCGTTGCGCGGCGAGCGCAGCACGCTGGTCTTGTAGCCGGGCGTCAGTGCGGGCGGATGCTGCGCGGTGTCGCGCTGGGCGAATTCGCCGGTGCCGGAAAGCGGCAGGGTCATGGGGGCGTCTCCTTATGAAACTTATGAAATCGTGGGAAGACTGTATCGCCGCCAAAAAGTGAAGTAAATTGACTTCTTATCGGAAAATCGATAACCCCACGTTATGGAAAGAGTCTTTTCGGCGGACCTGCCGTCCCGCATCCGGTTTCGCCATCTGAGCTGCTTTGTCGCCATCGCGCAGGAACGCAACCTGCGGCGCGCTGCCGAGCGGCTGCACCTGAGCCAGCCAGCGGTCTCGAAAACACTGGGTGAACTGGAGGCGCTGGCCGGTGTGCAACTCGTGGAGCGCGGCCGACAAGGTGCACGGCTCACCGCTGCCGGCGAGCAATTCCTCCGGCATGCGGTGGGCGTGACGCAGGCGCTTGAATCGGCCACTGCCGCACTGATGGGGTCGACGGATGCTTCCGCGCCGGTCGTGCATGTGGGCGCCCTGCCGACGGTCGCGAGCAGCCTGCTGCCCCAGGCGATTGCGCATCTGCACGCGCAGCGCCCGCATGCCGGTGTGCGCTTGCGTACCGGCACCAATGTCGAGCTGCTGACCGCGCTCAAGGCCGGCGAACTCGACTTCATCGTCGGGCGCATGGCCGAGCCGGATCGCATGCAGGGGCTGTCGTTCGAACTGCTGTATGCCGAGCCGCTGGCGCTGGTCGTGCGGCCCGGGCATCCGCTGTTGATGCAGCCCGGGGCATCGGCTTCGTTGCAGGCGGTGCTGGACTACCCGCTGGTGATCGCCACGCCGGGAACAGTGCCGCGCCATCACACCGAGGCGCTGTTCCAGACGCACGGGCTGCGCTTGCCCGCGGGTGTGACGGAAACGCTTTCGGTGTCCGTTGCACGGTTGCTGGCGTGTCGATCCGACGCGGTGTGGATCACGCCCGAGCGCTCCGCCGCCGACGACCTGGCGCACGGGCAACTTGCCCGTCTGAACATCACCACGTCCAGCACCAAGGAGCCCGTCGGCCTGCTGCGCAGAAGCGACGCCACACCAAGCGAATTGGCCGGCGCATTCATGGAACTGCTGACCGAACTGGCGCAAGCGCCCCACTGAGCCGCTCCGCCTTCAAAAAAAAATGCCGACCTCATGGCCGGCATTTTTGCGTTCGAGGCGCAGATCAGCGGTGCGCCATCTCCACGTCATCCGCAGCATCGAAGACACTGCGATCGGTCTGCCCGAGCAACTGGCTGGTGATCGTTCCAGCAGTCATCGAGCCATTGACGTTGAGCGCGGTACGGCCCATGTCGATCAGGGGTTCGATGGAAATCAGCAGCGCCACGAGCGTCACCGGCAAGCCCATGGCCGGTAGCACGATCAATGCCGCGAAAGTGGCGCCGCCACCCACGCCTGCCACGCCAACCGAGCTGAGCGTGACGATCGCCACCAGCGTGGCAATCCACACCGGATCAAACGGGTTGATGCCGACGGTGGGCGCCACCATGACTGCCAGCATGGCGGGATACAGGCCCGCGCAACCGTTCTGGCCAATGGTGGTGCCAAACGAGGCGGCGAAGCTGGCAATCGACTCCGGCACGCCGATGCGTCGGGTCTGCGCCTCGATGCTAAGCGGAATGGTCGCGGCACTGGACCGGCTCGTGAACGCGAAAGACAGCGCCGGCCAGACCTTGCGGAAGAAGCGAAGCGGATTGATGCCGTTGAGCGTGAGCAGCACGGCATGTACGCCAAACATGATCGCCAGGCCCAGGTAAGACGCCACCACGAAGCCGCCGAGCTTGATGATGTCCTGCACGTTGGACACGGCCACCACGTTGGTCATCAGCGCAAGCACGCCGTAAGGCGTCAGGCGAATGACAAGCCGCACGAGCTTCATCACCCAGGCCTGCGCGGTATCGATGGCGGTCAGCACGCGCTCGCCCTTGACTGCATCGTCCTTAAGCAGGTTCAACGCCGCCACACCCAGGAACGCCGCGAAGATCACCACGCCGATGATGGACGTCGGCTTGGCGCCGGTCAGCTCGGCAAACGGGTTCTTCGGGATAAAGGACTGCACCAGTTGTGGCACCGACAGGTCCGCCACCCTGCCGACATAGCTGTCTTGGATGGCAGTCAGCCGGGCCGTTTCCTGCGCGCCTTGCACCAGCCCCTGCGCAGTCAGCCCAAACAGGTTGGTGACGAACACCCCGACCAGCGCGGAGATCAACGTCGTGAGCAGCAGCGTGCCGATCGTCAGCACGCTGATCTTGCCCAGCGACGCCGTGCTGTTGAGCTTGGCAACCGAGTTCAGCACAGAGACCAGCACGAGCGGCATGACGATCATCTGCAGCAGCTGGATATAGCCGCCGCCAACGATGCTGAACCAGGAGATCGACTGCTTGAGCGTCGCGCTGTCGTCACCATAGATGAGATGCAGCACCAGGCCGAAAACGATGCCCAGCACCATGCCAAGCAGCACACGTTTGGCCAGACTCCAGCTCGCGTTCACGCGCCCCAGAGCAAGCAGGATGACGACAAAAGTCGCGATATTCAGTAAGAGCGGAAGGTTCATGTTCCTTTGAGTCGCACGTTGCGATCGAAATCGAGCCGGAATCTTACGCCAGTTGCACAAAGGTTGCCCGAGCACGGATCGCATCAAAAATGCAGGCCAATCCGCCGTAGATCCAGCACAGGCTTGGCTTTACGGCTGACGCACTGCCGTGTGCGGTGACGAGGAATGCCCGTGCGCGAATGCTCGCAACGCCCAGTCCCCGCGCGCGCGAGTGGCTTTCCGAGAACGAAAAAAAACCCGCACAAGTGCGGGCTGACAAGGAGCCGAGCGATCAGGAGGTCACGCTCAGTCAGAACGAGTGAACGATACCGGTGTAGGCACCCAGTTGGTTCTTACCCGGCGCCGGGTTGTTGTTGGTTGCTTCCACCGAGAAGTTGGCGGTAGCGCTGTTCTGCACCGTGCCGACGCTCGCGTACAGCATCGTGCGCTTGGACAGGTTGTAGTTGGCACCCGCCATGAACAGGTTGGCGTTACCGCCGCCGTGGTTCACGTTGACGCGATAGGCCGCGCCGATCAGCGTCAGCGCTGGCGTGACTTCATAGTTGATGCCCAGCCAGTAATGATTGGCCTTGGTCGGGGCGCCCGCTGCCGCATCCGGTGCAGACAGGTTTTCATACGCGGCAAACAGCTTCGCCTTGCCGATGGTGTACGTACCGCCGATCGTCGCTTCCTTCGAGAAGTTGAAGATGTCGCTGAACTTGCCGTTGCCGTCGCGGATCACGTCGTAGATCGCGCGCACTTCCAGCGGGCCGGCGGTGTAGACGGCGGACACGCCATCGCGACGGCTGTTCGTGAACGAGCCGGGTTGTTCACCCAGGCCGGTCTGCAGGCCGATCTGGAAGCCGCCCCAGGTCGGGCTTTGGTATTCGACGACGTTGTTGGCGCCCGGCCAGTTACGCCCGCGCACCAGCGTGGCCGAGCCGATGAACTGCTGGCCGGTCGGGTCCAGGAACCAGACGTCGTTGCTGATGAAGAGGTTCTTGCCGGCCGTCAACGTGCCCCAGGTCGGGCTGGACAGGCCGACGTACGAACGGCGATTAAACAGCGCGTCACCGTTGGTTTTGCCTTGCGCCGCGCCAAAGCCGGACTCCAGCCGGAAGACCGCCTGCAGGCCACCGCCCAGATCCTCCTTGCCCATGAACCCGAACATGCTGGTCCCCCACTGGTTGTCGGCGGCGCGCCAGAGGCTGCCGCCCGGGGAGGTCGCGGTGGGGGCGACGTTGTTCTGATAGTCGATGCCGCTGGCGACGCGGCCGTACAGCGTGACGTTGGTTTGTGCATGCGCGGCGCCAGCGGCCGCGCACACGATTGCCGCGCACAGCGGCCAAGTTACCCGTTTCTTCATTGTCATCTCCTCTCTCTGGTGTCATGCCGGCCACGGCCGGAATTGCTGCTACTGCGGTTGCTGTTGCAAATCGAAAATGCGGCTCATCGGTATCCACTTCTGCCCCGCGGGCGTCCAGGGGGTGGGCGCCTGAAACTGCCACATCAGGGCTTCCCATTCGCGGATCTTCGGGTCCGTGTCGGTGGCAAGCGCCATGCGCTCGGCGTCGTAGATGGCGTCGTCGGTATCCATCAACATCACCATGCGGGTGCCCAGGCGATAGATTTCCATGCCGATCACGCCGTGCACGCGCAGGTGGCGGGCGACTTCCGGCCAGATGCGTTGATGGTGGGCTTCGTACGTGGCGATGAGCGCCGCGTCGTCTTTCAGATCCAGAGCGAGGCAGTAGCGCATGGCAACCTCACGTCAGGGCACGGTCGAGGTGCGTGTAGCCACCATCGACAAATACCCACTGCCCCGTCGTGTGGGAGGCCTGCGCAGAGAGCAGGAAGACCGTGGTGCTGGCAATCTCGTCGGCGGTGGTCATGCGATGACCGAGCGGGATCTTCGACGTAATTGCCGCGAGCTTGGCATCGGGGTTGTCGAACGTGGCAATCCAGCGTTCATACAGCGGCGTCAGTACCTCCGCCGGAATGACCGCGTTGACGCGCACGCCATCCGGCGCCAGCGATGCCGCCCATTCCCGAGTGAGCGACAGCTGTGCACCCTTCGCGGCGGTGTACCCGCTCGTATTGCCTTGCCCCGTCAACGCCGTTTTCGACGAGATATTGACGATGGCCCCTCGGCTCGCTTTCAGGTGCGGCAGGCACAGATGTGCCATGACGTAGTAATGGATCAGGTTCTTCTCAAGCGAGCGCACGAAGGCGTCCCGGCCCGCGTCCAGCCCAACGCTGTCGTTGATGCCGGCGTTGTTGACAAGGCCATCGATATGTCCGAACTCGCGCACGGTTTCGTCCACCATGCCGCGGCAATCGACCTCATCTTCCAGGTCGAACTGGAAGAAGCGCGCCTTCGGCTGCCGGCGCATCAGCTCGGCTTCAAACGCCGGCGCCATTGGGCTCTTGCCACAGATGACGGGGATGGCCCCTTCGGCCGCCAATTGCAGCGAAATGGCCGCGCCAATGCCGGCTGCGCCGCCCGTGACGATTACGACTTTGTCTTGCAGATGCAAATCCATGGTTCAAGCCTTGAGTTGCAGGTTGTAGCAGCGGGCGGCGGTGCCACCCCAGAGGTCGGCGCGTTCAGTGGCGCTCAGTCGCTCTTCGGCCCAGACATGCAGCACGTCGTACACCGTGCCGTATGACGCCGCCAATTGGCACACAGGCCAATCCGACCCAAACATCACGCGGTTGGGACCGAACACGTCGAGTGCCACGTCAAGGCATTGGCGCGCGTGCTGAACGTCGCGCACGGTCACGCCTTTTCGCCAGTCGGCTTCAGTCAGCAGGCCGGAAAGCTTGCAGGCGACGTGCGGCATGTCCTTAAGTGGCGCAAGCGCAGCCCGCCACCTTGCCAGCGCCTGCGCATCACGCTCGAACGCTTCAAGCGGCGGCTTGCCCAGGTGATCCAGCACCAGCAAGTGACGATCGTGCCGGCCGCAAAAATCCACGGCGGGCTCCAGTTGGTGGCCAAACACCAGCACGTCGTACGTGTAGCCCCAGAGCTGCAGCAACGCGACGCCTTGTTCGAACGCCGGGTCCAATAGAAATGCGGCAACGTCCGGTTCGTCCTGCACGGTGTGCCGGAAGCCGACCAGTTTGTGCTCACCGCTCCTGGCTTCGAGGCGAGCCTCAAGATCGGCGGCATGCAAGTCTTCCCAGCCGACCACGCCGACAATCCAGTCGTGCGCAGCGGCGAGGCCCAGCAGAAAATCCGTCTCCTCACGCACCCCGCGCGCCTGCACGGCAATCGCAGCATCCAGGCGTTGCGCGCGCAGTTCGGGCAGCAAGTTGGCAGGCAGGCGGTCTTCGGCCAGGGCTTCCATGCCGGGGCCGATCCAGGAATACGCCTCGGGTTGATAGCGCCAGAAATGCTGGTGCGCGTCTATTCGTGGCACGGGCAGCGCAGGTACCGTCATCGCATCAGCCTCGGAAGCGGTACTGCTCGAGCGATGCCGGTTTCATCGTGATGGAGAAACCCGGTGCCTGCGGCGGCAGATAGGCGGCGTTGCGTACCACGCAGGGGTCGACAAAGTGCTCGTGCAGGTGGTCGACGTACTCGACCACGCGGCCTTCACGCGTGCCCGACACGCAGATGTAGTCGATCATCGACAGGTGCTGCACGTACTCGCACAGGCCCACGCCGCCGGCATGCGGGCACACCGGCAAGCCGTACTTGGCGGCCAGCAGCAACACAGCCAGGATCTCGTTCACACCGCCCAGCCGGCACGCGTCGATCTGCACGACATCGATAGCGCCGCGCATGATGAACTGCTTGAAGAGAATGCGGTTCTGGCACATCTCGCCGGTCGCCACCTTGACGGGGGCAACGGCTTCGCGAACCTTGCGATGGCCTTCCACATCGTCCGGGCTGGTCGGCTCCTCAATGAACCACGGCTTGGCGAAACCGAGTTCGCGCACCCAGTCGATGGCCTCCTTGACCTCCCAGACCTGGTTGGCATCGATCATCAGCTCGCGGTCCGGCCCGAGCACTTCGCGCGCGATCGAGACGCGGCGAATGTCGTCCTTCAGATCGCGTCCGACCTTGAGCTTGATATGGCGGAAACCGCTGTCGACGGCCTCGCGGCAGAGGCGGCGCAGCTTGTCGTCGTCATAGCCAAGCCAGCCGGCGGACGTGGTGTAGCACGGGTAGCCTTCCTGCTCCAGCGTGCGAATGCGGTCGGCCTTGCCGGGCGCCTGCTTGCGCAGCAGGTCGAGCGCTTCTTCGGGCGTGATGCCGTCGGTGATATAGCGGAAGTCGATGCAGCGCACGAACGCTTCCGGTGTGAGATCGGCCACCAGGCGCCACAGCGGCTTGCCTTCGGCCTTGGCCCACAGATCCCACGCTGCATTGACGACCGCGCCCGTCGCCAGATGGATGGCGCCCTTGTCCGGGCCGATCCAGCGCAACTGGCTGTCGGACGTGACGTGGCGCCAGAAGCGGCCCATGTCTTCACGAATCCAGTCGAGATCCAGCCCTTCCACCAGATGACGCATCGCCTCGATGGCAGCGCAGCACACCTCGTTGCCGCGCCCGATGGTGAAGGTCAGGCCGTGGCCTTCCAGGCCCGGCTGGTCAGTCTCCAGGATCACGTAGGCCGCGGAGTAATCCGGGTCCGGATTCATCGCGTCGGAGCCATCGAGATGCTGGGAAGTCGGAAAGCGTACGTCCAGCACGCGCAGGGATCGGATGATGGTCATGAGTATCGTGTTCGGGATTGCGGAATGCGTGCCCTTCAGCCTTGCGCGTTCACCGTGCGCTGGCACTGCTCGCCCAAGCCCTGGATGCCCAGGCGCATGGTCTGGCCGGCGCGCAGATAGACCGGCGGCTTCTGCCCTAGCCCCACGCCCGGCGGGGTGCCGGTGGAAATCACATCGCCCGGTTGCAGGCTCATGAAGCGGCTCAGGTAGCTCACCAGATGCGCCACGCCAAACACCATGGTCGACGTCGATCCGTTCTGGTAGCGATGCCCGTCCACCTCCAGCCACAGATGCAGCGCTTGCGGGTTGGGCACCTCGTCTGCGGTGACCAGCCACGGGCCGATGGGGCCGAAGGTGTCGCAGCCCTTGCCCTTGTCCCACGTGCCGCCGCGCTCGAGCTGGTATTCGCGCTCCGACACATCGTTGATGACGCAGTAGCCCGCCACGTGCGCGAGCGCATCCGCCTCGCTGATGTACCGGCCGCCCTTGCCGATCACCACGCCAAGCTCGACTTCCCAATCGGTCTTCACCGAGCCACGCGGTATTTCAACGTCATCGTCCGGGCCGCAGATGGCGCTGGTCCATTTGCCGAAGACGACCGGCTCGGCCGGCACTTCGGCGCCGGTTTCAGCAGCATGGTCGGAGTAGTTCAGCCCGATGCAGATGAACTTGCCCACGTTGCCCACGCAGGCGCCCAGGCGCAGGCCCGCTTGCGGCGTGCCATCGACGGTGGGCAGGCGGCTGATGTCCAGCGTGCGCAGGTGAGCCAGGCTCTCGGGCAGCAGCGCGGCGCCGCCGATGTCGTCAATCACGGCGGACAGGTCGCGCACTTGCCCTTGTGCATCGAGCAGGCCGGGCTTTTCCTGGCCCTTGGGGCCGTAGCGGAGGAGTTTCATCGTGTTGTCTTTGTGGACTGCAATCAAACAAACCAATCAGTTGGACCAGCCGCCGTCGATCACGCAGCAAGTGCCGGTCGTGAAGCGGGACTCATCCGAAGCCAGGTAGGTCGCCAGCGCGGCGATCTCGTCTGTCGTGCCGACGCGGCCCATCGGCTGGCGCGCAACGAAGGCTGCGCGGACGGTGTCGATCGGCACGTTCTGTTCCTGCGCTTGCGTGGCAATGCGCTGCTCGAGCGAGGGAGACTCCACCGTGCCCGGGCAGATGGCGTTGCAGCGAATGCCGCGCGCCACAAAGTCGGCGGCAATCGCCTTGGTCATCCCGATGACAGCGGCCTTGGTCGTGCCATACACGAAGCGGTTCGGCACGCCCTTCACGCTTGATGCGGCAGAGGCCATGTTGATGATCGACGCGCCGCCGTTGTCCAGCATCTTCGGCAACAGCGCACGCGTCAGGCGGTACATCGATGTCACGTTGAGCTGCCACGAGAACGCCCAGTCGTCCTCCGAACATTCGAGTATGCTGCCGGGGTGCACGAAGCCCGCGCAGTTGAACAGCGCATCGAAAGCAGCTTCTTCGCGTGCCAGGATGGCAACGGCATTGGCGTCCGTCACGTCCAGGCGCAAGGTGCGGACGCCAGCGGTTTCCGCCAGCGTGGCCAACGCCTCTGCATTGATATCGGTGGCGAGCACCTGCGCGCCCTCTCTTGCAAACATCATCGCGCTGGCCCGGCCAATACCCTGCCCAGCCGCCGTCACGAGGATGCGTTTTCCTTGGAGTCTCATTGCGTCTGCGTTCCGGCGCGGGCCACGTTGGCGGTGGCCCATTCCGGCAATGGAGTTAAAACACTGCGCCGTTCAGGAAAGGGATTCAGCCGGCATGGCGGCGAACGACGCTCCGCCATGCCCCTTGTTGCGATGAATCGTCAGTACAGGACGTTCTTGGCCTCAGGCGAATCGAGGTTCTGCTTGTTGACCATCATCACGCCCGTGTCGACCTGCTTCTGCACGGGCTTCTTCTCGATCACGCTGACGACCGTTTCGATGCCCTTGTAGCCCATCTGGTACGAGCTTTGGACGGCGATTGCGCGGATCGTGCCGTCGCGCACGAAGCCCTGCAGGTCCTGGTTGCCATCAAAGCCGATGGCCGCCACCTTGCCGCTCTTGCCCGACTGCTGCAGCGCGCGCCCCATCCCGACCGCCGTTGGTTCGTTCGCACCAAAGATGCCCTTCAGATCGGGATTGGCGGCCAGCACGTCCGTCGTCTGGTTCAGCGCCGTTGCCATTTGCGATTGCGAGTAGAACGGCCCAACGATCTGCAGCTTCGAATGCGCCTCGATGTATTTCTTGAAGCCGCCCACGCGGCCGATTTCGGACCCCGCGCCCGGCACATAAGACATGATCGCGATCTTGCCGGTCTGGCCG
This sequence comes from Ralstonia sp. SA306, assembly GCF_054792405.1. Taxonomy (NCBI): domain Bacteria; kingdom Pseudomonadati; phylum Pseudomonadota; class Betaproteobacteria; order Burkholderiales; family Burkholderiaceae; genus Ralstonia; species Ralstonia sp. SA306. The sequence goes on from NZ_CP096451.1 coordinate 1,551,910, forward strand.
ACGGCCTCGATCATCGCCTTCGCGCACAACTCACCCGCCTTCGCGTTATCGGTCGACAGGAACGACTGGTAATACTGCTTGCCTGAATCGGACACCATCGAGTCGATCAGCACCACCGGAATGTGCGCTTCCCATGCCTTCTTCATCGCCGGCACCAGCGCATCCGGGTCTGATGGCGCGAGGACAATGCCCGCGACATGCCGGTTGACCGCGTTCTCGACCATATTCACTTCGTCGGCAATGGCCGATTCTGCTGCCGGCCCCTGGAAGGTCATCGTGTAGCCCTTCGCGTTGCCCATGGCGGCCGTCGCGCCCTTCTGAACGTTCTGCCAGTAGTTGGAATTTGCCGATTTCACGATCACGGCAATTTCACCGCCTGCCGCCTGCGCATAGGCAGAGAACAGTGCACACGTTGCTGCAACCACCGCCAGTACGGAAAACTTCTTCATGTCTCACTCCTTGGTTTTGGTTTGAACTTCTCGACTCACAACTTGCGGTTTCTGAGCTGATCGATCCAGACGGTGCCAAGGATGACCACGCCGATGATGATCTGCTGGATAAAACTCGATACGCCGTTCATGTTGAGCCCGTTGCGCAACACGCCGATCACGAACGCGCCAATGGCCGTGCCCGAGACCGTTCCGACACCGCCCATCAGCGACGTCCCGCCGATGACGGCGCTGGCAATCGCATCAAGTTCGTACATCACGCCCTCGTTCGGTTGTGCGGTCACGAGGCGAGACATCAGCACGCACCCGGCCATCCCTGCCAGCAAGCCCGATAGCACATACGTGAACAGCTTCACGCCTTGCACATTTACACCCGACAAGCGAGCTGCTTCGGCGTTCGAGCCGACTGCATAGATGTGGCGACCCAGTGAAGTGCGTGAGAGCAGCACGGAGACAGCGATGAACAGCGCAAGCATGATCACCACCGGGTAAGGAATGCCGGGGAAGACCGTGTCCGGAAAGCCGTCTGCCCCGATGTGCGATATGCGGAACAGTGCGCCGTTGCCGAGTTCGCCGAAAGCATCTCCCAGGCCTGAGACAGGACGGGCGCCCGTGATCTGCAGGGCCACGCCGCGCGCCACCAGCATCATGCCCAGCGTGGCAATAAAGGGCGGCAGGCCCATCCTGGTGATACAGATGCCGTTGACCCATCCGCACACGCCGCCAACCAGCACGCCGGCCAGCATGGCAATCGGAACAGGTACGCCCATCTTGACGAGCAAGGCCGCCACCACGCCAGAGAGCGCCAGCACCGAGCCCACCGACAAGTCAATGCCACCGGTGATGATCACGCACGTGGCGGCGACGCCCAGGTAGGCAATCGACGTGACCTGCAGTGCGACGGTCATGAAGTTGCCGACCGAAAAGAAGGCCGCGCTGGTTGCGGAAAACGCAATCACAAGCGCCACCAGGCTACCGAGCGCTGCAAACTTTTGGATCAGGTCCCGATGGTGTTGCTTGCTCTGCTTTTTCACGGCCTGCGGCTGATCTGATGTCATTTCAAGCATGTGTTCTTCCTGATGCGTAATGCAGAATTTCTTCCTGGTTTGTCTTCCGTGTTTCCAGGACTGCGGTAATGCGGCCTTCATGAAAGACGGCAATTCGATCTGTCATGCCCAGCAGTTCCGGCAGCTCCGAGCTGATCAGCACGACACCGACACCGTCGGCGGCGAGTTCGTCCATCAGCCCATAAATCGCGTACTTGGCGCCGACGTCGATGCCCCGCGTCGGCTCATCGAAAAACAGGATGCGCGAACCGCGATACAGCCATTTGCCGATCACGATCTTCTGTTGATTGCCGCCTGAGAGATTGCGCACCGTCTGCCCGACGGACGGCGTGCGGATGTTCAGCTCGCGCACGTAGCGCTGCGCCACGGCGGTCTCTTCGGAAAAGCGCAGGAAGCCATGCGATGAAATCGCCCGGACATTGGCCAGGGTGATATTCACGGCCACCGGCATCGACAACGCCAGACCGTCCTTCTTTCTGTCTTCTGACAGGTAGGCAATGCCCTGCCGGATGGCCTCGCGCGGGGAGCGGATCGTGACCGGCGTGTCGCCCAGCGTGATCGATCCGGAATCGAGCCGTTCCGCTCCGAAAATGGCACGCGCCACCTCCGTGCGCCCCGCGCCCATCAAGCCGGCAAAACCGAGAATCTCGCCCTTGCGCAGCTCGAACGACACCGGGCCGAAGACGCCTGCGCGGCTCAGTGCGTTCACACGCAACAACACCTCGTCGGTCGGCACCGATTTGCGCGCGGGAAAGACATCGTCGAGTGAGCGGCCGACCATCCGCGCGACGATCTCGTTGACACTGGTGGAAGCGAAATCGCTCGTGGCGATATGGCGGCCGTCACGGAGCACCGTCACGCGATCGACGATCTCGGCCATCTCATCCAGTCGGTGCGAGATGTAGAGAATCGCCACGCCATCGGCGCGCAACTCCTTGATGATACGGAACAGCTGAACGGTTTCGGATTCCGTGAGCGAAGACGTGGGCTCGTCCATGATCAGCACACGCGCGTTGAGCGAGAGCGCCTTGGCAATCTCCACCATCTGTTGCTGCGCGATCGACAGCGCGCTGACCAGCGTGGTCGGCTCGACGGCCAGACCGATCCGCTGCAGATAGCTCCGTGCGTTGGTGTTGAGCTTGCGGTAATCAATGAACGGGCCGCGCTTGGGCTCGCGCGCCAGGAAGATGTTCTCTGCCACCGACAGATGCGGCACGAGATTCAGCTCCTGATGGATGATCGCAATGCCGGCCGCCTGCGCCTCGGATGTCGACGCAAACCGCACCGCTTCACCCCGGTACGAGATGACGCCATCGTCTGCGGTGTACTGGCCGCTGATGATCTTCATCAGGGTGGATTTGCCGGCACCGTTCTCGCCGCAGACGGCATGGACTTCGCCCACGCGCAGATCCAGATCCACACCATCCAGCGCAACGACGCCGGGAAAGCGTTTGCCGATGCGCTGCAAGCAAAGAATCTCTTGCAACATCGACGATCTGGAGCTGCTTACGTGCGTGGGCACGGCATCAGCACTGCTCATCGTGGTCTCCGTTGTGTTGCGAGGCTCTGATCTTCCGCTCGACGCACTGGTAAGTCCAGTTTGGAGCGATTCGAGCAAGCCAAGCATTTTTTGGTCAAACCAATATCACTTATAACGTACCTGCCTGACCACTAGTGCAAACCCTGAAGTGTTGCTGACACCAGTCTAGACAACGGCTGGCGGTGCCCATGCTAGACTCGAAGCACATCCATGCGCGGCAACGCCCGCGCCAAAAAACACACCACAATGAAGCAGACAGAGCCAAAGCGGCTTTACCAATCTGTAGCCGCGCAGATTCTCGCGCTGATCCAACAGGAAAAGCTCGGACCGGGCACACGCTTGCCTCCCGAGCGCGAACTGGCGCAGACGCTGGGCGTATCGCGCCCGTCGCTGCGCGAGGCATTGATCGCCCTGGAGATTGGCGGCCAGGTTGAGATCCGCATGGGTTCCGGCGTGTATGTGCAAGACGCAAGCGCGGCGAGCGAGAATGCGGCCATTCCGTCGCTGGGCGAAAGCCCCTCCGAACTGATGCAAGCCCGGGCCGTTCTTGAAGGCGACGTGATCACGCTCGCCACGGGGCGCCTGACGGCGGCCACGCTCGACAAGCTCCAGCGCACCATCGACCGCATGAAGAAACTTGCATCGGGGGGGAAGTCGCCCACCGATGCCGACCGCCAGTTCCACATGCTGATTGCCGAGACCGCCGGCAATTCGGTCCTCAGCCGATTCGTGGCCGAGCTGTTCGATAGTCGCCATGACCCGCTGGCCATGGCCATCCGCGACCATGCAGAGGGCGAATCAAGCTGGCATGCGGCGGTGCACGAACACGAAGAGATTCTGAAGGCGTTGCAGGCGGGCGATCCCATCGCGGCGCAAACCGCCATGCGCGCGCACTTAAAGGCGTCGGAAGAACGCTGGATCGCGGGCGCCATTCAGCAAGACAGCGCACAGTAGCCGCCCTCACCCGATGCGCGGCCCGCCCGCAGCCGCGCAATCCTTCCCTCCCCGCCTCCATCGCTCCCGCCCAATGCGGTCTGACCAAATTTCAGGCCACCTCGCCTTTCCCCCTTGAAAACAAGGGATTTTCAGCATCAGGGTTTCCCCCATCAAGGATTTTCCCGCAAGATGTTAAATTGGTCTGACCAATAGGTGAGGCCTGTTTGGCATGACCAGTTGCCCAAGATGTGGGAATTGATTCCTTCAACTTGGTGCAGTGCACGCGCGCAATCAAACCTCACCTCATCCACTCAAGGAGACCGGAAGGTGACCCACTGTTTGCCATCGCCACGCGCCCATACGCAACTTCTTCAACGGCTCCGTCAAGCGGAGACTGACGACGCCACTTCGGCCGGAGCCACATCATGCTGACCGTCGTGTGCGAAACACCAGGCGCCCTGGTTGCACAGGACCGGCCGGTCCCCAGCCCCGCCGAAGGTGAGGTACTGCTGCGCGTCAAACGCGTGGGGGTGTGCGGTACCGACCTGCACATCTTTACGGGCAACCAGCCTTACCTCAATTACCCGCGCGTGATGGGGCATGAACTGTCGGGCATCGTCGAACAGGCACCCCTCGGCAGCGCGCTTGCCAAGGGCGACGTGGTGTACGTGATGCCCTACCTGTCGTGCGGGCACTGCGTGGCGTGCCGCCAGGGCCGGACAAACTGCTGCGTCAACATCCAGGTGTTGGGTGTGCATCGCGACGGGGCGTTCACTGAATACCTGAGCGTGCCGCAAGCCTTCGTGCACAAGGCGGACGGCGTGAGTTTGGATCAGGCCGCGATGGTGGAATTTCTGGCCATTGGGGCGCACGCGGTGCGTCGTGCGCAGGTGTGCGCTGAGCAGCGCGTGCTGGTGGTAGGCGCCGGCCCGATCGGCATGGCGGCCATGATCTTCGCCAAGCTGCGCGGCGCGACGGTCACGGCGCTGGACTCCCGTGCGGATCGCCTCGCCTTTGCGATGGAGCGACTTGGTATGGACGCCAGCGTTGCGCTGGGCGATACCGACGAAGCGCAACTCAGTGCGCTCACGGCCAATGAGTTTTATGACGTCGTCTTCGATGCCACGGGCAATCCAAAAGCCATGGAGCGCGGCTTGCGCTTTGTTGCGCATGCCGGCACGTATGTGCTGATCTCGGTGGTGGCGGCGAACATCTCGTTCTCCGATCCGGAATTCCACAAGCGCGAGACCACGCTGCTCGCCAGCCGCAACGCCACCACCGAAGATTTTGAAACCGTGCTCGACGCCATGCGTGCGGGCAAGATTCCGGCCGCGCTGAACACGCACCGCATGGCGCTGGCGGACGTGCCCGAACACTTCAAGATGCTGCTCGACCCCGCCGCCGGCGTGGTGAAAGCCATCGTGGAGTGCTGAGCGCATGACCGAGCCGATCCTCCAGTTCGGCACCAGCCGCTTCCTGCAGGCGCACGTCGACTTGTTCGTGTCGGAAGCGCTCGATGCAGGACAAGCACTGGGCGGGATAACCGTCGTGCAGACCACATCCAACCCGGCCAGCGCAGCGCGTGTGGCGGCGCTTGCAGGCGGTGAGGGTTATCCGGTGCGCATTCGCGGCTTACGAGACGGTACACCCATCGACCAGACCGTCACCTGCCGCGCCGTGCAGCGCGCCCTTCGGGCCGAGTCCGACTGGGAACAGCTGCGCGAGGCCATGGCAACACACGTGCAGGTCGTGGTGTCGAACACGGCCGACCAGGGCTACCAGCTCGACCCGCGCGATGATGCCAGCTTGATGCAGCAGCCATCGCGCGTGCCACGCAGCTTCCCTGCCAAACTGGTGGCGCTGCTGCTCGGCCGCTGGCTGCGACAGCCGCAGGCACCGCTCTCGCTGTTTCCGTGCGAACTGATCGAGCGCAACGGCGACACGCTCTGCGCAACGGTCTGCGCGCTGGCACAGCAATGGGCGCTGCCCGCCGCGTTCATCGATTGGCTGCGCACGCATTGCGTGTGGGCCAACTCGCTCGTAGACCGCATCGTCTCCGAGGCATTGCACCCCGTGGGCGCCGTGGCGGAACCGTACGCGCTGTGGGCCATCGAGCGCCGCCCCGGGCTGGTGCTGCCATGCACGCATCCGGCCATCGTGCTGACGGATGAACTGGATCACCACGAGCGGCTCAAGCTCTTTCTGCTCAACGCGGGCCACACCTTTCTGGCCGAGCGTTGGCGCGAAGATGCGCATCCCGCCGATCTGACTGTCGCGCAGGCCATGGAAGACCCACGCCTGCGGCCGGAGCTGGAAGCGCTGTGGCGCGACGAGATCGTTCCTGTATTCGCCGCCCTGCACAAGCGCGAAGCCGCCGAGGCCTATCTCGTCTTGCTGCGCGAACGGCTGTTGAACCCCTATCTTGCCCACCGCCTCGCCGATATCGCGCAGAACCATGCGCAGAAGAAGCTGCGGCGCCTCGCGCCCATCGTCGCGCTGACGCGGCAGTTGGGCTTGCACCTCGCCCAGCCGCGCCTGAACGCCGCGCTGGCCAATCCGAATTGAACCTGCAAAGCACCATGTCCGACGCATCCCTCATCCTTCTTGCCCCCGACGACGACGTGGCCGTCGCGCGTGTTGCGCTGGCGCCCGGCGCGGCACTCGACGCGGGGTTGACCACCCGCGATGCCATTCCCGCTGGCCACAAGGTCGCGTTGCGCGACATCGCAGCGGGGCAACCGGTGCACAAGTATGGGCAAGTCATCGGCGTGGCCACGGCGCCCATCCGCATGGGGGAACACGTTCACGTACACAACGTCGGCATGGCCAACTCAGCCGCCGAGCACACTGTGGGCCACGCGTGTCGCGCCACCGTGCCGGTCGACACGCCCGCCACGTTCGAAGGGTATGTGCGGGCAGATGGCCGCGTCGGCACGCGCAATTTCATCGGCGTCATCTCCAGCGTGAACTGCTCGGCCACGGTGTGCCGGCATATCGTGCAGGCGGCGCAGGCAGAGGTGGTCGCGTTTCCCAACGTGGATGGCATTGTCGCCATCACGCACGGCAGCGGCTGCGGGATGGCCGGCAACGGCGAAGGGCTGGAACTGCTGCAGCGCACGCTGCGCGGCTATGCCGACCACCCAAACTTTGCCGGCGTGCTGATCGTTGGCCTTGGTTGCGAAGTCAATCAGGTGGCACCGCTTGTGCAGATGCTGGGCGCCCGCACACCGGGGCTGTTCGCATCGCTGACGATTCAGGAAGAAGGCGGCACGCGTGAGGCGATTGCTGCCGGCTTGACCATGCTGCGCGACATGCTGCCGATCGCGAATCAGGCACAACGCAGCACCGTCTCGGCAAGCCACCTGACGGTGGGCCTGCAATGCGGCGGATCGGACGGCTACTCGGGCATCAGCGCCAACCCTGCGCTGGGCGCGGCGGTGGATTTGCTGGTGCGACACGGGGGCACCGCAGTGCTATCCGAAACGCCCGAGATCTATGGCGCAGAACACCTGTTGACTGCGCGCGCTGCGACGCCTGCCGTGGCCGACGCGTTGATGCAACGGCTGACCTGGTGGGAGCATTACACCAGCACGCTGGGCGCCGACATGAACAACAACCCTTCGCCCGGCAACAAGGCCGGTGGCGTCACGACCATCCTGGAAAAATCGCTCGGCGCGGTTGCCAAGGGCGGCAGCAGCGGACTGATGGCCGTGTATGAATACGCCCAGCCGGTGCAGGCGCACGGCCTCGTCTTCATGGACACGCCCGGCTACGACCCTGTCTCGGCCACCGGCCAAGTCGCCGGCGGCGCCAACCTGATCTGCTTCACAACGGGCCGAGGCTCCACCTATGGCTGCAAGCCGGTGCCCTCCTTGAAGCTGGCCACCAACAGCACGCTCTTCCGGCACATGGAACTGGACATGGACTACGACTGCGGCGGCATCGTCGATGGCCGCCTCAGCATTGCACAAGCCGGCCAGGCGCTGTTCCGGCTGATGCTGGCCACCGCCTCGGGCAACCACACCAAGAGCGAACTCAACGGCCTGGGCGACAACGAGTTCGTACCGTGGCAGCTTGGCGCGGTGATGTAAGGCAAGTGCCGAGCACACCTGACCGGGGATAAGCGATACGGCCGATCATGGCAACGCGGCGGAGGCCACTTGGAGCAACCCCGCCACGATGGCCACAGCACCAATGCAGCGGGCTACGCGGTCTCCGTCGGGTGCCAGGCGCTCCAGCGTAATCGCCGCTGACACCGCCGCCATTGCTCGCAGATCCATGACGCCGATCACAAGCAGGATTGCCGTCAAGCCCGCGCAAGAGCTGGCGCAGCGCATGCCGAGCCGTAAGCCATATCGCCACGCTGTACTGCCCGGCGCGGGCACCACTCGGCACCCTGCAAGCTGCCGCGCCTTCCACGCACTGAACTGCAGTGCGCCGGCCGCAAGAACGACTGCACCGGCGGCAGCCGGCAACGCGCGCGCTAGCACGGGCGATGTCATTTCAAGCTCAGCCACCGCCGCCTCCAGCGCAAAGACCATCGCGCCGATCAGCCCCCACACGGCAAAGTACGCCGTGCCTGCCAACGCGGTGTGCGCATCAACATTCGGCTTGCCCGCCAAGTGAAGCGCAACGCGATACCGCCGCAGCATCGGCAGCAATGACGGCAGCATCATCGCCACCATCATCACCGTCCACATGCAAATGAAGGACGCGGCAAAGCTCCACCACGTCTGACCGCACATCGGCATCCAGGCCATTGGCATCTCGGCCATGCCGGGCATGGCGGTGCACCATGCCACCGTCGCTGCCGCGCTGCCGATGAACAGCAATGCCGAGACGGCCAGGAAGCCGCGCTCGGACACTGCTTGCTCGCGTGGCAGTTCAACGCTGCTGAGCGTACTCGTCATGGCGACGCCACCAGACACCGGTTTCATTGCGGCCCAGCGGCGCGCGATCGAGCCACTGGTATGCACCCCACAAGCCATCGAGGCCACGCGCGTAGGTCGAATACGTGTGGTACACGACGCCGTCTTCCAGCACGAACGCGCTCATGCCAGGCCGGTCGCGCACGTAGGTGGGCGCGTCGGTGCCGCACATGCTGGCGAACTGCTGCACAGGTTCGGGCAAGTCGGATGCATCCATCACGTGGCTGCCGCGCACGTAGTTGTAGTCGGAGTTGCCGGCGCGCTGCTGCTCTTCCGAGATCGAGACGTTGAAGTCGTAGTTGAAATCGCTGCCAACCGACGACACCCACGGAAAGGTCCAGCCCATCCGCTCGCGATACTCGATCAGCTTGGCCAGCGGCCCGCGCGACACTGCCAGCAGCGTCACGTCGTGATTCGCCAGATGCGTGACGAAACCGTCAAAGCCGTCGGCAATCATCGAGCACGATGGGCAGCCCGCCTTATAGTCCGGCCCGAACATGAAGTGATAGACGAGCAGTTGCGAGCGACCGCCGAACAGATCGGCCAGCGAGGCGCTGCCGTTCTCGGTTTCAAAGCGATAGGTTTTGTCGATGCGCACCCATGGCAGTGCCTGTCGGCGGCGTGCGAGCTCATCGCTGCGGCGGGTGAGTTCCTTCTCGGCCTTGAGCAGTTCAATGCGCTCTGCCAGCCAGCTTGCGCGGGTTGCTGTGGGGTGTGTTGCACTCATGCTTACCTCCGTTTTGGGTGAGTGGTCGTGTGCTAGATTAGGCGCCGACCTCAAACGGCGGGAGTGACAAGTGTGGCGGGATTCGAATGGATTCATTGATCACGGCTGCAGCCCGCGCACTCGCTGCCGGTGACCCATTCGGAGCACTGAACCGCGTCGCCCTGCGTGACGACGCGGCCGCACTGGCCTTGCGCGGCATCGCAATGGCGCAGCTCGGTGACCTGGCGCGCGCCAAGCTGTTGCTGCGTCGCGCGGCGCGCGCATTCGGCTCTCGGGAGGCGCTGGCACGCGCACGCTGCGTCGTCGCGGAAGCCGAAGTCGCCCTCGCCTCGCGCGATCTTGGCTGGCCCGCCAAAACCCTCGACGCGGCACGCGCCACGCTGGAGGCCCATGGCGATCACGTCAACGCTGCGCATGCGCGGTATCTCAGCATCCGCCGTCTTCTGCTAATCGGCCGCCTGGACGATGCAGAGGCCGCGCTGGCCGCGCTCAATCCGGCGCGTCTTCCGCCGGTATTGCGGGCGGCTCACGCGCTCGTCGTCGCGGGGATTGCCATCCGGCGCCTGCAGACGACTGCCGCGCGTGCCGCCTTGGCCGACGCTGATCTCGCCGCGCGTCAGGCCGGTATCCCGACGCTCACCGCTGAAGTGGAACGCGCCGCCCTTGCCCTGAGCGCACCGGCCGCGCGCCTCATCTCACGCGGCGAAGAACGTGTCCTGCGCCTTGAAGAGGTCGAAGCCCTCTTTGCTTCAGACGCGCTCGTGGTGGACGCATGCCGGCTCGCCGTGCGGCAAACCGATGCGTTCGTCCCGCTCGCCACGCGGCCCGTGCTGTTCACGCTGGCACGTGCATTGGCAGAGGCGTGGCCGGAAGACGTGCCCAGAGACGCCCTCATCGCCCGGGCATTCCGCACCCGACATCCCGACGAATCGCACCGCGTGCGCCTGCGCGTAGAGATCGGACGTTTGCGCACCGCGCTTGCTGCGTTAGGCACGGTCAAGGCGACCCGGCCCGGATTCGCACTGCAACCGCACGCGGCACAGAGCGTGGTCGTCCTCGCGCAACCCGTCGACGAGCCATATGCCGCCGTGCTGGCCTGTCTGGCCGATGGGGAATCGTGGTCCAGCTCCGCATTGGCGTTGGCGCTTGGTGCCAGCCAGCGCACCGTACAGCGCGCGCTCGACGCCCTGGCAGCCGCAGGCAAGGTGCAGTTCTTCGGACGTGGACGCGCGCGACGATGGGTGACGCCGCCGGTACCCGGATTCGCGACCACCTTGTTACTCCCCGCACCGCTGCCAAGTGACTAGGATGAAAACTCCACAACCGAATCCAGCGAGCCCAACATGAAACGATCCACCGCCGAAGTCGTGCGCGAATACGGCCCCTTCCCCGGTGTCGAAAACGTGGGCGGCGTCACCTACAACGGCGAGCGCATCTGGTTCGCTGCCGGCGGTCAGTTGAAGGAACTCGACCCCGACAGCGGCAAGACGCAGCGCTCCATCGACGTGCCGGCCCATGCCGGTACCGCGTTCGACGGACGGCACCTGTTCCAGATCGCCGAAGACCGCATCCAGAAGATCGACCCGCAAACCGGCAACGTGTTGGCCACGATTCCCGCGCCGGGAGCAGGTGGAGACTCAGGCCTCGCCTGGGCCGAAGGCACGCTGTGGGTCGGTCACTACCGCGAGCGCAAGATCCGCCAGATCGATCCGGACACCGGCAAGGTGCTGCGCACCATCGAATCCAACCGCTTCGTGACCGGCGTCACATGGGTCGACGGTGAACTCTGGCACGCCACATGGGAAGGCGATACGAGCGAGCTGCGGCATATTGATCCGCAAACCGGCGAAGTGCTGGAGCAGCTTGACATGCCAGCCGGCATCACTGTGTCAGGACTCGAGTCGGATGGCGCCGATCAGTTCTTCTGCGGCGGCGGCACCACCGGAAAGATTCGTGCGGTACGGCGGCCCCGCAAGCAGGCGGCATAGGCGCGATACCGCACACGGAAGGAACGAGGCCCGCTCAGATGCGGGCCTTTTTGCTTGCGTGGCATGCGCATAACATTACAGCTTAACTGCACAGTTAAACTGTATTGATGCTATGCTCGCGGCATGGCTAAATCACCCTCCTCCACCGAGCCCGCGCCGCCCGCCGCGCTGGCCGGCGATCTGCGCATTGCGCTCGGCAAGCTGTCCCGGCGCCTGCGCGAACAAGTCCACCCGAACGATCTCACCCACGCGCAAAAGTCGGTTCTGCTGCGCCTGGACCGTGATGGCCCGGCCACCGTGTCTGCGCTTGCGCGGGCGGGCAGCGTAAAACCGCAGTCCATGCGGGTCACCGTTGCAGCACTGGAAGCGATGGGCGCGGTTGTCGGCAAGCCCGATTCGACAGATGGCCGGCAAACGCTCATCGAATTGACGCCGGGCTTTAGGAAAGCACTCAAGGAAAGCCGCGCCGCGAAAGACGATTGGCTGTTCCGCGCACTGCAGGCGCAACTGTCCGCCGCTGAGCAAGCTGAACTGGCAAAGGCCGTGACGTTGCTGCAACGGCTCGCAGAGTTTTGAGCCCCTCTTACTGTTCTTGATCCGGAGCGTCGACATGGCATGGTCCCATCTCATCTCTTGGTTTTTCGGCGGCGCGTTCCTCACCAACGCCGTGCCGCATTTCGTCTTCGGCATCGCGGGCAAACCATTTCAGAGCCCATTCGCAACGCCGCCCGGCGAAGGTCTCTCGTCGTCCACGGTGAATGTGCTGTGGGGCGCGTTCAATCTGGCCGTCGGTTACGCCCTCGTCCTGCGGGTTGGTGATTTCCACCTGCGAAACACAACCGATGCCGTTGCGATCGGGTTGGGCATCCTGGCACTCGGCGTGCCGATGGCCCGGCGCTTTGGCAGGTTCAATGGTGGCAATCTCGACAGCGGTCTGCCGCAACACCAATGAACACATCGGCAAGTACGCCAGCAACAGGCGTCTTCCGCTCACTGCGCGTTTTCAACTACCGGTTGTGGGCCGTGGGGTCGCTGGTGTCCAACGTGGGCACGTGGATGCAGCGCACCGCGCAGGACTGGCTGGTGCTGACGCAGCTCACGAACCATAACGCTTCAGCAGTCGGCACGGTCATGGCGCTGCAGTTTGGCCCGCAGCTCCTGCTATTGCCGTGGACGGGCGTTGCCGCGGATCGCTACAACCAGCGCAAGCTGCTGATGGCCACCCAAGCGACATCGGGCGTGCTGGCGTTGATTCTCGGGCTGCTGACCGTGACGGGCATCGTTCAGCTCTGGCACGTCTACCTGCTGGCGTTTCTGTCCGGCTGTGCGTCGGCGTTCGATGCTCCGGTGCGCCAGACGTTCGTAGCGGAACTGGTGGGCGATGGCGATCTGCCCAATGCAGTTGCGCTCAACTCGACGTCGTTCAACGCTGGGCGCATGGTCGGGCCAGCGGCGGCGGGCATGGCCATCGCCACCATCGGTACAGGCTGGGCATTCCTGGCCAATGGGCTTTCGTTCATCGCGGTGCTGACTTCGCTCTTTTTCCTGCGCAAATCCGAACTGCGCCCGAATGCGCGTGCACGGCGCTCTCAAGGCGGCTTTGCCGAGGCCATCCGTTACGTGTGGGCTCGCCCCGACCTCAAGGCCATGCTGGTCATGCTGTTCCTGATCGGCACATTCGGGCTGAACTTCCCAATCTTCATCTCGACAATGGCAGCGAGCGTCTTCCACTCGGATGCGCGTGGCTACGGCGTGTTGTCGTCGATGATGGCGGTCGGCACGATGTCCGGCGCGTTATTCGCCGCGGGGCGTAAGCAGCCGGAGTTCAAGTCACTGCTGATAGGCGCTGCGATATTCGGGCTGGGGTGCACGTTGGCGGCCATCGCACCGGGCTATTGGCTGTTTGCGGCGGCGCTGGTCATCACCGGCATGGCGGCGCTGACATTCACCAACACGAGCAACAGCCTGATGCAACTCTCGACCGAGCCTGCCATGCGTGGGCGGGTAATGGCGTTGCGCGTGGCCATCGCGTTGGGCGGCACCCCGATTGGCGCACCGATTGTGGGCTGGGTGGCAGACCATCTCGGCCCGCGCTGGTCACTTGGTGTGGGTGCGCTCTCGGGCCTGCTTTCGGCAGCGGTGGCCGTCTATGTGATGCGGCAGCAGATTCATCTGCCGCGGCAAGAGCCACCGACGCTGGAGCAAAGTGGGTCTTGAATACCTTGATGTTGCCGCGAAAAAAAACCCCGCAGTGCGGGGTTTTTCTTGGCAGATGCGACCGATCAGATCGCCTCGATCTTCGTAGCAGCCGGGCCCTTTTGGCCCACGCCTGCAACGTAGCGAACCTTCTGGCCCTCTTGGAGGGACTTGAACCCGTTGCCCTGAACTTCAGAGAAGTGAGCGAAGAGATCGTTGCCGCCTGCGTCCGGGGTGATGAAGCCGAAGCCCTTGGAGTCGTTGAACCACTTTACTGTGCCGGTTTCCATGTTGGATATCCTAAAAAGTTCTGCATGAGCCTGTGCTCACCAGGCACGACAATCAAGGAAGAAACATGGAGCAAAGGAAGCACCGCTTGGCGTGACAACCCAGAACATCGGAGTAACTGCTTGAAGATCCTGCGAGGATGGTTTCTACAGACATTTCAGCCCCGCGTCAACAAATAATTAGATAAGCTGCACCTTTGACCCACCCCCGCACCCCACCGCTGAGCCTGCACGCCACAGTGGGCGTGCGCCCTTGAGAGAACCATCAGCATGACACTCTGCTCGGCTTGCGCTGCAATCGAACTCCATAAACGCGGCGCGCCAGGCCATGCTTTGCTGAGAATCACCGACACGCAGCGCATCAAGTCGCCCTCCGCGCGCCCAATCACCGTCAGCACGTTCTCGTGTCCCACATGCGGCGCGCGGTGGGTCTATCGCGATGAAAAGAACGTGGACAACCAGGGCTGGTCGCTAGAGGCGTAGGCGCCCTGCTCGGCCGCTTTTCTCATGGCGGTTCACAGCGCGTTCGGCGCCGCCCTCCCATCAAGCACCGCAGCGATATTGTCGAGTGCGGTGAACCCCATCTGGTCGCGCGTCTCGATCGTCGCGCTCGCCATATGCGGCGACAGAAACACATTGTCGAGTGCTGCAAAGCGCGGATCGATGTTGGGCTCGTTCTGATAGACGTCAAGCCCCGCGCCGAATAACCGATGCGACGCCAACGCATCGTACAGCGCATCCTCGTTGACGAGACTCCCGCGCGCTGCGTTGACGAATACCGCGCCGTCGCGCAACAAGCCGAACTCGCGGTGCGTCATCAATGGCGTGCCGCCGCCAGGCACGTGCAGCGTGAGGATGTCGCACTGTGGCAGTAGCGTGTCGAGATCCGCGCAATAACGCGCGCCGGCCTCGATCTCGGGCGGCGCGGGCCGCCGGTCGGTATAGACGATCTGCATTCCGAAGCCGCGCGCACGCTGTGCGACCGCCCGCCCGATCCGGCCGAAACCGACGATCCCGAGCGTCTTTCCGTTCACGCGCATGCCAAGCATGTCCGTCATGCCGAACGACTTTCCCCATCCCGCGCGCACGATACGCTCGTACTCCGACGCACGCCGGCACGCGGCGAGAATCAACAACATCGTGAAATCGGCAGTGCAGTCCGTCAGCGCGTCGGGCGCGTTGCTGACGACGATCCCGCGTGCGCGCGCGGCGGCCACGTCCATGTGGTCGTAACCGGCGCTCGCGTTCGCGATGATCTTCACGCTCGGCGGCAATGCTGCGATGTGCTCGGCCTGCAGCCCCGATTTCTTGCCGATCAGCACCGCCGGCGTCTCGTGGCGGTTGCAGAATTCGACGACGGACGGCGCGTCCATGTCGGCGTCGGTCACATACGCGTGGAATTCGGCTTCGGCACGTGCGGCCACCGCCGCGGGAACCCGTCGCGCTACCAGGAGGCGGGGGCGATTGTTGTCAGGCATGGTCTCGTCCTTGGGTCGGAAAACGGAGCACAGCCTACGAAGCACGGTCGGCGCGGGTCAATATTGATTGTTTCGATCAATGTATGTGCGCGGTGCGCCGCCGCGGGCTTTCGGCGTCGCTTCGGCCGTGTCGCGCGCCGCCCATCCGGCCGCGCTGGTCCGGGAGCGACGTCTCGTCGAACTCAGGAAAACCCTGACGCCGCCCCGTCGCGACGGGGCTGTTGATATTGATTGAAAGAATCAAGATTGCTGGGGAATCGCCACCGCGCAATGCTTTTTGCATGTTCAACGCACCACTGAAGACGAGGTCGTGAAGATGCAGGCAGAAAAAAGAATCGCGGCGGTGACGGGCGCCGGCACCGGCATCGGCCAGGCGGCGGCCGTCGCGCTGGCGCGAGCCGGGTTCAGCGTCGCACTGCTCGGCAGGCGCATCGATCCGCTGCTCGAAACGAAAGAGATCATCGAGCGGGCCGGCGGCGCGGCGGCGGCCATTCCGACCGATGTTTCCGACGAAGCGTCAGTCGACGCCAGCTTCGCGCAGATCGCGCACGAGTTCGGGCGCCTTGATGTGCTGTTCAACAACGCGGGCCGCAACGCAGGAGCCGTGCCGCTCGACGACTACTCGCTGCAATTCTGGAACGACGTGGTCGCGACCAACCTGACGGGTGTGTTCCTGTGCGCGCGCGCCGCGTGGCGCCAGATGAAGCGGCAGACGCCGCAAGGCGGCCGCATCATCAACAACGGCTCGATCTCGGCGCACACGCCGCGTCCGAACACTATCGCGTACACCGCCACGAAGCACGCCGTTCTCGGCATCACGCGCTCGCTCGCGCTCGACGGCCGGCCATTCAACATCGCGTGCGGCCAGATCGACATCGGCAACGCTGCCACGTCGCTGACCGAACGCATGACGAGCGGCGTGGCGCAGGCCGACGGCCGCATCGCGCCCGAGCCGCGCGTCGACGTCGCGCACGTCGCGAATGCCATCGTGCAGATGGCGAGCCTGCCGCTCGAAGCCAACATTCTGAACATGACGATCATGGCGAGCGCGATGCCCTTCGTCGGACGCGGCTGACCCCACGCGCGCCGGCACACACAACAACCATACGCCGGCCCATCCATCAGACAACAGGAGACAACATTGGAAACTGCAGAAGAGCAGGTTTCGGTCATGCGCGAGGTCAACGCGCACGCGGGCAGCGTAAGAAGATCGCGGGTGCGCTACGGCGTGCTGTCGATGCTGCTGGTGGCGACCGTCCTCAACTACGTCGATCGCTCGGCGCTCGGCATCGTCGCGCCCGCGCTATCGAAGGATCTCGCGCTCACCCGCGTGCAGATGGGCGAGCTGTTCGCCGTGTTCGGACTCGCCTACTCGATTGCGCTGCTGCCCGCAGGCGTGCTAACCGACATGCTCGGCTCGCGCGTTGCGTATGCGCTGTCGCTCGTCGGCTGGTCGCTGGCGACGCTGACGCAAGGGCTCGCACACGGCTACCACATGCTGCTCGGCTCGCGGCTGGCGATGGGAGCGCTCGAGGCACCCGCGTTTCCGTCGAACGCGCGTGCGGTGACGATGTGGTTCCCGGTCCAGGAACGCGGCTTCGCAACGAGCGTGTACGTGATGGGCCAGTACATCGGCACGCCGCTCTTCACCGGGCTGCTGCTGTGGATCTCGTCGGCGTTCGGCTGGCGGGCCGTATTCTTCTCGACGGGCGCGTTCGGCATCCTGTTCAGTGTCGTCTGGTATCGGTTCTATCGTGATCCGTCACGGCATCGCAGCGTCAATGCAGCCGAGCTGCAGTACATCACTGAAGGGCGCCCCGTGGTGACCGCGCGCGATCGCTTCGACTGGCGCATGGCGCTGCGCCTGCTCAGCTACCGGCAGATCCTCGCGATCTGTCTGGGCAAGTTCTGCAACAACACGCTGCTGGTGTTCTTCACGACCTGGTTCATGACCTATCTGGTCGAGGAACGGCACATGTCGATGATCAAGGTCGGTTTCTTCCAGGCGATGCCGTTCATCGGCGCGACGTTGGGCATCCTGATCGCCGGCTATTTGTCCGATCTCTGCATCCGGCGCGGCGTGTCGATGTCGTCTTCGCGCAAGGCGCCGCTCGTGATCGGCACCTTCCTCGGCGCGTCGATCGTGCTCGTCAACTTCGTGCATTCGAACGCGCTGGTGATCGCGATCCTCACCATCGCATTCTTCGCCCAGGGGATCGGCTCGATGTCGTGGGCGGCCGTGTCCGAGATTGCGCCTAAACGCTATGTTGGACTCACCAGCAGCATCACGAGCCTCGCGGCCAACATCGCAGCCGTCACCACGCCGCTGATGATCGGCTACGTGACGCAGCACACCGGCAGCTTTTTCTGGGCGCTGAACTTGATGGGCGGGATCTGCCTCGTCGGCACGCTGTCGTACTCGGTGCTGCTCGGCAAACTGTCGCGTATCGAGCTCTGAGCCCGTAGATGCCCTTTGTCTGCCAACCCGCCGACTCCTTCACCCGCAGACCACGACCATGATCGAATTCAAATGGGACCACCTGCAACTCTGCTCGGCCGATGCGGAGGCCACCGCCGCATGGTTCGCGCGCTGCCTGAACGCCGAAATCGTGCGACGCCCCGGCCGCGTCGATCTGCGGATCGGCGCCGTCAACCTATTCATCACCGCCCAGCCGGACGCGCGTTCGGCGACCGTGACGGAGGGGCGCCGCGTGCAAGGGATCGACCACTTTGGCGTGCTGGTCGATGACTTGGATGCCGCCTACGCGCATCTGGTCGCGCACGACGCAGAGATCGTCCAGCCCATCACGCGGATCCGCGCCGGTGTGCGCGGCTGTTTCGTACGCGCGCCAGGCGACATCCTCGTCGAGGTGCTTGAGCGGCGCGCAGCAGAAATGACATTCAACTGAACCCGGTCTATAGTCGGCGCAAGCGGCCAGACACAGGCCGCATCGTCATCACGACTCCCCATGCAGAACTGGATCACCCTGACGGAAGCGGCGCGGCGGCTCGGCGTGCGGGCGCAGACCGTCTACGCGTATGCGAGCCGCGGCAGTATCGCCGTGATGCAGGACCCCAACGATCCACGCAAGAGTCTGTATCGCGCGGAGGACGTGGTCACGCTGTGCCGCAAGAAACAGGTCGGCCGCAAGCGTGCGGCGCTGGCAGCCAGCACGATCTTTGGCGCCGAGCCGTGCATCTACAGCGGCATCACCACGTTCTCCAAGGGCCGCGCCTGGTATCGGGGCCGCGACAGCATTCAGCTTGCGGATACCGCCACGCTCGAGGAAACGGCTGCTCTGCTCTGGCAGGCCACCACGCCCGTGTCGTTCGACGCGCCCGCGATCGCGCTGCCATCCGGCGAGCGCGATCGGCAATGCGCGTTCTCGGTACTCGCGATGCTGGCCGCGCACGGCCATTCGACGCTCGGCCGGCTCGACAGCGCGCTGCACATCGAAGCGGGGCAACTCGTCGCGATCGTGTCGCGCGCGTTCGGCGCGCATGGCGATGTCGGCGCAAGTCCACTCCGGACCCATCAGCGGCTCGCAGCCGGCTGGGGCCTCGACAGCGATGGCGCGGATCTGCTGCGCCGGGCGATGGTGCTGGTTGCGGATCACGAGATCACGAGTTCGGCATTCGCCGCGCGCATCACCGCGTCGACCGGCGCATCGCTCGCGGGCTGCCTGCTGACGGGGCTCGCAACGTTGTCGGGCCCGCTGCACGGCGACGCGTCAGGGCGCGTGCGTGCGGTATTCGACGACGTGCAGAGATTGGGCGCCGAGCACGTGGTCGATCACTACCTGAAGTCAGCGATCCCGATTCCCGGCTTCGGCCATCATCTTTACCCCGATGGCGATCCGCGCGCGGCCGCGTTGCTCGCGCGGCTCCATCCGACGGCGGAACTGGCGCATTTCGTCGACAAGGTTACGGAGCTCACCGGCCAGCGGCCAACCATCGATGTCGCGTTCGCGATGCTGTCGGTGCAGCTTCAGTTGCCGCGCGATGCGGCGTTCGGCTTGTTCTCGATCGCGCGCAGCGTCGGGCTGCTCGCGCACTGCATCGAGCAACTGCGCGTGGGCAAGGTGATTCGGCCGCGCAGCCGCTACACGGGGCCGGCGCTAGACGAGCGGCATCTGCGCCCCGACACTGAGGACGAAGGCAAATTGCCGAAAGCCGGTGTGATCGAGAAGAATCGGGTGTTCAAGATAGTGGAGTAAGGCTACCGGGCTCCGCTCGGTCGCCACGTGGTGCCCTCACGTCGCCTTGCGGCCCCATTTGAAGTAGGGCGTCGAACGCGAACGATGGACACAACCACATCTGTCGGAAACCTTGTACAAAGCCATGCGGGGCTTAAGGTTGCCAAGCGCAAATTCGCACATCGCGTGAGATTGGGTGAAAGCGGTTGAGGCATCATGAGATGCCTCATCCCTTGTCACACTTGAGTTTCTTGCGATTTTTGTCGCTGCATGAAACGGGGTGAGACGATGCTAGATCACTCCCACTCAATCGTCGCAGGCGGCTTGCCCGACACGTCATACACGACCCGGCTCAAACCACGCACCTCATTGATGATGCGGTTCGACACGCGGCCCAACAGCGTGTACGGCAGATGTGCCCAGTGGGCGGTCATGAAGTCGGTGGTCTGCACAGCACGCAGCGCCGTCACGTAGTCGTACGTGCGACCATCGCCCATCACGCCGACGGACTTGATCGGGAGGAACACCGCAAACGCCTGGCTCGTCAGGTCGTACCAGCTCTTGCCGACATCGCCTTCACCGCACACGCCGGCGGCCACGTCCTGCGCCGTGGCCTTGGTGCCGCGCAGCTCTTCGATGAAGATGGCATCGGCACGGCGCAGCAGCTCTGCGTATTCACGCTTGACCTCGCCCAGAATGCGCACGCCCAGACCCGGCCCCGGGAACGGATGGCGATACACCATCTCGTGCGGCAGGCCCAGCGCCACGCCCAGCTCGCGCACTTCGTCCTTGAACAGATCGCGCAGCGGCTCGAGCAGCTTCAGCCCCAGCGTTTCCGGCAGGCCACCCACGTTGTGGTGGCTCTTGATCGTCGTTGCCTTCTTGGTCTTGGTGCCGCCTGATTCCACCACGTCCGGGTAGATCGTGCCCTGCGCCAGCCACTTGGCGTTGCTGAGCTTCTTCGCTTCGGCCTGGAACACTTCCACAAACTCGCGGCCGATGATCTTGCGCTTGGCTTCCGGGTCCGTCACGCCGGCAAGGTGGCCGAGGAACTGCTCGGAGGCATCCACGTGCACGACCTTGGCATGCAGACGGCCAGCGAACATGTCCATCACCATCTTGCCTTCGTCCAGGCGCAGCAGGCCGTGGTCGACAAACACGCAGGTGAGTTGGTCGCCAATCGCACGGTGGATCAGCGCCGCTGCCACCGACGAATCAACACCGCCCGACAGGCCGAGGATCACCTCCTCATCGCCCACCTGCTCGCGGATGGCCTTGACGGCTTCGTCGATGTGGTCGCGCATGACCCAGTCGGGCTTGGCACCGGCAATTTCCAGAACAAAGCGCTCGAGCATCGCGCGGCCTTGCACGGTATGCGTAACTTCTGGGTGGAACTGCACGGCGTAATAGCCACGTGCCTCATCGGCCATGCCGGCGACCGGGCAGCTCGGCGTCGAGGCCAGCAGCTTGAAGCCGGGCGGCAGTTCCGTAACCTTGTCGCCGTGGCTCATCCATACCTTGAGCATGCCGTGACCTTCCGGCGTGGCGAAGTCCTGGATGTCCTTGAGCAGACGGGTGTGACCATGCGCACGCACTTCGGCGTAACCGAATTCGCGGTGGTCACTCCACTCCACCTTGCCGCCCAGCTGCACGGCCATGGTCTGCATGCCGTAGCAGATGCCGAGCACCGGCACGCCCAGATCCCACACGGCCTGCGGCGCGCGCAGCTGATGGTCTTCGTACGTGCTGGCGTGGCTGCCGGACAGGATGATCGCCTTGGGCGCGAACTCGCGCACGAAGGCGTCGGACACGTCGTTCGGGTGGATCTCGCAGTAGACGTGTGCTTCACGCACGCGCCGCGCAATCAGTTGCGTGACCTGCGAGCCGAAATCAAGGATGAGGACTTTGTCGTGCATGTTGTGAAGGAGTGGAATCGGCAATCGTGTCGACTTCAGTGCCGGGGCCGTAGCCCGGAGGCGGCATGTAGCCAGGTTCTTTGCGCTGCGCCTTTTCTGCGCGTTCGCGTTCGCGCGCGGCCGCGGCGTCTTCGCGGGCTTTCTGGGCGCGCACGCGCTCATTGGTGCGTACGCGGCGCGAGGCGGGAATCTGCACGGCGGAAAACGCCGCCAGCACCGCGGCAAACGTCGGCAGCCAGATGCGGCCAGCGCCATCCACCGGCAGGTGGAAGAACAGCAGCCAGGCAATCACCAGCACGGCGACAGCCAGGTTCACATGACCGACCACCTGCGCAACGGCGGTGGTCAGTTGCCCGTTGACGGTGGCGTGCCACAGCAGCCAGGCCACACCAATCAGCGTGACGCCGAGCAGCTGACCGTACATCGCCGGCTCAGGCTGCGGTAATTGCAGCGCGCCGAAGATGGACGTCAAGGGTGAAGCGAGCAGGACGAGACCGACGCACAGCGCGACAGCCGCATCCAGAAACAGAACGAGTCGCAAAAGCGCTTTCATCATCGTCTCCAGTTGCGGGCGGCCGCCCGTGCTTCGGCCACCGGTTGAATCGGCCGGAGCGCCCGCGCGCCCCGGCGGCAGTACTGCTTGCCTTCTATCTTGTTTGCGATGATCGACAAGCGATCAGTCGCGGTGATAGTTCGGCGCTTCCTTCGTGATCTGCACGTCGTGCACGTGCGATTCGTTCATGCCAGCGGCGGTGATCTCGACAAACTGGGCTTTCTCGTGCCATTCGGCAATCGAGGCGCAACCGCAGTAGCCCATCGACGAGCGAACGCCGCCCGTGAGTTGATGCACGATCGGCAGCGCGGAGCCCTTGTACGGCACGCGCCCCTCGATACCTTCGGGCACGAGCTTGTCGACGTTGGCGGTGTTGTCTTCCTGGAAGTAGCGGTCGGCAGCGCCGTCCTTCATCGCGCCCACCGAGCCCATGCCACGGTAGCTCTTGTACGAGCGGCCCTGGAACAGGAACACCTCGCCCGGCGATTCGTCCGTACCGGCGAACATGCCACCCATCATCACGGTGTGCGCGCCGGCAGCCAGGGCCTTGGCAACATCGCCCGAGTAGCGGATACCGCCGTCAGCGATCAGTGGAACGCCGGTGCCCTTCAGTGCCTCGGCCACATTCGACACGGCAAAGATTTGCGGCACGCCCACGCCAGCAACGATCCGCGTCGTGCAGATCGAGCCCGGGCCAATGCCGACCTTGACGCCATCCGCACCGTGGTCGACCAGCGCCTTGGCGGCGTCGCCCGTGGCGATGTTGCCGCCAATCACCTGCACTTGCGGGTAGTTGTCCTTGATCCAGCGCACGCGGTTCAGCACGCCCTGGCTGTGGCCGTGCGCGGTATCGACCACGATCACGTCCACGCCGGCCTTCACCAGAAAATCGATACGCAGATCGTTATCCGGACCCACGCCCACCGCCGCGCCCACGCGCAGCGAACCGCGTTCGTCCTTCGAGGCCAGCGGGTATTCGGTGGCCTTCTGGATATCCTTGACGGTGATCAGGCCGCGCAGCTCAAAGGCTTCGCCCACCACCAGCACGCGCTCCAGGCGGTGCTTGTTCAACAGGCGCTTGGCCTCTTCCAGCGTGGCGCCTTCCTTGACGGTGACGAGCTTCTCGCTCGGCGTCATCTTGGCGCGCACCGGGGCGTCCAGTTCCTCTTCGAAACGCAGATCGCGGTTGGTGATGATGCCCACCACCTTCTTGCCTTCCAGCACCGGGAAACCCGAAATACCGTGCTGTGCCGACAGCGCCATCACGTCGCGGACCTTCATGTCCGGACCGATGGTGATCGGGTCGCGCAGCACGCCCGATTCAAAGCGCTTGACCTTGGCGACTTCGCGCGCCTGTTCTTCCGGCTTCAGGTTCTTGTGGACGATACCGATACCACCTTGCTGCGCCATGGCGATGGCGAGCCGCGCTTCCGTAACCGTATCCATGGCGGCGGAGACAAGCGGAATGGCGAGTTCGATCGAACGGGTAAGCTTGGTGCGAAGGGACGTATCGCGGGGCAGGACGGCCGAATAGGCCGGGACGAGCAGCACATCATCGAACGTGAGTGCTTTCTGGACAAGACGCATAGCAATTTCCTCTAGGCGCAAAATCGGATTATACGGGAATTCGCCCCACGGTTGTAGAGACCCGTGCTATGCTCGATAAATTTTTCTTCGCGCCCGTGCCTATTGCGCCCTGCGCCGCCAGCGGCCGCGCAGAGTTAGCCTCGCGAGTGTTCGGATGGGAATTGGCGTACTGTGCGCCCTGCTGGCAGGGGCGATGTGGGGCATGGTCTTTATTGCACCCCGCGCGCTGCCCGCGTTTTCACCGTGGGAACTGACCCTCGGCCGCTACCTCGCCTACGGCGTCATCGCAGCCATCACCGCTGCCCCGATCCTTCCCCGCATTGCCCGCAAGATTACCCGCGCCGATTGCCTGGCGCTGTTCAGGCAGTCCTGCAGCGGCAACCTTGTTTACTTCGTTTTCGTGGCCTTTGGCGTGCAACTGGCTGGCGTTGCACCCACCTCGCTCATCGTCGGCATCCTGCCCATTACCGTGACCATGCTTGGCCGGCGCGATCATGGGGCCGTGCCGCTCTCCCGCCTGATCTGGCCGCTATTGGTTGTCGCTGCCGGCATCGTCTGCATCAACGTCGACCTGTTCGGCCATGAAGCGACGACGATGGCCGCCAACGCCCGGCCTGCCTGGCAACGCATTGCCGGCATCGCTTGTGCGGTGGGCGCGCTTTGCAGCTGGACCTGGTACGCCGTGGACAATGCCCGCTACCTGCAGCGCAATCCGCATTTCTCCAGCAACGAATGGTCTGCGTTGTACGGCATTTCCAGCGGCATTCTGTCGGCCGCTTTGACCTTGGCGGCCCTGCTCGCGGTCGGTACAAGCTGGATGAATGCCGGCGGACGTGCCTGGGGCACGTTCTGGGTGGTCAATGCTGCCGTGGCACTCGGCGCGTCGCTGATCGGCAACAACTTATGGAACATCGCCTCCCGACGACTGCCGCTCACACTGTCGGGCCAGATGATCGCGTTCGAGACCCTGTTCGCGCTGGCATATGGCTTCGTGTACGACGACCGCTGGCCGCGTCCGCTTGAGATGGCCGCAATCGCCTTGCTGATTGCGGGTGTCGGCTGGTCGGTGCGCTTGCACGCCAACAACAAGTCTGCATAAACTGGGCGCCTTGCCGGGGGGCGAGTCGACAGGCCAAGCCAGGCCGTCGGCCTAAATTGGCGAGTGGCGATCACGCCACCGGGCTCCCGTGCGCGTCCAGGGGCCGTCGTCGGGTCGGCCAGCGCGCCGTCGGCAGTCCACGAACGAGAACTCCATGAAACGACTGCACGTCCTGTTGCCTGCCACCGCTGCCCTGATCGCCCTCGCTTGTCCGGTTGCCCAGGCGCAATGGGCCTGGCAATGGCGCGATGACAAGGGCCACATGGTCTACAGCGATGCCGCACCGCCGCCGTCGGTGCCATCCAACCGCATCATCCGCAATCCGAACAGCCGCACGGCCACGGCCTATGAAGCGCTGTCCGCGCCGGCCTCGGGCGTCAAAGCGGCGGACCCTAACGCGGCAGCCAGACCCAGCCAGCCAGCCTCGGGCGTGGCCGCATCGAACCCCGACGAAGAACTGCGCAAGCGCCTGGCCGACCGCGCCAAAAAGGAACAGGACGAAGCCAGGCAGGCAGACGCTGCCCAGCGCAAGCAAGCCGAATGCGCACGCCTGCGCAACGAAACCACGTATATGCAAGACGGCCGCCGCGTCGGCTCGGTGCAGGCCGACGGCTCGATCGCCTATATGGATGACAACCAGCGCGCCGCAGCCGTCCAGCGCAACCAGGCTGCCCTGAGCGCCAACTGCAACTGATTTGTCGTTATTCGAGGACGTCGTCTTTGGGCGGCGCCTCGTTGCGCAGCCACTTCAGCCCTTCGCGCGTGCCGGTGGCCCGCACCTTCAGCACGCGCCGCCGGCGTGCAGTTTTTGGATCGGCGATCAGCGGACCCAGAATTTCCACCCGGTCTCGCGCGTGCAACGGTGCATCGGGCGTCTTGCGCTTGCCGTAAATGCCCAGGCGGCAGGTATCGATGGTCAATTCCAGGCCATTCAGCACGCCAGAGGCACGCACCGCGTCGGCCACCGTCGCCCGCTCCGGTACTTGCACGGTGACAAGCCGCGGCGGCGTAACCGTCGCCAGGCAGACCATCACGTCGATCACGGTGCTGGAATCAGGATTCGCCATACACCGTCTCAGCGCGTTTGACGAACGAATCGACGAAGGTGTTGGCAATCATGCTGAACACCGGGCCGATCAGTTTTTCCAGAATCACGTTGGAAAACTCGTAATGCAGGTGGAAGTTGATCTTGCAGGCGTCCGCGCGCAGCGGCGTGAAGATCCAGAAACCGGTAAATGACTTGAAAGGCCCGTCAGCGAACGTCATATCAATGCGAGTGGGCCGCGTTTGCACGTTACGCGTGCGAAAGAACTGGTGAATGCCCTTGAAGGCGATGTCCACGCGCGCGTCGAGTGACGTTTCCGTCTGCTCGTAGATTTCAACGCCCCCGCACCATGGCAGGAAGTTCGGATAGTCCTTGACGTCGGTGACCAGGTCGAACATCTGTTCGGCCGAGTAGCCAATTAACACGTTTTTTTCAACGTCTGCCATGCGTCATCCGAAAGCTTTGCGTGCCGCGTCCCGGCTGGGATTGCGGCGGATTTGTTAAACTCGCCATTTTATCGCAGCGCATGCAGGGATCGTCACCCCAAGGCGCGCACCGCATATTCCAAAATATGACCATCGCCGACAACAAAAAGGCCTTTTTCGATTACTTCATCGAAGAGCGCTACGAAGCAGGCATGGCTCTTGAGGGCTGGGAGGTGAAAGCCATCCGGGCCAACCGTGCGCAGATCAAGGAAGGCTACGTCGTCATTCGCAACGCCGAGCTGTTCCTGATCGGGGCCCATATCAGCCCGCTGCAATCGGCCTCCACGCATGTCAATCCAGACCCCGTGCGCACCCGCAAGCTGCTGCTGCACGCCGAAGAGATCAAGAAGCTCATCGGCAAAGTGGAACAGCGCGGCTACACGCTCGTGCCGCTCAACCTGCACTACACGCGCGGCCGCGTGAAGTGCGAGATCGGCCTTGCCAAAGGCAAGAAGCAGTTCGACAAGCGCGAAACCGAGAAAGACCGCGACTGGCAGCGCGAAAAAGCCCGCCTCATGCGCGAGAAGGCTTGAGCCCTCTCCCGCTCCGCCGAGCCTTACGCGCTCGGCCGCTGCTGCTTCACAATCGTCAACGCTGACGCAATCATCGTGCTCAGGTCACCCATGTTGCCCGGCACGATGAGCGTGTTGCCCTGCTTGGCCAGGTTACCGAATGCGCTCACATACTCTTCCGCCACCTTCAGGTTGACGGCATCGACACCGCCCTCGGTACGAATGGCCTGACCGATCTTCTGGATCGCCTGGGCGTTGGCTTCTGCCACCGCCAAAATCGCCGCTGCCTCGCCCTGCGCCTTGTTGATTGCGGCCTGCCTTTCCCCTTCTGATTTTTGGATGGCAGCCTCGCGCGCACCGGATGCCAGATTGATCTGCTCCTGGCGCTTGCCTTCGGATGCGGCGATCAGCGCACGCTTTTCACGCTCGGCCGTGATCTGCGCCTGCATGGCGTGCAGGATCTCCTTCGGCGGCGTCAGATCCTTGATCTCGTAGCGCAGCACCTTCACGCCCCAATTCGATGCGGCCTCATCCAGCGCATTGACCACGCTGTGGTTAATGAAGTCGCGCTCCTCAAACGTCTTGTCCAGTTCCAGCTTGCCGACGACCGAGCGCAGCGTCGTCTGCGCCAGCTGCGTGATGGCGATCACGAAATTGCTCGATCCATACGAAGCCCGCATCGGGTCGGTCACCTGGAAATACAGGATGCCGTCCACTTGCAGCTGCGTGTTGTCCTTGGTGATACAGATCTGGCTCGGTACGTCGAGCGGGATTTCCTTGAGCACGTGCTTGTAGGCCACGCGGTCAACAAAGGGCAGCACGATGTTGAGCCCCGGCGAGAGCGTCGCGTGATACTTGCCCAGTCGCTCCAGAATCCAGGCGTGCTGTTGCGGCACGATCTTGATGCCTTGTGCGATCAGCACGATGGCGGCAAACAGGACGATGATCGCGAGAGTCCCCAGCTCGAACATAGAACCTCCGTGGTTGGGCTTGTTGGTTGTTTTTGGTTGTTGTTGGTGGCTACCTGGGCGCGACGACAAGCACGTTGCCACGCACTTCGACGATCCGGAATTCGCCAGCCGCGGCCGATGCGTGCGGTGCAAGTTCGACATCCCATGCGGCGCCGCGATATTGCACGCGCGCGCGGCGCTCGGGTGACCAAGCATCGACGCGCAACGTCTCGCCGATGTCCAGATTGACGTTGCGATTGCGCGCGGCATTCTCACGCGTGGTCCGCCCGTAGCGCGTGCGCCGCAACCCGACGATGCCGAACACCGCCACGATGGCGGCCACGATGGCCTGCGCAGGAAACGTAAGGCCGATCAGCGCGGCAAGACCGCCAGCGACCAGGCCGATTGCCACCATCAGCAGATAGAAGGTCCCCGTCATCAGCTCGCCGATGACGAGCAGCACGGCCAGAGAAAACCAGACGGTCTGAGCCGACATACTCCCTCTCCCGGAATCCCATAAAAAAACCCCCGCGATGCTGCACGTCTGCGGGGGCATGTCGCTCGGCCCCCGTCAGCGTTGGACGCTCTCGGGCACTTCGCGTTCTTGTTGGCGCGCACCCGTCAGGATACGCGCCTTGTCTTACGACGCTCTAGGCCGGAATCAAGCCGAACCCAGCTTCTGCCACGTGTCGATCACCGAATCCGGGTTCAGCGAGATCGACGAGATACCTTCCTTGGCCAGCCACTCGGCAAAATCCGGATGGTCGGACGGGCCCTGACCGCAGATACCGACGTACTTGCCCATCGACAGCGCCGTAGAAATGGCACGCTGCAGCATGAACTTGACCGCCGGATCACGCTCGTCGAAGTCCTTGGCCAGCAGCTCCATGCCAGAGTCGCGATCCAGACCCAGCGTGAGCTGCGTCAGGTCGTTCGAGCCGATCGAGAAACCGTCGAAATGCTGCAGGAACTGCTCGGCCAGAATCGCGTTGGACGGCACTTCGCACATCATGATCAGGCGCAGGCCGTTCTCGCCGCGCTTCAGGCCGTACTTGGCCAGCAGCTCGACAACCTTCTCAGCCTGACCGAGCGTACGCACGAACGGCACCATCACTTCGACGTTGGTCAGGCCCATCTCGTCGCGCACGCGCTTCATGGCACGGCACTCCATCTCGAAGGCTTCGGCAAAGTCTTCGGCGATGTAGCGCGAGGCGCCACGGAAGCCCAGCATCGGGTTTTCTTCGTCCGGCTCGTAGCGCGAACCACCGATCAGCTTCTTGTACTCGTTGGACTTGAAGTCCGACAGACGCACGATCACCGGCTTCGGATAGAACGCCGCTGCGATCGTGGCAATGCCCTCGGCCAGCTTGTCAACGTAGAACGCACGCGGGCTTGCATGGCCGCGAGCCACGCTTTCCACGGCCTTCTTCAGGTCGCTGTCGACCTGCGGGTAGTCGAGGATCGCCTTCGGGTGAACGCCGATGTTGTTGTTGATGATGAATTCGAGGCGAGCCAGGCCCACACCGCCGTTCGGGATCTGGCAGAAATCGAACGCCAGTTGCGGGTTGCCGACGTTCATCATGATCTTGGTGCTGATCGGCGGCATTTCGCCACGCTGGACTTCCGTGATTTCGGTTTCCAGCAGGCCGTCATAGATCTTGCCTTCGTCGCCTTCGGCGCACGAGACTGTCACCAGCGTGCCGTCCTTCAGCAGGTCGGTCGCATCGCCGCAGCCGACCACCGCCGGCACGCCCAGCTCACGCGCGATGATGGCCGCGTGGCAGGTACGGCCGCCACGGTTGGTGACGATGGCCGAGGCGCGCTTCATCACCGGTTCCCAGTTCGGGTCGGTCATGTCGGCAACCAGCACGTCGCCGGGCTGCACGCGCTCCATTTCAGCCGGATCGTTGATCACGCGCACCGGGCCCGTGCCGATCTTCTGGCCGATAGCGCGGCCGGTGGTCAGCACCGGTGCCGAGCCCTTCAGGCGGAAGCGCTGCTCGACCTTGCCGTGCGACTGGCTCTTCACCGTCTCCGGGCGAGCCTGCAGGATGTAGATCTTGCCGTCCTTGCCGTCGCGGCCCCACTCGATATCCATCGGGCGACCGTAATGCTTCTCGATGATGACGGCGTACTTGGCCAGCTCCGTCACATCCGCATCGCTGATGGAGTAACGGTTGCGGAGTTCGCCCGGTACGTCGACGGTCTTCACGCGGCCTTCTTCGCCCGGCGCGGTGAATTCCATCTTGATCAGCTTGGAGCCGATCGAGCGGCGGATGATCGGGTACTTGCCGGCGGCCAGCGTCGGCTTGAAGACGTAGAACTCGTCCGGGTTCACCGCACCCTGCACCACCGTTTCGCCCAGGCCGTAGCTGGAGGTGATGAAGACGACCTCCTGGAAGCCCGATTCGGTGTCGATCGTGAACATCACGCCCGAGGCGCCGCAGTCCGAGCGCACCATGCGCTGGATGCCGGCCGACAGGGCCACCACGTCATGGGCGAAGCCCTTGTGCACGCGGTAGGAAATCGCACGGTCGTTGTACAGCGAAGCAAACACGTGCTTGATCTTGTCGAGCACGTCATCGATGCCGAGAACGTTGAGGTAGCTCTCTTGCTGGCCGGCGAACGAAGCGTCCGGCAGGTCTTCGGCGGTGGCCGACGAGCGCACCGCGAACGATGCCTCGGCGCCTTCGCGGGCCGACACGCGAGCGTACGACTCGCGAATCTCCTGCTCCAGACGCGGCTGGAACGGTGCGGTGGCGACCCACTCGCGGATCTCCTTGCCGGCGGCAGCCAGCGCCTTGACGTCGTCGACATCCAGGCTGGCCAGGCGCTGCGAGATGCGCTCGGTCAGGTTGTTGTGTGCAAGGAAATCGCGGAACGCCAGTGCCGTGGTGGCAAAACCGCCTGGAACGCGCACGCCGGCGCCATCCAGCTGGGAAATCATCTCGCCCAGCGAAGCGTTTTTACCGCCGACGACCTCGACATCGGTCATCCGCAATTGCTCGAACGGCAGCACATAGGCGCCGTCTTGCGACAGGTTAGTCATACAAGCCCCTAAACTAAGTGAAAAACCGGTCGGATGCGCACGGGGCTTTCTTCTTGTCGTCTGGCCGCGCGAATCGCTTGGCTAAACCATCCGGATGCCCTGCCAGCACTGCCGCTGTGGCATTGCCTGACAGGCGATCGGCCCGAATTGCTTAGCTAAACGATCGCCGCTATTCTACCGTGCCGCAGCACGATTTCCTGCCGGCGTGCTGGAAAAACCCCTCGTTTTCGATGACCGACCTCGCCCCCGCATCTCCCAACCGCACACCGTTCCGCACCGTTTTCATCGTGTCGGATGGCACCGGGATCACCGCAGAAACGTTTAGCCACTCGATCCTGGCGCAGTTTGAGATGAAATTCCGACAGGTGCGGATTCCGTTTGTCGACACGATCGACAAGGCGCACGTTGCGGTCGCAAAGATCAACGAAGCCTTTCACGCCGAAGGGGTGAGGCCGATCGTCTTCACCACATTGGTGGATGCCGAGGCAAACGAGATCGTCCATCGGGCCAAGGCCACCATCCTGGACATGTTCCAGACCTTCATCGAGCCGCTCGAGAGGGAACTGAACCTCAAGTCGACCCACGCCATCGGCCGGTTTCACCAGAACGCCGACACCGAGGCGTACAAGAACCGCATCGAAGCGATCAACTTTTCACTTGCGCACGATGACGGCCAGTCACACAAGAACTTGGCCGAGGCGGATGTGATCCTGGTGGGGGTATCGCGCAGCGGCAAAACGCCGACCAGCCTGTACCTGGCAATGCAATACGGCGTGAAATCTGCCAATTACCCGCTCATTCCGGACGATTTCGAGCGCGGCAAGCTGCCCACGGTGCTGTACAACTACAAGAACAAGATTTTCGGGCTGTCGATCGATCCTCAGCGCTTGTCGGAAATCCGCAATGAACGTCGCCCAGGCAGCAAATATGCCGCGCTGGAAAATTGCCGCTATGAGGTCAACGAAGCCGAATCGATGATGCGGCGCGAGGGCGTCAAGTGGCTGTCGTCAACGCACAAGTCGATCGAGGAAATTGCCACGACGATCCTGCAGGACATCAAGATGGATCACAACAACTACTGAGCGAGCGCTCTCAGACCTCAAACACAACGGCCGGCATTGCACCGGCCGTTTTGCTTTTCTGCGGCCCAGTCAGGCGCGATCGCGCACCCAGTTGCCGCCATGCGCCGCGGCTTGCGCTGCTGGCGATGTTTCCAGGTAGGCCAGCGCCTGCTCGGTCGATCCTTCGTGATGCGGCGTATAGCTGGGGCGGAAATAGCGCAACGCAGCCCCCAGCATTTTCCAGAACGATGGCAGGCAGTTGCGCCGCGAGCCGTGCCACCAGCCGCGGATAAAGCCAGGAAACTTGCCCGCGCCCGGATCGCGCTTGTACATGAAGCGGAAACCCGTCACCAGGAAGTACAGCAGCAACAGGATCGTGGTCAGCATGTGGAAGCAGCGTTCGAGATACGAGCCGCCCATGTGCCGAAAGATGTCGAACGCGACGGTGCGGTGCTCGACCTCCTCTGCGCCGTGCCAGCGCAGCAGGTCGAGCATGACGGGATCGGCATGGGCGGCATCCAGCCCCTTTGCGTTGAGCACCCAGTTGCCCAGATAGCCGAAAAAGTGCTCCAGCGCGGCGATGATGCCGAGCTGCTGCCGCAGCCAGAAGCGCGTGTGGCCGATCTTCAGGCCCAGCGGCTGTTCGCCGAGCACCTTGGAAAAAAGCCAATCGAGGCGCTTGGTGAAGGGCTGGGTGTCGATGCCGTGGTCTTTGTAGTAATGCGCAAGCACGCCGCCGTGCGAGCGCGAGTGGACGGCCTCCTGGCGCAGAAATCCCTCGGCGTCGGAGCGCAGCTTTGTGTCGGTAATCAGCGGCAGCGCCTTGTTGTAGACGCGGCAAAACCACAGCTCGCCGGCGGGGAACAGCAGGTTCAGGATGTTGATGATGTGCGTGCTGGACGGGTCGCCAGGAATCCATTGGATGGGCGTGTCCTTCCAGTCGAAACGGACGTGGCGGGCCTTGATGAAGTAATTGGGCGCGGTCATGGTGGTCTCCTGATGTTCTTGTCTGCGCGGGCTCAATGCCCCGCCATGCTCACGCGCGCGATCAGCCGGCTGAGCCACTGTGCATAGCGCGAGATGAAGCGCGACGAATGCGCCTCGATACCGATCGTGACAACGGGCTTGTTGCGCCGAACGGCCCTGAACATGGCTTTCGCGACGGTCTCGGGCTTAAGGCCGCGCAACTGGTAGAGCTTGGTCGCGCGGGCACGCAGTTGGGCCTGTTGTGCTTCGGTCGTGCCGGTGTAGACGGTGGAGGCCATGATTCCCGTCTCGGCAAAACCGGGGCAGATGGCCGACACGCCGATACCCTGCCCGGCCAGCTCGCCGCGCATGCATTCGGACAGCATCAGCACCGCGGCCTTCGTCGTCGCATAGGCGGCAAGATCACGCGATGGCGCGAAGGCCGCCGCTGATGCAGTGTTCAGGATGTGCCCGCCCTGCCCGCGCGCCACCATCTGCTTTGCGAACAGCCGGGCGCCATGGATCACACCCCACACGTTCACGTGCAGGATGCGCTGCCAATCGCGCTCGGAGGTGTCGACAATGCCGCCCGCCATGCCGATGCCGGCGTTGTTGACGACGATGTCGGCGCCGCCCAGGTCCTTGCCGACCCAGTCGACCAGCGCTTCCATCTGCTCGGCATTGCCGACATCGACGGTGCGCGACCACGCCTTGCCGCCGGTGAGACGGATGAGCTTGGCCGTGCGCTCTGCATCTTCGGCACGGATGTCGACAGCGACGATCGCCGCACCCTGCTCCGCGAATTCCAACGCCGCGCAACGACCGATGCCGCTGCCAGCTCCCGTGATGACCGCCAGCTTGCCGGAGAACGGTTTGCGCTCGCCATGCTGACGCGTGCGTTGCAGCGCTTCGGATTCCGGCTTGCCCTCGACATGCTCGATCAGCTCGCGTGCCATGTCCGCCATGCGTGCGGCATGCGTGACCGGCAGCCAGTGCCGCGCTACCACTTCGCGGCGCCAATACTGCGGCACCCAGCGCGAGAGGTCTTCGGACAACGCGGGGCTGACGTACTTGTCCAGCGTCGGCACGATGACCTGCACCGGCGCATGCGCGACACGCTTGCGCGGTGTGAACAAGCTGCGGACGAAATTGGCGCGATACAGCGAGACACCGCGCACGCCATCGGCGGTCTGCGTGGCACGCGGCACGATGGCGGTCTTCTCAACGCGACGCAGCACACGCGGCCACGCGCGCCCGAGCCACAGGCGCCAACTCAGCTCTGGCACGATGGGAAAATGGAACAGCAGCACGTACCACGAGCGCACGAGCTGCCCCAGCATCTTGCCCAGCGACGACGGCGTCGGCCGCAGCAGCCGCGCGCGCATCCAGTAACCCACGTGGTCCAGGCAAGGCCCTGAGCACGATGTGTATGACGCAATGCGTCCGCGCAGGCGCTCCTCCGTCACGAACTCCCACGACTGGATCGAACCCCAGTCGTGCGCGATCAGGTGCACCGGCTTGCCTGGGCTCAGCGTATCGATCACGGCGATAAAGTCGTCGGTCAATCGCGCGAAGGTGTAGTTGCGCATCCCTTTGGGCGAACTTGACTTGCCGGCACCACGCACGTCGTAGGCAATGATGTAGTAGTCGCGAGCGAGCAGCGGCGCCATCTCGTGCCAGACCTCGCTGTTGTCAGGGTAGCCGTGCACGAGTACGACGGTCGGATGCGCCGGGTCGCCCCAGGTCTTGACGGCGAGCGAGACGCTGCCGGATTGCACGGTGCGCTCGGCGTGTTCCTTGGTCGGAAAAGCTGCAGCCGGCTCGAACAACGCCAGCGGGGCCTCTTCAAGAAGCGTTTTCATGTGAGCCTCCCCGCGCATCAGGCGGCGCGCTGCTGCGCAAGCTGGCGTTGCAGCCAGCGGCGCACATGCGGCAGATCGTCGTCGAGCCAGTAAGCATCGTCTTCGGTGATGACGAGCAGCTCTTCGAACTTGGCACCGACGCCATGGAAACCCAGGTGCGGCTCAACGGCCCACAAGCCCGGCACCGGCGCATGTTCGGATCGACGGTCGATCGACCACAGCGGCGACCACCCTTCCTGCTTGCCGCTGCGCACCTGGTCGAGGATCAGATTGCGCGTGGCATTCAACCCGAAGCGCGCAACAAAACGCGGTTTGGATGGGCTGTCCAGCTTGGCCACGCGATGCGCCAGCACTTTGAATGGATAGGCCTTGTGGCGAGGCTCCACGCCCTGCTTCATGCAGAGCTGATCCACTGCACGCGCTACGTCGGCCATTGACCGACGCTCGCGAATCAGGCGCACGATCAGTTCGCGATGCGCCATCAGATCGTCCTGCAGTTGTTCGAGGATGGCGCTCTCGCCAAGGCACATGGCATAGCCCACATCGGCGATCACGCCATTGCGCACGGGCGCCACGTCCAGGATGACCGGCATGTTTTCCTCCAGCCGCCGCGACGATGGAAAGAACGCGAGGTTGAAGCCGGCCATGTGCGTCAGGCCCGAAAAGCCCTGGAACGCCGTGCGATCGCCAAACCAGGCGAACGGCTTGTGCAGCCAGTCGTGCACGCCGCGATCGCCGAGCCACTCAGTGAGCAGCTTGGCCGCGTCCTTCTCCGTCATGCCGGGGCGCAGCATACCGCCGACGGCCTCGACGCACGCGTAGGCGAGTTGCTGGATTTCGCGAAACTGGGCCAGTTCGTCGACATGGACGCGCGCCAGGGTGGGGTTCGGCATGCCAGTCTCCTTGAGTATGGGTATCGGGGGGCGCTCATTGTCACCGCACCCAATGTTCCATTACTCAATGTCAAAGTCAATGCGGGACTTTTCTGGCGTTTGAAAACGCCGTGTGACCGGTAATCGACAGAAAAAAGAGAGGTTTAGCCCGCGCGGCGTTGTCGCACGGCTTCAAACAGACAGATCGCTGCTGCGGCAGCCACATTGAGCGATTCCATGCCGCCCGGCTGCGGAATCGTCACAGGCGTTGTCACGGCAGAAAGCCATTCGTCCGACACGCCCGCACCCTCGTTTCCGAACACCCAACCGACGGGCGCCTTGAGCGACACATCGAACACAGCCTGCTTGGCGTGCGACGACGTCGCCAACAGCGGCACCTGAAGGCGCGAATGCACGCTCTCGAACGTGCAGTGTTCAACGATGTTCAGGTGGAAATGCGCGCCCATGGCGGCCCGCAATGTCTTGGCCGACCACGCGAACGCGCAGCCCGGTGTCATGAACACATCACGCACGCCGGCAGCAGCCGCACAGCGCAGGATGGAACCGACGTTGCCGGCATCCTGAATGCCATCCAGGATCACACAGTCCGCCTCAATGGTTTGCGGCAACTTGCCTTCCGGCGTCTCCACCAGGGCGATCAGATCGATGCCGTTGACGACCGTGGTGAGTTGGCCAAACAGGTTGTCCGCCAGCAGGATGACGGAGTCCGGATCAACGCGATCGAGCACCGCGACCACTTCCGGGTGCCGGATATGGCGCTCCGAAACCAGGCATTGCTCCGGCACGTGGCCTGCATCCAGATACGCCGTGACCAGATGCACGCCGTCGAGCACGGACTGCCCAGCGCGCCGACGATGCTGCGTCGAGCCCGAAAGCGCCTTGAGATGCTTGAACACCGCGTTATCGCGGGAAGTGATGTGCTTCACGAATGGGCCCAGCAGAAAAAGGTCAGTCGTCCCAGGCGCTGCCTGCAGCGGTGGTTTCGATGCTGATGGCGCTCATCCCCTCCAGCGCACGACGCACGGGCGCGAACGAGCGGCGATGATGGGGCGTCACGCCATGCAGGTCGATCGCCGCCAGATGCTGCGGCGTGCCATAGCCGGCATGGACGTCAAAGCCGTAGAGCGGAAACTCGATATGCAGCGCGGCCAATTGGCGGTCGCGTGTCACCTTCGCCAGGATGGATGCCGCCGAAATAGCCGGCACCAGCGCATCGCCCTTGACGATGGCCTCCACCGCAAATGCCACCTGTGGGCACCGATTGCCGTCCACCTGCACGAGATCGGGCAGCGTGCCCAATGCGGCCACGCCGTGCACCGCACGCTGCATGGCCAGCATGGTCGCGTGCAGGATGTTGATGCGGTCGATTTCTTCGACGGTGGCTTCCGCCACATGCCAGGCGAGCGCCTTTTCGACGATCTCGTCGTACAGCGCCTCGCGCTTCTTGGCGGTCAGGATTTTGGAGTCGGCCAAGCCTTTAATTGGCTTGCGCGGATTGAGAACGACCGCCGCAGCCGTCACCGGTCCGGCCAAAGGCCCGCGTCCAGCCTCATCCACGCCGCAGAGGATGCGACGCGCGCGCTTGGCCGCCGGCTCTTGCGAGAGCAGCAGGCCAAGCTGGTCGGGATTGGGTTTGCGGGACGCCATGGGCTCAAAGCTTACCGCGACTGCGCAGCAGATCGACCACGACTTTCGCGCCGATCTCCGCCATGTTCTGCTTGAGCGTGAGGTGCATCTGCGTGAAGTGCTCACGCAGGAACGTGGCGTTGCCATGATCGCTCAGTTGCAGCAACGTTTCGCGCGCAAGTGCCTCGGGCGTTGCGTCATCCTGCAGCAATTCCGGTACGACAAAGCGGCCGGACAGGATGTTCGGCAGCCCCACGTACGGCAGATAGCCCTTGCGCTTCATGATCTGCGCCGTCAGCCAGGGCACCTTGTAAGTGATGACCATCGGCTTCTTGTACAACGCCGCTTCCAGCGTGGCCGTGCCGCTGGCAAGCAGGATGACGTCAGCCGCTTCCATGGCGGCGTGCGACTGGCCATCGACGACCCACAGATGCAAGCCTGGGTGCTCCGCGCGCATCGCATCGATGCGCTCGCGCAGCGTCGCATTGGCCGCCGGCAGCACAAAAGCCAGATCCGGCTCGACCGCCTGCATGCGTGACATTGCCGCGAACAGCGTCGGCCCGAGATGCTTCACTTCGGAATTGCGGCTGCCCGGCAGCACCGCAACGACCTTGCGGCCCAACGGCAGGCCGAGGCGCGTGCGCGCGCCTTCTATGTCCGGCACCAGCGGAATCTCATCCGCGAGCGGATGCCCGACGTACGTGGCCGGAATGCCGGCCTTGGCGTAAATCTCGGGCTCGAAGGGGAACAGGCAGAGGATATGGTCGACCGCGCGAGCAATCGTCTTGATACGGCCGGCACGCCACGCCCAGATCGACGGGCTCACGAAATGCACCACCGGCACACCCGCCTGCCGCATGGCGATCTCGACGTTGAAATTGAAGTCCGGCGCATCGACGCCGATGAAAGCCAGCGGCGGCTTCTCCAGCAGATCCTGCTTGAGTTCCTTGCGGATCGTAAGAATCTCACGCAGCTGGCCGAGCACTTCCACGTAGCCGTTGACCGACAGCTTGTGCATCGGCCAGTTCGACTGGAAACCCTGCTCCGTCATGCGGGCACCGCCGATGCCGTTGTAGGCGATGTCGGCAGGCAGTTGTGCGCGCAACCCCTTGAGCAGCAGCGAGGCCAGCAAATCGCCGGAAGCCTCGCCTGCCACCATGCCGATGCGGCGCACCGGCGTGGTGTTCTGAGGCTGCTCGCTCAACGCACGATGCCGCGCTTGGTGGCGGCAATGAAATCAGCAAACGCGGTCAACACCTCACGCGTGGGGGCGTCGTCCGTTTGAGCGATCTGGGCGGCGATTTCCGCCTTGGCCTGATCAAAGCTCAGATCGCTCTTGTAGAGCAGCTTGTACGCTTGGCGCAGACCGGTGATCTGCTCGGCCGTAAAGCCACGGCGGCGCAGGCCTTCCACGTTGATGCCGTGCGGTGCGGCCTTGTTGCCGCCCTTGTCGCTTGCGGCAATCACGAACGGCGGCACATCCTGCACGAGCGCCGATGCGCCACCGAGCATGGCATGCGCGCCGATACGCACGAACTGGTGCACGCCGGACATGCCGCCGAGAATCGCCCAGTCACCGACTTCCACGTGACCCGCGATCTGCGCGTTGCTCGAGAACACCGTGTGGTTGCCCACGCGGCAATCGTGCGCGATATGCACGTAGGCCATGATCCAGTTGTCGTCGCCGATGGACGTGATGCCGGCGTCCTGTGCAGTGCCGGTATGGATCGTGGTGAATTCGCGGATGGTATTGCGATCGCCGACGATCAGCTGCGTCGGCTCATCGCGATACTTCATGTCCTGCGGGCGGCCGCCCACGGAAGCAAAGTGGCCGATGCTGTTGTCGCGGCCCAGAGTCGTGTAGCCTTCAACGACCGTATGGTGGCCGACGCGCGTGCCTGCGCCCATCCGCACGTTCGGGCCCACGACCGTGAACGCGCCGATCTCGACGCTCGAATCGAGTTCGGCCTTCGGATCAATCTGCGCGGTCGGGTGGATCTTCTGTGCTTGCGTCATGCCTCGCCCTTGGACTTGTCTTCGCGCACGGCGCACATGATTTCGGCTTCCACGGCGACTTCGCCGTCAACCTTGCCGTACACCTTGAACTTCCACATACCGCTCTTCGAGCGCAGCAGCTCGGCCGTCATCACCAGCTGGTCGCCCGGGATCACCTGCCGCTTAAAGCGTGCACCATCGATGCTCACGAACAGGTAGAGCTGGTTTTCCTTGCGCTCGTGATCCGCCTCGCCGAAGGTCAGCAGCGCTGCAGTTTGCGCCAGCGCTTCGAGCATCAGCACGCCCGGCATCACCGGATGGCCCGGGAAATGCCCGTTAAAGAACGGCTCGTTGAACGTCACGTTCTTGATGGCCGTAATCGACTTGCGCGGCTCCAGCGAAATCACGCGGTCCACCAGCAGCATCGGGTAGCGATGCGGCAGCAGGTCGAGAATCTTTTTGATATTGAAATCGCTGACGGGGCTGGGGGTCGCGCTCGTCGCATTCGTTGCTTCGGTCATGATTGTTGCTGCAGGTCTTTGACCCGCTGTTCGAGTTGTTGCAACCGTTCGCGCATGCGCGTCAGGCCTCGGACGATGGCCGCGTTACGTTCCCAGTCGCCATGCGGCATGAATGGGAAAACGCTGGTGAAATGGCCACCGGGCTTGGTAATGGATTTGGTAATGGAGGTGCCGCCTGAAACGGTCACACGGTCGGCAATCGTCAGATGGCCAGCAAAATTGGCCGCGCCACCGATGATGCAGTAGCGCCCGATCTTCGTGCTGCCAGAAATGGCAGCGCAGCCGGCGATAACGGTATAGGCGCCCACATGCACGTTGTGCGCGATCTGCACCTGGTTGTCGATCTTGCAACCCTGTTCGACCACCGTATCGGCCATCGCGCCGCGGTCGATGGCGGTGTTCGCGCCGATCTCTACGTCGTCGCCAATCACGGCCCTACCAGTCTGCGGAATCTTCACCCATTCGCCGCCCTGCGGACCGAAGTCGGGTGCAAAGCCAAAGCCATCCGCGCCGATCACGACGCCGCTATGCACAATGCAGCGGGCACCAACCACGCAGCCGTGATAGATCGACACGTTTGCGTAGAGCAACGTGTCATCGCCAATGCGGGCACCGGCGCCAACGAAACTGTTGCCCGCGATGCGCACACGCTCGCCGAGCACCGCGCCAGCTTCGATGGTCACGTTCGGACCAATGGAGCATGACGCTGGCACCGTGGCGCCCTCTTCCACGCTGGCAGTCCGGTGAATGCCAGGCACAACGGGGCGCGCCGCCAGCGCAACAAAGCGCTGGGCGACACGAGCAAACGCAGCATACGGGTTGGCAGCGATGAGCCAGTTCCGGCCAGCAGCGTGGCCTTGGCTTTCGAGCGTTTCCAGATCGCGGGGCGACACGATGATCGCCGCCGCACCGGAACTCACAGCCTGATTGAGGTACAGCGGATTGGAAAGAAAAGCGAGCTGATCGGCGCCCGCTTGATCCAGCGGCGCGATCGACTTGACGATCAGGCCTGCGTCACCCTGGACGGTCGCGCCGAGCGACGCAGCAAGTTCACCAAGCGAAAACGACATGCGAACAACCTCATTTGGCCGATTGCGAATTCAGCGCCTTGAGCACTTCGTCCGTGATGTCGATGCGCGGGTTCACGTACACGGCTTCCTGCACGATCAGGTCGTACTTGCGCTGCTCGGCAATCGAGCGGATCACGCGGTTGGCGCGCTCGAGCACCTGGGCCAGCTCTTCATTGCGGCGCTGGTTCAGGTCCTCACGGAATTCGCGCTGCTTGCGCTGGAAGTCGCGATCCAGGTCCGACAATTCACGCTGACGGCGGGTGCGATCAGAATCGGCCAGCACAGCCGACTCCTTGTCCAGCTTGTCGGACATGCCCTTGAGCTTGGCAGCCATGTCCTGCAGCTCGCGGTCGCGCTTGGCGAACTCGGTTTCCAGCTTGGCCTGTGCGGCCTTGGCAGGCTGCGAGTCGCGCAGGATGCGCTCGGAATTGACAGCAGCGATGCGCGCTTCCTGCGCCGTGGCCGGCAGCGCAAAGCTGGCTGCGGCAAGTGCGGCGAAAGCAGCGGACACGCCCATGCGGGACAAGGTGATGCGCGTGGATTTCATGATGAATGCAGTCATTAGAATGCAGTCCCGATCTGGAACTGGAAGCGTTGCGTTTGATCTTCGGTCTTGCGTTTGATCGGGAAGCCCATGCTGATCTTGAGCGGGCCGATCGGCGACAGCCACGACAAACCGAAACCAGTCGAGTAGCGCATGTCGCCCAGCTTGTACGGCTGACCTTCGGCGAACACGTTACCGTAGTCAAAGAAGGTGAACAGGCGAACGGTGCGGTCCACGCCCGAACCCGGCAGCGGGAAAATGAATTCCACGTTGCCGACGAACTTGCTGGCGCCACCGATGGCCACGCCGTTGGCGTCGCGCGGGCCCAGCGTGCTGGTTTCGTAACCGCGCACCGAGCCGATACCGCCGGCGTAGTAGTTCTTGAAGACCGGGAAGTCCTTGCCGCCGTAACCGTGGCCGTACCCGATCTCGTTGTTGAACGCCATCGTGAACGACTTCGACAGCGGATAGAAATACTGGTGCTGATAGTACGCGCGGAAGTACTGGAGATCGCCGCCCGGAATACCGAACTCCAGGTTGGCCTGCTGATAGCGACCACGCGTCGGCACCAGAGCGCTGTCACGCTGATCCTTCGACCAGCCGATGGTGATCGGGAAGTTATTGGTGATACGGCCGTTCTTCGCGACGTAGTTCTGGTAGGCCAGCGGCGTGTTGGTCGTCACGTCGATGGTCGTGCGCTCGTAGCCGATGCCGAAGAAGACGGTATCGGTTTCCGAGAACGGCACGCCAAACTTGACGTTGCCACCTTGTTGCACAACGCGGTAGTCCTGGTCACCCGTGTAGTACAGCGGGCGGTACGTGCGGTAGTACAGCTCAGTCGAGCGGCTGATGCCATCCACCGTGAAGTACGGATCGA
Source organism: Ralstonia sp. SA306 (assembly GCF_054792405.1). Lineage (NCBI taxonomy): Bacteria > Pseudomonadati > Pseudomonadota > Betaproteobacteria > Burkholderiales > Burkholderiaceae > Ralstonia > Ralstonia sp. SA306. The sequence continues at coordinate 1,594,313 of NZ_CP096451.1, forward strand.
ACTGCGTCACGGCAATGGTGCGGTTCGACTTGGACGTGTTCACATCCAGGCCGAGGCTCGTGCCGGACCCGAACACGTTGTCCTGACGGATACCCGCCGACAGCACCAGCTTGTCGGTCGAAGAGAAGCCCACGCCCAGGTTGATCTGGCCAGTCGGCTTTTCGGTCACGTTGACGTTCACATCGACCTGGTCGGTGGTACCCGGCACGTCTTCCGTCGTGATGTTCGCATCGGTGAAGTAACCCGTACGGTTCACACGGTTCTGCGAAAGCTGCAGCTTCTCGCCATCGAACCAGGAGGCTTCCATCTGGCGCATTTCGCGGCGCACGACTTCGTCGCGGGTCTTGCTGTTGCCGACAACGTTCACGCGACGCACGTACACGCGGCGGCCCGGATCGACCACCAGCGTGAGCGCAACCGTGCGGTCCTTCTGGTTGATTTGCGGCTGCGGGTTGATGGTGGCGAAAGCGTAGCCGTACGTGCCGAGCAGATCGGTAATCGACTTGGTCGTCGACGACAGCTTGGCCGAAGAGAAGACATCGCCCTGCTTGAGCTTGATGAGTTTCTCCATCTCGGCCTGCTTGCCCAGCAGCTCGCCGGTCAGCTTGATGTCCGATACCTTGTACTGCTCACCCTCGTGGATGTTCAGCGTCAGGTAAATGTCCTTCTTGTCAGGCGTGATCGACACCTGGGTCGACTCGATGGCGAATTCCAGGTAGCCGCGATCCAGATAGAACGAGCGCAACGCTTCCAGGTCAGCCGTGAGCTTCTGCTTGGAGTACAGATCGTTCTTGGTGTACCACGACAGCCAGTTCGGCGTGGACAGTTGCATCTCGTCGCGCAGGTCGCCTTCCTTGAAGGCCTTGTTGCCGACGATATTGATCTGGCGAATCTTGGCGGTCGGACCTTCGTCCACCGTGAACGTGATCGACACACGGTTGGCATCGACCGGCGTAACGGTGGTCGTCACCTCGGCAGCGTAGTAGCCGCGCGAAACATACTGGCGCTTGATTTCCTGCTCGGCGCGGTCGATGAGGGACTTGTCGTAGTAACGGGCCTCGGCCACGCCCACGCCGCGCAGCGTACGACGCAGCGCTTCCTTGTCGAACTCCTTGAAGCCGATGAACTCGAGCTGCGAGATCGCCGGACGCTCTTCCACGCGCACCACCAGCACATTGCCTTCGGAGCGGATCTGAACGTCCTTGAAGAAGCCGGTGTTGTAGAGCGCGCGAATCGATTCGGCGCCCTTCTCGTCGGTGAAGGTCTCACCCACCTTCACAGGCAGATAGCCGAACACGGTGCCCGGCTCGACGCGCTGCACACCCTCCACGCGAATGTCCTTGACGACGAACGGCTCCACTGCATGAGCCTGACCGGCAGTAACGGTCAGCACGGAAGCCGCCAGCACGCTGAGCGGGAAGCGATGTTGTCTGATCAATCTAATCCCCTAGTTGGATTCAATCGGAATCCACTTCTGAGTGTTTTCAAAACCCTGAGTTGCCCGCTCACGCCGGTGGCAACGATGCGGCTAACCGACCCAGTTTGAATACGGTCTAGCCACGAGTCAGAAACAACCGACTCAAATCGTTGTACAGGGCGAGCGAAGTGAGAAGCAGGATGCAGGCGACGCCGATCTTCTGAAGGACTGCTTGCCAGGATTCCGGCACGGGTCGGCCAGTCAAAAATTCCACGCAATAATACAGCAAATGCCCCCCATCCAATACCGGAACGGGCAATAAGTTCAGCACGCCGAGGCTGACGCTGATCAACGCGAGAAAGCTCACAAACGTCTGCCAGCCAAGGCTTGCCGCCTTGCCTGCAAAGTCCGCCACAGTGATCGGTCCGCTCAGGTTCTGCAGCGACGCCTGACCGATGATCATCTTGCCCAGGACCTGGAGCGACAGCACCGAAGTCCGCCAGACCTCGCCCACGGCGTGGCCCAAGGCGGCAAGCGGCTCGTCTCGGATCATCGCCGTTTCCACCTTCTGGTTGAGCTGCGCGCCGAGCTTGCCGATCTTCGGGCCCGTGGGGTTCTTGGGATCGACGTCTGCGTCTGGGCGAACCGGCAGCGTCATGGGCTGGTCGTTGCGCAGGATGTCGATCGACGCGTTCTGCTCGGGCATGGCGCGGATCTGGCGGATGAGGTCCATCGCCTGATCGGCGGGCTGGCCCGCGAAGCGGACGATCTGATCGCCGGCTCGCAACCCAGCGCGTGCCGCGGCACTGGCGGGAAGTACGTCGACGATGGTGACGGGACCGCCCAGCAGGCGCAAACCAATCTGGTCAATCACGTCGGCCTGCGGCGTACGGGCTGCGCTTGGCAAACCATGCAGGCGGACGGTGCGCTCGACACCATCGGCGCCGCGCACTTGTACAAGCGCGTCGCGCCCTGCGATGCCGGCCGAGTACAAGCGCATGCGGACATCGCTCCAGCTGCGCACGGGCGCAGGTGTTTCATCGTCCGTACCGATGGCGATCACGCGGTCCCTGGCATGCAGGTCGGCCTGGGCGGCAATGCTGCCCGGTGGCGGAGCGCCGAGGATAGGCAACGGCTCGATTGCGCCGACCCATGCCAGCACTGCATAGAGCGCAATTGCGAGCAGGAAATTCGCGATCGGGCCAGCGGCCACGATGGCGAACCGCTTGTAGACCGGCTGGTGATCGAAGGTGCGCGGGAGGTCTTCGGGGAGGATGGGCGGGTCTTTCTCGGGGTCTCGCGATCCCTCGCCCAGCATCTTGACGTAGCCGCCCAGCGGAATGGCGCAGATCGTCCATTCGGTGCGGTCAGGGCCGCGGCCCACACGACGGAACAGCACCTTGCCGAAGCCAACGGAAAACCGGAGCACCTTTACGCCGCACAGGCGTGCGACGCTGTAATGGCCCAGTTCGTGAATGACGATCAGTACCGCGATCGCAAAGACAAACGCTAAAACGGTCTGCAAAACCTTCTCCGGATGCACTGAAGGGCATGCGCGGGCTGGCCCCGCGCGAAGCCGCTATGTTACCCGCTTGCTCTGACAGCGCGCTTTCAGGCGGCCGGCAGTTGCGCGCATACGGTCGCGATATAGCGCTCAGCTTGCTGACGCGCTTGGGCGTCGGCCTCAAAAACGGTGTCGAGCGAGTCGGCGGGCACGATGGAGGTACGGGCGAGCGTGTCGCCCACCACGGCAGCAATCTCGGTGAACCGGATGCGGCGCTGTAAAAATGCTTCGACAGCCACCTCGTTGGCCGCGTTCAGTGCAGCAGGAGCCGTACCACCAGCGCGCAGTGCGTCAAAGGCCAGCGCCAGGCACGGGAAGCGGCGCAGGTCCGGCGCCTCGAACGTCAGCGCGCCCGTTGTGACAAGATCGAGCAATGGAACACCGGCTTCGATGCGTTCGGGATATGCCAAGCCGTAGGCAATCGGCGTGCGCATGTCCGGATTGCCTAGCTGCGCCAGCACCGAGCCATCGTCGTAGCCGACCATCGAATGGATGACACTCTGAGGGTGGATCAGGACTTCGAGATGCTCGACCGGAACGCCGAACAGCCAGTGCGCCTCGATCACCTCCAGCCCCTTGTTCATCATGGTGGCGGAGTCGACGGAGATCTTGCGTCCCATCACCCAGTTCGGGTGCGCGCAAGCCTGATCTGGCGTGACATCCGCAAGGGACTCCACAGCGCGCGTGCGGAACGGGCCACCCGATGCCGTCAGCACGATGCGCGACACGCCCCGCCCGAACTGCGGAACTTGCTGAGGCAAGCATTGAAAGATGGCGTTGTGCTCGCTGTCGATGGGGAGCACGGTGGCGCCATGTTGACGCACAACGTCCATGAAGAGCGCGCCGGACATTACCAGCGCCTCCTTGTTGGCCAGCAGCACGCGCTTGCCGGCACGCACGGCGGCAAGCGTCGGACGCAAGCCTGCGGCGCCAACGATGGCGGCCATCACCGCATCGCAGTCGGTGTGCGCGGCAGCCTCTTCCAACGCCTCGGTGCCGGCGCGGATTTCGATGCCGGCAGCATCGGCGCCGAGTTGTTCTCGCAATGCACCCGCCGCCGCGGCCGAACCCAGCACCGCCATCTTCGGGCGAAACTCACGGCAGAGCACCGCGAGCTTGTCGGCCTGCGCGTTGGCGGTCAGCGCAAAAACGCTGTACTTGTCGGGATGGCGGCGCACCACGTCAAGCGTGCTGTCGCCAATGGAGCCGGTGGCGCCAAGAACGGTCAAACGCATCATGTTCAGACGCCTCAGGAAATCAGCAGCGCAGCCAGCGGAAACACCGGCAGCAGCGCGTCGATGCGATCGAGCACACCACCGTGGCCGGGCAACAGGCGGCTGCTGTCTTTCATGCCGACCTGACGCTTGAGCAGGGATTCAAACAAATCACCGCCGACGCTTGCCGCCACCAACAAGATGGTTAGCGCAAGGGCGGCGACGGCGCCGCGCTGATCAAACTCGTGCGAGAACCACGTCGGTGCAAACCAATGCGTGATACCGGCCACGGTGGCGATCACCGCAACCAGCACGGCACCGCCGATTGCACCTTCCCACGATTTGCCCGGGCTGATGGTCGGAGCAAGCTTGCGGCGACCAATGGCCTTGCCGACAAAATAGGCGCCCACATCGGCCGCCCACACGAGCAACGCCACCGAAAGCAGAAATGCGATGCCGTGCGTGCGTAATTCAATGGCGCCATGCACGAACGCCGGCAGCATCACCAAGCCCAGCAGGGTGAACACGACCCTGCGCGTGCCATGCAACTCGCGCACACCACCCGCCAGCAGCGCCCAGGCGATCACCCACGCGATTACCGCGCCATGGAATAGCGGCCGCACATCACCGCGAACGGGAATGTCGTGCCAAGCGATCGTCAGCATGACGACAACGACCGCATAGAGAATCGGCCCCCACCAGCCGGGCAGGCGCACGAGACGCCCCCACTCCCACGCGGCGAGGGCTGCAAACACCGTCACGAGCCCGGCCAGGCCGGCGGGCGGCGCGAAGAACAGAATGGGCAGGATGACAATCAGCAGGCAGACAGCGGTAATGACGCGAGTCAGCAGCATGTGTCAGGCTCCGGCGGATAGCGCGGGGGGAACATCGGGATCGAGCTGCGCGCTGGTGCGGCCGAAGCGGCGCTCGCGGTTGCGATACCACGCAAAGGCGCGATCGAGTTCTGCGGCATCGAAGTCGGGCCAGTAGCGATCGGTGAAGTACAGCTCGGAATAGGCAAGCTGCCACAGCAGAAAGTTGCTGATGCGCTGCTCGCCACCGGTGCGGATGAACAGATCCGGCTCCGGCGCGTAAGACAGGGCCATGTACGGCGCAAGCATCTCTTCCGTGATGGCGTCAGGTGCAATGCCAGGCTGCGCCTCCAACAAGGCGCGCATGGCTTGCAGGATGTCCCAGCGCCCGCCGTAGTTGGCAAGGATCGTGACAGTCAGACCGGGGTTGGCAGCCGTCTTGGCCTCAGCTTCGCGAATCAAAAGCTGGATGCGCGGACTGAACGCAGACAGATCGCCCACCACGCGCAAGCGGATGCCATTGTCGTGCAGCTTGCTGACTTCGCGGCGCAACGCCGTCATGAACAACTTCATGAGGAAAGTGACTTCCTCAGCCGGGCGGCGCCAGTTTTCGGAGCTGAAGGCAAACAGCGTCAGGTAACCGACGCCACGGCGTGCCGCCGCTTCAACGGTTGCTCGTACGGCGTCGAGGCCGCGGCTATGCCCGGCCACACGCGGCAGATGCCGTTCGGTGGCCCAGCGGCCGTTACCGTCCATGATGACGGCGACGTGGCGCGGCGTATCGGCGGTGTCGGGCACCGCCAGTGTCGAACTGATATGCATGAATCGGGCTTCCCACCGCATGCGCCCAATGCACCGGCGGCGGGAGACGGCCTTACACCGTCATGATTTCCTTGTCTTTCTCGGCGACCAGCTTGTCGATCTCGGCGACGAACTTGTCGGTCAGCTTCTGAACGTCGTCTCCGCCGCGACGCTCGTCGTCTTCCGAGATGGCCTTGTCCTTCACCAGCTTCTTGAGCTGTTCGTTGGCATCGCGACGCAGGTTGCGCACGGCGACCTTGGCATCTTCGCCCTCGCCCTTCACGACCTTGGTCAGCTCCTTGCGACGCTCTTCAGTCAGCGCGGGCGTCGGCACGCGAATGATGTCGCCCATGGTGGCGGGGTTCAGACCGAGGTCCGCTTCACGGATGGCCTTCTCGACGGCTTGCACCATCTTCTTTTCCCACGGTTGCACGCCAATCGTGCGTGCATCCACCAGAGTCACGTTGGCAACCTGGCTGATCGGCACCATCGAGCCGTAGTAATCGACTTGCACGTGATCGAGCAGACCGGTGTGGGCACGGCCAGTACGGATCTTGGCCAGATCCGCCTTGAGAGCCTCGATCGACTTCTGCATCTTCTGCTCGGCATTCTTTTTGACATCGGCGACGCTCATACTTCCTCCGAACGATAACGGCGGTCTGCCAAACTTGCGCCCTGGAAAACGACACAGGGCACCGGCAAGACCAAAAAGACAATAGGCGATTTTACATGGAAGCCGCTCGCCAACGCCATTTACGCAGGGTCAGCGAACGCTAAAAAAGGCGCCTGCAACCAGGCTTGCCGCTGGTTTTAGACGTGCACCAGCGTGCCTTCGTCTTCACCCAGGATCACGCGCTTGAGGGCGCCCGGCTTTTGGATCGAGAACACCTTGATCGGCAACTTCTGGTCGCGGCACAGCGCAAAGGCAGTCGCATCCATCACCTGCAGGTTGCGCGAGATGGCTTCGTCGAACGTGATGGTGGTATAGCGGGTGGCGCTCGGGTCCTTCTTTGGATCAGCGGTGTAGACACCATCCACCTTGGTGGCCTTGAGGACGATCTCGGCACCGATTTCCGAGCCGCGCAGCGCGGCGGCGGTGTCGGTCGTGAAGAACGGGTTGCCGGTGCCGGCGGCGAAAATCACGATTTTCCCCTCCTCCAATTGGCGGATCGCGCGGGGACGGATGTACGGCTCGACCACCTGGTCCAGGCGCAGCGCCGATTGCACGCGACCCTCGAGGTTGGCATGACGCATGGCGTCTTGCAGGGCCAGCGCATTCATCATGGTGGCCAGCATGCCCATGTAGTCGGCCGTGGCGCGATCCATGCCGGCGGCTCCGCCCGCAACACCGCGGAAGATATTGCCACCGCCGATCACCACTGCCACCTGCACGCCCAGCTTCACGATTTCGGCGATGTCGTTGACCATCCCTTCGATGGTGCTGCGGTTGATGCCAAAGGCATCGTCGCCCATCAGGGCTTCGCCGGAAAGTTTGAGTAGAACGCGCTTATAGGCAGGCATGGAGATCCTCGTGACGATTCCTGGTACGGGAAACAGGAAAGGGGGAAATGACGCTGCGGATATGACAACGATGAGCAAAGCGGGGACTTCGCACATCCCGCAACCTTCTTGCGCGGAAGCCGTCAGGAAATCCTCCCAACGATACCCGCGCAAGCAGGCTGCACCTGCAAACAGGGCACCTTTCGGTGCCCTGTTTGTTCGGCATTATACGGCTGCGCCAAGGGTGGAAACGACACCTCCCGGCCTGCGCCGGAGGGCGAATCGCCGCACCATCGGAAACGGCCGTCGCAGCATTACGCCTGTTGCTTGGCAGCGGCCACCTGGGCAGCCACTTCAGCAGCGAAGTCGTCTTGCTTCTTCTCGATGCCCTCGCCCACCACGTACAGCGTGAACGCCTTCACAGTCGTGTTGGCAGCCTTGAGCATCTGCTCAACGGTCTGCTTGTCGTTCTTCACGAACGGCTGGTTCAGCAGCGAGACTTCCTTCAGGTACTTCTGCACGCTGCCTTCCACCATCTTGGCAACGATTTCAGCCGGCTTGCCCGATTCCGCAGCCTTCTGCTCAGCAACGCTGCGCTCCTTGGCGACCAGCTCGGCCGGCACGTCGTCAGCCGACAGCGACACCGGCTTCATGGCGGCAGCCTGCATTGCTGCGTCCTTAGCCGCCACTTCGTTGCCCTCGAATGCCACCATGACGCCAATGCGGGTGCCGTGCAGATACGAAGTCAGCTGGGTGCCTTCGAAACGCTGGAAGCGGCGGATCGTCATGTTCTCGCCGATCTTGCCGATCAGGCGGGTACGCACGGCTTCAACCGTTTCGTCACCGATCGACAGGGCCGACAGGGCCGCCACGTCAGCCGGGTTCTTCTGAGCGATCAGCTTGGCAACATCGTTCGTGAAGGCCAGGAAATCGTCATTCTTCGAAACGAAGTCGGTTTCGCAATTCACTTCGACCAGGGCGCCCGTGGTGCCCTCGACGAACGCTGCGACCACGCCCTCAGCGGTGACGCGGCTGGAAGCCTTGCCGGCCTTGTTGCCCAGCTTCACACGCAGGATCTCTTCGGCCTTTTCCAGGTTGCCTTCGGCTTCGGTCAGGGCCTTCTTGCATTCCATCATCGGCGCGTCGGTCTTCGCGCGCAGCTCTGCAACCATGCTTGCGGTAATTGCCGCCATTCTCATACTCCTTGTTTCAGATCGTCGTCCGGTCGCAAGCGGATTTCTCGCCTCGCGCCGGCCTGTCGTCCGGTTTCCATCCGGCCGCCCCACGAAATACGACGCGCGTGGGGCATCCGCATGACAAATTTCAAAAAAAAGGGGCGTTTGTTACGCGCCCCTGTCTGGCCATCGGCCCTGATGCGTCTCATCAGGTGCGGCCTGGCACGCGTCCCGCGCAATCAAGCTGCGGGCGCACGCCTTCTTGTCTTTAGCCTTCTTGGACTTCGACGAAGTCGTCGCCACCGCGAGCGGCTTCAACCACTTCCTGGACCGCGTTGGCGCGGCCTTCCAGGATCGCGTCGGCCACGCCGCGCACGTACAGTGCAACAGCCTTGCTCGAGTCGTCGTTACCCGGGATGACATAGTCGATGCCTTCCGGCGAGTGGTTCGTGTCAACCACGCCGATCACCGGAATACCCAGCTTGGCTGCTTCGGTCACGGCAATCTTGTGGTAGCCAACGTCCACCACGAAGATGGCGTCCGGAATACCGCCCATGTCCTTGATGCCGCCAATGGACTTCACCAGCTTGTCCATTTCGCGCTCGAACATCAGCGCTTCCTTCTTGCTCATGGTTTCGGTCGCGCCGGCTTCCTTGGCGACTTCCATGTCCTTCAGGCGCTTGATCGAGGTCTTGACCGTCTTGAAGTTGGTCAGCATGCCGCCGAGCCAGCGGCTGTCGACGAACGGCATACCTGCGCGAGCCGCTTCTTCAGCCAGGATCTCGCGCGATTGACGCTTCGTGCCGACGAACAGAATGGTGCCCCGGTTGGCTGCCAGTTGGCGCACGTACTTCAGTGCGTCCTGGTACATCGGCAGCGTCTTTTCCAGGTTGATGATGTGAATCTTGTTGCGATGGCCGAAGATGAAGGGGGCCATCTTGGGGTTCCAGAAGCGGGTCTGGTGGCCAAAGTGGACACCGGCTTCCAGCATTTCGCGCATGGTCACGGACATGAAATTCTCCAATCGGGTTAGGTCTGAAGCCGCCTCAGACATCCGTTGCATGCGTTACGACGGACACCCGCGGTGAAGCGGCTCGCGATTTCAAGCGTCACCGGCCACACGACCAGCGACTGCTTAGCCAGCGATTATAGCGGCAAAAACCCAATCGACTCAAGACCTTCCGAGCATTCGCAGCAAACGGGCCGGGACTGGCGCCCGGCGCCCGAAAACCCCGGCCGGGGCGCTTTGGTGCGATAATTCACACTTTAGCCACGACGCGGCGCCTCGCGCGCCTGCGTGCAGAAAGAGTCACAGCATGGCCGTTACCATTCACACCGCCGAAGACATTGCGCAAATGCGCGTGGCCTGTCGGCTTGCGTCCGAAGTTCTGGATTACATCACCCCGTTCGTAACGCCCGGCGTGACCACGGGCAAGCTGGACCAGCTGTGCCACGCCTACATGCGTGACGTGCAAGGCACTGTGCCGGCACCGCTGAACTATGCGCCCCCTGGCTATCCGCCTTTCCCGGCATCGATCTGCACGTCCGTCAACGACGTGATCTGCCACGGCATTCCCGGCGACAAGGTGCTCAAGAGCGGTGACATCGTCAACCTCGACATCACCGTCATCACCAAGGAAGGCTATTACGGGGACACCAGCCGCACCTTCGTCGTGGGCGAAGGGTCGATCCTGGCCAAGCGCCTGACGCAGGTCACATTCGAATGCATGTGGAAGGGTATCGCGGCCGTGCGTCCCGGCGCACGCCTGGGCGACATCGGCCACGTGATCCAGCAACATGCTGAAGCCGCCGGCTATAGCGTGGTTCGCGAATATTGCGGCCACGGCATCGGCAAGAAATTCCACGAAGATCCGCAGATCCTGCACTACGGCCGCCCCGGCACCGGGATGGAACTGAAGGCAGGCATGATCTTCACGATTGAACCGATGATCAACGCGGGCAAGCGCGACATCCGCACGATGCCCGACCAGTGGACTGTCAAGACGCGCGATCGCAGCCTGTCTGCGCAGTGGGAACATACGCTTCTGGTGACGGAAACCGGCCACGAAGTGCTGACCGTGTCGGCATTGACGCCGCCGGCACCGGAATTCGTACACGAAGGCGCGCCGGCCACGGCCTGATCCTCGCGGGCGAGCCGCACCGTCAGCGGCAGCACCGTCACGCTGATCTCGCCCCGCACCGGCTCAACTCTTGCAGCGACCGGCTCGTTCCGGTCGCTGTTTCATTCACGCTCCACTCATGCCCTCCGCTGCTGCTGCCCCTGCCGAAGAAGCCCACCCGCGCGACGCCCTGAAAGCTGAGCGCGCACACCTGTTCGCGCAGTTCGACCAGCACGCCAACGTTCAACAGCTCGTGACCAAGCTGGCGCGCGCGGTGGACCGTGCGCTGGTGCGGCTCTGGCAGGAAGAGCAGATGCCCGCAACCTGCGCGCTCATTGCGGTAGGCGGCTACGGGCGCGGCGAGCTGTTTCCGCATTCCGATGTGGACATCCTCCTGTTGCTGCCGGGCACCGCAGACAAGGCATTGGAGGCCCGGCTGGAGGCCTTCATCGGCCGCTGTTGGGACATGGGGCTGGATATCGGCTCGTCGGTGCGCACGGTCGACGAATGCATCAATGAAGCCGCACAGGACGTCACGGTGCGTACGTCGTTGCTGGAAGCGCGTCTGCTGACCGGCGACGAGGGCTTGTACCGCACGTTTGAGACGCACTATCAAGGCCACCTCGACGCGGCAGATTTCTTCCAGTCGAAACTGCTGGAAATGCGCCAGCGGCATGCCAAGTACCAGGACACGCCCTATTCGCTTGAACCAAACTGCAAGGAAAGTCCCGGCGGCCTGCGCGACCTGCAGGTCATTCTGTGGATGACGCGCGCGGCCGGCTTCGGTTCGAGCTGGAACGAGCTGCTTGCCAACGGCTTGCTCACGCGCCGTGAAGCCCAGGAGCTGGTGAGCAATGAGCGCCTGCTCAAAACCGTGCGGGCGCGCCTGCACCTGCTGGCCGGGCGTCGCCAGGACGTGTTGGTGTTCGACTTGCAGACGCAATTGGCCGAATCGTTCGGTTACCGCCCGACCACCGCCAAGCGCGCAAGCGAACAGCTCATGCGCCGCTATTACTGGGTGGCCAAGGCGGTCACGCAGCTCAATACCGTGGTGCTGCAAAACATCGAGGCAAAGCTGTTCCCGAGCGAGCTGGGTATCACGCGCAAGATCAACGATCGCTTTGTCGAACGGCAAGGCATGCTTGAAATTGCCGACGCCGATCTCTACCAGCGCGAGCCGACGGCCATTCTTGAAACGTTCCTGTTGTACGAGCAAACGCGTGGCATCAAGGGACTGGCGGCCAGCACCTTGCGCGCCCTCTACAACGCACGGACGCTGATGGACGCCAAATGGCGCAAAGACCCGGCCAATCGCGCGCTGTTCCTGTCGATCCTGCAGCAGCCGCAGGGCATCACACACGCACTGCGCCTGATGAACCAGACGAGCGTGCTCGGCCGCTACCTGGTCAACTTCCGCCGTATCGTGGGACAGATGCAGCATGACCTGTTTCACGTCTACACGGTCGACCAGCACATCCTGATGGTGGTGCGCAACATCCGCCGCTTCGCCATCGTGGAGCACACGCACGAGTTTCCGTTCTGCAGCCAGTTGATGGCGAACTTCGACAAGCCGTGGGTGCTGACCGTGGCCGCACTGTTCCATGACATTGCGAAAGGACGCGGCGGCGACCACTCGGTGCTCGGCATGTCCGACGCGCGGCGCTTCTGCAAGGAACACGGCATTGCCAAGGAAGACGCCGACCTGGTCGTCTGGCTCGTCGAACACCACCTGACCATGAGCCAGGTCGCGCAGAAGCAGGACCTGGGCGATCCGGAAGTCATCCGCCATTTCGCCGACTTGGTCGGCACCGAGCGTCGGTTGACCGCGCTGTATCTGCTGACCGTTGCCGACATCCGCGGCACCAGCCCGAAAGTGTGGAATGCCTGGAAGGGCAAGCTGCTGGAAGACCTGTATCGCATGACGCTGCGCGTGCTCGGCGGTGCCACCACGGACCCGCACGCCGTGCTCGAAGGTCGCAAGGAAGAAGCGCGCGCCCTGCTGCGCCTGGCCGCGCTGGACGACACCGCGCACGAGGCACTGTGGAAACAGCTCGACGTGGGTGTGTTCCTGCGCCACGACGCACGCGACATCGCCTGGTTCACGCGGCACTTCTACAACCGCGTCGACACCACGATCCCCATCGTGCGTGCGCGCATTTCACCGGCGGGCGTCGGCCTGCAGGTGGCGGTGTACTCACCGGATCGGCCCGATCTTTTCGCACGCATCTGCGGCTACTTCGAGCGCAAGAGCCTGACGATTCTTGACGCCAAGATCCACACCACCAAACACGGCTACGCGCTCGACACCTTCCAGGTGGCCGACCCCAGCAGCGGCTTGGTAGAGCCCGGGCATTACCGCGACATCATCACGCTGGTCGAACACGAACTGGCTGAACAGATCTCGCGCGAAACCGCCCTGCCCGAGCCGCCGCGTGGGCGTATCTCGCGCCAGTCGCGCAGCTTCCCGATCAAGCCTCGTGTCGACCTGCGGGCGGACGAGCGCGGCCAGTATTACCTGCTCTCCATTTCTGCGACAGACCGCACCGGTCTGCTCTACGCGATTGCCCGCGTGCTCGCTCACCGTCGCGTGTCGGTGCACACCGCGCGTATCAACACGCTCGGCGAGCGCGTGGAAGACATCTTCCTGGTCGACGGCACCCGCCTGACCCAGGACAACAAACTGCAGCTCGAGCTTGAAAGCGAGCTGCTTGATGCGCTCGCCATCTGAGCGCCAGCCTTACCGGTCTAGATTCATGACTACCGATTCCGATGATTTCCCCGGCGACGACGACAAGCGCGGCGCCAGCGACCCGACTCAGCGCGCCACCCGCCCGGGCAAGCGGGCCACGCTCGGCGTGCGCCGAGACGACGAAGGCAATGCCGTACGTTCCACAGGCAAGCCGCTGCGCTCGTCTGATCTGAACCGCGAGCGCCAGCCGCTGCGCCCGTCACAGCGCCGCCCCAAGCCGGAAGAAGGTGCCGGCAAGCCGCCCCGCCCCGCACGTCCTCCGCGCCGCGACGACGACGGCCAGACGCGCGACGCCAAGCCGCGACGCGTACAAGGCGATCGCCCACCGCGTCGTTTTGATGACGAGCGTCCTCCGCGTCGATTCAACGACGACCAGCGGCCGCCGCCCCGTCGCGCTGACGACGAGCGCCCGCCGCGACGCTTCGAAGATCGGCCGCCTCGCCGGTTCGACGACGAGCGCCCTCCACGCCGATTCGACAATGACCGCCCACCGCGACGCTTTGACGATCAGCGCCCGCCCCGTCGTTTCGATGACGAGCGCCCGCGCCGCCAAGGCGACGATCAACGCGCGCCGCGTCGTGAGGGCGATCAACGCCCGCCGCGACGCTTTGACGATGAGCGCCCGCCGCGACGCTACGGTGACGACCAGCGCCCGCCGCGCCGATTCGACGATGAGCAACGCCCGCCGCGCAAGTTCAGCGACGATCAACGGCCGCCCCGTCGTGATGGCGACCAACGTCCTCCGCGACGCTTTGACGAGGCGCGCCCGCCGCGCCGTTACGGTGACGACCAGCGCCCGCCGCGCCGATTCGACGATGAGCAACGCCCGCCGCGCAAGTTCAGCGACGATCAACGGCCGCCCCGTCGTTTCGATGACGAACGCCCGCGACGCTATGGCGATGATCAACGCGCGCCCCGTCGTGATGGCGACCAACGTCCTCCGCGACGCTTTGACGAGGCGCGCCCGCCGCACCGTCACGGTGACGACCAACGGCCGCCACGCCGATCCGACGATGAGCAACGCCCGCCGCGCCGCTATGGCGATGACCGTCCTCCGCGTCGTTTCGATGACGAACGCCCGCCGCGACGCTTTGACAACGACCAGCCGCCGCGCCGCTTCGAAGATCGTCCGACACGTCCGCAACGGCCAGAGCGTGAACGCGAGGAACGGGCTCCGCGCCATGCTGAAGAGCGCGCACCCCGTCAGGCACCGCAAACCGAATCGAGTGGTTTGGTCCGCCTGTCCAAGCGCATGTCCGAACTGGGTCTGTGTTCGCGCCGCGAGGCCGATGAATGGATTCCGCGCGGCTGGGTGCTGGTGGATGGCGAGCCCGTCACCGAGCTGGGTTCGCGCGTCAAGCCGGATGCGATCATCGAAATCCATCAGTCGGCGCGCTCCGAGCAAGGCGAGCGCGTGACCGTGCTGATGCACAAGCCGGTCGGCTACGTTTCGGGCCAGGCAGAAGACGGCTATCAGCCTGCCGTTTCGCTATTCGTGCCGGAAAACCAATGGGAAGGCGATCCCACGCGCAAGCGCTTCGCGCCTTGGCAACGCCGGGCGTTGGCGCCGGCCGGCCGACTGGATATCGACTCCACCGGCTTGCTGGTGTTGACGCAGGACGGACGCGTGGCGCGCCACCTGATCGGCGAGGATTCGACGGTCGAGAAGGAATACCTGGTGCGCGTGGTGTGGGATTCGCCGAACGGCCTGGTTGAGCGCGATATCTCCAAGGTCTTCCCGGAAGAGCTGATGGAGAAGCTGCGCTTTGGCCTGTCGCTCGACGGCGAAGAACTCAAGCCCGCGAAGGTGAGCTGGCAGAACGAAGAGCAGTTGCGCTTCGTGCTGCGCGAAGGCAAGAAACGCCAGATCCGCCGCATGTGCGAACAGGTGGGACTGGAGGTGGTAGGCCTCAAGCGCATCCGCATGGGCAGCATCGTGCTGGGCGACCTGCCGGTCGGCCAGTGGCGCTTCCTGGGGCCGTTCGAGAAGTTCTGAGGCTGCCTCTGCCCCAAAGAAAAACCGGTCAACGCATTGCGCGCTGACCGGTTTTTTTATGCCTGCCGTCCAGGTTACAGACGCGGAGCCTGGCAGGCGGCCCCGGTGGTGTTGGCCGATGCGGGCATGCCAAACACCGCTTGCGCGCCGCAGCGCGAGCCGAACATCTTCGCTTGGTCGTGGCCAACGCCAACCACTTCGTGCGCCTGGTGGTTGACGCGCCTGCGCCCCGCCATGTGGTGCTCGTAGCGCCAGTAGTTGCGTGCGCGATCCAGGCGCGTCGGGCCTTCGGCCTCGGCACCGCAGAGCTTGTCGAGCACGCGGTGGTTCGGATCGTTGTCGCTCGTGCCGGCCAAGTAGGTCACGTGGCGCTGCGCATATCGGTTGAACAACTGCCGGCCGGTCTTGCCAGCGGCATACGGGACCATGTCGACCATGCCGTACTTGTAGTGGTCATAGTCCGGACAAACGCTGGTGCTGTAGCGTGCAAAGCCCTTGCCGCGCGGACGCTCCGGCGTGAAGTACAGATATGACGACGGATTGGCGACCACGTAGCGCAGATCAATGCCACGCTTGCGGATGGCTTCGTCCACGTTATTGAGCACAGCGTAGCGTTGCACGATCTGGCCGCCGCCCGAATGGCCTGCCACCGTTACGCGCTTGACGTTGGGCGCACGTGCCGGGTCCGTCACGTAGCCGATCAGGTCATCGAGTACCTTGAGCGAACTCAGGTCCGTGTACGGCGCATTGGTGGCGTTGAAGCCGCCGATCCAGCCATCCACCGACCACACCGGCATGCCGTCGAAACCCTTGCCCTCATCGGGCGTACCGGGAAAGTTCGGGGCAATCAAAAGGACTTCGTCGGGGTTGCGGCCGCTGGCCTGGAGCAGATCGGCGCCCGCGGTGTAGTAATCGTTGCCGTTGCGCTGCAGGCCGTGCTGCATGAATACGACTTCGCGGATGCCGCTCAGATCGCCATCGAGCGGATGGTTGGCGTAAACGGGGAAATCGTAGGCCACGGCATCCGCGCCCAGATGCACGCGTTGCCAGACCGGACCCTGAGGCTTCTGGGCAGCCGGTGCGGCCGCCGTGGTTTCGGGTGCCTGCGGCCCCGCGCACGCAGCCAACCCCAGCATCGCCGTCATGGCGACCCCAAACGCCAGCCGGCGCCAGCCCCTCAAACCATCGCGCTTCATATCGTCTCCGTGGTGGATGAAACATGCGTCCACCCGCCCCCGCAGGTGCGACGCTCCCGCAGTCTGGATCAGTCGTCGTGATTGGCGGGCAATTCCGGGAACAGCACTTCGGTAAAGCCGAAGCGGGTGAAATCCTTCACGCGCATCGGATACAGCACGCCCTGCAGGTGATCGCATTCGTGCTGCACGACACGGGCGTGGAAGCCCTCGGCAATGCGGTCGATGGCGTGACCGTGCTGGTCGAAGCCGGTATAGCGCAGGCGCGTATGGCGCGGCACGACGCCACGCATGCCCGGCACCGAGAGGCAGCCCTCCCAGCCGTCTTCCATCTCGTCCGAAAGCGGCTCAATGGTGGGGTTGATCAATACCGTCTTGGGCACGGCCGGCGCATCCGGATAACGATCGTTGCGATCGAACCCGAAGATGACAACTTGGAGATCCACGCCGATCTGCGGCGCCGCCAGACCGGCACCCCGCGCCGCATCCATGGTGTCGAACATGTCTTCGATCAGGGCCGTCAGTTCGGGCGTGTGGAAACGCTCGACGGGCTTGGCCACGCGCAGCAGACGGCTGTCGCCCATCTTGAGGATGTTTCGGATCATGCCTGGTCTCCCGCCGGTTTTTTTAACAGCGCGAGCATACCCGCTTCGTCCAGAACCTTCACGTTCAATTCTTCGGCTTTAGCGAGCTTGCTGCCGGCTTCTTCTCCGGCGACAACATAGTCGGTCTTCTTCGACACCGAACCCGATACCTTGGCGCCCGCCGCTTCCAGCATGGCCTTGGCTTCGTCACGCGTGAGGTTGGGCAATGTGCCGGTCAACACGACCGTCTTGCCGGCCAGCACGCCTTCTTCGGTGGCTTCAGCCGGCATGGCGGCAAGCAGCTCGTCGCGCAGCGCGTCGAGCTGCTCCAGTTGCGCGCGATGGTCGTGCGAGCCCAGCCATTCGAGCAGCGACGCGGACACATCCGCCGGCAGCCCGGCCAACTGATCAGGCTCCACGCCGGCCAACTGGACTAGCGTCGGCGCCGCCACAGCCAATTGCTTGGCACGCGCGGCTGTCAGCTTGGGCACCCCAAGCGTGGCGTACAGCTCAACCGGCTCCAGTTTCTCGCGCAGCTTCGCGTTGGGCGCATGCTCGCCTTGCGGGGCGACGCCGGCTTCCAGCAGCGCATCCAGCGCCTGCTGATTCTTCGGTTCGGCAAAGAAATCGGCAATGGCTTCAGCCACCGTGGCACCCACGTCGGGCAGCGCCAGCAGCAACGGTGCCGGCGCCCGCCGGATGATGGCCAGACTGCCGAGCCAGTCCGCGAGCGTCTTGGCGGTGGATTCGCCCACGTGGCGAATGCCCAGCGCAAACAGGAAGCGCGCCAGCGGCGGCGTCTTGCTGGCCTGGATACCCTCCAGCAGATTCTCAGCCCACTTAGTGGCGATCTTGCCAGCGGCGACGGTTTCCGGTGTCGCGCCATCGCGCTCATCGGCGCGGCGCTTCATCTCCAGGAAATCTTCGAGCTTGAGCTTGTACAGGTCGGCGATGCCGTGTACGTAGTCCAGCTCGACCAGGTTGTCGATGTAACGCTCGCCCAGGCCTTCGATATCCATCATGCGGCGGCCGGCAAAGTGGCGGATCGCCTCTTTTCGCTGTGCCGAGCAGAACAGCCCGCCGGAGCAGCGGGCCACCGCCTCGCCCTCTTCGCGCACGACGTGCGAGCCGCACACCGGGCACGTCTTCGGCAGTTCGAACGGCGGGTACTTCGGACGCTGCTGCGGATTGAACAGGTCGCTGCCCGGCACGTCATCCATCGGGCGGCGATCGAGCACTACGCCCACCACCTCGGGGATCACGTCACCCGCGCGGCGCACGATCACAGTGTCGCCAATGCGCACATCCTTGCGGCGTACTTCGTCTTCGTTGTGCAGCGTCGCGTTGGTGACCGTCACGCCGCCAACAAACACCGGCACCAGCCGCGCCACCGGTGTGATGGCGCCCGTGCGGCCGACCTGCACGCCGATGGACTCGACGGTGGTCAGCGCTTCCTGCGCCGGATATTTGTGCGCAACTGCCCAGCGCGGCTCGCGCGTGCGAAAACCGAGTTCGCGCTGCAACGCGAGCGAATTGACTTTGTAGACCACGCCGTCGATATCGAACGGCAGGCTGTCGCGCTTGGCGCCAATGGCCTCATGGAACTCGACCAGCCCGTCTCCTCCCTTCACAGCCGCGCGCTCCGAGCTGACCGGAAAACCAAATGCCTGCAGCGCATCGAGCATGCCGGAATGGGTGTCGGGCATGCCTTTCCAGCCGACCACCTCGCCCAGGCCATAGGCGAAGAACGACAGAGGGCGCTCCGCAGCCATCTTCGGATCAAGCT
The DNA here is from genome assembly GCF_054792405.1 of Ralstonia sp. SA306. Classification (NCBI taxonomy): domain Bacteria; kingdom Pseudomonadati; phylum Pseudomonadota; class Betaproteobacteria; order Burkholderiales; family Burkholderiaceae; genus Ralstonia; species Ralstonia sp. SA306. The sequence continues at coordinate 1,613,224 of NZ_CP096451.1, forward strand.
GGCGGACGGCACCGGCCGCGGTATTGCGCGGGTTGACGAAGGTCTTGTCGCCGCGCTCACGCTGACGGGCGTTGAGCTTTTCAAAATCGTCGCGGCGCATGTAGACCTCGCCGCGCACTTCGAGCACGTCGGGCACAACGCCATCAAGCGGATGCACGCCCAGCGGAATCTGCCGGATCGTGCGGATGTTCTGCGTGACGTCTTCGCCTGTGGTGCCGTCACCGCGCGTAGCCGCCTGCACGAGATAACCGCGCTCGTAGCGCAGGTTGATCGCCAGGCCATCGAACTTCAGCTCAGCGGCATATTCGACGGGCGGATCGGTGTCATCGAGGCCCAGTTCGCGGCGTACGCTGGTGTCGAACGCGCGGGCGCCGTTGGGGGTGGTGTCGGTCTCAGTGCGGATCGACAGCATGGGAATGACATGCCTGACCGCCGCAAATTCGGGCAAAACCGCCCCGCCGACCCGCCGCGTGGGCGAGTCCGGCGTCTTCAGCTCGGGATGTTCAGCTTCCAGCGCTTCCAGCTCGCGATAGAGCCGGTCATATTCAGCGTCGGGCACGCTGGGCTGGTCGAGCACGTAATACTCATGGGCGTAGCGGTTCAGCTCAGCGCGCAGCCAAGCTGCCCGCGCCTCGGACGTGGCACCGGACGCGGGTTCTGCAGTCTTGCTCATCGTGCGTCCGTCAGTGGCTGAACAAGCGCACCGCGGTGCTGGAACCGGCCGGGATGCCGCGCGATTCCAGCTTGTCATACAGCACGCGCAGATGCTTCTGGATGGCGACGAACGATTGCTCCGTCAGCGGACGCAGGTTGTCATCCACCACTTGCGCACCCATGCGCTGCGACAGCGTGTACGCGTATTCGCACACCAGCTTGAACGGCTTGCTCGGCTCTTCCGCCACCGGCACATCGAGCAGCAGCGTGATCTGGCGGCCGGCCTTGACGGTCAGGTCATCGCGCAGGAAATTGGTGTCGCCAAACTGCAGCGTGAACAGTGCGCGCTGCACACCGTCAGCGCCCGCATGGAAGCGCGTGAAACGCGTGCCGTCGCGCGAGAGCACAAGGCCGTCTTGCGTGGCCACCGTCTGCACGTATGCAGCCGACCAGGGCGCACCGTCGGAGATCACGCTCACGCCCAGTTGCACATCGCACTCGGCGGCAAACGCATCGAGTTCGCGCGCATTGGAGATCGTCTCGTTCATGTCCGGCAGTTCCGGCACGGCATCGGCCGCTTCCGACAGCGGATCGATCGCGTTGATGAATTCCGAGAACTCCAGCGCATTCAGCGGGCCGGTGCGGTTGGCCAGTTGCACGGCCACTTGCACGTCGAGGTAGCGCTGACCGGCGCGGATGGTTTCCCATGCATTGGCGGCGGGGTTCAAACCTTCCACGTGGATCTGCTTGGTGCCTGCGCGACGCAGCTTGGCCAGCGCCGGCAGCAGCCGGTCGCCCGACACTTCACGATCCGGATGCAGCGGCACGATGCAATCGATCAGCGGATCGATCACGCCATTGGCCGGCTCCAGCGAACCCGGGGCAGGTTCGGCAACCTCTTCCGTCTCGGCGGCTTCGAGCACGGCATCGTCGCCCGAAGGCGTGAGCTCAGCGCCGATCACGCCTGCTTCGGTGTCGGCACTGCCCGTGGCGGGAATGTGCGTCTTCGCCGAGAAACCGGGCTCAAGACGCGGTTCAACGCGGTTGGGTTCCTCACGCTCGCCACCCAGGGCGGGCTCGGCGCGCTCGGTCCAACCGTCGCCGCGCGGGGTCTCGTCGGCGGGCGGGTTGTACGCCTCGGGACGCCGCGCCTTGCGGATCTGCCACTGGTTGTACACAACGATCACCAGCACAAACACCACGCCGGCGCCCAGCAGGGCCATCACCAGGTTGTTGTCCTGCATTTATGCTGCCTCCGCCATGGTCAGTGCGGCATCCATATCCACTGCCACGATCCGGGACACACCTTGTTCCTGCATGGTCACACCGATGAGCTGTTGCGCCATTTCCATCGCAATCTTGTTGTGAGAAATAAAAACGAATTGGGTCTTGTCGGACATGCGCTTGACCATGTTGGCGTAGCGCTCGGTGTTGGCGTCGTCCAGCGGCGCGTCCACCTCGTCGAGCAAGCAGAACGGGGCCGGGTTCAACTGGAACATCGCAAACACCAGCGCAATCGCGGTCAGCGCTTTCTCGCCGCCCGACAACAGGTGAATCGTCGAGTTCTTCTTGCCCGGCGGCTGCGCCATCACCTGCACGCCCGCGTCGAGAATCTCTTCGCCGGTCATCATCAGCTTGGCCTGGCCGCCGCCGAACAGTGTCGGGAACAGTTCACCAAAGTGATAGTTGACCTGGTCGAACGTACCTTGCAGCAACGCACGCGTTTCCTGATCAATCTTGCGGATGGCGTCTTCGAGCGTGGTGATGGCGTCGGTCAAATCGGCCGATTGGGCATCAAGGAAGCCCTTGCGCTCGCGCGCCGCAGCCAGCTCGTCGAGCGCGGCCATGTTGACCGGGCCGAGCGCGTTGATCGCGTTGTTGATGCGCGTGACTTCACCTTGCAGGTACGAAGGCTTCAGGTCGCCTGTCAGGCGTTCAGCCAGCACGGCTTCGTCCACGTTGGCAGCGGTGAGCTGCTCGGTGAACTGCTCTTGGTTCAGGCGCGCAGCCTGTTCCTTCAATTGCAGTTCGGTAATGCGATCGCGCAGCGGTTGCTGGGCGCGCTCGGCAGTCAGGCGTTGCTCGTCATGCGTGCGTAGCTGCGCCGTCAGCGCATCCAGTTCCATGCGTGCCAGCCCGAGCTTTTCTTCCTTCTCGGCACGGCGCTCCAGCGCTTCCTGCAAACCGGTGTGCGCAGTCTGCTCGTTGATGGTTTCCAACTCGGCGCGCGCGTTCTCCAGCGTCAGCACGATCTGCTGCGCCTGATCGCTCGCCACCTGGATGTTTCGCTTCAGTTCTGCAATGCGGTTCTGCAGATTGCGCTCGGCAAAGTGCGCCTCCTGTGCGCCGCGCTCCTGGTCACGCAACGCGTTGCGCGCATCGCTCAGGCGAACCTCGAGTGCCTCGAACGCCTGCTGGCTGTCTTCAAAGCGCGCCTGCATGTCGGCGAGCGCCGCATCGTGCTGCTCGAACGTCGCCTCGGATTCCGCGCGGATGGCACGCTGCTCTTCGATCTGCGCGCGGATCTCATCCAACTCACTGTCGATCTGGCCACTACGCGCGTTGTATCGCTCCATCGCCTGCGACAGCTTGAGCACGTCCATCTGCAGCACGTGCACGCGGCGTGTGGCCTGCTCGGCGCGGGCGCGCACCTGCGTGAGGTTTTGGCTCGCTTGGCTGTAGGCCGCTTCGGCGCGCACGGCAGCGCTCTTGGCTTCGTCGGCCAGCAGCATCTGCGCACGCACCTGCTTGTGCAGGTTCTCGATTTCCTGGGCGCGAGCCAGCATGCCGGCCTGTTCGGAATCGGGCGCGTACAGCTGCACGGATGACCGGCCAATCAAGTGCCCTGCCTTGATGACAAACGTGCCGCCTTCCGGCAGCGTCTGGCGCGCAGCGAGCGCAGCCTGCATGTCGTCGGCGATATAGACGTCGGCCAGCCAGTCTTGCAGCACGGCGCGAATGCCCGGCTCCGTCACCTGCACCAGCGACATCAGCGGACGCAACCCCGCCGGTGCCTCCACCGGAAGCGCTGCCGGCGGCGGCGCATAGAAAGCCAGCTTGGCCGGCGGCGCGTCAGCTGCAAACGCCTTGATCCAGTCCAGATTGGAGACTTCGAGCGCGCCCAGCTTCTCGCGCAGCACGGCTTCAAGTGCCGGCTCCCAACCCTGCTCGATCTGCAGCTTCTTCCAGAAGCGCGGCAGCTCGCTCAGTTCATGTTTGGCCAGCCATGGCTGAACCTTGCCGTCGGTCTGCACGCTCTCCTGCAACTGCTTGAGTGCCGCAAGGCGGGCTTCCAGGCTGGCAATGGTGGCGGCTTCCGATTGCACGCGGTCTTGCGCAGCACGGCGTGCCTCGTCGAGCTGCGGCACCTGCGTCTCGGCGTCCTCCAGCGCGGCTTGCGCTTCGGCCAGCACCTCTTCCTGTTCAGCCAGTTCGGCACGCAGCGTTTCGAGCTGCACGTCGTCCGGCTTGTCGAGGCCGGATGACTCCTGCGTCAGACGTTCGCGGCGCTGGTCAAGCTGCAGCAAGGCCTGGTCGGCATTGCGCTGGTGCGCGGCTTCGAGTTTGAGCGCCTGTTCCGATTGCAGGATCGCAGCGCGCTGATCGTTCAGCGCGGTCTGCGCATCGCGCCATTGCGCTTCCATGCCAGGGAGTTCGTCGGCTTTGCGTGCAACGTCCTCGGCGGCCTGCGCGGCGCGCTCCTCGGCCATGGCCAACTCTTCCTCGGCCGCGGCAAGGTCTTCCTGCGCCTGCTCGCCCTGTGTATGCCACTGCTCTTGCTGCGCGGTCAGCGTGGCGATCTGCTGCTGGATGCGGTTGCGCGACTCCACCACGTAGCGGATCTCGGCTTCCAGGCGACTGACCTCGGAGTTGGCTTCGTACAGCGCACCCTGCGCGGCGTGCATCGCGTCCGACGACGCGTAATGCGCAACGCGCATCGTTTCGAGTTCGGCCTCGATATGGCGCAACTGTGCGGTCTGCGCTTCAAGGTCGATCTGCGCCTGTTCGATGGCGCGCTGATGGCGTTCCTGCTCGCCCTGCGCTTCACGCTTGCGCAGCAGCCACAGCAGGTGCTGCTTCTCTTCGCCGTCGGCCTGCAGTGTCTGGAAGCGCTGCGCGACTTCGGCCTGACCTTCGAGCTTTTCGAGGTTGGAGCCGAGTTCGCGCAGGATGTCTTCCACGCGCGTGAGGTTTTCGCGGGTATCGGAGAGGCGGTTTTCGGTTTCGCGGCGGCGTTCCTTGTACTTCGACACGCCCGCAGCTTCTTCCAAGAAGATGCGCATGTCATCGGGCTTGGCCTCGATGATGCGCGAGATCATCCCCTGCCCGATGATGGCGTAGGCGCGCGGCCCAAGACCCGTGCCGAGGAAGATGTCCTGGATGTCGCGGCGGCGCACCGCCTGGTTGTTGATGAAGTACGACGAGGTGCCATCGCGGCTCAGAACGCGCTTGACCGCCACCTCGGCGTATTGGCTCCACTGGCCGGCGGCGCGGCCTTCCGCGTTGTCGAAGACGAGTTCGACGCTGGCGCGGCCAGCCGGCTTGCGCTGGGTCGAACCGTTGAAGATGACGTCCTGCATCGATTCGCCACGGAGTTCCGCAGCGCGTGACTCACCGAGCACCCAGCGCACGGCGTCGATGATATTGGATTTACCGCAACCGTTCGGGCCAACGATGCCGACAAGCTGGCCCGGAACATGAAAATTGGTTGGATCGACGAAAGACTTGAAGCCTGCGAGCTTGATCGAAGAGAGGCGCACGTTGTGTTCGTCTCGAAGGGATCAGAAAAGGGGATAAAGCGGGCGCCCAAGGAACGCGCCTCTGTCATCACATCTGCGCCGTGGAGCGCGAAGTGACAAGGCGCGCCCCAGGGGCGCGGATGGCGCCATCATACCATTCGCACCCGGTGCTCCCGCCAATCAAATCGCTACAAAAATGGACGAAATTTGCCGCGCAAGAGAGCAAATTGCTGCAAATTTGTAAGCAGTTTCGCCTTCGTGACAAATAGCGTCAGTCCGGGCGGCGCGTGCGCGAACGTTCCGGCGTGGTGAGCCATTCGAGCAGCGCATTGTGCAGCGCATCAGGATCCTGGATTTGTGGCGCATGGCCCGCATCGGGGAATTCCACCAGCGTGGCGCGCGGAATGGCCTTCGCCGCCGCCCGCCCAAGCTCCGGGTAATGACCAAGCTGCGCACGCGCCTCCGGCGGGGCTGCGTCCTTGCCGATGGCGGTGGTGTCTTTCTGGCCGATTAGCAGCAGCGTCCACGGGCGCAACTGGCCGAACTCATAGACGACAGGCTGTGTGTAGATCATGTCGTACAGCAGCGCGGAATTCCACGCCACCAGATCGCGCCCCGGGCCGCGGTACATCCCGGCCAACATCTGCACCCACGGTTCATATTGCGCGCGCCATTGCCCGGCGTAGTACGTCGACTGCTCATAGGCGCGGATGCGCTCGGCGGTGGTCTGCTTCTCACGCGCGAACCACTGGTCGACGGTCATGGACGGCACGCCTTTGGCCTTCCAGTCTTCCAAGCCGATCGGGTTGATCATCACGAGCCGGGACACCGCGTTCGGATACATCAGCGCGTAGCGCGTCGCCAGCATGCCGCCTGTCGAATGGCCAATCATGATGGCCTGCTCGATCCCAAGCGAGGCCAGCAACGCATGCGTATTGCTGGCCAGTTGCTGGAACGTGTACTGATACGAACGCGGCTTGCTCGATTTGCAGAAACCGATCTGATCCGGTGCGATCACGCGGTAACCGGCACCCGTCAGCGCGGCGATCGTGCCTTCCCAGGTGGCGGCGCAGAAGTTCTTGCCGTGCAGCAGCACGGCCACCTGACCGTTCGGCTGCTTGGGCGCGACGTCCAGGTACGCCATCTCCAGCGCGTTACCCTGCGACTCGAACTTGAAGAGTTTGACCGGGGCCGGGTAATCGAAGCCTTCCAGCCGGGGGCCATACACGGGGCCAGCCTCTGCGGAAGCAGCATGCACGGCCGTCGCGGCCATTAACAGCGCAACCGTCAGCGCCGTGGAAATCGAGCGAAGCAACATCCGCAACTCCTCGGTTGATTTGCGAAACACCGGCAGCCTACTTGCTCCGCGACAGCCCCGACAATGCGCCCGCCAGGATGATGCACGCTCCGCCCGCCATTTCCTGGGGGGATAGGCGTTCCGCCGTCAGCAGCGCCGACGACACGGCCGCCACCACGATTTCGAACAGCATCAGCAGCGCCGCGCGATTGGCCGGCAAGCGTTGCAGGCCGCGCTGCACCATCGCATTGCCGCCCACCAGCACGCAGGCCATGCCCACCAGCAGCAGCCACGTATTGCCCTGCAAAAAAGCAGCCGGCACCGCGTGCACGCCATCGAGCAGCAGCGCAGCCGGAAAGCCCACCAGCGCGCAGCCCGTGAAGACGACCACGGTGCGCATTTCCGGACGCATGGTCGGGTGACGTTGCCCCGCCAAGCGCGACAGCACGTTGTTGCACGCGAAAGCGAGCCCTGCAATCAGCCCTGCCCATTCCGCAGCAGAACCTGGCCACGGCGTGCCGGCCTCGCCCGACCACAGCATCATCATCGCGCCCGCCAGCGCCAGCGTGAGCAGCACACCGCCGCGCCAGCCCAGCCGCTCGTGCAGCCACAGACGCGCCAGCAGCGCCGTCCACACGGGCGTCAGATAGAACAAAAGCAGCACCCGCATCACCGTGCCGTGCACCGTGCCCCAGACGAAGCCCGCGTTGGTGATACCCGCCGCTATCCCGAGCGCCGGAATCAGCCACGACCACTGGAACGTTCCAAAGTGACGACGCAGCACCACCGCAGCCAGCACGGCCGCAGCCGCGCCCGTCATCGAAGAAGCCAGCATGCTGCCAAGCCCCCAGCCGGCCAGCAGGCGGTACGGATACCAGGAAATGCCCCAGACCGACGCGCCCAGGAGGATGAAGAGTGCCGCCGCCCATTGCGGTTCGTGGTGGCTGGCGCTATCCGCTGAGGGCGCCGAAGAAGCAATCGTTGTCATGTGACCAATAAAAAAACGGCGGGAATCCGCCGCTTCCTGCAATGTCCGAGGTGACTGGCCACGCGGCAAGCACACGTTGGCCGTATAATTTCGGGCTTCCCGGCAAGCGCCAAGCTTGCCCGCTGACCAGCCCAACACCGCCGCCCCACACCGTGAATCCGCGCCTGTCCGCCCTGCAGCCGTATCCGTTCGAGAAACTGAAAGCGCTCGTCAAGGACGTGACGCCCAGCGCCGTCCATACGCCGATCAGCTTCGGCATCGGCGAGCCCAAGCATCCGACGCCGGCCCTGGTGAAAGACGCGCTGACGGCAGCGCTCGGCGGGCTGGCGAATTATCCCACGACGCTCGGCTCCGATGCACTGCGACAGTGCATCGCCGCATGGCTGGAACGCCGCTACGGCTTGCCCAAGGTCGATCCGGCCACCGAGGTCATCCCGGTCAACGGCTCGCGCGAGGCGCTGTTCTCGTTTGCGCAGACCGTGATTGACGGCAGCAAGCCGGGCGCGCGCGTGCTGTGCCCGAACCCGTTCTACCAGATCTACGAAGGCTCGGCGCTGCTGGCCGGCGCCACGCCCCTGTTCGCGAACAGCGACCCGGCGCGCAACTACGCGCCCGATTTCGCGGCGATCACGCCGGAAGAATGGCGCAACGTGCAGCTCGTGTTCGTCTGCAGCCCGGGCAACCCGACCGGCGCCGTGCTCACGCTGGAAGACTGGAAACAACTCTTCGCGCTATCCGACGAATACGGCTTCGTCATCGCCTCGGACGAGTGCTATTCCGAAATCTATTTCGACGAGGCCAACCCGCCGCTGGGCGCGCTGCAGGCCGCGCATCAGCTGGGCCGCGGCTTTGACCGCCTGGTGATGTTCTCCAGCCTGTCCAAGCGCTCCAACGTGCCGGGCATGCGCTCCGGTTTCGTGGCCGGCGACGCCAAGCTGCTCAAGGCCTACCTGCTGTATCGCACGTATCACGGCAGCGCGATGAGCCCGTCGGTGCAATCCGCTAGCATCGCTGCGTGGAACGACGAGGCCCACGTGCGCGACAACCGCGCGCAGTACGTCAAGAAGTTCCAGCAGGTCACGCCGATGCTGGCCGAGGTGCTGGACGTGGCGCTGCCAGATGCGGCCTTTTACCTGTGGGCCAACGTCAAACGCACAGGTCTGTCGGACACCGAATTCGCACGCCAACTGCTGGCGGCCAAGAACGTCGCCGTGTTGCCGGGCAGCTACCTCGCCCGCGAGGCGCACGGTACGAATCCGGGCCAGGACTACGTGCGCATCGCGCTGGTGGCCGGCGTGGACGAATGCCTGGAAGGCGCGCGCCGGATCGTCGAGTTCTGCCAGCAGCGCTGACCCCTTACCCTTTTTCGAATTTCTCCTAGAGCGAACACAGCCATGACGCAACAACTGCAATCCCTGATCGATCAAGCGTGGGAAGACCGCGCCAACCTGTCGCCCAAGGCCGCTCCGGCCGATGTCCGTGAAGCCGTCGCCAACGTGATCGGCCAGCTCGATCGTGGCGCGCTGCGCGTGGCCGAGAAGAAGGACGGCGAGTGGATCGTCAATCAGTGGATCAAGAAGGCCGTGCTGCTGTCGTTCCGCCTGGAAGACAACGCCCCGATGGCTGCTGGTGGCTTTACGCAGTTCTACGACAAGGTGCCGAGCAAGTTCGCCAACTACACGGCTGAAGACTTTGCCGCTGGCGGCTTCCGCGTGGTGCCGCCGGCTGTGGCGCGCCGTGGCTCGTTCATCGCCAAGAATGCCGTGCTGATGCCGTCGTACGTGAACATCGGCGCTTATGTTGACGAAGGCACGATGGTCGACACGTGGGCCACCGTCGGTTCGTGCGCACAGATCGGCAAGAACGTTCACCTGTCGGGCGGCGTGGGCATTGGCGGCGTGCTGGAGCCGCTGCAGGCCAACCCGGTCATCATCGAAGACAACTGCTTCATCGGCGCGCGCTCGGAAGTGGTGGAAGGCGTGATCGTCGAAGAAAACTCGGTGATCTCGATGGGCGTGTATCTGGGCCAGTCGACCAAGATCTACGACCGCGAAACCGGTGAAGTCAGCTACGGCCGCATTCCCGCGGGCTCGGTGGTGGTGGCGGGCAACCTGCCGTCGAAGGATGGCACGCACAGCCTGTACTGCGCCGTGATCGTCAAGAAGGTGGACGCGAAGACGCGTGCCAAGGTTGGCCTGAACGAGCTGCTGCGCGGCGACTGAGCGCCAGCGCAAGGCATGCCTGCTAGGCTTGCAGGCATGCCAACCACTTGAAGCGCAACCATGTCCGAACGCAATGCCATCGGCACCCGCTTCGGCAAGCTGCGCCAACGCATCATGGGTCTTGATCCAAACACCATCGGTACTGTCCTGTCGCTGCTGCCAACCATCCTGGAGCAGGCGAACAAGACCATCGACAAGTTCAAGAACCGCAAGAAGACCGGCGCCGACGCTGCCCGCGCAGAGGGCGCCGTGCCCGACCCGAATACACGGATTGCCGAGCTGGAAGCGGCGATCCTGCAGCAGGCCGAATCCGTCAAGCTGCTGGCCGAACAGCACGCCATCACCATCGACGCCCTGCGCGACGAGGCCGCGCGGCTGGAGCGCCGCCTCAAGCGCATGACGTGGCTGGCGTCTGTCGGTTTTGCACTGGCCGTTGCAGCCCTCTCCTTTGCCCTGCAAGCCTCTCGACACTGATTGCGAATCCCACCATGACGACCCTGCATGGCATCCCCAATTGCGACACCGTGAAGAAAGCCCGCACGTGGCTCGAATCGAACGGCGTTGCCTACACCTTTCACGATTTCAAGAAGCAGGGCGTGAGCGCCGACATGCTGGCCGGCTGGCTCAAGCATGTGCCGCTCACCACGCTGCTCAATCGCAAGGGCACCACGTGGCGCGCCCTGTCGGATGCCGACAAGACGCGTGCCGAAGACGAGGCTGGCGCCATCGCGCTGATGCAGGCCAACCCATCGCTGATCAAGCGTCCGGTGCTGGTGCACGGCAAGACCGTCAACGTCGGCTTCTCGGCGGATCAGTACGCCGCCCTGTTCTAACCACAACAACATCACCGTGACCGTCGTCATGTCGAACATGCTGCCCACGCTTGCCCTCACCGAAGACCTGATCCGCCGCCGCTCCGTCACGCCCGAAGACAAGGGCTGCCAGGATGTGCTGGTCGAACGCCTGACCGCTGCCGGCTTCGAATGCGAAACCGTGGTCAGCGGCCCGGACCACTTTCGCGTGACCAACCTGTGGGCCGTCAAGCGCGGCCGGGCTGGCACGGATGGCAAACTGCTCGTCTTTGCGGGCCACACCGATGTGGTGCCCACCGGCCCGGTTGAGCAATGGCACTCCGATCCGTTCGAACCCACGCACCGCGACGGCAAGCTCTACGCGCGCGGCGCGGCAGACATGAAGACGTCGATTGCAGGCTTCGTGGTGGCATCGGAAGAATTCGTTGCCAAGCATCCCGACCACGCCGGCTCGATCGGCTTCCTGATCACCAGCGACGAAGAAGGCCCGGCGCACGATGGCACCGTCAAGGTGTGCGACCTGCTGCGCGCGCGCGGCGAGCGCCTCGATTACTGCGTGGTCGGTGAACCGACGTCGGTGTCGACGCTCGGCGATATGGTGAAGAACGGGCGACGCGGTTCGCTGTCAGGCAAGCTCACGGTCAATGGCGTGCAAGGCCACATTGCCTATCCGCACCTGGCCAAGAACCCGATCCACCTGGCTGCCCCGGCGCTGGCCGAACTCGCTGCCGCCAAGTGGGACGACGGCAATGCATACTTCCCGCCGACCACGTGGCAGATGTCGAACATCCACGGCGGCACGGGCGCGACGAACATCATTCCCGGCCACGTTACGATCGACTTCAACTTCCGCTTCTCGACCGCGAGCACGCCGGACGGGCTGAAGGCGCGCGTGCACAGCATCCTCGACGCGCACGGCCTTGACTACACGCTCGACTGGACGCTGGGCGGCGAGCCCTTCCTGACCGAGCGCGGCGACCTGTCCGAAGCCCTCTCCTCCGCCATCCAGGCCGAGTGCGGCGTGACCACCGAGCTGTCGACCACGGGCGGCACGTCGGACGGCCGCTTCATCGCCAAGATCTGCCCACAGGTGATCGAGTTCGGGCCGCCGAATGCGAGCATCCACAAGATCGACGAGCACGTGGAGGTGGCTTTCATCGAGCCGCTCAAAAACGTGTATCGCCGCGTCTTGGAAACCTTGATCGCCTGAGGTTGCCCATATGGCGCACAACGTTGAGATCAAGGCGCGTGTGCGCGATCTGGCAGCCCTCATTGAGCGCGCGGCTGCCATTGCGGATTCGGGCCCCGAACGCATCGACCAGGACGACACGTTCTTCGCCTGTGCGAATGGGCGCCTGAAGCTGCGGCAGTTCTCGCCCGAGCGCGGCGAGCTGATCCACTACTTCCGCGCTGACAGCGCCGGCCCGCGCGTGTCGAACTACCACATCGTTCCGACCACTGCGCCCGACGCCCTGCGCGACACGCTGGCCGCCGCCATCGGCACCGCCGGCCGCGTCATCAAGGTGCGCCAGCTGTATCTCGCCGGTCAGACGCGCATTCATGTGGATGCGGTGCAAGACCTCGGCGATTTCGTCGAGCTTGAGGTCGTGCTGCACGATACGCAATCCGAAGACGACGGTGTGAGGATCGCCCATCAACTGATGCACTCCCTCGGCATTGCCGAATCCGACCTGCTCGACGTAGCCTACGTCGACCTGCTCGCTGCCACCCCACGCTGAGCCACATTTCACGCCACCCATGACCACGCCTACCCTGCCCGCCTCCCACCCGTTCACGACGGTTCGCGACCTGCTGCGCTTTGCCGTGTCGCGCTTCACCGCCGCCGGCCTTGTTTTCGGCCATGGCAGCGAAAACGCCTACGACGAAGCCGCATACCTGATCCTGCACACGCTGCATCTGCCGATCGACACGCTGGAGCCGTTCATGGACGCGCGCCTGCTGCCCGAAGAAGTCGCTGCCGTGCTGAAGGTGATCGAGCGCCGCGCCGTCGACCGCGTGCCCGCCGCCTACATCACGCACGAAGCGTTCATGCACGGCATGCGCTTCTACGTGGATGAACGCGTGATCGTGCCGCGCAGCTTCATCGGCGAATTGCTCGAAGACGGGCTGGAGCCGTGGATTGATCAGGAGGACGGCCCGACCGATGTGCTGGAGTTGTGCACCGGTTCAGGCTGCCTGTCGATCCTGGCTGCGCTGCAGTGGCCCAATGCAACCATCGACGCGGTGGACCTGTCGCCGGACGCACTGGTGGTGGCCAATCGCAACGTCGCGGATTACCACCTGGAAGAGCGCATCCGCCTGCATGAAGGCGATCTGTATGCGCCGCTGCCGCCGGGCGTGCATTACGACGTGATTCTGACGAACCCGCCGTACGTGAACGAGACGTCGATGCAGGCACTACCGCCGGAATACCGCGCCGAGCCGCGCATGGCCCTGGCAGGCGGTACCGACGGTATGGACATCGTGCGTCGCATTCTGGCCGACGCACCACGCCATCTGAAGCCGCACGGCGTGCTGGTGGTGGAAATCGGCAACGAGCGTGAAAACGTTGAAGCGGCGTTCCCCGATCTTGATTTGGTCTGGCTGCCCACAAGCGCCGGCGAAGACCAGGTATTCCTGGTCACGCGCGAGGCGCTTTAAGACGCTGCGCCAGGCGCGCCTCCTGCCATTGCAGCCGGCGCGTTCCGTATCGCTGGCAAGGCAGCATCCGCTGCCCGAACAGCTGCCACGGCTTCGCGCTTCTGCATCGCGGATGCACCAAGCCTGGCGCCACAAGATGCAGCCGGGGCCAATCGCCTATGTGCCCCAATCCCTGTCTTGACTTCCCCTCGCCGTGCACTAGGGTCTGATTATGCGTGGAACGTGCGCACGCCATAAGCCAGCCGCCCGAGATTCAAGCCACGCAATCCGTCGTCCGACGACGACGCGCGTCAGGCGCGCACGCGCCTGGAAGCTCCGGGAGAACCACCATGACTCCGTGGGAAATCCAAGGGACTGAGCTCATCAACTGCAATTGCTCATACGGTTGCCCGTGCCAGTTCAACGCGCTGCCAACCAAAGGTATCTGCGAAGCGATGGGCGCGATCTCGATCGACCGCGGCTACCACGGCGATGTGCAACTCGACGGCGTGAAGATCGCGGTCTTGTTGCATTGGCCCGGCCCCATCCACGAAGGCAAAGGCAGATGTCAGCCGATCGTCGACGAGCGCGCCACCCCAGCGCAACGCGAAGCCATCCTGAAAATCATGGCAGGGCAAGATACCGAACCGTTCGCGACGATGTTTTCGGTATTCGCGTCGACGTTTGAGCAGGTATTCGATCCGATCTTCACGCAGATCGACTACGACGTCGATGTCGATGCCCGACGTGGCCGGATTCATGTCGATGGTGTATTCGATACCGTTGGCGAACCGATCCGCAATCCGGTAACGGGCGCCGAACACCGTGCCCGCATCGATCTGCCGCACGGCTTCGAATACGAACTGGCCGAGGTGGGCTCCGCCACAAGCCACTCACAGGGCAACATCGCGCTGGATCTCGAACATTCCTACGGGCAATTCGCGCGACTGCACCTGAACAACAAGGGACCGATTCGGCATCGCACCGCTGCATGAGCGGCCTCGAAAGCGTCCTCCAACGCGAGCGCATCATCACGGCGCTCGGCATCGTCGCCGTCGTCGCGTTGTCGTGGTGGTATCTGTGGACGGGTGCAGGCATGGGGATGTCTGCACTCGACATGACGGCACTCACGCTGTTTCCGCATCGATTGCCGGGCGCCATCGGCGGCATGGATACATCGCTGTCGACCGTGGCCTTGATGTGGTGGGTGATGATGACCGCGATGATGACGCCCAGCGCGGCGCCGCTCATCCTGCTGTATCGGCGTGTTCTACGGCACCACGGCACGGCCGAATCCAGGTCGGCAATCCTCTCGGTGTGTCTTCTGGCGGGTTACCAGACTGCGTGGCTCGCCTTTTCCGTGGGTGCGGCATCGTTGCAGATGGCGCTGCAGCCGACGGGCCTCATTTCACAAATGATGCTGTGGTCAAAGAGCGCGGTGCTCTCCGCAATAGTGCTAGCAGCGGCGGGGGCGTATCAGTTCTCTGCGCTCAAGCGCACGTGCCTGGCGCAGTGCCGCTCGCCGGTAGGCTTCCTGACCGCGCATTGGCGCCCTGGCGCTGCAGGCAGCTTCTTGCTAGGCATGCACCACGGCGCCTACTGCGTAGGCTGCTGCTGGGTGCTGATGGCGTTGCTGTTTGTGGGCGGCATCATGAATCTCGTCTGGATTGCCGCTCTGTCCCTGGTCGTTTTTGTGGAGAAGATCCTGCCACGCGGCGCACAGGTCGGCCGCGTGCTGGGCGTTGTGCTGATTGCCTGGGCAGGTGCAACGCTGCTGGTTTGATCCCGTGCTGCTGGCATGCAGCGGCCCGAATACCGCGCGTATGACAGCCGTCAGACCGTCAGGCCATCAGGACGTCACCTCGTCACACGCATCCTTCACCACGCAGATACTAAAACGTTTGTCGAATACCTGGCCGCTCGGGCAATGGTCGAAGACCGCCTGCGACTGTGCGTCGCAGGTGGCGTAGGCAGTGGTGCAATTGGTGCGGACCGGTTGCTTGGGGCCACGGTTGGTGCCGTCGTCCAACATGAAGCGCGCGGATGGCCCGGGGCATTTGAACTCTGCGGCGGCCTTGGCCAGCGCGGCGGCCGCCTTTTCGGCTTTGGAAGTCTGCGGCGTCGGTGGGGTCGATGGCGACGGGCGGCGTTCGCAGGCTGTTAGCGCAAGCGCACAGAGCAGCATGCCGAGTGTGAGTGCGCGGGTCATGGGGGGCTCCTTCGGGGTTGGATATCCTGAAGTTTACGCTTGGGTAGGCGTTTTTTGGTCCATCCCTATTTCGTCCCCTGCCGGGACCGACCTCCTTTCTTTGTCTTGCCAAAGAAAGGTAGGCAAAGAAAGGCGCGCGTGGGATGGCGCCATGACTTGCGCCGCGCCTTTCTCAGCGCAGCATCGCGGACATGGCGGACAGGCTGTTGAGCATGCGCACGGCATGTTCGACGGAGTCGGCGGCGAAGCGCAGCATCGTGCCGTCTACGCGTTCCAAGGCGGGCCACTGGCAGAACAGGTCAGCCAGTGCCGGCGTTTGCGTTTGCAGGCGGCACACGATCGGGCCCCGGATGCGCAGCGGCATGCTGAAGTGCCCGCGCTGTACCGTTGCCTTCACCGCCGCATAGATGGCTTCGCACGACTGCTCTGGCGAGAGCGATGTCCCGGCGTTCTGCCCCTCGGCCTGCTTGGTCTCGACAAACGTGGTGTGCGGCAGCAGCGGCTTCGTTTCCCTGATGAACACATCGTCGCCGCTGGCAACGGCAACCGGCACGCCGCGCTCGCCAGCCAGGGCACCGTAGAGTCCAGCCTCACCCAACTCCTGCTCGTTGAACCAGACGCGCGCAAACGCAAAGCTGTTGATGGTGTGCGCCAGCACGCCACGGCTGCCAGCACGGGCGTGGTAGCCGATCATGCAGACGGCGTCGCAGCCGTCCACGCCGGCCATCATGCTCAGGTAACGCGGCTTGCCGAGTACGAAGCGTGCGCGGCGGTCGATGGAATCGGGGATGAGGTTGCGGAAACCACCGTGCGAATCGTTGACCAGTACGTCGGTGGCGCCGCCATCGAAGGCGCCACGGACGGCCGCGTCGGCTTCTGCGGTCATCCAGCGGCGGGCGCGTTCGTATTCAGCGTTACCGGCACGCGTTTGCTCGGGGTGGAACACGTTGGCTACGCCTTCGATATCGGCGGAGATCAGGATTCGCATGGGGTCAGGTCAGAGCAATTCGGTCAGTGCGCGGCGCGTGTTGCCGTCGCGGCCGGTGACGGCCGTCGCGTGGAACAGGGCGTGCACGATGGCTTGTTCGACGCTGTCGGCGGCGGCCTGGAACAGCGGGTCGAGATGCGATTCGTGCATCATGGCGACCGCCGGCATGGCGCGGCTGCCTTCGTGCGGCACGGTGTAGGCGGTGGAGAATGCCAGCGCGATGTCGCCGCTGCCATGACCGAAAACGGAGCCAGTGCGTGCCAGACCGGCGCCTGCGCGCAAGGCAAGACGGCGCAACTGGCGTGCATCCAGCGGCGCGTCGGTGGCGAGCAGCATGATGATCGAGCCTTTCTCCGGCTCCGGGGTGCCGGCGGCCAGCGCTTTCGCTAGCGCCGCACCGACGTGGCGCCCAGCAAGCGTCAGATTCTCAGTCACACCAAAGTTGGACAGCACCAGCGCGCCGACCGTGCGTTGCGCGCCGTCGGCGAGCGTCAGCACACGCGAAGCCGTGCCGATACCACCCTTCACGCCAAACGAAGACATCCCCCGCCCTGCACCGACCGCACCCTGCTCGAACATCTCGGCTGCCGCAGCGCAGGCCGCGTCGTAGTGAACGTCCTGCACAGCAAACGCCTGCAGGTCGTTCAGGTAGCCGTCGTTGCATTCGAAAA
This sequence comes from Ralstonia sp. SA306, assembly GCF_054792405.1. Lineage (NCBI taxonomy): Bacteria > Pseudomonadati > Pseudomonadota > Betaproteobacteria > Burkholderiales > Burkholderiaceae > Ralstonia > Ralstonia sp. SA306. Next base: position 1,630,444 of record NZ_CP096451.1, read on the forward strand.
CGAGCGGATTGACGGTCGACCATGCGCGACCGATCTGCGGGTTGGCCGCGATGGCCTGGCGGATCTGCGCCTGCGCCACGGCGCCCACGGCAAACGTGTTGGTCAGCGCGATCGGCGTTTCCAGCACGCCCAGCTCATCCACCTGCACCAGGCCGATGCTCTTGCCGAAGCCGTTGAGCACCACGCTGGCCGCAGGCACCTTGTCGCGGAACGGGTCACCCGCATGGGGGCGCACCACAGACACGCCGGTCTGGATGTCACCGCCGGCAATGGTGGCGTGGCCGACGGTCACCCCGGCCACGTCGGTGATGCTGTTGCGTGTGCCGGCTTGCAGCGCGCCGATATGCGGAAGGCTTAGAGACATGCGAACAACTCAGCGACGGTCGATCTTCGGGTCTAGCGCGTCGCGCAGGCCGTCGCCCAACAGGTTGAACGCCAGCACGGTCAGGAAGATCGCCAGGCTCGGGAAGATGGCCACGTGCGGCGCCGTCACCATGTCGGCGCGCGCCTCGTTCAGCATCGCGCCCCATTCCGGCGTGGGCGGTTGTGCGCCCAGGCCCAGGAACGAGAGGCTGGCCGCGGTGATGATCGAGGTGCCGATCCGCATCGAGAAATACACGACGACGGACGAGATCGTGCCCGGCAGGATATGCCGCATGATGATCGTCCAGTCGGACGCGCCAATGCTGCGCGCGGCCTCCACATACGTCAGGTGCTTGAGCATGAGCGTGTTGCCGCGAACCAGCCGCGCAAATGCCGGAATGCTGAACACCGCCACGGCAAAGATCACGTTGATCATGCCGTTGCCCAGGATGGCCACGATGCCGATGGCCAGCAGAATGCCCGGGAAGGCGAACAGCACGTCGGAGATGCGCATGACGATGCGGTCCCACCAGCCTTCGTAGTAGCCGGCCAGCAGGCCGAGCATGGTGCCCACGATGGCGCCGATGATGACCGACACAAAGCCCGCTTCCAGCGAGATGCGCGTGCCCATCAGGATGCGGCTGAAGATATCGCGGCCCAGCGAGTCGACGCCAAACCAATGCTGCGCCGACGGGCCCGCGTTGAGCGCGTCGTAGTCGAAATAGTTTTCCGGGTCGAACGGCACGATGTGCGGCGCGAGGATGGCGATCACCGCCAGCGCGATCACGAACACACCGGCGCCCATCGCCAGATGCTGCTTGCGGAACTTGCGCCAGAACTCTGTCCAGGGGGTGCGGACGGGTTCGGCAACGGTTTGCGGCGCGACCGCCGGGCTTGCGGCTTGTGTCATGGCGGTCTCCTTACTTCTTGTAGCGGATGGTCGGGTTGATCACGGTGTACAGCATGTCCACAACCAGGTTGATCAGGATGAACTCCAGCGAGAACAGCAGCACCTCGGCCTGGATGATGGGGTAGTCGCGCATCTCGACCGCATCCACCAGCAGACGACCGAGGCCCGGCCAGTTGAACACCTTTTCCACAACGATCGAGCCGCCCAGCAGAAAGCCGAACTGCAGGCCCATCATCGTCACCACCGGGATCATCGCGTTGCGCAGGCAATGCTTGATGACCACCACCGTCTCGCGCACGCCCTTGGCACGGGCGGTGCGCACGAAATCTTCCTGCAGCACTTCCACAAACGATGCACGCGTGAAGCGCGCCATCACGGCGGCCACCGCAGCGCCCAGCGTGAGCGAAGGCAGGATGTAGTGCCGCCAGGTGTCCGCACCGATGGCCGGCAACCAGCCAAGCTGCACCGAGAACACTTCCATGAGCAGCATGCCCAGCGCGAACGCAGGGAACGAGATGCCGGACACGGCGAGCGTCATGCCCAGGCGGTCCGGCCACTTGTTGCGCCATACGGCAGACGTGATGCCAATCACCATGCCGAAGATCACCGCCCACACCATGCTGGCAATCGTCAGGTTGAGCGTGGGCCAGAAGCGCTCGCCAATCTCTTCGCTCACCGGCCGCTTGGTGCGGATGGAGTTGCCGAACTCGCCGCGCAGCGCGTTGGCGAAGAAGCGCACGAACTGCTCGTGCATCGGCTTATCGAGCCCGAGGTCAGCACGGACCAGCTCGACGGTGGCCGGGTCCGCTTCGGGGCCGGCAGCCAGTCGCGCCGGGTCGCCCGGCAACAGGTGCACGAACAGGAACACCAGCACTGCCACGATCAGCAGTGTCGGGATCACGCCCAGCACACGTTTAATGAAGTAGTTCAGCATGGCAAATCCACCGCAGGCGGCAATTCAATGGCCCGCGCAACGGGTGCGCGGGCCGGTACGGCAATGAGACTTATTGCTTGATGTCGATGTCGTCGAAGCTGAACGAACCGTCCGGTGCCACGTAGGCACCCGACAGACGCTTAGAGCGCGCGTAGACGATCTTTTCCGTCACCAGGAAGGCCCACGGTGCGTCTTCCCAGATGCGCTTCTGTGCATCGGTGTAGAGCTTCGACTTCTCAGCGCGATCGGTCGTGCGCAGTGCGCCGGCGATGTCGGCATCCACCTGCTCGTTCTTGTAGTACGCGGTGTTGAACGACTTGGGCGGCATGGCTTCTGATGCAAGCAACGGACGCAGCGCCCAGTCCGACTCACCCGTCGACGACGACCAGCCTGCGTAGTACATGCGCACGCCGGCGTCTTCCGGCTTGGGCACGCTTTCCACACGCTCGACGCGCTGGCCGGCTTCCAGCGCCAGCACCGACGTCTTGATGCCAACCTGGGCCAGTTGCTGCTGCACGAACTGGATGATCTTCTGCGCGGTCGTGTGGTTATAGGCCGACCACAGTTGCGTCTCGAAGCCGTTCGGATAGCCAGCTTCCTTCAGCAGCTCTTTCGCCTTCGCCGGGTTGTACGGCCACGGGCCCAGCTTGACGGAGTAATCGACGCCCGATGGCACCACACCTTCGGCCGGCACGGCGTAACCCGCAAACGCCACCTTGGTCAGCGCATCCTTATTGATCGCGTAGTTGATGGCCTGACGCACCTTGGGATTGTCGAACGGCTTCACCTTGGTGTTGAAGCTGACATAGCGCTGGATGATCGACGGCGCGGCAATCAGATCAACCTTGGGGCTGCTCTTGAGCACCGCAGCCTGCTCGAACGGAATCGTGAACGCAAAGTCGGCCTCGCCCGTCTGCATGATGGTGGCGCGCGTGTTGTTGTCGACCACCGGCTTCCAGGTGATGGTGTCGACCTTCGGCAGGCCGTGCTTCCAGTAGCCGTCGAACTTCTTGCCCTTCAGGTAATCGGTCTGCTTCCACTCGACAAATTCAAACGGGCCCGTGCCAACCGGATGGAAAGCGATGTCCTTGCCGTACTTCTTGAGCGCCGTGGGCGAAATCATGGCCGCCGACGGGTGGGCCAGCACGTTGATGAACGGCGAGAACGGCTCTTTGAGCGTCACGCGTGCGGTGTACGGGTCAACCACTTCGGTTTTGGCCACGCGGTTGAACAGCACGAAACGCTTGAGCTTGTTGGCCGGGTCCGTCACGCGGTCCAGGTTTGCCTTGACGGCGTTGGCATCAAACGTGGTGCCGTCGTGGAACTTCACGCCCTTGTGCAGCTTGAACGTGTAGACCAGCCCGTCCTTGCTGACTTCGTAGCTGTCGCACAGCACGTTGACCAGCTTCATGTCCTTGTCGAAGCCGAACAGGCCTTGATAGAACGACTTGGCGGCGCTGAACGACAGCGTGTCGTTAGCGTCGTACGGGTCCATCGTGGTGAAGGTCGAGTAGACCGCCATCACGGCGTCCTTGGCGGCAAAGGCCGGCATGGTGAATGCCGCCAGCGCCAGGCCGCTGGCAACCATGGCTGCGCGCGGGGCCGAAGTAAGCCGATGCGAGAATCGATTGAACATGTCCTTCCTCCTCAAAGAAGTGTTTGGCTTCACTGCGTTCTTCATTGCTTTCAATACGCGCCGCCAATCGAATGGCGGGCAACAAAGTGGTCTGGCGCCACTTGCACCAACGGCTGCACCACCGGCATGTCGCCAATGGCACGGATCGGGCTGGGAATTTCGTGCGTGGAGAGTTCTCGCTTCAGATGGCGGCGCGCCGGGTCTGCAATCGGCACGGCCGACATCAGCTTCTTCGTGTAGGGATGCTGCGGGTTTTCGAAGATGGCGCGGCGCGGGCCGATCTCAACGATCTGGCCGAGGTACATCACCGCCACGCGGTGGCTGATGCGTTCCACCACCGCCATGTCGTGCGAGATGAACAGGAACGCGACGCCAAACTCCTTCTGCAGGTCGAGCATCAGGTTGACGATCTGCGCCTGGATCGACACATCCAGCGCCGAGACCGACTCATCGGCAATCACCACCTTGGGGTTCAGCGCGAGGGCGCGCGCAATGCAGATGCGCTGGCGCTGCCCGCCCGAGAACTCGTGCGGATAGCGCGATGCATGCGCGGCCTGCAGGCCCACCTTGTCGAGCAGCCACTCCACGCGTTGCTGTGCCTCTTTGCCGGAGGCCACCTTGTGCACCAGCAGCGGCTCCATGATGGAGTAGCCGACCGGCACGCGCGGGTCCAGCGAGGCGAATGGGTCCTGGAAGATGAACTGGATGTTTCGACGCAGCGTCTGGAGCGCGGGCCCCTTCAACTCGCCGATGTTCTGGCCGGCAAATTCGATGCTGCCGCTCTGGCACTCCACCAGACGCAAGAGCGACCGTCCCGTCGTCGACTTGCCGCAGCCCGATTCGCCGACCAGCGCCAGCGTCTCACCAGGGTAGAGATCGAAACTGACCTGCTCCACCGCATGCACCCGGCGCGTGACGCGGCCGAAGACGCCCGTGGGCACGTCAAAGCGCGTGACGAGATCACGTACACGCAAAATCGGCTGCACATCATGCGACGCTGCCGATTGCGGCGTCGTATCCACCGCAGCGGACGTGCCGTCCACGCGCAACAGCGGAAAACGCGCCGGGCCATCAGTGCCTTGCATCGAGCCCAGACGCGGCACGGCCGACAGCAGCGCACGCGTGTACGGATGCGCCGGTTGTGCGAACACGGTGGCAGATGGGCCCTCTTCCACGCGGTCGCCCTTGTACATGACGAGCACGCGGTCGGCCACTTCGGCCACCACGCCCATGTCATGCGTGATGAACACGACCGCCATCTGCAGCTCCTGCTGCAGCGCGCGAATCAGTTGCAGAATTTCCGCCTGGATGGTCACGTCCAGCGCGGTGGTCGGCTCGTCGGCAATCAGCAGCGACGGTTTGCATGACAGCGCCATCGCAATCATCACGCGCTGGCGCATGCCGCCCGACAGTTGGTGCGGATAGCGCCCCAGCACATTGCGCGCTTCAGGAATGCGCACCAGCTCCAGCATGCGCAGCGCCTCAGCTTTGGCCGCGCTGGCTGATTTGCCCTGATGTAGACGAATCGATTCGGCGATCTGCTCGCCCACGGTAAACACCGGGTTGAGCGAGGTCATCGGCTCCTGGAAGATCATCGCGATATCGGCGCCACGCACACCGCGCATGGCGGCGGGGCTGGCGTTGGCCAAGTCCAGCACTTCGCCGTTGCGGCGGCGCAAGTGCATCTGCCCGCCGACGATCTTGCCGCCACCGTGCTCCACCAGCCGCATCAGCGCCAGCGACGTCACCGACTTGCCCGAGCCCGATTCGCCCACCACGGCCAGCGTCTCGCCCCGGTCTACGTGGAACGACAGGTTGCGCACTGCGTCGACCACGCGCTCAGACGTGGCAAAGCGCACGCTCAGGTCTTGCACCTGCACGATGCGCTGATCGGGCATCGCAATGACGCTGTTGGCACTTGGCTGTTTGGTTGCTGTCACGAAAACTCTCCTGCTGTCCTGCCTGGCGGCTTCGGCCTCTTACCGATAGATCGACACAACGGGCGCCTGCGCGCCGCGTGCGAACCCGCGGTACATCCCTTCTGTGTTGAACGGCAACGCGACGTTGCCTTGCGCGTCCACGGCGATCAGGCCGCCGCGGCCGTTGATGGCCATCAGCTTGCGCATGACCACGTCGTCGCTCGCGTCAGCCAGCGACTTGCCGGCGTATTCCATCTGCGCGGCAACGTCGTAGGCAGCCACGGCACGGATGAACATCTCGCCCGTGCCGGTGCACGACACCGCCGCAACGTGGTTCGCAAAGCAACCGGCGCCGACGATGGGCGTATCGCCCACCCGGCCGACCTTCTTGTTGGTGACGCCGCCCGTGGAGGTGGCAGCCGCCAGGCGCCCTTGCGCGTCGCATGCCACGGCGCCCACGGTGCCGAACTTGTTGTCCGGATCGATGGGTGCTGCTTCCTTGGCCACGAGCGACGCGGCATCGTGATCGAGCAGCGCCATGCCATCTTGCTGGCGGGCGCGCTGCCATTGGGCATAGCGCGCTTCGGTGTAGTAATAGTCCGGCTCGACAAACTCGAGGCCCTGCGCTTGCGCGAACGCCTCGGCGCCTTCGGAGGTGAACAGCACGTGTTCGCTGCGCTCCATGACGGCGCGGGCTGCGAGGATCGGGTTGCGCAGACGCTTGACGCAGGTGACTGCGCCGGCAGCCAGCGTGGCGCCATCCATGATCGACGCATCGAGTTCGTACGTGCCGGCGCTGGTCAGCACCGCGCCCTTGCCGGCGTTGAACAGCGGGCACTCTTCGAGCAGGCGCACGGCTTCGGTCACAGCATCCAGGGCGCTGCCGCCATCCACGAGGATGCGCTGCCCTGCGGCCAGGATGTCGTTAAGCGCCTGCTGGTAAGCGGCTTCCTTGTCGGCACTCATGGCCGTGCGGGTGATGGTGCCGGCGCCGCCGTGAATGGCGAGGATGGGCGTAGTCATGCGTGGCTCGATGTAAATCAGTTTTCAGCGGTGCGTTTGCGGCCGCGTCGGGTGGTTGACGGCGTGCCGGACGCGCTCGTTGCGTCATTGGCGCGCGGTACCTGGCTGGTGTGCAGCCACGGCAGTACGAATTCAGTCAGGCGCTCGGCAGACTCCAGCGAATGCGCCGAGCGATGCGCCACCGCACCGCACAGCGCTTCGAAAAGCGCCACGGCAGCGGTGTCAGACGTGGCAGAGAACTGCCGCTCCGGCCGTGCGTACAACGCAATGTCGGCCAGCGGCGCAAGCGGCGATGTAGGGCTGTCGGTCAGGGCCAGCAGTTGACAGCCTTGCTTGCCCGCCTGCTTGGCCAGCGTGATGGTGTCTGCCGCATAGCGCGGGAATGCGATGGCGATCAGCAGATCCTTCGGTCCGATCTTGCGCAGGTGGCGCGCCGCATCGGATGCGCCGCCCGGCTGCGAAACGGAGATCACCGTGTCGCAGTACAGATCGAGCCCATGGCGCAGCAGCCCGGCCAGATAGCCGCTGGCGCCAAAGCCCATCACGTAGATGCGCTGTGCGCCCAGGATGGCGTCTACCGCGCGTTCGCACGCTGCGGGGTCGAGCATGCGGCGCGTGGCGTCAAGGTTGGCGATGTCCTCGTTGAGCGAGGCGGCAAAGATCTCGGCACTGGTGGCGGGGCGCGCCAGCTCGTGGCGCAGTTTTTCTACCGGCGCGAGCGTCGCTTCGAAGCCGCGCAGCAGCCCGGCACGGAACTGCGGATAGCCGTCAAAGCCCAGCGCCAGCGCAAAGCGGTTGGCCGTGGCAATCGACATGTCCACCGCGGCGGCAAACTCGTCGATGCGCATGGTGGCAGCGCGGAACGGATTCGCCAGCACGTATTCCGCCATGCGCTGGTGCGCGGGCGTGAGCGTGGCAAGGGCCGCTCCAATGCGCTCGGAGACCGTCGCATCGGCGGCAAATGCGCCTTTCGACACATCCGTACGCTTGCTGGTGGATTTCGCCATCTTCCTGGGCCGTGAAAATTTTGTGTAAATGTATTTTCATGAATCGGCCGTGTAAAGAAAAAAACTTTCATAGAGGCCTATGGTTTTCCCTAGGTCGAAAGCCCACGCACGAATCGGGGGCGGGCGCGGCCTCGTCACGGTGCAATGCACCCGTCCAAACGCCCGCGGTGCGCCAGGATCGTGCGACGCAGCACGCTACAATCGCACCCTTCTCCGATTTGCCTTCAAGCGCAGTTTTTCGTGATCCGATTCGACGACCTCGTCCTCCAGCGTGGCACCAAGGTGCTGTTCGACCACGCCACCGCCACACTCAACCCCGGTGAACGGGTCGGCCTTGTCGGCGTAAACGGCAGCGGCAAATCCACGCTGTTTTCCATGCTGCGCGGCGAGCTGCACGCCGACGGCGGCGAAGTCGCCATCCCGCCAACCTGGCAGGTCGCCCACGTTGCGCAGGAAACGCCAGCAGTCGACCGCAGCGCGCTCGACTACACACTCGACGGCGACACCCGCCTGCGCGACATCGAACGCCGCCTCGCAGCGGCCGAAGCTGCGCACGATGGCCACGCACAGGCCGAAGCCCACACCGCCTTCGCCGATGCCGACGGCTACACCGCCCCGGCACGCGCGCAGGCGCTGCTGCTCGGCCTCGGTTTCACGATGGCGCAGACCACGCAACCCGTAGCGAGCTTCTCGGGCGGCTGGCGCATGCGCCTGAACCTTGCGCAGGCACTGATGTGCCCGTCCGATCTGCTGCTGCTCGACGAGCCGACCAACCACCTGGATTTGGACGCCGTGGTCTGGCTGGAAGACTGGCTGTCGCGCTACCCGGGCACGCTCGTCATGATTTCGCACGACCGCGAATTCCTCGACGGCGTCTGCACCGTCACGCTGCATATCGAGCACCAGAAACTCAAACGCTACGGCGGCAACTACACGCAATTCGAAACACAGCGCCTGCAGCAGATGGCGCTGCAAGAAGCGTCGTACGCACGGCAGCAGAAGCAGATCGCGCATCTCGAATCGTTCATCACGCGCTTCAAGGCCAAGGCCAGCAAGGCCAAGCAGGCGCAGAGCCGCGTCAAGGCGCTGGAGCGCATGGAGCGCCTCGCGCCCGTGCATGCGGCAGCGGGTTTCTCGTTCGAATTCCGCGAGCCCGATGCGGCGCCCAACCCCATGCTCACGTTCGAAGGCGTCGATTGCGGCTATCCCGGCCCAAGCGTCGACGAGCCCATCACCATCCTCAAACACCTGACGTTTTCGATCCAGACCGGCCAGCGCATCGGCCTGCTGGGTGCCAACGGCCAGGGCAAGTCGACGCTGGTGAAAACACTGGCGGAAACGCTGGCACCGCTGTCCGGCACGATCCGGCGCGGCAAGGGCCTGCAGATCGGCTACTTCGCTCAGCACCAGTTGGAAACGCTGGACGACCACGCCTCGCCGCTGCTGCACTTGGCGCGTCTGGCGCCTGACGTCCGTGAGCAGGAGCTGCGCGACTTTCTCGGCAGCTTCAACTTTCGCGGCGACATGGCAACCTCGCCCATCGAGCCGTTCTCGGGCGGCGAGAAGGCGCGCCTGGCGCTTGCCCTGATTGTCTGGCAGCGCCCCAACCTGCTGCTGCTCGATGAGCCGACCAACCACCTGGATCTCGACACGCGCGAAGCGCTGACGATGGCGCTGGCCCAGTTTGACGGCACGCTGATCCTCGTCTCGCACGACCGCCACCTGCTGCGCGCCACGACCGATCAATTTTTGCTCGTCGGCCAAGGCACCGTCGCCCCGTTCGACGGCGATCTGGACGATTACCGCGATTGGCTGCTCAAGCAAGCCGCGGCCAAGCGTGCGGCCGCCAGCGCGTCTGCGGCTCCGGCCGACGCGGATGGCGCACCGGCCGTCAATCGGCGTGACCAGAAACGCGAAGAGGCCGAACAGCGCCAACGCTTGGCCGCCCTACGCAAGCCGCTGCAGAAGAACGTCGACGCCATCGAGAAACGCATGGCGCCACTGCAAAAGGAAAAGGCCGACATCGAAGCCTTCCTCGCCGACGGCGCCGCGTATGAAGAAGCCAACAAGACACGCATGATGGAAAGCCTGCGCCGCCAGGCAGAACTGAACGCCGAACTCGACGAGCTGGAAGAGCGCTGGCTCGAACTGCACGAACAACTCGAACAAATCAATTGAGGCTGGCGTGCCCGGCCAAGGAGACCTGTTGATGACATCCCCCTCGCCGGACACCGCCACGCACCAGCCACTGGCCGGCGTGCGCGTGCTCGACCTCACGCGCCTGCTGCCCGGCCCGGCCGCCACGCGCCACCTGGCTGACCTCGGCGCAGAAGTCATCAAGATCGAAGACCCCGGCCCCGGCGACTACGCCCGCGACATGATGCGCTCCTCCGCCGATCGCGCGGCCGAGCGCCCGAGCCTGTTCTTCCGCTCGCTCAATCGCGGCAAGACCGAAATGCGGCTCGACCTCAAGCGCGCCGAAGACCGCGAAGCCCTCATCGAACTCGTGCGCCACGCCGATGTGCTGATCGAAAGCTTCCGCCCCGGCGTCATGGCGCGTCTCGGCGTTGGCTGGGACACGCTGCGTGCGGCCAACCCCGCGCTCGTCATGTGTTCGATCAGCGGCTACGGCCAGGACGGACCGCTCGCGCAAGCCGCCGGCCACGACATCAACTACGTCGGCTACGCGGGCATGCTCGATCAGCTCGCCAGCGCGGACGGCACGCCCATCGTCCCGAACGTGCAGATCGGCGACCTGCTGGGCGGCGCGCTCACGGCGGTGGTCGGCATCCTTGCCGCGCTGGTCGATGCGCGCGCCACCGGCCACGGCCGCTACGTTGACGTCTCCATGACGGACTCGGTGTTCGCGCACAACCTGATGGCGTTCTTTGCTGTCGGGACACGCGGCAAGGCCAGCCCAGCGGGCACCGATCTGCTCAACGGCGGCGTGCCGTGCTACGGCGTGTATCGCACGGCAGACGACCGCTTCATGGCCGTTGGCGCACTCGAATTGAAGTTCTGGCAGGTGATGTGCGACGTCATCGGCAAGCCCGCATGGAAAGACAGCCACTGGGCGCTCGGCCAGCGCGTTGGCAGCGATGAGGCACGCGCCATCCGCGGCGAACTGGCTGCGCTTTTCCTGACCGCCACGCAAGCCGAATGGACCGAACGTTTTGCCGATGTTGATTGCTGTGTCACGCCCGTGCTGCGCATGGAGGAAGCGTTGCAGCATCCGCTCTTTACCGAGCGCAACAGCGTCGTGAAGGAGAACAGCGAGCCCGTGCAGCTCGCCCTGCCGCTACGGTTTGCCGACTGACGAATCCGCGCGATCCAGCGTATCGAGCAGGCGCGCGGCTTCTTCCAGTTGATGCTGGCTGAATACGCGGATGCCGTGCTGGCGCAGCAGCGCCGCAGTCACGCCCTCGCCTTGCTGCAGTTGGCTGGAAAACGTCCCGTCGTAGAGAAATGCAGAACCGCAGGACGGGCTGCGCTCGGTAAGGACGGCGACTTGCACGCCGGCCGCCTGCGCCGCCTCCAGGGCGCGTTGCGCACCCCGCACAAAGGCCTCGGTGACATCGTGGCCGTGGTGTTCGACGACACGGGCCGCGCCGCGCAGCACCGCCGCACCACCGCCTTCGCCGTGAATCTCCGCCGGCAGTCGCGGCACCGGCAAACCGCCGGCCATCTCGGGGCACATCGGCACGATGCGTCCTTCCATCTGCCAGCGCGCCAGGATGCCGCCTTCAGTGACGACCGTGCCGCCGTCATAGCGCACCGGCTGGCCCAGCAGGCAGGCACTCACCAGTACGCGTTGCATGATCCGCGGCTCCGGCTTAGCGGCGCTCGCGGCGGATCATTCCCACCACCAGCGTCAACGAAAGAATCACCAGCCAGATCAGCGACCACACCGGCACCGACAGGCCCAGCACCGGCGGCATCGGCCCGACGCACAGGCCATCGGCTTCGAACACCTGCGGCAACCATTTGGCAGTAGGCAGCGCGTTGACCCAGTTCTCGATCGGGTCGATACCGCACGTTGCCTTCGGGTTCAGCAGCAGCGATACGTGATACCCCGCCACGCACAGGCCTGCCAGCCCCGACAGCATCCCCAGGCCATGCCACAGCAGCCGCGTGGCCGACGAAAGCGCCGCCAGCAGCGAGAACACACCAATGCCAAGGAAAGCGAACCGCTGCAAGATGCACAGCGGGCACGGCTGCAGCCCCTCGACGTGCTGCAGGTACAGCGCATAGCCGACCACCCCGAAGGAGATCACGGCAATCAGCAGGAAAAAGGCGCGTGAGTTGGCTTGCATGGCGGCGTCAATTCAGAGGAGTCGTAGAGAAAAGTTGGCGGATTATCGCACCGCAACGGCACGCGCATTTTCAAATGGCACCCGCGATACCGTTGCGAAATTTTGAACGATCAAGCTTCCAGCGCCCGCACGCGGTCGATGGCCTGCTCAATGCGTTCGACGGCGATCACCTCCAGCCCGTCGATTGCCTGCTTCGGGGCGTTGGATTTCGGAATCACGGCAATCGAAAAACCCAGCTTGGCGGCTTCCTTCAGGCGCTCCTGGCCGCGCGGTGTCGGGCGGATTTCTCCTGCAAGGCCGATCTCGCCAAACACCACCAGCCCACGCGGCAGCGCCTTGTTGCGCATCGACGAATGGATCGCCAGCAGCACCGCCAGATCCGCCGCCGGCTCGGTAATCTTCACCCCGCCCACTGCGTTCAGGAACACGTCTTGGTCAAAGCACGCAATGCCGGCGTGGCGGTGCAGCACCGCCAGCAACATCGCCAGCCGGTTCTGCTCCAGGCCCACCGCCAGACGGCGCGGATTCGGCACGTTGGCCGTATCCACCAGCGCCTGGATTTCCACCAGCAGCGGCCGCGTGCCTTCCTGCGTCACCAGCACGCACGAACCCGGCACCACCTGCTCGTGCTGCGATAGAAACAGCGCCGACGGATTGGCCACGCCACGCAGGCCGCGCTCCGTCATCGCAAACACGCCCAGTTCGTTGACGGCGCCAAAGCGGTTCTTGAACGCGCGCACCAGGCGGTAGGCGGAATGCGTATCGCCCTCGAAATACAGCACCGTATCGACGATGTGTTCGAGCACACGCGGGCCCGCCAGCGCGCCTTCCTTGGTCACATGGCCGACCAGAATGGTCGTCACATCCAGCCGCTTGGCAATGCGCGTCAGTTGCGCCGCGCATTCGCGCACCTGGGCCACCGAGCCCGGCGCCGAAGTCAGCGCCTCCGAATACAGCGTCTGAATCGAATCGATGACGACCACCTCGGGCTTTTCCACCTCGATGGTCGCCTGGATGCGCTCAAGCTGGATCTCGGCCAGCAACGCCAGGTTCGGGCTCTCGATGCCCAGGCGGCGCGCGCGCAGCGCGATCTGTGATCCGGATTCTTCGCCGCTCACATACAGCACTCGCCGATCGGCCGAGAGGTTGGACAGCGCCTGCAGCAACAGCGTCGATTTGCCGATGCCCGGATCACCGCCGATCAGCACCACACCGCCGCTGACCAGGCCACCGCCCAGTACGCGGTCAAATTCGTCGATGCCGCTGGAGAAGCGCGGCACGTCCACCGCGTCGATGTCCGACAGCTTGCGCACCGTCGCGCTCGATGCCAGCGACTGGAAGCGCGCGCCGGCGCCAGACGTCGGCTGCGCAACTGTTTCCACCAGCGTGTTCCACTGCTGGCAATTCGGGCACTGCCCCGCCCATTTCGGCGCCGTGCCCCCGCACTCGGTGCACGTATAGACCGTCTTGCTCTTGGCCAAACAACCCCCTGCTTACGGCACCGCGCATGGGCGGCCGCCGCTTGATCTTTGTATTGACGATGCCGCGCTCAAGCGGCCTTGCCCAGGTCGCTGGCGTCTGCCGTGCTGACCGGTTCGACCGATACCGGCACACGCGGCGCCAGTGCGCACATCAGCTCATAACCGACCGTGCCGGAGGCCTGCGCAACATCGTCGATCGGCAAGCCTTCGCCCCACAGCGTGACGGACGTGCCGACACGCGCCTCGGGCACGCCGGCCAGGTCAACGGTAATCATGTCCATCGACACGCGGCCCACGATGTGCGTGCGCACACCATTGACCAGCACCGGCGTATGGTTGCCGTCCCAGCCCGGCGCATGGCGCGGGTAGCCGTCGGCATAACCGCACGCGACGATGCCGATGCGCATTGGGTGCTCCACGGTAAAGCGCGAGCCGTAACCAATCGTCGCGCCCGGCTGCAAATCCTGAATGGCGATCAGCTCGCTCTTGAGCGACATGGCTGGCATCAGGCCGGTGCCGTCAATGTCCGCCGCCACGCCCGTCGGCGACGCGCCGTACATGATCACGCCCGGGCGCACCCAGTCGCGATGCGCTTTCGGATGCCACAGCGTGGCCGCGGAGTTGGAAAGCGACGCCTCGCCCGGCAAACCTTGCGTGGCGTGCTCAAACGCGGTGAGCTGATGCTCAATGCCGCGCGGGCCATCGGCATCGGAAAAATGCGTCATGTGGACAATCGTGCCGACGCCCGAAATGGCTCGGGCGCGTTCCCATGCGGCGCGGTAAGCGGCAGGCGCGAAGCCGAGGCGGCTCATCCCCGTATTGATCTTGAGCTGCACGCTGATGGGGCCTTTCAGGCGCGCCAATTCCAGCATGCGCAGTTGCTCTTCGCAGTGAACGGTGGTGGTCAGGCGGTACTGCTCGACGACGGCCAGATCTTCCGGCTTGAAAAAACCTTCGAGCAAGAGAACCGGCCCCTGCCAGCCGAGTTGGCGCAGGCGGACGGCCTCGTCCAGGTCGAGCAGACCGAAACCATCGGTGTGGCGCAGGCCTTCATACACGCGTTCGATGCCGTGACCGTATGCATTGGCTTTGACGACAGCCCACACGCGCGAATTGGGCGCATGGCGGCGGGCAACCTGGAGATTATTGGCAAGTGCTGGGCCGTGGATGACGGCCTGGATGGGTCTTGGCATGACGGCAAACCTGCAAAAACGTGAATGCGATAGCGCGCTCGTGGCGCGGCGTCGGTGCTGCAATGCAACAGGCAAATTGGCTGTGAGCGGGCCGTGCGCCCGGCCTCACGCGGTGAGCGTTCTATTTGACCACAGGACGCCAACTGGTTCGCGCCTGTCATGAGCCTGCCAAAAAAGAAAGTGCGCCGCCGTCACCGGAAGCGCACAAGTTTCATGATATAAAGCCGTTCAATTTAGGCATGGGAAAACCGTCGTGATGCGCTGCCAGCATGGAGAAAGTTGGGCACCAGCCACTTCTTTTTGCGCGATGGCGTCACATACGGTTTGGCCATGCAAACAGGCGAGACCAAAACAAGCTGCGGGCGGAACGCATGGCCCGAACGCCTGTCAGTGAAGATTCCCGCGGTTGCCCGGCGATGCATCTGTTGCAGCACCGGACGGGCCTCGCCCAAGGGAACCACAATCCGGGGAGCCCGCGCGGGCGCTGGCATCAAGGCCGCCACCGCGCACCTGTGCGCTGCGCGGGCAGTCAGCCGACGCATCGCCTGGCCGGCACCTCCGGGGGGGCGCTTCCGAGTGCCGGCACGCTGCCGGCAAGACGTGAAGACGAACATGGCACCGCGGTCTACGGGGACGAATTCGAAGGTATGAAGAAGGGCTTTTACACCATCATGGCGGCGCAGTTTTTTTCGTCGCTCGCCGACAATGCGCTGCTTATTGCCGCCATCGCCCTTCTGACAGAGATGCATGCGCCGCAGTGGATGACCCCGCTGCTCAAATTGTTCTTCGTGCTCTCTTACGTTCTACTTGCAGCCTTCGTGGGCGCGTTTGCCGATTCTCGGCCCAAGGGCAAGGTGATGCTTATCACCAATGCCATCAAGCTGATTGGTTGTGGCGTGATGCTTACCGGCCTGCACCCGTTGCTCGCCTACGGTGTGGTCGGCTTCGGTGCGGCGGCGTATTCGCCGGCCAAGTACGGCATCCTTACCGAACTCCTTCCCCCTGAAAAACTCGTCGCTGCCAACGGGTGGATCGAAGGCCTGACCGTGGGCTCGATCATCCTGGGCACCGTGCTGGGTGGGGCGTTGATCTCCAACCATGTCTCGGCATGGCTGCTGTCGTTCGACATTCCTGGGCTTGAGCGCATCGACACCCCGGCCGAAGCGGCCATGCTGGTGATCATGGTGATCTACCTGATCGCGGCGCTGTTCAACACGCGCATTCCCGATACCGGCGCGCGCTATCCGCAGCAGGAAAAGAATCCGGTACGTCTCATTTCGGAGTTTGCCGACTGCTTCAACGCTCTGTGGCACGACAAGCTGGGCCAGATCTCACTGGCGGTGACGACACTGTTCTGGGGTGCCGGCGCCACGCTGCAATTCATCGTGCTGAAGTGGGCTGAGCAATCGCTGGAACTGAACCTCTCGCAGGGAGCCATTCTGCAGGCCGTCGTGGCCGTGGGGGTGGCTGCCGGCGCCATGGCTGCAGCCGTCAAAATCCCGCTGCGCCGCTCGCTCGACGTGCTTCCGGTGGGCGTGGCAATGGGCGCGGTGGTCATGCTGATGGCGTTCTACACCAAGCACACGATCCCGGAAATCACGTTCCACATCGGCGGGATGAAGCTGCCGCTGTACATGATGATCGCCTACCTGTTCCTGATGCTCGTGGGCGCCATGTCGGGCTTTTTCGTGGTGCCGATGAACGCGCTGCTGCAGCATCGCGGGCACGTGTTGCTCTCAGCCGGGCACTCGATTGCGGTGCAGAACTTCAACGAGAATGTGTCTGTGCTGCTGATGCTGTGCCTGTACGCGCTGCTCATCAAGCTGAACGTTTCGGTGGGCGTGGTGATCGTGTCGTTCGGCATCTTCGTCTGTGTGACGATGGCGCTGGTGATGCGCCGGCATCGCCTCAACGAAAAGCTGTTCCACACCGCCGCGCTCATCGGCGAAGACAAGCACCACTGACGCAGTGCCCGCCCCGCCGGCCGGGGCTTACTGGCCGCCGCGCTCCGCGTAGATCTTGCGCGCCAGACACAGGTCTTCCCATGCACGCGCCTTGTCTGTCAGCGTACGCAGCAGGTAGGCCGGGTGATAGGTCACCACCACGGGTACGCCTTCCACTTCATGCACTTTGCCGCGCAACTTGCCGACAGGCGTCTGTGTCTGCAGCAGGTTTTGTGCGGCAATGCGGCCCAGCACGACGATGATGCGCGGCTTGACCAGGGCAATCTGACGCTTGAGATACGGATCGCACATCGCCGCTTCATCCGGCTCCGGATCGCGATTGCCAGGCGGGCGGCACTTGAGCACGTTGGCGATGAATACGCCCTTCTCGCGCGACAGGCCGATCGATCGCAGCATGCTGTCGAGCAGCTTGCCGGCCTGGCCGACGAACGGCTCGCCCTGCTTGTCTTCCTGCTCGCCCGGTGCCTCACCGATCAGCATCCATTCGGCCTGACGGTCGCCAACGCCGAAAACGGTGTTCGTGCGGCGCTCGCACAGCTTGCACGACGTGCAGTTCGAAACGGCGGCTTCGAGCTGCGCCCAATCGAACGCGGCAATGCGCTGGGCGCGCGAGGCGGCCGAGTCCGACGGCGCCTCCATTACCGGTGGTTCGACTCGCGCAGCCGCGGGCTCCGCAGCCACAAACGAGGCGGCCTCAACCTCCACGGCGACCGGCTCGTTGACGGCGACCTCGGCCGCCTCGACGGCCTCCAACGCAGCCTGCTCAGCACCGCGCAATGTCCATTCGGTCGAAACGCCCAGCGCTTCCAGCATTCGGGATCGACGATTCATGCAGCCTCCACCCCGCTTGCCTCACACACCATGCGCATGACGAGCGCATCTTCGCGCGTGTTGTTTTCGGCCGGGTAATAGCGCTTGCGCCGGCCGATCTCCGCAAACCCGACACGGTGATACAGCGCAATCGCGCCGGTATTGGATGGGCGCACTTCCAGCAGCAGGCTGCCGAAGCCATGCACCAACGTGAGTGCCGTGGCCAGGCGCAGCAGCCAACGGCCCAGCCCTTGCCGCTGCCACGCCGGTGCAACGGCCACATTGAGCAGGTGCATCTCATCGACCACCGGCATGAGGATCAGGTAGCCCGCGACCTCGTTGCCGCCGTCACGCAGAACAATGCCGATGTGGCCGGACTTGAGCGAATCCTCAAAGTTACCGCGGGACCAGGGAAACGTGAACGCCGCCTGCTCGATCGCTGCGACGCCCGCCAGATCGAGGGCGGTCATGCGCTCCGCTCGCCAGCCCGCAGGCAACGGCGCTTGCGCGATGACGCCGGCCAGCGCGTTCTCGATCAGGCTCATGGCTGTGCACCTGCGGCGGCAGCCTTGGCCTTCTGCACAGCCTGCCGCTCTTCAATGGTGAGCGCGACCTTGTCACGCACATAGAGCGGCGCCGCGTCTTCGGGGCGCACCGTATGGCCGGCAGCCAGGAGGCGCAGACCCACGGCGATGATCTCGCGAGCGTGCGGCGCGACTTCCGGCAACACAGCAGCGGCACCTGCCGCAATGCTCAACTGATCGCCGAACACCGCTGCGGCATTGCCCGCCAGCCAGTACGGCTGCGTTGGCGCGGCAACGCTCTGCGGCCCACTCACCTGAATAGCGGAAAGCGCGTGCCAGCCGGAGGCATCCTGCGCCGCATCAGCGGGCACGAAGCTGGCCCAGTAGCACTCGTCCATGCGCGCATCGAGGGCGATGGTCACGGCTGTGCCGGCCGGCAATGTTGCGCGCGTCTGTTCCGCGCAGGCGACGAGGGAATTGACTGGCACGACGGGCAAGTCCGCACCGAACGCCAAACCCTGCGCCACGCCGCACGCCGTGCGCAGTCCTGTGAACGAGCCAGGGCCGGCGCCAAAGGCAATCGCCGCGCAATCGGCCAGGGCGATACCCGCCTCGGCCAACAATTCGGAAGCCGCCGGCAGCACGCGGCTACTGGAGCGCGGGCCGGTGTGTTCATGACGGAACAGCGTGCGCGTGCCGTCACCAAGGGCGACGGAGCAGAACTCGGTGGAGGTGTCGAAAGCAAGAATCCAGGGCATGGCGGCATTGTACCGGCTGGTGTGGTGCCCGAAGGCGCAAACCCGTGGCCGCCCATGGGGAAAACGCGCTAAAAATCGACCGGAAAACCGAAGCCATCCTCGAATTCAAACGGCCCGGCCATACAACCCCGGCGCTATCATCGCCAGACCATTGTTTTCAGCCGGGAATCATCATGAGCGACCTGCAAGCCCGTTTCGACCAAGCCCAAATCGATGTCAAGGGCCTCTCCGAACGCCCCGCCAACATGACGCTGCTGCGCCTCTACGCGCTGTACAAGCAAGGCGCCGAAGGTGACGCGCATGGCGACAAGCCTGGCTTTACCGACATCGTCGGCCGCTACAAATTTGAAGCGTGGGAAGGCCTGAAGGGCACGTCGCAAGACGAAGCCAAGCAAAAGTACATCGACCTCGTCGAAGAGCTGAAAAGCGGCGCAACGACCTGATCGTCGAATCGCCACATGAAGAACCGGGCCTTGCGCCCGGTTTTTTATTGCGCTGCAGGAATGGCGGACGGCAGCTCTCGGCGGCGCATGCGCCACGCTGCCAGCACGGCCAGTGCACACAGCGTGCCGAGAAAGATGAACGTCTCGTCGAAGGCCAGGATGCGCGCCTCGGGGTCGACCGCGGCGCCATGCACGGTTTCGATACCGCGTGTGGCGAGCCGCCATTGCAGAAAAATGCCTGTGGCCGACACACCGATCGCCCCACCCAGTTGACGCAGGAAATTGACGGCGCTGGAGCCCTGCGGGATCAAGGTGAAATCGACGCCGCGCATGGCGCCCAGACTCAGCGACGGCAGCACAAAACCGAGCCCGATCCGCCCGACGATGGCAATGGCAATCAACAGCAGGTAGCTGGTGGCACGCGTGTTCGTTGCCATCAGGAAGAATGAAAGCGCCAGCGCTGCCAGACCGAACGAGACCAGCCGGAACGGCTCGATGCGATTGGTCAGCCGCCCCGCCAGCATGATCGTCACGGCCAGCACCAGCCCTGCGGGCAAGAGCACGAGCCCCGCGCGCGACGGCGCATAGGCCAGCGCCACCTGCATATACACGGGCACCAGATACGTCGAACCGTACAGCCCTGCCCCGTAAATGAAGGCCACCACCGCCCCCATCGCAAACTGTCGGTAGCTGAAGAGGCGCAGGTTCAGCAAGGGCGACTCCACCCGCTGCTGCCAGAATACGAAGCCCGCGACACACACGGCTGATACGAGCATCAGCACGATGCCGTGCGTCGCGTCGCTGTGCAGCGCGACCAGCCCGTTGAGCAGCGTGACCGTCGCGCCGCCGATGAGCAGCAGGCCGCGCCAATCAAGCGGTTTGGGCTCGCCCGCCATCGACGAGTTGACGGCCATGAAGCGCCGCGCCATCGCCCACCCAATCAGCGTGAACGGCATCACCACGAAGAAGATCGAGCGCCAGCCGAACAGCTCCACCAGGAAGCCACCAACGCTCGGGCCCACGGCCGGCGCCAGCACGACGCCAAAACCGAACAGGCCGAAAGCCTTGCCCTGCTCCCGTTCGGGAAACACGCGCAGGATCAGGATGTTGGGCAGCGGCTGCATGATGCCGGCTGCAATGCCCTCCACGACCCGCATGGCGATCATCACTTCGTAATTGGGCGACAGGCCGCCAGCCAGCCCGCCCACGCCCAGCAGCAGCAACGCGCCGATGAACGTGCGCCGCAGCCCGAAACGCAGCAGCAGCCAGGGCGTCAGCAGCATCGATAAGGTCATCGCCACCATGAAGCTGGCCGACACCCACTGCGCGCGTTCCTGCCCGAGCACGAAGTGTCGGCTCAGATCGGGAATCGCCACGTTGACGATGGTGGCAGAGATGACGGACGACACCGCCCCGACCATCAGCGTGAACAGCACAAGCCACTTGAAGCGCTCGCCGTAACGCGCGCGCAGGGCCTCCAGGGTGGGCGTGAATGTCGTCATGGTCTCGTTGTAGTGATGTGTGAGACGACCAAAGGCAAGCAAAGCAACCCGGCCGGCGCCTCCTCCAGCGCCGGCCGGGCGGGACACGTCAGCCGAGGCGGCCGGTGGCAGCGATCTCGCGGATGCGGCGCACGGTGTCGATGTCGGATTCGCGATAGGCGGATTTGACGATCTCGGCGTAGCGCGTGTCGCCGGTTTCGTCGGCGTTGGGCAACGTGGTGTCGTAGACGAAGCGGATGAACGCGGCGTTGACCTCGTTGCTCTCGATCGTCATGGTCAGCGACCCGCCGGCGTGTTCGCCGGTGGCTGCGGTGGTGTAGGTCACGCGCTTGTGCGGCTCGAGCGTCACGCGATCCTGGATGCGCGCCTTGCCGAAGACCAGTTCGCGCTCGACCCAGCCGTCACCCTCAGCGGTGATGATGCATTCGTCCAGGCTTTCGACAAATTCGGTTTGCTCCCGCACGCGCAGCACCAGGCCTTGCCAGATCTGGTTCAGGGTCAGCGTGTCGATGAGGGGGTTCAGTGGATCGTTGACTTCCACCAGGTGTTCAAAGCGCAAAGCGGCCTCCGCAAGTTTTCGTGACATTATCGCGCGGCTTCGCCAGCCTTGCGCCAAATGAAAAAACGCCGGCGGGTTGCCCCAGCCGGCGTTTTCCTCTGCGCGCCTTCAGCGTCGCTTAAACCTGTTCACGATCCGTAGCGAGCGGTCCGAGGTTGGCTCGAGAAGCGCAGCCGTACACGGGTACGGCGAGCATCACAGGGCCAAGATCGGGGCGCGCAGTAGGATCGTGGGCAGGTTTTAGATTTCTTCGTACAGCGGCAGCGTCAGGAATTCCGCAAAGTCTTCCGACGTCGACATCTGTTCGAAGATTTCTGCAGCGCGATCAAAGTGGCCCACCGCGCCCGTCTCCTTCACCTTGGCCAATTCCTCCGGGATCAGCTTGCGCACCAGCTCAGCCGTGACCTTGGTGCCGTCTTCCAGCTTGCCCTTGGGCGAGCGGATCCACTGCCACACCTGCGAGCGCGAGATCTCGGCCGTGGCGGCATCTTCCATCAGGTTGTGGATCGGCACGCAACCGTTGCCGGCCAGCCAAGCACCCAGGTAGTGGATGCCGACGTTGATGTTCATGCGCAGGCCGGCTTCGGTGATCGGCGTTTCCGGCTGGAAGTCCAGCAGGTCAGCCGCCTTCACTTCCACGTCCGGGCGTTGCTTCTCGAACTGGTTGAGCTTGTCGCCCAGCACTGCCACGAATTCCTTCATGGCCGGCTCGACCAGGCCCGGGTGAGCCACCCAGCCGCCGTCGTAGCCGTCGGTCGCGTCGCGCTTCTTGTCGCCGATGATGCCAGCCATGGCGATGGCGTTCTTCTCCGGATCGTTCTTGATCGGGATGAGCGCGCTCATGCCGCCGATGGCGGGCGCACCACGCTTGTGGCAGGTCTTGAGCAGCAGCAGCGCGTAGGCGCGCATGAACGGCGAGGTCATCGTCACCTTGGCGCGGTCAGCCAGGCAGAAGTTCTTGTCGACCTTGAACTTCTTGATGCACGAGAAGATGTAGTCCCAGCGGCCGGCGTTCAGGCCTGCGCTGTGCTCACGCAGTTCGTACAGGATTTCTTCCATCTCGAACGCGGCGAGGATGGTTTCGATCAGCACGGTGGCCTTGATCGTGCCTTGCGGCAGGCCGATCTCGTTCTGCGCCATCACGAAGATGTCGTTCCACAGGCGCGCTTCCAGGTGGCTTTCCATCTTCGGCAGGTAGAAGAACGGGCCGGCGCCACGAGCGATTTGCTCCTTGGCGTTATGGAACAGGAATAGCGCAAAGTCGAAGATGCCGCCGGAAACGCGTTCACCGTCGATCAGCACGTGCTTCTCGTCCAGGTGCCAGCCGCGCGGGCGCACTTGCAGCGTGGCGATCTTGTCGTTGAGCTTGTAGGTTTTGCCGTTCTGCTCCAGCGTGAGCGTGCGGCGGATGGCGGCCTTCAGGTTGACCTGACCCTGGATCTGGTTGTGCCAGCTCGGCGAGTTCGAATCTTCGAAATCGGTCATATAGCTGTCCGCGCCCGAGTTGAACGCGTTGATGACCATCTTGGCATCGACCGGGCCGGTGATTTCCACACGGCGGCAATGCAGTGCCGGCGGAATCGGAGCAACCTTCCAGTCGCCTTCACGCACGGCCTTCGTTTCAGCCAGGAAATCCGGGCGCTCGCCAGCGTCAAGGCGCTTGGCGCGCTCGACACGGGCCGCCAGCAGCTCTTTGCGACGCGGCTGGAAGGCACGGTGCAGCTTGGCAACCAGCGCCAGTGCTTCGGGGGTCAGAATGTCTTCGTAGGCCGGCAGAATCTCAGCCTTGATCTCCATGCCTTGGGGCAGCGTGAGCGCCATGGTGTTCTCCAGAGAATTGATGTGAGGGTTGAACGCGTTTTGGTCTGACTTTGGCCCTATGGCTGGGCCGATTGAATGCAATGCCTTATGTCGCTTGTGTTGCCTGCACGAACTGCAGCAGATCGCGCATGTCGTGGCCGGCCGCGGTGGGCGCCACGTCGAGTGCCTCGGGCGGATGCCCCAGGCGGTTGATCCAGAACGTTGTGAAGCCGTACCAGGTCGCGCCGCAGGCATCCCAGCCATTGGACGACACAAACAGAATCTGTTCCGCAGGCACACCAAACGCTTGTGGTGCCAGCGCATAGGCTTGGGGTGCGGTCTTGTAGAGCTTGACCGCATCGACCGACAGCACGTGATCGAACAGCCCGGACATCCCGGCACTCTTCACGGCAATGTCGAGCATCTGCGGGTTGCCGTTGGAGAGGATGCCGAGCGGGAGCCCCATCTCGCGCAGGCGGCGCAGCGCGGGCACGTTCTCCGGAAACGCCGACAGGCACGCATATTCGCGCATCAGCGTGGCTTCGTCGTGGGCGGAAAGCTCTACGCCCAGGCGCGCCGCCGCATAGCGCAGCGCATCGACGGTGATATCCCAGAACGGCTTGTAGTGCTCGCCCGAGGGGCCGGCCAGCGAGCGGATGCGCGTGTAATCGATCTGCTTGTCGCGCCAGAGCACCGAGAGCGCTTCGCCCTTGCCGGCAAACAGTTGCTCGGCGCGCGCGGCCACGGAATACACGTCGAACAACGTGCCATAGGCATCGAAAACCACCGCGCGAATCGAACTCATCAGAAGCTCCACGGACCCGAAGGTCTCGCACTTGCGCGTTCCATTACGCAGAACGCCTTGCCGACCTTCGCAACGAGGGCCATTGTAGAAAAGCTGACGCACCGCACAAAGACGGCAATGGTCACTTGATCTTTGACTTTTACTGATGGAATGACGAGTGATAACCTTTATATTCGTCACAATCCCGCAGACCCCGGTTGCCACGGTATATATCAGGCATGGATCATTTCAAGCAGCTCGAAACCTTTGTCGCCGTCGCAACACGCGGCAGCCTATCCTCCGCCGCCGCCGCTGAGGGCGTGGCGCCTGCCATCATCGGGCGCCGCATCGACGCGCTGGAAGAACGCCTGGGCGTCAAGCTCCTGGTGCGCACCACGCGGCGCATCACCCTCACGTTCGAGGGTTCGGCGTTCCTGGAGGATTGCCAGCGCGTTCTCAATGACCTGCACAACGCAGAGGCCAGCGTTTCGGCCGGTGGCGTGAAGGCCAGCGGGCACCTGCGCGTGACCGCCCCCGCCGGTTTTGGCCGCCGCCACGTCGCGCCGATGGTGCCGGACTTTATCGAGGCCCACCCGGATGTCTCGATGACGCTGGACCTGGGCGACCGGGTTGTCGACCTCGTCAACGAAGGCTTCGATTGCGCGATCCGCCTGGGCGACCTGCCCGATTCGAGCCTCGTGTCGATCCGCCTGTGGGAAAACCGCCGCGTGGTGGTGGCTGCGCCCTCGTACCTGGAGCGCCGGGGCGTTCCAACCCAGGTGGAGCAGCTTTCGACGCACAACTGCCTGGCCTTCGGCGCCAGCGCCAACGTGCAGCGCGGCTGGGTCTTCCAGCAAGGCGGCAAGGCCGTCACCGTGAAGGTGTCCGGCACGATGGAATGCACGGATGGCGCCGTGCTGCGCGAGTGGTGCTTGCAAGGCTATGGCTTGGCGTGGCGCTCGTGGTGGGAGGTCGGACATGACATTGCCACGGGCAAGCTGGTGACAGTGCTCGATGCCTTCGAAGCACCACCGATCGGCATCCACGCGGTGTTTCCGCAGCGCAAGCACCTGCCGCTGCGGGTGCGTCTGTTTATCGATTTCCTCAAGAACACGTATGGCAACCCGGCCTACTGGCGCCGGGCGGACGCCGTTATCGGGATCGATTAGCAATCACCCCGGGTGGGTGAAACACCGCGCGCGGCCTACAATCAAAACAAGAACGTCTTCCGCATCCCGCCTCAGGAGGCCGCATGTTCAAGCACATCCTCATCCCGACCGATGGTTCCGAGCTGTCGCGCAAGGCGGTGGCAGGGGCGCTCGACTTTGCCAAGACGCTGGGCGCGCGCTTGACGGCCTACACCTGCCTTGAGGAATACCCCTACACGCCGTTCTCCGAGATCGTCGTCGAGACCCCGCAGGCGTTCAAGGAGCGCGTCGAAGCGCAGGCCCGCGTGGTGCTCAAGGACGTGGAAGACGCCGCCGTCAGCGCCGGCATCAGCTGTGACACCGACATGAGCTGCTTTGCCGTGCCCTACATGGGCATCATCGACGCGGCCGAGCGCCATGGCTGCGACGTCATCTTCATGGCATCCCACGGCCGGCGCGGGTTGGCCGGGCTGCTACTCGGCAGCGAAACGCAGAAGGTGCTCACGCATACGGAGATTCCGGTGATCGTCTATCGCTGAAATCCCCTTCTGCCCGCACGATATCCAGCCGCCTTTTCAGGCGGCTTTTTTTCTCCTTGACTCTTGTCTTGCTGGCGCATACAACTTTGTACACAAAACAAAAACATCTTGTGTACATTTTTGCGCACAAAGACTGCACGGTCTTGAAACCGGCAAAAAATCAAAGGAGACAGCATGACCAGCACTACCGCTTCGGCGGCGCAGGCGGTTGATTCGCCACACGCGCATCCCAACGTCGTCCTCAAGCCGCACTACGACCCGCGGCTTACCAACGAAGATCTCGCCCCGTTGCGCAAGCAGACCTGGGGAACGTACAACATCTTCGCGTTCTGGATGTCCGACGTGCATAGCGTGGGCGGATACCTGACGGCAGCGAGCCTGTTCTCGCTGGGCCTGTCGAGCCTGCAGGTGCTGTTTGCGCTGCTGGTGGGCATCGTGATCGTGCAGGTGTTCTGCAACCTCGTCGCCAAACCCAGCCAGGCGACCGGCACGCCGTATCCGGTGATCTGCCGCGCGTCGTTCGGGGTGCTGGGCGCGAATATTCCAGCCATCATCCGCGGATTGATTGCGGTGGCGTGGTACGGCATCCAGACCTATCTGGCATCCAGCGCGTTCCTCGTGCTGGCATTGAAGTTCATGCCGCAACTCGCGCCGTATGCAGACGCCACGCAGCACGGCTTTGTCGGCCTGTCGACGCTCGGTTGGTCGGCCTTCATGCTGCTGTGGGTGCTGCAAGCGTTCGTGTTCTGGCACGGCATGGAATCGATCCGCAAGTTCATCGACTGGGCGGGCCCGGCGGTGTACGTGGTGATGATTGCGCTGGCCGCATGGCTCGTGCACAAGGCGGGCTGGAACAACATCAACCTGACGCTTTCCTTCCTCAAGTACGAAGGCTGGGATGCCGTGCCGGTGGTGCTGGGCGGGATCGCGCTGGTGGTCTCGTACTTCTCGGGCCCGATGCTGAACTTCGGTGACTTCTCCCGCTACGGCAAGGATTTCACCTCGGTCAAACGTGGCAACTTCTGGGGGCTGCCGGTCAACTTCCTCGGCTTCGCGCTGCTGACTGTCATCACCACGTCGGCCACGCTGCCGGTGTTTGGCGAGATGATTTCCGACCCGGTCGCCGTCGTTGCGCGCATCGACAACATCACAGCCGTCGTGCTGGGCGCGCTCACGTTCATGATCGCGACCATTGGCATCAACATCGTGGCCAACTTCGTGTCGCCGGCATTCGACTTTTCCAACGTGGCGCCGCAGCACATCAGCTGGCGCACGGGCGGCATGATTGCGGCGGTGGCGTCGATCTTCATCACACCCTGGAACCTCTACAACAACCCCGAGGTGATTCACTACACGATCGACGTGCTGGGCGCTTTCATCGGTCCGCTGTTCGGCATCCTGATCGCCGATTACTACTTCGTGCACCGCCAGCAGGTGCATGTGGACGATCTCTACACGCTGCGCCCCACCGGCCGCTACTGGTACCGCAACGGCTACAACCCGGCTGCGGTCTGGACGCTGATCCCCTCCGCGCTGATCCCGATGGCATGCGTGGTCTTCGAACGGCTGCACGCGCTGGCCAACTACAGCTGGTTCATCGGCGTGGGCATCGCGCTGGCGCTCTACACCGCGCTCAGCCGCAAGCAAGGCACCCTCACCCGCTAATCCGAGTCATCGACGCATCAAGAACATGGACATCCGCATCATCAATCCCAACACCACGGCGAGCATGACCGCGCTCATCGGCCGCTGCGCACAAGCGGCGGCCGCGTCGGGCACGCGCATCACGGCAGTGAGCCCGAAGATGGGCCCGGCTTCCATCGAGAGCCACTACGACGAGGCCCTCTCGGTGCCCGGCATCCTGGAGGAAATCCGCCACGGCGAATGCGATGGCGCCGACGCTTACGTCATCGCCTGCTTTGGCGACCCGGGGCTCTACGCTGCACGCGAGCTGGCGCACGGCCCCGTGATCGGCATCGCTGAAGCCGCCATGCACATGGCGAGCCTGATCGGCAACAGCTTCAGCGTGGTGACGACGCTGGAACGCACCGTCGGCATGGCTTGGCACCTGGCCGAGCGCTACGGCATGCGGCATGCGTGCCGCAACGTCCACGCAAGCGACCTGCCCGTGCTTGACCTAGAGAAACCCGGCTCCAACGCCCGCCAAATCATCCTGGAAGCGTGCCGCAGCGCGCTCGCACAAGACCGCAGCGACTGCATCGTGCTCGGGTGTGCCGGTATGGCAGACCTGTGCGAAGACCTGAGCACCGAGCTGCGCGTGCCTGTCATCGACGGCGTGGTTGCGGCGGTGAAACTGGTCGAGGCGCTGGTCGGCATGCGGCTTTCCACCAGCAAGCGCGGCGATTGGGCCCGGCCGCTTCCGAAGCCCTATACCGGAATGCTTGCTCCGTTTGCACTGGCGTAGTGCAAAGCGGAGTGGCGCATTTGCTACCATGCACCACTCCGCTTCTTCTTCTGCACTGCCACCTGCCATGCCCGCACCCGCACGGGAACCTGCCGACGGCCAACCGGCTGCCGAACCGATCTACCAGGGCCTGCTGACGGCCATCATGGAGCACCGACTGCCGGCCGGCACCAAGCTGGTCGAAGAGCGGCTGTGTGAAGCCACCGGCGCGGGCCGGCCGCGCATCCGCCAGGTGCTGGCTCGGTTGGCGCATGAACATCTGGTGACCCTCGTGCCCAACAAGGGCGCTTTCGTCGCGCAGCCTTCCGTGAAAGAGGCACGCGACGTTTTCCAGACCCGCCGCATCATCGAACCCGAACTGGCCGGCATGCTGGCAAGCGCATGCACGCCCGCCAAGGCCAAACGCCTGCGCGAACACATCGCAGCAGAACACGCGGCACGCGAACGCGGCGACCGAGCGGCCACCATCCGTCTGTCGGGCGAATATCACGTCCTGATTGCCGAGATGGCCGGCAACCACGTGCTGGAACGGCTCACGCGCGAAGCCGTCTCGCGCACGTGCCTGATCATCACGCTCTATGACCGCCCGGGCCTGCCCGCCTGCCCCGAGCACGAGCACGACACCCTGACCGAAGCGATTGCCACTGGCGATGCCGCGCGTGCGCACGACCTGATGCGCGAGCATCTGGAGCACATCGAGCACTCGCTCGACCTGCACGCGACGCCCACATCGGCGCTGGATCTCGAATCGATCTTCAAGCGCGCCTGATCAGCCACCCCGCAACACGCCGCGCCAAGCCGCAATCGCCCAGACGAAAAAAAAACCGCGCCGTTGCAGAGGCGCGGTTCGAGAGGCCGGCGTGTGGTCAGCACGGCCGGCGCAGGTACCTGGATGCCGGATGCGTCGGCAACCTCAGGCAACCTTCTTGGCTTGCGCCGTTTCTTCGAAGAATTGTTCGTCTTCCGTCGAGCCCTTCAGCGCCGTGGTCGACGCCTCGCGTTCGATGGTCTGCGTCACGGCATCGAAGTAGCCCGTGCCGACTTCGCGCTGGTGCTTCACAGCGGTGAACCCCTTTTCCGCTGCCTTGAATTCGGCTTCCTGCAGCTCGACGAATGCGCTCATCTGGTTGCGGGCATAGCCGTAGGCCAGGTTGAACATCGAGTAGTTCAGGGCATGGAAGCCGGCCAGCGTGATGAACTGGAACTTGTAGCCCATTGCGCCAAGTTCCTTCTGGAATCGGGCGATGGTGACGTCGTCCAGGTTCTTCTTCCAGTTGAACGACGGCGAGCAGTTGTAGGCCAGCATCTTGCCCGGGAACTTGGCGTGGATGGCTTCGGCAAACTTCTTGGCGTATTCCAGATCCGGCTTGCCGGTTTCGCACCACACGAGGTCGGCCACCTCTGCGTAGGCCAGGCCGCGCGAGATGGCCTGCTGCAGACCCGGCTTGGTGCGGTAGAAGCCTTCGACGGTGCGCTCGCCGGTGCAGAAGGGCTTGTCGTTCTCGTCCACATCGGTGGTCAGCAGGTCGGCGGCTTCTGCGTCGGTGCGGGCGATCAGCACGGTTGGCACGCCCATCACGTCGGCAGCCAGACGCGCGGCCACGAGCTTGCTCACGGCTTCACGGGTCGGCACCAGAACCTTGCCGCCCATGTGGCCGCACTTCTTCACGGCGGCCAGCTGGTCTTCAAAGTGCACGCCTGCGGCACCGGCCTCGATCATGGCCTTCATCAGTTCGAATGCGTTCAGCACGCCGCCAAAACCGGCTTCAGCATCTGCCACGATGGGGGCGAAGAAGTCGATGTCGTCCTTGCCTTCGGACCATTGAATCTGGTCAGCGCGCTGGAACGTGTTGTTGATCTTCTTCACCACCTTGGGCACCGAATCCACCGAGTACAGCGATTGGTCCGGATACATCTCGCCGTTGCTGTTGGCATCGCCCGCGACCTGCCAGCCCGACAGATAGATCGCCTTCAGGCCGGCCTTGACCTGTTGCATGGCCTGGTTGCCCGTCAGTGCGCCGAGCGCGTTGACGAAGGGCTCGTTATTGATCAAGTCCCACAGCTTTTCGGCACCACGCTTGGCCAGCGTGTGTTCGATCTGCAGCGAACCGCGCAGGCGCACGACATCTTCAGCGGTGTAACCACGCTTGATGCCCTTCCAACGCGGGTTGGTATCCCATTCCTTCTGCAGCTTTTGCACTTCGAGTTCGCGTGACATCGCACTCTCCTGTTTGATCGCATCCATCAAATAAAAACCGGGTAACTCACTCTGCACCTTGAGCCGCTGGCGCCTTCTTGGGGCGCTGCTGGGTGGCTCATGTCATATGTCTTATATAAGAGTGTAGAAATGGCCGGTGCAGCGCAACAAGGAGAACATGCGCAGGAATTGAAGTTTTTACATCATATTTTTCAAATACTTAGCGCCTCCGTTTCATGATGCGGAAAGATTTTTTCTATCATGAAAGAAGGTGATGGTGCTGTGCGATGCAGAATTTTTGCGGACCAAAACCCCTTTCCGCATTGTGAAAAATCGTGGATATCTGTCGTCACATCGCAGGGCCACAAAAAACGCCGCAAATGC
Organism: Ralstonia sp. SA306; assembly: GCF_054792405.1. Taxonomy (NCBI): domain Bacteria; kingdom Pseudomonadati; phylum Pseudomonadota; class Betaproteobacteria; order Burkholderiales; family Burkholderiaceae; genus Ralstonia; species Ralstonia sp. SA306. Next base: position 1,661,060 of record NZ_CP096451.1, read on the forward strand.
GGCGTTCAGGATGGTGATGGGGTGGAAACTCAAGACGTGCGTTCTACTTCCGCCAAGACATCCCACTGCAGGAGATCCGGGGCCTTGCCCTGGAGGGCTGCGGCTATGAACAGATAGATCGCATCGATGAAACCGGCTCGAAACTCGCGCGGCAGCGCGTGCGTGATGCCGTCGATCTTCGAGCGCAGCCGCATGGCGACAAACGGCCGGCCGGCACGTGCGTCGATGTGCGTACGACAGAGAAAGTCCTTGGCTGCGAGTGCGCCCGATTGGTAGTGGCGTAGCGCGCTCAACGTGCACCTCCATAAGACGGATGCCAGGAGATGCAGGGCGGTGGCGAAGGGTAAGACGCGGGGCGATGCCCGCTTGAGACCATCAACATGGAGCCTCCGTGGGATCAAAAGGAGGCCCAACCAATTCGCTGCTACGCGAGGGGTGGCGGGCCCGACAGTAGGGGTAGCAGACCGACTCCCACGGGGCCGGCAGACCTTGCGGTCTCCCTACCCGGCCCGCCATAAAAACAATAGGCGTGCGCAGGCTCCAGACGAAAAAATGCCGCGCTGAGGCGGCCGTCCGGGCCGTGGGAAAAAAGCTTGTGGCGGGCTGCTACACCCGGCTGTTCAGAGAACAGCGCGCGAATTATATCGTGCGCCCCTCCCCCTCCAAATCGGAATCAGCCTCGAGACAAGCGATGCGCCACCCAATCTCCACCTGTGATGACGGGCCGCCCGGCAATGTGCTGCGGGCTGACCGGATAGACAATGCAGTCGACCGGTTCGCTGCCCAGCATGACGGCGTGGCTCTCGCGCAGGAACAGCGCATCGCCGCCGGGGTAGACCTCTTCGATCTCGTCCAGCACGGGAACAAGCGCCGCGTCGATTTGGTACACATCGCCACGCACGGCGGTGCCGGTCGGGTCCAGCACGAGGCCGGGGTACGCACCAAAGTCGTACAGGCGACCGTGCAACGTGGCGGTACCGAGCAACTCCGGTTCGGGAATGCCGCGTTTGGCTGCGGCAACCCGCAAATCATTCGCCTCACCGGCGCGCAGCGTGCCGTAGACGAACACATGGATGGCATTGGCGCGGGTCATTCGAGCATGTCCAGCGAAACCAGCACACCGTCTTCATCGGCATAGATCCATTCGCCGGACTGGATGTAAGCACCCGGCATCTGCACACCCACTTCGCGCTGCCCGGCGTTCTTCTTGATGCTCTTGCGCGGATGCACCGCCAATGCGTGGATGCCGACGTTGCATTCGGCCAGCTCGCGTGTATCCCGCACGCAGCCGTTGAGCAAAATCCCTTCCCAACCGTTCTCTTCCGCCAACTTGCCTAGGTTGCCGCCCACCAGCGCGCAGCGCAGCGAGCCGCCGCCGTCGATCACCAGCACGCGGCCTGCACCCTGCTCTTCCAGCGCGGCGCGTACCAGGCCGTTGTCTTCAAAGACCTTGAGCGTGGAAGCCGGGCCGGCAAACGCAGCGCGCTTGCCAAAGCTGCGAAATACCGGCGTGAGCACACGCAGGCTGCCGTACACCAGCTTGTCTTCGTGCATGTCGCACAAATCAGTCACGGGAATCATCGTCATGGCAATGGATGGTTTGGCGTTGGCAAAAACAAAAAACGAAAAGCGAAAGCGGATTCAACTGCGCGACTGTGCACGCAACGAATCGATCGTCGCGCGTGGGCTGATGATGTTCGGATCGGTCTGCACCTCGATGACGGAGGCAACGCTTGCAACAAGCGCCGACTCCACAGCCGACTGGAAGCCTTCGAGCGAGCGCACCGTGTGCCCTTCGGCGCCGTAGGCTCTGGCCAATGCGGCGAAGTCGGGGTTGCGCAGCTCCGTGCCGCTCACGTGCTCGGGGTACTCGCGTTCCTGGTGCATGCGGATGGTGCCGTACATGCCGTTGTTGACCACGATAAAGATGACCGGCGCGTTGTACTGCATGGCGGTGGCCAGTTCCTGGCCGTTCATCAGGAAGCAACCGTCGCCAGCCATGCAGATGACGGGCGTGTCGGGGCAGACGATTTTGGCCGCCACCGCGGCGGGCGCGCCATAGCCCATCGCCCCGCTGGTCGGCGCCAATTGCGTGCGCGAGCCTGCCGCCAGCGCGCCGTATTGATAGAACCGATGCAGCCACGTGGCGTAGTTGCCCGCGCCGTTGGTCAGGATGCTGTTTTGCGGCAGACGCTCGCGCAGCCATCGCATCGCGCGGGCCATGTCGATGCCCTTGCCTCCAAACGGCGGCGGCACGATGTTGGCGAGGTAATCGGCGTTGGCCGCTTCTGTCCAGGCAGACCAACGCGGCGGGGTGTCGGGCGAGTCGGGCGTTACACCATCCAGCGCTTCGGCAATCGCGGGCATCGACGCGTGAATCATCAGATCCGCCTGGTAGACGCGTCCCAACTCTTCCGCTCCGGCATGCACGTGGACGAGCGTCTGCTTTGGGCGGGGCACATCGAAGAGCGTGTAGCCCGAGGTCGTCATCTCGCCCAGCCGTGTGCCGATGGCGAGCACCAAGTCGGCATCTTTGACGCGCGCGGCAAGCTTCGGGTTGATGGCGATGCCGACATCGCCGGCGTAATTCGGGTGGCGGTTGTCGAACAGGTCTTGCCGGCGGAACACGCAGCCTGCGGGCAGATTCCACCGCTCGGCAAAGGCCTGCATGCGGGCGGCGGCTTGCGGCGTCCAGCCGGAACCGCCCAGCAGCAGCATCGGGCGCTCGGCGTTCTGCAACAGCGTCTTCAGGCGGGCCAGGTCGTGCGGGCTGGGCCACGCCATCGCGCGCGCTTTCGTTGCCACCTCGGGCGGCACATCGGCCACGGCGGCAACCTCGGTCAGCATGTCTTCCGGCAGCGCCAGCACCACCGGGCCGGGGCGGCCTGCGGTGGCGGTCTGGAACGCGCGTGCGATGTATTCGGGGATGCGCTCGACGCTATCGATCTGCGCGACCCACTTGGCCATCTGGCCGAACATGCGGCGGTAGTCGATTTCCTGAAACGCTTCGCGGTCGGCGAAGTCACGGCCGACCTGCCCGATGAACAGGATCAGCGGCGTGGAGTCCTGAAACGCGGTGTGTACGCCAAGGCTGGCGTTGGTGGCGCCCGGCCCGCGTGTGCAGAAGACGATGCCAGGCCGCCCAGTGAGCTTGCCGTAGGCATCCGCCATGTTGGCGGCGCCGCCCTCTTGCCGGCAAACGATGAAGCGCGCGCGGTCGCGGCGCTGGTAGAAGCCTTCGAGCACCGAGAGATAGCTCTCGCCGGGCACGCCAAAGGCCATGTCGACGCCATGGGCCAGCAGTGCATCAACAAGAATCTGGCCGCCGTGGCGTGGCTCGGCAACGTTGCTGGCGTGGCGTGCGACTGGTGTCTCCATGGCGGGTAGTCTCGCTCTCGATCCGTTGACGACACAAGGGATCATAGCGGAACACGCCGCTGCGGCGGCTACATCTGCCGGAACAAATGCGCGTATTGCCGCGCAACCGGCAGCGTCTCGGTGCGCCCGCGTATCTTCAGCCCCAGGCGGCCCAGCGACAGATGCACGGCGCTCGATACATGCGCCACGTTGACCACCGTACCGCGGTGCACCTGCCAGAAGTGCTCCGGGTCGAGCTGGGTCAGGAGGTCACGCAGGCTGGTGCGAATGAGCGATTCGCCGCTGCCTGCCACCACGTTGACGTATTTGTCGGTCGCTTCCAGATAGATCACGTCATCCACGGGGATGAAGCGCACTTCCTGCCCGACCAGCGCCTTGATGAAGCGCAGATAGCCGCCCTGCGGCGTGGCTCGCGTTTGCGCGGCGCCCTGCAGGCCGGCAAGGCGCTCGACAAGTTCCGCCAGCGTCTGCGCGGGATCGGTCACGGCAGGCGCGTTGGCGTTGGCGCTCAGGCGCGTGCCGAGGCGGTCCTTCAGCCGCTTGACGGTCTCGGCCAAGCGCTCGGTCTGCACGGGCTTGAGCACATAGTCGACCGCGGCTTGCTCGAAGGCGTCGAGCGCGAACTGGTCATATGCGGTAACGAACGCCACCAGCGGACGAACTTCCCGCTGCGATAGCTCGCGCGCCACATCAATGCCCGACAAACCCGGCATGCGGATATCGAGAAAGACCACATCGGGGTCCTGCCCGTCAGCCGCATCGTCAATCACGTCGAGCACGGATTGGCCGTCGTGCACGGCCGGCAGCAACGCGGCCTCGGGCCATAGCGCCGCCAGTTCGGCGACGAGGTTTTCAGCCAGTGCCGGTTCGTCGTCGGCAATGAGCACGCGTGGGGAAGCAGGCATCGATCAGGTTCCGACGGATGCGCGCGATGAGAGCGCGCCGGTGGCGTTGGCGGTTGAGCGGGAGGTTGAGCGAGAAAAGCGGCAGCGCCATTCCGGCGCGTCGGCTTGAGACGGTGCAGGCGTCGCTTCGTGCGCCAGCGGCAATTCGACGATGATCGTCACGCCGTGCGGCACGGTCTCCGTAATCGTCAGGCGTGCGTCGCCATCAAACAGACGCGACAAGCGTTCACGCACGTGCGTGAGCCCCAGCCCGGAGCCCGTGGCGCCGTCGTTGCCGAAACCGACACCCGTGTCGCGCACTTCCAGCACGAGCCGCTCGCCCTCGCTGCCGGCAGCCAGGCGAGCAGACAGGGCGATCTCCCCGCCCTCGCGCGCCGGCTCGATGCCGTGCACCACGGCGTTTTCCACCAGCGGCTGAATCAGCATCGGCGGGATGACGATGTTGGCGATGGCATCGTCCAGCGCCAAGGAGAAACGCAGGCGACTGCCAAAGCGCAACGCCTGGATGTCGAGATACGCGCGCAGCAGCGCAAACTCTTGCGCCAGCGTGCACTGCTCGGCGCGTGCGTGCGAGAGCGAGCTGCGCAGAAAACCGATCAAATGCTGCAGCAAACGCCGCGCGGCGGCCGGGTCCCGTGCGATCAGCACATCCACGTGGGCGAGCGAGTTGAACAGGAAGTGCGGCTCGATCTGCGCCTGCAGCGCCATCAGTTGCGCGCGCACGATCTGCTTTTCGGCTTCTTCCCGCTCCAGCGCATCGAGCGCAGCCTGGCGCTGCAATGCGGCCAGCTTGCCGCGCGACCAGTAGTAATACGTTGCGCCAAGCGCAGCCAGCATGGCGATGATGAAACTCATGCGCAGGCTGTCGGCGCGCCAGGGTTCCGGGTTCGGGTTGTGCAGGCACAGGATCGTCCGCGCAATCCACTGCCCCAGGGGCACGCCGATCAGCACCGCGCCCACGATGATCCACGGAAACACCTTCTTGTTGGGCGGGCCGTCGCCCCAGAGCACATGGCGCGGTATGCCGATCAGCGAGAACATCGACAGCCCGATCGCCTGGCTGAAAACGAAGTCTTTCCAGAAGGTCTCTTCTGGCCGGATGCCGAACGCAAGCACGGCCGCGATCAGCGTATTGATGACGATGATGACGGCGTAGCGGATCACCCAGCGCCGGGCAAGGTGAACGCAATCGGCAAGCGAAGGGAAGGACACATTGGCGAACATGCGGGCGATCTTACCGGACGGTTCTCCGGCGTTGAAGCGTGGGGTTTCCCGCATCAGCGCGGGTGGGCCGGCGTGGTGCCGAGGATGTCCGCAGTATAGGAATGGCGCCCGGGCGGGCGCCACAGGCATGCGACGAATGGCGGCATTGAGCGGATGAACGGCGCGCCACCGGCGCCGCCCACGCAACCGTTAAGCCGCCAGCGCCTCCCGTGCGGACTGCGACAACACCGTGGAAGCCACCGCCTCCGCCACCGTGTCACGGGAGAGGTGCGGCGCAAACATCCCGATGAAGTCATGCGCATAGCCACGCAGATACGCGCCACGGCGCACCGCCACGCGCGTGGTATTCGGCTCGAACAGGTGATCTGCGCCAATGCAGACGAGGTTGTCATCCTTGCGTCCGTCGTAGGCCATCGAGGCGATGATGCCCACGCCCACGTCCAGCGCCACATAGGTTTTGATCACGTCCGCGTCCATGGCGGTCAGCACAATCTCGGGGTGCAGTCCGGCGCCGGCAAATGCAGCGTCGATGTTGCGGCGGCCCGTAAAACCCGCGTCGTAAGTGATGAGAGGGTATTGCGCCACGTCTTCGAGCGTAGGGAGCGGGTTCTTCGTCAGCGGATGGTCGGGGCTGACCACCAGCACGTGACGCCAGCGGTACGCCTCGAATGACGTCAGGCCCGGCTCGTTGGCCACCGCCTCGGTAGCGATGCCGATATCGGCTTGCCCCGTCAGCAGCAGTTCGACGATGTGCGAGGGCGATGCCTCCTGCAGCGCCAGCGTAACGTGCGGATACTCCTTGCGGAACGACTGCACCACCTTCGGCAGTGCATAGCGGGCCTGCGTATGCGTGGTCGCCACGGTAAGGCGGCCGGATTGTCGGCCGGAGAATTCCTCGCCGGCTTGGCGCAGGTTTTCGGCTTCGAGCAGCAGGCGTTCGACAATGCGCACGATCTCGCGGCCCGGCTCGGTCAGGCCCGTCAGCCGCTTGCCGTAGCGCTCGAAAATCTCCACGCCCAGCTCATCCTCCAGCTCGCGGATCTGCCGCGACACGCCGGGCTGCGATGTGTACAGCGCGTTGGCAACTTCGGTCAGGTTGAACTGGCGGCGCACCGCCTCGCGGATGGAACGCAGTTGCTGGAAGTTCATGGCTCGTGTCCTCTCGTATTGGTTGTCGTCGGAGCGGCGCGTTATGCGGTCGGCTGCGCGGCGGCCGGCCGTGCACCTTGCGCGAACACGCGAATGGCGCGCGGGCGCACCACCAGTGTTTCGCCTTCACGGAAGCCCTCGGCCCGGAAGCGTTCGATGGGCAGGGAGACTTCGATGATGTCGTCGGTGTCTTCGCGTTCCAGCTCAAGCTGGGCAATGGCGCCAAGCGTGAGCGCGCGGCGCAGCATGACGGGAATGCCCTCGGCACCCGGCGCGTAGCGCTCCAGATCGATTTCATGCGGGCGCACGAAGGCCACCGCCTGATCGGCACGCGAAGAATCGACACCACCCGACGGCACGGCAATGGCCGAATCACCCACGTGCAGCACGCTTCCGCCCTCGCCTTCTTCCAGGCGACCATGGAAGAGATTGACGTTGCCGAGGAACCCGTAGACGAACGGCGTGGCCGGCGTGTTGTAGACCGCATCGGGGCTGCCGACCTGCTCTACCTCGCCGCGGTTCATCAGCACCACGTTGTCGGCCACTTCCAGCGCTTCTTCCTGATCGTGCGTGACGAACAAGCTGGTGACGTGCAGATCGTCGTGCAGGCGGCGCAGCCAGCGGCGCAGCTCCTTGCGCACCTTGGCATCGAGCGCGCCGAACGGCTCGTCGAGCAGCAATACGCGCGGCTCCACCGCCAACGCGCGCGCCAGGGCAATGCGCTGGCGTTGTCCGCCCGACAGTTGCGGCGGGTAGCGATCAGCCAGCCAGTCAAGCTGCACAAGCTCCAGCAGCTCTTTCACCTTCGCGCGGATCTGTGCTTCGCTTGGCCGCTGCGCACGCGGTTTCACGCGCAAGCCGAACGCCACGTTTTCGAACACCGTCATGTGCTTGAACAGCGCGTAGTGCTGAAACACGAAGCCCACCTGGCGCTCGCGCACATGCTGGTCCGATGCGTCTTCACCATTCAGATGGATGCTGCCCGAATCCGCATGCTCCAGCCCCGCGATGATGCGCAGCAGCGTGGTCTTGCCGCAGCCCGAGGGGCCCAGCAGCGCGGTCAGTTCGCCCTGCTTGAAATCGAGCGAGACATCGTTGAGGGCAACAAAATTGCCGAAGCGCTTGGTGATGTGTTGAACCTGGATGCTCATGCTGCGTTCACCTCCAGCGGAGATTGCACGGAGACGTGCGAATTCGAAATCGATGAGGACGGTGCAACGCGTGCGCCCGGGCCTTCACCCACGCCGGCATCTGCATCGGCCAGCTCGCGGCGGCTGCGCCATTCGACCAGCGTCTTCAGTGCCAGCGTTACAAGCGCCAGCAATGTCAGCAGCGAAGCCACGGCAAACGCGGCCGCAAAGTTGTATTCGTTGTAGAGAATCTCCACGTGCAGCGGCATCGTGTTGGTCAGCCCGCGAATGTGGCCCGACACCACCGACACCGCACCAAACTCGCCCATCGCCCGCGCGTTGCACAGGATCACACCGTACAGCAGGCCCCACTTGATGTTCGGCAGCGTCACGCGCCAGAACGTCTGCCAGCCCGAAGCGCCGAGCACGATGGCGGCCTCTTCCTCTTCGCTGCCCTGCGCCTGCATGAGCGGAATCAGCTCGCGCGCCACAAACGGGAACGTGACAAACACGGTGGCCAGCACAATGCCCGGCACAGCAAAGATGACCTTGAAATCGTGGTCGGACAGATATGGCCCGAACCAGCCCTGCGCGCCAAACAGCAGCACGTAGATCAGCCCGGCAATGACGGGCGACACCGAGAACGGCAAGTCGATCAGCGTCAGCAGCAGGTTCTTGCCGCGAAACTCGAACTTGGCAATCGCCCACGCCGCCGCCACGCCAAACACCACGTTCAGCGGCACGGCAATCGCCGCAATCGTGAGCGTGAGGCCGATGGCCGAGAGCGCATCCGGCTCGACCAGCGCTTCGAGATACACGACGATGCCCTTCTTGAACGCTTCGACAAACACGCTCGCCAGCGGCACGAACAGGAACAGCGCCAGGAACACGAACGATACGAGGATCAGCGTGGCCCGCACCCAGGCCGATTCTGCGGTGGCGCCACGACGGCCAACAGCCTGCGCGTGACCAAGATGACGGGAAACAGTACCGGCCATGTCAGGCTCCTGCTGCCGCATTGGCGGTCAAGGGTTCGGGTGCGCGCTCGATGGCGTCGTTGCGATTGCCGCGTCGGCGCGTCCAGGCCTGCAGCAGGTTGATCACCAGCAGCAGCGTGAACGAGAGACCGAGCATGACGACGGCAATGGCCGTGGCGCCCGCGTAATCGAACTGCTCCAGCTTGGAATAGATCATCAGCGGCGTGATCTCGGAGACCATTGGCATGTTGCCGGCGATGAAGATGACCGAGCCGTACTCGCCCGTGGCACGCGCAAAGGCCAGCGCAAAACCCGTCAGCAAAGCAGGCAGCAAGGTCGGCAGGACGACGCGAATGAAGGTCTGCCAGCGCGTGGCGCCAAGGCTGGCTGCCGCCTCTTCCAACTCGGCCTCCAGATCTTCGAGCACCGGCTGTACCGTGCGCACGACAAACGGCAGCCCAATGAACGTGAGCGCCACCACGATGCCCAGCGGCGTGAACGCGACCTTCAGCCCCAGCGGCTCCAGTCGCGAGCCGATCCAGCCGTTCGGCGCGTACAACGCGGTGAGCGCGATACCGGCCACCGCAGTCGGCAGCGCAAACGGCAGATCCACCAGCGCATCGATCAGCCGCTTGCCCGGAAAGCGATAGCGCACCAGCACCCACGCCACGATCAGCCCGAACACGAGGTTGATCACTGCCGCGATCAGCGATGCGCCAAAGGTCAGCTTGTACGACGCCACCACGCGCGGCGCGGTAACGGTCGTCCAGAACGCATCCCACGTCATGGTGAACGTCTTGAGGACGGTCGCCGACAGCGGAATCAGGACGATCAGCGCGAGGTACAGCAGCGAAAAGCCCAGCGCCAGCCCGAAACCGGGCAGCACATTGGCAGGCTTACGCCGCCGGGACAAAGAAAACGCAGAAGACAGGCTCATCAGCGCACCGATAAAAAGGGCCGCAGGGCAAAAACACTGCGGCCGATATGCAGATGAACCGATTGTGGCGAACTGTTCTTATGACGAAAACGAATATTTGCGCATGTGCATCATCGTTTTAGATATAAGGAGTGCTCGGTAAGACATCCCACTGGGCTTGCCAGTCGGCGCCGTCGCGGGTGGTGTCTTGTGCACTTGCACGGCCGATCAGGCGATCGAGCACCGTCAAGCCAGCGTCCCAGTCGCCGAGGTTGGAGTCAGCGTTGATATGACCAGCCTCGCCAGCGTCAATGAACTCGGCACCCCAGCGTGCGCCCCAGTCGATGGCACCGCCTTGCGGCATCCACGGGTCGTTGCGGCTGGCAATGAGCGTGACGGGAAACGGCAAAGCGTGGTCCGGAAGCAGATCGCGCACACCGAATTTGTCCGGATCAGCCGGCGCGACCAGCAGCACCGCAGCCACCGCTTCCTTTGTCTGAACCGTCCAGTGCAGCGCCGCCAGGCAGCCGAAGCTATGCGCCACCAAGATCACGGGGCGCCGCGTGCGCGTTGGCGGGCGCTCGGCCAGCGCCGCGTGCACTGCTTCGCCCACCCGGGCAGACCAGCGCGGCAGGTCGGGCGTTGACCAGTCGGTCTGCTCCACGCGGCGCCAGTTTGGAAACCGCTGCTCCCAACGCGACTGCCAGTGGCCGGGGCCGCTGCCATGCAAACCAGGAACGGTCAGGATGACGGCGTCTGCCGGCCACTGCCAGTCGGGTGCATCCGATGCGATTACGGCTGCGCTACGTGCCATGGGGTCGTGCTCATTGCGTGAGAGAAATGCCGGCGCACTGCTGCTGCACCAGCGGCGCCTGCGCCATCGGTATCACCAGTGGCGTGGGTACAGCGTCCGGCTCGGGCTCGGCTGCGGGCAGGATGCTGCCCTGCACATAGGCGATACCGGCCGCCCGCGCCAACTCCAGATCACTCGGGCGTTCGCAACGGCGCAATGCCAGCGTCACGCCCAGCTCACGTGCGGAATCGGCCAGCGACAGCACATGCCGCGCGTGCCATTCACGCCGGGCATCCAGCTTCAGGTACGCCGGCTTGGCATGCACGAGCAGCGCGCCCGCTTCTGCCGGGTCCGATGCCTGCACCGCCACGGCAAAGCCGTTGCGCCGGTAGTTATCCACCACGAACAGCAGCAGCCCCAAGTCGTCATTGGCCGTGGACGGCACCTGGATGACGAACTGATCGGGATGCAGCCCGAGCGCCGTCACCGCGCGATGGAACGCCTTGCCGTGGTCCGCAGCCACCGCCGCGAGCAACCGGCCGTGCACGTTCACAACAAGCCGCTGCGCGTCGGTGCGGGAGAAGTAGTTGAGCGTATGCACGAGCCGGCACAGGCGATCCAGTTCGACCAGCGTGCCGTCATCCGACGCCAGCGAAAACACCTTCCACGGGTTCAGGCCGAGATCGCCGTCGCGTGTCCAGGTGCGCATCAGCGCTTCGTGGCCGGCGGGTGCGAGCGCGCCATCGGCGGCAAGCTGCCAGACCGGTTCAAACAGGCTGGTAAGCGCGCAATGGAAGAACTGGCCCTGCACCCGGCCGGCGGCGTCGCGCCACAACTGGCGGTCCGGCGTCGGGGCGCTCGGCAGCGTGCCGAGAAATTGTGCGACTGCGGTGGTGTGCATCAGACTCATCGGGATGGGCTCCTGAAAAAAAGTCGCCTCCTCCTCCCCCGTCACAACTTGGCGATCGACACTTCAGTCGCCTTCACCAGCGCAACCACTTCGCTACCGATCTTGAGGCCGAGGTTGTCGACCGAGCGCGTGGTGATGACCGAGGTGACGATGCCGGCCGGGGTCTCCACGTCGATCTCCGAGAGCACGTCGCCCCGGATGATCTCTTTGATCTGCCCGCGAAACTGGTTGCGTACGTTAATCGCTTGGATGCTCATGATGTTCCTTCTTAGATGACAACGGCACTACGTGCCAATGAATGTTTTCAGGAGAACGGGTTTCGCCGGCTTACACGGCCCAGCGCACAGCAGTGGCGGACACGTCAAAGGGTGATGCCCACGCCGTGTGCGAACGCACATCGGTCACTTCGTTCGGATCGATCTTGCGCTGCATCACGCGGTTGAGGATGGCTTCTTCCAGCCGCGCAAACGCGGGCGAACCACGATGGCGCGGACGCGGCAGATCAATGCGTTCATCCAGCGCAATGCGGCCGTCTTCGATCAGCACCACGCGGTCGGCCAGCGCTACCGCTTCGGCCACATCGTGCGTGACGAGCACGGCGGTAAAGCCAAGGCGTTGCCACAGGCCTTCGATGAGGTTCTGCATGTCGATGCGGGTGAGCGCGTCCAGCGCACCCAGCGGTTCGTCCAGCAGCAGCAGGCGCGGTCGATGCACGAGCGCGCGCGCCAACGCCACACGCTGGCGCTGCCCGCCCGACAGGCGTGCCGGCCATTCCCCTGCCCGCTCGGCCAGCCCCACTTGTGCGAGCACTTCAGCGGCTTGAGCGCGCTGCGCTTTCGGCAGCCCGAGTGCAACGTTGTCGAGCACCTTCTTCCAGGGCAGCAGGCGTGCGTCCTGGAACATCACACGGGCATCGTCGTGCAGGCCGTCTTCGGCTGCGCCGTCGCGGCGCAGATGGCCATCGTCAATGCCTTCCAGCCCGGCAATCAGCCGCAGCAGCGTGCTCTTGCCGCAGCCGCTGCGCCCGACGATAACGACAAACTCGCCCGGCGTGATGTCCAGATCGATGCCGTGCAGCACTTCACGATCGCCGTAACGCTTGACGACGTGTTCGATGTGCAAGGCGGTGCCGGCCAGCGCGGCGTGTTCAGTGGCGTTGCTTTGCATGCGTCTCTCCAATTCAGCCTCAGGCCGCTGCTTGATAACCGGGGTGCCAGCGCAGCCAGTAACGTTCCAGCCCGCGCGACAACCAATCCGCCAGCTTGCCAAGCAACGCATACAGCAGGATGCCGAGCAACACGACGTCGGTCTGCAGGAACTCGCGCGCATTCATCGTCATGTAGCCGATGCCCGCCTGCGCAGAAACCGTCTCCGCCACGATCAGCGTCACCCACATCAGGCCGAGCGAGAAACGCACGCCCACCAGGATCTGCGGCAACGCACCGGGCAGGATCACCTCGCGATACAACTGCGCACGCGACAGGCCGTAGCTGCGTGCCATTTCCACCAGGGCCGGATCGACCGAGCGAATGCCGTGATACGTGTTCAGGTAGATCGGGAAGAACACGCCCAGCGACACGAGGAACAATTTGGCCGACTCATCGATGCCGAACCACAGGATCACGAGCGGAATCAGCGCCAGCACAGGGATGTTGCGCACCATCTGCAGCGTGGTGTCGAGCAGCGTCTCGGCCGTGCGGAAGGTGCCGGTCAGCAGCCCCAGCGCCAGCCCCAACGAACCGCCGATGGCAAAACCCAACAGCGCGCGCCATGTGCTGACCGCCACGTGCGTCCACAGCTCGCCTGAACACGCCAACGCAACAGCGGATTTCGCCACGTCCAGCGGCGCCGGCAGGATGCGGTTCGACAGCCAGCCCCACTGCGCGGAGGCCTGCCACAGCACCAACAGCACAAGCGGCACGATCCACGGCGCCAGTCGTTGCCGGGCGGTACGCAGGAAGGTGTTTGCCTTCGATTTCGATGCGGATGCCATTACCGTGTCCCCGGCTCAGCTTGCCGACACGCGGGGCACGATGCCGGTGGCGATCACCTCGCCAAACGGCCCGTTGAGCACGTTGCCGGGCAGCTTGTCGCGCACCGAGCGCGGCAGCAGCGGGAACACCAGTTCGGCAAAGCGGTAGGCCTCTTCCAGATGCGGATAACCGGACAGCACGAACGTATCGATGCCCAGCTCGGCGTATTCCTGCATGCGTGCCGCCACGGTTTGCGGATCGCCCACGAGCGCCGTGCCGGCACCGCCGCGTACCAGCCCCACACCCGCCCACAGGTTCGGGCTGATCTCCAGATCGGCGCGCGTGCGTTTGACGCCGCCGGCATGCAGCGCAGCCATGCGTTGCTGGCCGGCCGAATCCATCTTGCGGAAGGCCTCTTGCGCACGCGCAACGGTGTCGTCGTCGAGCTTGCTGATGAGCTTGTCGGCGGCAGCCCAGGCCTCGTCTTCCGTCTCGCGCACGATCACGTGCAGACGGATACCGAAGCGCACGGTGCGGCCATGCTTGGCAGCACGCGCCCGCACGTCGGCCAGCTTCTCCGCCACGGCGGCAGGCGGTTCGCCCCAGGTGAGATACGTGTCGACCTGTTCCGCTGCCAGCTCATGCGCCGCTTCCGACGACCCGCCGAAATACACCGGCGGATGCGGCCGCTGCACTGGCGGATACAGCACCTTTGCGCCCTTCACGCTGAGGTGCTTGCCGGTGTAATCCACCGCAGCGCCTTCATGGCTTGCCGCCAGTGTTTCGCGCCAGATGCGGATGAACTCTTCCGACGCTTCATAACGCTGCGCGTGGTCCAGGAACAGGCCATCGCCGGCCAATTCTGCAGGGTCACCACCCGTGACAAGGTTGACCAGCAAGCGGCCATTCGACAGACGGTCGTACGTGGCAGCCATGCGCGCAGCCAGCGTCGGCGCCATCAGCCCCGGGCGTACCGCGACCAGAAAACGCAGACGCTTCGTCACCGGGATCAGGCTGGCGGCCACGATCCACGGGTCTTCGCACGAACGGCCGGTGGGAATCAGCACGCCCTCGTAGCCGAGCGTATCGGCGGCCACGGCCACCTGCTGCAGATAGGTGTGATCGACCTGGCGGGCGCCCTCGGCGGTGCCGAGATAGCGGCTGTCGCCGTGCGTCGGGATGAACCAGAAAACTTGCATGACAACTCCTCGAATCGTGAATCGTATTCAGCGTTGGGCAATCGCCAGTTGTGCGAGCGTCGGATGCCAGACCAGCTCGATCGGCTTGACCGGGCGTGGAATCAGCCCCAGCCCATGAAAGGCATCGGCCACACGCTGCTGCTCGGCCACCGCTTCGGGCGTGACGGGCCTCACGGGTGAAGGCGGCCGTCGTGACAGGAACAGGTGCACCGTCGCCAGCGACAGGCCGGAAAAATCGGCAATGCGCTGCGCAGCTTCCTTGCGGTTCTCCTGAACGAGCCGGTCGGCACGCGACAGCTCCGCGAAGATCGCCGCGATGGTGTCGCCGTGCTTCTCGGTAAAAGCCGTCGGCGCGAAGTAGAACGAGTTGTTCGACGACAGCGTGCGCCCGGTGGCCAGCACGCGCGGCTTGATGGCGAGTTCCGTGGCGGCGTAGTACGGATCCCAGATGCCCCAGGCGTCGACGCTGCCGCGTTCGAAGGCGGCACGCGCATCGGCCGGCGTGAGATACACGGGCTGGATGTCGGTAAAGCTCAGCCCGCCCTTCTGCAAGCCCTGCACGATCAGGAAATGCGCGCTCGAACCCTTCTGCAGGGCCACGCGCTTGCCCTTCAGATCGGCCAGCGTCTTGAGCGTCGAATCCTGCTGCACGAGGATGGCCGAGCTATCCGGCTTGGGCGGCTCCACGCCCACGTAGCGCAGGTCCTTGCCCGCCGCCTGCGCGAACACCGGCGGCGTATCGCCCGTGATGGCGAGATCGAGGCTGCCCGCGGACAGCGCTTCAAGCTGCTGCGGCCCGGCGGGAAACTCCAGCCAGTTGATCTTGGTGCCCGGAAAGCGCTGCTCCAGCGCCCGGTTCTCTTTCACGATGACGAGGTTGACCGCGCTCTTCTGGAAACCGATGCGCAGTTGCGCGGGCGGCGTCACCTTGGGTAGGCCCGCCTGCGCAGTTGCGGCAGCGGCGGCATTGGCGGCGTGCGCGACCGGGCCGAAGGTGGCCAGCGATGCGCCCGCCACGGAAGCGCTCAACAGACGGCGGCGTTGGGTATCGATGCTCATGGCAATCAGCGCGCGGCTTGCTGCGTGGTGGGCCGCCACGCAGAATCAGCCACCTTGACGGGGCGCGGAATCAGCTTGAGCGCGTGGAACGTATCGGCAATGCGCTGCTGGTCAGCCAACGCCTCGGCGCCCACGGGCTGGATGCCGTACGCAATGCGCGACACCGAACGCGCCACCACGGCCGGCTCCAGCCCCAGTTGCGGGCCCAGGATGGTCGCCACGTCCGCCGCGTTTGCAGCCGCCCAGGTGTCGGTCTTCTTCAGTTCATCGAGCACGATGTTCAGCACATCGGGCCGGGCACCCGCATAGCCTTTCGATGCCAGGAAATACTGCGAGTTGTTGACCACGCCCGTGCCATCGGCCAGCACGCGCGCGCCCAGTTGCTGTTCGGCCGCGGCAAAGAACGGGTCCCAGATCACCCACGCGTCGATGGCGCCGCGCTCGAAGGCGGCACGCGCATCGGCGGGTGTCAGGTACACGGGCTGGATATCGCTGTAAGGCACATTGGCCTTTTCCAGCAGCTTCACCAGCAGGTAATGCACGTTCGAGCCCTTGTTGAAGGCGACGCGCTTGCCTTTGAGATCGGCCACGCTCTTGAGCGGCGAATTCTTCGGCACGATGATCGCCTCGCCGGCCGGCGCGGGCGGCTGGTTGCCGACGTAGACGAGATGGGCCCCGGCAGCCAGCGCGAAGATCGTCGGCGCTTCACCCGTGGTGCCGAAATCGATGGCACCCACATTCAGGCCTTCCAGCAACTGCGGGCCGGCGGGAAACTCCGTCCACTTCACTTCGATGCCTTGTGCGGCAAGGCGCTTTTCCAACGTGCCGCGTGCCTTGAGCACGGTCAGCGTGCCGTATTTCTGATAGCCGATGCGCAGTTGTTTGGCGGCGGTCGGGGGCGGTGCATCGCTGTTGGCGAATGCGGCAGGGGCGCCGAGCGTGGCAAGCAGCGTGGCGGCGATGGTCAAAGTCCTGCGCAGGGGCGAGTGGGTGTTCATGGCGAAATTGGTGGATGCGGTGTGTATGGGCGGCACGATCCGCGCGCAGAGGCTGCGCGGCGTGACAACAACGGGAAAAAGTTGGCTGCGTGTGTAAGGGCGGCGCGTTCAGCGCATCACGCCAGACATCGCATTCGCCCAGTGTCGGCCTGGGCGTGGATCAGTGCGGCGGCACGTGCGGCGCTGCGGCTGGAGACAATCACCTGCGCCACGGTCGGATGCCGTGCCAGCGCAAGCGCCTGATGCACGCGCTCCACGCCGTCGTCCAGGCGCTGTTGGAGGGATGGGTCGACCGTGACGCCGTCATCGGCCACGACGATCTGCGAGTCGACCGCAAAGATGCCCGGCAGGATCGAGCGCGCAGCCAATGCCGTCAGCACCGGGCGCAGCGCGTAGTCGATCGCCAGCGTATGAGCCAGGCTGCCGCCGGTGGCGATTGGCAGCACAACTTTGTCGCGCAGTCCGCTCTGCGGCAGCAGATCGAGAAACGTCTTCAGCAAGCCGCTGTAGGCCGCCTTGTAGACCGGCGTGGCCAGGATCACCACCTCGGCCGCTTCCACCCGCGCCACTGCGTCGGCGATGGCTGGGTCGGAGACCTGCGCGCCGAGCAAGGCGTCAGCTGGGAGGCTGCGCAGATCCAGGTGATCCGCCCGCTCGCCGGCGCGTTCGAGTTGCGCGCGCACGTGGCCCAGCAAGCGCGCAGACCGCGATTGCGCTGAAGGGCTTCCGGAAATGGTCAGGATTTGCATGATGCGGATCACTCGATGTTGTTGCGTCGCTTGGGTCTTACTTGCCCGGTTGATAGAGCTGGTCAAACTGCCCGCCGTCGGCAAAGTGCGTCTTCTGCGCCTTCTGCCAGCCGCCGAACGTGTCGTCGATCGTCACCAGCTTCACCTTCGGGAATTCGCTCTCGTGCTTCCTGGCCACTGCCGGGTCGGTCGGGCGATAGAAGTTCTTTGCGCCAATCTCCTGCCCTTGCGGCGAGTACAGGAACTTGAGATACGCCTCCGCAGCCTTACGCGTGCCCTTCTTGTCGGCCACCTTGTCCACCACCGCCACCGGCGGTTCGGCCAGGATGGAGATGGACGGCACCACCACGTCGAACTTGTCCTTGCCCTCCACGCGCGAGGCCAGCAGCGCCTCGTCTTCCCACGCGATCAGCACATCGCCGATACCACGCTCGGTAAAGGTGGTGGTCGCACCGCGCGCGCCCGAATCGAGCACCGGCACGTTCTTGTAGAGCTTCTGCACGAAGTCCTTGGCCGTCGCATCCGAACCGCCCGGCTGCTTGAGCGCATAGGCCCAGGCGGCAAGGTAGTTCCAGCGTGCGCCACCGGAGGTCTTCGGGTTGGGCGTGATGACGGCAATGCCCGGCTTGACCAGGTCGCTCCAATCCTTGATGCCCTTCGGGTTGCCCTTGCGCACCAGGAAGACGATGGTCGAGGTGTACGGCGAGGCGTTGTGCGGCAGGCGCTTCTGCCAGTCCTTAGCCGTTAGGCCTTTCTCGGCGATCGCGTCGATGTCGTAGCCCAGCGCCAGCGTCACCACATCGGCATCCAGCCCGTCGATCACGGACCGCGCCTGCTTGCCCGAACCGCCATGCGAAGCGCGCAGGGTGATGTCCTCACCCGTTTCAGCCTTCCACTTCTTGGCGAATTCGGCGTTGATTTCCTTGTACAGCTCGCGCGTCGGGTCGTACGACACATTCAGCAGCGTCGTTGCCGCATGCGCACCCACGGTTCCCCCCGCCACGATGGCAGCCGCCGTAGCACGTACCAGCGTGTTGAAAACAAACTTGCGAATCATCTTGCAGGCTCCGTTTCTGATCTCTGATGGATTTGGAATAGGAGCAAGACTACCGAGCGTGTCTTGTGCGGGGAACGAATGGTTTCAGGGAATGTTCATCGGTTTTTGCATAAAGGCGGGGATTGGGGCTGCGCGGATGCGGGGCAAAGGGCTTCAGGCGGGGGGGCGAGCGTGGCGCTTGAGGGTCAAACCCTCGGCTTTGGGTGTTAAAGAGCCGAGCTTAGGCCTCGGACAGCGGGACTCCGGGGGTTTTGGGTAGAGGCCGGGCCTTGGAGAGACGTTGGGTCGAGTGTTTTTGGGTGGAGCTTGGGTGTTGGAGCGTGGAGCTTGAGGGTTTTTGGGTGACGCTTGAGTGTTGGAGGGTCGAGGCTGGCTGATTTTGTCGGGCGATTTGAATGTCGGAGGGGCGAGAGCGAGGGTTTTGGGGTGGCGTTCGAGTCTTGGAGGGTGAAGTTCGAGCCTTGGAGGGTGGAGGTTGAACCTTGGAGGGTGGAGGTTGAGGGTTTTGGGGTGGGGCTTGAGGGTTTTGGAGTCGCGGCGTCGGGGGCTACCTGGAGCCCTTGGGGTCGGGTTTTGTGGTGGCGTGCGGGGCTTGCTTGCCTGGGGGCGGTCTTTTTTTTGTTGGTGGTGCATCCCTTGTTTCATCCCCTGCCGGGGCTGACTCACTTTCTTTGTCTTGCCAAAGAAAGTAAGCAAAGAAAGGCGCGCCCGAGATGGCGAAAGACTCCTTCAATTTTCGTAACCGGGCGGAGGCGGGGAAAACTCGCTGCGCTCAAACAGTTCCCCGCCTTTTTTCCGCCCGCTTACGAAAATTGAAGGCGCCATCAAGGGCAGGAACGTCACCGACCAAACCGGTGGTTTGCGTGTCCTGTCGGAGTTTCGTTTCGTGCGGTGTGCTGCTTCGCTTCGCTCGCTATCTCAACCTGTTCTTACTGCTTTGCCTCGCGTCTTGCCGCACATCCCACTACTGCGGTTGTGCTTCGATGGTGTGGCCGTACCTTGCCCTAGATGGCGCCTTGAATTTCTGTTGCAGAGAGGAAAAAGGAAGGGAAACTGTCTGAGCGCAGCGAGTTTTTCCCTTCCCCTCTCTGCGACATAAATTCAAGGGGAAGTCGCCATCTCGGGCGCGCCTTTCTTTGCTTACTTTCTTTGGCAAGACAAAGAAAGTGAGTCGCCCCCGGCAGGGGGTGAAACAAGGGATGCACCACAAACAAAGCACAAAAAAAAACCGCTCTGGCGAACCCAGAGCGGCTTTTCGAAGCGCTAACGTAGCCTCAGTGCACAACCCGATCAAACGAGAACTGCCCATCCCGATAATCCACCGGCACCACATCCTTCGGGGCAAACTTGCCCTCCAGAATCATCCGTGCCACCGGATTCTCAAGCTGCTGCTGGATGGCCCGCTTCAACGGCCGTGCCCCAAACACCGGGTCGTAACCCGCCGATGCCAGCTTGGCCACCGCCTCGTCGCTGATCTCCAGCGCCAAGTCCATCTGCGCCAGACGTGCCGAGAGGCGCTTGAGCTGGATGCGCGCGATCGATTCGATGTTGCGTTGGTCCAGCGCGTGGAACACCACCACCTCGTCGATCCGGTTCAGGAACTCGGGCCGGAAATGCGTTTTCACTTCCTGCCACACCGCACCCTTGATCACATCCGCCGGTTCGGTCACCATCTGCTGGATGAGCTGCGAGCCGAGGTTCGACGTCATCACGATCACCGTGTTCTTGAAGTCCACCGTGCGACCCTGGCCGTCGGTCAGGCGACCGTCATCCAGCACCTGCAACAGCACGTTGAACACGTCCGGGTGCGCCTTCTCCACTTCATCGAGCAGCACCACGCTGTACGGCTTGCGGCGCACGGCTTCGGTCAGGTAGCCGCCTTCCTCATAGCCGACATAGCCCGGGGGCGCGCCGATCAGCCGGCTCACGGAATGCTTCTCCATGAACTCGCTCATGTCGATGCGGATGAGGTGCTCTTCCGAATCGAACAGGAAGCCGGCCAGCGCCTTGCACAGCTCGGTCTTGCCGACGCCCGTCGGGCCCAGGAACAGGAACGAGCCGTAGGGCTTGTTCTCGTCTGCGATGCCGGCGCGCGAGCGGCGGATGGCGTCCGACACCAGACGCACGGCCTCGTCCTGGCCGACCACACGCTCGTGCAGGCGGTCTTCCATCTTGAGCAGTTTCTCGCGCTCGCCGGTCATCATCTTCGCCACGGGAATGCCCGTAGCGCGGCTGACGACTTCGGCAATCTCTTCGGCACCCACCTGCGTGCGCAGTAGCTTGTTCGGCTGCTTCTGGCCGGCAGACTCGGCGGCAGTGGCGGCCTTGAGCTTGCCTTCCAGTTCGGGCAGCTTGCCGTATTGCAACTCGGCCACCTTGTCGAGCTTGCCTTCTCGCTGCAGCTTGGCGATCTCAAGCTTGATCTTTTCGATCTCTTCCTTGAGCGTCGCCGCACCCTGCGCGGCGCCCTTCTCCGCCTTCCAGATCTCGTCCAGATCTGCGTATTCCTTCTGCAGGCGTTCGATTTCCTGCTCGATCAGCTCCAGGCGCTTCTGCGAGGCTTCGTCGGTTTCCTTCTTGACGGCCTCACGCTCGATCTTGAGCTGGATCAGGCGGCGGTCGAGCTTGTCCATCGCCTCGGGCTTCGAGTCGATTTCCATCTTGATGCGCGCCGCTGCTTCGTCGATCAGGTCGATGGCCTTGTCCGGCAGGAAGCGGTCGGTGATATAGCGGTGGCTGAGTTCCGCCGCGGCCACGATCGCCGGGTCGGTGATCTCCACGCCGTGGTGCAGTTCGTATTTTTCCTGCAGGCCGCGCAGGATGGCGATGGTCGCCTCCACGCTCGGCTCGCCCACGAGCACCTTCTGGAAGCGTCGCTCCAGCGCGGCATCCTTCTCGATGTACTTGCGGTATTCGTCCAGCGTGGTCGCGCCGATGCAATGCAGCTCGCCGCGAGCAAGCGCCGGCTTGAGCATGTTGCCGGCGTCCATCGCGCCCTCGGCCTTGCCCGCGCCCACCATGGTGTGGATTTCGTCGATGAAGAGGATGGTCTGGCCCTCTTCCTTCGCGATGTCGTTGAGCACGGCCTTCAGGCGTTCCTCGAACTCGCCACGGTACTTGGCACCGGCAAGCAAACCCGCCATATCGAGCACTAGCACGCGCTTGTTCTTCAGGCTTTCAGGCACCTCGCCGTTGATGATGCGCTGCGCCAGGCCTTCGACGATGGCCGTCTTGCCCACGCCCGGCTCGCCGATCAGCACCGGGTTGTTCTTGGTGCGGCGCTGCAGGATCTGGATGGCACGACGGATTTCATCATCGCGGCCGATGACGGGGTCGAGCTTGCCGATCCGGGCCATCTCAGTCAGGTCGATGGTGTACTTCTTGAGCGCTTCACGCTGGCTTTCGGCTTCGGCGCTGCCGACGGTCTGGCCGCCGCGCACGGCGTCGATGGCGGCTTCGAGCGGCTTGCGCGACAGGCCGTGTTCGCGCGCAATGCGCCCCGCCTCGCCCTTGTCGTCAGCAGCTGCCAGCAGGAATAGCTCGCTGGCGATGAACTGGTCGCCGCGCTTGATGCCTTCCTTCTCGGTTTGCTGCAGCAGGTTGCCCAGATCACGACCGACCTGCACCTGCTCACCGCCCTGCACCTGCGGCAGGTGCTTGATGGCACGGTCCAGCGCCGTGTCGAGGGCGCCCGTGTTGACGCCCGCGCGGGCGAGCAGGTTCTTGGTCGCGCCATCCGGCTGGCGCAGCATGGCCAGTAACAGGTGGACGGGTTCGATGTACGGATTGTCGTTGCCCAGCGCCAGGCTCTGCGCGTCGGCCAGCGCTTCCTGGAAGCGGGTCGTCAGTTTGTCCAAACGCATTAAAAACCCCTTGCGGAAAATGTTTCACTGCTCCGAAAGATAGGGAGCTTCGGTGGCTTTTCAAGCAGGGAAACGCGAGTTTTGATGCAGATTTGCGCCAGAACAAACGGCGGCGCGCCTGCTGGCCACGCCGCCGTCCCAAGTGCGTCAAAACCGTCCCGGCTAGCGCATCAGTTGGGCACCGATACCGTCGCCACACCGCCCGACACGCTCACCGAGATACGGTCGCCCGCCGCTGGCGTGCTGGTGAAGTTCGGCACGTTTGCCGCATTGATGGCCGGTGCGGCACCGGGCGTGCCACCGCGCGGGGTCGTACGCACCACCTGCGACGGCGGCAACGGCGTGCCGTTCTTCAGGTTCGCGTACATGGCGTCCAGCGCGCGCTGCTCATACAGCACCAGCGGCACGAACAGCGCGTCATAGCCGGGCACAAGGTCGATAAAGCCGTCGAAATGCTGCGCGTTCATCACCTCGATGTACGACAGCTTGCTCGAGCCGCCCTCCACCTTGGCGTTCAGCCCCAGATACGGCCGAGAGCCATGGTTGACCGGCAGTAGCGCATCATTGCGGCCCTGCACGATCAGCGCGGGCTTGCCCTGCAGATTGCCCGTGCGCAGCGTCTGGCTGATGCCGGTCTGCAGCGATTGGGAGGCGGCATCGGCGCCTGTCAGCAGGTTGCGCAGGCACAGCGCGCCATCGAGGTTGGCGGCCTGCGTGCCGGTCGAGTCCACCGACTGGTTGCTGCGCGTCGGGCCGCCCTGCGCGTTGTTGTTGACGAGCTGCACGCCGGAGGTGGGCGGAATGCCGTTGCCGAGCGCCGCCATCTGCGCGAGCGCCGTGGCGTTCACCGCCGTCGGATGGAACGACGCGTCAGTTGCCGCGAAGCTCAGCCCGCACAGGTTGTCGGTCACGCTGGCGCGCGAGAGTGCGTTGCCAAACGTGGTCGCCACCGATGGGTCGATCTCGTAGAACGACATCGACGCATGCACGAGGTCCGACTCGGGCTCCCAACCATAGGCGCGCATCTTCTGCAGGGCTTCGTCAGCCTGGGCAGTTGCCGTGGTGGACGTCAGCAGCCCGGCCGCCTTGAGCGCTGCGCAGCGATTAGCCTGCGCGCCAGCCGGGAACGTCGTGAGGCTCGTAAAGAACGCCTGCGCCGGTGCGGTGGCAACGCTCGCAGACGACGCCGCGCAGAGCCGGAATACATTGGCGTAGCTCACGTAGTCGAACAGCGGCTTGCCGGTGGTCGGCAGCGTCGTGCCACCGCGCACCACCTGCACACCGGTATTGGGCGGCAGGTTCAGGCCAGGCTCGCCGACGGCCACCCCGTCGATCCACCCGCCGGTGTCCTGCTCGGCAGCCGCAATGGCCGCGCCGCCGCCGTTCGAAATGCTCGACGCGATGACGATGGTGTTGTCCGGACGCACCGGCAACGCGCTGCCAATGAGCGCACCACTGGCTCCCGCGATCTTGTCGTTGATCGCCCAGAACGCGAACTGCACGGCCTGCAGCGTGAACAGACCCCAATCCTTCTCGGGGTTGCGCTGCGAATGCGCGTGCTTGAACGCCAGCCGGTTCGGCGTGGCAGCATTGAAAGCGGACAACTGGCTGCTGGTGAGCGGCGCGGCAAAGTGCGCGTTGGACCCGGCTGCGGTGCGCGTGGTGCGCGTGCCGTCCTGCAGGGCGACGGTGTCGGTAGCCAGATCGTGCGGACCGGCGCCTGTGCCCTTGTCGGTATAGGCAACGGCGCACTTGCGCTTGAGGCCCCACTCGCCGGTGGAAATCGCGCCGTAGATGCCGCGCGAGCCCGACGAGGTGGCGGTGATGATGCAGGGGTTGTTGGCGTCGAAGCTGTCCGGAATCTGCACGAGCAGCACCACGTTCTGCTGGCCTGTGCCGTCGTCGGAGTACGTCACGTATTCCGTCCCGGCGATCATGCCGGAGCCCTGTGTGACGTTGCCGCTGGCATCGACGTTCGGGCCATAAAGCGTGCCGTAGCCGCCCTTGGCTGCCGTGTCGACCAGCGCACGGTAGTTGGCATAGATCGCCAGGCGACGCAGCTCAGCTGCCGTGGGCGCTGCCGGGTTGGCGATGGTCGGCGCGGTGGCCGAAGCCAGGCCGCTTGCGCCCAGGCCGGCGGTCAACAGATCGTCGGACACGCCGTCGTACCGGTTGATGGTCACCTTGCCGGCAAAGGCCGGCTTGGTATTGCCCGGTACGTTGTTGCCATCATTGCTGCCGCCGCAAGCGCTCAGCACACCGCAGCCGGCCAGCAGCACGGCACCGGCCGCGATGAGGTTGCTTGCGAAGACGTGCCGTCGCAGGCGCGCCGTTCGGGTTGGTTTCATTGCGTCTCCTTCTCGTTATGGATGGAACAACACAAAGCAACCTGCGGCGGCCTCCGATACTGCACGTCCCTACGCCACCGCAGGCACTACCAGTATGTGAACCAAACTTCTCATTCGCAATTCAATTTGCGTGATCGGCCTTGCGATCAACTGAACGTGCGTACCGTCCAGAGACCCAGCATGGTCAGGAACAGCGAGCCCCCGAGATGCGCCACGATATGCAGCGCGCCCATCAGGTGGTCGCCGGCCAGGATGTTGGCGACAACCTCGCTGGAAAACGTCGAGAACGTCGTGAGACCGCCCAGAAAACCGGTGATGACGAGCAAACGCCATTCCGGCGGCAGCCCCGCGTGCGTATCGAAAAAACCCACCGCAACGCCGATCAGATAGCCTCCCACCAGATTGGCTGCCAGCGTGCCGTACGGCAAGGCCGGATTGATGGCGTTCCACAAGATGGCGAACGCCCAGCGCAACCAGGCTCCCAGCGCAGCGCCCACCCCAACTGCCAGAATGCCCATTCCGCTCATGCGGTCGCGTCCTTGTTATTCGTAGTCGTTGGGTTGCGCCGATGCGCCAGGCTGATTGGCCGTGTTTGCCCCGGCGTTGGTGGTCGCAATGCCCCAGCGGGCGAGCGCCTTGTCGTCCGTGACGCGTGCATCGACCCAGCGCGCGCCCTCGGGCGTCTGCTCCTTCTTCCAGAACGGCGCCTCGCTCTTGAGGTAATCCATGATGAATTCGCACGCGGCAAAGGAGTCGCCGCGGTGCTTGGAGGCCACCGCCACCAGCACGATCTGGTCTTGCGGCTTGAGCTTGCCAACGCGGTGGATGACGAGCGCGTCAATCAGCTCCCAGCGTTGCATAGCCGCGCTGACGATGTCGGCGAGCGCCTTTTCGGTCATGCCTGGATAGTGCTCCAGCTCCATCTCCGACACGCCGGTGCCATCGTTGATATCGCGCACGGTGCCAATGAAGCTGGCCACTGCACCAATGTTCGGGCGGCCGGCACGCAGCGCTGCAATCTCGGCGCCGAGGTCAAAGTCGGCTTCCTGCACACGGACGGACATGGTTGCTCTGCTCCGTTCAGCCGCCGGTCACTGGCGGGAAGAATGCGACTTCGCAGCCGTCATGCACAGCGGTATCGGCCGGCACGATCTGGTGGTTCACGGCCATGCGCAGCGCACGACCTTCGGCCAGAGTTTCGCCCCAGACCGGACCGCGCTGCGCCAGCCAGCGGCGCACATCGCCCACGGTGCGCACGGCCTCCGGCACGACCACCTGCTCCTGTGAGGTTCCGAGTTGCTCACGCACGCTGGCAAAGAAACGAAGCTCAATCTGCATGGCCATCGCTCCTTACACCAGACCCGCAAACGGCAGGAAGCTGACCACATCGCCCTGCGCGATCGGCTGGTTGGGCGGGTTGTCGATCAGGCCATCGCCCCATACGGTGGAGGTCAGCACGCCCGAGCTTTGATTGGGAAACAGGTCCAGCCCGCCGTTGGCGTTGATACGCGCACGCAGAAATTCGTTGCGGCGATCGCCCTTGGGCAGCGCAAAGTCGGCCCGCATCGGGATGCGCTTCGGGGCCACGTCGGACACGCCCTGCAGACGCAGGATGAACGGCCGCACGAACAGCAGGAAGGTGACGAAGCTCGACACCGGGTTGCCCGGCAGGCCGATGAAAAACGCGGTGGGGCCACCCACCATGCCTTCGGGCCGGCGCACCTCGCCAAAAGCCAGCGGCTTGCCCGGCTTGATGGCGATCTGCCATAGGTTCAGGCGCCCTTCGGCTTCCACTGCGGGCTTGATGTGGTCTTCCTCGCCCACCGACACGCCGCCGGAGGTGATGATGAGGTCGTGCTCCTCGGCCGCTTCGCGGAGTGTGTCGCGCGTGGCTTGCAGCGTGTCGGGCACGATGCCGAAATCGGTGATGTCGCAGCCGAGGTTTTCCAACAGCGCGCGCAGCGTGAAGCGGTTGGAGTTGTAGATCGCACCGGGCTTGAGCGGCTCGCCGGGCATGGCAAGCTCGTCGCCGGTAAAGAACACGGCCACGCGCGGACGGCGCACCACGTGCAGATTGGCGCAACCGACCGAAGCTGCCAAGCCGAGTTGCTGCGGACCGAGACGCGTGCCGCGCGCCAGGATCTCGGCACCGTCGGCAATATCCTCGCCGGCGCGGCGGATCCACTCGCCGGATTCAGGCACGTGGTCGATGGTGACGGTGCCCGTGTCCGGGTCAGCCTTGCATTGTTCCTGCATGACCACCGCATCCGCGCCCGGCGGGATCAGCGCGCCGGTAAAGATACGCGCCGCCTCGCCCGCATTGAGCGGCTGACCGACATAGCCAGCCGGAATGCGCTGGGCCACCTTCAGGCGCACGCCCGACCCGGTGATGTCGGCGGCGCGCACGGCGTAACCGTCCATCTGCGTGTTGTCGGCGGGCGGCACGTTCAAGCTGCTGCGCACGGCCAGCGCGAGGACGCGCCCGTTGGCGTGCAACGTCGACACGGTTTCGGTCTCGTGCAAGGCGCGCACTGCGGCAAGCAGTTGCGACAGCGCCGCATCGAGCGTCAGCAAGGACGGTTTGACGGCGGGAGCATCGTTGGCGGACATGCGGGAATGGGAAAACGAAATCGGAAAGGAGATTTCGATTGTATCGGTTCCAGGCCGATGCCATGCATCAGCGCAGGCGTATCAAGCGAATGCGCGGGCCAGCGCGGCCCGCAGTGCCGGCACGATGTGCGCGTCAAACCACGGGTTGTGTTTGAACCAGGCCAGATTGCGCGGGCTCGGATGCGGCAGCGGAAACAGCACTCGGCCGTCGGCGTCCTGCACGGGCCCATTACGCACCACGTCCGTCAGCGACCAGTCGCGCGGCACGTCGAGGTAATTGCGCTGGGCATAGGTGCCCACCAGCAGCGCGAGCCTCACATCGGGCATCGCGGTCAACAGCGGCCGGTGCCATTTGGGCGCGCATTCGGGGCGCGGCGGCAAATCGCCATTCGCGCCAGTGCCGGGAAAGCAGAAGCCCATCGGCACCACGGCGATGCGCCTGTCAGCGTAGAAATCGTCGTATGAGATCTGCAACCACTGGCGCAGGCGGTCGCCCGAGCGGTCGTTCCAGGGGATGCCGGTTTCGTGGACGATGCGGCCGGGCGCCTGCCCGATGATGAGGACGCGGGCGCGGCGGTCCGCCACGACTACCGGGCGAGGCTCGTGCGCCAATGCGCCCTTGCACTCGCGGCAGGCGCGGATGTCGTGCAGGCAGCGCTCGAACGCTGCCCCGGCTACGTCATCCGGCACTGCTTCCATCGTTTTAGAGACCGGTGTGCTGGGCGATGTAGCCCTTGATACGGTCAGCGTCGGCCGGCATGACTTCGAAGCGCTGCGGCAGCGATTCGATATCAGCGTAGCCAGCCGGACGCTCCGGCTCGCGGTCAAGCGCTTCGCGAATGGTGTCGCCGAACTTGGCCGGCAGCGCCGTTTCCAGCACCACCATCGGCACGCCCGGCGTCAGGTTTTCGCGCGCCACTTTCACGCCGTCGGCGGTGTGGGTGTCGATCATCGTGCCGTAGGTGGCAAACACGTCGCGAATCGTATCGACGCGGTCTGCGTGCGAGCTGCGGCCCGAGACAAAGCCGAACTCGGCGATGCGATCGAACTCCGGCTTGCCCGTCATCGAGAAACCACCCTTTTCGTCCACGTCGCGGAAGAGCTGGGCCAGGCGTGCAGGATCACGATCCAGCAGGTCGAACACGAAGCGCTCGAAGTTTGACGCCTTGCTGATGTCCATGCTGGGGCTGGACGTGTGATACGTCTGCGCGGCCGAACGCACGCGGTACGTGCCGGTGCGGAAGAATTCGTCGAGCACGTCGTTCTCGTTGGTGGCAACGACCAGCTTGTCGATCGGCAAACCCATCATGCGCGCGATGTGGCCGGCGCAGACGTTGCCGAAGTTGCCCGATGGCACGCAGAACGAAACCTTGTCGCCAATCTTCGGGGCCGCCAGCAGGTAGCCCTTGAAGTAGTAGACGACCTGGGCGACGACACGCGCCCAGTTGATCGAATTGACCGTACCGATCTTCTGGCGGGCCTTGTATTCGAGATCGTTCGACACTGCCTTGACGATGTCCTGCGCGTCGTCGAACACGCCTTCGATGGCGATGTTGAAGATGTTCTTGTCTTGCAGGCTGAACATCTGCGCGGTCTGGAACGCGCTCATCTTGCGGTGCGGGCTCAGCATGAACACGCGCACGCCGCGCTTGCCGCGCATGGCGTATTCGGCGGCGCTGCCCGTGTCGCCCGAGGTGGCGCCCAGGATGTTCAACTCGGCATGTTCACGGTCAAGTGCGTACTCGAACAGGTTGCCCAGCAGCTGCATCGCCATGTCCTTGAAGGCCAGCGTCGGGCCGTTGGACAGGCACAGCAGCGAGAGCGACGTGCCGCCTTCCTCGCCCAGCTTGTGCAGGGGCGTGATGTCGGCAGTGTTGTCGCCGGCGCGCGCGTTGCCGTACACCTCGGGCGTATAGGTGCGGCGCGTCAGTGCTCGCAGATCGTCTTCGGGAATGTCGGTGGCGAACTTGCGCAGAATTTCGAACGCGAGGTCGGCGTACGGCAGGTCGCGCCAGCGGGTCAGCTCATCAACGCTGACCTGCGGGTACTGCTCAGGCAGGTACAGGCCGCCGTCCGGCGCCAGGCCGCCCAGCAGGATGCGGGAGAAGCTCTGCGGCTCTGCGTGGCCGCGGGTCGATCGGTATTGCATGCTCATGTCCTGCGCTTAGTTCAGTTCTTCCATGCGGATGCGCGTGACCTTCGACAGCACGGTCGGCAGCGCTTCGATGGCGGCGATGGCGGCGTTCACGCGCTTTTCCACCGTCACGTGCGACAGCATGATGATGTCGGTCTGCGGCTCGCCTTCGCGCGATTCCTTCTGCAGCATGGCGTCGATCGAGATGCCGCCTTCGGCCAGGATGCGCGTGATGTCGGCCAGGACGCCGGTTTCATCGGCCACGCGCATGCGCAGGTAATAGCTTGAGCGCACTTCGTCGATCGGCAGCACCGGCGTGTCGGACAGCGCGTCCGGCTGGAACGCCAGATGCGGCACGCGGTGTTCCGGGTCGGCCGTGTGCAGGCGCGTCACATCCACCAGATCGGCGACGACGGCCGAAGCGGTCGGCTCGGCGCCTGCGCCCTTGCCGTAGTACAGCGTCGGGCCCACGGCATCGCCGTTGACGACCACGGCATTCATCGCGCCTTCGACATTGGCGATCAGGCGCTTGGTCGGCACGAGCGTCGGATGCACCCGCAGTTCGATGCCGGCCTCGGTACGACGCGTAATGCCAAGCAGCTTGATGCGATAGCCGAGTTCTTCGGCGTAGCGAATGTCAACGGCTTCCAGCTTGGTGATGCCTTCCACATACGCGCGTTCAAACTGGATCGGCACGCCAAAGGCGATGGCGCTCATGAGTGTGAGCTTGTGCGCGGCGTCAAAGCCTTCGATGTCGAAGGTCGGATCGGCTTCGGCGTAGCCCAGGCGCTGGGCTTCCTTGAGCACCGTATCAAAGTCCAGACCCTTGTCGCGCATCTCGGTCAGGATGAAGTTCGTGGTGCCGTTGATGATGCCGGCGATCCACTCGATGCGGTTGGCTGTCAGGCCTTCGCGCAGAGCCTTGATGATGGGGATGCCGCCGGCGACGGCGGCCTCGAACGCCACCATCACGCCCTTGTCCTGGGCAGCCTTGAAAATCTCGTTGCCATGCAGGGCCAGCAGCGCCTTGTTGGCAGTGACAACATGCTTGCCGTTGGCGATGGCGCGCAGCACCAGCTCACGCGTCAGGTCATAGCCGCCGATCAGTTCCACGACGATATCGATCTCGGGCGAATCCACAATCGCAAACGGATCGTTCACCACGGGCACGGTCGCCCCGGCTTCCTGCACGATGGCGCGGGCGCGGTCGAGATTGCGCACGGCAATCATGGCGACTTCGATGCCGCGACCCGCGCGACGGCGGATTTCTTCCTGGTTCCGTTGCAGAACCTTGAGGGTACCGCCACCGACGGTACCGAGCCCGAGCAGGCCGATCTTGATGGGATTCATGAGACGTGTCGTAAAGAAACGAAAAAGCGGAGAAGCAAAAAACACACAGGGCAGACACTTCGGTCTGCCCCGCAGTTACTGATCTGGCGGAAGACCGAGTTTATGCGGCCCGGATGCCAGTACCGTGACGCTGACGGTACCGCTCCAGGAAGCGCGAAATTCGGCCGATCGCTTCACGAAGATCGTCTTCGTGTGGCAGGAAGACGATGCGGAAGTGGTCCGGCGAGTGCCAGTTGAAGCCGGTGCCCTGCACCAGAAGCACGCGTTCTTCTTCCAGCAGCTGGCGGATGAAAGTCTGATCGTCTTCGATGGGATACACCGCCGGGTCCAGGCGCGGGAACATATACAGCGCAGCCTTGGGCTTGACGCAGGTCACGCCAGGGATGGCGGTGATCAGCTCGTGCGCAAGATCACGCTGACGGCGCATGCGACCGCCCGGTGCCACCAGGTCTTTGATGCTCTGGTAGCCGCCCAGCGCGGTCTGGATGGCCCATTGGCCCGGCACGTTGGCGCACAGGCGCATCGACGACAGCATGTTCAGGCCTTCGATGTAGTCCTTGGCCGGGCGCTTGTCACCGGACACGACCATCCAGCCCGCGCGGTACCCGCACGAGCGGTAGCTCTTCGACAGGCTGTTGAACGTCACGGTCAGCACGTCTTCCGACAGCGAGCCGATCGCGGTGTGCTTGTTGTCGTCGAACAGAACCTTGTCGTACACCTCATCGGCGAAGATCACCAGGCCGTGTTCGCGCGCGATGGCGACGATGCCCAGCAGCAGCTCGTCCGAATACAGCGCGCCGGTCGGATTGTTCGGGTTGATGACGACGATGCCCTTGGTGTTCGGCGTGATCTTGGCGCGGATGTCGTCCAGGTCCGGCATCCAGCCGTTGGCTTCGTCGCAGGTGTAGTGCACCGGCGTGCCGCCCGAGAGGCTGGTCACGGCGGTCCACAACGGGTAGTCGGGCGCCGGCAGCAGCAGCTCGTCACCGGCATCGAGCAGCGCGTTGGTGGCCAGCGAGATCAGCTCCGAGGCGCCATTGCCCAGATAGATGTCTTCCAGCGTGACGTTCTTGATGCCCTGCTCTTGCGTGTAGTGCATCACTGCCTTGCGCGCCGCGAAGATGCCCTTGGAATCCGAATACGCCGCCGAATTCGGCAGGTTGCGGATCATGTCCTGCTGGATCTCTTCAGGGGCATCGAAACCGAACACGGCCAGGTTGCCGATATTCAGCTTGATGATCTTGTGGCCCTCTTCTTCCATCTGCTTGGCCTTCTCGAGCACGGGGCCGCGAATGTCATAGCAGACGTTGTTGAGCTTGGCGGATTTCTGGATCGTTTTCACGGGCAAGGCGGCGAGTGGCGACGTTGAACGGGCTGGAACTACGGGGCATTCTGTGGCGCAGCAAAGCGGCGACGGTAACGCCACACAGCGGCAGGCGCCGCTACGCTATTCCTTGCCGGACATCGCTTGTGGCGCGGCGGGCGAAGGAGAGAAAAAGATATAATTTAGCCCATTATGACAGACTTAGGCGGGCATTTTTGCAACGCAGCGAAACCTGTCCGAAGTCTGAAACCTAGCGCCTTTGCCTGCGTGCCGCCGTATGCGCCGCAGTCATCGCGCCCGATGGGATTCCCACCTTGAAGCTCCATTCATCCGATTCGTCGACCATTCTCAATACCGTTACCGGCTATGGCGACGGCTATATCGAAATCAACAAGGTGCGCTACGAGCACTCGGTGCTGGTGATGCCCGAGGGCGCCGTGGTGCAGTGGGATGTGTCGCGCTTTGAGGATCTGACGCCCGAGCATTTCGCCCGCGTGCTCGAACTGGGGGCCGAAGTGGTGATCTTCGGCTCCGGCAACAAGCTGCGCTTCCCGCACCCGCGGCTGACGGTGCCGCTCACAGAAAAGCGCATCGGCGTAGACGCCATGGACCTGCAGGCCGCCGGCCGCACGTACAACATCCTGATGCTGGAAGGCCGCAAAGTGGCCGCCGCCCTGCTGATCGAGCGTGCCTGAACGCATGCCGATCGACCGCACTGCTCAAGCGCCCACCCTTCCCTGGCGCAATGCGTCGCTGTGGCTGCTGGCTGCTGCGTTCCTGGCCGTCTGGCTCGGCACGCTGGGCTACCGGCACCTGATCCCCACCGACGAAGGCCGCTACGCCGAGATCGCGCGCGAGATGTGCTCCTCCGGCGACTGGGTGACCATCCGTTACAACGCCCTGAAGTATTTCGAGAAGCCGCCGCTGCAAATGTGGGGGACCGCACTCGCCTACACGTTGTTTGGCATCGGCGACTGGCAAGCGAGGCTCTTCACGGCGCTCTCCGGCATCGTCGGCATTGTTTTCACGATGCTGGCGGCCGCGCGCTGGTGGGGCAAGCGGACAGCCGTCATCAGCGGGCTGGTGCTGGTGAGCGCCCCTCTCTGGAACGTGGGCTCGCACTTCAATTCGCTCGACATGGGCGTGGCCGGCTGCATGACGATGGCGCTGGGTGCGCTACTGCTCGCGCAGCATCCGGATGCCACGCGCGCTCAACAACGCGGCTGGATGTGGGCCTGCTGGGCATCAATGGCGCTCGCGGTGCTGAGCAAGGGCCTCATCGGCGTGGTCCTGCCGGGCTTTGTGCTGGTGGTGTACACCTTAGTCGCGCGCGACTGGGCCTTGTGGAAACGATTGCATCTGGTCAGCGGGCTGATCATCTTCTTTGCCGTCGGCGCGCCGTGGTTCGTGCTGATCTCGATGCGCAACCCGGAATTCGCGTGGTTCTTCTTCGTGCACGAGCATTTCCAGCGTTTCACGTCGACCGTGCATAACCGAAACGCGCCGCTTTGGTACTTCGTGCCATTGCTGGTGGCCGGGTTCCTCCCGTGGCTTGCTCAATTGCCCGGCGCTGCACGCCTGACCCTCGCACGCGGTGAAACCGCTAGTAACGGTTTCCGCCCCACGCTCATGCTCGGCCTGTGGGCTGTTCTGATCTTCGCGTTTTTCAGCATTTCCGACTCGAAGCTGCCGGGCTATATCTTTCCAATCATCCCAGCGCTGGCGATTCTGGCGGCCCTGATGCTCGACCACACCAGCGAGCGCGCGTGGCGCTGGCAACTCAAGGGCTTCCTGGTGCTGGCGCTGGCTGGTCTGGCGGCCAGCGGTTACGTGGCGACCATGTCGTCGGACATGTACCCGAACGCCGTGTTTTCCCGATTTGCGATGTTCCTGGCTGTGGCGTTCGTGGCGGGAGCCGGGTTCACGTGGCTGGCACTTCGCTTGGCGGACCGGCGCTTCGAGAGCGTGGCCGCATTTGCGTGCGCATGGTTCCTGACATTTACAGCGGCCATGCTCGGCCATGAAGCATTCGGGCGCTCCATGTCGGGTATCGATCTCGTGCCGGCCGTCAAGCCGTGGCTCAAGCCCGACGTGCCGTTCTATGCGGTCGAGCGTCTGGACCATACAATGCCGTTTTACCTCGGCCGGCCCACCATCATGGTGCAGGAGCCTGATGAACTGGCCTTTGGCGTCCAACAGGAGCCGGCCAAGTGGGTGCCGACCACCGAAGCGTTCGTGGCGCGCTGGAAAGCCGGCGGTCAGGCCGTCGCCATGATGGGACCGGGCACCTATGACCGGCTGGCAGCACAGGGCGTACCGATGGTGGTGATTGCCCGCGATGCCCGCCGTGTGATCGTCCGGCGCAACTAGGTTTCACCACCACGGATTGTCGAAAGGGGCGCGCAAGCGGAATTGTCGTAACATGCGGCCCGGCGGCTGGATTAAGAACATCCGCACGGGGAAACCGCCGCAGTCTGTAAAACATCAAAAGAACACATGAATCTGGTCACTTTCGGGCTGATCCTGACGGGCGTCATGCTCAATGCCTGCGCTCAGCTGCTGCTCAAGGCGGGCGTCAATAACATCGGCCGCTTTGCGTTTTCGGCCGACAACATCCTGCCGATCGGCATCAAGCTTGCAACGCAGTGGCCCATCATTGGCGGCTTGTCGTGCTACGTCATCTCGGTGGTGGTGTGGATTCTCGGCCTGTCGCGCGTGGATGTGACCATCGCGTATCCGATGCTCTCGCTGGGCTACGTGGTCAACGCCTTCCTGGCGTGGTATCTGTTTGGCGAAGTGCTGACGGTGCAGCGCCTGATCGGCATCGCGATCATTCTCGTCGGCGTACTTGTGCTGGCTCGCTCGTGAGCCGATCCGCCCACACCCGGCACCCAACCTCATTCAAGTCATGACGCAAACCACCGCCACTGCCGAGCTTCCCTTCCTGCCCTTCGTGCGCCCGACCATTGACGAAGCGACCATCGCCGCCGTGACCGACGTGCTGCGCTCGGGCTGGATTACCTCGGGGCCCAAGGTCGCGGCATTCGAAGCCGCGCTGTCGGAATACTTTGGCGGCCGCATCGTCCGCACATTCGCCAACGGCACGGCTACGATGGAAGTCGCGCTGCGCATCGCGGGCATCGGCCCTGGCGATGAGGTGATTACCACGCCGATCTCGTGGGTCGCCACGTCCAACGTGGTGCTGACGGTCGGCGCCAAGCCAGTCTTCGTCGACATCGACCCGGTGACGCGCAACATCGATCTGGACAAGGTCGAGGCCGCCATCA
This sequence comes from Ralstonia sp. SA306, assembly GCF_054792405.1. NCBI lineage: Bacteria > Pseudomonadati > Pseudomonadota > Betaproteobacteria > Burkholderiales > Burkholderiaceae > Ralstonia > Ralstonia sp. SA306. Next base: position 1,696,393 of record NZ_CP096451.1, read on the forward strand.
CGCCGCGCACCAAGGCCATTATTCCGGTCTATCTGTCGGGCCTGCCCGTCGACATGGATCGCCTCTACGACATCGCTCGCCGCCACAAGCTGCGCGTGGTGGAAGACGCCGCGCAGGCCATCGGTTCGCGCTGGGGCGACAAGCGCATCGGCCAGATCGGCGACCTGGTCAGCTTCAGCTTCCAGGCCAACAAGAACATCACGACCATCGAAGGCGGCGCGCTGGTGCTGAACACGCCCGAAGAAGCCGTGCTGGCCGAGAAATATCGCCTGCAAGGCGTCGTGCGCACCGGCTTCGACGGCATGGAAGTCGACCTGGTGGGCGGCAAGTTCAATTTGACCGACGTGAATGCCGCGATCGGCCTGGGTCAGTTCGCTCAGTTGGAAGTCGTCACTGCACGCCGCGCCGCACTGGCACGCCGCTATTTTGCCGGCATGCGCGCCGCCGACATCGAGTCGTTCGGCGTCGAGCTGCCGGTAGAGAACTTCACGCACACCAACTGGCACATGTTCCAGATCGTGCTGCCGCTGGATCGTCTGAAGGTCGATCGCGCTGGCTTCATGGCTGGCTTGAAGGCGCTGGGCATCGGCGCGGGCGTGCACTATCCGCCCATCCACCTGTTCAAGCTCTACCGCGAACTCGGCTGGAAGCCGGGCATGTTCCCGGTGGCCGAGCGCATTGGCCGTGCCATCGTTACGCTGCCGATGTTTGCCGGCATGGAAGATTCCGATGTGGATCGCGTGGTCAGCGCGGTCCGCCAACTTTGCGCCCAGTACCAATAATCCAATAATGAAGACACCCGCTCTCTCGGTCGTCATTCCTGTTTACAACGAAGAAGACGGGCTCGCCGCGCTGTTTGCGCGTCTGTATCCCGCGCTCGACGCGCTCGGCATTTTGTATGAAGTCGTGTTCGTCAACGACGGCAGCCGCGACCGCTCCGCCGCCATGCTGGCTGAGCAGTTCCGCGCGCGCCCGGACAGCACGCGCGTGGTGCTATTCAACGGCAACTATGGCCAGCACATGGCCATCCTGGCCGGCTTTGAACATGCGCGCGGCGAACGCGTCGTCACGCTCGATGCCGACCTGCAGAATCCGCCGGAAGAAATCGGCCGCCTGGTGGAAAAGCTCGACGAAGGCTACGACTACGTCGGCACCATCCGTCGCGTGCGCCAGGACAGCTGGTTCCGCCGCACCGCATCGCGTGCGATGAACTCGCTGCGCGAGCGCATCACGCACATCAAGATGACCGACCAGGGCTGCATGCTGCGCGCATACAACCGGACCATCGTCGACACGATCAACCGCTGCCGCGAAGTCAACACCTTCATCCCGGCGCTGGCCTACACCTTCAGCAAGAACCCGACCGAAATCGAAGTCGACCACGAAGAACGCTTTGCCGGCGAGTCGAAGTACTCGCTGTACAAGCTCGTGCGCCTGAATTTCGACCTGGTGACGGGCTTTTCCGTCGTGCCGCTGCAATGGTTCTCGGCGATCGGCATGCTGTTGTCGTTTGCCTCTGCCGTGCTGTTCATCCTACTGGTGGTGCGGCGCTTCATCCTGGGCGCGGAAGTCCAGGGCGTATTCACGCTGTTCGCCATCACGTTCTTCTTGATGGGCGTGCTGCTGTTTGGCATTGGCCTGCTGGGCGAATACATCGGCCGCATCTATCAACAGGTGCGCGAACGCCCGCGCTATCTGGTGCAGGGTGTGCTGGAAGAGACGCCGCACCTGCATGAAGCCGGTGCTGCCGATCTGAAGACTGGCTCGCAGCGGGGTGTTGCATGAGTTCCGGGCTCAAGCGGCGCGCGGTCGTTTTCGCGTATCACAACGTCGGCGTACGCTGCCTGCGCGTGCTGGCTGCGCGTGGCATTCAGGTCGAACTCGTTGTCACGCACGAGGACAACGTCGCCGAGAACATCTGGTTCGGCAGCGTGCGTGCCACCGCACAGGAACTCGGTATCCCGTACATCACGCCGGATAATGCAAACGGTGAAGACCTGCACGCCCGGATCGCAACCATTGCGCCGGACTTCATCTTTTCGTTCTATTACCGGCACATGATCCCGATGCACCTGTTGAGCCTCGCCAAATTCGGCGCGTTCAACATGCACGGTTCACTGTTGCCCAAGTACCGCGGCCGCGTGCCCATCAACTGGGCGGTGCTGCACGGCGAGACCGAAACCGGCGCCACCCTGCACGAAATGGTCGAAAAGCCGGATGCCGGTTACATCGTCGACCAGACCATCGTGCCGATCCTGCCGGACGACACCTCGCACGAAGTGTTCGAAAAGGCCACCGTGGCGGCCGAGCAAACCCTATGGCGCGCGCTTCCCGCGATGATTGCCGGGCACATTCCGCAGCACCCGAACGTGCTGGCCAACGGCAGCTATTTCGGTGGCCGCAAGCCCGAAGACGGCCGCATCGACTGGTCCAAGCCGGCCCAGCAGGTCTATAACCTGATCCGTGCCGTGGCGCCGCCCTACCCCGGCGCCTTTACGGACGCCGGCAGCGAACGCTACGTTGTCGCGCGAGCCCGCTTGGCGCATCAAACCTTTACGAATTTGCCGCCGGGCTTGCACGTCGTGGATAATGCGATGTTCGGCGTGTGCGGCGATGGGGGAGCCATCGCCATCCACGAGCTCTGGCGTGTCGAGCCCCAAGCTGCCAGCGGAACGTCTGTCGTGACCGCGCAGCAGCTCGCCAGCCAGCTCGCCCTCTCCTGATCTTGAGTTTGCCTTCATGAAAAAAGTACTGATCCTCGGCGTCAACGGCTTCATCGGCCACCACCTGTCCAAGCGCATCCTGGAGACCACCGATTGGGAGGTCTATGGCATGGACATGCAGACCGAGCGTCTGGGCGACCTGGTCAACCACCCGCGCATGCACTTCTTTGAGGGTGACATCACCATCAACAAGGAATGGGTCGAGTATCACGTGAAGAAGTGCGACGTGATCCTGCCGCTGGTGGCCATCGCCACGCCGTCGACCTACGTCAAAGACCCGCTGCGCGTGTTCGAGCTGGACTTTGAAGCCAACCTGCCGATCGTTCGCTCGGCTGCCAAGTACGGCAAGCACCTGGTCTTCCCGTCGACCTCCGAGGTCTATGGCATGTGCGGCGATTCGGAATTCGATCCGGAAGCTTCGCCGCTGATCTACGGGCCGATCAACAAGCCGCGCTGGATCTACGCATGCTCGAAGCAGTTGATGGACCGCGTGATCTGGGGTTACGGCATGGAAGGGCTGAACTTCACGCTGTTCCGTCCGTTCAACTGGATCGGCCCGGGCCTCGACTCGATCTACACCCCGAAGGAAGGTTCGTCGCGCGTTGTGACGCAGTTCCTCGGCCACATCGTGCGCGGCGAGAACATCAAGCTCGTCGACGGCGGCAGCCAGAAGCGCGCCTTCACGTATATCGATGACGGCATCGACGCGCTGGTGCGCATTATTGCCAACAAGGACGGCGTGGCCTCGGGCAAGATCTACAACATCGGCAACCCGTCGAACAACTACTCGGTGCGCGAGCTGGCCAACATGATGTTGGAACAAGCCGCCAAGATCGACGAGTACAAGGACACTGCCAAGCAGGTCCAACTGGTGGAAACGACGTCTGGCGCCTACTACGGCACCGGCTATCAGGACGTGCAGAACCGCGTGCCGAAGATCGCCAACACCATGGAAGACCTCGGCTGGAAGCCGACCACCGTGATGAAGGACGCGCTGGCGAATATCTTCGAAGCGTATCGCACGCACGTGGCTGAAGCCCGCAGCCTGGTCGAAGACGGCAACGGTAACAAGTAAAAGCAACACCCCCGCGCAGGTTCATGGCTCTCATCGTCCTCAAGATCGACGTCGACACCCTGCGCGGCACCCGCGAAGGTGTGCCCAACCTCGCGCGCATGCTGCGCGAGCACGAGGCGGGCGCGACCTTCCTCTTCAGCCTCGGCCCGGATCACACCGGCTGGGCGCTGCGCCGGGCCTTTCGCCCCGGCTTCCTCAAAAAGGTTTCCCGCACCTCAGTCGTCGAGCACTACGGCTTTCGTACGCTGATGTACGGCGTGCTGCTGCCCGGCCCCGACATCGGCCGCAAAGCCGCAGCCGAAATGCGCGCCATCGCCGAGGCAGGCTTCGAAACCGGCATCCACACCTGGGACCACGTGCTCTGGCAAGACAATGTCCGCCAGCGCGATGCCGGCTGGACCGCCCGCCAAATGACTGCCGCCCACGCGCGCTTCGTCCAGGTATTCGGCAAGCCACCCGTGACGCACGGCGCCGCCGGCTGGCAGATGAACGACCACGCGTTCCGCCAGATTGACAACTGGGGCATGGCCTACGCCTCCGATGGCCGAGGCACGCATCCGTACATCCCGAGCGTTGATGGCAAAGCGCTGAACCACGTGCAATTGCCGACCACGCTACCCACACTGGACGAGCTGATTGGCGTGGAAGACATCACCCTCGACAACGTTGCCCGGCACATCCTGAAGATGACCGAGTCCGACCGCGACCAGGTATTTACCTTGCATGCAGAACTTGAAGGGCAGAAACTCGCCCCGATCTTCCGCGAGTTGCTGCGAGGCTGGCGCGCGCAAGGCCATCGACTAGGGTCGATGGGCGATTACTACGCGACGCTCGATCGCAGTACCTTGCCCGTGCAGCCCGTCACATGGGGCGAAGTTGCCGGCCGCAGCGGCAGCCTGATCGTTCAGCCGGCCTGATCTTTCCGATCTCCGGTTTGGCGACGGGCGCGGTATCTCAGATTTGCCCGTCTACGAGCTTCCCGTCTCTCTCCTCGCGGTTTTCCGGAACACACCATGCCCGTCACGATCGACCAGCCTCTTCCCGATTTCTCCGCACCGGCAACCAGCGGCATCACGTTCTCGCCTGCATCGCAGCGCGGCAAGATCGTCGTGCTGTATTTCTATCCGAAGGACAACACGCCCGGCTGCACTACCGAGGCAATGAACTTCCGCGATCAATACGACGCCTTTGAAGCCGCCGGCGCCGTGGTGTTCGGCATCTCGCGCGACAGCCTGAAATCGCACGAAAACTTCAAGGCGAAACTGGAGATGCCGTTCGAGCTGATCTCCGACGCCGACGAAGCCGTCTGCAACATCTTTGACACGATCAAGATGAAGAAGATGTACGGCAAGGACGTACGCGGCATTGAGCGCAGCACATTCCTGATCGACAGCAAGGGCGTGCTGCGCAAGGAATGGCGCGGCGTGAAAGTGCCCAACCATGTGGATGAGGTTCTCGCGGCGGCGCGTGCGCTGTAACTGCACGTAGAACCAACCCGTCGGGAAAACGCCGTGCGAAGCATCCTGGCGCTTGCTTTTCCGTCGATTTCGCATCGTCCGTCGTGACCAGTTTGCGACGCACCACACGTCACATGGGACAGATTGCAAATCACAAAAGCTTCCGATACAGTCGGAACCGATGAGTACAAAATCCGGATGCCATTCCGATAGCCCACGACGGTACCGGCGGCCAAGTTGGTCTGATACCGCTTCTGCGTTTTTCCCGGCAAGCAGGCTGGGCAGAACGTCCGAATCGTGCAGCTTGTCGTGGCGTTCACCTAGGCCGCCCAACCTCCCGCAGGTCATGGCGGCTTTTTTGTGGCCGTCGTTCGCGCATCAAACGCTGCGGCGCGCCCATCCGTTTTACCGCGTTTTCCGCCAGCACCGCCTCGCCATGTGCGCGGACGGTGTTTCGTCGTTGTTCCACCCAGAGAGGTAATCGAAGCATGCCGCTGCCGACCATGCCCACCCAGCCAGCCCAATTGCTTGACCCGGCTGAATTCAAGCCTTTCGGCAAAGCCGGAAAGCCGAAGGCGGGTCAGGAACCTCGAAAACCGGTGCCAGCGCTCGAGCGCGAGGCGTTGTCAGAAACCGGTCGTGCGCAACCTAAACGCACTGCAGCCAGCACGGCCCGCGCCCGCTCGGGCGAAGCGTCCCCCATGGCAAAAGAGGCTTCACGCGAACACGCCGGCATCCTCGCCAAGGCTGTCGATAAGGTGAGCGCGACCGGCAAATCGACCGAAACCGCTGCCCGTCGCCGCGACCGCCGCGATGAAGGCCCCGCCAAGCTGTTCGTGCTCGACACCAACGTCCTGATGCACGATCCGACATCGCTCTTCCGTTTTGAAGAACACGACGTCTATCTGCCGATGATGACGTTGGAAGAGCTGGACAATCACAAGAAGGGCATGAGCGAAGTCGCGCGCAATGCCCGTACGGTCAGCCGCACGCTCGACCAGCTCGTGGCTGGCACCGATGGCGTCATGGACGACGGCCTGCCGCTCGCCAAGCTCGGCAACCGCGATGCGCAGGGGCGCCTGTTCTTCCAGACGCGTCTGAACGACATCAAGCTGCCCGATGGCCTGCCGCAGGGCAAAGCGGACAACCAGATCCTTGGTGTGGTGGCCGCATTGCAGCAGCAACGTCCGGACCGATCGGTCGTGCTGGTGTCCAAAGACATCAACATGCGGATCAAGGCACGCGCCCTCGGCCTGCCGGCGGAGGACTACTTCAACGATCGCGTACTGGAAGACACCGACCTGCTCTACAGCGGCATCATGGCGCTGCCGACGGACTTCTGGCAGAAGCACGGCAAGAACATCGAGAGCTGGCAGGACCCCAAGACGGGCACGACGTTCTACCGCTTGTCCGGACCGCTGGTGCCGTCGTTCCTGGTCAACCAGTTTGTCTTCCTGGAGCCGAATGACGGCAGCCTGCCGTTGTATGCGCAGGTCAAGGAGCTGAACGGCAAAACCGCTGTGCTGCAGACGCTCAAGGACTACACGCACCAGAAGAACAACGTCTGGGGCGTGACAGCGCGCAACCGCGAGCAGAACTTCGCGTTGAACCTGCTAATGCACCCGGAAGTCGACTTCGTTTCGCTGCTCGGTCAGGCCGGCACGGGCAAGACGCTGCTGGCACTTGCGGCGGGCCTTGAGCAAGTGCTGGATCAGAAGCTCTACAACGAGATCATCATCACGCGCGCCACGGTGCCCGTGGGTGAAGACATCGGCTTCCTGCCCGGCACGGAAGAAGAAAAGATGCAGCCGTGGATGGGCGCTTTCGACGACAACCTCGAAGTGCTGCAAAAATCCGATGACAATGCCGGTGAATGGGGCCGCGCGGCCACGCAGGAGCTGATCCGCTCACGCATCAAGGTCAAGAGCATGAACTTCATGCGCGGCCGCACCTTCGTCAACAAGTTCCTGATCATCGACGAGGCGCAAAACCTGACACCCAAGCAGATGAAGACGCTGGTCACGCGTGCGGGTCCGGGTACCAAGATCGTCTGCCTGGGGAACATCGCGCAGATCGACACGCCATATCTGACGGAAGGTTCGTCGGGTCTGACTTATGTGGTGGATCGCTTCAAGGGATGGAGCCACAGCGGACACATCACGCTCGCGCGCGGCGAGCGCTCGCGGCTTGCAGATCACGCCTCGGACGTGCTGTAAAAATCACGCGGGGACATATTTGTCTGCCGCCAACCGTTGTGCCATCAGGCCACGCAATTGCGTGGCCTTTTTTTTGCTGCTTGTCGGGCACCTCTCTTTTTCCCGATGGAGGCCAATGATGCCCATGCAGCAAAACCTGCAGACACGTTCGCGTTTGACCCTGACGTCGGCCGCGCTGGCGATGATGCTGTCCGCCGGCGCCTCCATTGCACTCGCCGACAACCTCACGCCAAAGACCGCCGGCCAGATCAGCTACATCTGCGGCGGCGTTGCACAGGACGAGCAACAGGCGCTGAACAGCGAAGCGCACAACTACAACCTGTCACTGCTGTTCACGCAAGGCGCGCGCGGCGAGTATCTGGCCGACGTCGACGTACAACTCACGCGACACGGCAAGGAGGTCGCAAGCTTTCGCGCCGATGGCCCGCGCTGCCTGATCAAGGCCCCGCCGGCCAGCTATAACGTCATCGCCACGTACCAGGGCGCCACCAAGCGCGCAACGGTGCAGACCGGCAGCAGGCGCAGCGTCCAACTGCGCTGGTAAAACTGCCTGCAAAACGCGACGCCATCGGGGCAAAATCCGCAGACCCGCGCCCCGCTTGGCGTTGCGCCTCGCCAACACGCAGTTTGGCTTTCTGACGCGGCGCGCATAGCATGCTCGCTATCCGGACTCTCCTGATGGCGCATGCTCACGCAGCACAGCTTTCCCCACGGAAACACGCGACTGGCGGGCGCCGCCCTGCTGGCGCTGGTGTGCCTGCTGTCTGCCTGCTCGTCAACACCTACCCGCTCCACCGCCTCGCGCGACGCGGGCCTGCGCACACGCGGCGCCCCGATCCACGATCCGAGCGCCGGTCTGGAGGAAATCTCCATCGAGGCGATGGCGCTGGTCGGCACGCCCTACCGCTACGGCGGCAATACGCCCGACAGCGGATTTGATTGCAGCGGGCTTGTGCGCTACGTCGTGCAGCGCGCTGCTTCCGTGAACCTGCCCCGCACCGCCGCCGAAATGGGCCGCCGAGGCTCCTCGCTGGATCGTCGCGACGTTGCATCGGGCGACCTCGTCTTCTTCAACACGACCGGCCAGCCGAATTCACACGTGGGCATCTATGTGGGCCAGAACCGGTTTGTCCATGCACCGGCCACGGGCGGCACGGTACGCCTGGAAGACATGACCAAGTCTTACTGGGCAAGCCGCTACATGGGCGCGCGCCGTGTCGTGGCCGTGAGCAATCTGCCCGATGCACCAGCACCGACCGTCGCACCGATGACTCCGGCGCCTGCCAGCCCTGCCCGTCGGATCGATGATGATCCGCTGGGTACCCTCGCCCGCGCACGCGATGTTCAGGCCGATAACCTGATGTCGACGCGCGTACCGCCAGCTTCGATCCCGCCAGCCGACGATGACCCTATTGCGCGCTTCGCCACGCAATAACGCATCGCTCGCCCCCAATGCAAAACGCCCACCGATTTGGTGGGCGTTTCGTTTTTCCGGAGACGATCTGCGATCGCCTTACAGCACGTGTCGGCCGATCCACCAGGCAATGGCTGCCATGAACGCTGATGCGGGAATCGTCAAAACCCACGCCCAGACGATGTTGCCCGCCACACCCCAACGCACTGCAGAGGCCTTCTGCGCCGCCCCCACACCGACGATGGCACCGGTGATGGTATGCGTCGTCGACACTGGCACACCCAACGCCGATGCCAAGAACAGCGTCATGGCCCCACCGGTTTCAGCACAGAAACCGCCGACCGGCTTGAGCTTGGTGATCTTCTGGCCCATCGTGCGCACGATCCGCCAGCCGCCCAGCAGCGTACCCAAACCGATCGCCACATAGCAGCAGACGATGACCCAGATCGGCGGTTCAGTTGCAGTGGCCGATGCGTAGCCGCCCGCAATCAGCAGCATCCAAATGATGCCGATCGTCTTCTGTGCATCGTTGCCGCCGTGGCCCAGGCTATACAGCGACGCCGAGAACAGTTGCAAGCGCCGGAACCATCGGTCCACCTTGGATGGCGGCGTTCGGAAGAACAGCCAAGACACTGCCACCATCAGCAGCGAGCCGAGAATAAAACCCAGCAACGGCGAAATCAGGATGAACGCCACCGTCTTGAGCAATCCACTGGCCACCAGCGAGCCCGTACCCGACTTGGCCACAGCCGCGCCCACCAAACCGCCGATCAGCGCGTGCGACGAGCTGGACGGAATGCCGTAGTACCACGTGATGATGTTCCACGCGATGGCGCCGACCAACGCCCCAAAGATGACGTAATGATCAACGATGGACGGATCAATCGTGTCGCGCCCCACCGTAGTTGCCACCTTGAGGTGGAAGATGAAAATGGCGATCACGTTGCAGGCTGCAGCCATCGCCACCGCCTGCTGCGGCTTGAGCACGCCGGTCGACACCACCGTCGCAATGGAGTTGGCCGCGTCGTGGAAGCCATTCATGAAGTCGAACACGATGGCCAGCGCCACCAGCAGAACGACCACCCAGAGACTGATCTGAAGCGTATGCATGAGGGCGTCGTCTCGTCAGGCGTTTTCGAGCACGATGCCTTCGATGATGTTGGCAACATCCTCGCAACGGTCGGTGACACTCTCCAGTTGCTCGTAAATCGCCTTCAGCTTGATCAGCAGCTTGATGTCGCTTTCGGTGCGGAACAGCTTGGCCATGGCGGCGCGCATCACGCGATCGGCTTCCGACTCTAGACGGTCGATCTCCTGAGCGATGGAGAGGATCTGGCGGCCGTTGTTCATGTCGTTGAGCAGCGCCACGGCCTTGCGGACTTCTTCGCAGCAAGCCACGCAAATCATCGCGAGCTGACGCGATTCGTCCGTGACATTGGTCACGTCGTACAACGAGATGGTGAGCGACACGTCTTCCATCAGGTCGAGAATGTCGTCCATCGTCGTGATCAGCTTGTGGATCTCGTCGCGGTCGAGCGGGGTGATGAAGGTCTTGTGCAGCAGCTCGATCGTGTCATGCGTGATGCGATCGGCTTTCTTTTCAAAGTTCTGCACATTGCGTGCATGCATTTCGGCATTGGGCAAGTCATTGACCAGTTCCTTGAGTGCATGGGCCGCCTTGACGGCGCACTCGGCGTGCTGGTTGAAGTACTCAAAAAACTTGCCTTCGGTGGGCATGAAGCGACCGAACATGATGATCCTTGGGAACGGAAAAAAGCAGGAGTCGTAAAAACAACGCCGGACGGGATCACCGCCGGCGCTGTCATTAAAACGCAATATTTTACCGGAACCAGCCTCGCGACATGCGTGGCACGTTGTGGCGGGCCGACACGAATTACACGTTACGTGTCGTTGTCAAAGAATGCATTGCCCCCGGTGAAGTTGTCGAACTTCGTGTATTCACCCAGGAACGTAAGACGAACGGTACCAATCGGGCCGTTACGTTGCTTACCAATGATGATTTCGGCCGTACCCTTGTCCGGAGAATCGGGGTTGTAGACCTGATCACGATAGATGAACAGGATCACATCGGCATCCTGTTCGATAGCGCCGGATTCACGCAAGTCTGACATCACAGGACGCTTGTTCGGACGCTGTTCCAGGCTTCGGTTCAACTGCGACAGCGCGATCACCGGGCAGTTGAGTTCCTTGGCCAGGCCCTTGAGCGATCGGGAGATTTCCGAAATTTCGGTCGCGCGGTTCTCACCGCTGCCCGAGCCCGACATCAGCTGCAGGTAATCGATCACGATCAGGCCGAGCTGCCCGCACTGCCGTGCAAGCCGGCGCGAGCGCGCACGCAATTCCATCGGGTTCAATGCGGGCGTCTCGTCAATGAAGAGCTGCGCGTCGTTCATCTTCTGGATGGCATGCGTCAGGCGCGGCCAATCCTCGTCGAGCAAGCGGCCGGTACGCAGCCGGTGCTGATCCAATCGCCCGACCGAACCCAACATACGCATGGCGAGCTGCGTGCCGGCCATTTCCATCGAGAACACGGCTACCGGCAGCCCCTGCTCCACCGCAACGTGTTCGCCGATGTTCAGCGAGAACGCCGTCTTACCCATCGACGGGCGACCGGCCACGATGATCAGATCGCCGCCCTGCATACCGCTGGTCATGCGGTCGAGGTCAACGAAGCCCGTCGGCACGCCGGTAATGTCGCTCTGGTTATCGCGGTGGTACAGCTCGTCGATACGCTCGACCACCTGCGTCAGCAGCGGCTGGATTTCCAGAAAGCCCTTCTGCCCGCGTGAACCTTCTTCGGCAATCGCGAACACCTTGGATTCCGCCTCGTCCAGCAGCTGGCGCACGTCGCGCCCCTGCGGGTTGAAGGCACCGGCGGAAATCTCGTCGGCGATCGTCACGAGTTGGCGCAGCACGCCTCGATCACGAACGATTTCCGCATAGCGACGGATGTTGGCTGCGCTCGGCGTGTTCTGCGCCAGCGCGTTCAGGTAGGCCAGCCCCCCCACCTCTTCCGCCTTGCCGGCGGCCTGCAACTGCTCGTACACCGTGATCACGTCGGCCGGCTTAGCCTGCGAGATCAGCTTGCCGATATTGTGGAAGATCAGCCGGTGGTCGTAGCGATAGAAATCGTGCTCGTTGATGAAATCGGCAATGCGATCCCAAGCGGCGTTATCCAGCAGCAACCCGCCGAGCACCGACTGTTCGGCCTCGATGGAATGCGGGGGCACCTTGAGGGAATCGAGCTGGGGATCGGAGGGCGCGTTCATGGCGGGATTATAGCGGCGCTGCTCGGTCTTCAATCTGGAACCCCTGACACAAAGGACAACAAAAAAAGGCAGAGACTTTCGTCCCTGCCTTCTTGACTCGCGTCGATCGGTGACCCGGGCGCCGCGAGGTGCTGCGTGCGTGCTTAGACCGACTCGCCTTGCACCGACACGTTCACGTCAACTGCCACGTCGGTGTGCAGCGACACGACGACCGCGTGATCGCCCACAGTCTTCAGCGGGCCGTTCGGCAGACGCACTTGCGCCTTCTCAACCTTGAAGCCTTGCGCAACCAGTGCGTCGGCGATGTCGTGGTTGGTGACGGAGCCGAACAGACGGCCATCCACACCAGCCTTTTGCGACAGTTGCAGCGTCAGGCCGTTCAGCTTCTCGCCTTCGGCTTGCGCAGCGGCCAGCTTTTCAGCGGCCAGCTTTTCCAGCTCAGCGCGGCGGGCTTCGAATTCCTTGATGGCGGAATCCGTAGCGCGGCGGGCTTGCTTGTTCGGGATCAGGAAGTTACGAGCGTAACCGTCCTTCACACGCACCACGTCGCCCAGGTTACCCAGGTTGACGACCTTCTCGAGCAGAATAATTTGCATTGTGAGTTCTCCTTATCCCGCTGATTAGTGCTTGTGCTGATCGGTGTACGGCATCAGCGCCAGGAAACGTGCGCGCTTGATGGCCGTGTCCAGCTGGCGCTGATAGATCGCGCGCGTGCCGGTCAGGCGGGCCGGGGTGATCTTGCCGTTCTCGCCGATGAAGTCCTTGAGCGTATCCAGATCCTTGTAGTCGATCTGCTCAACGCCGGCCACGGTGAAGCGGCAGAACTTCTTGCGCTTGAACAACGGGTTTTGCTGCTGGAAGCGCTTCTTGTTCTTCGCGTCGCGCTGCTTCTTGTTCATGAATGCCATGATTCAATCCTTTACGAATACGTTACATCCGGAGATGTGAAAGACCAGTGCCTTACTGCTGCGGTGCTTGCGAGCCAAGAATCCTACGCAATCCAGGACGGTGCCCGGAGCGATGCGATCCAGAACGGAAGCCATCTTGCCGGCTGCCAGTGCTTCCATCGAAAACTCGATCTGCCGCACTGTCTGCGCTTCGACCGCCTGCCCGCTGTATGCCAGAAGACAATTGACGATCGGTACGCCGGCTGGGGTGTATCGCATCACCTCGCGCTCGACCAGAGTGGCGACGAGCTGCAGGCGGTTGATGGCGTTGTCCCCGTGGGTTTCGTTCATGCTGGTGATGCGCGATCAGGCTTGCGCAGCACCGCGCGGCATCAGGCGGCCTGTTCGGTCTGAGCGGCGGCCTTCTTGGCCTCTTCGCGTGCGACTTCCTTCATCATCGGCGACGGTGCCGTTTCAGCCTTCTTGGTCTGAACGATGAGGTGACGCAGCACGGCGTCGTTGAACTTGAACGCGTGTTCAAGCTCAGCCAGGGTGTCCTTGCCGCACTCGATGTTCAGGCACACGTAGTGAGCCTTCGCGAGCTTCTGGATCATGTAGGCCAGTTGACGACGGCCCCAGTCCTCGACGCGGTGCACTTGGCCGCCTTGCGTGGTGACCGTGCTCTTGTAGCGCTCGATCATCGCGGGCACTTGCTCGCTCTGGTCCGGATGGACGATGAATACGATTTCGTAATGACGCATTGACGCTCCTTGTGGATTAAGCCGCCCGGGCGTCACACTCCGGTGCAGCAAGGTTGGTTAGCCTGCCATTATACGCAGGCCTTGGAGATTTTTTCAATATCGATCAATGACTTGCTGCAGGGAGGCAACTTCTGCCTGGGCGCGCCCTGAGGCCAGAAGCAACGTCAACAGCACACGCGCCTTATATGGGTTAAGCGAGCCGCTCGAGGCCCAGCGCTCTCCACCAGGTTGCGCGGGCACCAAGCCAGCCCCGGTACGCGTGGAACGCAGCACGAAAACGCCCTGCTGACTCGCCCGGTTCAGCGCGGCCTCAAGATTGGCGTGAATCGAGCCTGCGCCAGTTGCGGCAATCACCAGCCCCTTTACGCCAGCGGCAACCAGGGCATCGACCACACGTGCATCGGGTTGCGCATAGCTCGCCACAACCTCAACCCATGGCCACTGCCCCGCTGGCGGCATCGGCAACACGTCTGCCGCGGCTACACGCTGCCCGGCACGCTGAAACTGCACCTGCGTGTCGAGCACGAAACCCAGCGCCCCCGTATCCGGCGAGACAAAAGCCTCCACCGCGTAAGTGTGACTCTTCTGCACATCGCGAGCGGCATGCACGCGCTGGTTGAGCGCCACCAACACGCCACGCCCGCGCGCAGACGGATTGGCCGCGAGCCGTACCGCGTTCAGCAAATTCAGCGGACCATCCGCCGACAGCGACGTCGACGGCCGCATCGCCGCCGTCAGGACGATCGGGGTATCGGTCTGCTGCGTCAGGTGCAGCAGCATCGCGGTTTCCTCCAGCGTGTCGGTACCGTGCGTGATGACCACGCCGTCCACACGCTCGACGTCGATCCAGTGACGGATGCGCGCAACCAGTTTTTCCCATACCTCGAACGTCAGATCCTTGCTGTCGATCTGGGCGACCTGCTCGGCGCGCACGTTGGCGAGGCGCTCTAAACCAAGTTTGCTGGCCGCGAGCAGTTGATCGATGGGGACGGCGCCTGCGCGGTAGCGCGCGGCGGAGCCAGCGTCGTCAGCGGAGCCGGCGATCGTGCCGCCGGTAGCGAGGATGGCGATGGTAGGCAAGGACATCGTTGCAGACATGCGTTGTGGGCAAGGCGCGCATTGTATCCGCCCGCCCCGCCTTTGCCGACGCGGGATTGCCCTGGGCGCCCCGAAAACAAAACGCCGGCTCACAGGCCGGCGTTTGCTGCGGAAGCAACGTCGATTATTTCTCGACGAAAGCGCGCTCGATCACGTAGTCACCGGCTTCGCCCATGCGCGGCGAGATCTTGAAACCCCGGGCATCGAGCAGCTTGCAAGTGTCTTCCAGCATGGCCGGGCTGCCGCAGATCATGGCGCGATCCACTGCCGGATCCATCGGAGGCAGGCCGATGTCGGCAGACAGCTTGCCGCTATCGACGAGGTCAGTCAGACGCCCCATGTTGCGGAACGGCTCGCGCGTGACGGTCGGGTAGTAGATCAGCTTCTCGCGCACCTGATCGCCGAAGAACTCGTTATTCGGCAATTCGCGGGTGATGAAGTCGGCATAGGCCAGCTCGCTCACTTGGCGCACACCGTGCAGCAGCACGACCTTCTCGAAGCGCTCGTAGGTGTCCGGGTCTTGGATGATGCTCATGAAAGGCGCGAGGCCGGTGCCGGTCCCGAACAGATACAGGTTCTTGCCGGGCAGCAGGTCATCCAGCACAAGCGTGCCGACCGGCTTCTTGCTCACCAGCAGCTTGTCGCCCACCTTCAGATGCTGCAGCCGCGACGTCAGCGGACCGTTCTGCACCTTGATGCTAAAGAACTCGAGGTGCTCTTCGTAGTTCGGGCTGGCAATGCTGTAGGCGCGCATCAGCGGCTTGCCCTCGACCTCCAGCCCGATCATGACGAAGTGGCCGTTATGGAAGCGCAGCGCCTGATCACGCGTGGTCTTGAAGCTGAATAGCGAGTCGTTCCAATGATGGACGCTCAGAACGGTCTCTTGATTGAAGGCGGACATGGTGACGTTCGGGCCAGCCCAACGAGGCTCAATCGGGCTATGTGGCGGTGCAAAAAATCGGTCAAGGCCTTGATTTTATGCGATTCCCCACGGCCGCGCCTGCATGGATTGCGCATAAGCTTCTAACCAGTCGCATAGGTTTTGACGCCGGTCATAAGGGCCGGGCGCTCACGCAACACATCACAACAAAATCACTTGCGCTTCCTGCGTCACTGTATAAAATCACAGCACCTGTTCAAATATACAGTACGCCAATGGCCGCCCTCACCTCTCGCCAACAGCAGATTTACGACCTGATCAGCCAGACGATCCAGCGCACGGGCTTTCCGCCAACGCGCGCCGAGATTGCCGCAGAGTTCGGCTTCTCATCGCCGAATGCGGCCGAGGAACACCTGCGCGCGCTGGCACGCAAGGGCGTGATCGAGCTGACGCCCGGCGCCTCGCGCGGCATTCGGCTGCGGGCAGCAGGCAACACGGCGCAGCATCAGTTCTCGCTGCCCTCGATGGGGTTGATGCAATTGACGCTGCCACTGGTTGGCCGCGTAGCCGCCGGTAGCCCCATCCTGGCTGCAGAACACATTGATCGCCAGTATCAGGTGGATCCGTCGCTGTTTTCTGCGCAGCCCGATTTTCTGCTGAAGGTGCGAGGCATGAGCATGCGCGACGCCGGCATTCTGGATGGCGATCTGCTGGCCGTGCAGCGCGCCGCCGAAGCCACCAACGGCAAGATCGTTGTTGCTCGACTTGGCGACGATGTCACGGTCAAGCGCTTCCAGCGCAAGGGCCGGCATGTCGAGTTGATTGCCGAGAACCCGGATTTCGAACCGATCCACGTCGATCTGGATCGTGATGAGTTTCACCTGGAGGGCCTGGCCGTCGGTCTGATCCGGCCTGCTGCCCCGTAAGTCTCCGGCGCATCTCAGCGCCAAACCTTCGCTGTTTGATCCAACCTGGAGGTGAGCCATCGGCTCGCCAGGGCGGAGTCTTGCCTCTCGCTTTTCCACCCGAACTCACGAGGTCTGCCATGCGACTCGGATCGATGTCTTCCCGCCGCCGTCCGGTACAGCCGGTGCCCTTCCGCCAAACCCAGGGCGTGCGCATCTATCAGGGGGAGCAGCGCCGTACGATGGTCGGCAGCATGGCCGCCATCTGCCGCATGCTGGATGCGATTCCGGTCGCTTCACGTACCGCTGGCGCCGAAAACTGCTGAGGAAAAGAAGGACGATGAGGGGCGATGAAACGCGCTCCAGCGGCCGATCAGGGCATACCCCAATGCTGCCGCCGCAACTGATTTCATACACTTGCCCTGCCCTGAGGACAGGGCTTTCTTCAACTGATTTTCGGCCCGCCATCTGAGCGGGCTGTTTTTTTCTGTTCGCAAGTTGCTGCAGCGGCACATTCGGCGATGTTCCGTCAGCAAAACGGACGTTTACCCGGATGTTGTTTGGCGTACGTGACAGTAGTATTGCCAGTGCCCTCAGGGGCAATGAGATCGCTGAATTCGAAGCCCGCACATTGCGGGCTTTTTTTTCGCAATCGGCTGGCGAGCCGCTAAACGCTCCCGGCTTTCTCGACGACGAGAATTCTTGCCTCACCGCGTGGGTGCGCCACATGCTCGCAGCCGACACCGGCGAAGAAGATGTCGCCGGGCTCCAGCGTCGCGACCTTCTCTTCGCCGGCTTCGCGGTAATGCATGTCGACCGTGCCGTCGAGCACCACAAACACCTCTTCGCCATCGTTCACATGCCAGCGATAAGGCTCGTCGGTCCAATGCAAGCGCGTCGTAATGCCGCTCATGTTGGCAATATCGAGCGCGCCCCAGGCACGCTCGGCAGTGAACGACTTGGCGCGGATGATGTTCATGGCGATCCTCCGGCGGTTACTGCATCGACTGCAGATTGCCGATACGTACCAGCATCTCGGTGAACATCTGCATATCGAGGTCGAGGTCCGGCACTTCCTTGTACTCGTTGGCGTTGTGCGCGGTGTATTTCTTGCCGGGCATGGCGGGGCCGAAGTTGATGGCGTTCGGCATCAGCTTGGCGGTTGTACTGCCGGCGGTCGGCACGGGCTTGGCGTCGAGGCCCGTGGTGTCTCCGTAGATGTTGAGCAGCGTCGACAGCCATGCCCCCTTCGGATCGCGCGCCATCCAGTTGCCTTGCTCGTGGTTGATCTCAAGGGCGACATGGTTGGCGTTGGCCCATGCGTTGATCTTGCCGGCGATCTCACCGCGCAGCGCGTCGGGCGTTTTGCCGCGCGGCATGCGCACGTTGGCGGTCACCTCCACGCGGCCATTCTTGTCGCCGATCACCGTAGGCGAGATGGTGAGCGGACCCATGAAGTCGTCCTTGTAGGCGAGGCCCATGGTGTTGCCGAGGTAGTCGGTGCCGTAAAGGTCGGTGAGGTAGCGCACAGCGTGAGCGTAAGCGTTGTCCGCCAGACCGAGATCGGCTGCTCGCAGGAACAGCGCCAGACGCGGCAGCGGGTTAACGCCTTCCTCCGGGCGCGAGCCGTGCGCCGACGTGCCGGTCACCTTCACGACGATGCTGTCCGCGGTGCGCGTGATGTCGATCGCAAACTTGCCCTGTGCGGCCAAGCTGTTCACGAACGCGTCGCGCTTGGCGTCGAGCGCGGCGGCCGCCACGCCCAGATCCCCGCCTTTAAGCGTAGCGGTGGCCGTCTGCGGGACGGAGCTGGCCGACGCCGCACCCGTCATCGAAACGATGGCCGTATGCGCTGCATCGCCGGCCTGCGCAGGGAAAAACACCTTCAGCGCGCCAGTGCCTTTCTCGGCGACCACCGCCGGGTATTTGCTGTCGAGCACGATGTTGTACGCGGGCAATTGCGTGTGCTCGCGGTAGTACTTCATGCCATCGCCACCGGTTTCTTCGGTGGTTTCGATCATCAGACGAATCGTGCGCGCGAGCGGCATGCCGCTGTCCTTGACCGTTTTCATGGCGTACATGGCGGCGGCAATCGAGCCCTTGTCGTCAATCGTGCCGCGGCCGTACAGCAGATTGCCAACGCGCGTGACCTTGAACGGATCGAGCTTGGTGCCGTCGCCGAGCACCCATTCTTCGGGCTTTGCGGGTACGACATCGGCGTGCGTCAGGATGCCGAATTCATCCGAGCCGGTGCCGGGCAGCGTGACTTCAAATACGCGGTTGTCGACGTTGCGATATTTCAGGCCGAAGTCGCGCGCCATGCCCTCGACCAGCTTGCCGAACGCAACGATGGCGGGGTTTTCGTACTGCGGAATTTTGTCGTCACGCACCGTCGGCAGCGCGACCATCTTCTCGATCGAGGCGATCACCGCCTGCTGGTTGTGCAGGCGGTTGTACAGACCCAGCAGACGCCCGATGTTGATGAGGTCATCGCCAGTGAGCGCGGCCTTCTTCTGGTACGCGGCGACGCTACCTGCAACTTGCGGATCAGCCTTGGCGGCTGCCGCTAGAAAACTGCTCAGGTCAGCCGATGCCTTGGATTGTTCGGCGGCGAGCAGCGCGTCGAGTTGCGGTTTCTGAAGCGTGGCGGCAAAGGCGCCGGTGCCGCAAGCCAGCGACAGTGCGATCGTCAGCGAAGACAGGCCAATACGGGCAGTGCGTTGCATCGAAGTGGTTTCCGGAAAAGGGAAAGGCGCCATCATAGGGGCGAAGCGCAAGCCACGCATTGTGCAACGCGAAAAGCGCTAAGCCACGCCCGCTGCGCGGTATGCTTGGAACTTTCCCAGGAGGCTTGCCGCATGGAACCGTCTCTGGATACCGCCCCGGGTCTGCTGAGCGTGCTGGAAGAACTACGCCGGCGCGAACCCATCTTCCATCGCCCCGAACTGGGCACGCGCCGCGAAGACTTCGAGCGCATGACCACGGAAGACTTCTGGGAAACAGGTGCCTCGGGTCAGCGCTATAGCCGCAGCTATGTGCTCGGCGTTCTCGATGCCCGGCACGGCCATATCGGCGAGGATTTCTGGCAAACGCGGGATTTCCGCTGCCAGGAAATTGCGCCCGACAACTACCTGCTAACGTACACGCTGGTGCAATCGAACCGGACAACACGCCGGGCAACGTTGTGGCGGCGGACGGCTGATGGCTGGAAGGTGGTGTATCACCAGGGGACGGTCGTGGCGGAGGCGTAGACACTGCGCGCAGACGTAAAAAAGCCCGCTTTTGCGGGCTTTTTTACTGAAACTTTGGGGTGACTGATGGGATTCGAACCCACGACAACCAGAATCACAATCTGGGACTCTACCAACTGAGCTACAGCCACCATCGTACGAACAGCAAAACTGGCAACTGCTCGGCGAAAACCGAAATTATACAAACATTCTTTCGGCGTGCCTAGGGGGTCATGCAATTTATGCTGCGACCGCCTCGTCAACTGATTCTTCGCCGCGCCGCAAATGGGTCCGGGCCTCATCAAACAGCCTGTGGGCGTCGGCCAGCGTCTTGACGCGACCCAGCGCCTTGGAATCCGACAGCACGCGCCGCCAGCCGCGCGCACCCGCCACGCCACGATACAGTCCCAGCATATGGCGCACCGCAGCACCGGCGTAGCCGCCGCGCTCTACCCAGCGGCCGACGTAGCCGATCATTGCGTCTTCCACCTCTGCGCGCGCGGGGGCCTCGGTGCCTGCGCCGTAGTACCGCGCATCGAACACCGCCATCAGATGCGGATGGTGATATGCCTCGCGGCCGATCATGACGCCATCAATGTGTGCAAGGTGCGTGTCGATCTGCTCCAGCGTCTGCACCCCGCCGTTGAGGAGGATTTCCAGATGCGGAAAATCGCGCTTGAGCTGGTAGACGACTTCATACCGCAGCGGCGGAATCTCGCGATTTTCCTTGGGGCTCAGGCCTTTCAGGATGGCGTTGCGCGCGTGGACGATGAAGGTTTCGCAACCCGCCTCGGCGATGGTGCCAACGAAATCGCGCACGAAATCATAGGTCTCGATGGCGTCGATGCCGATGCGGTGCTTGACCGTGACCGGAATCGACACCGCGTCGCGCATCGCCTTGACGCCCTGGGTGACGAGCTTCGGTTCGGCCATCAGGCACGCGCCGAACGCACCTCGCTGCACGCGCTCAGACGGGCAGCCGCAGTTGAGGTTGATTTCCTTGTAGCCCCATTGCTGGCCGAGACGCGCGGCCTGGGCCAGATCATCGGGTTCGCTGCCGCCGAGCTGCAGTGCCACGGGATGCTCGACCTCGTCGAAATCGAGGTGGCGCGGGACGTCGCCGTGCAGCAGCGCGCCGGTGGTCACCATTTCCGTGTAGAGCCAGGTGTGGCGCGAGATCTGGCGATGGAAGAACCGGCAATGTCGGTCCGTCCAATCCATCATGGGCGCCACCGACAAGCGGCGAGGGTTGGGCGTGGGGCGTTCAGCGGTCACAGCAAGATCAACGATTCAAATTCCAGGCGCGCAGTTTACCGGTTCTAGTCCCACAGCCCCAGCAGCGGATGCTGCTCATGGCGCCACGGCGAGATAAAGAACGCAGCCACTTCATCGTCACGGACAGCGTCGATGTTCGCGTGCTTCCACTTGGGCGCATGGTCCTTGTCGACCGCGAGTGCGCGAATGCCTTCGATACCGTCGCCTTCAGCAAACACATGCGTCATCATGTCCAGCTCGCGGCGCAGTTCATCGGCCAACGTGGTGTGGCGGCCGCGGCGGATCAGCTCAAGCGTCACCGCCATCATCAACGGCGAGCGTTTGGCCATGTGCTCAGCGGTCTGTGCGGCCCATTCGGCCTCCGTGCTGCCAGCCAGATCGGCAAAGATGCCTTGCACGCTGCTCTGGCTGAAGCAGGCGTCGATGGCCTCGCGGTGAGGCGCGATGATGGCCTTGGCATCATCCGGCGTCGATGCGGCTTCGGTAAAGCAGGCAGCGATCTGCTCGGCGCTGCTCCAGTCTCCGTCGCGCAGGCGTTGGACGATGGCCGCCAGCGCCTCGGTGGTGACGTGGCAATCGGCAAGGCCAACCGACAACGCGTCCGCCGCTTCGATCATCTGCCCTGTCACTCCCAGGTATTCGCCCACATGGCCGGGCACGCGCGCCAGGAACCAGCCACCGCCCACGTCCGGGAACAGGCCGATGTTGGTTTCGGGCATGGCCATCTTCGTGCGCTCGGTCACCACGCGCAGCGATGCGCCTTGCGAGATGCCCATGCCACCGCCCATCACCACGCCGTCCATCAGCGCGATGTAGGGCTTGGCATAGCTGAAGATCAGGTGATTGAGGCGGTATTCCTCGGTGAAAAAGGTGATGAGTTGCGGGTCGCCCGCCGTGGCGGCGCGGTGGAAGAAACGGATGTCGCCGCCTGCACACAGGGCCTTGCCGCCCTCGCCACGCAGGATGACGGCGTGGACCTCCGGATCGTGCTGCCAGGCCAGCAGCGCATGCGACATCGCGCGGATCATCTCCAGCGACAGCGCGTTGAGCGCCTGCGGCCGGTTCAGCGTCAGCCAGCCGATGCCGCCGCGTACTTCGGCGATCACGTTGGGTTGGACTTCAGCCTGAGGCGCGATGGAAACAGTGGATTGCATGTCTCGGATGTTGTTGTGGGAATAACGGCTCGCACTGTACACGACAGCGTATTGAAGCGAGGAAGGGCTCTAGCCTGCCCCCTTTCGCAGCGCGGGTGTTGGGCGTATACCTGCCGGTTGGAGACGACACACATCACAACAATCCAATGACCCCTGCGAACGCTACCCCGGGCGCATCCGGTTTTGACCCAGGCCTGATCCTGCTGGCCTTTGCGCCAGTCTTCCTACTGACCATCGGCGCAGAGGCGTGGTACTGGCGCAAGCGCGATCCATCCGTCTACAGCTTCAAGGACACCGTTTCAAACGCCTGCCTCGCACTCATGCACCAGGCGTCGGATGCGTTCTTTCTGTGGCTGATGATCAAGACGGTCTACTCGTGGACGTACAGCCACGGCCTGCGCGCGGTGCCCGAGACGTGGTGGTCCTTCGTGTTGCTCCTGTTGCTGCAGGATTTTCTGTACTACTTCTTCCACCGCGCGAGCCATCGCGTGCGCTGGATGTGGGCCTCGCATGTGACGCACCACTCGTCGGAAGGCATGAATTTTTCGACGGCGTTCCGCCAGAGCCTGACCTATCCGATTTCCGGCATGTGGCTGTTCTGGATTCCGCTTGCCTGGATCGGCTTTACGCCGGACTGGGTGATCCTTGCCGTGGGCCTGAACCTGGCATTCCAGTTCTTCGTGCATACGCGGCTGGGTGCGCTGGATTCGCGCTACGCCGGCTTCTGGCGGTGGCTCGGGCAATACGTGAATACGCCGTCGGTGCATCGCGTGCACCACGCCAAGAACCCGCAGTACATCGACCGAAACTACGCCGGCGTGCTGACTATCTGGGACCGCATGTTCGGCAGCTTCGTGCCGGAGGAAGACGCGCCCATCTTTGGCATCACGCGGCAAGTCCACACACACAACCCGATCGCCCTCACCTTCCACGAATGGCGCGACATGTGGGCTGACGTGTTCCGCGATCGGGACATTCGCTACCTGTGGAAACCACCCGAGTGGCGCAGCCCGCGTGCTGCAGTCGCGGCCGAGGCGATGCCGCTCACATGAATGGCGGCCCGAAGCGCGTGGCGACGCGATCGGTGGAATCGAACAGATCCCGCAGGACGGCGCTGGTGCACGTTGGCTGCACGTAAAGGTAGAAGGTCACCTCCGGCAGTCGCGGCAAGCCGTCTGCTTCGGTCAGCACACGCATGTTGGCGTCGAGCAATTCGGTCGTGCGCGCCGTCACGCCCAGCCCCGCGCTGATCGCAGCCTTGATGCCCGTGAGCGTGGGCGACAGATAACTCGTGCGCCACGGGATGTGGTGCGCGTCCAGGCATTCAATCGACAGCTGACGGAACAGGCTCAGCTCGTCGGCCATGACCAGCGGCACCGGTGCGGCGGGATTGAAGATGAAATCTTCCGCGCAGATCCACACCATCGGCGACGTGCGCAGCTTGATGCCGGGAAACGCATCGTCATAGCGCGTAGAAATCGCCAGATCGAGCGTCTTGTCGCGCAACGCGTCCATCAGGAACGGGCTGCGACCAACGTTGATCTCCATCTGCAATTCCGGCGACAGCTTGGACAACCGCCGCAGCAAATTCGGCAAAATCGAATCGGCCACGTCATGCGGTGAGCCGATGCGGATTTTCTCGATTGGGCCGCCCGTCTGGATCACCTGCACGGCCTGGTCGTTCAGCGCCAGGATCTTGTGCGCATAGGCGACGAGCCGCACGCCATCGGGCGTCATCATCTTGTGGCGGCCGCGTTTTTCGAACAGCGCGCAACCCATTTCCTCCTCCAGCCGCTGCATTTGCTGCGTCACCGCAGACTGCGTGCGCCCCACCCGTGCCGCCGCCGCGGCAAACGTTTCATGCTGTGCAATCGCCACGAACGTGCGCAGCAAATCGATGTCCAGATTTCGCATCTCGATCCCGATACTTCAGAAGCCCTAATCAATTCCAGCCAAGAATTAAATTGTTCTGCGCAATTCTGGCCGATAACCTGCCGGAAACACAAATAACACTGAACGAACAATACGTTCAGGCAGACACCCGAGCCGTGGGGAAATCGCGGTCCGACACTGAATCGGTTTCATACAAAGGAGGAACACCATGTGGGTATGGAAATGGGCGCAAGCCGCCGCGACGCTGACCTTGGGCACGCTAGGCGTGGCAGGTGCGGCGCACGCCGACGCGCTGACGGATATCAAATCGCGCGGCACCCTGGTCTGCGGCACGCAGAACGCCAGCGAGCCTTACGCCTTTCCCGACGCCGCCACACGGCAGATCGTCGGCTTTGACGTGGATGTCTGCAGCGCGTTGGCCAAGGGTCTGGGCGTCAAGCTGGAGCACCGCGCGCTGTCGACCGACGCACGCATTCCTGAACTGAAGACACATCGCGTGGACGTGCTGGCCGCTGCTGTGGCATGGATGCCGGCGCGCGCCGCGCAAGTGGATTTCAGCAACCAATATTTCGTTGCGCCGATCCGCGTGCTGGTGCGGGCTGATTCGCCCATCCAGACGCTCGATCAGCTTGCCAACAAGAAAATCGCCGCATCCGAAGGGTCCAGCTCGGCAGCCGTGTCGGTCACGCGCCTGCCGGATTCGCGCCTGCTGACATTCCACGATATTTCGTCAGCGTATCTGGCCTTGCAACAGGGCAAGGTCGATGGGCTGGTAGCGGGGCAACTCGTGCTGGCCCGCTTTGCCAACGAGGCAGCGCAGAAAGGCGGCCAGCAATATCGCCTGCTGAGCGCACCCGTTTATGAAGAGCGCTGGGGCGTGGTGATGAACAAGAACGAGCCCGCGCTCATGGCGGCGGTCAACAAGGTGCTGGCGGATTACGACCAGTCCAGCGGACTGCAGACGAGCTTCGACAAGTGGCTCGGCGCCAAGTCGGTCTACAAGTTCTCGCGCGACTACAAGGTCGAACCGATCAAGCCGCAGTAA
Organism: Ralstonia sp. SA306; assembly: GCF_054792405.1. NCBI lineage: Bacteria > Pseudomonadati > Pseudomonadota > Betaproteobacteria > Burkholderiales > Burkholderiaceae > Ralstonia > Ralstonia sp. SA306. The sequence continues at coordinate 1,721,696 of NZ_CP096451.1, forward strand.
GCCCAAGGCGGCCGACATGTTCGATCTCTCGTTCCTGCTCGAAGACGGCTATCTGCGCCTGTTGCGGGACGGCATCCTGACCACATTGCGTCTGTTTGTCGTCTCGGGCCTGCTGGCCATCGCCGTTGGCGTTTCACTGGCCACGCTGCGCGCGCTGCCGGTACGCGTGTTCAAGGCGTTCGTCATCGTGGTTGTCGAATACCACCGCAACGTGCCAATGCTGGTGCAGATCCTGGTGTGGTATTTCGGCATCCCGCAGTTGCTGCCGGAATCGCTCAAAGTATGGATCAACGCCGGCAACACCGAGTTCTTCTTCGCGGCGATCGCCCTGGCGCTGAACTCAGGCGCGTTCATCTCCGAAGACCTGCGCTCGGGCCTGCGTGCGATCCCGCATACGCAGCAGGAGGCGGCCTGGTCGATCGGGCTGACGCATCTGCAGGCGCTGCGTTACGTGATCCTTCCGCAGGGGATTCGCGTGGCGCTGCCCGCGCTGCTCAACCAGGCGCTATTGCTGTTCAAGAACAGCTCGCTCGCGATGGCCATCGGCGTGCACGAATTGCTCTACCGCACGCGGCAGATCGACAACCTCACCTTCCGCACGTTTGATGTGTTCCTCATCGCCACGCTGCTGTATCTGCTCGGCACGCTCGCGTTGATGTCGCTGTCGGATCGCGTTGCCAAGCGTCGTACGACGCCACTGGGGGTCTGACGCATGCTTGAAATCCTGCATGACTATCTGGCGTTGTTCCTGGTCGGGTCGTGGCCGAACGGGCCGCTGGGCGGCGTAGCGGTGACGCTGGTGCTTTCGGTGCTGGGCTTGGTGATGTCGTTCCCGATTGCAGTGCTGATCGGTCTGGCGCACGTGAGCCCCTGGCGCTGGCTGCGTCGTATTGCCGGTGTTTGGTCTCGCCTGGTGCGCGGCATTCCGCTGCTGATGATCATCTTCTGGGCTTACTTTGCGGTGCCGCTGCTGGTGGGCAAGGAAGTGTCGGCGTTCACCACGGCGGTCTGCGCGATCATCGTCTACGAGAGCGCATTCCTCTCGCAGATTGTGCGCGCGGGGCTCGAGGGCCTGCCGCGCGGGCAGATGGAAGCAGCGCGCTCGAACGGCCTGTCCTGGCTGCAGAGCATGCACTACGTGCAACTGCCGCAAGCGCTGACCAACATGCTGCCGTCGATCGTCAACCAGTTCGTGTCGATCATCAAGGCAACGTCGCTCGCCTATGTGATTGGCGTGCCGGAGCTGACGTACTCGGCGGCGCAGGTCAACACCATCACGCTGACCAAGCCGCTGGAGACCTTCCTCGTGCTGGCTGCCTTCTACTTCGTTCTGTGCTTCGCCATCTCCCGCTTCGCGGGGCAGCTGGAGCGCCGCATTGCCCGCCATCGCGCTGGGCTTGCCTAGGAACAAACCCTTGCCGGAGACCACTTCCCATGCTGGCATTTGAAAACGTCGACAAGTATTACGACGACTACCACGCGCTCAAAGGCATCAACGCCACCATCGAACGCGGTGAAGTCGTTGTGGTGTGCGGGCCCTCGGGCTCGGGCAAATCCACGCTGATCCGCACGGTCACGCGGCTGGAGGGCATCCACGGCGGATGCATCCGCTTTGAAGGACGCGATGTCCATGCGCGCGATGTGCGCGTCAACCAATTGCGTGCGCGCATCGGCTTCGTGTTCCAGAACTTCAACCTGTTCCAGAACCTGTCGGTGCGGCAGAACCTGATCCTCGGGCCGACCAAGGTGCTCGGTCTATCGCGCGACGAAGCGACGGCGCAGGCCGAAGCGCTGCTTGCCAAGGTCGGCCTTGCCCACAAGATCGACGCGATGCCCGAGAACCTCTCGGGCGGCCAGCAGCAGCGCGTGGCCATTGCGCGGGCGCTGGCGATGAAGCCGCCGCTCATGCTGTTTGACGAGCCGACCAGCGCTCTCGATCCCGAGATGGTGCAAGAGGTTCTGCACGTGATGCGCGAGCTGGCAGACGACGGTCTCACCATGATGATCGTCACCCACGAGATGGGCTTCGCGCGCGATGTGTCGAGCCGTGTCTGGTTCATGGACCAGGGCGAGTTGCTGGAGGACTCGCCGCCCAACCAGTTCTTCAGCCGCCCGAAACACGCCCGCGCTCAGCGCTTTCTGCAAGACGTCCTGCGGCCTGCCCCGCGCATTGCTGAACTCGTCGCCTGATACCGACAACGACAACAACGCCACGTAATACAACGCAAGGCGCCCCAATACCTCAGGAGAATCCCATCCATGTCCACATCTCTTCCTCTGCAACGCCAAGCGGCAGTCAATGACGCGATTGCCGCCATGAAGGCCGCACTCGCACCCGAAGGTGAAACGCGTCCCGCACTGGCGGACGTACTCGAACAGGTCAAAGGTCTCGCCGCGCGCACGGAGTTCTGGCAGGAAACCGACTTCCCGCCTCCCAGCGACGGCGAGCTGCAAGCCCGCTACCTGATTCACGAAGATGCCGACCAGACCTACGCGCTGTACCTGAACGTCATGCGCCCGGGCAAGAAGATCACGCCGCACAACCACACCACGTGGGCCTGCATCGCCGCCGTGGATGGCACGGAATACAACTATGTCTACCGCCGCACCGATGACCGCACCACGCCCGGCGTCGGCACGCTGGAAATGACCGACACCGTCGTCGTCGAACCCGGTACCGGCATCGCGCTGGCAGCCGAAGACATCCACGCCGTTGAGATCAAGGGCGAGGCTCCCATCCGCCATCTGCACATGTACGGACGCGCGCTCGAAACGCTGACCGAGCGCATCACGTTCGACCTTGCCACTGGTCGCTACCAGACCATGGGCATTGGCGTGAAGACCCGCCGCTAACCGGCCAGCTTCAACCCGAATCGCGTTGCCTGCAATCCGCGCTGCGTGCGCGGAGGGGCGTCGCTCACCCTTTTGATTCGTTTCGCATCGATATGACATCGTTCGTTACCGCCCAGACCCTGAAAGCGTGGCTGCATGACGGCGCCGAGATCGCGCTGTTCGACGTGCGCGAGCACGGCCAGTACGGCGAAGCCCACCTCTTCTACGCCATCCCGCTGCCGTACAGCCGTCTTGAGATCGATGTCCCGCGGCTCGCGCCTCGCCGCGCGGTGCGCATGGTCGTTTATGACGACAACGATGGCGTTGCCGAGCGCGCGGCTGAACGACTGACCGCCATCGGCTACACCAATGTGCACGTGCTGCAAGGCGGCGCGCAGGGCTGGACCCACGCAGGCTTCACGCTGTTTGCCGGCGTCAACGTGCCGTCCAAAACCTTCGGTGAACTCGTCGAGATGGCGTACCACACGCCACGCGTCACCGCACGCGAGCTTGCGGCCATGCGCGAACGCGGCGACGACGTCGTCATCGTCGACGGCCGACCCGTCAGCGAATATCTGAAGATGACGATCCCGTCGTCGATCTGCTGCCCGAACGGCGAGCTGGGGCTGCGCATCCGCGAGCTTGTCCCGGACGCGACCACGCCGATCGTCGTCAACTGCGCGGGGCGCACACGCAGCATCATCGGCGCGCAGACGCTGATCAACCTGGGCATCCCCAACCCGGTGATGGCGCTGGAGAACGGAACGCAAGGCTGGTGCCTGGAAGACCTTCCGCTGGAGCACGGCAGCACGCGCCGTTACCCCGACGTCGTTACGCCCGCTACTGTCAAGGACATGCGCGAGGCCAGTCAGCAACTCGCCGCTCGCTTTGCAGTGCCCGAGGTGGATGCAGCAACAGTCGCACGTTGGGCTGCACACGGTGAGCACAGCGTCTTCCTGTGCGATGTCCGCACGCCCGAGGAATTCGCCAGCGGCAGCCTGCCGGGAGCGCAGCATGCGCCGGGCGGACAGTTGATTCAGGCAACCGATCAGTACGTCGGCGTACGCCATGCCCGCCTCGTGCTCTTCGATGCCGACGGCGTGCGTGCGCCAATCGTTGCGAGCTGGCTGCGGCAACTCGGCCACGATGCCTATGTGCTGCGCGAGGGATTGAACAGCAACGCAAGCCTGCAGGTGGCCCCCACCGCGTTGCCGCAACCGTTACCGGAAATCAGTGCGCAAGCGCTCTCCACCCTGCTTGCGGCCAGTACCGCACAAGTGATCGACTTGCGCTCCAGCATGGCCTTCCGCCGCGCCCACGTGCCTGGCGCCACATGGGCTATTCGTCCGCGCTTGCCGGCCCTGGCCGCTGACCGCGATACCGTGCTGATCGCTGACGACCCGCGCATCGCACAACTCGCCGCAGCAGATTGGATCGCAAACGCACCCCAGACCGCGTCGCGTCTCAAACTCCTCGCCGGAAGCGTCGCCGCGTGGACTGCCGCTGGCTACGTCACCGAAGGTTCCGAGAACGTCCCGCCCGACGCCGATTGCATCGACTATCTCTTCTTCGTGCATGATCGGCATGACGGCAACAAGGCTGCGGCAAGGCAATACCTGGCCTGGGAAACCGGCCTGCTCGCCCAGCTCGACGCGCAGGAGCTTGGCGCCTTCCGCGTGGGCGCCGGTGCCGCGCAGTCATGACGCTCAACCTTCGAGACCCACGCACCATGTCATCGCAGAAAACCGAGCCACGATTGGCAACCCGAGTCGCGACTCGCCTCATCAAGGGCGGCACATCACCCGCCTTTGAAGGCGGCCGAGCCGTCAACCCGCCCGTCGTGCGCGCCTCCACCGTGCTGTTCGATTCGATGGACGAGATGAACGACGCGCGCCGCCGTCGCGGCACCGAACGCATGTTCACCTACGGCGCGCGCGGCAACCCGACGGGCTTTGCGCTGGAAGACGTTGTCGCGCAACTCGAAGGCGGCTATCGCACGCGGCTCTTCCCGACTGGCCTGGCCGCCATCTCGATGGTTTTCCTGGCCTTCGCCCGCCCAGGGGATCACGTATTGATTGCCGATTGCGTCTACCAGCCGCTGCGTCATTTCGTCGATAGGTTCCTGCGCCCCTGGGGCGTGGAGGTGACGTATTTCTGCGCCGACGGCAACGATGTCGCACAGCAGCTCAAAACGACGACCAAGCTCGTCTACGTGGAATGCCCGGGCTCGCTCGTCTATGAGATGTGCGATCTGCCCGCGCTGGCTGAGATTGCGCATCGCCATGGGGCGCTGGTCATCGCCGACAACACGTGGGGTTCGGGCCTGCAATACCGCCCACTCACACTGGGCGCCGACGTATCGGTCATGGCGGCAACCAAGTACCTGAGCGGCCACTCCGACGTGATGATGGGCACGGTGACCACCACACAGGCGTGCTGGCAAACGCTCGCCACGATGTGCGACGCCCAAGGCGTGGCTGTCAGCCCCGACGATGCCTATCTCGTGCTGCGCGGCACGCGCACGCTGGCCGCGCGCCTCGCCATGCATGAACGTAACGCGCTGGAGATTGCGCATTGGCTTGTGGCGCGCCCGGAAGTGGCACGTGTCTTTTGTCCCGCGCTTCCCGAAGACCCCGGCCACGCATTGTGGCAACGCGACTGCAGCGGCACCAACGGACTCGTCTCGTTCGAATTCGCCCAAGCAGATGCGCAAACCGCTGGGCGCTTCGTCGATGCACTCACGCTGTTTGGCATCGGTGCTTCATGGGGCGGCTTCGAGAGTCTTGCGACGGTCAGCAATGTGGCGGGCACGCGCACCTGCACGGATTGGTCCAGAGCGGGCCCGATCGTGCGCCTGCATATCGGACTGGAAGACCCGCAAGACCTGATCGGCGATCTGGCACAAGCCTTCGCGCGCATCCAGACGTAACGCCACCGGCATGGCCGGACGAAAAAAAAACGCCCCGAAATCTCGGGGCGTCTTCTTGGCAGATCGACTGGCGATCAGACCGCTTCTTCACGCGATGCGCGCTTGCGCTCGTGTTCCTTCAGGTGACGCTTGCGCAGGCGGATGCTCTTCGGCGTGACTTCCACCAGCTCGTCGTCGGCGATGAACTCGACCGCGTATTCGAGCGACATCTGAATCGGCGGCACCAGGCGCACAGCTTCATCGGTACCCGACGCACGCACGTTGGTCAGCTGCTTGCCCTTGATCGGGTTGACGACCAGGTCGTTATCGCGGCTGTGGATGCCGATGATCATGCCCTCGTAAAGAGCATCACCAGGCGACACGAACATACGGCCGCGATCCTGCAGCTTCCACAGCGCGTAGGCCACGGCAGCGCCGTCGTCCTGCGAGATCAGCACGCCGTTGTGGCGCTCGCCCAGGTCGCCTTCCTTGACCGGCGAATAATCGTCGAAGATGTGGCTGATGAGGCCGGTGCCGCGGGTCAGCGTCAGGAATTCACCCTGGAAGCCAATCAGACCGCGGGCCGGAATGCGGTATTCCAGACGCGTACGGCCCTTGCCGTCCGACGCCATGTCGAGCAGTTCGCCCTTGCGGCGGCCCAGCTCTTCCATGACACCGCCCTGGTGGCCGTCTTCCACGTCCACGGTCAGGCGCTCAAACGGCTCGCATTTCACGCCGTCGATTTCCTTGAACACCACGCGCGGGCGCGACACGGCCAGCTCGTAGCCTTCACGGCGCATGTTTTCCACCAGAATCGTCAAGTGCAGTTCACCACGGCCCGACACTTCGAAGATCGTGTCGTCGCCGGTGTCCTTCACGCGCAGGGCCACGTTGGACTTCAGCTCGCGGTCCAGACGATCGCGCAGTTGGCGGCTCGTCACGAACTTGCCTTCGCGGCCAGCCAGCGGCGAGGTGTTGACGCAGAAGTTCATCGTCAGCGTCGGCTCGTCCACCTTCAGCATCGGCAGCGCTTCCTGGGCGTCCGGCGCACACACGGTGCAACCGATGCCCAGTTCTTCAATACCGTTGATCAGCACAATGTCGCCGGCTTCGGCTTCCTGCACCAGCTCACGCTCCAGACCGCGGAACTTCAGCACTTGGTTGATACGGCCCTTGATCGGGTTGCCTTCCGGACCGAACTTGACCACCACGTCCTGCAGCGGACGCACGCGGCCACGCGTAATGCGGCCCACGCCGATCTTGCCGACGTAGCTTGAGTAGTCCAGCGAGATGATCTGCAGTTGGAACGGACCGTTCGGGTCGTCGTTACGCTGCGGCACCTTGTCGAGAATGGTCTCGAACAGCGGCTTCATGTCGCCTTCGCGCACGTCGTCGGTCAGGCCGGCGTAACCGTTCAAGCCCGAGGCGTACACCACCGGGAAGTCGAGCTGGTCGTCGTTGGCGCCCAGCTTGTCGAACAGGTCGAAGGTCTGGTTGATCACCCACTCCGGACGCGCACCCGGGCGGTCCACCTTGTTGATCACGACGATCGGCTTCAGGCCCAGGGCCAGCGCCTTGCGCGTCACAAAGCGCGTTTGCGGCATCGGGCCTTCCACGGCATCCACCAGCAGCAGCACGCCGTCGACCATCGACAGCACGCGCTCGACCTCGCCGCCGAAGTCCGCGTGGCCCGGGGTATCGACGATGTTGATGTGGGTACCGTTGTATTCGACCGCGCAGTTCTTCGCGAGGATGGTAATGCCGCGTTCTTTTTCGATGTCGTTCGAATCCATCACGCGCTCGGCGATCTGCTCGTTCTCGCGAAACGTGCCGGATTGGCGAAGGAGCTGGTCGACCAGTGTGGTTTTGCCGTGGTCAACGTGGGCAATGATGGCGATGTTGCGAAGCGCGCGCATGGGATGTGAACTCGAAAAGACGTGACACGAGCCCGGGACAGCACCCAAATTCAGCTCGCGGAATAACCTGACATTCTAGCATGCTGCGATGCGCAAGACATGACACTCAGTGAAGAATCGATAAGGGAGCGAGGTCTGAGTGATTACTGAATCACTCATTATTTCCTAAACTGGAATCACACATTCAGTACCTTGCTGTTTGCTGCGCCAATTCGTATATTTGTCCGGACAATGATTGTGCATACATAAGATGTCCGAACAGACAAGACCCGCCACCGAAGTTGCTGCCGGAACCCTCTTCCGGGTGGAGGACTACCGCATGTGCGAAAGCGTGGGCTACCTCGTGGGGCGCGCCAAGACGGCGCTGTCCATGGCCATCGAGCAGGAAGTTGCCGCGATGGATGTGACGCATTCCCAGGCCAGTTGCCTGGTGCTTCTCGCCAACGGCCGATGCCAAACCGCCACCGACCTCGGCCGCGAATTGAACACCGACATCGGTTCGCTCACGCGCATGCTCAGCCGCATGGAAAAGCGTGGCCTGATCGAGCGCGTGCGCAGCGAGTCCGACCGCCGCGTCGTGCATCTGGAGGTGACCCAAGCCGGCCGTGACTTGGCCGACCGCATGCCAGCCATCTATACGCACGTGCTGAATCGCTTCTTTGCCGGCTTCACGCCGGGCGACGTCGATACGCTGCGCGAGCTCCTCAAGCGCATTCTCGACAACGGTGCCGCAACGGAGGGGCATCGCGTACGCCCCGCCGGTCACTGACGCTGCTCTGCCTGAATTGCACCCGCAGCACCGAACGCTTTCCGCCCCTCTTGATCGCTTGACCCATCAAACAACATGAACGCCTCGAACTCCGCCCCTCAGGCATTTTCGCCCCTAAGCCGCGCCGGCAGTCCGCGCGCGCAATGGCCGGCGCGCCTGGGCGTGGCGCTTTCCGCCGTGACGCTGGCTGTGCTGGCCGGTTGCGCAAACCTCGGCAATTCGCGCAGCACGCAGACGCTGACAACGCCGGGCCAGTTGGCGAGCGCGCAATCGTTGCCCTCGCAGGGCGGCCAGTGGCCGTCGCAGAACTGGGTCGATCAGTTCAACGATCCGCAACTGCGCGCACTGGTGGACGAGGCCATCAAGGACAACCCGAACCTGCAAGTCGCCTTTGCTCGCGTGCGCGCTTCGCGTGCGATGGCCGATGTGGTGCGCGGCAATCTGTATCCGAGCGTCGGGCTCGATGCCGACATGACACGCCAGCGCCTGTCGGAATACGACATGTTTGAAGGCACGCCGCTCGCTGGCCGGTGGTTCACGGAATCGAAGATCCAGCTTGGCGTGAGCTACGACCTGGATTTCTGGGGCAAGAATCGCTCCGCGCTGGAAGCTGCGCTGTCCGACGACAAATCGATGGAAGCGGAAAGCCAGGCTTCGCGACTGGTGCTGTCGACCACGGTGGCACGCACCTACGCAAAGCTGGCCGCGCTCTACGCGCAGCGCGACGTGGCCGAACGTGCAATCATGCAGCGCAAGGATTTGACCAACCTCGCAGGCCAACGCTTGCGTGCGGGGCTCGATACGCAAGTTGAAACCACGCAGGCTCGCGCCAACGTGGCCGCCGCGCAGACGGAATTTGAACAGGTCGACGAGCAGATCACGCTGGCACGCAACCAACTGGCCGCGCTGCTGGGCAAGGGCCCGGACCGCGGCCTCACGATCACGCGCCCGACGCTGCTCGCGCAAGCCACGCCCAAGCTGCCTAACAACCTGACCATCGACCTGATCGGTCGTCGCCCGGATCTCGTGGCCGCACGCTGGCGCGTGGAAGCCGCGTCGAAGGATATCGACGTCGCCAAGGCGGAGTTCCTGCCGGATATCAGCCTGACCGCATTCCTGGGGCTGGCTTCGATTGCGCCGGAAAACCTGCTGCTTGGCGCATCGCGTCAGCTCGGCATCGGTCCGGCGCTCAAGCTCCCGATCTTCCAGGGCGGCAAGCTGCGCGCCAACCTGCGCGGCAAGTACGCCAACTATGACGCCGCTGTCGCGAGCTACAACCAGACGCTAACCGAAGCCCTGCACGACACCGCGGACCAGATCACCACGCTGCACAGCATCGACTCGCAGATCGCCATCCAGCGCACCGCCTTGAGCGAAGCTGAGCGCGCCTACAGCCTCGCCCGCACCCGCTACAGCGCCGGCCTTGGTACACAACTGGTCGTGCTGAACGCGGAGACGACCGTGTTGCAGCAACGCAAGCTCGCGACCGATCTGCAGGCACGCCGACTCGATGCGCAGATGGCCCTCATCAAGGCCCTCGGCGGCGGCTATACGGCAGAAGACCTCCCCGGCATCAAGCCCGAGGCTACCGCATCGCATGGCTGACCTGTACTGAATTGAATTGAACTGAACCGACCGTTCCAACGCATTCTTTCGAGCCAACATCATGAGTGACAACAAGCCCCAAGCCGCTCCGTCCGCAGCCCCCGCGGCAACGCCCACCGGCAACGGCAATACCAATGGAAACCGCAAGCGCATGCTGACCACGCTGGCCGCCGCACTGGTGGTTGCCGGCGTCGGCTACGGCGTCTACTGGGGCCTGTACGGCCGCTGGTTCGAGTCGACCGACGATGCCTACGTGCAAGGCAACGTGGTCCAGGTGACGCCGCAGGTGGCAGGCACCGTGGTCGCCATTCGCGCCGATGACACGCAACTCGTCACCTCCGGCCAGCCCGTGATTGAGCTGGATCGTGCCGATGCGCGCGTCGCGCTGGAGCAGGCTGAAGCCGCGCTCGCGCAGACGGTGCGCCAGGTGCGTACGCTGTACTCGAACACCAGCGCATTCACCGCCACGCTGGCCATGCGCGAGAGCGATCTCGCCAAGGCGAAGGACGACTTGGCCCGCCGCAAGCAGATCGCCGGTACGGGCGCCGTGTCGCAAGAAGAAATCTCGCACGCACAAACCGCTGTGCAGGCTGCCCAATCCGCACTGGAAGCCGCCAAGGAACAACTGCAGGGCAACCGCGTGCTGACCGAACAGACCACGCTGGACCGTCACCCGAACGTGTTGCAGGCTGCCGCCAAGGTCCGCGAGGCTTACCTCGCCTATGCGCGTACCAGCCTGCCGGCATCGGTCACGGGCTACGTGGCCAAGCGTTCGGTGCAGGTCGGCCAGCGCGTCGCGCCGGGCACGCCGCTGATGGCCATCGTGCCTCTGGACCAGCTCTGGGTGGACGCCAATTTCAAGGAAGTCCAGGTGCGCCACATGCGCGTGGGTCAGCCGGTTGAACTGGTGGCCGACGTGTATGGCAGCAGCGTGACGTACCACGGCAAGGTGGTGGGTTTCTCGGCGGGTACGGGCTCGGCGTTCTCGCTGCTGCCGGCACAGAACGCTACTGGCAACTGGATCAAGGTGGTGCAACGCCTGCCGGTGCGCGTGTCGCTCGACCCGAAGGAACTGAAGGACCATCCGCTGCGCGTGGGCCTGTCGATGGAAGCCAAGGTCGACATCCATGACGAAGGTGGTCAAAGCCTGGCCACCGCGCCGACGGCTTCGCCGCTGCAAACGACGGTGTACGACCAGGCCGGAAAAGACGCCGACCAGGTCATTGCCAGCATCATCACCGCCAACGCCGGCCGCGGCGGCGCTAATGCACCGGCCGCCACCAACGTGCCGGCTGCAACGAGTCCGCGCGCTTCGCAACCCGCACCCAAGGTCTGACGCATGGCAACCGCCGCGCCCAAGCCGCTGCAGCCACTGACTGGCGCCAAACTGGCGATCGGTACGGTCGCGCTGTCGCTGGCCACCTTCATGAACGTGCTGGATTCGTCCATCGCCAACGTGTCGATCCCGGCAATTTCGGGCGACCTGGGCGTGGCCCCGAACCAGGGCACGTGGGTCATCACCTCGTTTGCGGTTGCCAACGCCATCTCGGTGCCGCTCACGGGGTGGCTGACGCAGCGTTTCGGGCAGGTGCGCCTGTTCGTCACGTCCATTCTGCTGTTCGTACTGTCGTCGTGGGCGTGCGGACTGGCGCCCAATATGGGCATGCTGATCGCCGCCCGGATCATCCAGGGCGCTGTGGCAGGCCCGATGATTCCACTGTCGCAATCGCTGCTGCTGTCGACATATCCGCCCGCCAAAAGCTCGATGGCATTGGCGCTATGGGGCATGACCACGCTGGTCGCGCCGATCATGGGGCCGATCTTCGGCGGCTGGATCTCAGACAATATGAGCTGGCCGTGGATCTTCTACATCAACATCCCGGTGGGCATCCTGGCTGCGTACGCAACGTGGGTCATCTACAGGGACCGTGAATCGCCGACACGCTTGCTGCCGATCGACAAGATCGGCCTGGCGCTATTGATCCTGTGGGTGGGCTCGCTTCAGTTGATGCTCGATCGCGGCAAAGAACTCGACTGGTTCAATTCGACCGAGGTTGTGGTGCTGACGGTCGTTGCCATCGTGGGCTTCGCGTTCTTCCTGGTGTGGGAGCTGACCGAAGATCACCCCGTGGTGGACCTGACGCTGTTCAAGGGCCGCAACTTCAGCGCGGGGGTCGTTGCCATCTCGGTGGCGTACGGACTGTTCTTCGGCAACCTGGTGATCCTGCCGCTATGGCTGCAGACCATCGTGGGCTACACCGCCACGGATGCGGGCCTGATCATGGCGCCGGTGGGTATCTTCGCCATCATCCTGTCGCCCGTGATCGGCAAGAACCTGCCGAAGATGGATGCACGCTGGGTGGCGACCACGGCGTTCGTTACCTTCGCGCTGGTGTTCTGGATGCGCTCGCGCTTTACCGTGCAAGTGGACACGTGGACGCTGATGATTCCCACGCTGATCCAGGGCGCTGCCATGGCGATGTTCTTCATCCCGCTCACATCGATCATCCTGTCGGGCCTGCGGCCCGAGCGGATTCCGGCGGCCTCGGGTCTGTCGAACTTCGTGCGGATCATGTTCGGCGGCATCGGTGCATCGATCTCGACCACGGTGTGGGACAACCGCTCTGCCCTCCACCACGCGCAGCTTGTCGAGCACGTGAATCCTTACAACCCGGCCTATGCGTCGTCGATCAACCAGTACACGCAACTGGGCATGCCCAACCTGCAGGCCAATGGCGTGATCGAACGCGTGATCTCGCAGCAAGCCGCAATGCTGGGCGCCAACGATATCTTCTGGATTTCTGCGGTGCTGTTTATCGTGCTGATCGTCTTCATCTGGCTGACCAAGCCGGCGAAGTCGGCGGCCGGTGCTGAAGCGGCAGCTGGCGCGCACTGATCCAACATCGAGCAAACAAAAAAGCCACGCGTAGCTGCGTGGCTTTTTTGTTTGCCGGTCGATCGGCTTAAAGATGCACGAGCCGCCCCGGTCGCAGCACACCATCTTGCCAAGCAGCCACTCCGAGCAGCGACGCCGCGGCGCCCGCCTCTATCGTCTCACGCACGCCGTACACGCGTACCTGATCTGCGTTCGGCAACGCCAATCGCAACGGCAAGCGCTGACCATGCAGGAAGCGGCGGCTCTCTTCCGCATCCAACTCCACACGCGGCAGCGTCTGCAACAGCGCATCGACTGGCGCCAGCAATGCGGCGCGGGCATCTTCAGGGGCTGCATCCAGCGATTCGAGCGTCACGGCGCCGTTCAGTGTCAGGTTGCCGACCTGCGTGCGACGCAGCGCAACCAGATGCCCGCCGCAGCCCAGCGCCTCGCCAATGTCTTCACCCAACGTGCGGATGTACGTTCCCTTGCTGCATGACACGCGCAACGTGATCGTCGGCTCCGTCGACTCTAGATCCGTCGCCAGCACATCGATCGCGTGAATCGTTACCCGCCGCGCAGCGCGTTCCACGGTCTGACCCGCACGCGCGTACTCGTACAAGGGCTTGCCGTCCTTCTTCAGCGCAGAGTGCATCGGCGGCACCTGGTCGATCTCGCCGACAAAGCGCGCGATGGCTGCCTGCAGTTGCTCGGGCGTGACCGATACCGGGCGCTCGTTCAACACCTCGCCTTCCGCGTCTGCGGTACTCGTCTTGATACCAAGACGCACGACGGTTTCGTACGTCTTGTCTGCATCGAGCAAATCCTGCGAAAACTTGGTCGCCTCACCAAAGCACAGCGGCAGCAAGCCCGTAGCCAGCGGATCGAGCGTGCCGGTATGCCCCGCCTTCTTTGCCCACAGCAGGCGCTTAGCGCGAATCAGCGCATCGTTGCTCGACCAGCCGATCGGCTTGTCCAGCAGCAGCACGCCATGCACATCGCGGCGCGGTGGCTTTTGTGGCGCGGGCACATGTTGCTCGGCCATTTCAATCGTCTTTGGCACGCGTGGCGTTGGCCTCATCGATCAGACGCGACATCTCGATACCGCGCTCGACCGAACCATCAAAGTGGAAATGCAGTGTCGGCACCGTGTGGATGTGCAGGCGCTTGAACAACAGTGAATGCAGGTAGCCCGCCTTCTCGTTCAGAATGGCGCCGGCAACTTCCGGCTCAGCACCTAGCACCGTAAAGTAGATTTTGGCGTGCGCGTAGTCAGGCGTGAGCGTCACGGATTGCAGCGTCACCAGGCCCATCGCCGGGTTCTTGATTTCGCGCTGGATCAATTCGGCCAGATCACGCTGGATCTGATCGGCGATGCGCACGTTGCGGCCAGCGGCCGATCCCGATTTCTTCGGCATAGTGTGTTCCTCACATGGGCGCCACCAGCACACGCCGGCGCGGCCCAAAAAGACAAAACGGTGGCGCGGGACGCGCCCGGGCCACCGTCGCAAAGTCGAGCCGGACACCGAAGCGTCCGGCTAACGTATTACAGCGTACGCGCCACCTCGGTGATCTCGTAGACCTCGAGTTGATCGCCTTCTTGAACGTCGTTGAAGTTCTTGATCGACAGGCCGCACTCGAAGCCTTGCTTCACTTCCTTCACATCGTCCTTGAAGCGCTTGAGTGAATCGAGTTCGCCCGAGAAGATAACCACGTTCGCACGCAGCACCCGCACCAGCGAATTGCGCTTGACGAAACCGTCCAGCACCATACAGCCGGCGACGGCGCCAACCTTCGGCACGTGGAAGACTTGGCGTACCTCGACAAGGCCCGTCGTCTCTTCGCGCTTTTCCGGCGAGAGCATGCCCGACATCGCCGCCTTCACCTCATCCACAGCGTCATAGATGATGTTGTAGTAGCGGATGTCGATGCCCTGATGCTCGGCCAGCTTACGTGCGCCCGCATCGGCCCGCGTATTGAAGCCGATGATGACGGCCTTCGACGCGGTTGCCAGGTTGACGTCCGACTCGGTGATGCCACCCACGGCGGCGTGCACAACTTGTACGCGCACTTCGTCGGTCGACAGTTTCTGCAGCGAGTGCACCAATGCTTCCTGCGAACCCTGAACGTCTGCCTTGATGATCAGCGGCAGCGACTTCACATCGCCTTCGCTCATCTGTTCCAGCATGTTTTCCAGCTTGGCAGCCTGTTGGCGCGCCAGCTTCACGTCACGGAACTTGCCTTGGCGGAACAGCGCGATTTCGCGTGCCTTGCGCTCGTCCGGCAGCACCAGCACTTCTTCGCCGGCGCCCGGCACTTCCGACAGACCCTGGATTTCCACCGGGATCGACGGGCCAGCTTCCTTGGCCGGCTTGCCGTTTTCGTCCAGCATGGCGCGCACGCGACCATAGGCCGTGCCCGCGAGCACCACGTCGCCGCGCTTGAGCGTACCGCTCTGCACGAGCACCGTAGCGATCGGACCCTTGCCCTTGTCCAACTGCGCTTCCACCACCAGGCCCTTGGCCGGCGCATTGACCGGCGCCTTCAGTTCCAGCACTTCGGCCTGCAGCAGCACGTTTTCGAGCAGGCTGTCGATACCTTCGCCAGTCTTGGCGGACACCGGCACGAACGGCACATCGCCACCGTACTCTTCCGGAATCACGCTCTCAGCCACCAGCTCCTGCTTGACGCGGTCGGGGTTGGCTTCGGGCTTGTCGACCTTGGTGATCGCCACCACGATGGGCACCTTGGCCGCCTTCGCATGGGCGATGGCTTCCTTCGTCTGCGGCATGACGCCGTCGTCGGCAGCCACCACCAGAATCACGATGTCGGTTGCCTTGGCACCACGTGCACGCATAGCCGTGAAGGCCTCGTGACCCGGAGTGTCCAGGAAGGTGATGACGCCGCGATCGGTTTCGACGTGATATGCGCCGATGTGCTGCGTGATGCCGCCGGCTTCGCCTGCCGCAACCTTGGCACGACGGATGTAGTCCAGCAGCGAGGTCTTGCCGTGGTCAACGTGACCCATGACGGTCACGACCGGCGGACGGGTTTCTGCCTCGGCATTCGTCGGTTCTTCCACGCCGCCAATCAGCAGCGCTTCCGGATCATCCAGCTTGGCCGCGACCGCCTGGTGGCCCATTTCTTCGACCACGATCATCGCGGTCTCCTGGTCCAGCACTTGGTTGATCGTGACCATCTGGCCAAGCTTCATCATCTGCTTGATGACTTCGGCGGCCTTGACTGACATCTTGTGCGCCAGATCGGCCACAGAGATGGTTTCCGGCACATGCACCTCACGCACGACCGGCTCGGTCGGTGCCTGGAAGGCATTGCGGTTGTCGTCGCCATGGCGGTTACGGCCGCCCTTGGAGCCGGAGCGCCAACCGTCGGCACCGCCGCCGGTGTCGCCGCGCGTCTTCAGGCCACCACGCTTGCCACCACGGTTGTCGTCTTGCCAACCCGACTTGCCACGACCGCCCTTCTTGTCACCCGTAGGCGAACTCGGTGCAGCAGCGGCAGGTGCCGGAGCAGCCGGCTTCTTGGTAGCCGCAGCCGGGCGTGCTTCGCCAGCCGGCTTGACCGGCTTGTGCAGCGTGCCCAACTGCTCGGCCTTTTTGACCTCTTCAGCCTTACGCTCGGCGGGCGTCTTCAGCACACGAGCCGGGGCGCTCATCATCTCGCGGATGGCGCGGGCTTCGGCTTCAGCAGCTTCGCGACGCTTGCGAGCGGCGTCTTCCTCGGCCTTGATCTTGTCGGCAGCAACGCGCGCTTCGTCAGCAGCCTTCTGCGCGGCTTCGCGCTCGGTTGCCAGACGTGCGGCGTCTTCCTCGGCCTTGCGGCGCGGGGCTTCGTCCGACGCTTCAGCGGCAGCGCGGGCTGCAACGGCTTCTTCTTCCGCCTTCTTGGCAGCAAGTTCAGCCTGGCGTTTCTGCTCGGCTTCCGCTGCTTCCTGGCGGGCGCGACGCTCAGCCTCCTCGCGCTCCATCGCTTCCTGGCGCGCCTTCAGCTCGGCTTCCTGCCGGGCTAGCAATTCGGCCTGGCGGCGCTGTTCTTCCTCGCGACGCGCAACTTCCTCGGCATCGACCACCGGTGCAGCTTCTGCGGCCTCCGATTCAGCCTGTGCCGCGTTCGGCTCATCACGCTTGACCAGCACGCGCTTCTTCTTAACTTCCACTTGCACGGTACGCGTCTTGCCGGTGGCATCCGCTTGGCGGATTTCGCTGGTTTCGCGTTTGGTGATCGTGATCTTCTTGCGCGCGCCATCCTCGGCGCTGCCGTGTGCTCGCTTGAGATAGTCGAGCAGTCGGGTCTTGTCCGATTCGGTGATGACGTCTTCCGGCGTCGCCTTTTGCACGCCCGCGGCTTGCAATTGTTCCAGGAGCGCTGATGCGCTACGGTTCAATTCGCCAGCGAGTTGGGCAACTGTTGTGCTTGCCATTCAAACCCTTTCGATGCTTGGTTTCAGTGAGAATTGCGATAAACGATCAACGCTTATGCGACTCACGAAAACCAGTGTTCACGCGCCTTCATGATCAGCGCCTTGGCTTGTTCTTCGTCGACGCCGGTCATCTCGACCAATTCGTCCACGGCCAGCTCGGCCAAGTCGTCACGCGTCTGGATGTTCCCCTCGGCCAGCTTGCCGATCAGCTCCGGGGTCAGCCCCTCGAGGTCGCGCAGGTCTTGCGATACCTTCTCGACCTTTTCTTCCTTCGCCAGCTCCATCGTCAACAGCACGTCCCGAGCGCGGTTGCGCAGCTCGTTGACGGTGTCTTCGTCGAACGCTTCGATTTCCATCATTTCCTGCAGCGGCACGTAAGCCACTTCCTCGAGCGAGCTGAAGCCCTCTTCGATCAGGATGTCTGCAACCTCTTCGTCCACGTCCAGCTTCGCCATGAACAACTGGCGAACGACTGAGCTTTCTTCTGCCTGCTTCTGCGCAGACTCTGCCGGCGTCATGATGTTGATCTGCCAGCCGGTCAACTCCGACGCCAAGCGAACATTCTGGCCGCTACGGCCGATGGCCACGGCGAGGTTTTCCTCGTCGACCACCACGTCCATGCTGTGCTTTTCCTCGTCCACGACGATGGACTGCACTTGCGCCGGCGCCAGCGCACCGATCACAAACTGCGCCGGGTCTTCCGACCACAGCACGATGTCCACAGCCTCGCCGCCAACTTCGTTACGCACAGCCGTCACGCGGGTGCCGCGCACGCCAACGCAGGTGCCAATCGGGTCAATACGCTTGTCGTGCGCAACGACCGCGATTTTCGCACGCACGCCAGGATCGCGCGCGGCGGCCTTGATCTCCAACAGGCCCTGTTCCATTTCCGGCACTTCGTTTTCGAAGAGCTTGATCAGGAACTCTGGGCAGGTGCGCGAAAGCTCGATCTGCGGGCCGCGTGCGGTGCGGTCGACATTCAAGATGTACGCGCGGACGCGGTCGCCCGTGCGCAAATTTTCCTTCGGGATCATCTGGTCGCGGGCCAGCAGCGCCTCGACGCGGCCGGTTTCAACGATCAGGCCCTTCTTGTCGGCGCGCTTGATCGTGCCGGTCATGACCTTCTCGCCACGATCCAGGTAATCGTTCAGGATCTGCTCCCGCTCGGCATCGCGAATGCGTTGCAGGATCACCTGCTTGGCCGCCTGCGCGCCAATGCGGCCGAACTCGACCGACTCGATCTGCTCTTCGACGAAGTCGTCGACATCGAGGTCAGGATTTTGCTCCTTGGCTTCGAACAGCAAAATCTGCTTGTCCGGTTCCTGCAGGCCTGCATCGTCGGGAACGACGAGCCAGCGACGGAAGGTTTCGTGTTCGCCCGACTCACGGTCGATCGCCACGCGCACATCCACGTCTTCTTCAAAGCGCTTCTTGGTCGCGGAAGCCAATGCGGCCTCCAACGCCCCGAACACCACATCCTTGTCGACGTTTTTTTCGCGCGCAAGCGCATCGACGAGCAACAGAACTTCGCGGCTCATTGCTTGTTCCCTTTGTTTCGATTTCCTTTGAAGTCCAGCACAGGCACCAGCCGGGCGCGGTCGAGTTCCGACAGCGTGAATTCCAGCAGCGCGGGGCCTTCCTTGCCCTCAAACTCAAGGCCGATTCGTTCCTGGCCTGGCTCGCCCGTCGGAGCCTGAATGATTCCCGTGAAATTCTTTTGCCCGCCCACCGGCAGGCGCAACGTCACCTTGACCTCAAGGCCGGCGAAGCGCGTGAAGTCGGCCAGCGTGCGCAGCGGGCGGTCCAGCCCGGGCGACGACACTTCCAACCGTTCGTAGTTGACGTTTTCAACTTCGAACACGCGCGTGAGCTGATGGCTCACTTTTTCGCAATCTTCAATGACGATGCCGTTCTCTGCCTGATCGATATACACGCGCAGCAGCCCGGCGGGCGCGCGCTCCACTTCCACCAGCTCGTAACCCATGGCGGTGAGGGTTTTCTCAATCAGATCAGTCAAATGCACGTTTTTCCTGAAGAATTTCCCGGTATGACCAACCTGCGGAAGCAAAAAAAAATGGGCGCAACGCCCATATCATTCGCCCATCTTCTGCAGGATGACTTTTGATTAGACTCTCATTGTAATACGTTTCGAGGCAAAACGCAAAAATTGCCTAGAAGCCGCCACAAAATGGGGCGTTGCGACGAACGCCGCACACAACGCCCGCATTTTTAACGCTTACCGCCGCGTTTGCTACCACCGCGCGGCGCCTTATTGCCACTCGGGACACCACCACCACTCTTTCCGGGGCGCTTGCTGCCGGGCGCGCGATTGCCATCACGCATACCACCGCCGCCGGCCGCGCCGCCGCGGCCATTCGGGCGCTCACCCATACGGGTGCGCGCTGTCAGCGTGGTGGGACCACCCACATTGATGTAGCCCATGGACGTTTGCATCGGATCGGGCTGACGCGGGCTCGACGGACGGCGCTGCGCGGGTTGCGCGCGATTACCGTTCTCAACGCCCATACCGCGCGACTGGAAGTTGGCTTCCCCCGCAAAACCGGACGACATCGGCCCCATCAACACCGGCGCGGGCCCACGGCGACGATTGCCCTGGCGGTCTTGCCCACCGCCAGAACTGGCCGTCGGCACCTTCATGCCCAGCGTACCCATCAGCGTACGCACATCGTCGGCCGACACTTCCTGCCAGCGCCCGCGCTTAAGCCCGCGTGGCAATACGAAGCTGCCATAGCGCGTACGGATCAGGCGCGACACGGTCAGGTTGACCGCCTCGAACATGCGCCGCACTTCGCGGTTACGCCCCTCGGTCAGGGCGACGTGGTACCAGTGGTTGACACCTTCGCCGCCGCCATCGACGCAGCGCAGGAAGTTGGCTTCGCCGTCCTGAAGCGGGATGCCGTGCAAGAGCTTCTGACGGTCAGTTTCGGCCAGCTCACCCAGCGTACGCACCGCGTATTCACGCTCAACGCCATAGCGCGGGTGCATGAACCGGTTGGCGATATCGCCGGAGGTCGTGAAAATCAGCAGGCCCTCGGTATTGAAGTCGAGGCGGCCGACTGCAACCCACTTGCCCGTCTTCATGCGTGGCAACGCGTCGAACACGGTCGGCCGGCCTTCCGGATCGGACTGGCTCACGATTTCACCGGCCGGCTTGTGATACAGCAGCACGCGCGGCGGCTTGTTCGGCAGCTTGCGTTGGATCAGCTTGCCATTCACGCGCACCTGATCGGTCGCGAGAATGCGTTGGCCGATGTGGGCCGGCAGGCCGTTCACGGAGACGCGACCTTGCAGGATCAGGTCTTCCATGTCGCGGCGCGAGCCAAGCCCGGCATCAGCCAAGATTTTGTGCAGCTTGGGAGCGTCGTCGTCGGAGGTCAGTTCGCGCACCTTGGGGGGCTGCGATGCACCTCCAGCGTCAACCTCCGAATCGTACGCGCCGGAAATCACGTATTGGAAGACGTCTTCGGAGCCCTTGCCGCTCTTCAGCCCCTTGCCCCCTCGATTCTGGGTCTGGCCGCCAGCCTTGCCCTGCGGTTTGCCATTGTGGTTCGGCTGCTTGCCACGACCGCCGGCATTCTTGCCGCCAGCGCCTTCCGTACGTTCGCTGCGCTCGGCGCGTTCCGCCGGTTGGCCTTCGCCTTGACGGCGACGGTTCTTGCCGAAACGGCCGCGCGGACCACGTCGCTCCCCCTGGCTTTCTGCTGGCGCCTGTTCTGCCGGAGCAGCACCTTCTGCGGCAACGGTCGCCGGCTCACCAGCCGCTTCTTTCGGCTTGCGTGCCCGTGGCGCGCGGCTCTTGCGCGGTTGCGCAGGCTGGCCGGCGTCCGCACTACCCGCCTCAGCAGCTTCCCCCTCAGGGCGGCCGTCCTGCTGCTGGCGGCGCGAAGCCACAAGGTTGCGCAAGCCTCGGCGCAATCCCTTGCGACGAGGCGCGGCCTCAGTCCCATCACCGCCGTCTTGTCGCGGCGGCTGAGCGTCGGCGTCGGCCGGCATACGTGTATCCATGGAGTCTGACTGGGTGCTCACAACGTCTTCAAAAAATCTAGGGGTTCAGACCATGCACCGACTGTGCGGCGGGCATGGCGTCACGAATGTTCATTGGCGGGAGCCGCAGGCGGCTCGATCGGTGTTTTGTACTCGTCTTCAGTTGCAACCTCGATCGCATTCACTGTTTGCGACTCGGTTTCCAGCGCTGGCTCGCCACCCGCCGCAACCTCAACGGGCTGCGCTGGCGTTTCAGCAATTGCCTCGACGGAAGCCTCGGCAACGGGCGATCCGGCAGAGTCCTCCACCGAAGCCGCTACGCTCTCAGCACCTTCCGGCGCGTCGTTGACCATCGCCGTCAGCTCTTCCACCGCAATTGCACCGCCCTCGAATTCGATGGCGCCCTGCTCCAGCAGGCTCGCCTGCGCCTGGGCGCGGGCATCTTCAAGCGGCGGCAGTTCGTCCAGCGAACGCAAGCCAAGGTCGTCGAGAAACTGCTTGGTCGTCGCATACAGCGCAGGGCGGCCTGGCACGTCGCGATGACCGATGACCTCGATCCAGCCGCGGTCTTCAATCTGCTTGATGACCTGCGTGTTGACCGTCACACCGCGAATGTCTTCGATATCACCGCGGGTGACCGGCTGGCGATAAGCGATGATCGCCAGCGTTTCCATCACGGCGCGCGAATACTTTGGCGGCTTTTCCGGATGCAGGCGATCGAGATACACGCGCATTTCCGGGCGGCTCTGCAGGCGCCAGCCCGAGGCCAGCGCGACCAGTTCGACACCGCGATTCAACCAGTCCTGGCGCAGCTCTTCGAGCAGCACACGGATGGTGTCTGCGGAAACATCTTCGTCGAACAGCTTGCGCAAGTCATTGACTCGCAACGGGTCCTGCGCGCAGATCAGCGCGGTTTCGAGGACGATCTTCGCCTCTTGGGTATTCATCGGGTTGAGCGGCTCGTCATTGCTCGCGCGCGGCCAGTCGCCGTCACGCTTGAGGTTTGTCGTCCCGCCGCGAAGCACGCGGCATTTCTGAATGCTGTTGCCCGCCCGGGCCCGGCACGCGAAGGCCAATTAATTCAATTGGACTCTGCACCAAAACGCAGTGGTTGTGCCCGTAAAGTAGGGCCGGAGGAGCGAGTTGATCCGGTGCCGGTCAGGCACCACAAGGGCAATTTCTTCCGCCGCCATGGGAACGGATACTGCACCGGACGACTACCAAGAAGAACGGCAGCCTGCCCGAATCGACTGTCCAGGGTGACTCTACCGCTGGATGGCATCGCTTGGCGCCGCGCTTGGGATTGTTGATTTGCGCGGGTGGCGAATCGAATTGTTGTCGATTGTAGGGCAATTTCCAGCAACGCCGCAACCGGGAAGATGCCCTAGCCACCCATCCCAGGCCGGATGGCAATTTCCGCGCGCCTTAAACACCTACAGCACTAGACAGAATCCGTGTGCGTTAAGCATCTCTGGCAACCAGATTGCGTGAACCAGCCCCCAGACCCCAAACCCGGCGATGGCGATGCCGGCCGCGCCCCGCGCCCATCGCTGGCGCGACAGCCCGCGCAGCCACCCAGCCAGACCAGACATCATCAGCAGGTTGGGCAGCGTACCGGCACCAAAAGCGAGCATGACCACGGCCCCGGAGGCGGCGTTGCCCGCCAACAACGCCACAGCCAATGCGCCGTAGACCATGCCACACGGCACCAGCCCCCAGGCCATGCCAGTGAGATAGCGGCGTAGTAACGGCGACTGACGTTGCAGCCTACTTCCCAGCGTGGCGGCCCCTCGAGACAGGCCACCTGCCACGCGGCCAAGCAAGCGCTCAAGCCACACACTGCGCCACGCATCCCCAGCGGAACGAACAAGCAGCAAAACCCCGTAGGCGACCAGCAATGCGCTAGCGAAGGCAAACAAGCCGCGTTGAATCGGCAGCCATTGCTGGCGCCAGACAGTCGCGCCCATCGCACCCATGATTGCGCCCAGCAACGCATAGGTGGTCAGCCGGCCGGCATGCATGACGACCTGCTCAAACCATAGCCGGCGACGGGACACGATCCGCACCGCCACAGCTCCACGTTCGGCCGCGAGTGCGATACCGCTGCACATCGCCAGACAATGCACACCACCGAGCAATGCAATCAGGAAAACGCTCAGAAGCGCTGCGGCACTCATCTTTCTGACGCTCTCTTGATATGGACCAAGGTTTTCGTTTTACTGTTGCGAACTAAGCGTAATCGACGCGTTTTGCCGCATCGGAAATGTCCGAGGACAAGAAGGTCGCCGTTATAATAAGCTGCAGCAGCATCACAAGAATTACTCATTTCACTTTCCCGAAATTCAGTCGCCCCCACCCGTGCTCACTCGAATCGCACTTACCGATCAAGCCTCGCGTTGCTCCACCTGCGTACTAGGGCAAATCTGCCTGCCGGTGGGAATGAACTCGGACGACGTGCGCAAGATGGACGATTTGGTCAGCGAGCGCATCCGCATTAAGAAGGGGCAATCGCTCTATTCCTTGGGCGAGCCGCTGGAAGCGGTTTATGGCATTCGTTTCGGCACGCTCAAAACCCATCTGACGCTTGAAGACGGTCGACACCAGATCACGGGGTTCCACCTGCCGGGTGAAATCGTCGGGCTCGATGGCATTGGCGACATGCGCCACGTGTCGGACGCCACCGCGCTCGAAGATACCGAAGTCTGCGTGGTGCGCTACGACGAGTTGCAGCACCTTTCGCGCCGGCTGCCTTCGCTGCAGCATCAGTTCCTGCGCATCATGAGCAAGGAGATTTCGCAGGATCATCTGATGCTGCTCACGCTGGGCTCCATGCGTGCGGAGGAGCGTCTCGCAGCGTTCCTACTAAACCTCTCGAAGCGTTCGGCCCAGCGTGGATATTCGTCGACCGAGTTTGTCCTGCGGATGAGCCGCGAAGAACTCGGCAGCTATCTTGGCCTGAAGCTCGAAACGGTCAGCCGCCTGTTCTCGCGCTTTGCCGAAGCGGGTCTCATCCAGATCCGCCAACGCCACGTCAAGCTGATCGACCTGGCCGGCCTGCGCCAGGTCATGAGCGGTCAGGCGGCCTAAGCTGCCCTCCATGGCGCCCGCTCAGACGAGCGGGTGTTCATGCGCTTCCAGCTTGCCAATGCCCGGTGACACATAGAGCGTCAGCGCGCTCGACAATCCGCACAACAACCAGAACACAAAGAACGACACGGTGTAGACCGCTTGGGCCGACACCGTGATCTGCTCGCCGAAAAAACGCAGGTCTGCGGGGTCGACCACCGCGAAGACCACCAGCTCAGCCAGCGCGGCCGACAGAAATGCCGGCCACAGAATCCACATCAGCAATCGACGCTTCATCGGGCCTCCGTGTGAATGGCATGCGCCGGCGTGAGGACCGTCTTTTCAACGACCAAACCGCGCCGCACGACGTTGTCATGAATAACAGCGTCGGGATGCGACACCGCCAGCCAGATTGTGACGCCGCAGCCGACCATGGCGACGAACGGCCCTGCCATCAGCAGCCACGGCCAGGGCTCGCGCCACCAAGGACGGGCCTGTGCGGAAGATTGCGTTGCGTGCATCGTTGCCTCCTGTTGGGGATGCCGCATCAGCGCGGCACGATGAAGCTCGACGGTTCGCGCAGTACGAGGCTGTCGCTACCGCTGTCTGCATGGATGACGAAACGGATTTTGTGCGAGCCGGGGGCGGCATCGTCGGCCGGCCGGCGTACGCGCACTGGCAGCAGTCGGTTAGCCGCCGGCGGCAGTTCCAATGTGGTCGACTCGCCGCGACCGCCTTCCACGTCCAGTTCCGGCATGCCCTCTGCGGTGATGGTCACGCGCATGGGGTGCTCGGAGGCGTTCATCAGTTGCAGGCGATAAACGTTCTCGATCTTGCCGCCATCCACTTCACGCGCCAGTGCACCACGATCACGAATGACGTCAACCTTGAGTGGCTGCCGCATGGCCAACGCCACGATGAACCCGGTGAAGAGCACCAGCATGATCCCGGTATAGATCAGCACACGCGGACGCAGCAGATGTCGCCGGGCTTCCTTCGGGCTGAGCCGATCAAGCATCGCGCGTTCTGACGTGTAGCGAATCAGACCGCGCGGGTAGCGCATCTTGTCCATGACCTGGTCACAGGCGTCAATGCAAGCACCGCAACCGATGCATTCGTATTGCAGCCCTTGACGGATGTCGATGCCGGTCGGGCACACCTGCACGCAGATGCTGCAGTCGACGCAAGCACCCAGACCCTGAGCTTCGAAATCGGCGTTGCGCGAACGGCTGCCGCGCGGCTCGCCGCGCTGGGTGTCGTAAGTCACAACATAGGTATCGGGATCGACCATCACGCTCTGGAAACGAGCGTAGGGACACATGTACCGACAGACTTGCTCGCGCATGAAACCGGCGTTGCCCCACGTCGCAAATGCGTAGAACAGCATCCAGAATGTCTGCCAAGGACCGAGCGACAGCGTCCAGGTCTCCATGCCCAGATCGCGGATTGGCGTGAAGAAGCCCACGAAGGTGAAGCCCGTCCACAGCGCGATGAGGATCCAAGCCGAATGTTTTGCGGCCTTCAGGCGGAATTTTCGCAGGCTCCAACGCTCACCGTCGAGGCGGATGCGCGCGAAGCGATCTCCTTCGATGTGCCGCTCGATCCACATGAAAATCTCGGTGTAGACCGTCTGCGGACAGGCATAGCCGCAAAAGAGCCGCCCCGCCACCGCCGTAAATAGAAACAGCGCCAGCGCCGACAGCACCAGCAGCAACGTCAGATAGATGACATCCTGCGGCCACAACACGAGGCCAAAGAGGTAGAACTTGCGTGCGCCCAAGTCGAATAGCACTGCTTGGCGACCGTTCCACTGGAACCACGGCAAGCCATAAAAGATGGCTTGCGTGGCCAGCACCAGCCAGACGCGCCAACGCGCAAAGGCGCCGGTCACGGCGCGTGGATAAATCTTGCGCCGGACCTCATAGAGCATCTGCTCGGTGGGTGCGTCTTCGGCGCCCGCCGCCGCAGTGGCGGGCGTCATCGGGCGCCAGGCTGGTTCTTTGTCGCTCATTGCGCGTGACTCGTATTGCTATTCGACAGACCCCATACATAGGCCGCCAGCATGCGGATCTTCTCCGGCGAGAGCAGGTTCTCGTGCGCCGGCATCGTGTTGTCACGACCCTTGAGAATGGTCTCGACGATGGTTGCTTCCGAACTGCCGTACAGCCAGACGCGGTCGGTCAGGTTAGGTGCGCCAAGTGTCTGATTGCCCTTGCCGCTTGCCGTGTGGCAGGCCGCGCAGACCGACTTGAACGTCGGTTCACCACGCGCTGCCTTGATCGGGTCGTAAGACAAGCCCGACAGCGAGCGCACGTAGTTGGCCACGTTGACAGCCTGGTTGCCATCCACCACAGCAGCCAGCGATGGCATGACACCGTGACGCCCCTTGGTGATGGTGGTCAGGATCGTCTCGGGCTCGCCGCCGTACAGCCAGTCGCTGTCGGTCAGGTTCGGGAAGCCCTTCGAGCCGCCGGCGTCGGAGCCGTGGCACTGCGCGCAGTTGTTCAGGAACAGGCGCTGGCCGATCTCATGGGCCTGCGGGTCGGCGGCGATCTGCTTGATGTCCATGCTGGCATAACGCTCATAGACCGGACGGACCTGTGCATCGGCTGCAGCGCGCTGCGCGGCCAATTCGCCCCGTGTCGAGAAACCGAGGGCGCCGCCGTATGAACCCAACCCCGGGTAGAGGATCAGGTACCCCAACGCAAAGATGCACGACAGCAGGAACATCCACATCCACCAGCGTGGCAGCGGGTTGTTCAGTTCGCGCAGGTCGCCGTCCCATACATGGCCGGTGTCCTCGCCCGCGCTATGACCGGGCGCAATCTGAATGCGCCTCTGCGAAAACAGCAACCAGACACACCACACGATGCCAACCAAGGCGATCGCTGCGATGTAATACCCCCAGAACTCCGAAATGAAGTCGCTCATGATTCTGTGTCCTTATTGATGCGGGCGCGACGCGTCTGCGCGCGCACCGGCGACCTCGGCCTCATCGGGCAGCAGGAACGGCAGCATGGCCGATTCCGCATTCGCAGCGCGGCGATGCGCGGAGAATGCCCACCAGGTAATGCAGACGAACAACACGAGGAAGACGGCAGTCGCAATTGCACTCAGCATGGCCATGGCTTACTCCTTGGCTGCAACGGTGGCAGGCGCAGCAGCCGGAGCGACAGCCACGTCCCGGACGTTACGCAGCTCCACGCCAAGGCCTTGCAGATAGGCGACCACGGCGTCTTCTTCCGTTTTGCCTGCGAGTTGCTCGCGTGCCCCGGCAATCTGGGCATCCGTGTACGGAACACCCAGCTGACGCAGGACATGCATCTTCTTTTCGATGTCACTGTTGTCCAGCGGCGTCTTCGAGAGCCACGCATATGACGGCATGTTCGACTCAGGCACCACTTCACGCGGATCACGCAGGTGGATGCGATGCCAGTCGTCCGAATAGCGCTGCCCAACGCGCGCCAGATCCGGGCCCGTGCGCTTGGAACCCCACAGGAACGGGTGATCGAACACCGACTCGCCAGCCAGCGAATAGTGGCCGTAGCGTTCGGTCTCAGCGCGAAGCGTACG
The DNA here is from genome assembly GCF_054792405.1 of Ralstonia sp. SA306. NCBI lineage: Bacteria > Pseudomonadati > Pseudomonadota > Betaproteobacteria > Burkholderiales > Burkholderiaceae > Ralstonia > Ralstonia sp. SA306. Next base: position 1,749,686 of record NZ_CP096451.1, read on the forward strand.
CACTTGCTGAGAGTGGCAGCCAACGCAGCCTTCGCGGATGTAGATATCGCGCCCCGCCAGCCGCAGCGGCGAATACGGGGCGATGCCCTTGACCGGTTCAGTGGTCGAATGCTGGAAGAACAGCGGCAAGATCTGCACCAGGCCGGCAATGCTGACGACGACGAGCGTCATCACGATCAGCAAGCCGATGTTCTTTTCCAGCGTCTCGTGCGAGAAAAACTTGTTGGATTGATTGCTCATGTTCCCCTCCTCACTGAGCCGCGACCATCGGGGTCTGGGCCGATTGAGGAATCGGTGCATCGATTGCCTTGCTGCCCTGGATGGTCTTGAACACGTTGAATGCCATCAGCAGCATGCCGCCCAGGAAGCACAGGCCGCCAGCCAAACGAATCAGGTAGAACGGGTACGTTGCCTTCACCGCTTCGACAAAGCTGTAGGTCAGCGTGCCGTCAGCCTCGGTGGCGCGCCACATCAGGCCCTGCATCACGCCGGCTACCCACATGGCAGCGATGTAGAGCACCACGCCGATGGTCGCCACCCAGAAGTGGACCTCGATCAGGCGCGTGCTGTACATCTTCTGCTGGCCGAAGAGGCGCGGGATCATGTAGTACATCGAGCCGATAGTGATCATTGCCACCCAGCCCAGGGCGCCGGAGTGCACGTGGCCGATCGTCCAGTCGGTGTAGTGCGACAGCGCATTCACGGTCTTGATGGACATCATCGAGCCCTCGAACGTCGCCATGCCGTAGAACGACAGTGCCACCACGAGGAACTTCAGGATCGGATCGGTGCGCAGTTTGTGCCAGGCACCCGAGAGGGTCATGATCCCGTTGATCATGCCGCCCCACGATGGGGCCAGCAGAATGAGCGAGAACACCATGCCCAGCGACTGCGCCCAGTCGGGCAGCGACGTGTACTGGAGGTGGTGCGGACCCGCCCACATGTAGGTGAAATTCAGCGCCCAGAAGTGGACGATCGAGAGGCGATACGAATAGATCGGACGCTCGGCCTGCTTGGGCACGAAGTAATACATCATGCCCAGGAAGCTGGTGGTCAGGAAGAAGCCCACTGCGTTGTGGCCGTACCACCATTGCACCATCGCATCCTGCACGCCGGCATAAGCCGAGTACGACTTCCACATCGACACCGGCAACTCAGCGTTGTTGACGATGTGCAGCAGCGCAATCGTGATGATGTAGGCGCCGAAGAACCAGTTGGCCACGTAGATGTGCCGGGTCTTGCGCTTGACGATTGTGCCAAAGAACACGATCGCGTAGGCCACCCACACCACGGTGATCAGGATGTCGATCGGCCATTCGAGTTCGGCGTATTCCTTCGAGCTTGTGTAGCCCAGCGGCAGGGTGATGGCGGCTGCCACGATCACTGCCTGCCAGCCCCAGAACGTGAAGGCGGCGAGCTTGTCGGAAAGCAGGCGCACCTGGCAGGTACGCTGCACGATGTAGTAAGACGTCGCAAACAGAGCGCTGCCGCCAAACGCAAAGATGACGGCATTCGTGTGCAGAGGACGCAGCCGACCATAGGTCAGCCAAGGCACCCCGAAATTCAGTTGCGGCCAGATCAACTGGGCCGCGATCAGCGCACCGACCGCCATACCGACGATGCCCCAGACGATCGTCATGATCGAGAACTGGCGAACAACGCGGTAATTGAAGGTCTGGGTGGGCTGCAACGCGCTGGACGATTGCATGCTTGCTCCCCGAGAGTGTTGGTTTGATAGGGTCATGTTAAGAATGGGGCGACATTCGAGTCTTGATGTGCGTCAAGGCACCCCAGCCAACGTGGTCAAGTAGTTCCGTCCCGCGACATTGCGTCACGCGCCGGGGTATCAGGGTCCAGCAGAATCGATTCAGCAGGCGCCTTGAGATCGTCGTACTGGCCCGAGCCGACGGCCCACCACAGCACCCCGACAATCGCCACCACCAACATCAGCGACAGCGGAATCAGCAGGAATAGCGTTTCCATTTCGGCTCCTTAAGCGGCGCGCGACAAACGCCACGCATTGAGCGCCACCAGCAACGACGACACCGACATGCCGATGCCCGCCACCAGCGGCGACAACCACCCCAGCGTGGCGAGCGGAATGCTGATCGCGTTGTAGGCGAAAGCCCAGCCGAGGTTCTGGCGCACCACGCGCAACGTGCGACGGCCAATCGACACGGCCTCGCTAATGGCAAACAGGCGAGGCTCGGTGAGGATGGCATCCGCGCCGGCCTGGGCCAGCGGCGCACCCGACCCAATGGCAATGGAGACCTGCGCCTGCGCGAGCAACGGCGCATCGTTGATGCCGTCGCCGACGGCCAACACGCGGGCGCCGTCTGCCTGCAGCTTGCGCACGTAGGCACGTTTGTCTTCGGGGCTGGCGCCGCCCACGGCGCGGTCGATGCCAAGGCGGTTGGCCCACCAGTGCACGGTCTCAGGCGCATCGCCGGAAACGAGATGCAAGCGCAATCCTTGTGCGCGCAACGCACTCAGGCATGCAGGCGCATCGGCGCGTGGCGTATCGGCCAGCGTGAAGCGCGCGAGCGGTTGGCCATCACGGCCGAGCCACACCGACGTGCATGCGGCCGCTGGCGGCACCTCCTCCATCGGCGCTTCCGTGCCGTAACGAATGGAAGCAACCGGCTGATCTGCGTAGTGCGCGACCGCGAACGACTGCGTGCCAAGACGCACCAATTGGTTATCAGCCACGGCATACACGCCCTGCCCTGGCACGTTGGTCACGCGCCCCAACGTTGGCAACGACATTTCAGCGGAGGTGGCGGCGCGCAACGACTGGGCAATCGGATGATTCTCGGATTGCTCCATCGCGCATGCCAGTGCGAGGCAGTGCTCGGCATCCACATCGGCGAAGGTCTCGATGCTCAGCAAGCGCAGACGCCCCTCGGTGAGCGTACCGGTCTTGTCGAGCAGCACGTCCGTCACGGCTGCCAAGCTCTCGATGGCGTGGCCGCGCGTGACCAGCACACCGCGCCGTGCCAGGGCACCACTCGCCGCGGCCAGCGCAGACGGCGTAGCCAGCGACAACGCGCAGGGGCAACTCACCACCAGCACCGCCACGGTGACGGCAAACATGCGTGTCGGATCGATCCACCACCACGCGATCGCCGTCAGCAGCGCCCAGCCGAGCAGCATTGCCACAAAGCGCCCGGCCACACGATCGGCGAGTTCAGCCATGCGGGGCTTGTCCGTCAAGGCGCGTTCAAGCAAGTCAACGATGGCGGCAAGGCGCGTCTGGGCACCCACGCGGTTGACACGCACGCGAATGGCGCTGACCACGTTGTAGCTGCCCGCCAGCACGGTCGCGCCCACGTCACGCGGGCGCGGCACGCTTTCACCGGAGAGAAGCGATTCGTCGATCTCAGTGGTGCCGCGTTCAATGGTGCCGTCGGCGGGCAGAACTTCACCGGCGCGCACTTCCACGCAATCACCTTGCTGCAAGGCTGCAACGGGGATGGTCTCGAGCACGCCGCTTTCGGCGTTGAAGCGCCGGCAAGTAGCCGGCAACTGATGCACCAACGCTTCGGCACCGGAAGCCGCACTCTGCCGCGCACGCAGTTCGAGATAGCGCGCCGCCAGCAGGAAAGCGACGAACATCGTCACGGAATCGAAGTACGTCTCGCCATGACCGCGCAAGGTCGCCAGCACACTGGCAATGAACGCCGCGCCGACCCCCAGCGCCACGGGCACATCCATGCCGACGTGCGCATGCCGTACTTGCCGCCACGCATTGATGAAAATGGGCCGCGCAGAAATCAACACCACCGGCACGGTCAGCATCAGGCTGGCCCACTGCATCAGGCGCGTCTGGCTCGCGGGGATATCGCTGCCGTGCAGATACACCGGCCACGCGTACATCATCACTTGCATCATCCCGAGCATCGCCAGTCCCAAGCGGATCAGCAGGCTGCGGCGTTCACGCGCTTCGGCAGTGCGGCGAGCGGATGGCTGGTCTGGCCACGCTTCGTAACCGACGTCGGCAATCGCGGCAAACACCGCAGACAGCCGCATCGCCCCAGCGTCTCCGGCGATGCGCGCGCGTTCCGTGGCGTAATTGACAGTGGCTTCGCGCACGCCTGGCACTCGCGAGAGCGCGCGCTCGATCAGCCATACACACGCGGCGCAACGCATGCCGCTGATGGCAAGAGAAAATTCTTCCGCGCCGTCAGCGCGTGTGCGTACGAAGCGCTCACGCATGACGGGCAGATCGTAGGTTGCCCAAACGGCTTCCGCTTCGGTGCGACGGTCACCTTCGATGGGCTTGGCGAAGGCGATTGGGCCATCATAGACGTGACCCATGCCGGAGGCGTGCAGCGTTTGCGCGACAGCCTGGCAGCCGGCACAGCAAAATTCCCGGGACTTGCCGCCGATCTCAGCGTGGACGGCGGTGTCGCCCTCCAGTGGCGACGCGCAGTGATAGCAAGTGATGTGCGACGCGCCTGCCCCGCTCGGGCCGATAGGCGAGCCTATGCCGTCAACCGGCGCGGTTGGATAGTTGGGGGCGAATATCGTCGTCATTATGGGGACGATGCTAGCCAGCATCCCCCGGCGCGCCCTTGATGCGCATCAAGCACGGCGCAATAAGAATCAACCCGAGATGCGATTCTCAGCGCACTTCAACCGCCCCTACCCTCCCATAAAAAAAATAGGCCGCCTATATTGGATAGCTGCACCAGGCAAACAGGAGGGCGCGACATGGCAACCGAATTCAGCCTGTACAACATCCACTGTGAATGGGGTGAGCACGGAGCATCCGCGCTGGCGCCGCATTGCGACGCCGTCATCGTGGTGGACGTGCTGTCCTTCTGTACTTGTGTGGATGTAGCCGTGGCGCGCGGGGCACGCATCTATCCGTACCCATGGCGTGACGCCAGCGCTGAAACCTTCGCACGCCGCGCCGGCGCCATGCTGGCGGGCTACAACCGCAGCCAGGCGGGGTATACGCTCTCGCCAGCGTCGCTGCGTGAATTACCAATCGGCAGCAACCTGGTCCTGCCCTCGCCTAATGGTGCAACGCTCGCGCTCGCCACCGGATCGACGCCGACGTTTGCAGGTTGTCTGCGCAACGCGCGCGCCGTGGCAGAAGCCGCATCGCGGCTGGGCCGCCGCGTGGCCGTGGTAGCGTCAGGAGAGCGCTGGGCCGATGGCAGCCTGCGCCCGGCCCTTGAAGACTGGCTGGCCGCCGGTGCGATCGTGCATCACCTTTCGGAAACGGTGGCGGGGTTCCTGCCGCAAGCGCTGTCGCCCGAAGCGCTCGCCGCCCGCGCGATCTATCGCGAGGCGTCGCAGACAGGCATGATGAAAGCGTGGTTGCTCGATTCCGTGTCGGGCCGGGAGCTGTGCGAACGCGGCTTTACCGAAGACGTGACCATGGCTTCGCAAACCGATGTGAGCAACGTCGCCCCCATGTTGGTGGAAGGCGCGTTCCGGAACGTCAACCGCAAGACCGAGCGTCTGCCACAGGACTTCTTTGGCGCAAACCTGCGGCCCTCGCAGGCACCGCCGTCGCACCGCAACCCGCCGCCGACGTCACACTAGGCGGTTGCCACCGGGAGAAGTCAGGTCAGTGATGTGTCGACCTCACGTCGAGGCGCCTCGAGGTATTCGCGCGACTGCATCTCGACGATACGCGACACGGTGCGCTGGAATTCATTGGCCATCTGGCCTTCGGTGTACAGCTCGTCCGCCGGCACCTCCGCCGACATCAGCAGCTTGACCTTGTGGTCGTAGAACACGTCGATCAGCCACGTGAAGCGGCGTGCCTCGGACGCCATGCGCGGCGTCATCTTCGGCACATCGGCCAGGATAACGGTGTGAAAGCGCGAGGCGATTTCCAGGTAATCGTTCTGTGAGCGCGGGCCACCGCACAGCGTGGCGAAATCGAACCAGACCACGCCGCCGGCCTTGCGCGCCGCGCGAATCTCACGGTGCTCGATGCGCAGCACCGGCGATTCGTCCGGCGCTTCCGCCACTGCCGCAAACGCATCGCGCAACGCCGAGTTGGCCTTGGCACCCAACGGCGTGTAATACGCCTGCACCTGCTCCATCGCTCGCTTGCGGTAATCAACGCCCGCGTCGACGTTGAGGACGTCGAGCTTCTCCTGCAGCAGCGCAATGGCCGGCAGCACGCGGTCGCGGTGCAGGCCGTCCGGATACAGCAAGTCGGGCCGATAGTTGGACGTCATCACAAACTGCACGCCGTTGGCAAACAACTGATCGAGCAAGCGGTGCAGGATCATCGCGTCGGCAACGTCGCTGACGTGGAATTCATCAAAACAGATCAAGCGGTAGCGCTTGGCGATGCGACGGGCCAGCTCGTCCAGCGGATCAGCGCGGCCGCGCAGCTCTTCCAGTTGACGATGCACTTCGCGCATGAACTCGTGAAAGTGCAGGCGCGTCTTACGCACCAACGGCACGCAGCTATAGAACGCATCCATCAGGAACGACTTGCCGCGCCCCACCCCGCCCCACATGTAGACGCCACGGGGCAAATCCGGGCGCACGAGCATCTTGCGCAGCGCAGTCGAACGACGGGCCTTGTAGGCAAGCCATTCGTCGTAGCACCGCTGCAGGCGATCGACGGCGCGCTGTTGCGCTTCGTCGGGCCGATAGCCGCGCGCCTTCAATTCCTGTAGGTAGGTTTCCTGGACGTTCATCTGCTTGATCTGCATGGGGCACCGTTTGCGGGCCCAGATGGACCGATGCCCGGCAATCTTGTGGATTCACCGGGCATCCTACTTGCCTTGTGGCTTGCGATTTACATATTGAGCTGACGCTTGTCGACCGCCAGCGCAGCTTCGCGCATCACTTCCGACATCGACGGGTGCGGATGGCAGATACGGCCGATGTCTTCAGCTGCAGCCTTGAACTCCATCGCCACCACGGCTTCGGCAACCAGGTCCGAAGCGTTGGCTGCCACGATGTGCACGCCCAGGATTTCATCGGTCTTCGCATCGGCGATGACCTTCACGAAACCATCGGATGCGCCCATGCCCAGTGCGCGGCCGTTAGCAATGAACGGGAACTGGCCGGCCTTGGTCTCGCGGCCTTCGGCCTTGAGCTGCTGTTCGGTCTTGCCCACCCATGCAATTTCCGGGTAGGTGTAGATGACCCACGGAATGCAGTTGTAGTCGATGTGCGGCTTCTGGCCAACGATGCGCTCGGCCACGGCCACGCCTTCGTCTTCTGCCTTGTGCGCCAGCATCGGGCCACGCACCACGTCGCCGATCGCCCACAGGTTCGGCAGCTTGGTCGCGCAGTGTTCGTCCACCTCGATAAAGCCACGCTGATCCGCCGCCAGGCCGATCGCTTCCAGGCCCAGGTTGTCGGTGTTCGGCACGCGGCCGATCGACACGATCAGCTTGTCGCACTCCAGCACTTGCGCGGCGCCCGCAGCGTCGGTGTAGTTCACCTTCACGCCCTTGCCCGACGATTCGATCTCGCCGACCTTCACGCCGACGTTGATCTTCAGGCCCTGCTTGGTCAGCAGCTTGTTGGCTTCCTTGGCAACGGATTCGTCAGCCGCACCGAGGAAGCTCGGCAGCGCTTCGAGAATCGTCACTTCGGCACCCAGACGGCGCCACACCGAACCGAGCTCGAGGCCGATCACGCCAGCACCGATCACGCCCAGCTTCTTCGGCACTTCGCCAAACTTCAGTGCGCCTTCGTTGTCGGCGATGGTCACGTTGTCGACCTTCACGCCCGGCAGATGGCGAGCCTTCGAGCCCGTAGCGATGATCACGTGCTTGGCCGTCACGACTTCCGTGCCGGCCTTGCCTGCGATCTCGACCTGATAGCCCGCCTCCGTCTTGCCGACGAACTTGCCGTGGCCCTTGAGCAACGTCACCTTGTTCTTGCGGAACAGGAACTCGATGCCCTTCGTCATCTTGCCGACGATGTCGTCCTTGCGCTTGAGCATCTTGGCCACGTCGACCTTGACGCCATCCACCGTGATGCCGTGGTCGGCCAGGTGGTGATTCACGTTCTCGAACTCTTCCGACGACGCCAGCAGCGCCTTCGAGGGAATGCAGCCGACATTCAGGCAGGTGCCGCCCAGGCGCGGCTCGCCCTTCGGGTCGTCGTAGGCGTTGTCTTCGCAGCAGGCCACGTTCAGGCCCAGCTGGCCAGCGCGGATGGCGGCGATGTAACCGCCAGGGCCGGCGCCGATCACCAGCACGTCAAATTCTTTGCTCATGGAGAAATCCTTTAGTCCGTCGCTCCCGCACAAGCGGGAACGTCAACAAGCGGTTTAAACCTGTTCACGGTCCGTAGCGAGCGGGCCGAGGTTGGTCCGACGAATTTGCCAAAATCGGCAGCCGTACGTGGGTACGGCGAGTATCACAGGGCCAAGATCGGGCCGCGCAGTAGGAACGTGGGCAGGTTTACAGGTCCAGCAGCAGGCGGGCCGGGTCTTCCAGCGCTTCCTTCATCGCCACCAGGCCCAGCACAGCTTCGCGGCCGTCGATGATTCGGTGGTCGTAGGACATGGCCAGGTAGTTCATCGGGCGAACCACGACTTGGCCGTTCTCCACCACAGCGCGATCCTTGGTGGCGTGCACGCCCAGGATGGCCGATTGCGGCGGGTTAATGATCGGGGTCGACAGCATCGAGCCGAACGTGCCGCCGTTCGAGATCGAGAACGTACCGCCGGTCAGGTCGTCCAGCGTCAGCTTGCCGTCCTTGGCCTTCTGGCCGAACTCGGCAATCTTCTTCTCGATATCGGCCAGGCTCATCTGGTCGGCATTGCGCAGGATGGGCACCACCAGGCCACGCGGCGAGCCGACAGCGATACCGATGTCGAAATAGCCGTGGTAGACGATGTCGTTGCCGTCAACCGACGCGTTGATCACGGGGTACTTCTTCAGCGCGTGGACAGCTGCCTTCACGAAGAACGACATGAAGCCCAGCTTCACGCCGTGGGTCTTTTCGAACTGGTCCTTGAACTTGGCGCGCAAGTCCATCACCGGCTTCATGTTGACTTCGTTGAAGGTGGTGAGGATCGCGTTGGTCGATTGCGACTGCACCAGGCGCTCGGCGATACGGGCGCGCAGGCGGCTCATCGGCACGCGCTCTTCCGGACGGTCGCCCAGGGCGGCGAAGTCCACCGGTGCAGCGACTTGCTGCAGCGCCGGACGTGCGGCTTGCGGTGCAGCAGCGGCAGCCGGCTTGGCGCCACCAGCCACAGCACCCAGCACGTCGCCCTTGGTGATGCGGCCATCGCGGCCCGTGCCGGCCACTTGGCCAGCCGACAGATTGTTCTCAGCCATCAGCTTGGCAGCCGACGGCATGGCCACGCCACCCGCTGCAGCTGCAGCCGGAGCGGCAGCAGCCGGTGCCGGCGCAGCGGCTGCAGGAGCCGGTGCAGCAGCAGCCGGAGCGGCGGCGCCTGCCTTGCCTTCGGTGTCGATCTTGGCCAGCAGCTGCTCCGACGTCACGGTTGCGCCGTCCGCCACCAGCACTTCAGCCAGCACGCCAGCCGACGGGGCCGGCACTTCCAGCACGACCTTGTCGGTCTCGACTTCGATCAGGATTTCGTCCTGGGCCACGGCTTCGCCCGGCTTCTTCTTCCAGGAGATCAGCGTGCCTTCTTCAACGGACTCGGAAAACTGCGGGACCTTGACTTCAACGATAGCCATTTCGGTGCTTCCTTGGATTCATGTGCACGTGCTCCTCTTGTTCGGGAGCCGCGCCAATTCGATATACGGTGGAATTCGGGAGCGAAGATGCGTCAAGGCGACAGCCGAAGCTGCCGCCCTGGTGCAGATGTCGCTTACTTGTTCAGCACGAAGCCCTTGAGCTTGCCAAACGCGGCATCGATCAGCGCCTTCTGCTGCTCGTTGTGCTTCGCGTAGTAGCCCACGGCCGGCGATGCCGATGCCGGGCGGCCTGCGTAGCCCAGCTTCTGACCTTCGGTCATGTTCTCCAGGATGTAGTGCTGCACGAAGAACCAAGCGCCCTGGTTCTGCGGCTCGTCCTGGCACCACACGACTTCAGCAAGGTTCGGATACTTCTTCAGCTCGGCTGCGAACGCCTTGTGCGGGAACGGATAGAGCTGCTCCACACGGATGATGGCTGTGTCGGTCAGGCCACGTTCCTTACGAGCGTTGACCAGGTCGTAGTAGACCTTGCCCGAGCAGGCCACGATGCGCTTGACCTTGGCGGCGTTCAGATCTTCGGCCGTATCGGCGATCACCGTCTCGAAATGGCCCTTGGCCAGATCCGACAGCGGCGACACAGCGTCCTTGCTGCGCAGCAGCGACTTCGGCGTCAGGATGATCAGCGGCTTGCGGAACATCCGGATCATCTGGCGACGCAGCAGGTGGAAGATCTGCGCCGGCGTGGTCGGCTGCACCACTTGCATGTTGTGGTCTGCGCAGAGCTGCAGGTAACGCTCCATGCGTGCCGAGCTATGCTCCGGACCTTGACCTTCGTAGCCGTGCGGCAGCATCAGCGTCAGACCCGAGGCACGACCCCACTTCACTTCGCCCGACGAGATGAACTGGTCGATCACCACCTGTGCACCGTTAGCGAAGTCACCGAACTGGGCTTCCCAGATCACCAGGGTGTTCGGCTCAGCCGACGAATAGCCGTACTCGAAGCCCATCACGGCCTCTTCCGACAGCACGGAGTCGATCACCGTAAAGGGAGCTTGGCTCTCCGACACATTCTGCAGCGGGATGTAGCTGCCGGCGTCCCAACGCTCGCGGTTCTGATCGTGCAGGACTGCGTGACGGTGCGTGAACGTACCGCGACCAGCATCCTGACCGGTGATACGCACCGGGTAGCCAGACGCCACCAGCGATGCGAAAGCAAGGTGCTCGCCCATGCCCCAGTCCAGCGACAGCTCGCCCTTGCCCATCTTGGCGCGGTTGTTGACAACGTTCTCAACCAGCGGGTGCAGCTTGAAGTGATCCGGGATGGCGGTGATGCGCTCGGCCAGACGCTTGAGTTCGGCCATCGGCACAGCGGTATCGGCGGCATCCGTCCACTTGCGGTTCAGGAACGGCATCCAGTCCACAGCGAACTTGTTCTTGAAGTTCGACAGCACCGGGTCGACCGTGTGCTTGCCCGCGTCCATGGCAGCACGGAATTCCTGCACCAGGGTGTCCGGCTCTTCAGTCTTCAGCGTGTTCTGCGTGACAAGCCTGTCTGCGTAGAGCTTGCGCGTGCCGGGGTGCGTGCCGATCTTCTTGTACATCAGCGGCTGCGTCATCGCCGGCGTGTCTTGCTCGTTGTGGCCGAGCTTACGGAAGCAGATGATGTCGACCGCGATGTCCTTTTGGAACTCGGTACGGTAGTCCACGGCCAGTTGCATGGCCAGCACGACGGCTTCCGGATCGTCGCCGTTCACGTGCAGGACCGGCGCTTCGATCATCTTGACCACGTCGGTACAGTACAGCGTCGAGCGCGAGTCGCGCGGGTCCGACGTCGTGAAACCGATCTGGTTGTTGATGACGATGTGGATCGTGCCGCCCGTGCCGTAACCGCGCGTTTGCGCGAGGTTCAGCGTTTCCATCACGACGCCCTGGCCGGCGAAGGCTGCGTCACCGTGGACTTGCACAGCCAGCACTTGCGCGCCGTGCTTGTCGCCGCGGCGCTCCTGACGCGCCTTGACCGAGCCTTCCACGACCGGGTTGACGATTTCCAGGTGCGACGGGTTGAACGCCAGCGACAGGTGGACGGGGCCGCCCGGGGTGGTCACGTCGCTCGAGAAGCCCTTGTGGTACTTCACGTCGCCGGCCGGCAGGTCGTCCACGTGCTTGCCTTCGAATTCGGCGAACAGGTCGGCGGGCATCTTGCCCAGCGTGTTGACCAGCACGTTCAGACGGCCGCGGTGGGCCATGCCGATCACGATTTCCTGCACGCCCTTGGCGCCGGAATGCTGGATCAGTTCGTCCATGGCCGCGATGAAGCTCTCGCCGCCTTCCAGCGAGAAACGCTTCTGACCGACGTACTTGGTATGCAGGAAGCGCTCGAGGCCTTCAGCGGCTGTCAGGCGTTCCAGGATGTGCTTCTTCTTTTCAGCCGAGAACGTCGGCTTGGAGCGGATGGTTTCCAGACGCTCTTGCCACCAGCGCTTTTGGGCCTGGTCGCTGATGTACATGAACTCAGCGCCGATCGAGCCGCAGTACGTTTCGCGCAGGTTGTTGACCAGCTCGCGCAGGCTCATCGATTCCTTGCCGAAATACGTGTTGCTGGCATTGAAGATGATGTCCTGGTCGGCTTCGGTGAAACCGTAGAAAGCCGGGTCCAGATCCGGCACCGGCGGGCGCTCCTGACGCTTGAGCGGATCAAGATCGGCCCAACGCAGGCCCACATTGCGGTACGCGGCGATCAGCTGCGTAGCCGACACGCGCTTGCGACCCATATCGGAATCGGCAGACGCGACAATCGTCTTGATCGGGCCGGACTTGGCGCGCTCAGCGAACGAAGTGACGATGGGGGCGTGGGGGATATCCCGGGCGTTGGAACCGTCGACGGCGGGGACGTTCTGCAGCGCATCGAAGTACGCGCGCAGTGCCTCGCTAACGGACGTGGGATCTTGAAGGTACGCTTCGTACTGATCTTCAACGTAGGCGGCGTTACCGCCGGACAGGTACGAAGTGTCCAGGTACTGCTTATACAGCTCTGTCATGGGGCGCTCACTTTTCTCCGGGTCTGCCGGAGTTCAGCGGGTTCATCAACCTTCCGCGACACGGCTTGACCGGTTAGCGGATCGCAAACTAAATCGCCTGAAATCACCTGGTCGGACCGGATCGCGCAAGGCAGAAAAGAGGTACCGAGACAGCTTTTACAGACAAGTTGTGCGGGAAGGACCTAAGTCTTCACGGAGCGGAAGCATAGCATGTTTATAAGCAAGATTCCGATTCTTTGACGTGACAAAGGACCGTTGTCATGTCACGCCAAAGCCATGCCTTGATCACATTCAGGCGGGCGAAATACGGTCCACCCAATCGGTGATCAAGCCGTCCAGTCCCGCGCCCCAGAGCAGATGCGCGCGATCCAGGTCGTTGACCGTATAGCAGCAGACGCGAAAGCCTGCGGCGTGTGCCTCGTCAATGATTTCGGGCGTGAGTTCGCGATGGTTGGCGTCGAGTGCCACACAATCCAATGCGCGCAGGCGATCGAGCCAATCGGCGGGGAGCTTGTCGAGCAGCAATGCGCGCGGCAATTCCGGCGCAGCTTCGCGTGCGGCGGCCAAGGCTTCTTCGGAGAACGACGACAGCAGCGGCGGCACGTCGGCGCCGGCCCACAGCGTGCGGGCGTCGAGCGCCACAGCCGCGCCCGTGCGCCACTCCGCGCCTGGCACCGGCTTGATCTCGATATTGGCGAGGAAGTTGTTGGCGCGAAGGTAGCGCGCGATGGCTGCCAGCGTCGGCACCGGCTCACCCGCGTAGGCAGCGCTGTGCCAACTGCCGGCGTCTAGTTGCGCGATCTGACCCACCGTGAGCGCATCGAGGCGGCCCGCGCCGTTCGTGGTGCGATCCAGCGTGGCGTCGTGCAACAGGACCGATGCGCCGTCGCCGGAAAGCTTCACGTCGAATTCGAACATGCGATAGCCGAACGATGCGCCATGGCGGAAGGCTGCCAGCGTGTTCTCCGGCGCCAGCTTGCCCGCGCCGCGGTGTGCGATGGCACGCGGATACGGCCATGCCGGCAAGGCGTGTGCGCCAGTCATGCCAGAGCCTCGATGCGGCGGGTGGTTTGCGGGTCGAACCAGTGCAAGTGCTCGGCGGACGCGGTGATCGGCAGCTTGTCACCGGCCTTTACGCTGGCATGCGGCTCTAGGCGGACCACGACTGGATGACCAGCCAGCGTGCCGTACGCGAACGCATCCGCACCGAGGGCCTCGACCACGCGCACGTCGATGAAGGCGATGGCCTGATCAGCCGAGCACGACTCGATGTGTTCGGGGCGCAATCCCATCAGCGCGTGTTCGGGCAGGTGCAGCCCCATCGGCAGATGGCCGAGCGTGGCCGCAACATCGCCCTCCTTCGCACCATCCACCCGGATCTGCGTGTCGCCACCGGCATTGCGCGACACTGGCACGAGGTTCATCGGCGGCGAGCCGATGAAGCCCGCCACGAACGTGCTGGCCGGACGCGAGTACACCTCAAGCGGTGTACCGATCTGTTCGACCCGGCCGCCGTTGAGCACCATCATGCGATCGGCCAACGTCATCGCTTCGACCTGATCGTGCGTGACGTACAGACTGGTCGTGCGCAGACGGCGATGCAGATCCTTCAGCTCCAGGCGCATCTGCACGCGCAGCTTGGCATCCAGGTTGGAGAGCGGTTCGTCAAACAGGAACACAGCCGGCTCACGCACGATCGCTCGGCCCATGGCCACACGCTGGCGTTGGCCGCCCGAGAGCTGGCGCGGCTTGCGATCGAGCAGTTTGCCGAGTTCGAGAATGCCCGCAGCCTGTTCCACACGCGCTTGAATATCGCTCTTGGGCAAGCCTCGGATCTTCAGGCCGTAGGCCATGTTGTCGAACACGCTCATGTGCGGATACAGCGCGTAGTTCTGGAACACCATCGCGATATCGCGCTCGGCCGGCTCCAGTTCGTTGACGACGCGGTCGCCAATCCACACTTCGCCGCCGGTGATCGGCTCCAGCCCCGCCACCATGCGCAGCAGCGTGGACTTGCCGCAGCCCGAGGGCCCGACGATGACGATGAACTCCCCGTCGCCGATTTCCATGTCGATGCCGTGCACGACCTGGAGGTTGGCGTAATGCTTCTGGACGTTGCGTAGCGAAAGTTTTGCCATCTTGCTTCTTTTACTTTTCGGTTTCGACGAGGCCCTTCACGAACCACCGCTGCATGCCGATCACGATTGCCGCGGGCGGCAACATGGCCAGCATCACGGTGGCCATCAGCAGGTTCCAATCGGTGGCGGAGTCGCCGGAGCGGGAGATCATTTGCGTCACGCCCAGCACGATGGGCGTCATGCTCTTTTCGGTCGTGATCAGGAGCGGCCAGAGGTACTGGTTCCAGCCGTAAATGAACTGGATCACGAACAGCGCGGCGATGCTGGTGCGCGAGAGCGGCAGGACCACGTCCCAGAAGAACTTGAGCGGGCCAGCGCCATCGATGCGCGCGGCTTCCGCCAGCTCATCGGGAATGGTCAGGAAGAACTGCCGGAACAGGAAGGTAGCCGTGGCCGACGCGATGATCGGAATCGTCAGGCCGAAGTAGCTGTTCAGCATGCCGAGATCCGACACCACCTTGTACGTGGGCAGAATCCGCACCTCCACCGGCAGCATCAGCGTGACGAAGATGAGCCAGAAGAATGTCTTGCGCATCGGAAAACGGAAATAGACGATCGCAAACGCCGAGATGATGGAGATCGCGATCTTCCCCAGCGAGATGCCCAGCGCCATGATGAGGCTGTTCATGAGCATGGTGCCGACCGGCGTGGCCGAGTTGCCCATGCCCGACGTGAGCACCGTGCGGTAGTTTTCGATGAGGTGCGGACCAGGGATCAGCGTCATCGGTGCCTGCAGCACGTCTTCGGCCGTCAACGACGACGCGACGAAGACGACGTACACCGGAAACGCGACGATGATCACACCGAGGATCAGCACGACGTGGGTGAGGAAGTCCAGGAATGGACGGCGTTCAATCATGGCGCGTATGCCCTCCTTTCAGTATTGGACTTTGCGTTCAACGTAACGGAACTGGACGATCGTCAGCACGATCACCAAGGCCATGAGGATCACCGACTGGGCCGCCGATCCACCGATATCGAGACCGCGCACGCCGTCTTGATAGACCTTGAACACCAGCGTCTCCGTCGCCTTGAACGGCCCGCCCTGCGTGACAGAATCGATGATGGCGAAGGTGTCGAAGAATGCGTACACGACGTTCACCACCATCAGGAAGAACGTGGTCGGCGACAGCAGCGGAAAAACGATCGACCAAAAGCGCTTCCAAGGCCCGGCACCGTCAATGGCGGCCGCTTCGATCAGCGACTTCGGGATGCTCTGCAGCCCCGCCAGGAAGAAGAGGAAGTTGTAGCTGATCTGCTTCCACGCCGCGATGATGACCACCAGCGTCAGCGCCTGCCCGCCGTTGAGCACGAAGTTCCAGTCCACGCCCATTTTGCGGATCACGAACGACACGATGCCCAGCGAGGGGTTGAAAAGGAAGCTCCACAGCACGCCCGCCACGGCCGGCGCAATGGCGTACGGCCAGATCAGCAGGGTCTTGTAGAACGTGGCGCCACGCAGCGCGCGATCAGCAAAGTACGCCAGCGCCAGCGAGGTGCCCAGACCCACCAGCGCGACGCCAATAGCGAATACCGCCGTGGTCTGGAACGAACCGAGATAGGTCGGATCGTTGAAGAGATCACGAAAGTTCTCCAGCCCCACGAATTCGAGGTTGATGCCGAAGGCATCCTGGCGCAGCAGCGACTGATATAGCGCCTGCCCCGCGGGCCAGAAGAAGAACACCAGGGTGATGACGATCTGCGGGGCAACCAGCACATACGGCAGCCAGCGCGACCGAAAAACGACGCGTTTTTCCATGCGACATTCCAAAAACGCACCGCCGGCCTGTGCGAGCGCACGAGGCCGGCGGTTTAGACGAGCACCGAATCGGCGCTTATTCCTTGACGGTCTTCTCGAAACGGGCGAGCAGCTCGTTGCCGCGTGACACAGCCGTGTCCAGCGCTTCCTTCGGCGTCTTCTTGCCGGCCCAGACGGCTTCCAGCTCTTCGTCGATCACCTGGCGAATCTGCGGGAAGTTGCCCAGACGAATGCCGCGCGACTTGTCGGTCGTCTTGACGATCATCTGCTTGACGGCCACGTCGGCGCCCGGGTTCTTGTCGTAGTAACCGGACTTCTTGGTCAACTCATACGCTTCCATCGTGACAGGCAGGTAGCCGGTCGACTGGTGCCAGTCGGACTGGATATCCGGACGCGACAGGAAGGTGAAGAACTTGGCCACGCCCTTGTATTCGTCAGCCTTGTGACCGCCCATCACCCACAGCGAAGCCCCGCCGATGATGGTGTTCTGCGGCGCGCCGGGCACACCGGCTTCGTACGGCAGAGGCGCCGGGCTGAAGGCGAACTTGGTGCCGACGCCCTTGCGGATGTTCGCCAATGCCGCCGACGAACCCGTGTGCATGGCGCACTCACCCGCGATGAACTTCGCCTTCGGCTCGTCCTTGCGGCCGGCATAGGTGAAGTAGCCCTTCTTCTCCATGTCGAGCAGGTTCTGGATGTGCTTGATCTGCACCGGGCCGTTGAAGTTCAAGCGAGCCTTTGCGCCACCAAAACCGTTGTTCTCGGTAGCGAACGAGACGTTGTGCCAGGCCGAGAAGCTCTCCAGATGCACCCACGATTGCCAGTCGGTCGTGTAGCCGCAGGGCACGCCGGCGGCTTTGAGCTTGGCCGCATCGATGGCCACTTCCTGCCACGTTGCGGGCGGCTTGTTCGGGTCAAGGCCGGCCTTCTTGAAGGCGTCCTTGTTGTAATACATGATCGTCGTCGAGCTGTTGAACGGGAACGACAGCATCTCGCCCTTATTCGACGTGTAGTAGCCAGCCACAGCAGGCACGTAGGCCTTCGGATCGAACTTCTCGCCAGCGTCCTTCATGATCTTGGCGACCGGCACGATGGCGCCCTTGGCGTTCATCATCGTCGCGGTACCCACTTCGAACACCTGCAGGATGGCCGGCGCATTGCCGGCGCGAAACGCCGCGATGCCCGCAGCCAGCGATTCGTCGTACTGGCCCTTGTAGACCGGCACGATCTTGTAGTCGGACTGGCTCGCGTTGAACTTGGTGGCGATCTCGTTCACCTTGTCGTTCAAGGCGCCTTCCATCGAATGCCACCATTGGATTTCCGTCACCGCGTACGCGCCTTGCGCAAACGTACACGCGGCCAGTACTGCTGCGGCCCCCGCAATCTTCTTGATCGACATGATTTCTCCTGGTTTCGACCCGGCGGGCTCCCTCGCTCCGCCCACGGCGCGCCGACTGTATATGCACGGTCGGTCATTTTTATGACAGCGGGATGTTACTTGGCTTTCTGTCACAAAGAAATCGGGAAATCCCTCCAAGGTTTGGCTTGCGACGGCCGTTAAAATGGGTTCAAGACACTCTCTTTTGCACCCGCAGCATGCTCGCCCCACCCACCACTCCTGCCGCTCCGGACTCACCTGAAACCACGCCCGTCATCGCCGAGCGGCGTGTTCCGCTAGCACTGCATCAGCTCTCGGATGATGCACTGCGCAATATCACCGGCGTCTTCACCGACGTGGATGGCACCCTCACCACGAGGGGGAAGCTTCCCGCGCAGACGTACTCGGCGCTCGAGCGCTTGCACCGTGCCGGCATCAAGGTCGTGCCGGTCACTGGCCGCTCGATTGCCTGGTGCGAAGTCATCGCGCGGCTGTGGCCCGTAGATGCCGTGATCGGCGAGAACGGTGCGTTTGCCATGCGCGTCGATTCGCGTGGGCATCTGGCCACCGACTTTGTAGACGACGCGCAAACGCGCGCGCGCAATCTGGAGCGCATCCGTGAAGTCGCTGCAGAGATCCGGCGTGCCGTGCCGGGTTCAGCGCTGGCAACGGATCAGGCCTGGCATGCAGCGGATCTCGCTGTCGATCATGCTGAGCAAGTCCCGCCGCTACCGCAACACGCCGTGCAACACATCGTCGACATCATGCGCACGCACGGCATGCATGCCACGGTCAGTTCGATTCACGTCAACGGCTGGTTCGGCAAGCACGACAAGCTGAGCGCCAGCGTGTCGCTCGCGCGCCGTGCATTCGGTATCGACTTGCATGCAGAACGTGAACGCTGGGTGTTCGTGGGTGACTCCGCCAACGATGCTGCAATGTTCGAGTTCTTCCCGCTCTCGGTAGGTGTGGCCAATGTGCTGGACGTGATCGATACGCTGCCCGTGCCGCCCACTTACCTCACGGAGGCCGAGGGCGGCGGCGGCTTTGCCGAAATCGCCGAGCGCATCCTGGAAGCGCGTTCCCTGGCCCTGCCCGCGCCGCGCGACTGACTCGGCATCCTTGCACCGCAACACAACGCGCAGGTGCGGCGTCGCTTGCCGCACCCGGCACGCCGCTTGCGCCGAAATTGGGCGTTGCACCGCTTTGCACCATGTGACGGCCTCATAACGGTGCACGCAGTGCCAACGCCCTTTTTTACGCAACCGACAGGAGCCCTCCATGCAAACAGAGAAACTGCGCCAGCGTTTTGAACATGCGGAAAGCACCATCGCCGAACTGGCCCGGACCTGCGCCTCGCACAAGGACGTGCCTGACTCGCTGAAGCAATCGATCCAGCAACTGGACGACCAAGCCCGCCAGTGCCACTCGCGCCTGGAAGGTGCAGAAGACCAACAGACCTTCGTCGAGGCCATCGACAAGCTCGAAGCCTGCTCCGACCGCGCGAAGATGGCCTGCCAAAACGCCACCGGCAAGGTGGACCACTCCGTGGAATCTGCCGTGATGCGCGCACATGAAGAACTGTCGCAGCTGAAGCACAAGCTGCACTAAGCGCGATACGCATTCGCGGCACACAAAAAAAGGGCGGACTCCCTTACCGGAAATCCGCCCAATCCCAATCGCCAAGCTCGACGATATTCGGTGGACTGGCCTTGCTGACACCACGTCAGTCGAAGCCAAGCTCCTGCAATTTGCGCGTGATGGTGTTTCGGCCGATACCCAGGCGCGTTGCCGCCTCGACACGGCGCCCGCGCGTGACACCAAGCGCAGCCTCCAGAATTGCCTTCTCGAAGCGACGCGTAAGCGCGTCCATCACGTCAGGTTGGCCCGCTTCGAGCATGGCCTTGGCCTCGCCGGCGAGCGCACGCTCCCAGCCTGCGGCGATGGATGCGCCCACTGAAGTCGTCGAAAGCAACGCATCGACCGACGGCGTAACACCGTACGGTTCGCCACCATGCGAGGGCTCGCCGATGAAGGCCGGGCGCGCCTGGGCATCGCCCATGGCAGGCAGCATCTGCGCGTTGCCCCGCACCAGATCGGCGGGCAGATCCTTGCTTTCAATGGTCTGCGCCGGCGCCATCACGGTCAGCCAGTTGCAGAGGTTTTCCAGTTGCCGCACGTTGCCCGGGAACGGCAGCGTGGCGATATGCGCCAGCGCATCGTCCGACATGCGCTTGGGCTCCACGCCCAGCTCCTTGGCGCTCTTCTGCAGGAAATGGCGCGCCAGCAGCGTGATGTCTTCCGGGCGTTCGCGCAGCGCCGGCAAGCGCAGACGGATCACGTTCAGGCGGTGAAACAAGTCCTCGCGGAACAAGCCGTCCTTGACGCGCGTTTCAAGATTCTGGTGCGTGGCCGCAATGACGCGCACGTTGGCCTTGAGCGGGTTGTGACCGCCCACGCGATAGAAGTGTCCGTCCGACAGCACGCGCAGCAACCGCGTCTGCAGATCGAACGGCATGTCGCCGATTTCATCGAGGAACAGCGTGCCGCCCTCGGCTTGCTCGAAGCGCCCGCGGCGCATGGTCTGCGCGCCCGTGAAGGCGCCACGCTCGTGACCGAATAGTTCGGATTCCAGCAGATCTTTCGGAATCGCCGCCGTATTCAGCGCGATAAAGGGACCGCTCGCACGCGGGCTGTGCTTATGCAGCGCCCGGGCCACCAGCTCTTTACCCGTGCCGGATTCGCCGGTGATCAGCACCGTCACGTTGGACTGCGACAACCGCCCAATCGCGCGGAACACGTCCTGCATGGCCGGCGCCTGCCCGAGAATCTCAGGCGCGTCGCTCAGGCGGTCGTCGATTTCCTCCTCGCGCAGGCTCTCTTCCAGCGCTCGGCGGATCAGCTCGACCGCGCGATCCACGTCGAACGGCTTGGCCAGGTATTCAAACGCGCCGCCCTGGAACGCCGCCACAGCGCTGTCCAGGTCCGAATACGCGGTCATGATGATGACCGGCAGCCCCGGGTGCTTGGCCTTGATGGCCTGCAGCAGATCCAGCCCCGAGCCGCCCGGCATGCGGACGTCTGAGATCAGGACTTGCGGCGTTTCTTCGTCGAGCGCATTGAGCGCGTCGCGCACGTTGGTAAAGCTGCGCGAGAGCAGGCTCTCACGCGCCAGCGCCTTCTCAAGGACCCAGCGGATGGATTGATCGTCGTCGACTATCCAGATTGGCTTCATGTGTTGGTTCGTCTGCTTGACTTCGTCTCGCCTGGGCCGTCTCGCGCTGCGTTGTTGAAGCTGCGACGCTTCAGTGCAGCGGCACGAGAATGCGGAAATCCGTTTGACCCGGCCTGCTCTCGCATTCGATCAGACCATCGTGCTGCTGCACGAACGTCTGCGCGAGTGTCAGGCCCAGCCCACTTCCCCCCTCCCTTCCGGACACCAGCGGGAAGAAGATTCGCTCGCGGATGTCGTCCGGGATACCAGGACCGTTGTCCACTACATGCAAGTCCAATGCCAGCTTGTAAAGACGTTTTGCAATCGTAACTTTGCGTGCGACGCGTGTGCGCAGAATGATCTCGCCATCGCCCTGCGCAATGCGAGGGCCCAGCGCATGCGCAGCGTTGTGGACGATGTTGAGCACGGCCTGGATGAGCTGCTCCTTGTCGCCTCGAAACTCCGGCAGGCTCGCGTCGTAGTCGCGCACGATCCGCAAACCCTGCGGAAACTCCGCCAGCACCACCGAACGCACGCGCTCCAGCACCTCGTGGATGTTCACATCGCCCACGATATGTGGATGCCGGTGCGGTTCCAGCAGGCGGTCGACCAGCGTCTGCAACCGGTCGGATTCCTTGATGATCACCTGCGTGTACTCGCGCAGCGAGCGCTCCGGCAGCTCAAACTCCAGCAACTGCGCGGCGCCGCGAATGCCGCCCAACGGGTTCTTGATCTCGTGCGCAAGGTTGCGGATCAGTTCTTTGTTGGCGGAGGTCAGGTCGAGCAGACGCTCTTCACGCTCGCTGCGGATCTTCTGCTCATTGGGCAGAAGCTCAAGCAGCACCGAGCCCGGCGCAAAGTCGAGCGCGCCCACGACGGCATGCGCATGCAGCGGCTCATGGCCCACCCGGTCGAGCGACACGTCGCGCCGCTTGGCGTCGAACTGGCGAGCTGCCACGGTGGCGATCATCTCGGCCAGCTCCGACGGATCGGCAAACAGCTCGTACAGCGACATCTCGACCAACTGGCGGCGGGACACGGCCAGTGCGGCTTCAGCGGCAGGATTGGCGTAGAAGATCGTCAGCGCCGGATGGCGGACGAACAGAATGGGATTGGGCACCGCGTCGAGCCCGGGGAACGATGGCGGTGCACCATGGGAAAACGGAATCGGCGGCGGCCCGTCGATGGGCTCGCCTACAGAGACCTCCAGCCCGACGGCGGAGGCTGACGGCGCGGATGGCGTCGTCTGTTCCTGTTCATCGCGGCGTGCCGCTTTGCGGATCAGTCGACGCATGGTTTATCTAGTCCTTGAGATTGCCCAACTCCCGGCGGATGGAATCGACATTGGCCTGGCTGCGCTCGATGTCGCCCTTCAACTGCGCGGTGCGGTCCAGATACTTCTGATAGTTACGTTCGTTGCCCTGGCGCTCGGGCTGACCGTTGTTGTATTCGGCCTTCAACGCCTGGAGCTTGCGCTCCTCGTCTGCCAGCTCGGCCTCCAGCACCTGGCGGCGCTCGCCGTCACGTGCCTTCTGCGTGGCGTTGTCCACGCGGGGGAAACCACCACCTGCATTGTTTTGCGCCGGTGCGGGTGCCGCTCCTGCACTGCGCGGGCTGCGCGTGCCGGGGACGGTCACCACATCTGGCAGCGTCAACTTCTTGCAGCCTTTCACATTGCCGCTGTTGCGGTACTCCGGCACGCCGTTCGGGCCGGTGCACAGATAGACATCATCAGCGTACGCGGGTGCCTGCACGGACAGCGTGGCAAACACCGCCGCGGCGGCGGCAAGCAGTCCGGATGCGATGCGTGGGGAAGGACGGAACATGAATGGAACCTGGCGGATACGTCGATCGGGCGCCGGAGTCCGGCGGACGCTCATTCTAGCCACAAAACTCC
Organism: Ralstonia sp. SA306; assembly: GCF_054792405.1. NCBI lineage: Bacteria > Pseudomonadati > Pseudomonadota > Betaproteobacteria > Burkholderiales > Burkholderiaceae > Ralstonia > Ralstonia sp. SA306. The sequence goes on from NZ_CP096451.1 coordinate 1,772,724, forward strand.
GCTTCATAAAAAGGAAGGGCGACCTGCGCCGCCCCCCCTCTCACAACCGTCTCTTCGCCCCGACATATCGCTCGGGGCGCTCGCAGATTACAGCGAGTAGTACATCTCGAACTCGAGCGGGTGCGTCGTCATGCGGAAGCGCGTGACTTCTTCCATCTTCAGTTCGATGTAGGCGTCCAGCATGGCGTTGGAGAACACACCACCGCGGGTCAGGAATTCGCGATCCTTGTCCAGGTACTCGAGAGCCTGATCCAGGCTCGAGCACACGGTCGGGATCTTTGCATCTTCTTCCGGCGGCAGGTCGTACAGGTTCTTGTCGGCGGCTTCGCCCGGGTGGATCTTGTTCTGCACGCCATCCAGACCGGCCATCAACAGAGCCGAGAAGCCCAGGTACGGGTTCATCAGCGGATCCGGGAAGCGCGTTTCGATACGACGGCCCTTCGGGTTCGCAACGTACGGAATACGGATCGAAGCCGAACGGTTGCGAGCCGAGTAAGCCAGCTTGACCGGAGCTTCAAAGCCCGGCACCAGACGCTTGTACGAGTTCGTGCCCGGGTTGGTGAGGGCGTTCAGCGCACGAGCGTGCTTGATGATGCCGCCGATGTAGTACAGCGCGAATTCCGACAGGCCAGCATAGCCGTTGCCTGCGAACAGGTTCTGGCCGTCCTTCCACACGGATTGGTGCACGTGCATGCCCGAACCGTTGTCGCCCACGACCGGCTTCGGCATGAACGTGGCGGTCTTGCCGTAGGTGTGTGCGACGTTCTGGATCACGTACTTTTGCAGTTGGGTCCAGTCGGCGCGCTGCACCAGCGTGCTGAACCTCGTGCCGATTTCGTTCTGGCCTTGGCCTGCCACTTCGTGGTGGTGCACTTCAACCGGAATGCCCAGCGATTCCAGGATCAGGCACATTTCCGAGCGCATGTCTTGGAACGTGTCGATCGGGGCAACCGGGAAGTAACCGCCCTTCTTGCCCGGACGGTGGCCCGAGTTGCCGTGTTCGAAGTCCTTGCCCGACGACCACGGAGCTTCTTCGGACTGGATCTTCACGAAGCAACCCTGCATGTCGATGTTCCAGGTCACGCCGTCGAAGATGAAGAACTCGGGTTCCGGACCGAAGTAGGCGGTGTCGCCCAGGCCGGTGCTCTTCAGGTAGGCTTCAGCGCGCTTGGCGATCGAGCGCGGGTCGCGATCGTAGCCCTTGCCGTCCGACGGCTCGACCACGTCGCAGGTCAGAACCAGGGTCGGCTCTTCGTAGAAAGGGTCGACGTGTGCGGTGTTTGCATCCGGCACCAGCAGCATGTCCGACGCTTCGATGCCCTTCCAGCCGGCGATCGACGAGCCGTCGAATGCGTGACCGCTTTCGAACTTGTCTTCGTCGAAGTGCGAAACGGGGACCGAGACGTGCTGCTCCTTACCCTTGGTATCTGTGAAGCGGAAATCGACGAACTTCACGTCGTTTTCCTTCACGAGCTTCATCACGTCTGCAATGCTTTGGGACATGCCATTCTCCTGGTAGCGCAATAACGCAAAGTATTGTGAGCCGGTTGTGTGACGGATCGCTGCGCATCGGCTGCAACTCCGCTTTCACTCCGAAACATCTTCTTTCCAGCAAGGTCGTCCGACAAACGGACGCCCCCGAAAAAGACCGCGGGAATCTTAGCAGAAACTATGCCAATTCCGGGCCGACAATGGGCAAGCACTCCCGCAAACAGTGCAGTGCCGCGCCAACCCATGTCTGACACGGTGCGCGCGCCCGGCGGTCCGGCCGAACCGCGCCCCGCCGAATCCCCCGTAGAGATGCCCGAGGCTGTTCAGGCAGCATAGTCAACGCACACGAAAGGTGCACAAAAACCTCATCAGCACAGTTTCAGTGCATATAGACACTGCGCGCACCGTTTCGGGGATTTCCGCCCGACCCATGTGACGGCAGCGCTAAAATGATTGTTTCCCATTTCACACGCTCAACCGCCATGACTGCCACCACGCTCACCCGCGAGTCCCTGCTCGAGGCCGCCGCCGCCCGCCGCGAGGCAGATCAGCTGCCTTACTTCGGCGCACTGTCGCCGCAAGAGGCTGCCGCATTGTTGGCCGCCGACCCGCAAGCGCGACTCGTGGACGTGCGCACGCGTGCCGAACTCGATTGGGTGGGCACGCCGGACATCTCCCCAAGTCAGTTCGTGCATGTGGAGTGGAATCAGTATCCAGGCGGCGTGCGCAACGCCAACTTCCTGAGCGCGCTGGAAGCCGCCGTGCCGAAGGACGTGCCGGTGTTGTTCCTATGCCGTAGCGCCGCGCGCTCCAAGCATGCAGCGGCGGCGGCCGCGCAGGCGGGCTATGCGGCAGCGATGGATGTGCTCGAAGGTTTTGAGGGCGCCAAAGACACCGAGGGCCATCGCAAGACCGTGGAAGGCTGGTGCTTCCGGGGCCTGCCCTGGCACGGCGCCTGAGGCACGCTGCTGAACGTCAGGACGTCGCGGGGGCGTCCGCCTCGAAGATCTCGCCGCCAAGCGCCAGCGCGCCCTCTCGCAGCACCGCATAGGCGCGCGTCACAGCCTCCGGTGAGCCCTTTACGCCCAGGTCGATGTGCGAGCGGGCATAGCGCTCGCCGCGCGCGGCATCGCCCACGCTGGGCAGGCTGAAGACCTTCACGCCATCGAACTCGGCTTCGACGCGCTCCATCAGCGGTGTGAGCCGCGACTCCGGCAAGCCGAACACCAGGAACGAGCGCTCTTCGCGCGGCGCGCGGTGAAATTGATCGGCGTAATAAGTGTCGAGCACCCACTCCATCATCGGCCACGCCATCACCGGAAAACCCGGCATGAAATGGTGATGCGCCACCGAGAAACCGGGGATGCGGTTGTAGCTGTTCGGGATGATGCGTGCGCCCTGCGGAAACTCGCCCATCTTGAAGCGGTGCTGGTTTTCGGGCGTGGAGACATCCGCCTTGACCGGGTCACCGTTGGCCGACTCGGAAATGCGCAACGTGATCTGCTCGCGCGCTTCCGGATGCAGCTCCAGCGGCACGCCCAGCGCAGCAGCTGCGCATTGGCGTGTGTGGTCATCGGGCGTCGCGCCGATACCGCCAGTGCAGAACACCACGTCGTCGGTGGCGAAGGTACGCTTGAGGACGCTGGTGATGCGCGCGGGTTGGTCGCCGACGTATTCCGCCCACTCCAACGCCAGGCCGCGCTCGCCGAGCACTTCGATCAGCTTGCGCAGGTGTTTGTCTTCGCGGCGACCGGAGAGAATCTCGTCGCCAATGATGATCATGCCGAAAGCCATGTCAGTTCCGATGGTTTCTGATTATTCGCGAGGCAATTCAATGGTAGTGACTTCGATCTCGCTGGCCTCGACCATGCGCGCAGGCGGCGCTTCAGCGCGAAGGCGTGTAAGCGCGCGCAAGCAGAAATGGCCGAACCACAGTGCCGAGAAAATGAAGATCAGTACGTACAGCCAGATGACGGCGATGGCGATAATCGGGAACAGCACAATTGTCACCACCGACGACACCCACAGCAGCGTTGGCGCCGAGCCCAGCATGCCCACCGCCACGCCAATGCCCAGGAGCGGCAGCCGGTAGCGCTGCATGATCGCGCGGCGCTCTTCGGCCGTTGCGTGGTCAGCCAGCGCGTCGTACGTCATCAAACGGTACGTGAGCCAACCCCACAGCAATGGGGGAATCAGTGCAAAAAACGGGGGGATCAGCCACAACGGCAGCGTGACGATCGCCACCAGAATGACCACCAGCGTGCATAGCAGCGCATGCATCAGACTGCCCAGCACCGTGCCGCCCTTGCGACGCTCAAGCTGCGGATAGCTGCGATCAAGAAAACGCATGACCACCGGCACCGACGCCACGCTCACCAGCACGAGAATCGACACGACAATCACCGGCACCAGCAAGGTGATCACCAGCAACGGCGCAATGGCCGACCACAACCCGGCCATGCCGATGGCGTTGAGGCCGCTCTTGATCCAGCCCATGAAGGCCCAGCCTTCCACGGCGTTGCGGGCCATGCCGTTCATGGCATCCCAGCCGAAATACAGCACTCCGCCCCAGACCACCACGGCCACGACGAAAGGCAGCACCGTCAGGAACAGCATGCGCGGATGCAGTTGCGAGAGCAGCGCGCGGCCAAATGAGCGAATCAGGTCGTTCATGCAGAAATCGGGAAATCAGGGAGCGAACAGCCTAGCACAGCGTGCAGAAATGACGCAGGCGCCGCCGCGCGAGAGCTTTATGCCCGGCCGAACAGGCGCTTGAGGCCGAGCCACTGCTGACGCAGCACGCCGCGCCCGTAGTCGCGCGAGCGCCCTTGCGGTGCGGGAAGTTGATCGCGGATGCCGGTGACGTGGTACTCCGGCGAGAAGATGGCGGTGCCGAACAGCATGTCCCACCAGGGGAACAGCACGCCAAAATTGCAGCCGCCCAGCACGCCAGGCTTGCCCGGCACCTCGTGCCCCAGCCCAATGGCGTGATGCAGCCGATGAAAGCGCGGCGAGATCAGCAGCCGGTCGCCGAGCCAGCCGAAATGCAGCCGCACGTTGGCGTGCTGCAAGCTTTGCAGCAACTGCGAAATGGCGACCAGCAGCACATACTGCGAGGGTTCCACCCCAATGACCAGCGCTGCGACGGCAAACACCGCGCCGCGCAGCACATCGTCGAGGATGTGGTTGCGGTCATCGGACCAGAGCGTCATCTGCTGCTGGCTGTGATGCAGCGAATGCAGGTTCCACCACCAGTGGAACTTGTGTGAAAAACGGTGATACCAGTAGTCGAGCAAGTCGAACAACACCAGATAAATCAAAAAGCTGACAACGGAAACTGACGTGACGCCCGGCCACCAGTCTTCCACATTCAGATGCGCCCAGCCCCAGAACCGCAGCTTGCCGTCGAGGTGGTCGATCAGCGGCTGCAGCGTGAAGAACAGCAGCAGCGGAAAGAATCCCAGGCGGTGGAACAGCGTGTAGAAAATGTCGGCATGCACAGCCTTGCGGTCTTGTACCGGTTCCACCGGGCGCCAGCGCTCCAGCGGGCGGAAGATCAACAGCAGCACTGCAATCTGCACCAGCCCCATCAGCAGCCATTCAGTGCCGGGGTAGGCATCTTCGACGTAACCACCCAGGCCGACCGCGTAAGTGATCGGCATCACGACGTGCTGAAACAGTACGTCCTGCGCTTGCGTGAAGGTGTCGGCGATCCAGTCGAACATGTCAGCGGGCCGCCGCGTGTGCCGGGTGAGCGGCAAACCAGGCTTGGTACTGCGGATGATCGCGCAGCGTGGCGAAGCAGAAACCCTTGTGCTCCAGGCCGGTGATCAGCGGCTCCAGATCCGCTGGTGCCCACGGATCCTTGCGCGACCAGATGCCCAGATGCGCCATGGTGATGTCGCCATCGCGCAAGTTGGACAGGGCCTTCTGTAGCAACGCGTCGTTCGGATAGCGCTCGGACGGCAACTCATCGCCCAGGAAACCGGCAGGCGCCCACGCGACGTGGGCAAACCCGCATTGCTTGGCCCAGGCCTCGGTCGTCGCCGAAAGGTGACCACCCGGCGCGCGCCACAGCGGGTCCATCGGCTGACCAGTCATGGCTTTGAAGCGCTCGGCGCTGTGTTTCAGTTCCGCACAGAATTCAGGCTCGCTCCACACGACGTTGCGGCCGCCCTGCTCGCCAAACTGCGGGCGGAAGCGGACCTTGCCCGCACCCGCCTCGCCCTTGTAGTAGACGTGATCGAAGGTGTGCGTACCGAAGGCGTGGCCGTCGGCAGCGAGTGATTTCCAATATGGAGCCCAGCCGTCATCCAGCGTGCTGTCGCCGTGGATGGTCTTCTCGTTGGCGAGGAAGAACGTAGCGTGGATGCGATGGCGGCGCAGCGTGTCGGCAATCAACTGCGCCTGGCTCATGCTACCGGTGTCGAACGTCAGGTAGACGGTGCCCTTGCACGCACCGGCATTCACACCACCGGGCGCAGCCGTGGCCAACGCGCACAGCCCCAGCGCCGCCGTGGCAGCGGCCGTACGTAACATCGACAGGCCGGATTTCATGGTAGTGATGCTCAAATCAGTGGAGCACGCGTGCGGAAGTAAATGCCGTGCGGCGAGCGCCCGACCTTGATCTCTTCCACGACCTTGCGGCTTGCCACGTCGACGATCGCCACGCGTTTGGCCCAGCGGCAGGTCACCCAAAGCTGCTTGCCGTCAGCGGTCAATTCCATGTCGTCGGGGCCAGGCGGCAGGCCAGTGATGTCGCCCACCTTGGTCAGCGTTTGCTGATCGATGATGCTGATCGTGCCCGACACGCGGTTCGACAGGAACAAGTGGCGCTTGTCGCCCAGCGCGCGGAAGTTGTGCGCGCCCTTGCCGGTCGGGATGCGCTTGACGCTGGTGCGGTTGTGCCAGTCGATCACTTCGACGTAATCGGCGCCGGTCATGCCAACCAGCAGGTATTTCTGATCGGTCGTGACCCACACCCCGGCCGGTGCGGAGCCAATGGTCATGCGCCACATCACGGTCTGCGTGGGCAGGTCGATGGCCATCACCTCGTTGGAATCCTGCAGGGTGATGAACGCGATCTTGCTGTCAGCGGTAAAAGCAATGTGGCTGGGCGTCTTGGCCGCAGGCACTTGCTTGGCGATGGTCAGCGCGTGACCGTCCCAGCGGTAAATATCAATGCGGTCCAGCCGGTTGCCGGTGGTCAGGAACCACTTCTGGTCCGGCGAGAAGCCGATCTGATAAGGATCGTCGATGCGCGGCACACGCTGCTGAATCTTGCCGGTCACGGGATCGAGGAACACCAGTTCGTTGCCGACCGCGTTGGCGACGATCAACGATTTTTCGTCCGGCGTGGCAATCAGGTGGTGCGGCTCCTTGCCGATGGGGAACGTCTCCAGCACCTTGCGGGTGTCCTTGTCGATCAAAGAGACGCTTGCGTCGCCCGAGTTGAGCACGGTGACGACTTCGGCACGCGCCGCATGCGCTGCCATCAAAGCAGCGGCCGACAGAACAAGCGTGGAAAACCAACGGGAGGCAAACGAGGCGCGCAAGGCAGACATATCGAGAAGATTCAGCAACTTAGCCAACCATTTTAACGCTCGCATTTACGCCGTCGCTGACACAAATCAAAAAAAGAAAACGGGAACTTTCCGCGCTCCCACCAACGCATTGCAGCTATCGCTGCATTGATTCCCACACCTTCTGAAGCCGCTTGACCGACATCGGCACCGGCGTGCGCAACTCCTGCGCAAACAGGGCGATGCGCAACTCCTCCAGCATCCAGCGGAATTCCTCCATGTGTGGATCATTGCCGCCCTGCCCTTGCACGCGCAGGGCCTTTTCCGCGCGTTGGTATTGCTGGACGAGCGGCGCCATCTCCTGCATGCGCTGGGTGTCACGCGTCGGGTCAGCCTTGAGCTTGTCGATGCGCAGCGCGATGCCCTTCAGGTAACGCGGAAAGTGCGTCAACTGCGCGTACGGCGTCGCCTCGATAAAGCGCTTGTGCATCAGCGTCTTGAGCTGCGCGTCGATATCGGCGGTGGCGGCGGCAAACGGCTTGGCAATCTGCAGCTTGCGCGGCAGTTGCGCATATTCGGCCAGGATGGCGCCCACCAGCCGCGCGATCTCCTGCGCCAGCAACGTCAGGCGCGCGCGGCTTTCGTCCTTGCGGGCACCGAAGCTGGCGTCATCGGTCGGCAGCGGGTCTTGCAGGCAGGCGCGCTCCAGCGTGGCATCCAGGATCTGGTCGCGCAGATCGTCCTGCGTGCCCAGGTTCATGAACTGGATTGCCATCTGCGACAGGCCCGGGATGTTCTTTTCCAGATACTTCAACGGCTCGCGCAGTTGGATTGCGAACAACCGCCGCAAGCCTAGGCGATGGATGCGCGTGGCTTCGGCCGGATCGTCAAAGACTTCCACATCGCAGTGGTCACCCGCATCGACGAGTGCGGGATAGCCGAACAGCGTCTGGCTGCCTTTGCGAACTTCCAGCAGCTCCGGCAGCTCGCCGAAATTCCAGGTGGTCAGGCCCGAGTACAGCGCGGCGTTTGCCGGAGCTTCAGACTTGCCTGCCTTGCCGGGCTTGGCGCCCTCGTTCTGGGCTCCAGCCACGGCAGCGTCCTGCGCGGCGATCGACTGGAATGTCTGCTGCGCGCGTCCGCCCAGTTCCGCGCGCAACTGGGCCAGATTGCGGCCCATGTCGAGCTGGCGGCCGTGCTCGTCGATCACTTTGAAATTCATGAAGTGATGCGCGGGCAGCGTTTCGAGCTTGAAGTCGGCGCGCTTGAGCGCAATGCCGGTCTGCTCGCGCACGTCGGCGATCAAGCGGTCGAGCAGCTCGCCATCCCCCAACCGCACGCGCAAGACGAATCCGGCGGCGTAATCCGGCAGCGGCACGCAATGGCGGCGCAGCTTTTGCGGCAGGCTTTTCAGGAGCAGATGCACCTTCTCCTTGAGCATGCCCGGCACCAGCCATTCGGTGCGTTGCGCGGGCACCTGGTTGAGCGCGTACAGCGGCACCGTGAGCGTTACGCCGTCACGCGGGCTGCCGGGCTCGAAGTGGTACGTCAACCCCATGTCGATGCCGGCAATCGGCAGCACCTTCGGGAATAGGTCGGTCGTGATGCCAGCCGCTTCGTGCCGCATCAGGTCATCGCGATTCAGGTACAGCAGCTTCTGGCCACTCTTGCCGCTTGCGTTGGCGGCTTCGGCGTACCAGCGCTCGAACGAGACAGTGTTGTAGATGTCCGCCGGAATCTGACTGTCGTAGAAGGCGTAGATCAGCTCGTCGTCCACCAGCACGTCTTGCCGACGTGACTTGTGCTCGAGGTTTTCGATCTCGCGCACCAGGCGCTGGTTGTGCGTGAAGAACGGCAGGCGCGTTTCGAATTCGCCATCGACTAGTGCGCGGCGGATGAACATCTCGCGCGCTTCCTTCGGCTGCATTGGTCCGAAGTGCACGCGGCGCTGCTGATAGATCGGCAGGCCGTACAGCGTGCCGCGCTCGAAGGCCATTACCTGGCCGGCCTTCTTTTCCCAGTGCGGATCGCTCCACGACACCTTCAACAGGTGCGCGCCCACCTTCTCCACCCATTCCGGCTCGATGCGCGCCAGCGTGCGCCCAAACAGGCGGCTGGTCTCGACCAACTCGCCTGCCACGACCCACTTGCCAGCCTTGCGCGCAATGACTGAACCCGGCCACAGGAAGAACTTGATGCCGCGTGCGCCGAGGTATTCGCGGCCTTTCCCATCCGCCTCCTCGATGCGCACACCGATGTTGCCGAGCAAGCCCGTCAGCAACGCCAGGTGCAACTGCTCATAGGTCGGATCGGAGTCATTGAGCTTCCAGCCCTGCTCCGCCACCGTGGTGTGCAGTTGCGAATGCACGTCGCGCCACTCACGCAGCCGCACATGCGACAGGAAATGCGTGCGGCACTGGTCTTGCAGCTGCTTGTTCGACTTCTTGTGCGCGACGGCCTCTTCAAACCACTTCCACAGCTTCACCCAGCCCAGGAACTCCGATTTCTCATCGGCGAACTGGCGATGCGCTTGATCCGCCTGCTGCTGCAGTTCTTGCGGGCGCTCCCGTGGGTCTTGCACGGACAAGGCGCTCGCGATGATCAGCATCTCGCGCAGGCACTGATAGTCGCGGCCAGCCAGAATCATCCGCGCCACACGCGGGTCCAGCGGCAGCCGGGCGACCTGCTTGCCCAGCGGGGTCAGCGCGTTTTCATCGTCGACGGCACCGAGTTCTTGCAGGAGTTGGTAGCCGTCGGCAATCGCACGGCCCAGCGGCGGCTCGATGAAGGGAAACTGTTCGACGTCCGTCAGCCGCAGCGCCTTCATACGCAAAATGACGGCGGCCAGCGACGAACGCAGGATTTCCGGATCGGTAAAACGCGGCCGCGCAATGAAATCCGCTTCTTCATACAAGCGGATGCAAACGCCATCGGCCACCCGGCCGCATCGACCGGCACGCTGGTTGGCCGCGGCTTGCGACACCGGTTCGATCTGCAGTTGCTCGACCTTGTTGCGATACGAATAGCGCTTGACGCGCGCCAGCCCCGTATCGACCACGTAGCGAATACCCGGCACCGTCAGCGAGGTCTCGGCCACGTTCGTCGCCAGCACGAGGCGCCGCGCGTTGGACGGCCGGAACACACGCTCCTGCTCCTGCACCGACAGCCGCGCAAACAGCGGCAGGATCTCGGTATGCGCTGGATGGTGCTTGCGCAGCGCCTCGGCCGCCTCGCGAATCTCGCGCTCGCCCGGCAGGAAGATCAGCACGTCGCCCGAGCCTTCGCGGGCAAGCTCATCCACCGCATCGACGAGCGCTTCGTAGAGATCGCGCTCCTTGTCCTTGTCGTCGCGCTGAATCGGGCGGTAGCGCACCTCGACCGGATACAACCGGCCGCTGACCTCGATAACGGGCGCTGGTCCCTTGGGGCCCGCGAAGTGCTCGGCAAACCGCTGCGCATCGATGGTCGCCGAGGTAATGATCACCTTCAGGTCGGGCCGGCGCGGCAGAAGCTGTTTGAGATAGCCGATCAGGAAATCGATGTTGAGGCTGCGTTCGTGCGCCTCGTCGATGATGATCGTGTCGTAGGCGCGCAGCAGCGGATCGTTCTGCGTCTCAGCCAGCAAAATGCCGTCGGTCATCAGCTTGACCGACGCACCAGCCGACAGCGTGTCGTTGAAGCGCACCTGAAAGCCCACGTGCTCGCCCACCGGCGTGCCGATTTCCTGCGCGATGCGCTTGGCCGTAGACGTTGCTGCAATCCGGCGTGGCTGCGTATGGCCGATCAGCCCGGTGCCGCCCGCGCCAATGCCTCGCCCGATCGACAGGCAGATCTTCGGCAACTGCGTGGTCTTGCCCGAGCCGGTCTCGCCCGAGACGATCACCACCTGGTTGGCGGCGATGGCCTGGGCGATCTCGTCGCGCCGAGCCGACACGGGCAGCGCTTCGGGAAACGTGATCGGCGGGACGCGGTTGGCCCGCGCGCGGCGCGCCTCCAGCGCCGCGGCGAGTTCTTCCGGCGTGGGCTTTGGGCGGCGCTGCGGACGACCATTGCCTTCGGGCTTGCGCTCGGGCGGCGGCGTGTCTTTCGGCGATTTCGGGGAAGGCGCCGCCGGGCGTGGCCGGGGCGGCTGAGCGTGGGAATCTGACATCGGGCGGGATTATAATCCGCGCATCTTTCCTACGCCGGCCCGCGCCCCGTGCCGCTTTTCCTCCTCCGTCCGTGACCGCTCGCTCCTCCGCCCCCGCCTCCGGCGTTTCGCTGGCGGCGCACACGCCCGCCCCTGTTGATGTCGCCCCGATTCCGCCCACGCCCGAACAGCAGCAGTTCGTGGACTGGCTGCGCGAGGTGGCGCCTTACATTCACTCCTTCCGCGACAAGACCTTCGTGATCGGTTTTGGCGGCGAGCTGGTCCAGGCCGGCATGCTGGGCGCACTCGTCAACGACGTCGCGCTGTTGCATGCGATGGGGATGCGCATCGTGCTGGTGCACGGCTCGCGCCCGCAGGTGGAGGAACAGCTTGCCCTGCGCAACGTGAAAACCCAGTTCGTGGATGGCGTACGCGTGACGGACGCCGCCGCGCTGGAATCCGCCAAGGAAGCCTCCGGCGAACTGCGTCTGGACATCGAAGCGGCCTTCAGCCAGGGCCTGCCCAACACACCGATGGCCGGCGCGCGCATGTCGGTGGTGTCCGGCAACTTCGTGACGGCGCGGCCGGTGGGCATCGTCAACGGCGTGGACTTCCAGCACACGGGGCTGGTGCGCAAGATCGATGCGGAGTCGATCCAGCACTCCCTGTCCAACCGCAAGATCGTGCTGCTCTCGCCGCTGGGCTTTTCGCCGACGGGCCAGGCGTTCAACCTGTCGATGGAAGATGTGGCAGCCAACACCGCCACGGCGCTTAAAGCCGACAAGCTCATCTTCATCACGGAGCTGCCCGGCATCATGGACCGCGTGGGCAAGCTGCAGCAGGATCTGTCGATGGAAACTGCCATCGAACGCCTGCGCGACGGCAGCCTGTCACACGACACCGCCTATTACCTGCAGCACATCGTCAAGGCGATGCGCGGCGGCGTGCGCCGGGCGCACGTAATCCCGTTCGCGCTGGACGGCAGCATCCTGCTGGAGCTGTTCCTGCACGATGGCGTGGGCACCATGGTGTCGCACACCGATCTGGAATACCTGCGCGAGGCCACGCTGGACGACGTGGGCGGCATCGTCTCGCTCATCGAGCCGCTGGAAGCCGACGGCACGCTGGTGCCGCGCGAACGCCGTCTGCTGGAACGCGACATCGCCAACTTCTCCGTCATCGAGCACGACGGCATCATCTTCGGCTGCGTGGCGCTGTATCCGTACCCGAAGGACGGCATGGCCGAAATGGCCTGCCTGATCGTCTCTCCAGACAGCCAAGGTACCGGCGACGGCGAGCGCCTGCTCAAGCACACCGAAGTGCGCGCCCGTGCGCTGGGCCTCAAGCGCCTGTTTGTGCTCACCACGCGGACGGAACACTGGTTCCTCAAGCGCGGTTTCGTGCGTGCCAGCGTGGACGACCTGCCGGAAGACCGCCGCAAGCTCTACAACTGGCAGCGGCGATCGATGGTGCTGATGAAGAAGCTCTAAACCCTTGGCGCGCGTCGTGGAATCCTAGCCCGGCGGCGCGCCGCCTTTACAATAGCGGCACCTGCGTCGCGCTTGAGCGGCGCTCCCGCCACACAAGAGGAATCCCCATGGCCCGCATGGTCCACTGCGTCAAGCTCAACAAGGAAGCCGAAGGTCTCGACTTCCCGCCCCTGCCCGGCGAACTGGGCAAGAAACTCTGGCAAAGCGTCTCGAAGGAAGCCTGGGCCGGCTGGCTCAAGCACCAGACCATGCTCATCAACGAAAACCGCTTGAACATGGCCGATTCGCGCGCACGCCAGTACCTGCTCAAGCAGACCGAGAAGTACTTCTTTGGCGACGGCGCAGACGAGGCTGCCGGCTACGTGCCGCCGCCCTCGGCCTGATCTGCCGCGACAAAAACAAAGCCGTTCAGCGCAAACTGAACGGCTTTTTTGTTTGGGCAACCCCAATTCAAAGTACTGCAGCAAGCACAAAAAAAGCTGCCCATTTGCATGAGCAGCTTTCCAATAAGCGAACAGCGATCAAAAATCGCGGCGCTGCACACCCGCTTCGGTACCCAGCAGCAGCACGTTGGCACCGCGCTTTGCAAACAGGCCGACCGTCACCACGCCCGGAATATCGTTGACGATCGATTCGAGGCCCTTCGGATCGGCAATACGCAGGCCCACCACATCGATGATCACGTTGCCGTTATCGGTCTTGTAGATCTGGCCTTCCTTGGTCATGCGCAGACGCGGCTGGCCGCCCAGCGCAGCGAGCTGGCGGGCCACGGCGGCACGTGCCATGGGCACCACTTCCACCGGCAACGGGAATGCACCCATCGTCTCAACGAGCTTGCTGCCGTCAGCAATGCAGACGAACACGCTGGCAACCGAAGCAACGATCTTTTCGCGCGTGAGCGCACCGCCGCCGCCCTTGATCATGGCGCCCGAGGCGTCGATTTCGTCAGCGCCGTCCACGTAGACGGGAATGGCATCGACTTCGTTCAAATCGAGCACCGTGAAGCCGTGGCCCTGCAGCCGACGCGTTGACGCCTCCGAGCTGGACACCGCGCCAGCAAAGCGCGCCTTGTGCGGCGCCATCGCGTCGATGAACAGGTTGGCCGTCGAGCCGGTGCCAACACCCAGAACAGCGCCCTCAGGCACGTTGGCCAATACGTAATCTGCTGCGGCCTGCGCCACCAGCGCCTTCAGTTCATCCTGCGTCATCGCAAAAACTCGGTCGGATCGGAAAACCCGGTAGTGTACCGGATCAATGCGGTGGCTCTCGGCCGGCTGGCGGAGCCAAACCCGCGGAGTACAATCGATTCACCTTTCCACCTCCAGCGCAACGTTGGAACGTACTTCGGACTCGCTTCATGACTCAGCTCGATCAACTCAAGCAGTTCACCACCGTCGTCGCCGACACAGGCGATTTCCAGGCCATGCGCGCCTACGCGCCGCACGATGCAACGACCAATCCGTCGCTGATCCTCAAAGCCGTGCAGAAGGCTGAATATCGCCCGCTGCTGGAACAAGCCGTGCGCGACGCCCGCAGCGACAGTGTGGAAGACATCATCGATGCCGTGCTCGTGGCATTCGGCTGCGAGATCCTGTCGATCATCCCGGGCCGTGTGTCGACCGAAGTCGATGCGCGCCTGTCGTTCGACACCGAGGCGACGGTCGCCAAGGCCAAGCATCTGATTGCGTTGTACGAAGCACGGGGCGTGGCGCGCGAGCGCGTGCTGATCAAGATCGCGTCGACGTGGGAAGGCATCCGCGCGGCGGATCAGCTCCGCGCCGAAGGCATCCGCTGCAACATGACGCTGCTGTTTTCGCTGGCCCAGGCGGTGGCTTGTGCGGAAGCGGGCGTGCAGCTCATCTCGCCCTTTGTCGGCCGCATCTATGACTGGTACAAGAAAGATGCCGGCGCCAACTGGGACCCTGTCGCGCAAGGCGGGGCGAACGACCCGGGCGTGCAGTCCGTCCTGCGCATCTACAACTACTACAAGAAGTTCGACTACCCGACCGAAGTGATGGGCGCGAGCTTCCGCAACATCTCGCAGATCGTTGAACTCGCTGGCTGCGACCTCCTGACCATCAGCCCGGATCTGCTCGCCCAGTTGCAGCAGTCCGACGCGCCGGTCGAACGCAAGCTCTCTGCGGACAATGCCAACGCCGCCAACATCGTGCGCCTGCCGGCCGACGAGAAATCGTTCCGCTGGCACATGAACGCCGATGCCATGGCCACCGAAAAGCTGGCCGAAGGCATCCGCCTGTTTGCGGCGGACGCAGTCAAGTTGGAAGCGTTGATTGAGCCGCTGCGCGTGGCAGCGTAAGAAGAACGCCGCGCCTTATCCCAGCATGGCGGGCAAGCACACGCCCGCCGGCTGGTGGATCACCAGATCGGCCGTTGCATCCAGCGCGCTCGGCTCCGGATTCACGACGATCACCTTGGCGCCGTGGTCCTTTGCCAACCCCGGCAGTCCGGCCGCCGGATACACCATGCCGGACGTGCCCACCACCAGGCATACGTCACACGTGTTGGCGGCCTCTTCAGCGCGGTAGTTCGCCACGAGCGGGAGTTGCTCGCCAAACCACACCACGCCTGGGCGCAGCATCGCGCCACACGTCGCACAACGTGGCGGCCTGCCTGGCACGGCCGTGGCGACATCGCATTTGCCGCAGCCACCCAGCCATTTGTTGGCGAACAGGTTGCCATGCAGCTCGACCACGCCTTCGCTGCCGGCGCGCTGATGCAAGCCATCGACGTTCTGTGTGACGAGCGTCACCGTCTTGCGCTTGGCCAGCGCGGCAATCGCAAGATGGGCGGGATTCGGCTGCGCCTGCAGCACGCGCTCGCGGCGCTCCTGATACCAGTCCCACACCATGCGCGGGTGCTTGCGGTACGCGGCCTCGGTGGCCATGTCTTCGGGGTTGAAGCGCGACCACAGGCCGGTCAGCGCATCACGAAACGTGGGCACGCCGGATTCGGCCGAGACGCCAGCCCCCGTCAGCACCATAACGTGCTGGGCGGCCTCGACCCAGGCGTGGGCCTGGGCCAATGCAGCCGCATCGGATGCGGCCGTGGGTTCGACACGCATTACTTCTTGGCAGGTGCCGCTGCCCGCTGGCGCACAGCTTCAAACAGGCACACGCCGCTGGCCACCGACACGTTCAGGCTTTCCACGCTGCCCGCCATTGGAATGCTGACCAGCGCGTCGCACGTTTCGCGCGTGAGGCGACGCATGCCCTCACCTTCGGCGCCCATCACGATGGCAATGGGGCCTTTGAAGTCGGCTTGGTAGAGATCCTGTTCGGCTTCATCAGCCGTGCCGATAACCCACACGCCCCGTTCCTGCAACTCGCGCAGCGTGCGCGCCAGGTTGGTCACGGTGATGTAGGGGACGGTTTCCGCCGCGCCGCTGGCCACCTTGGCGACCGTCGTGTTGATTCCAACGCTGCGGTCCTTCGGCGCAATCACGGCGTGCGCGCCAGCGGCATCGGCCACGCGCAGGCAGGCGCCCAGGTTATGCGGATCGGTCACACCGTCAAGCACCAGCAGCAGCGGCGTGCCTTCGATACCGTCGAGCAGTTCATCAAGATTGAGCGCCAGCGACAGCGACTCTGCCTTGGCAACCACGCCCTGGTGACGATCGGTGCCGGCAATCCCGCGCAAGCGGTCGGCGTCAGCAGGAATGAGGCGAACGCCCGCTGCTTCCGCCGCTTTCAGGAAATCCTGCATGCGGCGGTCGCGGCGGTTGGCCTCGAAGTAGATTTCGTCGATCGACTTGGCGCCGTGGCGCAGTCGGGCGGTGACGGCATGAAAGCCGATGAGGAGCTTGGATTTAGACATGGCGCGATTGTACCCGTCTGCCCTTGCTCCCCGGCCGCTTTAACGCCCCTTGGTCTTATGCGAGGCCTTGCCTGCCACCTTGCGCGGCGCAGCAGTCTTGGCACCACCCTTGGGCTTCGTGCCACGCGCCGGCTGCTTCTTACGCGCCGGCTTGGCATGGGCATGGCCCGGGGGCAGTGCACGGCCACCCGGCTCGAACACCGGCTGCTCTTCGATGACGCGATCGAGCGTCTCGTCGAACGATTCCTCCGGCTTGGCCGTACCGCCCAGCAATGCGGCCAACTGGCGCGGCTTCTTGCGGCCGACCGATGGCGCCGACGTTGCGCCGGCAGGCTGACGCGCGGTCGCGGCTTCCGGCACGCCAGTCACCTTGGCCGGGCGCAGCGCCTTGGTTGAGGGCTCCTGGATCAGGCGGAAATCCATCTTCCGGGCATCCAGATCCACGCGCAATAACTGCACGCGCACGCGATCAGTCAGCCGATAACGGATGCCCGTACGCTCTCCGCGCAGTTCGTTGCGGGCTTCGTCGTATTGGAAGTAATCGCTGCCCAGCTCGGTCACGTGTACGAGGCCTTCCACGTACAGCTCGTCGAGCTGCACGAAGATGCCGAACGAGGTGACCGCGCTGACGGTGCCCGAGAACTCGTTGCCGAGCTTGTCGCGCATGAAGTAGCACTTGAGCCAGGCTTCGACGTCGCGCGAGGCTTCGTCGGCGCGACGCTCATTGGCCGAACAGTGCACGCCCAGTTCATTCCAGATCGCTTCCGCCTTGGCCTTGTTGACCACCGCTGCCGGCACGCCTTTCTCGGCTTCGGCTTGCAAACGACGCGCCTTGGGCGACAGCGCGCTATTCAACTGCACGCCCGGTGCAAGCCCAGGCACGTAACGCGTGCGGTGCAGGATCGCTTTGATCGAGCGATGCACCAGCAAATCCGGGTAGCGGCGGATCGGGCTCGTGAAGTGCGCATACGCCGGATACGCCAGGCCAAAGTGGCCGATGTTGTCCGGGCTGTAGACCGCCTGCTGCATCGAGCGCAGCAGCATGGTCTGCAGCATCGGAGCGTCGGGGCGTGCGGCCACCTTTTCCATCAGTTCGGCGTAATCGGCTGCCTGCGGTTTGTCGCCGCCACCCAGGGTCAAGCCGCTGGTTTTCAGGAAGGCCCGCAGCGCCTGCAGCTTTTCTTCCGTCGGGCCAGCGTGGACGCGATACAGCGCCGGATGTTTGTACTTCTCCAGCATCTCGGCCGCGCAGACGTTGGCCGTCAGCATGCACTCCTCGATCAGCCTGTGCGCATCATTGCGGGTGCGCGGCAGGATCTGCTCGATCTTGCCCTGCGCGTTGCAGACGATGTATGTCTCGGTGGTATCGAAGTCGATCGCGCCGCGCTCGCGGCGGGCCTTGAGCAGCGTCTGATACAGCTCGTACAGGTCTTGCAGGTGCGGCACCAGCGGCGCCCGTTTGGCAGCTTCCGGGCCTTTCACGTTCGACAGAATCGCCCAGACCTCGTTGTAGGTCAGGCGCGCCTTCGAGTGCATCACCGCCGGATAGAACTGATAAGCCTTGACCTCGCCCTTGGCCGTGATCACCGCGTCGCAGACCATGCACAGACGGTCCACTTCCGGGTTCAGTGAGCACAAGCCGTTGGAGAGCTTCTCCGGCAGCATCGGGATCACGCGGCGCGGGAAATAGACCGAAGTCGCGCGATCAATGGCGTCCGCATCCAACGGGTGCCCAGGCCGCACGTAATGCGACACGTCGGCAATCGCCACGATCAGACGCCAGCCCTTGCTGCGGCCGATCTTGACGGGCTCCGCGTAGACAGCGTCATCGAAGTCGCGCGCGTCTTCGCCGTCGATGGTGACGAGCGACACATCGCGCAAGTCGATGCGACCTGCCAGATCGACATCGCGGACCAAGTCGGGCAGCGCTTCCGCCTCGCGCTGCGTCGGCTCGGAAAACTCGTGCGGCACGCCGTACTTGCGCACGGCAATTTCGATCTCCATACCAGGGTCGTCAATCTCACCCAGCACTTCGACCACGCGGCCAATCGGTTGTACGTAGCGGTCCGGATATTCCAGGATCTCAACGCTTACCACCTGGCCAACCTTGGCCTTGCCCTGCCCCTTCGGCGCAATCAGGATGTCGCGGCCGAGACGCTTGTCTTCAGGCGCCACAACCAGCGTGCCACTTTCCGACAGCAACCTGCCGATGACGCGCTTGTTGGCCCGCTGCAGGATCTCGACGATCTGCCCTTCCGAGCGCCCGCGGCGGTCGTAGCCCACGGCGCGCACCAGGGCGCGATCACCGTGCATGGCCTTCTGCATCTCACGCTCGGGCAGGAAGATATCGGGCTCGCCGTCATCGCGCACGAAGAAGCCGAAGCCGTCGCGATGACCGATCACGCGGCCTTCGATGAAATTGGGCTGGTGCGCCAGTTCGTAGCGCCCCTTGCGGTTGAGTTCGATCTGACCATCCCGCTCCATGGCGGTCAGACGCTTGATAAAGCCGTCATGCTCCTTGCGCGTGACAGACAGCGTCTTGGCAATATCGGTAGCAGACAACGGAGACCCCGACGTGCGCAGCACACCGAGGATTTCCTCGCGGCTTGGGATCGGATAAGTCGGTTGATTCAATTTTTTCTTCTAGAGTGTTGACAGGATCGCTGGATCCCGTAATAATTGCAGCTTCGGTACACGCACACCTGCCCAGGTGGCGGAATTGGTAGACGCACTAGTTTCAGGTACTAGCGGGTAACTCCGTGGAGGTTCGAGTCCTCTCCTGGGCACCAGAGTTTAGGAACGGCGCAACGCAAGTTGCGCCGTTTTTCTTTTCCGCGGCCGGATTGCTGTTGTTCAGTTGCTGATGCGACATTCCGCGAAGTGCGACGTGCATTGTGTCTTGGCTATCGCGCCAGGGCCGAGCCGGGATCACCGGACTCACCTGCCCCAAACGCTGGGTGGGCTCGAAGCCCAGTGCATCCACAAAGACACACCTCGCTTCGATCAACCGCGCACCTCGCATTGGGCCACTCCTGCAAAGCCAATCCGTACGCGGGTTTCGGGGCAATATTGCGGCCCGTGACAGCAGGTTACCGAAGTGGCACGCACGACGCAAGCCGCACACGCCACTCCGTTAGCGTCTCGACGCAATCGCGACCAACGCCTCAAACTGATGGCGCCTCGCCGTTGCCGGCCGAACGTGACTTGCCGCGCTTGATCCAGGCCGCCAAGTTATGCGGGCGCAGCGTGTCGTACTCCTCGAACGGCTGATGGATCCACGGATTGGTCGCAAGAAACTGCACGGCATAATCAGGCTTGATCTTCGAGCACGCCTTGTGCCACAGCACAGCAGTACGCACGTCGGTCACGGCCGGATAGCGCTCCTTCAGGTGACGCCCAACGCGCTCCAGCGTGATGCCCGAATCCACCAGATCATCCACCAGCAGCACGCGGCCCGACAACTCGCCACGGGTCATCGTGATGTATTGCGCGATGTCGAGATCGCCCTGCTGCGTGCCTGCGGCTTCGCGATAGCTGCTGGTCGCCAGGATGGCCAACGGCAGGTCGTAGATGCGTGAAAGCTGATCGCCAACCCGCAAGCCACCGCGCGCCAGGCACAGAATCTTGTCAAACTTCCAGCCCGACTCGTGCACGACGAGCGCCAGGCGCTCGATCAGGCCGTGGTAGTCATCCCACGACACCCACAGATGCGAGTCGTCGTTGATCGGCTGGTTCATGGTGTACCTCTTCGTATCGTGAATGCGGCGTGAGTTGCCGCTATCGTGTTCTATGAAAAACGGCGCTCCATGCAAATTCGCCCGGCGAATCACCGGGCGAATCTGAGAGCTATCGCGTCAGTCCTTGTAGGGATGACGCAGGAGGATGGTCTCGTCGCGGTCAGGACCAGTCGAGATCATGGCGATCGGGACGCCGGCCACCTCTTCGACGCGCTTCAGGTAAGCCTGAGCGGTCTCGGGCAGCGCATCCCACTCCTTCAGACCGAAGGTCGAGGTGTTCCAGCCCGGGAATTCTTCGTAGATCGGCTGGCAACGCGCCACGGCATCGGAGCCACGCGGCAGGATGTCGATTTCCTTGCCATCGAGCATGTAGCCGACACACAGCTTGAGGGTTTCCAGACCATCCAGCACATCGAGCTTGGTCATGCAGAGGCCCGACACACCGTTGATCTGGATCGCACGACGCAGAGCGGCGGCATCCAGCCAGCCCGTGCGGCGCGGCCGGCCCGTAACCGAGCCGAATTCCTTGCCGACATTGGCCAGACGCACACCGATCGGATCTTGGCGCGCCGGGTTGTCCGCGTCATACAGCTCGCTCGGGAACGGGCCTGAACCCACGCGTGTGCAATACGCCTTGGTGATGCCAAGGATGTAATGCAGTTGGCCCGGGCCGACGCCTGCACCTGCGGCGGCATTGCCCGCCACGCAGTTGCTCGACGTGACGAACGGATAGGTGCCGTGATCGATATCGAGCAGCGTGCCTTGCGCACCTTCGAACATCAGGTTCTTGCCGGCTGCGTTTGCGGCAAACAGTTCGGCCGACACATCCGTCACCATCGGGGCAATGCGGCCTGCATACGACAGCATCTCGTCCAGGGTCTGCTGGAAGTCCAGCGCCGGGTGATTCAGGTACTGCGTCAGAACAAAGTTGTGGAAGTCCAGGTTTTCGCGCAGACGCTCGGCAAAGTAAGCCGGATCGAACAGGTCCTGCACACGCAGCGCGCGGCGGGCTACCTTGTCTTCGTATGCCGGGCCGATTCCGCGGCCGGTGGTACCGATCTTGGCGGCGCCGCGCTTGGCTTCGCGCGCCTTGTCGATGGCCACGTGATACGGCAGGATCAGATTGGTGGCTTCTGAAATGCGCAGGCGGTTCTGCACCTGCACGCCGGCCGATTCCAGCTCGTCGATTTCCTTGAACAGCGCTTCAGGCGAAAGCACGACACCGTTGCCGATGTAGCACGCGACGCCGTCGCGCATGATGCCCGACGGAATCAGACGCAAGATCGTCTTCTTGCCGCCGATGATGAGGGTATGGCCTGCGTTATGTCCGCCCTGGAAACGAACCACGCCTTGCGCATGATCGGTCAGCCAATCGACGATTTTCCCTTTACCTTCGTCACCCCACTGGGTGCCGATGACGACGACATTGCGTCCTTGGCTCACTGCTGGTGCGGACATGTTGAATTTGCAGATGGGTTAAAAACGTATTCTACCCTTGTTGCCAGGGCCTTCCCTGGAATTACCGGGTATTTACACAACGTTATGCAACAACTTCAGACCGAAGCGTTGCGGGGCTTGACGATCCAGCGACCGCCCTCTTCGACGAGTTGCCGATCATAAGCGAACTCCTCCAGATCTTCCGGGTGGCCCGGCAGCGACTGGATGACAATCTCGCCCGCCGCGCGCAGCGCAGCGATCGCCTCACGAAGCTTGGCATCGCCCGACCAGGGCGCGTGGATGGCAGCGGCGCGCGCCTCCACCGGCGAAATGCCAGCGACCTCGCGCAGATCCAGCGAAAAGCCGGTCGCCGGGCGAGCACGGCCGAAAGCCTCTCCGACCTTGTCATACCGACCGCCACGCGCCACGGCATTTGGCACACCGGCCACATAGGCAGTGAACATCACACCACTGTGGTAGTGGTAGCCGCGCAGGTCGGCCAAGTCGATGTTGACGGTCGCACCGCCTGCGCGCTCGGCCAGCGTAGCCAAATCGTCCAGCGCACGGCCGATGGCGGGCAGCGCGGGCAACTGCTTGCGCGCACGACCCAGCACATCGACACCGCCGTACAGTGCTGGCAGCAGGTTGATGGCGTCGCGCTGCGCCGGCGGCAGATCGGCCGTGATGGCGCGCAGAGCAGGCACATCTTTGGCTGCGAGCGCCGTGAAGAGGTCATCCTGAAGGCCGACGGCAACCGGCGATTGCTCCAGCAACGCCGCCACCACCCCAACGTGGCAAAGGTCCAGGCGTACATCGGCCAGCCCCGCGGCCGACAGCGCGGCGAGCATCAGCTCCTGAATTTCCAGATCGGCTTCCAGACCGGCATGGCCATAGATCTCAGCGCCGATCTGCAGCGGCTCGCGCGTGACGTGAAACCCACTCGGGCGGGTATGCAATACCGACCCCGCATAGCACAGGCGCGTCACGCCAGCGCGGTTCAGCAAATGGGCGTCGATGCGGGCGACTTGCGGCGTGATGTCGGCGCGCAGGCCGATGGTGCGGCCTGAAAGTTGATCGACCAGCTTGAACGTCTTCAGGTCCAGATCGTGACCGGTGCCCGAGAGCAGCGACTCGATGTATTCCAGCATGGGGGGCATGACCAGTTCGTAGCCGTAAGTACGGAACAGGTCGAGCATGCGGCGGCGCAACTCTTCAATCTTGCGCGCCTCTGAAGGCAGCACATCAGCAATGGATTCAGGCAGCAGCCAATTGGTCGGCATGGCGGTCTCGCTCGGGAGTCTTGGTACGGCAGAAATTCGTAAAAAACGCAGGCAGTGCGCTAGCGATGCAGCAACCGCAGGAGGATCAGTCCGATCGCCATCGACACTAAGCCGATCGCGCGAAGCTTTTCGTCCGGCAGTTCGGTCAGCGTCTGGAAGGCGCGTCGCCAAGCCCGCGGCGCCACGAACGGCAGGATGCCCTCGAATACGAGCACCAGCGCGCACGCTGCCAGCAAAACGGTGGGGAGTGACTCTTCCATGGGATGCGCTTGGAGAACGAACAAAACCCCGGCAAGCCGGGGTCTGTCCGCCTCAAATGATCAGCGACGCATTGTACTAGCGATGGCGCCCCGTCTGGGCAGCCGGTGCTGCCGCCGAGCTGCCGCCGTTCGGGCTACGCATGTATTTGAAGAAATCGCTGTTCGGCTGCAGCACCATCACGTCCTTCCGATCGCGGAACGACGCGCGATACGCCTCCATGGAGCGCCAGAATGCGGCGAACTGCGGATCACGGCCAAACGCATCGGCGTAAACGTCAGCGGCGCGGGCGTCGCCCTCACCCTTGATCTTCTGCGCATCGCGGTAGGCATCGGCCAGGACGACTTCGCGCTGACGATCGGCATCGGCACGGATTTTCTCGCCCTCTGCAGCACCCGTCGAACGCAGCTCGTTGGCCACCCGCTTGCGCTCGGCTTCCATGCGGCGGTAGACCGATTCGGTCACGCTGGCCAGCAGGTCCACCCGCTTCAGGCGCACGTCGATGATGTCTACACCAACCGACTTGCCGTACTCCTGCACACCCTTGAGGATGCTCTGCATCACGGCTTCACGATCCGTCGATACCACGTCAGACACAGTGCGGCGCGCAAACTCATCGCGAGCGATGGAGTTGATCTTCTGCGTCATGCTGTCCTGTGCGAGGCGGTTATCGCCCTTGAAGCTCACGTAGAACAGACGCGGATCGGAGACGCGCCACTTCACAAACCAGTCGACCAGCAGGTTCTTCTTCTCTGCCGTGATGAAACGATCGGCGCCGGCCACATCGATGGTCTGCAGGCGCTTATCCATGAACACCACGTTCTGCAGCGGCGGCGGAAGCTTGAAGTGCAGCCCCGGCTCCTTGATGACCTGCTTGATCTCACCAAAGGCGAACACCACGGCGTACTGCCGCTGGTCCACCACGAACACCACCGACGAGAACACCGCCAGGGCAATGACCAGCGCCACGAAGGCCGAAATCAGACGATTCATAGTGCCCTCCTGTTAGCGCGAATCGCGGTCACGGTTGCGCAGTGCTTCGCGCGAGCGCGAGTCTGCGTCATTGGCCGGTGACGGGTTGGAGGGAGTCGGCACGCCCTGCGCAGAACCACTGTCCTGAGGCGACGCACCCGGCGCGACAGCGGGACGCGATGTATCGCCCTGCGTCTGCGCGATCAGCTTGTCCAGCGGCAGATACAACAGGCTGCCGTTGCTCTGGTCGACCAGCACCTTGGTCGAGTTGGCGTAAATGTCCTGCATAGTTTCCAGATAGATACGGTCGCGCGTGACCTGCGGCGCCTTCGCGTATTCGCGCTGCACTGAGGCAAAGCGAGCCGCGTCACCTTCCGCACGTGCGATGACCCGTGCCTTGTAGCCTTGCGCCTCTTCACCCAGACGTGCGGCCGTACCCTTGGCGCGCGGCACCACGTCGTTGGCATACGCCTGACCTTCGGAGATAGCACGCTCGCGGTCTTGGCCCGCCTTGGTCACATCGTCGAACGCAGCCTGCACCTGCTCGGGCGGCTGCACGCTCTGCACGTTGACGCTAAGGATTCGGATGCCAGTCTTGTACGCCGACAAGATGCGTTGAATCGATTCGGCCAAGTTGCGGCCAACGGCATCGCGACCTTCGTACAGCACCGCGTCCATCTTGTTACGGCCGACGATCTCGCGCACCGACGTCTCAGCCGCCTGCGTCACCAGTTCTTCATCGCCGCCGCGGTCCGTACGGTTGTAGAACAGGTAGTCAACCGGGTTGGCAATGTTGTACTGGACCGAGAACCGCACGTCGACGATGTTCTCGTCCTGCGTGAGCATCGACGAGTCTTTCAGGTTCGTGTCCTTGATCTGCGTCGTACGACCGATTTCAAGCGTACGCACACCCGACAGGTTCACGATCTCGTGCGATTCGATCGGATACGGCAGGCGCCAATTGATACCCGGCGTTGCCAGATACTTGAAACGGCCGAACTGCAAGATCACGCCCGTCTGGCCTTCCTGCACGATGAAGAAACCGCTGGCCAGCCACAGACCAACGAGCACCGCCAGCAGCACGCCGACGCCCAGGCCCGAACCACCTCGGCCGTTACCCGGACGCAGCGGCGTGGGGCCGTCATCACCGTTACCGCTGTCCTTGCGACCGAACAGGTTATTCAGCCGGCGATTGAAGTCGCGCCACAACTCGTCGAGGTCCGGGGGGCCTTCCTGAGGCGGCTTGCTTTGACGCTTCGGTTCGTCTTTGTCTTCGCGCTCGGCGTTGTTGTCATCGCCGCGACCCCAGCGCGGATCGTTCAGCGAAAGCAGCACACGCAAGCGGTGCCACAAACCTCGCACGTTACGCGGCGAGGCCATGGAAGAAGACTGGGTCGAAATCTCGGGCATGAGCGGTCGGGCTTGTCCTGATTGGCTGACTGCGAAGGAGTAACGGGGCATTCTATCAGCCCTCTTCGTCACCTTTGGCGGAAGAACCGCTGCTCGGCAAGCTTTGCGACAGTTCGTCACGGTGCGCGGGCAGCGAATCACGACGGGTATCGAAGCGCGGATCGAAATCGTCACCATGCGACGCAGGGTTCTCCCGCAAGCGGATCGCAGTCTCGACCAGCGCCTCGCGCAATAGATCAAGCCCGCTGCCTTCGATGGCAGAAACGAACACACGCCGCACGGCGCCGGTTTCGTCGCGCTCGATGCGCGGGCCAGCCGCACGCAACTCCTCCGCCGCGTCGATCTTGTTCATCACCAAAATCTGCGGGATGCCACTGGCGTTGATTTCATCCAGCACGCGATCGACCTGCTCCATCTGCTCGTGCTTGACGGTGCTGGCGGCGTCCACCACATGCAGCAGCACGTCGGCGTGGACGGTCTCTTCCAGCGTGGCGCGGAAAGCAGCCACCAGTTGCGTAGGCAAATCGCGGATGAAGCCGACCGTATCCGACAGCACCACATTGCCCAGCCCTTCCAGGTACAGCCGGCGGGACGTCGTATCCAGCGTGGCGAACAATTGGTTGGCCGCGTACGCACGTGCCTTGGTCAGCGCATTGAACAGCGTCGATTTGCCGGCGTTGGTATAGCCGACCAGGGAGACAGAAAACGCGTCGTTGCGGCTGCGCGAACGGCGCTGCGTGTCATGCTGACGCTGCAGCTTGTCCAACTCGGACGACAGCCGTTTGGCGCGTTCATCCAGCATCCGCCGGTCCAGTTCGAGCTGACGCTCGCCCGGGCCGCCGCGCAGGCCGACCCCGCCTTTCTGGCGCTCCAAGTGGCTCCACGCCCGCACCAGGCGGGCCGCCTGATATCGCACACGCGCAAGTTCCACCTGCACCTTACCGACGTGGCTTTGCGCGCGCTGGCTAAAAATATCGAGGATGAGGCCGGTCCGGTCCACCACGTGGCGCCCGAAAAAGCGCTCAAGGTTACGCTGCTGAGCAGGACTCAGCGCGTGGTTAAAGATGACGATTTCCGCGTCTTCCTCGTCTGCGGCAATCCTCACCTCTTCTGCCTTGCCTGCGCCGATGAACAGCGCTGCATCAGGCCGGGAACGCTTGCCCGTAACCGCGCGCACAGGTTCAGAGCCCGCTGTGGAGGCTAGCAGCGCCAGTTCACTCAGACTTTCCTGGAAATCGTGTTTGCCGAAATCGACAGCGACCAAGATAGCGCGCGTCGGCTCCGAGCTGGAGGTGGGATGAGATGCCAAACGGGGAAATAGAGAAGGGAGAAACGGGGTTGGTGCGTCCCGCCGCGCGGACGGCGGCGGGAGCGAGGCAGAATCAGGCGTCAGGCGCTTCGTCCACGCGGAAATTCACGGCACGGGCCGGCACCACGGTGGAGATCGCATGCTTGTACACCATCTGCGTCACGGTATTACGCAGGAGCACGACGTATTGGTCGAACGACTCGATGTTGCCTTGCAGCTTGATACCGTTGACGAGGTAGATCGACACCGGCACATGCTCCTTACGCAGCGCATTCAGAAACGGGTCTTGTAGCAATTGCCCTTTGTTGCTCATGGCACACTCCAGATTTATAGGTTTAGTGATGGGTTATGGGGCTAGGAAGCCCGGGTTCAAGCAGGCGACGCAAAAAAAGTTCGTCAAAAGAGTCGGCCAGACGCGTCCAAATGACGCCGATGGCGCCTGGGTTTGCAGACACCAAGCGCCATGTCTCGAGAATTTAGCCTTAGAAATCAGGGAAAGCAAACGGAAAACCGATGACCCCGCCATATGAAATGGCTCGGCCATTTTGGTGATCCCCCGTTCGAATGCCCCCGCGTCACACGCCCCCGCCGTCGAGCACCGCCCGTGCGATGCTCAATCGTTCGATTGAGCGTACGGGTTTTTGTTCGTACGAAATTCGATCCGAAGCGGCGTGCCTTTCAGTTGGAAGGCCTCGCGGAAACGCCCCTCCAGGAAGCGGCGATAGGTCTCGGGGATATTCGACAGCGCGTTGCCGTGAATCACCACGATCGGCGGGTTGGAACCGCCCTGGTGCGCGTAGCGCAGCTTCGGCCGCGAGACGCCTGCGCGACGCGGTTGCTGATACTCCACCGCCTCCATCAGCACGCGCGTGAGCTTGGGCGTCGGCAGCTTGACCATGGCGGCTGCGTAAGCGGCGTCCACGGACTTCATCAGCGCGCCAATGCCCGTGCGCTCCTTGGCCGAGATGTAATGCACGTTGGCAAACGACAGGAACTGCAGCTTGCGCTCCATATCGTGCTTGATTCGATCGCGAGCATGGCCGGTCAGACCATCCCACTTGTTCACGCCAATCACCAGCGCGCGCCCGGACTCGACGATGAAACCAGCGATATGCGCGTCCTGGTCGGAAATGTCCTGCTGCGCGTCGAGGATCAGCACAACCACGTTAGCGTCGGCAATCGACTGCAGCGTCTTCACCACCGAGAATTTCTCGATTGCCTCGAACACCTTGCCACGCTTGCGCAAGCCGGCCGTATCGATGAGCGTGTAAGGCTTGCCGTTACGCTCGAAATCCACGTAGATGGCATCGCGCGTAGTGCCCGGCATATCGAACGCGATCACGCGCTCTTCGCCGATGAGGGCGTTCACCAGAGTCGACTTACCGACGTTCGGACGGCCAACGATGGCAATACGAGTGCCGTGGTTGTGCGCGTCGGCTGCCTCGGCAAGCTCGGGGCGCTCGGCAAACGCCAGGTCGAGCGCTTCGGCCACCAAGTCATTGACACCATCACCGTGCGCCGCCGAGATAGCAGCCGGATCGCCCAGACCAAGTTCGTAAAAATCGCTGGCGACGGCGGTGTAGCGCATGCCTTCAGCCTTGTTGACGGCCAAAAGGATGCGGCGCCCGGTTTTGCGCAAGTAATCGGCAATCACGCGATCCTGCGGCGCCAGCCCCAGACGACCATCGACGATGAAGATCACGACATCGGCTTCAACCACGGCCTGGCGCGTCTGCTTTGCCATCTCCGCAACGATGCCGTCCTTGGCGACGGGTTCGAAGCCGCCGGTATCGATGGCGATGAACGGACGGTCGCCCACACGGCCTTCGCCGTAGTGACGATCGCGCGTCAGGCCAGGGATATCCGCGACCAACGCGTCACGCGAGCGCGTCAGACGGTTGAAGAGGGTCGATTTGCCGACATTCGGCCGCCCTACGAGGGCAATGACTGGTTTCATGCTTGTGTGCCGCACGCGAATGGCGCCACGGCAAATTCTGATTGTTGCAACTGCGGTTGGCATCTGCACGGCTGAATGCCTGATGACACAGATGCAAGACGCCCGCGGAGTACGCGGGCGCAAGTCCAAGGCGGCGATGCCGCCCCGATGTGATGCGTGTGCCGCCACAGCCCATCCGGGCCGCGGCGGCCAATGTTATTTCGGCAGATAGCCGTAGACACCGCCACCGCGGGTTTGGACGACCAACGTCTGGCCAACCACCACGGGTGCTGCGCCAATGGCACTGCTGTCGGTTTTCACGCGGGCGACGAACTTG
Organism: Ralstonia sp. SA306; assembly: GCF_054792405.1. NCBI lineage: Bacteria > Pseudomonadati > Pseudomonadota > Betaproteobacteria > Burkholderiales > Burkholderiaceae > Ralstonia > Ralstonia sp. SA306. The sequence goes on from NZ_CP096451.1 coordinate 1,801,866, forward strand.
CCGTCGTCACGCGACAGGAAGTGCAGCCAACCTTCGGAATCGCCCACGATGACCGCACGGCCAAACGCCAGCGGCGTACCGAGGTCGCGCCACAGCAGTGCGTCGTTCTTCCAGAGATCGGCACCGTTTTGTGCGTTAAAACCGTAGACCACCGACTTCTCGTCCGCCGCGAACAGCCCGTCATCATCCTGAGTCACACCGGTCGGCGACGAGAAATCACGACCCCAGCGCGGAGCGCCGGTGCTCAGATCAAAACAAGCCACGCGCCCCTGGAAGCTGGCCGCACAGACTTGCGAACCGTTGATCGACGGTGCACCGGTCACATCGTTCAGGCGCTCGATTTCCGATACACCACGCGGATACGACACGGCAGCTTCCCAGCGCAACGCGCCATTGCTGGCCGACAGCGCACCGAGCTTGCCACCGGCAAAACCGAGGACGATGTTATCGCCGGCGAAAATCATCGGCAGACTGCTACGCAGGTTCAGTGCCGACGGAGAACGCTGATAAATCCACTTGCGTTCACCGTTGCTGGGGTCCAGACCCAAGACGCGGCCATCGGTCGTGCGAACGATCACCAATCCCTGGCCCACCAGCGGCGCCGTCAGGACTTCACCGTTGACGGCGATCTTCCACTTCTGCGCGCCCTTTTCGTCGAACGCGATGACCGCGCCCTTCTCACCTGCCACCGCCGTCAGCGTGCCATCGCTGCCAGGGCCGGAGGTCAGGTCGACGTCCGCCTTGCCTTGCCAGACCGTGCGACCGGTGGCGCCATCCAGGGCGGTCACAGTACCGCCAGCGGCCGACACATAAACATTGTTGCCTGCCACCGCCGGCTGCATCACGTAGCGGCCGCTCTTGCCGACGCTCACGCTCCACACCTGGCGCACGGCCAGCACTTGCTGAACTTCCGTCAGCTTGGCTGGTTCATGCTTGTTCTTGCTGCTGAACAGCGAGCAACCACCGAGGACAGCCGTCGCTGCCAGTGCCAGCACTGCCACGCGTGCCGCCTGTGCAACACCGCGCGCGACACCACCCTGCTCAAGTGCGTGAATCATGAAATCGGGATCCTTTTGTTATGCGTTGAATTGCACCGGGTGCCCCAATCAGGCGCCGCCCAGGGCATCCAGCTTGAACTGCACGATCTGGCGCGCGGAAGCGTCGGCCGGACCAAACTTTTCCAGCGCCAACTTGTAGGCAGCACGGGCGTCGTCGTTCTTGTTCTGCGCGGCCAGCAAATCACCGCGACGATCGGCGTACAGCCCGGCGAACGCCGGCGCAACGTCGCCGGAGACTAGCGCGATGCCCTGATCGTAGGCTTTCTCGTCGAGCAGAAGGCCAGCCAGGCGCAGCTTGGCGAGCGCCTTGTATTCATCGTCGCGCGCATGATCAACCGTCCATTGCAGTTGCGCCTTGGCGCCCGCCGCATCGTTGGATTCGTACAGCGCCTTGGCTGCGGCCAGCGCGCTCATCTGCGCGTAGGCCGTGCCGCCAAACTTGGCTTCCATGTCAGTCGCGGCGCGCTTGATCTTCTCAGCGTCCTTGCCATCTACGGCCTTCTGCACCTGTTCGTACAGCACGGACGCTTCGCCGGCCTGCTTGCGCTGCCAGTTTTTCCAGCCAAACCAGCCCGCCACAGCGAGCAGCACCACGATGGCGATCCACGTGATCACATTGCCGTTATCACGCCACCAGTGCTTGAGACTCTCTATTTGTTCCTGTTCTTCGAGATCGTAGGCCATGCTTTGCAGAGCTTGAATATTGGATGTGGGTCGCGGTGGTTCGCTGCCGAACGCACTGCCGCGGTTAGTCGTTGTTGGCCACCATGGCATCGATCAGGCGGTCGACCAGTTGGTCCGACGGCACGGTCTGCTGGGCATCCGCGGTCGGATCGCCACGCAGCGGCTTGATCTGCGCAACACCTTGGGTGACTTCATCGTCGCCAATGATAACCGCATAGGATGCGCCACTTGCGTCAGCGCGCTTGAACTGCGACTTGAAGCTACCGTTGCGGCCTTCCGGCGAGGCGTGAAGGATGACGTCGAGGCCGGCATCGCGCAGTCGCTCTGCCGCGATCAGCGCCTGCACCTGCGCCTCATCGCCCTGGTGGACGATGTAGACGTCACAGCCTTGCGCTTCGGGCTCAAGCTTTTCCTCACGCAACAGTTCGATGATGCGTTCTACCCCCATCGCCCAGCCGCATGCGGGGGCAGGCTTCCCGCCGATCTGCTCGATCAGCGGGTCATAGCGGCCGCCGCCGGCCACCGTTCCCTGCGCGCCCAGCTTGTCCGTCGTCCACTCGAAGACGGTGAGGTTGTAGTAATCCAACCCCCGCACCAGGCGCGGATTGATGGTGAACGGAATGTTGTTCGCCTTGAGCAGCTTCTGCACGCCTTCAAAGTGCGCGCGCGACTCGTCGCCCAGGTAGTCGATCAGCTTCGGCGCGCCGGCGGCCATTTCCTGCAGCGCCGGGTTCTTCGTGTCGAGTACGCGAAGCGGGTTGGTGTACAGGCGGCGCTTACCGTCCTCATCCAGAATGTCCTGGAAACCTTCCAGGTACTTGATCAGGTCGGCACGGTGCGCGGCGCGCTCCTCTGCCTGGCCAAGCGAGTTCAGCTCCAGCTTCAGGCCGACGAGGCCGAGGTCGTCCCACAGACGCTGGCACATCAGGATGACTTCTGCGTCGATGTCCGGGCCCGCAAAGCCAAGCGCTTCCACGCCAACCTGATGGAACTGGCGATAGCGACCGCGCTGCGGACGCTCGTGGCGGAACATCGGGCCGGTGTACCACAGGCGCTTCGGACCGTCGTACAGCAGGTTGTGCTCGATCACGGCGCGCACGGCGGCAGCGGTACCTTCGGGGCGCATGGTCAGTTGCTCGCCGTTCAACGCATCGGTGAAGGTGTACATCTCCTTCTCGACGATATCCGTCACCTCGCCGATGCCACGCACAAACAATTGCGTCTGCTCGACGATCGGCGTGCGAATCTGCTGGTAGCCATAGGCGCGCAGCATGCTGCGCACCGCGTTATCAAAGTGCTCCCACAGGGGGGCGTCACTGGGCAGCAGGTCGTTCATGCCTTTGACGCCGGCGATCTTCTGCACGCGTTGTTTTTGTGTATCGCTCATGATGTCACGTTGAAAACCGGCTCTCGCATCTATCTCGATGCGGGCCGGCCAGTCGTTTCGTGCTTCGGCTTCGGGCTCCGAAGCCTGATGCTGCTTTAGACCGTCGCCGCAGCCTGTGCGCCGTAATGCGTGCGCACGTACTCGTCGACGATCGTCTGGAATTCTTCTGTGATGCGTTCGCCGCGCAGCGTTTTCACCTTCACGCCGTCCACGAACACCGGCGCCGCCGGAGATTCGCCCGTGCCTGGCAGCGAAATGCCGATGTTGGCGTGCTTGCTCTCCCCGGGACCGTTGACGATGCAGCCCATCACGGCCACGTTCATCTCTTCGACGCCGGGGTACTGCATCTTCCACATCGGCATCTGCTCACGCAGGTATGACTGGATGCGCGCCGCCAGCTCCTGGAACACCGTACTGGTCGTGCGCCCGCAACCCGGGCACGCGATCACCATGGGGGTGAAATTACGCAGGCCCATGGTCTGCAGAATTTCTTGCGCGACGATGACTTCCTTCTCGCGTGGCGCACCCGGCTCCGGCGTGAGCGAAATGCGGATCGTGTCGCCGATGCCTTCCTGCAGCAGCACCGACAACGCCGCCGTGGAAGCGACGATGCCCTTGCTACCCATGCCGGCCTCGGTCAGACCCAGGTGCAGCGCGTAATTGCAGCGACGCGCCAGCTCGCGGTACACAGCAATCAGATCCTGCACTGCCGAGACCTTGCATGACAGGATGATCTGGCTGCCTGGCAAGCCCAGTTCTTCAGCCTTCTGCGCGGACTGGATCGCCGAGGTAATCAACGCCTCAACCATCACGGCACGGGCATCCCACGGAGATGCGCGTTGCGCGTTCTCGTCCATGATGCGGGCGAGCAAATCCTGATCGAGGCTGCCCCAATTCACACCGATACGCACCGGCTTGTCGTAGCGGCAGGCGATCTCGATCATCTGCGCGAACTGCGTGTCGCGCTTGGCACCCTGCCCGACATTGCCCGGGTTGATGCGGTACTTGGACAGCGCCTGCGCGCACTCCGGATAGTCCTGCAGCAGCTTGTGGCCGTTGTAGTGAAAATCCCCCACCAGCGGCACATCCACACCCATGCGGTCGAGCTGCTCGCGGATGGCCGGCACCGCCGCGGCGGCGGCCGGCGTATCCACTGTGATACGCACCAACTCAGAGCCGGCACGCGCCAGTTCCTTTACCTGGATTGCGGTACCGATGGCGTCCGACGTGTCGGTATTCGTCATCGATTGCACACAGACCGGCGCGTCGCCGCCGACATGCACGACGCGATCGCCCCAGCGGATTTCCGCAGCGCGCGAGTTCCGGCGCGGCAACGGGCCCACCAAGGCTGGAGCGCAATCGAGAGGCGTGGTGATTTCCATGATCAGACAAGGAGCGCCGCCCACAGGTGCCGCGCCATTTACAAAACGGTTCAGGGCAACGTAGCCCGTGCCACGCGATTGCGGGCGTACTTCTGAAGATCGACGGTGGCACCGCCCACAGCCAGCGATTCAACGGCTTCCGCATTGCCGAAGACGACCTTGAATGGCGGCGTACCGGTCAGATCGCGTGCGTCACCTTCCTTGGAAATGCCACTGGCAAGCGTCTTCCCAGTCTTGTCCTTGATCTCGTACCAAGACGAACCGGAGAAGCGTACCGAGACCGTACCGCCGCCCGATTCAGCCGGCTTGGCGGCTTCCGTCGGCAGAGCGGAGACCGGAGCGTCGACGTTGATCACAGCCGGCTTGGCACCCGCAACGGCTACAGCGGGCGCCGGCGCGGCGCCATTGTCCGAACGTGGCAGCGTGGGCGGCGGCGCCAACGGCGCAGTCACCACACCGGAGGCCGGAGCGGCCGGCGTAACGGGCGTCAACGGTGTCGGCATCGAAGCTGCCGGCGTTTCTGCCGGGGCCTGCTCAGCCGCTGGAGCCACTTGCGCGGGCGCGGCTTGCTCCACCGCCGGTGCTTCCTTCGCGGTGGAGTCGGTGTTTTGCGTAGCCGCGGTTTGCGTGGCAAACCACTGCTTGAGACGGTCCATACCGACCAGCGCGCCGGCCGCCACAATCACTGCAACCAGCACGCCGATCAGCCAGCGGCCACTGCCGCTCCGCCGCTTAGCAAAACTCGGTTTGTCGGAGAACGATTCACCGAGCCCACCCTCGGGACGCAAGCCAATGTTGGTGACCGGCGCACGCGCGTTCAAACGCGCAAGCTGATCATCGACATCGACCTGCAAAGCGCGCGCATAGGCACGGATGAGCCCCTTGGTAAATGTCATGTCGGGCAATGCTCCGACATCTGCCGATTCCACCGCCAACAACTTGCCCGGCGCCACTTTCAAGCGCGTGGCCAGATCGTCGACCGTCAGACGCTGATGCTCACGGCCGGCACGCAGACGTTCGGCAATCTGACGCAACGCGTCGTCGCGCTCAGGCGACGCGGCGGCAGGCGGATTCGAGGCAGGCGCCGTGCCGTGAGAGAGGTCGGCAGCGCTTGCCACGTCGCGGTCAGTCATCCCAGGCTCCTCGTTCGAATGCCGCCTCTTCGGGCGCATTGGGGAAACGGCGCTGCAATTGCGCGCTCCACGCGTTCTGCTGCGAAGCGTCACCCAGGCGGCGCGCGATGCGAGCGCCCAGCCACAGGCTTTCCGCCGTCGCATTGCCACGACCATTCACACGTTCGATAAACGGCATGGCACGCGCATATTCGCGGCGTTTGTAATAAAGCTGCGCCAACGTGAGGTTGGTCAGCAGATTGTTTGCGTCGATGTAGGTGGCGCGCGTCAGGCTCTTCTCCGCGCCATCCAGATCGCCTTGGCGCATCTGGCAAACACCCAGGTTCGTCCACGGCTTGGCCGGGCTGGCGGCGGCCGGCGCCTCGATAGCCTGGCGCAGCATCGTCATGCCTTGATCTGGCTTGCCGCCTTGCGAGCACAGGAACCAGCCGTAGTTGTTCAGCAGGTCACCGTCTTGCGGTGTCGCGGCCAGAGCGCTGCGGAAACTCTCGTCAGCTTGTTCGCGTTGACCGAGATTCATATAGGCCAGCGCGCGGATGTGATACGCATTCGGGACGTTCGGATCGATCGCGATGGCGTTCTTGATTTCCTCAAGCGCTGTCGCATTCTGGCCGGCTTCCAGGTATTGCGTCGCGAGTTGCAATCGGATCGCGGCCCGGCGACCGGCGTCGGCCTTTTGATCGGGTACTGTTGCAACTTCTCGTGTCTGTGTCTGGACCGGCGGCGACAACGCGCACCCGGCGGCTGCCAGCGTGAAGACCAGACTGACAGCAGTCGACCAACGCTTCATGCGGTACCCATGCGGTGAGTTGAGTCGGCCCCGACCACGGGGATCTCGACGATCTTGCCGAACTTGCCGCGCTCGGCCAGGCGTGTGCGATCTTTGACCTCGCCAGCGAGCTGGCCGCAGGCCGCATCGATGTCGTCGCCACGCGTCTTGCGGATGGTGGTGACAATGCCAGCATCCAGCAGCACTTGTGAGAAGCGGCGGATCTGCTCATTGTTCGAGCGCTTCAACCCTGATTCCGGGAACGGGTTGAACGGGATCAGGTTGAACTTGCACGGCACGTCAGCCACGACGCGCAACAGTTCACGGGCATGCTCGACGGTGTCGTTGACGCCATCGAGCATGCAGTATTCAAAGGTGATGAAATCGCGCGGCGCGAACTCAAGATAGCGGCGGCAGGCAGCCATCAGTTCGGCCAGCGGGTACTTCTTGTTGAGCGGCACGAGCATGTCGCGCAACGCATCGTTGGACGCATGCAGCGACACTGCAAGCGCCACGGGCACATCGCGCGCAAGACGGTCCATCATCGGAACCACGCCGGAGGTGGATACGGTTACGCGCCGGCGCGAAAGGCCATACGCGTTGTCGTCCAGCATCAAAGCCAGCGCCGGCACCACGGCGTCGTAGTTCAGCAGCGGCTCGCCCATGCCCATCATCACCACATTGGTGATGACGCGGTCGTCCTTGGGGCCGCGACCGAGTTGCTTGCGCATGGCGAACTCGGCCATCCACAGCTGACCGATGATCTCGCCGGTACTGAGATTGCGCGAGAAGCCCTGCTTGCCGGTCGAACAGAACCGGCAGTTGACGGCACACCCCGCCTGAGACGATACGCACAACGTGCCACGCGTCTCTTCGGGGATGTAGACCGTCTCGACGGCATTGCCCTGCCCCACGTCGACCAGCCATTTGCGCGTGCCGTCCGACGAAAGGTGATCGGTAATGACCGCCGGTGCCTGGACGTTGGCGCGGGTCGCGAGCTTTTCGCGCAGCGACTTGGCGAGATCGGTCATCTCGCCAAAATCGGACGCGCCCGACTGGTGAATCCAGCGCTGCAACTGCTTGGCGCGAAACGATTTCTCACCCAGACTCTCGCAGTACGCGAGAAGACCCTGTGCGTCGAAATCGAGGAGATTCACCACATCGCTCATGACTTGCAACCCGAAACCACCAATTCCAGTCTAGTGTTGACGCTTAGCGGCTGTAAATGTTCAAGCCCGGGAAGAAGAAAGCGACTTCCACGGCAGCCGTTTCAGCAGCGTCCGAACCGTGCACGGCGTTGGCGTCGATGCTGTCAGCGAAGTCGGCGCGGATCGTGCCCTTCTCAGCCTTCTTCGGATCGGTTGCACCCATCAGGTCACGGTTCTTGGCGATTGCGTTTTCGCCTTCCAGTGCTTGCACCATCACCGGGCCCGAGATCATGAAGTCCACCAGATCCTTGAAGAACGGGCGCTCCTTGTGCACGGCGTAGAACTGCTCGGCTTCTGCGCGCGACAGGTGGATCATCTTGGCTGCGACGATCTTCAGGCCTGCACCTTCGAAGCGGGCGTAGATCTGGCCGATGACATTCTTGGCCACGGCATCCGGTTTGATAATCGACAAAGTGCGTTCGAGCGCCATCAAAAACTCCAAAAAATGAAGGTGTTACGTGAAAGATAAACGTTAGATTCTAACACGGGAGGGAGCCAGATTGGATGTCAAGCGGTGCAACCCGACGCCGCGCATGCCGGGAGAGACGGGAGGCGCAACGATCACTTCGCACTGAGCACGCTGCCAGCCCGATGTACGCGCCTTAGGATCCCCTTATTGGGGGTACGGAAAGTCACCTGCAAAGAGCACTTTCCGCCGCGATTGCCGGCCAGCGACCGGAACCGCGTGGCATGCTGACTCTCCAAGTAAGGACGGCGCGGCTTGCAAAAGCCTGCTTTGGATGCCACATTCGCTGTGTCGTCGCATTGTCTGCAATGTCATTCACCCCAAGGAGTTCGCATGGACAACCAACTCAACACGTACGGTTTTGGCGCTTCCGGCACCGCCGGCGCGTTGGCCGTCCGCAACCGCGTGCTGCGCAATACCTATTGGCTGCTCGCGCTTTCCATGATCCCCACCATCCTCGGTGCCTGGATCGGCGTCGCTACCGGCTTCAATCTGATGGGGCGCAACCCGCTGATGGGTTTCGTCATCTTCATGGCAGTGGCCTTTGGCTTCTTCTACGCCATTGAGCGGTTCAAGAACAGCGGCTTGGGCGTGGCGCTGCTGCTCGGTTTCACGTTCTTCATGGGGCTGATGCTGTCGCGGCTGATCGGCATGATTCTGGGCTTCTCGAACGGCGCGTCGCTCATCATGACGGCGTTCGGCGGAACAGCGATCATCTTCGGCGTGATGGCAACGGTGGCCACGGTCAGCAAGCGAGATTTCTCGGGCCTGGGCAAGTGGCTGTTCATGGGCGTGCTGGTGCTGATCGTTGGCTCGGTGGCCAATATCTGGCTGCAACTGCCGGCGATGATGCTGACGATCTCGGTGCTGGCCATCGCGATCTTCTCTGCCTACATCCTGTTCGACGTGCAGCGTATCGTGAACGGCGGCGAGACCAACTACGTGACCGCCACCCTGGCGATCTATCTGGACGTCTACAACATCTTCACGAACCTGCTGGCGATCCTGGGCATCTTCGGCGGGAATCGCAACTGAGCCAAATTTGGCCCGCAACGCGCTAGCAATAGCGCGGAGCAACTAAAAAACCGGCGCTTGCTGCGCCGGTTTTCTTTTGCACGCAAGACTACGTGACGAGCGATCAGACGCGCTCGAATACCGCCATCGATTCCACATGTGATGTGTGCGGGAACATGTTCACTACGCCCGCGCCGGCCAGCCTGTAGCCCGCTTCATGCACAAGCAGACCCGCGTCGCGCGCCAGCGTCGCCGGATTACATGACACGTAAACAATGCGCTTCGGCAGCAAATGGGCCGCATCACCGCCGCGCTGAGACAACTCGGCCAGCGCCTTGGACACGGCCAGCGCGCCTTCGCGCGGCGGATCGATCAGCCAACGATCAAACTTGCCCAGCGCGGCAATATCGTCAGCCGTCACTTCGAACAGATTGCGGCAAGCGAATGTCGTCTTCGCATCCAGGCCGTTGTGCTGGGCGTTGACAAGCGCACGCGTCGTCAGCGCCTCGCTGCCTTCGATCCCCATCACCTCGCGGGCACGCGTAGCCATTGGCAGCGTGAAATTGCCGATACCGCAGAACAGGTCGAGCAGCCGATCGCCCGGTTGCGCGTCAAGCAGCTTCAGCGCCCGCGACATCAGCGCCCGGTTGATCTGGTGATTGACCTGCGTGAAATCCGTCGGCTTGAACGGCATGGTGATGCCGAACTCGGGCAGCGTGTACGTCAGCGTACGATCGAGCGGATGGAACGGATACACCGTATCCGGCCCCTTGGGCTGCAGCCAGAACTGAACGTTGTGATGATCGGCGAAAGCGCGCAGTTCCACCTCATCTTCAGCGGTGATTGGCTCCAGGTTACGCAACACCAGCGCGGTCACATCCTGGCCGACTGCCAGCTCGATCTGCGGCATACGCTGCACGATCGACAGGCGCCCCACCAACTCGCGCAACGGCACCAGCAGCGCGGACACGTGCGGCGGCAACACCTCGCACGACGTCATGTCGGCCACATAGCTGCTTTTGCGCTCGTGAAAACCCACCAGCACGCCACCTTTGGCCGCGACATGGCGCACAGTCAAACGCGCGCGATAGCGGTAGCCCCAATCCGGGCCGGCAATGGGTCGGAACACCACGTCCGGGCGCAGCTTGGCCAAATGCCACAGATCGTCTTCCAGCACACGCTGCTTGATCGCAACCTGCGCGCGCGAATCCAGATGCTGCATCGAGCAGCCACCGCACACCCCGAAAAACTTGCACCGCGGCGTCACGCGCGAAGCGGACTGGCGCAGAATGTTCACGACACTCGCCTGCTCGTACGACGACTTGACGCGGTGACTGCGGTACATCACCCGCTCGCCCGGCAATGCGCCTTCCACGAAGACAACCTTCCCTGGCGTGCCATCCTCGTTCATCAAACGCCCGACGCCCCGCGCTTCGCCATCGAGCGAGACGATGTCCAATGGGCCCGCCACGGACATTTCGGGCTTACGGCGCCCACGGGTTTTGGCCGGCGGCGTGTCCGGCGCGACCGTTGCTGGAGCGGAAGAGGAAAGCGTGACGTTGGGTGCAGCTTGAGACACGAGCGAGCCTGGACAAAATGAGGACAAGGGCGGCATTGTAAGACACCGGAGGACCAGCATGGGCACCGTCATCCTGACGTGGAATATCCAGTGGGGCCGTGGCGCCGACGGGCACGTCAGTCTCGCGCGCCAACTTAAGCAAGCGCGGGAGATGGCCGAATTCGACGTGCTGTGCCTGCAGGAAGTCACCTCCGGCTTCAGCGATCTGCCGGGCCGACCGGGCATCGACCAATGGAGCGAGCTCGCCGACGCGCTTGGCAGCGAGTACACCGTCATCACTGGATTCGCGCTGGAGCGCCACAACCGCGCGCATGCGCAGCGCTTCGGCAACGCCATTGCCACGCGCCTGCCCGTGCATTACATCCGGCGCCACGCATTGCCCTGTCCGCCCGATGCCACACCGTACATGCCGCGCATGGCCATTGAGGCGGTCGTGCAGGCACCGTTTGGCGCGTTGCGCGTCGTCACGACGCATCTGGAGTACTACTCGGAGCCGCAGCGTGCGGCGCAAATCGATGCGCTGCGAGCGATCCACACGGAAGGTTGCGCGCGTACGAATCAACCATCCGTGCGTGGCACGGAGCCCGAAGCCGGCCCTTTCCGCCCGCTAGCGCAGACCACGGCAACCATCGTCTGCGGTGATTTCAACTGCAAGCCAGATTCCATGCCCAAGCGCTCGGCCACCGTGCCATTCACTCGCGAACCCGCTTTGCATGATGCGTGGGAGGTTGCGCACGGCACGACGCCGCAGCCACCGACTTTCGGTGTGCACGACCGCGCTGGCTGGACCGAACCGGCCTACGCGTGCGATTTCATGCTGATCAGCGAGCCACTGAAGCCGCGCGTGCTACGCCTGGAAGTCAATAGCGCGACCCAGGCGTCGGATCATCAACCGATACTGCTGGAGCTTCGGAACGACTGAAAAAGAGGAAGGAGAGACAAAGAGACAGCAGTGCTTTACAGCACCGCGTCCTTGCGCACGCCCTGCGAGGCGAAATGACGCTTGAGCTTGACCAGCGCCTCCTGTTGGATCTGACGCACGCGTTCACGCGTCAAACCCATCTCCGCGGCAAGTTCTTCCAGCGTGGCGGGCTCGATGTAGTTAAGGCCAAAGCGGCGCTCAACCACATAGCGATGCTTGTCAGACAAGCGTGCGAGCCACGACTTCATCAACAGCGACAGCTCGCGATGTGCCACCTCCTGATCGGGCGAGGCGCCATGCTCGTCCGACAGGAAATCGAGCAGACTCGTGCCGGGATCAAGATCGAACGGCGTATCCAGCGAAGTCGTGTGCTCGTTGAGCGAGAGCACGTCCTGCACCTCCTCCGTCGTCTTGCCGAGCAGGTGAGCGATATCTTCGAGGCTTGCGTCGCGGCCATCCACGCCGCTCTTTTCCAGATGACGCTTGGCGCGCAGCACCTGGTTGAGCTCGCGAATCACGTGCACCGGCAAACGAACCGTGCGCGCCTGATTCATGATCGCGCGCTCAATGCTCTGGCGGATCCACCACGTGGCATACGTGGAGAAGCGGAACCCGCGTTCCGGATCGAATTTTTCGATCGCGTGCATCAGACCCAGGTTGCCCTCTTCGATCAGGTCGAGCAGCGGCACACCGCGATTCAGATAGCCCTTGGCAATGCTCACGACCAAGCGGAGATTGCGCTCGATCATGACTTGGCGCGCTGCAAACTCGCCCGCCTTGGCCAGCGTCGAGAAATGCAGTTCCTCGGCCGGCGTCAGAAGCGGCTTGATGCTGATGCGATTCAGATAGTGCTGAACGGTGTCGGCGGCCAGTTCGGCCTGCAGCACTTTGCGGAAATCTTCCTCGGGTGCGGCTTCCTCTGCCTCTTCAGCCTCCTCCTCTTCTTCATCGGGCTCGTCTGCACTGTCCGACGTGTCGTTGAGCTCGGCGGAATCGGAAGCAGGCAGGTCGTCGACGAGCGCGTCGACGACTTCGATCTCTTCAGCGGGGGGCTGTGCCTCGCCGCGCGCACGCCGCCCAGCGCGCCCATTCGGGGTGCGCTGGCCCTCTACAGCAGCGTCGATGTTGTCATCGGCGGGGGTGACGGGCGTGGCGGCTTTCTGGCGCGGCATGCATTCCTCTATTGAGGCGGCAAGTAGCGCATCGGATCGACCGGCTTACCATTGCGGCGCACTTCAAAATGAAGCTTCACGCGATCCGCATCGGTACTGCCCATTTCGGCGATCTTCTGCCCTTTCTTGACCGTGGATTGCTCGGTGACCAGAACCTTATCGTTGTTGCCGTAGGCGGTCAGGAACGTGTCGTTGTGTTTGATGATGACAAGATTCCCGTACCCACGCAAGGGTCCAACGTGGATCACTTTTCCATCATCGGCAGCGACCACCGCGTCACCGCGTTTGCCACCAATGTCGATACCCTTGTTGCTCTTGTCATCGAAACGGTTGATGAGCGAGCCGCGTGCCGGCCAGGCCAGCGAGATTGCGCTGTCAGTTGCCCCGGCAGGAGCGCCGGACGACGCTGCGGACGCCGGCGTAACCGGTGTGGAATCGGCCGGCGGCGTGGTCGTGTTGGCCGGGCGAACCGGCGTGACCACGGCCCCGGTGTTGCTGACATCCGCATTCGGCGGAACGACACGTAGCAGCTGATCGACTTCGATCTGATTCGGGTTGGCGATGTTGTTCCAGGCCACCAGGTCGCGCGGCGCTTGGCCGTTACGCAAGGCGATGCTGTACAAGGTATCGCCACGCTTGACCCGATAGTAGCCGGGGGGCGGCGGCTCTTGCGACACGGTGCCAGCGCTGCCGGCACGCGAGGTGCGATCGAGAACAGGGGCTTGGTTGCCGGAGGATGCGCAAGCCGCCAGTAATGCGGCCGACACCATCGCCACGGCGAGCCGGCCTGCGCGTGCGGGGCTTGGACGGTTCATGGAGCTCCGGGAAATGAACATGCTAAACAGTTCCTGATTTTAACGGGACAAAGAAAACGCCTTCAAGCGCGGTACTGTGAAACTGGAAGCGGCTGCGGCGCTCGATGAGAACGAGCTGCTGCGCGGGGCCGCTGTTGCGATCGGTAGCCACCGGGGCGATCAGCCGTCCGCCGACGGTCAGCTGGTCGAGCAGCGCCTGCGGCACCTCCAGACCCGCCGCAGCCAGGATGATGGCGTCGAACGGCGCGGCCTTCGGCAGCCCCAGCATGCCGTCTCCATAGTGCAGACGGATGTTTGGCACGCGGAGTGGCCGCAAGTTCGCTTTGGCTTTTTCATGCAGCGGGCGGACGCGCTCGATCGAGTACACCTCGTCGGCCAGCTGTGCCAGAACGGCTGCCTGGTAGCCGCAGCCGGTGCCAATCTCCAGCACGCGAGCGAGCGGCATGCCAGTGCGGCCGGACCGTCCACTCAACAACAACTCGATCATCCGTCCGACCACTGACGGCTTGGAGATCGTTTGCTGATGTCCGATTGGCAAAGCGGAATCTTCATATGCCTGCGAGGCAAGGCCGGCATCGACAAACAGATGGCGCGGTACCGTGCCGATTGCAGCGAGCACGCGCTTATCACTCACGCCTCCCGCCTGCACACGGCCAACTAACGCCTGACGCGCACGGTCCGATGCCATGCCGCCGGCAGCCGCGTGCGCTGCCGCCGTGCGTGCCTGTACAGCGCTCGCGGCGACAGCGCCGACAACAGCGTCGACACCCGCCACACGCTGTGGCGCAGGTGCAGGAGCGGATGCAGGCGACGCGCGCTCAACGGATACCGCACGCACCGGCGTGGGGCGTGACACCGCGCTCACTCCTGACGAGATACGCGTTTCACGCTGGCGCTCCACGGGCTTGCGCTCGACCACTGCGTCAAGCGTCAACGGAAAGCGCCGGTCTCGCGGGCGCTCAGACATGAGCCACCGTGACGATCATGGCGTCTGCCAGCGGCGCACGGTGCGCAGTTGGGCCGTATCGGTCAGATCGAGCTGCAGCGGTGTCAGCGAAACGAAGCCATGCGCGACGGCATGGAAATCGGTGCCCTCGCTGGCGTCTTTCGCATCGCCGGCGGCACCGACCCAGAAGATCGGCTCGCCGCGCGGATTGGCTTGGCGGATCACCGGCTGCGATTGGTGCCGCTTGCCCAGACGCGTCGCGCGCCAACCAGCCAGCTCGGCGTACGGCAGATTCGGGATATTGACGTTGAGCAGGACCGGGCCGTCCAGCGGATCGGACAGATAGCGCTCGACCACCTCGCGGGCAACACGCTCGGCAGCGTCGAGGTGCGTCCAGCCCTTGTCGGCCTGCGAGAACGCAATCGACGGAATACCAAACAGATAGCCCTCGATGGCAGCGGCGACGGTGCCGGAATAGAGCACGTCCTCGCCCATGTTCTGACCCTGGTTGATACCGGAGACGACCAGATCGGGCTTCTCTTCAATCATGCCGGTCAGCGCGATGTGCACGCAGTCTGTCGGCGTGCCGTTGACGAAGCGAAAGCCCTTCTGGGCACCGTCGGTCGCTTCGAACACCGAAAGCGGTCGCTGCAGCGTGAGCGAGTTCGACGCGCCGCTGTGGTTCTGCTCCGGTGCGACCACCGTCACGCGGCCCAGGGGGCTCAGCGCACGATGCAGCGCCGCGAGCCCGGGCGCGAGGTATCCGTCGTCGTTGGCAATGAGAATATGCATGGCGCGGATTGTAACCGAGCAACGTTCGCGAATCGTGCTCGCGCACACGTTCTACAGGCTTACAAAAAATGCATCGACAAGCCGCACGATCCATCGCATCTGGTTAAATCGAACGATCGTGCTTTTATTCGGTTACACTGCCAGCCGAGATCGCGTGCAATGCATGCGAGATGGCGAACAATCCAACGCAAAACTGTTGAGGAGACACTGATGAAAGCCGTCGTCTGCAAGACCTGGGGCCCGCCCGAATCGCTGGTGATCGAAACGCTGCCGGACCTCTCGCCCGGTGCTGGTGAAGTGGTTATCGACGTGAAGGCTGCGGGAGTGAATTTCCCTGACGTGCTGATCATCCAGAACAAATACCAGTTCAAGCCGGAGTTGCCGTTTACACCCGGCTCGGAAGTGGCGGGCGTTGTTAATGCCGTAGGCGAAGGCGTGTCGCACCTCAAAGCCGGCGACCATGTGATCGCCTTCCTCGGCCAGGGCGCCTTTGCTTCACAGGTCAAGGCGTCGGCCAAGGTGGTGATGCCGATGCCGCCGGGCATGGCGTTCGACACCGCAGCAGCATTCACGCTCACGTATGGCACGTCGCACCACGCGGTGGTCGATCGCGGGCAACTGAAGGCCGGCGAGACAATGCTGGTGCTCGGCGCGGCCGGCGGCGTCGGGCTGGCGGCCATCGAGATCGGCAAGGCGATTGGCGCACGCGTGATCGCGGCCGCATCGAGCGACGAGAAGCTGGCGGTCTGCAAGGACCACGGCGCCGATGCGCTCATCAACTATTCGACCGAAGACCTGCGCGAGCGCATCAAGGAACTGACCGACGGCAAAGGCCCTGACGTGATCTATGACCCGGTCGGCGGAATCTATGCGGAACCGGCGTTCCGTTCGATTGCCTGGCGTGGCCGCTACCTCGTGGTCGGATTTGCCAACGGCGAGATCCCGAAGATGCCACTGAACCTGGCGCTGCTGAAAGGCGCGTCGCTGGTCGGCGTGTTCTGGGGCGAATTCGCGCGTCGCGAGCCGAAGGCGAATCTGGCGAACATGATGCAGATGCTCGGCTGGATGCAGGAAGGCAAGATTCGCCCGCATATCTCGGCGCGCTATCCGCTGGAGCAGACGACACAAGCGCTGCTGGACATGGCGGCGCGCAAGGTGACGGGCAAGGTGGTGATCCAGCCTTAAAAAACACACGCTGGAGACAAAAAAGCCGCGCAGGTTGATCGCCTGCGCGGCTTTCTCTTTGGTGCAACGGATTATCAGGCTGCTTCTTCCAGCGTCGGATAGTCGGTGTAGCCCTTTTCCTGGCCGCCGTAGAACGTTGCGCGATCCGGCTGGTTGAGGGATGCGCCGGCACGGAAGCGCTCCACCAGATCGGGGTTCGCGATGAACGGACGACCGAACGCAACGGCATCAGCCAGACCGGAGGCAATCATCTGCTCGCCCTCCTCCGCCGTGTATTGGCCGCACACGATGAGCGTGCCCTTGAAGGCGTCGCGGAGTTGGCGGCGGAAATCGTTGGTCAGCTCGGGACCGCCGGCCCAATCGGGCTCGGCGATATGCAAATAGGCGATGCCACGCTTGGTCAGCTCGCGGGCGAGGTACAACGCGCTTTCTTCGGCTTGTGCGTCGGCAATGTCATGCGCGACGAAGTGCGGCGACAGGCGGATGCCGACGCGGTCTGCACCAATCTCGGCGATGGCGGTATCGACCACTTCGAGAATCAGTCGGGCGCGATTTTCCAGGGAGCCGCCGTACTGGTCGGTGCGCTGGTTGCTGTTGGTCGACAGGAATTGGTGCAGCAGGTACCCGTTGGCAGCATGGATTTCAACAAAATCGAAACCAGCGCGACGTGCACGCAGCACGGCTTGACGATATTGTGCGATCACGCTAGGGATTTCTTCCGTGGCGAGAGCGCGCGGTTCGCTGGTCGGCACATTGGCGGGCGTGCCGTCGGGCTGCACGACAAAGCTCTGCGCCCCCTTGGCGACGAGGGCCGACGGCGCGACAGGTGCCTGGCCGTTTTCCTGCAGCAACGTATTGGAAATACGACCCACGTGCCAGAGCTGTTGCGAGATGCGGCCGCCCTTGGCGTGCACAGCATCCACCACCGCCTTCCAGCCAGCTTCCTGTGCGTCGGTGTACATGCCCGGCGTCCAGGCGTAGCCCTGGCCCTGGCGGGAAATTTGCGTCGCCTCCGTAACGATCAGGCCCGCGGTTGCACGCTGCGCGTAGTAAGTCACGTTCAGTTCGGTCGGCACGTCGCCCGGCTGGCCAGCGCGCGAGCGCGTGAGCGGCGCCATCACGACACGATTGGCGAGGGTCGTACGTCCGGTCTGGACCGGGGACAGCAGTTGTTGGGTCATATCAGCTCCTGGAAGAGGCACTATTCGACCGGTCATCTAGAACCGGAATCAAAGAAAAAGCGAGGAACATGCCTCGCCGGCAATGGTTTGGGTTGCAATCAGTGTTTGGGCTTGGCCAGCAGGATTTCCGTTTGCGCCACACAGCTCTTGAACGCGGCGACAGTGCGATGCGACTTGGCCAACAGCGCGCCGCCCATCCACATGGCGTACAGCCCTTCGGCCAGATGGTGTGCATTCTCTACAGGTGCCAAGGAGCCGTCGGTGACGCCTGCCTCGATTGCCGTAGCGATACGCTCGACCATGCGCGTCATGCCGGTCGAAAGCACCTTGCGCATCGGCTCGGAGAGGTCCGACACCTCCCCCGACAGCTTGACCGCTAGGCAGGTGACCTCGCACGCGCTGCGCTCATGCAGATCGATCCAGGCCATGAAATAGCGCAGCAGCCGCTCGCGGGCGGTAATGCGCGTGTCGTTGAACAGGCTGACAACGCCCGCGTCGTAGTCCTGGAAATAGCGCTCCAGCATGGCGACGCCAAAGTCTTCCTTCGACCCGAAATAGTAATAAAACGAGCCTTTGGGTACCTGAGCGCGGCCGAGGATTTCCGCCAAGCCGACGGCCGAGAACCCGCGCCCGAGGATCAACTCGGCACCGGCGTCCAGAATGCGGTCGCGGGTGTCGTGCCGGGCTTCGGCGCCTTCAGCGGTGACGGGTTCGGGGTGCTTGCTCATGATGGATCGCATTGTAGTAGACCGACCGTCTAGTTGCATGACCCTGCTATGAGCAGGGTCGATGTGACGTTCGCGTCGTTGGCGCGCTCGCTCAGAGCTTCTCTGTCTCGCCGCTCTTCGGTTGCCAGCGCATCAGGCGTTTTTCCATCAAGCCGACGAGCCAGTCGAGCACCAGCGCAAAGACCGTCAACACGACGATGCCCGCAAACACGGTATTGATGTCGAAAGTGCCTTCGGCCTGGAGGATCAAGTAACCGACACCGCGGGCCGAGCCGAGATACTCCCCCACCACCGCCCCCACGAAGGCCAGACCCACCGACGTATGCAGCGACGAGAACACCCAGCTCGTCGCGCTCGGCAGGTAGACAAAGCGCAGCAGTTGCCGCTGCGATGCGCCCAGCATGCGCGCATTGGCCAGCACGACCGGGCTCACTTCCTTCACGCCCTGATAGACGTTGAAGAAGACGATGAAAAACACCAGCGTCACCGCCAGCGCCACCTTCGACCAGATACCCAGTCCGAACCACACGCCAAAGATCGGCGCCAGGATCACGCGCGGCATCGAATTGGCAGCCTTGATGTACGGATCAAGCACCGCCGATGCGGCCGGGCTCAGCGCCAGCCACAGCCCCGCCCCCAGGCCAGTGGCCGTGCCGATGGCAAATGCCAGCACCGTCTCGGCCAGCGTCACGCCAAGGTGCTGATAGATATCGCCTTCGGTGACGAACCAGGCCCAGACGCGCTGGGCAACGATGAGCGGTTCCCCGAAGAAGAAAGCAACTTCCTGCGAGCGCGTGGCGAAGTGCCACACGCCTAACGTGACGACCAGCAGGCCAAGCTGCCAGGTGCGCAGCGCGAATAGAGAAAGCGGACGGTTAGCCATGGATGCAATCGATCAGATTCAGGTCAAGCCACGCGGCGGTGCTGCGCATAGCCCTTGAGCACTTCTTCGCGCAGCACATCCCAGATGCGCGAATGCAGGTCGACAAAGCCTGCCTGGTCGCGAATCTCGGCCACATCGCGCGGGCGCGGCAGGTCGATCGTGAATTCGCCGATCGGGTGCGTGCCGGGGCCGGCGGCCAGCACGACCACGCGGTCGCTCATGGCAATGGCTTCGTCCAGATCGTGCGTGATGAACAGCACGGCCTTGCGCTTGGCGGCCCAAAGATCGAGCACCTCGTTCTCCATCAGCTGGCGCGTCTGAATATCGAGCGCCGAGAACGGCTCGTCCATGAGGATGATGTCGGGATCGAGCACCAGCGTTTGCGCCAGGCTCACGCGCTTGCGCATGCCGCCGGAAAGCTGATGCGGATAGCGGTCTTCAAACCCTGACAAACCCACGCGCGCGAGCCACGACATGGCAAGGTCACGCGCTTCCTTGTCGGGCATGCCCCGAAACTGCAGCCCTGCTATCACATTGTCGAGCGCGCTGCGCCACGGCATCAGCGCCTCTGCCTGGAACATGTAACCGGCGCGACGGTTGATGCCGAGCAGCGGCTCGCCGAACACCCGCACCTGCCCGGAAGACGGCTGCAACAGGCCCGCAGCCAGATTCAGCAACGTAGATTTGCCGCAGCCGGTCGGGCCCACCACTGAGACGAACTCGCCGGCCTGCACCTCCAGCGAGGTGTTTTGCACGGCGGTGTAGCGCTGGCCCGGCGTGTCGGGTGAGATGAACGTACAGGTGATCTGATCGAACGAAAGCGCGGGATGGGGCATGGTCTGCGGTCCAAAAGCAATGCGCCCGGGCGAAACCGGGCGCGTTGCTGAAAGCCTGTCGAAATTACTTGTACTTGGCGTTTGCCTTCTGCACGAAGGCGTTGGTGAAGGTCTGGTCGAGCTTGATCTGCTTGCCCTTCACTTCCGCATCAAACTCCGACAGCGTGCGCAGTGCTGTGGCGGGGCCGTCGACGGGCATCGTGCCATCCGGCGAGATGGCCTCGCGCACCTTGTCCCACGCCGCCAGATACAACGCGCGGTCACCCAGCAGATAGGCTTCCGGCACCGTCTTGACGATGTCCGAGGGGCCCGCCTTCTGCAGCCACTTGAGCGCGCGCACCATGGCGTTGGTCATCGCCTGTGTCGTGTTCGGATTCTTCTGGATGAACGCGGTAGATGCATACAGGCAGCCGGCCGGCATGTTGCCGCCGAATACCGCCTTGGTATCGGCCAGCGTGCGGGTATCCGAGACCACGCGCACTTCATTCTTCTGCGTGAGCATCGACATCACTGGGTCCAGGTTGGCCAGGGCGTCGATTTGGCCCGCACGCACGGCGGCAATCGCCCCACTGCTCGGACCCACGCCAATGATCGACACTTCGTTCGGCTTGATGCCGGCGCGCGCCAGCACGTAGTTGACCATGATGTTGGTCGACGAACCCGGAGCTGTCACGCCGATCTTCTTGCCTTTCAAGTCGGCAATCGACTTGTAGTTGGGCATCGTCTTGTTGTTGACCGCCAGCACGATCTGGGGCGCCCGCCCTTGCAGCACGAACTCCTGGTACATCTGGCCCTTGGCCTGCAATACCAGCGTGTGCTCATACGCGCCGCTCACCACGTCGGCGCTGCCACCAACCACGGCCTGCAGGGCTTTCGCGCCACCGGCAAAGTCGACGATTTCAACGTCCAGACCTTCGTCCTTGAAGTAGCCCAGGCGCTCGGCAATCGTCAGCGGCAGGTAGTAGAACAGCGCCTTGCCGCCCACCGCGATGGTGATCTTGCTCTTTTCAGGCTTGCCCTGTGCCAGAACGGCGGGGCTGGCAGCCACCAGGCTCGTCGCGCACAGTGCTGCGCCCATCCATTTTGCCCAGCGCCCAATGACTCGTGTCCCCATGCCTGTCTCCTGTTTTGTGGCGTTCACTGCCTCGGCGGCGATCTTACCGCAACGATTTGCAACACAACATGCGGGATCGTCCTAGCTGTTTAGCTTTTGGCTTCGGCAATGATGCCTTGCGAAACCAGCGCGTCGATCTGCGCGTCGGTCAGGCCGTGGCCGCGCAGTACGTCGCGCGTGTGCTGACCCAGGCGCGGCGCGCTTGCCTGCACGGCGCCCGGCGTGGCGGAAAGCTTGGGTACCACGCCCGGCATCTCTACATCGATGCCCGACTGCGCGCGCACCGTTTCGATCACGCCGCGCGCGCGGTAGTGCGGGTCGGCGGCAATGTCGGCGACGGTGTAGATGGGGCCGCTGGGCACCTCGGCCGCATGCAGCGCGGCCAGCACATCGGCGATGGGCAGCGTGCCCGTCCAGGCGTTGATGGCGGCATCGATTTCGTCCGCCCGGGCGGCGCGGCCGTCGTTGCGGGCCAAATCGGGATCGTCGGCCAGATCTTGCCGGCCCATGTGTTGCATCAGGCGGCGGAAGATGTTGTCACCGTTGGCGGCAATCAGAACGTATTCGCCACCGGCGCAGCGGTAGGCGTTCGACGGCGCGATGCCCGGCAGCGCCCCACCCGCGGGCTGGCGAATTGCGCCGAACACGGAGTACTCCGGCAGCAGGCTCTCCGTCAGGTTGAACACGGATTCATACAGCGCCACGTCGATCACCTGCCCCTTGCCTCCGCGCGCATCGCGTTCGTACAAGGCCAGCAACACGCCTAGCGCGCCGTGCAAGCCGGCGATCGTGTCGCCAAGTGACAGCCCGGCGCGGGCAGGCGGCCGCCCCGGCTCACCGGTCAAATAGCGCAGGCCGGCCATGGCTTCAGCAATGGCGGCAAAGCCGGGTTCATCGCGTTTGGGGCCCGTCTGGCCATAGCCCGACACGCGCAGCATGATCAGTTTCGGATTAATGGCGGACAGTGCCTCATACGACAGCCCCCACTTTTCCATCGTGCCGGGGCGGAAATTCTCGATCAGGACATCGGCTTCGGCGGCCAGCTTGCGCACGACTTCCTGCCCTTCCGGCACACGCAGGTCCACACAGACGGACTGCTTGTTGCGCGACTGCGCTTCCCACCAGACTGACGTGCCCTCATGCAGCATCCGCCATTTGCGCAGCGGATCGCCCTGCCCGGGCGGCTCGATCTTGACGACCTGCGCGCCAAAGTCGGCGAGCGTCTTGGCTGCAAACGGCCCGGCAATCAGTTGCCCGAGTTCGAGCACGCGGATGTCCTGCAAAACCTGTGTCGGCATGGTTGTGTAGAAAGCGTTGAATTCAGAGTGCAGCGGGGTTGCCAAGCAGATACGTCATCAACAGGCGCGCGGAGCTGGTCAGCGCGTCGGGATCGCGCACGCCGACCAACAGGCGGCGATGCGCCCATTCGTCTTGCAGCGACACCAGTGCTAGACCCGCACCCGGCAGGCTCGATACGTGCCCTTGTGCCGCGATGCGCGGCAACACGCCCACGCCCAGGCCGGAAGCCACCATGCGGCAGACGGCTTCGAAGCTGCGCACCTGGATGCGCAGCCGCAGCGGCTTGCCCAAGCGCAGGCTTTCGTCGACCAGTTGCGCAGCCAGCGAGGTGCCCGGCGGCAGGCTGACGAAATCGAAATCCACGGCGTCGGCGAAGTGGACCTGCTTGCGCCCGGCCAATGGATGCCCGCGCGGCGTAACCAAGGCGAGATCGTCCTCGCGATAGTCGAACGATTGCAGCCCATCGCACGGCGTACCGGCCGCGAAGATGCCAAGGTCTGCCCGATTTTCACGCAGCGCGGCAACGATATCGCCGCTGTCCTGCTCTTCCAGCGCGATGCGGATGGCCGGATTGGCCAGCATGAAGGCGGCCAGGTCGTCGGCCAGGAATTGCGTAATCGATGAGGTGTTGGCCCACACGCGCACCAGCCCGCGCGTGCCGGCGGCAAAGTCCGATAGCGCACCGGCCATACGCTCGACGTCCTGCAGGATGCCCACAGCATGGCGGAAGCACGCCTGGCCGGCCTCGGTCAGCTCCACGCCGGCGGCATGCCGATAGAGCAACGGCGCGCCCACGGCTGCTTCCAGATCGGAAATCCGCTTGCTTGCCGCAGCTACAGCCAGGTGTGATTGGCGTGCCCCGGCCGAGATGCTGCCAAGCCGGGCCACCGCCACGAACAAGCCGAGGGTGACAAGATCGAAGCGGGCGAGATTCATCGTGGAAAGCTGAAGGTGGGAAATACACAACATCGGATGTGACATCGTGGCACGTTCCGTGCGTGTTTCATCCGGCCGTCACCCGCCCACGTTTAACATGGCGGACTTTTGCCGTTCCCGGATCCGAGAAAGGGATTCTAACGGCGTTCTCTCTGCTTGCTGCCATGTTGCTTCCGTTCCGTCTTGCCCGCTTGACCGCCCTGTGCGCCCTCTCCTTGAGCGCCGGCCATGCCTTGGCAACCCAAAGCAGCACAGGCGACACCGCCAGTTGGGCGATCAACGATCCCGACCGCTTTGCCGTGCATGGCCAGGCGACCTACGTGTGGCAGCACGACCTGTCGTTCCACTCGCCGTACAGCGGGCCGAACAGCCTGTCAGCCAAATCGACCACAAGCTATTCGGTCACGACGACGCTCGATCTGGGCATGCGCCTGTGGCAAGGCGCTGAAGTGCACATCAATCCGGAAATGGCGCTCGGCCAGCCTTTCTCGGGTCTGCATGGCCTGGCCGGATTCACCAATGGCGAGCTGGCCAAGACCGCCGGCCCAAACCCGACGCTCTACCGCGCACGCGCCTTCTTCCGCCAGACGGTCGGGCTAGGCGGTGGCACCGAAGACCGGGAAGCCGAGATGAACCAGTTTGCCGGCCAGGTCGACAAGCGTCGCCTGGTGTTCACGGCAGGCAACTTCTCGGTGCTGGACGTATTCGACGGCGTGACCTACTCGCATGACCCGCGCACGCAGTTCCTGAACTGGTCGTTCCTCACGCACGGCGCGTTCGACTACGCCGCCGATGCGCGCGGCTACACCTGGGGCGCTGCCCTCGAGTATTACGACGGCGATTGGGCCTACCGCATTGGCCGCTTCATCCAGCCGGAAGAATCCAACGGCCTGCCGCTGGACACGCGTATCGGCCGCCACTACGGCGACGTGTTTGAAGTGGAGCGCAGTCACACACTCGCCGGCCAGCCCGGCAAGCTGCGCGTCATGCTCTTCCGCAACAGGACCGACATGGCGCGCTACGACGATGCCCTCGCCCTTGGCCAGTCGACGGGCAGCGCACCGGACATCAGCCTCGCGCGACGCGACAACACCAAGGTGGGGATCGGCATTGGCGGCGAACAGCAGATCAACGATGACATTGGCGTCTTCGCACGCGCATCGTGGGCGGATGGCAAGACAGAAACCTACGCCTTTACGGAAATCGACCGCTCAGTGTCGTTTGGCACGCTGATAAAGGGCAGCAAGTGGGGCCGCTCGGATGACACGGTCGGGCTCGCGGCCGCCATCAACATGCTGTCGCCGGATCACCGCCGCTACCTGCAGCAAGGCGGCCTGGGCGTATTCCTGGGAGACGGCAAGCTGAACTATGCGCCCGAGCAGATCGTCGAGGCGTTCTATAGCTTCCAGGCGACCAAGCACTTGTGGATCAGCGCCGACGCGCAATGGATCCGCAACCCCGGCTACAACGCCGATCGCGGCCCTGCGGTGTTCTTCGGTACGCGCCTGCATACCGAATTCTGAGGTTCGTTTGTGCCAGCTCAGAGCTGGCGCCGATCCAGCACCGCGCGAGCAATGGTGCCCGCGTCCACATATTCCAGCTCGCCGCCCACCGGCACACCACGCGCCAGACGCGTCGCCTTGATGCCGCGCGCCTTCAACATCTCGCCGATGTAGTGGGCAGTCGCCTCGCCTTCGCTGGTGAAGTTGGTAGCAAGGATGACCTCAGCGCAGGGCCCACCCAGCGCAGGGTCAGTGGCGCGGGCCAGTAAGCGTTCGAGGTGAATCTCTTTCGGGCCGATGTTGTCCAGCGGCGAGAGCCGCCCCATCAGCACAAAATACTGGCCGCGATAGGTCAGCGTCTGCTCGATCATCATCTGATCGGCTGGCGTTTCCACCACGCACAGCACCGACGCATCGCGACGCGCATCCAGGCAGGTTTCGCAGATTTCCTGCTCGGTGAAGGTATTGCACCGGCTGCAATGCTGGATCGATTCCGTCGCCTCGGACAGCGCCTGCGCCAGTTGCGCAGCGCCCTCGCGGTCATGCTGCATCAGGTGATACGCCATCCGTTGGGCCGACTTGGGGCCGACACCCGGCAGCACACGCAAGGCTTCAACCAGCATCTGCAGCGCCGACGGCGTGCCTGGAGCGTTACGCATCACGCATGCTCCAGAACCGTCGTGTGATGCAGCACTTCCGGCATCGGGTCATAGAAATGATGCAGCAGCGCTCTCCACCGCTGGTACTCGGGCGACTGCCGAAAGCCGATGGTGTGGTCTTCCAGCGTCTGCCACTGCACCAGCAGCAGATAATCGCTGGTCTTCTCCATGCAGCGCGACAGCGACAGCGAAACGAAGCCCCGCATCGCACCGATGATGTGGCGAGCCTCATCAAAGGCCGCCTCGAAGGCAGTTTCCTGGCCGAGCCTGACGTGCAGCAGCGCGGATTCCAGCACCATGGCGCGATCCTGATGAGCGTCGTTTAGAACGGCAGCTTGAAGCCAGGCGGCAGCATGCTGGCCATGCCGCCCAGGCCGGAAGTGAGGGAACCCATCTTTTCTTGCGCGGTGGCCTCGGCCTTGCGCACGGCGTCGTTGAACGCAGCGGCGATCAGGTCCTCCAGCAGATCCTTGTCTTCGCCTTCGGCCAGCAGGCTCGGGTCGATCGACACGCGCTTCACGTCGTTCTTGCAGGTCATCACCACCTTCACGAGGCCAGCGCCGGACACGCCTTCCACCTCGATCAGAGCGAGTTGCTCCTGCGCTTTCTTCATGTTTTCCTGCATCTGCTGGGCCTGCTTCATCAGCCCGGCGATCTGGCCTTTCATCATGGTCGTTGCTCCTTGAAATGGGTCATGCAAGACGCGCCGCTCAGCGGTGCGCGCCGGTGTTCAATGTTTAGTCTTGGAATGCGATTCAGTGCGCGTGCGGTTGGATCGAACCGGGGACGACCTGCGCGGCAAAGTCCCGGACCAGCGCCTGCACAAACGGGTTGGCGGCGATGGCATCTTCGGCATTGCGTTGGCGCTCGGCGCGCTGCTCGGCATCGACAGCCGCCGCGGTGGCGCGTGCGGGTCCGATATCGCACGCCACGCGAACGGGCGTGCCGAAGTGTTCCGTCAGTGCCGCCTCCAGACGCTCGACGACGTTGGCATCGGTGAGGGGGGGCAGCGGCACGCGAAGGCGCACCGTGACGCCTTCCACGGCTGCCAACTCGCTCTGGTAAGCCAGCTGTTGGGCCAGACCGCGGATCGGCAGGCTCGCTGCCAGCGCCGGCCAATTGCCGTCGAACGTGGTAAGACCGCTGGCGCTCAGATCCGGCGGCGTAACAGCGGCTAGCGGCTCCGGGGCGACCGTCTTGGCCGGCACGGGTGCAACTGCCGGCGCCTCGATCTGTGCAGGACGTGTTGCCGGTTCAGACGCGCCGGGGCGCCCGCTCGAAGCGGAATCCCAACCGGCAAAGGCCGCGTCCATCTCTTCAAGCGACGGCGAAGCAAATTCGCCCGGCATTTCATCCCAGGGCGGCGGGCCATCATCGGCGGGCGTGGCAACTGCAACCGGCTGCTCACGGCGCTGCGGCGGAGAGGCCGCTGCCGCGGCCGGATTCGGACGCGGGCCCACAACGGGAGCAGCAGGAGCAGCAGGACGAGCCACAGGCGCAGGCGCGGCTACCGGTGCAGCAGCAGGCGCGGAAGCACCACCACGGCCACGGCTTGACGCCTGACGCGCAGCGGCCAACGCTTCCATTGCCGGCGAGCGACGCGCTGGGGCCGCAGCCGGCGTATCTGCAACCGCCGCAACGGGCGCTGGCGCCGGCGGAGTCGCCTGGTAAGTCGCACGCGGCGCCTCGACCACCGGCTCCGGACGCATCGCCACCGGCGCAACCTCAGCAACCGGTGCCGCCACAGGCGTAGTCGCCGTGACCGCTGGACGCGTCGATCCGGCCGGCGTTACCGCCAGCGGCATCGCCCGCTTCCCGCCGCCACCGCCCGAAGGCGGCGGCGCGTCCCCAGCCGACTGTCCGGGCTGGAACGCCAGCATGCGCAGCAGCGTCATCGTGAAGCCGGCGTACTCATCCGGCGCCAGCGCCAGTTCGTTCCGGCCCAGGTTGGCAAACTGGTAGAACAGTTGCACCGCCTGCGCGTCGAACCGCTCCGCAAGGCGACGTACATCGTCGGCCTCGGGCCAGTCGTCCTGCACAGCGGCGGGCACGACCTGCGCCAGCGCAATCTTCTGCAGCAGGGATGCAAGATCCTGCAGCGCGCCCGAGAAGCTCAGACTGCGCCCGGCCATCTCGTCGGCAATCTCGACGAGCGCCGCGCCGTTCTCGTCGGCCAGCGCATCGAGCAGACGCACGAGGTAGCTTTGATCAATCGCGCCAAGCATGCCGCGCACGGCAGCCTCACTCACCTCGCCAGCGCTGTACGCGATGGCCTGATCGGTAAGCGACAGTGCATCGCGCATCGAACCCTGCGCGGCGGCCGCCAACAGACGCAGCGCATTCGGCTCGTGAGCGATGCCCTCTTCGCCAAGAATGCGGTCCAGGTGAGACACGATGTGCCCCGGCGGCATCTGCTTGAGGTTGAACTGCAGGCAACGCGACAGCACCGTCACCGGAATCTTCTGGGGATCGGTCGTCGCAAGAATGAACTTGACGTGCTCGGGTGGTTCTTCCAGCGTCTTCAGCATCGCGTTGAAGGCGTGGTTGGTCAGCATGTGCACTTCGTCGATCATGTAGACCTTGAAGCGGCCGCTGGTTGGTGCGTAGACCGCGCGGTCCAGCAACTGCGCCATCTCGTCGACGCCGCGGTTGGAGGCGGCATCCATCTCGATGTAATCGACAAAGCGCCCGGCATCGATCTCGGTACAGGCGCGGCACACGCCGCACGGCTGCGCGGTGATGCCGCCCTGCCCATCCGCGCCGACGCAATTGAGCGATTTGGCAAGGATGCGCGACAGCGTCGTCTTGCCGACACCGCGCGTACCCGTGAACAGGTATGCGTGGTGCAGGCGCTGCTGTTCGAGCGCATGCGTGAGCGCTTTCACCACGTGTTCCTGACCGACCAGCGTGGTGAAATCGCGAGGGCGCCACTTGCGGGCGAGCACTTGATAACTCATGCGGCGGATTGTAGCAAAGCGAGGTGGATTTCCGACGCGGTTTCGGTGGGGTCAACCGCCATGCGCGCCGAGCGAATTGCAAGGATATTCAGGTGGGGACGTGGGAGTCGGTTACAATGGCGGTCGGACGGGCCTCCTCGCATGGTGGCGCGGTCAACCTGGTCAGGTCGGGAACGAAGCAGCCACAGCCGTTTTCCGCCAGTGCCGAGGGTCAGGCTCGTCCCCCTTCTCTTTTCCCCTCCGCATCACCCCTCCCCGTTTTTTGTCTGTGCCGCTCGCGTCAGAACAACGCGCCTTGGCTGTCGTCATGTGATGCCTGGACCGGCTTCGGCAACGATTCTAGATCGATCCATTCGCCCTGTGCGGTAGCCACGCCTGCGCGCACGGTGCGCCCTGGATACATCGGCGTGACGGCAGCCACGTAGCCGCGCAACTGATCTGCATAGGCAGCGCGTTCGACCGGCAGCAAGCGCAGCTTGTAATCGACCACCAGGACGTCGTTGCCACGTTCGATCAGGCGATCGATGCGCAACAGCGCACCGTCTGGGCCAAAAAGTTCGATCTCGTTATGCGCGGCTTCGAAGCGCGCGGGGTCGAAGACATGCGCCAGCGTCTCGGCTGAGAGCATCCGGCGCACGGCTTCGGCGGCGCGTGAGGCGTCGGCTTGCGTGACGCCGGTGGCACTGAACCAGCGCGCGATCGTCTCGGCGTCGGGCGCCTGTTCGGGCAAGCCCCGGCGTGTCAGGCGCTCAAGCACCGCATGCAGCAATTCGCCCTGTGCGACGGCGCCTTGGTCAAAAACGATATCGGCGGCGCCCTCAGCGGCAGCGCCGGCAGCACCAACACGCACCGTCACAGTCAGCGGTGCGCGGAAATCGTGATACGAGACCGCCTCCTGCCCCGCAGCGCTGACAGCCAAATCGGCTGCGCCGTCAACAACCGGAGCGGGTGACGCTACGCCTGCCGCGGCGAGCAGCGTGTACCAGCTCGCCGTGCCGTCCACCTCAGGCGCATCTCCTTCATCGACAGATTGGGCCGCCGTGGCATCACGCTTGTTTGCGACGCCGGACACGATCAGCGCTTGCCGTGCACGCGTCATCGCCACGTAGAGCAGGTTCCAGTTCTCGCGCTCGGCAAGGTCGTTTTCTTGCTTGAAAAGAGGCTCGCGCGCAAGGCCGCGCTCGGACGTCTTGCCGAACGCGGAAAAATGCGCAGGCGCTTGCGCGCCGGGCGGCCAGTCGATCAGGATGCCGGCCGTATCGACACGCGCGTCGCTGTGGTGGCTGTCGAGCAGCACGACGAACGGCGCTTCCAGCCCCTTCGAGGCATGCACGGTCAGGATCTGTACGGCATCAAGACCTTCGCTGGCGACTTCGGCGTCGATAGCATCCGGCGCGTCCGTGTCGCCCTGCGTGCCTTCGTCAGGGCTTTCATCCTCATCGCCCTGGCGGATGGCGCGCAGTTCGGCCATGAACTTCGGCAGACTCGGATAGCGGCCGCCGTCCAGATCGAGCGCGAGCTTCAAAAACGCATCCAGGTTGGCGAGCACCTGGTCGCGGTTTGTGGCCGGTGCGCGCTCGGCATAACGGCGCTTGAGTTCGCCGGTGTAGACGATGTGATCGAGCAAGTCGTGCACGGGCAGCGTGGGCGCCACCGCCAGCCAGCGCGAGAGCATGCGATGCGCGTGGCGCAAGGTGTCCGCCGCATCAGCCTGGCCGGCCAGCGCGGTCAAGCGCTCCCACCAAGTCAATGTGACCGTGCTTTCGCCAAACTGCGCCAGTGCGATGAGGTGGTCGTCCGTGGCGGCGAAGATGGGGCTGCGCAGCACATGCGCGAGCGATAAATCGGCCTGCGGCGTCATCAGAAAATCAAGCAGCGCGCACAGATCAAGCGCTTCGAGCGTAGCGAGCAGGCCGCCACGGCGCGGGCTCAGATACGGCACGCCGGCGTCGCGCAGCGCACGTTCGTAATCGGCGAGATAGCGTTTGCGGCGGACGAGCAGCTGGAAATCGCTCCACCGCACGGGGCGCTCGACGCCACCTTCTCGAATGCGCTCATTGGCGTGCAATGCGCGCAGGCAAGCGGCCACTTGGCGGCCCTCAGCATATCGCTGCGAATCGCCGGTCTCTTCGCGCGGTTCGGTGAGCGTATCCCGGGGTGCGGCTTCGTCAGCCTGCTCGGCTTCGGACACCGGCACCAGCGGCAACAGCAGCGCCTGCCCAATGGGTGCGTCCACGGCGGTACTTTGCTCGGCGTAGATGGGATAGTCGCCGCGCGCCCGCGCTTGCAGGAACACGGCATTGACCCACTCCAGCACGGCCGGTGCATTACGACGCGTGCGATTGGTACGCAGCACGGTCGCGTTGAATTCGGCGACCAGCATTTCACGCGCAGCGTCGAACAGCCGTGCATCGGCGCGCCGGAAACGGTAGATCGATTGTTTAGGATCGCCCACCAGAAACACGCTCGGCTGCGTGCCAGTGCCCGCGTAGCCTGCCAGCCAACCTTGCAGGATGCGCCACTGCATGGGGTTCGTATCTTGAAACTCGTCGAGCAGCAGATGCTTGTAGCGCGCGTCGAGCCGCACCTGCAGGTAAGCAGCTGTGTCGTCTTGCTGCATCAGGCGCGCCGCTTCCCATTCGAGATCGGTGAAATCCATCGCGCGCGCCTGGCGCTTGTACGCCTGATAGCGATCGATCAGTGCGTCGCCCAACGCAAACAATGCTGCGTTGACGGCGCGCACGAGGGCTTCCTGCCGGCGCGCCTGAATTGTCGTCAGCGCTTCGCATAGCGTGGTGTGCAAGGTCACCAGCGTTTGTGCGTGCTCGTCGCCGATGGCTTTGATGAGCGCCTTGGTCGGCTTGCAGGCGCGTGCCTTGCCGGCCTGCGTATGGAAGGCGGCGAAGAGCGCATCAAATGCTTGCGCGCGCGCGGCCTCGTCCGACACATTCGTTCCGCGCGCAGCAGTCACCGCCGACTCGATGGCCACGGCGCGCTTGCCCTCGGCCGCACCACCCTGCCCAAACCAGCCGGACACGCGCAGCATGTCGGCCAAAAACACCGCATCCTGCAGCGCTTCGATCAACGGATCGACCGTCGCATCATCGCCAAGCAGTGCGTCCAATGCATCCAGCGGACGCCCGCCGGCCTGCGTCTTGTACGCCCACCAGTCGCTGCGCTGGTGGAACATTGCATCGAGCAGGCGACCGGCCTGGAAATCGCCGACCAGATCGGCAAGCGTTTCATACGCGGCGCGCAAATCAGCATGATCTTCGGCCAGCAAGCCGCGCCAGAAAGGCGCCCAAGCTTCACGCCGCAGCCGCCCGGCATCTTCACGCAACGACGCGCCCTGCTGCACGCCAGACGACAGCGGCGCCCCGCGCAGCAACGACCCAAACCAGCCGTGGAACGTATCGATCGCCATGCGCGATGGCGATTCCAGCACGCGCGCATACAGCCCACGCGCGGTTTCAATCAGCGCCGGCGCATCGCGCTCATCCACCGTGCGCGCGATCAGCTCGCGCACGACGCCCTCATCGTCGGCACCGGCCAGTTGCGCGAGGATGTCGAGCAAACGCTGACGCATCTCTTCGGCGGCCTTGCGCGTAAACGTGATGGCGAGAATGTCCGACGGCGCGGCGCCCGCAAGCAGCAAGCGCAACATGCGAGTGACCAGCAACCAGGTCTTGCCGCTGCCCGCGCACGCTTCCACCACGACCGAGCGCTGCGGATCGCATGCGGCGCGCGAAAAGGCCTCGGGCGAGACGGCTGCGCCGTCGCGTTCGTAAGCGTGATCGCTCATGCCGCGCCCTCCGGCTCGCGGGGCGTACCTTCGGTCCAATACCCCTTGCGGCACAGGCCACGCGCCGCGCAGTAGCGGCACGCCGATTCATCACCGAAGGCCGGCAGCGGCGCACCGGCTGCGAGAGCGGTCATGTCCTTTTGCATCTGTTCGATCAACCAGTCAACGACTTGCGTGAAGTCGGGCAACGCAACGTCGCGCTTGTCGCCGCGCGCCTCGCCGTCGAGCGAAACCCAGCCGCCCGAATCTGCGCGCGCATCGAGCACGCCGTAAAACGGGAGTTGGCAATCCTCAAACGGCGTCTTGGCACGACGCACCAGCACCATTTGCGATTGCGTTTTGTAATCGAGCACTGCCACGCCGTGTTCGTCATGCACATCAATGCGGTCAATACGGCCGCGCAAGCGCAGCGGACGCTCGTCCGGCAACGTGATGGACGTATCGACTTCGACTTCACCCGCCTCAAAGCGCCAGCCATCTGCCTCACGCGCGGCCTGCCACGCCAGGTACGACGGCATCACACCGAGCCAGCGCCGATAGAAGCGCAACGCGTTGCCGTCCTCGGCCAACAGCGGACCGAACAGTTCGTCGGTAATGCTCTGCAGCAGCCCCTGACGATCGGCCGGATCGTGCATTGGCGCTTCCAGCAACTGCCGGTGAAAGCGATGCAGGATCGCGTGCAAGATCTCGCCAATGTCGCGTTTCTCCAGCTCGTCGGAAACCTCTTCCAGCTCGCCCAACCGCAGCATGCGACCGACGAAGAACTGGTACGGACAGCGGCGCAGGCTGTTGTAAGCGGCTGCACTCAACGTAGACGGCACCAGCGTCGGCGCAGCGGGCGCGGGCATGTCGGTTGGCTGGCTCGTGGTCTGCAGGCTGGGCAACGTGACTGACGTATCGATACGCACGCCGCTCACCGCCAAGCGGCGCTGCAAGCGTTCGAGCCAGCCGGAAAGGCGATGCGGCTCGCCGCGTCCGCCGTGACGTTGCCAGGTCAACACCACCTCGGGCTGATTGAGCAGCACTTCGGCCAGGTCGCGCGCCTGCTGCGCAAAGCGCTGTGCCCGGTCGGGCAAACCGAGTTCACGTCGCACGTCGTTGGAGAAGAACAGCCACTCCGGCTGCGCCGACGGCAACTGCGCATCATCGCAACCCACCACCACAACGCCATCAAACCGCCGCATGCGCGCGCCATTCAGCGGCAGGATGACAACACGCCGATCGGCAGGCGGTGAAGGCTCGCTGAAGACGGCGGACTCAAGCAGCATCGAGAGCAACGCGCGCCACTCCGTGAGCGAAAAACGCGCGCCCGCATCGGTGCTGCCATGGATGGAGGTCCGCAGGCGGTCAATCCAATCCAGCAACTGGCGGCCTGCATCGTCGTTCTGCAAACCGGTGCGCATATGCAGACGATCGAGCGTGCCTGCCAGCAGCGTTACCCATGCGTCGAGCGTGGCGCTGCCGGCACGGCGCCACAGCGCCGCCTCATCAGCCAGCACGCCCAGGCGATCGGCCAGGCGGCTAACCTTGACTTCGCCCTCGGCTTCGTTGGCGGGGCGATCGGCCACTAGCCGGCGCAACCGTCCCCAGCCACCAGAAACGTTGTGCCGGCGCACTCGGCGCTCCAGTTCGGCAACCCATGCGGGCGTGGCAGTGCCGGCGTCGGCATCGCGCAAACAGAACGGGCTTTTGATGAGATCGAGCAGCGCTGCGGTATCGCCGTCGCCCTGCACCACGTCGACCCAGCGCATAAGTGCCGCAGCGGCGCGCGTCGTGGAGAGCTTCCAGCCAGTCTCGTCGCGCACCGGCACGTTCACCCGCGCCAGCAACGCGCGAACACGCCGCGCGACGATGCGATCCTGCGCCACCAACGCCAACGAGCGGCGTCCGTCGTTCAACCAATCGACCAGCGTATGCGCAGCGAAGGCGGCTTCGTCCTCAAAGCGCGCAGCGCCGGCAATGCGCAGGGTTGGTGCGGGAATCTGCGCATCGGCAGCATCATCCGCTGCCTGGGCGGGCGTACCGCATTCGGGCCAGGCGTGCAGCAGCAGATCGCGGAAATCCGCGTGCGTGGAAGGCGCCGAAGGGGCGCCAGTTTCAGGCGCATTCCAGTCGTAGCCGATGTTGAGCACCGGCACGCGCTCGGCGGCGCGCTGCAGAAAATCCAGATCGACTGTCTCGGGATTGGTCGGGCTCATCCATACGATCGGCCCGTGCAGTTCGTCCAGCAGGCGCCGCATGGCGCGCAACCGCATTGGAATCGGGTCCGCCGCGCCCGAAAGCAACCGCCAGAACGTCAGCACGATGCGCGATTCGGTACCGAGAAAACGTTCGGACAATTGTGCGTAGATACGCTCCAACGCCTCCGCCAATGCCGACTCCAACTCGTCGGGTCGCCCATCTGCGCCACTGTGTGCTGCATCCAGCGTCAGCCAACGCTGCGACAACTCATCCGACACCGTCACGAGCACCTGCGCCACGCCCCATAGAGCGGCATCGTCCTGCGCGCCGAGGGCTTCACGCAGCCATGCCTGCGTCTTGAGGGCCTGCTGCACGGCAAGCAGCCGCGACAGCGGCGTGCGCGTGGCGGGTACACCCGCTTCGGGCTGCAAATCGAGCAGCCAATGCCCCAGCGTCAGAATGCGCGGAAGCAAACGCGGCGTGCCGGCCGCTTGCGCACTGGCATGCAGGGCACTGCGCACCCCCGGAATCTGCGCGGCTGTCGGCACAACAACGGTGGCGGTACCCGAGGATTGGGCGTGCGCATCCAGAAAGCGCCATGCAGCGTCGGCGGCACGGGAAAGGAATGCTGGGCCAGGCGCGAAGGCAAGCGTCTGCATGCGTGGGGATAAGCGATATACCGGGAATCGAAGACCTGCGGCTATCGGCGTGATAGGCAGAATCAACGGTTGAATCGGTTGAAAATGAGAGCGTGGGTACTATATCAGCAGCATCCGCGCCGACAGTGGTCCTAATACACGCCGGTTCGTGTAATCGTGTAATGTATGGGTTCGGCGCACGTCGCCAGCTTTTACGAAATAACAGAGGTTCCCGCCATGAGCGAACAGATCAAGTATGTGAGCGACGCGTCCTTCGAGGCAGACGTGCTCAAGTCCGACAAACCCGTGCTGGTCGATTTCTGGGCCGAATGGTGCGGTCCCTGCAAAATGATTGCCCCGATCCTGGACGAAGTTTCCAAGGACTACGGCGAGAAGGTGCAGATCGCCAAGATCAACGTCGATGAGAACCAGGGCGTGCCGGCCAAGTTCGGCATTCGCGGCATCCCGACGCTGATTCTGTTCAAGAACGGCGCTGTGGCCGCGCAAAAGGTGGGCGCACTGTCCAAGTCGCAACTGACCGCGTTCCTGGACAGCCATCTGTAAGCTCTTTTTCGGCTGAGGGCGACCCTTCGCGTTGCCCCTCACCCACGCTGGCGCACTTCCGCCTGGAAGCTCGCCAGCGTTGTGCTAAGATTGCAGCCAATCTGTTTCTCCGAGCGTTCGCTCGACCTTTCCCCCTCCCCCCGTTTCTCGTTTCGCCGCCCGTTCGGGCCCTTCCCTCATCTTTCGTCTATGCATCTGACAGAACTGAAATCCTTGCACGTGTCCCAATTGCTGGAAATGGCGGGGCAGTTGGAGATCGATAACGCCCAACGCATGCGCAAACAGGAATTGATGTTTGCGATCCTGAAAAAGAAGGCGAAACAGGGGGAAACGATTTTCGGTGACGGCACACTTGAAGTGCTGCCCGACGGCTTCGGTTTTCTGCGCTCGCCGGAAACCTCGTATCTGGCCAGCACCGACGACATCTATATCAGCCCGTCACAGATCCGCCGATTCAATCTGCACACCGGCGACACCATCGAAGGTGAAGTCCGCACGCCCAAGGATGGCGAGCGCTACTTCGCGCTGGTGAAGGTCGACAAGGTCAACACGCAGCCTCCCGAGGCGGTCAAGAACCGCATCATGTTCGAGAACCTGACGCCGCTGCATCCGAACAAGCCGCTCACGCTCGAACGCGACATCAAGGCCGAAGAGAACATCACCGGCCGCATCATCGACATGATTGCCCCGATTGGTCGCGGCCAGCGCGCGCTGCTGGTGGCAAGCCCGAAGTCGGGCAAGACCGTGATGCTGCAGCACATTGCGCACGCCATCGCGACCAACCATCCGGAAGCCGAGCTGTTCGTGCTGCTGATCGACGAGCGCCCGGAAGAAGTGACCGAAATGCAGCGCACCGTGCGCGGCGAAGTGGTCGCCTCGACGTTCGACGAGCCTGCCGTGCGTCACGTGCAGGTGGCCGAAATGGTCATCGAAAAGGCCAAGCGCCTGGTCGAACTGAAGAAGGACGTGGTGATCGTGCTGGATTCGATCACGCGCCTGGCACGCGCCTACAACACCGTGGTGCCAACCTCTGGCAAGGTGCTGACCGGCGGTGTCGACGCCAACGCGTTGCAGCGTCCGAAGCGTTTCTTCGGTGCTGCACGTAACCTGGAAGAAGGTGGTTCGCTCACCATCATCGGCACGGCGCTGATCGAAACCGGCAGCCGCATGGATGACGTGATCTACGAAGAATTCAAGGGCACCGGCAACATGGAAGTGCACCTGGAACGCCGCCTGGCTGAGAAGCGCGTCTACCCTGCCATCAACCTGAACAAGTCAGGCACGCGCCGCGAAGAACTGCTGATCAAACCGGACATCCTGCAGAAGGTGTGGATCCTGCGTAAGTTCATCCATGACATGGATGAAGTCGAGGCAATGGAATTCCTGCTCGACAAACTCAAGACGACGAAGAACAACGCCGAGTTCTTCGACATGATGCGACGCGGCGGCTAAGTCTCCTGCCTGCATAGCGAAAAGCGCACCCATTGTGGTGCGCTTTTTTATTGCTGAGTCAACTGCCTGTTTTTCCAGCGGATTTTCTCGCCAAAGTTGTGAAATTCGCTAGTTCATTTGCATTACAGGGCTCGCGCGCAAGCGTTTGCTTCCATCGTCCTTAAACTTCATCGCAAAACAGAAACCCGGCAACCATACTGCAAGCCTGCCCTGGCCGAGCCGCCTCGGCAAAGAACGAACCACACCAAGAATGGAACGGGGGAAACCATGCGCGAAGAGTCGCTGGAATGTACTGCTGCGTGCCGAACCGTCGTGGTGGCGTCGCGCGCGGGGATGGGGGAGATTGACGAGACGATTCTGGGTGCGGAGTGGCACGTGCGGCGCGTAACGTCGATGCGTGAACTGGGTTGCGCCATTCGCGACGGCGTTCCCGTGGCGGGGTTGGTCGATTTCAGCAGCGCGTTCTCGGCTGCGGAGCTGGATTTGCTCGAACGCTGCATGCAGGTCTCGCACGTGGGTTGGGTGGCAGCGCTGCCGCCAGCCATGCTGAACCACGAGCGCGTACGCCAGCTGGTGCGCGATTACTGCGTGGACTACGTCCAGATGCCGCTGCGTACGGACGAGGCTGCGTATTCGCTGCGTCACGCCTGGGGCATGGCCTCGCTCGCCCAGGAAGCCACGCCGGCGCCCAAGGCAAATCATGCGCGCATGCTGGGTGAGTGCCCGGTCATGCATAACCTGTTCCGCGCCATCCGCAAGGTCGCGCAGAACAGTGCGCCAGCCTTTATCGCGGGCGAGTCTGGCACCGGTAAAGAGCTGACTGCGCAGGCCATTCACGAAGCTTCTTCGCGCGCAAGCGGGCCGTTCATTGCCATCAACTGCGGGGCGATTCCGCCGCACCTGATCCAGTCCGAATTGTTCGGCTACGAAAAAGGCGCATTTACCGGCGCGCATCAACGTCATATCGGCTGGGTCGAGCATGCCAATGGCGGCACGCTGTTCCTCGATGAAATCGGCGACCTGCCGCTCGAGAGCCAGGTCAGCCTGCTACGTTTCCTGCAGCAAGGCACGATCACGCGGCTCGGCGGACATCAGGCGATTCCGCTGGACCTCCGCATCATCTCGGCAACGCACGTGGATCTGGAAGCGGCCCAACATCACGGCGGATTCCGCACCGACCTGTTTCATCGACTGTGCGTGCTGACCTTGTCGGTGCCACCGCTGCGCGAGCGCGGCAGCGACATCGTGTTGCTGGCAGAACATATCCTCGCCCAGCACGCCAGCGAAGCGTCGCACCGCATCCGCGGGTTCACGCCCTGCGCGTTGCACGCGATGATGCATTACCCATGGCCGGGCAACGTGCGCGAACTCATCAACCGCGTGCGCCGCGCGCTGGTGATGACCGACAACCGCAAGATCTCCGCCGCTGACCTGCACCTCGAAGGCTATGCATCCGTGTCGGGCCAGACGCTGGAAGAAGCGCGCGAAGGCGC
The DNA here is from genome assembly GCF_054792405.1 of Ralstonia sp. SA306. Taxonomy (NCBI): domain Bacteria; kingdom Pseudomonadati; phylum Pseudomonadota; class Betaproteobacteria; order Burkholderiales; family Burkholderiaceae; genus Ralstonia; species Ralstonia sp. SA306. Next base: position 1,840,603 of record NZ_CP096451.1, read on the forward strand.
CGAGTCGGATGCCATCCGCACGGCCATCGCGCGCAACGGCTTCCATATGGGCATGACGGCGCGCGAATTGGCAGTGTCTCGCGTCACGCTGTATCGGCTGATGCAGAAGCACGGCATTCGGGCAGAGCATCCGCTGCATACGGCCTAGGCTCGGTCTCATCGGTTTGATTCCTCCAGGGGGCGTAGCAAGCGTGCTACGTCCCCCGGACGTGTTCTTGGGAAAGCAGGGGGCGGCTGGACAGGGCCCACTTCCAGCACTGCTCATCCGACCCATCAATACTTGGTTCAGTGCACTGAATTCTGCGGCTGGCGCCTGAAGGAACCGTAGGCGCCAGCGCTGCAAACGCTGTCAGATTGACTTGCATCGGGATCCCGCTCGAGGATGGCTATTGAGAAAAGAGTGCCCGCCGGGGGACGGAGCACGAAACCGTTGAACAGCCGCCATGTCGGGCTGTTCGGCGTACGTTGCGAAAGCGCCACATTTTGGTGCACCTAGGGCCGCGCAACCAGCGACAACCTTTGCCAAGAGACTGTTGCGGCGCAGGCAATCTGGCGCGGTAGCTGGCACATACCCGGCAGCACCCCACTTCCGGGGGGATTGCGCAAGCCACGTCGCCGTTGGATTGTTAAGCCACGCATGCGACGTACTCAGTTCGCCGTCCGTGAGTGCGGACACGACAGAACAGGTGGATGGATCGAATGCGCGGGTGGGAATGAGACCGAATGCGAGTCGCGCCGGCAACGTATCGGCGAGAACGCTTCGAAGGGCGATCAGCAGCGTGATTGCACGCCGCACGACGAGATCCCCGTCTACCGCGAGCACCGGCATCATGACGATCATGGCCGTGCGATTCGCGACCACTCCGGTCTTCTCGACCGTCCACCCGAACGGCAAACGTCGAGCACAGCGCTGCGCGATTGTCGGCATGGCTCGCTCCTCCCCGACGGGTATAGAGCGACATCCATGCCATGACGGCTAACGCCTTGTTTTAACGGGATATTTTCCATACGGAGAACCGCCCAACCCGGCATGGCATGCGATTTTTGTGTCGCGACTGAAACAGCTGTCGCCATAAAAACCGCTGTTAGTGGACGCGGGTTCTCCGGTGGTCGAATTGCTCGCCCTGGCAAACGCTGGGCTACAGTACCCAGAACGCAGCAATGAGGGTCCCGAGGCATGGCCGTGGCGCCTGTCATTTTTGACTTCCGCCACTAAAATGATTCGGAACGGGGGTCTGCTCCGGCCTGCATCTCGCCTGGGCGACAAGGATGTTCGCAAGATCGGTAACAGGTCGAGAACAACGATGAACACTGTTTTGATCGAAGCCCATCCGTTGGTGCGTACAGGCATTGCGCACCTGCTACGGACGCTCAAAGGCGTCACTGGCGTCACAGTCGTCGAACCGGACGAAGGGATGTTCGACGCCATCGAAACCAATGCCGACGCCGGTCTTCTTGTGATCGGCCTGCCGCTGCCACATCTGGACGAGTTGTCGGCCATCGGCGAGATCATGCACCGGCCTCACGCACGCCACGTGGTCGTGCTGGCCGAATCCGAATCGCCCGACATCATCCGCACGCTCATGCAGATGGGCTTGTCAGGCTACACACTCAAGCACTCGCCGGGCGAAGTCATCGCAGCTTCGCTGGAGCTGGTTCTGGTGGGTGGTCAATACATTCCGGCCAGCGCGCTGCTGCCGGAATCGCGCCTGGACGGCGCGCCCAACCCGGCGCTCGCGGGCGATCCGCAGACCGATCCGAAGCTGCTCGGCATCACGCCGCGGCAGTACGAGATTCTGGTGCTGCTCTCACGCGGGCATCCGGTCAAGACCATCAGCCGCATGCTGAACATCTCCGAGGCAACAGCCAAGGCGCATATCAGCACGCTGTATCGGCGCCTTAAAGTCCGTAGCCGCACCGAGGCCGTGTATGTCGCCAATCAGCGCGGTGCACGACTCCTCTCAGTCGCCTGATCCTCCGACAAGGGCGCAAGCGCGCGTCGCAAAGCTGCAAGCGACGGCCGATATACTGGACGCATGCTTTCGTCCGTCCTCCGGTGGTTCTCCGGCCGCGCACGCACGCGGCGCCTGACCCGTTACGCCATCTCCGACGCGCTGTGGTCACGTGCGCTCGATGGCCTGCCCTTCCTGCTCGACTGGTCCGACGCGGACCTTGCACGTCTGCGTGAAACGGCCACGCTCTTCATCGCCGAAAAGGAATTCACCACCGCGCACGATTTGCCGCTCACCGACGACATGGTGATCAGCGTCGCCGTGCAAGCCAGTGTGCCGATCCTGGAGCTGGGCATGTCGTGGTACGGCGGATGGCACGGCGTGGTCATCTACCCCGGCGAGTTCGTCATCCGCAAAGAAGTCATGGATGAAGACGGCGTCGTGCACAACGTGCGTGAAGAAGCTGCTGGGGAGGCATGGGAGCACGGCCCCGTCATCCTCTCGTGGCAGGACATCGAACTCGGGGGCGCACTAGCTGAGCCAGGCGTGCAGCCGTACAACGTGGTCGTACACGAGTTTGCACACAAGCTCGATATGCTCAACGGCGAGTCGGACGGCATCCCGGCGTTTTCATCGCGCCTGCATGCCAATGTTGACCGCGAGCAATGGGCCGATGACCTCTATGCCGAGTACGACGCCTTCGCCAATCGTTGCGAGCAGATTCCGGAGCGCCGGTGGGGCGACGACCCGATCCTTTCATTGCTCGACCCTTATGGCGCACAGCATCCGGCCGAGTTCTTTGCGGTAGCGTCGGAAGTGTTCTTCGTTGAACCGGTGGCCTTGCTTGAGACGCTTCCTTCGTTGTACTCGCTCCTGCAAGCCTTCTACCTGCAAGATGCGGCACGGCGCATGCTGGACGCTGAGCAACGCCAGGAGGGATTCCTGCCATGACGATTCACCAAGCGCTTCGCACAACGCTGCTCGGTTGTTGCCTCGCTGCCGGCACCGCATTGGCGCAACCGACCGTGCCTGTGATCCTCAGCGTCACCGCGCAATTCGATGGGCAATCCGAGACCAAACGCGTCACGCTTTCGGCCGATACATCCGCCACGGGCCAGCACGTCGCACTACTCGAACGTACCCATACATACGACGTGGGTGGCTCAATGCCTCGCAAAGAATGGGAGGCGCGCTTCGCCGCCGGCCTGCCCGATGACACGATCCCGCTAGGCTGCGACACCACCACCTGCCAATTCATGCGCCACCGCTGGGCCAAGACCGGCGTGGACGTCACCCTGCGGCCGATGGTCGTGTCGGGCGAGTTCCAGACGCTGTCCATCGGTGTAACGCTGCATCGGTTCCAGCCGTCGCCCGACACCGATGCCCCTGCACGCGTCGACACCTGGGCACGCAATCTCGACACCTCGTTGCGCGTCGGCGACACCAAGATCATGGATCTGGACGGCCACGGCGTGCTCACGATCGAACGCTTGGCCAAACCTTGATCGAAATAGGCTTCCCGAGTCACTTTTCGATGCGCCGGCACGACGGATTTTGCGGCAAGCGCGTTGCCCAAGCCTTTGTTTCTCTGGCATAATCCTCGTTTCTCCACCCGGCAAGTGATTCGAGGGCTGGTCGCACGGTGGCTCCTACCATGTGAGCACCTGAAGCGCGCCGCGAATTGGCTACCTCTACCCCAGGGCCCATCATGAAAGAAGGCATTCACCCGAATTACCGCGAAGTCGTGTTCCAGGACATGTCCAGCGACTTCAAGTTCATCACCCGCTCGACCATCCAGACCAAGGAAATGATCACGCTGGACGGCAAGGAATATCCGCTGGCAAAGATCGAAGTCTCGTCCGAATCGCACCCGTTCTACACGGGCCAGCAAAAGGTTCTGGACACGGCAGGCCGCGTGGAAAAGTTCCGCAACAAGTTCGGCAGCAAGATCGGCAAGGCTGCCAAGTAATACCGGCGCCGGAGACGGCTCACCAGATGGCCCGTCTCATTGGTCAGAAAAAGGCAGCTCCGGCTGCCTTTTTTGTTTCTCGGCACATGGTAGGCCGTTGGCTCGGCCCCTCTTTACGATCCGCACGTCGCTGTGCAACCCCGACCGGGCTCGCCCGGTCTGACACTCGATGAACACCACCCGCGTCTCGCGCATCCGCCTGACTGCTGCCGCCACCCGCGAGTTACCGCGTTGGCTGCTGCTCGCCATCTGCGTGATCTACGGCCTGTCAGGGCTGTTCTCGCGCGACCCGTGGAAGAACGAAGACGCCGCCGGCTTCGGCGCGATGTGGACGCTGGCCACCGGCAACGCGCAGGACTGGCTAATGCCGAACATCGTCGGGCGCCCCATCGTGCAATCGGGGCCGCTGGTGTTCTGGATCGGCGGCGCGTTCATTCGCCTCTTCGGACAATGGCTCGGGCCGGCGGATGCGTCGCGCCTGGCCACCGCCCTCTTCTTCTTCGTCACCAGCGCATGCATCTGGTATGGCGCCTATCTGCTGGGTCGCCGCGCGGAAGTTCAACCGTTTGAATTCGTCTTCGGTGGCCAGCCCAACACGCGCGACTACGGCCGTACGCTGGCCGATGGCGCGCTGCTGATCTTCCTCGCCTGTGTGGGCCTGGCACAGCGCGGTCACGAAACGACACCGCTGGTCGGGGCGCTGTGCTTCGTGGCGGTCGCGGTGTATGGCTTGATCCGGGCGCTCGACAAGCCGATACACGGCAGCCTCATCTATGGCATCGGCATCGGCTGCCTGTCGCTGGCCGGCGGCCCAATCCTGCCACTGACAATCATGGTGGCCGTGTTGATCGCCGCGCATGCCACGCGTGTGCTGCCGCTACGCCCGCTTCTGACAGTTGCGCTGCCCGTGTCGCTCGCGCTGGGATGCTCATGGCCGGCGATGGCGTACTTGCTGGCAAATAATCCGACTGACGCGGTGACGTACGTCCGCGAATGGGCGCGCTTCGATCGCCACCAATACGCTGGCCCGACGGCTCATTCGCTCGGCTTTGTCGCTCGCAACCTGCCACTATTCGCATGGCCAGTCTGGCCGCTGGCTGCATGGGCGTGGAAGAGCTGGGGCGGCATGCGCACCGCTCCGCATATCACGTTGCCGTTGGCCGTCCTGCTGCCGCAGCTAGTGCTGCTGCTCATGCAGCCCCACCCGGGCGACGACGGCTTCCTGCTGCTGATTCCACCGATGGCCGTGATGGCGACGTTCGCGCTGCCGACGCTCAAACGAGGCGCCATCAGCGCAATCGACTGGTTTGCGCTGCTGGCCTTCACCATCCTGGGCGGGACGCTATGGCTGCTGTGGATCGCCAAGATGACGGGCTTTCCGCCTCAGCTCGCGCGCAACGTGTATCGCATCGTGCCGGGCTATCGACCCGAGTTCAGTTGGACAGCGCTGATCAGCGCGCTGCTCGTGACCGCGGCGTGGGTGCTCATCGTCGTCTGGCGCACATCGCGGGCGCCCAAGGCCATCTGGCGTGCAGTGGTGATCTCGGCCGCCGGCACGACACTGATGTGGGTGCTGATGATGACGCTGTGGCTGCCCACCATCAACTACGCCAAGACATATCGCGACGTCGCGCAGTCGGCCGCCCTTGCACTGCCGCGTACCTACACGTGCGTGCAGCCGATCCGCATGGGCGATGCGCAACTTGCCTCGTTTGCGTACTTCGGCCACATCCGTTTTGGTAGCGCCGAAGACAACTGCGACATCCTGCTGCGCCACGACCCGTACGACTACGGCGCACCGACGAGCGTCTCCAACTACGAGTGGCGCCTGATCTGGGAAGGCCGCCGTCCCGCCGACCGCGACGAGCACTTCCGCATGTACCGCCTGACCGAGGCTGCTGCCGCCACACATCCGCCGCCGACACCGGCAACCACACGCCGGCGCAAGCTACGCCAATAACGTTTCCGTAGCACCCACATGTTTGTCGCCGACGTCCGCCGCATTACCGAACTGGCTTGGCCGGTACTGATCGGCCAGTTGGCTGTCATCGCCTTCGGCGTACTCGATACAGCGATGGCCGGCCGCGCCTCTGCGGCAGACCTCGCGGCCATCGGGCTCGGCGGGTCGATCTACGTGACGGTGTACATCAGCTTGATGGGCGTGCTGCAAGCGCTCTCGCCTATCGCCGGACAACTCTACGGAGCGCAAAGGTACGGCGAGATCGGCGAAGAAGTGCGCCAGGCAGTTTGGCTCGGACTGGTGCTCGCGGCAATCGGCATGCTGATCCTGTGGTTCCCAGCCCCGCTGCTGCAACTGGCAAACGCCACGCCGGAACTCACCGAGAAAGCCACCGCCTATTTGCGGTATGAAGCGCTCGCATTGCCTGCGGCGCTCGGCTTCCGGATCTACTCTGCGTTGAACAACGCGCTGTCGCGCCCGGTGATGGTGACGATGCTGCAGCTCGCCGGCCTCGCCATCAAGTTTCCTCTCAACGCCTTGTTTCTCTATGGAGGCATGGGCGTCCCTGCGATGGGCGGCCCGGGCTGCGCACTCGCCTCGATGATCATCAGCTGGCTGTGGTTCGTCGCAGCGGCCGCCATCCTGATGCGCAATCCGGCTTATAAGCCCTTCGCGATTTTCACGCACTACTCGCCCCCTAACCGTGCGCGGCTGTGGGCACTGGTACGTCTGGGTGTACCGATGGGCTTCACCTACCTGATCGAAATCACGTCGTTCACGTTGATGGCGATCTTCATCGCGCGCCTTGGCACGGTGGCGCTGGCCGGGCATCAGATTGCCGCCAACCTTGGAGCGGTTGCGTACATGGTGCCGCTGTCGCTATCGATCGCGACATCCACGCTGGCAGCGCAATCAATCGGGGCCCGCGATCGCGTAGCAGCTCGGCGCATCTCGCTGAACGGCATCAAGTTGGCGGTGATGTGTGCGGTCATCGTCGGCGCGGCTGTGTTGTTCTTGCGGCGCGAGTTGGTCAGCCTCTACACGCACGATGCCGCTGTCCTGGCGATTGCGGTGCCGCTGCTGCCTTTCATCGCCTTCTATCAGATGTTCGATGCGCTGCAAGTCATGACAGCGTTCATCCTGCGCGCATACAAGATCGCGCTCATCCCAACCGTCATCTATGCGCTATCGCTGTGGGGTGTTGGCCTTGGCGGCGGCTATGTGCTCGGATTTGGGCTGCTGGGGGACGTTGCCGCGTCACTGCGTGGGGCAGCCGGCTTCTGGGCCGCCAATGGACTCAGTTTGATGGTGGCTGGCGCGTTGCTGGTCAGCTATTTCAATCGCGTAAGCCGCGTTGCCGATTAAAGCGAGCCATTCACACTCACTTTAAGCAGCATCAATCTTGATTGGCTTGCATTGAATGAAAAGCGCAAAAGAAAAAACCCGCTGCAAGCAGCGGGTTTTGATTTGGCGGAGCGGACGGGACTCGAACCCGCGACCCCCGGCGTGACAGGCCGGTATTCTAACCGACTGAACTACCGCTCCGTGTCGGTTGCAAAATCAGCTAGAGACTGATTTTGCTAATGAGCTTCTGGTTAAGCTCTTGTTTTGGCGTCCCCTAGGGGATTCGAACCCCTGTACTCACCGTGAAAGGGTGATGTCCTAGGCCTCTAGACGAAGGGGACAGAAACTGTTTTGCAACGCTTTCTGTCTTACGCTGCGAAGTCCGCTACTATAACGAACTTTTTTGCGTTTTGGAAGCCTCTTTTCAAATTATTTTTTTGAATCGAATCTTCCGGCATTTTGGTGGAGCTAAGCGGGATCGAACCGCTGACCTCTTGCATGCCATGCAAGCGCTCTCCCAGCTGAGCTATAGCCCCGAGGTACTGCCTTTTACTGCTTGCTTCTCACTGCATTTCGCTTCGTGTTGCAGCGAAAACAAGAGTATAGGGGATGTATTTAGCGCTTGGCAATACCCTTCCGCAAAATTTTTTGCGCCGCACACATCACGCCGTTAGACGACGCAGAACAACGTCGCGGCCGAACAATTCCAGCACCGCATCAATCGAAGGCGTTTGCAGTTGTCCTGCTACCAGCAGGCGCACCGGCATCGCCAGCTTCGGCATCTTCCAACCCTGTGCCGCGAGCACTTCCTTGAAGGCGGCGCCAATGGCCTCGCGCGTCCACTCGGGCAGCGCGCCGAGCTTCTCAGCCAGTGCGGCAATGCCCGGACGCACATCGTCGGTGAGGTGCTGCGCAGCCAGTGCCGGATCGACAGCCAGATCCGTGCGATAGAACAGCAGCGCCGTTTGGGCGACTTCACGAAGCGTGTTGGCGCGATCCTTCACCAGCGCAATCACGTCGGCCAGCACGGGGCCGCCATCCACCTTGCCACCCAGCTCTTCGATGAACGGCTTCACCAGACCAGACAGACGCGCGTTGTCGGCCTGCTTGATGTAGTGGTTGTTCAGCCAGGCGAGCTTCTCAGGGTTGTATTGCGCGGGCGACTTGCCCAGGTGCTCGAGATCGAACCATTCGATGAACTGCTCGCGCGAGAAGATCTCCGCGTCGCCGTGCGCCCAGCCCAGGCGGGCAAGGTAGTTGACGATGGCTTCTGGCAGATAGCCCGCATCACGATAGCCCGTAACAGCCATGGCACCGTGGCGCTTGCTCATCTTCTCGCCCTGCTCGTTGAGCACGGTCGGCAAGTGAGCGTAAACCGGCGGCGTACCGCCTAGCGCGCGCAGGATGTTGATCTGGCGGGGCGTGTTGTTGACGTGGTCGTCGCCGCGAATCACATGGGTGATCTGCATGTCCATGTCATCCACGACCACACAGAAGTTGTACGTGGGCGTGCCATCAGGGCGGGCGATCACGAGGTCATCGAGTTCGTCGTTGGAGATCTCGATGCGGCCCTTCACTGCGTCGTCCCACACGACACTGCCCCCGATGGGGTTCTTGAAGCGGATCACAGGTTGCACGCCCGCTGGCGGCGTCGGCAAAACCTTCCCCGGCGCGGGGCGCCAGGTACCGTCGTAACGGGGCTTCTCGCCGCGCTCGCGTTGCGCTTCGCGCAGGGCGTCGAGCTCTTCGGTGCTCATGTAGCACGGGTAAGCCAGTTCCTGCTGCACCATCTGCGCGACCACGGCGCGGTAACGGTCCATGCGCTGCATCTGGTAGAACGGGCCTTCATCGATGTCCATGTCCAGCCAGTCCATCGCCTCCAGGATCACGTCGACGGCTTCCTGGCTGGAACGCTCCACATCGGTGTCTTCGATGCGGAGGATGAAGTCTCCCTTCATCTTGCGTGCGAAGGCCCACGGATAGAGTGCCGAGCGGATGTTGCCGAGGTGGATGAAGCCAGTGGGGCTGGGGGCGAAACGAGTGCGTACGCGCTGTGTCATAGGAATGGCTGAACGAATAAGGCCGCGTGGTCGGACCCTGAGCGCGGATCCTGAGCGGCCTCTATCAAAACCGAAATTATAGCAACCGCGCCACGCATATCCGGCCGACCTGTCGCTGAACTTTGGCACAATGGCGGCCAGCCGCAGTGCGCTCGGTTACGACTGAACATCACTGCGCGGCATACCAAACCGCCCAACCTCCTCATGCAACGCCGCCTCTTCCTGGGCGCCGCCGGCGCCTCCGTCCTCTCCGCCTGCACCCTGACGGGTTTCTCGTCCAGCAAAACTGAAACGCCAGTCACCCCGGCCTCGGCCGTGCTGCCGCCCACGGCCCAGCCGGCCACACAACCCGTGCGGATCGGGTTGGCACTGGGCGGCGGTGCCGCGCGTGGTTTTGCGCACATCGGCGTCATCAAGATGCTGGAAGCCCAAGGCATTCAGATCGACTTCATCACCGGCACGAGCGCGGGTAGCGTGGTGGCGGCGATCTACGCGTCGGGCATGTCAGGGCTGGAAATGAACCGCATGGCGCTCAAGATGGACGAGGCCATGATCGCCGACTGGGCGCTGCCCTTCGGCACGCGCTTCGGCGGCTGGCTCAAGGGCGAGGCGCTGGAGAAGTACATCAACCGGCTGGTCAAGCAGAAGCCCATCGAACAGATGCACATTCCACTGGGCATCATCGCGACGGACCTGGCGAGCGGCAAGCCGATCCTGTTCCGGCGCGGCAATACCGGGCAGGCTGTGCGTGCGTCGTGCAGCATCCCAGGCGTGTTCCAGCCGGTAACGATCAGCGGCCGTCAATACGTGGACGGCGGCCTGGTGGCGCCCGTGCCGGTTACGTACGTCAAGCAGATGGGCGCTACGTTCGTGATTGCGGTGAATATCTCGGCAGACCCGTCCAACCAGGCGGTATCGGGGCAGGCGAGCATGCTGCTGCAGACGACGGCCATCATGGGCCAGAGCATCAACAAAACCGAGCTGGCCCAGGCGGATGTGGTGATCACACCGTCGCTGCCGTTCGTTAAGGGCAGCGACTTCACCGCGCGCAACGAGGCGATTCTCGCGGGCGAACAGGCTGCCCAGGCTGCCATGCCACTGCTGCGGGAGAAGCTGCATCTGACACAAACCATCGTCGGCACCCCGCTGCCGCCGCACTGATACCCCTCACAGGCAACAAAAAAGACCGCCAAGGCGGTCTTTTTCTAATGGGGCAGCAGCGCGAATCAACCGCCGTACATTGCCAGCGGCTTGCCGGCAGCGTTCGGATCGACGCGCTTGAGTTGCTCGACAAAGTTGTCGGCGCCGTCCTTGATTGCGGCGCCTGAGTTGCCTTCGATGCGGCGAGCGCCGTTATAGCGCGTCACCCAGTACGAGGCGGTCATGTCATCCACGCGGATCTTGCTGCCCGTGGACGGCGCATGTACAAACTTGTTATCGCCGATATAGATACCGACGTGCGAAAAGGTGTGGCGCATGGTGTTGAAGAACACCAAGTCGCCGGGACGCAGTTCAGCTGTTTCTACGCTGGTGCCGACACGGCTCATTTCCACAGCGCGGCGCGGCAGCAGGAAACCGAAGGTGTCGTTGAAGACGTAGCGGACGAAGCCGCTGCAGTCGAGGCCCGATTCCGGCGTGTTGCCGCCGAAACGGTAGCGCAGGCCGATCATGCCCAGTGCGTTCATGACCACGTCGCCGGTCTTGCTCATCACGTTCGAGATGAGGCCCGATTTGGCTTCGGGCTTGACGTCGGCGCGGACTTCCGTGTCCTTGAAGACCGTATCAGCATGCACTGCATTCGACACGATCACGCCGCAGCCGATCACAACCCCTACCGCCAGACGCGCCATGGAATGAAGTACGAAATGCTGCATTGGTTCTCCCTCGGAAACTCGTAATGATGCGGCCAAGATATGGCACCGCAAATGAGAACAGTCCGAATCTTGTTAAAACAATCTCGCAGGATGATAAAAGTGACACTTTGACTTGTCAAAGGTCGTTACAAATTCTCCGGAATCCACAGGCAAATCAGGCACTTAGACATGACTTTAGATGCGCATTCTTACAAAAACAGCGCATCAGAACTGCACTGATTCGGGGCAAAAGCATTGGGTTTTAGGGGTTATCCCGCGCAGGGATGAGTGAGGCAGCCGCCATCAGCTTGCAGGTATAGGGGTGTGAGGGGGACGCCAACACCGCTTCAGTGTCGCCCTCTTCCACCACTTTTCCATCCTTCATCACCACCACGCGATGTGACATCGCGCGGATGACAGCAAGGTCGTGGCTGATGAATAGATACGACAGGTTGTACTTTTTCTGAAGGGCGGACAGCAGCGAAAGCACCTGCTGCTGGATCGACACATCAAGTGCGGAAGTCGGCTCATCGAGCACCAGCAACTGCGGCTTGAGGATCAGCACGCGGGCAATGGCGACGCGCTGGCGCTGCCCGCCCGAGAATTCATGCGGATAGCGGCCCAGCGCCGTGCGGTCCAAGCCGACCTCGCGCAGGGCTTCGATCACGCGGTGACGGCGCTCTGTGACGTTGACATGGGGTTGGTGCAGCGCCAGCCCTTCGCCGACGATCTCCTCGATCGTCATGCGCGGCGACAGCGAACCGTAGGGGTCTTGAAACACCACCTGCATGCGCGCCCGCACAGCGCGACGCTCGTCGCGCGAAATGCGCAGCAGCGAGTTGCCAAGGAAACGCAGGTCGCCGCTCTTTGCCGCTTGCAGACCCAGCAGCGTCTGCGCGAGCGTGGTCTTGCCAGAGCCCGATTCGCCCACGATGCCGAGCGTCTCGCCTTCACGCAGTTGCAGCGACACGGAATCGACCGCGGTAAACGGATCGGTTCGAAACCAGCCGGCAAACCCCGGGCGATGGCGTTCGTAGGTGACCGTCAGCTTGTCGGCTTCGAGCAGCACGGGCGCAAGCGGCACCAGCGGCAGCACGTCACGCTGCGGGCGGCTCTCAAGCAGGCGCACGGTGTACGGATGTTGGGGCGCGGCAAATACGTCGGCCGTGTTACCGGTCTCGACCAGGACGCCCCGCTCCATCACGCCAACGCGCTCGGCAAAGACGCGCACCATGTTCAGGTCGTGCGTGATCAGCATGATGGCCATGCCGAACTCGGCCTGCAGCTCGCGCAGCAATTGCAGGATCTGCATGCGCACCGTCACGTCCAGCGCGGTGGTTGGCTCATCGGCCAGCAGAAGTTTCGGCGAGCACGCCAGCGCCATGGCGATCATTGCGCGCTGGCGTTGGCCACCCGATAGCTGGTGCGGGAAGGCGTCAAACCGGCGCGGCGCCTCGGCAATGCCGGTGCGTTCCAGCAGCGCAATCGCGCGTGCCTTGGCGGCGCGCTTGTCCAGGCCTTCGTGCAGCTCCAGCGTTTCGACGATCTGGTTGCCGATCGTGTACAGCGGATTGAGCGCCGTCATCGGTTCCTGGAACACCATGGCGACATCGGCCCCACGCAGGCCGCGCATCTCCCGCTCGCTCGCGGCAAGCAGGTCACGGCCTTCGAGCAGGATGCGGCCGCTGTATTGCGCGTCAGCCAACAATCGCATGATCGATAGCGCGGTCACTGACTTACCCGAGCCCGATTCGCCCACCAACGCGAAGCGCTCGCCAGCGTGCAAGTCGAACGAGACATGCTTGACGGCTTCCGTAACCTCGCCGTGCTCGGATTCGAAATGCACGCATAAGTCATCCAGCCGCAGCAGCGGGCCGTCGTACTTCGGCGCGGAGGAACGCAGATCGACGCGGGTCATTTCACCCCCGCGGGTTTCTGGCGCGTGCGCAGCTGGGCGAACGACAGGCGCGTGTCGAAGGCATCGCGCAGCGCGTCGCCCATGAAGGTCAGCAGCACGAGGGTCAGCACGAGCACCACGAAAGTCGACAGCGAGATCCACCAGGCATCCAGGTTGGCCTTGCCTTGTGCGAGAAGTTCACCAAGGCTCGGTGTGGATGGCGGTACGCCCAGGCCAAGGAAATCCAGGCTGGTGAGCGCAAGAATGGCCGCGCTCATGCGAAACGGCAGGAAGGTGATCACAGGCGTCAGGCTGTTGGGCATGATGTGGCGCCACATGATCTGCCAACTGGACAGGCCCATCGCTCGCGCGGCCTTCACATAGTCGAGCGAGCGGTTGCGGTAAAACTCGGCGCGAACGTAATCCGACAGGCTCATCCACCCGAACAGCGACAGCAGGATGATGAGCAGCCCGAGGCTGGGGGTAAAGATCGACGCGAAGATGATCAGCAAGTACAGCTCAGGCATCGAACTCCAGATTTCGATCAGCCGCTGCGACACCATGTCGAAGCGCCCGCCGAAGAAGCCCATCAGCGCGCCAGTCAGCGTGCCGACCAGCACGCCCAGCACCGTGAGCGCCAGCCCGAACAGCACCGAGACGCGGAAGCCGTACAGCAGCCGCGCGAACACATCGCGGCCACGGTCATCGGTGCCGAGCCAATTCTCGGCCGAGGGCGGCGCCGGGTTGGGCTCCTTCGAAAAGTAGTTCAGCGTCTCGTACGAATACGGATTGGGCGGGTAAATCGCAAAGCTTCCCGGCTCCTTGAACTTGTCTCGGATGAACGGATCGAGGTAATCCGTCGGTGTTGGAAAATCCCCGCCGAAGGTCGTCTCGGGGTATGCCTTCACGATCGGGAAATACCAGTTGCCGTGATACTTGACCACCAGCGGCCGGTCATTGGAGATGCATTCAGCGCCCAGACTGAGCACGAACAGCACCACGAAGATGAGCAGGCTCCAATAGCCAAGCCGATGCTGCTTGAAGCGGCGCCACGCACGCTTGAGGGGCGACGGCGAGTGTCGCACCGGATGCGGCGCTGCCGTATTGGATGGATGCGTGGAAGTGCGCGAATACTGGGTCATGGTTGCCGGCCCGCCTATCGCCCAACCGAGCCGAAATGGATACGCGGATCGACCAGCACATAGCACACGTCGGAAATCAACCGTGCAGCCAGCCCAATCAGCGTGAACAGGTACAGCGTGCCGAGCACGACTGGATAATCGCGCCGCATCACCGCCTCATACGACAGCAGGCCCATTCCATCGAGCGAGAACAGTTGCTCGATCAGCAGCGACCCCGTGAAGAATGCTCCAATGAAAGCCGACGGGAAGCCTGTCACCAAAGGCAGCAGCGCGTTGCGGAAGATGTGCTTCCACAGCACGCGCCGCTCCGACAGCCCCTTGCTACGCGCCGTCAGCACATACTGCTTGCGGATTTCCTCCAGGAACGCGTTCTTCGTCAGCATGGTGATGACGGCAAAGCTTCCCACCACCGACGCCATGACGGGCAGCGTGATGTGCCAAAGGTAATCCGTGATCTTGCCGAGCAGGCTGAGCTGATCCCAGTTGTCGGATGTGATGCCCCGAATCGGGAACCACTGGAAGAACGTGCCGCCGCCAAACAGCACAAGCAGCAGCACCCCGAGCACGAACCCCGGGATGGCGTAACCGACCAACACGATGATGCTTGTTACCAGATCAAACCGGCTGCCCGCCCGCACGGCTTTCGCAATGCCGAGCGGTACCGCTATCAGATACGTGAGAAAGAACGTCCATAACCCAATCGAAATCGATACCGGCAATTTCGACTTGATCAGGTCCCACACACTGCGGTGCTGAAAATAGCTCTCTCCCAGGTCGAAGCGCGCAAAACGGCCGAGCATCAGGAAGTAGCGCTCGACCGGGCTCTTGTCGAAACCATACAGCGCGCGGATTTCCTTGATCTTCTCGGGATCGACGCCGCGGCGGCCTCGATAGTCAAACGCGCCGCCACCACTGGCCTCGCCGCCGGCGCCGCGCCCTTTCATCTCCATCATCATCTGTTCGACCGGGCCACCGGGCACGAACTGGATCACGACAAACGTGAGCGTGATCACGCCGATCAGCGTCGGGATCAGAAGCAGCAACCGTTTGATCAGGTACGCGAACATGGTGTCACCGATGCGGTCATTTGGCAGCCGATTGGGCGGATTCCGGTGTCCGCCACCAGGCCGTCAGCACCCAGGCCTCGGCCGAGTAGTAATACGGCAGACGATCCGGGTACATCAGGTTCTTGTTGTAGGCCACGCGGTGCGAAGCCGAATACCAGTGCGGAATCACATAGCAGCCTTGCATCAATACGCGGTCGAGCGCGCGCGAAGCGATGACCAACTCGTCGCGGCTCTCAGCGCGCAGCACATCGTCGATCAGTGCGTCGACGGCGGGCGATTTCAGGCCGATCACGTTGTCCGAGCCAGCCTCGTCAGCCGCAGCCGAGCCGAAGCGGTCCTTCAGCTCATTGCCGGGGCTTTGCGAATCGGGAAAGCGCAGCGAGATCATGTCGAAATCGAACTCTTCCAACCGCTTCTGGTAAAGCGCGAAATCGGTCATGCGCTGGTTGACCTGGATGCCGAGCTTCTCAAGGTTGCGCGCATACGCCGCCATGACGCGGCTCATGGCGCCGCCGTCGTCGAGCATCTCGAAGACGAACGGTTCGCCCTTGCTGTTGCGCAGCGCGCCGTCAGCGTACGTCCAACCGGCCTGGGCCAATAGGCGACGCGCCTGCCGCAGGTTGTCACGCAGTGAGCTGGGAGGGTCAGTCGAAGGCGGCGCGGACAGCACGCCAAACACCTCCGGATCGAGCTTGCTGCGCAGCGGCTCCAGCAACGCCAGCTCGCCCTTGCCGGGCATGCCCGTGAGCGAATCCGACGCGGCCAGTTCGCTATTGGCGAAGTAGCTGTCGAGCCGGCGGTAGGCGCCATAGAAGAGTTGGCGATTGAGCCATTCGAAATCAAGCGCCAGCGCCAGCGCCTTGCGCACCCGAAGATCCTGGAACAGCGGCCGCCGCAGGTTCATCACAAAGCCCTGCATGCCCGCGCCGTTGCGATGCGGGAATTCGCTCTTGATCAGCTCGCCGCTGCGGAACTTCACGCCGACGTAACTCTTGGCCCAGTTCTTGGCGCGGTACTCAACCATGGCGTCGTACTCGCCGGCCTTGAAGGCTTCCAGGCGGGCGGTTTCATCCTTGTAGAGCTTGTACTGGATGCGCTCGAAATTGAACGAACCACGACGCACGTTCAGGTCACGGCCCCAATAGTCGGGATTGCGCCGAAAGGTAATGCCGCGCGATGGATCGAAACGCTCGATCACATACGGGCCGCTGGCAACCGGGTCCTGGAAGGTCAGTTTGTCGAACGCGACATCCTTTCCGCCGTCCGGGTCATCGGGCTTGCCGCTGCCCTTGCCCCACTTTGGCGAGAACACCGGCAGCCCACCGACGATGAGCGGCAGCTCCTTGTTCTTGCGCTTGAACTCGTAGCGGATGGTGCTCGCGTCCACCACCGTCACCTTGGCCACATCCGCTGTCATGCTGCGGTAGGCGGGGCTCGCGCCCTTGCCCATCAGCATGTCGTAGGAGTACTTAACGTCCGACGCGCGTACGCGATCGCCGTTGGAGAATCGCGCGCGGGAGTTGATGTGGAACGTAACCGAAAGCTCGTCGGGGGCGACCGTCACATCGTCCGCAAGCAGCCCATAGCCGCTGGCGGTTTCGTCCCAGCTCGTAATGAGCAGGCTTTCGAAGACAAGCTGATTCAGCCCCGGCGCCGACGTGCCCTTGATCGTGAACGGATTGAACTTGTCGAAACTCGTGCGCCGGTCGGGGTTGCCGAGCAGCAGCATGCCGCCGATGGGCGCCTTCGGGTTCAGATAGCCGAAGTTGGAGAAACCGGCCAGATATTTGAGGTCGCCATATTCGGCGTAGCCATGGGCCGCCCAGGCGGGCGTCGCGCAGATCGCCGCCAGCAGGCTGACCAGCGCTATGGCTCGCTTGTGTGTCGCAACGCGCACGCTCATTGCGCCCCTTGCCCCCAATATCCTTGCATGCGTTGATCCGATTGATCGCTGTCTGAAAAACTGTTTTGGACGATTCTAACGCCCTCACACCGCAATCCCACCAATTCCGGCCCGGGGATCGTCCCGCATTGACAAGGCTGGCAGGGGTTGTGCGGCACTGCGCAAATGCGGAGCCGCCCCTCGCTTTCCGGTATGATCGCGCCCACCTAATTGCCTCGCGCCCCGGATACCGCCGCTGCGTCACCGCAGTGACGAGTGACCACGGCAACATACGGGCGCGACGTTGCCCCACATTTGTACGGAGAAACCATGGGATTCCTCGCTGGCAAGCGCATTCTGATTACCGGCCTTCTGTCCAACCGCTCGATCGCCTACGGCATCGCCAGTGCGTGCAAGCGCGAAGGCGCGGAACTGGCCTTCACCTACGTCGGCGAACGCTTTAAAGACCGCATTACTGAATTCGCCACCGAGTTCGACAGCAAGCTGGTGTTTGATTGCGACGTCGGCAGCGATGAGCAGATCGCCAAGGTCTTCGAAGATCTCGGCCAGCACTGGGACCACTTCGACGGCCTCGTGCACTCGATCGGCTTTGCGCCGCGCGAAGCGATTGCCGGCAACTTCATGGACGGCCTGTCGCGCGAATCATTCCGCATCGCGCACGACATCTCGGCGTATAGCTTCCCCGCGCTGGCGAAGGCCGCGCTGCCGATGCTCTCGCCCAATGCTTCGCTCCTCGCCCTGACCTACCTGGGTGCTGAGCGCGTGGTCCCAAACTACAACACGATGGGCCTGGCCAAGGCGTCGCTCGAAGCGAGCGTGCGTTACCTGGCCAGCGCTCTGGGTCCGAAAGGCATCCGCGCCAACGGCATCTCGGCGGGTCCGATCAAGACGCTTGCTGCATCCGGCATCAAGGATTTCGGCAAGCTGCTCAAATACATGGAAGACGTGGCACCACTGCGCCGTAACGTCACCATCGAGGAGGTTGGCAACGTGGCGGCGTTCCTGCTGTCGGATCTGGCCAGCGGTATGACTGGCGAGATCACGTACGTGGACTGTGGCTTCAACGTGACCGCCGGTGTGCCGGACGTCGTCGGCCAAGGCTGATGCGTTAATGCACTAACGCATGCGCGCGCCATCTTAGGAAGGCGCACGCGTGCGGAGCAGACAAAGAAAAAGCCCGCATGGCGCAAACCATGCGGGCTTTTTGACGTGCAGTGCAATGCGAGCCGTCACGTCAGCTCAACTCGCATCCGCCTGTTGTGTGCACTTCCCGCGAGAAGCGCCAAACTGGCGGAGACGGAGGGATTCGAACCCTCGATCCAGGTTTTGGCCCGGATGCTCCCTTAGCAGGGGAGTGCCTTCGACCTCTCGGCCACGTCTCCCAAACTTGCGTCGCACGAAGGAGCCCGTGCAACGAAGCGCGTATTCTAGCCACTTCACCCCACCCGGTCAACGACAACTGCATGACACGCGGTGAGAATCTGTGGCCCCTTGGGGTCGCCACCCCGGCCATCCGGTGCCAGCTCAGCCGATTACGCCTGATCCAGCTCGAACGCCTTGTGGAGCGCGCGCACGGCCAGCTCCATGTACTTCTCGTCGATCAGCACCGAGATCTTGATTTCCGAGGTGGAGATCATCTGGATGTTGATGCCCTCTTCCGACAGCGTGCGGAACATCTTGCTGGCGATACCCACGTGCGAGCGCATGCCCACACCCACCACCGAAACCTTCGATACCTTCGGGTCGCCCGACACGCTGGCCGCACCAATATGCGCCTTCACGCTGTCGTTCAGGATCGCCAGGGCGCGCTGGTATTCGCCACGCGGCACGGTAAAGGTAAAGTCCGTCTTACCTTCCACCGACTGGTTCTGGATGATCATGTCGACGTCGATATTGGCATCGGCGACCGGGCCCAGGATCTGATAAGCGATGCCAGGCTTGTCCGGCACACCGATCACGGTGATCTTGGCTTCGTCGCGGGCAAAGGCGATGCCGGAAATGGCGGCGGCTTCCATGTTCGAATCTTCCTCAAAAGTAATCAGCGTGCCCGAGTTCATCTCGACGTCGAGCGGCATCAGCGGGTCGGTCAGCGACGACAGCACACGGGTCTTCACGCGGTACTTGCCGGCAAACTCCACCGAGCGAATCTGCAGCACCTTGGACCCAAGGCTGGCCATTTCCAGCATCTCTTCGAAGGTGATCTTGTCCAGGCGACGGGCGTCGTCCACCACGCGCGGGTCGGTCGTGTACACGCCGTCGACGTCGGTGTAGATCAGGCATTCGTCGGCCTCGAGCGCAGCGGCAACCGCCACGGCCGAGGTATCCGAACCACCACGGCCCAGCGTGGTGATGTGGCCTTCGCCGTCGATACCCTGGAAGCCGGTAATGACGACCACGCGACCGGCGTCAAGATCAGCGCGCACGCGCTCATCGTCGATCGACTGGATGCGTGCCTTGGTGTAGGCCGAATCGGTCTTCACCGGCACTTGCCAGCCCGTGTAGCTGCGGGCATCGATGCCTTCGGCGTGCAGCGCGATGGCCAACAGACCCACGCTCACCTGCTCGCCGGTCGAGGCAATCATGTCGAGTTCACGCGGGTCGGGCTGGGCCGAAATCTCTTTGGCCATGCCCAGCAGGCGATTGGTTTCGCCAGACATGGCCGACGGAACGACCACGATCTGGTGACCTGCACGGTGCCACTTGGCAACGCGCTTGGCGACATTCTTGATGCGTTCAACCGAACCCATCGAGGTGCCACCGTATTTGTGAACGATGAGAGCCATCTTGGAAAGATCTGGAGGAGGCGGAGCGGTGCAAAAGCCTTTGAAAATACAGCAATTTGCATCGATCGGCAAGCAATCCGCCAGTGACGATGTGTGTCAGGAGGCACTCTCCCCCGTCGCTGACCACGTGATTTCCCAGCCAGCGCCGCCATGCGTGGCCGCCCGGTTCATCCCCAACCCCGCCGCAAATACGAGCACTTCGCCCGCATACAGGAGCGGCAAACGCTGGCGTCCCCAGGCAGGAATGCCGGCCTCCTGATACGCCTGTTTGAGCGCGCGGGACGGCCCCCCAGGGCGCAGTACGATACGTTCTCCACCGCGGCGGGACTCCAGCGACAGCGGCGCCTGCAAGGTTTGCACCGCAATGCCATCGCTTGCCACGGGGGCAAACAGCAGCGCCCCACCCCATGCGGCCACATTCACGCGTTGCTCAGTTCGATGCTCCGGCTCGAACGCCGTCGCCCCAATGGGTACCGCGACCGGCTCCGATGCATCGTTGGCGCCAGCGTCGAGCCATGCAACGCCGCGGTAGCGCCTGACTTCCCCCGTCGGCAATTGAATGCGCAGCGCACCGTCGTCTCGCGCATCAATCAGTTGCGTACGCAGATCCTCGAGGCGCCGACTCGACAGCGCACGCATGCCCGCTTCCGCCAACCACGCTCGCAGCACCACACGCTGGCGCGGCTCGGACAGCGCAATCAACGCCACCACATCCAGGCCATCCGCGGAAGCGATCTGCATCAAATCGGCCTGTGCAATCTCGTCGATCAGCGCGGCCGCATCCGCCAGATGCGTCGCGCTGCGCGACAGCGCTTCGCGATACGCCGGGAAATGATCCGCCATGCCCACAAGCAGCGGACGCAACGCATTCCGTGCGTAGCGCGCGTCGGTGTTGGACGGATCCTCGACCCAGCTGAGCGCGTGCGTATGTGCGTACAGCTCGATCTCGCTGCGCGGCGCATCGATCCACGGACGCAGCAATGTGACAGTGCCCGCCCGAGCCATCGGCATGGCTGCGAGGCCGTCGAGGCCAGCGCCGCGCATCAATTGCAGCAGCACCGTTTCGGCTTGGTCATCCTGATGATGCGCCGTCAGCAGAATGGAGGCGCCTGTTTCCGCGCAAAGCGCTTCGAGCGCGGCGTATCGGGCTTCGCGCGCCGCTTGCTCAACGCCCTGCCCCGCATCGACCGCCACATGGACGCGACGCGCATGAAACGCGACGCCAGCTGCTTCTGCCATGCGTTGGCAGGCGCATTCCCAGACATCGGCATCGGCCTGCAAACCGTGATGGATATGCAGGGCAACGAGCTGCACGCGTGCGCCCGAATCACGCCACGCAGCACTTGCGTGCAGCAGCGCGGCGGAATCGCGCCCGCCCGACAGGGCAATCGCCACGATTGGCGCTTCGGCCCCGCCAGAAGCAACAAAGGCCGCACACGCGGCAACGCGTTGTGCGACCTTGTTGACGAGCTCAGCCGACGAATCAGCGAACTTCGGTTTCCTTGAACTTGCCATAAGCCATCAGGCGCTCGTGACGGCGCGTCTGGAGTTCCGATGTCTTCATGCCCTGGAACTGGCGCAGCGATTCGGCCAGCGCGCGCTTGAGCATCGTCGCCATGTTCTTCGGATCACGGTGTGCGCCGCCCAGCGGCTCGTTGACGATCTTGTCGATCAGGCCCAGAGCCTTCAGACGATGCGCGGTCAGACCCAGTGCCTCAGCGGCTTCCGGTGCCTTCTCTGCGGTCTTCCACAGGATCGATGCGCAGCCTTCCGGCGAGATCACAGCGTACGTCGCGAACTGCAGCATGATCACGGAATCGCCCATGGCGATGGCCAGTGCGCCGCCCGAACCGCCTTCACCGATGATGGTGGCGATCAGGGGCACCTTCAGGCCGGCCATCACAAACAGGTTGTGACCGATGGCTTCGGATTGACCGCGCTCTTCCGCATCAATGCCTGGGAATGCGCCCGGCGTATCGACGAACGTGAAGATCGGCAGGCCGAACTTGTCCGCCAGCTCCATCAGGCGCTTGGCCTTACGGTAACCCTCGGGCTTGGACATGCCGAAGTTGCGCAGCGCGCGCTCCTTCGTGTCGCGGCCCTTCTGGTGACCGATCACCATGCAAGGTTGACCATTGAAGCGCGCCAGACCGCCCACGATCGACAAATCATCGGCGAAAGTGCGATCACCGTGCAGTTCGTGGAAGTCGGTGAAGATCTCGCGGACGTAATCGAGCGTGTATGGACGCTGCGGGTGTCGGGCGATCTGCGCGACCTGCCATGGCGTCAGGTTGGCGTACAGATCTTTGGTGAGCTGCTGGCTTTTCGAAGCCAGGCGGGAAATTTCTTCAGAAATGTCGACAGCGGAATCGTCTTGCACGAAGCGAAGTTCTTCGATCTTCGCCTCAAGTTCTGCGATCGGCTGCTCGAACTCCAGGAAGGTTGTTTTCATGGATCTTCTGAAAGGCTCTTGAAGGCGCGCATTCTACCGGATTTTGACCGCCCGGCGACGCGCTCCGTTTCATCGAAATGAACAGCTCAATAGGTGGTTGCCGTATCGAGGCTGCGCCACATATACCAAGTCGCCACGGTGCGCCAAGGTTCCCAGTTGGCGGCAACTTCCCGCGCTTCGCTGCGAGTGACGGGTTCGCCACTGAAATAATTCTGTGAAATCGCGTTGATGAGTCCGATGTCGTCCAGCGGCAGCACATTCGGACGCATCAGGTTGAACATCAGGAACATCTCGGCCGTCCATCGACCGATGCCCCGGATTTGCGTCAACTCAGCAATCACATCCTCATCTTCCATCTCGGCCCATTTGGCGACGTGCACGGTGCCGTTACGAAAGTGATCGGCCAAGTCAAGGATGTATTCCGCCTTGCGCTTGGACAGGCCGCAACCCGCCAGCTTCTCCTGGCCGGCGCGCAAAAACTGCGCAGGCACGAGCTTCGGGCACACAGCCACGACCCGTTCCCACACCGACTGCGCTGCCTTGACCGAAATCTGCTGCCCGACAATCGACCGCGCCAGCGTGACGAATGGGTCGCCGCGGGAAGCCAAGTGCGCCGGACCATACGTCGGGATGATCTTGCGCAGGATACGGTCACGCTTCATCAGGTCTGCGCAAGCTTCTTGCCAGTATTCGGGCGGGCCCGAAAGCACCACTTCCGCCGGCACAGGCAGCGCCTCGTTGGTGGCGAGCGTTTCAGGCAGCGGTACCTTGCTCGCAGGCGCGCGTTTGGTCGGCGCCTTGGCAGCCTTGATCGGCGCACTCCTGCCGGCGACCGTCTTGCTCGCCACACCGTCGACTTTCCTGGCGACCGCTTTTTTGGCAGCCGGCACCTTCACCGCCGGCGCTTTCTTGGCGGCTGTGCTGCGCACTACGTTGGCTTTCTTGGCCAGCGCGTTCATGCGCGTCTCCATTCGGTCAGGCCGCCCGGTTTGTCTTCCAGAACGATGCCGGCGGCAAGCAACTCGGCACGGATGGCATCAGCGCGGGCGAAATCGCGGGCGGCCTTGGCCGCGCGGCGCTCTTCAATACGTGCGTCCACTTCTGCAGCGTCCAAGCCATCGGCCGACACGCCGCCCTGCAGGAACGCGTGCGGATCGCGGCCCAGCAGGCCCAGCACACCGGCCAGCGCAGCCAGTTGATTGGCCAGCTCGGGCGAGCGTGTCTTGTTCACCTCGCTCGCCAGTTCAAACAGCACCGACACGGCGACCGGCGTGTTGAAATCGTCGTTCATCGCTTCGAGGAAGCGCTTGCCGTGCGATTCGCTCCAGTCGGGCTGGGCGCCAGCCGACGCAGGCACGTCCTTGAGTGCGGTGTACAGGCGCGTAAGCGCATGGCGCGCGTCGTCAAGATGCGCGTCGCTGTAGTTCAAGTCGCTCCGATAGTGCGAGCGCAGGATGAAGAAACGCATGACCTCCGCGTCGTACACCTTCAGCACGTCACGGATGGTGAAGAAGTTGCCGAGCGACTTCGACATCTTCTCGTCATTCACACGCACGAAGCCGTTGTGCATCCACGTGTTGACGAACGTCTTGCCGGTCGCGCCTTCGGACTGGGCGATCTCGTTTTCATGGTGCGGGAACTGCAGATCGGCGCCGCCGCCGTGCAGGTCGAAATGTTCGCCCAGCAGTTCGCAGCTCATCGCCGAGCACTCGATATGCCAGCCTGGGCGGCCCTCCCCCCACGGCGAGGCCCAGCGCGACTCAGCAGGCTCGTCAGCCTTGGCGGATTTCCACAGCACGAAGTCGAGCGGATCCTGCTTGGCATCGTTGGCTGCCACACGCTCGCCGGCACGCAGGTCTTCGAGCGACTTGCCCGAGAGCTTGCCGTAACCGGGGAACTTGCGCACCGCGTAGTTCACGTCGCCGTCGGTAGCCTGATAGGCGAGGCCATTCGTCTGCAGCCTGCCGATCATGCTCAGCATCTGCGGCACGTATTCAGTGGCGCGGGGCTCGTGGTCGGGGCGCTGCACGCCCAGCGCATCGGCGTCTTCGTGCATGGCGGCGATGAAGCGGCCGGTGAGCGCACTCATCGTCTCGCCGTTCTCGACCGCACGCTTGATGATCTTGTCGTCGATGTCGGTGATGTTGCGCACGTAGGTCACCTCGTAACCTGCCGCGCGCAGCCAACGCTGCACCATGTCGAACACCACCATGACCCGCGCATGCCCGACGTGACAGTAGTCGTACACCGTCATCCCGCATACGTACATGCGCACGCGGCCGGGCTCGATGGGGACGAACGTCTGTTTCTCACGCGCGAGCGTGTTGTAGATCTTGAGTGATTCCATGAAGCGGTGTCGGGAGACTCAGCGCGCCGCGCATGCGAGGTACAACGTTGCGGGGCGGACCAAATTGGAGGCAATCGGCGCCGGCGCGGCGCCTGCAAAACTAGCGGCATATCTTACCGGAACTGCGCTGACGAGGCGGCCTGCCTGTGCGTCTGGCATGCTCCCCGTCAAGAACCTCCCCCGGCGCGCAAGGCCGCTGCTGCGCACAAAGACGGTTTGTTAGAATGCGGCGGAGTATAACGGAACCGATTCTCATGAACAGACCGCTGCGTCAGACCGCTGCAACCCTGGCTTGCCTGCTTGCCATGTCGGCGGCACCGGCCTTCGCCCAGACCGCCGGCTTCGCCTTGCCGGCCGATTTGATGCCCAGCACGCAGCAAGCGCCGCAGGTCGCGCGCCAGAAGCGCATCGACGACGCGTTGGCCAAGAAGCAATACACCGAGGCACTGGCCGAGCTGGACAAGGACGTCGCCTCCCAGCCGCGCAACGCGCAGGCACGCTTCCAGCGCGGCGTGGCACTTGCCGGCCTGGGCCGCGCCGACGATGCCATCGTGGCTTTCAGCCAGATGACGCAGGATTTTCCGGAGCTGCCCGAGCCGTACATCAACTTGGCTGCGTTGTATGCCGAGCGCGGCGAACTGCTCCGCGCCCGCGACAGCCTGATCATGGCGAACCGCGTGGCGCCGGAAAATGCGCTGGCGCAATCCAACCTTGGTGACGTCTACGTCCGCCTGGCCGCGCAGTCGTATCAGAACGCGATCAAGCTGAACCCCAAGAATGCCGCCGCGCGCGCGCGTCTGGATGCCCTGCCCGATCTGCCGGGTGTGCACCCTGCGTCCAAACCCGCCACGACCACGCTGCCTGCAGCCAGCGGCGTGAGTGCCAAGCCGGCGAAGCGTCAATAAGAAGAAGACGCGGCCGATCCTGCTTTTCCCACCCCCCAGTTCTCTCTTTCTGACCATGCTCCGTATTCGCTCCCTCTTTGCCGGGCTCGTGTGTGCACTGGCCGTAACCGCCACCGCAGCCACGGCAGCCACCGCGTCCGCGCCACGCGTCCAGTTCAAGACGTCGATGGGTAACTTCACCGTTGAGGTGTATCCGGACAAGGCACCCAAGACGGTCGCCAACTTCCTGCAATACGTGAAAGACGGCTTTTACAAGGGCACGATCTTCCACCGCGTGATGGATGGCTTCATGATCCAGGGCGGCGGCTTCACGGCCGACATGAAACAGAAGGACACTCGCCCGCCGGTCGAAATCGAATCGAAGAACGGTCTGAAGAACGACAAGTACACGATCGCCATGGCGCGCACCATGGACCCGAACTCCGCCACCGCGCAGTTCTACGTGAACGTGGTGGACAACAACATGCTCAACTACCCTGGTCAGGACGGTTACGGCTATACCGTCTTCGGCAAGGTGGTCGATGGCACCGACACCATCGACAAGATCAAGGCGGTGGAAACCACCACCAAGTTCCCGCACCAGAATGTGCCTGTGAAGCCGATCGTGATTGAATCGGCCACCGTCGTCTCCAAGTAACGCTTTTTGCCCCACCCAAGGAATTCACTATGACCCAAGTCAAGCTGCACACCAACCACGGCGACATCACCCTGGCGCTGGACGCTGAGAAAGCACCCAAGTCGGTTGCCAACTTCGTCGCCTATGTGAAGGATGGCCACTACAACGGCACGGTGTTTCACCGCGTCATCAAGGGCTTCATGATCCAGGGCGGCGGCTTTGAGCCGGGCGAAAAGATGAACCAGAAGCCCACCAAGGCGCCGATCGACAACGAAGCCAACAACGGCCTGAAGAACGAGCGCGGCGCCATTGCCATGGCACGCACCAATGATCCGCACTCGGCCACCGCCCAGTTCTTCATCAACACGGTCGACAACGACTTCCTGAACCACACCTCCCCGACGCCGCAAGGCTGGGGCTACGCCGTGTTCGGCAAGGTGACCGAAGGCATGGACGTGGTCGACAAGATCCGCTCGGTGCGCACGGGCAACCGCGGCTTCCACCAGGACGTGCCGATGGAAGACGTCATCATCGAAAGCGCCGAAGTGATCGAATGATCGACGCAGCGCACGCCTCACAGGCCTCCGCGCTGAAGACACCGGTCCGGGTTTCCGGGCCGGTGTTTTTTATTTCGGATCTGCACCTGACGGCCAGCATGCCGGCCACCGCCGCCGCGTTCGAGCGCTTCCTGCGCACACGCGCCCGCGAGGCACGCACGCTCGTCATCCTGGGTGACTTCTTCGAATACTGGGTCGGCGATGAAGAATTGGCTGATCCGTTCCACCAGCACATCGCCGGCCTGCTCGCAGAGCTTTCAGCGGCCGGCACGCGCGTGCTGTTCATGCATGGCAATCGCGACTTCCTGCTCGGCAAGCGCTTCTTGAACGCCGCGCACGCTACGCTGCTACCTGATCCCACCGTGCTGGAAGCGGATGATGGCCAGCGCATCGTGCTTGCCCACGGCGACGCCCTCTGCACGCGCGACACGGCCTACATGCGCTTTCGCCACTGGACGCGCAAGCGCTGGGTGCAGCGGATATTTCTGTCGATGCCGCTGCGCTGGCGGCTGAAGATCGCGCAGAAGATGCGCGCAGAGAGCGAAGCCGGCCGCGCCATATCCGCCAATGTCGCCGGCGAGCCCCGCGCCGCCGCGATGATGGGCGACGTCGCACCCGAAACGGTGGACGCGCTGCTCAAGGCATCAAACACATCCACGCTGATCCACGGCCACACGCACCGACCGCAATTGCATCACGAGCCGAGCGGCAGCCGCTGGGTACTTTCCGACTGGGATTTCGATCAAGCGCAACCGCGCGGCAGTTTCCTCAAACTGCAAGACGGCGCGCTGACGGTCGAGCAAGTGACGACATAAGCTGTCGCCACCGGCCCTTTGCTTACTTGAGCATCCGCTTCAGTTCGCTGGCATCGAACGGATCGTTCGGCGAGTTTTCCAGGTGTGCGCCCAGCCGATCGAGTGCAGAAAGAATCGACTCGATGCGCTCCTGCTGAAGCTCGCTGTGGTCGATCAGCCGTTTGAGCGCCAGCGATACCGGATCGTCCGCATCCGGCGTGATGCCGTAAGCAGAAAACTCCTGCTTGAGCGCAGACCGGGCCTCGGTAGCGACATCGCGTTCGATGATGCGCGCTGGAATGCCAACCGCCGTTGCGCCCGGCGGCACCGGCTTGAGCACGACCGCGTTGGACCCAACACGCGCCCCATCCCCGATGACAAAGCCGCCGAGCACCTTGGCACCCGCGCTCACCACCACGCCCTTGCCGAGCGTCGGATGCCGCTTGGCGCCCTTGTAGAGCGACGTGCCGCCCAGCGTGACGCCCTGGTAGATCGTGCAGTCGTCACCAATTTCGGCCGTCTCGCCAATGACGACGCCCATGCCGTGGTCGATGAACACGCGCCGGCCAATTGTCGCGCCGGGGTGGATCTCGATGCCTGTGAGGAAGCGGCCGAGGTGAGAGAACCACCGCCCCAGCAGTCGGAAGCCGCCGTGCCAACACGCATGCGCGATCCGATGGACGATGATGGCGTGCAGACCTGGGTAGCAGGTCAGCACTTCCCAGCGGCTGCGTGCGGCCGGATCTCGCTCCATGATGGCGCCGATATCTTCGCGAATGCGTGTGAACATCTTGAGGTGTGTGGATCGTTATATCTATGTGCGCAATGCGCTGAGGGCAGTGTAAGGCATTGCCTTACCGCGCTGCGGCAAGGGTTTTAACCAGACATGCAGGGGATGCCGCCCGTTTTGATCAACAACGGGCGGCGTTCAAGGTGATCAGCGACAGTCGTCGGCTGCGCCGGTGGGCGGCGTGGCTGCTTCGGCGTGGCGGCCGAGCATGCGCTTGGCGATCCCGCGCAGGATGTTGACTTCTTCAGCCTCCAACTGCGTGCGGGCAAACAGACGTCGCAGGCGCGGCATCAGCTTTTTCGGCTGGGCGGGGTCGAGAAAGCCAATCTCAACAAGACCCTGCTCCAGATGTTCGAACATTCCGTCGATCTGCTCGGCGGTGGCCGGCTCACCGACAAAGCCGACGCCTTCCATGCGGGTGTCCCCCGTGCCGGTGCCGGCCAGCAGCGCCATACGGACTTCGTACGCAATCAACTGCACCGCCTGCGACAGGTTCAACGAGGCATACGCCGGGTTGGCAGGGATGTGCGTGACCACGTGGCAACGCTCCACCACCTCGTTGGGCAAACCAAATCGCTCGTTGCCGAAGACGAAAGCGACGGTGGTGTCCGGGGCGGCCAGCAATGCGGCCGCTTCTTCTGCAGCGGCACGCGGGCCGATGCGACGCGGCCCGAATTCGCGCGGGCGGGCGGTGAGCGCAATGGTGAGCGAGGCACCGGCCAGCGCCTCGCCAACGTCGTCGACCACGCGGGCGGCGGCCAGCACATCGTCGGCGCCGCTTGCCATGGCAACGGCATCGGCGTGGCGTTGGGCGTCGGGCTCGCGCGGGCGCACGAGCAAGAAGCTGCCGGGCTCGCCGAACCCCATCGTCTTGAGCGCACGTGCCGTGGAGCCGACATTGCCGGGATGGCTGGTCTCGACCAGCACGAAACGGCACCGCGCGGCGCGCTGGCGCAGCGTTTCCGGGTCGGTAGGAGTTGTGTTCGACGTGCTCATTGGCGCAATTCGCGGGGCGCCTGGGGCGGGGTTCATATACAATACGGCCACTCTTTTGACGGCGGGCAGGATCGCGAGATTGGCCCGCCGCTCGTTCTTCTACAATTCGTTGTGTTGTTTCGCCTGCGGCCGCTTCCGAAAAATCGGCGCGCCAGGCGCGGAGATCCCACATGCATCCGATGCTCAATATCGCCGTCCGGGCTGCTCGCAAGGCCGGCACCGTCATCAACCGCGCGTCCTTCGACGTCGATAGCCTGCGCACCGAGCGCAAACAACACAACGATTTCGTCACCGAAGTCGACCGCGCAGCTGAAGCGGCGATCATCGAAGTCATCAAGACTGCCTACCCCGATCACGCGATTCTAGCGGAAGAGTCCGGCCAATCCTGGGCCGACGGCGAAACCGCCAGCGAAAACGTCTGGGTGATCGACCCGCTGGACGGCACCACCAACTTCATCCACGGCTTCCCGCAATATGGCGTCTCGATCGCGCTGATGCAGCGTGGCGTCGTCACCCAGGCCGTGGTGTACGACCCGACGCGCGACGAACTCTTCACCGCCTCCAAGGGCGCCGGCGCGTTCCTGAACAACCGCCGCATCCGCGTCACGCGTCGCGACAAGCTGGCCGACTGCCTGATCGGCACCGGTTTCCCCTACCGCGATCTGGAAGGCCTGTACGACTACACCCGCCTGTTTGCGACCATGACGGAAAACTGCGCCGGCCTGCGTCGCCCAGGCGCCGCCGCGCTTGACCTCGCCTACGTCGCCTGCGGCCGCCTCGATGGTTTCTTCGAGCAGGGCCTGAGCAAGTGGGACATGGCAGCCGGCTCGCTGCTCGTGACGGAATCGGGCGGTCTAGTGGGCAACTACACCGGCGAATCGGGCTACCTCGACCAGGGCGAAATCCTGGCCGGCAACCCGAAGGCCTTCGTGCAGATGATCAAGTTCACCTCGCCGTTCTCGCGGTCGAAGGCTGAGGCTTGATCGCTGCTAACCGGTAGCTGCCAATAAAAAAGCCCGCGCGAAGCGGGCTTTTTTTTACCTTCCGGCTTACTTCTTGGCGACCGGCGGCTGATTGGGCGCAAAGCTCAACGACGGAAGTTCGGCCTGTGCCTTTTCCGGTGTTTCAAGCTCCGGCACCACGCGACCGACAATCAGACCCAGCGACGGCGACGTGCGCACGTACTTTGTCTCACCGGCGTCCAGCGCGAAGCTCAGCGTCTTCTCGGTCTCGGTGGCCGTTGACACGACATACTTCCCAGCCGGTCGGTCAACGAAGAAGAAGCCGCCCGGTTTGGATTGACCGACCACTTCGTTGTTCAGCTTGATGTCCGGCTGCAGTGCCGCGCCCATCAGCGACGACGAGCGGAAGAAGTACACGCGTCCCTGATCCTGCTTGATCGTCGGAATCGACGAAGCCATCTCGGAATACTTCACGCCTGAGGCACAACCTGCCATCAGAACCGTGATACCGATGGCCGAAGCCAATGCGCGCAAAACTCCCTTCATTGTGATTCTCCTGTTGTGATGGATACAGCCGTGGAAAGCGGGGAGAACGCCTGCTCACCGGGCAGGTAGAACCCGACCAGACGTTGACCGGCAATGACGAGATAGGCCTCATGGACTTGTCGGCCTTCAATCGTGAAGATCGTACCGACTGGGCGGTAGACGGCACCTTGCGGCAGCGTACCGACCCGCTGCCAGTTTGAGCCGGCCGCAAGCGTGCGTGTATAACCAGTCTCCAGGCGGATCTCTGTTGCCGATTTCAGTTGAATCCGCGACGGCCCAGTCCCGTTGTCGTTGGCCAGCGCGGCTGGCGCGGTAGATACCATCGGCGCGCAGGCGCCCAGGCAAGCCACGGCAATGCATGCCATAGCCCAATGCAGCATTGGCTTTCGCACAACTCCCTCCAGAATTTTCTTATCGGTACCGAGGCGGCACTCTGTGGGAAGCGATCTTAATAAGATGACGCGAGACTGGCATCCCCTCGAATGAGGTTTTTCGTGGGGGTTGCAATGCACGTTACTAACAACCGATATAAGCAACACTTAGTCGGTATGTTAGAGCCGATGCCGTCGACCCTTTCACGCTGGGCGCAGGGCGCCACCGCGGTCACACCCGCAGCTCCCAAAGCCCAGAGACAAACCCTCGCCAGCCACACGGGTTTTGCGAGCCGCGCCCGTCATTCACAATGTGCTTCGCCTTCAACCGCCATCGCCTGCTATGAAAACCGCCCTCGCCCTGCGCCACGTTCCGTTCGAGCATCTCGGCATCCTGCAGCCGCTGCTGGAAGCGCGCGGCTACACCGTGCGCACCGTGGACGTGGGCGTACAACCCGTGCCGGCCGACGACATGGCCGCGGTCGATTTGCTGATCGTGCTGGGCGGGCCCATCGGCGCGTATGACGATGCAACGTATCCGTTCGTGGGCGATGAAGCCGCCGCCATCGCGCAGCGACTGGCCGCACGCAAGCCGTTGCTTGGTATCTGCCTGGGGGCGCAGTTGATGGCACGGGCGCTCGGTGCGGCGGTCAAGCCGATGGGCGTGAAGGAGATCGGCTTTGCGCCCATCACGCTCACGGCCGAAGGCGCAGACTCACCGCTTGCGCCGCTGGCCAATGGCACACCGGTGCTGCACTGGCACGGCGACCGGTACGACTTGCCGCCGGGCGCGCAACGGCTGGCATTCACGGCAGTCTGCGCAGAGCAAGCCTTCGCCATTGGCACCCACGCCCTGGGCTTGCAATTCCATCTGGAGGCAAATCTGGAGGAGCTGGAAGCGTGGTTGATCGGGCATGCGGCGGAGCTCGGTGCGGCAGGCATCGACCCACGCGCGCTGCGTGCGCAGGTGCCTGCGCTTGCGGGGCGCCTGTCGCAACGCGCACGCGAGGTCTTCAACGCCTGGCTGGATCGCGCGGAGGCTGCATGACGCTGCCCGGCCCCATCCGCATCGACGCCCTCCTCACCGGGCGCGCAGTCGACTACACGCGCCCTGGCTCGCGCAGCGCCATCGATAAGCGCCCCGTGAGCGACGTAGTGAAGGTGGACATCAACGGCATTGTCGTTGATGAGCAAGGCGATCTGGGTGTGCACGGCGGCCCCGACAAGGCAATCCACCACTACCCGTTCGACCACTACGCGGCCTGGCAAGCGGACATTGGCGCGCAGCCCGTGCTCGCACAGCCCGGCGCTTTCGGCGAGAACCTGAGCACGACGGGCATCATCGAAACCGACATCTGCGTGGGTGACCGCCTGCGTGCAGGCAGCGTGGTGCTGGAAGTGTCGCAACTGCGTCAGCCGTGCTGGAAGCTCAACGACCGCTTCAACGCGCGTGACATGGCGCGCCGCGTGCAAAACACAGGGCGCACAGGTTGGTACTACCGGGTGTTGGAAGGCGGCACACTGCGCGCGGGCGATGCGCTGGAATGGCTCGAGCGCCCATGGCCACAATGGCCGCTGGCGCGTGTGCTCGACGTGCTTTACCGCAACATGCTCGATCGTGCGGCGCTGGCCGACATGCTGACGCTGCCGCTCACGCCGTCATGGCGCAAGCTGGTGGAGGGCCGCCTCGCACGCGGCGAGGTGGAAAGCTGGGCCAAACGCATCGATGGCCCAGCGCTCGATGCCTGAATTCTCAACCGATCAGAACGTTTCCCAGTCGGCGTCGGAGCCGCCACCGGCCACGGCCAGAGGTTGCTTGCGGGCGGCAGCGGGAGCAGAAACGGCGGCGGCGGGTGCGACCGGCGCAGACGTCGCCGGCTGAGCAGCGATCTTCGGTTCACGCTTGCGCAGAGCCGCGCGCACGGGCTTGGCCGCGCCGACCGGCTTTGTCACGCCCTTGGCCGCAGGCTTGGCAGCCTTCTCAGGTTTCCGCTCGGCCATCACGGCGGTCTCTGCCCCATCCAGCCGGAACTGCGACACCACCTGCGTGAGGTTCTGCGCCTGCTCTTCCAGCGACTGCGCGGCGGCGGCCGCCTGTTCGACCAGCGCAGCGTTCTGCTGCGTCACCTGCTCCATTTCCGTCACGGCTTGGCCGATCTGCAGGATGCCCTGCGTCTGCTCGGCCGATGCGGAAGCGATGTCTTCAACGATATTGGCGACGCGGCGTACGGCTTCCACCGTCTCGGTGATGGTCTCGCCGGCCTGCGCAACCTGCGTGTGGCCCGCTTGCACGCGCGATACCGAATCGTCGATCAGCGTCTTGATTTCCTTGGCCGCGGCAGCACTGCGCTGAGCCAGCGCGCGCACTTCGCCAGCCACCACGGCAAAGCCGCGACCCTGCTCGCCGGCGCGAGCGGCCTCCACGGCAGCGTTGAGCGCCAGGATGTTGGTCTGGAACGCAATGCCATCAATCACGCCGATGATGTCGGCCATCTTGCGTGAGCCCGCGCTGATGTCATCCATGGTGGCCACCACGCCGCGCACCACGTCGCCGCCGCGCGAAGCCAGGTCTGCTGCGTTTGACGCCAGCGCGCTGGCCTGACGGGCGTTCTCGGAGTTGTTGGTCACGGTGGAGGTCATCTGCTCCATGCTCGCGGCAGTCTTCTCCAGCGAGGCCGACTGCTGCTCGGTACGCGTGGACAGATCGAGGTTGCCGCTGGCGATTTCGTGCGCGCCGGTGTTGACCGAATCCGAGCTGTTGCGCACCTGGCGCACGGTGTTCACCAAGCTCTCGCGCATGCGGCCCACGGCGGCCAGCAGCCGGCCGAGTTCATTGCGACCACCCGTTTTGACATGGACGGCCAGATCGCCTTCTGCCACACGGCTCAGCACGGTCACGGCTTCGTTGAGCGGCGTGATCACGAAAGCCTTGAGCCCGTAGAACACTGCCACGATCAATGCGAGCGCCATGGCAATACCGAGCGCCACAAACTTGAGGATCGTTTCATAGCGCGCGCGGCCATTGTCGGCCTCGTCCTTGGCCAGCTTCTTGACGAGCTGCTGGAAATTCTCGATCTGCACCGACCACGCCGCACCGGTATCGGTCACGTCCTTGTAGTTGATCGGGGCATAGGCTGCGGCATCACCGGCGCGCAAGGCCGCGAGAGCGCGCTGCACGGCTTCGATGTGCGTCTGTGCGGCCTGGACGATCGCCTGGTGCAGCGAATCGTCAACACCTTCGATAGGCGGCGCATTCTTGAATGATTCCACCTGTGCGATGGACTTCTTCAGGCCTTTCTCGGAGCTGGCAAGCGCTGCCGTCTTGGCCGCCTCATCCATGTTCTCGCGCAGCACGCTGTACAGGCGCGACATGCCGGTGCGCGCACGCTGCATGTCCTTGTACGCGTCATTCAACAGCATGCTGCGGTCGGAAATCTCATGCACGCGCTCGGTGGCAGCGTTGGTGGTGCGCAAGGCCAGCACACCCACCGCCGCCCCGACCACGATCATCAGTGCAAAGGTGATCAGAATCGCCAGCAGGCCAGCGCGTACGCTGGTGTTCTTCAAAATGCGGTCCATCTTGTCTCCGGAATCCGGGCAGGCAAGCACGCGACTGCGTGCGTCAAATCAACGAGGTGAAAGTCAATCGCGGATCAGAACGTTTCCCAGTCCGAATTGTCTCCGGCGGCCACCAGCGGCTTCGCTTTGGTCAGGCTTGCCGGTATGACTGCCGGTGCGGGCGCACTCTTCTCGGCTCGGGCGACCGGCTTGGCCGCCGCCTTGCGCAGCACAGGCGGCTTGCGCGAGGTCAGCCTGGGCTTGGCGGCATCGGTGCTCGGCTTGGCGGCATCGCGGCGCGGTGCTTCGCTCTTGGGTGCTACCGGCGCTGCAATTGCGACCGGCTTGACCAGCGCAACAACCGGCTCAACCTTGGCCACCATGGTCGGAGCGCGCAGCGCGTGCGCATCGAGGCGGAATTGCGCCACCACCTGCGTCAGGCTCACCGCCTGCTCTTCGAGCGATTGCGCGGCCGCGGCGGCTTCCTCGACCAGCGCGGCGTTCTGCTGCGTGGCGTCGTCAAGCTGCGTGACGGCGTGGCTCACTTCTTCAATACCCGAGCGCTGTTCCTGGCTCGCGGACGAAATCTCGCCAACGATGTCAGTCACGCGCTTCACGCTCGCAACAATCTCGCGCATGGTCGTGCCGGCCTCTTCCACCAGCGCGCTGCCCGCATCCACGTTGACGACGGAATCGTCGATGAGCGCCTTGATCTCCTTGGCGGCAGCGGCACTGCGCTGCGCAAGGCTGCGCACTTCACCGGCCACCACGGCAAAGCCGCGGCCCTGCTCGCCGGCGCGGGCGGCTTCCACCGCGGCATTCAGCGCGAGGATGTTGGTCTGGAAAGCGATGCCATCGATCACGCCGATGATGTCGACGATCTTGCGCGACGATGCGTTGATCGAGCCCATGGTTTCCACCACGCGCGTCACCACATCGCCGCCGCGCACGGCCACATCCGAAGCGGACGCGGCCAGTTGGTTGGCCTGCTGGGCGTTGTCGGCGTTCTGCTGCACGGTCGACATCAACTGCTCCATGGCCGAAGCCGTTTCTTCCAGCGAGCTGGCCTGCTGTTCGGTGCGCGACGACAGATCGAGGTTGCCGCTGGCGATCTCGCGCGTGGCGGTGCCGATGGTTTCCGAGGCGCCCTTGATGCGGCCGATGGTCTGCACCAGCGCGCCGCGCATGCGGCTCATCGCGTAGAGCAGGCTGTGGTTGTCATCGGCACGGGTGGCGATCTCGACCGTCAGGTCGCCACCGGCGATGCGGTTGGCTACATCGGCTGCATAGGCAGGGTCGCCGCCAAGCGTGCGCTGCAGGCTGCGGTTCGCGACGCCGCCCAGCAGCAACAGCAAACCACCCACCAGCACCAGCAGGCCGCCAGTCTGGTACAGCGAAGTCATAAACGCGGCGTTGATGTCATCCATGTAGACGCCGGTCGAGAAGACCCAGTCCCAGGGCTCGTAGCGCATCGCGAAAGCCGTCTTGGGCACCGGCTCCGTGCCACCGACTTTCGGCCACACATAGCTGGTAAATCCACCCTTCGGGTTTTTGGCAGCGTTAGTCAAGCCCACGTAGACGGCATTGCCCTGCGCATCCTTGAAGCCGGATTGGTCCTTGCCGATGAACTCAGGCTTGATCGGGTGCATCACCACCACGTTGTTGGAGCTGGTGATGGTGAAGTAACCGTCCTTGTCGTAGCGCAGCGCCTTGAAGCGGTCGAGCGCCTCCTTCTGCGCGGCGTCTTTGCTCAACGTGCCGTTCTTGGTCAGATCGTCGTACTGCTTGACCAGGTTCATGGCCATGGTCGTCACGCTGACGAGGTTGTTCTTGCGCTCCTCCACGCGGATCTCGCGCGCCTGATACGCGTTGAATACCGAGATCAAGGTCAGCGCGACGAGGCTGATGACCAGCGGCAGCCAAAGCTTTTGGCGAAAGCTGAGCTTGCTCATTCCAGAGTCTCCGGATGTGGAACCGCCAAGCGCCATTTGCGCAAACGCGTTCCCACTATGGTTTTAGGGGTCCGGATGGTCTATCGGCAGGCAGACCGCCAATCTTGAGGGGGCGCACCCACGCGAGCAGCGACGGCGCTGCATTTGCGCCCCAGCAGAGCTGGCCGCCGCCGGCAGCGATCTTTGCAAATGGCGCCACATTAGGCAGAATTCTCTTGATTTGGAATTGACAATCGACAATGAAAACCACGCTCGAAGAACTGCTCGCCTTTCGTACCGTGGTCGATACGGGCTCCGTCACGGCGGCCGCCGAGCAGCTCGGGCAGACCGTGTCGGGCGTGAGCCGCGCGCTGCGCCGCCTGGAAGAGAAGCTGGACACCACCCTGCTCTCGCGCACCACGCGGCGGCTGGCGCTCACGGACGAAGGCGCGACATTTCTGGCGCAGGCACGCAGCATCCTCGCCGCCGTCGACGAAGCGGAGGAGCAGATCGCCCTGCGCCGCCAACAGCCCGCCGGACGCCTGCGCATCAACGCTGCCATGCCGTTCATGCTGCATGTGGTGGCGCCGCTGGTGCCGGACTTCCGCGCGCAGTATCCGCAGATTGACCTGGAGCTGAACACCAATGACCTGATCATCGATCTGCTGGAAGAAGACACCGACGTGGCGATCCGCATCGGCACGCTGCGCGATTCCACCCTGCGCGCGCGCCTGCTCGGCACGCGGCGACTGCGCGTGCTGGCGAGCCCCGCTTATCTGAAAGCGCACGGCCGGCCCCGCAACGTGGACGACCTGCAGAAACACGCCCTGCTCGGTTTCGTGCAGCCGGAATCGCTGAACCTGTGGCCCCTGCGCGGCACGCACGGCGACCGACTGCGTGTCGAACCCACGCTCAAGGCCTCAAGCGGCGAAACCTTGCGCCAGCTCGCACTGCAAGGCACGGGCATCGTCTGCCTGGCCGATTTCATGACCGCTGAAGACCGGCGCACCGGCGATCTCGTGCAAGTGCTTCCGGACGCCACGGTGGAGGTGCTGCAGCCAATTCACGCGGTGTACTACCGCAACACGCAGTTGGCTTCGCGGATTGCGTGCTTTCTCGACTTTCTGGAAGCCCGTTTGATCGAGACCTTATGAGGTTGCGTACGTTGGTATGCCACAATTTAGCGCTTGACCGCAGTGCAATGTTGCGTTTGCAGCACACATTGCCGGAGGGCGTTACTTCCCTCATCTAGATTCGCGTGAGCGCTCAGCCGCCCCCACAGGACACAATGGGCAAAACCATTGAAATATACTGCGCGCCTAAACTTGGAACCCACAACTCAAACCAGTATGACGATCAGTAACGAACCCCTCTCTTCGCAGTCTGACAAGAGTCTGCAAGAGTTGATCACTTTCCTGCGCAATCACTCCATGCGCATCTTCTTAGCGGGCGTGATTGGGGGGGTCATAGGTGCATCACTTTTCCTCACTCTACCCAAACGTTGGGAAGCAACGGCGCTGTTCCAGGTCGGACAGATCAACTTCAGCAGCAAGAATGCCCCCGTTTCAATCGAACCTGTCCCTCAAGTTGTAGAGCGAGTCAAGACCACCGCATTCGCGGATGACGTCTTCCAACAAATGTTCGGCGACTCGAATGCAGCCGCATCCGAAGCTGCGCTTCTGCGCAACACTTTGACAGCCAAAGCCCTCCCGGGCACCTCTGTTGTACAGATTTCGGCTCAAGGGCACTCCCCCAAAATCGCAAGCGACTCGGTCACGATGACCATGCGGCTACTGGCTAGCGGCCATTCGCGAACCGTGGCAACAGCCGAGACCGCCTTCAAAGAGCAATTGTCAGAAGTCATCAAAGAATTGTCGCTGCGCAATCAAGTAACAACTGCGCTCCGTTCTCATCTCGCGACCACTACGACGTCATCCGCCTCCTCCACAGCAAGAAATGACTCGCTCTTGTTGACCTCCCTTGCATTGGCGGATAGCCGTACGGAAGAACTTGTAAAGCTGAAATTTGATCTGCAAGAGCAACTAAGTCCACTGCGGACGTTTCCCTCCAAACCTCTTCAGCAAACCGTCGTCTCGCGGGAACCCGTCTTCCCAAAGGCTTCGCTATTTATCGGAGGGGGCGCCCTGCTCGGCCTGTTCTTAGCGGTTCTTTGGGCCTTAAGTCGGGAGACCCCGAAATTTCTGAGGACCCAGTCGCAGTAGGGACATGAGAAAAAAGAACTAGGCATTCTGTGCCCAAGCCTCCTCACCCCACCACCCTCTTCATCCACATTGATTTTCTGTGCAGCAAACAGACCTGAGGTCGATCAGTGTCCTTCATTAAATCAAGCGCGAGCTTTGCCATCTCAACTGCCGTAAAAATCGCGGCTGGCCTGTTAGTGATGAAGACAATGGCGTGGCAACTCGGCCCAGAGCGCTTCGGTGTTTTGGGCCAACTGATGACAGTCGTTGCGATCAGCAGCATGTTCGCAGGCGGAGGCATTTCTGTAGGTCTGACCAGACGTTTATCCGAACGGCTGGAAAACAGAAGTGTGCTGCATCAACGCCTAGGCGCCGCGACGGTGATATATCTAAGCACATCACTTCTGGTGACAGCAATTCTTCTGGCTGGTGACACAGAAATATCGCAATACGTCTTTAGTGATACTGCCTTCAAAAAGGTATTCTGGATGCTAGCACTCTGTTATTGGAGTGCCGGCTTCTACAATCTATCACAAGCCGCATTCAGCAGCCGCCAAGACGTTCCGGGCATCGTCATGATCAATGTGCTCGGAACAATTTTGGGAACAGGCTTATTCCTTGCACTGTTGATGAAGTTCGGATTTACCGGCGCCGCATATGGAATCGTTCTTCTTCCGGCAGCCAACGGTATCGCTGCATTATGGTTTTCATCCAGGCGGTTACCAGCCGACTGGCGCCGACTTCACTGGAACACCGACAAGGCCGAGCTCAAAGAGCTAGCTTCGTACAGCATCGTGATGCTAATTTCGGCAGCGACGATTCCCTGCGCGCAGTTTCTTGTACGGAATTTATTGGGTGCCCACGTGGGGTGGCAGGAGGTTGGTTATTGGCAAGGCATGCTCAAAATTTCAGACGTGTACATGCAATTTGTGGGAGTCGTTCTCGCAAGCTTTGTACTACCTCAATTTTCATCTGCCAATAGCATAACGGAAATACATAACGTCTTAAGGCGAGCTCTTACAACGCTCGCGCCCTTAGCCATAGTCGGCCTGCTGCTCGCATACTTCCTCCGACATACCATCATCCAAATTCTTTTTAGCCCATCGTTTTCTCCAATGGCTGATCTCTTTCTTCCCCAGGCCATTGGGGATCTCATGCGAATTTTCTCCTCTACTCTTACTTACGTTTTTCTGGCACGCGGATATCGGCGCATCGCCATAGCATCAGAATTGATACAAGGAGCCGGACTTTACGTCTTTAGCAAATTGCTAATTTCAACGTTACTAGGAAATACTCCAGTTTATGCATACGGAATCGCTTCAGCAATTAATCTCACCAGCATGCTTTTTGCCTACCAATGGCTGCATAGAGAAATGAAGCAAGTCCGACAAGCCTCATAGGATCTAGACACCTAAAATGGAACAACGTTATCATGGCTTGCAAAAATGCACGATAAAAAAACGGGTGTTTATGTGACAAAAGGAAATGAAATGAATATCCTTGTTCTTTGCACTAAATTTGCGATGAGTGAGTCCGACGGATCTCTCTCAAATGATTTGGTAGCTGCGCTCACCCAAGCAGGTCATCGAGTTACGGTAATATGTCTCGAGTGGTCCGGGACTACGCGCGCGGAAGTCAAGACGCTATACGGTAGCGCCACCATTCTGAATATTCCTGTTGACCTGCAGCGCGCTGCCGCTTGGCCCCACGCAATTCAGAAAGCCTACAAATGGTTTCTCGCCTCTCGCAACGCCATTTCAATGGTGGATGCTGGCCTCCTGGAGAAACACTATGATTTGTTTGTTGGCTTCTCCCCAGCATCTGCATGCTTTTGGCTACAAAAACATTTGCTGAAAAAATTTAAGATCAAGAAAAAGTACATGATCTTGTGGGACTTTTTCCCACGATACCACGCTGAACTTGGATTGATTCCAAAGGGCCCTGTCTACTGGATAGCGAAATATCTGGAATCCAGCGCAATTCGCGATTTCGATACGATCGGAGTCATGTCACAGGCAAATATCTCCTTCTTTCGGAAGGAATTTACAAGTTACCGAGGTAATATTGAGGTTTTGCGCTTATGGGGCCCACAAGCCGTTCCCCCTCAGGGAGATTCCGCCATTATCCGTACGCAGTACGGGCTTGCCCAGAATAGCCTGATTTGCATCTTTGGTGGGCAGCTTATCCCTGGTCGCGGCATCGAGCTTCTTCTGCGCCTTGCCGATGCTGTGCGAACGAAGCTACCCAATGTTTTTTTCGTAGTAGCAGGAAAAGGACCGCTCGAGCATTATTTAACGGAGAACTTGGAAAATGGAAAACATCCAAATGTTCGATATCTTGGCCAATTACCTCGGGAACAATATCTCCAATTCCTGACTATTTGCGACATCGGATTGGTATTCAACTCCGGAACAGTGACCGTACCTACATTCGCCTCTAAAACGATTGATTACCTCCGCGCCGGCAAGCCGATCTTAGGAGCCGTCGAGGCCAACACCGATTATAGCGAAATTTTAGAAAATGAAATAAAAGCGGGATATTCGTGCGTCACCACTGACATCGAACAGCTTATAGCGAACCTGACAGCCCTCTGCGAAAACCCAAAGATGAGACAAGAGATGGGATTAAACGGACGGCAATATTTTAATAAATACATGACATCCCCCATAATCTCCAATCAAATTACCAACTCAAGTTCCTGATGGAATTTTATTTTTTTATTGCCATCCTCTTTGGGGCCGCAAGCGTTTTCTCGGGCGTCACTTCACGGCGAACGCCAGCATTAAACACATTACTACTCATAATTTTCTGGTCAATAGCCGCACTTCGCTATGATACAGGCTATGATTGGTTAGTATACAAAAATTACTTCAATCAGTTTTTCGAGAATTCATTTGGCCCATCGACGGGAATAGTCCCAATGGAGCCGCTGTACAGACTCGCCAATTACCTAATTGCCATTACATTAGGAGATTTTCAATTTATCTTCTTGGCAGTCGCGACATTCAATACCTGGGCGATATCAAAGCTACTAGAAGAGGCAAACACTAATAAAGCGCTTTGCCTTTTCCTCTATTTTTGCACGATATACTTGGCAGTGCAGATGGGCGTCACAAGACAATCTATCGCGATTTCATTCTTCTTACTGGCAATCCTTGAGGATGCGAAGGAGAATCGTCTGCGGGCGTTGGTTTTCTGCCTTTTAGGAATTGGATTTCATTACTCCGCGGCCATGTACTTGTTGGTTTTTCTGAGAGGCTTAACAAGAAAAATTCTTCGCTCGCCTCGGATTTTTTGCGGAATTTTACTTACGATATACATTTCCGGGATAGGACTTGCCTCCCTTCTTATTGAAACAATCTCCAGAAGTAGCATTCCCTTCATTTCGGAAAAAATCGCGTTCTATCTACCATCAGGACTGTCCTCTCGAACGCCAGCGTCTGCGGCATACTTGCTGATCAGTATGTCGGTCTTTCTCTGGACGAACTCGACGATTCGGAAGAAAAATCGATTCCAGGAATTACTGTTTGGAGCGATCGTACTGCAGATTGCGCTCGAGAGCCTTTTTTTCGATGTGCCTCTATTTTGGAATCGCGTACAGTACCTAGCAGTGCTTCCTCAAGCGATCCTGCTTTCCCAGACCATTGACAGAAAAAATCTGGCCACGCGAGCAGTTTCGCTCGCTGCATCATGTGCATTCGGGGTGGCGCTTCTGACTTATCAGTTAACAAACCCTTTAATTGCGCCTTATATCCCCTACTACTCCTATCTTGAATATATGGCAACAGGATATCCTGGCACGGGGATGGATCGTGCAATCCAATATTATGAGACGGTTGATAGCGCTCAAGAGCAATAACCTGCCCTCACGAATGACGGAATAAACTCACTACGTCCGCCCGCAGGAAGTCCGCTTCCAGCGGTTCGAACACATACGGCAAGGCATCCGGTGCCGAGAAAGGGGCGATGGCTCACTACGTAGGCAAAGTGAGGCGAAACGGATCGGCGGTCGCGGTCTGGGTGTTGAGGCCGATCGTCTCTCATCCAAAACTGCCCGCCCCTCCCAAACTGGCGCAGCCCGGCGTTCCGACGCTTAACGGACGGACATTCCGCCAGGAAACCGCTGTCCACCTGTGCAACAATTGCGCGATTCAACACCTTCCGCGCGCGACCCAATCCGATCTGAGCGGGTCGCACGCCGCGCTTTAGTACTCATTGCACCGCATGGCTGAACACTCCGCTCCTGCTCTGGAGATCGACCCGAAATACGGCCCCTTCGACAAGCACACCCCGATGATGCAGCAGTATTTACGGCTGAAATCGGGGCATCCGAACACGCTTGTCTTCTATCGCATGGGCGACTTCTACGAGCTCTTCTTCGAAGATGCCGAAAAAGCCTCGCGCCTGCTCGATATCACGCTCACCGCACGCGGCAGTTCCAACGGGCACCCGATCCGAATGGCCGGTATCCCGTTCCACGCTGCCGAACAATACCTCGCCAAGCTGGTTAAGCTGGGCGAATCCGTTGCCATCTGCGAACAGATCGGGGACCCTGCCACGACCAAGGGACCGGTCGAGCGCAAGGTCGTACGTGTCGTCACACCCGGCACGTTGACGGACGCCGCGCTGCTCTCCGACAAGGTCAACAACCACCTGCTGGCCATCGCGCACCTGCCGGGCAAGCGTGGCACCGCACCGCTGATCGGTCTGGCCTGGCTTAACCTTGTCGGCGGCGAACTGCGCGTGATGGAGTGCAGCCCCGACCAACTCGACCGCGAACTCGAACGCATCCGCCCCGCCGAAGTGCTGGCCGACGATGCGACGCTCAACACCATCCAGGTGGATGTTGCCCGCACGCGCCTGCCCGATTGGCACTTCGACGTGGAAGCCGGCACCCGCCGCCTGCGCGAACAACTCGGCGTAGCAAGCCTCGTTGCTTTCGGTGCGGAAACGTTGACGGCCGCGCTCGCTGCTGCAGGCGCACTGCTGAATTACGCAGCAGCCACGCAGGGCCAATCGCTGCGTCACGTGATAGGCCTGACCGTCGAGCATGAGAGCGAATTCATCGGCCTGGATACCGCCACGCGCCGCAATCTGGAGCTGACCGAAACGCTGCGTGGGCAGGAATCGCCGACGCTGTTCTCGCTGCTGGACACCTGCGCGACGAGCATGGGCAGTCGCCTGCTGCGCCACTGGCTCCATCATCCGCTGCGGGATCGCGCGGTGCCGCAAGCACGGCAGCAGGCGATCGAAGTGCTGCTCGGCAGCGATTGGCAAACGTTGCGTGCGACGCTGCGCACGCTGTCGGATGTGGAGCGCATTACCGGGCGACTGGCGCTGCTGTCGGCGCGC
The DNA here is from genome assembly GCF_054792405.1 of Ralstonia sp. SA306. Taxonomy (NCBI): domain Bacteria; kingdom Pseudomonadati; phylum Pseudomonadota; class Betaproteobacteria; order Burkholderiales; family Burkholderiaceae; genus Ralstonia; species Ralstonia sp. SA306. The sequence continues at coordinate 1,884,911 of NZ_CP096451.1, forward strand.
CCGCGGGATCTGTCTTCGTTGCGCGACACGCTCGCGCGCCTGCCTGAGATTCGCGAAGAGCTACCGCAAAGCGATGCTGCCCCGCTGCTTGCCGAGCTGTACGCCGCGCTCACCCTGCCCGAAGACGCCCACGCCTTGCTCCAGAGCGCCGTGATGGCAGAGCCGGCGGCGATGGTGCGCGACGGCGGCGTCATCGCCCGCGGCTACGACGCCGACCTCGATGAGCTGCGCGACATCTCTGAAAACTGCGGCCAGTTCCTCGTCGATCTGGAAGCCCGCGAGCGCGAGCGCACCGGCATCGCCAACCTTCGCGTCGAATACAACCGCGTGCACGGCTTCTACATCGAAGTCACCAATGGCCAAGCTGCCAAGGTGCCCGACGATTACCGCCGCCGGCAGACGCTGAAGAACGCCGAGCGCTACATCACGCCCGAGCTGAAGGCGTTCGAAGACAAGGCCTTGTCAGCGCAGGACCGCGCGCTGTCGCGCGAAAAGCTCCTCTACGAAGAACTGCTGCAGAAGCTGCTTCCGCATCTGGCCGAGTTCAAGCGCATTGCCGCCGCACTGGCGCAGGCCGATGTACTCGCAACGCTCGCAGAGCGTGCGCATGCGCTGTCGTGGTCCCGCCCCATGCTGACGGATGCACCCGGCATTGAACTGACGCGCGCACGCCATCCCGTGGTCGAACAACAAGTCGAACAGTTCGTCGCCAACGACTGCGTGCTGCAGGAGGCGCGCAAGCTGCTGCTGATCACGGGCCCGAACATGGGGGGTAAATCGACCTTCATGCGGCAGACCGCGCTGGTCGTGCTGCTCGCCTACGTGGGCGCATTTGTGCCGGCGGAAGCCGCGGCCATCGGACCGATCGACCGCATCTTCACGCGCATCGGGGCGGCCGACGATCTGGCGGGCGGTCGTTCGACCTTCATGGTCGAAATGACCGAAGCCGCTGCCATCCTGCACCGCGCCACACCAAATAGCCTGGTGCTGATGGACGAAATCGGGCGAGGCACAAGCACGTTTGATGGCTTGGCGCTTGCCTGGGCGATTGCGCGCCACTTGCTGTCGCACAATCGCAGCCACACACTGTTCGCCACGCACTATTTCGAGCTGACGCAACTGCCGCAAGAATTTGCGCAGGCTGCCAACGTACACCTGTCCGCAGTCGAACATGGCGACGGCATTGTTTTCCTGCATGCCGTGCAGGACGGTCCGGCAAGCCAGAGTTACGGCCTGCAGGTCGCGCAGTTGGCGGGCGTGCCGCAGCCGGTCATTCGCGCCGCACGCAAACGGCTCGCATGGCTGGAGCAGCATTCCGCAGACACCGGCGCCACGCCCCAGCTCGACCTGTTCGCACTCGCCGCCGATGCGCCCATCGACGACGAAGACGATGCCAACGCCGAAGCGACGGCCAACGCCAACGCGCTGACAGATGCGCTAGCCGGGATCGATCCCGACGACATGACGCCGCGTGAAGCGCTCGATGCGTTGTATCGCCTCAAGGCGCTGACGAGCCCGTCCGCCTGATTCCGATGATCCGGCCCGGCGCAGTTTCCCGCACGCTTCAATGCATTGCCATGACCTTGGCGATGCTGCTGCCGGTGGCTGTACCGGCGGCGCCCAAAGGCGCAAAGCCTGCAACTGACGCGCCGACAGCTTTCACCTTTACGGTGATCGGCAACGTGCCCGAGCGCGCCGAAGATGTTGCCCCTGCGCGCGCGCTGCTGGACGCCATCGACGCCGAACACCCTGCCTTTGTCGTCCACCTGGGCAACCTCAAGGGCCGCGATGAATCATGCTCCGACACGCTGCTCGAAGCCCGCCATGACCTGCTCGACAGCCTGATCGCGCCCGTCGTCTACATCCCGGGCGACCACGACTGGAGCGACTGCCAGCGCCCCGCAGCCGGCAGCTTCGACCCCGTGGAACGCCTGTTGCGCCTGCGCGAGCTGTTCTACCCCGACGACAACACGCTCGGCCAGCGCACCATGACCGTCATGCGCCAGTCCGATCAGGCCAAGTTCCGCAGCTACCGCGAAAACACGCGCTGGACGATGAACGACGTGCTATTCGTCACCCTCAACGTGCCCGGCGACAACAACAATTACAAGATCGCGGGCGGGCGCAACGGCGAATACGAAGATCGCCTAGAAGCCAATCGCCAATGGCTTGCCCGCGCCTTTGCCGTCGCACGCCAGCGCAAGATGGCCGGTGTGGTCATCATGATGCAGGCCGATCCGCTCTTCGAAGACGGCTGGGAGCGGCGCCGCGCGCCCAACCTATTCGACGGCTTGCTGCGGCGCCGCTCGCATGACGGCTACCTGGCACTCAAGCGCCAGTTGCGAACGCTCACACGCGAGTACGACGGCGCCGTCCTACTCATCCACGGCGCGAGCCAGACCTTCATGCTCGACCGCCCGCTCAGGGACGAAGACGGCCGCCCGGACTCGCACGTCATGCGCGCACGCACCTACGGTTCGCCGGTGCTCGATCGCTGGCTGGAAGTGTCCGTCACGCCAGGCCGCACGCCACTGTTCCATATCCGCAGCCGCCGCCTTGACAACACCCCCGCCCCGGCACCGGAAATCACGCCGGCGCCGGTGCAATAAAAAACGGGAGCCGAAGCTCCCGTTCTCGCATCTCGATGGACTTGCCGATCAGTGCAGCGTGTGCGGCTTGTCGTCGTCTTCGTCCTCATCCACCACTTCAAGACCGTTTTCACCGTGCACGTGGCCGTGCTCGATTTCTTCAGCGGTGGCTTCACGCACTTCAGTCACCTTCAGGTCAAAGCGCAGCGCCATGCCGGCCAGCGGGTGATTGCCATCTAGCACGACCTTGTCTTCCGCCACGTCGGTGACGGTGTAGACAATGGCGTCTTCCTCGTCGCCATCTTCCGGCACGCCCTCGAACTGCATGCCAACTTCGAGCGGTTCCGGAAAGCGATCACGCGGCTCGATCTTGATCAGCTCTTGATCGTAGTCACCGAAGGCGTCGTCCGGTTCGAGCTGCAGTTTGGTCTCAAAGCCTTGCTCCTGGCCGTCCAGCGCTTCCTCGATCTTGGGGAACGTGCCATCATAGCCGCCGTGCAAATACACCATCGGCTCATCGGATTCCTCGATGACGTTGCCCTGCGCGTCGGACAGTTTGTAAGCGACCGACACCACCGTATTCTTCGCGATTTTCAATTGCGCACTCCATGAACGAAGTCCCATTATACGCTGCCGATGGCGGCGTCCAACCCGCTCTTCCGGCAGAGCGTCCGGCGCAACTCCTGGGCGGGTTGTCGCCACGCGATTTCATGCGCACGCACTGGCAGAAAAAACCTCTGCTGATTCGGCAGGCACTCTCGCCCGAAGAGATGCGTGCGCTGCACTTTCCACTATCGCCGGAGCGTGTACTTGCCTTGGCGGAGCGCCCCGACGTCGAGTCCCGCCTGATCGCGCAATCGCGCGGGCGCTGGACGTTCAATCACGGCCCCTTCGACGAACGCCCGCTGCCCTCGCGCAAGACACGCAACTGGTCGGTGCTTGTGCAAGGCGCAAACCTCGTCGAGCCCGCGGTCGAAGCCCTCATGCAGCGTTTCCGATTCATTCCCGACGCGCGGCTTGATGACGTGATGATCAGCTTCGCCACCGACGGCGGCGGCGTCGGCCCCCACTTCGATTCGTACGACGTGTTCCTGCTGCAAGCCCACGGCAAACGCCACTGGCGCATTTCCGCCCAGGACGATCTCACGCTCATCCCCGATCTGCCGCTCAAAATCCTGGCCAACTTCCAGCCTGAAGAGGAATTTGTGCTCGAGCCCGGCGACATGCTGTATCTGCCCCCCCACTACGCACACGATGGCGTGGCAGAGGGCGACTGCATGACGTACTCGATCGGTTTTCGCTCACCGTCGTACCGTGAACTGGCCGGCCACTTCTTGGGCTTCCTGTCGCAAACCCTGGAAGACGACCCCAACTTCGAAGGCCGTTACGCCGACCCCGAACAAAAACCCACCGCCCGCCCCGGTGAATTACCGGCTGCCATGGTCAAGGCTCTTGCCCAGAAGCTCAACGCGCTGCGCTGGACGCCCGAACTCGTCGGTGAATTCCTCGGCGCGTACCTTTCCGAGCCCAAGGATCACGTCGACTTCGTCACGCAGCCCCGTTTGCCGCTCGCTCGCTTCACAGCCCGCGCGCGCAAGGAAGGCATCGTGCTCGACGCACGCACGCAGGCGCTGTATGACGCGCACCGCTTCTGGATCAACGGCGATACGTTCGAGCCTTCGGGAACGTTGCTTGCGTGGCTCTCCGCGTTGGCGGACGCACGTCGTGCGAGTGCTGCTACCGTCGATGCGGCGGCCGGTTTGCCGGATCTGATGGATACGCTGCATGCATGGTATGAAGAAGGCTGGCTGAGGCTGGCTGGACCCGCGAAGCGATGATTCCGCGTTGAAACAGATCGTTACAAAAGCGTCTGAATCGCACGTGCGTCAGCCCCGACTCCGCTACACAGGGTAGGTAAAGGTCGCTATAATCCGACGCTAGCTTGCAGGCCGAGCAGCCCTCGTGCGACTTGGCTGCCAGCATAGAAGAAGGTGTAGTACCTGAGCGATAATTACCGGTAATTATTCATCGCCTTTCTGTTGTCCGCTTTCCATATTCAGTTTAAGGATCGAAAAAATGAAAAAGTCTCTCCTGATCGCCTCGCTGATGGCTGCTGTGGCTCTGGCTGCTTGCGGTAAGAAGGAAGAAGCTGCTGCTCCGGCCGCTGCTCCGGAAGCTTCGGCTCCGGCCGCTGCTGCTTCGGAAGCTGCTGCTCCGGCCGCTGCTCCGGCTGCTTCGGACGCCGCTGCTGCTCCGGCTGCTTCGGACGCTGCTGCATCGGCTCCGGCTGCTGACGCTTCGGCTCCGGCTGCCAAGCAATAATCGCGTTTCTCGCGAGACGAAAAAGCCGACCTCTGGGTCGGCTTTTTTCATGGGCGAAATCTGGCGCTGGAGCATTCGGGCAACAACTATGCGGCCCATCCGCCATTCAAAGTTGTTTCTGAATCTTACAAGCTGCTCGATTTGTCCTAGCGCACTCAAACGGTGCGCCAGATCAGCCCCTCTTCCTGATCCGCGATCGGCACGTCTTCGGCACTAGCCCCCAGCGGCACGGCGATCGCCTCAGCAGCCAATAACGGCGTGTTGTTCTGCTTGGACAAATGCGCGGCCACGACCGTATGCAAGGCGTCGTGGCGCACGCGGGTGAGGATCGCAGCGGCAATGTCATTGGCCAAGTGGCCAAAATCCCCGCCGATACGACGCTTCAATGACCAGGGATAGGCTGAATTGGCCAGCATCTCCCGGTCGTGATTGCATTCGAGCACGAGGGCGTGCATGCCCGTCAGATGCGTGCAGAGGTATTCCGTCGACATGCCGGCATCGGTCAGCACACCCAGGCGCCGTGCACCGTCATTGAAAACAAACTGCAGGGGCTCCCGCGCGTCGTGCGGCACGGTGTACGGCAATATCTGCAAATCGCCAACACAGAACATATCGTCGGCGCGGCAGAAACGCACGGCCGCACGGTCGGCGCCGCGCAGGTTTTCCGTGGCGCGATACGTGCCGTGGCTGGTCCAGACGGGGATATTGAACTTGGCGGCAAACGCATAAGCGCTGCCAACGTGATCGCTATGCTCGTGCGTAACGAGGATGGCGCTGAGGGATTCCGGCGCACAGCCCAAGCGTTCGAGCCGCCGAACGGTCTCGCGGATACCAAATCCGCAATCCAGAAGGATGCGCGTGCACGTCGCTCCGCTCGCGGATTCGACGAGCAGCGCATTCCCTTCACTGCCGCTGCCAAGGCTGGCGAATCTCAGTGTCATCGCCCACCCAGGCAGCCGTACTGCATGACGCCGATTACCGCAGTTGCTCGTCGAGCAGCGACAGGATGCGCTTGCCGATATCGCCGGTCTGCGCGGAGCCATCATCGTTCTGCACCAGCACCGTCGACGACGTACCTGCGTCCTTCACAACCACGCGGTAACGCTTGGCGCGCTTGAGGTCCTCGATCTTCGTGCCCGAGAACAGGCGCGAGAAGAAGCCCGGTGCGTTGGCTTCGGCACGCGTATCAGCGTAGCGGACGAAGTACACGCCTTGCGAGCGGTCGCGATCATCCACGGTGAAGTTCACGCGGTCCAGTGCCAGGCCCACGATACGCCAGGCGCGATCGAAGGGCTCCGGCACCTGCAGGACCGGCTGGCCATTCGATTGCGTCAGCAGCGACGGGCCGGTACGCGGGGCCGGTTCAGCCTTCGTGCCGTCTTGCACCGGATGCGCAGCCTGCGTTTGCGCAAGCTTCTGCTGCGCGGCTTCCTTGCTGGCGCCCAGACGCTGCATCAGGCGCGAGAGGAATTCGGCCTCGAGTTCCGGATCGGCCGGACGCGGTGTCCACACAGTCTGGTCCTTGGACGACCCGACCAGTTGTTCCTGCGCGCCGCGGTGTGAGATGTAGACCTCGACCATGCCATTCGGTCCCTTCTCGATGCGGGTGCGGAACTTGTCGCGCTCCGACGTCGAGTACAGGCCATCGAACACCTTGCCGACGGTGCGGCGGATGATGTCCTGCGGAATCTTCGCGCGGTTCTCGGCCCAGTCGGTTTCCATGATGCCGGTCTCGGGCGAGTCGATCACCAGCAGGAAGCCCAGTTCTTGCCAGAAGGTGCGCAATTGCGGCCACAGAGCATCTGGCGTGGTCTTCACGACCAGCCAGCGCTGATTGCCATCACGCTCGATGCGCATGTCGGACACGGCGGGCAGCACGTTGTCGGTGCCCGAACCAGGCGTCGTGACCTTGGGCGCCGTCGACGTGTAGGCCGAGAGCGTGGTCGTGCCCGTATCAGGCGCGGCATAGCGGCGGTCAGCCTGGATGCCGGTCAGGTCGGGCGGGACTTCAAGCGTCGGGCCCTTCTTTGCCTGCGATTTGTAATCGATGCGGTCCGGCTGCATCACCTCATTGACGGTATCGCAACCGGAAATCAGGGCAACCGACAGCGCGGCCAGCAACAGTTGAGCGGACGTCGCCACAGCCCCGCGACGGGTTTGGTGCAGTTTCATTGACTTGCGATCCTTCAGATGAGAACGATGGCTTAAGGGCCCAGAAGCGCCTGGAAGGGGCCTTGAAACAATCAGGAGAGTAGCCCAGCATCCTTCAGGGATGCGCGTACAACCTCGTGATACTGGGGTGCCAGCGGCGTCAACGGCAGGCGGATGCCGCCCTCCATCTTGCCCATGGCTTGGAGAGCCCACTTGACGGGAATCGGGTTCGACTCGACGAACAGGTTCTTGTGCACCGACAGCAATTGCATGTGAATGCGGCGAGCCGTTTCCACATCGCCGCGCATGGCAGCCGCGCACAGTTCGTGCATGGCGTGCGGCGCCACGTTGGCTGTCACGGAAATGTTGCCGTGGCCGCCCAGCAGCATCAGCGCGATGGCCGTCGGGTCATCCCCGCTATAAATCTTGAACGAGGCCGGTGCGCCCTTGATGAGGTGCGCCGCGCGGTCGATGTTGCCGGTGGCTTCCTTCACGCCGATGACGCCCGGCACTTCGGCCAAACGCAGCATGGTTTCGACCGTCATATCGGCCACCGTGCGGCCCGGCACGTTGTACAGAATGACGGGCAGATCCACCGACTCGGCTACCTTGCGGAAGTGCAGGTACATCCCTTCCTGCGTCGGCTTGTTGTAGTACGGCACGACCTGCAGGGAGGCATCGGCGCCCACTTGCTTGGCATAGGCCGTCAGCTCGACCGCCTCGGTGGTGGAGTTGCCGCCGGTGCCCGCAATGATGGGGATGCGCTTGTTGGCCTGCTCGACCGCCACGCGGATCAGCTCACGGTGCTCTTCCACCGACACGGTCGGCGATTCACCGCTGGTGCCGACGATCACGATGCCGTCGGTACCTTCGGCGATGTGCCAGTCGATGAGCTTGCGCAGGGACGGGAAATCAAGGCTGCCGTCCTCGTGCATGGGCGTGACGATGGCGACGAGACTGCCGGAAATCTGGATCATGGTTTCGAAAGCAGACAAAAGCGTGAACGTAAACAGTCGGATTGTACCGGATCGTCAGAACGGATTCGCCACATCTGGGACCCGCCAAGAGACGGGTAAGCCGCCGTCCTCAGCAACTTCAAAGTGCATAGCGCGACGCAACCGTCCCCGCAAGCTCACGAACCGCGCAAACCCGCTGCACGTAAGCATCTCGGGGCGACGCGAGAAAACCATCTTCGTAGCCGATTACCCGCAGTTGGCCGCGCACCGCATCGAGCAATTCGCCCGGCGCCAGCAGGAATGCCGGATTGGACGGCTTCCCGACGGTTTCGTTTCCGACGGCGAAGGTTTCGTAGATCAGGCGGCCGCCCGGCGCGACGGACGCCAGCAAACGCGGCCAGAGCGGTCGGTGTAAGTAATTCGTAACGACGACGGCATCGAAAGTGGCCCCGGCGGGCAACGGCCACGGGTTGCCTTCGATGTCGGCGACGATGGTTTGGGCGATGCCAGCGAGACCCGAAAGCGTTGCCGCGTCACGGTCGATGCCCGTCACTTGCAGGCCACGTGCAGCGAGCCAACGTGCGTGGCGGCCGCTGCCGCAAGCCACATCCAGCACGGAGGCGCCGGCCGGCAGTTCAGCCGCCCAACGCGCCACCCACGGTGACGGCGCAGCAAGCGTGTGCGGATCCAATGCGGCAGCAGACATCAACGGCCCATCAGCTATATGTCAGACCCATCGCCTCGCGCACCTCGCGCATGGTCTCTTGCGTGACCTTACGGGCGTTGTCGCAGCCATCGGCGATGATGGCGCGCAGCAATGACGGATCGTCCATGTATTTCTGGGCGCGTTCGAGCATCGGCTGCTGTTCGCGCAGAATGCCCTCGATCACGGGCTGCTTGCATTCCAGGCAGCCGATGCCGGCGCTGCGGCAGCCCTTCTGCACCCACTCTTTCGTGTCGGCGTCGGAGTAGACCTGGTGCAGTTGCCAGACCGGGCACTTGTCCGGGTCGCCCGGATCGGTGCGGCGCACGCGGGCCGGGTCGGTCGGCATGGTACGGACCTTTTTCTCGACGGTTTCCTTGTCCTCGCGCATGCGGATCGTGTTGCCGTACGACTTGGACATCTTTTGGCCGTCGAGACCCGGCATGCGCGATGCCTCGGTCAGCAGCACCTGCGGCTCGGGCAAGATGATCTTGCGGGCACCTTCCAGGTAGCCGAACAGGCGTTCGCGGTCGCCCATCGAGAGGCTCTGGGATTCGGCAAGCAGTGCGCGAGCCTGCTCCAGAGCCTCATCTTCGCCACGCTCCTGGTACGCGGTGCGCAGTTCCAGATACAGCTTGGCGCGCTTGCCGCCGAGTTTCTTAGCCGCTTCCAGCGCTTTCTCTTCGAAGCCCAGTTCGCGGCCATAGAGGTAGTTGAAGCGGCGGGCAACTTCGCGCGTCATCTCGACGTGCGGCACCTGGTCTTCGCCCACCGGAACGAAGCCGGCGCGGTAGATCAAGATGTCAGCGGCCTGCAGCAGCGGGTAGCCGAGGAAGCCGTAGGTGGAGAGATCCTTCTCCTTGAGCTTCTCGATCTGGTCCTTGTACGTCGGCACGCGTTCGAGCCAACCCAGCGGTGTGCCCATCGAAAGCAGCAGGAACAGCTCGGCGTGCTCGGGCACACGGCTCTGGATGAACAGCGTGGACTGCGTCGGATCGACGCCGGCAGCGAGCCAGTCGATCAACATTTCCCACACGGATTGCGCGATCACCTCGGGTGACTCGTAGTGCGTGGTCAGCGCATGCCAGTCGGCGACGAAGAAGAAGCACGGGTACTCGGCTTGCAGCCGGACCCAGTTTTTCAAGACGCCGTGGTAATGCCCCAGGTGCAGAGCACCGGTCGGACGCATGCCGGAGAGAACGCGGTCAGGAAACATGTGGGAAATGGAGTTGAAGACTCAGGAAAACAGCATCTGCAACGGGCTCAGAATCCACTGCAGCAGTTGAAACAGCAGCGCCATGATCGGGCGCATCCAGACATTGGTGATGACGTTGGAAATGATCAACGCCATCACGATGAAGAAGCCGAACGGTTCGATGCGCGACAGACCGAGCGCCATCCGAGGCGGCAGGAGTGCTGCCAGCACGCGCCCGCCATCAAGCGGCGGCAGCGGAAACATGTTGAACGCCGCCATCACCATATTGACCAGAATGCCAGCGCGCGCCATGCCGATCAGGAACGGCTCATTCACACCGCCCAGCGCGAACACAACCGCCAACACGCCCCAGAAGATCGCCTGAACAAAGTTGGTGGTGGGCCCCGCCAGCGCCACCCACATGCCGTGCCAGCGCGGATCGCGTAGACGGTCGAAGCGCACCGGCACCGGCTTGGCATAGCCAAACACGAAAGCGCCTTTGGTTGCGAAATACAGCAGCAGCGGCATTGCGATTGTGCCGATGGGATCGATGTGCCGCAGCGGATTGATGCTGACGCGGCCCATGACATAGGCTGTATCGTCGCCGAAATGCTTGGCGACATAGCCATGCGCCGCCTCATGCAGCGTGATGGCAAACAGGACGGGAATCGCGTAAACCGCGATGTTCTGGATCAGTGTGGGGTCCATAGGCGAGCTATTGTAGCAAGCGCGCGCCGCGGCAAGGCGCCACCGAAGTGCGCGCCAACGGCTGGCCTACAGGCCCACGCGAGCCGGATCGCCCCGGCCTTGGCGCACAAGTTCGGGCTCGCCGCTGGTCAGGTCGATGACGGTGGTCGGTTCAGCCGGGGCTGGACCGCCGTCGATGACGAGTTCGAGCTGCTTTTCAAGCCGGTCCCGAATGGTCTCGGCCTCGTTGAGCGGTTCGTCGTCGCCGGGCAGTTGCAGCGTGGCCGAGAGCAGCGGCTCACCCAACTCCGCCATCAGTGCCAGGGGAATCGCGTGTTCCGGTACGCGCAGGCCGATCGTCTTGCGCGACGGGTGCGAAAGCCGGCGCGGCACTTCCTTGGTCGCCTCGAGCAGGAAGACGAACGGCCCCGGCGTCGCCGCCTTCAGCACGCGGTACTGCTTGTTGTCGACGCGTGCAAACGTGGCCAGCTCGGAAAGGTCGCGGCACATCAGCGTGAGGTGGTGCTTCTCGTCGATGCCGCGCACGCGGCGCAGGCGCTCGACGGCCGATTTGTCGTCCAGATGGCAGGCGAGCGCGTAGCAGGAATCGGTGGGCAGCGCGACCAGGCCGCCGCCGCGGATGATCTCCACGGCCTGGCGAATCAAGCGCCCTTGCGGGGTGGTCGGGTGAATCTGGAAGAACTGGGACATGGCAGCCGCGCGCTCAGGACATCCACCGGCTCCACACCGGCGTCAGGTTGTCGGGTAGCGGCGGCAGCGTGCCGAGTTCGACGCGGCCCTCACCTGGACCATGGAAGTCTGAACCGCGCGACGCCAGCAGGCCGTAACGGCGGGCCACGTCGGCGTACAGCGCATATTGGTCGGGCGTATGGCTGCCGGTGACGACCTCGACGCCCTCCCCGCCCAGCGCCTTGAATTCGTCAAACAGCGCGCCGTGCTCGACCAGCGACAGCGTGTAGCGCCCTGGATGCGCCATCACCGCGACGCCACCCGCGCCCTTGATCCAGTTGATCGCATCGGCCAGGCGTGCCCAGCGATGCGGCACGTAACCCGGCTTGCCGTCGCCCAGATAGCGGTCAAATACCTCGTGGATGTCGCGGCAGTGACCGTGCTCGACCAGGAAGCGCGCGAAATGGGTACGTGAGACCATGTCGGGATTGCCGGCGTAGCGCAACGCACCTTCATAAGCGCCTTCGATGCCGAGCTTGGCCAGCGCGGCGCTGATGTCTTCGGCGCGCGCGCAGCGGCCGGAGCGTGTCCGTTCGAGCCCCTGCACCAGATCGGGGTTATCCGGATCGATGCCAAGACCGACGATGTGCAGCGTGCGCCCCGCCCAAGTCACGGAAATCTCTACGCCCGAGAGGTAATCCATGCCCAAGGCCGTTGCCGCTTCGCGAGCAGCGGCCTGCCCACCCACTTCGTCGTGGTCGGTCAACGCCCAGAGCGTCACACCGTGCGCGGCAGCGCGGGCAGCCACTTCCTGCGGCGCAAGCATGCCGTCCGACACCGTGGAATGGCAGTGCAGATCGGCATTTCGGGCGGAGGCGGCGGAGATGTTTGGCATTTCGCCATTTTACTGCCGCGTCGCGCAACCGGGGGACCTCACCCCACTAAAGATCGGCATTCGGAAGACCCGACTGCCCGTGGCGGTGTTCGCGGCGAGGCGCTTGCTGCAGGCTATAGTGGCCGCATTGTTTCGTTCTCGACGCTTTGCCATGACTTCCGCCAAATTCCCCGCCGATCTACCTCAGCCCTTGCAGCAACGCATCGACGTGCTCGTCGTGGGTGCGGGGCCAGTGGGGCTATTTGCAGCCTTCCAGGCAGGCGTGCTCGGCATGTCGTGTGTGCTGGTGGATGCATTGGACCGCCCGGGCGGCCAATGCACGGAGCTGTACCCGGAAAAACCGATCTACGACATCCCGGCGCTCGTCTCGTGCACGGCGCAGGAACTCGTCGACCGGTTGATGGCCCAGTGCGCGCCGTTCAACTACCCCATTCTCTGCGGTCGCCGCGCGGAAACCGTGGAAACGCTGGAAAGCGAGCACGGCCAGCGCTTTCGCGTCACCACCAGCGCCGGCGACGTGTTCGACTGCGCCGCCGTACTCATCACGGCAGGCAACGGCGCGTTCACCCCACAACGTGTGGCTTTGCCTGAAGCGGCCGCGCTGGAAGGGCGCCATCTGCACTATGCCGTGCGCGACACTGCGCGCTTTGCGGGCAAGCGCGTGGTTATCGCTGGCGGCGGGGATTCCGCGCTCGACTGGGCGCTCGCGCTGCGAAAAGTGGCCGCACGTGTAACGCTGGTCCATCGGCGAGAGGGCTTTCGCGCAGCCGATGCGAGCGTCGCTGAAATGCGCGCCGCCGTCACCGCCGGCGAAATGGATTTCGCGCTGGGCATGCTCTCGCGTCTGGACAGCACGCCCGACGGCACACTCACCGGCGCGGCCATCCGCGGGCGCGATGGCGAAACCGTTCTGCCCTGCGATGAACTGATCGCGCTGTATGGCTTGGTCTCCGAGCCAGGCCCGATTGTCAACTGGGGCGTAGAGATGCGCGCGGGCCGCATCACGGTGGAAACGACGGCGTACGAGACGTCGCGCCCGGGCGTGTTCGCGGCGGGCGACATCGCGCTGTATCCGAACAAGCAGAAGCTGATTCTGTCGGGTTTCCACGAGGTGGCGATGGCGCTGCGCCGCGCGTACCGCTACGCGAATCCGGACAAGACGCTCGTGCATACGCATTCGAGCAACGACGCGGGGTTGCAGACAAAGCTGCATGTGGCTGCCGAGTAGGTCGTCCGCATGCGCGCACCGTCGCTCTACGAAACCGTGCTTGGCGGGCGATACGCGCAACTGGCGCCGGCGGTGCAGACGTTCCACCGAATGACCGGCGCAGTGACGCTGCACGGTGAAGTCGAAACAGAGCCGCCCGCCTCGCGCCTCGCACGCGGGCTTGCCTGGTGCATCCGCACGCCGCGCACATCGACACGCGGCCCGATCCGAATCACGCTCAACGCCGCAGCCACGGAAGAAACCTGGACGCGCCATTTCCCGCGCCACACGATGCGCTCAACGTTGTCGCTGCATCAGGGGCGCATCACGGAACGGCTCGGTGCGGTGCGTCTGTTCTTTGCGCTGGAAGCGGAGCACGGCGTATTGCGGATGCGCCTGGCGGGCTTGCGCTTCCTCGGCATCCCTTGCCCGGCGTGGCTGCGGCCGGCCGTGTTGGCAGAGGAATCCGGCGAGGGTGATCGCTTCCACTTCAACGTACGCGCCAGCGTGCCATTGTTGGGTGTGGTTGCGGCATATCGAGGTTATCTCGACCTGACGACGATGGAGCACGAATGATCGTTGTCTACGATGCGCACTGCCTGCTGTGCAGCGGCTCCATCCAATTTCTGCTGCGACACGATCGGCAAGGCGTGCTGCGCTTCGCATCCATGCAGGGCGAGACCGGACGGCAGTTGCTCGCGCAGGCCGGCGTGAGTCCGGATGGCGTGGATACCGTGCTGTTCGTGCGAGACGGCCGTGCGTGGCGTGAAAGCGCCGCCGTCCTGCGCATCCTGCATGCGCTCGGCTGGCCCTGGCGGTTGGCATGGATCGGCTGGTTGATCCCGGCAGCACTGCGCGACACGCTGTATCGCCGCGTTGCGCGCAATCGCTATCGATGGTTTGGGCGGTCAGACACTTGCATCCTGCCGCCACCCGGCGCGGCGCGGCGATTTCTCGATTGACTCTGTCGCTCAGCGCTGCAAGCAGAACTCTTCGATCAGCGCGGCCACCTGCTCCGGCTGATCGTGGTGCAGCATGTGCCCCGCGTCTGCAATCAGCACCTCACGGAAATCAGGAAACGCCGCAAAGCGTGTCTTGAACTCGGCCAGCGGCACGTCGCCCGCGATGGCCTTCAGCGTGGGTGAATCGACTGCCTCGACGTGCAGCACGGGCGCGGTAACACAGCGCCAGATTTCCATCACCTCATCCAGCCGATAAAGCTGCGGATTGATAATCTTGTGCGCCGGGTCGCCGAGAATTTCCCAGCGGCCCTCGGCGTTCTGGCCCGACCAGTGTTGCGCGAGGAATGCGGCCTTGTCGGACGGCAGACGCGGATTGGTCTTCTGCAGGCGCGCGGCGACGTCTTCAACGGTGGCGTAGGTGTTCAGGCGCGGCTTGTCCTTCAGCTCGTCGAGCCAACGTGCATAGCGCCGCGGCGCCTGTGATGCCTTCGACGCCGACATGCCGAAGCCCTCCAGATCCACCACGCGCCGCACGCGCTCGGGCCGGATACCCGCGTACAGGCAAACCACGTTGGCGCCCAGGCTGTGTCCGACCAGCGTCACCTGCCCTTCCGGCTGATAGTGATCGATGATGGCTTCGAGGTCGGCCACGTAATCGGCAAACCAATAGCTCTCGACGCCGGGGCCCTGGGTGGGTCGGGCGGTCTGGCCGTACCCGCGCCAATCCGGCGCCACGATATGCCAGCGCTCGCGCAGCGCATCGACCAGAAACTGGAACGACGCCGACACATCCATCCACCCGTGAAACAGGAAGAGGATGGGCGCACCGGGTTCGCCCCATTCGCGGATGTGATAGCGCAGGCCGCGCACGGGCAGATATGTCGAGCGGGAGGCCTGGCGCACGGCAGGCTGTGTGGTGGAGACCATGGTTTCCGTCACCCAATAGAAATCGAACGATCGTTCTTTTTCAGAAGATTATAGCGGCGGATGGGGAACGCCGTTGCGCTTAGAACGAGGCTTCCAGGGCGGCAATTTCGTCGTCGTCGAAACCGGCCTGGCGGCGCGCCTCGAGGTTGAATGGACCGCGCAATCGCGGCGCACCGTATTGCTCGGCCAGCTTGCGATACGTTGGCACGGGGTCCAGGCCGGCGCGCTCGCACAGCCAGCGGTACCAGCGATTGCCGACCGCAACGTGGCCGATCTCGTCGCGCAGGATGATGTCGAGGATGCCAGCGGCCGCCATGTCTCCAGCCTGGGCCAGCTTGGCACGAATCGGCGGCGAGGCGTCGAGCCCGCGCGCCTCAAGCGTGCGCGGCACCAGCGCCATGCGCGCGAGGGGATCGGCAGCAGTTTTCTCCGTCATCTGCCACAAGCCGTCGTGGGCGGGGTGATCGCCGTAGCGGCAATCGAGCGTTGCCAAGTGGGCCGCAAGCAACGAAAAGTGCGTGGCCTCTTCAGCGGCCACACGCGCCCAGTCCTGGTAGAACGCCACGGGCATCCCCGCAAAACGCCACACGGCGTCGAGCGCAAGATTGATGGCATTGAATTCGATGTGCGCGAGTGCGTGCAACAACGCGCCCCGACCACGTGGCGTATCGATCGCACGACGGCGGGGAACCTCGGAAGGCGGCACGAGCACCGGCGCGCCTGGGCGGCCGGGGACACCACTTTCCGGTGTCGCCATGGCTTCGTTAATGCCCCAGCTCGCGTCGTCGGCACACTTGGCGCGCTCGCCCAGACGCAGCGTGGCGTCCACCTTGCTGGCCGGATCAGTGAGACACAGCGCTGCCAAGGCGGCGTGGCGCAGCGTGTTGGGGAGCGTTTTGGGGCAAGGCTGCGAAGCGGTCATCAGCGTACAATTTGGACTTTCCGCCATTTTAATTCGACGCATCGGCCTGCCTCGCTCGGCAAGCTTGAAGACCCGCCCATTCCCCCCATTTACGCAGATTCTGGAGACCGATCGCATGGCCCTCTACCAACTCGGCGATGTTGCCCCGACCATTGACGCAAACGCCTATGTGGCCCCGGAAGCGACCGTCATCGGCCGCGTGGAGCTGAAAGCACGTGCGAGCGTGTGGCCTGGCGCCGTCATCCGTGGCGACAACGAGCCGATTACCGTGGGCGAGGCCAGCAACGTGCAGGAAGGCTCGGTGCTGCACACCGATCCGGGCTGCCCGCTGAACATCGGCGACCGAGTGACGATCGGCCACCAGGCCATGCTGCACGGTTGCACGATCGGCGAAGGCTCGCTGATCGGCATCCAGGCGGTGGTTCTCAATCGCGCGGTGATCGGCAAGAACTGCCTGGTGGGCGCGGGCGCGATTGTCACCGAAGGCAAGGTCTTCGAAGATGGCACGCTCATTCTGGGTGCGCCCGCCAAGGCTGTGCGCAAACTGACGGAAGACGACATCGCCAAGATGCACCTGAACACCGAAACGTATGCGGTGCGTCAGGCGATGTACAAGCAGCAACTGAAACGGATCGATGGATGACTGACGAGCTGAAGAAATTTGTATTCGACGCCGCGCCTGTGCGCGGTGAACTGGTGCGCCTGGAAGAGACATGGCAAGAGGTGCTGAGCCACCGCCGCTACCCTGCCCCGGTCAGCACGCTGCTGGGTGAGATGATGGCCGCCGCCGCGCTGCTGTCAGCCAACCTCAAGTTCAACGGCGCGCTCGTCATGCAACTGCACGGTGACGGCCCGGTGCACATGCTGGTCGTGGAGTGCAACTCCGACCTGTCGATGCGCGCCACCGCCAAGATTGCCGAAGGCGTCGAGATTGCCGACGACGCCACGCTGGCTGCCATGGTCAACGTGCACGGCAACGGACGCTTCGCCATCACGCTCGATCCGCAAGACAAGTTGCCGGGCCAGCAGCCGTATCAAGGCATCGTGCCCCTGTCGGATGAGAACGGGCCGCTTGCCAGCATCACCGAAGTGCTTGAGCACTACATGCAAAGCTCTGAGCAGCTCGACACGCGCCTGTGGCTGGCCGCCGACGGCAAGGTCGCGTCGGGCATGTTGCTGCAACGCTTGCCTTCGTATGGCGGCACCATGGAAGGCCGCACGACCCACGTGCCTGCGCAAGTTGGCGAGACGGGCCAGCCGCTGCACCACGACGTGCAGGAGCAAGATCTCGACACGTGGGAGCGCGTTTGCCAGCTAGGCAAGACGCTGCGCCGCGACGAACTGCTCGAACAGCCGATCGACACGCTCATCAAGCGCCTGTACTGGGAAGAAATGGAAGCGGCCGGCATCCGCATGTTCGAGCCGCAAACCCCGCGGTTCCGCTGCTCGTGCTCCCGCCTGCGAGTGGGGTCGATGCTGCGTACGCTGGGCCAACCCGAGGTCGACAGCATTCTGGAAGAGCGCGGCCAGGTGGAAATCGACTGCGAATTCTGCGGCCAGCACTACAGCTTCGACGCCGTGGACTGTGCACAGCTCTTCGCACAGGAGACCGTCGCGCAAGGCATCCAGGGCGCGTCCGACCAGCGCCACTGAACACGGCGACATAGTATGAAGTGCGCGTGGCGCGCGGCACTTATCGGTGCCGCCCACGCTCTAAGTCGCCAGTTTCTTCATCTGCCGCTTGCTGCGGAGCGCATCATGTCTGAGCCCACTTCCTCGTCCTTGCGATCGTTGAGTCTCTCTCGCGCTGGTGCGCTGGCGTTGCCGATTGGCGCGGCGCTGCTGGCGTCGGCCTGCGTTGCCGTGCCGCGCGGCCCGGGCGGTACCCCCTACACCGCCCGGCTGTCGGACGATACGCAGGCTGCGGCATCCGCGCCGTTGTCGGCGGAAGACCGCAAGAAGCTGGATGCGCTGAATGCCAAGGCGCTGCGCGAATCGGATCAAGCCATCAGACGCGATGCCGAAGCGCGCGCCTATGCGGCCACGCCGTACTACGCGCCGTATCCGTACTACGGAGGCTATTCGGTGTACTACGGCAGCGGATGGCGGCACCGTGGCGGCTGGGGCGTCAGCTACGGGGCACCCGTGTGGGGCTATCCGTACTACTGGTAAATCCCGGAAATTGTCTTGAAGACGAGCGCATCTGCAGGATGCGTTCGCATAGCTGGCTCAGTGATGCGCCTGCTGGCCCGCCGGAGGGGGCGGCGGGGGCGGAGTTTCGCTGGTTTTCGGGGCCGGCGCGACGAACTGCACGAAGCCTTCATCGTCCTTCACCATCCCCAGCTCATAGCGCGCGCGCTCTTCAATGGCGCCCGTGCCTTCCTTCAAATCCTTCACTTCGCCTTCGAGCTTGGTGTTGCGCTGCTTCAGTTCAGCGTTGCGCTGATTCTGCGCCGTCACCTGCTTCTGCATGTCCCACACGCGCAGCCAGCCGCCCTTGCCCAGCCAAAGCGGGTACTGGATAGCAAGCAGCAACAGCAGCAGGAACAGCGTAATCAGGCGCATAGAGACAAGCGTTGGCGGTACTCGGGCCCCAAATACCATGCGACCGCCAAAGCGGCGGTCGCACAGTCATGCGGAGCGAAACTGCGAGGGATTATCGCAGGTTATAGAACGCCGACTTGCCCGGGTAGCTGGCGATATCACCGAGGTCTTCTTCGATACGCAGCAACTGGTTGTACTTGGCCATGCGATCCGAGCGCGACAGCGAGCCGGTTTTGATCTGGCCAGCGTTCGTGCCAACGGCAATATCGGCGATCGTGCTGTCTTCGGTTTCGCCCGAGCGGTGCGAGATCACGGCGGTGTATCCGGCGCGCTTGGCCATCTCGATGGCGGCAAACGTCTCGGTCAGCGTGCCGATCTGGTTGATCTTGATGAGGATCGAGTTGGCGATGCCCTTCTCGATGCCTTCCTTCAGGATCTTGGTGTTGGTAACGAACAAATCGTCGCCCACCAGCTGCACCTTCTTGCCAAGCTTTTCGGTCAGGACCTTCCAACCGGCCCAATCGCTCTCGTGCATGCCGTCTTCGATCGACACGATCGGGAACTTGTCAGCCAGATTTGCCAGGTAGTTGGCGAAATCTTCCGACGACAGCTGCAGGCCTTCGCCTTCGAGGTGATATTTGCCGTCCTTGTAGAACTCGGAAGCAGCGCAGTCCAGCGCCAGCAGCACGTCTTCACCGGCCTTGTAGCCAGCTTGCTCGATGGCCGACAGGATGGTGTTCAGGCACTCTTCGTTGCTGGCGAAGTTCGGTGCGAAGCCGCCTTCGTCGCCAACGGCCGTGCTCATACCCTTGTCAGCCAGGATCTTCTTCAGTGCGTGGAAGATCTCTGCGCCGCAGCGCAGGGCTTCACGGAAGCTCGACTGGCCGACCGGCATCACCATGAATTCCTGGATGTCCAGGCTGTTGTTGGCGTGTGCACCGCCATTGACGATGTTCATCATCGGCACCGGCATCTGCATCGCGCCCGAACCGCCGAAGTAGCGATACAGCGGCAGACCGGCTTCTTCGGCAGCAGCCTTGGCAACAGCCATCGACACGGCCAGCATGGCGTTTGCGCCCAGGCGGCTCTTGTTCTCGGTACCGTCCAGATCGATCAGGGTGCGATCCAGGAAAGCCTGTTCCGACGCGTCCAGGCCCATGATGGCCTCGGAGATTTCGGTGTTGATGTGCTCGACGGCCTTGAGCACGCCCTTGCCCAGGTAGCGCGACTTGTCGCCGTCACGCAGTTCGATGGCTTCGCGCGAGCCGGTGGATGCGCCCGACGGCACCGCGGCACGGCCCATCACGCCCGATTCCAGCAGCACGTCGCATTCGACAGTCGGATTGCCGCGCGAGTCCAGCACTTCGCGACCGATGATATCTACGATGGCACTCATGAAAATCCCTCTTGGTGTCTTAAAGCTAACGCAAGCAGTCGATGGGCTTAGATGCCTTCGACCACAATCATGTTCATCTTGGCGGCCTTGGCGCGCGCATCGCGCGCAGCCAAGTATTCCTCGCTGTCATAAAACGCCTTCGCAGCATCGTAGCTTGCAAACTTCAGCACGACGATACGCGTCGGGTTCCACTCGCCTTCCAGCTGCTCGGTCTTGCCGCCGCGCACCAGCGGCTCCGCGCCATGAGCCTGCATGGCCTTGGTCGACAGCACTTTGTATTGTTCGTATTGCACGGGGTCTGTCACGTCCACGTACGCGAGGATGTAGCCAGCGGCCATGTGTCTCTCTCCAGAAGCTGCAACAAACGACGACGGCAGCATACGCTGCCGCCGGTCGGGTTGGGATCAGTCAATCAGTCGAACTGATTTTCCAGGAAACCGCTGCGCTTGGTGAGCACATCCAGTTCTTTCAGAACCGACAGCAAGTCTTTCATGCGACGCAGCGGTACGGCATTCGGACCGTCTGATTTCGCGCATGCGGGATCGGGGTGCGTTTCCATGAAAACGCCCGACACGCCCGCGGCGATGGCCGCACGTGCCAGCACCGGCACGAACTCGCGCTGGCCGCCCGAGCTGGTGCCCTGGCCGCCCGGCAATTGCACCGAATGCGTGGCGTCGAACACCACCGGCGCCCCCGTCTCTCGCATGATCGCGAGCGAGCGCATGTCTGACACGAGGTTGTTGTAACCAAACGAGGCACCGCGCTCGCAGGCCATGAAGTTGTCTTCCGGCAGGCCGGCATCGCGGGCAGCATGACGCGCCTTGTCGATGACATTCTTCATGTCGTGCGGCGCGAGGAACTGGCCCTTCTTGATATTGACGGGCTTACCGCTCTGCGCGCAGGCACGGATGAAATCGGTCTGGCGACACAGGAACGCCGGCGTCTGGAGCACGTCCACGACTTCGGCCACGGGCTTGATCTCATCGATCTCGTGGATGTCGGTCAGCACAGGCACGCCCACCTGGCGACGCACTTCCGCCAGAATGCGCAGCCCCTCTTCCATGCCCAGACCGCGGAACGAGGCGTCCGACGAGCGATTCGCCTTGTCGAACGACGACTTGTAGATGAACGGAATGCCCAGCTCGCCGGTAATCTCCTTGAGCGTACCGGCGGTGTCGATCGCCATCTGCTCGGATTCGATCACGCAGGTGCCGGCAATCAGGAAGAACGGTTTGTCGAGGCCGACTTCGAAATCGCAGAGTTTCATGATGTTCCCGTGTGCCGGCGCTTAGGCGACAGCGCGTTGCGTGTTCTGCTGGTGATGCGCCAGCGCGGCTTCCACGTAGGCCTTGAACAGCGGGTGGCCATCACGCGGCGTCGAGGTGAATTCCGGGTGGAACTGCACGCCGACGAACCACGGGTGCATCGACGCCGGCAGCTCCATCATTTCCGGCAGGTTTTCCGACGGCGTGCGCGCGGAGATGATCATCCCGGCCTTTTCCAGCTGAGGCACGTAGTGATTGTTCACCTCGTAGCGGTGACGATGGCGCTCGTTGACTTCCGCGCCATAGATTGCCGCTGCCTTGGTGCCAGATTGCACCGGCACGCGCTGCGAGCCCAAGCGCATGGTGCCGCCCAGGTCGGAGTCGGCCGAGCGCTTTTCCACGCGGCCATCGCGATCCAGCCATTCGGTAATGAGCGCGACCACCGGGTGTTCGGTCTCGTCGTTGAATTCCGTGCTGTTGGCGTCTTTCATGCCGGCCAGATGGCGGGCGAATTCGATCACTGCCAACTGCATCCCCAGGCAGATGCCCAGGTACGGCACGCCCTTTTCACGTGCGTACTGAATTGCGCGGATCTTGCCTTCCGTACCGCGCTTGCCGAAGCCGCCCGGCACCAGAATCGCGTCCAGCGTGTCCAGCACCTGCGTATGGCCCGATTCCAGTTCTTCGGAATCGATGTACTCGATATTGACGCGCGTCGAGGTATGCAGGCCGGCGTGGCGCAGCGCCTCGATCAGCGACTTGTACGACTCGGTCAGGTCAACATATTTGCCGACCATGCCGATGGTGATCTCGTGCTGCGGGTTTTCCAGCGTGTGCACCATATGCGCCCACACCGACAGGTCTGCCGGCGGCGCTTCGATGCGCAGCTCTTCGCAGATGATGCGATCCAGCCCCTGCTCGTTGAGCATTTGCGGGATCTTGTAGATGGTGTCGACATCCCACACTGAGATGACCGCGTCCTGCGGCATGTTGGCGAAAAGCGAAATCTTCGCGCGCTCATCGTCGGGAATCGGGCGGTCGGCGCGGCACAGCAGCGCGGTCGGCTGCACGCCGATTTCGCGCAGCTTCTGCACCGAGTGCTGGGTCGGCTTGGTCTTCAGCTCGCCGGCGCTGGCAATGAACGGCACCAGCGTCAGGTGTGCGAACGCCACCTGGTTGCGACCCAGGCGCAGGCTCATCTGACGTGCGGCTTCCAGGAACGGCAGCGATTCGATATCGCCCACCGTACCGCCGATTTCCACGATCGCCACATCGGCCTTACCGCCATGCGATGCAGCAGCACCGCGCTCGATGAACGCCTGGATTTCGTTGGTGATATGCGGAATCACTTGCACCGTCTTGCCGAGATACTCGCCGCGACGCTCCTTGCGGATCACGGATTCGTAAATCTGGCCGGTGGTGAAGTTGTTCGCCTTGCGCATCTTGGCCGAGACAAAACGCTCGTAGTGGCCAAGATCGAGGTCGGTTTCTGCGCCGTCCTCGGTCACAAACACTTCGCCGTGCTGGAACGGGCTCATCGTGCCCGGGTCGACGTTGATGTAAGGATCGAGTTTGAGGAGGGTGACTTTGAGGCCGCGCGACTCGAGAATGGCCGCGAGCGAGGCGGCGGCGATGCCCTTGCCGAGTGAGGACACTACGCCACCGGTAACGAATACGAACTTGGTCATGACCTAGCTTGCCGGGGAAAGCCGGATTATAGCAAAGGTCCCCTCTCCGATCCGTGACAGAACGGTGGAATTTGCCCCAAGGCAGCCTCGCCTATGCGGCGTGCCGCATGGCGCCTGCGTTGGCGCGCATTTCGTTGATCAACTCGCGGATCAACCGGGCCGTTTCGAGCGGCTTTTCCATCGGATAAAGATGACTGCCCTCGATCCAGCGCAGCCTCCCGCCGACGATGCGCCGGGTCGCGCCCAGTCCGACTTGGCGAATCTCGCGTGAACGCGTGCCAGCCACAAAGCTGACGGGGAACGCCGTGCCGCCAGCGACTTTACGCCCCATGTTGGTCGGCAATGTCCGATAGATTTGGTATTCGATTTCGCGCGAGAAGCGCAGTGTGCGCTCGTGGTCACGCCCGGTAGGCTCGGTGCCATGCTCGACATAGTCGCGCAGCACGTCTTCGTCCCAACGATCGAACTTGCGCTTGGCCTTGAAGTGGCTCCAGACGGAGTCGAGATCGGGCCACAGATGGCGCCGGTTTTTCGTCGCCGCGGCAGGCGATTGGCTCTCGTCAATGTCCAGCCATTGCGCCACGCGCAGCAGCTTGGCGCGCCATCCCGCGATGATCGGCGAATCGAGCATCACGACGCCACGCACGCGCTCGGGCCGGCGCAGCGCCGCCATCAAACTCAAGAAGCCGCCCAGCGAATGACCCACCAGCCAGACCGGCTCGGCCTGCGCGTCGATTTCGGCGAGCAGCTCCTTCACCAGACCAGGCCAGGAACGGGTGACAGGAAAACGCGGATCATGCCCAAAACGCTCCACGGCGCGGATGTCGAATTCGTCACCCAGCACGCCTAGCATCTTGCGATACGTTCCCACGGGAAAGCCGTTGGCATGCGAAAAAAGCATCACATCACGCATCGCAGATCCTGTGCCTCAGTGCGACTTCTGCGATCCGCCGGCCACGCGCTGGATCGTGGATACCTGCTCCAACGCAGGACCGGGCGCGCGCTCCGGCACTGCGGGCGCGTCAGCGGCGGGCGGCGCGATGCGCACGGGCCCGACCTCCGCGGAGGGATGACCCTCGCGGCGCAACGGGTACGAAGGCGAAGTGCCGGTTTCCCAATCCGGATCGTCGATTTCGGCAAACACCTGGCGCAGGCGCTTGCCCCATGTGCCGCGAATCATCGTGAAATATGGGTTCTCTTCGTCGATGGCGACAAAGCGCGTCACACGCAGGGAGTCGGTCTCATAGACAAGTAGATCCAGCGGCAAGCCCACGGAAATATTCGATTTCAGCGTTGAATCCATCGAAATCAGCGCGCATTTTGCAGCTTCGTCCAGCGGCAGCCCCGGGCTGACCACTCGGTCGATGATCGGCTTGCCGTACTTGGCTTCGCCGATCTGGAAATAGCAATTCTCGGGCGTGGCTTCAATGAAGTTGCCTGCCGCGTAGACGTTGAACAGGCGCGGCCGCTCTGCGCCGATCTGCCCGCCGAAGACGATGCTGACGTTGAAGTCGATTTTGGCCTTGGCCAGCGCTGCCGCGTCGCGGTCGTAGACGTCGCGCACGGCCTCGCCAACAATCGTGGCGGCCTCGAACATGTCCCGCGCCGTCCACAGCGAGCGCGGCTTGCCGCGCGCTTCGGTCAGCACTTGGCGCACCGCCTGACTGATCGCCAGATTGCCGGCCGTCAGCAGCACCATGACACGATCGCCTTCGCGCTCGAAGACGGTCATTTTGCGGAACGTGGAAATGGCGTCCACGCCCGCATTCGTGCGGGAGTCG
Source organism: Ralstonia sp. SA306 (assembly GCF_054792405.1). Lineage (NCBI taxonomy): Bacteria > Pseudomonadati > Pseudomonadota > Betaproteobacteria > Burkholderiales > Burkholderiaceae > Ralstonia > Ralstonia sp. SA306. Next base: position 1,909,790 of record NZ_CP096451.1, read on the forward strand.
GACAGGAACACAAGGCCTGCGTCCAGGCGCATGGCGACGCAATAAGTCATGGGCGAAGCAACAAACGGAAACGGTGGGTTGAAGGCATTCTAGCGCGCCGATCGGAACCCATCTGCGCGCTTGGAAGAGATGCTCAATTCACTCGGGTAGCGTCGGCGGGCAATGGCTCGATGGAAATGCTGACATCCAGCGTCTCGGCACCCCCGCCCTGCCGCACACCGCGAACCGGAGCCGCGGACTGGTAATCGCGCCCGACTGCCAGCCGGATGTGGCGGGCATCGGTAAAGCACTGGTGGGTGACATCGATGCTGCACCACGTGTGCGATTCGGCGTCGAGGCAAACGTCGGCCCAGGCGTGACTGGCAAGATCCTCTTCGCCCACGGCATGGAAATAGCCGCTGACATAGCGCGCCGGGACACCCAGCGCCCGGCAGCACGCGACCATCACCTGCGCCTGGTCCTGGCATACGCCCGTGCCCAGGCCAAACGCCTCCGCAGCGGTGGTGCCAACGTGGGTGGTGTTCGGCTTGTAGCTCACGCGCGTGGCGATGGCTTGCGCAAGGCGTACCGCAGATTCCGCGTCTCCGTGCACCAGCGCGTGCTCGCGCGCAAAGTTGATCATCTCGGGCGGCGCGGAAGTCAGCGACGTAGCACTCAGAAAATACAGCGGCGACACGCGATAGCGCCCTTGCCCGGGCGCATCGACAAACCGATGGCTGCCGGGCGCGCCCGCAGGAAACACCTCGACAATGCCACGCGCGTCGATGACGACGTCATCCGTGCGGTTGCCGAGGGTGAAGTGATGGACGACATTGCCGAAACCGTCCGTGGCACGCGTGAGGTTGCCAGGCGCGTGGATCTGCCAGCTGTCCACCTGCTGCAGCTCGCCGCTGCGAGGCGTCAGCCGCAGCTCATGCACGCTGTGGCGCAGCGGCTCGGCATAACGGTAGACCGTCGTGTGTCGAATTTGGTATTTCACGATGACACGGGCACCACCCGAAAATGGCGCCCCGATGTATGCACATTGTCCTGCACGTCACGCCACCTCGAGCGGCACCAGGAAATCCTGGCTGATGCCGTTGCCCAAGTCGCCGATCCGCTCCAGGAAGTTGGTCAGCCAGGCATGCAGGCCGACCGCAAAAATATCTTCGATGCGGGCGTACCGCAGGTCGGCGTGCAGTTTACCAGCGCGACGTTCGGTCTCTGCCGATTGACTGTTGCGCACAGTCGCAAGAATCTCAACCACCTCGTCCATGCTGGCCAGCAGCGAACGCGGCATGTCGCTGCGCAGAATCAGCAACTCCGCCACGCGCGTCGGCGTAATGACGTTGCGATAGATCTTGCGGTAGACCTCGAAGCCCGACACCGAGCGCAGCGTGGCGGCCCAATGGTAGAAGTCGCCCTGCTCCGCCGCGGTTTCATCGCGGGTGGGCGTGGACTGGAACTTCACATCCAGCAGCCGTGCAGTGTTGTCTGCGCGTTCCAGGAACGTGCCCAGGCGCATGAAATGGAACGCGTCGTCCGTCAGCATGGTGCCGACCTGCACGCCGCGCGACAGATGCGAGCGGAACTTCACCCATTCAAAGAATTGCGACGGATCGTCCCGCAGCATGCCTTCGGCAATCAGGCGCTGAACGTCCAGCCACGTGGTGTTGATGGTCTCCCAAACCTCGGTCGTGATGGAGCCGCGTACCGCCCGGGCGTTCTCACGCGCGCCGCGCAGGCAACTCATGATCGACGACGGGTTGGTCATGTCACGCACCATGAAATCGATCACATCGTCGCGCGAGAGCAGGCCATAGCGTTCGTCAAAGACCTGCGTCAGTTCGCAGATGTCGAGCATTGCCCACCAGCCCTGCTCGGCCACTTCCGCGGATTGCGGCAGCAGCGAGGTCTGGTAGTTCACGTCGAGCATGCGGGCGGTGTTCTCGGCGCGTTCGGTGTAGCGCGCCATCCAGAAAAGGTGGTCTGCGGTGCGGCTGAGCATGGCGTTCCCTTCTACGTATTCGATATGCAATTGATCGACTGCCAGTTGCGACAATGCGCGAGCGTTCAGCGCTCCAGCACCCACGTATCCTTCGTCCCGCCTCCCTGCGACGAGTTGACCACCAGCGAGCCCGCCCGCAACGCCACGCGCGTGAGGCCGCCCGGCACCATGCGCACATCCTTGCCGGACAGCACGAACGGCCGCAAATCGATATGGCGCGGCGCGATGCCTGCTTCCACATACGTTGGACAAGTCGACAACGCCAGCGTGGGCTGCGCAATGTATTGTTCCGGGCGAGCCTTCACCACCTCACGGAAGGCGGCAATCTCTTCCTGCGTGGCGGCCGGACCGACCAGCATGCCGTAGCCGCCTGCACCGTGCGTTTCCTTGACCACCAGTTCGCCCATGTGGTCGAGCACGTATTGCAGGTCGTCCGGCCGGCGGCACATGTACGTCGGCACGTTATTGAGGATCGGCTCTTCGCCAAGGTAGAAGCGGATCATGTCCGGCACATATGGATAGATCGACTTGTCATCCGCCACGCCGGTGCCGATGGCATTACAGATCGTGACGTTGCCCGCGCGATAGACCGACAGCAGCCCTGCTGCACCCAGGGAAGAATCCGGCCGGAACACCAGCGGATCGAGGAAATCGTCGTCCACCCGGCGATAGATGACGTCGATGCGCTGCGGACCCTGCGTCGTGCGCATATAGAGGTGATCGTCCTGCACGAAAAGATCGTGCCCCTCCACCAGCTCAACGCCCATCTGCTGCGCAAGAAACGCATGCTCGAAATACGCCGAGTTGTACATGCCGGGCGTGAGCACCACCACCGTCGGATCGGCAATGTTCTGCGGCGACACGCTGCGCAGCATGTCGAGCAGCATGTCGGGGTAATGCGCGACGGGCGCCACACGATTGCGCGCAAACAATTCCGGAAACAGCCGCATCATCATCTTGCGGTTTTCCAGCATGTACGACACACCGGAAGGCACGCGCAGGTTGTCTTCCAGCACGTAGAACTCGCCCTCGCCGGCACGCACGATGTCAATGCCGGCCACGTGCGCGTAGATGTCGCGCGGCACGTCCACGCCGAGCATGTCGGGGCGGTATTGGGCGTTGTTGTAGATCTGATCGGGCGGGATAACGCCGGCACGCAGGATGTTCTGCTCGTGATAGATGTCGTGCAGAAAGCGGTTGAGCGCATCAACGCGTTGCCGCAGGCCGCGTTCGAGCTTGGCCCACTCACTGGCCGGGAAGATGCGCGGAATGATGTCGAACGGAATCGTGCGCTCGGTGCCGCTGTTCGATTCGTCCTTGTCGCCGTACACGGCAAAGGTGATGCCGACGCGGCGGAAGATCAGGTCTGCCTCGGCGCGCTTGTTCTGCAGCGTCGTGGCGGACTGCGCGCCCAGCCATTCGGCGAAACGTCCGTAGTGGCCGCGCACCTCGCCTTGCTGGACGAGGGCTGCCGGGGCCGGTTCGGCGGCGTGAGGGTTGCGGTCCCCGTCATGCCAGTTGAGCATTTCATCGTAGAACCGGACTGCCATGCTTTTCTCCCCTGACGGCGCCGCGCGATGTACGCGGCACGTGGTTTTTATAGCACAGCGGTTTTGCCCCCCACAATGGGGCCAACCCGTTATGCCTCCAAGTTTACGGCTGGGCGTCGAAGGCGCCGGTGGCCGTTGCCAGGGGTTCCACTTCCTGCGCGGAAGACCAGTACCGCGGCCGCATGGTACGCGCAGTCTGGACGTCCAGCACATCGCCGTCGGTCTCGATGACGACGGCACCGGTCCTGTCCATGCGCAAACCGTCGATGTCGCGCGACACGTAGCGCTGCCAGACGTGCGGATGCGGATGTCCGTACCGGTTGCGGTAGCCGACCTGGAAAACTGCCACCTGCGGAGAAACTGCGTCCAAGAACGCGCCGCTGGAGCTTGTCTTGCTGCCGTGATGCGGCACAAGCAAGATGTCTGCCATCAGTCGCCCAGGCGTTTCGGCGGCGATGAGGGCGCTTTCCTGGGCGGCTTCGATATCGCCGGTCAGCAACGCAGCGTGGCGGCCATTGGCGATGCGCACCACACAACTGCGGGCGTTGCTGGACACGCGCTCGCTTTCAGCAGGCTGGCGCAGCGGGTGCAGCACCTCAAAGACAACGCCATCCCACGTCCATGCTTGCCCAGCCAAACAATCGGTAAAGCGGATGCCGTTTTCATCGGCCACGCTGCGCAAGGCGTGCCGTTGGGGCAAAGACGCCAACATGGTGCGCACTGGCACCGCGTCGATCACCGTTTCGGTGCCACCGGCGTGGTCGCTGTCTTCGTGGCTGACGACAAGCGTGTCGAGCGATTCGACGCCGTGGCTGCGCAGGTAAGGAGTGATGACGCGGGCAGCAGCATCCGCGTGATCGCCGTAACGCGGGCCGGTGTCGAACAGGAGGCGATGGTTGGCGGTTTCGATCAATGCTGCGGCACCTTGGCCGATATCGAACGCGATGAGCCGGAATTCGCCGGGCGGTGGAGCTGGCACCCGCGCCAGCACGAGCGGCAACAGGAGCAAGGCGCCCTGGGCGCGCCATGCCCATGCACGGATGCCGCCGGGCAACAGCAATAGCGCCACGCCCATCATCGACAGCAGCAACGCCCACACGGGCGCGACCGGCGCCACCCAGACAGACCAGCGCGGCTGTGCCAGCCATTCAAGCCAAATGGCCAGCCAGCGGAAGCTCGCCTCGGCCAACATCAGCACCGGCCGCGCAAGCGGATCAGGGAGCGCCGCGCCGATCAGCGCCAGCGGTGTCGTCACGAAACTCACCGCGGGAATCGCCAGCCCATTGGCCACCGCGGAAACCACCGACGTCTGCTGGAACAACAGCAAGGTCAACGGTAAAAGGCCGAACGTAACCGCAAGCTGAATCCGCGTACCGGCCACCAATGCATGCCAGGTGCGCTTCATCCAGCCCTCTGCTTTGCCATTGCGCCGGCCATCGAGCGCCATCTGCGCGGCGATGAAGATGATCGCCACCGCGCCGAATGACAGCCAGAACCCGGCCGACATGACCGCCCACGGGTCGACCACCGCCACCACGGCGGCCGCCCAGCACAGCGACAGGCTGGCCGGCACATTCCGATCGGTCAACCTGGCGATGGCTACGGTGGACAGCATCAGCAGCGTGCGCTGCGCAGGCACGCCCATCCCGGCAAGCAGGCAGTAGCCGAACGCCCCCAACATGGCCGCGATGGCACCTGCGCGCGGGGTAGGCATGCATAGCGGCAATGGCGGGCGCAGCCAGCGCGCCAGCCCGAACGACCGCCGCCACAACGCCATCCACAATGCGGCAAACAGCCCGGCGATCATCGTGATGTGCAGGCCTGAAATGCTGACGAGGTGACTGATGCCTGTGCGGCGGAACAGGTCCCAGTCATCGCGGGCGATGCCGCTTTGGTCGCCCACCACGAGCGCCACCATGACGGCCGCGTAGCGTGCATCGGGCAACGTCGCGAGGATGTGGCGCCGCACGCTGGCACGCCAGCGCTCTACCTCAACGCCGAAACCGGTGCCGGCCTCATCCAGCGCGACGTTCTGCGCGCGCTTTCCCGTACGGACGTAGCCGATGGCGCGGATGTTGTCGGCCAGCATTGCGTATTCGCCATCGAAGCCACCGGGGTTGGTCAGGCTATGCGGGCGCTTTACGCGTAGCGTCAGCTGCCAGCGTTGGCCGGGTTTCAGATCGGGGATGCCGGCACGTTGGTCGGGCTTTGCGCCCTCCTCGCTTACGTTGCCCCAGGTTCGCGTGCCATACCAGGACAGGCGCACGCGTGGCGGCACGGCATCACCCGCATTACTGGATTCGATGTGGAAGAGAAAACGCGTGGCGTCGTCGCCATTCTGCGGCAGCTCGGCAACCACCCCGGTTGCAATGATGTCCTTGCCTTCCCACGCAGGGCTGAGGGCCACGGCCATGCGCTGCTGCGCGCGCCAATCGCTCCAGCCAAAACCCGCCGCGATGGCGCTGGCGACCAGCAAGACGGGAAACAGCATTGGCCGACGTCGCATGACAACTGCCAGCAACAGGCAGAGCAACACCACGCCCAGCGGCTGCCACACCGGCGCGAGCGTCGCCTGCATCTGCAATGCCATGCAGCCGGCAACAAAGCCGATCAGCCACAGACGCACGCGCGGCCGTCAGACTGGCAACAGCGCTGCCAGGCGAGGAATGGCTTCGATGCTGTTGCGGCACGCCTGCTCGGCCAACGCCTCAACGGAGATGCCACGTAATTGCGCCATCGCGTCGGCGATGCGCGCGACTTCTGTCGGAACATTGCGCACACGACCCTGCTCGCCGAACTGGTCGTCGGCCAACCAAGCGGGCGCGAGGTCGGGCGCGTCGGTTTCCAGCACGATCGACTCGATCGGCAATTCCTGCGCCAGCCGACGCACGCGATTGGCGCGCGAGAAGGTAAAGACGCCGCCGAATCCCAGCTTGAAACCGGAATCGACAAAGCGATGCGCCTGTTCCGGGCTGCCGTTGAACGCATGCGCAATTCCGCGTACGCCCGCCTTGGCGGCGGCGCTATGCACCTGGTCCTGCGACTTGCGCACGTGCATCAGCACAGGCAGGTCGAATTCGCGAGCGATGCCCAGTTGCGCACGGAAGACGGCGTTCTGCCGCTCAACGTCGTAGTCGGGAATGAAGAAGTCGAGGCCGATCTCGCCGACGGCCACAAAGCGCGGGTCATCCATTGACGCGGCGACCTGGCGGCGCAATTCGAGCAGGTCGTCGTCGGTGGCCTGCGCGGCGTAGATCGGATGGATGCCCAGCGCATAACTGCAACCGGCATGCCGATGCGCCAGCGCCCGCACCGTATCGAAATTCCAGCGCGCGACCGCCGGCACGACGATGTGGTTGACGCCCGCCGCATGCGCCTGCGCAACGACTGCATCACGGTCGGTATCAAAGTCGCTGGCGTCGAGGTGGCAATGGGTGTCGATCCACATGGTCAGTTCTGCGCTAGAAAAGGCGGCAACGTACCGGAAAGCGCGGTGTTCTGGAATCCGCCTTTTCCGATTGTGCCGCCCGGCTCAGCGCTCTTGGTGCAAATGGCCTTCCCGCAGGCGGAAAATGCGGTCGCAGCGGCCCGCCAGTTCGATATCGTGCGTGACGATGACAAAGCTGGTGCCCAGCGTGCGCGTGAGTTCCAGCATCAGATCAAACACTTCACCGGCGGTGTGGTCGTCGAGGTTGCCGGTGGGCTCATCAGCCAGCACGCAAGCCGGGGACCCGACCAGCGCACGCGCAATCGCCACGCGTTGGCGCTCGCCGCCGGACAGCTCGCCCGGGCGGTGCGCCGTGCGCGGGCCCAGGCCCACGCGCTCGAGCATCGCCTGTGCGGTGTGGCGCGCTTGCGCTTCTTCCACGCCACGAATGCGCAGCGGCATCGCGACGTTGTCCAGCGCGGTGAATTCCGGCAACAGATGGTGGAACTGATAGACAAAGCCCAGCGCCCGATTACGCAGGGTGTTGCGCTCGCGCTCCTTCATTGCGGTGAAAGGCTTGCCGAGCAACGAGACGCGGCCCGACGTCGGCTCATCCAGCCCGCCCAGCACATGCAGCAACGTGCTCTTGCCGGAGCCCGACGCGCCGACGATGGCGACCTTCTCGCCCACGCCGATGCGGATGTCCACGCCCTTGAGCACGTCGACATTCAAGCCGCCCTGGTGGAACGACTTGGATAGTCCTTCGGCCTGCACCACCACACCCTGCGGCGCTGCGGCCGGCGCTTCCATGGAAGTCATGACGGCCTCACTCATAGCGCAGCGCCTCCGCCGGATTCACGCGCGAGGCGTGCCAGCTCGGATACAGCGTCGCCACCGACGCAAGGATGAAGGAAATGATGCCAATGGTCGCAATGTCGTTCACGCGGGGGTCCGAGGGCAGTTCGCTGATGAAGTAGATGTCACGCGGCAGGAATTGCACGTGGAAGAGACGCTCGATGAAAGGCACGATCACGTCGATGTTGTACGCGATGAGCGTGCCGAAGCCCACGCCCAGCAATGTGCCGATAAACCCGATCGCCACGCCTTGCACGATAAAGATCTTCATGATCGAGCCCGGCTGCGCGCCCATCGTGCGCAGGATGGCAATGTCGGCCTGTTTGTCCGTCACCGTCATCACCAGCGTGGACACCAGGTTGAATGCCGCCACGGCGATGATCAGCGTGAGGATGATGAACATCATCTTCTTCTCGGTCTTCACGGCGGCAAACCAGTTGCGGTTCTGGCGAGACCAGTCGCGGATGTACAGCTCGCCGGTCAGCGTGCGCGACAGGGCTTCGGCCACCTGCGGGGCACGGTCCATGTCCACCAGCTTCAGGCGCACGCCGGTCGGGCCGTCCAGGCGGAACAGGCGCTCGGCGTCTTCCATATTGACCAGCGCCAGCGAGCTGTCGAACTCGTAGTGGCCCGATTCGAAGATGCCCGTCACCGTGAACTGCTTCAGGCGCGGCAACACGCCCGCCGGGGTGATGGTGCCCTGCGGCGCCACCAGCGTGACCTTGTCCCCCTGGTGCACGCCCAGGCCGTTGGCCAGTTGGCTGCCCAGGGCGATGCCGAATTCGCCAGGTTTCAGGTCGTCGATCGTGCCCGCCTTGAAGTCCTTCGCAATGTCCGAAACCTTCGGCTCGTCCGCCGGCGACACCCCGCGCAGCAGCACGCCGCGCACCGCCTCGTCGCGCGTGATCATGGCCTGCGCGCCCACGTATGGTGCCGCCCCGATGACTTCCTTGTTCTGCATCGCCTCATTGGCGGTACGCTGCCAGTCCGGCAGACTGTTCGGCGCCATGACCTCGATATGTGCCAGCACCGACAGCATGCGGTCCCGCACTTCCTTCTGGAAGCCGTTCATGACGGAGAGCACGATGATCAGCGCCGCCACCCCCAGCGCAATGCCGAGCATGGAGATGAGCGAGATGAAAGAGATGAAGCTATTGCGGCTGGCGCGCTTGCTTGCGCGCGTATACCGCCAGCCGATCTGCCATTCGTATGGAAGTTTCAAAGGGGATTCCCCGTGGGTGTGATTTGTCCGGCTCACTGGCCGACGAGCCGGAAGTTTACAATCTCGGAGCCATGATTCCTGAACTCACCCTGATTGTCCCGTTTTGCGCGCCCGCTGCCGAGGTGGCGGACGACGCTTACCGTCAATTGACCTTGCCAGGCCTGGAAAGGTTGCTCGCGCGTGCGCGCGAGGCGGAACGCGAGCGCCACGACGACGCCTACCTGCCCACGCTGCCGCACGAGCGCTGGCTGGCTGCGCATGCCGGGCTACCCATTTCTCCGCTGCCGTCGGCGCCGTACATGCGACTGGCGGACGGCGGCAGCGCCGACACGCGCACCTGGGCCTGCCTGCAGCCGGTCCACATCCACGCCGCCCGGGACCATCTGGTGATGCTCGACCCGGCCCAGCTCCGCCTGGAAGCCGCCGACGCCGACGCCCTGCGCACCGCCATCACCCCCTTGGTCGCCGAAATGGGCATCACGCTCGATGCCACGCACGCCGCCCGCTGGTACGTCGCCGATTCACCCTTTGGCGACCTCATTGCCGCCGCGCCGCAACGCGCCACCGGCCACAACATCGACATCTGGATGCACAAGGGCGAGCAGGAGCGCGCCTGGCGCAAGTTCCAGAACGAGATCCAGATGACGTGGTACGACCACCCCGTGAACCAAGCGCGCGAGGCGCGTGGCCTGCTGCCGGTCAATTCGGTCTGGCTATTCGGCCAGGGCGCGCTGGTCGACGCCCGCCCCATTGCCGAGCGCATGATCGGGGCCGATCCGTTCTTCGCCGGCCTGTGTCACGCCGGCAACGCCACTGAACTGTGCGCGGAAACGCTGGCCGCCGTGCCGTTCGACGACACGAGCGCCGCCGCGCTGCTGGACAACGCCGGCAAGCCGTATCTCTCCGCCGACTGGTACGACTGGATCGAAACCCTGCGCGCGTACGACCGCGACTGGTTTGCCCCCGCCGCCGATGCGCTGGCTGACGGCCGCATCAATGCCGTCTCGCTCGTGCTGACCGGCGACTCGCACTACGCCCACTACCGCGTCACCCGCCGCGAACTCGCCAATGGCCCGTTCGGCTGGCTGCGCCGCTTCAGTCGTCCACGCACCTTGCGTGATGCGCTCTCCCCGCTTTCCATGGCCGCTTGAGGCTAATCCTGCATGACCCGCATCGCTGTCCGTTCGCATTCGGCCGACGCCGCCACCACGCTGGCCGGCCACGGCATTCACCCTGTGCTCGCACGCATCCTCGCCGCCCGGGGCGTCGCCCGGCCCGACGAACTGTCGACCGAGCTGACCGACCTCCTGCCGCCCGCGCAACTCAAGGGCATTGACGACGCAGCGCGCTACCTCGCCGATGCCATCGCCGCCCGCAAGCGCCTTCTGATCATTGCCGACTACGACTGCGACGGCGCCACCGCCTGCGCCGTCGGCGTGCGCGGCTTGCGCATGCTCGGCGCGCAGGCCAGCTACATCGTCCCGAACCGCTTTGAGTATGGCTACGGCCTGTCGCCCGAAATCGTGGCACTGGCCGCGCGCGAGAAGCCGGACGTGCTGGTCACCGTCGACAACGGCATCGCCGATGTGGCGGGCGTGGCTGCGGCCAATGCGCTGGGCATCGATGTTGTCGTGACAGACCACCACATGCCCGGGGCGCAGTTGCCCGAGGCGCGCGTGATCGTCAACCCGAACCAGCCGGGCTGCGGCTTCCCGAGCAAGAATCTGGCGGGCGTGGGCGTGATGTTCTACGTGCTGCTGGCGCTGCGGGCGGAGTTGCGCAAGCGGGGCGTGTTCACGCCGCAAGATCAGCCGCGCCTTGATACGCTGCTCGATCTGGTAGCACTCGGCACCGTGGCCGACGTGGTCAAGCTCGACGCCAACAACCGGCTGCTGGTCGCGCAAGGCCTTAAGCGCATGCGCGCCGGGCGGATGTGCCCAGGTATCGCCGCGCTGTTCCGCGTGGCCGGCCGCGAGGCGCGTCGCGCGTCGACGTTCGATCTCGGCTTCGGCCTCGGTCCCCGTCTGAACGCCGCCGGGCGCTTAGCCGACATGTCACTGGGCATCGAATGCCTGCTCACCGATGACTACGACCGCGCCATGGCCATCGCCGCGGAACTCGACGGCATGAACCGCGAGCGCCGCGAGATCGAAGCCGGCATGCAGCAGGAAGCGCTCGCCATCCTCGACAGCATGAATGCCCTGGACGGCGCGGGCCGCCACACCATCGCGGTCTACAACGAGACGTGGCACCAGGGCGTGATCGGCATCGTCGCCTCTCGCATCAAGGACAAATTCCACCGCCCCGTCTTCACCTTCGCGCCCGGCGACGATGGGGTCATCAAGGGCTCGGGCCGTTCGATTCCCGGCTTCCACCTGCGCGATGCGCTGGACGCCGTGCACAAGCGCAGCCCGGGCCTGATCGTGAAGTTCGGCGGCCATGCCATGGCGGCTGGGCTCACGCTGCGTGAAGACGGTTTCGATGCATTCGTCTCGACCTTCGAGGCCGTCGGCCGCGAATGGCTGACCGAGGCGCTGCTCTCACGCGTGCTCGAAACCGATGGCGAGGCGGACCCCGAATGCTTCACGCCGCAGTTCGTCGAGCTGCTCGAAACCCAGGTCTGGGGTCAGGGCTTTCCGGCGCCAAGCTTCTGCGGCGAATTCGATGTGCTGTCGCAGGCCGTGCTGAAGGAGAAGCACCTGAAACTCAAGCTTGGCCGCGGCAAGCAGCATTTCGACGCCATCTGGTTCAACCACGCGGAGCCGCTGGGCGCCTCGGCGTATGTGGCCTACCGGCTCGACAACAACACCTTCAACGGCATTACGCGCGTGCAGATGGTGATCGAGCATGCGCAATAGCAGATTGGTCAAACCTTGCGCGAACGCATAAACACATGCCAAAACTGTCTGACGGCACACAGATGACGCAGCAGTCGGGCACGGCCGGTGCGTTACAATGCGAGACTGCCGGCATGGGAACGCACAAGCATCCATGACCGCGCGCCCCACGAATTCCTAGCATCAACTTCCAAGCGAAATGACTCACGTCGTTACCGAAAGCTGTGTCCGCTGCAAGTACACCGACTGCGTGGACGTCTGCCCCGTCGACTGCTTCCGCGAAGGCCCGAACTTCCTGACGATTGATCCGGACGAGTGCATCGACTGCGCCGTCTGCGTGGCCGAATGCCCGGTCAACGCCATCTATGCCGAAGAAGACGTGCCCGCTGATCAGCAGAAGTGGATCGCCATCAATGTCGAGCTTGCACAAGCCGGCTGGCCGTCCATCACCAAGACCAAGCAACCCTTGCCCGACGCCGACGACTGGAAGGACGTGAAGGACAAGGAGCAGTACCTCGACCGCGGCTGAACTAGTTGAGTGAACTTGTCGGACACATTTTTGTAGTGCATCGCAAAAAAAGGTGTTGACGGGCAGATCGAAAACTAGCTAGAATTCATTTCTTCGCTGTTGCAGCGATTCCCCGATAGCTCAGTCGGTAGAGCGCCGGACTGTTAATCCGTAGGTCCCTGGTTCGAGCCCAGGTCGGGGAGCCAAAATAACAAAACGCCTCGCTTCGTGCGGGGCGTTTTCATTTGTGGCGGCGGTCTCGTGTATTGTTTTGCACCCGCCCCAAGCCCGAGTGGTGAAATTGGTAGACACCGCGGACTTAAAATCCGCTGCGCCCTAATCGGCGCGTGCCGGTTCGATCCCGGCCTCGGGCACCAATCCTTTCTTCTCTTCCCCCCCACTCCTTTCCGCTCCTGCGCCTTACGACGCGCAGCACGCGTGCGCCTTCGGTGCATCTTCGTATTCATCGTGACGGCGCACCCACGACAAAGGACCCGCCTCGTTGCGGCCGAGCGGCGCGCGATCGAGCAGCAGCAGCGTACCGACCATGTCTTCCAAGCCGCGCGCATACGTCGAGTACGTGTGGAAGACAGCGCCCGTCTCGCCCCTGTAAAACGCGCTCAATCCGGGCAGTTCGTCATGGGCTTCTTCACGGGGCGTTGCGGTGTAGTTGTAGTCGACCGAGCCGCTTGCGAGTTCGTCTTGCGAGAAGCTCACGCGATAGTCATGTTGAACGTCGTGTCGAACGACGATACCCACGGGAATCGCCAGCCCATGCGCTTTTTGTAAGCCGCGATTTTGTCCATCGGCGCGCGAGACACGGCGACGAGCGTCACGTCATGGTGGTTCAGATGCGTGAGCATTCCGCCAACATGATCGGAGAAGAAGGAGCACCCTGGGCAGCCTGCATCCCAGTCGGGGCCGAACATGAAGTGGTAGACCACCAACTGGCTGCGGCCGTCGAACAGTTCGGCCAGCGTCTTCTTGCCTTCCGATGATTCAAATACGTATTCCGTATCGACCTTGACCCAAGGCAGTGCCTGGCGTTCGGCGTTGACGGCGTCGCGCAGGTGGATGACATCCTTCTCGCGGGCCAGTAGCGCACGGCGTCTGATGAGCCATTCGTCTCTTGAAACTACCGGATGCGTTTGCATGGCTGCCCCTCTGTCTAAGACTCAGGACTTCATACTAGGCGGCCTCACGCGAATGAAAAGCCGCGGCGCGCAAGTCGCCAACCGGATGCGACTTGCGCGCCATGGAAGAGAATCAGCCGCCTCTACACATGCCACTTCAGGTGCCGGATCAGCCCACCAGCCAGCGCACGCCCACGTTGATGAGCGCGCCGCCGCCCACCAGCCCCACCCACAGCACAGCGGCGCACAGCAGCGGACGCACACCGGATTTCAGCAGCATCGGCACATGCGTTTGCGTGCCGATGGCAAACATCGCGCAGGCCAGCATGGCGGTGTCGATGGCGTCGATGGGGGCGTGCCATGCGGCGGGGATCGCACCGGCGGAATTGAGCAGCGTCACGATCAGCAACCCCACCGCAAACCAGGGCATCGCTTTCCAGGCGTGGCCGGCGGCTTTGCGAAGCGCATTCTCAGGAGACGTCGAAGCGGTACCCCGAGCTTCACTGGGCGTTGTGCAAGCCAGCACCACGAGCAACGGGGCCAGCGCCAGCACACGCACCATCTTGCTGACGACCGCCGCGTTGGTGGCGTCGTCGCCCAGCGGACGCGCCGCGGCAATCACCTGCGCAACCTCGTGCATCGTCGAACCGATGTAGACGCCAAAGTGCTCCGGCGTGATGGCCACACCGGCATGCGTAACAAGCGCGTACAGCCACGGATACAGAAAGATGCCAATCGTGCCGAACAGCACCACGCTGGCGATCGCCACGGCCGTTTCGCGTGGTGAGGCCTTCACGGCTGGCGCAACGGCCAGCACAGCCGCTGCCCCACATACCGCACTGCCGGCCGCCACCAGCACGGCTTGTGAGCGCGTGAGGCGAAACCAACGTGTGCCGATCCACGTACCGGCCAGCATCGTCGCTGCCAATACGACCAGCGGAATCACCACGCCCGAAGTACCGAGATCTTGGATCTGCGCCAGCGTCAGTCGGGCGCCGTAGAGAATCACGCCAGCGCGCAGCAGTGTATGGCGCGCAAACTGGATTGCCCCTGGCGTCAGCCAACGCTGGTGCCCAGGCACATGACCGACAGCCATGCCGAGCAGGATGGCGAGCGTCAGCGCACTCAAGCCCAGGTGCCCAGCCCACGGCATTGCCCCGAGCGCCACCGCAATCCCCGCACACCCGAACAACACCGCCACGCTGGCGAGCGTTCGCCCATCCAATCCCGCTGCCACGCCCTGGGGGGCCAACTGTTTCTGTGCAATCGTCATCACGTTCGCCTTGCTTATTCGCTATGCGCATAACGATATGCGGATCGTGATAACATGTAAAACAGGTAATTTTCGTAATTTCAACCACTTTTATGGATAACAAAGCGCCTCGGGTCACACTGCGACAGTGGGCCGTCTTCGCCGCCATCGCCCAAAGTGAGACGACCACCGCTGCCGGTGAAACCCTTGGCCTGTCGCAATCGGCCGTAAGCGCGGCGCTGGCGGAACTGGAATCCACGCTCGGACATCCGCTGTTTGACCGGCATGCGCGCCGTCTGCATCTGAATGCGCTGGGCCGGCAGCTTCTGCCGCAAGCGCAGGCGCTGCTTGATCACGCCGATGCGCTGGAACACGCAACCGCCCAGCCAAACGTGCGCCTGAAGCTCGCGGCCAGCAGCACGATCGGCAACTACGTGCTGCCCGCCCTGCTCGCGGGCTTCCGGCACGAGATCGCACCCGACAGCCAGCTCGACGTGCTGATCGGCAACACGCAAGACGTGGTCGATGCCGTGCAGCGTTTCGAGGTCGACATCGGCCTGATTGAAGGCACCTGTCGCGGCGAGGCGCTGGAAATCGAAACATGGATCGATGATGAGATGGTGATCGTGGCCGCGCCCGGGCACCCACTCACGCAAGGAACAGGGCCCGTCTCCCACGCAGCGCTGCGCGAAGCGGGCTGGCTGATGCGCGAACCCGGCTCCGGCACGCGCGAACTGATAGATAGCCGCATTGCTTCGGTGGTCGGGCCGCTGCATGTGGCGCTTGAACTCGGCCACTCCGAAGCCATTCAGCGCACGGTGGCGGCAGGCTACGGCATCAGTTGCCTGTCGCGCCACGTGGTGGCCGATGCGTTGCGCGATGGCCGCCTTGTCGAGGTCGCCGGCGGCCTGCCGCGCATCGCCCGACCGCTGCTGATCGTGCGCCATCGCGACAAGCACCCGACGCACGGACTCACGCAATTCATCGACGTGCTACGCGGTCACACAACCGATTCGAAAAAAATTCGCGCAAAGGACTAGCGTGATCCAAAAAAGGTTGATATAGTCTCGTTTCTTCGCGGGGCGTTAGCTCAGTTGGTAGAGCAGCGGACTCTTAATCCGTAGGTCGAGTGTTCGAGTCACTCACGCCCCACCAGAATATGGAAGGCCCGACAGGCAACTGTCGGGCCTTTTTCATTTGCGCGATTTGCGACGCGCTTTCGCTTCAGTACGCACAAAACAAAACGGCCGACGCTCGTGGCGCCGGCCGATCGCTCTGCAAAGCCCCTCTCCCGCTCAATGCAGCAGCTTGAGCAGGATCGTCGCGGTCACCACCATCGCGGCCCCGCCGATACGCGTCGAGATCTGCGCGAACGGCATCAGCCCCATGCGAGTCGACGCCGAGAGAATCGCCACATCACCCGTACCGCCCAACCCGCTATGGCACGCGGTCACGATGCCCGACTCGACCGGATACATCCCCAGCCATTTGCCGACGAAGAAGCCTGACGCCACCAGCGCCAACACCGTAGCCGCGCAGATGGCGAAATAGCCCGGTGTGAACGCCGCCATCAGCTCCTTCCACGACACGAACAGCACGCCAAGGCCGACGAGAATCGCGAACGTCAGGTTGGTCGAAACGAACTTGTACATCTGGTAGGCGCCGAGTTCCATGTTCTGCGGCAACAGCTTCGACACCTTCAGTAGCGCCGCACTGATGATCATGAGGATCGGGCCGGGAATCCCGGTGAAGCGCGAGAGCAGCGCGCCGAAGATAAAGAACGCGCAGCTGATCAGCAGGCCGGCACCCATGAGGCCCAAATTGAGCGGCGCCTCGGCGCGATCATTGCGCAGCAGATCGGTGTCACTGCACGATCGAACGAGATCGCCATCGCCGGTCAGGTGCGGCCGCTTCTCGCCCAGTGACTTGAGCATGCCGCTCGCGAGGATAGCGACAACATTGCCCAGCAGCGCCGCCGGCACCAGCATGGCGATCAGCTCTGCCTGCGGCCGGCCGAGAATCTCAGAATATCCGATCGACAACGGCAGGATGCCTTCGCCAATACCGCCGCCGACAATCGGGATGACGATGAAGAAGAACGTGTGCTTGGGCTCATAGCCGAAAAACAGCCCCACGGTCACACCCGCCACGATGGCCGCCAACGTGCCGATCAGCAGCGGAATGAACATCCGCATGAACCCCTGCACCAGCACCCGATGGCTCATCCCTAGAATGCTGCCCGCCACCAGGCAGGCGATGTACAGGTACTGCAGGTTGGCCGTCTTCATGGTGGTGGTGAGCGCCTTCAGCATCTCGGGGTCGATCACCTTGTAGCCGACCAACGCCGACGGCACGAACAGGCACAGGATGGCCGCGCCACCAATGTGCTTGAACACCGGCAGCCGAGCGCCGATTTCGCCCAGCAGGAAACCGAGCAGCATCAGCACGGCAAAGCCGCCGATCATGTCGTTGGGCAGCTTCTTGTTGAGCGCTGCAAGCAGCGTGATGACGGCAGTTGTGGCGTACACGGGAAGAGGTAGCGGCCCGATGCTGTAGCCGGTAAGCGCGCGCCAAAGGCCCACGCGTGTGCCTTCCTGCGCCCGGACGGATGCTTCCATGATGGTCTCCTGATCAGCCGTGCGGCGCGCCTCGTCTTCAAGCGAGCTGGCTGAGCGCCCGCGCCGTTGTATGGGGTTTCGAAAACGTGTTGGGAAAAATTCAGAGGGGGCTGCCCGGCGCTATTGCCGCCAGACGCGCGCGGGTCGTGGCCGCGACGTCGCGCAGCCACGGGCGCGCTTTCCAGTGCGTCTGCTGGAAGGCGCTGATGTCGCTCCAACGCGCCAGCGTCGCGCCGATCATGTCGAGCCCGTGCAGAAACATGTGACGGTGGCGCTCGGACAGCGAGAACGATGCCTCCACGCTGTGGCTACGGACGGTCATCGATTCCACGTCGATGGCGATGTGGCTTGTGGATGCGTCCGACACGTCTGCCAGGATGCGCTCCACATCAGCCTCGTCGAGCATCACCAGCAGCAGGCGATTGTTCATGGCGTTGCTGTAGAAGATCTCGCCAAAGCTCGGCGCGATGACGGCGCGGATGCCGAATTGCTGCAGCCCCCACACCGCGTGCTCGCGGCTGGAACCGCACCCGAAGTTGCTGCCGCCCACGAGAATGGACGTGCCCTGATACGCCGGCTGGTTAAGCACGAAATCGCTATGCAGTTGGTGATTGGCGTCGTAGCGCAGGTCGTAGAGCAGGCCCTTGTCGAGCCCCGATTTGTCGATGCCGCGCAGGAACTGCTTGGGCATGATCTGATCGGTGTCGAGGTTGGGCGTGGGCAGCGGTGCTGCCATGCCGTCGATGTGTTTGGTATCAGGCATGGGCAGCCTCCGAGTGCTCCGATTGTGGTTGCAGGCGCAGTTGACGGACGTCCGTGATGCAGCCTGTGATGGCAGCGGCCGCCGCCATGGCCGGACTCATCAGATGCGTGATACCGCCCCGCCCCTGGCGCCCTTCAAAGTTGCGATTGGTCGTGGAGGCACAGCGCTCGCCGGGTGCGAGAACGTCGTCGTTCATGGCCAGGCACATCGAGCAACCCGGCTGACGCCATTCGAAGCCGCTGGCGATCAGGATGTCGGCAATGCCTTCCTGCTCGGCCTGGGCACGCACGGCGCCCGAGCCGGGCACCACCATGGCGCGCACGCCGGGTGCCACCTTGCATCCCTTGACGATGCCCGCCACGGCGCGCAGGTCTTCAATGCGCGCATTCGTGCACGAGCCGATGAACACGCGTTGCACCGGCAAGCCTTCGATGACAGTACCTGCCTGCAGGCCCGCGTAGCGCAATGCCCGGGCCGACGCCGCACGCGCGGCTGCATCCCTGGCCGCCTCGGTTTGCGGAATCCTGCCGGTGATGGGAATCGCCTGGTCGGGGCTGGTGCCCCAAGTCACGTACGGCGCAACCTCGCTCGCATCAAAGACATGCTCGACGTCGAAATTCGCCTCTGCATCGCTGAACAACTGCCGCCAATCCGCCAGTGCCACGCTCGCATGTGTGTGCGCCACATCGCGCGCATGTTCAAGCACGTAGCGCGTGGCCTTGGCATCTGGGGCGATCAGTGCGCCGCGCGCACCGGCCTCAACGGCCATGTTGCACAGGGTCATGCGCGCTTCCATGGAGAGCGCGGCAATCGCATTCCCCGTGAACTCGACCACATAGCCGCGTGCGCCCTGCGCGCCGATGCGGCTGATGATGTGCAGAACCAGATCTTTTGCCGTGGTGCCGACGGGCAGTTCGCCCTCCACGCGGATGCGCATGTCCTGCGCCAGCCGGTAGACCAGCGTCTGCGTGGCGAGCACGTGCTCCACCTCCGACGTGCCGATGCCGAAACCGAGCGCGCCGAACGCGCCATAGGTGGTCGTGTGGCTATCACCGCAAAGCACTACCATGCCCGGTCGGATCATGCCCAGCTCGGGCGCAATCACATGCTCGATACCCTGCAACGCATCGTTGGTGTCGAACAGCACGATGCCGTGCTCGCGGCAGTTCTTTGCCAGGTTGGACGCCTGCAGCGCCGCCGCGGGGTCCTGGATCACCCGCACGCGCACGGGGTGCGTGGGGATGATGTGGTCCACCACCGCCATCTGCTGGCCGGGCGCAGCCACCGTGCGGCCCGCTTCCGCCAAGCCGGCAAAGGCCTGCGGGCTGGTGTACTCGTTCATGATGTGCAGGTCTGCGTAGAGCAGTACGTTCTGCGCGTCGAGCTGGGCAACGGTGTGCGATTCGACCAGCTTCTGATACAGCGTCTTCGCCATGCTTCCTCCGATTCGCGTGGCCGGCTGTATCAATCGAAACCGGACCACTGGCGAGAGGAAGTGTAGACATGCACAATGCTTTTATAATTGGCGCATATCTTTATCTATTCTTCATTTCATCTGAATAATGGATCGCGTATCGGATCTGGAATTTTTCACCCAGCTCGTCAAGCAGGGCTCGCTCGCGGCGCTGGCGCGCGAGCTTGGTGTGACGCCACCCGCCATTACCGCGCGCTTGGCGCAGTTGGAAAAGCGGCTCGGCGTGCGGCTGCTGAACCGCACCACGCGGCGCCTGAGCGTCACGCACGAAGGTGAAATCTATTTGGCCACCGGCGCACGCCTGCTCGAAGAGCTGCAAGAGCTGGAGCAGACCGTCTCCAGTAGCCGGGGCACGCCCAAGGGCTTGCTGCGCATCAACGCCACGTTCGGCTTCGGGCGGCGGCATGTGGCGCCCGCCATTGTGGAATTCGCGCGGCGTTATCCGGACGTGGAGGTGCAGCTTGAGCTGACCGACCGCTCCGTCAACCTGACCGACAAAGCCTTCGACATCGGCATCTGGTTCGGCACGGTGCCGGATTCGCGCATGGTGGCGCGCAAGATCGTGAGCAACAAACGGATGCTGTGCGCCTCGCCCAGCTACCTGGAGCGCGCAGGCCTGCCGCAGGTGCCGCGCGATCTGCAATCGCATCAGTGCATCGTGCTGCGCGAGAGCGACGCCGCTTACGGCACGTGGTACCTCACGCGTGGCAGTCGACAGGAGACCATCAAGGTGCGTGGCGTGCTCAGCACGAACGACGGCGAAACGGGCGTGCTCTGGGCACTGGCCGGTTACGGCATCCTGATGCGCTCGGAATGGGATATCCACGAGCACGTGCGCGCCGGCCGGCTGGTGCCGGTGCTGACGGACTGGACGCTGCCCGTGGCAGACATCTTCGCGGTGTATCCGGAACGCGCCAACCTGTCGGCCAAGGTGAGCGCATTCATCGACTTCCTCACGGAGTGGTTCGGCAAAGAAGCGTCGTGGGCTAGCGAGCGCCACTAACGCAGCGTCGCATTTCAGGCCGTGGTTTCGATGCGCAGTTGCATGCGCATCTGCAGCGTCTCGCCGGGCACCAAAGCGCGCAGGCCCGTGCCTTCCCATCCCTGGGCCGCCAGGTTGATCGCGTCGGCCACGTGCGAAACAGGCTCCAGACAGAAATACGGTTGCGCGTGGGGTGCGTGCAGGATGAAGTGATCGAGCGGGTCGTCGGCGGCGAGCGTGAGCACGCCGCCTGCACACGACACCACGGCACGCTGCCGCCATTCGCTGTAGTAGACGCTGAGCGCTGCGTCCGGCAATGCGCGGGCGTGGCGGAAATCTTCCTGCTCCGTGATCGGCTCGCGGCGGACGGCAACTTCACCCACATCGGTCGGCCACATCGTCGCAGCATCGAACTGCACACGTGTATCAGACGTGCGCGCGAAGTACGGATGAAAGCCGCCACCTGCCGGCATGCTGCTGTCGCCGTCATTGCGCAGCGTCATGACGGCATCCAGGCCGGACTCGCTCAGCAACAGCGTTTGCGTGGCGGTGAAAGGCCACGGCCAGTTGTCTGCCTCGGGCACATAGCGCAAACCAAGCTCGATCGACGAGGCGGTAACCTGCTTCACCGTCCAGGCACGTGCATGCGCCAATCCATGCATGGCATGCGCCTGGCCCGGGTGCGGTGCGAGACGAATCTCGCGCCCGTCCCAGTGGAAGCGCCCATCGCGGATGCGGTTGGAGAACGGCAGCAGCGGATAGCATCCGGCCTTGGGCCATGCCAGCCCCTCGAAGCCGTCACGCAGGCAATCGGTCGACATCGGCGCCAGCCAGTCGACACGATGGCCGCCCTCGCCGGCCGAAGCCAGCGAGGCGATGCGGCCCCCTGCCGCCGGCGCGACATCCATCGTCAACGCGCCGGCCTGCAGCGTATGCACCGGCCCCGGTGCGAGCCAAGTTTTGGTGTTGCTGTCCATCAGAACGAATGCCGAATGCCGACCATGCCCACAAACTGGCTGCGCCCGTTCGACGGCGTACCGTTCTGCGAGTCGCCCACCGACGCCACCGCATCCACGATTGACGTGCTCGCCCCAGAAGCGCGCAGCGTCTGGCCGTTGGCGCGCTGATACGCCTGAATCGCATAGAACGCGGTGCGCTTGGACAGCGAATACAACTGCTCCATCGAGAACTGGTTGTACTTGGCCGGCGAGCTGATGCCGTTGCGTGCCTTCTCAGCCGTGTAGCTGTAGCCAAAAGCGAGCCGCAATGCGGGCGTCAGATCGTAGGTGGCAATCGCGCCCACCGTATTGAACGTGGCCGACTGCGTGAACAGCGACAGCGCACCCGGCTTGTACTGAACGTTCGAGTAGTTCAGACCCACCATCAGCTTGCCGAACGTATACCGCGCGGCCGTAGCGATGAGCTGGGCGGAATCTGCCGTGGCGTAGCCGGAGTTGACCGGCGAGTTGTTGGCGAACGTCCCAACATTGCTGAAGTTGCCTGCCGTCGTGCCGCTTGATACGTTTTTCAGGCGCGTGTAGCCCACGCCCCACGAGAAAGCCTGGTAGTCGTAGCGCAGCGCGGTACTCACGCTGCTGCCGTTCGAAACGCTGCCCGCTTGTTCACCAAAGCCGTATTGCACACCCGCTTGCAGACCGCCCCACACCGGCGTGGTGTAGGTGATGGAGTTGTTGAAGCGTAGCGTGGTGTCCAACGCATCCACGTCGCCGGGGTGTGCGCCAGTGGCCCCCGTCAGCACGTTGGTCGGGCCCAGCGATGCGACGTATTGGAAGTACGGTGTGTACGCACGGCCCAGCGTGACCTGGCCGTAGTTCGTGTTGCTCAGGCCAACGTAGGCCTGACGGTTGAAGATGAAGCCGGCCTGCGCTTGCTGGCCCGTGTCGGCATTGAAGCCGCTCTCCAGCCGAAAAAGCGCGGTGTTGCCGCCGCCCAGGTCTTCCGTGCCATACAGGCCGAACTTGCTGGCCAGCAAGGCGCCCGAATTGATGTAGGCGTTGGAGTGGCCGCCCTGGTTGCTCGAATAGGCAAAGGCATTGTCGACCACGCCATACAGCGTGACCGACGTTTGCGCTGCGGCATGCATCGAAGCGCCCGCGCAAAGCAGCGCAACCGACGCATAGACCGGCGTGAGGGAACGGGATCGTTTGGCTCGTGTGGTTTTCATCGTTGTTATCTCGGAAATCTCCTGCACCAAGGGAACACCGTGCATCCCGGGGTCTCTCCGGACCCCGCACGTGATGCGCAGCGAGGATGCGGCACTAGGCCAGCAATTGCAACTTCAGGCGGCGCCAGCCGCCCGCAACATCGGTTGCCAGCACGCGGGCACGCGGCGTCTGCACTTGCCGTCCATCACCCGCGGGCAGGTGAATCTCGACCGTGTCGGCGTGCGTCGGCATCTTGCCTTCGCGCGAGACGTGCAGCGTGATGGCCTCGGCGTCAGACACCGCACGCACACTCCAGCGGCCCTGCTCGCCATTGCGCCACGCTTCGGTTTCGCCGTCGTCTTCAATGCAGCCTCCAACCGCCTCGCCAACACCTTGCATGGGGACGACAAGGAAGCCGCGTTGATCGGCGCGCTGATCGAAATGCTGCTCCGCCACGTTCAGCGCGATCACGCCGCCTTCGCGAATCAGCATGACGGGTTGGTCCCACGGCGAAGGCAGCGTGATGGTCTGTCCGCCCTCGAACGCCGCGCCGCTCCAGTACGACACCCAGCGCGCGCCGGCCGGCAGATAGACAGTGCGCTCGGTCTGCCCTTCCTCCACGGTCGGCGCCACCAGCAGCGACGCGCCGAGCATCATGTCATCGCACTCGGCGTAGCAGCGGCGGTCGTTCGGGAACTCGGCAAACGTAGGCCGCAGCACAGGCTCATAGGCCTGCGTGGATTGCCACAGCAGTTCGTACAGATACGGAATCAGCCGATAGCGCAGCTTGATCAGCGAGGCAATTTGCGAGGTGACCTGCGGATACATCCAGGGCTCGTTGACGGTCTTGTCGTCGTTCCAAGAGTGGATGGAAAAGCGCGGCATGAACACGCCAAACGCCACCCAGCGCACCAGCAGCTCCGGCGACGGCGCGGGGCCCGCAAACCCGCCGATGTCGTGACCAATGTTCGAGACACCCGACAGCGCAAGCCCCAAACCCATCTTCAGGTTGTAGCGCAGCGTTTCCCACGAGGTGTAGTTGTCGCCGGACCACGTCTGCACATAGCGCTGCATACCGACACCACCCGAGCGCGACACAAGAAACGGCCGACGCTGCGGCGCAAACTCAAGTTGCGCCTCGCGCGAGGCGCGCATCATCAGCATCGTGTGCAGCACCTTGGCTTCGCGGATGGGCGCCTTCTTGCCGAACCCGTGGGCGAAAGCGTCGGGCGTCCAGACTTCGAACTCGTTGTTGTCGTTCCAGGTCGACGCCATGCCGTACTCGAGCAGCGCGCTCTTGACGTTGGCCTTCCACCAATCGAGCGTTTTCGGGTTGGTGAAGTCGAGATACGCGCCGACCTCATCCCAGAATTGCACCCACGCCGGCTCACCCTTTGCATCGCAAATCAGCAGGCCGGCCTCTTTGGCTTCTTCAAACTTCGGGTGGTCGCGCAGCAGGCACGGCTTGATGTTCGGACACAGGCGGATGCCGGCGTCCAGATAGCTCTGGACGAAGCCGCGTGCATCCGGAAACTTATCGGTGTTCCAGTTGAAGACGTAGCGCTTCGGGCCGATCGACGTATAGCCCGACGAAAGGTGGAACGAGTCGCACAGGATGTCGTGCTCTCGACATCCCTTGATGAACTCGGCCATTTGTTCCTGCGCATCGGGCGCATCGGTGTACGTCATGGTCGAGCCGGAGTACCCAAGGCCCCACTTCGGCATCCACGCGGGGCGACCGGTCATCCACGTAAAGCTGCGCGTGGCATCGAGCGGCGTGTCGGGCGAGGCGATGAAGTAGTAATCGAGATCGCCATGCGGCGCCACAAAGTAGCGATAGAGGCCGTGATAGTTGTCCAGCTCGCGGCCCATGTCGAAGCTGCAGTCGGACAACGTGTCGTAGAACAACCCGAAGCCGGTGCTGTTTTCCGGTTGCCACGTCACGTAGAACGGGATGTGCTTGTACAGCGGATCGGTCGTGCGCGCGCTGTAGCCCATCGCATCGATGTTGCGCATCTCGTAGCGCTGGTGCGCACGGTTCATGTCACCGGCGCGCTCGCCCAAGCCAAAGTACATCTCGCCGGGTTCGCGGCGCACGTAGTGGTAGACCTGCTCGTCCCAGTAGCCAAAGTTGTAGGCCTGCGTGGGGCGATCATTCAGCACCGTTTGCCATTCGCCGGCCCTGCGGATCTGCCATGTGCAAAACCCGCCGGCGAGCGCAACGCTCAGGCGGATCTTGCTGGTTTCCACGCGCAGCGTGTCGGCATCGCTCAGCAATTGGAATGCCGGAAGCGAGAAGCCGGCGAGGTCTCGGCGGTCGCGCCCTTCGAGCGGCGTGTCATCACCGCCGGGTGCAATCGACCACGTAGCCGGGCCACGCAAATCGCCCTGCGGCAGCACCAGCACGCGAATGATGTCTTCTTCCAGCACGAAGAGTTCAATCGCAGCGCCGGTGCTGCTGGCCAGGCGCAGCCGGTTGCCTTCATGCGCCTGGAGTTCGAATCGGGGGGGATGCAACATGGACATCGGTTTCAACTCAGTGTGAAGCAGAAAGACTCATCTGACGCGCGGCGCGCTCTTCCTGCGATTGCCCGCGAATCAACACGATCAGCAGCACCGCGCCGATCAGATCGAATGCGCCCAGCATGCCGAACAGCGGGCCATAGCCCACCTTGTCGGCCAGCGCGCCCACCAGCAGCGAAAAGCCCAGACCGCCGATCCACGCTGCCATGCCGGCAAAGCCGCTCGCGGTGCCCACCTCTTCCGGGTCGAACACGTCCGCAGACAGCGTGTTGACCAGGCCAGAGATCATCTGGTGCGCGAAGCCGCCCACGCAGAACAGCGCAATCGCCGTATAGGGAGACGCCACGAGCCCGACGCACGCCGGGCCAATCATCATGAACGCACCCAGCACGACCCCGCACACACGCGACCACACCAGCGGAATGCGGAAACGCTTGATCAGGAACGGCGACAGATAACCGCCCGCCAGGCCGCCCAGGTCCGCCGCCAGGAACGGCAGCCACGCGAACATGGCGATCTCCTTCAGATCGAGGTGGCGCTCGTTGACGAAATAGAGCGGAATCCAGAAGCTGAAGGTTTGCCAGGCCGGCTCGGCAAAGAAGCGCGCCAGCGCAATCGCCCAGAAGCGGCGCGACGTCACAACATCCTTGACGGGGCGCTTGCCGCGCTCGGCACTCACGGGACGGAGCTGCCCGCTGATGATCTTTTCGCGTTCAGCATCGGACAGTGCAGCATGGTCCTTCGGCGAACGATAGAACGCGAACCACAACGCGGCCCACAAGAAGCCGAGGGCGCCAGTCACGACAAATGCCGACTGCCAGCCGTAACGCAGGTGCAGGAAGATCACCAGCGGCGGCGCCAACATCGCACCGAGCGACGTACCCGAATTGAACCAGCCGACGGCAACGGATTTTTCCTTGTCCGGAAACCATTCCGCCACGGCCTTCATGCCCGACGGAATGGCAGCGGCTTCGGTCAGCCCCATCAGGGCGCGAAAACCCGCCAGTGACAGCCACCCGCTTGCGCCAGCATGCAGCACGCCAGCAAACGACCACAACACACCAAACAACGCAAAGCCGATACGCAAGCCAACCAGGTCAACGATAAAGCCGCAGACCGGCTGCATGACCGTGTAGCCAACCTGGAACGCAGCCACCACGTAGGAATACTGCTGGGTGCTCATCCCCAGTTCATCTTTGAGCGTTGGCGCAAGCACGCCCAGCGAGTTACGCGCCAGATAGTTGACGATCGTGCCCAGGCACACCAGCACGATGATCCACCAGCGCAAGCCCTTGATGGTCTTCACGGTGTTGTCTCCGATGTCTTCTTATTGGTTATTGATCTACGAGGCGGCGTAATACCGCTTGCGCCGCCTCGGGTTCGCCGTAGCGGTCAGTGCACCATGCAGGGGCGCTTGTTGTCGAACTGCCAGTTGGGAATCAGCTGGCGCATGGCGATCGCATCGTCGCGTGCGCCCAGGCCGTGCTGCTTGTAAAGCGCGTGGGCCTTCTCCAGTTGGTCCATGTCGAGCGTGACCCCCAGGCCCGGCGCCGCCGGTACGGCAATCTCGCCGCCCACGATCTGGAACGGCTCGCGGGTCAGGCGCTGGCCGTCCTGCCAGATCCAGTGCGTATCGATGGCGGTGATGTTGCCCGGCGCGGCTGCGGCCACGTGCGTGAACATCGCCAGCGAAATGTCGAAGTGGTTGTTGGAGTGCGAGCCCCAGGTCAGGCCCCAGTCGTCGCACATCTGCGCCACGCGCACCGAACCCTGCATCGTCCAGAAATGCGGATCGGCCAGCGGAATGTCGACCGAGTGCAACTGAATGGCATGCCCCATCTGGCGCCAGTCGGTGGCGATCATGTTGGTGGCCGTCGGCAAGCCGGTGGCACGGCGGAACTCGGCCATCACCTCGCGGCCCGAGTAACCGCCTTCCGCGCCGCACGGGTCTTCGGCGTAGGCGAGCACGTCGTGCTTGTCGCGGCACAGGCGAATAGCCTCTGCCAGCGACCACGCGCCGTTCGGGTCCAGCGTGACACGCGCCTCAGGAAACGCTTCGGCCAGTGCCGTCGTGACGACCATTTCGTCATCGCCGCTCAGCACGCCACCCTTGAGCTTGAAATCCTTGAAGCCGTAACGCGCATGGGCCGCCTTGGCCAGGCGCACCACCGCTTCCGGCGTGAGCGCCTCTTCGTGGCGCACGCGAGTCCAGTCGTCAGTGGCGTCGCTGCCGTCTGCGTAGTCCAGGTCGGTACGTTTGCGATCGCCCACGAAGAACAGGTAACCGAGCACCGGCACCTTGGCGCGCTGTTGCCCCTGCCCCAGCAGCGCCGCCACGGGCACGCCCAGGTGTTGGCCGAGCAAGTCGAGCAGCGCGCTTTCCAGCGCCGTCACCGCATGAACGGTGGTGCGCAGATCGAAGGTCTGCAACCCGCGGCCGCTGACGTCGCGATCGGCAAATTGACGGCGCACACTGTTGAGCACGTTGTTGTATGCGCCGATCGGTTGTCCGACAACCAGCGGCGTCGCGTCCTCGATGGTCTTGCGGATGGTCTCGCCACCCGGCACCTCGCCGACACCGAGATGACCCTCGGAGTCTTCCAGGATGACGATATTGCGGGTAAAGAACGGGCCGTGTGCGCCGCTCAGGTTCAGCAACATGCTGTCTCGGCCGGCCACGGGAATGACCTGGAGGCGCGTGACGCGCGGCGTGTGCAGCGGGGTTTCGTAAGCTTGGTGATTCATGGTCATCACGTATGTCATCAGTCGTCGTACAACATGGAACGGGACTATAATTGACACATTTCTGCTGAACTACCCCTGGTAAACCCGCCCCTTTCCGGAGATTGCATGCCCACCCCCAATCCGCCCGCAACGCTTGTGCGCCGCACCCAAAGCTTGGCGGACGTCGTGGTGGACCACATCAAGGGGCGTATCGCGAGCGAATCCCTGCGAGTTGGCGACAAGCTGCCGACGGAATCCGCTTTGATGGAAGCACTGGGCGTAAGCCGCACCGTGATACGCGAAGCCATTTCGCGCCTGCAGGCCAAGGGGCTGATCGAAACACGTCACGGCATCGGCAGCTTCGTGCTGCCACCGCGCACAGACAACAGCATCCCGCTGGGCGACGCATCCACAATGCACGACATCCTGAGCATGCTGGAACTGCGCGTCGCCATTGAGACGGAGTGCGCGGGCCTGGCCGCCCAGCGCATCTCTCCCGCCGAGATCGACGCCCTGCGCATGGCGCTCGAAGCCATCGAGCAGGACCAGGCAGACGGCAACGACAGCGCCACCTCCGACCTGCAATTTCATCTGAGCATCGCGCGCGCCACGGGCAATGAACACTTTGTTGGCGCCCTCGCCCAGCTCGGCAAAACGCTCATCCCTCGCACGCGGATGGGACTGGAGCAGGTGGGTTACCTGAACGCTCCGGAACTGCGCGCCACCGTCAACCGCGAGCACCACAGCGTCTTTGAAGCCATTGCCCGCAAAGACCCTGAAGCCGCGCGCGCTGCCATGCGCATGCACCTGTCAAACAGCCGCGAACGCCTGCGCCGCGCGCATGAAGCGGCCGGCACGCAAGCAGCGGCAACGGCGGGCTGAGTTGGCCCGAAGACCGTACAGTTGTACGACGTCTTATTACCCAGCACCAACCATCTCCCGCCCCAACGTATTGGCGCCGTTGATAAAGATTTGCATTCCCTCGCTCTCAGCCACGTAACCTGAGCTTGCACCGACCCCTCGTGGGTGCGCTCCGGTCGCGGAAGAGAGAGCCGCGGCCTTCTTGGCCCTGATGCTGCTGTCCCGAGTATCAGGGCGTTTCTTTTTGGCAGCCGTCACTCGATCCGCCTGCTCGAGCAATAAAAAAGCCCCGACTCGCGGGGCTTTTATGTTTTGGAGCGCTGCACTCAGCGATCGCGAGCCATCAGATGATAGCCGGCCAGCAGGATGACGGCGCCGGCCACCGAACCGACAAATCCCGCCGACTGGCCAGGCTCATACCAGCGCATCAACTGCCCGAGAAAGGCGGCCGCCAGCGCGCCGGCAATGCCAACCATGATCGTGAGGAGGAAGCCGCTCACACCCCGCCCTGGCGTGATCCACCGGGCCACAAGCCCGACCAGAAAGCCGATGAGGATGGTGATGCAGAGCAGTTGCATGGCAGTGGCTCCGTGGGTTGAGGCTGTCAGTGCGTTGCAGCCACATCCATCACGCGCTCCAGGCAGAAGCCCTGCCCGTAGATGGCGCGCAGGCGCAGGCCGTTCTCCGTGCCAAGCCGCAACTTCTTGCGCAGGCGCGAGACATGCGTATCGAGCGTGCGTGAATACGGGCTCAGCTCGCGGCCCCAGAGCGCGAGTTCGATGTCGGCGCGCGAGAGAACACGCCCCGCATTCGCGAACAGCAACAGCGCCAACTCAAATTCACGCGCATGCACTGACACCGAAGCATCATGCAGGCGGATGGAACGGTTCTGTCGATCGAGCGTGTACGGCCCCAGGCGAATCTCCGACGCCCTCACAGCCCGGCTCACGGCAAAGCGGCGGATCAACGCATCGAGCCGCGCCAGCAACTCAGGCGGACGGATATCACCTTGGAAGCACAGGTCTGCACCGTGGTTGAGCGCCTCTGCGGTTTCGGTATCGGCCTGGCCGTCGGCAAGGTAGACGATCGCCATACCAGGGCCGACGCGCTCGCGCACGGTACGCACCAGCGACAGCCCGGGCATGTCGTGCGCATGGGCGCCGACCATCAACAGGTTGATGCCGTGCACATCAATGGCTTCAAAAACTTGGCGGGAGAGAAACAGCGGCACACATTCGAAGCGCGTGGGCTGCAGAGCGGAGTGGATCGCCTGCTGGCGGGCGAGGTGCGTGTCGATCAGACCGATTTTCATGGCTCGGTTTCGAGGTTGACTGCGTGCGGCGCGGTCAAGCGGTGGTGCGACGATGGTGCTGTGCATTGCCGTCGTCGCGACCACCGCCGCGCCACATGGATACATGCCGACCAGCCAGCCAGAAGCGTTCGACCTGCGGCGGGTTCCCGTCGCCGCGCAGGGCTTGATGCAGTTGGGCGCGAACGCGTTCGTAATCGCATTCGCTCAAAACATCGGTTGCAGTCTGGCTCAACATTCGTGGCGCCTCGGGCGTGTCTGTGCTCGGTTTTCCAAGGTGCCGTCGTCTCTCGACCGGCGTGTCACCGGCGCATGCTGTGCGGGTCGGCCAATGAACTGTAGGGCCGCCGCAGTGCCAAAATGCAAATGATTGAAAAGGAAATGTGGCAAAGGCCACACGAGACCGCGATGGCCTCAGGCGTCGTGGCGATGTGTGCCGCGCGGCAGCCACAACGTGAAGGTGGAACCCAGCCCCGGCGCGCTCTGCACGGCAATGCGGCCGCCGTGCCGGTCAACCACCGTCTTCACGAACACGAGGCCCAGCCCACTACCGGATGGCGCATTGGCCGCGCCCTCATGCAATCGATGGAACGGCTGGAACAACCGAGGCTGATCGGCAAGGGCAATGCCGGCACCCTGATCGGCCACGGCCACCGAGAACATCGCCTCGTCCTGCTCCACCGACACCGTCACCACAGAACCGGCCGCGCTGAACTTGATGGCGTTGTTAAGCAGATTCACCAGCGCGCGCACCAGCAAGCGCGGCTCGCCTCGCACGGTCGCTTCGATGTCGGCTACCACGCGCACTTCCACCTGGTGACGATTCGCGAGCGGCCAGACCTCATCGGCGGCATCGAGAACAAGGCCCAGCAGATCCACATCCACCAGCTTCAGTGTTTGCGATTCGGCACGCGCCAGGTCGATGAAAGCATCGGCCAGTTCGAGCGTGCGCGACGACAATTGCCCGATGCGCGAGAGCAGCGCCTCGCGATCCAACGCGCGGGATGTGTCGCGCTGCAGTTCAATCAGGGCGAGGATGGCACTCTGAGGCGAACGCATGTCGTGTGAGATGAAACGCAGCGCTTCCTCGCGGTGGCGCTCGGCCTGTCGCACCGGCGTGATGTCGGCAAAACTGACGATGATGTCGACGGGGCGACCCGCTTCGTCGCGCAACGCGGCAGCGTGCATCAACATCGAGCGGCCGTCGTGCGTTTGTAGCTCGACAGGTTCGAGCCCGGTGGAGTCGGCCAGCCAGCGCGCCCAGTAGTGCTCGCCAGCGGCGGGGTCGGGAAACGCACGCGCCAGCAGCGTCGGCAGGTCGCGCAACGCAGCCGCGCGGTTTTGACCGGGCGTCTGCAACTGGCCGGCGAGGTCTGCGCTGCGGCCATTCGCCAGGCGGATCGTGCCGTCGCGCGTGCAGACAACCGTGGCATCGGGCAGGCTCTCCAGCGCATCGGCCAGGAAACGGCGCAGCGCGCGCAGCTTGTCCGTGAGCGCGGCGACGGCATCCATGTGCGCACCCAGGGTGCGGCCGGTGCGAGTCAGCGGCGCGGTATCGCCCAACAGGCCGGGCTCGCGCGCCAGGCGCTGCATCTCGTCGCGCAGAAAGCGCAACGCGGCTTCCTGCTGACGCCAACTCCACAGCGGATACAACACCAGTGGGCCAACCAACGCGGCAAACGGCGGCAACCAGCGATTGCCGAACACGAGCACGCCAATCGCGCTCAACAACAACACGGCGGCACCCGTCATCGCCACGGCAAGCGCCATCCGCGGCGTGAGCCAACGCACCGCAAACGCGGTCATCAGCAGGGGAAGCAGCGTCATCGCCCAGAACACGCCTGGCGCCACCGGCAGAATGGCACTGCCGTCGAGTACCGTCTGCGTGGCATTGGCCAGCACTTCGACGCCGCTCATCGTGCGCGAAGGCGGCGTCGCAAAGATATCGGACACGCCCGATGCCGTCGCCCCGATCAGCACCAGCTTGCCGGCAAGCGCCTCGGGCGGCACGTGGCCGTTGAGCACGTCCAGCGCCGGCACATGCCGGTATGTACCGGCCGGCCCGGCAAAATTCAGGCGAATATGCGCCCGCCGCGTCCAGCCGCCAGCATCGGTCTCCACATCAGGCAGCGCCGGTATGGAGGCCGGCGGTCGCAGCGCCTGCCGCGCGAGCTGCACGGCAAGATGGTCCAGCACATGCGCACGCGGGCCCTCGGCCAGGTATATGCCGCGCACCACGCTGTCCGCATCGGGGGCGGCATTGATATGCGCGACGGACGCGTTGATACCGAGAAACGGATAGTGATACACGCGCCCGTGCTCCGTCCGTTCAGGCAGCGCAGGCAGGATGACGTGTCCAGCCTGCTCGATGGCGGCGGTCAAAGCCCGATCCCCTTCGGGCTGCGCAAGATCGGGTTCGATCAACAGAATATCGACACCGATGGCGCGTGGCTGCGCCTGCCCGACGCGCGCAATCAGATCGGCCAGGCGGGCGCGCGGCCAGGGCCAGCGTCCCACCGCATCGAGACTTTGGTCATCAATGGCAACGATGACGATATCGTCGCGCGGGGCATGCCCGTGCAGCGTGACGGCGGTGTCGTACAGGGCGGCGTCAAGCCGGGCAACCACGCTCCAGCGCACCGCACCCAACGTCAGCAGCGCAGCCAGCACCACCAGCACACCCCACTCCACCAGCGCGCGCCGCCCAAGGCTGCGCACGTCCGATTTGACGGGTACGAGTTCAGTCATTGAGAAGGAGATTGCTGCCGCCGCTCTGCACCGGGCTGCGCGCGGAATCGCCGACGAAGGTGCCGACGTCAATGCGCTGCGGCTTGGCGTAGACCACCGATGCTGCATCGCCCAGGTCTACGCCGGTGCGGATGTAATACACGCCGGACGGCGGCCGCGGAATGGTGGCCTCGTTGCCTTCGCTCACAACGTCGGCGATAGGCTTGGCGAAGCTTGTGTCGCCGGCCAGTTGCACACGCGTGCGCGCGCCAGATGCCGCCAGCTCGGGCGACAGCGCAGACCAGTGGGCGTGCAGCTTGCCATCGTTGCCCGCTTCCACTGCGGCTGTCGGCACGGCATCCGGCGGAATGTCGAGCACGCGAAAACGCAGCGCGTCGCTCCACGGGCCAGTTTTGCCGTCCGCGGCCACGGAGCGCACACGCCACCACCATGTGCCTGCCGTCAATGGCTTGGTCAGACGCACATCGTTGGCATGCTGCTGAATGGCTGGCGAGGCGAAGGTCTCAGTGTCCGCGACTTCCATGTCGTAGCTGCCGGCATCGGACACGGCAGCCCATGCGAACGCCACGTCGCCGCTGCGGTAGGTCCGGCCGCCAGCGGGCTGGATCGTATATGGCGCTTCCGGGTGCAGGCGCACGGTGAACGGCCGCGTGGCCGACTCGCTTGTCAGCCCGAGCGCATCGATGCTTTGCACGACGAGCGTGTAGTCGCCGTCCTCGTCGCCGCAGAGCGTTACCGCGGGCGTCTTGCTCGATTGATAGGCGCTGAGTTCGGTCAGCGCGGCATCGCGCGCCACGGCAGCGCGATAGCCGACCGCGCCCTTGACCGGCTGCCACGTCGCGCGCAAGCATGGTGTCTGCACAAGTTCGGGAATGGCGTTCAGCTTGGGCGCCGCGGGCAGCGCTGCCCGCTTGAGATGCCCAGCCGATGCCTGCACGCCAAAGCCGGCCTTGATCGCCTGCTTCTGGCGACCGGCGGTCGTGGCCACCTCGCCTTCGAGCACGGAACTCGTCGATACGGCTTCGCTCGCCTGCACGCGGAAACGCGTACCGCGCACACCCGTCACCAGCGCCGGCGTGGAAATCTCGTACCGGCCCACGCCGTTCTTCCTGGGCGAGACATTGGATTCGGCCTCGCCCTGCTTCACGTGCACACGCACATCGATCAGCCCGGCACGCGCAAATGCTCGCACACGCGACAGCGCCACGTGGCTGCCCGGCGGCACCGTAACGCGCGTGCCGTCATCAAATGACAGGGTAACGGCGCCCTTGTCGCCGGTATCAATCTGCGACGCTTCTGCGAGCTTCATGCCCGCTTGCAGCGGCTTGCCCCCGGACGTTGCATCGCGGGCAAACACGACCTGCGCAGTCGCCGGCACCACCGGAATACGATCGAACGGAATCCGAAGGAGCGAGCCAGGCTTCAACCGATACGGATCTGCCACATGGTTGCGCTGCTGCAGCAAGCGCCAGCCTTCGACGCTGTCCATGTAACGCGCCGCGAGGTTGATCAGCGTGTCGCCCTGCTGCACGCGATAGAGGAAATCGGTGCCATCGGCGCCGGAAGGCTGAGCCGTCGCCGCCTGCCACACGCCGCCAAAAAGAACGAACGCGCCGACAAACGCGGCGCGCCCAATCAAACCACCCCAGATTGCGTCAGCTTGCTTCACCATCTTCCTGCGTGGTTTCGAGGCGATAGCCATGCGAATACACCGAGACCAGCCGCACGCCATTCTTCTGATTGAGATCGAGTTTGAGCCGCAGCTTGGAGATATGCGTGGCCAGCGTGCGCGAATCCGGGCCAATGCTGCGCCCCCAGACCGCCTGCTCGATCAGCTCACGCGGCACCAGCTTGCCGACATTACGGAACAGGTAAAGCCCAAGATCAAACTCGCGCGGCGACAGCTCGACCTGTGAGCCATTCAGCGTCAGCACGCGCCCGACCGGGTCCACCGCATACGGGCCGACGCGAATGCGCTCAAGCGATTCGCCCGTGCGCGGTGCAGCGCGGCGCAGCAGCGCACCCACGCGCGCCACCAGCTCGGCGCGGCGCACCGGCTTGATGACGTAATCGTCCGCGCCGGCGGCCAGCCCGCGCACCACATCGTCTTCGAGCGACCGGTTGGTCAGGAACAGCACCGGCAGCGCCGGGCCGACTGTCTGCCGCACCCAGCTTACAAGCTGAATGCCGCTGATATCAGGCAACTGCCAGTCGAGCAGCAGCAGGTCGAACGTGCGATCCCGCAGCGCCTTGACGAAGGCATCCCCGTTACTGAAACACTCGCATTCGTATCCGGACGAAACCAGGATCTCGCGGATCAAATCGGACTGCGCCTGGTTGTCTTCTACCGAGGCAATTCGTATCGCCATCTGGACTGCCCTTTCCCCGTAACGGGTCCGGCTATCGCTATGCGGAATGCCGGGTCACTCCCTTGGTCGTTGTGATCGGGGTCCCGGACCGGTGCATCGGTGTTCGATCCACCAGCCACCATTGGCGCGACATGTGCCCGCCGCGCAAGACCTTACCCACGCCCCACCAGCATGTGTCGCACACCGGCTTGAGCCCAGCTCATGCTAAAAGGCCGCCCCCGTCATATTGCAAACAATTGTGAAAAGCTAAGCGCAGAGCCGAGTTTCCATGGCGTTCTATCATTTTTTATCACGCCATTACAAGGTGCGAGTTCTCAGGAAGTACAGGAGCGGGCCCACGGGCTGGTGAGGCTACCGGGTATACGCTGCCCGGGATCCTCGTTGCCGAACCTTCCGCTAGCGCGCTTGCCCGCGCGTCCAAGCCGCGGTCGCCGCCCAGAATGCAAGCGCCGCCAAGCTGAGCACCGCCCCCAGGACACACACTCCCGACCACCCTGCCGACGCATACACCGCAGTCGAAGCCATCGCCCCCAGCCCGCTTCCTGCCGCGTAAAAGAGCATGTACGCCCCAACCAGCCGGCTGTGCGCTTCCGGCTGCAAGCGGAAAATCAGACTCTGATTCAGCACGTGCACGGCTTGGCCACCCAGGTCCAACAGGATCAAGCCGGCGATCAGCCACGCCAGATGCTGCAATCCGAGACCGAGCGGCCACCACGCGAGCAGCAACAAACCCAGCGCGACGCCCGTGGCCGTCTGCGCCCAACCACGGTCCGCCAGATGCCCGGCTCGCGCGGCAGCCAGTGCACCAATCGCTCCAACCAAACCGAATGCACCGATGCCCGCCGGTGAGAGCGCATAGGGAGGAGCGCTCAAAGCGATCGCCATCGCGCTCCAGAACACATTGAACGCCGCGAACATCAACAAACCGATCAGGCCGCGTACCTGCAACACACGTTCGGTCAGCAAGAGTTGCCACATCGAGCGCAGGAGCGCGGCGTATCTCATGGGCGAAAGCGCAGTCGGCGGCGCGGGCAACGAGCGCCAGAGCATAAAGAGCATCGCTGCCGAGAGGCCGGCTGACACCGTATAGACGGCACGCCAGCCGGCGGCATCCGCGATCCAGCCAGCAACGGCCCGCGCCAGCAAAACACCGATCACGACCCCACCCTGTACCGCGCCAACCACACGCCCGCGCTCTGTCGATTGCGCCAACGCGGCAGCGCAGGCGATCAGTCCTTGCGTCATCGCTGTGCCAAGCAAACCAACGGAGAACATGCCGAGCAACAACCACCAGCGTACCTCTGCAAGTGCCACCGCGAGCAACGCCAGCGTGAGCAAGACGAGCTGCACCAACAGCAGCGGCTTGCGCGGCCAGCGATCCCCCAGCGGCACGACGAGCGCCAGGGCAAGTGCACAGCCAGCTTGTGTCGCGCCGATGATGCCTCCCGCCCATGCATCGCTAAGTGCGAACTCACGGGCCAATGGTTCGAGCAACGGCTGGGCAAAGTAGACATTCGATACGCTAGCCGCTGCGCAAAGCGCCAGCATGACAACCCACGCGCGGGGCAGCGCTGGGGAGGGAACGGCACGCTCGGTCGACGAATGTTCGGCAACGCAATCAGAGGGCATCGGTTGTCTCATATGGTTTCAAATTAAAACCACTTGAGTCTAGGCAACCCAGTTTTTTCATGCAACCACTTAACCGAGGGGGGGGGATTGGCTGGCGATGCCGTCTGGCTCTGCGCCAACGCCGCGGTGACGCACTGTCCAAACTGAGGAATGCAGGACGGAGACGTTAAGCCGAAGCACGCGCATCGCGCACGGTGCAAAAACAAAAAGCCCCGAACCAGTCGGGGCTTTTTTCTTGCATTCTGGAGGCGGAGGCCGGAATCGAACCGGCGTACACGGCTTTGCAGGCCGCTGCATAACCACTTTGCTACCCCGCCAGGGGCTCAGCACCGCATTGTAGCAATTCGTGAAGAACCGCGTGCTTGCCGTGCCGATAAAGAAAAAGGGAAGCAAGGCTTCCCTTCGGGATTGGAGCGGGAAACGAGGCTCGAACTCGCGACCTCAACCTTGGCAAGGTTGCGCTCTACCAACTGAGCTATTCCCGCGTAACCGGTTATGCCGCCGTGCCATCACATCAACACGGCCACACATTTCAAACTGGAGCGGGAAACGAGGCTCGAACTCGCGACCTCAACCTTGGCAAGGTTGCGCTCTACCAACTGAGCTATTCCCGCATTTTGGCTATCAGCACTGCCGTACAACCTTTGTGCTGCCAGACCGTTTGCGTCACATCACTGCAACGCGAGAACGAAATTATGGCAAAGAAAGCTCGTCCTCGTCAACAGTTTTGCGCAAGAGTTTTTACAGGCTCATTTTGCGCGCTCGCGAATCTGTGGCCAGGCGAGCTTCATGTAGTACGCCATCGACCACAGCGTGAGCACCGCCGCCACGTAAATCAGCCACGTGCCCCACACCTGCGCATCGATCATGCCGAACAGGCGACCCTCGAACAGCAGCAACGGAATCGCGATCATCTGGAAGGTCGTCTTCAGCTTGCCGAGGAAGTTGACGGCCACGCTCTTCGACGCGCCAATTTGCGCCATCCACTCACGCAGGGCAGAGATGGTGATCTCACGGCCAATGATGACGAGTGCGATGACGTCGGACACGCGGCCCAATGACAGCAGCACCAGCAGCGCGGCGGCCACCATCAGCTTGTCGGCCACCGGATCGAGGAAGGCTCCGAAAGCAGAGGTCTGGTTCCAGCGGCGGGCAAGAAAGCCGTCGAACCAATCAGTGAGGCTTGCAACGATGAAGAACACCGCAGCCGTCAGGTTCTTGGCGGGCAGTGCCATCCAGGTGTCCGGCACGTAGAACACGCCCACCACCAGCGGGATCATGGCCACACGCAACCAGGTCAGGAGGATCGGGAAGTTGAAAGGCATGGCAAATCGAGAGGACAACCGCCGCGCAAGCGCAAACCAACGCGACAAGATGGGGCATTGTCGCCGATCAATGCAACTGACGGTAGATTTCTTCGGCCAGAGTCTGCGAGATACCTTCCACCGTGGCGAGTTCGTCGACGCTTGCGGCCATCACGCCACGCAGGCCACCAAAGCGCGCCAGCAAACGCTGCCGGCGCTTGGCGCCTATGCCTTCGATCTCTTCCAGCCGCGACGTATTGCGCGCCTTGGCCCGCTTGGCACGCATGCCGGTGATGGCAAAGCGGTGCGCTTCGTCGCGAATCTGCGCGACGAGCATCAGTGCGGCGCTGCCCTGCCCCAACTCCAGTGACGGACGGCCATCGGCGAAGATGAGCGTTTCCAGGCCGACCTTGCGCCCCTCTCCCTTGGCCACGCCGACGAGCAATCCAATATCCAGCCCCAGCTCCTCAAAGACCTGGCGCGCGACTTCCACCTGCCCCTTGCCGCCGTCGATCAGCACAATGCCGGGCATGTTCGGGGTGTCTTCGCCAGCCTGCTCGACGATCTTTTGATAGCGGCGTGTGAGGACTTGCCGCATGGCCGCGTAGTCGTCGCCCGGGGTGATGTCCTGAATGTTGTACCGGCGGTACTCGCTGTTTTGCATGGCGTGGCTGTGGAAAACCACGCACGAGGCTTGCGTGGCCTCACCGGCGGTGTGGCTGATGTCGAAGCACTCGACGCGCAGCGCGGCCAGGTCTTCGAGGTCAATGCCGATGGTCTCGGCCAGCGCGAGTGTGCGGGCCTGCTGGCTGCCTTGCTCGGAAAGCCGGCGCATCAGCGACAGCTCGGCGCCCTTCTCCGCCATCTCCAGCCACGCGCGGCGCCCGCCCTGTGGCTGGCGCACAACCGAAACGCGACGCCCGGCCTGCTCGGCCAACGTGTCGATCAACTCGGTTGCGTGAATCTGATGACTGACCACCAACACTGGCGGCACAAACTGATCGAGATAGTGCTGCGCAACGAAGGCTTCGAGGATGTCGCTGGCCATGCGTTCGGCATCGCGTGCTATCTCTGCGGCAGCCTCACCGTCGGCTTCGACATCCACGCCGACAATGGCGGCGCCCTCTTCCACGTGCGTGGGGAAGTAAGCCTTGTCACCCAGATGGCGCCCGCCGCGCACCATCGCGAGGTTCACGCAGGCGTGGCCGCCCTTGATGGCAACCGCCAGGATGTCGATGTCGCTGGCATGGCCGACTTCTTCCACCGACTGCTGCTTGAGCACCGTCGACAATGCGCCGATCTGGTCTCGCACGATGGCGGCTTGCTCGAACTCCAGCGACTCGGCGTAGCGCTGCATCTTGTCCTGCAGCGTCTGCATGACTTCGTCCTGACGGCCTTGCAGGAAACCGGCCGCGTTGGCGACGTCGCGTGCGTAATCCTCTGCGCTGATCGCCTGTACACACGGGCCGCTGCAGCGATGGATCTGATGCAGCAGGCACGGCCGCGTGCGGTTGTTGAAGACCGTGTCTTCGCACGTGCGGAGTTGGAACACCTTCTGCAGAATCTGCATGCTCTCGCGCACGGCATGCGCACTCGGGAATGGGCCGAAATACTGATGCCTGCGGTCGGTCGCGCCGCGGTAATACGCCATGCGCGGATACGCGTGCTGCGTGAGCTTCAGATACGGATACGACTTATCGTCGCGAAACAGGATGTTGTAGCGCGGCGCCAGCGCCTTGATGAGGTTGTTCTCGAGCAGCAGCGCTTCGGCCTCGCTGCGCACGACCGTGGTATCGATGCGCGCGATCTTCGCCACCATCATCGCGATGCGCGGCGAAAGCAGCGTTTTGTTGAAGTAGCTCGACACGCGCTTCTTGAGGTCGCGTGCCTTGCCCACATAGAGCACGTTGCCCTGCGCATCAAAGTAGCGATACACGCCCGGCAGGTTCGGCAGGCGCGCGATGTGCGCTTTAGCGTCGAACTCGGGCACGTTTGCAGGCGCGCTGGGCTTGACGCTCTCGGGCGTCTCGGAGGGCTGGGGTTGCGTGGGGTCGGACGACATGGCGTTCGCTGGATCAGAGGCCGTCAGTGTAGAACAAGCCGCCGACTACAATGTCGGCCCATCTTCTTCGCTGTCCGGCTAGCCTTCCTGCATGCGCACCATCACATCCTGGGATCTCTTCTGCCGCGTCGTCGACAACTACGGCGACATTGGCGTCTGCTGGCGACTGGCTCGCCAGCTTGTGCAGGAGCACGGGCACACCGTCCGCCTGTGGGTCGACGACCTTCGCTCATTCGAAAAGATCTGCCCCACTGTTGACGCAAAGGCCGATGCGCAGCGCGTCTCGGGCGTGGACATTCGCCACTGGGTTGACGATGCGCAGGCCGCCAGCCTGCTCGCTGCCGACGCGCACCCCGCGCTGCACGACGTGGTGATCGGCGCCTTCGCATGCGCCGTCCCCGAGCCCATGCTGAAGCTCATGGCCGAGCGGGCATCCCAAGGATCGGCGCCGGTTTGGATCAACCTCGAATACCTGAGCGCCGAGAACTGGGTCTCCGAGCATCACGCGATGCAGTCGCCACATATGCGGCTGCCGCTCGTCAAACACTTCTTTTTCCCCGGCTTCGCCCGCAACACCGGCGGCGTCCTGCGGGAATCGCATCTGGGCGCCCAACGCAAGACGTTCGAGGCGAGCCCCGCCGCCCACCAGGCGTTGTGGCACCGGCTTGGCGTCGACGACCTGATGCGCGACAGCCCTGACGCCCTGCGCGTGAGCCTGTTCGCCTATGCCAACCCGGCACTGCCAACGCTGGTCGCTCAATGGGAGGCGTCGCCCCAGCCGGTGATTTGCCTAGTCCCGGAAGGCTTGGCCGCCCAGCAGATCGCCGAGCTGTTGGGTGACGCCCGTGGCGCCAAGACGGGCGCCCGCTGGACGCGCGGCAACCTGAGCGCGGCGGTCGTGCCGTTCGTGCCACAGGAGCACTACGACCCGCTGCTCTGGGCGTGCGACATCAATTTCGTGCGCGGAGAAGACTCATTCGTGCGCGCCCAATGGGCGCTGAAGCCCTTTGTCTGGCACATCTATCCTCAAAGCGACGAGGTGCACCTCACGAAGCTGGACGCCTTTCTGGCGCGCTATACCACCGCCCTGGCAGAGGCCGACGCCAAGGCGCTCGTCGCCTTCTGGCACGCCTGGAATGGTGCGCCCGCATCACTCAACTGGGCGCACTTTGCAGCTACGGCGGCGCGCCTGCGCGCACGGGCCGTCACCTGGGAACAAAGCTTGATGCAACTAGGCGATCTCGCCGCGAATTTGGTGGCATTTTGCCAAAAACAGGTAAAATAGCGGGCTGATCTGTATGCGACCCCCGGCTCTGACCTGGTTCGCGCGGCCCGGAGGGTATCGCGCGGTGCTTCGTTGCTTGGCGCGCATC
Source organism: Ralstonia sp. SA306 (assembly GCF_054792405.1). Lineage (NCBI taxonomy): Bacteria > Pseudomonadati > Pseudomonadota > Betaproteobacteria > Burkholderiales > Burkholderiaceae > Ralstonia > Ralstonia sp. SA306. The sequence goes on from NZ_CP096451.1 coordinate 1,951,465, forward strand.
GAACCCTCTTACTCTCAGGAAATGTGAAATGGCTTTGAAAATCGCGCAGGAACTCCGCGCTGGCAACGTGTTCATGATCGGCAACGACGCAATGGTCGTTCTCAAGACCGAGTACAGCCGTTCGGGCCGTTCGGGCGCCGTCGTCAAGATGAAGTACAAGAACCTGCTGACGGGCGCAGGCGGCGAGTCGGTGTTCAACGCCGACGACAAGATGGACCAAGTCATCCTCGAGAAGAAGGAAGCCGAGTACTCCTACTTCGACGGCACGATGTACGTGTTCATGGACCCGGTCACCTACGAACAGTACAACGTTGAGCCGGCCGCCATGGGCAGCGCGCTGAACTACCTGCAAGACGGCATGAAGGTCGAAGTGACGTTCTACAACGAGAACGCCATCTCGGTGGAACTGCCGACGACGGTTGTCCGCGAAATCGTCTACACCGAACCGGCCGTCAAGGGCGACACGTCGTCGGGCAAGGTTCTGAAGGCGGCTCGCATCAACGACAATGAAGAATTCACGATCATGGTCCCGCTGTTCTGCAACATCGGCGAGAAGATCGAAATCGACACGCGTACCGACGAGTACCGCAGCCGCGCCAAGTAAGCTGGCGTCGCAGTAAGAAGAAAGGCTCCCTCGGGAGCCTTTTTCTTTTGCGATCAATCTTCTTGGCGTTTGGACGCTACTTGATGAGTTTCGCCTCGCGCAACGTACGCAGCGCCTGCTTGTAAGCCGATTGCTGCTGCAGCTTCGCCCAGTCCTTCACGGCGCGACCACCAAACAACCGCCGCACGCGCCGCTGCGACGCCTTGCCCATCGGCACATCCAACTCGCCGAGCAGTTGATCGGCCTTTTCCGGCGCATTGCAGATCAGCACCATGTCGCAGCCGGCCGTGAGCGCCGCTCGTGCGCCATCGACGACCGTGCCGGCAACGCTCGCGCCTTCCATGCTCAGGTCATCACTGAAGATCACGCCGTCGAAGTTGAAATGCGCGCGCAGCATGTCCTGCAGCCAGAAGCGAGAGAAGCCCGCCGGATTCGGATCGACCGCCGAGTAAATCACGTGCGCCGGCATCACTGACTGCAGGCCGATTCCCATCCACCCGTAGGGCTGCGCGTCGTCAGCGAGGATAGCCTCCAGCGGGCGCTCGTCCACCGGCACGGCGATGTGCGAATCAGCCTGGACGTAGCCGTGGCCGGGGAAATGCTTGCCGCAGTTCGACATGCCGGCTAGGCGCAGGCCCAGTGTCAGGTGGTTGGCCAGCATCGTTACCACGCGCGGGTCGCGATGGAACGCGCGATCGCCGATCACGCTGCTGCTACCGTAGTCGAGATCGAGCACGGGCGTGAAGCTCAGGTCGATATCGCACGCGCGCAGTTCGGCGGCCAGCACGTAGCCGCAAGCCGTGGCAACGCGCGTCGCGGCCAGCACGTCGGTGTCCCAGAGCTTGCCCAGCGCGCCCATGGCGGGTAGATGCGTGAAACCGTCGGTCTTGGCGCGCTGCACGCGACCGCCTTCGTGGTCGATGCAAATCAGCACGTCGCTGCGAATCGCGCGAATGGCCTGCGTGAGCGCCGTCAATTGCGCGCGCGATTCAAAGTTGCGCGCAAACAGGATCACGCCGCCCGTCAGCGGATGGGCAATGCGTCGAACATCGTCGGGGCCGAGTTCCAGGCCGGCAACATCCAGAACGATCGGGCCGGGGTGCTTCTGCTTCTTGGTTTGAGTCATGCGGAGGATTTCGTTTGCAACTCGGCAACGGCGAAGGCGACTGCATAGTCGCGTTCGTCCGTCACACTGATCTGGATATGAAGGCCGTGCTGCGTGATCCAGTCGGCCAGTTCGCCGCTATAGCGCACCACAGGTTGGCCGGATGGCAAGTTCAGCGTCTGTAACGCCCGCCACGTCATCGGCCAGCGCATTCCCAGGCCGATGGCCTTGGACACGGCTTCCTTGGCGGCAAAACGCGTGGCAAGGAACGCAAGGCCACGCCGCTCGGAGCGCGCCTTCCGGGCATGGTAGACACGCAGCTCATCGGGCCCGAGCACCTTTTCGGCAAAGCGGCCGTTAGTCCGCTGCATCACGCCTTCGACGCGCTCGATCTGGATGATGTCGGTGCCGATGCCGTAAATCGCACCGGACGCCGCGGCGGCGGCGCGTTCGTTCATACGGGCACGCCCGGGTGTGCGGCCGCCGGCGTGGTGGACGACAGCCGCGCCGCGACCATGATCGCCTTCATCTCGCGCACCGCGTTCTGCCAACCGGCAAACACCGCGTGCGCAACGACGGCGTGGCCGATGTTGAGTTCGTGAATGCCAGCGATGGCCGCAATCGGCTGCACGTTCGTGTAGTGGAGGCCGTGGCCTGCGTTCACGCGCACGCCCCAGCGGATACCTTCTTCCACCGCGGTTTCGATGCGAACGAGCTCTGCCCGGAGCTCGGCGTCGTCCGTAGCTTCGGCATAGCGGCCCGTGTGTAATTCGATGATGGGCGCGCCGGCAGCGGCCGCCGCCTCGATCTGTGCCGCATCCGGATCGATGAACAGCGACACGCGGATGCCCGCATCGGCCAGTTGCTTGCAAGCGGCTTGCACCTTGGCGAAACCACCCACCACGTCCAAGCCGCCTTCGGTGGTGACTTCCTGGCGGCGCTCGGGCACGAGGCAGACATCCTGCGGGCCGATGTCGCACGCGATGTCGAGCATCTCCTGCGTGACGGCGCACTCCAGGTTCATGCGCGTGCGCAGTTGCGGCCGCAGCGCGCGTACGTCGGCGTCCTTGATGTGGCGACGATCTTCGCGCAGATGCAGGGTGATGAGGTCGGCGCCGGCTTCTTCAGCCAACAGCGCCGCGGCGATCGGGTCCGGGTAAGTGGTACCGCGCGCGTTGCGCAGCGTGGCGACGTGGTCGATGTTGATGCCCAGGTCGATGATTCCCGGCGAGGCATGAAAGATCATAGTTTCTGCAAGTCGATCAGGATCTGGCGCGTCGAAAGCGGCGTGCCGTGCAAATGATAATGCAGCAGGAAACGCATCAGGCTGCGGCTTTGCTGCGCGGTCGTTGGGCGTGACGCGTAATCGTCATGTTCCATGTCGATCAGCGTCTGGCCCCGCAAAACAGGCCAGGACGATGGATCGCTCGGCAGCGTCCGTCGGATGCCGCGCTCCGGGTGATAGACATATTCGGCGTCGGCTTGCACCGGCTCACCGTCGATGCAGCGGTCGAGCCGTGCAGCGAAGCCAGTCTCACGTAGCAGCACACGTTCGAACGCGCGTAGCGTGAAGGCCGCGGGTTCACCATGAGCAAGCTTGTTGAGCGTTTCGACGTAGTGTGAGAACAGTACCGGGTGGCCGTCTTCGCGGGCGACGAACTTGACGAGCAGTTCGTTCAGATAGAAACCGGATAGCAGCCCCTCCCCGCCCAACGGCAGCATGCCGCCGACCCACTCGGCACGGGTCAGCGTGCGCACATCACCTCGCCCGCTCCAGGAAAGCGACAGCGGCTGAAATGTCTGCAGCACCGCGCGCAGGGCCGAATGCGGTCGCTTCGCCCCCTTGGCGACCAGCGCCATGCGCCCATAGTCCGGCGTGAATACGTCGATGATGAGGCTGGTTTCCCGATACGGATAACTGTGCAGCACGAAGGCCGGCTGCGCAGCAACGCGTGTTTCGGAACGCCCGGCAGGAAAGCTCTTGCGCGGCGCGGCGCCGGCTACGCTTTCCTCGGCGAGCCATTCCGCGGCCTCGTCCGGAATCGGATCGGATCGTCCCGCCATCGAGCGTGTGTAGAGTGGCCCGGCTGAGTGGTTACTCGTAGCCGTAGGCGCGCAGGCCGGCTTCGTTGTCGGCCCAACCGCTCTTGACCTTGATCCAGACCTCCAGATACACCTTGCCGTCGAACAGTTTTTCCATGTCCATGCGGGCTTCAGTGGAGATCTGCTTGAGCTTGGCACCCTTCGCGCCAATGATCATCGCCTTGTGCGCGTCGCGGTCAACCAAGATGGTCACGAATACGCGGCGCAGGCGGCCTTCGGTCTCGAATTTGTCGACGATGACGGTGCTGGAATACGGCAATTCGTCGCCAGTCCAGCGGAAGACCTTCTCGCGAACAATTTCTGCGGCCAGGAAGCGCTCGCTGCGATCGGTCAGCGCTTCCGGGTCGTACATCGGTTCGCCTTCCGGCAGGTACGGGCGCACGATGCCGAGCAAGCGGTCGATGTCGTCGCGGTTCTTGGCCGACATCGGCACGATTTCGGCAAACGGAAACACCTGTGCCATGTCCTGCAGGAACACGGCGACCATCTCGGCGCGCGTGTACGCGTCGAGCCGATCGACCTTGTTGACAATCAGGATCACGGGCGTCTCGCGCGGCAGCAGCGAGAGCACCTTCTCGTCGTCCTGGCCATAGCGGCCCGCTTCAACCACGAACAACACGGCATCCACCGACGTAAGCGTGGAGGTGACTGCGCGGTTCAGCGAGCGGTTCAGCGCCGTGGCGTGGCGTGTCTGAAAGCCCGGCGTATCGACGAAGACGAACTGGGCGTCATCGGTCGTCTGAATGCCAGTGATGCGGTGGCGCGTGGTCTGCGCCTTGCGCGATGTGATGCTGACTTTCTGGCCCACCAGGGCATTCATCAGCGTGGATTTGCCGACGTTCGGCCGCCCAACAATGGCGACCATGCCGCAGCGGAACCCCTCCGGCACACCAGATTCTGGCTGCGGAGGTTGCAATGGGGTGTCGCTCATTTATCTGATCATTCCTTCAACCTGAGAGACAACTGCGGATCGGGCGGCGTAGCCTGCTTGCGCGTCTTGCCGGTGCGCTCGGCGCGGCTGCGCTTGACGAGCTGCGGCACTAGGCGATGCGCTTCATCCAGGGCCAGCTTGGCCGCCGATTGCTCGGCCGCGCGCCGCGATGCCCCGCTGCCAGAGACGCGAATCTCCAGCTTCGGGATCGAGCACTCGACCTCGAACTGCTGATTATGCGCCGCGCCGTGGGTAGCAACCACCGTGTACAGCGGCAACGCAATCTTGTGACCTTGGAGGTACTCCTGCAACAGCGTCTTGGCGTCCTTGCCGAGCGTGCGCGGGTCGACCTGTTCAAGGATCGGGATATAGAGTTTGCGGATCAGGGTGCGGGCAGCATCGAAGCCGCCGTCGAGGAACACCGCCCCGAAAATCGCTTCGAGCGCATCAGCCAGGATCGAAGGCCGGCGGAAACCACCGCTCTTCAATTCACCTTCGCCCAAACGTAGGGCATCGGGCAACAGCAACATCTGCGCAATCTCGTACAGCGCCTGCTGCTTGACCAGATTGGCCCGCACGCGCGAGAGATCGCCCTCATCCAACTTGCCGAACATGCCGTAGAGCATGTCGGCGACGGCGCAATTCAGGATTGAATCGCCAAGAAATTCCAGGCGCTCGTTGTGCATCGCGCTGTGGCTGCGATGGGTGAGCGCCTGCTGCAGCAACTCCGGTTTGCTGAAGCGGTAGCCAAGACGTTGCTGTAGTGCATCCAAACTCATGTCAACGCTGGGTCCCCGAATAGGTGATCACCAGACCGATGGGGCCATACAACGGGATATCTCGCTTATAGGAGAAACGCACTGCCTGGATGGAACCACTGCCATCCAGCACTTCCAGATCTTCACCCTTGATCGACGTGATGTCGTCGATCGCGGCTTGCTTGTCAAAGGCGTTGGCCACTTCTTCGCGCGTGCTTGCACGTTCACGCGCCTGCTTCACGGCGCGCGTGATGGCTTGATATTCCATCAGGCTTGGGACGGACCGAATAGCCGGCAGCACAAACGTGATCAGCACAATGATGCCGATCAGGATGCCGAACATCGTAATCCCGCGCGACGGGCGTTTCAGACCGGCCTGACGAATCCGCATTGCATTTCCCCCGTTGTGCAATTGCCGAGTTTCAATAAGAGATTTTTGCATCACTTACCGGATCAATGGAAAGCACCGATCCGCTTCAGGTCACCCAGGTTCATCCAGATGAAGAACGCTTTCCCGACGATGTTCTTGTCCGGCACGAAACCCCAGTAACGGGAGTCCGCACTGTTGTCGCGATTATCGCCCATCATGAAATAGTGACCTGCAGGTACCTTGCAGGTGAAACCCGTCTGATTGTAAGTGCAGTTTTCGCGGAACGGAAAATCGTCCGGACCGGAGACATAAGCGGGGCGGTCGGCGTCGTTCAGGATGTTGTGCGTGACGTTGCCGAACGTCTCCTGATACTGCTTCGAGTACGTCAAGCGCTCGCCATCGAGGTAATCGGACTGCGGTGCGTAGGTGGCCGGTTGGCCATTCACGGTCAGGCGCTTGTTGTCGTACTTCACCACGTCGCCGGGCACGCCGATCACGCGCTTGATGTAGTCCATCGACTCGTCTTTCGGATAGCGAAAGACCATCACGTCGCCGCGTTGCGGCTGATTCAACTCGACGATCTTCTTGTTCACGATGGGCAAACGAATGCCATACGTGTACTTGTTGACGAGGATGAAATCACCGATCTGCAGCGTGGGAATCATCGAGCCCGACGGAATCTTGAACGGCTCGATCACGAACGAGCGCAGCAGGAACACTGCGGCGATGACCGGGAAGAAACTGGCCGTGTACTCCAGCCACCAGGGCTGGCGCAGCTTGTCTTCAGCCAGTTGCAGACGCGCGGCACCGATGTCGCCACCGCCGCCGTACTGCGCTTGCGCCTGCGCACGCGCGTCGAATTCAGCCAGTGCCGCGGCCGCAGCCGCCTGACGCTGGCGCTGGAACACGAGCTTGTCAGCCACCCACGCAATACCGGTGAGGACGACGAGAACAAACAGAATCAGGGCGAAGTTCATGGATGAGAGATCGTCCGAGCGATGTCTGGATTATTTTTCTTCGACGCGCAGGATGGCCAGGAAGGCCTCTTGCGGAATTTCAACGGTACCAACCTGCTTCATGCGCTTCTTGCCCTCTTTCTGCTTTTCGAGAAGCTTCTTCTTGCGCGAGATATCACCGCCATAGCACTTGGCCAGCACGTTTTTGCGCAGCGCCTTGACGTTTTCGCGAGCGATCACATTGGCGCCAATGGCTGCCTGGATTGCCACGTCGTACATCTGGCGCGGAATGATCTCGCGCATCTTGGCGGCCACTTCACGGCCACGGTACGTACTGTTTGAACGGTGGACGATGATGGACAGCGCATCGACCTTGTCGCCGTTGATCAGGATGTCGACCTTGACCACGTCCGACACGCGGTACTCCTTGAACTCGTAATCCATCGACGCATAACCGCGCGAAACGGATTTCAGCCGGTCGAAGAAGTCCAGCACGATCTCGCCCATCGGGATCTCATACGTCAGCTGAACTTGGCGGCCGTGGTAGCTCATGTTGATCTGTGAGCCGCGCTTCTGCTCGCACAACGTAATCACGGCGCCCACGTAATCCTGCGGCATGTACAGATTGACCGTGACGATCGGTTCGAGAATCGCCTCGATCTTGCTCGGGTCCGCGGGCATCTTGGCGGGGTTTTCCACCTGCATCATCGTGCCGTCGCGCAGTTGCACCTGATAGACCACCGTCGGCGCGGTGGTGATCAGATCCATGTCGAATTCGCGCTCCAGGCGCTCCTGCACGATCTCCATGTGCAACAGACCAAGGAAGCCACAGCGGAAGCCGAAGCCCAGCGCCTGCGACACTTCCGGCTCGTACTGCAGCGAGGCGTCGTTGAGCTTGAGCTTTTCCAGCGATTCACGCAGCGCTTCGTACTGGTTGGCTTCCACCGGATACAGGCCGGCAAACACCTGCGGCTTGACTTCCTTGAAGCCCGGCAGCGGCGCCTCGGCCTTGCGCGGTGCAACGTGGGTGATGGTGTCACCCACCTTGGCGGCCTTCAGTTCCTTGATGCCGGCGATGACAAAGCCCACCTGCCCCGCGGACAGCGATTCGCGCGGCACCGACTTCGGCGAGAACACGCCCACCTGTTCCACCAAGTGCTGCGCACCGGTTGCCATCAGCAGGATTTTATCTTTGGCGCGCAGCGTGCCGTTCACCACGCGCACCAGCATCACCACACCGACATAGTTGTCGAACCACGAGTCGATAATGAGCGCTTGCAGCGGCGCGGCCGGGTCACCCTTGGGCGCTGGCACCTTGGCAATCAGCGCTTCCAGTACGTCGGCCACGCCTACGCCGGTCTTGGCGGAGCAGCGCGTCGCGTCTGTCGCGTCGATGCCGATCACGTCTTCGATTTCCTGGATCGCGTTGTCCGGATCGGCCGCAGGCAAGTCGATTTTGTTGAGCACCGGCACCACTTCCACACCCAGCTCGATGGCGGTGTAACAGTTGGCAACGGTTTGCGCCTCCACGCCTTGGGAAGCATCGACCACCAGCAGAGCACCTTCGCACGCGGATAGCGAGCGACTGACTTCGTAGCTGAAGTCGACGTGTCCCGGGGTGTCGATCAGGTTGAGGTTATAGACCTTGCCGTCCCGTGCTTTGTAGGACAACGCGGCGGTCTGCGCCTTGATGGTAATGCCGCGTTCCTTCTCGATGTCCATCGAGTCCAGTACTTGGGCTTCCATCTCGCGGTCGGAGAGCCCGCCACACAACTGGATGATGCGATCGGCCAGCGTCGATTTGCCGTGGTCGATGTGGGCGATGATCGAGAAATTGCGGATATTGTCCATCGAATGCGTCGAAAAGCGCCCATCCCGGGCGCGTCTGCCGGGAGCGCGAGGCGGTTCCGGCATGGCCGGCGCACATTGGCTGCGCTGGCGGGAGGTATTGGATTCCAAGCCGAACTTGCGACACAGAAATCGTGCAATGCAAAAATCGGCGCTAACAGGCGATTTTACCGGATTTCAGGGGGCTTCCCGCGCCTCTTTTTGCGGCAGGGGCGCTGTGTCAGGCGCGCGCGCCGTCTGCGCTGCAAGCCATGCCTGCACGGCAGGCACATCGAGAAAGTAGTGACACAACTCCCGCACGTCTTGGGGCGAGGCTGCCGGGCCCCCGGTCATCAGTACGGGCACCAACTCGTCAAACCGCGCTTCCAGCGCCGGATCGCTGTCGACGTCCACTTCGTGCAGCACAAAAGAAAAACCGCGCCGGAGCGGCTCCAGCGCGTTCTTCATGTCGTCGCACAAGTGGCAGTACGTGCGTCCGTAGAGCGTCAGCTCGATCACTGGCCGCTACCCGAACGGGCCGCGCTCGGGCGCAGTGTCACCACCTGGGTCGCATCGCCACGGCGTACAAACACGGCAACCATGCGGTTTTTGTCGAGCTTGGCGACCACCTCGTTGAACTGCTTGGCGTTGGAGACGTCGGTATCGCCCACGCGCAGAATGAGATCACCCGGTCGAATGCCGACGCGCGCCGCCGGCCCTTCAGAGACCTGCACTTCAACGCCACTCTTGGTCTTGAACTCGCGACGCGCGCCGTCAGACAAGTCAGCCACCACCAGCCCCAGCGCATTCGGCTTGCCCGGACCCTGCTGGCTGTTATCAGGCTGCGCGCCCTTGGCGCGCTGCGCCACCTTGGTGTCGGCCTGCAACTCGGCGACCGTCACGGTCAGATCGCGCGTTGCGCCCTTGCGCCAGACCTGCACGGTAGCGCGCGCCCCCGGCTTGGTTTCGCCGACTTGGCGCTGCAGGTCACCCGCCCTCTCGACATCGCGGCCGTTGTACTTCAAGACGATGTCACCGGCCTCGATGCCGGCCTTGTCCGCCGGACCGCCCGATTCGACATTGCCAACATAGGCGCCACGCGCACGGCCCAGACCCAGCGACTCCGCTGCATCCTTCGGCACGTTGTCGATTGCCACACCGATGCGGCCGCGTGTCACGCGCCCCGTCGCCTTCAACTGCTCAGCCACACGCATCGCCTCGTCGATCGGAATCGAGAACGAGATGCCCATGTAGCCGCCGCTTTGGCTGTAGATCTGGTTGTTGATGCCGATCACCTCGCCGCGCAGGTTGATCAACGGGCCGCCCGAGTTGCCGGGGTTGACGGCTACGTCGGATTGGATGAACGGCAGGTAGTCGCCCGTATCGCGCCCCTTGGCCGACACAATGCCTGCAGTCACCGTATTGTCCAGCCCAAACGGGGAACCGATTGCGAGCACCCACTCGCCTACGCGCACCTTGTCAGAATCGCCGAGCTTCAGGCTAGGCAGAGCACTCGCCTCGACCTTGACGAGCGCAACGTCGGTACGCTTGTCCAGGCCGATCAGCTTGGCCTTGTACTCGCGCTTGTCGATCAGCGTGACATAGATGGTTTCCGCGCCTTCCACCACATGCGCGTTGGTCAGGATGTAGCCGTCGCCTGAAATGATGAAGCCGGAACCGACACCGCGGCTCTGCTCCTCTTCCTGTTGCGGCGGCGCGTTGCGGCGCTTCTGGCCCTGCCCCGGCATGCCCGGCATCGGTACACCGAAGAAGCGGCGGAAGAACTCGGCCATGTCGTCATCGTTCGGACCACCCTGCTGCATACGGACCTTTTCGGTCGTGCGGATGTTGACGACAGCGGGGCTCACCTTCTCGACCAGATCGGCAAAATCAGGCAAACCATACGTGCCCGTGGCCACGCTACCCGTGGCGTTCTGTGCGTGGGCCGGCGCCAGCGCGCTCCCAACCGCCACAGCGGCGGCAACGCACAGCAGACGCAAGGCGTGAACGGATCGAGCGGTACGCATGAAAGCTCCCCGGAACAAGAACAGATAGAGAATTGGCACTGCGCGACCACGTCGCGCACCCAAGATAGATGCCGGCTTGTGGCTATTACGGCGCGCTGGCCGGCTTGTTGGCCGCGTTGGCGGACACCGGCTTGTAGTCGACTGCTGCGCCAAACTGCTTGATGGTAGCAAACGGGACTTCGCCCACGACCGTCAGCCAGAAATCGGCAACACGTCGCACCATCACATGCGTAGCGCCTTGTGAGATGAAGCCTTCGCGGCGCGTGCGCTTTTCCGATACCGGCTCGATAAAGAGCGACAGCCCTGCCAACCCGTCGCTAAACACGACCTGCTGGACCTCGAAACCGGAACTGTTCTTGCCGGCTGGCGCAATGTCGCCCAGCGGACGGCGCACCTCACGGATCTTCTGGAAGCCCTTGACAGGGTTGCCGATCGTCCAGCCTTGCTCGGCCAGGTTAGTCGGCTGGGTCACAATCTCGTACTGATTCCAGCCGTTCAGGTTCTTGAGCGCAGTGACGATCTTCTGCTTTTCCGACGGCACACCCAACTCTACTTGCGAAAAGGCAACCTGCTCAAGCACCTTGCCGTCTTCACCGATAGTCTGGGCGCGCATCAACAAACCACTGTTGCGCTCCGCCCAGATTCGGTAGGCATAACGGTAGCCGTCCTTCGGATCGAGTTGGAAGACTTCACAATCCATGCCCGCGACGCGCTCGGTCGGCAGGTGGCGCATGTCGTACTGATCAAGCACATCGCCATTGGTGGTGGCGAGCAGTGCGGGGAAGCTGTCCTTGTGCTCCTGCTTCTCCGTCACAACGAGTTTGACGTCGTAAATCAGGTTCCGGACGACGTCATTCTGGCGCAGCATTTCGCGCTGCTTGCCGTCCAGCGCCTCGACGCGCTCGTATTCGTTGTTGAAGAGATCAGCGTAATGCTGGATGCGGGTGGAGTGCATGCCGGTGCCACGCTGATAGGTGAGCGTACCGACATAGTTCTGCTTAAGCGCTGCGCGATGGATTTTGGCCAGCCAGGAGGCGGCCTCCTTGCGCGGCATCGGATCGGGCTGCGGCTGGGCGGCTGTTGCCAGCGCCGAAACACACAGAAGGAGAAAAACCGACCGACGAACGGCCTGCAGCTTGCGGGCGCCTGCCCCGGCAACGGGGTGCCACACCTTCGACATGGATGCCCGCATTATTCCTGATTGGAGTCCTGGGTGTTCGCCACCCCATTGGCCACTGCACGCAGATAGGGAACCACCATGCCGTTGGTCGCTGATTGCCGGTGGGCACTCAGGTATTCGTCCAGACGGGCATCGCGGATCATCGGCGTATTGTCAGTTGCCGCCACGGTCAGCGCCTGCGCGCCAGCACCTTGCGTCGCTTTGGCGACCAATGCTGGGGAGCCGTCAGCGCCATCGGCAGGACCGCGCAGTTGCGGCACGACAACCCAGCTAACAGCTGCCACCGCCGCCGCCACGGCGGTCGTAGGCACGATCCGGCGGACCCAAGCAGGACTGACCAGGAAGCGGTGCCTCTCTTGGGTTTTCGCACGCTGCGCTACTGCCGGCACCAGCAAGTGAGGCTCGGCGTCGAGCTTGGCCGAGAACCGGCTGAGGAAATCTTCAGAGGAACGCGTGTTCAGCAGATCTTCCGACCGGAGCACGTCGCCGATCAGTTGATATTCGCGCCAATGTGCTGCGCCCTCGCCATCCTTGGCGACTTCCACGGCAGACGACACCTCGTGCGCTGCGACTTCACCGTCCATCAAGGCAGAGATGCGTTGTGCGAACTCCGCTTCTGCCGTTTGCAATTGAGCCTGACCCATTTCCCGACCCCAAAAACTCCAACGTCCAATCAACGATCCGAGAGAAGACTTCCCGAGGTTTCACCGTTTGCAGCCGCATGCGGCCGCCGGCTTGTCATATCGGCTGGCTACCACCGTTTGCCCTCCACTGTTCCCAGCAGGGGGCGCAATTTCTCGGCAATCGCCTCGCGCGCCCGGAAGATGCGGGACCGGACCGTGCCGATCGGGCATTCCATCGCTTCAGCGATTTCCTCATAGCTCAGACCCTCGATCTCCCGGAGCGTGATTGCGGTACGCAATTCTTCGGGCAGCGCTTCCATTGCACGGTTGACCGTTTCGGCCACCTGCTTGGTGTGCAGCATGGAGTCCGGCGTATTGATATCCCTTAGTAGCTCACCGTCGGCAAAAGTTTCAGCCTCTTCGGTGTCGATGTCGCTGGACGATTCCGGGCGCCGCCCCTGAGTCGCCAGGTAATTCTTGGCCGTGTTGACGGCGATGCGATACAGCCACGTATAGAACGCGGATTCCCCCCGAAATTGGGGCAACGCACGGTAGGCCTTGATAAAGGCATCCTGTGCCACATCCTCGACTTCGGCCGGGTCACGGATCAGGCGCGAGACGAGCCGGATGATCTTCCGGTGATACTTGACCACCAGCAGTTCAAACGCTCGCTTGTCGCCTTGCTGGACGCGCTCGACGAGGATCTGGTCGGCTTCGCGTTCGCTCACGGATTCTTCACCTGCAGTGTATCGCCTTGAATTTTTGTGACTTGGAAACGTTGTATTTTACCTACGACACACCGGACACCTGGGAAACCACTCGCGGAGGCCCCAAGCGCAACAGACTTCGCATACGACGTAGCGTCCCGGCGGAAAACCACGGCGGCATCAGCACAAAAATCTGTGGACACCACCCACGCCGCGCGACCCCCAGGACCAAGACGCGCTCACCGAGCGCCCATGACCATAACAGAGCCGCATTTTGGACAGCTTCTGGTGCTTTCAATCGGACCTGCCACGCGGCTTGGCCGGGCTCTCCGTCTTCTTTGAGACGAGCGCGCCACATCAGTTCCATAGCAAGCGGCGAACGGTTCACCATCAAAGGAAGGCAGGCAACCATCGTCAACCCGCTGATGATGCCCCAAGTCACCGACGGCAACATGGCACCCCACGTTTTGATCGCCCAGAACACAACGGCGCAGACAAGGGCGACAATGCCGAATCGGCTGATCGCGCACAACCGCCGATACAGCGCCGGAAAAACAATGTGCTGGACAACCAAGGCAAGAACGAAGCAGCACGCGCCGTGAGGCTACGTGCCGCTCTGCCTTACGGGCGCTTAAACACCAGCGTACCGTTCGTCCCGCCGAAGCCGAAGTTGTTCTTCACGGCCACGTCGATCTTCATGTCACGCGCGGTGTTGGCGCAGTAATCGAGATCGCACTCGGGATCCTGGTTGAAGATGTTGATGGTCGGCGGCGACACCTGATTGTGCAGCGCCAGCACCGTGAACACCGACTCCAGACCGCCCGCGCCGCCCAACAAGTGGCCGGTCATGGACTTGGTGGAGTTCACGACGACCTTGCTGGCATGATCGCCAAAAGCCGCCTTGATGGCTTCGGACTCGTTCTTGTCGCCCAGTGGCGTGGAGGTGCCGTGCGCATTCAGGTACTGGATCTGATCTGCGTTCATGCCGGCATCGCGCAGCGCGTTGAGCATGCAACGACGCGGGCCGTCCATGTTCGGCGCCGTCATGTGGAATGCGTCGCCGCTCATGCCGAAGCCTGCGACTTCCGCGTAGATCCTGGCGCCGCGCGCCTTGGCCGACTCGTACTCTTCCAGCACCATCACGCCCGCACCTTCGCCCAGGACGAAGCCATCGCGGTCCTTGTCCCAGGGGCGCGACGCGGTGGCCGGATCCTCGTTGCGCGTGGACAGTGCGCGGGCGGCGGCAAAGCCACCGATGCCCAGCGGCGACACGGTCGATTCAGCACCGCCCGCAACCATCGCGTCGGCATCGCCCGCCTGGATCAGGCGCGCAGCCAGACCAATGCTGTGCAGACCAGTCGTGCAAGCCGTGACGGCTGCCAAGTTCGGGCCTTTCAAGCCGAACATGATGCTTAGATGGCCGGAGATCATGTTGATGATCGAACCCGGCACAAAGAACGGCGAAATCCGGCGCGGCCCGCGATCGACGTAGGTCTGGTGCGTATCTTCGATCATCGGCAGACCGCCGATACCGGAACCGACCAGTACACCGATGCGCTCTGCATTGGCTTCGGTGACTTCCAGCCCGCTGTCCTTCAGCGCTTGCACGCCGGCAGCGATGCCGTAATGGATGAAGGTATCCATGTTGCGGGCTTCCTTCGCCGGGATGTAATCCTCGGCGTTGAAACCCTTCACCTCGCCAGCGAAATGCACGGCCAGGTTCGACGGATCGAATTTGGTGATGGTGGCGATCCCGGACTTGCCGGCGACCAGATTGGCCCACCCCTCGGCGACCGAGTTCCCTACCGGAGAGACCAGCCCCAGGCCGGTTACTACTACGCGACGACGGCTCACTATGCTTTCCTGCAACTCTGTATCAGCGACAAAGGCCACAGAAAACGCGCCACCCGGTCAAGCCGGACAACCGCCCTTTCTGTGGCCCGCGATGTCAAGAGATCGATTGACGCTTACGCCTTGACGTGGGCGGTCGCGTAATCGATGGCTTGCTGCACCGTGGTGATTTTCTCGGCTTCTTCGTCCGGAATTTCCATACCGAACTCGTCTTCCAGAGCCATCACCAGCTCAACCGTATCGAGCGAATCCGCGCCCAGATCGTTCACGAACGACGATTCGTTCTTGATGTCTGCCTCGGCCACGCCGAGTTGCTCAGCAACGATCTTCTTAACGCGTGCGTCGATGTTGTCCATTTAACCCTCCAGGGAAGTATTCGACAAAAAGTGCGCGCATTCTAGCAGGTTTGCGCGGTGAAAAACCGCGCGGGAATCCATGCAAAAATTGCGCCCAACATGATGCTAAAAGCCAGTTAAATCAGCGATCGCGCAGGATTCTGCACATGTGCAAAGCCCGCGCAGCCGCCGCCGGGACGGCTTCCTTATCCCATGTACATGCCGCCGTTGACGTGCAGCGTCGAGCCCGTAATGTAGCCCGCCGCCGGTGACGCCAGGAAGGCAACCGCGCTGGCGATGTCCTCAGGCGCACCGAGGCGGCCCAACGGAATTTGCGCCTTCAGCGCGGTATGTTGCTCTTCCGACAGGACCTTGGTCATGTCGGTATCGATAAAGCCCGGTGCAATGCAGTTGACCGTGATGTTCCGGCTACCGATCTCACGCGCCAGCGCGCGAGCCATGCCTTCCACGCCGGCCTTGGCCGCGGCGTAGTTCGCCTGACCCGGGTTGCCGACGGAGCCCACGACCGAGGTGATGTTGATGATGCGGCCACCGCGCGCCTTCATCATCGGGCGCAACACGGCGCGCGACAGGCGGAACACGGCGGAGAGGTTCGTATCGATGACCGACACCCATTCGTCGTCCTTCATGCGCATCGCCAGGTTGTCCTGCGTGATACCTGCATTGTTGACGAGAATGTTCAGGCCACCGTGCGTCTTGATGGTTTCGTCGATGACCGCCTCGCAGCGCGCGGCGTCATTCACGTTGAGCACCACACCCGAGCCCCTCACGCCGGCCTCGGCAAAGTACGCGGTGATGGCTTGCGCGCCGGCTTCCGAGGTGGCCGTACCGATCACCGTCGCACCTTGGCGCGCTAGTTCCAGCGCAATGGCACGGCCGATGCCGCGCGAAGCACCGGTAACGAGAGCAACCTGATTGTTCAATGCTTGGGTCATACGAATCCCGTTGATTATTTGAGTTGGCCCAGCACGGCTTCTAGCGACGCCGGATCGAAGATCGCGTCGCCAACGATCTCACCATCGATACGTTTGACCAGACCCGCCAGCACCTTGCCCGGGCCGCACTCGACCACGCGGGTAATGCCGTCGGCCTTCATCTTCTGGACCGTCTCGACCCAGCGCACCGGCGACGCAGCCTGGCGCACGAGCGCATCCTTGATGGCAGCCGGGTCGCTCACCACAGCCACGTCAACGTTATTGATAACGGGGATCACCGGGGCATTGACCGTCACGTTGGCGAGATACTCGCGCAGACGATCCGACGCCGGCTTGAGCAGCGACGAGTGGAACGGTGCCGACACCGGCAGCGGCAGCGCGCGCTTGGCACCCTTGGCCTTGGCGATTTCGCAAGCCTTCTCGACAGCCGCCTTGGCACCGGCGATCACCACCTGGGCCGGCGCGTTGAAGTTCACGGCTTCGACCACACCCGCGACCGAAGCTTCGGCGCATGCGGCGCGTACGTCATCGTCCGACAGGCCGAGGATCGCGGCCATGCCGCCCTCGCCCACCGGTACGGCTTCCTGCATCGCCTTGGCGCGGAAACGCACCAGCGGTACAGCGTCTTTGAACGCGATGGCACCTGCGGCGACCAGCGCCGAATACTCGCCGAGGCTATGGCCGGCCACGACGGTCGGCGTCGGGCCGCCGGCAGCCTGCCATGCGCGATAGACAGCAACAGCTGCTGTCAGCATGACGGGTTGCGTGTTGGTCGTCAGATTCAGCTCTTCAGCCGGGCCTTCGGCAATCAGCTTGCCGATGTCCTGGCCCAGCGCGTCGGACGCCTCGGCCAGCGTGGCCGCCACGGCCGGATGATCGGCAAACGCATTGAGCATGCCGACCGATTGCGAACCCTGGCCGGGGAAGACGAAAGCGAATGTCATGGCTCGTATTGTTCGTTCTGGAAATTCGTCGATCAGAAGCGCAGCAGCGCGGCGCCCCAGGTAAAGCCGCCACCTACGCCTTCGAGCATCACGTGCTGACCGCGCTGGATGCGGCCATCGCGCACAGCAACATCGAGCGCCAAGGGAATCGAGGCAGCCGACGTGTTGCCATGCTCGTCGACGGTCACGATCAGGCGCTCGTTCGAGAGGCCCAGCTTCTTGGTCGTGCCCTGCATGATGCGGATGTTCGCCTGGTGCGGGATCAACCAGTCGACTTGCGAGGCTTCGAGCTCCGCGGCCGCCAGCGCTTCACGGGCAACCTTGTCGAGCACCGTGACGGCCAGCTTGAAGACGGCTTGACCATCCATGTACAGGAAGGCGCTACCCTGAATTGCCCCTGCGGCCACGTTGCCCGGCACGCACAGGATGTTGGCGTGGCTGCCGTCAGCATGCAGCGCAGTCGACAGGATGCCCGGCTCGTCAGAAGCCTGCAGCACCACGGCACCAGCGCCATCGCCAAACAACACACAAGTGGTGCGGTCGCTGAAATCGATGATGCGCGAGAAAACTTCCGAACCGATCACGAGCACGTTGCGGTACGCACCCGAGCGGATAAATTTGTCGGCGGTCGCCAGCGCGTAGACGAAGCCGGAACACACGGCCTGTACGTCGAACGCGGGGCACCCGTTGGTGATGCCGAGCTTTTGCTGCACCAAGCAAGCCGTGCTCGGGAACACGAAATCCGGCGTGGAGGTCGCCACCAGGATCAGGTCGAGTTCGGAGCGATCGATGCCGGCAGCTTCGATAGCGCGCTCAGCCGCCTTCACTGCGAGGTCGCTGCACGTAACATCAGGCTCGGCGAAATGACGCGCCCGGATGCCGCTGCGCGAGACGATCCATTCGTCGCTCGTCTCAATACCCTTCTCGGCCAATTGGGCCGCCAGTTCGTCATTGGTAACCCGCTTGGGCGGCAGGTAGCTGCCCGTACCGATGATCCTTGCGAAACGTGTCATGTGCGGTGGGGTGAAATCTGACTCGGGAGCGACGCGTTCAAGCAGCGTCGGCAGCCGGAGTGGAAGTGGAGACCGGCGCAGCGCCCGCTGCGTCATGGTGCGATTCGAACGCCTGCGCAATGCGGGCGATCACGCCGTTAGCCGCAGCGTCGTAGGCACGTTTGATGGCCCATTCGAACGCGTAGGCATCGGCCGAGCCGTGGCTCTTGATGACCAGACCACGCAGGCCGAGCAGCGCGGCGCCATTGTAGCGCCGATGGTCCACGCGCCGTTTGAAACGCGTCAACACTGGCAGCGCCACGACGGCGAGCAGCTTCGTGAACAACGAGCGGCCGAATTCCTGGCGCAGCATCTCACCGATCATCTTGGCCAAGCCTTCGGTGCTCTTGAGCGCTACGTTACCGACAAAGCCATCACAGACAACGATGTCGGTCGTGCCCTTAAAGATGTCGTTGCCTTCAACGTTGCCGAAGAAGTTGAGATCGGAGGCACGCAGCAACTCACCCGCCTGCTTGACGACCTCGTTGCCCTTGATGACTTCTTCGCCGATGTTCAGCAGCCCAACCGTCGGACGAGGCTTCTGCTCAACCACCGACACCATCGCCGAGGCCATCTGCGCGAACTGCAGCAGGTGCTCGGGCTCGCAGTCGGCATTGGCGCCAAGATCCAGCACGGTGGTGCCGGCACCTTTCTCATTCGGGATCGCGGTGGCGATGGCTGGGCGATCAATGCCGTCCAGCGTCTTGAGAACGTAACGCGACACCGCCATCAATGCGCCGGTATTACCAGCGGAAACGCACGCCTGAGCGACGCCTTCCTTGAGCTGATTGATGGCCACGCGCATCGAAGAATCTTTCTTCTTGCGCAGCGCAACCTCGACCGGATCGTCCATCGACACCACCTCGGAGGCGGGAACGATGTGGACGCGCGGGTTCGCGGTAGCGTGAAGCCGCTTAAGCTGCGTCGCAATGGCATCGGGCTGCCCGACGAGCAGCATTTCGACGTCTTCGTGTGCGGCGAGAAAATGAATCGCTGCAGGGATTGTCACGCCAACGCCGTGATCACCACCCATGCAGTCGATGGCAAGCTTGATGGTCATGCGAGTCTGAGTTGCGGTTTCATGTGCGGCTCCGGCCGTTGGCGCGCGTATGGTACACAAACCCGTACACGCATTGCCGAATTTCGCTCAACAAAAAAGCGGCAAATTGGCTTGCCGCTTTTTCGCTTGCATCATGAACCTGTGCGTTCAGACCAGCCCAACACGCTTGCCAGAAAACTGGCAAATCGCATCAGTCGTTCTTGGTCTTCACAACCTTGCGGCCACGGTAGTAGCCGTTCGGGCTCACGTGGTGACGCAGGTGCACTTCGCCGGTGGTCGGCTCGACAGCGACCGGGGCCACCGTCAGGAAATCGTGCGAACGATGCATGCCGCGCTTGGACGGCGACTTCTTGTTTTGTTGAACAGCCATGACTGACTCCTAAGCAATTTGATCAATTTTATCACATCACACGGAGCCGGAGCGTAGCCATTCCGGTAGGCGTGTGAAACGTACTGCCATCAGCGCGCGCAATACTCGCGCACGCCTAATGTTTGGTCTTCAGGTTGGCCAGCACCGCGAACGGCGACGGCTTCTTTTCAGCTTCAGCCTCCTCCGGCAATACCTCATCCGGACAGGCTGCATGACGCGGCGACACCGGCAACGCCAGCAACAGCTCATCTTCGATCTGCGTGATCAGATCAAAGTTGCGCGAGCCGACGATGACATCGGCCTCATCGTCATCCAGCGGAGCGGCATCGGCCTCGGCTTCCGAGCGCATGACCTCCAGGCGCATGCGCACCGGCAGAGGTTGCTCGTACGCTTTGAGGCATCGCTGGCATTGCAGCCAGACCGCACCCTCCACTTCCAGATCCACGAAGAGCCGCTGGCGCGGCAACTGACCGGCGGTGGCTTCCTCGCGCACCAGACCCTGCAGCTGCCAACGGAACTGCGCGTTGGCGTCAGCCGGAGCATCGGCCGCTTGCTCAGCAAGCAGGCGAGGCATGTCGGTCAGATGGACCGCGCCACTTGCCGGCTCGCCTGCGCGAATGAACGCGAAAAGATCGAATGCACGAAAATCCACGAATCGAACCTGCTAAACGCGTTGCTGTTGGTGCGCGAACCGGATCGACCGCCCTGCAGCGCCCGACACCTTGCGCCTGGGCGCCCGGTTTGCGACACTGCGCGGCCAAACCGCGAAACGCGGGATTATAGCGGGCAGAAACCTCTGGCGTCAAAAGGTTTTGCTCAAAATCCACTGCATCTTCAAGCACTTATGACTTCTGCATCGCGTCCGCCGCTAATTCTTGCCTCCAGCTCGCCATATCGGCGGGAATTGCTCGAACGCTTGCGCCTGCCGTTTGAGATCGTGGTACCGAACATTGACGAGACCCCCGCTCCGGACGAGTCGCCCGACCGGACCGCTCTGCGCCTCGCCCGGCAAAAGGCGGAGAAGGTCGCAGCGGGCCATCCCGGCGCGCTGGTCATCGGCTCCGATCAGGTCGCCACACTGGACGGCAAGCAGGTCGGCAAACCCGGCGACCATGCCCGCGCACTGGCGCAACTGCACTGGATGCGAGGACGCACCGTCACATTCCATTCAGCGTTGTGCCTGTACGACGGCCGGACCGGGCAGCACCAGAGCGAGGACATCCGCACGCTGGCGACCTTCCGCGATCTTTCCGATGAGGAATTGGACGCCTACTTGCATCTGGAACACCCGTACGACGTTGCAGGAAGCGCCAAATCGGAAGGTCTGGGCATCGCCTTGCTTGAACGCGTGGAGTCGTCCGACCCGACCGCGCTGGTTGGCCTGCCGCTGATCGCCCTGACCAGCATGCTGCGCAACGTTCACTACCCGCTCTTCGCCTGAACCATGGCCGGTACGCTTTACCTCATTCCAAATACGCTGGGCTCGCGCGATGCGGCTGACCCGCTCCCTGACGTGATTCCGGCCGGCGTGCAGCAGGTCACCGCGCGACTCGATTACTTCGTCGCGGAGCATGCCAAGACCGCACGCGCGCTACTGAAGAAGCTGGCCGAGACCACGCCGCTGGCGCGCCCACTGCAGGAAATCACCATCCGCGAGCTGAACGTCAAAACGCCCGAATCGGAGCTGGAAGCGCTGCTGGCGCCGGTGGTTGCCGGCCAGGACGCGGGGCTGATGTCGGAAGCCGGCGTGCCGGCGGTGGCCGATCCCGGCGCGAATCTCGTGCGTCTCGCGCACCGACGCGGCGTGCGCGTAAAGCCACTGGTGGGGCCGAGTTCGATCCTGCTGGCGGTGATGGCGTCTGGCTTGAACGGCCAGAGCTTTGCGTTTAACGGCTATCTGCCGGTCGACGCCGCGGAGCGTAAGACCAAGCTGCGCGCGCTGGAGCAGCTTTCACGCTCAGCGGGCCAAACACAGGTGTTTATCGAAACGCCATACCGGAACGGCGCGTTGCTCGAGGCCATTCAGGCTGGCTGCGCGCCGAGTACGCTGCTATCGATTGCAGTGGACCTGACGCTGCCCGACGAGCAGGTCGTCACACTGCCGGTGAGCGACTGGCGCGCCGACCACATGAACCTGCACAAGCGGCCGGCAATCTTCTCGCTGCTGGCGCGGTAGCGCGCCTCTTCCCTCTTCTACTCCTTCATCAGCAGCTTGAGCTGGCCCGTAGAGGCCAGCGCCTTCACAGCGCCCGCGCCCATGGCCGTGCCGAGCTTGCGTGCCACGCGCGAGGCGAAGTTTTCCTTGACGGTGTAGTCGACCACGTCCGGAGCCTTGATGACGCTGCGAGCGACGAAATCCGAGCTGCCGATCGCGTCGGCCAGACCAAGATCCACGGCCTTGGCGCCCGTCCAAAACAGGCCCGTGAACAGCATCGGATCGTCCTTCAGACGGTTGCCTCGCCCCTGCTTCACCACATCGATGAACTGCTGGTGCACCTGATCGAGCATCTCCTGCGCATACTGCTTCTGCTGGGGCGACACGGGCGAGAACGGGTCGAGCATCCCCTTGTTCGAACCGGCCGTGAGCAGGCGGCGCTCCACGCCCACCTTGTCCATCAGACCAGTAAAGCCGAAGCCGTCCATCAGCACGCCGATCGAGCCGACGATGCTGGCCTTGTCGACGTAGATTTTGTCGGCAGCTGCGGCCACGTAATAACCGCCTGACGCGCACATCTCTTCGACCACAACGTACAGCGGAATCTTTTTGTACTTGGCGCGAAGACGGCGGATTTCATCGTTGATCATGCCCGCCTGCACCGGCGAGCCGCCCGGCGAATTGATCTTCAGGATCACACCGACGGTGTTGTCGTCCGCAAACGCGGCTTGCAACGAGGCGTTGATGTTCTCGGCGCTGGCGTTTGTATTGGCCGCAATTTCGCCGTCGAGCGTGACAACCGCCGTGTGGCGGCCCGTGCTGACGGTCTCGCCTTCCAGACTGGCGAACGCGTAAATAAGCACCCCGATCAGGCCCAGTGTCACGAAGCGGAAAAAGATGCGCCAGCGGCGCGCGGCGCGCTGCTCACGGACGGTTGCCATCAATACTTTTTCCAGCACCTCTCGCTCCCAGCCGCCGGCCTGCGCGGATGCTGCCGGCGCAGATGCCGATGCGGGCTTACCGGCAGCCGGGTTCCGCAATTCGGCTTCAAGCGGATGATCAGCGTGCTGGGTGACTTCCAGCGCTTCTGATTTGCCTGCACCCTCGTTGGGGGCGTCGTCGGGCCCTTTCGGCGGAATCGAGTCGGTCATAGACAAGGAGAAAAACGGTCGAGAAGAAAAACTGCGCTGCTAGGCAGAAGGTGTTGGCACCGGCGCGGGCACGGGCGCCCGAAATAGCGCATCCGGCTGCCACCAGACTGCGCCGTCGCGCTCAGCAACCTCAAGCTTGGACAAATGCGAGCCCCGGCAAGGGCCGCCGACGCACCGGCCAGTATCCGGCTCGTAAATGGCGCCATGCGTTGCACACATCAGATACAGGCCCGAACTTTCAAAAAACTGGCCTTCCTGCCAATCCATTTCCATCGGCACATGCGCACACTGGTTCAAATAACCGTGGACGCCGCCCGCGTAACGGACGACAAACGCGCTGACGAGCCGCCCGCGCACCTCCACCTGAAACCGGACCCCCAGGCCGCCATCTTCCAGCGCGGCGCCCTCGCACACACGAATTTGCTCAGCCATATCAGGCATGTTGCGTCAGCCAATTGTGTAAATCGGGAACCGACTTGGCGCTATACAGTGGCGTAAGCGAATCCAGCACATCGGCAGGATGCGCGCCGTATGTGACGGCTACGCCGGCGGCGCCCGCATTGGCCGCCATCTGCAGATCGTGCGTAGTGTCGCCAATCATCACCGTGCGCTCGACCTCCATGCCGAGATCGCGCGTGAGCTCGAGCAGCATCGCGGGGTGCGGCTTGGAGAATGTCTCATCGGCGCAGCGCGTGTTGTCGAAGACGCCCGTCAGATTCGTCGCTTCCATCGCACGTTGCAGGCCAACGCGGGATTTGCCCGTCGCCACGGCAAGCAGATAATTCTGGCGGCGCAATGCCTCCAGCATCTCACGCACACCCGGAAACAACACGAGCTGCGCGTCGCGGCTGAGGTAATGGAAGCGATATCGGTCAGCCAGCTTGCCGTAGTCGGCAGGATCGAGGGTCGGCACAGCATATTCGAGGGCATCCCGCAGGCCCAGTCCGATCACGTGGCTCGCCCGTGTATCGTCGGGCACCGGGAGGTCAAGATCCCGGCATGCAAGCTGGATCGACCGGGTAATGGCCGACGTCGAATCCATCAACGTGCCATCCCAATCGAAGACGATCAGATCAAAGCGCTGCTGCGGCATCGGAATCGGGGCCCTGGAAAGCGTTTAGGAAATCGGCACACTCGGCGGGCAACGGCGCATTGAACGTGACGATTTCACCGCTTTGCGGATGCGTCAGCTGCAGGCGATGCGCATGCAAGAACATCCGCGCCAGCCGCGGCGAAGCATTCGCACGGGATAGAGCCTTGTTCAAGGCGAAATCGCCGTACTTGTCGTCACCCAGGATCGGAAAACCGGCGTGCGCGAGATGCACACGTATCTGGTGCGTACGCCCGGTCTTCAGCTCGGCCTCCAGCAATGTGTACGGGCCAAAAACCCCCACCTTGTTGAAGATCGTGTGCGACGCTTGCCCATCCGCCTGTACACGCACCCGGCGCTCGCCTTCCGGCGTGGTGTATTTGTGCAGTGGCGATTTGATGTGTTGACGCTTGTGCGGCCAGACGCCTTTCACAGCCGCAAAGTACCGCTTGTCCAACTGACCCTCACGGATCTGCTCATGCAGCGCTACCAGCGCAGAGCGTTTTTTGGCGAGCAGCAGAACACCCGACGTTTCACGATCGAGGCGGTGTACCAACTCCAGAAACTTCGCTTCCGGGCGCGACTGGCGCAATTGCTCGATCACCCCGAACGCGACCCCGGAGCCGCCGTGTACAGCCACCCCGGCGGGCTTATCGATCACCAACAGATGCGTATCTTCGTGAAGGATCGTGAATTCTGCCGCCGGCACCGGGCGCGCGGCTTCTACCTGCTGGGCGATCCGCAGCGGCGGAATACGAACCAGGTCGCCGAGTTTCAAGCGGTATTCCGCATTGATGCGACCCTTGTTAACCCGCACCTCGCCGGAACGCAGGATGCGGTAGATATGGCTTTTGGGCACGCCCTTGGCCACGCGCATCAAGAAATTATCGATGCGCTGCCCTTCGGCGTCCTCGCCGATTTCAACATAGGCGACCGACTTGCCGTCGAGTGCGTCGCCGAGTGTGCCACGTCCGGCCTGTTGAATGCGGCCATCAAATGGATGGCGTAACTCATTCATTTTCAATATAATTTTCTCGCTGGACAGTCGTTTAAGCGCCAGCAACAGCCGGTCGGAACGAAACAACAGGTATTGTACACAGCCACCGTTTCGGTCCGGAACGCGCCGATCTCTCGCCCACTTGTGTTACAAAGCTAATCACGTGGCCGACTAATCGGCACGAAAGCAGCACGCACCGCTGTCCCATCGCGCAGGACGTGAACCAAAGATCACGTCGGCAAGGTCGGCCAGCGTAGAACGAGCAGCTGGTAGAACAGAATTCAAAGGCGGGCGCCACATGGTCATCCATACGGCGCCCGCTTGGTGAAAGAAGCCCTTGCCGCACCAGACTGGTGCCGGCCGGCTGAACATCCGGTTACCGCGTTGCCATGGCGGTCCGGCGGCAAAACTCCAAAAAGCAGCACGCCGCCCGATTTGCCCCGCCGCGGGTTTCGTCCGGACAAGCCGTCCGTCAATTCGCTCTTTGTGGTCGCTTCACGCGACTCGCCGCCGCCGGCCCGCCTGCGAATGCATCAGGCCCGTGGCACGAGTGACAGGACGCGCAACTGGACGCCAACCGCGTCCGCGGACTCCGCCCTGCCATCCATGACGACGCGTGGAATGCCCTCATTTCTTTCACCCGTGCCCCGTCGCGCCTTTTTTGTTGGCAGACACCTCGGCAATTCGTTGACCACCCGCTCCGCCTTTGCGTGCTCCATGAAGCGCCGTGCTTGCACGGCATTGGAGTGAGGTTGCAATGAAACGCATGTTGTTCAATGCGACGCAGCAAGAAGAATTGCGCGTCGCCATTGTCGATGGTCAGAAACTGATCGACATCGACATCGAAACCGCCGGGCGCGAACAGCGCAAAGGCAATATCTACAAGGGTGTCATCACCCGCATCGAACCGTCGCTGGAAGCGTGCTTCGTCAACTACGGCGAAGAGCGGCACGGTTTTCTCCCCTTCAAGGAAGTCGCCCGCGCCTATTTCAAGGACGGTGTGGACGTGCGCGGCGCGCGCATCCAGGACGCCCTGTCTGAAGGCCAGGAGCTGATCGTCCAGGTTGAAAAGGAAGAGCGCGGCAACAAGGGCGCTGCTCTGACCACGTTCATTTCGCTGGCCGGCCGCTATCTCGTGCTGATGCCGAACAACCCGCGGGGCGGTGGCGTGTCGCGCCGCATCGAGGGAGAAGACCGCCAGGAACTGCGCGAGACGATGGCGCAGCTGGAAGTGCCGGACGGCATGAGCATCATCGCCCGCACCGCCGGTATCGGCCGATCGGCCGAAGAGCTTCAGTGGGACCTGAACTACCTGATGCAGCTGTGGAAGGCCGTTGATGGTGCCGCCGTCGACAATAAGGCCCCGCTGCTGATCTATCTCGAATCCAGCTTGGTGATCCGCGCGATTCGCGATTACTTCCAGCCAGATATCGGCGAAATCCTGATCGATACGGACGATATCTACGATCAGGCCCGCGCTTTCATGAGCGTGGTAATGCCCGACAACATGAATCGGGTGAAGAAGTACCGCGACGACGTTCCCCTGTTCTCGCGCTTCCAGATCGAACACCAGATTGAATCGGCGTACTCGCGCATGGTGATGCTGCCGTCGGGCGGCGCCATTGTGATCGACCACACCGAGGCGCTCGTCGCCATTGACGTGAACTCGGCACGCGCCACCAAAGGCGCCGATATCGAAGAAACCGCCGCACGCACCAACCTTGAGGCTGCCGACGAAATCGCTCGCCAGCTCCGCCTGCGTGACTTGGGCGGTCTGATCGTGATCGACTTCATCGACATGGAGTCGAGCAAGGCCCAGAAGGACGTGGAAACCCGCCTGAAAGACGCGCTGCGCCACGATCGCGCCCGCGTGCAGATGGGCAAGATCAGCCGCTTCGGCCTGATGGAGCTGTCGCGCCAGCGCCTGCGTCCGTCGCTGTCGGAAGGCTCGCACGTCACTTGCCCGCGCTGTAACGGCACGGGCCACATTCGCGATACTGAATCCTCTGCCCTGCAGGTGCTGCGCATCATCCAGGAAGAGGCGATGAAGGAAAACACCGCCGCGATCCACTGCCAAGTGCCGGTGGAGGTGGCTGCGTTCCTGCTCAACGAGAAGCGCCCGGATATCAACCTGATCGAGACGCGCTTCAAGGTCAACGTGCTGTTGATCCCGAACAAGCATCTGGAGACGCCGCACTACAAGCTGGAGCGCCTGCGCCACGACGATCCGCGTCTGGACGACGACAAGGCCAGCTACAAGATGGCCGAAGAGGCCGCTAAGGAACTGGAAGCCGACACCGCCTACAGCACCCGTAAGGAAGCTGCAAAGCCGCGCCAGGAAGCCGCTGTCAAGGGCATCACGCCGGACCAACCGGCACCCGTGTCGGTGCCGCGCGCTGAGCGTCCGGCTCGTACTGAAGCCGCTCCAGCACCGCAGGCGCCGGCTCCGGTGCCCGCCCAGGGTGGTTTCGTTTCGTGGCTGAAATCGCTGTTTGGCGCCAAGCCGGCCGAGCCGGTGGTGGCTGCGCCCGTCGAAACACCGAAGCAACGTGCTGAAGAAGGCAACCGCCAAGGCCGTGGCAATCGTCAGGACCGTGGTGGCCGTGGCCAGCGCGGCGAACGTGGCGAGCGCCAAGGTCAAGGCCAAAACGGCCGTGATGGCAACCGCCAGGGCCGCGAGCGCAACGAAGTCCGCGAAGGTCAGCAACAAGGCCAGCGCGAAGGTCAACGTGACGGCCAGCGTGACGGTCAGCGCGGCAACCGCGATCGCAACCGCCAGCCGGCCCAGGTCGAAGGCGCTGTTCGCGAGACGGCTGAAGCTCGTCAGCCGCAGCAAGGGCAGGAAGTGCGCGGCGAGGGCCAGAACCAGGGCCAAGGCCGCCGCGAGCGCAATCAGGAACGCCGCGAACGCCAGCCGCGTGAAGCCCGTGAGGGTCGTGAGCCGCGCGAGCCACGTGAAAACCGCGAGCCGCGCGAAAGCCGCAGCGAGCGCGACCAACAAGCCAAGGAAGCCGCAGCCGTGGCCGCCGAAGCCCTAATCGACCCGACCGCCGCATCGCAAGTGCCGCAACCGCTGCTCGACACCGCTGCGCCGGCAGAAGGCGTCGTGGGCGAAGGCGTGACTCCTGGCGTGGAAGGCAACGGTGAAGGTGAAGAGCGCCGCCGTCGTGGCCGCCGTGGCCGCAACCGCTATCGTCGTGACCGCGAGGGTGCGGAAGGCGTCCGTGCAGAAAGTGAAGGTGAAGGTGAAGGTGAAGGTGAAGGTGAAGGTGAAGGTGAAAACGAAGGCGCTGAACACGCAGACGAAGCCGTCGCCGAAATGCATGCCGAGCCGGTGCTGCCCGCGACCGTGACGGAACCCGTGCAGACGACGTCGTTCGCACCTGTTGAGAACCCGGCTCCGGTGGTACACGAACCGGTGCATGCTCCGGAAGCTGTCGCACCTGTATCGGCCCTGCCGCAAGTGCAGCCCGCGGAGCCTGCCCTTGCAACCGCTACCGTAGCGCCTGCCGCAGAAGTGCAAGCGCCTCAAGAGGCCATCGTGACGGCCTTCGCCGAAGTGCCGGCTCCGGTGCCGGCTCCGGTCAGCACGATCGCCAAGGCTTCACCGTTGCCGATCGAGACGCTGCAGAGCGTGCTGGACAACGCTGGCATGACATGGGTCCACACTGACGATCAGAAGCTGCGTGCCTCGCAGGAAGAAGCTGCGCGCACCGTTACGGCACCGCGTGTGCCGCGCGAGCGCAAGCCGCTGCCGCCGGTCCAGCACGGCCCGATGGTTTTGGTCGAAACCAACCGCCCGGCGGGTGGTGCAGACCAGCAGTAAGCAGCACACCGGCGGGTAACCGCCGGGGCAAATACTTGAGGGCGGCTTCGGCCGCCCTTTTTCCTGTGCGCGATATATCGAGTATGAAACCCCACCGCCCGCGCGGAACGGGGGCTGCGCTACACTCGAAGTTGTATCGGATGCAACAGTCCCGCTTCGCGGATTGACGCACCGCACCACACCATGACCGAAACCGTCATCCCCCTCTACGATCTGCGTGATGGCCAGCACCATCGCGCCACGGTGCCTAATGTCCCCAATGTGCTCGTCCCCGCAGAGGGCACGCTGACGGACACGCGCGGCCGCCGGCTGCACGATCTGCGCATCTCGGTGACGGACCGCTGCAACTTCCGCTGCGTCTACTGCATGCCGAAGGACGTGTTCGACAAGGATTACCGCTTCCTGCGACATTCCGAGCTGCTGTCGTTCGAAGAGATCGAGCGCATGGCGCGGTTGTTTATCGAGCACGGCGTCGAGAAGATCCGCCTGACCGGCGGCGAGCCGCTGCTGCGCAAGGACATCGAACGCCTGGTCGAGATGCTCGCGCGCCTGACCACGGCCGAAGGCAAGCCGCTGGACCTGACGCTCACCACAAACGGCGCCTTGCTTGCACGCAAGGCGCAGTCGCTCAAGGACGCGGGCCTCAGCCGCGTAACCGTCAGCCTTGACGGCATCGACGATGCGACTTTCCGCCGCATGAACGACGTCGACTTTGCGGTGGGCGAAGTGCTGCATGGCATCGAAGTGGCGCACAAGGTCGGACTGGCACCGATCAAGGTCAACATGGTCGTCAAGAAAGGCGACAACGATGACCAAATCGTGCCGATGGCGCGTCACTTCCGTGGCAGCGGCATCATCGTCCGCTTTATCGAATACATGGACGTGGGCACGACCAATCACTGGGAAATGCGTTCTGTCGTGCCCTCAGCGGAGGTCATCAAGCGGCTCTCGGCGGAGTTTGCGATTGAACCCGTGTCGGCCAACTACAGCGGCGAGACCGCCGAGCGCTGGCGCTACGTCGATGGCACAGGCGAAATCGGCGTGATTTCCAGCGTGACGCAGGCGTTCTGCCACGAGTGCACGCGCGCCCGGCTGTCGACCGAAGGCAAGCTATATCTCTGCCTGTTCGCCACAGAAGGTTTCGACCTGCGCGCCCTATTGCGCAGCGGCGCGACCGATCTCGAACTCTCCAACGCGATCCGCACGGTCTGGCAAGGCCGCGCCGACCGCTACTCCGAGTTGCGTGCCAGCGGCGAGGCCCATCCGGCCGGCCGGCGCATCGAAATGTCCTACATCGGCGGCTGAACCCGCCAGCATTCAACGACATGATTCCAACATCCGACATCACCGGCCTGATCCTGGCCGGCGGCCGGGGCAGCCGCATGGGCGGCGTCGACAAGGGCCTCCAGACATTTCGCGGCGCGCCAATGGCGATGCACACGCTGATGCGCCTGTCGCCGCAGGTCGGCCATATTCTGATCAACGCCAATCGCAACCTCGCCGCGTATGAATCGTTTGGCGTGCCGGTGGTGGCGGATTCGGTGCCGGACTTTGCCGGCCCCTTGGCGGGCATCCTGGCCGGGCTGGAGCAATGCCAGACGCGCTACCTTCTGACCGCGCCTTGCGATTCGCCCTTCGTGCCGACCGACCTCGCGGCCAAGCTCTCGCAGGCAATGGAGGAGGCCAACGCGCGCATCGCCATGCCGGTGACGATGGAGCCGGATGCGCAAGGTCAACTGCGTCGGCAAGTGCAGCCGGTATTCTGTCTGATCGATGCCCTGCTGGCCGATGACCTGATCGCCTATCTGCAAGGCGGCGGCCGCAAGATCGAAACCTGGGCCGCGCGCCACGCGACGGTGGACGTGTTGTTTGACGACAGCACCGCCTTCGCCAACATCAATACGCTGGAAGAGCTGCACCATCTGGCGGAGCGCCGCTAGAGCGCCAACGCCATCCGATCCCTCATCGACGCCATGACCACCCTCGCCTCTGTCGTTTCGTGCCTGTCCGATTACGATCCGAACGCCCTGCCCGTCGCGCAAGCGCAAGCCATCATGCGCGACTTCGTGCAGCCCGTGAGCGGCGTGGCCCGCGTGCCCATCCGCAGCGCGCTTGATCGCGTGCTGGCCGAAGACGTGCTGTCGTCCATCGATGTGCCTTCGCACGATAACTCGGCGATGGACGGCTTTGCCTTTGCCAGCGCGGAACTTGCAGGCGAGACAGGCGAAGTCTCCTTGCGCGTGATCGGTACGGCGTACGCGGGTGTCGCCTTTGATGGTGCGCCCAGCGCAGGTGAAGCCGTGCGCGTGATGACCGGTGCCGTCATGCCGGCAGGCTGCGATACGGTCATCCCGCAGGAATTCACGCAAGGCGATGCTGAGACCGTCCGCTTTGCTCGCGATGCCGTGCGCGCCGGCGACAACCGTCGTCTGCGTGGTGAAGACCTTGCGCGAGGCAGTGCCGCGCTGTCCGCCGGCCGTACGCTGCGCCCCGCCGATATTGGCCTGCTCGCATCCCTCGGCATCGCCGAAGTGTCTGTGCGCCGCAAGCTGCGCGTGGCGTTCTTCTCCACCGGCGACGAGCTGCGCTCCATTGGTGAGCCGCTCGACGCCGGCTGCGTGTACGACTCCAACCGCTACACGCTGCACGGCATGCTCTCGCGCCTGGGCGTGGAACTGCTCGACATGGGCGTCGTGCGCGACGACCCGGCGGCGCTGGAAGCCGCCTTCCGCACCGCCGCCGAAAACGCCGATGCGATCATCACTTCGGGCGGTGTCTCCGTCGGCGAAGCGGACTTCACCAAACAGATGATGGCCAAGCTCGGCGACGTGACGTTCTGGAAGATCGCCATGCGCCCGGGCCGGCCGATGGCGTTCGGGCGCATCGCGTCAAATGGCCGCAGCGCGTTCCTCTTTGGCTTGCCGGGCAACCCGGTGGCGGTGATGGTGACGTTCTATCACTTCGTACGCGGCGCGCTGCTGCGCATGATGGGCGCCACCGACGCCGGCGCACCACTGGTGCCGGCCGTGAGCGCTACCCCAATCCGCAAGCGCCCCGGGCGCACGGAATACCAGCGCGCAATCGCCGCCCTGAATGCTCGCGGCCAGCTTGAAGTCCGCCTGACCGGCCAGCAAGGTTCGGGCGTCCTGCGTTCCATGAGCGAAGCAAATTGTTTCGTCGTGCTCGCCCACGAACAAGGCCAGGTCAACGCCGGTGACGCTGTGCAGGTATTGCTATTCGACGGCCTCGTCTGAGTGGCGTGGCGACGGCGGCTCTTGTGCCGGCTGCAACACCGCATGCTGTCGGTTTTTTGCGTCACCTGCTGGCTGCGGGTATCGGCGCATCGGTCGATTCGCTACACTCTGCGCCAGTTTGATTGTTTCGGATTTGAGCTTGAGCACTGCCATGATGACCAAGGAGATTGCGTATCTTCACCCGGCCCACACCGCACGCGCGCTGGTGCTGGTGTATCTCTGTTTCTCGCTGCCGGTCGTAGGGCTGTTTTTCTTCGTCGGCTTCGTCCGCTACGGTGAACTGCCGACGATTGTCGTGCTCAGCGGCCTGATCCTCAATGCTCTGGTGGGTTTTGGTGCGCTGTGGCTCGCCTGCCACGCCTACAACTGGGTAGCCGAGCGCTTTGGCGGTATCGAGATCCTGCTGCGCGACGTGCCGGAAGAAGCCTGATCGCTTCTGCGCGGTTCAAGAAGAAGGGGCGGAAATATCCGCCCCTTTTCTTTTGCTGATGCCGACGTTCTGTTCGACCCGGCTTTACTCGGCCTCGGTTTCGTCGTCCTGCGGCACGGCGGTTTCCAGCCCCAGCACGCTCTGCGCGGAATCGCTCGGCAGCGCCTCCACCGCCTTGAGCTTGCGGTTCATCTGGCGCGTCCGCACCTCGGCCTGCTCGATGTTGCTGACGGCCCGCTCCAGCGTTTTCTTGGTCGCGGCCAGCACATCGCCAAACTTTCCGAACTCGCTCTTCACGGCGCCGAGCACTTGCCAGACTTCGCTGGAGCGCTTTTCCAGCGCCAGTGTTCGGAAACCCATCTGCAGGCTGTTGAGGATAGCCGTAAGCGTGGTCGGGCCTGCCACCGTCACGCGGAACTTGCGCTGCAACTCGTCCGTCAGGCCCGGACGGCGCAGCACTTCTGCATAGAGGCCCTCGGTCGGCAGGAAGAGGATGGCGAAGTCGGTCGTGGCCGGCGGCGCGATGTACTTCTCGTGGATGGTCTGCGCCTCTTTGCGCACCGCGACTTCCAGTTCGCGGCTAGCGGTGGCAGCGGCGTCGGCATCGGCCCGTTCCTGCGCGTCGAGCAAGCGTTCGTACTGCTCTTTCGGGAACTTGGCGTCGATCGGCAGCCAGACCGTTGCATCGTGATCGGCATCGGTCTTGCCGGGCAGGCGGATGGCGAATTCCACGCGCGCACCAGTACCGTGCACGGTCTCGACGTTCTTGCCGTACTGCTCGGGCGTGAGCATCTGCTCCAGCAGCATCTCAAGCTGAACTTCGCCCCAGGTGCCGCGCGTCTTCACGTTGGTCAGCACCTTCTTCAGGTCGCCCACGCCCTGGGCCAGCGCCTGCATTTCGCCCAGGCCGCGATGCACCTGTTCCAGCCGATCCGACACCAGCTTGAACGATTCGCCCAGGCGCTGCTCCAGCGTGGCGTGCAGCTTTTCGTCGACGGTGCGGCGCATCTCGTCGAGCTTGGTCGCGTTGTTCGCCTCGATGTCCTTGAGCTTCTGTTCCAGCGTGGCGCGCACCTCAGCCAGGCGGCGTTCGTTGCCCTCACCCAATTGGGAGAGCTGCTGCTGCATCGTCTCGCCAAAGCGGCGGAGCGCGTTACCCTGCTCCTCGCGTGCCTGCTGGGCTTGCTGCTGCAGGTTTTGGCGCACGGCTTCGAGCTGCTGCGTGTTCGTCTCAGTCAGCTTGGTGAGCTGCTGCGCAAACGTGTCGATCTGGTTGTTCTGCAGCGTGGCGACGCTGGTGAGCTGTGTCGCCAGCACCTGCTGGAACTGCCCCAGTTGCTGTGCGACGTCGCTGCGGCCGATGCGGGCCGTCTCAGCGATTTCGCCGCGCAGTTCTCGCTCGATGCGTTCGTTGCCGCGGATGAGTTCATCGCGCAGTGCCGCGAGCATCGGCGACGCATCGTTTTCCGCCGGGCGAGACACGCCACGCCAGATCAACACGCATAGCACAGCCACCACGGCTATGCCCAGCAAGGTCAGTAAAGCCAGCCAATCCATATCAGTTTTCGATCAGGAGGACGCGCGCTGCGCGAGCGCATCCGGGTTCAACAAGTTGGGCGGCTGCCCGGCGTGCGGGCCGAAGCCCAGCGCAGCGATCAGGTTATCGGCCGCCAGGTTGGCCATACCCAGGCGCGTGCCCAAGGTGGCACTGGCAATGTGCGGTGTGAGCGCCACGTGCTCGGCCTCCAGCAACGCCGGATGCACCTTCGGCTCGCCCTCGTACACATCCAGGCCGGCCGCGAAGATGCGTTTGTCCGCCAGCGCCTGCGCCAACGCTGCGTCATCCACGATGCCGCCGCGCGCGAGGTTGACCAGCGTAGCGGTCGGCTTCATCTGTGCCAGCTCTGCGGCGCCGATGGCGTGGTGGCTTTCCTTGGAATACGGCAGCACCAGCACGAGGTGATCCGCCTGCTTCAGCAGCACATCCTTGCTGACGTACGTGGCGCGCGTCTCCTGTTCGACTTCCGGCGAGAGCCGGCTGCGGTTGTGATAGATCACACGCATCGAGAAGCCGCTCGCACGCCGCGCCAGCGCCTGGCCGATACGGCCCATGCCAAGAATGCCCAGCGTGCTGCCGTACACCTCGGCGCCAAGGAAGGCGTCGTAAGTCCAGCGCTTCCAATGCCCCTCACGTAGCCAGCGTTCGGATTCGGACACACGGCGAGCGGCGGCCATGAGCAAGGCCCAACCGAAGTCGGCGGTGGTCTCGGTCAGGATATCGGGCGTGTTGGTGGCCAGGATGCCGGCGCGCGTCATCGCCGCGAGGTCAAAGTTGTTGTAGCCGACGGCCATGTTGCACACCGCGCGCAGGGTCGGCACGCGGCGGATCAGATCGGCGTTGATGGTGTCGGCGGCGTTGGACAGCAGGCCCACGCGACCCTGCAAACGCTCCGCCAGCGCTTCGGGCGGATAAGCGACGTCCGCCTGGTTGTCGATCACATCGAAGGTCTCGCGCAAGCGCTCGAGCACTTCGGGAAACATCGCGCGGGTGACAAGGATTCCGGGTTTCATACGTTCAGCACACGTTCGGTTAGCGGAAGAAGACGAAGGTCATCAGAACGAAAATCGGCACGAGAATGCACACAGACCACAACATGTAGCCAAAGAAGCTCGGCATCTGCAGGCCACGGCTTTCGGCGATGGCCTTGACCATCAGGTTGGGCGCGTTGCCAATGTAAGTGTTGGCGCCCATGAACACGGCCGCAGCGGAAATGGCGGCCAGCGTGGAGGCGCCCTCGCTCATCAGCATGCGCGCGTCGCCGCCTGCGGTGTTGAAGAACACGAGATACGTCGGCGCATTGTCGAGGAACGACGACAGCAACCCCGTCGCCCAGAAGTACATTGCGTTGTTCGGCTGGCCCGCGCTGTCGTTGACGAGATGGACGATGCCCGCGAAAGGACCGTCCACGCCAGCCTTGAGCATGGCGATCACCGGCCCGATCGTGATGAAGATGCCGGCAAACAGCTTGGCGACTTCCAGAATAGGCTCCCAGTTGAACTCGTTGCCGGCGCGCGCGCCCCCAGGCGTGAGCCACAGAGAAAGCAGCGCGATCACCACCAGCCCGATGTCGCGCACTACGTTCTGCAGCAGCACCTCGGTGCCCATCACATAGAAGACGATGCCGGGCTTCCACAGCCCGCTTATCAGTACGAGTCCGAGAATGCCTGCCAGCAGCACAAAGTTGACGTTGCCCTCGAAGCGTACCGGGCCGGCGTCGTCCGGCGTGGCGTCGGTGATGTTGGGCAGCTCTTCCTTGCCCGTGTGATAGAGGTAGCTGTCGATGACGAAGAAGATCGCCAGCAGCAGCACCCACATCGTGAGCGTCTGGCGCCACAGATGTTGCGTGGTCCAGAAGAAATCAACGCCCTGCAGGAAGCCGAGGAATAGCGGCGGATCGCCCAGCGGCGTAAGCGCTCCACCGGCATTGGCTACCAGAAAGATGAAGAACACGACGACGTGTGCGCGATGCCGGCGTGCTTCGTTGGCGCGCAGCAATGGCCGAATCAGCAGCATGGCCGCGCCGGTCGTCCCCATGATGCTGGCCAGGGCCGTGCCAAGTGCGATCAAGCCGGTATTGAGCTTTGGCGTGCCGTGCAGATTGCCGCGAATGCAGATGCCACCTGCAACAACGTACAAAGCGGCGATCAGAGCGATGAAGGGAATGTATTCAGCAAGGGCTGCGTGATTGACGGAAGCGATGGCCGCGTCAGAGCCGAACACGATCCCGAACGGGACCAGAAGCGCCAACGCCCACGCCGCTGCGATCTTGCCGTAATGGTCGTGCCATAGCTTTGGCACGACGAGCGGTGCAATGGCAATCGAAAGCAGGATGCCCGCAAACGGCACACCCCACAGCAGATGCAACTCAGCGCCGCTTACATCAGCGGCGCGCGCCAGGCCACAGACAAACAGGAAGACAAGGGGCCAGAGGCGTTTCACGTAGGCGTTCTCCTAATCGCGGGCGCACATCGCAAACGCAACTGCGCCACACAAACAAAGACGCCAGTGTAAACGCCAGAGGTCTGTCGCCCCTTAAACATCCACAGAGGTTTGATGCAGCAAGGAGCCCCGAACGCTGTCTCAGGAAGCCGTCACCACGATCACGTGCACGCGGTACGGGCCATGCGCGCCAAG
This sequence comes from Ralstonia sp. SA306, assembly GCF_054792405.1. Lineage (NCBI taxonomy): Bacteria > Pseudomonadati > Pseudomonadota > Betaproteobacteria > Burkholderiales > Burkholderiaceae > Ralstonia > Ralstonia sp. SA306. Next base: position 1,988,322 of record NZ_CP096451.1, read on the forward strand.
CACGATAGTCTGCTCGATATCACCCGTGCGCGACGGCCCGCTGATGACGTTGGTGGCGCGCGGCAGCTCGCCCCGCTCCGCTCGCATCAGCGCATAGGCGTCTTCCAGATTGGCGACGATGCGCGACTGCGGCACCACGGCGATATGCGTCTCGGGCAGCAGCGCCGTGGAGGCGACATTCTCCGGCCCCGACAGCAGCATCAGGGAGCCCGTCTCGGCAATCGCGCAGAAGCAACCCGTAATGCCGACGAGATCGCTGTGTTCATGATCGGCTTTTGCTTCACGCACGGGCGGACGGAATTCGACGCCGATGCCGGCCGCCGCCCAGTCAAGCGATTGCAACGTTGTCCAAGCCACCGCCTGCGGTTGAAGGTTCAAGCCAGACAGATAGCGGGCCACAGCGCCCGGCACGTCGGATAGCGCGCCCACCGTATCCAGCGTGGAGGCCATCTTCAGTGCCTGCTCGGCGAAATGCGCGGCGAGGTTCTCGGGCACTGGCGGGCGCGGGCCGGCGGGATGGCGCGCGAGGTAATCCACCACGGCGTCGTGCTCACCCTGTGTCGGCTTCTCGGGACGATGCTGCGCATTGCGGATGCGCCCAAAGATGGCATCGCGTGCACGGCTGGTGTCGAGCGGGTCGACGGGGGTGTCCGGTTGTGATTCCATGGCGGCTCCGAAAGATCGGTCGATTATACGAGCCGCTTCGAGCACGATCAGCCAACGCCGTTGAAACTTATTCGGCGCTGGCGTGAGCCTTATTGCACGCCGAACACTTGCTTCAGGTACGTGAGATAGGCCGGATCGTCGCACATGGTCTTCTCCGGCGCATCCGACAGTTTGGCCACCGGTTGGCCGTTGCAGCGGACCATCTTGATGACGATCTGCAGCGGCGTGTAGCCCAGGTCGTTGGTCAGGTTGGTTCCCACGCCAAAGGCCAGCTTGCAGCGGCCGTGGAAACGCTCATACAGGCCGATGACCTTGGGCATGTCGAGACTGTCGGAGAAGATCAGCGCCTTGGACTTCGGCTCGGCACGCATGTCCTCGTAATGCTTGAGCATGCGCTCGCCCCACTCGAACGGGTCGCCGGAATCGTGGCGCACGCCGTCGAAGAGCTTGCAGAAAAACATGTCGAAGTCGCGCAGGAAGGCGTCGAAGCCGTAGGTATCCGACAGCGCGATACCGAGATCGCCGCGATATTCCTTGGCCCAGGTTTCCAGCGCAAAGGTCTGGGAATCGCGCAGGCGCGGACCGAGTGCCTGACAGGCTTGCAGGTACTCATGCGCCATGGTGCCAAGCGGCGTCATGCCGTGCTTCATGGCGAAGTAGACGTTGCTGGTGCCCGCGTACTGGGCGCCGAGCTGCGCACACGTCTCCAGCAGCACATGTTCGTGCCAAGTGTGCGAGAAGCGACGGCGGGTGCCGTAATCGGCAATGCGGCATTCTTCCAGGCCGGGGCGCTTCAGCGATGCCAGCTTGTCGGTCAGGCGGCGTTTGCCCTCCTCCCACTGCGGGTGCGTCTGCGTGCGGCTGAAGAACACCTCGTTGACGATGGCCAGGACCGGCACCTCGAACATGATCGTGTGCAGCCACGGCCCCGCGATGACGATCTCAATCTGCCCATCGTTGCTGGGCGCCTGACGCACGTCGATGTACTTCTCGTTGAGATGAAACAGGTCGAGAAAATCGACGAAATCGCTCTTGATGAAGCGCATCCCGCGCAGGTAATCGAGTTCCGCATCGGTAAAGCGCAGGGTGCAGAGATGGCGGATTTCCGCACGAATCTCGTCAATGAATGGCACCAGATCAACACCCGCGTTGCGGCACTTGAAGCGGTATTCGACGTGCGCGCCAGGAAAGTGATGCAGCACCACCTGCATCATCGTGAATTTGTACAGATCGGTATCGAGCAGCGAGCGGATGATCATCGGACGGCGCCAAAAGCCATATGGATTGGTCGTCATGCTAACTGAAGCCACGCGGGACGCCCGCGGCAGTCACACAAATCCCGGCGCGCAGCCCAGAAAATGGCCGTTTTGGAGTTCCAACCGGACGGGAAACCCCTTGATTCCGCTATAATTTCCGGTTTCCGACCGGATTTTTGCACCATGGAAGCAGAACGCCTCAATGCCATCCAGAACACGTTGGCCGACCTGAAGTCGCGCGCCGACGACCTTCGGAGGTATCTTTGACTACGACGTCAAATCTGAACGTCTAGTTGAAGTCGATAAAGAACTCGAAAACCCCGAGGTCTGGAACGATCCCAAACGCGCCCAGGAGCTGGGTCGCGAGAAGAAGTCGCTTGAAACCGTCGTGCTGGCGCTGACCAAGCTCGACGAAGACCTCACCGGCGGCGCCGAGCTGTTCGAGCTGGCCCGCGAAGAGGGCGACGACGACACCATCGAAGCCATCGAGGCTGACACCGCGGGCATGCGCGCCATTGTCGAAGACATGGAATTCCGCCGCATGTTCTCCGGCCCGATGGACGCCGCCAACTGCTTTATCGACATCCAGGCCGGCGCCGGCGGCACCGAAGCGTGCGACTGGGCGTCGATGCTGCTGCGCCAGTATCTGAAGTACTGCGAGCGCAAGGGCTTCAAGACCGAAGTGCTGGAAGAATCCGAAGGTGACGTTGCCGGCATCAAGAGCGCGTCGATCAAGGTCGAGGGCGAATACGCGTTTGGCTTCCTGCGCACCGAAACCGGCGTGCACCGCCTCGTGCGCAAGTCGCCGTTCGACTCCGCGGGTGGCCGCCACACGTCGTTCTCGTCGATCTTCGTGTATCCGGAAGTCGATGATTCGATCGAGATCGAGGTCAACCCGGCGGATCTGCGTGTCGACACGTATCGCGCTTCGGGTGCGGGCGGTCAGCACATCAACAAGACGGATTCGGCCGTGCGGATTACGCACATCCCGACCGGCATCGTCGTGCAGTGCCAGAACGACCGCTCGCAGCACCGCAACCGTGCTGAAGCGATGACGATGCTGAAGTCGCGCCTGTACGAGCACGAGCTGCGCAAACGTCAGGCCGCTGCCGACGCACAGGAAGCTGCGAAGACCGACGTGGGCTGGGGCCATCAGATCCGCTCGTATGTGCTCGACCAGAGCCGCATCAAGGATCTGCGCACCAACGTGGAAATCTCCAACACGCAGAAGGTGCTGGACGGCGACCTGGATCCCTTTATCCAGGCCAGCCTGAAGCAGGGCGTCTGATCCGAGCCAAACCAGAGCGACTGCCATGTCTGACACGTCCCTGTTCATCCTGACCGGTGCCTCGCGCGGCCTGGGCGCCGCGCTGGCCCAGGCGCTGATGCAGCCCGGTCGCCGCCTCATCTGCGTGGCACGCGGCGATAACGCCGAATTGCGCGCGCAGGCGGCAGCCGCCGGCGTGACGCTCGACTGGCACCAGGTCGACCTGTCCGACGCGCATGCCGCCGAGGCCTGGATGACCAAGACGCTTGCCGCCCTGCCCGCTTTTGCCAACGTGACACTGGTGCTGAACGCCGGCGCGGTCGAGCCGATCGGCACCATCGACACGCTGCGTGCCGATACGCTGCTGCCGCACCTGCAACTGAACCTCGCAGGCCCGATGGCGCTGACTGCTGCCCTGCTGCGCGGCACCGCCGAGTGGAACGCGCAGCGCCGCGTGCTGGCGATTTCGTCAGGCGCGGCGCGCCGGCCGATCACCGGTTGGGCGGCATATTGCACGGGCAAGGCGGGGCTGGACATGTTCGTGCGCGCCCTCAATGCCGATGGCGACGCCAGCGTGCGCGCCGTGGCGCTGGCCCCGGGCGTGATCGACACCGACATGCAACGCACCATCCGTGGCGCCGACTTTGCCGGCGTGCAGCGCTTCCGCGATCTGCACGCGCATGGCGAGCTGGTCTCGCCGCAAGACGCCGCCACGCGCATCGCCGCCTACCTCGTCCGCCCCGATTTTGGCGCGACCGAGCTGGACGACCTGCGCAACATCGCCTGAACCGACATTCCTCTCCTCACCATCATGACCGAACAGAACAACCCGGCCGAATCGAACACCACGGCCGCCGTGCCGGCGCAGGACGACAACAAGATCATCGCCGAGCGCCGCGAGAAACTGGCAGAGATCCGCCAGCAAGGCGTCGCGTTCCCTAATGATTTCCGCCCGACGCACCATGCCGGTGATCTGCAAGCCAAGTACCGCGAGTTGGAGCAGGCTGCGCTGGAAGCCGAACCGGTGCAGGTGGCCGTTGCCGGCCGCATGATGCTCAAGCGCGTGATGGGCAAGGCCAGCTTTGCCACCGTACAGGACGCCACCGACCGCATCCAGTTCTACATCAGCCGCGACGCCGTGGGCGAAGACGTCTACGCCAGCTTCAAGAAGTGGGACCTGGGCGACATCGTGGCTGCGCGCGGCACGCTGATGAAGACGAAGACCGGCGAACTGTCGGTGGCTGTGACGGAGCTGCGCCTGCTCTCGAAGAGCCTGCGTCCGCTGCCGGGCGACTACTACGGCCTGGCCGACCAGGAACAGAAGTACCGCCAGCGCTACGTCGATCTGATCGTGTCGAAGGAAACACGCGACACCTTCCGCGCCCGCACCAAGGCCATGGCCTCGCTGCGCAACTTCATGGCCGGCAACGGTTTCATGGAAGTCGAGACGCCGATGCTGCATCCGATTCCGGGCGGCGCGGCAGCCAAGCCCTTCATCACGCACCACAACGCGCTGGACATGCAGATGTTCCTGCGCATTGCGCCGGAGCTGTACCTCAAGCGCCTGATCGTCGGCGGTTTCGAGCGCGTGTACGAGATCAACCGCAACTTCCGTAACGAGGGCGTGTCGCCGCGACACAATCCCGAGTTCACGATGATGGAGTTCTACGCAGCCTACACGGACTACCGCTGGCTGATGGACTTCACCGAGCAACTGATCCGCCAAGCGGCGATCGACGCCTCGGGCACCGCCACGCTCACCTACCAGGGCCGCGAGCTGGATCTTGCCAAGCCGTTCCATCGCCTGACCATCTGCCAAGCGATCCAGAAGTACGCGCCGCAGTACACCGACGCGCAACTGGCGGATGTCGACTTCCTGCGCGCCGAGCTGAAGAAGTTCAAGATCGACACCAACGCGCCGCAATTCCTGAACGCCGGCGTGGGCACATTGCAGCTCGTGCTGTTTGAAGAAACCGCCGAGTCGCAACTGTGGGAGCCGACCTTCATCATCGACTATCCGGTCGAAGTGTCGCCGCTGGCACGCGGCTCCGACACGCTTCCCGGCATCACCGAGCGCTTCGAGCTGTTCATCACCGGCCGCGAGATCGCCAACGGCTTCTCCGAGCTGAATGACCCGGAAGACCAGGCTGAGCGCTTCCGCAAACAAGTCGAGCAGAAGGACGCCGGCGACGAAGAAGCCATGTTCTATGACGCCGACTACATCCGCGCGTTGGAATACGGCATGCCCCCGACCGGCGGCTGCGGCATCGGCATCGACCGCCTGGTGATGCTGCTCACGGACAGCCCGAACATCCGCGATGTGATCCTTTTCCCGCACCTGCGCCGCGAAGACTGATCGACTCGGTCCTCCATCTCAAAAAACGCTCCTTCGGGGGCGTTTTTTGTTGCCCCGCAGGTGCGCAAATCCCGCGCCCACCCCGCTATTTGTAACATCGCCCCGCTTTGACAATGTGTATCAAATCCTGCCAAGCCATTGATTTTAAATAGAAAAACTGGAGTACAGATGCTTACAAATTAAAACGGCATCCGTTCGGGCGATGGACCACACTGTGATCATCGAAGGGCCGAACCACGAACCAATCACGGGCCGCAGGAGAACGAAGATGACGAACAACATCCAACCGAACCAAGGTCAACAATATGGCGGCACGTCGCCGGGTCAGGTGCCGTCGTCGTCACGACGCATGCATCCGCTGATGACCACGGCGGCTGTGGCTGTCATCATCGCCAGCCTGACTGCGGTGGCCGCCATCACTGGCGTGCTGCCGACCTCGAAGGCTACGCAGGGCAGCACAGATCCGAATGTGGCTGCGCAATCGGCAGCGGCAATGCCGGGCGCTTCGGCCCCGATGGCGCTGGCTGCACCGGGCCAGACCACGCAGCCGAATCAGGCTGCTCCGTATCCGGCGCAGAACATGGCTCCCGCTCCGACGCGAGCCCGTGAGCCGTCGTACGCTGAACGCGCGCCGTCGACCAGTCCGAGCTATGCGCAAACACAGCCGCGCCAGTCGGCCAGCCCATATGCAGGCCATGTGACGTCGGTCACCCCGATCACCACGCAGGGCAAGGAAACCGGCCTGGGCATGATCGGCGGCGCGGTGGTGGGTGGTTTGCTGGGTAACCAGATTGGGCGCGGTAATGGCCGTACGCTGGCGACAGTCGGCGGCGCAGTGGCGGGCGGTTACGGCGGCCATGTGGCGGAGAACTACTACAGCCGCGACACTCAATACCGCGTGAACGTGCGCATGGACAACGGCACGAACCGCAGCTTCACGTACAAGGCTGCCCCGGGCTTCCAGGCAGGCGAGCGCGTGCATATCGAGAACGGTACGCTGGTGGCTGGCTAACTCGCCGTCGCCTTCGCCCCAAAGAAAAACCGGCCTTCGGGCCGGTTTTTTCATGCGTGCGCGTTTAGGCTGCGCGCTTATTCCGCTTCGTCGATCCAGGCTTGCTGGATGGCCTCGAGGAACTTCTCGCCGCCACGCTTGTGGTCGTCGTCGAAGCCTTCCAGCGTGACGACCTTGTTGTGCAAGTCCACAAAATTCAGGCGCGTCGGATCGACGTCGGGGTACTTGTCATACAGCGCTTCCGCGATCTGCTGGATGTCGTTCCATTTCATGATGGGCTCCCTCCACCGCTGGCCACTCGGCTCAGTGGTTTTCCTTGGCGTGGTTGATCGTGTACTTCGGAATCTCGACGGTCAGGTCGGTATCCGCCACTTTGGCCTGGCACGACAAGCGCGAGTTCGGCTCCAGGCCCCAGGCCTTGTCGAGCAGATCCTCTTCCTTCTCGGTCGCCTCTTCCAGCGAATTGAAACCCTCGCGCACGATCACGTGGCACGTCGTGCAGGCACACGACTTCTCGCATGCGTGCTCGATCTCGATGTCGGCGCCCAACAGCGCGTCGCAGATGGTCGTGCCGGGCTTGGCTTCGATCACGGCCCCTTCCGGGCAGTATTCGACGTGAGGAAGAACGACGATGTGTGGCATGAAGAAACTCGTTCGATAAGTGTGTTTTGGGGGATGCGATCGGCGATCAGCCGAGCTCCTCGATACGTTTGCCGGCGAGCGCCTTGCGAATGCCGCGATCCATGCGGCGCGCGGCGAATTCGTCGGTAGCGTGCGACAGGGCGTCCACGGCGTCCTTGATGGCGCGGTGGTCTTCGCCCTGCATGGTGGTGCGCAGCGAGGCAATTTCGGTGTCGATGGCCGCACGCTCTTCGGGCGACAGCAAATCGCCATCGGCCGCCAGCGCCTGCGACAGTGCCTCCAGCAAGCGCTCGCCTTCAACGCGCTCTTCCGCCAGCGCACGACGACGCATGTCGTCTTCGGCGGATTGGAAACCTTCCTTCAGCATGCGGGCGACATCGTCATCGCCCAGACCGTACGACGGCTTCACAGCAATCGCCGCCTCCACGCCCGACACCGTTTCGCGTGCCGACACCGACAGCAAGCCATCAGCATCCACCTGATACGTCACGCGGATGCGCGCAGCGCCGGCCACCATGGGCGGGATGCCACGCAACTCGAAACGCGCCAGCGAACGGCAATCGCTCGCCAGTTCGCGCTCGCCCTGCAGCACGTGGATCGCCATGGCCGTCTGGCCGTCCTTGAAGGTGGTGAACTCCTGCGCCCGAGCGACGGGAATCGTGCTGTTACGCGGGATGATCTTCTCGACCAGGCCACCCATCGTCTCGACGCCCAGCGACAGCGGGATCACGTCGAGCAGCAGCCAGTCTTCACCCGGCGCACGGTTACCGGCCAGCAGGTTGGCCTGCATGGCCGCACCGATAGCGACCACTTGGTCGGGATCGAGGTTCGTGAGCGGCGTCTGGCCAAACAGCTGGCCAACGGCACGGCGGATGATCGGCATGCGCGTCGCGCCACCGACCAGCACAACGCCCTTGATCTCTTCGACCGTCACGCCCGCATCGCGCAGCGCGCGGCGCACCGGCGACAGCGTCTTCTGCACCAGGTTGGCGGTCAGTTCGGCAAAGGCCTCTGCGGTCAGCACGAGGTGCACGGTCTCGCCGGTGGAGAGCATCGCGTCAATCTCGGTGCTGTCGGCGGTGGAGAGCCATTCCTTGGCGGCGCGTGCCTTGTTCAGCAGCAGGCGCGTGTCTTCGGCAGAGAGCGGTTGCAGACCGGCTTGCTCGACGATCCAGCAGACGATGCGCTGGTCGAAGTCGTCACCGCCGAGCGCAGAGTCGCCACCCGTCGACATCACCTCGAACACGCCCTTGGTGAGCTTGAGCACCGAGATGTCGAACGTACCGCCACCCAGATCGTAGACCGCGTAAATACCTTCGGCGGCATTGTCCAGGCCATAGGCGATGGCGGCAGCGGTCGGCTCGTTCAGCAGACGCAGCACGTTCAGGCCGGCCAGCTTGGCCGCGTCCTTGGTGGCTTGGCGCTGCGCATCGTCAAAGTACGCGGGCACGGTGATGACGGCGCCGACGAGCTCATCGCCGAGCGTGTCTTCGGCGCGCTGGCGCAGCGTGGCGAGAATCTCCGCCGACACTTCCACCGGGCTCTTCACACCGGCCACGGTCTTCAACTGCACCATGCCGGGCGCGTCGACAAAGTCGTATGGCGTGTTCTCGATGTGGGCCACATCCTTCAAGCCGCGCCCCATGAAACGCTTGACCGAGATGATGGTGTTCTTGGGGTCACGCACAGCTTCGGCCTGAGCCTTGTAGCCGATGTGGGCACCGCCCGCGGGCAGATAGCGCACCACGGAGGGCAGCAGCGGGCGGCCCTGATCATCGGGCAACACTTCCGGCACGCTGCTGCGCACGGAGGCCACCAGCGAGTTGGTCGTGCCCAAGTCGATGCCCACCGCCAGACGGCGCTGGTGCGGTGCGGGCGATTCGCCAGGTTCGGAAATCTGCAGTAAAGCCATGGGGATGTCTCGATTGCGCGGATGGGCTGCCTGCCGAGGCAAACCCAACATTGTCGCAAATTCTGGGTTTTAGTCTTCCAGCCGGTCGATGGCCTCGGCGGTATCGCGTTCGATCTTTTCGATGAACATCAATTGGCGCACGGCGTCCGCTGCTGCCGCGGTGTTGCCATCGCCATTGAGCAGACCGGACAGCGCCTGATAACGCGCCCGTTTTTCCTTGCGCAGCATGCCAAGCAAACCGTCCAACGCATCGACGTTGCGCTCCACCTTGGCGTCGCCCAGGGCTTCGCGCCATTCCATTTGCTGCATGAGAAACGCGGCCGGCATGGCGGTATTGTTCTCGGCCTGCACGTCGATACCACGCAGATGCAGCAGATACGTCGCCCGTTTGAGCGGATCTCGCAGCGTCTGATACGCCTCGTTGGCGCGCGTGGCCCATTGCATGGCGACGCGGCGTTCGGCGTCGCCTGCGTGGGCATAGCGATCCGGATGCGCCTGCGACTGCACGGTGCGGTACGCAGCGTTCAGCGCGTCGTCGTCGACCTCGAAGTGCTCGGGCAGACCGAAGAGGGAAAAATGCGTCGTGTTCGCTGACAAGCCGAAATTCATGAATAAAAAAAGCGGCTGCGCCGCCTCGTGTTCCTTATTCGACCGGCTCACCCCGATCGCACTTCAGGCATTCCACAATCACGCCGATCTTGCTGGCGCGCCCGGCTTCGGTTTCAGTCCAGGGCCGCAATTGCCAGGGCGGATCGTGGCGCATATGCTGCCCATGCCCGCAGGCGAGACGGGCGACCCAGTGGCCTTCCTCGTCCCGCTCGAAACCGACAATCGCCTGCTTCAATGCGCCCCGCTCACACGCGGAACGACTCGCCGCAGCCGCACTCGTCCTTCACGTTCGGGTTGTTGAAGCGGAAACCTTCGTTCAGCCCTTCTCGCGCGTAGTCCAGCTCGGTGCCGTCGATGTACGGCAAGCTCTTCGGATCGACGATCACCTTGACGCCGTTGGACTCAAAGACCTCGTCTTCGGCGGCAATCTCGTCTGCATATTCGAGCTTGTAGGCCAGGCCCGAGCAGCCCGTGGTCTTCACGCCCACGCGCAAGCCCACGCCCTTGCCACGGCGGGTCAGGTAGCGGGAAACGTGCTGCGCGGCCTTGTCGGTCAGGGTGATCATGCTGCGTCCTTTCTATCCAATCCGGCTCAAGCCGCCTTCTGCTCGGCCGAGCCGTGCTTTTCCTTGTAGTCCGCCACCGCCGCCTTGATGGCGTCCTCGGCCAGGATCGAGCAGTGGATCTTCACCGGCGGCAACGCCAGCTCTTCAGCGATGGCCGTATTGCGGATTTCCAGCGCTTGATCCAGCGTCTTGCCCTTCACCCACTCCGTCACCAGCGACGACGAAGCAATGGCAGAACCGCAGCCGTAGGTCTTGAACTTTGCGTCTTCAATCACGCCCTGCTCGTTGACCTTGATCTGCAGTTTCATCACGTCGCCGCAAGCCGGCGCGCCGACCATGCCGGTACCGACCGTGTCGTCGCCCTTCTCGAACGAACCGACATTGCGCGGGTTTTCGTAATGGTCCAGAACTTGGTTGCTGTAAGACATTTCACACCTCTATCAATCGTTGGCTGGCGCGGGGGCGCCGTTGTTCTCAAACGCCGCGCTTAGTGCGCCGCCCATTGAATGCTGTTCAGATCCACGCCGTCCTTGTACATCTCCCACAGCGGAGACAGGTCGCGCAGCTTGCCGATCTTGTTCTTGAGCAGTTCGACCACGTAATCGACCTCTTCTTCCGTGGTGAAACGGCCCACCGTGAAGCGGATCGAGCTGTGCGCCAGTTCGTCGTTGCGGCCCAGCGCACGCAGCACGTACGACGGTTCCAGAGATGCCGACGTGCAGGCCGAGCCCGACGACACGGCGACGTCCTTGATGGCCATGATCAGCGACTCGCCTTCGACGAAGTTGAAGCTGATGTTGAGGTTGTGCGGCACACGGGCTTCCATGTCGCCGTTCACATACACCTCTTCCATCGTATTGAGGCCGCGATACAGACGGTCACGCAGCATGCGGATGCGCTCGTTCTCGGTCGCCATTTCTTCCTTGGCGATGCGGAAGGCCTCGCCCATGCCGACGATCTGGTGCGTAGCCAGCGTGCCCGAACGCATGCCGCGCTCGTGGCCACCGCCGTGCATCTGCGCTTCGATGCGGATACGCGGCTTGCGGCGCACGTACAGCGCACCGATGCCCTTCGGCCCATACGTCTTGTGGGCCGAGAACGACATCAGGTCGACCTTCAGCTTTTGCAGGTCGATGCCCACCTTGCCGGTGGCCTGGGCGGCATCCACGTGGAAGATCACGCCCTTCTCGCGGCAGATCTCGCCCAACTGCTCGATGTCCTGAACCACGCCGATTTCGTTGTTTACCATCATCACCGACGCAAGAATGGTGTCGGGGCGAATGGCTTGCTTGAAGACTTCGATATCGATCAGGCCGTTGTCCTTCACGTCCAGATACGTCACTTCGAAGCCCTGGCGCTCTAATTCACGTGTCGTGTCCAGCACAGCCTTGTGCTCGGTCTTGACGGTGATGATGTGCTTGCCCTTGCTGCTGTAGAAATTGGCAGCGCCCTTGATGGCCAGGTTGTCGGACTCGGTAGCGCCAGACGTCCAGACGATTTCGCGCGGGTCGGCATTCACCAGTGCTGCAACCTGCTCGCGCGCGGTTTCGACGGCCTTCTCGGCTTCCCAACCAAACGGGTGGCTGCGCGAGGCCGGGTTGCCGAAGCTCTCACGCAGGTACGGAATCATCTTGTCGACGACGCGCGGGTCCACCGGCGTCGTCGCGGAATAGTCCATGTAGATGGGAAGTTGCGGGGTGCTCATATCTTGTCTGCCTTGTGTGGGGGGCGATGTTCTTGTGTGGGGCTGGCGTCGTGGCCGGCCTCACGCTGACGCAATCACGACTGCGCCAGACTGAAAACGGAGTTGACCAGCGGCGGGCGCTTGACCGGCTCGGCGGCCACCGACGTGGTGGCAGACGTGTCGACGGCGCGGGCGCGTGTCGGTGCGCGTTCGCGGCGGGCCGGACGTGCTTCACGCATGTCCTGGATCACTTCGGGCTGACGCTCGCGTTGCTGATCGACCAAGTTCTGCAGCGATACCGAATCGAGATACTCGACCATCTTCTGGTTGAGCGTGGCCCACAGATCGTGCGTCATGCAGCGGCCCGAGTGACCGCCGACATGCTCTTCGCCGCCGCAGTTGCCCTTGCCACCGCATTGGGTGGCATCCAGCGGCTCGTCCACGGCGATGATGATGTCGGCAACGGTAACGTCGTCGGCACGGCGCGCGAGGCTGTAGCCGCCGCCCGGCCCGCGCACACTTTCCACGATTTCGTGGCGGCGCAGTTTGCCGAACAGCTGCTCCAGATACGACAGCGAAATCTTCTGACGCTGGCTGATGCCAGCCAGCGTGACCGGACCCTGTTCTTGGCGCAGCGCCAAGTCAATCATGGCGGTGACCGCGAAGCGGCCTTTGGTGGTCAATCTCATGGCGTCGGGGAAATACCTGATCGTTTTGCTCAAGTATAAAGGAACCCGACAAAATCGGTCAACTAAGGTGTCGGGGGATTCCGCGTCGCAGCAAGGGGATTTGCAGAGCCCGGAAACCGGGATGGCCACGCGGCAGGCCGTATTGTGGACTAAAACAATCAACCACGTTCGATAGGGCTATCACGCCACTCCCGCAGCGCAACTTGCGGGGCCGTCGCGAAGGCGCCGTCACTGCGGGTTTTTCCTTATGCGGTGAAAAGCGCAATTTGATTGACTTCTGTTACGCGGTAGCCGAGACTGTCAGATACGCAAACGTTTGCGAAGAGCGAGGCGCGATTGCCCTTAGGAACGCCTTATGGCGTAACAAGTAACGATGCCCGCACCCACCCGCCCCAGACAGGCCTCTTCCTGGAGGAGACACCATGGATATCCGCCGTCGCCGCGCCTTGCAACTTGGCGCGGGCTCTGCCGTAGCTGCAGCTCTGCCGTTCCCGTTTTCGCTGGCGTACGCCGCCAACCAGCCGCCCAAAGTGGCGCTGGTCATGAAGTCGCTCGCCAACGAGTTCTTCCTGACCATGGAGAACGGCGCCCGCAAGCATCAGAAGGACCACGCGTCGGAGTACTCGCTGCTGACCAACGGCATTCGCGACGAAACCGACACTGCCGGCCAGATCCGCTTGGTCGAGCAGATGATCGTCGCGCGTGTGGATGCGCTGGTGCTGGCGCCGGCCGACTCCAAGGCATTGGTGCCGGTCGTCAAGAAGGCCGTGGACGCGGGCATTCTCGTCATCAACATCGACAACCGGCTGGACCCGGCGGCGCTCAAGGAGAAAGGGCTCAACGTGCCCTTCGTGGGGCCGGACAACCGCAAGGGGGCAAGACTCGTGGGCGACTTCGTTGCCAAGTCGCTCAAGCCGGGCGATGCCGTGGGCATTATTGAAGGCATTCCGACCACAACGAACGCGCAACAGCGCACCGCCGGCTTCAAGGATGCGGCCGAAGCCGCCAAGCTGAAGATCGCGGGGGTGCAATCGGGCGAATGGGAAATCGACAAGGGCAACAAGGTGGCGGCCGCCATGCTGCGCTCAGAACCTGACCTGAAGGCCCTGCTGTGCGGCAACGACAACATGGCCATCGGCGCCGTATCGGCCGTGCGCGCGGCGGGCAAGCTGGGCAAGGTGCTGATTGGCGGCTATGACAACATCGACGCCATCAAGGCCATGCTGGCTGATGGGCGTGTCGTTGCCACTGCTGATCAGCACGCCGATCAGCAAGCCGTCTACGGCATCGAGACCGCCCTGAAGGCGCTGGCCGCCAAGACGCCGCAGGCGAAGCTGTCGGGTGTCGTCGAGACACCGGTCAACCTCGTCACGCGTACGTAACGCCACAGACCGGCAAGCCGCCGCCAGCCATGTCTGCCGCTTACGAACCGCGCCCGCCGCTGCTGCGCGTCTCCGCCGTCAGCAAGCACTACGCCGCCCCCGTGCTGCGAGATATCGATCTCGACGTGCACGCGGGCGAGGTGCTTGCGCTCACGGGGGAGAACGGCGCCGGCAAGAGCACGCTTTCCAAGATTCTCTGCGGGCTGGAGACGGCAACCTCGGGTTCCATGACGCTGGGCGGCACGCTGTACGCACCCGATTCGCGCAGCGCTGCCGAAGCGCTGGGCGTGCGCATGGTGCTGCAGGAGCTGAGCATGGTGCCCACTCTGACGGTGGCCGAGAACCTGTTCCTCGGCGAACTGCCCCAGCGGCTGGGTTTTATGGATCGCGCTGCGCTGCGCCATCGGGCCGAACAGGCGCTTGCACGCGTTGGTCTGGACCTCGATCCCTGGACGCCCGTACACACGCTCGGCATCGGCCACCGGCAGATGATCGAGATTGCCCGCGCGCTGGGCAGCGCATGCCGGGTGCTCATCCTCGACGAGCCGACGGCGATGCTGAGCGCACACGAAAGCGCCACGCTGTTCGAGCGCATCGACGCCCTGCGCCGCGAGGGCGTGGCCATCCTCTATATCTCCCACCGCCTGCACGAACTGGCGCGCATTGCCGATCGCATCGTTGTGCTGCGTGACGGCAAGCTGGTCACCGATGCACCGGCGGCCACGGTCACGCAGGACGCACTCATCCAAGCGATGGTCGGCCGCGACGTGGCCGCCTCATCCGAAACGCAACGGGCCGCGCGCGAGCCGTGGCTTGGTGACGGCTCGCCGGCGCTGCGGGTGACCGGTCTGACGCGTGCGCCAGCCGTGCGCGATGTGAGCTTCGACGTGGCGCCCGGAGAGATCTTCGGCATCGCCGGCCTAGTGGGTGCGGGCCGCACGGAATTGCTGCGGCTGATCTTCGGGGCGGACCGCGCGGATGCGGGCACCGTCGAAGTCGGCTCGCCGCTGGCGCCTGTGCGCATCCGTTCGCCCGGCGACGCGGTGCGTCACGGCATCAGCTTGCTCACCGAAGACCGCAAGGACGAAGGCCTGATGTTGAGCCTGCCCATCGCGACCAACATCGCGCTGGGCAACATGCCCACCGTCACGAAGCGCGGCTGGCTGCAACCGGCGCGCGAGCGTGCGCTGGCGCAGCGGCACATCGGCGCATTGCGCATCCGTTGCGCTGGGCCCGAGCAACCGGTCGGAGAACTCTCCGGCGGCAATCAGCAGAAGGTTGCGATTGCCCGGTGGCTGGAGCGCGACACGCCCGTGCTGCTATTCGATGAGCCGACGCGAGGCGTGGATGTCGGCGCCAAGTTCGACATCTATACGCTGCTCGACGCGCTGGCCGCGCGAGGCAAGGCGCTGGTCGTGGTGTCGAGCGATCTGCGCGAACTCATGCAACTGTGCGATCGCATTGGCGTCATGCGCGCCGGGCGACTGACACACATCTTCCAACGCGACGGCTGGAGCCAGGATTCCCTGCTCGCCGCCGCTTTTGGTGAATCGGGCGAATCCGATTCACGTGCATCACAATCGCCCTCGGAGACCGCAGATGCGCTCTGATTCCACCCTGCCCCCGACGCCGCCCACACCGGCTGCCGGCACGCGCGCGGCGCTGGGCATGTCGCTCGGCACCGTCGGCGGGTTGCTCGCTGCGCTGGTCGCCATGCTGGTGCTGTTCAGCACGCTGTCGCCGACGTTCTTCTCGCTGCCCACGTTCACCACCATCGCCAACGAGATCCCCGACCTGCTGGTGATGGCCGTGGGCATGACGTTCATTCTGATGATCGGCGGCATTGATTTGTCGGTCGGCTCGGTGCTGGCGCTGGCGGCTTCGGTGCTGTCCGTTGCCATGACCCAGTTTGGCTGGGGCTTGTTGCCGGCGGCGTTGGCGGGCGTGGTGCTGGCAACGGCGGCGGGCATGCTGACCGGCGCGGTCACGGTGCACTGGGGTATCCCGTCGTTCATCGTGTCACTGGGTGTGTTGGAAATGGCGCGCGGCCTCGCCTACAGCCTCACCGATTCGCGCACGGTGTACATCGGCAGCGCGGTCGACTGGCTGGCCAACCCCATCGCGCTGGGCATTGCGCCGTCGTTCCTGATTGCGATTGTCATCACGATCGTTGGCCAGATCGTGCTGGTGCGCACGGTGTTCGGCCGATACCTCGTGGCTATCGGCACCAATGAAGAAGCCGTACGGCTGGCGGGCGTGAATCCGCGCCCCTACAAGATTGCGGTGTTCGCGTTGATGGGGCTGCTCTCGGGCCTGGCCGCGCTGTTCCAGGTGTCGCGCCTGGAAGCGGCCGATCCGAACGCCGGCGTGGGCATGGAACTGCAGGTGATCGCGGCCGTGGTGATCGGCGGCACGAGCCTGATGGGTGGGCGCGGCTCGGTCGTGCGCACGCTGTTCGGCGTGCTGATCATCTCGGTGCTCGAATCGGGCCTCGCACAGATCGGCGCCTCCGAGCCCACCAAACGAATCATCACGGGCGCGGTCATCGTCGCGGCCGTGGTCATGGATACCTATCGCAGCAAGCGCAACCGCAGCAAGCAACATTAAGAGACAGAGGAGATCGTCATGGCAACCATCAAGGACGTGGCCGCATTGGCCGGAGTTTCGTTCACCACCGTCTCGCACGTCATCAACAACACAAGACCGGTCAATGCGGAGACGCGCAAACGCGTGGAAGAAGCCATCCGAGCTACGCGCTATGTGCCCAGCGCCGTGGCGCGCTCGCTCAAACACCGCACTACGCGCACCATTGGCGTGCTCGTGCCCACCGCCACCAACCCGTACTTTGCGGAGTTGGCGCGGGGCATTGAAGATGTGTGCGCCGCCGCCGGCTACAGCGTCATCCTCTGCAACTCCGACGACGACCCCCGCAAGCAGCGCGACTACCTGCGTGTGCTGATGGAAAAACGCGTCGACGGCATCATCGTCAGCAGCGCCGGGCCGGACACGGCATTGGTTGAAGCGCTTGGTGAATCCGCTCTGCCCATCGTGATGGTCGACCGCCCGACCGAAGGCATCCAGGCCGATCAGGTGCAGGTCGATCACGAAGAAGGCGCCTACATGGCGACCAAGCATCTGCTGGACCTCGGCCACCGCCGCATCGCCTGCATCAGCGGGCCGTCGGCACTGAGCGTGACGACAGAGCGCCTGGCCGGTTTCCACCGTGCGCTACGCGAAGCCGGCGTGCCGGAAGCCTCCGCCCGCATTGCCGAAGGCGATTTCACCAGCCCCGGCGGCTACCGCGCCGCACGCCAGTTGCTGACCGAAGGCGAGATGCCCACGGCCATCTTTGCCGGCAATGACCTGATGGGCATCGGTGCGCTGCGCGCCGCGGCGGAACTGGGCATTCCCGTGCCGAAGGCGCTGTCCGTGATGGGCTTTGACGACATCGAACTGAGCCGCTACGTCTACCCGGCGCTGTCCACGGTTGGCCAATCGATCCGCCAGTTGGGCGAGACCACCGCGCAGACGCTGCTTGAACACCTCGGCGACAACGCCTTGCGCCATCCTGTGGAAGAGCACCGTGCGCGCCGCATCGTGCTGCCGCCGCGCCTGTCTTTGCGCGAGTCGACGGCCGAACCCGAGCGCCCAGCCCGCGCAGCCTGATCCCGCATTCCTTTCACGCCTTCAACGTAGTCCCGCCATGGTGGCCAAGCGCCCTTCCGCCTCTTCCGCCCACCCCGCTGCCGACGTGCTGATCGTCGGCAGCCTGAATATGGATCTCGTGATCCGCACGCCGCGCTTGCCGCGTCCCGGGCAAACGGTTGCTGCGCCTGCGCTGGAAACCATTCCGGGCGGCAAGGGCGCCAACCAGGCCGTGGCGGCTGCGCGCCTGGGGGCGCGTGTCGCCATGCTCGGCTGCGTCGGTGACGACCCATACGGCACCGCACTGCGCGACGGCCTGCGCCGCGAGGGCGTGGACACGTCGATGGTGTCGGTGCACGCCGGGGCGGCTACCGGCATCGCCTGTGTGACCGTGGCCAACAGTGGCCAGAACACCATCGTCATCGTGGCCGGCGCCAACGAATTGCTGACGCCAGCCATGATCGAAGCGCAGCGGGCTGCGTTCGAACGCGCACGCGTGATCGTCTGTCAGTTGGAATCTCCGCCGGATGCGGTGGAGTGCGCGCTCAAGTTGGGGCAGCGGCTTGGCAAAACGGTCATCCTGAACCCGGCGCCTGCCATCGGCCCGCTGCCTACCCCATGGATTGCGGCCTGCGATTTCCTGATCCCGAACGAAACCGAAGCCGCGCTACTGACAGCCCGCACCGTCGATTCGCCCGAAGCCGCACTGGATGCCGCCGCTGATCTGCATGCACAAGGTGCGCGGCACGTGATCGTCACGCTGGGCGCGCGCGGCGTGGCTTATGTAGATGCGCAGTCGCGCCTGTTGATGCCGGCACCGATCGCGCACGCCATCGACACCACGGCTGCCGGCGATACGTTTGTCGGCGCGCTGGCCGCGGCACTGGCGGAAGGCGTAGCGCCCGATACGGCCATCGAATTCGGGCAAGCCGCGGCGGCAGTGTCAGTCACGCGGCTCGGCGCGCAGCCGTCCATTCCGTTCCGCAGCGAGTTGGGCGCGCCTGCCGCGCCCGCAACCCACTAGACCTAGACCGGCGTGCTGCTGGGCGGCGTGCTCACAGTCGGGGCACGCGGCACCAGCAGGCACAGCGGATCGCGCAAGATGCGGCGCCACACGGCACTCGTCACGCGCTTGCGATCGACCCCGCGCAGGTTGCGCGAGCGCATCGCCATGTTAAAGGCAAGCGCAAACGACACCAGGACGTTCAGCACACCCATCAGCGCAATGCCGGCCACGGCCAGCCAGAACGGCGCCGTATGCATCACGCTGGGGCCCAGCACGCCCACGGCGGTTGCCACCGCACCGGTCGACAGCGTGACGTGACGCACTTCCATATGCGGGCCGAAGAAGGACAGGATCTCGGGCCCCAGCCCCAGCATGAAGCCCAGCGACACGTTGGCGACAATGCCCGACAGATTGCGCTTCCAGAAGCTGGCAATGCGCTGCGCGCCCTGCGTGCCGACCATGAAACGCAAGCGCCGGTGGTAGGCAATCACGTCATGCACACGATGCAGCGCGAACCAGTTGTCGGCCCAACCCGCCGCCAGGCTCGACGCCCACAGCAACACGCCCGTGAAGATCGCGTACAGCGGCGTCGGCCCAAGAATCGAGAACGAATCGATGGTCGCCATCGCCTTCGCTGCCGAAATCAGATCGGTATGGAAGAAACGCCCGGCCAGCCACTGCACCAGGAAAGCCACCGGCGCCACGGCCACAAGATTGCCCGCAATCGCCGCCGCGTTGGAGCGGATCATGGCGACCGTGTCGTCGACAAAGCGGTCCAACCCTTCCTGGCGGCCCACCTGGTCGAGCCGGTGCGCCAGCGCAGGGGCCGTCATGGCGGGTTGTTTGGTGGCCAGCGTGAAATGCGCGAAATGGATGCCGAGAAAGCTGACCGCATAGTTGATCGACGCGAACAACCCTTCGGTAAAGCGCGACAAATGCGCCCCGGTGATGAAGAACTTGATGTACACCGTGGCCGCCGTAATGACGCCGCCGCCGGCTGCAGCCTTGACCATCGCGCCGTATTCCTTGCCGTCGCGGGTAATGTAGTGTTCGCCACTCTCCGCAGAGCGCTCGACCACCTTGCGCGCCAGATCAGCAAACGTGGAGCGGATCAGATACCCCACGCTGCGGCGATGCTGGCTGGCCGACACCAGCTCGGCCGTCATATGCACGAAGCGACGCGAGCCCTGCGTGTCCGCCCATGCCGTGAGCAGCAAATCGATGCGGCCCAGCCACGCCTTCATGCGCTCGACCTGGAACACGACTTCCACCGAGACGCCGTTCTCGTCCAGATGCTGATACACGCCGGTCGTAGCCGTGCGGCAGCGGTCCAGCACGGCGCGAAAGTAGTTGAGTTCCTGCAGGAACCGCGCGGGGCTCGCAAGCTCCGTGTTGGGTCGTTCCAGGAAGATCGCGTTGGCTGCGTCGGCCAGCAGATAGAACGGAGAATCGGTGAGTTCCGCATGGTCCATGCGGCTGCGGATACCGCGCGACAAACCCGCCGCACGGACCTGGCTGATCAGTATCTGTATGCCGATGCCAAGGCTGCGCTCCAGGCGTGTCTGACCAGCGGCGTGATCGGCGTCGGTCATCCCTGCGCGGAACAGCGCGTAAAGGCGCGTGACCAGTTCGTCGTCCAGGCCGTCCACCCACTGAGCATCGGTCGGCCCCACAAACAGCAGTGCAAACAACGTTGCCAGCTGCGGCTGATTGGGTGCGGGCGGCAGCAAGCGCACCTGCCAGCGGTCGATCAACTCGCTCCAGAAACCCGAGCGTGACGACAACCCCGTATCGCACAGCAGCGACACCGGATCGTTGTCCTGCACGATGCTGCGCAATGTCTGCCCGACGCGTTCGGCCAGGGCCGGATTGTTCTCCAGCACCTGCAGCAGATAGCGCAGACGTGCATAGCGCCAAGACTCTGATGCGGCACCAACGGGCCGCTCCGCCCGGCGCAGCCAGTAAGCCAGCTCGATCAGCCATTCATTGCGTTCGGCCAGACTGCGCGTGGGTTCGAACTGGGCGAGGATGGCATCGAGTTGATGGCTGGCGTGCCGGGAAGCGCGCCACTTGCGCCACGGGTTAAGCAAAAAATTGAACATCGAACTCCCTTGATGGCGGACGCGTGCAGTCGAGCGCTGCAGCACGTGCCGATTCCCCGGTCAGGCGACGCGCGGCGCCTGAATTTGATCTGAAATGGTGCCAACAGCAACCCCCGCCGCCTACGGCAAGGCGGGAATCCGACAACGCAAGTGGCCGTGCAGTTCAGGCAGCCGGAACGATATGGTCTTCGCCGCTCGCGCCAAAGAGCTGCGACTTGAGCTTCGCAAGCTGATCGCGCACCGCCGCCGCCTTTTCGAATTCGAGGTTCTTGGCGTGGTCGAGCATCTGTTTTTCCAGGCGCTTGATTTCCTTGGACGCCTGCTTCTCGCTCATATCTTCGTACTTGGCGGCCTCTTGCGCGGCCTTCAGTTCGGCGCGCGCGTCGTCGACGTTGTACACGCCGTCGATGATGTCCTTGATGCGTTTGACGACGCCACGCGGCGTAATGCCGTGCTCCTCGTTGTGAGCGATCTGCTTGGCACGGCGGCGCTCGGTTTCGCCAATCGCTTTCTTCATCGAATCGGTCATGCGATCGGCATAAAGGATGGCGGTGCCGTTCACGTTCCGCGCGGCGCGGCCGATCGTCTGGATGAGCGAGCGCTCGGCGCGCAGGAAACCTTCCTTGTCGGCATCCAGAATCGCCACGAGCGACACCTCGGGAATATCCAAGCCCTCGCGCAGCAGGTTGATACCGACCAGCACATCGAACGTGCCCAGGCGCAGGTCACGGATGATCTCCACGCGTTCCACGGTATCGATGTCCGAATGCAGGTAGCGGACTTTGACGCCGTTCTCCGACAGGAACTCGGTCAACTGCTCGGCCATGCGCTTGGTGAGCGTGGTCACCAGCACGCGCTCGCCAGCTTCGACGCGCACGTGAATCTCAGACAGAAGATCGTCGACCTGCGTCGTGGCCGGGCGCACCTCGATCGTCGGGTCGACGAGGCCTGTGGGGCGCACGACCTGCTCGACGACTTCCGTGCCGGCCGTCTTCTTTTCGTAATCCCCCGGCGTGGCAGACACGAACGTCACCTGCCGCATCTTGGTCTCGAACTCAGCAAATTTGAGCGGCCGGTTGTCGAGCGCGGAAGGCAGTCGGAAGCCATATTCGGCCAGCGTTTCCTTGCGCGCGCGGTCACCGTTGTACATGCCGTTGAGCTGACCGATCAGCACGTGCGATTCATCGAGGAACATCAACGCATCGGGCGGCAGGTAGTCGACCAGCGTCGGCGGCGGTTCGCCCGGCGCGGAGCCGGACAGATGGCGCGAATAGTTCTCGATGCCCTTGCAGAAGCCCAGCTCCTGCAGCATCTCCAGATCGAAGCGCGTGCGCTGCTCCAGCCGCTGCGCTTCCACCAGCTTGTTTTCCTTGTAGAAGAAATCGAGCCGTTCGCGCAGCTCGGCCTTGATGGTCTCGATGGCGCGCAGCACGGTCTCGCGCGGCGTCACGTAGTGGCTCGACGGGTACACCGTGAAGCGCGGAATCTTCTGCCGCACGCGCCCCGTCAGTGGGTCGAACAGTTGCAGCGATTCGACTTCATCGTCGAACAACTCCAGGCGCACGGCCATCTCGGCGTGCTCGGCCGGGAAAATGTCGACCGTGTCGCCACGCACGCGGAACGTACCGCGCTGGAAATCCGTCTCGTTGCGCGTGTACTGCATGGCGATCAGGCGTGCGATCACGTCACGCTGGCTGACCTTGTCACCCGCGCGCAGCGTCAGGATCATCTGGTGGTATTCGCTCGGGTTGCCGATACCGTAAATGGCCGACACGGTAGCCACGATCACCACATCGCGGCGCTCAAGCAGGCTCTTGGTGGCCGAGAGCCGCATCTGCTCGATGTGCTCGTTGATCGACGAATCCTTCTCGATGAACAGGTCGCGCTGCGGCACATAGGCCTCAGGCTGGTAGTAGTCGTAGTACGAGACGAAGTATTCGACCGCATTGCGCGGGAAGAAATCGCGAAACTCCGAATACAGCTGCGCCGCCAGCGTCTTGTTCGGCGCAAAGACAATGGCGGGCCGCCCCACCTGGGCGATCACATTGGCCATGGTGAAGGTCTTGCCCGAGCCCGTCACGCCCAGCAGGGTCTGGTACGACAGGCCGTCGCCAATGTTCTCGACGAGCTGGCGGATCGCCTCCGGCTGGTCGCCGGCCGGCGGATACGGCTGGTACAACTGGAACGGCGAGCCCTCGAAAGTCACAAACTTCGACTCATCGTGCGGGCTAGGGACTTGGCTCAGATCGGTCATGGCGGCGGGTAGGATGGCAGCGCGGGAAGTCGACAAAGTGACTCGCACGCCCTCAGAAAGTGAGGACGGCAGCGGCAATTGCAACCAATCGTCTAGTGTAGCGTGCAGCCCGAGCAATCGTTTGGACAGCCGGACCCGCACATCTGTACTGGCCGTTCAAACGCTTTAGGCGCCTGTTCTGCAAGGATTTTTCGGGCGATTAGAGCCTGTATTCGGTACAATCGATCTTCGTGCGCGCCTCGTTGTACATCAGGCGCCGGGCGACCCGCCCCGGAGCCCATGCCGCACCGCCTGCAAGATCCCACCGAATTCCGAACCAACCGATCGAGACATCTCATGTCGCTTTTCTCCGCCGTCGAACTGGCTCCGCGCGATCCCATCCTGGGCCTGAATGAAGCTTTCAACGCCGATACCCGCACCACCAAAGTGAATCTGGGCGTGGGCGTGTACTTCACCGACGAAGGGAAAATTCCGGTGCTGCGCGCCGTGCAGGAAGCCGAAAAGGCCCGCCTGGCCGCCGCTGCCCCGCGTGGCTACCTGCCGATCGAAGGCATTGCCGCCTACGACCAGGCTGTGCAGAAGCTGCTGTTCGGCGCTGAATCGCCCCTGATCACCGAAGGCCGCGTCGTCACCGCGCAAGCCCTGGGCGGCACCGGCGCACTGAAGATCGGCGCCGACTTCCTCAAGCGCCTGTACCCGAACGCCAAGGTCGCCATTTCCGACCCGAGCTGGGAAAACCACCGCGCGCTGTTCGAGTCGGCCGGCTTCGAAGTCGTCAACTACGCGTACTACGATGCCCCGTCGCACGGCTTGAACTTCGCCGGCATGATGGATTCGCTCAACAGCTACGCGCCGAACACGATCGTCGTGCTGCACGCCTGCTGCCACAACCCGACGGGCGTGGACATGACCACCGACCAGTGGAAGCAGGTCGTGGAAGTCATCAAGGCCAAGAACCTGATTCCGTTCCTCGACATGGCCTACCAAGGCTTTGCCGACGGCATCCAGCAAGACGGCCTGGCCGTGCGCCTGTTTGCTGAATCGGGCCTGCCGTTCTTCGTTTCCAGCTCGTTCTCTAAGTCGTTCTCGCTGTACGGCGAGCGCGTCGGCGCACTGTCGATCGTGACGACCAGCAAGGACGAGGCCACCCGCGTGCTGTCGCAAGTCAAGCGTGTGATCCGCACGAACTACTCGAATCCGCCGACGCACGGCGGCACGATCGTCGCCAGCGTGCTGACGAGCCCCGAGCTGCGCGCGATGTGGGAACAGGAACTGGGCGAAATGCGCGACCGTATCAAGTCGATGCGCAACGCACTGGTCGACAAGCTGGCCGCCAAGGGCGTGAAGACCGACTTCTCGTTCGTGAAAGCCCAGCGCGGCATGTTCTCGTATTCGGGCCTGACCTCCGCGCAAGTGGATCGCCTGCGCAACGAGCATGGCATCTACGCTGTGTCGACCGGCCGCATCTGCGTGGCCGCGTTGAACACGCACAACATCGACGCCGTGGTGAACGCCATCGCTGACGTCCTGTAAGGTGCGGTAGGCGTCACGCCTTAGGTGCAATTGCAAAAAGAAAAGCGGCTTCGGCCGCTTTTTTGCTGCATGGGACTAGACTGACACGGGCGCATCATAGAGCCACGCAACACTCTGTTATCAGGGTTTATGCTGCATCGCAGTAACATGCGCCTAGGTGCATAATCGTTTGCGTCGCCCCCGCCACCAGAGACCGGTCCAGCCATGCTTTACCAGCTTCATGAATTCCAGCGCGCCCTGCTCAGCCCCATGACGGCTTGGGCCCAAGCGACCGCCAAGACCTTCACCAACCCACTGAGTCCGCTGTCCCTGATGCCCGGCGCGCAACGCTACGCCGCGGGCTATGAACTGCTATACCGCCTGGGCAAGGAGTACGAGAAGCCGGAATTCGGCATTCGCTCCGTCAGATCCAACGGCCGCGACATTCCCATCGTCGAACAGACCATCGTCGAGAAACCGTTCTGCCGCCTGATCCGCTTCAAGCGCTACGCCGACGACGCCGAGACCATCAAGCTGCTCAAGGATGAGCCGATCGTGCTGGTGTGCGCGCCGCTGTCGGGCCACCACTCCACGCTGCTGCGCGACACCGTGCGCACGTTGCTGCAGGATCACAAGGTGTACGTGACCGACTGGATCGACGCTCGCATGGTGCCAACCGAAGAAGGTGCCTTCCACCTGTCGGACTACATCAACTACATCCGCGAGTTCATCAATCACATTGGTGCCGACAAGCTGCACGTGATCTCGGTGTGCCAGCCGACCGTGCCCGTACTGGCCGCCATCTCGCTCATGGCCTCGGACGGCGAGAAGACGCCGCGCACGATGACCATGATGGGCGGCCCGATCGATGCGCGTAAGAGCCCGACCGCGGTCAACTCGCTGGCGACCAACAAGTCGCACAGCTGGTTCGAAAACAACGTGATCTACACGGTGCCGGCCAACTATCCGGGGCACGGCCGCAAGGTTTATCCGGGCTTCCTGCAACACGCCGGCTTCGTGGCGATGAACCCGGACCGCCACCTGTCATCGCACTACGACTACTACCTGAACCTGATCGAGGGCGACACGGAAGACGCTGAAGCCCACGTGCGCTTCTACGACGAGTACAACGCCGTGCTCGACATGGCGGCCGAGTATTACCTCGAAACCATCCGCGACGTGTTCCAGGAATTCCACCTTGCCAATGGCACGTGGGTGGTGGAAGGCAAGCCGGTGCGCCCGCAGGACATCAAGAGCACCGCGCTTTTCACCATCGAGGGCGAGCTGGACGACATCTCCGGCAGCGGTCAGACCGAGGCCGCGCATGGCCTGTGCACCGGCATTCCGAACGCGCGCAAGCAGCACCTGACGGCGCCCAAGTGCGGCCACTACGGCATCTTCTCGGGTCGCCGCTGGCGCGAGCAGGTGTATCCGCAGTTGCGTGACTTCATTCGCCGCAACGAAGAGAGCGCTCCGCGCATCAAAGCAGTCGCGTAAGCCTTAAGCATCCAAGAAAAAGCCTCGCACCCGCGAGGCTTTTTTTGTCACGCGACGATGCTTCCGCCGATCAGTCCTTGGGCCGATCCAGATACGCCAGCAACATCTTGATATGCAGTTGCGCGAAGGCTTCGTGCTCGTCGGCAGAGGCAATGTCGCGGCCCACGACGGCGCTGATCGTGTAGCGATTGGACAGCACGTAATAACCCAGCGCCGAGATCGTCAGATACAGGCGCGACACATCGACGTCCTCTCGGAAGATGCCGCTGCGCTGGCCACGCTCGACCACGCCGCGCAGCACATCAATGACCGGATTGACCAGCTCGACCAGGTGCGGCGACGTCTTCAGATGCCGTGCCTCGTGCAGGTTTTCGCTGTTGAGCAGACGGATGAACTCGGGGTTCTCGTAATAGAAGTCCCAGACGAACCGTGCAAGCTGAATGACTGCCTCACGCGGGTCCGACGACTCGATCTGCACCTGCTCTTCCGCCTCTTTGAAGCGGAAATACATGTGTTCGAGCACGGTCAGAAAAAGCTTTTCCTTGCTGCCGTAGTAGTAGTACAGCATGCGCTCATTGGTCTCAGCGCGGCGGGCGATGGCGTCGACGCGGGCGCCGGCAAAGCCGCCCCGCGAAAACTCTTCGATGGCAGCAGCAAGGATACGTCGGCGCGTGCCGGCGGGGTCACGACGCGTGCGGGGTGCGGCGGATTCGCCATGAGCATCGACTTCGATGTCGGCGATGGGCGCGGCTGGGTGAGACGGCATGGCACGTCGGTCCGTTTAGAACGCAGGAATTATGTCATAGGGTTAAGACATGCCCGCCGTATGCGATGTCAGGGCATGCACGCCTTGCGCGGGGGCCAAATCGGCGATAATGGCAGGCTATTCAAACGACAAGTCCCATCGTGGTTTCCTTGGTCCCCGCAGTGGCCGCATCCCTGGCCGACCGGCTCGAAAACCTCCTGCCGCAAACGCAATGCACCAAGTGCGGCTACAACGGCTGCCGCCCCTACGCTGAAGCCATGGCCAACGGCGAGGCGCTACCCAACCGCTGCCCACCCGGCGGCGCGGAAGGTGTCCGCCGGCTGTCCGACGCGCTCGGCCGCACAGGTGATCTGTTGCCGCTGGAC
Organism: Ralstonia sp. SA306; assembly: GCF_054792405.1. Classification (NCBI taxonomy): domain Bacteria; kingdom Pseudomonadati; phylum Pseudomonadota; class Betaproteobacteria; order Burkholderiales; family Burkholderiaceae; genus Ralstonia; species Ralstonia sp. SA306. Next base: position 2,015,510 of record NZ_CP096451.1, read on the forward strand.
CCTTCCAACGGCATCGAGCAGCCTCGTGCCGTCGCCGTCATTGACCCGGAACGCTGTATCGGTTGCACGCTGTGCATTCAAGCGTGCCCGGTCGACGCCATCGTTGGTGCGCCCAAGGCGATGCACACGGTGCTGGAAGACTGGTGCACCGGTTGCGACCTCTGCGTGCCGCCCTGCCCCGTCGATTGCATCGACATGATCCCCGTCACCGGCGAACGAACGGGCTGGGACGCCTGGAGCCAGCAGCAAGCCGATGTCGCGCGGGACCGCTACGTCTTCCGCAACGCACGCCTCAAGCGCGAACAAGCCGAAAACGAAGCGCGCCTTGCCGCCAAGGCGGCGGCCAAACTCGCTGCCGTCAGCGCCGAACAACCGGCTGACGACGCCGAACTCGCCGCACAGGCCCGCAAGAAGGCGATCATCCAGGCTGCGATTGAACGCGCGCGCCAGAAGCAGGCCGAGATGGCCGCGCGCGGGCAAGGTCCGCGCAACGTGACCGACGTGTCGGCGGATGTGCAAGCCCAGATTGACGAGGCCGAAGCGCGCCGCAAACGCATCGCCAGCCAGATCGAACACGGCACCAAACCCGACGCGGACAAACCCTGAACCCTGCCCGACGATGAATCCCGCCAAGCGCCACGCCATCTTCGAGACCCTGCGCGAGAACAACCCGACGCCGACCACCGAGCTGGAATACACCACGCCGTTCGAGTTGCTGATTGCGGTGCTCCTTTCGGCGCAGGCGACCGACGTTGGCGTGAACAAGGCGACGCGCAAGCTGTTCCCGGTGGCCAATACGCCCGCCAAGCTGCTGGCGCTGGGCGAGGAAGGCATCACCGAATACATCAAGACCATCGGGCTGTATCGCACCAAGTGCAAGCACATCCTGCAGACGTGCCGCATCCTGCTCGACCAATACGGCGGTGAAGTGCCGCGTGACCGCGCCGCGCTGGAAGAACTACCGGGTGTGGGCCGCAAGACGGCCAACGTGGTGATGAACACGGCTTTCGGCGAACCCACGATTGCCGTGGACACGCACATCTTTCGCGTGGCCAATCGCACCGGGCTGGCACCGGGCAAGAACGTGCTGGAAGTCGAGCTGAAACTGCTGAAGGTGGTGCCGGAAGCGTTTCGCCAGGATGCGCACCACTGGCTGATCCTGCATGGGCGCTACGTGTGCAAGGCGCGCAAGCCCGAGTGCTGGCATTGCGCCATCGAGCCACTGTGCGAATTCAGGCCGAAGACACCGGCGCCGAAGGAATAAAAAACGGGGACCGCCGCTGCTGAAGCGAGTCCCCGTTTTCTTTGCGCGACCAGTTGTCGATCAAACGATCTTGCACGCCTCTTCGAACGACAGGCGCGGGTTGCGCGGATGCAGCTTTTCGGCGTCGCCGTAGCCAATGTTCATGATGAAGTTGACCTTCCACTGGCCATCAGGGAAGAACGTCTCGTTCACCTTGTTGGCATCGAAGCCGGCCATCGGGCCGCAGTCCAGGCCCAGGGCACGCGCGGCGAGCACGAGATAGCCGCCCTGCAGCGAGCCGTTCATCAGCGCAGCCGCATTGATCTTGGCCTGATCGCCGGCGTACCAGGAACGCGCATCGGTATGCGGGAACAGCTTGGGCAGTTGCTCGTGGAATTGCGTGTCATACGCAACGATCACGGCCACGGGCGCCTGGCGAGTCTTTTCCTGATTGCCGGCCGACATGCACGGAATCAGGCGCTCCTTGGCGGCCGCGCTCTTGACGAACACGAAGCGGGCCGGCGTGCTGTTGGCGGCAGTCGGGCCGTACTTCACGGTGTCGTACAGCGTGTGCAGAAGTTCGTCGTCGACCGGCTTATCCAGCCATACGTTGTGGGTACGGGCTGCGTGGAACAGTTGGTCCAGCACGGACGGTTCAAGCATCGGCATTGCAAGGTGCTCCGGAAAGAGTTGAGGAGCGCATTGTAATGCGCTGTTTCCGCGCGCGCCGGACACCTGCACGCCCCGGATGGACATCCGGCACCCGCCAGGGCACGGATGCTTTAGAAAAAACGGCATGCCTTGTTTGTATTTAATCGCACTTATTGCGACGCGCCATGGCATGGGCATGGTGATTTTTACAGCCCATCGCACGCAATGAAAAAGAGCCCTTTACAACGGTTTGCTTACGAACTACTTTTTGGTTCGTCATTGTATTACCCGCAGGGTTGGACGTATCGGATTCGCGCCTGGTTTTAAAACAGGTGCGTGGCCGCATTCATCCCGACGTTTTCGCACAGCCCCTCCCAGGCTTTGCGCAAACCCCTGAGGGCTTTATCCCAAGGTCGTTTCTTTTTGAAATCCCCTCGGATTTCAGGGGCCTCTTTTGCCCAATAAAAAGCAATTGAATTAATTTCCGCGGACAAGGCGGGAAATCAGAATATTCGTTTCGCGCCACAGAGAAATGACAAAACGCAAAACGAATATGGAGCCCACTTAAAACTAGACGTTTTAAGTGATGGCGTTCGTCACCCTGAAGAAGGCCATTATCGCCATGAAAAAATCCAGGTTATCGACCAGTGATTTTGCAGGATTGTCTCGAACCCTTGGTGTATCGTTTGCGGCTGCGGCGCTGTCAGCCGTGCTGCTGGCGGGCTGCGGCGGCGGCGACTCGTCCGCCACGGCCAACCCCAGCGGCGTTGCCGCCAACGCCGGCAACGCAACCACCCAGCCGGTGACGGCCGCCGTGCCGCCCGACCAGCCTTACGTCGACCCGAACGTCTACGGCACCGGGCCCAACGACGCCCTGGCTGCCGACCCGGGTGAGAGCGCAGCCATCACCCACCATACAGTCACAATCGGTGGCAAGAGCATCGCCTACACGGCCACCGCCGGCCACCTGACGACCATCGACCCGGTTACGTCGCAATCCAACGCGACGATGTTCTACGTGGCGTACACGCAGGACAACCCGGACCCCTCGAAACCGCGTCCGGTGACGTTCTTCTATAACGGCGGCCCTGGTTCGTCGTCGGTGTTCCTGCTGCTCGGCTCGTTCGGGCCTAAGCGCCTGCAGTCGTCGTTCCCGAACTTCACGCCGCCGGCGCCGTACAAACTGCCCGACAACCCGGACAGCCTGCTCGACCGCTCCGACCTCGTGTTCATCAACCCGGTCGGCACTGGTTATTCAGCCGCCATTGCACCGGCCAAGAACAAAGACTTCTGGGGCACCGACCAGGACGCGCATTCCATCGACCGCTTCATCCAGCGCTACCTGACCAAGAACTCGCGCTGGAATTCGCCCAAGTTCCTGTACGGTGAGTCGTATGGCACGGCGCGCAGTGCGGTGCTGTCGTGGGTGCTCCATGAAGACGGTATCGAACTGAACGGGATCACGCTGCAATCGTCGATTCTCGACTACGCGAATGCGCTCTCGGCCGTCGGCACCTTCCCGACACTCGCCGCAGATGCCTTCTACTGGAAGAAGACGACACTCAACCCGGCACCGACCGATCTCGACAGCTACATCGTCCAGGCCCGCAACTACGCCGACAACACGCTCGCACCGCTGGCGCAAGCGCCGAGCGCCGCGGATGGCGGCTTCGTCAACGTGCGCCTGAACCTGAACCTGGCGACGGCGCAGACGATGGGCTCGTACATCGGCACCGATCCGGTCTCGCTGATCCAGACGTTCGGCAATCCGGCGGCGCTCGGCAACGTACCGTCGCAGAACAACAACCCGCCGTACACGTTCTTCCTGACGCTCAACCCAGGCATCCAGATCGGCCAGTATGACGGCCGCGCCAATTACACGGGCCAGGGCATCGCGCCGTTCATCCTGCCGAACTCGGGCAGCAACGATCCGTCGATCTCGAACATCGGTGGCGCGTATACGGTGCTGTGGAACAGCTACCTGAACACCCAGCTCAAGTACACGTCGACCTCCTCGTTCGTGGACCTGAACGACGCCGTGTTCAACAACTGGGACTTCAGCCACATCGACCCGACGGGCGCCAACAAGGGCGGTGGCAACACGCTGTACACCGCCGGCGACCTCGCCTCGACGATGAGCCTGAATCCCGACCTGAAGGTGCTGCAGGCCAGCGGCTATTTCGACGCCGTCACGCCGTTCCACCAGACCGAGCTGACGCTGGCGCAAATGCCGCTCGACCCGACGCTCAAGGCGAAGAACCTGACGATCAAGAACTACCCGTCGGGCCACATGATCTATCTGAACGATGCGTCGCGCACCGCGCTCAAGGGTGACCTCGCTTCGTTCTACGATGGCGTGATGGCCGATCGTCCGGCCCTGATGCGGGTGCAGAGCCTGCAACGCCTGCCGGCCGGGCAGAAGAAGTAATCGCCTCAAGGCAGAAAGCAAAACCGCCCAGTTCACGCTGGGCGGTTTTTCTTTGGAGTGAGGATCCGGCTTCAGGCCATGTCATCCACGCTGTGGCCGGCAGGTTTCGCGTCTGCACGCGTGAGCCAGAGCACGCCCGCCAGGATCAATGCGCCGCCCGCCATCTGCATGGGCGCGATCGATTCGCCGAGCAGCAATGCCGCCAGAAGCACCGTCACCACCGGCTCCAGCGTGGACAGCATCGACGCCTGCGCCGCTCCCAGCTTCTGCAAGCCGGCAAAGAACGTCAGGATCGCCACCACCGTCGACAAGCCCGCAATGGCCAGTGCCGCCGCCCAGCCACCCAACGTGCCGGGCAGGTGCGCAGGCGCGCCGGCCAGCGCCATGCTCGTGTAGACGACGGCCGCAGCGGTACAGATGACGGTCGTACACGCCAGAGGATCCAGCCCGCGCGTGACACGTGCACCGACCGTGATGTAGATCGAGTAGATCACCGCGGAAGCCACACCCAGCGCAATACCGAGCAGGCTACCGCCCGAGAGGCCCGCGCCGCCCACCGTCAGCCCCGCCCCGACCGAGCACAGCCCCAGCGCGATGATCGCCGTGGCGGTCAGCCGCTCGCGCAGGAAAATCGCCGCCAGCACCGTCACGAACATCGGATACAGATACAGCAGCAGCGCCACCAGGCTGGCCGGCGCGTAGTTCAATGCCGTGAAAAACGCGAACGACTGCCCCGCGTAGCCGATGCCGCCCATTGCCGCCAGCCCCGCCACGCGCGACCACGGCGGTATGCCGATGCGACGAACACGCATCACCACCATCAGCGCCGCCGCCGCGATCACGAAGCGCACGATCAGCAGACCGACCACATTGGCATCACTCGCATAGGCGTAGTGCGTGAAGATGGCCATCGCGCCGAATGAAGCGGCGGACACGGCGATCAGCAGCACGCCGAGGAGCTTGTCGGCGGCGCGCGCGGCGAGGGAGGAATCGGTCGGTTGTCTCATGGCGTGCGGCGTTTTTGTTTGGGGTCGCCGTCTGCGGGTGCGGGGCGCCATTGTAGCGTCGGCGTCTCGCCAAGCTGCCGGCGGGCATCCAGGCGCGCCGGTACAATGGCGAAATCATGTTCAATCCCTCCCGCGACGAAGTCCGTCAATTCTTCTGCGGCGCGTGGCGCAAGCACCGCCAGGCAGAAATCCTCACGCCGCTCGAAGCCATGGCGCTCGACTGGATGCTGCAGCATCCCGAATACCACGACACCCTGGAAGCCGGCGACGAAGCGCTCGCCCGCGACTACACGCCGGAAAGCGGCCAGAGCAACCCGTTCCTCCACCTGTCGATGCACCTGTCGATCAGCGAGCAGGTATCGGTGGATCAGCCACGCGGTATTCGCGCCGCTTATGAAGCCCTGGCCCAGCGGCTCGACTCGCCTCACGAGGCACAGCATCAGGTGATGGAATGCCTGGGCCAGATGCTGTGGACGGCGCAGCGCACCGGCCTGCCTCCCGACGGCGAGGCCTATATCGAATGCGTGCGCAAACGCGCCACTGCCCGCTGAATCCGACGCCATAAAAAAACCGCTCCGAAGAGCGGTTTTTCTTTACCGGCGATGCCGCATTACTTCTTGAGCACCAGCGAACCCGGCAGCGATTCGATGTACGCGGCAATGTCCTTCAGCTCGGCCTGCGTGAACGGACGTGGCTTGCCATCGGCGCCGATGGTCGCGGGGTTGCTGTTGACCTGGCCTGCCATGATGGCGTTGCTGCGGCCCACCAGCGGGTTGTTGCTGGTCTGATAGGCCAGCAGCGCGTGATAGATGTAGTCGCCGTGCTGGCCGGCGAGCTTCGGATAGTCCGGCGAAATCGGAGCGTTCAGGCCAGCACCATGGCAGGCCACGCAGGCGCCCTTCTCCACCAGCTGCTTGCCCTTTTCAATATCAGCAGCCTGTGCCGACACGGCCGCGGCCAGCATCAGCGCGCCCAGATTGAACGAGATTGCGAGCGAGATCTTCTTCATGTTCTTCCTCGTCACTTCTGGGGGTTGTTCTGGGTAGCGGCCGTCTGCTGCGAGTAATACGCGGCAAGGTTGGCGATGTCCTGGTCGGTCAGCGAGCCGGCGATGGCGCGCATGGTCGGGTGCTTGCGGTCACCCTTCTGATACGCATGCAGCGCGCTTTCGATGTACTTGGCGTTCTGGCCGCCCAGATAGGGCACGCGATACACCTCGGGGAACGACGTCTTGTAGTCGGGGATGGCATGGCAGCCGATACACATGGCGACCTTGTTTTCGGCGGCGGCCGCGTTGCCCTGAACGTCGGCTGCGGCAGCGCTGTTGGCTGCGGCGGACAGTACGCCGAATGTGCCCAAGGCGGCCACCATGGTGAGGATCTTTTTCATCTCGTTCTTAAGCGTGGAGTTTCAGAATCCTGCTCGCCCTGCCGGCTTGGCTCGTCTCAGCCGGCTGTCTCGCTGGGCGCATTCACCCGCCGTTGGCAACTGGCCAGAGGACGGTCATTTGAGGTGCGTCAAACCGGCGCATTGTACCGCACCGTTTTTTTGCCAGTCCAGTTAGGGCTCCCGTGACTTGACAGCAAGGAATGGCGGGGCCGCCCGCCCCCTGCGGCCGCCCGGCGTCAAACAGCCAAATGCTCTTATACTGGCCGTTTCCAAATCTTTTACCGCTCAGTAGGCTTGCACGATGAACACCACCACCTCGCCTGCCCCATCCGACCAGCGCTCACGCTTCGAAGGCTCCGACCAGTACGTCGCCACCGACGACCTCAAGCTCGCCGTCAATGCGTCGATGACGCTGCAGCGCCCGCTGCTCATCAAGGGCGAGCCGGGCACGGGCAAGACCATGCTGGCCGAGGAAGTGGCCGCCGCGCTGGGCATGCCGCTGCTGCAGTGGCACGTGAAATCGACCACCAAGGCACAGCAGGGCCTGTACGAATACGACGCGGTCTCGCGCCTGCGCGACTCGCAGCTGGGCGACAAGGAAAGTAGCAACCGGGTCCACGATATCCGCAACTACATCGTCAAGGGCGTGCTGTGGCAAGCCTTCGAGGCGGATAAACCTGTCGTACTGCTGATCGACGAGATCGACAAGGCCGACATCGAGTTCCCGAACGACTTGCTGCGCGAGCTGGATCGCATGGAGTTCTACGTGTACGAAACGCGCGAAACCATCCGCGCCAAGCACCGCCCGCTGGTGATCATCACGTCGAACAACGAGAAGGAACTGCCCGACGCCTTCCTGCGCCGCTGCTTCTTCCACTACATCAAGTTTCCGGATGCCGAGACGATGCAGGCCATCGTCGACGTGCACTACCCGGGCATCAAGCCGGCGCTCGTGAAGGCCGCATTGGACGCGTTCTACGAGATGCGCAATCTGCCGGGACTGAAGAAGAAGCCGTCTACGTCCGAGCTGATCGACTGGCTCAAGCTGCTGTTGGCCGAAGATATTCCGCCGGAATCGCTGCGCAGCCAGGACAAGAACGCCGCGATTCCGCCGCTGCACGGCGCGCTGCTCAAGAACGAGCAGGATGTGCACCTGTTCGAGCGCCTGGTGTTCATGAATCGCGCCAACCGCTGAGCGAGTCCGACCATGCCGCGCCTGATCGAGCCCGTCACGCTGTCCGGCCAGCACGCTTGCCTGGAGCCGCTCGGGCCAGAACATCTGGATGACGTGCGCGCCGCGGCCGCTGATGGTGAGCTGTGGAAGCTCTGGTACACCTCGGTGCCCTCGCCTGACAAGACCGGCGATTGGCTGGCCATTGCCCTGGACATGCGCGAACGCCTCGGCGCCATGCCGTTCGTCGTGCGCGAGATGCGCGATGGGCAACCCGGCAAGGTGGTCGGCGCCACACGCCTCTTCAACGTGGATGAAGCCAACCGCCGGCTGGAAATCGGCCACACGTGGTACGCAGCATCTGTCCAACGCACGGCCGTCAACACGGAATGCAAGCTGTTGCTGCTCACGCACGCGTTCGAAACGCTGCGCTGCATTGCGGTGGAATTCCGCACGCACTGGATGAATCACCAGAGCCGCGCGGCCATCGCCCGCCTGGGCGCCAAGCAGGACGGCGTGCTGCGCAATCACCAACGCATGCCGGACGGCAGCTTCCGCGACACGGTCGTGTTTTCAATCATCGAATCGGAATGGCTGACCGTGAAACGCCATCTGCAATACAAGCTGGAGCAACCGCGCGCCTAAGCGCCGGAGGACCACCATGCTCATCGATTTCTTCTTCACGCTGCGGCACGCCAAGCTGCCGGTCTCGGTCAAGGAATACCTGACGCTGCTTGAAGGGCTCAAGCAGCAGGTCATCGCGCCGTCGCTCGACGAGTTCTACTTCCTGGCGCGCATGACGCTGGTAAAGGACGAAAAGCATTTCGACAAGTTCGACCAGGCGTTCGGCGCTTACTTCAAGGGCGTGGAAGGTGCGGTGGATTGGCGCGCGGACATCCCGCTGGACTGGCTCATCAAAAAGCTGGAGCGCGAGCTGTCACCAGAGGAGAAGGCCAAGATCGAAGCCATGGGCGGCCTCGACAAGCTGATGGAGCGCCTGAAGGAACTGCTGAACGAGCAGCACGAGCGCCACGAAGGCGGCAACAAGTGGATCGGTACCGGCGGCACGTCGCCCTTCGGGCACGGCGGCTACAACCCGGAAGGCATCCGCATCGGCGGGCCATCGAAGGGCAACCGCACCGCCGTCAAGGTATGGGAAGCACGCGCATACAAAGACTACGACGACACCGTTGAACTCGGCACGCGCAACATCAAGGTGGCGCTGCGGCGCCTGCGCAAGTTCGCGCGTGATGGTGCGGACATTGAGCTGGACCTGGACGACACGATCCACTCCACTGCCGCCAACGCCGGCCTGCTCGACATCAAGATGCGCCCCGAGCGGCACAACAACGTCAAGGTGCTGATGCTGATGGATGTGGGCGGCTCGATGGACGACCACATCAAGCGCGTGGAAGAGCTCTTCTCCGCCGCCAAGACCGAGTTCAAGCACCTCGAGTATTACTACTTCCACAACTGCGTCTACGAATGGCTGTGGAAGAACAACCGGCGCCGCCATGCGGAGCGCTTCTCCACGTGGGACGTCATCCGCAAGTACCCGCCGGATTACAAGCTGATCTTCGTGGGCGACGCGACCATGAGCCCGTACGAAATCCTCCAGGCTGGCGGCTCGGTCGAATACAACAACGCCGAAGCCGGCGCCACGTGGCTCAAGCGGCTGATCGAACAGTTTCCTAAATTCGTCTGGCTCAACCCCGAGCCGGAAGGCTTGTGGGAATACCGCCAGTCCATCTCAGTCATCAACCAGATCGTGAAGACGCGGATGTATCCGGTGACGATTGCCGGGTTGGAATCTGCGATGCGGCTGCTATCCAAGTGATTTTTTCGGGAAGCCTGTTTCGCTATTCGCCGCCCACCGATGCCGGCATCATTCGCCTCAGCGGTCCGGCAACATAGCGTGGGCCGCCTCGACGATTCGTCGCGCCTCTGCTGAACGCTGCTGAGGCGGCACGCCAAGCTGTTCTGCAACGTGCGCAGCCAGCCCAAGAATCTGGGCCCGATCCCCAGGAACAGCAAGCTTGCCCTTCACCCGTTGCGAGAAGTTTCTGTCAAGAACGTGCTGCTCACGCCAGTGACCAACACCGCTTGGCAAGACAGAATCGATAAAGGCAGCGAAGCGAGCGGTAGGCCGGGCTTCACTTTGCACGCGCCGGGCGATTTCCGCGGGGCCTGCAGAACGTGCCTCCAGAACCAGATCGTTGGCTGCAATACGGGCGTCGCGGCCCGTTTCCGCATTGAAGTGCAGCGTAGTTTCCAGGCCGTCGCGACGCTTGGCGAAGCGGCCGTCGGATGCGAGCACCGCGGGCCCAGCGGCCCAGGCGTCCATCACGACCGTTCGCTCCGGCTGTTCGGCAGCGGCGGCAGCTGGCACCCGGCCTTCTGCCCACGCGTGTCCTGCGGCCGGATCACTCACGTAATGCACCTCTTCGCCGGGCGCCAACCGGCGACTGTGATAAACGCTCGTCGTGCTGGTGTGCTCGCCACAATTTCCTGCGCCAAATACCGATGCTGCCGCGGCGGAATACGGCGCACGCTGGTTGAACGCATTCCAGGGTATCTTCGCTTTCCGTTCACGTTCCAGCCTGAAGGTCCGCGCTGCGTTCGTTCGCCACGTACTTTCGTTGTGCGTGGCTCGCACGTCCACGTCGACGTTGCCGCGACCATGCTTAAGCAATTGGCGGGTCTCGTTCACGCTGGCGTTCGCCAGGCGAAGGCGAGATATTTCCGATGCGGCCACCGGGCGCCCATCCACTGCACGCGCAAGCAGGTACGCAGCGAGTGCCAACTCAGTATCGGAAATCTTGGCCGGCGCGGCGGAAACCCGTGCCGATCCGCCGGCACGCGAGGTGGGAAGACTCGCAAACGCTGGGGAACGCGTGCGCGCCGTCGGTTGACTTGTCCCTTCTTGAACCGTGCGCTCTGTTGGGGATACAGACGATGGCAACGGCGAGAGACTGCGCGATGGCTCACCTGTGATTTTCTTGTGCATGCCGGACCTCCAATCAGAGGTCGAAGGCTACCGGAGTCTCGCCGTCGATCTGCGAGCGCACGCGAAAGACCGGATCAGGCGACGAAACCGGATGACGATGCAGTGCGCTGCGTATTCCTGTCCGGGAAAGCGCCAATTACCTGACGCGTAATCGACACCATCCACGCCGGCGCCGAAGATGAAGCCATCCAGCGCAATCGCTCATCCCCGCGCTGGCAGAGCTTCCCACTTCGAACGGAGAAACGCCATGACTGCCACCCAACTCGCCGCCAACGACACGCTCGCCGATACGCTGGTCGACCGTTACATCGCCGCGTGGAACGCGACGGACGCTGCCCAGCGCAGCGCCCTCGTCGCGCAGACCTGGACAGAGGGCGCCACGTATGTCGATCCGCTCATGCAAGGCACCGGCCATGACGGCATCGACGCGCTGATTGCAGGCGTGCAGGCCAAGTTCCCCGGCTTCCGCTTTGCGCGCGACGGCGGCGTGGATGTTGTGCAGGACACGATCCGCTTCCGCTGGACGCTCGGCCCGGAGGGCCAGGCACTGGTCAAGGGCACCGATTTCGTGCGCATTGACGGTGGCCGCATGCAGATGGTGACCGGCTTCATTGACCAGATGCCCGGCATGGGCGAGGCAGCCTGAGCCCTCCCCCCAAAAGCAAACGCCCCGCAATGCCGGGGCGTTTTGCATTGGCTGCGTGTAGAGATCAGATGGACAGCGCGTCTTCCTGGCCGGCATTGGCACGGCGCAGTCCGTCTGCCCAGCCTTTGGTCGGCAGCTTGAGTGAGGCCTGCAGCGCAGCGGCACGCGCCTGCACGGCTTCCCAACTAACGTGCAGCGGCGGGCCATTGAACGCCAGCGCAATCACGTTGCCGTCGTGCACCTCTGGGAAGACCAGCACGCGGTTGTCGAACGCATCGCAAATGCGCTCGATATTGCGCGGGAAACTGGTGTGGTCGCCAAACAGATTGATCGTCATCACGCCCGGCGAGCGCAGTACCTGGCGGCAAGCCTTGTAGAACGCCGGCGTATCCAACACGGGGCCGCGCGCGGTGGCGTCATACAGGTCGATCTGCAGTGCATCGACGGTGCCATGGTGGCTGGCGTCCATCACCCAGTCGTAGGCATCCTGCTCAAGCACGCTCAAGCGCGCGTCGTCAAACGGCATGCCAAACATGCTGCGCGCCGCGACGATCACGGACGGGTTCAACTCCACCGCCGTCACCTGCGCGGGCGCAAGTTGGCGGTGGCAGAACTTCGTCAGCGCGGCAGCGCCAAGACCGAGCTGCACGATGTGGAAATCCGGTCGCGCGGCCGGATCGAGAAACAGCAACCACGCCATCATCTGCTGTGCGTATTCCAGTTCGATGACATCGGGCTTGGACAGGCGCATCGCGCCCTGCACCCATTCGGTACCGAAGTGCAGATAGCGCACACCGGCCAGTTCAGAGAACGTGACCGGCGCAAAGCGCGGGGCCATGCGCTTCGGTTCGTCATCGTGGTCCAGGCGGTCTTCGCGCTTTGCGCGAGCCGGGCGGCGCGAGGCGACGGCCTCGATGGATTTACGTTTCAGCAGCGTCATAAAGCGGATCAACGGGAAGAAGACTGAGCGGCAGCAGCGCGCTGCAGCCACTCGCGATTGTGGTCTTTGGCATAGCGCGTCCAGTGCTTGGCGTCGCGCAGAATCTCTTCAAACAGGGCCTGCGCGCGCTGTTTGTCGGCGGCGTTGTTCTGCGCGAGCAGCCATTCGCCGAAGAGGCAACGGGCGGCGGCATCATTCGCACAGGTCAGGGCTTGCTCGAACGCTTGACGCGTATTCGGCGCATTTGTCGCGGCCAATGCGCGCGCGTACAGCAATGTCGGCTCGGGTTGCTGGCGCGTCACGCGATGCGCTTCGAACAGTTTGTCGAGCGTGCCTTTGGCGAGCGCCGCATCGCCCGTGGCGAACTGCGCGCGTGCCAGACCCAGCAGCACGGCCGGGTCGCCGGCAAACGGGCCCGTAGCGGCCTGCTCGAAATGCTCGCGCGCCTCCTTGGCATCGCCGGCATCCAGGAGTGCTTCGCCCAAGCGCAGGCGGTGTTGCACGGTTGGCGCGCGGTCGAAATCGTTGCGCGCTTCGCGCACGGCACGGTTCGGGTCGATCAGTTGTGTCACCGCGCGGCTGGCAACGCGTGCGCCGCGCGAGTGGCGCATCTCGGGCAGATAGATGGCGAAGAAATACACCACGCTGCCCAGCAATGGAAACGCAAAGAGGATGAACAACCAGTACATGTTCTGGTTGTTGCGCACAACATGCACCGCAAAGAACAGCGCGACGATGACGTGAAACCCGATTCCGAGAAACGGCATGTGAAGGCCCGATAGTGAAATGCACCGACGCCCCCCGCGTCGGCCACGGGCGCGATTGTGACAGATGCGCTGCGGCGCGGGTGTGACGCGCCCTTAACGTTTGCGCATTGACACCCCCCGAACCCACATGGAGCCAAGCCTGACAGTCGGCCAATCAATAAACGCCGGCGCCTGTCATCAGGCAGCCGGCGTTGTATTTGACTTTGAAGCAAGGCGCTTCTTAGGGGCGCCCGAGAAAATCCATCTTGCCGATCTCCACACCGTTATGACGCAGCAGCGCGTAAGCCGTGGTGATATGGAAATACAGGTTCGGCAGCACGAAGCCACGCAGGTAATCAATGCCCGTGAACTGCAGTTCGCGCGTCGGGCTCTTGAGCGTGATCTGGCGATCTTCGCTGCCGGCAAATGCCGCGGGGTCGATGCTGTTGACGAACTCCAACGTCTTGGCAATGCGCGCCTTCAGCTCTGGAATGGTCGTCTCCACATCCGGGTACGACGGCACCTCGTTGCCCGACAGACGCGCCGCACCGCCCTTGGCCTGGTCACAGGCAATCTGCACCTGCCGCGGAAACGGATGCATGTCCGGCGCCAGACGCGCGGTCATCAGATTTGCCGGGTCGAACTTCTTCGCTTCTGCGTGGGCAGCAGCCTTGTCGAGCAGGGCCGACAGGTTACCCAGCATGCGGTTCACGGTCGGGACCAGAAACTCGTACATCGAAGGTGTGGTCATGGAGGTGATTTCCTTGGTATGCATCGTTGGGGCCGCCGACGATCTTCTGCACGATCCGCCGGCGCCGCGCTTCCTTGCGCAGGGGCACAGTGTAGGCCAGCGATTCCGCCGCTGCATGACGCACGCGCACGCCTCGTCATGAGGCATTTGGCACGAGATTAGTGCAGCAGAATCCTTTCGACGTGTGCTGATCGACGGGGCCGCCTGCATCTCTCGCGTGGCATGGCTATTGCATCGGCAAGGACAAGGCCAACGGCGGCCTTGATCCACTTTGGCACATCGCAATGACACGCTCCGCAGGGGGCGTCCGGGGCAACGGCGCTCCGAGGCGACACGGCACGACCCGGGCAACCGGTGCGTCGCCAGCTCGCTTCGGAGCGCTTTTTTTTTGGCCGACGCGCGGCATCAGCCGTCGGCACCACCACCAAGGCAATGACATGAACGCTTCCTCCACCCCGGCTTCTGGGGCCGATGTGTCCGTCGAGACCATTGGCGAGCTGATCAACCTGTCCGGACGGCAACGCATGCTGTCGCAGCGGATCGTGCTGCAAATGGTGTTGGCCGCTCAGGGTCACGCCGCAGCGCTCGACATCGCACGGTCATGCCTGGCGACATTCGCGTCGGCACACACCGATCTTGTCGAGGGCAATGCGCGCCTGCCCGGGGCATTCTCGGACGCGCTGCGTCAGCTCTACTTCGGCAAGCTGCGTGGTGATGCACGTGTCCGCGAGTTCATCGTACTGGTCAAAAGCGGTATCGATGCCTTGTCGACCGGCACGACACAACGCAACACGTCTCTCGATGCCATCGTGGCGCAGGCCACGCCCATGCTGGAACTTCTGCAGACCATCACACAGGCCTATCAAGAGGAGATGCACGTGTGCGAAGTCGCGCTGCGAAAGCGTCAGGCAGAGATCGCCGCGCACCTCGGACGCATCTCCATGCAGGCCAACATCGTCGCCATGAACGCGCGCGTCTCGGCCGCAAGGGCGGGCCCATATGGGCGCGAGTTCTCAGTGATCACTACGGTGCTCGCGGACATCATCCAGGAGATGGACCTGTTGATCCGCAATGTCGTCGGGACCGACGATGCCGCGCAGCCCGGTGCAGGCACGCGCCGGCCATCGACGCCGGCATCTCGCACGTTCGGGCACATGTCGCTGCGTTGATCATGAGACGGAGAACCGCTTGAAACCCTATCTGCAATTCATCCGCTTGCTTGTGTGCTCCGCCCTGCTGTCGGGGCTGATGGGGAGCGCGTGCGCGCAACCGCTGACGATCAACGCGGCCATCAACAAGGCGGGCCGCCAGCGCATGCTGTCGCAGCGCATGGCCAAGGCGTATTGCCAGATCGGCCTGGGCGTGGAGGTCGAGCGATCGAAGAAGATTCTCGAACAATCCGTCGCGCTCTTTGATCGGCAACTCACGGAATTGAAAGCATTCGCGCCCACGCCCGAGATCAAGGACACCTACGCCAAACTTGAACAGATGTGGTTCGTCTACAGGCAGTTGCTGACAGGCGGTGACCCGAACATCGACAACGCGAAGAAGATCGCCCAAGCCAGCGAGGACGTTCTGAAGCTCGCGCAACAGGGCACAGTGCTGCTGGAGAAGCACTCGGGCACGGCAACGGGCAAGCTGATCAACGTGGCCGGCCGTCAGCGGATGCTTTCGCAGCGCATTGCCAAGCTGAGCATGTTCCGGGCGTGGGACATTACCTCTGCGCAGATGACGCAGGATCTCGATTCAGCCATGAAGGAATTTACCGCCGCTCAGGCCTTCCTCACGTCTGCGCCGCAGAACTCCGGGGCAATCAACAGTGAGTTGCAACTGGCCAGCACGCAGTGGCTGTTCTTTGCCGAAGCGCTCAAGCAGACCGAAGGCACGCGCGCAGAGCAGTTGCGCAACGTTGCCACAACCAGCGAACGCATTCTTCAGGTAATGGATGACGTGACTGGCCTGTACGAGGGGCTGGCCAGATAGCAGAGCGCTACGACAGCCAACCACGCAGCGCTTGCCACGCCACCAACTTCTTGGCGTACGGCACGGCTGCATAAGCAGGACTGCTGGAAGGGAGTTTGAGGATGGTATGCCGGTCGCCGATGTGGCCCAGCGCCTTCACACCAATGCGCGCGGCGTATTCCATGCCCGGCAGGTCCTGGCCGATCACCTCGCCGGCCAGGCGCCAGAACTGGTTGATATTCTGGTTAATTTGACACCTGTGCTGCAAGCTTCTCGCCCAGAATGATTGCGAACGACCCCGCCCGGGACCACCGTGTTGCGAAGATGGCTTGAACTGAGTGGACGTAGGGTCAAAACTCCATCAGGTCCTTGGCAACGACCACTTGTCCGGAGAAGAATTTCTTCACCTCAGGCACATAGCGCTGATAATCGTCATGCTCGTTGACCGTAGGCAACAGGTGCGTAAGCACCACCGTTTTGACATGAGCGCGTGCCGCCATTCTTCCGACCGCATCCGGCGTTAGATGCTCCTCGACTTCATGCCGCATGAGCGCCGCCTGTTGCTCCGGTGTCATGCCTTGCCAAGTCCCGTTCTTGATGAACACCTGCTTCACGTCTTCGCTTGAGCCCACCTCCGACACGAGGGTATCGGCGTCCCTTGCCAGCTCAGTCACTGCGTCGCTGGGGCCAGTGTCACCGGTAAAGACAATGACACGGTCGGGGGTCTGGAAACGGTACGCATAGGATTTGTACTTGCCGTAGTACGGGCTGCCTTCAGGAATATGGAAGTGCGTGTTCTCCACAGCAGTGACCTTGATGTTCTGGTCCTGGTAGATCAGCCCCGGCGCAACGTCATGGCCAACGAACACATCGCCAAGCGGTGTGCGCCTACCTTCGGCCCAGCGGATTTCCGCATTCACCGTGAAATATTGAATGGCGCCTTTCACGAGCGCGGTGGTCCCGGGCGGGCCGTAGACGTCGATGGGATCATGGCGCTGAAAATCCCATGCCACTGACATGAGTGCACCCAGACCTGCAGTGTGATCGTCGTGGCCGTGCGTGATGAACACTTTCCCGATCTGCCGGAAATTAGCCCCCGCCTGCGTCACTCGGCGCAGCACGCCATCACCGGCGTCTACAAGGTAGTACGTCCCGTTGACGATCAACAGATTCGACGACTGCGCCCGGTCCTTGGCGGGAATCGGCCCACCGCGCGTACCGAGCGTGATGAGGTGCGTGCCGGTTCGGGTCTCCGTTGCTTCGCCGCTCGCTCGCCTAAGAGGGAGGAGGCTCAAGACAACGATGCTCGCAAGCAACAACTGGCCGATTTTCATCTCCATCTCCATCACTCGAACGATGCCGACCAAAATCAAAAACATCTGATTGAACGACCTAACGACCCGTCACCATCCATTATCAAAATGGTTGCCGACGCTTGGCAAAGACACACCAAGATCCATTCCGTCGATGGCGGGGCAGGACTTTCCTGAGCATGCGTTCCAGGCGACGCCACGACGAAAGCCAGGGCCACAGTCGCCATTGCCAGTCGACACGTATGTCGGAGCGCGGTCGCTGGGTAGTGCGCTGAAGCAATGTGGAGCAACATTCATGCTGACATCGGCAGGACAAGGTTTTCGGGTTCATGATCGCCACGGAGAGCCGATTCCGAGCCCAAGCCGTATCAGAACTGAAACAATGCCGACGGTATCGAGTGGGCGCGCTGACCGAGAACCGGCTTACGGGAACGCGTACGGCGATGGCTGAACATCAAGTCAAGCATACGGCGCAGCCATGCACATCAGTCTATGCAGTTCGCAGGTTGCTTCATGCTTGAATGACTTTGGCCTGGAATCAATCCCGCCGCTGGCCCCGCGGCCCCGAAACCCCGGCCGTACAAGCACCGGTACGAATCTTGCCGACCTCCGCAGATCACGCAACGTACGTGGCAGGGATCGTTGAACGCTTCACTGAAGAAACTCCAAGCCAATGCAATGGCATGGTTAAGGCGATTTACTCGAGGTGGGGGGCTTGATCTGTGACCATGCCGACGAAGCGATCTTAGTATCCGGAGAACAAAGGCCTTGCCAGTCGCGCGCCTACGGAGAACATGATGAGTAAGATCGTTGTCTTGACACTCAGCTTCACCTGCGTCGCTCCTGTCGTTGCACTGGCGCAGGAGTACAACTGCTCAGCACAGACGCTCAACGGCGAATACATCTTCGCCGGCCGCGGGTTTATCGAACCAGGCGAACCTGGGGTGCAGCGGGTGCACAGCGGTGTACTGATCTTCGACGGCGCTGGCAATGTTGCAGGTAAGCAATCATCAAGTCGCGGCGGGAAAATCAGCCGAGACAAGCTGCAGGGTACCTATGCACTTGATGCCAATTGCTCCGGAACGGCAACTTTTAGCTCGGTAGCAAAACCTGGCAGCCAAATTCATTGGGATCTGTATGTCACCCGAGGCGGCAAGATGGGACATATGGTTCGCATGGATGACGCAAGCATGGCGGTCCGCACCTTTCAAAAAGAGTAGACCGAACCTACAGCCCTCCCTTGCCCAACGCCGTAGATCGTTGACAGTCAGTCCCGGGGATGGAAACCCGGCGTCGGGCAATGCCAATTCAAGACGTATCGCACTTAACAACAATCACGATTTATTGGCACCGCCAACATCAGTCAGCTTTACCGAGCCATGACTCCAACTCCCGCCAAGCATACAGTTTCTCCGCATACGGCATCGTATGCGCCGGACTGCTGGAGGGGAGCCGGACGATCCGATAACTACCGCCATGCGAGCCGAGCGCTTTCAAGCCGATGCGCTCTGCAGTCCCGCCGTTGAAGGCGATTACCGCCAGGTTTGGCAACGAGGCAATCAAGCTGGAGAGGTCGTTGCCAGCATGGTCACGGATCTTGCTGTCGAGACTGCCTTCTCGCTTGGCCTCGGCCACCACATCCCACAAGCCGATGCGATGCGCTAGCAGCGCCTTCAAGCGCGCGGCGTATTCCATGCCCGGCAGGTCCTGGCCGATCACCTCGCCGGCCAAGCGCCAGAACTGGTTGTGCTTGTAAGCGTAGTACTGCGATTGCGCAAGCGATGCTTCGCCAGGTAGGCTGCCGAGGATCAGCACGCGCGTGTGCGCGTCGACCACGGGCGGAAAGCACCGCTTGAGCGTCACGCGGGGCGTCAGGCCAGCAGGCGGTTCACGCGTTGCACGTAGGCCGCCGGGTCGGCCAATGCGCCACCCTCGGCCAACAGCGCCTGATCGAACAGCACATGCAGGCGATCTTCAAACGCGGCGCGATCGGCGTCGTTGCCGGTCACGGTTTCCAGCAGCGCGAGCTTGCGCACGAGCGGGTGCGTCGGGTTCAGTTCCAGCACCGGCTTGCTGTCGGGCGCTTGTTGGCCGGCCTGCTTGAGCAGACGCGCCAGCGTGCCGCTGATATCGCCCTCATCGGCCACGAGGCACGACGGCGAATCGGTCAGGCGATGCGTGATCCGCACGTCCTTGGCCTTGTCGCCCAGCACCGCCTTGGCACGCTCAACCAGCGCCTTGAACTCGCCCTCCACCTTGGCGTGCTCGGCCTTCTCGGCCTCGTCTTCCATCGCACCCAGGTCGAGATCACCCCGCGCCACCGACACCAGTTCCATCTCTTCGAAGTCGTGCAGGAACGAGAGCATCCACTCGTCCACGCGGTCGGTCAGCAGCAGCACTTCCACGCCCTTCTTGCGGAAGATTTCCAGATGCGGGCTCGACTTGGCAGCCGTCCAGTTTTCGGCCGTCACGTAGTAGATCTTGTCTTGGCCTTCCTTCATGCGGCCGATGTAATCCGCCAGCGAGACGGTCTGGGCGCTGTCTTCGTTGTGCGTGGAAGCAAAGCGCAGCAGCTTGGCAATGCGGTCCTTGTTGGCGTGGTCTTCGCCGATGCCTTCCTTGAGCACCTGGCCGAAGTTCTGCCAGAACGTGGCGTACTTTTCCTTCTCGGCCGCGTCATCCGACTCGGCCATCGATTCGAGCATGCCCAGCACGCGCTTGGTGGAGCCTTCCCGGATGGCCTTCACATCGCGGCTTTCCTGCAGGATTTCGCGCGAGACGTTCAGCGGCAAATCGGCCGAATCGATCACGCCCTTCACGAAGCGCTGATAGGCCGGCAGCAGTTGCTCGGCGTCGTCCATGATGAAGACACGCTTGACATACAGCTTCAGGCCGCTGCGGCGCTCGCGGTCCCACAGGTCGAACGGCGCGTTGGTCGGGATGTACAGCAGTTGCGTGTATTCGCTGCGGCCTTCCACACGGTTGTGCGTCCATGCCAGCGGCTTGCCGTTTTCGTGGGCGATGTGCTGATAGAAGGCGATGTACTGATCGTCCGTCACATCAGCGCGCGGGCGTGCCCACAGTGCGCTGCCCTGGTTGATGGTTTCCCATTCGTCCTGGGCCACCATCGTTTTCTTCTCTTCGTCCCACGCCTCCTTGCGCATCTGGATCGGCAGGGAGATGTGGTCCGAATACTTCTGCACGACCGACTTCACGCGCCAGGCGGAGAGGAAATCGTCCTCGCCCTCGCGCAGGTGCAGCGTGATGGTGGTACCGCGCTCGGCGCGTTCGATGGTGTCGACGGTAAATTCGCCGTCGCCGGTGCTTTCCCAGCGCACGCCTTCATTGACGGCCACGCCGGCACGGCGCGATTCCACCGTCACGCGGTCGGCCACGATAAACGCCGAGTAGAAGCCCACGCCAAACTGGCCGATAAGCGCGGCATCCTTCTGCTGGTCGCCCGACAGTTGGCTGAAGAACTCGCGCGTGCCCGAGCGGGCGATGGTGCCAAGGTTGCGGATGGCCTCATCGCGGCTCATACCGATACCGTTGTCGGCAATCGTGATGGTGCGCGCGGCGGCATCAAAACCGATGCGGATGCCAAGCTCACCACCGCCTTCCAGCAGCGACGGGTTGGCGATGCCCTCAAAGCGCAGCTTGTCCACCGCATCTGACGCATTGGAAACCAGCTCCCGCAGGAAGATTTCCTTGTTGCTGTACAGCGAGTGGATCATCAGA
Organism: Ralstonia sp. SA306; assembly: GCF_054792405.1. Taxonomy (NCBI): domain Bacteria; kingdom Pseudomonadati; phylum Pseudomonadota; class Betaproteobacteria; order Burkholderiales; family Burkholderiaceae; genus Ralstonia; species Ralstonia sp. SA306. Next base: position 2,036,502 of record NZ_CP096451.1, read on the forward strand.
TGCAGAAGCTGCTTCACTTCTGCCTGGAAAGCCATCTTCTCGTGCGGTGCGCTCATGGTGTGCATAAAAAGTCTGGAAAGTGGAAAGAGAAGCGGGCTACACCTTTGCGCGTGCGCCCGCATGAATTTGTGAGGCTAGATGTGGTGTGGCGCCCGGTTTTCAAGCCCCGCGTTCGAGCTGTTCCGCCAGGAACCGGAGCAAGTCCGGGTCCGCGCTGGTCGCAATGTTGAAGCGCATCCACGTCGACGGCATCTGCGACGGCGAAAACAGGCTCCCCGGCGCAAACACATAGCCGTGCTCATGCCCGGCGCGCGCGATGGCATTGGTGTCCTGCCCCGTATCGGCCCAAAGGAACATGCCGGCGCCCTGCTGCGCAAACAGCTTCAGGCCCAAGCGTTCGAGGCTGCGTTGCACGCCGTCACGGGCGCGATCCAGACGGGCGCGTATGCGCTCCACGTGCTTGCGGTAGTGGCCTTCGGTGAGGATCTTGTAGAGCACGCGTTCGTTGATCTCTGGCGTGACCAGACCGGTCAGCAGTTTGCCGTCGACCAGGTTCTTGGCCAGCTCGGGGTGGCAGGCGATGAACCCCACGCGCAGGTTGGCCGCCAGCGTCTTGGAGAAGCTGCTCAGGTAGATCACGCGGCGCAACTGGTCCAGGCTCGCCAGCCGCGTGCCGGGGTGTCCGGGCGGGGCAAGGTCGCCGTAGATATCGTCTTCGACGATCAGGAAACCGTACTGCTCGGCCAGCCGCAGCAACTGAAACGCCTTGGCAGCCGACAATGAGGTGCCCGTCGGGTTATGCAGGATCGAGTTGATGATCAGCAGCTTGGGCCGGCGCACCTGCACCAGCCCTTCCAGAGCAACCAGGTCCGGGCCCTCGGTGGTGTACGGCACACCGATCACCTGTGCGCCTTGCGCGGCAAAGCGGCCGAACATCAGGAACCACGCCGGATCGCCCACCAGCACCGTATCGCCAGGCTGCACATACTGGCGCGCGATCAGGTCCAGCGACGAGGTGATGCCCGACGTCATGACGATCTGGTCCGGCCGGGCGCCGATCTCCAGTTCCGCCAATCGCGTCTGCAACTGCTGACGCAGCGGCAAAAAACCCTGCGGCGATCCCCACGCGAGAAACTGGTTGCCGTTCTGCCGGCCAAGGGTGCGCAGCGCGTTGGCGATCAATTCACCATCGAGCCAGCCGTTGGGCAGAAAGCCGATGCCCGGCGCCTTGCGGGGCTCGGCAGAATGGAACATGTTCCGCAGCAGCCAGGTCACGTCGATCTTGCGTGCGGCGGTGGGCGGCGGTGCGACCGGCTCCTCGGGCAGCGGCGTGTGGCGCTCCTTCACATAGAAGCCCGAGCCCCGGCGCGATTCCAGATACCCCTGCGCCACCAGCCGCTCGTATGCCTCCACCACAGTGAACCGCGAAATGCTCTTCTCCTGCGCCAATTGCCGGATCGACGGCATGCGCATGCCCGCGCGAAACACCCGCTCATCAATGCGCATGCGCGCCCATTCGGTGAGCTGATCCACCAGCGTCATCTGCGCAGACGGAATCGGGTCAGGCAACTGCTCCGCCGCCGGGCGGGCGGCCGCGCGACGGGCGTCCAGGCTGATGATGTGGGAGGTGGAATTCATGACGAGGAAGGCTGAAGCGGGGCCGAAAACTGTACAGAAAGCGCCACGACAAAGTGTACAGGTACTGTACAGACACAGTTCGGTAGGATCAAGGTCAGAATTCCGCCCACACCGAACCGGAGACATCACATGCCCACGTTGAAACGCTTTGACGAAGACGCGTACCGCGCCACCTGCGACGCCACGGTCGTCGCCGTGCATCCGGAAGGCATTGAGCTGGACGCGACGGTGTTCTACGCGCGCAGCGGTGGCCAGGCTGGCGACACCGGCACGCTCACCCTGGCCGATGGGCAAACCATCGCGATTGCCGACACCGTCTACAGCCCCGATCGCCAAACCGTGCTGCATCTGCCTGCCGACAGCGCCGGCCTCACGCTGCTCGCGCCCGGCACGCCCGTCACGGCCGCCATCGACTGGGACCGCCGCCACCGGCTGATGCGGCTGCATACGTGCCTGCACCTGCTGGGCTCGCTGATTCCCGTGCCGGTCACGGGCTGCGGCATCTCGCCTGACGCCGGTCGCGTCGATTTCGACTTGCCTGAATCTACGCTCGACCGCGACACCCTCACCACGCAACTGAATGAACTCATCGGCCGCAACACGCCGGTGCGCATCGATCTGATCACACCGGAGGAACTGGCCGCGCAGCCCGAACTGGTGCGCACCATCGGCGCGGCACCGCCGGCGGGCGCATCAGCCATCCGCATCATCCACATCGACGGCATCGACCGCCAGCCGTGTGGCGGCACCCACGTGCGCGCCACCGGAGAAATCGGCCGCGTGGTCGTCACCAAGATTGAAAAGAAGAGCCGCCAGAACCGACGCGTGGCCGTGGCGTTTGCAGATTGAGCGGCCGCCATGAACAAGTCCGCCGCCCTGCCCATGCAACATGTTGACCACGCTGAACGCCGCGGCCTGCTGCTCGGCTTCATCGGTGTGGCCATCTTCAGCCAGACACTGCCGTTCACGCGCATGGCCGTCGCCGAGCTGGATGCCACCTTCGTGGCGCTGGCGCGCGCGGTGCTGGCAAGCATCCTGGCGCTGGGCCTGCTTGCGGCAACCGGCGCGTTTTCTGCGGCCAAACGCCCGCGCGGCAATCAGTGGTGGCAACTTGCAGTGACGGCGATGGGCGTCGTGGTGGGTTTTCCGCTGTTTTCATCGCTGGCCATGCGCGATGTACCAGCCGCCCATGGCGCCATCATCACCGGCCTGCTGCCGCTTGCAACCGCCATCTTTGCTGCCTGGTTCGGGCGCGAGCGGCCGTCCGCAGGGTTCTGGCTCTGCGCAATGGTGGGCAGTGTGCTCGTCGTTTCATTTGCCCTGCTGCAAGGAGCGGGCGCCCTGCACCGCGCCGATTGGCTGCTCTTCGCCGCCATGGTGACCGGTGCCCTCGGCTATGCCACCGGCGGCAAGCTCGCGCGCGAACTGGGCGGCAAGCAGACGATTGCCTGGGCGCTGGTCGTCTCGCTGCCCGTGCTGCTGCCGCTGGTGGGCGCGCTTGCGTGGCTGCCGTCGACACATCAGGCCGAAGCGCTGGCGCATGCGTCGTCCCGCGCCTGGATCGGGCTGGCCTACGTGTCGGCCTTCTCTATGTTCATCGGCTTTCTGTTCTGGTACTCCGGCCTGGCGGCCGGCGGTGTTGCGCGGGTCGGCCAGATACAATTGCTGCAACCTTTCATGACGTTGATCGGCGGCTGGCTGCTGCTGGGCGAATCGCTCGACGCGCCTACCGTGCTGTTTGCGTTGGCTGTGATTGCCGTGGTCGGCATCGGCCGGCGAACGTCGGTACGCCGATAGCAACGTCTTCCCCTTTTGTTTACCGCACTCACCAAGGAGTCTTCATGACCGCCTCGCACGACGCACAGGCCAAGCTCAAGCAACTCGGCATCGAACTGCCCGCCGCCGGCGCCCCCGCTGCCGCCTACGTCATGGCCGCGCAAACCGGCAATCAGGTCTTCCTGTCCGGCCATATCGCCAAGAAAGACGGCAAACCGTGGGTTGGCAAGCTCGGCGCCGACATGACCACCGAACAAGGCAAGGCCGCGGCACGGGCCATCGCCATCGACCTGATGGCCACGTTGAACACGCACCTGGGCGGTGACCTCAGCCGCGTCAAGCGCATCGTCAAGGTGATGAGCCTGGTCAATTCCACGCAGGAGTTCACCGAGCAGCACCTGGTGACCAACGGCGCATCTGAGTTGCTGGCCGAAGTGTTCGGAGACGCCGGCAAACACGCCCGCAGCGCCTTTGGCGTCGCGCAGATTCCGATGGGCGCCTGCGTCGAGATCGAACTGATCGCGGAAGTTGCCTAAGCGCCGCATCGAACCGCGCGCCCTGGCCTCCAAGACGGGCGCGTTGCCTGCTATCCTCACCGTTTTGCCCACCCACGGCGCTCGCTCACGAGGTGGGCGCCGCAACACAAGGACCACACCATGGACCACTCCGCCTGTACCTTCTCCAGCCGCGCTCAGAAACTGACCAGCTCGGCGATCCGGGAAATCCTCAAGATCACCGAACGTCCTGAGGTCATTTCGTTTGCCGGTGGCCTGCCCGCCCCCGTCACCTTCCCGGTCGAAGCGATTCAGGCGGCGTGCGCCCGCATGTTTGCTGACAACCCGCAGGCCTCGCTGCAGTACACCCCGACCGAAGGCCTGTCGGTGCTGCGTGAGTGGATCGCCCAGCGTCATGGCACCACCGCTTCGCGCGTGCTGATCACCACGGGCTCGCAGCAAGGGCTGGACCTGCTGGGCAAGATCTTCATCGACCCGCAAAGCAAGGTGCTGGTCGAAACGCCGACGTACCTGGGTGCGCTGCAGGCGTTCTCGCTGTTCGAACCGACTTATACGTCCATCGCCACCGATGACAAAGGCCTGCTGCCGGACGCGCTCACGCCAGAGCTGGCCGCCGGCGCGCGCTTCTTCTACACGATCCCGAACTTCCAGAACCCGACCGGCCGCCGCCTGCCGCTGGACCGCCGCCAGGCCTTGGTGGCCCGCGCGAAGGAACTCGGCGTGCTGCTCGTGGAAGACGACCCGTACGGCGAACTGAGCTACACCGGCGACGCCCTGCCGTCGCTGCGCTCGCTCAATCCGGACGGCGTGATCTACATGGGCTCGTTCTCGAAGATCCTGGCGCCGGGCATGCGCCTGGGTTACATCATCGCGCCCGAACACATCCACTTCAAACTCGTGCAGGCCAAGCAGGCATCGGATCTGCACACGCCCAGCTTCACGCAGCGCGTGGCGTACGAGGTACTGAAGACCGGTCTGCTCGATACGCACATCCCGAGCATTCGAAACCTCTATGGCAAGCAGTGCGAGGCGATGCTCGACTCGCTGACGCGCCATATGCCGGCCGGTGTGCACTGGAACCGACCGGAAGGCGGCATGTTCATCTGGGTGGAAGTGCCGGAAGGCATCGACACGATGGCGCTGCTGGAAAAGGCCGTCGCGCGCAACGTAGCCTTCGTGCCGGGCGCGCCGTTCTATGCCAATGCGCCGCGTCGCAATACGCTGCGCCTGGCGTTCGTGACGGTGGCACCGGAGCGCATCGAGCAAGGCATTGCCGTGCTGGGCGAATTGATCCGCACGGAAATCGCAGCGCTCACGCCCAAGGCCGCCTAAATTACATAACAATCCATTCCATCCATTCAAGAAAGGAGCCGTCGTCGATGCTGCGGATCTGGGGAAGACTCTCTTCGGTCAACGTTCAGAAGGTCGTCTGGTGCGCGCATGAGCTGTCGCTGGACCATGAGCGCATCGACGTCGGCGGCGCCTTTGGCGGTGTCGACACGCCGGAATTCAAGGCGATGAACCCGAACGGCATGATCCCCGTCATCGAGGACGGCCTGAACGATTCCGGCGACACGCGTTTCGTGCTGTGGGAATCCAACGCCATCGTGCGCTATCTCTCGGCACGCTACGGCCCGGGCAACCTGTATCCGCTCGAACTTCACGAGCGCGCCGATGCCGACCGCTGGATGGATTGGCAGACCACGTCATACAGCCCGTCGATGGTGGATGCGTTCCTCCAGCTCGTGCGCACGCCGGAAGACCAGCGCGACGCCGCGCGCATTGAACGCTCGCGCCAGGCCTCCGAGCGCAGCACGGCCATTCTCGAAGCCGTGCTGGCCAAGCAGCCCTACGTGGCCGGCCAGCGTTTCACCATGGCCGACATCGTGTGCGGTTGTGCTACGCACCGCTGGCTCGGCTTGCCGATGGAGCGCCCCGCCCGACCCAACCTTGAGCGTTGGATGACGGAGTTGCGCGATCGGCGCGCTGCTCGCGAAGTGCTGGCGCTGCCTGTCGTATAAGCCATCAGCAAAACCGATTGCGGTAGCATCACCAACCGCGCACGGCACCTACGCCGGCGCGGTTTTTTGTTTTCACCGAGGGAAACCCGGATGCCATTGAACCGACCTTCCACCACCGTCGCCACGATCCTGTGGGGCGCGCTTTACCTGGTTGCCGCCATCGTGTCGCACCGGCTGAACGGGCCGGTCGACATGACGGGCTACATCTGGTTGCCGGCGGGCGTGACCATGGCCGCGTTCATGCTGCGGCCGTACCGCGAATGGCCGGGGCTGGGGGCAGCGTTTGCCGTGGCGCAACTGGCGCTGGCGGCCATTGAACACACCAACCCGGCCCACGCGATGCTCTTCGTGCTCGACGAGGCGGGCAGCGCGGCGCTGGCCGTGGCGCTGGTGCGGCTGGCGCGCGTGCCGCTTGAAGGGCTCTACTTCGTACGCGCGATGCTGGTGGCGGGCGCGGTCAGTGCGCTGCTGGGGGCGCTGTTCGGGGCGGCATGGTTTGCGTGGTCGCAAGGCGGCTCGTTTGGTCACGTGCTGCGCATCTGGGCGGCGTCGGATTTCCTGGGCGTGCTGATCGTCACGCCGGTGCTGGCGGCGTGGTCGCGCTTTCGCGCGTTCCGCTCGGGCGGTACGGACCGTACGGATTTCGTGCTCGGTCTGGCGGCCGTCGTTGCGCTGGCGCTGTCAGCGTACGTCATCTTCGATGGCAACAGCGATGCCAAATTTGGCGACGGAATCGGCTTTGCGCTGACGTACGTCCCGCTGTTCTTTGCCGTGGTGGTGGCCCTACTGTGGGGCGGACGCGGTGGCTCGATGGCGGTGCTGCTGCTCACGCTGGTGGCGCTCACGCAAACCGCTGAGGGCGACGGCCCCTTCGCCGTGCTGGATCATCACTATGGCCAGTCGCTGCTGGAAGCGCAGCTGTACCTGGGCATTGCCGCGCTGCTGGTACTGCTGGTGAGCGCGCTCAAGACCACGCGCGAACAACTGCACGAGCAAAGCGCGCAGTGGCAGAACCGCGTGGAACTGGCGTTGGCGGCGTCGGGCCAGCTCGTCTACACCATCGACCCCGCCAGCGGCCGCATCGACTGGGGCGGCGACGTCGCCCTCGTGTTCGGACACGAACCGGCAAGCATGGCGTCGATCTCGACCGTGCTGCAACTGGTGCATCCGGATGACCGCGATGCGCTGCGCGCGCGTTGGCTCGGGACAGGCGCACCGGAAGACGAGATCGTAACGCCCACACGCCGCCAGACACTGCGCATCACCGCGCGCGACGGCACGCTGCACACCGTGGTGGATACCGGTGGCCCACTGACGGACGCCGTTGGCAATACCGCGCTCGTAACCGGTACCTGGTCGGTCGAGACCGCACTGTGACCCCATCGGCATCCGGCAGCACGGCTGTGCTGCTGATCCATGGCCTGGGCGGCACAGCCTACGACCTGGGCGTGCTGCAGAAAGCGCTGCGCAGCGCCGGCGCCGTCACGCACGTGCCGACCTTGCCCGGCCACGGCACGCGGCCCGAAGACCTGATCCACATGCGCGCCGAAGCGTGGCTTGAAACGCTCACGCAAACCTATGAGCGGCTCGCCGCAGAGCATGACACCGTGCATATCGCGGGGATGTGCATGGGCGCACTGCTGGCGCTGGTGCTGGCGCATCGCGTTCGGCATGGCATTGTGCGCGCGCAAGACAGGCTGGCGCTGCTCGCCACGCCCATCCATATCGATGGCTGGTCGACGCCGTGGTATCGGAATCTGCGCTACGCGGTGTATCGCATCCCGGGCATGGCTGCGCGCATGCGCGTGGAAGAGGACGAGCCATTCGGCATCAAGAACCCGCTGTTGCGGCGGGTCATCAAAGCCAAGCTCGCACGCGGCGACAGCTTCCACTACCCCTGGGTGCCACTGGCGTGCATTCGGCAGGTGGATCGGCTGCGTCGCTGGGCGCTGGCCGGGGCGCCCGATACGCAGTGCCAGACGCTGGTGATCCATTCGCGCGAAGACGAACTCACCAGCCTGCGCTCCGCCGAAACGCTGCAGGCCACCCTCCCCCATGCGCGCAGCGTGGTGCTGGAAAACAGCTACCACATGATCTGCGTGGACAACGACCGCGACCAGGTTGCCGCAGAGGTCCTCGGCTTCTTCGGTTTCGACCCAGCGGTAGCCAGGCGCAAGAGCCCAGCCACCGCGGAGTGATCGCGCCAATCAGGCAGCCGGCCCCACGCTTTCGTGCTCGTGCGCCGCGTCCAGCCTGCGCTGCCGTTCGCTGCCCTTGAACAAGCCCCGCACCACCACAAAGAACACCGGCACCAAAAACACCGCAAGCACCGTCGCCGTGATGATCCCGCCCAGAACGCCCGTACCGATGGCGCGCTGGCTGGCCGATGCCGCACCGCTCGCAATCGCCAGCGGCACGACACCAAACGCAAACGCCAGCGACGTCATCACGATCGGCCGGAAGCGCAGGCGCGCTGCCTCCAGCGTGGCTTCGATCAAGCCCATACCCTGCGCCACCAAATCCTTGGCAACTTCGATGATCAGAATTGCGTTCTTGGCCGACAGGCCGATGGTGGCAATGAGCCCGACCTTGAAGTAGATGTCGTTGGGCAGGAAGCGCAACGTGGCGCCCAACAGCGCGCCCAACACGCCCAGCGGCACCACCAGCATGACGGCCAACGGAATCGACCAGCTCTCGTACAGCGCGGCCAGACACAAAAACACGACGAGGATCGACAACGCAAACAGCGCCGGCGCCTGCGCACCCGACAGACGCTCCTCGAACGACTGGCCTGTCCACTCGTAGCCAAAGCCCTCAGGCAGGCTGCGCGCAATCGACTCCATCGCCGCCATGGCCTCGCCGGAGCTGTGACCGGGTGCAGGCGAGCCGGTGATCGTCATGGCCGGAAAGCCGTTGTAGCGATCCAGCTTAAGCGGCCCGACCATCCACTTCGTGGTGGTGAATGCGGATAGCGGCACCATGGCCCCCGTCGCGCTGCGCACGTGCATGCGGCCAAGCTGCTCGACCGAGACGCGCTGCTTGCCGTCTGCCTGGACGATCACGCGGCGAACCTGGTTGCGATAGACGAAATCGCCCGCGTAGTCGGAGCCGAACATCACGGCCAGCGTGCGGTTGATGTCTTCGATCGACACGCCCATCGACAGGGCTTTCTTGCGGTCCACATCGATCAGGACCTGAGGCGCATCGCCCTGGCCCGCGAACGTGACTTCCGACAGCGCAGGATGCTTTGCCGCCTCGGCCAGCATGTGGTCGCGCGCCTGCGCCAGGCGCTCGTAGCCGGCACCGCCGCGGTCTTGCAAGCGCAGGTCAAACCCGGGCTTGCTGCCCAGTTCCGGCAGCGCGGGAGAGTTCATCGCCATGACCATCGCGCCCTTGATCTTGCCGAACGCCGCGTTGGCGCGTTCGACCACGGCGTCGACGTGCTGGTCGGCGCCCTTGCGCTGCTTCCAGTCCTTGAGCGTCAGGAACAGCATGGCCGCGTTCTGGCCGTTGCCGTACAGGCTGAACCCCGTGATGGCCAGCGTGGACGCAACGGCCGGCTCCTGCGTCATGAAGTGCTGCTCTGCCTGCCGCACGACGTCGAGCGTCTGCGCCTGCGTAGCGCCAGTCGGCAACATGACGACGGTCATGAATTCGCCGGTATCTTCTTCCGGCAGAAAGGCCGTCGGCAATTGCATAAACAGCAACACCACCACGCCGATGATCGCGCCATACGCCACCAGTGCGCGGCCCGTGCGGTTGAGCAGCCGCGCGACACCGTTCTGGTAGCGCGACGTCAACCGCGCAAAGCCGCGGTTGAATGCACCGAAGAAGCCCTTGCGCTCGGCGCCATGACCGGCCTGCACCGGCTTGAGCAGCGTCGCGCAAAGCGCCGGCGTGAGCGTCAGCGCCAGGAATGCCGAGAAGACCATCGACACCGCCAGCGACAGCGAAAACTGCCGGTAGATATTCCCCACCGCGCCGCCAAAGAACGCCATCGGCACGAACACCGCCGTCAGCACCAGCGAGATGCCGACGATGGCCCCACTGATCTGGCGCATCGCCTTAGCCGTCGCCTCGCGCGGCGAGAGCCCTTCTTCGTGCATCACGCGTTCAACGTTTTCCACCACCACGATGGCATCGTCGACAAGGATGCCGATGGCGAGCACCAGGCCGAACAGCGTCAGTACGTTGATGGAAAAGCCCATCGGCAGCATCACCGCAAACGTACCCAGCAGCGCGATCGGCACGACCAGCGTCGGGATGAGCGTCGCGCGCAGGTTCTGCATGAACAGCATCATCACCAGGAACACCAGCACCACGGCTTCGAGCAGCGTCTTGACGACCTGCTCGATGGCAATGCCGACAAAGCGCGAGCTGTCGTACGCCACTTCGTAGCGCACGCCTGGCGGGAAATGCGCCTGCGCTTCGTCCAGCACCGCTCGCACGCGCTTGGCCACACCCACGGCGTTGGCGCCCGGCGCGAGCTTGATGCCGATGGTCGTGGCCGGCTTGCCGTTCATGCGCGAGAGGTACAGGTAATCGCTGCCACCCAGTTCCACGCGGGCCACATCGCGCAACAGCACCATGCGGCCCTGCGCGTCCGCACGCAGCGGAATCTGGCCGAATGCGTCCGGCGTGGTGAGCCCATCGTCACCGGTCACGCTCGCGTTGATGGGCGCGCTGCCCGGCACGGCTGCGCTGCCGATCTCACCCACGGTGATGCGCGCGTTGTAGCGGCGCACGGCATCGCTCAAATCACCCGCGGTGAGGCCCAATGCGGTGAGCTTGTCGGCATCGGGCCAGATGCGCATGGCGTATTCCGCGTCGAACAACTGCGCGGTGCCGACGCCCGGCACGCGGCGCAGCTGCGGGATCAGATCAGACGAAGCGAGGTCGCCCAGGTCGATGCCGTCAAAGCGGCCGCGCTCGGCTGCCAGCGACAGATACATCATGTAATTCTCGGCCGCCTTCTCGATGCGGATGCCGTTGCGTCGCACGACCTCAGGCAGGCGCTCCTCGACGATCTTCAGCCGGTTCTGCACCTCCACCGCCGCAAGATCGGGGCTCGTGCCCTGCGTGAACGACAGGTTGATCGACACGTTGCCCGCCGCGTCGGACGAAGACGACATGTACAGCAGCCCCGGCGCGCCGTTCATCTCGCGCTCGATGATGGCGGTGACGGCGCTCTCCACCGTGCGCGCGGACGCGCCCGGGTAGTTGGCGGAGATGCTGACGTTGGGCGGCGCGATGTTCGGATACTGCGCCACCGGCAGCTTGGGCAACGCGAGCACGCCGGCCAGGATGATGGCCAGCGCAATCACCCAGGCAAAGACCGGGCGGTCGATAAAGAAGCGTGCCATGGTCAGCCCTTCTTCGGCTTCGTTTCGGCGCGCGGTGCCGCAGGAACCGGCTTGACCGCCATGCCTGCTGCCAGCGTCTGCATGCCGGGAATGGCAATGCGCTCGCCGCCGGACAGGCCGCTCGTCACCAGCCATTGATCGCCAGCCAACGTTTGCGCAGCCACGGGCTGCGCCGCCAGCGTGTTGTCTGCCTGCACCACAAACACCGTCGCCCCATGGCGGTCGCGCTGCAACGCGCCCTTCGGAATCGTCACCGCGCCTTGCTGCACAGCGTGCGAGAGCTTCACGCGCACGTACATGCCGGGCAGCAGCAAGCCATCGGGGTTGGGCAGCACGGCGCGCATCGAGACGTTGTCGGTCGCGCGGTCCACCGCCAGATCTGAGAACAGCAGCTTGCCCGGGCGCTCGTACGCCACGCCATCGCTCAGGATGACCTGCACGCCGATGTCCTGGCCGCTCAATGCAGCGGCCTGGCCCTTTTTGAGCGCGCGCTGCAAGGCGAGCACCTCGGCGGCGGGCTGGGCAAAGTCGACATACATCGGGTCGATCTGCTCGACGGTGGTGAGCGGCGTGGCAGCGTCTTCCTTGACCAACGCGCCTTCGGTCACCTGCGCGCGGCGCGAGCGGCCGGCAATCGGGGCTGTAACGGTGGCATAGCCCAGGCGCAGCTGCGCGGTTTGCAGCGCAGCGCGGCTGGACACCACGTCCGCTGCAGCCTGACGTTCGGCGGCTTGCGCTTCTGCGTATTCCAGCTCGCTCACGGCGCGTGTGGCGGCCAACCCCTTGTAGCGCACAGCCTTGTCGCGTGCGATGGCAAGCTGAGCCTGCGCGCGGGCAAGCGCACCTTGCGCGGCGTCCACCTGGGCCTTGAGCGGCGCCGGATCGATGCGGAACAGCACCTGTCCGGCCTTGACCACCTGCCCTTCGTCGTAGGCGCGCTTGAGGACGATGCCGTCGACGCGCGCACGCACTTGCGCCGTGCGATACGGCTCCAGGCGGCCGGGCAGTTCGGTCACCAGTGGCGCATCCGAGCGTTGCGCAACGGCAAACCCGACCTCCGGCGGGCCGGCCGGCTTGGCGGTCTCATCCGCACGCTTGCCGCACGCCTGCAACACAGCCAACGCGCACGCGCACAGCAACCACCGGGACGAACGGGAACGACGGAACAACACGGTGAACATCATGAGAAGGGGGCTGGGCGCGACCGCGCCCGAGGTCTTGAAAAAGCGAAGCGGAAGGCTAGCACGCACATCCGCCGCAAGCTGATCGATTGATTTTTCAATCTGATCAAGACCTTACGAAGCAAGCAGTGCCAGCGCGTGCAGGCAGGTGTGCTCCCGTTTGATGCTGTTTCAGAAGACGCGGCCGAGCTGCAGGTACACGTTCCACACGCCCTGCGGCGCCACCGCAAAACCGAAATACAGCGGCCCGATCGGGCTGTTGCCGCCAACGAATACGCTGCCGCTCTTCAGGTAAGGGCCCCGCCCGAAGTTGTTGCGCAGTTGCCAGACGTTGCCGGCCTCCCCGCTGGCGCCGAACACGGGCGTGCGCAGGCCGAGCAGATCGTCGATACGAAGGTCGTACAGATACGTGAGCCGGCCGTAGAGGAGGTACTGGCCGTTGAACTGATCCTGCGCGTAGGCCGAGAGATGCTGGAAGCCGCCGAGGTAGAAGCCTTCGTTGGCGCCACTGCCACTATTGCCGCCGTTGTCGCGCGTGGGGCTGTTGGCGCCGAACTGCCCGGCACCTTCCAACGCCATGTTGAACGTATGGCGCCCGTAGCTCGTGGCCCACAGTCCCTTGGCCTGCGCGGTGTTGTACTTCTTGTCGAGCGAACCGAAACCGGCTTCCATGCTGCCAAACAGGTAGTAGCCGCTGCGGGGAAACAGCGGATCGTCGAGCTGGTCCAGCGTGAGCTGGGCACGAAAGGCCGGCTGCTGAGCGCGCAAGGTATCCAAGGTCGTCGCATCCACGATATTCCCGGACTCGTCCGCGATCAGTGCCAGATAATTGAACGTCGCCGTCTTCCTGACGTAGTTCACGCCTAGGCGCAGTTCACCCTTGCGGCCCAACGGGATGCCCAGGTCAACGCCAGCGCGCGCTGTCTCGATTGTCAGGTTGTTGAACGGCTTGGCGTCTCGGGTTGGCGGCAGATCGTCAAAGTAGAGATCCGATCTGCGGCGCGAATACTCCGCATACGGCGCGATGTAGAAGCCGCGCGCCTGCCACAGCGGCTGCCGCAGTTCGGTGTGGATGCCCGCCCGGTTGCTGCCGAGCACGATGTCATTGCGCCACTCCAGCCCGCTCTGCGTGAGCCACGGATACCGATGGCCGAGGTTGACGTTGAATGCGCCGCGCCCGTCGAAGTTGGTCGACATGCCCAGCCCGAACAGGAAGAACTGGTTGCCCCACGACTTTTCGTGCGCGTCGATCTTGAGCGTGTGCACGCCGTTCTCTTCCACGAGTTGCTGTGTGACGGTTTCGAAGTCGCCCGTGGTGGCCAGCGCCGACAGCTCGCGGTTGAGCGTTTCGGCGTCATACGCATCGCCTTCGCGCACCTTGATCAACTGGCGCACACGCGCGGGCGGCACGCGGCCGCTGGTCGTCACGTCAATGGCGTCAATGCGTGCGCCCGCCACCAGCACGCCCTGCGGCTCATGGGCCGCGCGGTACACGGCATACGCCTGCGGCGACAGCGACAACGCCGCGAGCTTCGCTTCAGCGCCCTGCGCCGCACGCTCGCCCTGTCGCACGCCCTGCGGGCCCTTGGCGAAATCGGTAAATGAAAGCTCCGAGAGCTGCGGCTCGATCAGCACATCCTTGCCGCGCAGCAGCGCCTTTTGCGCGCGCACGTTCTGGCCAACGAGGATGGTGATCATCTGCTGCGTCACCGCCGCCGGCGAGGCCAGGTCTTCCGGCCGCTGCAAGTCTGACCCGATATTGACGGCGATGATGATGTCTGCCCCCATGTCGCGTGCGAGCTGCACGGGCAGGTTGCTCACCAGGCCGCCATCCACCAGCGTGCGTCCGCCCACTTCGATGGGCGCGAACAGCCCAGGCACCGCCATGCTGGCCCGCATTGCCAGCGGCAGCGAGCCGTGGTCGAGAATCACCCCGTCGCCCGTGGCCAGATCCGTCGCCATGGCCTTGAACGGAATCGGCAGGCGCGAAAACTCGATGTTGTCGGGCCACTGCGCCGTCCAGTTCTTGAGCAGCGCAAGCAGGCGGTTGCCCTGCACCAGGCCGGTGGGCAGCTTGAGCTTGCCGTCGCCATAGCCGGCGGACAGGCCGATCGGATACTGGAAATCATCCTCGCGCAGCGATTGCGGCAGCTTGGCGCGATCATTGCGGTCGAAGGCGATGTCGCTCAGGTCGACCTGCGAGAGCTTCTGCTCCAGCGCATCCGCACGCATGCCGCTGGCGTACAGCCCGCCCACCACGGCGCCCATGCTGGTAGCGGCAATCACATCCACGGGAACGCGCATGCGCTCCAGCATCTTGAGCACGCCAATATGCGCATAGCCGCGCGCCCCGCCGCCCGAAAGCACCAGACCGATACGTGGCCGCGTCGATTCGGTGTTCGCCTGGGCGGGCGCTGCCGCTGTCTGGCCATGCACGGCGGGGGACAGCGTCGCCAGTGACACAAATGCGGCGAGCACGGCGGCAGCCCATCGGGAGCCGCGTCGGCGAATCGGAAAGGCCGTCAGAGAAGCCATGGATAGGGGGCGAAATGGGATGGTGGTCTGCGCTGCAGGCGCAATGATTCCACAACCCGGATTTACCCGGTGCAATTGCTTGAGCCGCGCCATACCACGCGCTGGCGCCGATGAATACTTTTCAGGGCGAAAGTGACAGAATATTGCCGTTACCCGGACACGCTTGTTCCTACAATCCGCGTTTGCCCCTGCGAAAAAGGGGCAGCAGAAGACGTTCGGTATCGAGAAGAACCGAAACGCCCAAACAGGAGGAGATCAAGATGTGGAATCAAGTCTATGACCCGCTCGGCAGCGCCGTGTGGTCAACCTTAGCGGCCGGGATACCGGTTGCCGTGCTGCTGTGCTCGCTGGCGTTCTTCCATATGCAGGCCCATCTGGCGGCCGGGTTGGCGCTGATTGTCGGGGTGGGGATCGCCTCGTTCGTGTTCGGCATGCCGACCGCAATGGCCGGCAAGGCGGCAGGCCTCGGCATCATTTCGGGCCTGTTCCCGATTGGCTGGATCGTCCTGAACATCATCTTCCTGCACCGGCTCACCACCTTGAACGGGTCGTTCAAGGTCTTACAGAGCTCGATTTCCGGCATTACCGAAGACCGCCGCCTGCAACTGCTGCTGGTGGCATTCAGCTTTGGTGCCTTCTTTGAAGGCGCAGCGGGCTTCGGCACGCCGGTGGCTGTCACGGGCGCCATCCTGATCGGCCTGGGCTTCTCGCCGCTGGCCGCCTCTGGCCTGGCCCTGATCGCCAACACCGCCCCGGTGGCCTACGGCGCACTGGGCGCGCCGCTCATCGGGCTGGCCTCGGTCACGGGGCTGGACTTGCTGAAGCTGTCGGCCATGGTTGGCCGCCAGTTGCCGTTCTTCTCGGTGCTGGTGCCGTTCTGGCTGATCTGGGCGTTCGCGGGCTTCCGCGGCATGCTGCAGATCTGGCCGGCGATTCTGGTGGCGGGCGTGTCGTTCGCCATTCCGCAGTTCCTGGTGTCGAACTTCCACGGCCCGTGGCTGGTGGACGTGATTGCCGCACTGGTGTCGATGGGCTCGCTCACACTGTTCCTGAAGGTGTGGAAGCCCAAGACGATCTGGACCTCGACCGCCCTGCGCAACCGCGAGGACAACTCCCGCGTCGACCCCGAAGCCGCTGCCGAAGCGCGTGCCGCTACCAGCGCTGATGCCAATACCAAGATCACGCGCGTGCAGGCTTGGCTGCCGTGGGTGATCCTGACCGTGTTCGTGTTCATCTGGGGCATTCCGCAGTTCAAGGCGTTCGCAGACGGTCTGTGGCAATTCAAGTTCCCGATCCCCGGTCTGGACAAGATGGTGCTCAAGGGCCCGCCGGTGGTCGCGAAGGAGACCGCCGAAGGCGCGGTGTTCCTCTTCAATGTGCTGTCGATGGCGGGCACGGGCATCCTGGTCTCGGCCATCGTGGGCGGCCTGCTGATGGGCTACTCGGTGCCGCGCATGGTCAAGGAATACTGGAACACCATCAAGCTCACGCGCTATTCGCTGCTGACCATCTGCGCGATGTTCGGCATCGGCTATCTCACCCGCTATTCGGGCCTGGACGCAACGCTGGGCCTGGCCTTCGCCCACACCGGCGTGCTGTACCCGCTGTTCGGCACGATGCTGGGCTGGCTGGGCGTGGCGCTCACGGGGTCGGATACGGCCTCGAACGTGCTGTTTGGCGGCCTGCAGAAGACCACGGCCACGCAACTCGGCTTGTCGCCAATCCTCATGTCGGCAGCCAACAGCTCGGGCGGCGTGATGGGCAAGATGATCGACGCGCAGTCCATCGTCGTGGCCTCCACCGCCACCAAGTGGTACGGCCACGAGGGCGACATCCTGCGCTACGTGTTCTTCCACTCGCTGGCGCTGGCCTTCCTGGTGGGCCTGATGATCACCCTGCAGGCTTACGTGGAGCCGTTCACGCGGATTGTGGTGCACTAAGCGCCGCCTCCCGGATGAACAAGAAAGCCGCTCAACCGAGCGGCTTTTTTCATGGCGCGATGCGTCTCAAGAGCCGCCAGCAAGGGCACTTTCACGCGCGTATCATGGGCAGCTCTTCCGCGCACGTCCCGCCCTGGGGCGTCGGTCTCTTCTCCCCCGACCCGACATGCTGCTGCGCCGCCTGGAAAAGCTCATCGATCCGTTCCGTCCCCTGCCCGACACGCAGCCTCCGGCCAATGTCTGGCGCTTCTACGCGTACTTCCTGCGCGAAGTGCGCGGCGTCTTCGCATTCCTGCTGCTCGTTGGGTTGCTGGGCGCGCTGATCGAAGTCGCGCTGTTCGACTTCCTCGGCCGTATCGTCGACATGATCCAGGCGACACCCGGCTCAGCGTTCTTCGGCCGTCACCGCAACGAATTGCTGTGGATGGCCTTTGTGGCGCTGATCGCACGGCCGGTCATCTTCGGCCTGCACGACGTGCTTGTGCACCAGGTCATCAACCCGAACCTGTCGAACCTGATCCGCTGGCAGAACCACCGTTACGTGCTCAAGCAGAGCCTGACGTTCTTCCAGAACGACTTTGCGGGCCGCATTGCCCAGCGCATCATGCAGACCGGTTTCTCGCTGCGCGATTCCGCCGTGCAGTCGGTGGATGCGCTCTGGCATGTCGTGATTTACGCGATCAGCGCGCTGGTGCTGTTCGCCAAGGCCGACTGGTGGCTCGTGGTGCCGCTGCTGGTGTGGATTGGCTGCTACATCGCGGCCCTGAGCTACTTCGTGCCGCGTGTGAAGGCGCGTTCAGTTATCGCCACGGAATCGCGCTCCAAGCTGATGGGCCGCATCGTGGATGGCTACACCAACATCACCACGCTCAAGCTGTTCGCCCATACGCAGCATGAAGAAAGCTATGCGCGCGACGCCATGGCGGAGCAGACCGACAAGACGCGCCTGTCCGGCCGCATGATCAGCGGCATGGATTTCACCATTACGGCCATGAACGGCCTGCTGATCGTCGGCACGTCGGCGCTCGCGCTCTGGCTGTGGAGCCAGGGTCGCGTGAGCGCCGGCACCATTGCGCTGACCACGGGGCTGGTGATCCGCATCAACAACATGTCGGGCTGGATCATGTGGGTGGTCAACGGCATCTTTGAAAACGTCGGGCAGGTGCAGGACGGCATGCAGACCATCGCGCTGCCGCGCGCCGTGATCGATCAGCCCGGCGCCAAGCCGCTGCAGGTGACGCGGGGCGAAGTGCGCTTCGAGCACGTGGGCTTTCACTATGGCAAGGGCAGCGGCGTGATCGAAGGGCTGGACCTCGTGGTGCACCCCGGTGAACGCATCGGCCTGGTCGGCCCGTCGGGCGCGGGCAAGTCGACGCTCGTGAACCTGCTGCTCCGGCTGTACGACGTGGAGCGCGGCCGGATTCTGGTGGACGGCCAGGACATTGCCGCCGTGACGCAGGAGAGCCTGCGCGAGCAGATCGGCATGGTCACGCAG
Source organism: Ralstonia sp. SA306 (assembly GCF_054792405.1). Classification (NCBI taxonomy): domain Bacteria; kingdom Pseudomonadati; phylum Pseudomonadota; class Betaproteobacteria; order Burkholderiales; family Burkholderiaceae; genus Ralstonia; species Ralstonia sp. SA306. The sequence goes on from NZ_CP096451.1 coordinate 2,054,966, forward strand.
GACACATCGCTGCTGCACCGCTCCATTCGCGACAACCTGCGCTACGGCAAACCCGACAGCACCGAGGCAGAGTTGTTGCAAGCGGTACGCCGTGCGCGTGCCGACGAATTCATCCCGCAGCTATCCGACGTGCAAGGGCGACGCGGCTTTGACGCGCTGGTGGGTGAACGTGGCGTGAAGCTCTCGGGCGGCCAACGTCAGCGCATTGCGATTGCGCGTGTGCTGCTCAAGGACGCGCCGATCCTGATCCTGGACGAAGCCACGTCAGCGCTGGATTCGGAAGTGGAAGCGGCCATCCAGGAAAGCCTGGAAACGCTGATGCAGGGCAAGACCGTGATTGCCATTGCGCACCGGCTCTCAACCATCGCGCGCATGGACCGGCTGGTGGTGCTCGACGGCGGCCGCATTGTCGAGAGCGGCACGCACGCCGAGTTGCTCGAACGCGGCGGCCTGTATGCGCGGCTGTGGGCACACCAGACCGGCGGTTTCGTCGGGGTGGACTGAGCGTTACGAGAGGCGCCGGCCGAGGGTCTCGGGCACCATCGCCAGGCCGATCAGCGAGACCAGCCCGCAACCGATCACGTAGAAGGCCGGCGCGTTTGCGTTGCCCGTGAGTTGGATCAGCTCGGTCGAGAAGAACTGGGCAAAGCCACCGAAGATGGCAATGGCAACGCAGTAGGCGATCGACAGCCCCGTGGCGCGCAGCCGCTGCGGCAGCACCTCGCTCACGAGCACCATCGACGCCGGCGAGGTCATCGACATCGGCACCGACAGGCAGCCGACCACGATCAGCAACCGGGCAAGCGAAGGCTCAGCGTTGATGAGCGCGAAGGCCGGATAGATCATCGCCAGCAGCGCAACACGCGACCACAGCACGACCTTGCGGCGCCCGATGCGGTCTGCCAGCCGGCCCGCAAACGGTGACAGCACCACCTGCACCAGCGCCGCAATGCACGCCGCCCAGATACCCAGCGACAGCGGCATGTGCAACACGCTCACGGCGTAATTGCTGAGGTAGTAGACGATGATGTACGTGGACGAAGCCACGCCGATCATCAGCAGAATGCTCGCCACCAGCGTGCGGCGGTGTTCGCGCAGCAGCGGCAGCGTTGCGTCGGCTTCGCGCGTGCTGTGCGGCGCGGCGGTTTCTTCGAGGCGCCGGCGGATAACCAGGCCGACCGGGATCACGAGAATGCCGATTACGAACGCGAGCCGCCAACCCCACGACTCCAGCGCCGCGGGCGCCAGCAGGTTGCTCAGCAGCAAGCCGACCAGCGCGCCGAACAGCGCTGCCAGCCCTTGGCTGAACGGCTGCCAGCTCGTATAGAAACCGCGCGAGCGGTCGTCGGCGTACTCCAGCAGCAGCGCGGTCGAAGCGCCCATCTCACCGCCGATGGCAAAACCCTGCACGAGCCGTGCAAGCACGACGAACATGGGCGCGAGGATGCCAATCTGGGCGTAGGTCGGCGTGACAACGAAGATCAGCGACGACAGGCCCATCAGCCACAGCGTGAGGGCCACGGCGGGCTTGCGGCCTGCGCGGTCAGCGTACATGCCGATCAGCAGCCCGCCAAGCGGACGCATCAGGAAGCCGACGCCGAACGTGGCGAACGACATCAGCAACTGGCCAGTGGCGTTGCCGACCGGGAAATACAGCCGACCGATCAGCGTGGCGAAGAAGCTGTAGACCACGAAGTCATAGAACTCCAAGCCGTTGCCGATGGTGATGGCGGCAATGGCGCGCGTGCGCGACAGCGGTTGCGCCGGTACTGCCGCATGCGCGCCGTCGCGGCCAGCATACGACGGCGCGGTGGTGTGGTTCGACATGGGTTGTCTCCGAAACTCGCTTTCTTGGGCGGCCGGGCTCACGCCCCGCTTGCCTCTTCAGCCAACACGGCTGCGGCGTTGGGCTTGACGCGCACATACCACGCGGCCGACATGAGCAGCACCCAGCCTGCGCCGACGTACAGCGCCACGCGGGTGTCTTCCATGTAGCCCAGCACGCCAATGACGAACAGCATGAACGCGATGGCAAGCGCCGGCCCGACAGGCCACAGCGGCACCTTGAACTTGAGCGCACGCACTTCTTCGGCTGACAGACGCCGGCGCATGGCCACCTGCGAGAGCAGGATCATCAGCCAGACCCAGACGGTGGCGAACGTGGCGATCGACGCGATGATCACGAAGACGTTCTCGGGAATCAGGTAGTTCAGCACCACGCCGCCCAGCAGCGCACCGGCCATGAACAGCACCGTCACCCAGGGCACGCCATGGCGGGAGGTGGCCGCAAAGATGCGCGGCGCCTGGCCCTGCTCGGCCATGCCGTACATCATCCGGCCCGCGCCGAAGATGTTGCTGTTGATGGCCGAGATGGCCGCCGAGATGACGATGAGGTTCAGGATCGCCGCTGCAGACTGGATGCCCAGCCCCGAGAAGATCTGCACGAACGGGCTGCCCTGGCCGTCGATGCCCGTCCACGGGAAGATCGCCATCAGCACACACATGGTCAGCACGTAGAACAGCAGGATGCGCGCCGGCACAGCGTTGATGGCCTTCGGGATGACCTTGTCGGGGTTCTGCGCTTCACCGCCGGTAATGCCGATGATCTCGACGCCGCCGTACGCAAACATCACCACGGCAAACGACGCAATGAGTCCGCCCACGCCATGCGGCAGGAAGCCGCCATGCGACCAGAGATTGCTGAGGCCGGACGCATGCTCGCCGTTCATCTTCACGCCGAGGAACAGGATGACGGTGCCGCCGACGATCATGGCGCCGATCGCCACGATCTTGATGAGCGCGAGCCAGAATTCCATCTCGCCGAACACCTTGACGTTGCACAGGTTCAGGCCGCAGATGAGCATGACGATGCCGAGCACCCAGATCCATTGCGGCACCTCGGGAAACCAGAAGCCCATGTAGATGCCGAACGCCGTGACGTCAGCCAGGCAGACGATCACCATTTCGAGGATGTACGTCCACCCGGTCAGAAAGCCGGCAAGCGGACCGAGGTTGTCGCGCGCATAACGGCCGAAAGAACCGGAGACCGGCTGGCGCACCGCCATCTCGCCTAGCGCGCGCATGACCATGTAGACGGCCGCACCGCCGATGATGTACGCGAGGATCACGGCCGGCCCGGCCAACTGGATGGCCGAAGCGGACCCGTAGAAAAGGCCCGTGCCGATGGCCGAACCGAGCGCCAGAAAACGGATATGCCGCGCGCGCAGGTTGCGTTGAAGGTGTTCCAAACTGTCTCCTCTTTATGTCGGCGAGGTTGCCTGCGGGGCCCGTACAGACTTGACGCGCAGGTCGAGCGGATGCGAATTGATATACAGACAACATCGCGTAGATATATATGTTGTTGTATATACATCATCAACGGCATTGGGGTATTCCCGAGGGAAAGCGGGGCCGGTATCTACGACAAGCGCGCAAAGAAAAAGGCGGACTTTCGTCCGCCTTGGATTCGCTTGCGGTGAACGCCGCGCAGCCGGTGCGACTGAGGGCGCTACACCCAGCCCATGCCGCCAACCAACGCCCCCAGCCCTACCAGCACCAGCGGGTGGACGCGGGTGAAGGTGCAGGCCACGACCGTTGCGACGGTCAGCGCGACGGTGCTGAAGCTGCTGTCTGCTCCTCGGGCAAGCACCCAGCCGGTGGAGAACAACAGACCGATCGTCAGCGGTGCAAGGCCACGGCGGACCAACGCGATCCAGCGCGCGTCGGGCTTGCGGTCCATGACGCGCGCGATGACGGCGGCGATCACGCACGACGGCCCGCAGATGCCAACCATCGAGGCGATTGCACCGCCCACACCCGCCGCCTGCCAGCCGAACAGTTCCACAAACAACACGTTGGGCCCGGGTGCCGCCTGCGAGATGGCATACATGGCGCTCAACTGCTCGCTCGTCATGTAGTGGCGCGTGTCGACCAGAAAACGATGCATGTCTGGCAGCGTCGAACTGGCCCCGCCGATGGCGAGAAACGACAGCACCAGAAAGTGCCAGAACAGATCGAAGACGGTGGTGAGGTAGCTCATCGCATCGCCCTCCATTCGAGCAGGAGGGCAAGCGGGATCAGCACCAGCATCACGGGAAGCAGCGGCCACTGCAGCACGCCGATGGTGAGGACGACCGCCAGACCGATGCCGACGGCACGCCAGGTGCGCGACTGGCCCTGCGCCAGCTTGACGGCGGTTGAAAGCACCAGCCCCGCCGCCACCGCTGCCATGCCTTTGAGCAGGTTCTGCACGAATGGCAGCGCGCTGAATTGGTCGTACAGCATGACGATCAACAGCAGCAGCACGGCAGGCGTGAGCACAAGGCCGCCCATTGCGGCCGCGGCGCCACGCACGCCGTGGTACCGATAGCCGAGCATCACCGACAGGTTGACGACATTCGGACCGGGCAACACCTGCCCGAGACTCAGCAGCTCGGCGAACTCGGTGTTGGATAGCCAGCGGTTGCGATCCACAATGCCGGCACGCGCGAACGGCAGCACGCCGCCAAAGCCCGACAGCCCCATGCGCGCAAACTCGGTGAAGAGTTTGCGGCACGAGGGAACGTTTGCGTCTGTCGCCGAAGCCGCATCAGGCGGGGCGTGCGGATCGCTCATCAGATCAGGCGGCTGCCGGTGCCGGTTTCGGCAGGGAGAGCTTCGGATCGCGCAGTTTGGGCTCCAGCGTCTTGCCCTTGCGTGCGCGCTTGCCTGCGTACGGCTCTTGCGCGCGGGTCGTCAGGCTCTGTTCGACGGCCTTGCCGCCGCGTGGGCCAGTGCCCGAGAGCACGAAGCCCGCCGCACCGAAGGCCAGCGCCTGGAGCAGCGTTTCGTTCTTCTCCAGCTCCATCAGGATCACGCCACGGCCACCGCTGGCGAGCGTCTTCAACTCGCTGATCTGGAACAGCAGCATGCGGCCGCCTTCCGACAGGCACGCCACGCCATAAGCGTCAGCCGGCACCGGCGCCGGCTTATTGGGCTGGTCGCCCTCGTCCAGCGTCAGGAACGCCTTGCCGGCCTTCTGGCGGCCGACCATGTCGCCCACCTTGGCGAGGAAGCCGTTGCCGCCGCGCGTGGAAATCACCAGATTCTGTTCGGCGTGGCCCGCGAACGTGTGGGCGATATGCGTGCCCGGCGTGAGTTCGATCAGCGTCGTCAGCGGCACACCATCGCCACGGCCGCCCGGCAGGTTGGCCACCGCTACGGAATAGACGCGACCCGTGCCCTTGTCGTCGCGCGTGCCGAAGATCAGCAGCGCGTCGGTAGTACGGCATTCAAACGTGTCGTACAGCGTGTCGCCTGCCTTGAAGCCGAATTGCGTGGCGTCGTGGCCGTGGCCCTGGCGCGTACGCACCCAGCCCTTCTGCGAGACGATCACCGTGACGGGTTCATCGACGATCTTCACTTCGGCGGCGGCACGGCGCTCTTCCTGAATGAAGGTGCGGCGGTCGTCGCCGTATTGCTTCGCGTCGGTCTCGATCTCCTTGATGATGCGACGGCGCATCATGGTCTCGGACTTCAGCAGCACGTCCAGCTCGCCCTGTTCTTCGCGCAGGTTCTTCAATTCCTGCTCGATCTTGATGGCTTCCAGGCGTGCGAGCTGGCGCAGGCGGATTTCCAGGATGTCTTCGGCCTGACGGTCGCTCAGGTTGAAAACCTGGATCAGCGCGGCCTTGGGGTCTTCGCTCTCGCGGATGATGCGGATCACATCCTCGATGCGCAGCAGCACCAGCTGCCGCCCCTCGAGGATGTGGATGCGGTCTTCCACCTTGCCCAGACGATGGCGCGTGCGGCGCGTGACCGTGGCAAAGCGGTAGGCGATCCATTCGCGCAGGATCTCCGCCAGCCCCTTCTGGCGCGGGCGGCCATCCGTGCCGATCATCACAAGGTTGATGGCCGCGCCCGACTCCAGCGACGTATGTGCCAGCAGCGTGTTGGCAAATTCCTGCTGGTCGATGTTCTTGCTCTTGGGCTCGAACACGAGGCGCACCGGCGCGTCCTTGCCCGACTCATCGCGCACCGCGTCGAGCAGACCCAGCATGGTCTGCTTCATGGTGAGCTGATCCGGCGACAGCGACTTCTTGCCCGTGCGCACCTTCGGATTCGTCAGCTCTTCAATCTCTTCCAGCACCTTCTGCGACGAGGTGTTGGGCGGCAATTCGTTCACCACGAGTTGCCACTGGCCGCGCGCGAGTTCTTCGATCTTCCAGCGCGCGCGCACCTTCAGGCTGCCGCGACCGCTCTCATACACCTGCGCAATGTCGGCTGCAGACGAGATGATCTGACCGCCACCCGGGAAGTCCGGCCCAGGCATGTACTGCATCAGATCGGAGCTGGTGAGCTTGTCGTCGCGAATGAGCGCCACGGTGGCGTTCGCCACTTCGCGCAGGTTGTGCGACGGGATCTCCGTGGCCATCCCCACCGCAATGCCCGATGCGCCGTTAAGCAGCACGAACGGCAGGCGCGCCGGCAGCAGCTTCGGCTCGTCCATCGAACCGTCGTAGTTGGGGATGAAGTCGACCGTGCCCTGGTCCAGCTCTTCGAGCAGCAGACGCGAGATGGGCGTGAGGCGCGCTTCGGTGTAGCGCATCGCCGCCGCACCGTCGCCATCGCGCGAGCCGAAGTTGCCCTGCCCGTCGATCAGCGGGTAACGCAGCGAGAAATCCTGCGCCAGGCGCACCAGCGCGTCGTAGGCGGATTGATCGCCGTGCGGGTGGTATTTACCGAGCACGTCGCCCACCACGCGCGCCGATTTGACTGGCTTGGCATCGGAGCGCAGGCCCATCTCGTGCATCGCAAACAGGATGCGGCGCTGCACCGGCTTCTGGCCATCGGCCACCTCGGGCAGCGCGCGGCCCTTGACCACGCTGATGGCGTAGTCGAGATAGGCGCGCTCGGCGTAGGCGCCAAGCGTGAGCGCTTCGGCCGGCTCGCTGGGGTCGAAGAGGATGTCTTGTTGTTCCATGGAGGCTCAAGCGAAAGCGGCGCGCTTCAACGTTGCGGCACCGCCGGGATCAATGTTGGGGGATGTTCGTGGCCACGCCGGTGGCCGGGTCCAATACGAGTTCGATGCGTGCGGGCCGGCCCGTACGGCCTGGCTTGCGCGTGGCGATGACGCCGTTGGCGCTCACATTCATCAACCCGGGCACGGCGGCGACCGGGTTGTAGTAACGATAGAACTGCAGCACCGTCTTCACGTAGTTCTGGGTCTCGGCGTAGGGCGGAATGTCGTTGCCGTGCTTCTGCACCGCGCCTTCGCCGGCGTTGTAGGCGGCCAGCACGAGTTCCAGGTTGCCGGAGAACATGCGCAGCAGATCGCTCAGGTAACGCACGCCGGTGGTGATATTCGTTTTCGGGTCGGCCAGCTTCTGTGCGGCCGTGCGGCGGGCGTCGCCGGTCACGCCGTAGCGCGCGCCGGTATCCGGAATCACCTGCATCAGCCCGATTGCGCCCTTGGGCGACACGGCCTGCGGGTTGAAACCGGATTCGGCGGCAATCACGGCCTTCACCAGCGCGGGGTCGATACCGTGCTTGCTGGCGGCCTGGCGGATCAGCGGCTCCACCGTCGGCACGTTCGGATGCTGCAACACCGCGCGCACCAGACGCTGGCGCATGCCGCCGGCGTTGTCGAGTGCATCGCGCTTGCTGGCGTTGAGGTAGGCATCGGCATCGGGCAGCTCGGTTGCCGGCAGGGCGATGGCACTGTCGTCCTTGTTGCCGTCCTTATCGTCGCCCTTGCTCGCCACCGCGGCGCCCTTCATGAAGAGCACGTAGCGATCGTCCAGGCGTTCTGCAGCGAAGTGCGCGAGGCCGTTTTCATCGATGTAGCCGTAGACGTCCGCGCGCACCGGCTGGCTGGCCAGGAGGGCCAGCGCCGTCAATGCGAATGCGAAACGTGCGAAAAGCTTCATCGTTGTCGGTCAGCGGTCAAATGTCGGCTTCGACTTCGTTGCCGCGCGCTTCCAGCCACGTGCGTCGCGCGCCGGCTTCGCCCTTGCCCATCAGCATGTTCATCATGTTGATGGTCTGGTCTTGGCCCAGTTCGCCCAGCGCCACGGGCAGCAGGCGGCGCGTGTCGGGGTTCATGGTGGTTTCCCAGAGCTGCTCGGCACTCATTTCGCCCAGGCCCTTGAAGCGGGAGATCTGCCAGGCGCCTTCCTTCACGCCGTCCTTGCGCAGCTTGTCTTCAATGGCTTCCAGCTCGCCGTCGTCCAGCGCGTAGAGCTTCTGCGCGGGCTTCTTGCCGCGCGCAGGGGCATCGACACGATACAGCGGCGGCCGGGCCACGCATACGTTCCCGCGATCGATCAGTTGCGGGAAGTGCTTGAAGAACAACGTGAGCAGCAGCACCTGGATGTGCGCGCCGTCCACGTCAGCATCGGACAGGATGCAGATCTTGCCGTAGCGCAGGCCCGACAGGTCGACCGTATCGTTCGGCCCGTGCGGGTCGACGCCGATGGCGACCGCAATGTCGTGCACTTCGTTGTTGGCGAACAGGCGGTCGCGTTCGGTTTCCCACGTATTGAGCACCTTGCCGCGCAGCGGCAGGATGGCCTGGAATTCCTTGTCGCGGCCCATCTTGGCCGACCCGCCTGCGGAGTCACCTTCCACCAGGAAGAGTTCGTTGCGGGTAACGTCGTCGGACTCGCAATCGGTCAGCTTGCCGGGCAGCACGGCAACGCCCGAGCCCTTCTTCTTCTCGACCTTCTGCGCGGCACGTGTACGCGCCTGCGCTTGCTTGATGACGAGTTCGGCCAGTTTCTTGCCGTGCTCAACGTGCTGGTTCAGCCACAGCTCCAGCGCCGGACGGCTGAAGGTGGAGACCAGCCGCACCGCGTCGCGGCTGTTCAGGCGTTCCTTGATCTGGCCCTGGAACTGAGGGTCGAGCACCTTGGCCGACAGCACGAACGAAGCGCGCGCAAACACGTCTTCGGACATCAGCTTGACGCCCTTGGGCAGGAGCGCATGCATCTCGACAAAGCTCTTCACGGCCTGGAACAGGCCTTCGCGCAAACCGGATTCGTGCGTGCCGCCCGCGGGGGTCGGGATCAGGTTGACGTATGACTCACGTACCGGAGAGCCCTCTTCCGTCCAGGCCACCACCCACGAAGCGCCTTCGCCGAAGGCAAAACCTTCTTCGCCGAGCTTGTCGGGGTCGGCAAAGTGTTCGCCTTCAAACAGGGGGATCACCGGCTCGGCACCGCTGCCCTGTGCGAGCGATTCGACCAGATAGCCGCGCAGGCCCTGGTCGTATTGCCATTCGAGCGTCTCGCCGGTTTTTTCCAGCGTAAGGCTGACCTTCACGCCCGGCAGCAGCACGGCCTTGCTGCGCAGCAAGCGCTGCAGCTCGGCCTGCGGGATGTTCTCGGAATCGAAATACTTGGCGTCCGGCCACGCGCGCACGCGTGTGCCGCTCTTCTTCTCGCCGCGTTCGGCCTTGCGGGTGGTCAGCGGCTCGATCACGTCGCCACCGGAGAATGCGAGCGTCGATACATTGCCGTCGCGCCAGACCGTCACTTCCAGGCGCGTCGACAGCGCGTTCGTGACCGACACACCCACGCCGTGCAGGCCGCCGGAGAACGCGTATGCGCCGCCGCGGCCCTTGTCGAACTTGCCGCCGGCATGCAGGCGCGTGTAGACGATCTCGACCACCGGCACGCCCTCTTCGGGATGGATGCCGACAGGAATACCGCGCGCATCGTCTTCCACGCTCACGCTGCCGTCCTTGTGCAGCGTCACGGCGATCAGCTTGCCGTAGCCGCCCAACGCCTCGTCAGCGGAGTTGTCGATGACTTCCTGCACGATGTGCAGGGGATTGTCGGTGCGCGTGTACATGCCCGGCCGTTGCTTGACCGGTTCCAGGCCCTTGAGGACCTTGATCGACGATTCGCTGTATTGGGAGGTTTTGCTCATGGAAGGCGGAAAAACTGACCAGGCTTGGGTCTGTCCCCAAGCACCGGGAATGCAGCGCGCATTGTAAAGGAAGCCGTCCTCAACAATGCGGAGGGATCGTCAGCGTTGGGATGCGACCCGAAACCCACATCCGGTCGACATCCCGCTGACATATTGCGTGGTTACTGCGGCGTCACACCGTGCCGGCGCGCTTGGCTTCGAGGGCTTCCCATCGCTCCAGCGCCTCCAGCAGTTCCAGTTCGATGGCTTCGTGGCGCTCGGCGAGCTTCTGCGCGCGCTCCGGGTCGCGGCCGTAGATCGTGCCGTCTTCCAGTTCGCCGCCGACCTGCTTTTGCTCAGCCTCCAGCGCCTCGATGGTGGCGGGCAACGCGTCGAGTTCGCGCTGCTCCTTGTAGCTGAGCTTGACCGTGGCGCGCTCGCGCGGCTTGGCCGCCTCGGGTTTCTTCTCTTCGGCGACGGGCCTGGCGGCTTGCGCCATCCGCGCCGCGCGCGCAGATTGCGTCTGCCAATCGGAGAACCCGCCCACGTATTCGCGCCAACGGCCCTCGCCCTCTGCCGCAATCACCGAGGTGACGACGTTGTCGACAAACGCGCGATCATGCGAGACCAGGAATACGGTGCCGCTGTATTCCTGCAGCAGCTCTTCCAGCAGTTCAAGTGTGTCGATGTCCAGATCGTTGGTCGGTTCGTCGAGCACCAGCACGTTGGCCGGACGGGCAAACAGGCGCGCCAGCAGCAGCCGGTTGCGCTCGCCTCCCGACAGCGAGGCCACCGGCGAGCGCGCACGCTCGGGCGGGAAGAGGAAATCGCCCAGATAGCTCATCACGTGCTTGCGCTGACCGTTGACTTCGATCCAGTCGCTGCCCGGGCTGATGGTGTCGGCAAGCGACCGGTTCAGATCCAATTGCGCGCGCATCTGGTCGAAGTACGCTACCTGCAGGTTGGTGCCGTTGCGCACCGTGCCCGAATCGGGAGCCAGTTCGCCGAGAATCAACTTCAGCAGCGTGGTCTTGCCGACCCCGTTGGCGCCGAGAATCCCCACCTTGTCGCCGCGCAAAATCGTGGCGGTGAAGTTGTCAACGACGGTTTTGTCGCCATAGCGCTTGGTCACGTCGATCAGCTCGGCGACGATCTTGCCCGAGCGATCGCCCTGCGAGACCTCCAGCTTGACGTTGCCCTGCACCTCGCGGCGCACCTGGCGTTCCACACGCATCTGTTCCAGCCGCGCAACGCGGCCGACACTGCGTGTGCGGCGCGCTTCCACACCCTTGCGGATCCACACTTCTTCCTGCGCGAGCAGTTTGTCGAAGCGGGCGTTTTCCAGGGCTTCGGCGTCCAGCTCCTGCGCCTTGCGCGTCTGATACGCCGTAAAGTTGCCGGGGTACGAACGCAGCTTGCCGCGATCGAGTTCGATGATGCGCGTGGCGACACGATCGAGGAACGCGCGATCGTGCGTGATGAACAACACGCTGCCGCGGAACGCCAGCAGCAAATCTTCGAGCCAACGAATGGAGTCGTAGTCGAGGTGGTTGGTCGGCTCGTCCAGCAGCAGGATGTCGGGCGCACCCACCAGCGCCTGCGCGAGCGCCACACGCTTGGTCAGGCCGCCCGACAGCGAACCGATGCGCGCGCCCGGCTGCAGGCCCAACTGGGCGATGGTCGTTTCCACACGCGTACGCAGCTGCCAGGCGTCTGCGGCTTCCAACTGCGATTGCAACGCCTGCAGCTTGTGCAGCGCGTCTTCATCGTGGGAATCGCCCATCGACGTGATCAGCGCTTCGTATTCAGCAAGCAAGCCAGCGGCATGCGGCACACCCATCGCCACGGCTTCGGCCACGGTCTGCTCCGGGTCGAATTCGGGTTCTTGCGGCACATAGGCCGACGTCACGCCGCTCTGGCGAGCAATCAGGCCGTCATCCGGCGAGGTCGTACCCGCCACGATCTTGAGCAGCGACGACTTGCCGGTGCCATTGCGGCCGATCAGGCCTATGCGCTCGCCAGCCTCCTGCGAGAAGTCGGTGTGGTCGAGCAGCGCCACGTGGCCGAACGCCAGTTGCGCATCGGTAATGGAAAACAGGGCCATGCTGGAGTGAGAAGGAGGCAGGCCGCGTGCGGCCGGAAGGCGCGTATTGTAGTCGCCCCGCGTGTCGTCCACCGGCGGCATTGCGCTTGCAGATGCCGGTGCTATAACGCTTGTGCCGCCGGACTCTCTTTTTCCGGCCGCGCCATCCATACCGTTACGGAAGGGGAACGACGATGCGCGGACTATTCGGGCTGTTGATCATCTTGATCGTGGCAGGCATTCCGGTGCGGCAGATCTTGCTGCGAACCGGCTTCTCACAGTGGTGGACGCTGCTTGTGCTGGTACCGGTGGTGAACCTGGTGGCGCTGTGGATTTTCGCGTTCTCGAACTGGCCGCGGCAGTCGTCCCAGCCGGGCAGCGTTCTTCCCAACCAGAACTAGGAAACAAGCGCACCAAAGAAAAACGGCCCGCTTTCGGCGGGCCGGAAGAGTCTCTCCTCGATGCCTTGCGAACAAGACATGGCCGGAGCATAGCGCCCCTCGTCTGTCTCGGGCAGTCGGGACAAACCCGGTAGGGAAAAACGCCTAACGCTAGGCGCGGTGCGGCTTCGCACCGCAGCAACGCATGCACGGCTCGGGCATGCACCGCGGGGAGTCCACCGCACCGGCCGGACGGCTGAGACGGTGCGTCGCGCACGCCACGTGTGCGCAATGCACCACTGCAAGGCAATCGCCACGCGTCGGCTTTTAGAGGGTGGGGTCCAGTCTTGCAGCCTGCTTACAACACCAAAAAAGCACGGGCCTGCAGGTTGCAACGTCGCGCCGTATCATGCGGCAGGCCCTCCGGCCACGAGCCGGGCATAACGATAAAGTGGGCCGCCGATTCTTTCCCGGGGGATACAACCATGCCGTTCTTCACGCGCGCGCTGCAGGCTGCGGCGCTGCTCTTCGCTTCGCTATCCAGTGCTGTACCGGGCACGGCTGTGGCCTCCTCCACGCCGGTGCTCGACCGCATCCGCGACACGGGCACCGTCCGCGTCGCCTATCGCGAAAGCTCCGTGCCCTTCTCGTTCTACGACGCCGATAAAAAACCCGTCGGCTATGCCGTCGACCTGTGCCTGCGCGTGGTCGACAAGCTGCGCACGGACCTCAAGCGCCCTGACCTGAAAGTGCAATATGTGATGGTCACGCCTTCGACGCGGATGCCGGCCATCATCGAAGGCAAAGCCGACCTCGAATGCGGCTCGACCACCAATAACCGCGAACGCCGCGAGAAAGTGGCATTCACGATCCCGCACTACATCGCGGGCATCCGCATGATCGTCAAGACTTCGTCGGGCATCCGCAGGTGGGACGACCTGCGCGGCAAGACCGTCGTCACCACCAAAGGCACCACCAGCGTGGCGGAACTGCGCAAGATGAACGACGTCCGCGTGCTGAATATGAAGTTTCTCGAAGCCAAGGACCACGCTGAATCCTTCGCGATGGTCGAAACCGGCAAGGCTGACGCCTTTGCGATGGACGACGTGCTGCTCTTCGGCTTCCGCGCCAACACGAAGACGCCAAGCGACTACGCCGTCGTCGGCGACATGCTGACGGTCGAGCCCTACGCGATCATGCTCAGCAAGGACGACGCCGAATTCAAGCGCCTCGTCGATCGCGCGATGACCAACATCATCCTCGACTACGACGCCGACAAGCTCTACAAGAAGTGGTTCCAACAACCGATTCCGCCGCACAGCGCGAAGCTTGATATCCCGATGAGCTTCCTGCTGCGCGACTCGTTCAAGTACCCGAGCGACAAGGTCGCCGATTGAACGTAATGGTGTGATCGCGCAACGCCGCCGTGCAGTCAGGCGGCGTTTTGCTTTGCGCAGTCAGCGCTGGGCCGGCAGCATCGGCTTGTTGAGCATGCGCGACAGGACAGCTTCGGGCGAATGGGTGCGATCGGCAATGGCCGCTGGGTCAAGATAGAAAGTCTGTTCCATCATCGCGCGGCCGCGCATCGCCGCATGCAGCGCCTGATCGCTGAAGACCACCCACGTCGCACCCGGAGCGAATTCGAACGTCTGTTGCGGTGCCCCGCGCTGATAGACCAGGTCGGCCTTCGCGAGATCGTGCAGCTGCAGCATGCGGTGGTCGTATTCGGAGCGTGGGCGCTTGGTGATATGCAGCTTGTGCATCAGCCACGATTGTCCCGGGAGCATCCCACGCGTTTTCGGCACAAACCGCTGGGCGAAGTCGGCAAAGGGCTCGCCGATGCGCCAGACGCGCGAGGCATCCGGATCGACATTGTGGAACACACGCAAGAGGCGCTGGCCGTGCAGCGGGTTCGACGGGAATGCGTCGACGTGCAGACGCGTGTCGTCCTTGCGCCAACTGACCGGCCGCCCGGCAATCTCGGCCGGCCGCAACGACGTGCCGGCTCGCTTCAAATGCGGGGCGTAGTCGGGAAACAGCGTCAGCACGAGGCGCTCGGCAGCATCGGCGTAACGCAGGATCAAGGTAGCGAGATCGCCCAGATCGGCGGGCTGCCCGACGGCGCCGCGCACGCGGGATTCGTTCGCGCGCAGGTTGATGTTCTTCGTCTTGCCGTCAGACCAGCGCGCATCGAGAAACCGCTGCTCCCGGGCATCAAGTGGGAAATCGAGCACCGGAAAATGCAGCACATTACCGCGCTCCAACGCGGACCGTATGGCCGCCGCCTCATCAGACGTCACCACGGGTGACCATTCACGCACCGGCCACGGCACCACCATGTCGATGACAGGCGGCGCAGCGACGGCTCGCTGTCTGGAATGATGGTTGCGCGCCGGCGGTGTGGCGGGTGCAAACCCTTGCATACTTCCCATGAACTTATCAATCGCTTACGTAAATATTTGCGAATGATAGAGCGCTCACCACCTCAGTGCATCGTCAGGCAACACAACACAGCATGTCTTACGACATGTGCCGAGGTGCTTGCCGGCGCGGGAAGCGGATTTCAGAGAAAGTGCTTGACGACCTGCTCTTCCAGGCCGACAAAGCGCACGAGCTGGCGTGAGCCGTCAGGAAATTGCTTGATGACGTGGCCGTCGGGGGTATCGGTGTGACGGAAATAGATCGGTCGATCGATCGTCCCGGGCCGATGCTTGGGAAGCAGGCTTTCCAGCGACGGCTCCACCGTCCACGGATCGTCCCGTTCTTCGGATGTCAGCATGTTGGTCGCCTAGGGGGTTCTGGAATAGGTGAGAAAGCATAACTTCCGTGAACAACCCTGGAAAGTTCGTAATACTTAAATCTGATTCTTTGACCGATCGTTCGTTCGCTTTAGCGTTTGCCCCATCACAAGAACGCCTTGACTGTGGGCGGCAACCTACAAAACCCATGGCGTCATCATCGTTTCACATGGCATCGGTAACTGCTGCCGACGCAGCCTGGCGCTCCCGCGGCTCACTGGTCTTGGCTCTGCAAATTGCGTAGAATCGCGGCTCGCTCGGGCGGCCGTTGGCGTCACCCGGGAGTCGGTCACTCGCCGTAGCACAATGGATAGTGCACGCGCCTCCTAAGCGTGAGATACAGGTTCGATTCCTGTCGGCGGGACCAGCAGATGCGACAAAGCCAGGCAACACGCCTGGCTTTTGTTTTTTGCCCGCACAAAACAACGAGGCCCGCCACACGCGGGCGGGCCTATGGCTGCGGATGGCCCCGGGCCATCTAGGTCAGCACCGGCAGCGCTTCGAGCACGAGCAGCCCGATCAGCACCCCGATAATCGTCAGCAGCACGCGAATCCCTACTCGCGCACCTCGGATCACCAGCGGCGCAGAGGCCAGTCCGATCACACCCGCAACGCAAACGGCGAGCAACAGGTACAGGTTGGAGAAGGCCATCGGGAATTCCATCATCCGCCCCTTTCCGGCTATGAGCATGGCCGGTCTTTTGAGTATAGGCCGCGCGCTCGATCCGGCAAGCGTCGGTGCCGGCACATACATCAATATCACTAGCATTTTTGCGCACTGCAAAAATTCGTGCTATAGTCCGTGACTTGGCTGCTTACTGCCGTATTTTTCGGTCCGCGGTTGGCCGATGTGCTGGTTTCAGACCGGCGCGCATCGTCCGAATCCCCGCCCGTTGCATGCATGCGCAGCCGATTGCCATTGTGCTTGGCATCGTCTCCGATCTCCCGCGTGGATTCACATCACGCCGAAGGGACCGCCGCCCCACCTCGCTGACCTGTTCAGCTTGAGGCCGGCCCATTCCCCCGCCTGTCCGTTCTGCAGCCCGTCTGTCGAACCGGCCTTATCCGATTGGCGCCGACGCCCGTGATTAACCGGTCGCCGTATCCCATTTCCGCTGTCTGCATCCGTTGATGTAGCGGCGCGGCAGCCTTACTACCTATTCGACATGACGCAGCCTCAAGACGGCAGCGGCGCTATTGCGCACGCTGAAACCAGCAACACCAATACCGAAAACCTCGTCGCCGAAGCCGCGACCCGTGCTAGCGCCTTTGCTGCACTGGGCTTGGACGACCGCATCGTCCGTGCGCTGGGCGAAGTGAACTACATCACCCCGACGCCGGTTCAAGCGCAAGCCATTCCGGCCTGCCTGTTGGGCCGCGACCTGCTGGTCACGAGCCAAACCGGTTCGGGCAAGACCGCCGCATTCATTCTGCCGGCCATCCAGCGCATCAGCGAGCAGCCTGAGCCGCAGCGTCCGCGCATGGACGGCCCGCCGCAACGCATGAAGGGTCGCCGCCCCCGCCCGGCACCTGCCAAGCCGTCGCTGCTGGTGCTCACGCCCACGCGTGAACTGGCCCTGCAAGTGACTACCGCCACCGCACAATACGGCCGCCATCTGCGCCGCATCGTCTGCGCGAGCATCCTGGGCGGCATGCCCTACCCGAAGCAGTTGGACATGCTGGCACGCATGCCGGACATCATCATCGCCACGCCTGGCCGCCTGCTCGACCACATCGACTCGGGCCGCATCGACCTGTCGGCACTCAACATGCTCGTCTTTGACGAAGCCGACCGCATGCTGGACATGGGCTTCTCGGATGACATCGAAGCCATCGTCGGCGCCACGCCCGCCACGCGCCAGATGCTGATGTTCTCGGCCACCATGGACCGCCGCATCGAACAACTGGCCGAGCGCATGATGCGCGAGCCGCAGCGTATCGAAATCGCCACCGCGAAGATCGACCAAAGCAACATCGAAGAGCGCCTGCACTTCACCGACGACATGTCGCACAAGCAGCAGCTGCTGGATCACCTGCTGCGCGACGCGTCGCTCAAGCAAGCCATCGTCTTCACGGCGACCAAGCGTGATGCCGACTCGCTGGCCGAGCGCCTGACCGAGCACGGTTTCTCCGCCGGCGCCTTGCATGGTGACATGCACCAGGGCGCGCGTAACCGTACGCTGACGGCTCTGCGCCGCGGTCAGTTGCGCGTGCTGGTGGCCACCGACGTGGCCGCCCGCGGCATTGACGTGCCGGACATCACGCACGTGGTCAACTTCGACCTGCCCAAGCAAGCTGAAGACTACGTGCACCGCATCGGCCGTACGGGCCGTGCCGGCCGCAGCGGGATCGCCATCAACCTGGTGAACCACAATGACACGTTCCAATGGCGCCGTATCGAGCGCTTCGTTGATCGCCGCATCGACGCATCGGTTGTCGAGGGCCTGGAGCCGAAGCGCTCGGCCAAGCCCCGCACTGGCGGCCCGCGTGCCGGCGGCGACCGTGGCGGCTACCGTGGAAACGGTGGCAATGGCGGCGGTTATCGCGGCCAGCGTGAAGGCTTCGGCGCGCGCCAAGGCGGCAACGGGGGCAATGGCGGTAACAGCGAAGGCCGCCTCCAACGCAGCTTCGGCGGCGACCGCGACGGCTTTGCTCCGCGCCGCGATGATCGCAACGGCAACAGCAACAGCGGCGGCTACCAAGGCGCCCAACGCGAATGGAACCGCGACGACCGCGCCCCGCGTCAGTCGTATGGCCAAGGCCAGCAAAACCGTGGCGACTGGCAACAACGTCCCGCACCCGCACGCACGCAAGGCTCGCAAGACGGCAACCGTAGCTACGGCAACAGCGCGGGCACCAGCAACGGCGGCGGTTATGGCAATCGCGATGGCAACCGTGAAGGCGCCCCGCGTCGCTTCGGCGACAACAACGGCGCCAGCCGCTTCGGCGACGGTGGCAACGGCGCTCAGCGTCGCAGCTATGGCAACCGCGACAGCTACGGCAGCAAGGGCCGTCCGCGCGACTTCGATCGTTGATCGATAAAGGGCCATCTCCTCTGGATGGCCTTAGCGGGCAACCAACAAAAAACCCCACGTCTAACAGCGTGGGGTTTTTGCTTCTTGGGCAACGCCGGTTAATCGCAGTTGGACTTACAAGAAGACACCTGCGTGGCTTTTTCTGATGCTCATCGCTCGACTTGTCGTGTGAGCGCCGCAGGCAACAGAAACCCTCGCCGAAGCGAGGGTTGCGCTCGTCAAAGCGCGCAGGTCCGGAAACCGACAAAAACGTCATCGCGTTCCGGCAGCAGGAAGCCCCGGAAACGCGGGTGACGCGTGCGCTGCGGCGTATGTGCGGCAGCGCCGCGTACCGCCTGCATCGTCATGAAATGCGGCGCCGACAGGCTCGCCACACGGCCGCGCGGCATGCCCGGCACGAAATCCGGATACGGCTCGAACGGCGACGACGTCCACTCCCATACCTGCCCCCAATGAAAGCCGGCCCTACCCTGCACCGCGGCCATCTCCCATTCGTCTTCAGTCGGTAAGCGACGGCCGGCCCAGCGGCACCACGCCTGGGCTTCGTACAGGCTCACATGGCGCACCGCTTCATCGCGGTTGATCGTACGCGCCTGACCGTAGCGCAGTGCCTGCCAGGTACGCGTGGCGGGATCGCGCTGCCAACCGAGCGGCGCCGAACGCTCCTGCATCATCAGCCACTCCATGCCGGCCGGCGACCACCACTGCGGATGATCGTAACCACGGTCTTCGATGAACTCCAGGTATTGGCCATTCGTAACCGGCTGCGCATCGATCTCGAACGCGGGCACATACGTGCGGTACGGCGGACACTCGTTGTCGAAGAAGAAACCGTCGGCGTCTGGCCAGCCCATCTGGAAACGGCCGCCGGGCAACGACAATGTCTGCGCAGCCGGCACGGCCACGGCGGCCAGCGGAGGCTGCCCAGCGGGTTGCAGGCCTAGGACCTGCAGCAGCCCGTGCAGATGTTCGGCGCGCAGGTCTTCGTGGAACACCGCCCAGCGGAACGGTTCCAGCGCCGCGTCGTCGTCGGTGCCCAGCGTGGCGAGCTTGCGTAGCACGCGGTCGAGCACGCCATGCGCGTACTGCTTGATCGCGGCGATGCCGGGCAGCGTCAGGTCCCAGCATGCCTCTGGAGGCATGCGATCCATGTCGAAGAACGTGTCGGCGCCATCAAGCGCGGCGGGCAACGTGGCCTGCCAGAGCGCCAGATCCCACTCGGTGCCAGCGCCGTCCTCGATGGTATCGCTGCCGTTGCGACGCGGCTCGCGCAGGCACCAGAACTCTGCAAACCAGGCCAGTTGGCCCAGCGTCCAGAGCGGTGGGGCATGATGCTCCACGCGTTCAATCTGCCAGCCGCGCTGCGTATCGCCAAACGCCGACAACAACGCCAGCGTGCGATTGCGGGCGTCGACCAGGCTGTGCGCGATGCCCTGGCGCGGCAAGCGGCGGCCGTCGGTCCAGTCGGGAAGCGATCCGATGAAGGTCGGATCGGGGAGCATGAAGAATTCAGCCATCGCGGCAAACCTCGGGCGGGAATCGATCCATTATCGCACCGGCCTGCTTGGCGTTCCGCCGCCCCCGTCTAACGGCCTACGCTCGCGTGACAGACGGCAAAGTCGCTGCCGGCGTCGGTCCAGGCATGCAGATCTTCGAAACCGGCATCGGCAAACATCGCTTGCAGACTCGGCAGGTCGTATTTGACGGAGTTCTCGGTGTGCACGCGTTCGCCGGCGGCGAAGGTACGCGCGTGCTTGCCCCATTGCACCGTTACATCGCGGAGTGCTTCCAGGTGCATCTCAACGCGATGCGCCTCCGCGCGGTACAGCGCGACATGGCGCCAATCCCGCACGTCGAAATTTGCGCCCAGGAGGCGATTCAGGTTGCACAGCACGTTCAGGTTGAACGCCGCGGTCACACCAAGCGGATCGTCGTAAGCGGCTTCGAGCCGTTGGGCGTCTTTGATAAGGTCGATGCCGATCAGCACGCTGTCGCCAGGCGCGGAAGCCTCGTGCAGGCGTGAGAGAAATGCCCTCGCCTCTTCCGGCGTGAAATTGCCAAGGCTCGAACCGGGGTAGAACCACACGCGGCGCCCATCGCCAACGGCATCGGGCAACACCAGCGGCGCACACAGGTCGGCGCCAATGCCGACCATCGGCAATTGCGGATGCTGACGCGCAAGCCCCCGCAGCGTATCGCGCAGAAAATCCGCCGAGATGTCGATCGCCACATAACGCGACGGCGCGAGCGTGCGGAACAGCCGTGCAGCCTTTTCGCAATTGCCGGCGCCCAGGTCGATCAACGTGGCGCCGCGGCCCACGCGCATCGCGATCTCGGCCGCGTGCAGGCTGAAGATAGCGGCTTCGGTGCGGGTCGGGTAATACTCAGGCAAGTCGGTAATCGCTTCGAATAGACGCGAGCCGAGGGCATCGTAGAAGAACTTCGGGCTGATACTGGCCGGGCGTGAGAGCAGGCCGGCTTCCGCCTCGGAACGCAACGCGGCATCGTCTTCCGTAAAGAGCTGGTAGAAAGTCAGGCCCGCGCCAACGGCGTCAACCGTAGGCTGCGGCTGAATCAGACGGGCCAGCGCGCGGCGGGCATAGGCATCGGCGGACGGCTTGGTGGCCTGCATGGTGTCTCCCGTTGTGGGTGGAACGGCACGGTGCTGCATGGTCATGAGGGCCATTGACAGCGAGAAATGTGCCATCGCGCCTATGCCATCACCGCACGCTGATGGCGCACGGATGAAATTGCAGCGTAGACGCCGCTTTGTGACAGCGCCACCGTTCTTTCGCCGGAGGCCGCCACAACACGGCATCGCGCCAATCGTAAAAATCACCCGCGCCGCTGAAAAAATCACGCACACCGTGCTGGTAGGCCGATGTTGCGTTTTTGCAGCGCACAATCCGCCCGCCGCGATATAATGCGGGCTTCCTCAAAGGGGAGTAGCTCGGGGGTTCTTCAGCCCCAGGCACGATCGTCATGACGAAGCACACGCTTCCGGTCGTGCCGGCACCAGCAGGGTTCCCAACCTGTTCGTGTCGAGCAAGACCTTTGCAACCGGATTTCATGGTCTGCAAAGCGTCTCGCCCCAGCACTCCATGCAGTTCGGTCAACCGATTTTTATTGTTGTTTGACTTGGAGCCACCATGGAATGGTTGTCTGACATCTTCACCATGCAGTTTGCTGCCGCGCTGGCATCGATCATCGTGATCGACCTTGTGCTTGCGGGCGATAACGCCATCCTCATCGCGCTGGCAGCGCGCAACCTGCCGCCCGAGTTGCAGAAGAAGGCCATCATGTGGGGCGCCGCGGGCGCCATAGTCGTGCGTGCGCTAATGACGCTGGCGGTGGTATGGCTGCTGAAGATTCCGGGCCTGATGCTGGTGGGCGGTCTGGCGCTGGTGTGGATCGCGTGGAAGCTTCTGGCCGACGACGGCCAAGGCGGCGATGAACACGGCGCGGGCAGCACCACGCTGATCGGCGCCATGAAGACCATCATCATCGCCGATGCAGTGATGGGCATCGACAACGTGCTCGCCATTGCCGGTGCATCGCATGGCAGCTTCCTGCTGGTGGTGCTGGGTCTGTTGATCAGCGTGCCGGTCGTCGTGTGGGGTAGCGGCGTGGTACTGCGCCTGATCGAACGCTTCCCGGTCATCATCTACGGCGGCGCCGCTGTGCTGGCTTATACGGCCGCGCACATGATCGTGGCCGAACCGGTTCTCAAGGCGTTCTTTGCCCCACAGCCGCCGCTCAAGTGGGCAGTGTATGTGGTGGTGTTCCTGGTGGTGCTGGGCGGAGGTTGGCTGGTCCAACGTCGCCGCCAACAACCCGCCTAAACTAAGCCAGGATGGGCTGACCGGCGAGCACACGCGCCAGCTTGGCGCGATCAATGTTGCCGCCGGTCAGCGGCAGGCCGATGCGCTGGCCAACAATCCGCTCCCGCTGCTGCCATGCACCCGCAAGGGCTGCGGCCGCGGCGCCCTCCGCGACGTTGTGCGTGGTGGAAAAGTACAGGCGAATGGCCTCCGCCACTTCGTCATCCGTCACCGCAATGATCTCTTCGACGCCGGCTCGGATCACCTCAAGCGCGTTCGCGTCCGGCATGCGGCACGCCAGCCCGTCGGCCAGCAACGTCGACACCGGCGCCGACACCACGGTACCGCTTGCAAACGACTGCTCGTAGCACCGGGCATGTGCTGACACGACGCCGACAATGCGTGTCGACAGCCCCAACGCATCGCGGGCCCGCACCGCCGCGCAAATCCCCGAACCCATGCCGATCGGCACGTAGACCACATCTAGCGGCGTGGTCTCAAGAAACTCCAGCCAGTAGCTCGCCACCCCGACGACCAGATCGTCGTGATACGAGGGCACAAAGTGCAAGCCACGTTCACCGGCTAATTGATCGGCGAACTCGCGGCTCGCCTGAAAGTCATCGCCCGCTTCAATGAGCTCTGCGCCAAGTGCGCGCATGGCGGCGTTCTTCTCCACGCTATTGCCGTGCGGCACGACGATGGTGACGGCCAGGCCATTGCGGCGCGCCGCCAATGCAATCGACTGACCATGATTGCCGCGCGTCGCCGCAATCACACCAAGCACCTCCGGCTCACGTTGGCGCAAGGCATGCAGATAAGTCAGCCCGCCTCGCACCTTGAACGCGCCCACTTCGGTGTGGTTTTCATGCTTAACCCACACCACCGCCCCCACGGCTTGCGCCAGAAGCGGCCAACAATACTGCGGGGTCGGGGGAATCACCGCATGGACCAATTCGGCGGCTGCGCGCAGATGGCGCAATTCGGCGGCACGGGTGGCCGAAGCGGAGGTAGCTATGGACGACACGCTGTTTCTCCAGCAGACAGTTGAAAGCGATGTCGCGATCTTGCCAGCCTTGCCTGCCCCGCAACATCGACAATTCTGCGCTTTATCGACCCGACCGTGCCGCCCGTCCGACCGGGCCAGTTTCCAGACACTGCCGGTACAGTCGACGCCGCGCCGCTCACGTTACAATGCGGCTCACCCGATATCCGACGCCCTCGCCTCTTCGCCCGCGCTCGCATGAAGCCTTATCTCGACCTGATGCGCCATGTCTACGAACATGGCACCGACAAAGCCGACCGCACCGGCACCGGCACGCGATCCGTGTTCGGCCACCAGATGCGCTTCAACCTGCAGGATGGCTTTCCGCTAGTGACCACCAAGAAGGTCCACA
Source organism: Ralstonia sp. SA306 (assembly GCF_054792405.1). Lineage (NCBI taxonomy): Bacteria > Pseudomonadati > Pseudomonadota > Betaproteobacteria > Burkholderiales > Burkholderiaceae > Ralstonia > Ralstonia sp. SA306. Next base: position 2,078,365 of record NZ_CP096451.1, read on the forward strand.
TCAAGTCCATCGTCTATGAACTGCTGTGGTTCCTCCAGGGCTCGACCAACGTGCGGTGGCTGCAAGACAACGGCGTGACGATCTGGGACGAATGGGCTGACGCCGACGGCGAGCTGGGCCCCGTGTACGGCTCCCAGTGGCGCTCGTGGCCGACGCCCAACGGCGAACACATCGACCAGATCGCCGAGCTGATCGCGCAGATCAAGCGCAACCCCGATTCGCGCCGGCTGATTGTCTCCGCCTGGAACGTGGCCGACATCCCGCGCATGAAGCTGCCGCCCTGCCACGCGTTCTTCCAGTTCTATGTGGCTGACGGCAAGCTGTCGTGCCAGCTCTACCAGCGCAGCGCCGATATCTTCCTTGGCGTGCCGTTCAACATTGCCAGCTACGCGCTGCTCGTGCATATGGTTGCGCAGCAGACTGGCCTCGATGTGGGCGATTTCGTCTGGACCGGTGGCGATTGCCACCTCTATAACAACCACTTCGAACAAGTCGAAACGCAGCTCGCGCGTGAACCGCTGCCGTTGCCGAAACTGCATATCAAGCGCAAGCCTGAAAGCATCTTCGACTACCAATACGAAGACTTTGAGATCGTCGGCTATCAGAGCCACGCTGCGATCAAAGCACCGGTGGCCGTGTAACCGTATGACCATCCTGACGCTCATCGTCGCCCGCGCCCGTAACGGCGTGATTGGCCGCAACAACGCCCTGCCCTGGCGCCTGCCCGAAGATCTCGCGCACTTCAAGCGCACCACAATGGGCGCGCCCATCGTGATGGGCCGCAAGACTTACGATTCGATCGGCCGCCCGCTGCCGGGCCGACGCAACATTGTCGTCACGCGCAATGCCAAGCTCGAACTGCCCGGCTGCGAGATCGCATTTTCGATGGAAGATGCGCAGCGCCTGTGCGTCGGCGCCGAGCAGATCTTCCTGATCGGTGGCGCGCAACTGTATGCGGATGCCCTCCCGAGCGCAGACCGCCTGATCGTCACGGAAATCGACGCCGATTTCGAAGGCGATGCATACTTTCCCGCGCCCGACCCCAAGCTCTGGCACGAAGTCGCACGCGAGACGCACCACGCGGCGGCACCCAATGATTTCGACTACGCGTTCGTTACCTACGAACGCCCGCCATCGAACGAGCAGTAACTGGCGACAGGCAATAAAAAACGCGCTCAGTTCCGAGCGCGTTTTTCATTTCGGCGGTGGCGATTTATTCGCCAGCAATCGTCATCTGCTCGATCAGGATCGAGCCAGTTTCCTTCGTACCGCGTACCAGCGCATCGGCACCGATGGCGACAATCTGGCGGAACATCTCACCCAGGTTGCCGGCAATCGTAATTTCTTCCACCGGGTACTGAATCACGCCATTTTCAACCCAGTAGCCTGACGCGCCGCGCGAGTAATCACCCGTCACGTAGTTCACGCCTTGGCCCATCAGCTCGGTTACCAATAGGCCCGTGCCCATGCGGCGCAGCATGCCGGCAAAGTCGTCTTCTGGCGTGGTCTTGTTGGAGAACAGCGTCAGGTTGTGCGACCCGCCGGCGTTGCCCGTGGTTTGCATGCCGAGCTTGCGCGCGGAATACGTCGACAGGAAGTAGCCCTCCACCACGCCGTTCTTCACCACATCGCGGCGCTGCGTGCGCACGCCTTCCTCGTCGAACGGCGCGCTGCCCATGCCGTTGAGGACGTGCGGGTCTTCCGTGATCTGCACATGCGGCGCGAAAACTTCCTTGCCCAGCGTATCGAGCAGGAACGTCGACTTGCGATACAACGCGCCGCCCGACACCGCCTGCACAAAGGCGCCCAGCAAACCTGCAGCCAGCGGCGCCTCGAACAATACGGGGCACTTGCGCGTTGTCAGCCGGCGCGCGGACAAACGCGCGAGCGCACGTTCCGCCGCGTACTTGCCGATCGCTTCCGGTGCGGCCAGATCGTCCGGCGAGCGCTTGGATGAATACCAATCGTCGCGCTGCATATGCGCGCCCGAACCGGCGATCGGCGCAGCCGAAATGAAGTGACGCGAATACGGGTAGCCCGCCATGAAACCGCGCGACGTGGCCAAGACGAAGTGCGAATGCTGGGCCGAGATGCTCGAGCCATCGCTGTTGCGGATCTTCGGGCTTACGGCAAAGGCAGCGGCTTCAGCGGCGCGTGCGATCTCCACGGCAGCTTCGGCGTCAATCATCCACGGGTGATAGAGCTGCAGGTCTTGCGGGTGCTTCTCCAGCAGTTCTTCTTCTGCCAAACCGGCGCAATCATCGTCGGCGGTGAAGCGCGCAATGTTGTAGGCAGCCTCGACGGTGGACCGCAGTGCCGCCGGCGAAAAGTCCGACGTGCTGGCGTTGCCACGCTTCTTGCCGAGCATGACCGTCACGCCAACAATCTTGTCGCGGTTCTGCTCGATGGTCTCGATCTCGCCCTTGCGCACCGTGACCGACAGGCCTTGGCCTTCGGAGATTTCCGTTGCGGCATCGGAGGCGCCGAGTTCGCGGGCAATGCGGAGCACATCGGTGGCCATCTCCTCGAGCTGTTCGCGGCGGTAGGCAAACACAGGGGCGGTCTTGGAATCGGGCGTTTGAGACATAGGCAATGGAGGGGAGAAACGGGTGCCGGGATTTTGCCAAAAGCGGGCAAGAACTGGCGAAAGCGCCCATCATAGCAAGATACAATGCGCGCCATGAGCCGAGCATCCCGACACAACCCCACGTATCTCCAACCCGTCGTGCGTACCGACATCGGTGACGAGGACGATCCGGATACGCCCAAGAGCAAATCGCAGCGCAAGCGCGAGGTGAACGCCTTGCAAGACCTGGGCACCGCCTTGGAAGCGCTGCCCAAGGACAAACTCGCCAAGGTGCCGCTGCCCGAAAAGCTGCTCGACGCCCTGCGCGAAGCCAAACGCACCACCGCCCATGAAGGCAAGCGCCGCCAGATGCAGTACATCGGCAAGCTGATGCGCGCCCTGACCGACGAGGAAGTCGAAGCCATTCGCCGCGTCCTGGCCACCTTCGTTGGCGCTTCCAAGGCGGAAACCGCACGTCTGCACGCCATCGAGCGTTGGCGCGACCGCCTGATCGCCAGCGACGACGCCGTTACCGAGTTCATTGCAGCGCACCCGGATTCCGACGTGCAGGCGCTGCGTACGCTGGTGCGCAATGCGCGCAAGGAAGCACAGTTGGCCAAGCCGCCCAAGTCGTCGCGCGAGCTGTTCCAAATGGTCAAGCAGGCCCTGTCCGGCAATGACCGCGACGAAGACGACGCCGATCAACCCGAAGCCGAAGGCGACGACGCATGACAGCCCCTGCCCCCTCCGCGCCGATCACCCGCCGCCACGCCGACGAACTGATCGTCGGTTTTGTGTCGATCTCAGACCGCGCCTCGGCCGGCACGTACCAGGATGAAGGGATTCCCGCGCTGCGGGACTGGTTTGGCACCGCGCTATCGTCGCCGTGGCAAGGGGTGGAGCGGCTGATTCCGGACGAACAAGCGGCGATTGCCGAAACACTGATCGACCTCGTCGACCATGCCGGCTGCGATCTGGTGCTCACCACGGGCGGCACTGGCCCGACGCGCCGCGATGTGACGCCCGAGGCCACGCTGGCCGTCGCCACGAAGGAAATGCCGGGTTTTGGCGAGCAGATGCGCCAGATCAGCCTGCATTTCGTTCCGACGGCGATTCTGTCGCGTCAGGTAGCGGTGATCCGCGAAACGCCGTCGCGCGCCACGCTGATCATCAACCTGCCCGGGCAGCCGCGCGCCATCAAGGAAACGCTGGAAGGTTTGAAGGATGTGGAAGGCCGCGCCACGGTGCCGGGCATCTTTGCGGCTGTGCCGTACTGCATCGACCTGATCGGCGGCCCGTATGTCGAGACGCACGACAGCGTGGTCAAGGCCTGGCGGCCCAAGCACGCTGTACGTGTAAAACCGCTGCAGGTTTAACGCTTACGGGGCGACCGAAGACGCCAGCGCTTCAGCGTCCGGCGTTTGCGGCACGTCGCGGATGAAGTGCTCGCGGTAATAGCGCAGCTCTTCGATCGACTCGATGATGTCTGCGAACGCCGTGTGCCGCTGGTGCTTCGTAAAGCCCTTGGCAATGGCCGGTTGCCAGCGCTTGCAGAGTTCCTTGAGCGTGGAGACATCCAGGTTGCGGTAGTGGAAGTACTCCTCGAGCTTGGGCATGTAGCGCGCCATGAAACGGCGGTCCTGGCAGATGGAGTTGCCGCACATCGGCGACTTGCTCTTCGGCACCCACTTCTTGAGGAACGCCAGCAGTTCCGCTTCCGCTTCCGCTTCGGTCGTGGTCGACGCCTTGACCTTGTCGATCAGGCCCGAACGGCCGTGCGTGCCCTTGTTCCACGCGTCCATGCCGTCGAGCAGCTCGTCGGACTGATGGATCACCAGCACTGGGCCTTCAGCCAGGATGTTCAGCTCCGAATCCGTCACCACCACGGCCACTTCGATGATGCGATCGTTGTCGGGGCTCAGGCCGGTCATCTCCATGTCGAGCCAGACAAGGTTGTTATCGCTCTTGGCGGCAACGCGGTTGGCGGGCGAGGAGGATGCGACGGACGAAACAGGGGTACTCACTGGGGTGCTCACTCAAGGGCCTTGAGAAAATGACTGAAGGCTATAATTTTCGCATATCTGATAGGTGTTTCCCCACATGCCCGCCTTTACCGCTGTCTTCCTGATCGCCCTTGTATTGATGTCCGCCACGCGCCTGTGGCTAGCCGCGCGGCAAGTCCGTCACGTGGCGCGTCACCGCGATGCCGTGCCTGCGCAGTTCGCCGAGTCGATCACACTGGACATGCACCGCAAGGCCGCGGACTACACCATCGCTCGCACCCGCCTGGCGATGCTGGAAGTGCCGGTTCAGGCCGCCCTGCTGATCGCCCTGACGCTGCTCGGCGGGCTGAACTGGATCAACCAGGCATGGCTGGGCGTGTTTGGCCCCGGTTATGCGTATGGCGTGGCGCTGATCGCATCGGTCATCGCGATCAGCAGCGTGATCGAGTTGCCGTTTTCGCTGTATGGCCAGTTTGTCGTGGAAGAACGATTCGGCTTCAACCGCATGACGTTCAAGCTATGGTTGGCCGACAACCTCAAGGGCTTGGCCATCGGCACCGTGCTGGGCCTGCCGCTGCTGCTGGCGGTGCTCTGGCTGATGGGCAAGATGGGCGCGTACTGGTGGCTTTACACCTGGATCGTATGGATGGCGTTCATGCTGTTTGTTCAGGCGATCTACCCAAACGTCATCGCACCGCTCTACAACAAGTTCACCCCGCTGCAGGACGAGGAAATGCGCTCGCGCATCGAAAGCCTGCTCAAGCGCTGCGGCTTCGCCAGCAAGGGCCTGTTCGTGATGGACGGCAGCCGCCGCAGCGCCCACGGCAACGCTTACTTCAGCGGCTTTGGTGCAACCAAGCGCATCGTCTTCTTCGACACGCTGCTCGCCCGCCTGAATCCGTCCGAAATGGAAGCCGTGCTCGCGCATGAGCTGGGCCATTTCAAGCGCCACCACATCACCAAGCGCATCGCCGTGACGTTCGTTCTGAGCCTCGGTGCACTGGCGCTGCTCGGCTGGCTCATGACGCGCACGTGGTTCTACCTGGGCCTAGGCGTCGCGCCGAACCTGTTCTCCGACAACCACGCGCTGGCACTGATGCTGTTTTTCCTGATGCTGCCGGTATTCACGTTCTTCGTCTCGCCGCTGGCGAGCCTGTCATCGCGCAAGGACGAATACGAAGCAGATGCCTTCGCCGCCAAGCACTCCGATGCCAATCAACTCGTCTCGGCGCTGGTCAAGCTGTTCCAGGACAACGCATCGACGCTCACCCCGGACCCGGTCTACTCAACGTTCTACTATTCGCACCCCACTGCATCGCAGCGTGTGGAGCGCCTTGTACAGGCCCGCACGGCATGACGCGCGGCAAACTGGGCCGCGCCCATAAGCAGGCCGCCACTGGCGAACACGGGCTCGTCATCGCCGCACACGGGCGCCATTATCTGGTAGAACGCGAAGGCGGCGGTTTCCTGCAATGCTTCCCGCGCGGCAAGCGCAGCGAATGCGCTGTCGGCGATCGCGTGGTCTATGAAGCCACCGCCGTCGACCAGGGCGTCGTCGTGCGCGTGGACGAGCGCCGTAACCTGCTCCACCGCTCCGACCAGTTCAAATCGAAGGTACTGGCAGCGAACCTGGATCAGATCATCATCATGCTCGGCACCGAGCCGAGCTTTTCGGAAGACCTGCTCGGCCGCGCGCTTGTCGCGGCAGAGTCCCTCGGGATCACCCCTCTGATCCTGCTCAACAAGATCGACCTGACCGCGCGGTTGGAGACGGCGCGCTCGCGCTTGGCGCTCTACCGAGAGCTGGGCTACACGATCGTGGAATTGACCGTGCATGGCGCGCCGGACGCCGCGCACGCCGCGCTCGAACCGCACGTGGCTGCGCGCGCTTCGATCCTGATCGGACAGTCGGGCATGGGCAAATCATCGCTGCTGAATCTGCTGATTCCGGGCGTGGACGCGCAAACGCGGGAGATATCCGAGAAGCTGGATTCCGGCAAGCATACGACCACGTTCACGCGGCTCTATCACCTACCCGCTGAATGGGGCCAGGGCGGCGTGCTGATCGACTCGCCGGGCTTCCAGGAATTCGGCCTGCATCACCTGAGCGAAGGCATGTTGGAACGCGCCTTTCCCGAATTCCGCCCCCGCCTGACCGAGTGCCGCTTTTATAACTGCCGACACCTGCAAGAACCCGGCTGTGGCATTCTGGGTGCGATTACCGAAGGCAAGATCGATCCACGGCGGCACCAGCTTTACGCGCAACTGCTGCACGAATCGGAGCAACAGAAGCCTTGGTAGCGGCTTCGTAACACGTTCGGGGAGGCTGAGATGAAGTTGCTGATCAGCAGTTCATCGCTCGGCATGGCAGCACACTGGCAAAACGTGCTGTCTGCCGCCGGCATCCGCACCGAGCTGCGCAACATTTACCTGAGCAGCGTAGCGGGTGACGTTCCGCCGCAGGACTGCGCAGCGCAAGTGTGGCTCGTGAACCCGGCGCAGGAAGCGCAGGCCCGAGCGCTGATCGATCAAGCGCAGCATCCGCCGACCGGTCCGGCATGGCGTTGCGTGCATTGCGGAGAGAGCCACGAGCCGCAGTTCGCCCAGTGCTGGCGCTGCGGCAAAGACCGCGAGGATGCGGCCTGATTGATCGTTCAGCGGCTAGGTGACAGCCGCATCAGCCCAACCACACGGCAATCGACAGCATCGCCAGCAGCAGCATCCACAGCACCACCGCGCGCCACACCAGTCCCACAGCTGACTGCAGCGTGCGTACGTTCGGCTCCTGCCCCACTTCCATTGGATAGGCGCCGTCCTCGTCGGCAATGCTATCGACCGAATCGCGTTGCGGAATGGGCGTGCCAAGGCGCACGCCCAGTGCACCGCCGCCGGCCGCCAGCAGGATGCCATTCACTTCGTCGTTCCACTTGGCAGCGCGGTTGCGCCACGCGTACACGGCATCTTCAAAGTTACCGACGATGGAGAAGCCGATCGCAGTCAGGCGCGCGGGGATGTAGTCGATGACGAAAAATGCCTGACGGGCAAAGAGACCGAGCGCGGGGCTGCGCTCCGTCGACGTATCGCTCCAGTGGCGAGCGAGGTATTCAGCGCCGCGGTACAACACCACACCCGCCGGGCCGATCGGCACCAGGAACCAGAAGAACACGCCAAACACGTGACGATGCGCCGCCACGATCGCGCATTCGAGCGTATGGCGGACGATCTCATTGACAGGCATGTCGGTCGTGTCCTGCCCCGACCATTCGTTGAGGAGCAGGCGCGCAGTGACAACGTCATCGCTGCGCAGCGCCTCGTGGATATCGGTGAAGTAGTGGCTGAACTGGCGGAAACCAAGCGTCAGATAGACCATCAGCACGTTCCATAGGAACGCCAGCCCAAGGCTGATCGACGACAGCAGATAGTGCACCAGCGCCACGACCACCACGGCCGGTAGCGTGACCACACACCAGGCGAGCACGGCGTCGCGACGATGGCCCGTGTCGAACCATTCTTCTGCCCGCGCGGCCAGTGCGCGCACGACGTCGTAGATCGGGTTGTCCCGGCTGAGCGCACGGAACTGTTCAAGAATCAGCGCGCAGAGTACGGAGAAAAAAGTCATTGGAAGGGCGTTGCGAAGGCGTGGATCACGCCGTGGAGGCGATGTGCAAGACGATAGCACACAGCGTGCGCGCAACAGCGCACCTTGGGGCCCATATTCGCGCCGACGCTACGCTGCCAACAGGTGATACAGGTTGCGCAGCATACCCGCCGTCGCACCCCATATGAAGTGATGACCAGAGTCAGACTCTTGGCCAGAGCGCCGATATGGCATCGCATAGAAACGACGCACACGGTCTTCCCACCGCAGTTCGCGCACTTCGTGGTTGGCCGGGTCCATCAAAAAGGCCAGCGGCACTTCAAACACCTCGGCCACTTCACTTGGGTCGGGCTGAAGTGTGAAATCAGGCACCAGCAACCCGACAATCGGGCTCACGTGGAAACCCGTCCCGGTGATGTAGTCAGGCAAGCTACCGATCACCTCGATGTGATCCGCACTGATGCCGACCTCCTCCATCGTTTCGCGCAGCGCCGTGTCGACCATGTCCCGGTCAAAGTCCTCGCGCCCGCCGCCCGGAAAGCTGACTTGGCCAGCATGTTGGCTAAGCGACGCATTGCGTTGCGTCAGCAGCACCGTCAAACCCGCCTCGCGCTGCACCAGCGGCACCAGCACCGCTGCCTCGCGCAACTTGAGCGAAGCGTCGATCAGGCGGGATTCGTCCGTCTGCTCCGGCTGCCAGTCGGGCGGCATTTGCAGCCGTTCACGCACGAACTCGGCGGTCAGCCGCGTGACCCCGAGCGCCGGCAATGATGCCTCGGTCGGCACCACCGGCAACTGCTCAGGATCGAACACAGGACGGCGCATCGGATGGGAATGAATGAGTTGTGGGCGGAAGACACACATGTGGTCAATCTTCCGCCGCAAAAGAGAAAAAAGGCACCCGAAGGTGCCTTTTCGCAACGCGCGCAGATTACTCCGCTGCGGCTTCCTTGCGCTTGAAGGTCAGCTTCTCCTTGATGCGTGCCGACTTGCCCGAGCGTTGGCGCAGGTAGTACAGCTTCGCACGGCGCACATCACCGCGACGCTTCACTTCGATGCTGGCCAGCAGCGGCGAGTACAGCTGGAACGTACGCTCCACGCCTTCGCCCGAAGAGATCTTGCGAACGATGAACGACGAATTCAGGCCACGATTGCGCTTGGCAATCACGACGCCTTCATACGCCTGCACACGCTTGCGGGTGCCTTCAACGACGTTCACGTTGACGATCACGGTGTCACCAGGGGCGAACGGGGGGATCGTCTTGTTGGCCGTCAGGCGCTTGATTTCTTCCTGCTCGATTTGCTCGATGAGATTCATCTTTTTCTCCTAGACCATCATGCCGGCGTTTTGCCTGATCGGTTGACCGCGGCCCCGGTAGAGGATGGGAACTTCACTTGGCCGAACCTTCCGGTATGGAAGTCTCTGACCCCTTTGCCGTTATCGCCGCGGCAGCGAGGAAGACCTCATCGCTGCGGGACAACAAACCCTGCTTGCGCGCTGCCTCGATCAGATCGGGCCGCTTGCGCATCGTATTCAACAGCGCCTGCTGGCGGCGCCACTTCTCGATCTCGGCGTGGTGACCACCCAGCAGCACATCGGGCACACGCACACCTTCGTACTCTTCCGGCCGTGTGTAGTGCGGGCAGTCCAGCAAACCATTGACGAAACTGTCTTGCACTGCCGACTGCGCATCGCCCAGCACGCCGGGCAACTGCCGCACTACGGCGTCGATGATCGCCATCGCTGCAATCTCTCCGCCGGAGAGGACGAAATCGCCAAGGCTGATTTCCTCATCTACTCGACGGTCGACCAGACGTTGATCGATCGCTTCATAGCGCCCGCACAGCAACGTGAGCGCCGGCAGCTGCGCCAGCTCCATCACCCGCTTGTGCGTGAGCGGCTTGCCTTGCGGCGACAGCAGCACCACATGCGACGCCGCCGGCGCTTGCGCCTCGTGAATTGCATCCAGCGCAGCTTCCAGCGGCTTGGCCAACATCACCATGCCTGGACCACCGCCGTAAGGGCGGTCGTCCACGGTACGGTAGTTGTCCGTCGTGAAATCGCGCGGGTTCCAGGTGCGCAACGTATACACCTGCTGTTTGGCTGCGCGGCTGGTGATCCCCCAGTCCGTCAGCGCCCGGAACATGTCCGGAAACAGCGAGACGACGTCGAACTGCATCGCCGAATTCTCCGGCCGCATGTTCAGTAATCCAGACCCCAGTCGACGACGATGCGCTTGCCTGCGACATCCACCGACTTCACGTAAACCTCGACAAATGGCACGAGCCGCTCGACCTCGCCTTCACCGACGATACGCAGGACTTGATGCGCACCGTTGTCGATCAGGCCGGCCACCGTGCCAAGCGTTTCCTGTTGCTCGTTGACGACCGTGGCGCCGATCAGATCGACCCAGTAGAACTCGTCATCGTCCGGCTCGGGAAAATCGGCCCGGCTGACCCACACGGCATAGCCGCGCAGTGCCTCGGCGACGTTGCGGTCGGGCGCGGCAGGCGAACCCGCCACCACCGTACCGCTATGCTCGCGCGACGTGCCAACGGGAAACACCAGCCAGTCTGCCGACGTTGCCAACGCGCCAGCAGGCGGCTTGAGCCACCACGTGCGGGCATTCAACAGCGCGTCGGCATCGCCGTGCAACTGGACCTTGATCCAACCGCGAATACCGTAGGCCCCACCGACATAACCCACCTCGACGAGATCGTCTGGGAGCGTCGGATTGGTGCCTGCCCCCGGGCGCATGGCTTGCAGCCGTTCAGCAACCTTTTGCGAGGTTACTTGCGTTGCGGCAGCCACAGGACCGGGCCGTGTCGATGCGGCGCGCGTCACAGCAGGAAGTGCTCGGACGGCACCGTCGATCGACGCATGTTAAAACTTAGGCAGCAGCTTTCTTGCCGTTTTGCTTCACCAGACGGGCAACCGTCGGCGAGAGTTGTGCGCCCACGCCTTCCCAGTAGGTCAGGCGGTCTTGCACGATGCGCAGACCTTCTTCGCCTTCACCGGCGAGCGGGTTGTAGAAACCGACGCGCTCGATGAAACGGCCATCACGGCGGTTACGCGAGTCGGTCGCAACGATATTGAAGAACGGGCGCTTCTTGGAGCCACCGCGGGCCAGACGGATCACGACCATGGATCTATTCCTTGAAAAACTGGGTATGCGTACAGAGAAACACGCAAGTATAGCGCAATTTCTCCGACCAAACAAACACTTAGGCGTAGCGAGTGGAGATGCCGGGCGGCACGCGCGGTAAGGACGGTACGTAAAGCCCGCCATTGTGGTCGCAGCTTGGCTTGGTGCAGTGACTGCGGCGCTCGCCAAGCTCCCCATCGAGACACTCCACGTACCGCCCGGCTTCCGTGTCGAGGTGCTGACCGACGCGATGCCGGCCGCACGTGAAATGGCGCTTTCTCCGGCCAGCATTCTTTATGTTGGGGGCCGCGCCGGCAAAGTCTACGCGATGCCATTGCAGACCCCGAATGCGCCGATCCATGTGGTGGCGTCCGGGCTGCAACTCCCTGTCGGCGTGGCATGGCGTGACGGCAACCTTTATGTGTCTGCGGTTTCGCGTGTGGTGCGGCTCGATAGCATCGACAAGCGACTCAGCAATCCACCCGAGCCCGTGGTCATCAACGACAAGCTGCCGACGGAAACGCATCACGGTTGGAAATTCATTGCATTCGGGCCAGACGGAAAACTGTATGTGCCTGTTGGTGCACCCTGCAATATCTGCCGCCCGGATGAAAACCGGTACGCCAACATCATGCGCATGAACGCCGACGGCAGCGGCTTGGAACTGGTGGCGCGAGGCATTCGCAACACGGTCGGCTTCGACTGGCACCCGACCACGCACGAATTGTGGTTCACCGACAACGGCCGTGATCTGATGGGTGACGACGTGCCCGACGACGAGCTGAATCGCATCACCAAACCCAATCCGCACTTCGGCTACCCGTTCTGCCACGCGGGCAACATTCCGGACCCGGAATTCGGGGCCGGACACCCATGCAGCAACTACGTGCCTCCTGTCGCCAAGCTCGGGGCGCACGTGGCGGCGTTGGGCATGCGGTTCTATGCAGGGGTCAGCTTTCCGGCTGAGTACCGGAACAACATCTTCATTGCCGAGCATGGCTCCTGGAACCGATCGTCGAAAGTGGGCTACCGCGTCATGCGCGTCGCACTGGACGCTGCCGGCAATGTGACGAAGCAGGAACCGTTCACGCACGGCTGGCTGCAGGGCGAACAGGCGTGGGGACGTCCAGCGGATGTGCTCGTGGCACCCGACGGCAGCCTGCTGGTGTCGGACGACTTGGCCGGCGCTGTGTATCGCATCCGCTACACGGGGAAATGACCTCGGCGCCGCCCCTCGCCATGGCAAAGCGTGCACGAAACATCTCGTTACACGGGTAACGTTCGGACAGTGGATGCCTGCTGAGTGAAGCCTTACATTGACAAGCATGAACACGCGCTGCCGATCTCTGTTGCACATACCAGAAGCACGCGGCGCGTGGCGCTTTCGAATCCTTGCCCGACAGGAGATAGCCATGCCGATTCGCGCATTGCTTCGCCCCTTGGCGGCAGGCGTTCTGATCGTCGCCTCTGCGGGCGCTGTGGCTGCCAACGCATCGGCGCGTCAAGCCGCCGTCGCCTTTGCAAAATCCGCCCTGCCCGTCTGGACGCAAACGGCACAGACGATGCCGCAGGAGCGTCCGTTGGTGGCGCAATTCTTTGCCGACACGCGTAGCGAGCAGGCGGCCCGCATCCGCGCACAAATGGAGCGCATGGAAGCGCGTGCCCGTGCCGATGATCGCCTCAATGGCCGGGTTCAACCTCGGGATGGCGGCGGCCGCGGCGACTGGCAGCAGCAGGAACGCATGCGCCAGGAACGCGGCAACGGCGACCAAGGCAACTGGCGCGGCTCGCGCCGGGGCTAAGGCGCACGCGCCGCCGCATTTCACATCCCGGAACTTGCCGGGGCACGCCTGAGTCGTACCAGGATGCTACGTGCACACGTTTGGCATGCACGTAGCATCACACCAATCACAACGACAACAGGTGCTCCAATGTCATCCCCTCTCCACCGCCATGTGCGGCTTATCCTCGGCCTGATCTGGACCACGGCCTTTATGCTGATGCTCGCTCACCTGCTCTACGGTGAAGTCGGTTCGCGCCATCAAGCACCTCGGCTACAGCAAGACGCGACGGTTTCGATAAGTGTGCCATCGCTGCGTCCGGTTCCGATTTAGTGATCCTGCCTCTCCTGCCGCAAGCGCTCCGCAGCGTTGCGCGCATCCGGCCGAACCGACGGCCTCTTCTTCCAGTTGCTGATGCGTCTTTAGGACGCGCTCCCGGCGCCGCCATTTTGGCTGCGCCGCGGTTGATGTTGGGCGTAGAATGCGCGGCGCTGTCTCTTGCCGTGTGTCCACCGCCCGCTATGCCTACGACCGCTCTCCAGAAAAAATCCAAGCTGTTGACCGTGCTGCTCGCCTTCCTGTTCGGTAGCGTGGGCGCGCATCGCTTCTACCTCAAGGGCGGACGCGACTTCTGGGCGTGGTCGCAAGTGCTTGCCATGATGCTCGGTGCGGTTGGCGTGGCGCTGCTATGGTCGACGCAGCGTGCGAGCATCCCGGGCTGGGTCTGCGCAATAATCGGTGGATCTTCAGTGCTGGCGGGCTATCTGTCTGCGCTGGTCTACGGCCTGCGCCCCGACGAAAAATGGGATGCACAATTCAATGCCGACGGGACGCCCACGCATTCGGGCTGGCCTGTCGTATTGCTCAGCGTCCTCACGCTGATGATCGGCACGGGCCTGCTGATGGCCGGTCTCGCCATTACTTTCCAGACGTATTTCGAAACGCAGGTGCAGGCAGCGAAAGAACTGTCGCAGTAGTCAAAACAAGCTGCCCTGGCGCTCATCGACCGGCTTTCGCGGCTTGGCAGCGCGCGCCGGAGGTTTGAACTGCGAGGTATCAAGCACCAGTTCGTTGTAGCGGTGGTAACTGAAGCCGAGCCTGTCGGCGGTCTTGTAGAAACGCTGCCGCAATAAGTCCGCCCAGATGCCGGTGCCGCGCATGCGCGTGGCGAAATCCGCCTTGTAATCCTGCCCGCCGTGCAGATCGCGGATGCGGTTCATCACGCGTTGCGCCCGGTCGGGAAAATGCGCCATCAGCCAATCCTGGAACACCGCGTTCAGCTCATTCGGCAAGCGCAGCACGATGTAGCTCGCGTACGTGGCGCCCGCCTCGTGCACAGCCTCCAAAATCTGCTCCATGTGGTCGTCCGTGATGAAGGGAATCATCGGCGCGACGCTGACTCCCACCGGAATACCCGCCTCGGCCAGCGTACGAATCGTGCGCAGGCGGCGCGACGGCGTGGCGGCGCGAGGCTCCAGCTTGCGCGCCAGATCGGCGTCAAGCGTGGTGATCGTAACGGCGGCTACGACGAGGTTCTTAGCCGCCATCGGGGCAAGCAGATCGATGTCGCGCTCAATCAATGTCGACTTAGTGATGAGCCCGACCGGGTGATCGCAATCGTGCAGCACCTGTAGCACGTCGCGCGTGATGCGCAACTCGCGCTCGATCGGCTGATACGCATCGGTGTTCACGCCCAGCGCAATCGCCTCGCAACGGTAGCCGGGCTTGGCCAGCGTCTCACGCAGCACCTCGGCGGCATTGGCTTTCGCGAACAGCTTGGTCTCAAAATCGAGCCCCGGCGACAACTCCAGATACGCATGCGTGGGCCGCGCAAAGCAATACACGCAACCGTGCTCACACCCGCGATACGGGTTCAGCGACACCCCAAACGGAATATCCGGCGACTGGTTATGGCTCAGGATCGAGCGCGCGCGTTCGATGGAGACGGAGGTCTGGATGCGCGGCGGCGCGTCATCCGGATCGAGGTGCCCGACAAGCGGTTGCCAGCCGTCGTCGACGCGCGTGCGTTCGTCGCGTTCGAAGCGGCCTTGCAGATTGGAAGTGGCGCCGCGTCCCTTGCGGGGGACGTGGCGATCGGACATATCGGACACAGCGGAACAGAATGGATGCGGGGGCTTGCTGATCCTATCGCATCCGCCCCCGCCCCGCTGCGGGTGACACCGGCTACGCCTCGGGATCGAGCTTCACTTCCCAGAGCGATTTGCCGTCTAGATCGTGAAGCGACACGTGCATCGTGCGCGTGGACGGATCAATCTTGGCGCGCCCGTAATACTGCTGCAGCGCCGCTGGCGACTGGTTCTGTGGGTTGTCCTTGGGAATGCTGATGTAACGCAGGTCCGGCCCAAAGGTTTGGTCGACTTCGTTCGGCCCGAACGTGCCCGCGTTGATCGGCCCGCCGACGAATTCCCAGAACGGCTTGAACTCCGTGAACTTCGCGCGCGATGGGTGGTAGTACGTGGCCTGTGCGTAGTGCACATCAGCCGTCACCCACACCACGTTCTGGATGTTCTCCTGCTTGATGAAGCGCAGTATCTCAGCCAGTTCCAGTTCGCGGCCCGACGGCGCGCCATCATCCGCATTGGCCCAGGCTTCGTAGGTGCCCTTGGGCACGTCCGGATTCAGATCGGGCACGACCAGCGAGATCGGCATGTCGCTGGCAATCACCTTCCAAGTCGCCTTCGACTGCTTGAGCGATTGCTTGAGCCATGCCGCTTGCGCCGGGCCGAGGAAGGCCGAATCGGCATCCAGCCAGGTCTGGCGGTTCGGCGAGTTGCGCCCGCGGTAGCTACGCTCGTCCAGCATGAACACGTCGAGCAGCGGCCCGTATTGGAACGCGCGATAGATTTGCTCTGGGTCGATCGGGTTGAAGCGGAACGGGTTGTACTCGAACATCGCCTGCTTCGCGCGCGCCGCCAATAGCGACGCGCTACGCTCCTGGTAGCGCTTCTCTTCCGGGCCGATCTGCTGGCCGGGATACCAGTTGTTGCGCACTTCGTGGTCGTCCCACTGCACGAGGAACGGCACTTCAGCCGAGAACGCCCGCTTGTTTTTGTCGAGCTGGTTGTAGGCGAAGGCACCCCGATAATCGTCGAGCGTTTGCGCAACGTGCGACTTGGCCTCGGTGACGAGGTTGGTCCACATCGAGCCGTCGGGCAGCTTCACCTCGGCCTGGATCGGGCCATCGGCGTAGATCTGGTCGCCAGAGTGGATGAAGAAGTCGGGCGATTCGCGGCGCATCGCTTCGTACAGCCGATAGCCGCCAAAGCGCTCGTTGATGCCCCAGCCTTGGCCGGCTTCATCGCCGGAGAAGACGAAGCAGATCGGGCGATTGGCCGACACGGGTGCCGCGCGAAACCGGCCAGTGACGGGCTCGCTGAAGACTTTGTCGTGCACGAGATCCTGGAAGCGAACGCGGTAGAACAGGTCAGCGCCAGCGGGCAGGCCCGTCAGGTCAACGCGTGCGGTAAACCCGCCGCTTTCTAGGGCCGCTGGGCCAACGCGACGCGCGACGTTCTTGAAGGCGGCGTCCGTCGAGTATTCGACGATCATGCGCGCAGGCCGATCGGTGCGACTCCAGACGATGGCGCTGTCGGCGGTGATATCACCGCTCATCACACCGCTAGGCAGTTGGGGGCGCAGGCGCTCGGACGTCACAGCAGCGGGCGCGACGCCCTGTGCCAGCACGTCGCCAATACGCGAGCCGAGCAGCGCGGTGCCGCTGGCGGAAACGAGGCCCCTGATAAGCGTGCGGCGGGTCGGTTTGAAGATCGGCTGGTCGGACATGCGGGCTCCGGTGTCGGTGATGAAGGTGCCGACCAGCCTAAGGCGTTTCCGTGACAACGCTACGTCACGCGGCCCCTTCCGTCACATCGATGGCGAGCGTCTCCTTGATCTCTTCCATCACGATGTAACTCTTGGACTGCACGGCGCCAGGCAACTGCAGCAGGATGTCGCCCAGCAAGCGGCGGTATTCGCTCATCTCGCGAATGCGCGCCTTGATGAGGTAATCGAAATCGCCCGACACCAGATGACACTCCAGCACCTCGGGAATGCGCAGCACCTCGCGCCGGAACTGCTCGAACATGTTGCCGGATTTGCTGCCCAGGCTGATCTCCACAAACACCAGCAGCGACGCGCCCAGCATGGCCGGGTTGAGCCGCGCGTAGTAGCCGAGGATGAAGCGTTCGCGCTCCAGCCGTTTGACACGCTCGATGCACGGCGTGATGGTCAGGCCGACCGCCTCGGACAGCTCCTTCATCGACAACCGTCCGTCCTTTTGCAGCAGGTCGAGGATGCGCCGATCGAGCTTATCGAGGGCCCGGACGGGCTTGCGCTGGGTTCGCATAGTTGAAAACGCCTCAAAATCGAAATTGTTTCTGTTTCCGACAAATATACAGAAACAATTGCTGGTCTTGTACGAATAGGATAGCGACATCTATCGCAAATGCATCTCTGGGGAGTATCACCATGCGCGTGCTCGTTCTTGGCAGCGGCGTGATTGGCGTGACCAGCGCCTATTACCTGGCCCGCGCGGGCCATGAAGTCACCGTCGTCGACCGGGAAGCCGGTCCGGCGCTGGAGACGAGCTTTGCCAATGCTGGCCAGATCTCGCCGGGCTACGCGTCGCCGTGGGCCGCCCCGGGCGTGCCGCTCAAAGCCATCAAGTGGATGTTCCAGCAGCACGCGCCGCTCTCCATCCGCCCCGACGGCACGCTCTTCCAACTCAAGTGGATGTGGCAGATGCTGCGCAACTGCGACGCCGCCAGCTATGCGCAAAACAAGGAGCGTATGGTCCGCCTGGCCGAATACAGCCGAGACTGCATCCGCGACCTGCGCGCCGACACCGGCATCGCCTACGAAGGCCGCCAGCAAGGCACGCTGCAAATCTTCCGCACCCAGCAACAGCTCGACGGCGCCGCGAACGACATCGCCGTGCTCGAGCGTGCTGGTGTGCCCTACGAACTGCTTTCACGCGAAGACCTCGTGCGCAGTGAACCAGGCCTGGCCTCGACCCGCCACAAGCTGGCCGGTGGCTTGCGCCTGCCCAATGACGAAACAGGCGATTGCCAACTCTTCACCACGCGCCTCGCCGCGATGGCGGAAGAGCTCGGCGTGCGCTTCCGTTTCAACAGCACGATCAACAGCCTCATCTTCAAGAACGACGCCGTACGCGGCGCGCTGGTCGACGGCCAGCCGATCGACGCCGATCTCGTGGTCGTGGCACTGGGCAGCTACAGCACGCCGTTCCTGAAGAATCTGGTGAACGTGCCGGTCTACCCGCTCAAGGGTTTCTCGATCACCGTACCGATGACCGACGCGGCGAAGAGCCCTGCGTCCACCATCCTGGACGAGACCTACAAAGTGGCCGTGACGCGCTTTGAGGACCGCATCCGCGTGGGCGGCATGGCGCAGATCGTCGGCTATGACAAGCGCCTGGACCCGGGCAAGCGCAAGACGCTGGAGTTCGTGGTCAATGATCTGTTCCCGGGTGCCGGGGATGTGTCGCGCGCCTCGTTCTGGACCGGCCTGCGCCCGATGACGCCGGACGGCACGCCCATCGTCGGCCAGACGCCCGTGCGCGGCCTGTGGCTCAACACGGGCCACGGCACGTTGGGTTGGACCATGGCATGCGGCTCGGGCAAGCTGCTGTCGGATCTGGTGTCCGGCCGCTCGCCTGCCATCCGCTCGGATGACCTGTCGGTGTATCGCTACCTGGGCGGCACGCCGATGCCGGCAACCAAGCCCGCACTGGCCTGATCACCTACGCTGCATGCAATAAAAAGGGAGGCCGAAGCCTCCCTTTTTTGTCCTACCGATGCCGCTTAGAACTGCACTTCCGGCATCGCACCGATCGTCTCGCCCCCCGTCAGCACGCTCTGCGCAATACCGGATGCCTGCGTGAGCAACACGTCAGCGAACACGCGCGCGGTGGCGATCTTCGCGCCATAGAAGTTCGGGTCTTCGCTCTCGCGGTCGAGGGCCACCAGCAGCGCGCGCGCCATCTGCCAACCCGACAGCACGATCCCGCATAGGCGCAAGTAAGGCACACTGCCGGCGAACACGGCGTTCGGCTGCGTCTTGGTCTGGGCCACCACAAAACGCACCACCGATTCCATTGCCTCGCGGCCAGCAGCCAGTCGCGTACGCATCGCCTCGCAATGCGCACCGCCCTTGGCCGCAAGCACCGCTTCCACCTTGGCGATTTCCGCGCAAATACCGAGTGCCACCGCACCACCGTCACGCACCGTCTTGCGGCCGATCAGATCGTTGGCCTGGATGGCGGTGGTGCCTTCGTAGATCGGGAGAATGCGCGCATCGCGGTAATACTGCGCAGCGCCCGTCTCTTCGATGAAGCCCATGCCGCCATGCACCTGGACACCAAGGCTTGTCACGTCGATCGACATCTCGGTGCTCCAGCCCTTCACGATCGGCACCAGGAATTCGTACAGCGCTGCGTTCTGCTTGCGTGCAGCATCATCGGCAGCGTGATGGCCCGCATCGCACGCTGCAGCGGCCACGTAGGCCAGCGCACGAGCGCCTTCGGTCATGGCACGCATCGTCAGCAGCATGCGCTTGACGTCGGGGTGGTGAATGATGGGCACGGCCTTGGCAGCAGAGCCATCTACCGGGCGGCTCTGCACGCGCTCGCGCGCATAGGCGACGGCCTTCTGATACGCGCGTTCCGACACGCCGATGCCTTGCATGCCCACCGCATAACGCGCCGCGTTCATCATGATGAACATGTATTCCAGGCCGCGATTTTCTTCGCCGACCAGCGTACCGATCGCCCCGCCGTTATCGCCAAATTGCAGCACGGCCGTCGGGCTCGCCTTAATGCCGAGTTTGTGTTCGATCGACACGCAATGCGCATCGTTGCGCGCGCCCAGCGAACCGTCTTCATTGACCATGAACTTCGGCACCACGAAAAGCGAAATCCCCTTCACGCCTTCGGGCGCGCCAGGCGTACGCGCCAGCACAAGGTGGACGATGTTCTCGGCCATGTCGTGCTCGCCCCAGGTGATGAAGATCTTCGTGCCGAAAATCTTGAACGTGCCGTCGCCTACCGGCTCGGCGCGCGTGCGTACGAGTGCCAGATCGGACCCGGCCTGCGGCTCGGTCAGGTTCATCGTGCCTGTCCATTCGCCCGAGATAAGCTTGGGGACGAAAAGCTGTTTCTGCTCTTCGGTGCCGGCCGTCAACAACGCCTCGATGGCACCATCCGTCAGCAGCGGGCACAGTGCGAACGACAAATTCGCCGCATTCAGCATTTCGATACACGCCGTGGCGATCAGCTTGGGCAAGCCCTGGCCGCCGTATTCCAACGGGTGCTGCACGCCCTGCCAGCCGCCTTGGCCGAACTGGGCGAAGGCCTCCTTGAAACCCGCGGTGGCCGTGACGACGCCGTCTTTCCAGCTACTCGGGTTGCGGTCGCCTTCCACATTGAGCGGCGCAACCACTTCACCGGTGAAGCGCGCGCTTTCTTCCAGCACGGCCTGGGCCGTATCGGCGGTGGCGTCTTCAAAGCCGGGCAGCTTGGCGACGTTGTCCAGGCCGGCCAGCTCGTTCATCACGAACAGCATGTCCTTGACTGGGGCTTGATAGGTCATGTCTCTCTCCAACTCTTGTTAAGCGCGATCAGGACAGTGCCTCATCGAGTGCGTGACGCACTCTCCTGATGGCGCTCGCGTACAAAAAAAGCCGTTTCCAAACAGGTCGGAAACGGCTTTGCGTCGGGCATTGCTGCGCGCTTCTCTTGATGCGCGCAGCGCGTTGCAATCAGCCCAGTGCGGTCACCAGCTCCGGCACGACGGCGTTCAGGTCGCCCACGAGGCCGTAGTCCGCCACCTGGAAGATCGGCGCTTCCGGATCCTTGTTGATCGCAACGATCACCTTGGAATCCTTCATGCCAGCCAAGTGCTGGATCGCGCCCGAGATACCGACGGCGATGTACAGCTGAGGCGCGACGATCTTGCCGGTCTGGCCGACCTGGTAGTCGTTCGGCACGAAGCCGGCGTCCACTGCGGCACGCGAGGCACCCAGCGCAGCGCCCAGCTTGTCCGCCAGCGGCGTCAGCACCTTGGTGTAGTTCTCACCGGAGCCCACGCCACGACCGCCCGACACGATGATCTTGGCGGCAGTCAGTTCCGGGCGATCGCTCTTCGTCACTTCACGCGAGACGAATTGCGAGATGCCGGCGTCAGCCACGGCGGTCAGGCTTTCGGTTGCGGCGGAGCCACCGGTGGCGGCAGCGGGGTCGAATGCCGTGCCGCGCACGGTGATCACCTTCACCTTGTCGGCCGATTGCACGGTGGCAATCGCGTTGCCGGCATAGATCGGGCGCTCAAACGTGTCGGGGCTGTCGACCTTGGTGATGTCGGACAGCTGGGCCACGTCGAGCTTGGCGGCCACGCGCGGCAGGATATTTTTGCCGTAAGCGGTGGCGGGCGCCAGGATGTGGCTGTAGTTGCCGGCGATGGCCAGGGCCTGCTCGGCGACGTTCTCTGCAAGGCCATCGGCAAACTGCGGCGCGTCAGCCACCAGCACCTTGGTCACGCCGGCGATTTGCGCAGCGGCCTGTGCAGCGGCGCCGCAGCCAGCACCGGCCACCAACACGTGGACGTCACCGCCGCATTGGGCGGCTGCCGTCACGGTGTTCAGCGTCGCGGCCTTGATGGATTGATTGTCGTGTTCAGCAATAACGAGTGCGGTCATCTTGATCTGCCTGTTCGGTGTGCTTGAAGTTGCGTGCAGTTGCGGGAGGGTTACAAACCCGCCGCTTACAGCACCTTGGCTTCCGTCTTGAGCTTGGACACCAGCGTTGCCACGTCGGGCACCATCACGCCAGCGCTGCGCTTGGCGGGCTCAACCACCTTCAGCGTCTTCAGGCGCGGTGCAACGTCCACACCCAGGTCTTCCGGCTTGACTGTGTCGAGCTGCTTCTTCTTTGCCTTCATGATGTTCGGCAGCGTCACGTAGCGCGGCTCGTTCAGGCGCAGGTCGGTGGTGACCACGGCCGGCAGCTTGACCGACAGGGTTTCCAGACCGCCGTCCACTTCACGCGTGACCGAAGCCTTGCCGTCGGCAATCTGCACCTTCGAGGCAAACGTGGCTTGGGGCAGGCCGGCCAGCGCAGCCAGCATCTGGCCGGTCTGGTTGGCGTCGTCGTCAATCGCCTGCTTGCCGAGGATGATCAGCTGCGGCTGTTCCTTGTCGACCAGTGCCTTGAGCAGCTTGGCGACGGCCAGCGGCTGCAGCTCTTCGGCAGTCTCGACCAGAATGCCACGATCAGCGCCGATGGCCATGGCGGTGCGCAGGGTTTCCTGGCACTGCGTCACGCCGCACGAGACGGCGATCACTTCAGTAGCAATGCCCGCTTCCTTCAGGCGAACCGCCTCTTCCACGGCGATCTCGTCGAACGGGTTCATGCTCATCTTGACGTTGGCCAGATCGACACCGCTGCCGTCCGTCTTCACGCGAACCTTGACGTTGTAATCGATCACGCGCTTGACTGCGACCAGGACTTTCATGCGCTCACTCCACTAATTGATAAGACGATTTTGCAAAACGCCGGCCATTATAAGGGGGGCTGGTCGCTCGCGTAATTTTTCCGAACGGTCGTGCTATTTTAACCGCGAAAATTTGCCGGACGCCAGTCAAACGTCCGGCAATCTGTTCGGTAGAACCCTCTACCGGGTCACCGAGAAATCACAAAGTGATTACCAGGCCACAATCACCGCATCTTTGTACTTCGTCTTGACGAAGGACTTCACGGCGTCCGAATGATACGCCTTCACCAGCTTGGCGACCCAGGGTTGGTCCTTGTCGACAGCGCGGATGGCGATCACGTTGGCATACGGGCCTTTCGGGCTTTCGATGGCAATGCCGTCCTTGGTCGGGTCCAGGTTGGCCTTCTCGGCGTAGTTGCCGTTGATAGCGGCGGCATCCAGATCATCCAGCGAGCGCGGCAGTTGCGCGGCATCCAACTCGACAAACTTCAGCTTCTTCGGGTTCTCGGCCACGTCCCGGGGCGAGGCCTTGAAACCGGCGTTCGGCTTGAGCTTGATCACGCCTTGCGATTGCAGCAGCAAGAGCGCGCGGCCTCCGTTGGTCGGATCGTTCGGCAGGCCGAAGCGCGCACCGTCCTTCAGCTCCTTCAGCGACTTGATCTTCTTCGAGTAGATACCCATCGGGAAGGTGATGGTCTGGCCAACGCTTACGAACTTGTAGCCGCGCGTGGCAATCTGGTCGTCCAGATACGGCTGGTGCTGATAGCTGTTGGCATCCAGATCACCGGCAGCCAGGGCGGCGTTCGGCTGGATGTAATCGTTGAACTCGACGATCTGGAGCTTCAGGCCGTCCTTCTCGGCGACCTTCTTCACTTCTTCCATGATCTCTGCGTGCGGGCCGGCGGTCACGCCGATCTTGATCGGCTTGCTCTGCGCCAGGGCGCTGCCTGCGACCAACGCCAGTGCGGCACCAAGGCTCGCGGACCATTGCAGCAGTTGACGGCGATTCATTGTGTTTCCTCGTTGTGTCTGTCGATTGGGTGATTAACGGTGGCTCAGGCGGCGCACGAGCCAATCGCCCGTCGATTGCACCGCCTGCACAAAAACGATCAGGATGACGACAACCGCCAACATGATGTCCGATTCGTAGCGTTGATAGCCGTAGCGAATGCCCAGATCGCCCAGGCCGCCGCCGCCGATGGTGCCGGCCATGGCCGAGTAGCCGACAAGACTGACGAAGGTGATCGTCAGGCCGGCGAGAATGCCCGGCATCGCCTCGGGCAACAGCACCTTGTAGACGAGTTGACCCGTCGTCGCACCCATCGATTGGGCGGCCTCGATCAGGCCGCGGTCCACTTCGCGCAACGCGGTCTCAACCAGGCGTGCAACAAAGGGAATCGCAGCAATCGTCAGCGGCACGATGGCCGCGGCGGTGCCGATGGACGAGCCCGCCAACAAGCGTGTGAACGGAATCACCGCGACCAGCAGGATGATGAACGGCACCGAGCGCACGGCGTTGACGACAAGGCCTGCCACGCGGTTGAACATCGGCGCCGACAGCACGCCGCCCGAAGTCGTCAGATACAGCAGCACGCCCAGCGGCACGCCAAACAGCGCGCCAATGCCGCCCGACACGCCCACCATGGCGAGCGTTTCCCAGAAGGCCGGCAGGAACAGATCGGTCAGGTCAGACCACATGATTGATCTCCTCGACCACCACGCCTTGCTCGCGCAGGAAGTTCATCGCGTTATTGATGTCGGCGGTTTCGCCCGACGCCAGGATCGCCAGCGAGCCAAAGGCCTGGCCCTGAATTTCGTCGATATGGCCGTGCAGGATGTTGAAGTCGAGCCCGTAGTTGCGGATCGCCTGCGCCAGCACCGGCTGGTCTACGCCTGCGCCGGTAAAGGCGAGGCGGAACAGATGATCACGACCACCGTGCTCACGTGCGGTGAGACGGCTTTCCACGCGCGCCAGAACGGAGGCCGGCAATTCCTGCGAGATCACCTCGCCGATGAGAGCGCGCGTCACGTCATGCTCGGGCTTCAGGAACACGTCGATCACGCGGCCCAGTTCCACCACCAGGCCAGCGTCGAGCACCGCCACACGGTCGCACACCTGCTTGATGACTTCCATCTGGTGCGTGATCAGCACGATGGTCAGACCCAGTTCGCGGTTGATCTTGCGCAGCAGGTCAAGAATCGAGCGCGTCGTCTCCGGGTCCAGCGCGGAGGTCGCCTCGTCAGAGAGCAGCACATCCGGCTGGCTGGCCAGCGCGCGGGCGATGCCAACGCGCTGCTTCTGGCCACCAGAAATCTGCGCGGGGTAGCGGTCCTTATGCGCAGACAGGCCCACCAGTTCCAGCAGCGGCAACACGATCTCGCGTATGCGTTCACGCGACGTACCGGCCAACTCCAGCGGCAGGGCCACGTTGTCGTACACGGTGCGTGACGACAGCAAGTTGAAGTGCTGGAAGATCATGCCGATCTTGCGGCGCGCTTGGCGCAGGCCGTCGGCATTGAGTGCGGTGAGTTCCTGCCCCGCCACGGTGACAGTGCCAGACGTTGGGCGGTTCAGGAGATTGATGACGCGGACCAGCGTGCTCTTGCCCGCACCACTGCGGCCGATGATGCCGAAGATTTCTCCCCGGTCGATGGTGAGGTCCACCTCGCGCAGCGCGTGGACGTCATGGCCGCCCGCCCCCCGGAAGTGCTGCGATATCCCCTTGAGTTCGATCATGCGTACAGACAAAAACGGCAACCGCCCTGTGCCTAGGCCGTTGCCGTCTCTTTTTTGTTTGAATGAGGCGCTAGTGTAAGGCAGGCCCTACATGCGAGGAACGATTCTTTAACGATGTCTTTATTACTTTTTCGAATGTCATCGACGATTCGTCATCGTTGAGCGCTCAAAGCTCAGCCAGCGCCTTGACATGTGCCACCACGCTGCGGCCCAGCGCGCTGAGGTTGTAGCCGCCCTCGAGGCAACTGACAATGCGGCCCTTGGCGTGCGTGCGGGCCACTTGCATGAGTTGCTTCGTGATCCACGCGTAGTCGGCCTCGACCAGGCCCATCTGTCCGAGATCGTCTTCGCGGTGCGCATCGAAACCGGCGGAGATGAACAGCATTTCGGGCTGGAACGCCTCCAAGCGAGGCACCCAAATGGTCTCCACCACTTCGCGTACGGTCAAACCGTTCGTGTAGGCCGGCAGCGGGATGTTCACCATATTGGCCGCCACCGCCTCCGTGCCGGAATACGGATAGAACGGGTGCTGGAAGATGCTGCACATCAACACGCGCGGCTCATCGATGAACGCCGCTTCAGTGCCGTTGCCGTGGTGCACGTCAAAGTCGACGATCGCCACGCGTTGCAAGCCGTGATGGTCCAGCGCATGACGCGCGGCCACAGCCACGTTGTTGAAGAAGCAGAACCCCATCGCACGGCCCGGTTCCGCATGATGGCCAGGTGGGCGCACGCTGCAGAATGCGTTCTCCAGCTCGCCGGCGATAACCTTGTCGGTGGCGTCCACCGCGGCACCTGCGGCCAGTACTGCGGCCATATAAGTGTGCGGGTTCATCGAGGTGTCGGGATCGATCGGCATATAGCCGGCAATCGGCACGCTGGCCACCAACTCGCGCACGTATTCGGTGCGATGGACGCGACACAGCTGCGCCTCGGTGGCGGGCGGCGCCTCGCAGGGAACGAGCAGGTCGTCGATGCGGCTGGCGATGAGCTGGTCTTCGATCGCGCGCAGGCGGTCCGGGCATTCGGGATGGTGCGGTCCCATCTCGTGCCGGAGGAATTCGGGATGCGTGTAGAGGCCGGTCGCCATGTTGTTGTGATCCGGTGTGCTTCAGTGTCTCCAGCCGCTACGTTAGCACGGCTGCGCGACAACGCCGCGCACCCTGGGCGATCCAGCAGAGGCATCCGCTACAATGCCCCGATCCCGTATGAAGCCTGCCCATGAGCCAATCGCCTTCTTCCCGTCGTCCCATATTGCGCGCCCTGGTGGCTGGCGCAGCGCTCTCCGCGCTCTCTTTCCCGGCGCTCTCGCTGGCTGCCAAGAAAGCTGCAAAGTCGCCCAAGCGCCGCGTAGCGGTGCATGAAGAAGAGATCGACCCCGATCGTTATCGCAACAACCCGCAAACGCAGGCCTTTATCGGCATGCTGGTCGCGCAGCACAACTTTGACCGGACATCGCTCGATACGCTGTTCGCGGGCACGGCCTATTCCGCAACGGTGGCGCGCCTGATCCTGCCTCCGGCCACGCCCGCGCGTCGCAGTTGGACGGCCTATCGCGGCCGCTTCATCGAGCCGATCCGCATTGGCGCAGGCGTGCGGTTCTGGCAGCAATACGGCGACACACTGCGCCGCGCCGAGAACGAATTCGGCGTGCCAGCCGACGTGATCGTGGGCATCCTGGGCGTCGAGACGATCTACGGCCGAGACATGGGCAATTTCCGCGTGATGGACGCGTTGTCCACGCTGGCCTTCGACTATCCCGACACGCCCAACCGCGAAGACCGCAGCACGATGTTCCGCAACCAACTCAAGGACTTCCTGCTCTGGTGCCGCGACACGGGCGCGGATGCGTTCTCGATCCTTGGCTCATATGCGGGGGCAGTCGGCATTCCGCAATTCATGCCGACCAGCATCCGCGAATACGCCGTCGATTACGACCGCGACGGCCATATCGACCTGCGCAACAGTGCGGTGGATGCCATCGGCAGCGTCGCGCGCTTCCTGCAGATGCACGGCTGGGAGCCGAACCGCCCTGTGATGTGGAACATTGCCGGCGATACCGACAGCCAGGGCATTGCGGCAGCGGCCGCAGACGGCCAGCCGTATCCCGGCATGACGTTGTCCAGGCTCACACGCGCTGGTCTGGCCCTGGCTCCGGGCGTCGATGCCGCCCGTGAGCAGGAAACCGAAGTGCTGATGATCGATCTGCCCACGCCTGGGCAGCCAACCGAATACCGCGTCGGCCTGCGTAACTTCTACGTGCTCACGCGCTACAACCGCAGCTTCTTCTACGCGGCCGCGGTGTATGAGCTGGGCCAGGCCGTACGGCAGGCGATGCAGGGGTGATCCGTCGTCCACGCAAAAAAAAGCGCAGCTTCGGCTGCGCTTTTTTCATGGCGACGCGGCGTGTCGTCAGGCGGGAAAGACACCCGTCGACAAGTAGCGATCGCCTCGGTCGCACACCACGAAAGCGATCGTCGCGTTTTCGACTTCCTCGGCCACGCGCAGCGCCACGCACAAGGCACCCGCCGCAGATATTCCACAGAAGATGCCTTCTTCGCGAGCCATGCGACGCGCCATGTGCTCGGCATCGGACTGACTTACCGGCTCGGTGCGATCGATGTACTTCGGATCGTAGATCTTCGGCATGTACGCCTCGGGCCACTTGCGGATGCCCGGGATGCGTGAGCCTTCTTCCGGCTGTGCGCCCACAATCTGGATGTCGGCGTTCTTCTCTTTCAGGAAGCGCGAGACACCGGTAATCGTGCCCGTCGTGCCCATCGCCGAAACGAAATGCGTGATGCGGCCTTCGGTGTCGCGCCACAGTTCAGGGCCGGTGGTCTCGTAGTGCGCGAGCGGGTTGTCCGGGTTGGCAAACTGATCGAGGATGACGCCCTTACCTTCCTTTTCCATCGCATCGGCCAGATCGCGTGCGTATTCCATGCCGCCCTTGACGGGGGTGAGGATGATCTCCGCGCCATAAGCGGCCATGCTTTGGCGGCGTTCCACCGACAGGTCTTCCGGCATGATCAGCACCATCTTGTAGCCACGCACGGCGGCGGCCATGGCCAGGGCAATGCCTGTGTTGCCCGACGTGGATTCGATCAGCGTGTCGCCCGGCTTGATGCGGCCACGCGCTTCGGCGTGCTTGATCATGGACAGCGCAGGGCGATCCTTGACCGAACCGGCGGGGTTATTGCCCTCGAGTTTACCGAGGATGACATTGCCGCGGCGCGCGTTGCCTTCGCCGGGAATGCGCTGGAGCTGAACCAGCGGCGTGTTGCCGATGGTGTCTTCAATGGTGAGATAGGCCATGATGCGTGGGGGACGGGAATCAAAGCATTGTAATGCAGCCCAAATCCCTCCCCCGCACATGGCAAAACGCCCCGCTCGGGGCGGGGCGTTGTCGGCAGATGATCGCAGACTTATTTCTTCTTCGCGTCCTTGCCGTCCTTCTTGGCTGTGGCCGGCGCCGGTGCCGGAGCACCGAACGTCAAACCTTCGTTCTCCAGCTTGACGAGCGTCTTGTCGCCAATGCCGGACACGCGAGCTTTGAAGTCGGCGGCGTCCTTGTACGGGCCGTTCTTGGTGCGCTCTTCAATGATCGACTTGGAACGCTTGGGACCGATGCCGGACAGCGTCTCGAGCGCAGCATGATCTGCAGTATTCACATCTACCGCGGCCCACGAGACCGACAGCATCGACAGCGACATCAACGCGGTGGCCAACAGCTTCTTCAACATGTGCTTCTCCTTGGTATAGGGAACAAAAAAAACCGCCACGTGAGCGGCGGTTTCGGCACATCTTAAAGAGCATCTTGGCGATGCTGCGGCGCGCAGACAAAAAGTCACACGCGGTCTTATTGTTGAGGTGCTATGCGATCAGGCCGGCTGCTT
This sequence comes from Ralstonia sp. SA306, assembly GCF_054792405.1. Lineage (NCBI taxonomy): Bacteria > Pseudomonadati > Pseudomonadota > Betaproteobacteria > Burkholderiales > Burkholderiaceae > Ralstonia > Ralstonia sp. SA306. The sequence goes on from NZ_CP096451.1 coordinate 2,107,619, forward strand.
CAACAGCCACTGGCAGTAACGCTCCACGCCTTCCTGCACCGTCAGGAACGGCGCCGTGTAGCCCGCCGCGCGCAGGCGCGACTGGTCCGCCTGCGTGAAGCACTGGTACTTGCCGCGCAACGCATCCGGAAATTTCACGTACTCGATCAGGCCTTCCTGTGCCAGTTCTTCGGTGGAAAGCGCCGGTTTGCCTTCCGCTGCGCGCAACGTGTTCACGACCGTCGTGGCGATGTCGTTGAACGGCTGCGCGCGGCCCGTACCGAGGTTGAAGATGCCCGACTTGTCCGGATTGTCGAAGAAGAACAGGTTGACCTTCACCACATCTTCCACGGACACGAAATCGCGCATTTGGCCACCTTGCGGGTAGCCGTTGTACTCGCCGAACAGCTTGACGGTACCTTCTGCGCGGAATTGGTTGAAGTTGTGGAACGCCACAGACGCCATGCGACCCTTGTGCTGCTCGCGCGGACCGTAGACGTTGAAGTAGCGGAAGCCGACGATCTGCGACAGCGCCGTCGGCATGACACGGCGCACGATCTGGTCGAACAGCAGCTTGGAATAGCCGTACACGTTGAGCGGCCGCTCGAACTCGGGCTCTTCGCGGAACGTTTCCGACGCGCCGTATGTGGCTGCCGACGACGCATAGAGGAACTGCACGCCTTGGTCCAGGCACGCGCGCATCACCGCCAGCGAGTAGCGGTAATTGTTGTCCATCATGTAGCGGCCATCGGTCTCCATGGTGTCGGAGCAGGCGCCCTCATGGAAGATCGCGCGGACCTTGCCGAACTCGCCGCGGGCAAAGCGTTCGACAAAATCGGTCTTGTCCAGGTAGTCGCTGATCTGGCAGTCGACGATGTTCTTGAACTTGTCGGCCCGCGTGAGGTTGTCGACGGCGATGATGTCGGTCTCGCCGCGCTCGTTCAGGCCTTTGACGATGTTGGCGCCGATAAAGCCTGCCGCGCCGGTGACGATGATGGTCATGATCAGGTGATCAGTTGAAGAGTTCTGCGTGGGTGACGACAGCCGTGCCCAGCTTGCCGACCACGATGCCGCCTGCGCGATTCGCGTACTGCACGGCTTCCTTGATGTTGGCGCCCGCGCCCAGCAGCGTGGCCAGTGTGGCGATCACGGTATCGCCGGCGCCGGAAACGTCGAACACTTCGCGCGCCTGCGCCGACACGTGCAGCACCTCGTGCTCCGTGTAGAGCGTCATGCCTTCTTCCGAGCGGGTGAGCAACAGCGCCTCGAGCTGCAACTCGCGACGCAGGTTCTGTGCACGGATGGTGAGGTCCTGCTCCGATTTCCATGAACCCACCACCTGGCGCATCTCGGCACGGTTGGGCGTAATCATGGTGGCACCCTTGTAGCGCGAATAGTCATCGCCCTTCGGGTCGACAAGCACGCGGCGGCCCGCTTGGCGCGACGTCTCGATCATCTTGCCGACGTGCGTGAGACCGCCCTTACCGTAGTCCGACAGCACCACCACATCGTGCTGCGGCACCAGCGTGGCGAAACGATCGAGCACCGACATCAGCACTTCGTGCGTGGGTGCGTTCTCAAAATCGACGCGGATCAATTGTTGCTGACGTGCCAGCACGCGCAGCTTGATCGTCGTGTTGACCGCCGGGTCACGATGCAGGTGACCCGTAACGTGGCTCTCGCCAAGCAGCGTTTCGATGGTGCGGCCCGGCTCGTCGTCGCCAATCACCCCGAGCATGGTGGCCTGCGCGCCCAGTGCCGCCACGTTGCGCGCCACGTTGGCGGCACCACCCAGGCGTTCTTCCTGACGCTTGATCTGCACGACCGGTACCGGTGCTTCCGGCGAAATCCGATCGACGTCTCCAAACCAGTAGCGGTCGAGCATCATGTCGCCGACCACGAGAATACGGGCGGCGTGGATCTGTTCGGAAGCGAGCGTGGTCATGGGTCTGGGCGTCGGCAGCGGCCGGTGGGTCTCGGTGATTACGATTGGGTGGAGCGCCCGATGGCCTGGTATTCAAAGCCCGCGTCGCGCATGGCTTGCGGCTCGAACAGGTTGCGGCCGTCGAACACCATCGGGGTCTTCAACAGGGCCTTCACGGCGTTGAAATCCGGGCTACGGAACGCCTTCCACTCGGTCACGATGACCAGCGCGTCGGCATTCTTGAGCGCGTCCATCTGACCGGCACAGAACGTCACACGTTCCAGTTGCTCGGCAGAAAGATCGAGTGCCAACGCGTGGCGGGCTTCTTCCATCGCAACCGGGTCATACACTTGCACCCGCGCGCCACGCGCCAGCAGCGCAGCAATCAGGATGCGGCTCGGTGCTTCGCGCATGTCGTCGGTGTTCGGCTTGAAAGCCAAGCCCCAAATGGCGAAGGTGCGGCCGGTCAGATCGGCGCCCATGCGGTCTTCGATCTTGTCGACCAGCACTTCCTTCTGCTTGTCGTTGACCGCTTCAACGGCTTCCAGCACGTGCAGCGTCTGACCGTACTCCTGCGCCGTGCGCACCAGCGCCTGCACATCCTTCGGGAAGCACGAACCGCCGTAACCAGTGCCGGCGTAGAGAAAGCTGTAGCCGATACGCGGGTCTGAGCCGATGCCCAGGCGAACGAGTTCGATATCCGCGCCCACCTTGTCGGCCAGATTGGCCATCTCGTTCATGAACGAGATGCGCGTGGCAAGCATTGAATTGGCGGCGTACTTGGTGAACTCGGCGGAGCGCACGTCCATGTAGAACGTGCGTTCGTGGTTGCGGTTGAACGGCGCGTAGAGGGCGCGCATGATGGCCTTGGCGCGTAGGCCGTCGTTATCGCCATACGTGCCGAGCACGATGCGGTCCGGGCGCATGAAATCGTCCACCGCGGCGCCTTCTTTCAGGAACTCCGGGTTCGACACCACCGAGAAGCCGACGTCCGACTTGCCGCGCGTTGCCAGTACTTCACCAACCGCAGCGCGCACCTTGTCACCCGTTCCCACCGGCACCGTCGATTTGTCGACGATCACCTTAAAGCCCGTCATGTGCTGGGCGATGTTGCGGGCGGCCGCGAGCACGTACTTCAGGTCGGCCGAACCGTCTTCATCTGGCGGCGTGCCCACAGCAATGAACTGCACGTCGCCGTGCGCCACGCTGGCAGCCACGTCGGTCGAAAACTGGATGCGGCCGGCCGCGCGATTGCGCTCGATCAGCTCCTTCAGACCCGGTTCGTAGATGGGCACGCCGCCGGCGTTGAGCAGATCGATCTTCTTCTGGTCGACGTCGAGGCAGAACACATCGTTGCCCAGCTCTGCCAGACAAGCGCCGGTGACCAGACCGACATAACCGCTACCGATGATGGTGATTTTCATACGAACACTTAAAGATTAAAAAAGCGCCAGCGCGGCCGCTACAAACACGCCACGCCGGACTGAGTTACATGCTGGCGCCGCCGCTGCCGCCGAGCGTCTCGGTCCGGCGCGGTGCATACGTTTCCCAGCGGTTGCAGCCGGGGCATTGCCAATAGAACAACCGCGCCCGGAAACCACACTCCTGGCAGGTATAGCGCGCCAGATTGCGCGTACGGCTTTGCAGCAAATCGCGAATGGCACCGAGATCCTGCGCGCGCTGAATGTCGGCATTGCTGCCCGCTTCAACGGGGTCTGCGAGCGCACTTTCGGCGACATCGGCCGTCGCGGGCGCTTCATGCCCAACCGCCTCGGAGGCGCGCGTCGCCTCGGCTTCCACCAGCCGCGTCAACGCCATCAACGAGGGCTGGCGGCGGATCTGATCGCGCATCAACGCCACGGCATCGTCGATACCGTGGACATCCAGTTCGTATTTGTAGACGGTGTCGAGCAGTTCGGGGCCCAGGCGCGCATCCATCTTGGAGCGCAGCCAAGCGAGTCCCTCGGCGGCACGGCCAATCTGCGTGTACGCCTTCATCAGGCGTTCAGCCACCAGCGGCAAGAACGCCGTGTTTTGTTGTTCAATGCTGCGCCAACGCTTGATGGCGCCTTCAACGTCACCCCGCCCTTGCGCCACATCGCCCAACTGGATGGTAGCGCGCACGTTCTTGGGATTTTCCTGCAGGGCACGTTCCAGCCACTCGACGGCAGTCGGCACGTCCTTGCGCTGCAGCGCTTCCTGCGCGACCTCGCAGCAGAACTGCGCAATCTGCACGGCGTAATCCTTGCCTTGCAGCTTTTGCAATTCGCGCGCTGCGTCAATGGCCTTGCGCCACTCCTTCTCGATTTCGTACAACTCGAGCAGCACGCGCTTGGCCGGCTCGGCGAATGTGCCTTCCATCAGCATCCGCAGGGATTCCTCTGCGCGATCCAGCAGGCCCGCGCGCAGGAAATCCTGTCCCAGTTCAAACAACGCGTGATCGCGCTCATTGGGGGGTAGATCGGGACGGTTGACGAGATTTTGGTGAACGCGGATAGCGCGTTCGGTTTCGCCGCGCCGGCGGAACAGGCTACCGAGCGCAAAGTGCAGCTCCGTGGTCTCCGGGTCGAGACGCGCAACTTCAATGAAAGCGTCGATGGCCTTGTCCGGCTGCTCGTTGAGCAGGAAATTCAGACCCTTGAAATACGAACGCGGCAGCGACGATTGTTCGGTGCGCAACTGGCGGGCATCGAGCCGAGCAGCCACCCAACCCAAGCCAAACACCAGGGGGATGGCCAGCAGCCACCAGAGATCAAAATCCATGCGTCAGACCTTGGGGCCGGGAACGTGATACGGAGAATCGGCGACCACGGGCGTCGGCACCTCGGTCACCTCTTCGGCCTTCTTCATGCGACCGATCTGGCGACGCAAGCGGCTTGCCGTAAAGCGATGCCGCATCACGCGCGGTGCCATCGCCAGCATGGCCAACAAGATGCCGGCGACAAAGAATGCCAAGGCGATCAGGATCAACGGTGCATGCCATACCACGCCAAACGGGAGCACGAGCGAGACTTCCGCCGTGTTGTGCAGTGCCAGCACGAAGAGCAGCACGAACAACAGAATGCGGATGACCCAGACGAGAAATTTCATGCGGATTCGGAAACGGACGGCGGTGAACAGCCGGAAACGGCGCGATTGCCGGGTTGTGCCGCATTGTAGCGGATTCATATGGCGGCCAGCCACGCCGGGCTTGGCGGCAGACAAGCATCGTCGGAATAAAAAACGCCCCGACAAGCGGGGCGTTCTTGAAACTACCAAGTACTACCTAGGCTTAGCGCGACATGGCTAGCGGCACCACCGTGTCTACTGGAAAACCGGCAGTCTGGCGGGTGCTGTCAGTCTGTCGCACAGCCTTTACAGCCGCAAGCGACACGGCAGGCTCGCCCTCCGAAGAAGGCTCGCCTTGTCGCTCCAGGCTGCGGTCAACCCGTTCGCGCAACTCCTTGCCCGCCTTGAAGTGCGGCACCCGCTTCTCGGGTACCAGCACCTTCTCGCCCGACTTGGGATTGCGACCGACACGCGGCGGACGACGATTCAGACCGAAACTTCCGAATCCGCGGATCTCGATGCGGTGGCCGTCCGCCAAGGCGTCGGACATCGCATCCAGGATCGTCTTGACCGCGATATCGGCATCCCGCAGCAGCAGCTGCGGGAAGCGGGCGGCCAGCTTTTCCACGAGTTCGGACTTGGTCATGGGCATCTTGCGCGCGTCCTCGTCGTTCTTTAGGGTCGACCCGATTGATGCTTACTGATTGGTTTCGTTCAGCTTGGCCTTCAGGAGCGCGCCGAGGTTCGTGGTACCAGCTGCGCCGGTATCCGCCGAGAACTTCTGCATCGCTTCCTGTTGGTCAGCGCTGTCCTTCGCCTTGATGGAGACGTTGATGTTGCGCGACTTGCGATCGATGTTGACGATCATCGCGGTCATCGTTTCGCCTTCCTTCAGCACGTTGCGGGCATCTTCCACGCGGTCGCTCGAGATTTCCGAGGCGCGCAGGTAGCCTTCAACGTCGTCAGCCAGCTGCACCACGGCACCCTTCGGATCAACGGCCTTGATCGTGACCTGCACGATCGAACCCTTGTCATTGGTCGAGATGAAGTTGTTGAACGGGTCGCCCGACAGTTGCTTGATACCCAGCGAGATGCGTTCCTTGTCGACGTCGATGGCCAGCACAACAGCTTCCACTTCGTCGCCCTTCTTGTACTTGCGAACGGCTTCTTCGCCAGTCTCTTGCCACGACAGGTCCGACAGGTGCACCAGGCCGTCAATGCCGCCCGGCAGACCGATGAACACGCCGAAGTCGGTGATCGACTTGATCTGGCCAGCCAGCTTGTCGCCCTTCTTCTGGTTGCGTGCGAAATCGTCCCACGGGTTGGCCTTGCACTGCTTCATGCCCAGGCTGATACGACGCTTGTCTTCGTCGATATCCAGAACCATGACTTCCACTTCGTCGCCCAGTTGGACAACCTTCGACGGGGCCACGTTCTTGTTGGTCCAGTCCATTTCCGACACGTGGACCAGGCCTTCGATACCAGCTTCGATCTCGACGAATGCGCCGTAGTCGGTCAGGTTGGTCACCTTGCCGAACAGACGGGTGCCTTGCGGGTAGCGGCGCGAGATGCCGACCCACGGATCTTCGCCCAGTTGCTTGACGCCCAGCGAGACGCGGTTCTTCTCTTGGTCGAACTTGAGGATCTTGGCGGTGATTTCCTGGCCAACCGACAGCACTTCGCTCGGGTGACGCACACGACGCCATGCCAGGTCGGTGATGTGCAGCAGACCGTCGATGCCACCCAGATCCACGAACGCGCCGTAGTCGGTGATGTTCTTGACGATACCGTTGACGATCGCGCCTTCCTTGAGCGTCTCCATCAGCTTCTGACGCTCTTCGCCCAGCGTGGCTTCAACCACGGCACGGCGCGACAGCACAACGTTGTTGCGCTTGCGGTCCAGCTTGATGACCTTGAATTCGAGGGTCTTGCCTTCGTACGGCGTGGTGTCCTTGATCGGACGCACGTCGACGAGCGAACCCGGCAGGAATGCACGAATACCGTTGACCATGACAGTCAGGCCGCCCTTGACCTTGCCAGTCACCGTACCGGAGATGATCTCGCCGGATTCCAGTGCCTTCTCAAGGTTCAGCCACGAAGCCAGACGCTTGGCCTTGTCGCGCGACAGGATGGTGTCGCCGTAGCCGTTTTCCAGTGCGTCGATCGCGACCGAAACGTAGTCGCCGACTTGCACTTCCAGCTCGCCCTGGTCGTTCAGGAATTCTTCGACCGGAACAAAAGCTTCAGACTTCAGGCCCGCGTTCACAACGACGAAGTTGTGGTCGATACGCACAACTTCCGCAGAGATCACTTCGCCAGCCTTCATATTGGACTTGGCGATCGACTCTTCGAACAGGGCGGCAAAAGATTCGTTAGTTTGGGACATAAAAAATAGGCATCCGCAGAACATGCCTCGCATTGCTTTCGCACAGAATGGGCGAAGACACGCATGCGGGGTTATAAGTTGAACAACCGCCGGCGGCGACATGCCACCGGCACCGATCGAACCGGTTCAGCCGAGTCAGTTCGCCTTGTTGGCGCCCTGCACTTGGCGGTACCAGTCCAGTACCTGCGCGACCACTTCATCGACCGTCATGTCGGACGAATCCAGTTGCCGCGCATCTTGCGCCGGACGCAGCGGCGCGACACTACGGGTGCGATCCCGCAAATCACGCGCCTCCAAGTCCTGCGAAAGACTTTCCACTGTAGCAGAAAAACCCTTTGCAATCAATTGTTTATAGCGCCGCTCGGCGCGTGCCTGCACGCTTGCCGTCAGGAACACTTTGAGCACCGCTTCGGGGAAAACCACCGTGCCCATATCGCGACCGTCGGCCACGAGACCGGGCGCTTCCAAGAACGCCCGCTGACGTGCGTGCAACGCCTCACGCACCGCGCCATGCACGGCGATCGCCGAAGCCTGGTTGCCAACGGACTCATGGCGCAGCGCCAAACTCACATCCTCGCCCTTGAGCCAGATGTGATCTGCCTTGAAGCGCACATCGAGTTCGCGTGCGATACGCACAAGACTCTCAACGTCGTGGTCGTCGATGTTCTCGCGCATGCTGGCGAGCGCCACCAATCGGTACAGCGAGCCGCTATCTAGCAGGTGAAAACCGAGCAGATCAGCGATCTGGTGAGCGACCGTGCCCTTGCCAGATGCGGTCGGTCCGTCGATGGTGATGACCGGATACGGCATGGAAGCAGCGGTTTCGGACATGATGAACTCAGACAGTTAATTGCGATTCAAGCGGTGATGCCGCCGAACGCCGTGAAATATTCTGGGAACGTCTTGGCGACGCAGCGCGGGTCATTGATACGCACGGACACTGGGCCGAACGCCGCCAGTGAGAAAGCCATCGCCATGCGGTGGTCATCGTAGGTGTCGATGCCGCCGGCCGGCGGGGTCCATTGCGACGGAGGCGTCACGCGAATGTAGTCGGGACCCTCCTCCACCTCGGCGCCAAGCTTGCGCAGTTCCGTAGCCATGGCGCTCAGCCGGTCGGTCTCCTTGACGCGCCAGCTCGCAATATTGGTCAGCGTGGTCGTGCCGTCGGCAAACAGTGCGGCCACCGCCAGCGTCATTGCCGCATCTGGAATGTGATTGCAATCCAACTCGACGGCGTGCAGCTTGCCGTCGTCCCGCTCGGCGCCCCGCACTTCGATCCAGTTGCCGCCGGCCATGACGTTGGCGCCCATGCGGTTAAGCGCGTCGGCAAAGCGGACGTCGCCCTGGATGCTAGACATGCCCACACCCTCCACACGCACCGGCCCACCACCAAGCGCGCCGGCGGCCAGGAAGTACGACGCGGACGAAGCATCGCCTTCCACAAAGATCTCACCCGGCGCCTTGTAGGCAACGCCGGTCGGCACGGTGAACGACGCCCAGCCGTCGCGCACGACCTGCACGCCGAAGCGCGCCATCAGGTTCAGCGTAATCTCGATATAGGGCTTGGAAATCAACTCGCCAACCACTTCGATGGTGACATTGCCGGCAGACTCGACCAGCGGCAGCGCCATCAGCAATGCCGTCAGGAACTGGCTTGACACATCGCCGCGCACGCGGATCGGTGCGTCGATCTTGACCGGTGCGACGTGGATCGCCAGCGGCGGATAGCCAGCGTTGCCCGTGTAGTCGATGCGCGCGCCAACTTGGCGCAGCCCGTCGACCAAGTCCCCAATCGGCCGCTCGTGCATGCGCGGCACGCCGTGCAGCGTGTACTCGCCGCCTTGCAGCGCCAGCGCGGCCGTCAGCGGGCGGATGGCTGTGCCGGCGTTGCCCATGAACAGATCAGCCGACTTGTTCGGAAAGCGGCCGCCAGTGCCGGTGACACGGTATGCGTTGTCGCCCAGGCCCTCGACCGAGACGCCCAGCTTGCCAAGCGCATCGAGCATGACGCGCGTGTCGTCAGAGTCGAGCAGGTCGCGCACCGCGGTTTCACCCTGCGCGAGTGCAGCCAGCAGCAGCACACGGTTGGAGATGCTCTTCGAGCCCGGCAGCTTGATGGTGCCGCGCGCCGTCTTCAGCGGACCGACGTCCAGATATTCCATGAATCCACTCAGTTCAAAACAAACGTTATTCAGGTTGTGCGCCAGTGGCATTTCCTGGTGCCGCACGTTGCGGCCACGCCAAGCGCGCTTCGCTGGCACGGCGGAACACGCGCTCGAGCGCGACACCGTCGCGCTCCGCAATCATCGCCTTCAGACGCCCGATCACCGCTTCGTACGTTGTGAGTTCGCGCAGCAGCGCATCGCGATTCGACAGGCAGATGTCACGCCACATCTCGGGCGATGATGCGGCGATGCGCGTGAAATCGCGGAAGCCGCCACCGGCAAAATCGAGCTTGAGCGCCCCGTCTTCTGCATTGATGATCTGCGCGACCAGCGCATATGACAGCACGTGCGGCAGGTGGCTGACGGCGGCGAACACGGCGTCGTGCTGCACGGCCGACATGATGTGGCAATACGCTCCCGCCGCCTCCCACATCGCCTGCACACGGGCAACGTCGCTGCGCCGATTTTCCTGCAGGGGGCAAAGCACGGTCTTTTTGCCGACATAGAGATCGGGCAGCGCAGCCTCCACGCCGTTCAGCTCGCGGCCGGCAATCGGGTGGGCCGGAACGAACTGGCTGACCTGATCGCCCAGCGCCGTCTTGGCGGCCATGATGACGTCGGACTTGGTACTGCCAGCGTCCGTGACGATGGTGTCCGGGCCCAGATGCGGCTGCATGGCGAGCAACAATGGCAGCGTCTGCGCGACGGGCGCGCACAGCACGACCATGTCGGCGCCGCGCACGGCCTCTTCCATCGGCAGGGCTTCGTCGATCACGCCAAGACGGATCGCCGCCTCAAGCGATGCGGCCGATCGCCCGACGCCTACGACATGCCCAACCACCCCCGCACGACGCAAGCCCAGCGCCAGTGAACCGCCGATCAGACCGACGCCGACAATCACCAACCGGGAACTGGAAAAAGAAGAGGCCACAACATCGCCCTGCCAGAAAAAAGCAAAGCGGCATTGTAGCCCGATGTGCGCGGCGCCCGAGCCTGATACGGGGCGCTGCAGCGGTTGCGATAGAAGTTACGCGGCGGCTTTTTCCTGCGCCAGCGCCACTTCGAGTGCATCGATGAAGGTGGCGTTTTCTTCTGGCAAGCCGATGCTGATGCGCAGCCATTGCGGCAAGCCGTAGTTGCCGACCGGACGCACGATCACACCTTGCTTGAGCAACGCAAGGTTCACACGCGCACCGGCGCCAGTGTCATCGCCCACGCGCACCAGCACAAAATTGCCCGAGGACGGCACGTACTGAAGGCCCAACCGATCAAACGCGTTCGTCAACTGCACGTAGCCGGCAGCGTTCAGTTCCGCCGATTGCCGCAGGAATTCCGCGTCATTGAGCGCCGCCACAGCAGCGGCCTGCGCCAGGCTATTTACGTTGAACGGCTGGCGGATGCGGTTGAGCAGATCGGTCAACTGCGGCTGCGCGATGCCATAGCCGACACGCAAGCCAGCCAGCCCGTAAGCCTTGGAGAACGTTCGCGACACCAGCAGGTTCGGGTACTGGCGCACCCAGGCAGTGGAGTCGTACTGCTGGTCGGGCTTGAGGAACTCGTTGTACGCCTCGTCCAGCACGACGACGACCGTCGGCGGCACCTTGGCCAGGAACGCCGCAATCTCGTCGGCCGACAGAAACGTGCCGGTAGGGTTGTTCGGGTTGGCAATGTAGATCAGACGCGTGTCCGGCGTAATTGCCGCGGCCATCGCATCGAGGTCATGGCCGTACTCGCGAGCCGGCACCTCGATGGCGCGCGCCCCCACCTCCTGGGCTGCCAGCGCATACACGGCAAAAGAGTGCTGCGCATAAATCACAGCCTGCCCCGGCGATACCAGCGCGCGCGCCGCCAGTTCGAGGATGTCATTGCTACCGTTGCCGAGCGTGATCCATGTTTCCGGCACGCCAAACCTGGCATGCAACGCCGCCTTCAGGCTGAAGCCGTTGGCGTCCGGATAGCGCGCCAGCTCGTCAATGGCCGAGGCCATCGCGTTCTTGGCTGACTGCGGCATGCCCAGCGGATTTTCGTTGGACGCCAGCTTGACGATGCGCGCGGCATCCAGACCAAACTCGCGTGCCACTTCGGAAATCGGCTTGCCGGCCACATAAGGGGCGATGGCGCGGACATACTCGGGGCCGAACTGCAAAGACATGGGGTGCTCCTCTGTTATCGACGCTCTGCCCGTGCAGAGCGCCTTGAATCCCTCAATGTGCCGAGGGATAGGACCCCAACACTTTGAAATACGCCGCGTCGTGACGCAGCTTTTCCAGCGCGCGCGCCACCTGCGGGTCACGCTGATGGCCTTCTACGTCGACGTAGAAGTAGTACTCCCACGCGCCGCTGCGCGCCGGACGCGACTCGAAGCGGCACATCGACACGCCGTTCTCTGCCAACGGCGCCAGCAACTTGTAGACAGCGCCGGCCTCGTTCGGCACTGACAGGATCAACGATGTCTGATCGCGTCCGCTCGGCTCCGTCTCGTAGTTGCCGATCACGACAAAGCGCGTGCGGTTGTGCGGATCGTCTTCTACGTTGGCACGCACCACGTGTAGGCCGTAGCGGTTGGCCGCCTGCACGCTTGCCAGCGCCGCAACGGTTTCGTCCTCGCCAGCCATGCGCGCTGCCTCAGCGTTGCTCGACACAGCCTCGCGGGGCAAATTCGGATAGTTCGTGTTCAACCACCGTTGGCACTGGGCCAGCGCCTGCGCATGCGCACGCACCACCTTCACCTGCGACATGTCGCCCGTCTTGTGCAGCAAGTTATGGTGCACCCGCAGCGCGATCTCGCCGCTGATCTTCAGCGACGTCTGCAAGAACAGATCGAGCGTGCGCGACACCACGCCTTCCGTCGAATTCTCGACCGGCACCACACCGCAATCGACCGTGCCGGACTCCGCCGCACGAAACACCTCGTCGATGCTCGGGCACGGCATCGGCTGGATCTCGTGGCCGAAATGCGCAATCACCGCCTGCTCCGAGAACGTGCCCGCCGGGCCGAGGTAGCCGATGCGCAGGGCCTGTTCCAGACCACGGCAGGCGGACATCACCTCGCGCCAGATGGCGGCGATGCTCTCGTCGTGCAGGGGCCCTTGGTTGCCTGACTGCATCTTGCGGATGACCTGCAGCTCGCGGTCCGGCCGGAACGCCGGTGACGAATAGCGCTTCTTCACCTCGCCCACCGCCTGCGCCACCTTGGCACGGTCGGAGAGCAGCGTAAGCAGCTGGTTGTCAATTGCGTCGATCTGCGTGCGCAACGGCGCAAGCTCCGCCGCCAATGCGGCGTCCTTGTTTTGCTTCGTATCGTCTGACTGACTGGTCATTGTAGGAATCTGGTTCGGCAACGGATTGCAAATTGCCGCGCGAAGCGGGCGCTTCGCGCAATGTTCTGCCGTGATTGAGAGTCAGCCTTACGCAGACACTCGTTCAAACTCACGCATGAAGTCGACCAGCGCCTCTACGCCTTCCAGCGGCATCGCGTTGTAGATGCTTGCCCGCATGCCGCCCACGGACTTGTGGCCCTTGAGCTGCACCAACCCGCGCTCGCGCGCCTGCGTGAGGAACGCCTCGTTGCGCGACTCGTCGTTGAGGAAGAACGGCACGTTCATGCGCGAACGGCACGTCGGATGGATTTCGTTGCGGTAGAAGCTGCTGGCGTCGATGAAGTCGTACAGCATCTTCGACTTGATGATGTTGCGCGTCTCCAGCGCCTCGACCCCGCCCTGGCGCTTGATCCACTGGAACACGAGCCCCGCGATGTAGATGGCGTAAGTGGGCGGCGTGTTGTACATCGAGCCGTTCTCGGCCACGAGGCGCCAATTGAATGCCGAGGGGCACAGCGGGTGGGCGTGCCCCAGAAGATCCTTGCGGACGATGGCAATCGTCAGGCCGGCAGGGCCGATGTTTTTCTGCGCGCCGCCGTACAGGACCTGATAGCCGCTCCAGTCGATCGGCCGCGAGAGGATGTGGCTCGACACGTCGGACACCACCACACGCCCGTGCGCCTGACCGACGTCTGGCGTCTCCTGATATTCAACGCCAACAATGGTTTCGTTCGTGCACAGGTGCACGTAGGCCGCGTCCGACGACAACTTCCAGCTCGATACATCCGGGATCTTGTGGAAGCGCTCGGCCTCGCTGGTGGCAGCGATGTTCACCTCGCCATACTTGCGCGCTTCTTGCTGTGATTTGACCGACCACGTGCCGGTGACGACGTAGTCAGCCTTCGGCGCATCCGCCGACAGCCGACGCATGAGGTTCAGCGGCACGATGGCGTTTTCGGCGATGGCGCCGCCTTGCAGGAAGAGGATTTCGTAGTTATCCGGCACCGCAAGCAACTGCCGCAAATCGCCAAACGCGGCTGCCAGGATGCTTTCAAATTCACGGCCGCGATGGCTCATTTCCATCACGCTCATGCCGCTGCCGTGCCAGGAAACCATCTCCTCTTTCGCCTGTTCCAGCACCTCGAGCGGCAACACCGCCGGACCTGCCGAAAAGTTGTACACGCGCGCCTGGCTGGCTTGAAGGGCTCGATCCGCTTGGTTCATAGGGCGAAGGGCAAAAGAAAAATGGCTGTCTGGGCGCAAACCCAAACAGCCATTATCTACCAACTGGCAGGGCGACGGGGATTGCGCCCCGATCGTCCGCCTATGCCGGCTAATTACTTCGCAGCGGCGGCAACTTCCTTGTCAGCCATGTCGCGCATCTTCTTGCCGACTTGCGGACCGTACTTCTGCATCACGTTGCCCCACACTTCCTGCATGGCCTTGCCTTGGTTGGCCATGAACTTCTGGCCGCTCGGCGTCTTCAGGAACGTGGTCAGGTCCTTGATTTCCTGGGTCGAGTAGTACTTGCCCAGCGAGTCATAATGGGCTTGCAGAGCGTCCTTGCGGAAAGCTTCCGTGTCGAAGTCCTTGCCAGCACCGTCGGTCATGCGCTGCACGGCGCCATTCTTCTTCAGCTTGTCGACAGCAGCTTGCTTCTGCTTGTCGTTCAGAGTCTTGTTCTCGACCAGCGCCTGCTCCAGCACTAGCGGGGCTTCCTGCTTAGCGCCATTGGCCAACACTTCACCCTGACCCTTGATGGCTGCATCAACGTTCATCGTCGTCAGCAGATCTTTGATGGCAGCCGTCTTGTCGGCGTCGCCAGCCTGCGCGAACGCAAACAGCGGAGCGAAACCGGCCACCACGATCAGATGTTTGAGTTTGAGACTCTTGTGCATTGTTGCTCCCTTGAGATAAGCGTTGCGTTTAGGCCGGGCGTGTGACGCAAAAGTTCCAAGCCCTTGCCGCGCACAGGTCCGGCATCATGACAGAACTGCGCCTAACGGCAAGCAAAAGATGTTTCTAATTATGTCTCGCTGCTGTCATCCGCCTGTGCATCGGCACCCGGGGCGGCATCCGCCGCATCGGCACCTTCGACGCCATCCACACCTTCAGCATCGGACTCCATCACACGTTGCAGCCCGGACAGCTTGTTGCCCTCACCCACCGAGATGAGCGTGACGCCCTGCGTGGCACGACCCATTTCACGGATCTCGTCCACCCGTGTGCGGATCAGCACGCCGCCCGTCGTGATCAGCATGATCTCGTCTTCAGGCGCCACCAGCGCGGCGGCCACCACCTTGCCGTTACGCTCGGAGGTCTGGATGGCGATCATGCCCTTCGTCCCGCGGCCATGTCGCGTGTATTCCGAGATCGGCGTGCGCTTACCGTAGCCGTTCTCGGTGGCGGTCAGCACGCTCCCAGCGCCCGACTGGGCACCGTCGCCTTCGGTTTCCGCTGGCGCGACCAGCATGGCAATCACTTGCTGGCTCTCTTCCAAGTTCATACCGCGAACGCCGCGCGCCTGACGACCCATCGGCCGCACGTCGTTCTCATCGAAACGCACCGCCTTGCCAGCGTCGGAGAACAGCATCACGTCATGCTGACCATCGGTAATGTCCGCGCCGATCAGGAAATCGCCCTCGTCCAGGTCCACCGCGATGATGCCGGCCTTGCGCGGGTTCGAGAATTCCGTCAACGCCGTCTTCTTGACCGTCCCCTTGGAGGTGGCCATGAACACAAAGTGCTGCTCGTCGAACTGCTTGACCGGCAGGATCACGTTGATCTTCTCGCCCGGTGACAGCGGGAACATATTGACGATCGGACGACCGCGCGAGTTACGGCTGCCTTGCGGCACCTCCCAGACCTTCAGCCAGTACAGACGGCCGCGATTCGAGAAGCAAAGGATGTAGTCATGCGTGTTGGCAACAAATAGCGTGTCGATCCAGTCGTCTTCCTTCGTCGCAGCAGCTTGCTTGCCGCGGCCGCCACGCTTCTGCGCACGGTATTCGGAAATCGGCTGGCTCTTCATATAGCCGCTGTGTGATAACGTCACCACCAGATCCTGCGGCGTAATGAGGTCTTCTGTATCCAACTCGGTCGCATTGTGCTCGATTTGCGAGCGACGCTCATCGCCAAATTCTGCGCGGATCGCGATAAGTTCATCGACGATGATGGCGGTAATGCGTTCCGGCCGCGCCAGGATGTCCAGCAGATCGGCGATCTGCGCCATCACTTCGCGGTATTCCTGAACGATCTTGTCCTGCTCCAGTCCGGTGAGGCGCTGCAGGCGCATCTGCAGAATTTCCTGCGCTTGCGTATCCGACAGCTTGTACAAGCCGTCGCCTTGCATACCGAATGCAGGCAGCAGACCTTCCGGACGGTAGGCGCCACCGCCGCCTGAGGTTTCACTCTCGGCGCGAACGAGCATGTCGCGCACCAAGCCCGAATCCCAGCTGCGGGTCATCAACTCAGCCTTGGCAACCGGGGGGGTCGGAGCCGCCTTGATGATGGCGATGAATTCGTCGATGTTGGCGAGTGCAACGGCCAGACCTTCCAGGATGTGACCACGCTCGCGCGCCTTGCGCAGGTCAAATACCGTGCGACGCGTCACCACCTCGCGGCGGTGCAGCAGGAAGCACTCGAGCATCTGACGCAGGTTCAGCAGACGCGGCTGGCCGTCGACCAGCGCGACCATGTTCATACCGAACGTGTCCTGCAGCTGCGTATTCTTATAGAGGTTGTTGAGCACAACCTCCGGCACTTCGCCGCGCTTGAGTTCGATCACCACGCGCATACCAGACTTGTCCGACTCGTCGCGAATATCGGAAATGCCTTCGATGCGCTTTTCGGTGACCAGCTCGGCGATACGCTCGAGCAGCGTACGCTTGTTAACTTGATAGGGCAGTTCATCGACGATGATCGCCTGGCGCTGGCCCCGATCGATATCCTCGAAGTGCGTCTTGGCACGCATCACCACGCGCCCGCGGCCGGTGCGATAGCCTTCACGCACACCCGAAATGCCGTAGATGATGCCGGCCGTCGGGAAATCCGGCGCCGGGATCAGCTCAATCAGTTCATCGACCGTCGCTTCCGGGTTGCGCAACAAATGCAGGCAGCCATCAACGACTTCATTCAGGTTGTGCGGCGGAATGTTCGTCGCCATACCCACCGCGATCCCGGACGACCCATTGATCAGCAAGTTGGGAATGCGGGCCGGCAGGACAGACGGTTCAGTTTCGGAACCGTCGTAGTTCGGCTCGAAATTGACCGTTTCCTTGTCGAGGTCGGCCAGCAGTTCGTGGGCGATCTTCGACAGGCGGATTTCGGTGTAACGCATCGCCGCGGCATTGTCGCCATCGACCGAGCCGAAGTTGCCCTGGCCGTCGACCAGCATGTAGCGCAGAGAGAAGTTCTGCGCCATCCGCACAATGGTGTCGTATACAGCAGTGTCGCCGTGAGGGTGATACTTACCAATCACATCCCCGACAATACGGGCAGACTTCTTATAGGGGCGATTCCAGTCGTTGTTCAGCTCGTGCATCGAGTACAACGCACGACGATGCACCGGCTTGAGACCATCCCGCACATCTGGAAGGGCGCGGCCCACGATCACGCTCATGGCGTAAGCGAGGTACGAGCTGCGCATTTCTTCTTCGAGCGATACCGGGAGTGTCTCTTTGGCGAATTGATCCATTGGGCGAACGGTGAGAGGTCCCCTAGTGAGCACAGTGGTGCCCACAGCGGGACGCTGCGGTTGCGCGAATAACAGAACATTTTACCATGCCGCAAGCCCCTCCCCCCTCATACGCGCGAGCGACGCATCGTCAACCCCGGGCACGTTCCCTGCGAGGGAGGACAAAACCGGCGAGCCAGTCCCCATAAGGGTTTGCGAGCCATTTCCTGCCTTGTTGCGTACACACCACAAGGCCGTGGTGCCCCGTTCGAATCGCTTATATTTGCTTTTTAGGAGTGCGTGCTTGTGGCACAATCCCCCAGCGAAGAGGCAGACATTGTTCGAAGTGGAGCCTTCACCACACCGAGAATGTTATACTCCGAAGAATGTATGACTTGTTTTCGTCCCATCTGCTCGCAGTCTTCTGCGGTGATCTCATCCTGAGAGGAGAAATATGAAAAAATTTGCCAAGCTCGCGTTCGCTGCAGCTGCGGTAGCCATGGCTGCGTCCGCTTACGCTCAGTCGGTGCCCTACGAAAAGAAGGCCGTCAACGACAACTGGGGTAACGGCACGAGCGAGTGGGTCTGGAAGAACGGCACGAACGAACTGTGCTGGCGCAATGGCTTCTGGACGCCGGCAACCGCCAACGCTCAGTGCGACGGCGCTCTGGCTCCGGCTGCTGCTCCGACGGCTGCTCCGGCTGCTCCGGCTGCCCCGGTTGTGTCGAGCGAAAAGGTTACGTTCGCTGCTGACACCCTGTTCGATTTCGACAAGGCTGTGCTGAAGCCGGAAGGCAAGGCCAAGCTGGACGACCTGGTCTCGAAGCTGAAGGGCATCAACCTGGAAGTCGTGATCGCCGTTGGCCACACCGACTCGTTCGGCTCGGACAAGTACAACGACCGCCTGTCGGTCCGTCGTGCTGAAGCCGTCAAGGGCTACCTGGTCAGCAAGGGCATCGAAGCCAACCGTGTCTACACGGAAGGCAAGGGCAAGCGCCAGCTGAAGGTTGATCCGAAGTCGTGCAAGGGCACTCGCAAGGCACAAATCGCCTGCCAGCAGCCGAACCGCCGCGTGGACGTCGAAGTGGTCGGCACCCGCAAGGCTCAGTAATTCGGTTCACACCGGGAAAAAGCCCAGCGAAAGCTGGGTTTTTTTTCGCCTATATATCGGCAGATGCCCTCCGCTGGCCTGCTAAGGGAATAGGCACGAAAAAAGCGATGACGCTCAATGCGCCATCGCTTTTTCTATTTGGGGCACCCGATGCCCCTTTCTCATGACCGCCCTTCTTATTGATAGGAAGGCGTCGCCTGGTCGTTAGCAACCATGGCGCGATCGCCAACGCGCAGATTGTTCGGGTTTCGCTGCGTGACGGTCGCGACGCGGCCATCATCCAGGCGCACGGTGATGCGGTACACCGTTTGACCACCCGCTCCCGCGCGCTGTTCGACTTGGTTGCCTGCATAGGCGCCAAGTGCTGCGCCACCAATGGTCGCGACTGTGTTACCCGTACCGCCGCCAACCTGATGGCCTAGAATGCCGCCGGCCACGCCGCCGATGATCGTGCCCAAAATACCCGGACTATTTGCCGGGGCCTGCATCGGCTGGATCGATTCGACCCGGCCATAAAGGGCGCCCGTTTGCTGTGGCTGCCCGCTATAAGCCGGTTGCTGGCCATAGGCCGGTTGTTGAGCATACCCACCGTTATAGCCACCGCCGTAACCCGGCGCGGCGCAGCCCGCCAGAGCCGTCAGGCTCGCAACACCCAGTCCTATCAGAATTTGTTTGGATTTCATTGATCTCTCCTTGAGCGAAGGTGACAGTTGGAGGAATTGCATGCGCGTTTGTTCACTTCTGTTTCAATGTGAAACCTTTTTGCGAACCCCGTGATTTGGTCGGGGCGACGCTTTTTGGTACATTTCCTCACCTAGCAGATATGCCCTGGCGCAGCGCAACATGACGACCACTCACGCGAACGCCGATCCCGGCGAACTCGAAAAATTCAGCGAACTCGCCCACCGCTGGTGGGACCCGAACAGCGAGTTCAGACCCCTGCACGAAATCAATCCGCTGCGCCTTGACTGGATTCAGTCGATTGCACCGCTGGCTGGCAAACGCGTCGTTGACGTCGGCTGCGGCGGCGGCATCCTTTCAGAGAGCATGGCGCGTGCCGGTGCCAACGTCAAAGGCATCGATCTGTCCCGCAAAGCATTGCGTGTCGCCGACCTGCATAGCCTCGAGGTGGGCATTACCGTCGATTACGAGGAGATCGCCGCAGAAGCACTGGCCGCACGCGAGCCAGGTAGCTTCGACGTCGTCACTTGCATGGAGATGCTCGAACATGTGCCGGATCCGGCATCCGTTGTGCGCGCGTGCGCGACGTTGGTGAAGCCGGGCGGTTATGTGTTTTTCTCGACCATCCACCGAAACGCGAAAGCGTATCTGCTGGCAGTCATTGGTGCGGAGTATGTCCTGAACATGCTGCCGCGCGGCACGCATGACTACGCCAAATTCATTCGCCCATCGGAGCTAAGCGCGTTCGTACGTGGGGCTGGCCTCCAGGCTCAAGAGATGCGCGGGCTGGAATACAACCCCATCACCGGCCGCTACGCCCTCACGCAGGACACCAGTGTCAACTACTTGATGGCGACGCGCCGTCCGGCCGAGGCATGACGGTGCGCCTGTTTCCTGGTCCGCTGGGTGCGGTGCTGTTCGACCTGGACGGCACGCTTGCGGACACGGCCCCCGATCTGGCTGCTGCGGCCAACAAGGTACGCACCGACCGCGGCCTCGAACCGGTGGACTACGAAGCGCTGCGCCCGGTTGCCTCGCATGGTGCCCGCGGGCTGCTTGGCGTGGCCTTCGGCGTTGGGCCGGGGGATGCGGAATTCGAATCGCTACGGCTGGCGTTTCTCGCCAACTACGAGGCGGAAATCTGCGTGCGCACGCAGTTGTTTCCGGGCATGGCCGACGTGCTGGTCGAACTGGGCCGCGCGGGTATCCCCTGGGGCATCGTCACCAACAAGTCTGGCCGCCTAACGGTACCGCTGGTTGCACAGCTGCCATTACCGGTGCCGCCGGCCTGCGTCGTTGCAGGTGACACCACGCCGCACGCCAAGCCCCACCCCGCCCCGCTGCTGCACGCAGCCGAATCCATCGGCGTCGATGCACGGCAGATCGTCTACGTGGGTGATGACCTTCGCGATATCGAAGCGGGCCGCGCTGCCGGCATGCCTACCATTGCAGCCAGTTACGGCTATTGTGGTAATGGACCATCACCCGTGGAATGGCGCGCCGATGCGCTGATCGCCAGCGCTGCCGAGCTGATTCCGCTGCTGCTCGAATCGCAACGCGCTTGACCACGATGCCCGGGTGAACGCCTGGGCCTCGCATCTTTCAGGACCGCCGCCTCCCATCGGGGACCTGGCGGTCGACCGACTGACGAAGTAGGCCACGCCATGGCCGGACCGACACCAGCATGAGCACCTCCCCCGATTCGCGCCCTGATAAGCAATCGAATACCAACGGCTGGCGCGCACGGCTTGACCGCGTGCGCGGTACGGCAGGCTGGCAACGCGCGGCTCAGGTCGGTACATCGCGGCGCACCAAGCGCACCGGGATCGGCGTGCTGATCTTCCTGGTGGTGTTCGGGCTGCTGGGCGCATTCGGTGGCCCCCCGTTGCTGCGCCACCTGGCTCAAACCCAGCTCAGCAAGCTGCTGGAACGGCCGGTTTCGGTCGGCAAGATCAGCATCAACCCATACACGCTGCGGCTTGATGTCGACCGGCTCCACATTGCCGAACGCGACGGCAAAACGCCGTTTGTCGACGTCGGCCATCTGCATGTGAACGCGTCGTGGAGTTCGATCTTCCGCCGCGCGCCCGTCATTGAAGAGCTCAGCATCGAGGCGCCGCAGGTGCGTATCGTGCGCACCGCCGAACAGCGCTTCAACTTCTCCGACATCGCCGACAGGCTAAGCCAGCCGGAAAACCCGCCCAAGCCCAAGTCGGACGAGCCGGCGCGTTTCGTCTTCGCCAATCTGCAGTTGACCAACGGCGCGATCGATTTTGTCGACCAGTCGCTCGGTACGCAGCACAAGGTGGATGGTCTGCAGATCGGTGTACCTTTCCTGGCGAGCCTGCCAGCCGACGTAGACATCTTCGTGCAACCGCTGCTGGCAGCGCGTATCGACGGCGCGCCGTTGCGTTTCGCTGGCAAGACAAAGCCGTTTGCCGATTCGCTCGAATCGAACCTCAACGTCAAGATTGATGGCCTGGATCTGCCCCGCTACCTCGGCTACGTGCCCGGCCCACTGCCGGTGGCGGTGCCGCAAGGTAAGCTGACGACCGACCTGACAATCGAGTTCCAGAAGCCGAAGAGCGGCGCGCCGGTGCTGCGCGTGCACGGCACGACCGGCCTCGACAACCTGGAAGTGGTGGATGCCAAGAAAGCGCCCCTGGTGGCCGCCAAACAGGTGCGCGCAACGTTGAGCGACGTACGCCCGCTCGACAACGAGTTCCACCTCGACGCGCTGACGCTGGATGGCGTGCGCGTCGATGCCACGCGTGGTGCAGATGGAGCGATCAATTTCGCGCAACTCGGCGGCAAACCCGCCCCTGCCGAAGCGAATGCTGCCAAGGCAGAGCCTGCGCCGACCGCCAAGCCGAAGCCCTTGGATGTGGTGGTCAGCAAGCTGCAAGTGGCGAACAGCACGGTCCATTGGCGAGACGCGACCACGCAGCCGGCTGCCGACCTGACACTGGAAGACCTCCACGGCGACATTGGCGTGCGCACGTTGGGCGGTCCGACCACGCTCGATGTGGGTGCCAAGCTGGCGCAAGGCGGCACGCTTAACGTCAAGGGGAACACATCGCTGGAGAAAAACACCGGCGAGCTGGAACTGAAGCTGGACGGCGTGAAGCTGGCCGGCATCGGCCCGTATCTGCGCCAGGCGGGTGCCCCGCAATTGCAGAACGGCGCGCTGTCGGCCGACGGCAAGGTGGCGCTCGACTTCGGGCCGGACAAATTCAACGTGCGCGCGGAGCCGCTGACCGCAAGCCTGGCCGACCTGTCGCTGGCGCCCGCCACGGGCAAAGATACCGCGCTGCGCGCCAAGCTGCTGCGCGCCGATGTAAAGAGCTTCGACCTGAGCACCCGCACCATCGCACTGAACGAAGTGCGTGCCGACGGCCTGCAGATCGACGCGCTACGCAAGAAGGACGGTACGACCACGTTGACCCTGCTCGATGGCCCGCAGCCGGTGGCGGGCACGGCAGCGGGCAAATCGGCGGCGCCGGTCAAACCCAGCACCAAGTCGAACGCCCCGGCCGAAAAACCCTGGGCTGTGACCGTGCAGACGCTGAAGCTGGACAACAGCGCCGTCGGCTTTGAAGACCAATCCAATTCGCGCCTGGTCAAGGTGCGTGTCGAACCGCTGAACTTGGTCGTGCAGAACGCGTCGACCGATCTCGGCAAGCCCGTCAATGTGCAGATTGGTGCGGGGCTGGGCGCCAAAGGCAAGCTCGATGTGCGCGGCGAGGTGGTACCACAGCCGCTGAAGGCCGACCTGCGCGTGAACTCGCAAAACCTGTCGCTGGCGGGCTTCGACCCTTATCTGGACAAATCTTTGAATGCGGCGATCACGAGCGCGCTGCTGTCGATGGATGGACGCCTTGTGCTGAATCAGGGCAAAGCGCTGACGGTGAACTACCAAGGCAACGCGACGCTGGGCAACGTGCGCCTGCAAGACCGCGTGAGCTCGGATGACTTCTTGCGCTGGCGCTCGCTCGCGCTGAACCGCATCCAGGCGAATTACGACGGCACCACACCGCGCGTGCGGGTGGGCGCCGTTGCGCTTTCGACGTTCTACGCGCGGATCATCATCAACCCGAACGGCCGCCTGAACCTGCAGGATATCCGCGTGCAGCCGACCGAGGAGCGCCGATCGCTGACGCAAAGCGAACCTGCATCGGTATCGGCTGCCGCCGCTTCCGCCCCGGCAGCCGCGCCGGCGGTAGCTTCGGCCCCAGTTCCAGCGCCTGCGTCGGCCGTAACCGTAACAGCCACTGGTCCCACCACGCCCAAAGCGGGCGGCGCCGACTTGCGTGTTGATGCCATCACGCTGCAGGATGGCAACATCCGGTTCACGGATAACTTCGTCAAACCGAACTACACCGCCAACCTCACGGCCATCGGCGGCTCGATCGGCACGATCAGCACCGCCGCCAACCAGACACCTGCCGACGTGACGTTGCGCGGCAGCGTCGATGGCACAGCACCGGTGGACATCCACGGCAAGGTCAACCCGCTCGCGCCCACGGCCTTTGTGGATCTCACTGCCAAGGCCGACGGCGTGGAGCTGACCAACCTCACGCCCTACTCTGCCAAATACGCCGGCTACCCGATCACCAAGGGCAAGCTCACGATGGATCTGCACTACTTGCTCGACCAGGGCAAGTTGACCGCCGACAACCACATCTTCATCGACCAGCTCACCTTCGGCGATCGCGTAGAAAGCAAAGACGCCACCAATCTGCCGGTGCGCTTGGCGGTGGCGCTGCTGAAGAATTCTCGTGGCGAGATCGACGTGCGCGTGCCAGTGTCGGGCTCACTCGATGACCCGCAGTTCAGCATCGGCGGCGTCATCCTGCGTGCGTTCGTCAACCTCATTGCGCGCGCCGTGACGGCGCCGTTCTCATTGCTCGCCAGCGCATTCGGCGGCAGCGGCGGCGAAGAACTCGGCTACATCGAGTTTGATCCGGGCACTTCGGACATCAGCCAAGCGTCCTTCGCCAAGCTTGACAAGCTCGCCACTGCACTCAAGGACCGCCCGGCGCTCAAGGTCGACATCGTCGGCCGCGTCGACCCGGAGTTTGATCGTGATGGCCTGCGCCGGGAGGCAGTGAACCGTCAGATCCGTGAACAGAAACTCAAGGATGCAGGCGACTCCGCCGAAGCCGATACGACGGTCAAGCCGGAAGAAGAGAACAAGTACCTTGAACGCGCGTATAAAGCCGCAAAATTCCCGAAACCGCGCAACGTGATCGGGCTGGCCAAATCCTTGCCGCCCGACGAGATGCGCAAGCTGATGGAAACCAATGTGCAAGTGACGGATGCGGATCTGCGGGAGCTTGCCCAGCGTCGGGCGAATGCGGTGCATGTGGCGCTGGCGGAACGTGTGGATCCGGGGCGCCTCTTCGTCGTAGCGCCGAAGCTGACCGCCGAAGGCATCAAGGACAAGGGCAAGACGACGCGGGTTGATTTCTCGCTGAAGTAGCCCATCTATGGGATAATCGACACTTCCTTACTGGGGCCGACCTGGTTTCGACGTGGGTTGCGAAGCAGTGGAGGGCATACCGAGGACCCGTCACCTCGTTAATCAATGGGAATGCAATAACTGCTAACGACGAACGTTACGCACTGGCAGCCTAAGGGCCGCCGTCCTCGCACTGGCTCGCTGACGGGCTAGGGTCGAAAGACTAGCGAGGTCATCTACGTCAGATAAGCTCTAGGTGAGTCACGGGCCTAGAGACGAAAACTTAGTGAATCGCCGTCGTAGAGCGTGTTCGTCCGCGATGCGGCGGTTAAATCAAATGACAGAACTAAGTATGTAGAACTCTCTGTGGAGGGCTTGCGGACGCGGGTTCGATTCCCGCCGGCTCCACCAATATCAGAACCCCGACCCATTCCGGTCGGGGTTTTTTCTTGCGTGCTTCCATCGGCGGAACCCGCGCCGCCTCCCTCCCCCGAGGCGCAGGCAACCGGCCATCCCGTAGTGGTGGCGGACCACCGCCACGGTTCTGAAATCGCTTCCAGCAGTGCTTCGAAACAAGGTTGCAATGTGGCCGCGTGTCCGGATGGACTGCGAAGCCCACGGTGCCGCGCAAAGATGCACGGCCATAGCAGCCCGGGATTTATCAAACCACCTTGGGCTGGCTACTCGTAGCTCATCACAAAAGTGACAGAACTGTTTGCCGTGCCCGGCCCAACCGCCGATTCGGTTTGACGGTAGGCCGCCTTCAGCGGAAGGTTGAAATTGCCGCCCAGTTTGCTGTATCCGCCGAATTGGATATTCGTCTTCAGCGGCAGCGGGTTGCCTGCATTGGTCAGCAACTGCAAGCCGACACCTTTGGCGGTGGAATCGGCATCAAGGGCGATGACCGAGCGCGCAGCATCGAGGATTTGCGTGTTGGGTACTAGCTGGTATGACACCTTGCTGATGCCCGCCGGACACTCATTGAGGGCAATCGAGAAGTTGACCGGTGCCAGCGTTGTGCCAGCGCCCTGGAACAAGCTCAAATAATTCTTATCGCCCATCTTTACCGTGACGCCGGGCGTTTTGCAGGTGAGCGCTGAAACAGAGACTGTATTGCCTGCCTTGATCGTATAGATCGCAATGTCTCCGCCCGCGCTCAGACTCCCGAGAACGCCCTGCTGAATGCTTGCCCCGGCTTTAATAGGACCGATCGCTACGATTTTGATGCTGAAACTCAGCGTGCCCGGCATCACATAACTATTATTTGGCTTCGATATCCCGTAAGCAATATCATTGTAAGTTTCGAAAACCCACGCCAAGCCGGTATTACCAATGGGAAGATAAGACGGGGTCGCTGCGTTTGCCGTGGCACCAACAGCGTTCACCATTCCAAGCATCCAGTATGTATTACATCCCCATTTCTGGGTGCTTGGCACAGTTTGCAGCGGTGACGTCCAAATAACCGTGCCAATCGTCGCATTACGCGGCACAACCAGGTTAGAAGGAAGCGTATAAGTCATGACCCCAGTGGAATAGCCTGAATCGAAGGAGCAGAGGGCGCGTGCTGGTGCCACAGAACCGATCAACAACGATAGCGCTAACGCCGTGCGCGTATGTCTCGACAGGGAATTGAACAGCATTATCAAAAGACTCGGGGTTTTACCCTTCATAGCCAAACTCCATATTCCTTCTTTATCGAAACACCCCTACCACTTCTATCGAATTCCGCTAAGGCATAGCACATCACGAACTGTGCGTTGCCACTTGCTGTTCCTAGCTTGAGAAGCGATCTCGCTTATTGGTATCCCTCGTCGAAGAAGCCTTGCCGCTATTACCCTGCCAGGCGCCTCAGCAGGGTCAATGAGCGACTCCTACCCAGGTCTTTCTGCGGGTGGGTGTTTCGAAACAGTGGTGCCCGCGTCCGCTGTTAGCCGCCCCCCCCTTTTTTGTAGTTGTCGTGGTGGTGGCGGTACTGCGTCATTCGACGCCATGGAGCGTGCCCCACGTTGATGTACGCGAAGCCCTCTTATGGAACGATCACAGCCCTCGCTAGCGGGCGAAGATCGATCGCGCTGTTTCATGAAGAGCTACGACGTTACTTGTAGTACATATCGATCAACACAGCCGCATTGAAGGGACCAGCCACGGGCTTCTTGCGCCAGATCAGTTGCGTGTTGAGATCGATCGAGGCCGGGGTCGATCCGCTCATGTCCGTCAACTTGAACCAATCGTTGAAGGCCAGCTTCTCCTGAGTCTCTGAGCGCAGGATCGAAATCCCAATGGAGTCGTTTTTTTCCGGGACCAACAGGCCGTCCACGACAGTTCCGGCCGTGGGCGTGAAACGCGCGTTGACCGTGTAAGGTGTCGTACAGGCGCGTTGCAGATTCAGGTTGACCCGCTTGCTCGCCGCGACCCCGCCCACTGTTGCACCCAGCACAAATACCTCACCAAAATCCACCGTGCCTGGTGAAATCGAAAGTTGGGGCGAACACGGAACAAAACGTACGTTATCCAAGCCAGTGAGTACGTAGTTGAGATTGCTGTCCTGTACATTGTTCAGCCCCCCAGAGCCGTCCAGCTGGAAGGTGCGATAGCTTGTGGCGGTTGTTGCCTGCCCCGTAGAGGGTGTCGCGCCGTACTTCTGCACAAACACCGAGAAGGTCAGCGAAAACCGTGCTTCTCGCCAGCCCGTGCAGTTCGCCCAGGTGCATCCTTCCCACGTGTTATGGCCTGTAAAGTACCGCCCGGTCTCCAATGTAATCGGGACACCCTTGTAACGGATTCCCACGCGAATTCCGGTTCCAACGCTCACTTTGGCCGGGTTGACATAGAAATAGACCCCCTCCTGCCCGACGTCGAGGTTGTCGGAACAAATGACGTTGATGGTTCGGGTAGGCGACTCCCATATGATGGTTCCGTCGGGTGCGTCGGCCGGCACCGCCAAAACCACGCCGATCGGCTCCGTGATGGTGACGCTTTTCGCGCTGTCGTCCGCCTTACACATCAAGGCGAAACTCGTGGCAGGCAGCCATGTGAGCGAAAACACTAGAAGGAAAAGGATTCTGAACATATTCGTCGCAATTTCTCGTTGGGGGAATCGCGTTTAGTGAAGGTCAATTTCGTGTGGCACTTGCAGACCGACATCGTTGATCTCGACAAAGCGCAGGTTCTTGCGCCCTATCGCGCGCGGTAGCGTTACGTCAAACCGTTTGGTCGCGCCGGGCTGAAGCAACACATAGTCAGACACGAGCAGGTGCCCGTCTTGCCACTGCACGTCCAGATCGATCAATGACACATGAAACGGACTCGCGTTGACGACTTCGAGGCGGTCCCGATCGATCTGCCAACGCAGTGCGGCAACAGCGTCGGACACAGCGCCGTGCAGTGCCTTGGGGCGATAGAACAGTTTCAGTCGTTGCTTGATTGCGAACTGAACGGCGTTTTGCATTGCCGGTTTCACAGGAATCCCCACGATGTTCAGAAAGAACATCGACTCCCTGTCTGGCGGCATCCCGTCACCCGCGTAGAAGATGCGCACACCACTGCTTCGACCCGGCTCGATCTTGACCAACGGTTCGGCAATTGCGAACGGAATCGCGGGATGGGCCTCGTCACGCGCGTCGGTCATCCAGCTTTGCATCAGCACCGGCTCTTCGTCGTGATTACTCACTGACACGGTGACGCTTTTGTATGCTTCCGGATAGATGACCCGAGTCCCCCCAATCACAAGCGTGGCATGGGCCGGGACGATCAAGCCAAATCCCAGCGCAGGGATCAGGACCAACAGCGAAGATGTAGTCCGTCGCAGTGCGTGCAGCAAACGACCAAAGGCGCCGTGCGTTAGCTTGGTGGCGAGCATGCGTGGGCAAGCCGGCTTGTTGTCGGCCAACAAAACCGATCTGAGTTCCGACCGGTACGCGCTAATACCGTATCGTTTTCTAAACCTTCTCGACTCATGCATCTTCTTTGACTCCTATTCAGGCAGTGCGAGTACAAGGCGGTATCTGAACAGAAACGCCCGCTGGCGCAATCGACGAAGCACTGCGATGTCCGGATGCCGGCACCGGTCCTGTGGATCGCTAGCGGCAATGCAGCGTTTGTCGCTGATAGTTCTGCCCCGCCTGCGCCTCGGACAACGCGTAGGGCGCCTGACACTGGCCGTCTTTCCACTTCACGGTCAACGTGCCTTTTTCCTCTTGCAGAAGGACGAATGCCTTGCCGGCGGGGTCTGCGATGCCAAGCTGCTTACCCGTTTGCGCGTCTTCCACGTTGGCGCCGAATGGCACCGGCTTGCCATCCGCCAGTTGCAGCGCGAACTGGGCACGCCGTCCGCTGACCCCGCGGAAGGTTGCCTGCACGATGGCACCACGGCGTGGCACCACCTGTTTGACCGTATCTTCGAGCTCGACGTCGGCACCCAGGTTATGCGTGTCAGGACGCAGTGCGTTCAAGCGGTACGGCTGCGCAAAAGTCACCACCGCGTAGCCATTGCGACTGACTGGAATACCGCCTTCGGTGCGAACGTCCGTGCCCTTGATGCCCTCCATCTTCATCAGCGCAAAGGTGTCCCCAACAGTACGGCTCAGGTTGACGCCGCCGCCATGCACCACTACCGCGCCCATGGCACTCATGCTGGCGGACTGGTAGTCCTGTGCCACGTTGACGTTGGCCGAAAGCTGCCCCGCATCGGCGTCGTGGGTGATGCTTGCCCCGCCCGTAGCGCCGCGCCCACCGTTTGTGTAACCGGCCTGCACGGCGTACGACGTTTTGTCCGTCACGAAGCCATTGAGGCCGCTCTGAATGTTCGTGCTGCCGTTGCTGTCATGGCTGACGTTGGTATAGGCGCGCGGGGAGTAAAGCTTGCCGCCGAGCGGAACCGACATCGTGAGCATGACCTGCGTGTTGTTGCCGTAACCACCAAAGCGCGTGTCCTTGGTCTGGCTCAGGCTCAGGTTGTAGCTCAGCTGCTTCCAGGTGTTTCCGTAGCCCACACTGACACTGCGGCTGGATCCCGGCTGATTCCAATAGGTTTGCTGGCTGACGTTCAGGTAGACGCTGCCGTACTTGCGCTCGGGGCCGCCAAGATCCTGGCTGGTCGTCAAGTCAATGCGGGAGCGGCTACGGCCGGACTGGATGCCCCCAGCGTTGTTCACGTCGTTGACGTGGTCGTTGAACGTGCGATAGCCCGAGGTCGAGTAGCGATAGGCGGCGAGCGTGAAATTGGTGTTGGTGCGTGTGAAGGTCTTGGCATACAGGATACGTACGCTCTGCCCTGTGTCGCGCTTGCCCTGCGCACGGCTGCTTGATTGTGTGATGTCCAACGACAGCGCGCCGATCGGGGTGTTTGTACCAACGCCCACGTTGACGGCCTGGAAGTCACGCGCGACCTGCAAGCCTCCCGCCACCGTGCTGTTGTCGGTCAGGCCATAGACCAGTGACCCACTGACCAGATTGGGCGACGTGTCTTGCTCACCATCGTACCGACCCGCAGCAAAGCTGTACTTCAGGCGCCCCTTGCGGAGCATCAGGGGCAAGCTGGAGAACGCCTGGTGGGTGACGCGCTTGGTGCCATCGGCCTCAATGACGGTGATTTCCAGATCGCCGTTGGAGCCGGACGGAAAAATGTCAGTCAGTTGAAACGGGCCCGGCGGTACGTTGGCACGGTAGAGCACGTAGCCACTCTGACGCACTTCCACAACGGCGTTGGTCGCCGCCTGCCCGCGAACAACCGGTGCATAACCGCGTTCGCTATCGGGCAGCATGGCGTCGTCTGAGCTGACTTGCACGCCGCGAAATCGCACACTGTCGAACAGGGTGGAATCAGAGTACTGCTCACCGAGCGTCAGTTGGCCCTTGATAGCGTCAAGGTCACGCTGCACCAGCGTGCGGTTGCTCTGGAAACGTGTCTGACCGTCGTTGCTGCCGCTCAGCGTCGATTCATTGCGCAGGCGCCAGCGGCCAATGTTTACACCGTTCTGCAACCCCAAGTAATAACTGCTGCTGTCCTTGCCGATGCGCCCATGGCCGTAGGTTCCGCTGAACTGGTAGTTGACGTAGCCAGCGGTAACACCCTCGTCCCACAAGGCCGGATCCACATAGCCACGCGCTGCACGTGACAGGAATGCCTGCGGAATGCTCAGGTTAAGCCGCAATCGGCCCGAGTCGAAATCGACGGCCGCTTGATCCATTAGCCGAGGCAAGTCGATACACGCTTGGCTCTGCACATCCAGTGGCGGCGTGATGGCACCGAGATTGACGCCCACATCGTGCAGCATCCGGGCGGTTAGGCACGGACGGACCTTTCCGCCGTCCTGATGGAAATCGATGTCGCGGCGGCCGACGAGGTCGCCATTCACCTGCACCTCGACGCGGTATGTGCCAGGCGGCACGCTGTTGCCTAAAGACAGCACAGCGCTCAAGTCGGCCGGGCGGCCTTCGCCATGCAAGAAGTTGGTGTTGAACGCAAGGAGCGTCGGGTCTGCCTGCGCCACCAGCATGTCGCCTTCAGCCGCGTGCGCACTGTTGAACAATGCCAAACACAACGCCAGATACATCGGCGTCGCAATGGGGCGAGCCGCGAGCGCTTTTCCGCCGGTCTTTCTGGGAAAACGTTTGGTGGTCGGGCGTTTAGACATCGCAATGCTCGCTTCGGGCTTTGAGAATCGGAGGTGTCACATAGGCAAGCTCCGCTACGAAAGGGTGCGGGCTACACCAACCCATGCGGGTTGGCTGATCGAACCCACCGGCTCAATCAGTTACCGGCGGGAACCGGTGTGCTCAACTGGTTGCCGTGCAGGACGACGCGGAAGCTTTCACGGCCGCCGTAGTCGTTGATGATTTCGTAGTGCAGTTCCGGTGCGGCCGTCTGGCCACCGGGCAGCGTGATCGGCAGCGCCAGTGTCGAACCGGGCGCGATCATGTTGGCGTCCACAACGGTATGCTCCGCGCCGCCAACGCGCAGCTTGGCGTCCACCACCGTCACGTGATAGAGACTCGGATTGCTCAGACGGAGCGTGGCTTTACCTGCGTCCTGATTCAGTTGCCACTGCAGGCTTGCAGGTGCCTTCTGAGGGTCGCCCGCCAATCCAGCCGGTCGATAGAACACCTTGATGCGCTGGCGCACGGCAAGCTGCAACACGTTGTCGTTGTTGGCCGCCTGGGGAATCTCTTGCACGTTCAGCCAGAACGCAGACTCGCGATCAGACGGCATACCCACGCCCTCGTACAGCACACGCAGCAGTTGCTGCTGCTTCGCGCCCACCTTGGCCAGCGGCGGGGTGATGGCGAACGGCAATTGCGCATTGGCAGCATCATCGAGTGGGTCCAGCCAGGATTGAATGAGCGCTTCGCCGCCATCATTGCTGACCACCACGGAGCTTTCTTTGTTTTTGCCCTCGAAGATCACCCGTGTGGCATTCAAGGAAACGGCGGCGTGGCTCGCGGACGCTGCCAGCGCGCACGCCAACGCCGCGCCAGCGGCGAATCGTTTTGCTTTCATATCCGGAAGTGCCCGTGAAGAGAAAGAGGCGGCAGCGGCTAAAGCTCCGCTGCCGATTGATGCCAGCCAGATCGGCCGGCGTTTGGCTTACTCGTAGCTCAGCGTGAACGGCAGGCTTGCGTTGGCAATGCCGGGCTTGATCAGGGCAGCGTCCGGGGCCACGTATGCCGCAGCGAAACGCACGTTGATTGCACCGCCTTCTGCGGGCAGGGCGGTCTGTGCCAGGAGATTGCCGCTGCTCAGGTCGAACGCGGTTGCGCTGGCGCCCGTACCTTCGTACACGGCAATGCCCACGCCCTGGGCGAAGCCAGCAGAGGTGTTGCCGTTGTTCACGCGCAGCGTCTTCTTGTCGGCGCTCAATTCAGCCGTCTTGCCGGCAAACTTCATGCTGACCTTGGCGCCCGTCTTGCACACCACGTCGAAATTTGCCGAGCCGGCACCGCTCGCCAGGCGCTTCGGTGCCGCCACCGTACCGATGTCGTCAGCGGCAATGGTGCCCATGTCCACGTTGATGGTGCCCGCGTCACCCGTCGCCGACGACACCTTGCAGGTGTCACTGACAATCGTGCCTTGGAAGTTGATGACGCCATCCACCGACGTGGGCGTCGTCTGTGCCATTGCAGCGGCCGACAGAGCAGACATGGCGACGCCAGCCAGGAACAGTTTTGCTTTCATTGACTTACCCTTTGATTGAATCCGGGGCACGAACGTGCCGGATTGGTCGAGAACAAATGCCTATCGAAGAAGGCAGGCGCAAGTATTCCAGCGCGATTCGCGGTGCCATATCAGACTGCTCTGAAAAGCGGTGCGAGATGGACGCAGATGTTTCGCGCGTCCTCCGCCTTGGGCATCTGACGTGCAGAGGCCATCTCGCTATGAACGCAGCGGATCAACCGGCCAAGCGCTCGAGATGGAGACCTTGAGGCAGGACAAGGCGCCACGCTGCCGCAAGAGAATCGGGCAGCGCATGTGGGGGCGTCGGATCAGGACGAGGCTGCTCGCCCCCGGGGAGGGAGATCAAGCGTTGGGAGTATCCGCCCCGTGCAAGGATTGGATTTCCGCCAAGAGAGCCTGCATGTCTGCGGTGATGTCGCCGGGCGAGTCCGAAAGACGCCGCTCCAACTCACTTGCCAAGCTGCGCGTCTGCAGATCGTCCACAACGGCGGCAGCACCGGAAATTCGATGAGCCGCTCGACGTGCCTGCTCAATGTTGCGGTTGGCGAGGCCCTGAGCAAGCATCTCAAGATCGGTCTTCATGGTCTGCCGATAGATCGCAAGCACGTCAACCGCCGGCGCCACGTCGTGTTCCATTGACTCCGCGTTGGAGCCGGAATCGCCATGAGCACACCAGAGCTCGATCAGTTCCCGTAACGCGGCCAGACGCAATGGCTTGCCCAGAACACCGTCCATGCCGCTGTCGAAACACCGCACACGGTGCGCGTCGTCTGTTGCAGCGGAGATGGCGACAATCGGCGTGCGCTCGCCTCCGCGCTGGTGCTCGATTTCTCGCATGCGTTGCGCGACGGTATATCCGTCAATGCCTGGCAGGTTGCAGTCGAGCAGCACCATGTCAAACGCTGCTGACGCAAACTGTTCGAGCGCCGCCTCGCCGGTGCCGGCAATGGCAGACCGGCAAGCCAGTGCGTCCAGCTGATGCTGAATCGCATGTTGCACCGCCTCGTGATCATCGACCACGAGGACAAGCGGGCCCTCTTTCGATTCCGGAGACTGCGGCTTTTGCGCCCTGGGAGACGATATCGCGGGGGCCACAGACGCCAACGACTTTCCTGCAGTCTTCGCCAACGCCGCCTCTGTATGCGCCTCGCGTGTCGGCAACATGACGGTGAACACCGTGCCGACCTCCGGGCTGCTGCTGACGGTGATCACGCCCTCCATCAGCTCGACCAGTTCGCGGCAGATCGACAAGCCCAGCCCACTGCCGCTGGCACCGCGATTGCCCGGGCTTTCCACGCGTGAATAAGGTTCGAAAATGTTCCGCTGGCGCTCCGGAGGAATGCCCATCCCCGTGTCTCTTACCTCGAGTACGAGCGTTCCGGTACCGCGTCGTTTTCCGGGCAGATAGTCGACGCGGAAAACAACCTTGCCGGCCGTGGTGAATTTGATCGCGTTCACCAGCAGATTCAAAACGATCTGCCGCACGCGCATGGCATCGATGTCCACGCTGAAGTCGGGTGCACAGGCAAGATCGAGTGACAGCGCCAGCGCCTTGTCTTCGGAGCGCCAACGCACCATGCCAAGCGTCTGCTCCGCCCAGGGTCCGATCATCGTTGGCCGGAGCGCGAGTGTCACGGTGCGGGACTCCAGGCGCGAGTATTCGAGGACATCGTCGAGCAGAGCCAAGAGTGTTTCCGATGCCGAGACGGCGGCGTCCGCACGGCTGGCTTGCTGACCGGTCAACTGCGAGCGCTGCAGCAGCTCCAGCGAAGCAAGAATGGTGTGCATCGGCGTGCGGATTTCGTGGCTGATGAACGCAAGGAACATCGCCTTGTCGCGCTCGCTGCGCACGGCAGCAATACGCGCGCGCCATAGCACATACGCCAGCACCGCAAAGGCCAGAACGACGCCCGCAACGAGGGCGACCTGCCGCCAGCGGTAATGCAGGATCGACGCGAGCGACGGCGCGCCGTAGTCGGTTGTCTCTTGCCATCGCTGCCTGATCGCGTCAGCATCGGACGCCGAAATGGCGGTCAGCGATTTATCGAGAATCGATGCAAGCACGGGATTGTCATCGCGCGTGACCATCGTCAACGCATAGGGCCGGTCCCAGATGCTGCCTGAGAGGAACAGCTGGCCCTTGAACTGCCGGTGCAGTTGTGGAACGATCGATGCGTCCGTCCCGAGTGCGGCGTCGGCATCGCCATCAACAACCGCCTGCAACGCCTCGGACTCGTTTTGAAACGTCACCAACTTCACCGGGACAGTGCTGCGGAGGATAGCGAGTTCAAGTCCGCCGCCGCCCTTGATCGCGACCCGTTTGCCGGACAATTGCGAAAAACTGGCAAACAGGTTTTCCTGCTCCGCTGTAACGATTGCGATTGTCCCGACATAGTACGGCGTACTCGCGATGAAGCCGTCCCGGTACGGTGCTACGGTTTCGTCCTTGCTCCAGTCCGGCAGCATGTCAACTTGGCCCAGCTTCAATGCAGCCATCGAGCCGTTCCAGCACGCACCGTCCACATATTCGAAACGCAGCCCGCTCAGATGGGCAACCGCGTCGAGGAACGATGGAACCATGCCGGCGGCCTTGCCGGCTTTGACAAACTCGAACGGACGCCAGTGCGCGTCGACGCACGTACGTACCACCGGATGCGCGGCAATCCAGGCATGCTCTTCCGGTGTGAATAGCGAAGTCTCGGCCGCGTGGCTGCCGGCGGACATCAAGCCAAGCCATACGCCCAAGATCAGCGCGCGCACCGCCGCCGCTACATTGTTCACATCATCCCCAGTTTCCATATCGGAATCGATTGCATCGGCGCGTCGCGCTCGCGATGTTGCCGATCTTGCCAATTCAGAAGCTTAATTCAGTCCAAAGCCCGGAGCGCTGGAAAGTTCACCTGGCGGGCACGTGGATCCAGACCGGGGCGACCCTCGGCCTGCGTCACCTCTTCTGACGCAGCCACGCGCCGGCAACGGCGCATCTCCTGATCCTCGCCACGCCGCTCTCGCCTGCATGGCTGCGGCGTGGCGGCCCTCTTTCATATCGACCTTGCCTCCGCTGCAGGGCTCCTTGGGCCGGTTCGCGGATCGACTTCTTTTTGTTGACATCCCCAGCACCTCGACGGACATGACGCTCAAGCGAGCGTCCAGCGCTCGGTGCAAAGCAATAGCGCGCCGGCCGCCAGCCCGGCCAGATGCGCAGCGGCAAGCGGCGGCGCTCCCAACCATGGCATCGCATCGGCGTTGCCAGTGTCGAGCCACTGCCAGAGCGCCCGTGCCACGAGCGCAAATAGCACGAGGGCCGCAATCGGCTCATCAGGCACACGTGGCAGCAACGCGACCACGGCGAGACCGTATGCGATGCCCGAGAACCCGGCATAGTGCTGCAGCCCGGGCAGCGCGAGAAAAAGCACGAGACCGATCGACGCCGCAAGCCACAGGCAGCAGCGCCACACGCATAGCGACGCGGGAAGGATGACCGCCAGCACGATGAGACCACCGACATTGAGCAGGCAATGCGCCCAGTTGAAATGGACGAAGTGGCCGGAGATCAGCCGCCAGACTTCACCAGACGCGATAGCGGCGCGCTCGTAGCGCAGCGTGTCCGCGATCGTGACACCGCCGGCCTGCAAGGCAAGCATCAACAGCGCCGCCGCAAGGAAGCCGGGATGCACTCGCCCGCGCAACCACCACGCTGGACGGCGAAGTGTCAGGATGCTCAGGCGCGCCACGCGCGACGCCACACCAGGGCCACCACACCGCCCCCCAGCACGAGCCCGATCAGCGGATCTACCGCACCGGCGCCCGATTCCCCGGCACTGCCAGGGCCGCTACCCGTAGCAACATCGTTTTCGGGGGCAGTGCCGCCACCTGCAGCCTCCGTATTGAGCGCGAGGTCGACGAGCACCGGATCGTGATCCGACGAGCGATACGCGTCCGGCGCATAGAAGGTCTGTTGCTGCTCGGCGCTCTTGTATGCGAATGCGTATTCCAACGCAATCGGTTCGTCGGCGTTGATGTGCCACTCGTGCACGGCGCGTACACGCTTGGCCAGGCCGGAGGTGGCAAGCGCATGGTCGATGTAGCCGGATTCGCCGCCGTAGACATAGCTGTAGGCATCCCTGCCAATGAACTTCTCCACCATGTCGGCGTATCCCCTGTCGGCAAGCAGCAAGACTGGATCTTCCTTGGCATAGCTGTTGAGGTCGCCGATGAGAAGCTTGCCTACGTCGGTCACACCGGTTGGCGAGGTCGCCAGCCAGTCGGCGATCAGACCGGCAGCACGCACCCGGGTGGGGTTCCAGCAGCTCTGGCCGTCGCCCTGGTCGGCGTCCTTACCGGTTGTGCCGGTGCAGCCCTTGGACTTCAGGTGATTGACGACCACGGTGAAGTTCTGCGCGCCGCCGATGCGTCGGAAGCTGCGCGCCAGCGGCTGGCGGTTCTTGTTGTCGATGGCAAGCGTGGCCGGCACCCCTACAGGCTCCACGGTGCGGCTGTTGTAGACGATCGCCACCGTAATCGCATCGCTGCCCAGCTTCGGCACGCCAGGATCGACATAGCGCCAGTCGGCGCCGAGCTGGCTCGTCAGGCGGCGGATGGCGCCGAGTTCACCGTAGCCGTCATTCTCGATTTCCATCAGGCCGACCACATCGGCATTGATGGCGCGGATAGCGGCGACGATCTTGGCTTCCTGGCGTTCGAACTCGGCCTGTGTCTTGGCGCCGCGGTTGGTCGGCCCATCGAAGCCGGCACCTTTGCCGTCACCGTTGAAGTAGTTCAGTACGTTGAACGAGGCGACGCGCACATCAGCTTGGGCATGGCGTGCAGGTGCACCCGCACGCGGGTTCGTGGCGGCATTGAAAGCCGGTGCGGCCGCGCCCGGCACAGGCTGCAGGCGCCATGCGTTGTAGCGCATTTCCGGCACGCCCTGCACACCGCTCACGGTATAGCCGGCGCGCACGGAATTCGCCGCAGACAGGCCCGGCGCCGGGTAGCGCACGCCGGCAGGATTCTGCTGATTGGAACCATCGTCAAGCACGATGCGGTTCAGGGCATTGCTTGCAGCCTGGGCCGCAGCGCCGGTCCCGGGTGGGGCCACGTTGGTGGGCAATGGCAGGCGCCCGTTGCTGAGGAGCAGGCTGCCATAGCGTCCGAGTTCGTACGTTTCGCTCACAGTCAGCGTCTGCGGCA
This sequence comes from Ralstonia sp. SA306, assembly GCF_054792405.1. Taxonomy (NCBI): domain Bacteria; kingdom Pseudomonadati; phylum Pseudomonadota; class Betaproteobacteria; order Burkholderiales; family Burkholderiaceae; genus Ralstonia; species Ralstonia sp. SA306. The sequence goes on from NZ_CP096451.1 coordinate 2,145,735, forward strand.
GGCGCACGAGCATCCCTTCATACGCCGAGAGCGCCGTGGCATCGGCCACGGGCAGTGTCACGTCGACCGGCGTCACGCTGTTGCCGCTGGCGCAGCTTGCGATGCCGTTGGTGACCAGCGTCAATTGCGTCTGGCCGTACTTCTCCTCCACCTTGCCGACAAGGTGGACGAGGTCACCTGCACGGGCGGTGACGCCGGGCGCGTAGACGAACAGCCCTTCCGACACGCCGGGCAGCCTTCGGCGCTGCGCGTCGGGCTGTTGCACGAAGAAGCCGTTGAACCCGTTGGTGCCGCTGTAGTCGGCCGTCACGACCGCTTCGACCTCGACGTTCTGGCCGGCCAGCGGCGAAGTTGTGCCAGCGCCCTGCACATCCGCAAGATGCGTTGCAGCGGCACCGCACACGGCAGCGGCGGGTGGCGGCGTGACGGTGCCCTGCCCGTTGTACAGACCAAGGTCGGAGAAGTCGTCAACGTTGAACGCATCCCATTGCACGGATGGATCGAAGGCAGCGGTAGTGTTTGTGTCGCCCGCCTTCACCGTGCCTTTGCGGCGTAGCGTGCGGTCCTTGGTGCCGGCGCTGGCCGTACCCCAGAAGCCGGACGGCGGTTGATAGCCGACCTGCCCAATGCGATCCACAAGGACGCCGGAACGCGTGAGCGTCAGCGCGTCGTCGCCGTTGAAGGAGAACGCCGCGGTCTGGTTGACGCGGATGCCCAGCGCACTGGCCAGCGTGCTGTGGGCCATCACATGCACAGAGCCCGGCGCCAGCTTGCCCGAGAGCGCAAACGATGCGGTGGGCGTGCTGGCGCCATTGTTGTACTGCTCGATCTTGTAGACCGACAGATCGGCTTCTGCCCCATCAGGGTTGTAGATTTCGATGGCCTTGTTGTTCGAGCTGCCTTCTACGTACTCGCTGATAAGAAGCTCAGCATGTGCAGGCAACGCCATGAACAGCACGGCGGGAAAGAGGAAATGCAGGCGCATGGGGACCAGGGGATGAGGGGGAGGAATGATCTCGGCATACCTTCAACAACGCCGATGACACACACATGGCGCGCGGTCGCCGATGGTTCAGCATTCTGTAAGCTGTCCCCCCCCCCAGCCTGCCCGCACCAAAAAATGAAAAACCCGCGATGGCTTCCAGGCATGCGCCGCATGCGTTATCCAATGGTCGCGGTTGGCTCTCCTTGGAGGACCAATACAGAATTGCCGAAATTTGCGATTTTCTGTACCTGTCGGGCGGTTGGCGACGGGTGCTAGCCTGCAAGCTCTTCGTCCTTGCCGCTGACATCGAGCCCGCTATGCCTACCCTCACCAACCTGCTCACCTTTGCCCTGGTTGCTCTCGGCATGGTGCTGACGCCCGGCCCGAACATGATCTACCTGATCTCGCGTTCGATCTGTCAGGGGCGTAACGCCGGGTTGGTGTCGCTGGCGGGCATCGCCACCGGCTTTGTCTTCTACATGCTGTGCGCGGCGTTCGGCATCACAGCCTTGCTGATGGCCGTGCCGTTTGCCTACGATGCCCTGCGCTTTGGCGGCGCGATCTACCTGCTGTATCTGGCGTGGCAAGCCGTGCGCCCGGGTGGCCGCGCGCCATTTCAGGTGCGGGAGCTGCCGGTGGACAGCCCGCGCAAGCTGTACACGATGGGCTTGCTGACCAGCATGCTCAATCCCAAGGTGGCAGTGTTGTACCTGTCGCTGCTGCCGCAGTTCATCGAGCCGGCGCACGGCAGCGTGCTGGTGCAGTCGGTGTGCCTGGGGCTTACGCAGATCTGCGTAAGCTTGACCGTCAATTCGATGATCGCGGCCACGGCGGGCAGCATCGCTGCATTCCTCTCTCGCAAGCCGAGCTGGTTGTCGGTTCAGCGCTACCTGATGGGCACCGTGCTGACCAGCCTGGCGCTGCGCATGGCTATGGAAGCGCGCAAGTAAGCCACGCCCATTCGCGAAACGATCCGCAGCCAATGAAAACGGGGCGATCCGGCCAAACCGGATCGCCCCGTTTTCATTGAACGCGCTACCCGATCAGCGGCGGCGCATGTAGAACGTGAACACTTTGTCCTGCTCGCTGTGCTCCAGCAGCTCGTTGCCGGTTTGCTTGGCGAATGCCTGGAAGTCCCGCGTGGCGCCGGGGTCGGTAGCAAGAATCTTGAGCACGTCGCCGCTTTGCATGTCGGCAAGGGCCTTCTTCGTGCGCAGGATGGGCAGCGGGCAATTCAGGCCGCGCGCGTCGATTTCCTTCTGAAACTCCATGTCTTCCTCAGTGGTACGGGCAAGCGGCGCAGCGCCGCTCGCATCAGTTATTCCGTGATTGTAACGAGCCGTGTCGGCTGCCACTGGCGCGGCGGCGGCTCGGCGGGTTCGCCGGTGCGGATGTCGATGTAGCTGACAGGCAAGCCGCGCGCACTCAGGAAATCAGCGACGGCATAACCGGTGCCGGCCGTCCAGGGACGGACTTTCTCAAACGGCTTCAGACGGTACTCGACGAGTTCTTCCGACAGCGCGATTTCGCCATCGGCCACCACGTGGTACGCAATGATCAGCTCATTCTTGCGGATGAACTCATACACGCCGATCAGCGAGATCGACTGTGCATCGAGGTTCGTCTCTTCCTTCAGCTCGCGGGCGATGCCTTCTTCAGGCGTTTCATCTCGCTCCAGAAAGCCGGTGACGAGGGCAAACATGCCTTCGGGCCATAGCGCATTGCGCGCCAGAAACATCTGCCCGCGATACTCGACCACCGCCGCCAAGACCGGCAGCGGATTGTTCCAGTGGACGAAGCCGCAGTCCGGCACCGGACATGAGATGCGCAGGCGGCCGGCGTTGTGCTGCTCGACGAGCGGCGTGGCGCATTGGGGGCAGAAGCGGTAGTCGAAGCTCATGGCAGAGAGATGCGTTAGACAGCTTGCTCACAGGCCGTGCGGATGTCGGCGGCGAAGGCTTCCACCGTCTCGGGCTCCACATCCCACGAGCACATCAGGCGGCAGCCGCCGGCACCAATGAACGTGTAGAAACGCCAGCCGCGTGCACGCAGCGCCTCGATGGCGGGCACCGGCAACTCGGCAAACACGGCGTTCGATTCGGTCGGAAACATGATGCGCACGCCCGGCACATCGGCAATGCGCGCATGCAGAAGCTGCGCCATCGCATTGCCGTGATGCGCGTTGCGCAGCCACACGTCGTTTTCAAGCAAACCCAGCCAAGGTGCCGAGATGAATCGCATCTTCGAGGCCAACTGCCCTGCCTGCTTGACGCGATAGGCAAAGTCTTCCGCCAGGCGACGATCGAAGAAGACCACGGCCTCGCCGACCGGCAGGCCGTTCTTCGTGCCGCCAAAGCACAGCACGTCCACGCCGGCGCGCCACGTGATCTCGGACGGATGCACGCCGAGCGACGCCACCGCGTTGGCAAAACGCGCGCCGTCCATGTGCACGCGCAACTGGCGACGCTTGGCAATCGCGGCAATGGCCCGCACCTCGTCCACGGTGTAGACGGTGCCGACTTCCGTCGACTGCGTCAGCGAAACGACCTTCGGCTTCGGGTAGTGGATATCCGAGCGCCGCGTAACGAGCGCTTCCACCGCGTCCGGCGTGAGCTTGCCGTTCTCGCCCTTGGCGGTCAGCAGCTTTGAGCCGTTGGAGAAAAACTCAGGGCCACCGCATTCGTCCGTTTCGATATGCGCCAGCTCGTGGCAGATCACCGAGTGATACGACTGGCACAGCGACGACAGCGCCAGCGAATTGGCTGCCGTGCCGTTGAAGACGAAGAAGACTTCGCAATCGGTCTCGAACAGATCGCGGATGCGGTCGCATACGCGCTGCGTCCAGGAATCATCGCCATAGGCCGGCTCATGGCCGCTGCCGTTGGCCTCCAGGAAATACTTCAGAGACTCCGGGCAGAAGCCCGCGTAGTTGTCTGAGGCGAAATGCTGCTTGGGCTGCATGGCGGGCCGGCAAATGTGAGTGGAAGACGGGTTACTTCTGTTCGGACCACAGCACGCCGCCGGTGGCCCAGTTCTCGCGCTTAATGTCGGTGATGATGATGTCGACGGCGCCCGGCGCGCAGCCCAGCGATTCGCAGGTGACGCGCGTTACCTCTTCGACGAGCTTCCGCTTCTGCTCAACGCTGCGGCCCTCGAACATCTCGATATGGAAAGTCGGCATGGGGGTGTCTCCGGTTGAATGCGTAGCTTCGACAGTCGCGTCAGTTGCGTCAGTCGCGATACGAAGCGTCGATTTTATCCAGTTTGCGCAAGAGCGCCGGCCACTCGATCACGCCTTCAATGGCGCCGCCATCTTCGAGCTGTTCCGCCGCGCGATCGGCCACTTGCGGCGCGGGCAAGACGACCTCGCCGCCGGCCAGCGCCTGGATCTGGATCTCGCATGCCTTGATGAGCGTGGCCATCAGCACATGCGCCTCGGCCACGGTACGGCCGACGGTGAGCGTGCCGTGATTGCGCAGCAACATGGCGAAATGGCTGCCGAGCGATGCGGTAAGGCGGCCGCCCTCTTCCGGTGTAAAGGCAAGCCCTTCGTAATCGTGATACGCAATGCGCCGGTGAAACCGCAGCGCATGCTGTGACAACGGCAGCAGCCCGTGCTTTTGCGCCGACACGGCAATGCCGGCCGTGTTATGCAGATGGATCACGCACTGCGCGTCGGGCCGGGCGGCGTGCACGGCGGCATGCAATGCGAAGCCCGTCACGTTGACGGACGGACGCGTAGCTGCGTCGGGCCAATCGCCGACAAGCTGGCCGCGGCCATTGATCTTGACCAGGTTGGATGCGGTGATCTCGTCGAACGCGAGGCCGAACGCGTTGATCAGGAAGTGATCAGGCTCGCCCGGCACGGTGGCCGACAGGTGGGTGTAGACAAGGTCGTCCCAACCGTTGAGCGCGGCCAGGCGATATGCGGCGGCAAGATCGACGCGCACCGCGCGCTCGGCCTGGCTCATTTCGCCGCCAGACGTGACGGCATCGGGGCGCAGGGCAAAAGACATGGGGCTCCTCCAATGGAGGAGGCATTCTAGAACGGGTGCGCTGAGCGCGTTGTACACGCCTTCACATGCCGCGCATCACGCACGCGCCGGTGCCACCCGCTTCACCACAAGAAAGGTCGCCACGCCCGCCACGAGCGACACCGCTGCCACGGCCAGTGATGCATTGAAGCCGCCCGTGGCCGCAAACAGCCGGTTCGCAAGCGGCGGCCCGACGATCTGGCCGATGCCATACGCGGCCGTCATGAGCCCCATCAGACGCGGCACGGCATGCGGCCAGAGCCGGCGCGCCTCGCGCATGGCGAACAGCGTGATCGCCGTGAACGGCAGGCCGAGCAGCGTGCTGGAAAGCGCCAGCCCCGCCACCGTTGGCCACACGATGCTGGTAGTCACAGCAACCGCCTGCATGGCGTAGGCCGTGGCCAGCAGCGAGCGGTTGTCGCGCGCCAGGCTGATCCGTGTGGAAAGGAACGCCCCGAGCGCCACTCCCGCACCGAACATCGGCCAGAACAGATCGGGCCAGACCGAACCCGCCGGCAGCACCTTGCGCGCGATCACGGGCAGGAACGTGGCGGTGATGATGTAGCCAAAGCCGGCCAGGCCGTAGGCGAGCGTCAGCGCGCTGGTGGGCGCATCCAGGCCGGGTGCCGTCCCGGATACAGCCGGCGCCGGAGCAGCATGCGCATGCGCTTCCGGCCGGATGGTCGACCACACCGCCGCCGAGAGCAGCGCCGACAGCACGCCAAACGCAATCCATGCCGACGTTGCGTGCCAACCCAGCGCCACCATCCCGCTGGCCGCCAAGCCCGGTATGGCGATGCCAAGACCCGGCCCGCAGAAAATGATGCCGCCGAGCGCCGCATGGCCCAGCTCGGTCAGCCGATGGAGGCACCAGCCCGCCGTAAAGACAAACACCAGCGCGCTGGCCATGCCGGCTGCAAAGCGCAGGAGAAGCCACGCCGGCTGTCCTTGCAGGACGCCCATTCCGGCGGTCAGCAGCACTGTCGCAACCAGGCCGATGCGGATGAGCCGTGCCGCGTCGCCGCGCACCGCCATGCAGGCCAGCGCGCCAACGAAGTAGCCCAGGTAGTTGCCGGTTGCCAGCCAGCTACCCTGCGCCAGCGTCAGGCTGCCGTCGTGAAGCATCATCGGCAGGATCGGCGTGAAGGCGAAGCGGCCGATGCCCATCGCCACGGACAGCGCCACCATGCCCGCAATCGCCACGCGCCATGCGGTGGCCCGCTGGGAACGCGCGGCGGACAAGGTAGAGGTAGACGACAGCGTGTGCTCCATGGAAAGGCCCGGATGAGGAAATCGGCACTTCATCGTACGCAAGGCCGTCCATCCTGAAAAATGAATTATATTGAACGAACCCATTAGCATTTGAGATACATCATGGATCTGCCCTCGCTTGAGATCTTTCGGACGGTGGTGCGGGAAGGCGGCGTCACGCGGGCGGCCCAGCAGTTGAATCGCGTGCAGTCGAATGTGACGACACGCATCCGCCAGCTCGAGACCTCGCTGGGCGTGCAACTGTTCGTGCGCGAGAGCAAGCGCATGGTGCTCACGCCCGCCGGTCAGACCTTGCTGACCTACGCCGACGACATCCTCCGCCTGGCCGCAGAAGCACGCCAGGCCGTGCAGCCGCGCGAGCCGCACGGGCGCCTGCGCATCGCCTCGATGGAAAGCACGGCGGCAAGCCGGCTTCCGGCCCTGCTGGCCACGCTGCATCAGCGCTGGCCGCGCGTGCAACTCGAACTGGTAACGATGACCACGCGCCAGTCCCTCCAGGCGCTGTCCAACTTTGAAGTCGACTGCGCGTTCGTTGCCGAGACGGCGTGCCTGAACAACACGCGTGCCGCCATGACGACGCTGCCGGCCTTTGCGGAAGAGCTGGTGCTGATTGCCCACCGCGCTCATCCGCCAATCCGCCGCGCTGTGGACGTGCAGACCGCCGGCATGCTCGCGTTCGAACCCGGCTGCGCCTATCGGCAATTGATCGAAGACTGGTTCGCCGCCGATGGCGTGGTGCCGTCCCGGGTGCTGGAGCTTGGCTCGTATCACGCCATCATCGCGTGCGCGGCGGCCGGCATTGGCGTGGCGCTGGTGCCCCGCTCGGTGCTTGAGCTGTATACGAATGCCCCGGAAATCAGCATCCACGCGCTGGGTAAGCCTGGCCGTGTCGACACGCTGCTCGCCTGGCACCGCGACATGGCAGGGCCCGCCCTACAGGCGCTGGTTCAGTTGCTGAGCGAGCCAAAACCAGCGCCAAGCGCACCCACGCGCGAGGCCATTGCCGCCTAAACTGAAAGCGGATATCGGGACCGTGCCGCAGGTCTGATCAGGCAAAAACCGCGGCAATCACGGACGGAGGCGCGAATGCGGCCGTCGTTGCGGATGCGGCGTTGGATAGGATGGTTGGCAGCGGTCATCGCCGCGGTCTGGACCAGCCTTGCCGTGGCAGCCGCGCCGGTCGTGGTGTTGCCGGTCACCGGTGCCATCGGGCCAGCCAGCGCAGCCTATGTGATCCGCGGCCTGCAACAGGCGCGCGATCAAGGTGCGCAGCTTGTTGTGCTGCAAATGGATACGCCCGGCGGCCTCGATGCGTCGATGCGCCAGATCATTCAGGCCATCCTTGCGTCGCCCGTGCCGGTGGCAGGCTACGTGGCCCCCGGCGGCGCGCGGGCAGCGAGCGCGGGCACCTACATCCTCTATGCATGCCACGTTGCGGCGATGGCGCCCGCCACGAACCTGGGTGCAGCGTCACCCGTGGCAATCGGCATGGGCGGCCACGCTCCCAGCCCCGGCGACAGTGCCAAACCGGCCAGCGCGCCAATCGCCCCTTCCAGCAACGAAGACACCCTCGCCCGCAAGCAGATGCACGACGCGGCGGCGTACATCCGCGGGCTGGCACAACTGCGTGGTCGCAATGCGGAATGGGCCGAGCGCGCCGTGCGTGAAGCCGTGAGCCTCGACGCGCCCGAAGCCGCGAGCCAGCACGTGATCGATCTTGTTGCGGCAAGCCTTCCTGATCTGCTCAAGCAAGTCGACGGCCGCGCCGTGCGCACGTCCGCCGGCGTGGTCACGCTGCATACGGCAGAGGCCACGATCGTCACGCTGGAGCCGGACTGGCGCAACCACTTCCTCGGCGTCATTACCGATCCAAGCCTGGCGCTGTTGCTGCTGACGGTGGGCGTGTACGCACTCATCTTCGAGTTCTCGACGCCGGGCATGGTTGTGCCGGGCATCCTCGGCGCAGTGTGCATCGTGGTGGCGCTCTACGGGTTGCAGATGCTGCCGATCAACTACGCGGGGCTTGCCCTCATCGCACTCGGCCTAGGTTGCATGGTTGCTGAAGCATTCCTGCCGACGTTCGGCGCGCTCGGCGTGGGCGGCATCGTTGCGTTCGTGCTGGGCGCGGTGATGCTGATCGACACGCAAACGCCGGGCTTTGGCGTACCGCTGCCCTTGATCGTATCGATGGCGTTCGTGAGCCTGGCGGTGATCCTGCTGCTCTCGAGCATGGCTCTGCGGGCACGGCGGCGCCCGAACGTGGCCGGTGGCGACATCCTCATCGGCATGACCGGCGAATTGCTGGAGCTGGACCCGACCGACCCAAACGACCCGGCCGCCGGCTGGGCACAAGTGCATGGCGAGCGCTGGCGCGTGCACTGCGACGGGCCCCTCGCACGCGGCGACCGTGTGCGCGTGACGGCGCGGCACGGCCTGACGCTGAACGTCGTCCCGGCGTCATTCTGAGGAGAAGAACATGGTCTACGGATTTTTCAGTGCAGGCGGCCTGATCTTCCTGGCCGTGCTGCTGGTCATCTCGTCGTTTCGGGTGCTGCGCGAATACGAGCGCGGCGTGGTGTTCCTGCTCGGCCGCTTCTGGCGCGTGAAGGGGCCAGGGCTGGTGCTCATCGTGCCGGCCATCCAGCAGATGGTGCGCGTGGACTTGCGCACGGTGGTGATGGACGTGCCGCCCCAGGATGTGATCTCGCACGACAACGTATCGGTCAAGGTCAATGCGGTGGTGTATTTCCGGGTCGTCGATCCGGAGCGCGCCATCATTCAGGTGGCCAACTATCTTGAAGCGACAAGCCAGCTCGCGCAGACCACGCTGCGCGCCATCCTCGGCAAACACGAGCTGGATGAGATGCTGGCCGAGCGCGAAAAGCTCAACCTCGACATCCAGAAGGTGCTCGACATCCAGACCGACCCGTGGGGCATCAAGATCGCGAACGTGGAGATCAAGCACGTCGACCTGAACGAATCGATGATCCGCGCCATCGCCCGCCAGGCCGAGGCCGAACGCGAACGCCGCGCCAAGGTCATCCACGCGGAAGGCGAGCTGCAGGCATCGGAAAAGCTGCTGGAAGCCGCGCGCATGCTGGCCCAGCAACCCGAGGCAATCCAGTTGCGATACCTGCAGACGCTCACGCAGATCGCCGGTGACAGAAGTTCGACGATTGTCTTTCCGCTGCCGATGGATGTGCTGGGCGCAGTGAAGAAAGCCGCCGGCGGCTGACACGCATCACAGATCGATCTTCATGCCGAGCTTGAAGAGCCGTGGCGCGCCCATCGACAGACGGTTGTTGCCGGCGCCCGCCCAGTAGCGCTTGTCGGTCAGGTTGTCGACATTGAACTGCAGCGTTGCCCGCTTGGCCGAGACGCGCGTCACGTAACGCACGCCTGCACTGAAGAGCGTCGTGCCGCCCAGCTCTGCCTGGTTGGCATCATTCACAGGGCGCGGGCCAAGGTAATAGGCGCCTGCATTGAACGAGACCGAACGCAGCATCGGCAGCGTGTATTCCGCAAAGACGCTGGCGGTGCTGCGCGGCGTGTTCTCCGGCGTTTTTCCGTCGAGGCCGTTACCGACACCGCGGAACTTCGCGTCCGTCCAGCCTGCGGAGGCCAGCAGCGACAGGTCCTTGGTGACGCGGCCTTGGGCGGTCAGCTCGATACCGCGAATGCGCTCGCGCCCATCCTGCACGAAGACGTTCGCGTCGTTGGTGTAGCTCGCGGCGCGGTCGATGTCGTACACGGCAGCGGCGAGCTGTGTGCCGGCCGGCGTCTCGTAGCGCACGCCCACCTCCTTCTGTTCCGACAGCGCAGGCGGCATGGCCACATTGGCGTTGGCGGCCGTGTTGGGCGCGCGCGCACCGGCTTCCAGGCCCTGCGCGTACGACGCGTATGCCGACAGCGCCGGCGTGAACTTGTAGATGACCGCGCCCAGCGGCGTGGCCTTGCTGGCCTCGTATCGGTTGGGCGCCTGCTCGCTGGTGTAGCGCGTGTAGCGCAGGCCCGCGATCACCTGCCAGTGCTGCGACAGCGTCATGCGATCCAGCGCGTAGACACCCGTATCCACGGCGCGCTGCTCTGCGGTGACGCCCGTGCCGGTGGTGGGAAGCCAGCCGAGATCGACCGGGTTGTACAGATTCTGCGCGCCGGAGAAGCGGTCCGAGTACACGGCCGCCTGGCGCATGTCGGATCGCGCAATGCCGAAGGTCAGGTCATGCGTGATCCAACCCGTTTTCTCGGTACCGGAGATGTCGGCACGCACGTGGCTGGTGTTCCAGCGGCCGCTCTGGCGCTGGCCAGAGACTGTGCCGGCGCCCGTCACCGCGTTGGTCAGGCGAAATTCCGAGAACGCCCGCGTGCGCGCCGTCTCCGACATGCCGCCTTCCACCGTCAGCAGCCACGTATCGGCGAGCGCGTAATCGGCACGCAGCAACGCATTGGTGTTGTTGCCGTCAAAGTCGGCCCACCCCGGCGCAATGCGTTTGGCCGGGTCGGGCATGGCCGGCAAGGTGATGACGCCGTTCTTGGCGGCGGGCAGCGTCACCACCGATTGTTCGGTGATGACCTTGCGCGAGTATTCCACGTCGGCCTTCAGGCTCAGGCGGCTGTTGACCTTCCAGTCGAAAGCCACGGCGGCAAGCTGGCGCGTACCGTCAATGCCGCTTGTTGGCGACTGCAGCGAGCCGCCCGCCGCATTGAAGCGCAGGCCGTACTGATTGTCTTCACCAAAGCGGCGCCCCACGTCGAGCGTGCCGACCACGGTGCCGTTGCTGTCGAACTGCATGCCCAACGTGGTGACCGGCGTATTGCCCGCACGCTTCGTGACGAGGTTCACCACGCCGCCCGGAGTCGTGTAGCCGTAATACAGCGCCGACACGCCCTTGAGCACCTCCACGCGCTCCTTGTCCTCAAGCGGGATGGCCGTGAGCGCCGGAATCGGCATCGAGCCGTTGAAGCGGAAATTGGTGCGGTTCTCCAGCGTCACGCCGCGAATGGCGAGGTTGTCGAACGTCTCGCCCGAAAGCTGCTGGCGCGTCACACCGGCCGTGTTGCGCAGGGCGTCGTACAGCGACGTGTCCTGCTGCGCGTCGAGCGCCTCGCGCGTGACCACGTTCACGGTGGCAGGGATGTCGCGCAACGCCATGCCCCGAAACGCGCCGACCTGCGCCGTGCTGGCCGCAAAGCCGCGCTGACTGCCCGCAGTGACGGTCGTCTCATTCAGGTCGACCGTGGCGGCACCTGTGGCCGGCGGGCTCTCTTCGGCATGCGCCCATGTGGACACGGCAAGAGGAATGGCGGCGAGCGCGCAGGAGAATGCGCGGGCCGCGAGATGACGGTTCATCGCAGGCAACAGGGTCGATCAGGATTAGCGAAACCGGACGCGCGGACATGCGCTGAGAGAAGAGAAAACGCGCCGCAAAACATCACGCGGCGCGTCGATCCGTTGGCTGGCAGGTGGCAACCCGCTGGCTCGCCCGGCAAGAGCGATGGTCAGCGGTCAGGCAAGTTGCCCGTCGCCACCCATCAAATGAGAATGATTCGCATTATATAGATTGAAATGTGATGTCAGCAACTGTTAATTCGCCGGTACCCCCTGCTTCCACTGCGGCCAGTGCTGCACGATGTCGTCCAGCAACGGCTTGGCCGCATTGACGAGATTGTGCGTGGCCGGCACGAAACCGCCCTGCTGCGCGTAGTTGATGAGCCCGTCGGAGGCGCTCTGGCCATCGTAGGGGCGATCGAAGTCGGACCCGGCACGCAGCAATGCCACGCGGCTGAAATCGACCTTGCCGGCACGGGCGCCGCGCGTGAGCACTTCCAGTGTGGCGTTGTCCTCCTGCGCGGTCGTGCAGTACGTGCCCTTGTTGTCGGTCATCGTCTTCACCCAGTCACGCGCCCGCTGGCCCAGGTTGCGGCCGGCCCACCACGTATCTGCGGAAGCCACGTCGCACTGGATGACAGCGGGTGGCTGGTTGGCCGGCGCATAGGGGTAGTTCTTGCGGAAGGCGATGGCCTCGGTGCTGTCTTCCAGCGTCGCCGATTTCGACAGCGTGTAGGCCCGCTGCAGCAGCGTCTCGTTGAGCTGGAACACTTCGGTGCGGTAGTCCATCGGCGGCTTCTCGCCTGGGCCCTTGGTGCCGATGCCGAAGTAGCCGTATGGCCAGCCTGCCGGCATCTCGCGCGCATCGATCTCGTGCGAAAGACCGTAATCGACTGCATACCGCGCCCACGCCGCCGAGCCCACCGTCCCCTGCGCCGGATCGATGCCCGCAATGCCGGCAATCACAAAGTAGGTGTGCGAGAGGTCCAGCTTGCTGCGATAGAGCAACGCGGAAATCGTCGATGCGGCATTCGCATAGCCCATGCCCGTGGTGACCTGGCAGATGCCGTCGTAGTTGCACAGCATGTTGGGCGCGTCGGACGACAAGCCGGAGATGTAGACCTTCTCCTTCAGGTCGTAGCGGTCGATGAACGGCTGTGCCTCGCCCTGGAACATGTTGATGACGATGACCTTGACGCCATCGAACGCACAGCTGTTCAAGGTCAGCGCTGCGGCACCAACCGCACAGAGCTTGGCGATGGATCGCATGGGGGTCTTGAGTCGGGAATCGATCATGGCGAGGGCACTCCGTGTTTCCACACGCTCCAGCGCGTGACGATCTCATTGACCAGCGGACCGCCCGCCAGATACAGGTTGTTGAGCGACGGCACGAACCCGCCCGAGTTGCTGTTGACCAGCGAGTCATACGGCGTCTGCCCCGGATACGGCCGGTCGAAGTTCGATGCAGTGCGCAGCACGGCCACACGCTGCAGGTCGAGCAGGCCTGCCTTGGAGCCACGCGTGAGCGCCTCGAACGTGGCGTTGTCTTCCTGCTGCGTGGTGCAGTACGTGCCCTGCCCGTCCGTCAGCAGCTTGACCCATGCCGCTTCGCGCTCGCCCAGCTTGGCGCCGTGCCAGTACGTGTTGCCCGCAGCGGTGTCGCATTGCACGACGGATGGCGGCTGGTTGGCCGGTGCGCTCGGGTAGTTGGCGCGATAGGCGCGTGCAGTTGCGTTGTCGTCCAACACCTCGCCCTTGGAAAGCGCCAGTGCCTTCTGTAGCAGCGCCTCGTTCACGCGGAAGACTTCGGTCTTGTAATCCAGCGGCGGCTTCTGCCCCGGGCCCTGTGTGTTGATGCCGATGAAGCCGTTGGGCCAGTTGGCGGGCACCTCGCGCGCATCGATCTCCCACGCGATGTCGCTGTCGACCAGGAAGCGCGCCCACGCAGCGCTGCCAAGCGTGCCCTGCGACGGGTCGATCCCGGCAATGCCCGCCACAAGGAAGTACGTGCGCTGCAGATCAAACTTGCCGCTGTAGATCAGCGCCGACACCGACGACGCGGCATTCGCCTTGCCCATGCCCGTGGTGAGCTGGCAGACGTCGCTGGCGTTGCAATGCACGTTCGGGTAATCGATGGACAGGCCCGGTACCGGCACGTCTTGCGTAAGGCCAAGCCTGTCGATCCAGGGCTGCGCCTCGGGCGCGAACATGCTGATGATCAGCACCTTGACCTTGCGCGCGTGCGACTCCGGCGCAAGTTGCGCAACCGGTTGTGTCGATGCACCGACGCCGGCCGCCAGCAAAGCGCCAACCGCGACGGCACGCGCCAATCGTTTGCCTTTGCGCCCGAGCAGCCGGTGCGGCGGCTGCGGTGGCGGGGCGTCGACCTTGTCAGATAGGACGCTCATGGTTCTCCTCGGATTTGGGGATAGGGATGGGATCAACCCGTGCTGTGGGGAACAGCACGCGCCACCGATGCAAATTGCCTGCCAAGCGACACACAATCCCTACACAATCGGCAACGTTTTCCCGGTATAGGCCATGGCGGGGCCTGTCTCCAGCCGGGCCGCGTTCCCGAGCTTGTTCTCACGGCGCAGACAAGCCCCAACGCGGGGCGCGCCGTGCCCTGAAAGCCGCGCGGCCTGCCCCACGGCAATCCGTTGCTCAGGTTTGTGAGGCGCCGCTCAGGGTCTCCGTAAGTTGTGCGTGATGTACTGCACACCGCCCCACCCGGACCGGATCGGGGCGTTCTGTCTGTCATCCAAGCCGATCGGCCCGCCACCTTCCGGGCCGCATCCAGCAAACCGGAAACCTCGCACCATGCAGGAACCCACACGCCCTGGACGGCGGAGCGCACACACGCCCGCCGCGACCACGCACGTGCGTGACTTCACAGCAAATCCTGCCCTGCTCGCCTCAGGTGGGGTGATCGCACCCGCGGCCCCATCAGTGCGCGCGTGGCCATGGCAAGCGTTGCGCAAATGGCTTCTCGTCGCGTTGATCGCCTGCGCCTACCTGCTGCCCGGCACCCTCGGCCACGACCCATGGAAGCAGGACGAAACCTATACGTTCGGCATCGTCCAGCACATGGTGGAAACCGGCGACGCGATCGTGCCGGTCAGCGCCGGCCAACCCTTTGTCGAGAAACCACCGCTCTATGCGTGGACGGCCAGCGCGCTGGTCTGGCTGCTGGCGGACGTGCTGCCCGCGCATGACGCCGCGCGGCTCGCGAGTGCGCTGTTTGCCGGACTGGCCCTTGCGTTCACCGCGCGGCTCGCGCGGGCGACGACAGGTGCATCTTCATGGACAGACGCGCGCGTGCTGGGCACAGTGGCGCTGTGCGCAGGCTCTCTGATCGTCGTCAAGCACGCGCACGAGATGATCACCGACGTGGCGTTGCTGGCTGGCACTGCCATCGGCTTCTGCGGGTTGTTCGAATGCGCGCTGCCGGCAACGCGTTCACGCGGCTCCGCATGGCTGCTTGGCATCGGTATGGGAATGGCGTTGCTGGCCAAGGGCGTATTCATCCCGCTGGTGTTCTGCATCACCATCGCCAGCGCGTGCGTGCTGCTTCCCGCGTGCCGCAGTCGCGCGTTCGCAAAACAACTCGGCACCGCGGCACTCGTCTTCCTTCCATTCGCCACGATCTGGCCGACGCTCCTCTACCTACGCGCGCCGGACCTCTTCCGTGTCTGGTTCTGGGACAACAACATCGGCCGCTTCCTGGGCTTTTCCGTACCCGTGCTGGGCGCGGAGAACGACGATCCGTTCTACGTCTGGCATTCATTGCTGACCATCGGGTTTCCAGCCGGCCCACTCGCGCTCGTCGCACTGGTTGGCGGCGCGTGGCGTGATTGGCGTACACCGCGTGTGGCGCTGCCATTGGCGTTCGCGGCCGTGGGGCTGCTTGCACTCCAGGTCTCGGCGACAGCCCGCCCGCTGTATCTGCTGCCGTTCATCGTACCGCTGGCGATGCTGGGCCAGCAGGCGATCGCACGGCTGCCGACGCGCCCGCACGCCGTGTGGGACTACTTCAGCCGCGCGCTGTTCGGCAGCATCGTGCTGCTTGCGTGGCTGCTATGGGCCGTCATGACGGAAAGCGCATCGCGTGCAGGCCTGCTCTGGCTCGACCGCTGGTTACCGGTCGACTGGATCTTGCCGATTCACCCCACGCTGGTGGCCGCAGCACTCGCCCTGACAGGGGGATGGATCTGGCTGTTGCCACGGCTGAAGCAAGCCGGCGCATGGCGCGGTGCGCTGTCGTGGGCAGCCGGCGCCCTGGTCGGCTGGGGGTTGATCGGTACCCTCCTGCTGCCCTGGTTGGACGAGGCCAAGAGCTATCGCTCCGTGTTCGACAGTCTCAGTGCCAAGCTGGCGTCTGCATGGCGCGCCGATGATTGCATGGCGAGCCTGCATCTGGGCGAATCGGAAGCGCCCATGCTGCGCTACTTCACCGGCATCCTCCACCAGCCCGTTGCGCAATCCACCGCACACAATTGCCGATGGCTGATCGTCCAGGACAGCCATTCGCACGCGCGAACGCCCGGAGATGAGTGGACCCTGTTCTGGTCGGGCGCGCGCCATGGCGATCGAAATGAGCGGCTGCGCGTTTTCCGGCTGGAAACTGCGCCGCCTCGCTGATCGCCCCAAAACAAAACGGCGCGCTCCCCGTTGCCGGGAACGCGCGCCGTTCAGCGCATCCGATGCGAAGGCGTTACATCAGACCTTCTGCTGCACCCACGCTGCCACACCGGCCAGCGCCTGCGGCAGGTTGTCCGGCTCCGTGCCGCCGGCCTGCGCCATGTCCGGACGGCCGCCGCCCTTGCCGCCGACCTGCTGGGCGACAAAGTTGACCAGCTCGCCGGCCTTGACCTTGCCCGTGGCGTCAGCCGTCACGCCGGCGATCAGCGCGACCTTGCCGTCAGTCACGCTGCCCAGCACGATGGCCGCGGTCTGCAGCTTGTCCTTGAGCTTGTCCATGGTCTCGCGCAGCGTCTTGGCATCGGCGCCATCCAGCTTTGCGGCCAGCACCTTGATGCCGGCAACGTCCACCGCCTGGCTCACCAGTTCGTCGCCCTGGCTTGCGGCCAGCTTCGACTTCAGGCGCTCCAGCTCCTTCTCCAGCGTCTTGACCTGATCCTGCACCTGGCCGATACGCTGCGTCAGTTCCGACGGCTGCGCACGCAGTGCGGCGGCCGCTTCGTTGATGCGCGTATCGAGCGTCTGCAGGTAATGCAGCACGTTGTCGCCGGTGATCGCTTCCACGCGGCGGATGCCGGCTGCCACGCCCGATTCGCTCACGATCTTGAACAGGCCGATGTCGCCCGTGCGCGCCACGTGCGTGCCGCCACACAGTTCCCTCGACGAACCAATCGACAGCACGCGCACTTCATCGCCGTACTTCTCGCCGAACAGGGCCATCGCGCCATTCTTGACCGCATCGTCAAAGCCCATGAGCTGGGCGCTCGTCGCAGCGTTGGCGAAGATTTCTGCGTTCACGCGGGCTTCCACTTCGCGAATCTGCAGCGGCGTCATCGGCGCGTTGTGCGAGAAGTCGAAGCGTGTCTTTTCCGCATCGACCAGCGAGCCCTTCTGCTGCACGTGGCTGCCCAGCACTTCACGCAGGGCTTTGTGCATCAGGTGGGTGGCCGAGTGGTTGCGCATGGTGCGCGCACGGCGCACGGCGTCCACTTCCGCCGCAACGGCATCGCCAACTTTCAGCACGCCGGTGCGCAGCTCGCCGTGGTGGCCGAACACTTCCGGCTGCACCTTGAGCGTGTCGGCCACGTCAAACCAGACGGTCGCGGCCTTGAGCGTGCCCTGGTCGCCAACCTGGCCGCCCGATTCCGCATAGAACGGGGTGTGGTCCAGCACCACCACGCCGGTCTGGCCCGGGTGCATTTCCTGCACCGACGCACCGTCCACAAACAGCGCCGTCACACGCGCGGTTTCGCGCACGAGCTGGTCGTAGCCGTGGAAGGTGGTCTTGTCGCCGGTGTAGTCGAGCGTGCCGGCGACCATCTTGAACTTGCCGGCCGCGCGTGCCTGCTCGCGCTGGCGGTTCATGGCGGCGTCAAAGGCGGCTTCGTCGACGATCACGTCGTTCTCGCGGCAGACGTCTTGCGTCAGGTCCAGCGGGAAACCGAAGGTGTCGTGCAGCTTGAAGGCGAGTTCGCCGTCGAGCATCCGCTCTTTCCCATCCTGGCCCGACGTCTTCAGCTCACCCAGCGCAGCGTCGAGGATCGACATGCCGTGCTCGATGGTCTCGAAGAAGCGGGCTTCTTCCGTGCGTAGCACCTCGACCACGCGGTCGCGCGCCTCGCGCAGTTCCGGATAGGCTTCGCCCATCTGCGCCACAAGATCGTCCACGAGCTTGTGGAAGAACGCAGCGCGGCAGCCCAGCTTGTAGCCGTGGCGGATGGCGCGGCGGATGATCCGGCGCAGCACGTAACCGCGGCCTTCATTGCCCGGGATCACGCCGTCGACGATCAGGAACGAGCACGCGCGAATGTGGTCGGCAATCACGCGCAGCGAGTTGTTGGCCAGATCCTTGGTGTTGGTCTCGCGCGCAGCCGCTGCGATGAGCGCCTGGAACAGATCGATCTCGTAGTTGCTGTGCACGTGCTGCAGGATTGCAGCCAGACGCTCCATGCCCATGCCGGTGTCGACGCACGGTGCGGGCAGCGGGGTCAGCGTGTATTCGCCGGTCGCCGGATCGAGCTGGCGATCGAACTGCATGAACACGTTGTTCCAGATTTCGATGTAGCGGTCGCCGTCGGCTTCCGGGCTTCCCGGGGGGCCGCCCCATACGTCCGGGCCATGGTCGTAGAAGATTTCCGAGCACGGGCCGCACGGGCCGGTTTCGGCCATCTGCCAGAAGTTGTCGGAGGCGTACGGTGCGCCCTTGTTGTCGCCAATGCGCACGACGCGCTCCGGCGGCAGGCCGATCACCTTGGTCCAGATGTCGTAGGCCTCATCGTCGGTCTGGTAGACGGTGGCCCACAGCTTGTCGGCCGGCAGCTTGTATTCCTGGGTCAGCAACTCCCACGCCCACACGAGTGCATCGCGCTTGAAGTAGTCGCCGAACGACCAGTTGCCCAGCATTTCGAAGAACGTATGGTGACGCGCCGTATAGCCGACGTTTTCCAGGTCGTTGTGCTTGCCGCCGGCGCGCAGGCAGCGCTGCACGGAAGCCGCACGCACGTACGGGCGCTTGTCGGTACCAAGGAAGACGTCTTTGAACTGCACCATGCCGGAGTTGGTGAACAGCAGCGTCGGGTCGTTGCCCGGCACCAGCGGCGAGGAGCGCACCACGGTGTGGCCCTTGCCCTCAAAGAAGGTCAGGAATTTTTGGCGGATATCGGAGGCTTTCATGTCGCGGGGTGCCGGAGTCAGCATTGCGCCTCGGAGCATCCGCTCCTGAGCGCCTTGGATTAGTGCAAACCGTTGATTATACGGGGTTCGCACCCCGGTCGCGTCCATTCTGCGCCGCATTTTCCCCGGTTGGTCGCATGGGGCTGCGGCCCTGCCGGGGCGTGGTGTAGAGTGCACCCGTTCCAATCGTGTCGATTCGTCAATCCATGGGCGCTCTGAGCCATCTCCGTGTTCTCGACCTGACCCGCGTGCTTGCCGGCCCCTGGTGCGCGCAGAATCTTGCCGATTTCGGCGCCGACGTCATCAAGGTAGAACGCCCAGGCGCCGGCGACGACACGCGCACATGGGGCCCGCCGTGGCTCAAGGACGAAGCGGGCAACAACACCGCCGAAGCCGCTTATTACCTCGCGGCCAATCGAAACAAGCGCTCGATCACCGTCGATATCAGCACGCCCGAGGGCCAGGACATCGTCCGCAAGCTCGCGGCACATGCAGACGTGGTGCTCGAAAACTACAAGGTCGGCCAACTCAAGAAATACGGGCTCGACTACGCATCGCTCAAGGCGGTAAAGCCGGACCTCGTCTACTGCTCCATCACGGGCTTCGGCCAGACCGGCCCTTACGCCGCGCGCGCCGGCTACGACTTCATCGTGCAAGGCATGGGCGGCTTCATGAGCCTGACCGGCGAGCGCGACGACCTGCCCGGCGGCGGCCCGCAGAAGGCCGGCGTGGCCATTTCGGATTTGATGACCGGCATGTACGCCACCGTGGCCGTGCTGGCCGCCCTTGCCCATCGTGACCGCACCGGCGAGGGCCAGTACATCGACATGGCGTTGCTCGACGTGCAGGTCGCGATGCTGGCGAACATGAACACGAACTATCTGGCCAGCGGTCAGGCACCCAAGCGCTGGGGCAACGCGCACCCGAACATCGTGCCGTATCAGACGTTCCAGGCCGCCAATGGCTGGATCATCGTGGCAGTCGGCAATGACGGCCAGTTTCGCCGCTTTGTCGAAGCCGGCGGCATGCCCGAACTGGCCGACGACCCGCGCTTTGCCACCAACCCGCAGCGCGTAGCCAACCGCGACGTGCTGGTGCCGATCCTGGCCGAGATGGTCAAACGCTTCGGCAAAGGCGAATGGATCGACAAGCTCGAAGCCGCCGGCGTACCGTGCGGCCCGATCAACTCGCTCGACGAGGTGTTCGACAACGAGCAGGTGCAGGCGCGCGGACTGCGCGTCGACCTGCCTCACCCGAGCGCCGGTAACGTCAAGCTGGTCGGCAGCCCGGTCAAGATGAGTACCACGCCACCCAAGGCCGCTAGCCACCCGCCGCTGCTGGGCGAACACACCGAAACCGTGCTGCGCGACGTGCTCGACTTCTCACCCGAGCAGGTCGAAGCACTGCGCGCGCAAGGCGTCATCTAATCGCAACTTCTTCCACCCAAGACGAGGTCCTCATGTGGCTTGATGCGTTGCTGGCTTACCTGCATTACATCTCGATCTTCACGCTGATCGTCTTTCTCACCGCCGAGGCCGTGGTGCTGCGCCCGGACATGACGCCCGAGACGCGCAAGCGCCTGGCGCGTTATGACGCCGTGTTCGGCTTCGCCGCGCTCGCGGTGCTGATAACAGGGTTGCTGCGCGTGGTCTACGGCGCCAAAGGCTACGCGTTCTACGTTCACAACCCGGTATTCCACGTCAAGGTTGGCCTGTTCGTCCTGATCGGGCTGATGTCGATCATTCCGACCATCAACATCCTGCGCTGGAAGAAGCAAGGCAAGACCTTGCCCGACTTCGTGCCCACGCCCGCGGAAATTGCGAAAACGCGGCGTTGGGTCATGATCGAGTCGCACCTGATCATCTTCATTCCGCTGGCGGCTGTGTTGATGGCGCGTGGTATCGGCATGTAAATGCACAGGGCCGCGCAACCGCATTGCTCGGCCCCAAGTTTTCCCCCAGGCAACGCTAGGGACAAACCCTGAACCGTTTGCCTAGGCGCCGCGCGAGGCCATGAGAACGCCCGCCTTCCCCTCCGCAAGGTGCTTGAAAGCCGGTCTGCTTAGCGTGCAAACTTGGCCGGCTTACAAGGCATAAGTCGGCCTGCCATAACCGGCGCTGCACGCCACCCCCGAGGAGACCAGACTTGCAGAACGATCCACAAGGTCGTCCGGTGATCCGCAGTCACCAGGACTTTGCATCCGGCGTCATGTTCATCGTCGCCGGTGCGGCGTTTGCCATTCTGGCGCGCAGCTACCGCATGGGTACGGCCAGCAGCATGGGCCCGGGCTATTTCCCGTTCTGGCTGGGCGTTGTGCTCGTCCTGCTGGGCGTGGTGGTGGTCGTGCAATCCCTCTCGCGCAAGGGCGTGGTCGATCGCATTCCGCGCTGGGACGTCAAAACGCTGCTGTGGGTTCTCGGCTCCGTGGTGCTGTTCGGGCTGCTGCTGCAACCGCTTGGGCTGGTGCTCTCGATTGTGGTGCTCGTGCTGGTCTCCAGCATGGCTAGCCACGAGTTCACGCTCAAGGGCGCCGCCGGCACCGCCATCGTGATGGTGGTGATGAGCCTCGCGGCCTTCGTCTACGGGCTCAAGCTGCAGTTTCCGGTGTGGCCTGCCTTCATCGGCAATTGAGCGGGACGCGGACGACACCATGGACCTCTTTGCCAATCTCGCGCTCGGCTTCTCCACCGCGCTCTCCATACAGAACCTGATCTACGCGTTCATTGGTTGCGTGCTCGGTACGCTGATCGGCGTGCTGCCGGGCCTTGGCCCCATCGCCACGATTGCGATGCTGCTGCCCGCCACATACGCGCTGCCCCCGGTGGCCGCACTGATCATGCTGGCCGGCATCTACTACGGTGCGCAGTACGGCGGCTCCACCACAGCCATCCTCGTCAACCTGCCGGGCGAATCTTCGTCTGTCGTCACGACCATCGACGGCTACCAGATGGCACGACGGGGGCGCGCAGGCGTGGCGCTGGCCACGGCGGGCCTCGGCTCGTTCTTCGCAGGCTGCGTGGCAACGCTGGTACTGGCAGCGTTTGCCACGCCGCTGTCGGAATTCGCGTTCAACTTTGGGCCGGCGGAGTATTTCTCGCTGATGGTGCTGGGCCTGATCGGGGCGGTGGTGCTGGCCTCGGGCTCGCTCATCAAGGCGATCGCGATGATCGTGCTGGGCCTGTTGCTCGGTCTGGTCGGCACCGATGTGAACTCAGGCACCGCGCGTTATTCGTTTGACGTGCCTGAGTTGGCCGACGGGCTGAACTTCGTGTCGGTGGCGATGGGCGTGTTCGGCTTTGCCGAGATCATCGCCAACCTCGAGCAGAAGGAGCACCGCGAAACCTTTGTCGAGCACGTGCGCAACCTCTGGCCCAGCCGCGAAGACTTCAAGCGCATGATCCCGGCCGTGCTGCGTGGCACGGCGCTCGGCTCGCTGCTGGGCATCCTGCCCGGCGGTGGCGCGACGCTGGCATCGTTTGCGTCGTACTCGCTGGAGAAGAAGACGTCGAAGTATTCACACGAGTTCGGCAAGGGCGCCATCGAGGGTGTGGCTGGTCCGGAATCGGCCAACAACGCTGCCGCGCAGACATCCTTCATTCCGTTGCTCACGCTGGGCATTCCTCCCAATGCGGTGATGGCGCTGATGGTGGGCGCGATGACCATCCACAACATCCAGCCCGGCCCCCAGGTTATGACCAGCAACCCCGCGCTGTTCTGGGGCCTGATCGCCTCGATGTGGATCGGCAACCTGATGCTCATCGTGCTGAACCTGCCGATGATCGGCGTGTGGGTGCGTCTGTTGAAGGTGCCCTATCGCTTCCTGTATCCGGCCATCCTGGTGTTCTGCTGCATCGGCGTGTATTCGGTCTCGAATACAACGTTCGATATCTTCCAGACGGCGCTCTTCGGATTGATCGGCTACATGTTCGTGAAGCTGCGCTGCGAACCGGCGCCAATGCTGCTCGGCTTCGTGCTCGGGCCGATGATGGAAGAGAACTTTCGCCGTGCGCTGCTGCTCTCGCGCGGGGATTTCTCTACCTTCGTCACGCGGCCGCTGTCGCTGGGGCTGCTGATTGCGGCGAGCATCCTGGTCTTGCTGGTGGCGCTGCCGGCCATCAACAGAAAACGCGAGGAAGCGTTTCAAGAAGAATAAGAACGGCGAGAACGGCGACGTTGCTGCATCGCACCCTACGAAACCGGAGGCCCGCCCTCCGGTTTTTGTTTGCGCACGCGGCAACGCAGCATTAGAGCCAAACCTCCACTCCAGTTGACGTTGGACGCGGCGCTTCGGATAACGGAGGGCGATCGGCCCGTAGAGGTCGACCACCAATCCAATGTCCAGGAGACAACCGAATGTCACAGACTTCCCTGCTCCATGCTGTCTATGGATCAGCGCGCAGCTTCCTGCGCACGCACGCTGCAGCCGCCGTCTTGGCCACATCCGCCCTCACCTTGGTTGCGGCCGCGCCCGCTCAAGCCGCCAGCACGTATGCCGCCACCAAGTACCCGATCGTGCTGGTGCATGGTCTCTCGGGCACCAGCAAGTTCCTCGGCGTGGTCGATTACTGGTACCAGATCCCCGAAGACCTGCGCGCCAACGGCGCCAATGTCTATGTGGCCGACGTGTCCGCCTTCAACGATGAAACCGTGCGCGGCGAACAGCTCGTCAGCCAGATCCGCAGCGTGCTGGCCACCACGGGCGCCGCCAAGGTCAACCTCATTGGACACAGCCAGGGCGGACTGACATCGCGCTATGCAGCCGCCGTGGTACCGAACCTCGTGGCCTCCGTCACCACCATCGGCACGCCCCACAAGGGGTCAGAGTTTGCGGACTTTGTGGAGTCGACACCCGCTCCGTTCCAAGCGCTCGTGAACCTCGGCGCGGACGTATTCGGCTCGGTGCTCGGCTGGTTCAACGGCAACAGCAATCCGCAGAATGGTTTTGCGGCGCTGCATATCCTGTCGACGTCGGGCGCCGCCGATTTCAACAAGGCATTCCCGAGCGCGGGCCTGGCCAGCGGGTGCAACACCGGCAGCGCCACAGACGTGCGCAACGGCAACGTGCAGAAGCTGTATTCGTGGACGGGCCGCTCCACCGCCACCAACCTTCTCGACGTGTTTGATCCGGTGCTGGTGTTCAGCGGCGGCGTCATGCAGGCGCGCGGCTCGGGAACGAACGATGGGCTCGTCTCCGTGTGCAGCGCGAAGTTCGGGCAGGTCTTGTCGACGGATTACGCGTGGAATCACCTGGATGAGGTCAACCAGTTGCTTGGGCTGATCGGTTGGGGCGCAGCGGACCCCGTTGCGGTGATTCGTACACAAGCCAATCGACTGAAGACGGCAGGCCTCTAACCCTCGACGCGCTGAACGCCACGATGAAGCCCCAATCGCCATCGATACAACCCATGACGTTTGTTGTTGCCGTGCTGGTGGCGGTGTCGGTCGCGGGCGGGGTCTACTGGTGGCACACGTCAGATGCGCCGCAAACCCCTGCGGCATCGCAGCCGCAGGCGGCCAAGGGCGCATTCATCGGCAGTGTGGGCGGCGAACCGTTGACGGCGGGCGCGCCGGTACCCGAGCTGGCCGACACACAGGCGCCGGACGGCCTGCACGTCGATGCACACGGCCACCTCATCGTCGAAGCCGCCAACCGCGCGGTGTTCGACTACTTCCTCGACGTGCCCGCGTCGCTGCCCGAAGCGCAGCGTGTGTCGATGGCTGAGGCGCATCTGCGCGCCAAGCTGGTCACGCCGGCGCTGGCGGAGGCGCAATCGCTGCTGCAGCACTACCTCGCCTATCGCAAGGCAGCGGCAGAACACGGCGGCGCAAGCCGCAACAAGCCGAGCGTAGAACAAGTCCAGCAGCGCCCCGAGCTGATCGCCACGCTGCGCCAGCAGTTGAGCGAGCGCACCGCGCAGCGCCGCCAATACCTGGGGGCGGACGTCGCCCAGGCCTGGTACGGCGATGACGACGCGATGGACGCCGCCGCGCTGGACCGCCTGGCCGTGATGGCCGACCCGTCGCTCACGCCGGAACAGCGCGCGGCCAGGATCGCCGCCATCGATGCCAACCTGCCGCCCTCGGTGCAGCAGGCGCGCCGCGATGCCTCTGCTCCCCTCAAGCTCGCAAGCGACATGGAAACGTGGACGAAGCAAGGCATGAGCGAGGCCGAGATGCGCCAGCGCCTGTCAGCCCGGGGCGTGGACAGCCTCGTGGCCGACCGCCTGATCCAGGGCAACCGCGAAGAAGCCGACTGGCGCGGCCGCTACGACACCTACACCCACGAACGCGATCGAATCAACGCCTTTACTGGCCTGTCGGAAGCCGATCGCGCAGCGCAAATCGCGCAACTGCGTCAGCAGACGTTCACCGCCTCGAATGAGCTGTTGCGCGCACAGGCGCTCGACGGTCTGGCCCAGCGCAAATAGCGTCCAGGGGCGTAGACCGCCGGGCACGGTAAAATCACGGGATTGCCGAATCACGCACTCCCATGAGCCAAGACAACGCCGCCGCCCCCACGTCCAACTTCCTGCGCCAGATCATTGACGGCGACCTCGCGCAAGGCACCTACGCCAATCGCCAGGACGCCACGGGTCAGCCGATCCCGCCGGTGGTCACGCGCTTTCCGCCGGAGCCCAATGGCTACCTGCACATCGGTCACGCCAAGAGCATCTGGGTGAACTTCGGCATGGCCAAGGATTACAACGGCCGCTGCCACCTGCGCTTTGACGACACCAACCCCGTCAAGGAAGACACCGAATACGTCGATTCCATCATCGACGCCGTGCACTGGCTCGGCTATTCGTGGAACGACGCCGGCGGCGAGCATCTCTATTACGCCAGCGACTATTTCGAGCAGCTCTACGGTTTTGCTGAAGTGCTGATCCAGCGCGGCGCGGCCTACGTCGACAGCCAAAGCGCCGAGCAGATCGCCGCCAACCGGGGCGACTTCACCCGCCCGGGCACGCCATCGCCTTTCCGTGATCGCTCGGTGGACGAAAACCTGGCGCTGTTCCGCGATATGCGCGCGGGCAAGTACAAGGATGGCGAACTGGTGCTGCGCGCCAAGATCGACATGGCCGCGCCCAATATCGTGATGCGCGATCCGGTGCTGTACCGCATCCGCCATGCGCATCACCACCGCACCGGCGACGCGTGGTGCATCTACCCGATGTACGACTTCACGCATTGCATTTCCGATGCGCTGGAGAACATCACCCATTCGCTGTGTACGCTCGAATTCGAGAACAACCGCCCGCTGTACGACTGGGTGCTCGACCACCTGCGCGACGCCGGCGTGCTGCCCGCGCCGTTGCCGCATCAATACGAATTCGCGCGCCTGCACCTGACGTATGCCATCACCAGCAAGCGCAAGCTGCTGCAACTGGTGACGGAAAACCGCGTCGACGGCTGGGACGACCCGCGCATGCCGACGCTCGTTGGCATCCGCCGCCGCGGCTATACGCCGGAATCGATCCAGCTCTTCTGCGAACGCGTTGGCGTGTCGAAGGCAGACAGCTGGATCGACATGAGCATCCTGGAAGGCGCCGTGCGCGACGACCTCGATGCCCGTGCGCCGCGCTCGGTGGCCGTGCTGGACCCGGTCAAGCTGGTGCTCGACAACGTGCCGGCCGATTTCAATGAGCCGTGCTCCGCACCCGTGCATCCGAAGCAGCCCGAACTCGGCCGCCGCGAATTTCCGCTCACACGTGAGCTGTGGATCGAGCGTGAGGACTTTACCGAGACGCCGCCCAAGGGCTACTTCCGCCTCTTCCCGGGCAACAAGGTGCGCCTGCGATACGGCTATGTGATCGAATGCACCGGCTGCGACAAGGATGCCGCCGGCAACATCACCGCCGTGCACGCCAACATCATTCCGGACACGAAGAGTGGCACGCCGGGTGCTGACAGCGTGAAGGTGAAGGGCAACATCCACTGGGTGAGCGTCGCACATGCGCTGGAAGCTGAAGTGCGCCTGTACGACCGCCTGTTCAGCGACCCGCAACCGGATTCGGGCGACAAGAACTTCCTGGATGCGCTCAACCCGGACTCCAAGAAGATCGTCAAGGCCTACCTGGAGCCGACGCTGGCAACTGCCAAGGCGGAAGACCGCTTCCAGTTCGAGCGCCATGGCTACTTTGTGGCTGACCGCACCGACTCGCAACCGGGCAAGCCCGTGTTCAACCGCGTGGTCGGCCTGAAAGACAGCTGGGGCAAGTAAACACGGGCCCATGCGCGCCATGGGCCTCTGATATCGGAGGCATCATGCGTGCATGGATCCTATTGCTGGCCGGGTTGTTCACCACTCCCGCCTTCGCCACGTCATTTGCGCCAGACCTGACGCACACATCGGTTTACTTCGGCGCATCGCACTTCGATCGCAGCACAATGCGCGGCCGCTTCGACAAGATCGACGGCGCCATCAACTTCGATGAAGCCACCAACCAGGGCGGCATCGATTTCACCGTCGATGCTGCATCCGTCAACACGGGCCTGCGAGTGCTGGACGGTGTGCTGAAATCCGAGCAGTTTCTCGACGCGGCGCAGTATCCGGTCATCCGCCTGCGCAGCGACCGCTTTGTCGTGGAAGGCGGCAAGCTTGCCGCCATCGAGGCCAAGCTGACGCTGCACGGCGTGACGCAGCCTGTGCGGCTGGAGGCGCTCCGCTTCAGTTGTGGCGACGAGAAGATGCCCGGCAGCAAACGCCACGTCTGCGGGGGCGATTTCCACCTCTCCATTGCCCGTAGCGCCTTCGGCATGACGCGCTTTCTGCCCGACGTGGGCGACCGCGTCGACCTCGACATCAGCGTGGAAGCCACGCCTCAATAAACCTCGCAATCCATCCATGCCCAATATTGATTTCGCCCTGACCACCGAATACATCGAGCTGCACAAGCTGCTCAAGCTCACCGGCGTGGTGGACAGCGGCGGCGCCGGCAAGGCTGTGGTCGCCGATGGCGCGGTCACGGTCGACGGCCAACCGGAGCTGCGCAAGACGGCCAAGATTCGCGCAGGCCAGGTGGTCATGCTCGGGGATGTGCGCATTGCCGTGCAGGGTGTCGACTAGCGCCTCAGGTGTTTGAAAACGCACCTTATGCTAGGGTGCGGCACCCTCACAACCATCCACATCCAGGAGACTGACCATGCCGATCGCCCTCTGGTGCGTTCTGGTGGCAGCGGTGTTGCCGATCGTGTGCGTCGGCATCGCCAAGGCCAAAGGCCCGCGGTACGACAACCGCAATCCGCGCGCGTGGCTTGCACAGCAAACCGGCGCAGCGGGCCGTGCCGCAGCCGCACAGCAGAATCACTTTGAAGCGTTTCCGTTCTTTGCGGTGGCCGTGCTGGTGGCCATCCTGGGCGGCGGTGTCATCGACCGCATCAACCTGCTGGCCATCGCGTTCATCGTGGTGCGCGTGCTGTACACGGTGTGCTATCTCGCCAACTGGGCACCGCTGCGTTCGCTGATGTGGTTTGCGGGCTTTGCCTTGTGCGTCGCGCTGTTCGTTCAACCCGCCTTCGCGCACTGAACATCCGCTCTGCCAACAAAAACGGCGCCCAGGTGGCGCCGTTTTCTTTTGAGCAAGGTCGATTACGTCGATGCATCCGGCGGTACGGCCGGCGCGCGGAACAACCGCCAGGCCATGCCGCCCAGCACCGCCACCGCCGCCAACAGCGCGCCCCACAGAACCCACTGGCGCTTGCGGCCGCCCGGGGGCTCTGCCGTCAGCGCGTCGGCAGGCGAATCGCTCATCGCGCCAAGTTGTGCCTGCGCAATGGCAGGCGACGCACCCGCGAGCAAATCCGCCCGTGCGACCGGATTGCCGCGCGCCACTTCCGCCACCGCCAGCATGAACGGCACATTACCGCGCGCCGCATAGGTGACCGTGGCCGGACGCCAGCCGATCGCCAACTGCGGCGCGCCGGCACCCAGGCCACCGCTGCGCGTGTCGACCTGCAGACGCCAATAGCGCTCCCCCGTGGCGGGCACTGTGATGGCCGCGTTTTCCTGCCCCCCCTTCCCGTCGGCCCCCGCCAGCCGGAACAGGCGCGCAGAGGTCACCAGCCGCCAGGGCGCCTGGGCATCCGCACGCGCATACAGCGTCGCCTGCGCGACGGTGTTGGCTTGCGGCAGGTGGATCTTCACGCGTTCGACCGGGAACACGCCGCCGATATCGAAGTAGTAATCGCCGGCGGCGGGCGTTTGCACTGGCGCCAGACCTGAGCGCCACTGGATGGCGTTATCCGCAAGCGCCACCGGCGCACCGGCGGCCAGCTCCGCACGCACCGCATCCGGCACAGGCGGCTTGCCTTGCCACGTCAGGCGCAAGTATTTCGCCCGTAGCCCCGTGAACTCGATGCGATCCTGCACCAGCGTGCTGCCCTGATTGGACAGGCGGAACAGCGTGGCCTGGGCGACGGGGCTCCAGTGCTGCAAGTCATCGCTGGCCTGCACGCTCACGCCGCTCTGGAATTCCGCAGCGGGCAGCGCAACGATCAGCGCCGTCACCGTGTCACGAAGCTGGCTGAGGTCGACCACCCACGCACGGACAGACGCCTGAGATAGCTGGACGCCCGTTGCGCGCAGCACGCCATCGGTACCGAGCACGACACCAGCGGCACCCGGTTTCTGCACATCGTCGATGGGCGTGGCGAACCAGTGCACGTCCTGCAATGTGCGAGCCTGTGGCGCCGGATCGCGCGGGATATCGATGGTGAACGGCACGGGCTCGCCGTCGCCATTGAGGATGCGCAGATCAGCCAGGCTGGCCTCGTGCGCATGGGCGTAGACGTCTTCGCTGAGCGTGACGGCGTAGTACGGGGCGCCGGGCGTGCCGGTCAACGCAAAGCGCTCGGCCCAGGCCGGCGCAGACAACAGCGATGCCGCAGCCATCGCAAGAACAACCTTCTTCACAGAACCTCCCCGGTTTCAGCTTGGGCGCTGGTTTTGGGCTTCGGCGGCAACGGCGACAGATAGCCGATCAGCAACAGCAGCACGCCAATACCGATGAATGACACGATGCGCTCGACACCCGTGACGCGCGACAGATCGAACAGGAACAGCTTGACCACCGTCACGCCCAGCAGCGCCCCACCGGTGAACCACAGCGCGCGGCTGGCGCGCCGCGTGGCAAACACCATCACGGCCAACGCCAGCACCGTCCAGAACATCGACAGCGACGCCTGCACCAGCATTGAGGCGCCCAGATCGTCCAGCGTGTACGGCACGTGCGCCCAATGGTGCAGCGTGCGCAGCAGCACCGCGTTGGCCCAGATGAACAGCGTCGCGCCGATGGCGTAGCCGATCACCATCGGCTCAGGCACAAGCTTCTGCAGCGCCACGCGGCGCATCCACAATGCGATGGCGAAGAAGACCAGCAGTTGCGCGACGTCCAGCGGATTGAGAATCGGCAGGTAGAACAGCGGCGCGGCATTGCCATCGCTGGCGGCGCTCGCCAGGCTCCACAGCCACAGCAGGGCAGCCAGCGGCGCGGCACCCCATAGCAGGTAGGCGCGTTCGAAGCGGGCGATGGGCCAGCGGATGCGCCAGCCTGCGCCCGCCAGCAGTGCAAGCAACGCGCCGTAGGCATAGGCCCAGGCGGCGAAGCTCCAGGTGCCCTCGGGCACGTAGGCATCGAGGCGCCAGTAGCCTTCCGTCGCGAGTACGCCGCAGATCAGCCAGAACAGCACAGTATGCAGCGGCGCGAGGATGGTGTCCTTCACGTCGCGCTCCTGGCGGCGCAACAGCACGAAGGTCAGCACCACAGCCGCAATCCACACCAGCCCGCCCCAGCCGGCCAGAGGTGACGGCACCCAGTGCTCGATCGCAGCCAGCGAAACCAACGCGAGCACCGGCGACAACGCCAGCGCAGGCCATTCGGCCAGCGCCCAATCGAGCTTGCGACGCAGGCCGTGCGCAGCCCACGCCGTCAGCACGGCGAAGGCCGCATACAGCGGAATGTCGGGCCGGTCGACTGTCTTGCTGGCGAAGCGCCAGGCCCAGCGGTCGATCTCGTTGCTGCCGCTGCCGAGCCACCACAGCAAGCCCCACACCGACGCGACGATGCCAAGCACCGGCGCCGCCTTCAGCCATACACGCGCCTCCGCCTTGCCATGCAGGCGCCAGCCGCTGAACGCGCCCGCCAGCGCAATCAATACCCCGCCGATATAGCGGCTGTTGAGCACGGCCCAGCCGTTCTGCGGCGCCCAATCGAATACCGCGTCCACGGCGAATGCTGCGCCCGCCGCGAGCTGCAGGAGCAGGCCCGCCGCCAGCGCCAGCCGACGTTGCTGGCGCACGCCCAGCCATACCACGGCGGCCCCTTCCAGCGCCCACACCGCACTGGTGGTGCGCCCGTCGAAGGCCAGCGGAATCGCCAGCGTGATGAAGATCACGCCCAGCGCGAACATCGCCTCGTACAGGAGGCCAAGGTTCGCGCGCCTGGGCGCAAGCCAGCCCGCAATTGCCAGATAGAACGCGGCCAGCGCGGTGGCGCTCCACGCCATCGCAAACGGAATGTGGTGCACCAGCCCCGCCTGCAACCCCATCGCCACCAACGGCGTGCCGAACACCAGCGTGCCGTCAACGTAGTTCGTCAGGCTGATATGACGGCGCAGCGCGGTCAGCAGCGCAATGCCCACATACATCAGGAAGAAGAGGATCAGGAACGGTTCGGTGCTCGCCAGCAACGACGGCTGATAGCGCAGCACGCCCCACGCCGTGGCAATGCCGAACGTAAAGACGAAGCCCAGCAGATTCAGCGCCCGCCACGCCCGGAACCACGCAATGGCGAAGATGCCCGCATTGAGCAGCGCGTAATAGCTGAACAGCGCCACGTGGCTGCCTTGGCCCGTCGAGATCAGGATCGGCGCGAGGAAGCCGCCCGCACTGCCCGTAAAGGCCAGCGCTGGCGCGTTCTGCTTGACGGCCAGCCCGGCGGCCAGCGCGCAGATGAGCACCAGCAGCGGAAACGCCATTCCGGGGCTGAGCAGTGGCACCACGCGCGTGGCGGCAAATACCGTCAGATACAGCACGCCGACCCCGCCGCCCTGCAGCACGAGCGCATAGCCCGGACGCTTCTCACGCAGGTGCCAGCCGATGCCCAGCAACGCAATTGCCCCGACCGCCACACCCGCCAGCCGGAATTCGACGGGCAGCAGGCTGTTGTCCGCCGCGTACTTGAGCAGGAACGCCACACCGAAGAACAGGATCAGGATGCCGACCCGCACCACGCTGTTGCCGCCCAGCAGCCAGTCGCGGGCAGCGCCGACGGCGCGCTCGACCCAATCGGGCTCGTGCGGCGCCAAGACCGGCGCGGGCTGGGGAACAGGCTGAGGCATTGGCTGCGCAGCCACCACCTGCGGTGTCGACGCAGGTACGGCAGGCGTCTCCACCGGTGGCAACGCCTCGGCCACGATCGACGGCGCCTCAACGGCAGCGGCCTCCACGTTGGCGGGCGCTGCAAACGTTCCACCTTTGATTTCAGCCATCTGCCGGCGCAGGAGCGAAACCTCGTGCTCAAGCTGCGCCACTCGTTCCTGCAGCGTGGCAGGCGGTGGCGACACGGCAGCCTGCGCGGGCGCATGGCTCTGCGCAGCGCCGGTTGCGCCCGGCGCGTCGGGCGGATTTGCCCACTGCGCGCTGCCCCGCTTGTCCATGTACAAAATCAGCGATGCCAGTCCCAGACCGATCAACGCCCCAAAGAACGCCCCGACGACGCCCCCCGACAGGCCTCCGAGCAACAGACCCACGATTCCGAATATCCAACGCATCGTTCTGATTGTCCTGTTTGGATAGGAAAAATATGCGCCGAATAGCGCACGCACCGCTCATATACCGCAAACCGCCGCCGTTGGGAATGCGCCAGGCCAATCCGTCAGCTTCACCGGCCCGTGCGACAATGCGCGCTTTGCCAAAAACGGCCCATCCACCGACCACCCGCATGGCCCTGAAATCCACGATCTACAAGGTCGATCTGCAGATCGCCGACATGGATCGCCACTACTACGCCAATCACGCGTTGACCGTCGCCCGCCACCCCAGCGAAAACGACGAACGCATGATGGTGCGCGTGCTCGCCTTCGCTCGCCACGCCAGCGAAACGCTTGCCTTCACGCGTGGCCTGTCCGAGCCCGACGAACCCGAACTCTGGCAGCGCGACCTGACCGACGCCATCGAACTGTGGATCGACCTCGGCAACCCCGACGACACCCGCATCCGCAAGGCCAGCAACCGCGCCGAACAAGTCGCCGTCTATACATATAGCGGCAACGCAAGCCGCGTGTGGTGGCAACAAATCGAGACCAAGATCACGCGCTTTGCCAACGTGTCGGTGTACGAAGTTGCGGCGGACACCGTGGCCGCGCTAGCCGCCATGGTGGAACGCACCATGCGTCTGCAAGTCACCATCCAGGACGGCGACATCTGGATCGCCAACGACGCCGACAACGTCCACGTCCAGATCGAAACGCTCAAGGCCGCGGACGCCGCCTGAGCCCTTTCCCCTCATCACCCACGCCACTCCACGAGGCTCATCATGACCATCGAAACCACCGCAAGCGGCCTGCAATACGAGGATGTCGTCGTCGGCGACGGCGCTGAAGCCACGGCCGGCAAATACGTCACCGTGCACTACACCGGCTGGTTGTACGACAACGGCCAGGCCGGCAAGAAATTCGACTCCAGCAAGGACCGTAACGACCCCTTCGCCTTCCACCTGGGTGGCGGCATGGTCATCAAGGGCTGGGACGAAGGCGTTCAAGGCATGAAGGTCGGCGGCACGCGCAAGCTGATCATTCCGGCGGCCCTGGGCTACGGCGCACGCGGCGCAGGCGGCGTGATTCCCCCGAACGCAACGTTGCTTTTTGAGGTCGATCTGCTGGAAGTTTGATCCTGCGCTAGAATCCGCCCCGGCTTGCGATGTGCCACGCGGTGCATCGCAAGCCGCCTCCCCCGGCGGGGTGGCAGAGTGGTCAATGCTGCGGCTTGCAAAGCCGTATAAGACGGTTCAATTCCGATCCCCCGCCTCCAGTTTTCCGGCTGCGCATCCTCCACCGTTGCGGCCGCGCCATAGTCAAACGCCCCCGAGCATCGCAACGCCCCGTTTCCGGGCCATCGGCCGTCCGCCCGCGTGACCACTCGTAACGATTGCTCTATGCTTGCGACATGGCCGTCACCCGAGAGGATCTCGAACAGAACCGGTTGCGCGCCGCCCTGGGTGATTCGCCCGTCGCGTCGTCGTTGCTGACCGAGGCTGCGCTGGAAGCGTCGCTTGCATCGACGCTCGCGCGGTTGTCGGCCGCGCACGGCGAATGCCAGGACGCCTGGGTGTTCGGCTACGGCTCGCTCATCTGGAACCCGATGATCTTCCACACCGAGGCCGCCCGCGCCACGGTGCATGGCTATCACCGTGGCTTCTATCTCTACTCCCGTATCAATCGCGGCACTTGGGACAACCCCGGGCTCGTGCTCGGTCTGGACCGTGGCGGCAGCTGCCGAGGCGTGGCCTTCCGCGTACCGCGCGACCATGCGGAGCACGAATTCCGCGTGCTCTGGCGCCGCGAGATGCTGACCGGCGCGTACCTCCCCCGCTGGCTGCCCACCGAAATCAATGGCCGACGCGTCATGGCGCTGGCTTTCGTCATGAACCGCGCGCATGAGGCCTATGCCGGCCGTCTGCCCGACGAGCGCGTGGTCGGCTGCCTGCGCGAGGCGGTCGGGCTGTACGGGCCGGCACGCGAATACCTACAGCGCACGCTGATCGGCCTGGCCAGCAATGGGCTGCACGATCCGTATCTGGACCGCCTGTGGTCACGCCTGCAGGCCACCGACGCGGCAAACGCCCCCTGCGCGACAACGGACGCAACCGACGCCGCGCCGCTTCCCGATCCCTATCTCAGCGCCTGAACCCGCCCGCCATGCTCATCGCTCCGCGCCCCGCGATCAACCAGCTCATCGGCGTCATGCTGGGGATGGCACTGGCCGTGGGCGACATGGCCAATGCGTGGCAGGAGCAACATCTGCCGGTCCTGCATGTGGCAGCCAACGCGAGCGCCAAAGTGGCACCCGGCGCGGCACGCCCGGCCGACGCCCGCCCCACCCGCCGCAGCGACCCCGCCACGCGTGACCGCGACCTGATCCTCGCCGCGCAGGCCGGAAACACGATGGCCATCCAGTCGTTGCTGGCCGAAGGCGCCAGCCTCAAGGCGCGTGATGCCGAGGGCCGCACGGCCCTCATCGCCGCCGTCATGGCGCACATGGGTGCGGCAGCACGCTTGCTCATCCAGGCCGGTGCCGACGTCAACCTGCAGGACAACACGCAGAACAGCGCCTTCCTGCTCGCTGCCATCCAGGGCGATGCGGAAACGGTACGCCTGGCCCTGTCGCACGGCGCCAACCTGCGCGCCACCAACGCTGATGGCGATACTGCCCTCATCCCGGCTGCGCGCCGTGGCTACGTCGAAGTCGTCAACGAACTCGTGAAGGCCGGCGTACCGCCCGATGCCACCAACAACCTGGGCCTGACCGCGCTGATCGAAGCCGTGGCCCTGGGCGATGGCAGCGACAAATACGAGAAGACCGTGCAGCTCCTGCTCGACGGCGGCGCCGACCCCAACCTGGCCGACCGCGGGGGCGTCACGCCGATGCGGCATGCGCGTCAGCGTGGCTTCCACGGGATCGGCGCACTCTTGTTCAAGGCGCGCGGACATTGAAAAAGGGGCCACTGAGGCCCCTTTCTCGTTATGCCGCGGCCGGTTTCGCGGCCACTTCGTTCCTTGCGTTTTCCTGCTCCTGCAACGTGCGCCACATCACCTTGCCCGTGCCGGACTTGGGCAGCGCATCCACAAACTCCACCACGCGCGGGTACTTGTAGGCGGCCATGTTGTCGCGCGCCCAGTTGATGATGTCCTCTTCGGTGGTCTTGCCCTTGGCGTGGGCCTTGAGCACCACCACCGCTTTGACCGACTCGCCGCGATACGCATCGCGCGTGCCGATGATGCAGGCCTCCTGCACGTCGGGGTGCTTGTACAGCAGGCTCTCCACCTCGGCCGGCCAGACCTTGAAGCCCGACGCATTGATCATGCGTTTCAGGCGATCGGTGAGGAAAAAGTAGCCATCTTCGTCCATCCTGCCGAGGTCGCCCGTGCGGAAGAAGCGCTTACCTTCGAACTCGATGAAGACTTCGGCACTGGCCTGCGGCTTGCCCCAGTAACCCAGGAAGACCTGCGGGCCGCTGACGATGATTTCACCCACCTCGCCAATCGGCAGCTCCTGCAGCGTCTGCGGATCGACGATGCGAGCGTCGGTGTTGAACACGGGAATGCCCAGGCATTGCTGCTTGGCCCGATCCGCCGGATTGCTGTGCGTAGGCGCGATCGTTTCCGACAGGCCGTAGCCTTCCTGGTACGCGAGGTTGAAATCCTTCAGCAACCGCTCGGCCACAGCCTGCGGCATCGCCGCGCCACCGCCGCCGATGTAGGCCAGGCTCGACAGGTCGAACTCCGCCAGCTGCGGGCTCGCCAGGAAGTCGATCACCATGGTCGGAATGTTCGTCCAATGCGTGATCTTGTAGCGCGAGATCAGCCGTCCTGCCACCTCGCGGTCCCAGCGGGGCAACATCACGACCGTGGAGCCCATGTAGATCGGTGCGTTCATGCCGTACTGCATGCCGGTCACGTGGAACAGCGGGATGATCGACAGACTCACGCCTTCCTTGGTCGAACTCGACCACATCGAACCGCCCACCACGTTGTGCATGACCGTGCGATGCGGGTGCATGCAGCCCTTCGGAAAGCCCGTGGTGCCCGATGTATACGGCATCACCGCCAAGTCGTCCGGCCCAGCGGTGTGCGGGCCCGGCACGAGGCGCTGTGCGAGCGCATCGTTCCATGCCACGGCGCCGGGCTGCGTCGTATGCTGCGCGGTAATCCACGCGGGGGGGGCATCTTCGGGATATTCGTACTGGGCCGGCAGCGCATCGGCGTACGACGTGACCAGCAGGTGCTTGGTGCGTTGCGCCTCCGGCAGCTCGGCGTTGGCCGTGGTCACGTTGACGGCCAGATCTGCGCTGCAGATGACCGTAGCGGCGCCCGCATCGGTGATGTAATGCTTGAATTCTTCCGGCCGGTTCATCGGATTGACCGGCACGACCACCGCATCAGCGCGCAGGATGCCGTAATACGCGGCCATGAACTGCGGACAGTTCTGCATATAGAGCAGCACGCGGTCGCCCTTCTGGACCCCCGCCACCTGCTGCAGCCAGCCAGCCACGGCCACCGCATCGTCGTGCAGCTCACGGAAGGTGGTGTGGCGACCGTAGAAGATGATCGCGTCCTTGTCCGGATAGCGTCGGGCAGACACTTCCAGGTTGTACCAAAGGCTCGTTTGCGGCGAGCTGATGTTGTGCGGCAAACGTCGGGGCCAGAACTGGAAGTGCGGTCGTGTCATGCCATGTCTCCGTGAATCTGTGTGTTGTTTTTACCGGATGGTATCCGAACGATCGTTCTATTTTCAACCGTTGCCCTGACATACGTTATTGCGGCGGACAAAAGGCGGGCAGATCGCCTGGAAACGGTCTGCTCCACCCCCAAGTAAAATGCACGATACCTCTCGCCGGTGCGTATGCCGGCGCCATTGCCCCTCAGGAGAATCCCGACGATGAGCGACATCACCTCGCAGAATTTCGCGCAAGAAGTGATCGAAACCTCTCGCCAGGTCCCGGTGCTGGTTGATTTCTGGGCGCCATGGTGCGGTCCGTGCCGCACATTGGGTCCGATGCTGGAGAAGCTGGAGGCCGAGTACGCCGGCAAATGGAAGCTCGCCAAGATCAACTCGGACGAAAACCCCGAGCTTTCCGCCCAGTTCCACGTGCGCAGCATCCCGTATGTGGTGGCGTTCGTGGATGGCAAACCGGTCGACCAGTTCGTCGGCGTCTTGCCCGAAGCGCAATTGCGGGCGTTTCTGGACCGCGTGATTCCGCAACCCGCAGAAGTCGCCTATCGCGAAGGGCTGGCCGCGAGCCAAGCCGGTGAAACCGCCCACGCGCGCGAAGCGTTCCAGAACGCACTGGCATTCGACCCGGGCTTCGATGCCGCCCGCTTTGAACTGGTGAACCTGTTGCTGGACAGCGGCGACGTGCATGCCTCGCAGGGCGAATTTGCACTGCTCTCCCCCAAGGCGCCGCAGGACGAACGCTATGCCCCGCTGGAAACGCGGCTGAAGGCCACCGAACGGGCCGATACGCTGCCCGATGCCGGCGCCCTGCGCACGGTCGTGGAAGCGGAGCCCGGCAATCTGCAGGCGCGGCTCGATCTGGCGCAACAGTACATCGCCGGCCAGGATTACGAAGCGGCCTTGGAGCAATTGCTCGCCATCGTTGAGCGGGATCGCACATTCCGTGACGACCTCGCCCGCAAGACGATGGTCTCGGTATTCGACATGATGCGCGACGCACCGCAGGCGGTATCGCACTGGCGCCGGCAGCTGGCGTCCAAACTGAATTGAGGAGCCGTCATGCGACTGATCTACGTAGCCGATCCGATGTGCTCCTGGTGCTACGGTTTCGGCCCGCAGTTGGCTGACCTGCGCAAGCGGCTGGCCGACACCCTCGGCGCGCCGGTGCCCGTCACGCTCATCACCGGCGGCCTGCGCCCCGGCCAACGCGAACCGATGGCTGCAGACAAGCGCGACGAAATCCTGCACCACTGGCATGCCGTGGCCGAACGCAGCGGCATGCCGTTCGACCAGTCGCCCGAGGCGGCCATACGCCGCAATGGCTTCGTCTACGACACCGAACCCGCCTGCCGCGCCGTCGTCATGGCGCGCGAGCACTGGGCCGAGGACGACGAACGCGTGCTCACCGTCTTCCATGCCATCCAGCACGCCTTCTACGCCGAAGGCCGCGACACCACACAAGCCGACGTGCTGCGCGACGTTGCACTCGCCAATGGCGTTGAGGCGGCACACTTCGATGCCGTGTTCGACACGGACACGTTACGCGACGAAACGCGCGAAGACTTCCGACTGTCGCGCCGCTGGGGCATCACCGGCTTTCCCAGCTTGCTGGCCGAACTGGGCGGTACGCTGTATCAGATCGGGCGTGGCTATGCGACGTCGGTGGCGCTATACACGCGGGCGGTAGAAGTGCTTCAGCAGCATCCCGCACCGGACGCCGGCTAACACGTTTGCCCGACGTCAAACTGTGGTGAGGTGGCCGTCGCTTAAGCTGACCGCCTCGCCCATCCAATTCTTCAGCCTGCCATGCCCGTGATCGAATGGTCCGAGGCGCTCCAACTAGGAGACGCCGCCACCGACGCCAACCACGCCGAATTCTGCACGCTGCTCAACGCCATTGCAGATGCTTCGGACGCCGAGTTCATTCCCGCGCTCGACGCCTTCATCGACCACACCGAGCACCATTTCGGTGAAGAAAACGCGTGGATGGACGCCGCGGACTTCCCCCCGCGCCACTGCCACCGCGGTGAGCACGACAACGTGCTGGCGCTGTGCCGCGAGGTGCGCAAGCGCGCCGCCGCCGGCGAGATGGATCTGGGCCGGCGGCTGGTGGCGGAATTGCCAGAGTGGTTTGCCCAGCATGTGGACGTGATGGACCGCATGATGACGACGTACCTGGCGCAAATGGGCAGCGCGGTGCGCAACATCGAACACGTCGGCTGAACCCGGGTTGTCGACCGGCGGTCTGCTGCCTAGAGTCAAAGTGGCCCTGCCCGCTGGCCTTCGTTGCGCGGGCGTCCACTCCACCCTGGGAGCGCCCATGAAGATCGTCAACGAAGCCTCGTTTCAATCCGATGTGATCGACGCCTCGCAACGCAGCCCGGTGGTGGTGTGCTTTGCCGCGGAGTGGAGCCACCCAAGCCAGTCCGCCGTGGCCAGCCTCGAACAGATGGAATCGAGCTACGCCGGACGCGCCACATTCGTCACCATGGATTTCGACGAGAACCAGCACACCGCTGATCGATACGGCGTGTCGGTCATGCCTGGTTTTGTGGTCTTTGCCAACAGCCAGCCACGCGACGGATGGTCGGGCGTGTATGCCGACGCCATCCGCGAGAAGCTTGATCAGGTCATCCCTCGATCAAGCAGCACGCCGTCAGACACCGGCGATCGCACGCAGCGCCGTTGACGCGGCCACCATCCCGAACACCGCCGTCACGCAAACGGACGAGCCAAAGCCCGCGCATGCCAGGCCTTGCGGCCCCTGCTGCGCAGGCTGCGGAGCGGGCGGCGCGTTGACCACGGCAATATCCCCAGCCGCTGCAAGGTCGTCGATGCCGGCGTGGCTCGACTCGACCGGCAACTCGACGGCGCACGCCTGCTGCTCGGGTTCGGGATAGCGCAGCGGCTCGTCCGAGAAGACGGCATCGATGCCGAAACGTGACTTCGGGTTTTTCGGAAAGCCATGCTGGCGGCGGAGGTTGCCGCGCACCTTGGCGAGCAGCGGATCTTGAATCGTGCGCGAGAGGTCCGTCACGCGAATGCGCGTCGGGTCCAGTTGCCCGCCTGCAGCGCCGCACGTCACCACGCGTTTGCCGGTGCGTTTGCAGAACGCGATGATGGCCGTCTTCACCTTCACCGCATCGATCGCGTCGATCACGTAATCGAACGGATGGCCAAGCAGTGTTTCGACGTTCTCGACCGTCACGAAATCATCGATGCGGCTGATCTCGGCGCGCGGATTGATCTGCAGGATGCGCTCGGCCATGGCGTCGACCTTGGCCATGCCATACGCATCGCCCAGCGCGTGAATCTGCCGGTTGGTGTTGGACACCGCGATGTGATCGAGGTCGATCAGGGTGAACTTGCCCACACCGCAGCGCGCCGCCGCCTCGGCCACCCACGAACCCACGCCGCCGATGCCGATCACGCACACGTGCGCCGCCGCAAACCGCTCCAGCGCCTGCGGACCGTACAACCGGGCAACACCGCCAAACCGGCGTGCGTATTCATCATCGAGGACGGGCGGGTGCGCTGGCGCGCTGATTGCTACTTGGCTCATGACACAATTGAATCGTGGTTGCGCCGAACTATATATCAACGTGCGCAGTCGCATTTTTGTGCCAATACCAACAAAACGACGATGCGTACATCCGGCAAACTCGCCCTCGGACTGGTCATCACACCCGTCGTCATCGTGGCAGCGGCGGTCATCTTTGTGCTGACGTTCGACTGGAACCGCGCAAAGCCGTATCTGAATGATCGCGTCTCGCAAGCCATCGGGCGCCCCTTCGCCATCAACGGCGATCTGATGCTCACGTGGAAGAAGCCCGAAGGCGAATCCGGCTGGCGTGCATATGTGCCCTGGCCACGACTGATTGCCAACGACATCACCATCGGAAACCCGGATTGGGCCAAGCAGCCGAACGTGGCCACCATCCATCAACTCACGTTTGTGCTGGAGGCGCTGCCGCTGCTGGCGCATCGCATCGTCATCCCCAGCGTGACACTGGACACGCCCGCCATTGCGCTGGAGCGCGACAAGCAGAACCGCAACAACTGGACGTTCGATCTGGCGGGCAGCGAGGGCGACAACAAGAAGCCGTCGGACTGGAAGCTGGACCTGCGCGAGATCGCCTTCAGCAAGGGCTCGCTGGCCCTGGACGATGACATCAAGCGCATTCACCTGACAGCGGCCATCGACACCGTCGACAACCAGACGCTATACACCGCCGCCAACGGCACCGCCATCAAGAGCGCGGACCAGCCCGGCGGAGTGCCGGCTGCATCCGGCACGGCAGCATCCGATACCGCCGCGCAGACGCGGGCGGAGCCGGATCCGCAGCAGCCTTACGGCATCGCGTGGACGGTCAAGGGCACCTACAACAACGCCACCATCAAGGGCAGCGGCAAGGCCGGTGGCGTGCTGCGCCTGCAGGAGGCACAACGGCCCTACCCGCTGCAGGCCGACGTGACGGTCGGTAAGACGCGTATCGACCTGGCAGGCACGCTCACCAACCCCGCCAGCCTGACGGCCATCGACTTACGCCTGCACCTGTCGGGCGCAAGCATGGCGCAGTTGTATCCGCTGACCGGCGTGGTGCTGCCGGATACGCCGCCGTTCGACACCCGCGGCCGGCTGATCGGTGAACTGCGCAAGCAAGGATCGACGTGGCGCTACGAGAAATTCTCGGGCCGCGTGGGCGGCTCCGATCTGGGCGGCACGCTTACCTTTGCGATGCGCGAGCCCCGTCCGCAATTGACAGGCGAACTCGTTTCGCATCAATTGCTGTTCGCCGACCTCGCGCCAATCATCGGTGCCGACTCCAACGCCAGCAAGGCCAAGCGCGCCGACCCGAGCGCCGACCCAGGTGACAGCAAAACCGTGCGCCAGCCGGCCGACAAGGTGCTGCCGGTCGAGCCCTTCCGTACCGATCGCTGGAACGCCATTGATGCCGACGTGAAGTTCACAGGCGAGCGCATCGTCCACACAGCAGATCTGCCGATCAACCACCTCGTTACGCACGTCAAGCTGCAGGACGCCCTGCTCACACTCGACCCACTCAACTTCGGCATCGCGGGCGGCACGCTTTCCTCCACCATCCAGCTCGACGGACACGCCACGCCCATGCAGGCTCGCGCCGCGCTGGCGGCACGGCACTTCAAGATCAAACAACTGTTCCCGAAGATCGAATCGGTGCGCGCCAGCGTGGGCGAGATCAACGGCGATGCGCGGCTCTCAGCCACGGGCAACTCGGTGGCGGCGCTGCTCGGTTCATCCAACGGCGAGGTGAAGAT
Organism: Ralstonia sp. SA306; assembly: GCF_054792405.1. NCBI lineage: Bacteria > Pseudomonadati > Pseudomonadota > Betaproteobacteria > Burkholderiales > Burkholderiaceae > Ralstonia > Ralstonia sp. SA306. The sequence continues at coordinate 2,188,478 of NZ_CP096451.1, forward strand.
CCTGGTGGAGCAAGGCACCATCAGCAAGTTCATCCTGGAAGCCATGGGGCTGAACGTGGGCAACGTGATCCTGACCAAGCTCTTTGGCGACAAGCAGGTCACCATCAACTGCGCGGCGGGCGACTTTGCTGTGAGCAATGGTCTGGCGCAGGCGCGCACGTTTGTGGTGGATACGCAGGATGCCGTCATCGACGTAACCGGCGCGACGAGCTTCAGGCAGGAAGCGCTGGACTTCACCATTCATCCGGATTCGAAGGGGCTGCGCGTGTTTTCGCTTCGCACACCGCTGTATGTGAAGGGCACATACAAGCATCCGGATGTGTCGATTAACCCGGCAGTCGTGGCGCTACGGGCAGGCGGCGCAGTGGCGCTGGCATTGACGGCGCCGGTGGCGGCGGTACTGCCGGTGCTTGAGCTCAAGCCTGCACCGGAGAGCGCCTGCGGCAAGCTGCTCGCCGATGTGCGCCAACGCCCGACTGCGCCGCCGCCGGGCAAGACGTATCACAGCAAGAACCCGGGCCGCACGCCGGAAGGCGATTTGAAATCGACGCAGCCCGACTCGGGCAAGACCGCTGTGCCCCAGCGTCCCGCAGCACCCGCGTCGCGCGACCCGCACACGACCGGCGGCTGACTTGCCGCCGGCACCGTCGCCGCTACTTCGCTGAACGCCGCTTTGCGATGGCCTCCGCCGTCACCGCCGGGGTGGCCGGATCGCCAAACTGGCGCGTGACGTAGTTCGTCAGCGCGGCGAGCTGTTCGTTGGACAATTGACGCCCAAACGCCGGCATGCCGATGTGCTTGTCGCCTGCCTTGCGCTCAATGCCAAACAACATCACCTGCACAAGGTTGGTCGTGTCCCGCGTGCCGACCGCTGAGTTGTGCAGCAGCGGCGGGTAATAGCCATCGGGCGTGCCACGTCCATCAGCCTGGTGACACGTGGCGCAATTGCCAAGGTACAGGCGCGCGGCGTCAATCGTGGTTTCGATGGGCTTGCCGCGCAGCGCGGTCACATCGGTGGCAGGCTTGCCCCAATCCTGTCGTGCGCGTTCAAGGTTGTTGCTTATCGCTGGCACGGTGCGCAGGTATTCGGCGATGGACTCGACGTCCTGCATGGTCATCCGCGAAAAGCTGTGCTGCACCGCTTCGCCCATCGGCCCCGCGGCTTGCGCCACGCCGGGCACGCTGCCGGTGCGCAGATACTGGACGAGCTGTTCAGGCTTCCAGGCGCCGATGCCGCTCGTTGGGTCCGACGTGATGTTGAATGCCGTCCAGCCCGCGAGGGTTGAGCCTGCAAGATAGCCGCTGCCGCGCTCGTCCAGTGCCTTCTCCTGCATGGCGAAGCCGCGCGGCGTATGGCACGTGCCGCAGTGTGCGAGGCCTTGCGTGAGGTACGCACCGCGATTCCACGTCGGCGACTTGTCATCCTTCGGGGTGTACGGCTCGCTCTTGAGGAAAACGAGGTTCCACAGCTTGAGCGGCCAGCGCATGTTCAGCGGCCAGCGGATCGTGCTCGGTGGCGGATCGTTCTGCACGGCCGTCACGCCGTTGTGGAAATACGCATAGAGATCGCGCATGTCCGCATCGTTGATCTTCGCGTACGACGGATACGGCATGGCCGGATACAGATTGTCGCCGTCGTCGTCCACGCCTTTTCGCACGGCGCGCTCGAATTCTTCGTAGGTCCATTTGCCGATGCCGGTCTTCTCATCGGGCGTGATGTTGCTGCTGTAAATGGTGCCCAGCATCGGAATCTGCATCGGCAAGCCGCCGGCAAAGGGCTTGCCGCCGGGCGCCGTATGGCAGGCCGCACAGTCCGCCACAATCGCGAGGTATTCACCGCGTTTGATCTGCGCAGCGTCAGCCGGTGTGTCCTTCGCCCAGGCATTCGTCACGAGGCCGGTCAGCAACAACATCGAGAAAGAAGCGATCGATTTCATCTCACGCCTCCTTCTTCAGTTGGTCAGCAATGCGCAGGGCCAGCGCCGCGATGGTCAGCGTCACGTTGACGGTGCCCACGGTCGGCATGGTGGAACTGCTGCTGATGAACAGGTTCGGATGATCAAACGTCCGGCAATCCTTGTCGACCACGGAGTCTTTCGGATCGGCACCCATGATGGTCGCGCCGGTGATGTGGTTGTTGGGCGCGAAGTCGTCGTGGAATTCGACATTGGTGCCGCCCATCACCTGCGCTGCCGTCGCGTAGACCTCGCGCGTATGCACCGCGCTGCGTTTGACGTAGTCGTCAATGTGGTACGTGATTTCGGGGCGTGGAATGCCGATGGCATCCACTTCCGTCGCGCTCGGCACGATGCGGTTCTCGGGCAGCGGCAGGATCTCGTGAAAACTGTCGAACTGGACGTAGCGCGCGGCCTGGTCGCGGATGCGCGCATCGAGTTCGGCCGGCTTGATCAGCTTGCCTTCCTTGAAGATGCGTTGCGTCTCCTGCTCGATGCGCGAGATGTTCGACAGGTGCAGCTTCTTGCCAGCCTGCGTGGCACGGAATGGCCCGTCACGAAAACCGATCAGCGAGGTCATTTCCTGCGGCCCGCGTCCCGGCCATAGCTTGCGGTCGGCATAGAAGCTCACGCCGGTGCCGGGGTGGTCCATCAGGTTGCGCCCCACCATGTCGGAGCTGTTGCCCACGCCCTTCGGAAAATCCTGGCTGGTCGACATCAGCATCAGCTTCGGCGTTTCGATGCCGTTGGCGGCCAGCACGAACCACTTGCCTTCCACGCGGTGCTCGGCGCCTTTCGAGTCCTTGTAGCGCGCGGCCACGATGCGCTTGTTGGGGCCGACTTCGAGCTTGAAGACAACGGCGTTCTCGATCAGCCGCGCGCCGGCCTGCTCGGCTTTCTCCACATGGACGATGCCGTTGTACATCGCGCCGATCGGACAGATCGGCATGCAATTGTTGTTGCCGCAGCAGGTCGGGCGACCGTCGTACGGGCGGCTGTTGCGTGCCACGGGTTCGGTCACCACGTGGAAGCTCGCGTCATGCGCATTGAGCGCTTCCTTGATCGTGCGCTCATTGAACGAGAGCGGAGGCGGAGCCATGGGATACGGCTGGCTGCGCGGCGAGCCGAGGTCTTCGTCGTTCGGCCCCCATACGCCCAGCGCCTCTTCGGCCAGGCCGTAATAGCGCTCCAGATCCTGATACTGGATCGGCCAATCGCGCGCGATGCCGTACACGCTGCGCAGCTTGAAATCATTCGGCAAAAAGCGCCACGTCGATGCGGCCCAGTGCCACGTCGTGCCGCCCACCGCCCGGATGTACTGCGAGTTGAACTGATGCTCGCCCTTGAGCACGAGGTAGTTGTTGGGCGGCCCGTATTCCGGGTGCGGTGCCCAGGGCGTGGATGGATACGGCGCCATGAAATCCATCTTGTCGGCCTGGTTGCGGAAGCGCTCGACGATCTCCCAGCGCGGCAGGCGCGGACCGGCTTCGAGCATCAGCACCGACTTGCCCGCGCGCGCCAGTTCGTACGCCACCAGCGCCCCGGCCACGCCGGAGCCCACCACCACGATATCGGCTTGTTGGGTATCGGCCATCAGACTTGCCTCTCGACAGGGGGCTCGGCCCAGAAGCCCGGCTGGTTCGGGCAATACGTGCGGATGACGAGCGTGTCGGAGACCACGCTGTACATCAGCGCTTGCTCGTACGTGACGACATTGCCGTCGACCACACCCAGGTACCACGCTTCCAGAATCTGCAGCGCGGTCTTCTGCTGCGCATCGGAAAGCGAGCCCGCCGCCAACGCCTGTGCCAGTGGCCGCAATTGCGCGGCAAAGTCGGCGCTGGATTTGCCCAGCGCCGCCAGCAACCGCGTGCCGACGCCGCGATCCAGCGCCGGCCGCGCCGTCAGTGCCTGTGACAACGCCATGAATGCATCCAGCGATTCAGTCGGGGCCTGGGCGACCGCACGCAGCACCTGCGAGCCCGCCAGCCCGGCCGCAGCCAACGCCAGTGTGCCCTGCAGCCACTGGCGGCGTGTCAGGCCGGCGACGGTGTCGGGAGAATGGGAAGGGGGGGCCATTTCGACATCCTGTTGAAATTTTTGTGGGGAACATGGCAGGCGGCGCCAGCCTGACGCCCTTGACTAGCCAATATAGGCGGCGCACGGCGGACCGCCAGAACAGACGCCGAAGCGTGAAACGTGCCAGCCTGTGCTTGCGCAGGCGCAAACGGCGGCCGCCGATGTTTGTCTATACTCGGCCCGTTCGCATGTTGCATCCGCCACGCTCATGACCTCCATTGCCGATATCCGCACCGATTACGCCCGCGCTTCGCTCGACATTGCCGACGTCGACGCCAACCCCCTGCGCCAGTTCCGACGCTGGTTCGACGAGGCGCTGAAGGCCGAGGTGGCCGAAGTCAACGCCATGACGCTCGCCACTGTCGATGCGCAGGGCCAGCCGGCGGCGCGCATTGTACTGCTCAAGAATCTGGACGAACGCGGCTTCACCTTTTTTACCAATTACGCCAGCCACAAGGGCGAGGAACTGGCCGCCAACCCACGCGCTGCGCTGCTGTTCCACTGGATCGGGCTGGAGCGGCAAGTACGCATCCAGGGCATCGTCGAAAAAGTGAGCGACGCAGAGAGCGATGCCTATTACCACTCGCGGCCGCTAGGCTCTCGGTTGGGGGCGTGGGCGTCGGAGCAGAGCAGCGAAGTGCCCGACCGCGCCACGCTGGAAGCCCGCGAAGCCGAATACAGCCAGCGCTTTGGCGACTCCCCCCCGCGCCCGCCGCACTGGGGCGGTTATCGTTTGCTGCCGGAGCGGCTGGAATTCTGGCAAGGCCGCCCTTCGCGCCTGCACGACCGTCTGGAGTACCGCAAACAGGCAGACGGCAGCTGGACGATCGTCCGCCTCGCCCCGTAGCCGGACGCATAGACGCGCAATACGTTATTGCGCATCGCGTCATGTCGGCACGGCGCTTGCTGGCAGCGGATTGGCCCGGCACGCGCCCGTAAGACCCAGACAGCACAATGGGAAACTTTGTCGTAAGCTAATGTGATCCGTTCGGGCCGCAATCCGATGGCCGCCCCGAACATTTGCACATCAGGGAGGCGTCGACATGTTTTTCCAACAGGCGATTGACCGCAAACTCGAGCAGTGGATCCAGGAAATCCGCGAGTCTGCCGACCTTCCTTTACGCCTGCGGCTATGGAACGGTGATCAATATGAACTGGGCCGCTTCGAGCAGCCCCGCGTCACGCTCACCGTGCGCGAAGCTAGCGCACTGCCGCTGCTGCTGTCCCCCACGCTTAACAACCTTGGCGAGGCGTACGTTCAGGAGAAGATCGATCTGGACGGCAAGCTGGCCGACATCATCAACGTGAGCTACAGCCTGGCTTCTGCGGCTGCGGTCAGCAGTGGAAACGCGCTGGCCCGCGTGGTACGCCACTTCGCCCACACGAAGGAAGGCGACAGGGAGTCGATCCAGTACCACTACGACGTTTCCAACGATTTCTACAAGCTGTGGCTGGACCAGAACATGGTCTACTCCTGCGCTTACTTCGAAAATGGCGATGAAACGCTCGACGAGGCGCAGCTCAAGAAAATCGACCATATCCTCACCAAGATCCGCTTGCAGCCCGGGCAAACGCTGCTTGATATCGGCTGCGGCTGGGGCGCGCTGGTGCTGCGTGCCGCGCAGAAGTACGGTGCGCGCTGCCTGGGCGTGACGCTGTCGCAAAACCAGTACGAGCTTGCCACCGAACGCGTGCGTGCGGCCGGCTTGCAAGACCAGATCGAAATCCGCATCCAGGACTACCGCGACCTCACCGGCCAGTTTGATCGCATCACGAGCGTCGGCATGTTCGAGCACGTCGGTCGCAAGAACCTGCCCGGGTATTTCCGCCGCATGCACGATCTGCTGGCCGATGGCGGCGTCGCCATGAACCACGGCATCACGTCGTCCGACACGGCTGGCGGCGAGAGCTCGATGGGCGGCGGCGATTTCATCGATCGCTACGTCTTTCCGCAAGGTGAACTACCGCACATCTCGCTGGCGCTGAGCGCCGCGCAGGATGGCGGCCTGGAAGCGCTTGACGTTGAAAGCCTGCGCCGCCACTATGCGCGCACGCTTGAGCACTGGGCTGAGCGTTTCGAAACCAACGGCGAGACCATCCGCGCGATGGTGGGCGAGAAAAAATACCGCATCTGGCGCGTCTACCTGGCCGGCTGCGCGCACGCTTTCGACGCCGACGAAATCTCGATCTTCCAGACCGTGCTGCAGAAGGCCGGCAAATCGGCGACGTCGATCCCGTGGTCGCGCCGCTATATCTACGCGTAACCATTTGACTGCCAGTTCCCCCATCGACGATCTGTTCGGCGCGCCGCCCATACCCAGCGACGGCGCGGCCGCCGAACCCGGCAAGTCCGCCCCGAAAACCAAACGTTCCCCCACCCGCCAAGGCGTTCTGCCCGCAGCGGTCGCACCCGAAGTGGCCGAGCTCGCGCAACGCTTGCCGCGCGGCCTGCGCATTGGCACGTCGTCGTGGTCGTATCCGGGGTGGGACGGGCTGGTGTATGCGGGCGAGTATTCCGATTCGATGCTCGCACGCAAGGGCCTGGCGGCTTATGCCCAGCATCCGTTGCTGCGCACGGTCAGCATCGATCGCGGTTTCTATTCGCCGATCCCCTTGGCGGACTACGTCGCTTACGCGGCCAGCGTGCCGGAAGATTTCCGCTTTGCCGTCAAAGCCACCTCTGCCGTATGCGATGCGTGGATTCGGGAATCGGACGGGCGCGGGCGCATGGCCAATCCCGCCTTCCTGAATGCTGAATTTGCGATCCGCGATTTTGTTGAGCCAGCCACCCGCGGGCTCGGGACGCGATGCGGGCCGCTGGTGTTTCAGCTCTCGCCGCTGGGCGCGCTGGCCGAAGATGCCACCGGCTTTGTAGAGCGGCTTGAGGCGTTCCTGACCGCCCTACCGCCGCTCGATCCGCAACTCAATCCCGATGCCGTCTACGCGGTGGAATTGCGCGATGCCACGCTGCTCACGCCACGCTTGATCAAGATGCTGCGCGCGGCAGGCGTGCGTTATTGCGTCGGCCTGCATGAGCGGATGCCGGCGGTGGACCGGCAAGCCGCCGCCGTTGCGCTGCTGGATGAGGGCGCGGGCGGCCCGCTGGTGGTGCGCTGGAACCTGAACAGCCGCTATCGCTACGCGCAAGCCGAAGCGGCGTACAAACCGTTCAACAAGCTCGTCGATGAAGACCCGCTCTCGCGCGAGACGCTGGCTGACATGGCAGTCGGCGCGCTGGCGGCCGGGCGCAAGGTGACGATCCTGGTCAGCAACAAGGCGGAAGGATCGTCCCCGTTGTCGTGCATCAAGCTGGCCGAGGCCATTGCCGCGCGCCTGCCGGCGGACGCAGCGTAGCCTCGGCGCCATCTCCTAACCCTGCAAGCGGTGCGCGAACTGCTTGCGGAACTTCGCCACCTTGGGCGAGATCACGAACGCACAGTAGCCTTGTGCCGGGTGGTCGCGGAAGTAGTTCTGGTGCTCGTCTTCCGCGCGCCAGAAGGTCACCTTGCCGTCAGCGGCATCCACCAGTTCCGTCACGATGGGCGCTTCAAAGATATCGCTGGCGCCCAGTTCGGCAATGGCCGTGCGTGCCGTCGCCAATTGCTCGGGCGTTTGCGCAAAGATAGCCGAACGGTATTGCGGGCCGACATCGTTGCCCTGGCGATCCACGGTGGTCGGGTCGTGAATGGCGAAGAAGATGTCGAGAATCTCGCGATACGGGATCACGGCCGGGTCGAACTTCACGGCCACCACTTCAGCATGGCCGGTGTTGCCATTGCATACGGCACGGTAACTCGGACGATCGACATGGCCACCGGCATAGCCGGACACCACGTTTTGCACGCCTTGCACCTGCTGGAACACGGCTTCCAGGCACCAGAAGCAGCCGCCGCCCAGAACGGCGGTTTCAAGGGCGCGTTGTTCAGTCATTCGAATTCTCCTGCGGTTGATTAGGCTGCCATTGGTCGGTCGAAGACCCTCATCCTGACACAGGCAGCCTCATGTGATCGCAGGACCACGCAAAGCCCTACCCCGACGCGGCCTATCGGGCGTCCGTTACAATTGAGTATTACTTTCGGTAGTTTTCATGGACCAACACGGAGCCATTCCCATGGATGCGCGCGCCCCGGAATCCTCCGCGCGCGAGGCGTCGTCACATCGACGCCCACATGGCCGCGCCACCCCGCCCGATTTTGACGCCGCGCACTTCCGGCATGCACTGTCCCAGTTTGCTACCGGGGTGACGGTGGTTACCACGCGCTCTGAAGGCCGGCCGGGTACGCCGGCGTTCGTTGGGGTGACGGCCAGCTCGTTCAATTCGGTGTCGCTGGATCCGCCGCTGGTGCTGTGGAGCCTGGGCACGCAGGCCAATTCATTTCCGCTGTTCCACGCCGGCTCGCACTACGTCATCAATATCCTGGCGGCCGAGCAGTTGGACCTGTGCAAGCGCTTCGCCACGCTCAAAGGCGACCGCTTTGCCAACATCGACTATCGCCTGAGCCCAACCGGCTTGCCGATCCTCGCGCAATCGCTGGCGTGGTTCGAGTGCCATAACCGCAGCCGATATGACGAAGGAGACCACGTCATCTTCGTGGGTGAAGTCGAGCGCTGCGGCGTGATCGACGCGGACGGCGCACCGCTGGTGTTCCATCGCGGCGCGTTTTCGTCGCTCACGCACATCGGCGACTGATCCTCCGGCCACATCACGTAGAAGTCGCTGCCTTCTGCGGCGCTTCCGCCTCGATGCCCCAATCCCCGAATTCGTACCAGTCGTCGCCCAGCAGTTCGGCGGGGTGCTGCGTGCGGCCCGAGCCGTTGCCGCAGCCCAGGGCGTCGGTGGAGCAATACTTGTCGCAGCCCCAGCAGATGCGCTCAGGATGCACAGGATGCAGCGGAAACTTCTTGGCCATGGCCCGCTCCGGTCGACAACACAGGGCCACTATCCGCGCATGCTTGCAGTAGGGGATTGATTCTCGTCAGAAACTCCAGCGCTAGCTTCTACTTTGCCTTCCCGCGCTTGCTCGCCGCCCCGCCCTCCAGCGGGCGCACGCCACGCGCTTCCATCAGCAGCTCCAAGCCGCCATCGCGGTCCTTGATGGTACGCAGGACGATATTCGAGCGGATGTCCATCACGCCGGGCGTCTTGTACAGCCGCTCGATGATGAACTCCGAGTAGTGCTGCAGGTTGGGCGCCTGCACGCGCAGGATGTAGTTGCAATCCCCGGTGATGATGTAAGCGGCCACGATCTCGGGCCAACTCTGCACGGCGGCCATGAACGTCTCGTGCCAACCCGTCACGTCCTGGCGCATCGACACCTGCACGATGGCTTCCAGTTCCAGCCCCAGTGCCGCGCGACCCAGTTGCGCCCGATAACCGGTGATGGCTCCGCCCTCTTCCAGCATCCGCACACGCCGCAGGCAAGCTGATGGCGACAACGCCACGCGCTCGGCTAAGTCCTGGTTGCTAATGCGGCCGTCTTCCTGCAATACCTGCAGAATGCGCAGATCGGTGGTATCGAGTTGCATCTGTCGTCGTTCTTTGCGTGATTTCTTTGATATGTTGAATTTTATGCGAATTCATTGAAATAGCACGCACGATTATGCACACCAATTGCGCGTGGTTTTCCCTATCATTTCGGCACGGATTCAACGAATTTTCCGCCCTGGAGCCGCCTTGGAACGCACTTTGTGGGACATCAGCCCCGACCTTTCGCCCGCCACGCCCACGTGGCCCGGCGACACGCCGTTTTCGCAGGAAATTGCGTGGAAGTTGGAAGGCGACTGCCCGGTCAACGTCGGGCGCATCACGCTCTCGCCGCATACGGGCGCGCATGCCGATGCTCCGCTCCACTACCGCGCCGACGGCGCTGCCATCGGGCAGGTGCCGCTGGACGCTTACCTTGGCCCATGCCGCGTCATCCACTGCGTGGGCGTAGCGCGCGTTGAGCCGGAACACGTGCGTGAAGCGCTGACTGGCGCACCGCCGCGCGTGCTGCTGCGCACGTACGCACACATGCCGCAGAACGCGTGGGACGACCACTTTGCCGCCGTTGCGCCCGAGACCATCGCGCTGCTGGCTGCCCACGGCGTGAAGCTCATCGGCGTCGACACCGCCTCGCTTGATCCGCAAACCTCCAAGACCATGGACGCGCACCACGCCGTCGGCAAGCACGGCCTCGCCATCCTCGAAGGACTCGTGCTCGACGACGTGCCCGCCGGCGATTACGAACTGATCGCCCTGCCCCTCAAGTTCGCCACCCTCGATGCAAGCCCGGTGCGCGCCGTGCTCCGCAGCCTGCCCTGATCGATACCACGACAGAACACCAATCACTTCGCCCCCGCATTCACATGACAATCACCCGCAACTCCTGCCTCGAACGCGACGCGGCCGATCCCATCGGCTCGCTGCGCGACGCCTTTGCACTGCCCAACGGCGTGATCTATCTGGACGGCAACTCGCTCGGCGCACGTCCGAAAGCTGCTCTCGCTCGCGCGCAGGAAGTCGTCGCCAGCGAATGGGGCGACGGTCTCATCCGCAGCTGGAACCAAGCCGGCTGGTTTGAACTGCCGCGCCGCCTCGGCAACAAACTGGCACCGCTGATTGGTGCGCGCGAAGATGAAGTCGTCGTCACCGACACCACGTCGATCAACCTGTTCAAGGTGCTTGCCGCGGCGATTCGCGTGCAGCGCGAAGACGCGCCAGACCGCAAGATCATCGTTTCGGAAACGCACAACTTCCCGACCGATCTGTACATCGCGGAAGGACTGGCCGATATGCTGCGCGACGGCTACAAGCTGCGACTGATCGATTCGCCGGAAGAGCTGGAAGGCGCGCTGGGCGACGACGTCGCCGTCACCATGCTCACGCACGTCAACTACAAGAGCGGGCACATGTACGACATGGCGGCTGTCTCTGCGCTGGCGCACAAGCACGGCGCCCTGGCCATCTGGGATCTCGCGCATTCGGCCGGCGCCGTACCCGTGGACCTGCACGCAGGCGGTGCGGATTACGCCATCGGCTGTACCTACAAGTATCTGAACGGCGGCCCAGGCTCGCCGGCCTTCGTGTGGGTGGCACCGGCACTGCGCGAGCGCTTCTGGCAGCCGCTGTCGGGCTGGTGGGGCCATGCACGGCCCTTCGCGATGGAGTCGCGCTACACAGCCGACGCCGGCATCGGCCGCTTCCTGTGCGGCACGCAGCCGATCACCTCGATGGCGATGGTGGAATGCGGGCTCGACATCTTCGCGCAGACGTCGATGGCCGCGCTGCGCGCCAAATCGCTTGCGCTGACTGACCTCTTCATCACGCTGGTGGAAACGCGCTGCGCAGGCTTCCCGCTCACGCTCGTCACGCCGCGTGAGCACGCCGTACGCGGCAGTCACGTCAGCTACGAACACCCCAACGGCTATGCCGTGGTGCAGGCACTGATCGAGCGAGGCGTGATCGGCGACTACCGCGAGCCGCGCATCATGCGTTTCGGTTTCACGCCGCTGTACACGAGCTTTGCCGATGTGTGGGATGCCGTGGAGGTGCTGCGCGATGTGCTGGAGACCGGCGCATGGCAATCGGCCCAATTCAACGAACGTACGCTGGTGACCTGAGATGTCGAACCCAAATCAACCTGCAGCATCGGGCTGCCCAATGCATGCCGCCCCGGGCGAAGGCTGGCACGACGCACAGCTCGATTTCTCGAAATCGATGAGCTACGGCGACTACCTCGCGCTCGACCAGATCCTGAACGCGCAACACCCGCGCTCACCAGACCACAACGAGATGCTGTTTATCGTCCAGCATCAGACCACCGAGCTGTGGATGAAGCTGATGCTGCACGAGCTGCGCGCCGCGCGGGATTGCGTGCGCAATGACAACCTGCCGCCCGCCTTCAAGATGCTGGCGCGCGTGTCGCGCATCATGGATCAGCTGGTGCAGGCGTGGAACGTGCTCGCCACGATGACGCCGCCGGAATACTCGGCCATGCGCCCGCACCTCGGGCAATCGTCGGGCTTCCAGTCGTATCAGTACCGCGAGATCGAGTTCATTCTCGGCAACAAGAACGCGGCGATGCTCAAGCCACATGCGCACCGCACCGAGCATTACGAACAGGTCAAGACTGCATTGGAAACGCCGTCGCTGTATGACGAAGCCGTGCGTTACATGGCGCGCCACGGCTTTGCGTTCGACGCGGATTGCGTCGAGCGTGACTGGTCGCGCCCGGTCACCTACAACGCTTCGGTGGAAGCGGCGTGGCTGGAGGTCTATCGCGACCCGACGCACCATTGGGAGCTGTACGAACTGGCCGAGAAGTTCGTCGATCTGGAAGACGCGTTCCGGCAATGGCGCTTCCGGCATGTGACTACGGTGGAGCGCGTGATTGGCTTCAAGCGCGGCACGGGCGGCACCGAGGGTGTCGGCTACCTGCGGAAGATGCTGGATGTCGTGTTGTTTCCGGAGCTTTGGAAGCTGCGCACGGACCTTTGATCGACGCGGCTCAGGCTGGCTCGACCACTTGGCCGAGCCTTGCCGCGAACTCGCGCAGCGCGGGGGCCAGCTCGTCGCGAATGCGTTCCCCGTCGGCGGCCGTGTAAGGCGCGCTGCAGCTCACCACGTAAGGCTCGCGCTGGCTCGGCGCGAAGAACGCCACCGCACACGCGTGGATGGCTGGATGCCAGTCGCGCAGCGATACGGCATACCCATTGCGTATGCCGGCTTTCACTGCGTCATCTGCGGCGGCACCTTCTGCCGCCCACTGCGCCGGCTGCTGCGTGCGCAGTGCTTCGTACAGGCGCTCACGCCGCGCTGCAGCCAACGAAGCCAGATACGCCCGCCCCATCGAACTCGACAGCAGCGACAGCCGCGAGCCTACGCCCAGCCCGGACGACCCGCTCATCGAAGGGCTGTCATGACGGATCGTTTCCAGATACACCATGTCCAGCCGATCTCGCTTGCCTAGCGAGATCGATACGCCAAAGCGCTGCGCAAACGCGCTCATGTGCGGCCGCGCAAGCTGGATTACGTCGCTCGATGCGAGGTAAGCAAAACCAAGCGCGAGCACACCGGCGTCGAGTCCGTATTTGCCGAGCGCATCGTCGTAACGCAGGTAGCCAAGCGACACCAGCGTGCCGGCCAGCCGGCTCACCGTGGCTTTGGGAAAGCCGGTGCGCCGCACGAATTCCTGGTTGCCGAGCAGCGTGTCGCCCGGGCGGAATGCGCGCAGTAACTCCAGCCCGCGCGCCAGTGCCGTGACGAAATTCGGATCGCTCGACTCGGCGGGCGCCGTATCGAATTCGGGATCAGGGAGACGGGTTGTGCTCATGGCAAAAAAGCCCTGGAAATTGTCGGTGCTTGCGCTATGATAGCTCTAAATTTCGAAACTGTGTTCCGTATGACGGAACAACAAAGACTCGGAGACTACCGCTGTGACTGCTCGCAACGCCTTCAATTGGGCCGACCCGCTGCTGCTCGACCAACAACTGACCGACGACGAGCGCATGGTGCGCGACGCCGCCGCGTCGTACTGCCAGGACAAGCTGATGCCGCGCGTGCTGGAGTCGTTCCGGCATGAGAAGACCGACGCATCGATCTTTCGTGAGATGGGCGAGCTGGGCCTGCTAGGCCCGACGATTCCCGAGCAGTACGGTGGCCCGGGCCTGAACTACGTCAGCTACGGCCTGATCGCGCGCGAAGTCGAACGTGTGGATTCGGGCTATCGCTCGATGATGAGCGTGCAGTCGTCGCTGGTGATGGTGCCGATCTATGAATTCGGTAGCGAAGCGCAAAAACAGAAGTACCTGCCCAAGCTGGCAACCGGCGAGTGGATCGGCTGCTTTGGTTTGACTGAGCCGAACCACGGCTCCGACCCGGCTTCGATGATCACGCGCGCCAAGAAGGTCGACGGCGGCTACTCGCTGTCGGGCGCCAAGATGTGGATCACCAATTCGCCCATCGCCGATGTCTTTGTCGTGTGGGGCAAGCTGCCGAATGAGAACGGCGAGGACGAAATCCGCGGCTTCATCCTTGAGAAAGGCTGGAAGGGGCTGACGGCACCAGCCATCCACGGCAAGGTTGGCTTGCGTACGTCGATCACCGGTGAAATCGTGCTGGACGAAGTGTTCGTGCCGGAAGAAAACCTGATGCCGGGCGTGCGCGGCCTCAAGGGCCCGTTCACGTGCCTGAACTCGGCGCGCTACGGCATCGCGTGGGGCGCCCTGGGCGCTGCAGAAGCTTGCTGGCACATCGCGCGCCAGTACGTGCTGGACCGCAAGCAGTTCGGCCGCCCCCTCGCCGCCAACCAGCTCGTGCAGAAAAAGCTGGCCGACATGCAGACCGAAATCACGCTCGGCCTGCAAGGCTGCCTGCGTCTGGGCCGCATGAAGGACGAAGGCACGGCGGCGGTGGAAATCACCTCGATCATGAAGCGCAACTCGTGTGGCAAGTCGCTCGACATCGCCCGCGTGGCGCGCGACATGCTGGGCGGTAACGGCATCTCCGATGAGTTTGGCGTGATCCGCCACGTGGTGAATCTGGAAGTGGTGAATACGTACGAAGGCACCCACGATATCCACGCGCTGATCCTGGGCCGCGCACAGACCGGCATTCAGGCTTTCTTCTGATTGCGCTTTGTTTTTCTGGCGAGTTGGGGCACACTCGTGCGCCACTCGCCACACCCCTGGCTGCATCTCTCGCCCGTCCTGGGCACCGTTGTTCTCCTTCCCTCGCGATATACCAATTTGCAAATGACCGGGATACGCCACGCCGCATGAATCGGCGGTAGCGCGCGTCTATGCTTCGGTCCAAGTGTCGGCGGATTGTTGGGCCGCACGCCCCTCACACCGATAGAACGAGCGCGCAGTCCACACGCAGATTGCAGCGCCACGCGACAAAACCAATCGCGAGACAACGGTCTGGAGAATGCCGGCGCGCGTACGCAGGCACCCGTACCGATATCAAAACCAGAACAGGGCACCTTACGCGGACGACCCAGATCGGCCGGCGCGGAGTCCTGCCAGGAGACAAACCCACCATGGCTGAACAGTCCATTCCGTCGTCGACGGAACTTGGCGCCGCTGGCATCGCCGATGCGCGTGCCATCGATCGCTATTTCCAGATTTCTGCACGCGGCAGCACGCAAAAGCGCGAGGTCGTGGCTGGCATCACCACCTTCATGGCGATGGTCTACGCCGTGTTTGTCGTGCCCGGCATGCTGGGCAAGGCCGGCTTTGACACCAGCGCAGTCTTCGTTGCTGTATGTCTGACCACTGCCTTCGGATCGCTGCTGATGGGCCTGTGGGCCAAGCTGCCAATCGCCATCGGCTGCGCAATTTCGCTGACCGCATTCATGGCCTTTGGCCTGGTGCTTGGGCAAAAACTGACGCCGGAAATCGCGCTGGGCGCCGTGTTCCTGATGGGCGTGGCCTTCACGGCCATCTCGGCTACGGGCGTGCGCTCCTGGATCCTGCGCAATCTGCCTTCGGGCGTGGCGCATGGCACAGGCATCGGCATCGGCCTGTTCCTGCTGCTGATCGCCTCCAACGACGTCGGTCTGGTGGTCAAGAACGCCAGCGAAGGCCTGCCCGTTGCGCTTGGCCACGTCACCGCCTTCCCGGTCATGATGTCGGTACTGGGTCTGGCCGCCATCTTCGGCATGGAGCGTCGTCGTGTGCCGGGCGGCATCCTGATCGTGATTATTGCCATCTCGATCCTGGGCCTGATCTTTGACCCGGCCGTGAAGTTCACCGGCGTGTTCGCTGTGCCTTCGCTCGCCGCCGCAGGTCACGCCTCGCTGATCGGTGCAATGGATATCCGCGGTGCCCTCACGGCCGCCGTGCTGCCGAGCGTGCTGGCGCTGGTGATGACCGCTGTGTTCGATGCCACCGGCACGATCCGCGCCGTGGCCGGCCAAGCCGGTCTGCTCAACGACAAGGGCCACATCATCAACGGCGGCCGCGCCCTCACGGCCGATTCGATCAGCTCGATCTTCTCGGCATTCTTCGGCGGCGCTCCTGCAGCGGCTTACATCGAGTCGACGGTTGGCGTGGCAGCAGGCGGCAAGACGGGCCTGACGGCTGTCGTGGTCGGCGTGATGTTCCTGGCGGTGATGTTCTTTTCGCCGCTGGCCGGCCTGGTGCCGTCGTACGCAACGGCCCCGGCGCTGATGTATGTAGGCCTGCTGATGCTCTCCAGCGTGAGCAAACTGCACATGGACGACATGGTTGACGCGCTGTCCGGCCTGGTCTGCGCCGTGTTCATCGTGCTGACCTGCAACATCGTCACCGGCATCATGCTCGGCTTCAGCACGCTGGTGATCGGCCGCCTGGTGGCTGGCGAATGGCGCAAGCTCAATATCGGCACCGTGGCGATTGCCGGTGCGCTGGTGGCCTTCTACGCAGGCGGCTGGGCGATCTGATCGCACACTGAACCGTCTTCACAAAAGACAAACCGGCCAGACCCGAAAGGGCTGGCCGGTTTTGTTTTGCGCCGCGCGTTACCGCACGGTCAGATTGTCATGCCGACGCAAAAACGCCCGGCACTAGGCCGGGCCGCAATCACACTACCAAGGAGACGGTCACTTGTTGGGCTGCGGCGTCAGGCGCAGATACGGCCGCACCGCCTTGTAGCCCTTCGGGAATTTCTGCTTTAAGACTTCCTCGTCCTTCAACGACGGCACGATGACCACATCGTCGCCGTCTTGCCAGTTGCCTGGTGTGGCCACGCTGTGGCTGTCGGTCAACTGCAACGAGTCGATCACGCGCAGCACTTCATTGAAATTGCGCCCCGTCGAGGCCGGATACGTAATCGTCAGGCGAATCTTCTTGTTCGGATCGATCACGAACAGCGAACGCACGGTAAAGGTCTCGCTCGCATTCGGATGAATCATGTCGTACAACTGCGAGACCTTGCGATCGGGGTCGGCAATGATCGGAAAGTTGACGCTGGTGTTCTGCGTCTCATTGATATCGTTGATCCAGCCCTTGTGCGACTCGACCGAATCGACCGACAGCGCAATCGCCTTGACATTGCGCTTGGCAAATTCATCCTTCAGCTTGGCGGTCAGGCCCAGTTCGGTGGTGCAGACCGGCGTGTAATCGGCCGGGTGCGAAAAAAGCACGCCCCAGCTATTGCCCAGCCACTCATGAAACTTGATGCGGCCTTCGCTGGAATCCTGCTCGAAATCAGGGGCGATATCGCCCAAACGTAGAGACATCGTGTCCTCCATACACAGATTGGGAACCACTATAGCCAGATTGCCATCCAACCAAAACGACTATAAATTCACAACAACATCACTTTTCGTCATTAGGCGCGGCATTTGCTGACAACAGGGTGGAAGGCGTGCGCACATTGCCGGACAATGACCGAAGCCTTGATCCATCGCAGTGCGCGCGACGCGAGCGCTTGAAGTTTCGCAGCGCTCACACATATGCTAGCGAATAAGCGCGCCAAGATATTGACGATTGAACTACCCCCGACACCGAGGACCCGACCATGACGAACACTTCCCCCAACCTGGCCGATTCCGTCAATAAGGAGAAACTGATGACCGACGTGAAGACTGTACTGTCCGACGCTGAAACCCTGCTCAAACAAGCTGCCTCCAGCAGCGGCGAAAAGGCCGCCGAACTGCGCGAACGCGGCATGGGCATGCTCCGCCAAGCCAAGGAAAAGGCGCAGGACCTGCAAGACGCGGTCGTCCACAAGAGCAAGGCTGCCGCACGCGCCACCGATGACTACGTCCACGATCATCCGTGGCAAGCCGTGGGCGTGGCGGCCGGCGTGGGCCTGCTGATCGGCCTGCTGCTCAACCGCAAGTAACCCGCAGCAGCCTTTCTGGCCGATGGCGCGCGCCCTGTGGATCGCGCCATCGGCCAGTTGCATTTTGGCGGCTCCATTCCGGGCATGGCGCGTGCTGCGTCCGCAGTGGCGCCATTGGCCTAGCACCCTCTCAACACCTCATGACCGACGACACCAGCCCAAAGCTGTTCGCTTCCTTGAAGAAACTGGCCGGCACGGTCGTCTCGATGCTGCAGACGCGGCTCGAGCTGGCGAGCGTCGAACTGGCTGAAGAAAAAGAACGGCTGCTCGGTACTGCCTTCCTGGGCATGCTGGCCGTGAGCCTGATCGGCCTGTCCATCATGACGCTGACGGCGCTGGTGGTCATCCTGTGCTGGGATACGTATCGCTGGCAGTCCCTTGCCGTGATGGCCGCGCTGTATGCGCTGGGCGCGGCGGCGTGCCTGTGGAAGGTACGCTCGCTGCTGCGTAACGCACCGCCACTGTTCGAGGCCACGCTGGCCGAACTCGACAAAGACCGGGAGATCCTGCGCCGATGACCGATCCGACCGAACACACGCCGTCGCCCGGCCCGTCTATGAACGAACCCGCATCGAGTGCACGACATCATGTACGGCCATCACGCCGCGGCGCCGAAACGCGCCTGCCGCTAAGCGTCCGCAAGGAATTGCTACTGACACGCGCCGCGCTGGAGCGCTACGACTACGCCCAAGCCCGCAACGATGTACATCGCGCCACCAGCCGTACGTTCAGCCTGGGAGGCCTTGGCGCGTTGCTCCCTAGCTTCATCCGCCCGCTGGCGCGCCCCAATGGCCTGATGCGAGCGCTGGGCATTGCGCGTGAATATCCGCTGGTTGGCACGGCGCTGTCACTCGCATATGCAGGATTGCGCCGCACCGTCATCGGCCGGATCACGCGCAAGCTCGGCAAGGTGGGGATCGTGGCCGGAGCGGCGTGGTGGGGCTACAAAAAATGGCAGGATGCACAAGGCGAGCCGGTCAGTGCGCCAACGCCCGCGTCTAATGCCGACGCGAACGAGATCATCCCGGGCAGCACCTCCTGAGAGGGCTACCCGCCCGCCAAAAAAGGCCGGAGCAAATCCGGCCTTTCTCGTTTGTGGCAGCGCAATATCAGTGCAGCGGAATCGGATGGCGCATGCGCTCCCACCGCCGGGCCATGTTCTGGCGCAAACCAGCGAGCCCGTGCGCCTGCTCCGTGGCATCAACCTGGGCTGGAGCGGGTTGCGCTGCCACGTCCGCCTCATGCCCGATGCGCCGCCGGCCATGCCACATCAACGCGCCGCTGGCAGTCCAGCCAACTACAAACAGCGTGTCACCAACATGCCGAAGGGAATCGGGCGACGTGCCCGCATGGAAGATGGCACCGAGCATATCGGGAGGCAACTCCGCGCAGATCCACAGAAAAATGGCCGGCGCCGATGCAAAAACTCCCGGCTGCCACCATGGGTGGGCAACTTGCACTTTGTCGGTCTCCATGGCGCCCTCCGTCGCTTCTTCTAGTGATGCTTCGATCCTATGTCTCGCATGCGCAAATGGCGACCCTCCCGTTGCTGAATGGCATGTCGGATTCGTCCGACATCGGCCACCGGTCAACGCTTTGGGGCTGCTCCGTTTGGGCTAAGGGCCACTCCGCATGGCACGCGGATGGCGTAACCATGCGGCGATGGCACTGCGCCTGCGCAGGCGAGTTCAGGATTACGGCGGAGGACCGCCTCACCCGCTCATATGCATAATGCATAAAAGCGGCGCATTGATGCCGTACCGTACGCAACACACTCGCCCCACCATGCTGGCTGCCACCCATCTCCAACGCCGCGATGCACGCACCGGTGTCACGCTGCTGCAACCCGCCACGCTTGCCGTACGGGCTGGCGATCGCATTGCGCTGACCGGGCCATCCGGCGCGGGCAAGAGCGTGCTGCTGCGCGCGCTGGCATTGCTGGATCCGCTCGATGGCGGGCAGGTGACATGGCACGGCCAGGCGATTGGCCCGCGCGCCGTTCCGGCCTATCGCTGTCACGTGGCGTACGTGCGCCAGCGCCCTGCGCTGTTGCCCGGTACGGTGGAAGACAACCTGCAGATGCCATACCGCCTGCATGCGCGGCGACACGGCGCCGGATTCGATCGCGACGCCGCCATCGCCCTGCTTGCGGGTGCCCAGCGCGACGCCAGCTTTCTCGACAAGAACGCCATCGATCTTTCCGGCGGTGAAGCGCAGATCGCCGCGCTGGTCCGCACGCTGCAGACAGGGCCGACCGTCCTGCTGCTCGACGAACCCACGGCCGCCCTTGACCCCGCCTCCGCACGCGCCGTTGAGGCGCTTTTGCAGCATTGGTTCGCTCAGGCGCCCGAGCGGCATGCGTGGATGTGGGTGACGCACGACCCGGCGCAAGCGGAACGCATCAGCGGTCAGCATTGGCGCATGGTTGCCGGACAGCTCGACACGGAGCCCCCGCGATGAACGGGCAAGACCTCTCGCTTTCCGCCTTGCAGGTCTGCATTGCGGCGGCGCTGATCCTCGTGAACGGCGCGCTATCCGTCGGGCTGGGGCTTGGGCTCGAGCGCCGCCTGGCGTGGGCGGCCGTGCGCACCGTCGTGCAGTTGCTGGCGGTAGGCTTCGTGCTCGAATGGGTCTTCGCCCACGCGTATTGGCCGGTGGTATTGGGCATCGTGGCTGTCATGACGTTGATTGCCGGACACGCCACCGGCAGCCGGGGCGCGCGCGGCTATGCGGGCCTGCAGCTGGACGGCACGTTGTCAGTCTTCGGCAGCACATGGCTGATCGGGGCAATCGGGCTGGTGGTCGTACTGCATGCGCGGCCGTGGTATGAGCCGCAATACGCCATCCCCATCATGGGGATGATTCTGGGAAACACGCTCACCGGCGTGGGCCTTGCACTGGAGCGCATGACCGGCGAACTCACGGCCACGCGAGACCAGGTGGAGACAATTCTTGCGCTGGGAGGCACACGCTGGGAGGCTGCGCGCGATGCCGCCCGCGCGGCCGTGCGCGCCGGCATGACACCGATCATCAATCAGATGACCGTCGTGGGCGTGGTGAGCCTGCCCGGCATGATGACGGGCCAGGTGCTGGCCGGGCAGTCACCGCTGGAGGCCGTGCGCTACCAGATCGTCATCATGTTCCTGCTCGCAGCGTCTTCGGGGCTGGGGACCGTCGCGGCCGTGCTGCTGGCCTATCGCCGGTTATTCAGCCGCGAGCACCAACTGCTGAGCGCGCGCATCGCACAACGCGTCGGAGCGAAATAACATGCCGATCGCCCTATCCTGCGGCCTCGTGCTGCTCAATGAAGACGGCGATGTGCTCCTCGCCCACGCCACCGAAACGCGCCACTGGGACATCCCCAAAGGCGCCCCCGACCCGGGCGAGAATCACCGTGACACCGCGCTGCGCGAGACACGCGAGGAAACCGGCCTTGTGCTCGACAGCCACGCACTGATCGAACTGGGCCGTTTTCCCTATCGCCGTGACAAGGAGCTGCACTTGTTTGCCACGCGCCTGCGCCGCGCGGAAGTTGCGCTCAACACGCTGACGTGCACGTCGATGTTCAACAGCTATCACACCGGCCGACTCATCCCAGAGATGGATGCGTACCGCTGGACCACGGCGGACGAGGTGCCGCAGTATGCGAGCCAATCGCTCACGCGGCTGTTTGCGCAGACGTTGACGCTGGCGAGTATTGATGTCCGTCTGGCCGAGGTCGGGCTATAGAAGAGTGGCGCCTACACCGGCACATCGCCTTCGATGGTGGTGCGATGGAGCGTGCGCCGCTTGTTGTATCGCGTATCCCGCGCGCAGCTACATGTAATGCGCCCGCATCCGCTCCAGGCACACGCGCGCATCACCCACAACGAGGCGGCAACTGCAAGCGACCATGAGGTTACGCGGCAGCCCGAA
Source organism: Ralstonia sp. SA306 (assembly GCF_054792405.1). NCBI lineage: Bacteria > Pseudomonadati > Pseudomonadota > Betaproteobacteria > Burkholderiales > Burkholderiaceae > Ralstonia > Ralstonia sp. SA306. Next base: position 2,210,237 of record NZ_CP096451.1, read on the forward strand.
ATCCTCCACGGTCCATCCTTGGGCATCGGCACCATTGGCGTTCGGAAACTGACCGACCAGAGGCACGGCGGGCACGTTGTAGCACCACACGTCTTTGCCACGGGCGATGGCGTAACCGATTTCGAAGCACGTGCCGGAATCGGGTTCGTAGCCGCGAAAATCCGCCACGTTGGCAAGCACGGCGTCGGCAGAGTCGATCAGCGCGATGTTCTGGCGGTAGATCTCCGCAGCGGTCGCAGGGCCATCGGCCTGTGGCGCAATCGTGTTATCGAGCGGATACAGGCCGATGTAGCCGAACTCCGCACACAGCGCCTTGAGCGCTTCGCCGTGCGCGATGGGCTCCGGACGGAAAACGTCCGGCCCGGCGAGATACAGGCGCAACGTCATGATGCGGCCTGTACCGAATGCGCTGTCGAAGCACGTTCGACCAGCGTACCCGGGAGCAATACGACTCGGGCATCCCCGCTTACGCCTTCGATGCGTTCGTGCACGAATTCGACCGCCTTGTAACCGATATCGTACGTCGGTTGCCGGATCGTGGTGATGCCGATCAACTCCGCCCATTCTGGATCGTCGATCGACAGCAGCGCCGTCCGCTCCTGCCAAGCTGGGCCAAATTGCGTGCGCAGATGCCGCGCAACGACCAGCGCAACCGGCGCGTTGGCAACAAACAGCGCCAGTCGTTCTCCGCCCCGCTGTTGCACCGCTTCGATGCGAGCATCGATCTCCGCCAGCGCACGCTCGACTGAGGCCGGATCGTTCGGGTCCAGCACCACGGTCGGCTCCGCTGGCCGGCCTCGCGCTGCCATCGTCTCTCGGAAAGCGAGTTCGCGCTCACGCCGGGAACTGACCTGCTCAAACGGCTGCACGATGAACTGGATGGAATCGAAACCTTGATCCAGCAAATGCTGCACACCCAACCTGACGGCGTCGCGGTTATCGAGGCCCACCAAGTCGGCGTCGAACCCTTCGACCGTGCGATCCACCAGCACGGCAGGAATGCCGCCGCCACGCAGCGGGTGCAAGACGGCTTCTTCTGCACCGAGCGCGTTGACGATCAATCCCTCGACCCGGTACGTCGTCAGCAACTGGACGAACCGGCGCTCCATCTCGACCTCGTTTGCGGCGTGGCAGATGAGCGGCATGTAGCCCAGCGCGTGGCAGGCGGCCTCCACGCCTTGCAGCACTTCGACCGTATAAGGATTGGTCAGGTCGGCCACCAGCATGCCGAGCAGACGATTGCGGCCGCGTTTGAGGCCGCGCGCCATCTGGTTGGGCCGGTAGTTCAACCGCTGGATGGCCCCTTCGATGCGCTGCCGCAAATCTTCGGAAAGGACTTGTGTCTCGCCATTCAGATAGCGGGACACGCTGGTCTTGCCGGTTCCCGCTTCGCGGGCAACGTCGGTGATGGTCGCAGGGCGCGAGGAGGAGGATGGGAAATCAGTCACGATGCGCTTCAGAGCAGTCCGTCGGCGCGAGGGGCCGGAGCCAGGGTGCGAGGATCATAGCGCAATCCCCGCGCCCCACTCATGAGACGCGAGCACGCTCCAGCACCTGCGGATTGACGAGGTTCTCACGCAACGTGCCAGCCAGCGCCCTGACCAGGTTGTCGGCCGCGCAGCGGGCCATTGCGTGTCGCGTCTCGTGCGTTGCGGAGCCGATATGGGGCAATGCCACCACGTTCTTCATCAGCAGCAGCGGCGAGTCTGCGGGCAGCGGTTCGTGCTCGAACACGTCCAACCCCGCGCCGCGGATCGTGCCGTCGCGCAATGCATGGATGAGCGCCGCCTCGTCAACGACGGGCCCACGCGACGCATTGATCAGGATCGCATTGCGTTTCATCTTCGCCAGCTCCGCCGCGCCGATCAGGTGCTGTGTTTCGGGCGTCAGCGGCACCTGCAGGCAAACAAAATCGGCTTCGGCCAGCAACGTGTCGAGCGTCACGCGGCGCGCGCCGTACTGCGCTTCGGCTTCGGGATGCGGATTCCGGTTCGTGTACAGGACACGCATCCGGAAACCCAGCGCTGCGCGGCGCGCCAATGCCGCACCGATCCGACCCAGCCCGACGATGCCGATCGTCTTACCCTGAACGTCCGTGCCGTAGAGCTCAGGCCCGATGCTGCGCTGCCAGTTGCCGGCCCTGACCCACTCGGCCAGTTCCACGACGCGACGCGCCGACGCGAGAATCAGCGAAAACACGGTATCGGCGGTCGACTCGGTCAACACATCCGGTGTGTGCGCCAGCGCAATGCCACGACGCGTGAGATCAGGCACGTCGAAATTGTCATAGCCGACAGAGATCGTGGACCACACCTTGAGCCGGGGCGCGCGGTCGAGCATCTGGGGCGTGATCTTCAGGCTTGCACCGATCGCGCCCTCGGCGTTGGCAAGCGACCCGGTCAACGCCGCAACACCGTCGACCTGCACGAGTTCGACATGCTGGCGCAACTGGGCGACGACATCGTCGGGCAATGGCTTATAGGCAACGACGAGAGGTTTCATCAAATCATTTTCCAGGTACGGGATGGGCGAGCCCGTAAGCATCACGCGGTTGCGGCTTGACGCAGAGCGTGAGGACCACGGCCGCCAAGAGTGCGGCGCTCATGAATGCGTACGACGCCAGCGGCGAACCGGTGGCACCGTTCAGGTAGCCAACGAAGTACGAGCCGACAAACGAACCGAGTGCGCCCATGCTGTTGATCAGCGCCATCGCGCCGCCCGCGACGTTCTTCGGCAGCAGCTCCGGCACAATGGCGAAAAACGGACCATATGGCGCATACATCGCCGCACCGGCAATGACGAGCAACGCATACGACATCCAGAAATGCGTTGACCCAAGTCCATACGATGCAGCAAACGCCGCAGCGCCCACCAGCAGGAACGGCCAAACGAAACCGCGCCGTGAACCGACCTTGTCGGACGCCCACGACGCCGCGAGCATCGCGATGGTGGCAGCCAGATACGGCAGCGCCGACAGCCAGCCCGTTTCGACCATGCTGAGCGACGAGCCGTTCTTCACGATAGACGGCAGCCACAGCACGAAGCCATAGACGCCAATGCTCCAGCAGAAATACTGCGCGCACAGCTTGATGACGACAGGCGAGCGGAAAGCCTCGCCATAGTTGCGCATCGGCTTGATGGCCGCTTGCTCCGCCGCCAGTACCTGTTCCAGGTCGCGCTTTTCCTGTGTGCTCAGCCACGATGACTGCGCGGGCTTGTCCTGCACCAGGCACCACCAGCACACGGCCCAGATGATGGCGGGCACGCCCTCGGCGATGAACATATGGCGCCAGCCGAACTCGCGCACGAGATAGCCCGACACCACCGACATCCAGAGCACGGTCACAGGATTGCCGAGAATCAGGAACGTGTTCGCGCGCGATCGTTCCTGCTTGGTGAACCAGTTGCTGATGTAGATGAGCATCGCGGGCATGACGGCCGCTTCGACCACGCCCAGCACGAACCGGATCGCCAGAAGCGAGGGAATGTCACTCACGACGCCCGTGAGCGCCGCGCACAAGCCCCACAGCACCAGGCTGATGAACACGAGCTTCTTCACGCTGCGCCGTTCGGCATAGATCGCGCCCGGAATCTGGAAGAAGAAATAGCCGAGGAAGAACAGCGCGCCAATCAACGACGACAGCCCCTGGCTGATCCCCAGATCGTGATTGATGCCGGCCGCCGCCGCGAAACCATAGTTCGCGCGATCGAGGTAGGCCAGGCTGTAGGTAATAAAGACGATCGGCATGATCATCCACCAGCGCCGCGCAGCCAGTTGCGTTGCCATGGTCGTGTCTCCTTTGGTGGTTTGCGTCGCCCACGAGGGGCGGCAGTCGAAGCGCTGCGTTACACGCTAGAAATGGGTTCCGGCGCGCGCATCATGCGAGCCGGTCGCTCAAGCACATCGAGCTCGGCGCGAGTCGGCAGGCCTTCGGAATCTCCGATCACCTGGATCGCCAGCGCGCCAATACGGTTGCCGCGCGCAACGGCCAACTCGGGTGACTGCCCTTCGAGTAGCGCGCTGACAACGCCCACTGCAAAACCGTCACCCGCGCCCACCGTATCGACGACGCGCTCCACGCGCACGCCGTCGGCGATGCCTTCTGCGCCGTCGGCGGTCCGGTAGTACGCGCCGGCAGCACCCAGCTTGATGGCAACACCACGAGCACCTTGATCGAGATAGAAGCGAGCGATATCGGCCGGGCTGTCATAGCCGGTCAGTTGCTGCCCCTCGGACAAGCCGGGCAGCACCCAATCGGAATGCGCCGCCAGCGCGTTCAGGGTGTTCACCATCTCCGCAGCGGACGGCCACAGCGTTGGGCGCAGATTCGGATCGAACGAGATCGAGCCACCGGCTGCGCGCATCTCGCGCGCGAGGTGGAATGCAAGCTCACACGACGACGCTGAAATTGCCGGGGCCACACCCGTCAGATGCAGATGGCGCGCGCTGAGAACATAGTCGGCCACATAGTCGGCGCAGGAGAGCCGGCTGGCGGCCGACCCCTTGCGGAAGTACTCGACACGCGGATCGCTGCCGTCGTCAGCCCGCGACTTGAGCTGAAAGCCGGTCGGATATTGCCGATCTACCGCCACGCATGAGGCATCGATCCGTTCGCGCGCCAGCGTCTCCAACACATATTCACCAAACGAATCCTGCCCCACCCGGCTCACATAGCCGACGCGAAACCCCAGCCGACTCAAGCCGACGGCCACGTTCAGATCAGCACCCGCAATGCGCTTGGTGAACTGCGTGGCCTGCGCGAGCGGCCCAGGCGCCGTCGCCACGAACATCGCCATGGCTTCGCCGTAGGTGATGACATCCAACATCTGTGACATGCGTAAGTTCCTTTGATGTCGAGTCACAGTCAGGCGGCCTTGAGCCACGTGACATGCCGATGCGCATCGACAGCGAGATCGACCGCGTCGAACGGAAATTCGATGCCGCGCGGAACATCGCCCGGCAATGCCGCCAGCACAGCCGCGAACCGCGCATCGTTGCCCGCTGGCGCCACCGCAAAGCGGCGTGCTCCCTCGCCCGCGACGCTTTTGCAATGGATGTATTCCACATACGGGGCCAGGGCTCGCGCGCACGCCAGCGGCGCTTCGCCCGACCACTCCCAGTTGCCGACGTCGAACGTCATGCCCAGCATGTCGGCCACACCCGCCACTTCCAATGCGTCGAACAAACCTCGGAACTGCGCCAGCGAGCCGCCCACCGTCTGTTGACCGTTCTCAACCAGCACCCGCGCGCGCCAGCCTTGCAGCAGTTGGGCCAGCACCTCTGCCGACGCATCGCCGGCAAACCCGCCAAGCTGGAACTTCACGATGCGCGCGCCCAATGTTTGCGCCTCGACCAGCGCGCCGCGGATAGCAACAGCGTCCAGAGCGCCATCGTCCGTGTACAGCGTGGCCGGCGTCGAATAGACCGCCCAGAGACCATGCGCCGCAATCAACCGGCCCAAGGCAGCGAGGAGCTCTGTCGATACCGCGCCATCGAGCCCAGCGGGCAACAATTCACGCCGCACCTCGAAGCCGGCGGCACCGACCGATGCGGCCACGGGAACATAGGCGTGATGCCCCTGCTCAAGCACGTGGGCGGCGCCGAACGCGCTCGCCACTATCACGATATCTGCCATTTGTGCGCTTTTCTCCGTATGGAACCGGTTCCAGTAGAGGATATGGTGGTGGCTGCGTGTCGTGAGCGCTATAGAGAAAATCCCTAGCGGCGGCAGAATGCGACGCGCCCGCCATGTGATCGGCGGTGGTCAGGGGATGCAGCTATCGGGAAGGCGTCGCGTGCTATCGATGTGGAAGCTGCGACCGCACAGAGTGCGAGGAGATGGCAGTCGCGCGGAATTACCAAACAAAAAGGGCCGACAGTTGCCTGTCAGCCCTTCGAATTTTGGTGGGTCCTGCGGGATTCGAACCCGCGACCAATAGATTAAAAGTCTACTGCTCTACCGACTGAGCTAAAGACCCCAAAGACCGCGATTATAGGAAGATATCGGCGATTCTGTCAACGCCTGGCAGATCAAACCAGACGCTCCATCCGCCACATCTGGTAGCGGAACGCCAGCACCGCGCCGATCACGATACCGGCCAGCGCGATGAACGAGCCGATCGCCAGCGTCGACACGCCCGACAGCCCCTGCCCGATCGTGCATCCCAGCGCCGTCACGCCGCCAATGCCCATCAGGATGCCGCCAATGATGTGGTTGCCCGTGTCCTCGGCATTGGCAAAGCCCTCCCAGCGGAACGAGCGCGTGGCCAGTGCGACCGCCGCCGAGCCCGCAATCACGCCCAGCACGCTCACGATGCCGACGGTCAGCACCTTCGACGTATCGCTGAAGAACATCAGCCACTCCAGCGTGTACGACACCGGCGCCACGAAGCTCAGCGCTTCCATGCGGCCGCTGTTGGTCGCCACAAACGCTTCCTGCAGCGTGTTCGGATCTTCCTGTACGTAACCGAGATGCCCCGACACGTACCACATGCCGACGATGATGAGCCCGACGCCGATGCCTCCGAGCAAGTTGTCACCCGTGCGGAAATCGCGCGCGAGCAGCGCCCACAGCGATAGCGCACCACCAATTACCAGCGCCAGCACCAGGCGCAGCATGCGCGCATCGGCGGAGAACGCGTGGCCCAGCACGCTCGGTAGATCCTGCGACGTCGGCAACGTAATGGCCACGCTGTCCACCGTTGCCACACGCACCACGCCAAACACGCCCTTGAGCGTCATGTACGCCGCCAGCCCCAGAAACACAAACACGACGACCGACTTCAGATTGCCGCCGCCGATACGCACCAGCGTCTTGCTGCCGCACCCCGAACCCAGCACCATGCCGAAGCCGAACAGCAGCCCGCCTACCAACGATGACAGCCACAGCAGTTTGCTCGCCGTGTAGATCGTCTTGCTCGTATCGATCAGGCCAAGCCAGCCTAGGCACCCCGTGCCGATCATGGCCACGCCGATGGCCAGCGCCCACATGCGCAACCGGTTCCAGTCGCCGATGTTGACGACGTCGGACACCGCACCCATCGTGCAGAAGTGCGTGCGCTGGAGGATCGCGCCAAACACAAACGTAAGCGCAAACGTGGCCCACAGCACCGTGTGGGACAACGCGTTGAGGTCGATATCGGGCATGGTGCGTCAGACGTAGCGGGTGGGGTCGGGCACGCCGGCGGCTTCAAACCCGGCTTTGCGGATCCGGCACGAATCGCACACGCCGCAAGCACGGCCGTCGTCGTCGGCCTGGTAGCACGACACGGTCAGGCCGTAGTCCACGCCGAGCCGCACGCCGGCCTGGATGATCTCCGCCTTGGTCATGTTGATGATGGGTGCGTTCACGCGGATGCGCTCGCCTTCCACGCCGGCCTTCGTCGCCAGGTTGGCCAGCGTTTCATAGGCGGCAACGTATTCGGGACGGCAATCCGGATAGCCGGAGTAGTCCACTGCATTCGCACCAAAAAATAGGTCACGTGCGCCAACCGCCTCGGCCCAGCCAAGCGCCAGCGACAGCATGATCGTGTTGCGCGCCGGCACATACGTGATCGGGATGCCTGATTGCGCGCCGTCGGTCGGCACGTCAAGCGCATCGTCCGTCAATGCGGAACCACCGAACTTGCGCAAGTCCAGATCGACGATTTCATGGCGCACTGCACCCAGCGTCGCCGCCACTTTCTTGGCCGCTTCCAACTCGGACGAGTGGCGTTGGCCGTAGCGCATCGACAGCGCGTAAGTCTCAAAGCCATCGGCATTGGCCATGGCGAGCACGGTGGCAGAGTCCAGCCCGCCGGAGAGCAGGACGATGGCGCGTTTTTTCATGGGCGAAGCCTTGCAAAGCAAATCGGGAAGGCCCGCATTTTAGCGTGCCGCCGCCCTGCTTGCGCCCGACGCGGCATATGCCCGCCATTCGGCGCCCTATGAAAAACGCCCGCCGGTGCAGCCACGGGCGGGCGTTTGTTCAGATGCCGGGCGGCTTGCCGATCAGCGCATCGTCTTCAGACGGCTTTGCGCGGTCTTGGCCTGCTCGGTACCGGGATACTGCGAGACCACCGATTCCAGCGTCTTGCGTGCAGCGGCCTTCTGGCCCGACTCGCCCTGGTTGGTCGCCACCTGCAGCAGCGCATCGGGCGCCTTCGGATGCTGCGGGTTGCTGCGCGCCATGTTCTCCAGCACGTAGCTCGAGCCCTTGTAGTCGCGCTGCGCATAGAGCGCATTGCCCAGCCAGAACTGCGCCAGCGGCAGATACGGGCTTTGCGGATACTTCTTCACGAACGCCGAGAACTGGTTGCCCGCGCCCTTGAAGTCGCCACCCTGGAACGCCTTGAGCGCAGTGTCGTATTCCGGCTTCTCATTCGGCTGGACCATGCCTTCGCGGCCGTCCACCGTCGCTTGCTGCGGCTCGAACTTCTTCAGGCGCGCATCCAGGTCAGAGTAGTAATCCTTCTGCTGCTTGGTCAGCGTATCGACGCTGTTCTGCAGCACTTCGTTCTGCCCGCGCAGGCGCGCCACTTCGGATTTGAGCGTTTCAATCTGGTTTTGCGCGTCGATCAGATTCTTGCTGTTTTGATCGATGCGCTGGGCCGCCGTCGACTGGAAGTTGTTGAACTTGTCGCGCATGTCGATGATGGCGCGGCGCGCCTCATCGTCGTCAAACACCCCCGCTGCCGCCGGGCCGGCCATGGTGAGGGCGCCACCCGCGACGAGCGTCGCCATTAGGATGGCCCGACGCATGGCCCCATAAGCGCGCTGTTTCATCATCGTATTCATGTGATTGCCAACGTAAGAACGCCGGCCGCAACCTCGCAGCCGGCGCGTTCCACTTCAAACCGTACCGATTAATAGACGATATCGGCGCGGCGGTTCTGTGCCCACGAGTCTTCGTCGTGGCCGGTCGCTTGCGGCTTTTCCTTACCCAGGCTCACGGCTTCCATCTGGCTGTCAGGCACGCCCATCGACGACAGGGCGCGACGCACGGCCTCGGCACGCTTCTGACCCAGTGCGAGGTTGTATTCGCTGGTGCCGCGCTCGTCGGTGTTGCCCTGGATCAGGACCTTGCGCTGGTTGTGCGACTGCAGGTAACGCGAGTGCTGACCCAGCAGGCCTTGGTACTCCGACTTGACCGAGTAGCTGTCGAAATCGAAGTAGATGCTGCGCTTGGCCAGCGGGCTGTTCGGGTCGGTCAGTTCGTCACGGCCCACGTCCACCGGGGTCACCGTGCGGGCATCAGCGCCAGTGCCGGCAGCACCGCCCGTACCGTTCTTGGCGGTGTCATCGAGCTTCACGCCCGAGCTGCAAGCGCCCAGGGCCAGCAGCGCGGCAATGGCTGCGAGTTTGATCATGGTTTGGGACTTCGACATGTCCGATTTCTCCTAGTGGAACAGCTTCGTTATTGCATGAAAGGACCCCACGCCGGCTCACGAACTTCGCCGGCCTGGAGGGAAAGAACCTGACGCGTACGGCCATCGGTCGACACGGCGGCCAACACCGATTTGCCGCCAACGCGCGTGGAATACAGGATGAACTTGCCGTTGGCCGCAAAGCTCGGCGATTCATCGTGCGACGTATCCGTCAGCGCATTCACATCGCCGTTGGACAAGTCCTGCGTGTACAGGCGGAACGCACCGCCCACGCGCGAGATGTACGCCAGCAGCTTGCCGTCCGGCGACACACGCGGGCTCGTGTTGTAGTTGCCCTTGAATGTCACGCGTTGCGCACCGCCCGACTCTTCTCCATCAACCGACATGCGATAGATCTGCGGCGCACCGCCGCGGTCGCTGGTGAAGTAGATGTAACGGCCATCCGGCGAGAACGACGGTTCGGTATCGATCGCGCTACTGCGGCTCAGACGGCGCAAGCCCGAGCCATCGGCGTTGACCATGTAGACCTGTGTATTGCCATCGCGCGAGAGCGACACCGCCACGTGGCGGCCATCCGGCGACCAGGCCGGCGCCGAGTTGTTGCCCTTCTGGTTCGAGATGACCGTGCGGCGGCCCGCCACCAGGTCATGCACGTACACCACCGGCTTCTTGCTCTCGAATGACACATACGCGACCTTGGTGCCATCCGGCGACCACGACGGCGAGATGATCGGCTCATTGCTCGTCAACGCAATCTGCGGGTTGGCGCCATCCGAGTCGGAAATCTGCAGTTGGAAGCGGCGGCCAACCTTGGACACGTACGACAGGCGCGTCGCAAAAATACCGCGCTCGCCAATCAGCTTCTGGTAGATGTAATCGGCAATTTCGTGTGCAGCCAAGCGCAGTTGGCCAGGACCGCGCGTAAGCGACAGGCCGCCCAAGCTTTCGCCCTTGGCGGTGTCGTACAGGCGGAAGCGGATTTCGTAGCGATCGCCATTGCGGGTCACGGTGCCGCCCACAAATGCTGCTGCGCCCTTGGTTTTCCAGGCACCCAGGTCAGGTGCCGGGCTTTCCGGCACCACCGCGCCGGCAACATCGACGTTCGAGAATCGGCCGCTGCGCACGAGGTCTGCCCGGACGATGGCCGAGAGGTTTTGTGGGGCCTGTGCCTCGCCCTGGAAGTTGGCGATCGCGATCGGGTACTGGCTGGCGCCGACGCCCGAGATCTCCACGTTGAGCTGGGCATGGGCAACGCCGGCGCTTGCCGCAGTCAGCAGCAGTGCCTGCGCTGCGCGTCGGAACATCGGGATCCACATCGTTCGCATCATGTTCATCTTCCCTACTATCAAATCCGGAATCTGAGTACCGTTGGCCAGCGCCGCCTGGGCGAGCGCCGACCCGTTATTCCTTCGGCCGGAACGTCAGGATGACGCTCGACGGCGCTTTGCCATTGGTATCGCGTGGCAGCGGGTCAGAGCGCTCGACCGCGCGCATGACAGCCTCGTCATAGGCGCCGTTGCCGCTCGATTTCGTCAGGCGCTTGGACAAGATCGAACCATCCGGCGCCATCTGCACCGACACGACCGCCGACGGGTTGCCGTTGACCGCCGAAGGATCGAACAGGATGTTCGGCTTGACCTTGGCCCGCACACGCTCGGCATACCCTGCCGATGCTGTACCGCCCGTGCCCTGAGCATTGCCAACACCACCGCCGGAGCCCGCCACCGTGCCAGTCGCGCCCGCCCCCGCCATTGCGCGCAACCGATCCAGTTGGGCCTGACGCTGTGCATTGGCACGCGATTCATTCGCCTTACGCTCGGCATCGGCCTTGGCCTTGGCTTCTGCGGCAGCCTTGGCTTTCAATTCCTTCTGCTTCGCCTCGGCTTCCGCCTTGGCCTTGGCTTCGGCCTGGGCTTGCAGTTGCGCATTCTTGCGAGCCTGCGCCGCGTCGGCAGCAGCCTTTTCAGCCGCTTTTTCCTTGGCCTGCTGTTCGGCCAGGGCCTTGCGTTGGAGTTCCGCCTGACGGGCTTGTTGTTCTTCCTTCAGACGGGCCTGACGCTGTGCTTCGGCGCGGCGGGCGAGCTCGGCCTCACGGGCCGCCGCAGCCTCCTGCTCACGCTTGCGCTTCTGCTGCTCCAGCGCGATATCGGCTTCCTCTTCCACCTTGGCCGGCGGCGCCTTGATCACCGGTTCCGGCTTGACTTCTGGCACCGGCGCGGCCTGCTGTACGGCTTGCTGAACCGCCGCCTCGTCCCACAGCTCCGCCTCTTCGCCGCGCGGGGTGCTGCTCTGCCACTGCACGCCAAAGTACAGAAAGATGATCAGCAGAACGTGTGTCAGGACCGCCAGCCCGAACGCGCGCAGCGTGCCACGCTCGCGCACAGGCTCATAACGATGCAACGACGTCGTAGTCATGACGTTCAGGTTGCCCCGCCTTGGTTCGTCAACGCTGGGTTCATCAAGGTGCTCATGACGATTTCACCATCAGGCCGACGCGCTTCACGCCATCGGCCTTGAGCACGCTCATCACGGTCAGCACGCGGTCGTATTGGACCGACTTGTCGGCGGCGATCACGACGGGCTGATCGGGGTTTTCGTCAGTGCGCTGCTTCACAAACGCGCGCAGCTCGTTGTTGTTGGCGAGCTTCTGCTCGATTGCTCCCGAACCAGTCTTGACGCGAGCAAGGATCGTGCCGTCACCCTTGATGGTCACGACGATGGGCGGCTGGGTCTGCTGCGGCGTGGCGTTGGCCACCGACGGCAGATTGACCACCCCGGGGTTCACCACGGGTGCCGCCACCATGAAGATGACCAGCAGCACCAACATCACGTCGATGTACGGGACAACGTTGATATCGGCCTTGGCCCGTCGGGCGCGGCGCGTTCGCTGGATGGTAGCCATGAGCGCGGCTCCTTAGCGCGTTTGGCGCTGAAGGATGTTAGAGAACTCTTCCATGAAGCTCTCGAAGCGGTTGGCCAGGCGGTCCATCTCGGTGGCGTAGCGGTTGTAGGCAATCACCGCCGGAATGGCCGCAAACAGACCGATGGCCGTGGCGACCAACGCTTCGGCAATACCAGGCGCCACGGCCGACAGCGTCGCCTGCTGCACGTTGGACAGGCCGCGGAAGGCGTTCATGATCCCCCAGACGGTACCGAACAGGCCGATGTACGGGCTGACCGAGCCGACCGACGCCAGGAACGGCAGGTGCGATTCCAGCGAGTCCATCTCGCGCTGGTAGGCCGCGCGCATGGCACGGCGGGAAGCATCGAGAATGGCACTCGGATCGCCGCCGCCGCGCTGCAGCTCGCGCGCTTTGAGGTATTCGCGCATGCCGGCTTCAAAGATGCGCTCAAGCGCTCCGGTCGTGTGGCGGTTGTTGGCGGCGCTCTGATACAGCGCCTGCAGGTCGCCGCCGGCCCAGAAATCGCGCTCGAACGATTCGGTCTGGCTGCGCGCGGCGCGCAGGGCAAAGGCTTTGCGGAAGATGTACGTCCAGGAGAATAGCGACATCACCAGCAGCAGGCCCATGACGAATTGGACCAGGAGGCTGGCGTGCAGCACCAGCGAGACGATCGACAGATCTTGTGTGACCTCGACGGGATTCATGCGGCGGCTTTGATGGTTGCGAGTACGGGAGCGGGAATCGGGGTCGGCCGGAAAGTGAGCCGGTCGACACATCCAACACGAATCGTGCCTGATGCGAGCAAAACGTCGCCGCGCCAGCCTTCCTGGGCGAATTGGACCGACGCGGGGCCGACCCGTTCCATACGCGAACGGATCTGCAGCAGGTCATCCAGGCGTGCCGGCGCGCGGTAGTCCACAGCGGTGCTACGCACCACGAAAATGGCCCCGGTCGTGTCGGCCAGCGCCTGCTGGTCGACCCCAAGCGCGCGCAGCCACTCTGTGCGGGCGCGCTCAAAAAATTTCAAATAGTTGGCGTAAAACACCACGCCACCTGCGTCGGTATCTTCCCAATACACACGCAGGTTCCAGTCAAAAGAAGCCATCGGGTAATTTTACCAAGACGCAAGTGACGGCCAGCCATCCACCGACCGGCCGAGGGCTTGCGCTGGAATTCAGGCCATGCCTCGCGTCACGCTGGTGGCCGAGAATGACTGGCAAACGGGCATCAGCTCCATCGCGTTGACATTGAAGTGCGCGGGAAGCGCCGCCATCCAATAGACGGCCTCGGCGATGTCATCGGCCGTCAGGGCTTCCGTGCCTTCGTAGACCTTCTCCACGCGGGCATCGTCACCCTTGAAACGCACGTTGGAAAATTCTGTGCCGGAGCAAAGACCTGGCTCGACGTTCGAAACGCGTACGCGGGTACCGGTGAGGTCCGCACGCAAGTTCAACGAAAACTGGTGCACGAATGCTTTGGTAGCGCCATACACGTTGCCACCCGGGTACGGGTACGTCCCCGCGATCGAGCCAATATTGATGACGTGACCGCGGTTGCGTTCGACCATGGCCGGAAGTAACGCACGCGTCATATGAACCAGCCCGGAGCAGTTGGTGCCGATCATGCGGTCCCAATCGGACAGGTCAGCGCGCTGGGCGGGTTCGAGGCCCAGCGCCAGACCAGCGTTGTTGACCAGCACGTCGACTTCACGCCAGCCTTCTGGCAGCGTGCCCGGCAACGCCGCAACGGCATCGGCGTCCAGCACATCCAGTACGAACGGCAGCATGGCATCACCCAATTCAGCCTTGAGTGCGTCTAGACGGTCCTGGCGGCGGCCTGCCGCGATCACGCGATGGCCTTCTCGCACGAAACGCCGCGCGATGGCCGCGCCGAACCCGGCGGTCGCGCCGGTCACGAATACGATCATGGAAGTGTCTCCGGACCTTAAAAAGCGAAAGATCAGAGTTTACCTGAAGCCTGGAACCGCATTGCACCGCAATGTGCGTGTCTGCACGCTCGCTTCTTGCGGCGGCCATGGGGCTGTCGTACACTCGCGGGCAACCATTCCACCTTGCGCGACTGGCGAATCCTGGAGCAGCTTCAGAGGCTCCGACATGTGGGCAGCGACCACGAGGAAGCGCAAGGTTTCTGGCGTCATGCACAACGGCGCCTGCCGCTCGCCTGGGCAGCGAATGGGAAGCACAGGGTGACTTGGACACCCGCTGCAATCGGCCAACACCGGGCGCAGTCGTTCAAGCCGCGCGCATGTTTCCCCACGCCTCGCCCGATCTCCGCCATTTCCGTTTCGTTTCAGACCAGACACTCGCCATGTTCGAACGCAGCCGCTATACGATCGACCAGATCGATCCCGAAATCTTTGCCGCCATCCAGAAGGAAAATCAGCGTCAGGAAGACCATATCGAGCTGATTGCCTCCGAGAACTACACCTCGCCGGCCGTGATGGCCGCGCAGGGCTCGCAACTGACCAACAAGTACGCAGAGGGCTACCCCGGCAAGCGTTACTACGGCGGTTGCGAATATGTGGACGTGGTGGAACAGCTCGCCATCGACCGCGTGAAGCAGCTCTTTGGTGCCGAAGCCGCCAACGTGCAGCCGAACTCGGGCTCGCAGGCCAACCAGGGCGTGTTCTTCGCCGTGCTCAAGCCGGGCGACACGATCATGGGCATGAGCCTGGCCGAAGGCGGCCACCTGACGCACGGCATGGCGCTCAACATGAGCGGCAAGTGGTTCAACGTTGTGAGCTACGGCCTCAATGCGCAGGAAGACATCGACTACGACGCGCTCGAGGCCCTGGCGCAAGAGAAGAAGCCGAAGCTGATCATTGCCGGCGCATCCGCATTTGCGCTGCGCATCGATTTCGAGCGCATCGGCAAGATTGCCAAGTCGATCGGCGCGTATTTCATGGTGGACATGGCGCACTACGCCGGCCTGATCGCCGCGGGCGTGTACCCGAACCCCGTGCCGCACGCTGACTTTGTGACGACGACCACGCACAAGAGCCTGCGCGGCCCGCGCGGCGGCGTGATCCTGATGAAGGCCGAGCACGAGAAGGCCATCAACTCGGCGATCTTCCCGGGTATCCAGGGCGGCCCGCTGATGCACGTGATCGCCGGCAAGGCCGTGGCGTTCAAGGAAGCCCTGTCGCCGGAGTTCAAGGCTTATCAACAACAGGTCGTGAAGAACGCCGCCGCCATGGCTGAAACGCTGATGGCCCGCGGCCTGCGCATCGTGTCTGGCCGCACCGAAAGCCACGTGATGCTGGTCGATCTGCGCGCCAAGAAGATCACCGGCAAGGAAGCCGAAAAGGTGCTGGGCGACGCACACATCACGGTCAACAAGAACGCAATCCCGAATGACCCGGAAAAGCCGTTCGTGACCTCGGGCGTGCGCCTGGGTTCGCCAGCCATGACCACGCGTGGCTTCAAGGAAGCCGAGGCCGTGAAGGTCGCCCATCTGATCGCCGATGTGCTGGACAACCCGCACGATGAGGCGAACATCGCCGCCGTGCGCGCCAAGGTGGCTGAGCTGACCAAGCAGTTCCCGGTCTACGCCTAAGGCATCCGCCGATGGCCGGATCTTCCGGCCACGTAGTACCCTGCCGCGATGCGCCCGCCCGGGCCATCGCGGCGTTGTTCTTTTAGCGCAGTGCGTTCTTTGAGGTTGCCGAGGAGACCACCGGCATGAAATGCCCCTTTTGCGGCCACGCGGCCACCCAGGTGATTGATACCCGCATGTCGGAAGAAGGCGACACCGTACGCCGCCGCCGTCGCTGCGAATCCTGCGACCGCCGCTTCACGACCTACGAACGCATCGAGTTGTTCTTCCCCGCCGTCGTCAAGAAGAACGGCAGCCGCGTCGACTACGACCGCAACAAGGTCAAGGACTCCATGCGGCTGGCGCTGCGCAAGCGCCCCGTTTCCGCCGAAGCCATCGACGAAGCCATCGCCCGCATCGAAGAAAAACTCCTCAGCCACGGCGAGAAGGAAATCGGCAGCGACCGCGTGGGCGAGCTGGTGATGCGCGAACTCAAGCGGCTGGACAAGATCGGGTACATCCGGTTTGCGTCGGTGTATCGGAGTTTTGAGGATGTGTCGGAATTTCGCGACGTTTTGGATGAGATTGCGGCGACGAATGTGCGGAAATGAACAAAAGCCCTGGAGGCCTTTTTTCTTTCCTGTTACCAACACTGCGCTGACGTAGTACCTGCCGCCATGCCGACGTTGCCTTGCACGCCGAGCTGGTTGATGGTGTATGTCCCGCAGGCGTCGGCCGTTTGCGGGCTGACCGGAACAGCAGAAGCGGAATAGCCAGGCGCTGCCGCACCACTCGCGCCTGCCGTGCCCGTTACCGCGACATTCAGCTGATAGTACGACTGCGTGCCAGACTGAATGGCGAACGGAAAGCTCGCCGCCGCATAGCCGAGGGAGGCAGGCGATGCTGCGTAGCTATTCTGCAGTGTAAAAAACCGCTCCTGGCGTGCTGCCAGATCCAGCAGCGCCGTCTTCGCATCCGCGCGGTGCGATTTCAGGATGTACTGCTGGTAGGACGGATAGGCAATACGGGCCAGGATGGCGATGATCGCTACCGTAATCATCAACTCCATCAAGGAGAAACCGCCTTCGCCAGGGGACAAGGAGGGAGTCTTGGTTCGGCTCATGATTAGCGCAGCTTGGTCCAAGTCATGCGAGAGCCAACACCGGCGGCGCTCGGGTTGATCTGGTTGACCGTACCCGTGCCGCTGACGGTCTGCTGCACCAGGTACGGCAGCTTATTGGCGGTCACGATAGACGGAGTGCCGGTACCACTCAAACCGATACCGCTGACAATGCCGCCGTTGAGGGTCGGGAAATTGTTGTTATTGTCGCCGAAGAACGAGGCGGTACCTGCCCCACCCGATGCGACCGAAATGGCCATGGTGTAGCCAGATGCTGGCGTCGAGCTACAGGATAAAACCTGCTGCGTGCCTGGCACGGTCGTATTGACGATGAACATGCCATAGGCCAGCGTTGGGTTATAGACCACCTGTTCATAGTTCGTGACCGCGCTCGAACCAGAGCCCGTGGTGGTGCTGGGCAGCGCGAGCTTCCAGCCAAACTGGGTATTAGCGGTCCCGCTAGTGCCGCACGCTGTCGATCCCATCCAGCAAACCTTATTGTTGCTTACAGTCCGGTACGATGGCGTCGTGCCCGAGCTTGCAGACGTGTTGGTGATACTTTGTGTCTGCAGGGTAGAGGCGGTCACGGTCTGCGGGCCGGTCAGGGTTGCGTAGACTGCAGCCGCCGGTGCGATATTGTTCCAAGCGCTCATGTTCCAGTCCCAAACACCGTACAGGGACTGTGCAGTGTTGCTGGAATAGGCCGCAGCGCTGGTCTGTGTCACCGGGAAACTCTGACCGGTGCCGAAGCTGACGAGTACGCGCGGCGCGCCCGTGCCGCTGCCCGGAATGGCGGCAACCGCGACCTTGCTGGTAATCGGTTGACCCGCAGGCGTCGAGAACATCGGCGCAGACGAGACGCTCCACGATGCCGGGTTTTGCGAGGTCAGGTCGAAACGCCAGACGTTGCCAAATGCATCGCCCGCATAGACGTAGTCGGTGATGTGATCACCATCCAGGTCCGCTGGTGTGACATAGGCGATACCGTTCTTATTGTTCGCCTTCAGCGGATCCTTACTCGGACCGTACTTTGTGTCGAGGTAGTAGAACGACGTGGTGCCGTTGCTGGCCACCAGCATGATGTACAGACCCGCCGACCCGTTTGCACTGTTCAAGCCGTTACCGAACAGCACGGCCCAGTTGCCGTTATGGAGCCGGCGAATGACGGGGGTGCCATAGGTGTTGCCCAAAAAGGCGCCACAGCTGGTGACATTGGTACAGGTGAGGGTCGAAGGCGTCCATTCACCGAGCACCAGCGAACCAGCGTTGCTCTCACTGAAGTTAGCAGGGTTGGTGATATCAAGCGCGTAGATAGCGCCCGTACCGACGCTGGTGTTGTCGGCGATGGCGCCCCCGGCGTTGCCGCCTCCGCCCAAGCCGCCAACCAACCATGTGTGCCAGGCATTGTTGTAGTAAAGCTCCCCTGTACCTGGCGTCGCATCCACGTACAGATTGTGAGCATACGAAGGCGAGCTGAAATCCAGCTTGCTACTGGTGTTGTAGATGGTGTTCAGGGCTGCCGCCGGCATGTAAGCCAGAACCTCCTGCCCATCGTTGGGGGTGGTCGCCGTGGTGAACTTACCGGTCGCGTCGTAACCACCTGCACGGAAACCATGCAACATGCCGTCGTTGGCGCCCACATAGACCACGTTCGCGCGCTGCGCATTGTTGGTCTTGAAGAGTGCGTAGCTGCCGGACGTTTCGGGCGGAACTGCCGTCCCGTAGAGAGAATCCACCCACGGGCCATTGTACGGCGCCGACGGTGCACCAACCCAGGTCGGGCTGGAGTTCATGATGTCGCCCATCACGCCGGTGCGGGAGCGGAAAGAGCCGCCATTGGCGACTTCATTGGTGCGATCGCCCCGCAGATAGAGTTGGCGAGGGCTGCTGGTGCCGCTGGCTGAGCCGCTGTCCAGCGCATTCTTCTGTGCAGACGTGAGGCTCGACCATTGGAAGGGAATGCCAGTGGTGCCATTCCACGTCAAAATGTTTCGTGCCGATGGGGCTTGTGCAGTCAACGTCGAGGTGGAACTAATGGCCGGGCATGCCCCACCCGTTAAGGTGCAGCTGGCGTTCCAATTGGCATTGGTAGCAATGGAGACGATGCCCGTCGTCGGGTCCATCACCAGGTTTTGTGCGGTCAACTCGCCCCACCAGTTGGTCGGGTGATAGTAGGCGAGATACACCTGAGTCCCGGCTTCCACGCGGGCTGACTGCTGCACGTTGGTACCTGCCGAGCTGTTGGCTTGCCCCACCGGTGCTGCCTTGAAGCAGGTGATTTCGTGAACGTTACTGCCACCGCCGGTACCCGCCGAGAAGCCAAAGCGGAATGACGAAGGCAGCGGGCCGTTCGACGCGGTAATACTCTGGTTTGTGATCACAGGCTGGGCCGTGCCACCATTCACGCTATATGAAAGGCTCAGCAGACCGTCTTGCGTGATACTGAGTGCGTAGGTGATAGGGGTCGCATTTCCCCGCACCGCGTTGCTGCCTCCTGCCGAATTCTTTCCAGCAGCTTCCTGGCTGTAGAGCTTGACGGTACTACTTAACGTATCGCCGCCAAGATAGTTGTAGTTATATGGAATCTGCTCGGTCGTCTGGTTGCCGTCGTAGATGTAGTATCCGTTCGCGTCCTTCTGCCCCTTACCGCTGAAGTTATAAAGATAGCCTGCTGCACACGTGCTCTGTACAGCGTTCATCTGAGTCGTGCTCAGGGCTGACGGATAGTACTTCGCGTAGTTCGTGGACAGGTTCGCCCAGTTGGTGTTGCCCGCACCGCGCAAGCTAATGCGACCGGGAATCGCACCACCACTCGCCCCGGAGCTAGTGTTGTCGCCGGCGTTCGAGAAATTTCCGAACTCGTCGATACCGAGACCGATATAGCCACCCTGCACGCCATCGTACGTAGGGTTGCCGTTAGAACAGCTGTAACCAAGACTGCCCCCCAGCGCCCCCACCGTTGCCGGGTACTTGCCGTCGGCCAAGAAGAAACTGATGCCGTCAGCGCCAGACGCTTGGCCAGCGGCGTTCTTATAGGCATTACCACCGTACGTCACCGTCGTGAACGTTACCTGTATGCCCTGATTGGTCGGGAAGGTGAAGTTCGAAACGACAGCGCCCGTCTGGTTATTACCGTTGCTACCGGTGGTTGTATCACCATTGGTCAGACGCAGAGCCCCAGAACCCACCGCGTCAGGAAGCGTACCCGTGACACCACCCACAAGCGTCTTACCGCTGTAGTAACTGAGGCCCGAACAGGCCGGAATCGTGCCTGTACCGTTGCCCGCAGTCAGGCATGCGCCGTTCAGCGCCTGCCACTTGTACGAAGATGACGCCCCCGTCAGCGTGTCGCTGATCACCAACTGCGCCCTGGCAACCCCCGGCAGTAGCGCAGCGGTTGCCAGCAAACCCACCCGTTGAATTGTTTTCATCACTGTTGTCCCAGATCTTTGGCGCCAGAACTAATGCGATAGGTGCTCTGCACCACTGCTGCTGTCGTTGCATCACCGCCAAAGCCATAGGCGGTGACTTGGTAAAGCTGTGCGAGCCCGTTCGGGCTCATACCGATGTAGTTGATGTACAGGCCTGGGACACCCGCGTAGTTGATATCCCCCGCCGGAGAACTCGCACCGGCCATGCCTCCACCGCCATTCGCCGTCATGGAAGGCGGCAGATAGGTTGACCCCACGCCCCATGGCAAAGTAGAAGGAGTCGCCAAGGCGGTGTTGCATACCCGCATATTCGTGAGCGTATTGCCGTTGTTAACGCCCGAGCAGGCGATGCCGGTGGATCCGTTGCCCTGTCCCAACCACCATTCGCCGTACTGAAGGGCGCTCTGTGCAGCCTCGAGCGCACGCTGCTTATCCCGCGTGTTTGCCGCAATCTTCTCTTGCAGGCCAAAGCTACGAAACATGCCAATAGCAAACAGCGTGAGAACAACCAGCAACAGTAATCCAACAACAAGGGTGTACCCGCGCTCAGCGCGACTTGGCAGCTTGGAAAAACGCATGGTGGTGCTCATGACTGGTTCTTCAGGCTGATGTTCTGCACCCACGTTGTGCTCTGTGCCTGCCCAACTTGGTTACCAAACTGTGTGGTGAACGTGAGGGTGACTTGAACGGTATGGACTTGCGACCAATAGCCCGACGCTGCCACCTGCGCGGCCGTCAGATAAGAGTCGTCATAGCCGTTGCTGTTGGTATCGGTGCCATACAGCACGCTCAGTCCAGTGACCCCACTCACAAGCGGTACCGTGGTTGTTACACCACTGGACACGAGCGTCATCGCACACTGCAATTCGTTGTTTGCATTGACGGACAATGTGTTGATGTAGACCTGCTGGGCACCACTCGTGTTGGTCTGCCCTAGGCAATTCATGGTGCCGTCACCGCTGGCAGTCGCAAACTGCGTTGTCACCGTATCGGTGCCCGCCGTCGCACCCGAGGTACCGGAAATTACCTGGCCGGCAGCCAGCGAGCCAGTGGCCGGGAATGCCGACAGGGCCGTGTTGACTGTTGGGTTGGGGAAATACCCTGCCTGCTGTACAACATTGGTAAAGATGGTCAGCGCTAGCCGTTCATTGTCTTGCAACTGTGCAAGCTGATCCTGGCTGGTGAAGGTCTTCTGCATATTGACGAATACCACCACCACGCCGCTCATGATGAACAGCGCGATCACCATGGCGATCAGGATCTCAACCAGGCTTGTACCGGCCTGATTGCGTGCCGATCGCCTCCGCAGAGTCATGGAATTGGCACTCATGGCTGGACGTAGACCGTAAAGCTCTGGGTGGATGCCGTGGTCACCCCAGACGCAGCCGTCGTGCTGTTGACTGCAACGTATTTCTCATTCCAGTTCACTGTGATGTTGCAGCTCACCGGCACACCCGTTGCGGTCGTACAGTTAACCGTGGCGGAATAGCCGGGGAAGTTCGCGTTCATCGTGCTGGCCCATTGCTGTACATCGTAAGCAGCCAACTGAGCCGGCGTGCAAGACTTTCCGGAAAGACAGGCGCCAGTGGTCAGCGTCTGATTCAAGACATTCGAACTATCCGTAATAGTCGTGCCGGTCACACTAAACGTCGCTGGAGCGGTGCCACCTGCAGCCCAGAATGTGCTATTCCCGTGCATGGCCGCAGCCAAGCTTTCGGTCTGCAGGGCCACCAGCGAACGCACACGCGATATCTGCGTATTGCCCACCGCTGCCGCCTGAATTTTCGCCAAACCCAACAGGCCCACGCCGACCACTACCATGGTGATCAACGCCTCGATGAGCGAGAATCCGGCGGCTGTGCGGCACTTCATACTCAGCTGCATGAGCCGGTCCCCTTGGTCTGTACCACTTGCCGACCGACCATGTTGATTGCCACGCAACGCGTCGCGCTGTCATTGACAGGCGCCGCGGTGTGCAACGTCATCGTGACGGTGCCATTGGCCAAATTGGACGCGAAGCCATCGCGGTTATATGTCACCGCCGAAGCCGCCGGACTGGGTCTGAACGTATCGCCATTAGGAAGGGCGGCACGCACGCGTAGCGGCACATCGCTGGCGGAGTCGGTCGTACCCGAGCCATTGACGTCATTGAAGACAATCCAGCCAGTCTCCCAATTGCTCGTACTTGTCGTATTGCACGCCGTACCGTTAGACGAGGGACAAAGACTGACCGGCTGTCCACGCTTGATCGCCTCGCTGCGGGCAAATTGCAGATCATTCACCAAAGAATTGGCTTCTGCCTGCAACCGCGTGCGCTGTGTCAATCCGACATACGACGGCGTCGCAATGACCGCGAGAACAGCCACGATCGCCAGCGTCACCATCAACTCAACCAGCGAGATGCCGCGGATGCGGCTCGAACGAATGCAACCGGCACGCCCTCGCCCGCCGCTTTCCCCATTCGGGTACGACATATCTGTATCGATTTGACTGTGACACAACGCGTTCTCGGCGCGAACGCCGACAGCGTCGCCACGCCGCTCCGCCCGGTATTCACACCAACGGTTGCGTGACGATTGAAGTTGATGCGCGGTGAGGGAATTGCGGACCGCTGCCGCCATGTCAGCGCAAGAAACGACTGACTAGAAACCCGCACCGCCCAATGGACGAAATCCCGTTAAGCATGACTCGAACCCCCGACTATTGTTTTATGCGGCAACCGCGACGCAATCGATTTCGCACGCTGCCGATTTGAAGCTAATTTGAGTTTTTCTACGATGGCTCACGTCCGACCCCCGTGAACGCGATCATCTGCATGACAAAAAAAGCCCAGGCAGATGCATCTCTGGAATAGTGGGGAATTAGTCAAAAAGTGTCAACAACCCCCTCCTTCAACCAAAGACTTGGGAAGGCTCACGTTGGTGAAAAACCAACGGTCCGCCACATCACGGGATACCGCGCAGGCGATTCCTCAGGAGGGTATTGACCAGATATGACAGTTATACGGCCAAATCCACACTAACTTGAGCAACTCCAAGTGTCAGTTGACTCATGCCCGTCCACCATCACGCCAAGCGCCAACACGGCGCCATCCTCCTCGAATCCCTCGTCGCTCTGGCCGTATTGTCCCTGTGCGCTGCGGGCACCCTGTCTGCACTTGAGCAGATGGAGGCTACGAGCCAAAGCCTGCGTCAACTATTGACCGACGTCCGAACGCAAAACGACCGAGTCGAATCCGCAAGCGGGCGCTGACATGCGGCAGCTCTCGCATGCTCGGCGTGGTGCGACGCTGGTGGAGTTGCTGATTGGCATGCTGGTAGGGTTGATCGTGCTGGGTATCGCTCTGCAACTCACACTCCTTGCGCGAGCAAGCTACCAGCGCGTTGCCGATGATGCCCTGATCGAAAGTCGCGGCACGCAAGCGCTGGAACTACTGACAACGGCACTGCAGCATGCAGGCTGGGTAACCGATACACCGGCGGTATCGCAGGAGCGCCGATGGCCAGACGCCAAGGCAGCACTCTCGATCCAAGGTGCGGACAGTTGCGCCCCTCGAGAAGCGGAGGCTCTGGAGTGCAATAGCAGCGACATCCAAGGAAGCGACGCGCTGCTGGTGCGCTTTGCCGGTCGCAGCATGCAGACCAAGCCAGACCGAACTGATCAGAGCATTGTCGACTGCTCCGGCTACGGCGTAGCTGAGCGTGTCCAAAACGGCAGCGAGGAGCAGCGTGCGGGATACATGCTGCTCTACCTCAGCCGAGCTCCGGATCAAGAACCGCAGCTGATGTGCCGCTCGCGAAGGCATCAAGACGGTCAGACTGTGGCAGGCGGTTGGACATCTAATGGCATGGTCCGCGGCGTCGAAACAATGCAGCTTCTATATGTGGTTCGGACCGCTGGCGGCACGGCCGCCACGACACTGTCTGCGCGCTCGCTCACCGCCGAGCAATGGCGCCAGGTTCAAGCCGTGCACATCGTGCTGGTCGTCCGCGGCGACTACAACTCGCCCAGTTCAGCCAACAAGACCACGTCAACACTTGCGCTATTTCCCAACCTCCAGCGAGTGGAAGGCGCCAACGCGCAAGACTTGCAGTTCACGCCCACCCAACCCCACCGCCATCGTGCCGTCTTCACGGCAACGGTGCACTTACGCAATCCGCTCGCCTGCGATGTGGACGTATGTTGAGCGACAGGGCCAAAGCGCGTGGCTTTTCGATGATGATCGTGATGCCTGCAGTGGCGTTGCTCAGCCTGCTGACCATGGCGACCTTCCATCTGGTGTTGGATCAGCGGCATCGCACGTCTCTCATCGCCGATCGCGCCTTGGCCAAATACGCTGCCGAAATGGCGCTGAATGCGGCGGAGTGCGAACTGTCCGTCGCCACCGAAACGCCAACGAATCTCGAATGTATAGCGGCCGTGCCGCTCGAACGTATCGCCGCTCTCGATCCGGTTTCGGGACGCGGCTTCTTGGCCGGCACGTGCGGCAGCGGTGTCTCGCTCGGACTATGTCAGCCGCAGCCCGGCCAATCGCTCTGGACGTTGGCGCGACTGCTGGATACGACCACCCTCGCCGTAGAGATCGACACGCGCCTCCCGGGTAGCAAGCGCATTGCCAGACGCACTGCGCGGTACGTCATCGAGCGGATTCCAGATCGATGGCCCAGCCACGCAACCCATACCGATGAAACGACAGCCCCTCGTTTGTATCGCCTCACGGCAGCAGGATTTGGCACCGACCCCGCCGTCAGCATCGTGCTGCAAACCGTCTTCCGCCCAAAAATACCGAGCCGTACGCCCACGGCTCAGGCAACCATCGAAGGTGCATCGCCCATCATTCGTCCCAATGGAACGGTGACACAACGCGTCTACACCACAAGCACCCAACAAGGCGCAATCGACACCCAAGTGCAGACACTCATGCTCGGCCGCTTGAGCTGGCGTGAGCTGATCGAGGAAGGCCTGCGATGAGGTGTCGCCATGCCGCATTCACCCTTGTCGAACTCACGATTGCATTGGCTATCGCCGCGTTGTTGACCAGCGCTGCCATACAAACCTGGTCAAGACACCATGAGCGCGCGCAGCGGGCTGCAGTGCAAGCGGCGCTGGTCTCGACCATGGTGGAATGGGAGCGCCAGTACGCGCGCACAGGCGACAGCTCCGCATCGGCAAGCGTTCCGAACCACATCTCCGGTTATCACTTGATCACTAATCCTTGCGAAGGCCGCGCTCTCGTACATTGCGTTGAAGTCGTGGCCCAGCCGGTGCACCCGGGCACGGGGTGCGGCTCGCTCATCCTGCGCAGCACCGGCGAACGGTTCACGCAGATCGGCAACGCGCGTCAACCTGCATCGCATGCATGCTGGCCATGAAAGCGGCCCGTCTGCGGGCGGGCTTCACGCTCGCTGAGCTTGTAGTCGTCCTGAGCGTCATGGCGATCCTGGCGGTGTTCGCCGGGCCCACCGGCCTGAACTGGTGGCAACGCGAGACCGTCGTTGTTATGGCCGACCGCTTTGTCAGCG
Organism: Ralstonia sp. SA306; assembly: GCF_054792405.1. Taxonomy (NCBI): domain Bacteria; kingdom Pseudomonadati; phylum Pseudomonadota; class Betaproteobacteria; order Burkholderiales; family Burkholderiaceae; genus Ralstonia; species Ralstonia sp. SA306. The sequence continues at coordinate 2,236,134 of NZ_CP096451.1, forward strand.
CCATCTCGCTGGCGCAGACTATGTCGCGCAATCAGCGTATGTGGATCCACCTCGGTCCGCTCAGCGCTCAGCAGGGTTGGTCGTCGGGATGGGCGTTGTATATGACGCCCTCGCCGCAGACCCAGGCGACGCCTCTGGAGCCGGGCACCGAAGATATCTTGATGCGCGTATCGCCTCCGGTGGTGCCGCCGGTCGAATTTGCGTTCACGCCGTCACAGCGCGACGTTGGCACCCTCTCGTATGCACCTGTGGGATACTCGCGACAGCGCAACGGCAGCCAGCTATACGGCACGCTAACCATCCGATGCGGAGCACATGTACGGCGAGTCCGCATCAGCTCAGCAGGCCGCGCCCGCATCTGCGATCCGGCCCAGGACACCAAAACGTGCGGCACTGGCGCCTCGACTAACGACGATTAATTCATACTCCCCGTTTTTTGCCCATGTTCTCCGACTTCGACCACGCCATGATGCAGCGCGCCCTGGCGCTGGCCGAGAAAGGCTTGTTCACCACCACGCCTAACCCGCGCGTCGGATGCGTGATCGTGCGTGACGACACCGTCATCGGCGAGGGCCATACGCAACCCGCCGGCCAGGACCACGCTGAAATCCAGGCCATCAAGGATGCCCAGTCGCGCGGCCAGGACGTGCGCGGCGCCACCGCGTATGTGACGCTGGAGCCCTGCAGCCACTTTGGCCGCACCCCGCCCTGCGCGGACCGGCTGGTCGAGGCCGGTATTGCCCGCGTGGTCGCGGCCATGGAAGATCCGAACCCCGCCGTCTCCGGACGCGGCTTGCAGAAGCTGCGCGATGCCGGCGTCGACGTGCGTTGCGGACTGCTCGAGCGCGAAGCGCGTGAGCTGAACATCGGCTTCGTTTCACGCATGACGCGCGGCACGCCGTGGGTACGCGTGAAGGTCGGTGCATCGTTGGACGGCCGCACCGCGCTGGACAACGGCATCAGCCAGTGGATTACCGAAACCGAAGCGCGCAACGACGGCCACCGCTGGCGCGCACGCGCCTGTGCCATCCTCACCGGCATCGGCACGGTGCGCGAAGACAATCCGCGACTGACCGTGCGCGCCGTCAATACGCCGCGCCAGCCGCGCCGCGTATTGATCGACTCGGCACTGGACGTGCCGCTCGACGCCCACATCCTCACCACAGATGGGCACCACGAGCCGACGTTGATTTTTGCCGCCCAGCCCGAAGCCGGCCGCATGCGCGCGTTGAGCGAGCGCGGCGCGGAGGTCATCCTCCTGCCCAACGCTGATGGAAAGGTCGACCTGGCCGCAGTCCTGCGCGAACTGGGCCGCCGCGAGATCAACGAGCTGCACGTCGAGGCCGGCTTCAAGCTCAACGGCTCGCTGCTGCGCGAAGGGCTGGTTGACGAGATCCTCGTCTACCTTGCGCCCAAGGTGCTCGGCTCGGGCCAGGGCATGTTCAATATGGGGCCGCTGCAAACGCTGGAAGGCGCGGCCGAATTCTTCTTTCACGACATCTCGCGCATCGGGGGCGACCTCCGCATCCTGGCGCGCCGCAACCCCACGGATTGATTGCTCATGTTCACCGGAATCGTCGCCGCAGTTGGCCGCATTGAAACCGTCTCGCCGCTTGGCGACAACGCCGATGCAGGCGTGCGCCTGTCCATCGACTCGGGCGGCCTGCCGCTGGCGGACGTGGCGTTGGGCGATTCGATCGCTATCCAGGGTGCGTGCATGACGGTTGTCGCCAAAACTGACAGCCGCTTCGACGTGGATGTGTCGCGCGAATCGCTGTCCAAGACGGTCGGGCTGGAACGTCCGGGCGAGGTGAATCTGGAGAAGGCCCTGCGCCTGGCCGACCACATCGGCGGGCACCTCGTATCCGGCCACGTGGACGGCCTGGGCACGGTCACGCATTTCGCGCCCGTCAACGAATCGCACGAACTGCGTGTGCGGGCGCCGGCGGAGCTGGGCAAATATCTCGCCTACAAGGGCTCCGTGGTGGTCAACGGCGTGTCGCTCACGGTCAATACCGTCCGGGACGACGCCGACGGCTGCGAGTTCTCGATCAATCTGATCCCGCACACCGTGGCGGTCACCACGCTCAAGCACTTGAAGGCCGGCAGCCAGGTCAACCTGGAGATCGACCTGATCGCCCGCTACGTGGAACGCATGCTGACCCACGCCGCCATCGGCCTGCCCGTGGGCACCCAGCCTCTGGCAGCCGCCTGAACCGCTGACCCCACTGGCTTGGGGCCACCTTGGCGTACCCTTGGCGTACAATAGCCGGCTTCCCATTTACGCAGTCGCATGGCCCCCGAAATTACGAATTTGCGGGAGTTGGTCAGCGGCGCGCACCCCTGCTACGCCATGTCGATCGCCACAGTCGAAGAAATCATTGCCGAAATCCGCGCCGGCCGGATGGTCATCCTGGTCGACGAGGAAGACCGTGAGAACGAAGGCGACCTGATCCTGGCGAGCGATTTCGTCACGCCGGAAGCCATCAACTTCATGGTCACGCACGCGCGCGGCCTAGTGTGCCTGACGCTCACCGAAGAGCATTGCGACCAGCTCGACCTGCCAATGATGGCCAGCCGCAACGGTACGCAGTTCGGCACCAATTTCACCGTATCGATCGAAGCGGCTGAAGGCGTAACCACCGGTATTTCCGCCGCCGACCGCGCACGCACCATTCAGGTGGCCGCCGCCAAGAACGCGAAACCGTCTGACTTGGTGAATCCGGGCCACATCTTCCCGCTGCGAGCCCAGAAGGGCGGCGTGCTGATGCGCGCCGGCCACACCGAAGCCGGTTGCGACCTGACCGCGATGGCTGGCCTGACACCCGCCGCCGTAATCTGCGAGATCCTGAAGGACGACGGCACCATGGCGCGCTTGCCGGACCTCGTGGAATTCGCCAAGAAACACGGCCTGAAGATCGGCACGATTGCCGACATGATCCAATACCGCAGCCGCACTGAGAGCATCGTCGAGCGCGTCGGCGAGCGCACGATGGAGACGCAGTTCGGCACATTCCACGCCGTCGCCTTCCGCGATCGGGCGGCCGGCCGCGCCCATCTGGCGCTGGTCAAGGGCACGCCGACACCGGACACCGAAACGCTGGTGCGCGTGCATGAGCCCCTCTCGGTGCTCGACCTGCTCGAGTGCCAGCGCACGACGCACTCGTGGAGCGTGCCCGCTGCCCTGCGCGCCGTCCAGGCTGCCCCGACCGGCGTGGTCGTGCTGCTCAATTGCGGCGATTCGGCGGACCGGCTGTTCACCCAGTTCTCCGCGCTGGACGCGCCGCACGAGCGCCCGCGCACCAAACCCGATCCGCGCATTTACGGTATCGGCGCGCAGATCCTGAAGGAGGTGGGCGTCGGCAAGATGCGTGTGCTGGCCTCGCCACTCAAGCTGCCGAGCATGGTCGGCTACGATCTGGAGGTGACGGCGTACCAATCGATGGCGGATGCGCCCGACGTCACTTCCACTTCGTCCGCCGCCACGCATTGATTTTTCCGCCGGCAGCCTAGACTGCCGCGCCGACTTTCTTTTTTGACGTTGCCTAACCGGCAACCCCAACCGGAATACACCATGGACCACGGCTTCTACCCGACCAATCTCAACGGCGAAGGCCTGCGCATCGGCATCGTCCAGGCGCGTTTCAACGAGCCCGTGTGCGAAGCGCTGCGCGAGGCCTGCGTCGCTGAACTCGAACAACTCGGCGTGGCGGGCGAAGACGTGCTGCTCGTGACCGTGCCCGGCGCGCTGGAAGCCCCGCTGGCGCTGCAAAAGATGGCCGAATCGGGCCAGTTCGACGCCCTGATCGCGCTGGGCGCAGTCATCCGCGGCGAGACGTACCACTTCGAGCTGGTGTCCAATGAATCGGGCGCCGGCATCACGCGCGTGGGCCTCGACTTCAACATCGCCATCGCCAACGGCATCCTGACCACCGACACCGATGCACAGGCCCACGCCCGCACCCGCGAGAAAGGTCGCGACTGCGCCCGTACCGCCGTCGAAATGGCCAACCTGACCAACGACCTCGACGGTCTGCAGGATCACGGCCAGGACGACGACGGCGAGAATGAATAAGCGCTTCCTCGCGCAAAGGCTTTTCCCATGACGCAAGACAATTCCCAAGCCAAGACCAAGGCGCCCGCCAAGAGCGCGCGCCGCCGTGCGCGCGAACTGGCGCTGCAAGGTCTGTATCAATGGCTGCTCAATCGCAACGACCCCGGCGTGGTCGAGGCGCATCTGCAGGATGCGCAAGGCTTCAACAAGGCCGACCGCGCGCACTTCGACGCGCTGCTGCACGGCGCCATCCGCGAAGAAACCACGCTGACCGAGGCGTTCACGCCGTACCTGGATCGCCCGGTTGCCGAGTTGTCACCGGTCGAACGTGCCGCCCTGCTGGTCGGCGCGTACGAGCTAGTGCACTGCGTGGACATCCCGTACAAGGTCGTGATCAACGAGGCGGTTGAACTGACCAAGACCTTCGGTGGCGTGGAAGGCTACAAGTACGTCAACGGCGTGCTGGACAAGCTGGCCGCCCAGGTGCGCGCTGTCGAGGTCGCTGCCCGCCGGTAATTCGGCGTCTGCTCTTCGCTTTACCCTTTCGCTTCGCTTCAAGATGGACGCCCACCGCCTGCAGACAGCCGCCCGGCTGGCCAATATCCGCGCCTTTCACGTGATGGAGCTGGCCAAGCAGGCCCGCGAGCTGGAGCTGGCCGGACGCAGCATCATTCACATGGGCATCGGCGAGCCGGACTTCACCGCCGCCGAGCCCGTCGTGCAAGCCGCCGCCGACGCCATGCGACGTGGCGTCACGCAGTACACCGGCGCATTGGGCATCCGCCCACTGCGCCAAGCCATCGCCCGCTACTACCAGACCACTTACGGCCTCGACATTGCGCCCGAGCGCATCATTGTCACGGCGGGCGCGTCGGCAGCGCTGCTGCTGGCGTGTGCGGTGTTGGTGGAGGTTGGCGGCGAAGTCCTGATGCCCGATCCGAGCTATCCGTGCAACCGTCACTTCGTGGCGGCCTTCAATGGCGAGGCAAAGCTGGTGCCATCGGGGCCGGAAGAACGCTTCCAATTGACGGCCGCGCAGGTCGAAGCTCACTGGGGGGAACGTACGCAGGGCGTGTTGCTGGCCTCCCCATCCAACCCGACCGGCACGTCGATCCTGCCGGACGAGCTGCAGCGGATCGTGCAGACGGTACGCGCGCGAGGCGGATTTTCGATCGTCGACGAGATTTACCAAGGCCTCTCGTACGATCAGGCGCCCGTTTCAGCACTGTCGTTCGGCGACGATGTCGTCACGATCAACAGCTTTTCCAAGTACTTCAATATGACCGGCTGGCGCCTTGGCTGGCTGGTAGCGCCCGCCGAACTGGTGCCAGAGTTCGAGAAAGTCGCGCAAAACCTGTTCATCTGCGCGTCGGCGGTGGCGCAGTATGCCGCGCTCGCGTGCTTTGAACCGGAAGCGCTGGCGATCTACGAGGCACGCAAGGCCGAATTCCGTCGCCGCCGCGATTTCATCGTGCCGGCGCTGGAGTCGCTTGGCTTCAAGGTACCGGTCAAGCCGGATGGGGCGTTCTATGTCTACGCCGATTGCCGTGGCGTAAACCACCCGCACGCTTCCAATGCCGATGCCCTCACCCAGTCGATGCTGCATGACGCCGGCGTAGTGCTGGTGCCTGGGCTTGATTTTGGTCCGCACACGGCCCAGCACTACATCCGACTGTCGTACGCAACATCGATGGCACATCTGGAAGAAGCCGTCGCGAGGTTGGGCAAGCTGTTCGGACGGTAAAACGATCTCCGCGCCTCGTCCAAGCAAAAAGGCCGTCCCGAAGGACGGCCTTTCTTATATAGCGCAGCCAAGCAAGTCAATCAGGCCTGGCCTTGGGACTTGTCATCCAGACGCGCCTCTTCCTGCTGACCTGTAGCCGGTTGCTTGTCGGCCGCCTTGGCGGCTTGCGTCTTCGCCTCGGCTTGCGTCACAGGCGTTGCCGCTGCGACCGGCTTCGCCGATTCGCGCTCCGACGCCGCCGTCATCGGCGAACGGTGGCCGGTAGCCACCATGCGCAGGCGCGAACGCTCTTGCAGCACCTTGCCGCCGTAGCCGCCGTCGCCTTGTGTGACCGCACCGACATACAGCTTCAGGCCGCCCTCGATCGAACCTGCACGCGCGATGCAATCCTTCAGCACGAGCGCACCGACCTTGATGTTGGCGTACGGGTTGAGCGCGGCACCAACGCCACCCATCACCTCGTACTTGTCCTGGTGGACCTTGGTCATGACCTGCATCAGGCCCTGCGCACCCATACCGCTTTCGGCGAACGGGTTAAAGCTGGACTCGATCGCCATCACGCCGAGGATGAGCAACGGATCCAGGCCGACTTCCTTGCCGGTCTGATAGGCCGCCTTCACCAGCTGGCCCGTGGCAGTGGCCGCCACGCGGTACTTGCGGGCAATGTACTCCGCCACGGCAGCCTGCTCTCGCGGGGTACCGGCGGTTGCCGACTCACGCGCGTCGCGGACGACTTGCGTGTTCGGAATCTGCGCGGCCAACTCGGCCACGGACGGCACCTTGGATAGCGTGTCCCAACCGGCAGCCGCCACCGTGCCGCCTTGGGCCGTAGCAGGGGCCACAGCCTGGGCGGCGCCCGTACCGGCAGACGGCGCAGTCGGCGCAAAAGCTACCGGCTGCACGCCAGCCGCAATCGCGGGTGACGGATTGGCCGAGGCGACACTGGTGTCGACACCCGGCGTGAAATGCAGCACGCGTTGAGCGACCGTGGCACGCCACTCGCTGTTGAGCGAGAGCGCGACTGCAGCGGCCACAGCCAGCAAGCCGATGCTATTGAGCACGACATGCCCGCTGCGGAACACCAGCAGCACGCCAGGATGCAACTCATTGCGGGACGCGGCAGCGCCCCCTGCGTTCAACTCCATGCGCAGCTTACGAGGCAGCGCAACTTGACCTGCACGCGCGAGGCGGCGGCCAACCGGGGCTACGAGCCGGCGTTGCAGCGCCGATCCGATCCCGGAAGAATGAAGGGTTTTCCAACCGTTCATACTTACCTCCGTCCGCTGCGCTGATCCGGTAGACGCCTTTCTTTTGCATGGCGCCGTGCGTTTCGTGTCGCAACGGTTTTTAGTAAGGATGCCGCGCTGTTGCAGTCAGCCGGCATCTGTTGGGGGCACTCCCCTAGTGCCCAGAGAAATGCGGGCCGTGTCCTTGGGGAGGTCACGTCCCGCAGCGATGCTGATGTGCTCTGGTGTCGCCCCTCATACGTCGGAGAGTTGGGCGAAGGCATTAGCCGAAAACATGTTGCATTGCAACAATTACCAGATCGGATTGGATTGTAGGAAGCGCGTTATTCCAAGTCAATCATAAAGAAGTAAGTTTTCATATCTAAAAGTTATGATCCAACCAGTGTTGTTGGGACTAGCTGACCTGCGATGCGTTCTGTCATCAGGGGGCCGTGGGGTTTTGGCCGTACAATCGCGGCCACCCTGCCTACACCAAAAAAATGTCTCCCGGACGACCGTTCGGAGGGCCGGCCCCTCCACGTTGTAGGCGACCCACCTTACCTTTGGTTACAAAATCTCCATGCAATACAGGGACTTACGTGACTTTCTCGCCCAGCTCGAACGCACGGGCGAACTGCGCCGCGTGCGCCAACCGGTATCGCCGCGCCTGGAAATGACCGAAGTCTGTGACCGCCTGCTGCGCGCCGAAGGCCCAGCGGTGGTCTTCGAGCAGCCGGTGGATGGCACACAGAAGTACGACATGCCGGTGCTCGCGAACCTGTTCGGCACCACGCGCCGTGTGGCGCTGGGCATGGGTGCGGAGTCACTCGATGAACTGCGTGACGTGGGGCGCCTGCTCTCGGCATTGAAAGAACCCGAACCGCCGCGCGGTCTGCGTGAAGCCGGCAAGCTGTGGACGATGGCCAAGGCCGTGTGGGACATGGCGCCCCGCAAGGTGTCTTCGCCAGCGTGCCAGGAGATCGTGTGGGAAGGGAATGACGTCGACCTCGCGCGCATTCCCGTACAGACATGCTGGCCGGGCGATGCGGCACCGCTCGTCACATGGGGACTGGTCATCACGCGCGGGCCGCACAAGAAGCGGCAGAACCTTGGCATCTATCGACAGCAGGTCATCAGTCGCAACCAGGTCATCATGCGTTGGCTGGCGCACCGGGGCGGCGCGCTGGACTTCCGCGAACACGCCATCGCCAATCCGGGCCAGCCGTTTCCAATTGCCGTTGCGCTGGGTGCCGACCCGGCCACCATTCTCGGCGCGGTGACGCCGGTGCCGGACACGTTATCTGAATACCAGTTCGCAGGTCTGCTGCGTGGCAGTCGGACCGAGCTTGCGACATGCCTGACACCCTCGCTCGCGCAGGCACAACTGCAAGTCCCGGCTGGCGCCGAGATCATCCTCGAAGGTCATATCCAGCCCGACCCGACACACCCGAGCGGCTATCAGCACGCACTCGAAGGCCCCTTCGGCGATCACACCGGCTATTACAACGAGCAGGACTGGTTTCCGGTGTTCACGGTCGAGCGCATTACGATGCGCCGCGACCCGATTTATCACTCTACGTATACAGGCAAGCCGCCCGACGAGCCGGCCGTGCTTGGCGTGGCGCTCAATGAAGTGTTCGTGCCGTTGCTGCAGAAGCAGTTTCCGGAGATTGCCGATTTCTATCTGCCGCCCGAGGGCTGCAGCTACCGCATGGCGCTGGTCAGCATGAAGAAGCAATACGCCGGCCACGCCAAACGCGTGATGTTCGGCGTGTGGAGCTTCCTGCGGCAGTTCATGTATACGAAGTTCATCGTGGTGGTGGACGACGATGTGAACCTGCGCGACTGGAAGGAAGTGATCTGGGCGATCACTACGCGTGTCGACCCGGCGCGCGATACGGTCATGGTCGAGAACACGCCCATCGACTATCTCGACTTCGCATCCCCCGTGTCTGGGCTGGGTTCCAAGATGGGCATTGATGCCACCAACAAGTGGCCGGGCGAAACCACCCGCGAATGGGGCCAGCCCATCGTCATGGATGCCGCCGTCAAGGCTAAGGTCGACACCATGTGGGACACGCTCTTCCAATAACCACAAGGCCTGGCGGCTCAGTCTGCGAGCGAACGATCGTTCGGTTATTCTTAGCAAGTTAAGCGACTGCTGCATCTAAAAGGCGGGCCCTTTTTGTCTACTGGGTCCGCCTTCCTTATGGAGAACGCCATGGCCGAAGCACTCGACTCATCCCGCACCGCCGCCAACGCGCTGGAGCGCATCAAAGACCGCACCCTCGTCAAGACACAGTCCTATGTGGACGGCGCCTGGGTTGGCGCCGCCGACGGCGCGACCTTCCCCGTCCACGACCCTGCGACCAACGCACACCTGACCGACGTCGCCAACCTCGGGCATGCAGAAACGCTGCGCGCGATCGACGCGGCCAACGCGGCGTGGCCTGCGTGGCGCGAGCTGACTGGCAAGGAGCGCGCAGCGCTGATGCGCCGCTGGTTCGACCTGCTGATCGCCAATGCCGACGACCTCGCCGCCCTCATGACGGCAGAGCAAGGCAAGCCGCTGGCCGAAGCCAAGGGCGAGATCGTCTACGGGGCATCGTTCATCGAATGGTTTGCCGAAGAGGCCAAGCGCGTCTCGGGCGACGTGATGGCCAGCACCTGGCGCGACAAGCGCATGGTCGTGCTCAAGCAGCCGGTGGGCGTGTGCGCGTCCATCACGCCGTGGAACTTCCCGCTGGCGATGATCACCCGCAAGGTTGCGCCGGCCATGGCGGCAGGTTGCACCATCGTCATCAAGCCGGCTGAACAGACGCCGCTGTCTGCGCTGGCGATGGCCGAACTGGCGCACCGCGCGGGCATTCCCAAGGGCGTGGTCAACGTGGTGACGGGCGACGCGGACCGGTCAATCGCCATCGGTAAAGCCCTGTGCGAATCGCCGATCGTGCGGCATCTGTCGTTCACGGGCTCGACGCCGGTGGGCCGCATCCTGATGCAGCAGTGCTCGCCGACGGTGAAGAAGGTCGCGCTGGAGCTGGGCGGCCATGCGCCGTTCATCGTGTTCGACGACGCCGACATCGATGCTGCCGTGGAAGGCGCAGTGCAGTCGAAATACCGCAACGCGGGCCAGACCTGTGTGTGTACGAACCGCTTCTATGTGCATGCCTCGGTGTACGACGCGTTTGTCGAAAAGCTCTCGGTCAAGGTGCGCGGCATCAAGGTCGGCAACGGCTTCGAGACGGGTGTGGTGCAAGGCCCGCTGATCGATGATCAGGCCGTGGAGAAAGTGCAGCGCCACATCAACGACGCGACGCAGAAAGGCGCACGCCTGACTGCCGGTGGCAAGCTGATGCAGGGCTTCGGCTCGCAGCGTTTCGTGGAGCCCACCGTGCTGGCTGACGCCACGCCCGACATGCTGATCGCGCGCGAAGAAACCTTCGGCCCGGTCTCCGCCATCTTCAAGTTCCAGGACGAGGCGGAAGTCGTGCGCCTGGCCAACGACACCGAATTCGGCTTGGCGTCGTACTTTTTCAGCCGCGACATCGGCCGCATCTGGCGCGTGGCCGAACAGCTTGAGTACGGCATGGTCGGCATCAACACGGGGCTCATCTCGAATGAGGTGGCGCCGTTTGGCGGCATCAAACAATCGGGCCTGGGCCGTGAAGGTTCGGTCTACGGCATCGACGAATATCTCGAACTCAAGTATCTGTGCATGGGCGGCATCTGAACCGCCATCCCCTATCGGCCGACCTGCCACATTGATAGAGCGGGCGGCCTTTCCCCTTGCCTGGCCGGCGGAGGAGACACATGAGCACCATCCAGGAAGGCGCCCTGCTATGGACGCCGTCTGCTGATTTCATCGCGCGTTCGCGCCTGACCCACTATCTCGATTGGCTTGCGCGCGAACGCGGCCTGCGCTTCTCAGCCACCACGCCAGAGGACTACGCCCAACTCTGGGAGTGGTCTACCACCGAGCTGGAAGCATTCTGGACGTCCGTCTGGGATTACCTCGACCTGCGCGCCTCGACACCGTTCACGCGGATGCTCGGCGACCGCACCATGCCTGGCGCGCAGTGGCTGCTCGGCGCCAAGCTCAATTACGTCGATCAGGTCATGCGCCATGTGGAAGAAGGCGGCAGCCCCGACCGCACCGCCATCCGCTACGCCAGCGAGACCAAGCCGCTGGCCGATCTGTCATGGCGAGAACTGCGCCAACGCGTCGCTTCTCTGGCCGATGCACTGCGCAAGATGGGCGTGGAGCCCGGCGACCGCGTTGCCGCGTATCTCTCGAACACGCCAGACGCCATCGTCGCGTTCCTCGCTGCGGCCAGCGTGGGGGCCGTCTGGTCAGTCTGCGCGCCTGACATGGGCCAGGTGGCCGTCACGGACCGCTTCCGGCAGATCGAACCGAAGGTGCTGATCGCGGTGGACGGCTATCACTATGGCGGACGCGCTTTCGACCGCACCGACGTAATCGCGGAGATGGTCGCCACGCTGCCCACCGTCGAACACCTCGTGCTCGTGCCGCAACTGCTCGGCGATATCAACCGCGCGCGCTTCCCGGACGCCCACGACTGGCGCGACTTGACGGCCAGCGACGTGCCGCTCGTCATCACACCGGTCGCTGCCGACCACCCGCTGTGGATTCTGTATTCGTCCGGCACCACCGGCATGCCCAAGCCCATCGTGCATGGCCACGGCGGCCTGCTGCTGGTGCAGACGATGATGGGCGCGCTGCATCTCGACCTTGGTCCCGACGACGTTTATCACTGGTACAGCAGCACCGGCTGGGTCATGTGGAATTCGCAGGCGAGCGGCCTGCTCGGCGGCGTCACGCTCGCCATTTACGACGGCAATCCCGGCACGCCCGATCTCAATACACTGTGGCGCTTCGCGCAGGATGCGGGCGTAACGTTCTTCGGCGCCGGGGCGGCGTTCTTCGCCAATTGCCTGAAGGCCGGTATCGAGCCCGGTCGCGATTTCGACTTGTCGAAACTGCGTGCGGTCGGATCGACCGGTTCGCCGCTCTCGGCCGAGGCGTATGACTGGATCTACCACCACGTGAAGGCCGACGTCTGGCTCAATCCGATTTCCGGCGGCACCGACTTCGCCGGATGCTTCGTGGGCGGCGTCGCCACGCTGCCCGTCTATGCGGGTGAGATGCAATGCCGCAACCTGGGCTCGCGTGTGGAAGCCCTGGACGAGGCCGGCCAACCGCTCATCGACGCGGTCGGCGAACTGGTCTGCACCGCGCCCATCCCGTCAATGCCGCTTTTCTTCTGGGGCGACACCGATGGCAGCCGCTACCGCGACAGCTACTTCGATATGTACCCCGGCCAGTGGCGCCACGGCGACTGGATCAAGATCACCCCGCGTGGCGGCGCCGTCATCTACGGCCGGTCCGACGCCACCATCAACCGCCACGGCATCCGCATGGGCACTGCGGAGCTGTACCGCGTCGTGGAAGACCTGCCCGAAGTGCTCGACAGCCTTGTCGTCGACCTGGAATTTCTCGGCCGGGAATCGTTTATGCCGCTGTTCGTCGTGCTGCGCGAGGGCGCGACGCTCGACGACACGCTGCGCAGCACGATCAACGCGCGCATCAAGGCAGGACTATCGGCCCGGCATGTGCCCAACGTGGTTGTGCAGGCGCCCGGCGTGCCGCGCACGCTCTCGGGCAAGAAAATGGAAGTACCGATCAAGAAGCTGCTGCTGGGCGCGCCGCCCGAGCGCGTTGCCAACCCTGATGCAATGGCCAATCCGGACGTTCTGACGTGGTATGCGAGCTACGCCCAGTCGTTGGCTCAGCACAGCGGCACCTCCGGCGAACCCGCGCCAGCACTGGAATCGTGGCGGAGCTAGACCAATCGTTGGTTCCCCGTTTTGTCATCTCCGCCAATTGAACGATGGCACGGCCCGGATGTGATGACTAACGTACAGCTTGCACCGGCACATCAAGATGCCGGGCGAGCTGCTTAACGGGGAATCACTATGCTTGCAACGACGAACGTCCTGGTCAAAACCGAGGACGGCCGTGAAGCCTTGGCCGAGCGCCGCCACGACATGCAGATGCGCCAGCGCCATCTGCTGATCCTCATCGACGGTGCCCGCACGGTCGGGCAACTGCATCAACTGCTGAGCGACTGGCCCGATCTGGACGAACTGCTCGCGGGGCTACAACAGGCCGGCATGGTCGACGTGCTGCCCGGTATCTCGCGTGAGAACGCATCGGCCGCTGAACCGTTCGACCCCATCGCCCACTTCAACCGTCCGCTGCTTGACGATCAAGCCGACGGCACACCTGCCGCCTTGTCGCTCATCTACGACGAACTGCCACCGTTGACCGGCATGACGCTGGGCCTGCAAGCGGTGGCGGCACCCATCGACGAGCCTGCGGCCAATGACGCGAGCACGCCGCCTGCGGCGCCAGTCCAGACTTTTTCTGTGCCACCGTCGGCCGTTCCGCCGGAGTTGGCCGACGTGTTGCCCAATGTGGTCAAGGTCGAGTTGATGCGTTTGGCTGTGCAGCACTTCGGTTCGGCTGCGGGTGCCGCCATGCCGCTGCTGCGCGCCTGCAAGGAAGATCCGCAATCGCTGTGCGACGTGGTTGCCGCGTGCGCCAAGGCTGCCGCCCCAATGGCGGGCGAACACGCCGCTGCGAAGTTCGTGGATGCGGCCATGCAGGCGATGGCGCTGCGGCGCTAGGCAGCGGCACCGATAACACGGCGTGCGGCATTCCCACGCGTCCGTGCTTGGTAGCCGGAAGAAGCGGGGCGTGACGGCCTTTGCAGCTCGCTCGCCGGCTTCCGTTGGCGCAGCAAATCGGCGAGCGGGTTGCCTGGGTTCAAGGCAAAGTCATCCAGATCGATCAGACCAGCGTACAGGTCATATCCGACGCCACCGCAACGAGCGCGCCCGCAACCCGGTCGGTCTGCTCCGGTGCGAGTCCCGCAATATTGATCCGGCCGCCCTGGGTGCCATAGATGGCGTGATCTGCGCGCAAACGCTCCATGGCATCGGCATCTAACGGCAGCATGGAAAACATACCCTTGTGCCGCGCCAGATTCTGTAGCGAAACGGGGGCGCCCAGACTGGCCAGTGCGTCATCCAGACGGTGCCGGTTGCCCACGATACGCTGACGCATGTGCTCCAACTCCTTACGCCAGGACGCCGTCAATGCGACATCGGCAAGGATGGCAGCCACGATGGCGGCGCCGTGGTCAGGCGGCATCGAGTAGTTGCTGCGTGTGATGCGCTCCAGCACGCCGCCCACCGGCTGCAGGGCAGCGCTGTTCTTGCCGATCACCATCGCCGCGCCGGTGCGTTCGCAGTACAGGCCCATACTCTTCGAGCAGCTTGCCGCCACCAGCACCGTATCAAGCGCATCGACGAGCAACCGCAGGCCCGCGGTGTCCTGCTCCAGACCATCGGCGAGACCCAGATAGGCCATGTCGACCAGCGGGATCAGGCCCTGCTTCGCGCAGCGCTCCGCCACGGTTTGCCAGACCCCGACGCCCATGTCGATGCCGGTCGGGTTGTGGCAGCAACCATGCAGCAGCACGATATCGCCGGCACGCGCAGCCCACAGGTCCGCGAACATGGCATCCGCGTCGAGCACCCCGCCTTCGGCCCGCCAGCGGTAGCGGTCCACTGCAAGCCCCGCCGCGCGCATGATGGGCACGTGGTTGACGTAGCCAGGGTCAGACACCCAGACACGCGTACCCGGCGAAGCCACGGCGATGAAGTCAGCGAGCAATCTGAGCGCGCCGGTCCCACCCACGGTCTGCATCGTGTGCTGGCGTGCCAGGCGACCCACGTCGTTGCCGAGCAGCAGCGTCGACAACCCGGCATTGAAGTCGGTGTTGCCGGCCAGCCCACGGTAAGCCTTGGAGGCACCGGCGGCGGCCAGGCGCTCCTCGGCGGCCTTCACCGCGGCCATGACCGGCGTCTGCCCGGTGTCATCGCGGTAGACACCCACCACAAGATCAACCTTGTCGGGCCGAGGGTCCGCGCGGAAAGCCGCGGTCAGTCCCCACAGCGGGTCCGGGGCAACGGTGGCGAGAGTTGCGAGCATGGTGTGGTCTCCGGAAAGGCGATGCGATGGTCTACGCACGGTTTGCGAGGATCACGCCAGCGGTGATCACAGCAATGCCGCATGCAACGGTCAGGGTCAGCGATTCACCGAGCAAAGGCACAGCCCCCAGACAGGCCAGCGCGGGCGCCAGCGAACCAATGGCGGAACAGCGCGGCGTATCCAGATGACGAATCGCCAGTGCATAGGACAGACTTGAAATCACGCCAACCCCCAAGCCCTGTGCCAGCAAGAAAGGCATGGCGTTGGCCACGGTGAAGTGCCCGATATGGCTGTCGACCACGCCCAGGCCCGCCAGCAGCGCCGTGAGCAAGAAAGACGGCACACTCAACAGCAATGCGCAACCGATGGCATCAAGCCCCGCCCGGCGCAGCCCCAACGTGTAGCTGCCCCAGAGCAGACTCGCCAGCAACAGCAATGCGGCACCGGCGACAAACGCGCCGTGCGACGCGTGCGATTGCGATACCAGCAAGAGCAGCACGCCTGCGAGGATGATCGCGATCGCCCGCCCGCGTGCCGCAGCGATACGCTGGCGGTCCACCACATACGCAATCAGCGCCACCGACAACGGCGTCGTGCCCGCGATCAACGCAGCCACGTGGGCGGCCGATGTCACCTTGCCGCCGGCCGAAGCCATGAAGAAGAACGGCACGCCGCCGCCTACCAGGACCATCAGTGCGCTGAGCGGCTTGACCCGCCGCAGCATCGGCCAGCGGGAGGGCAGGAACGGCAACAGCAACAGGGTCGGCAAGCCGAATCGGATGAGCGCCACGTCGGCAGGCGCCAGCGGCGAAGCGCCAATGGCCCGGATCGACAGCGCGAACCCGGCCCAGATCAGCACCGTCAGCACCATCGCCGCATACCCGATCAGCGGGCTGGCCTGGAAGGCATTTCGCCCGGCCTGCGCGCCCACGCCCACCGTCAATGTCGAACCACGCATGCCGCCCCACCCTCGATTTCGGAATGGAGACAGAATGCCCCAGCACAAAAGGTAGTATCTTGCTATTTCCGCTAATACTTCGCTCCGCTTTGGCAGAACCTGCCACGCCGGAAAGATCATATGGATAAGAAAGACAGGCAGATCATTGCCGCCCTCCAGAAAGAAGGCCGCTTGACCAACCAGGAGCTGTCGGAGCGGGTCAACCTGTCGCCCTCGCCCTGCCTGCGCCGGCTGCGGTTACTGGAAGATGCGGGCATCATCCGCGGCTACACGGCCATCGTTGATGAAGAGGCGTACGGGCTGCCGGTCACGGCATTCGTGCATATTCGTCTGCAGCAGCACTCGCGGGAGGTGGTCTCGACGTTCGAGAACCGTATCCGCGCCATCGACGCGATCCTCGATTGCTATGTACTGACCGGCGAAGCGGATTACCTGCTGCGCGTGCTGGTGGAAAGCCTGCAGGACTACGAGCAGTTCGTGCGCGTGCAATTGCATGCCATTCCGGGCATCGCCGCTATCGACACAAGCTTTGCGTATGGCGTGGTCAAGCGATCGACGGTGTTCCCGGCGTGGGATGAGAATAAAAGGAGTATGGTGCGGCGGCGTGAAAAGCCATCTGGACGATAGGCTATTTGACCGGCCCGCCATACCACTTCGTCATTGAGGAGCTGATCGGCATGCGTACCGCTCGCAAGCAACATGCGCAATGTCGGCATTCGTGAGAAGACGCCCAATGCGGGGACGCGCTTCTTCTACAGCACGACTCGGGCCTAAGAGCCAGGGCAACTTTTCTGCCCGCTCTGCGGAATCGACCACGGGCACATAGCAATGCTTGCCAGTGGATTATCTGGGTCCAATCAGAAGCGAAGCGATTAGCCGACAATTAGCCAATCCTTAAAGCACGTCTCTGCGTCGTGCCGAGTACTACAACACTTGCACCTTGCCCTATCCAGAAAAATCAGGACGTGGCGATCAAGGCTCGAAAGTGTCGAATTTTTTCTTCATTATCCGCCAAGATGGTATGCGTATCGATTGCCTCTCGAGGCACTCGACGGCAAATTTCGTGATCTTCCTCGAACACCTGTCGATTCACAGCAGCCGTGGACTGAAAGAATACGTCCGCGAGCGTTTGTTTCCCAGGTAAGGGGGGTGCTGTTAGCAATCGACTTGCGAAATGTGTGCGATCCGCACTGGCGGCGGGAAAGAAATTCTGCAGGGAGTAGGAAAATCCATAAGTCGATGACAGCATTGCATAGGGGAAAACGTAAAGACTCAAATAACCTTCGTACTGGAAATCCAGAGAAAAGAGTCGACTCATCGACTTGAGTCGCTTATCCAACCGTGCATCACCAAGCTCAGCGCGCCACACTGAGTTCACGCCGTGGAACGTGTTCACGCCATCAGTCAGCTGCAGGGCTCCCAACGAGTCAGGATGAATCAGGTCGATGTGATACGGCTCCAGCGCATTCTCAAGCGCGATTCGCCAATTGCACTGGTAGTCGTATTGGCTGAAATCGAAACGGCCAGCAATATTGAAGGAAATGTCCTCCAACAGAGGCATGATTTCCCCCAACTGCTCCGGCAGTGACATCTTTGGCTCGATACCAATGAACAGAAAATCACCCGCCCAGTCCATCTGGAAAGCATTCAAACGCGCGGAAGAGAGATCGCAAGGTTTAAATCTATCTGGACTCGGCACGTGAACCTTCCCGCCTCGGTAGCTCCAGCCGTGATAGGGACAGTGCGCAGGCGAGTTGCCGCTTTCGTCGAGGAACAAACGCGTTCCTCGATGCGGGCAGAGGTTGTCAAAGGCGACAAGGTCACCGCCGTCGTTGAAGATCACGAGGTCGCCGGCCGCCCATTTCAACTTGAGATAGTCGTTGTTGGTCGGCAGTTCACGTCTATGAGCAACCAAGTGCCAGTATTGGCGGGAGAGTCTATTTTCTAACACGGTATCTCTGCGGCGAAATGTCTTCAGTCGTGACCCGAAATGCAGCCTTGTCGACAAGCAACTCGACGAATTGCATGTACGCGAAACCAACGGCGCACACGCTTGTCCGTTACATTTTTTTGGAGGGCGGAGTGTATAAGGTCATACCATCAGGGAGCCGACGCATAGCAATAGCGCCTACGCCAACGGTGCATCGATTGCCAACCGTAACCTTTGGCATAACGCGAGCCCCCGAGCCTAGGAAGCACGCCTCACCCAATACAGCAAACCCCATGACGTCCACATGCGCACTAAGCGTGCTGTAGTGTCCGATACGTGCATCGTGGCCAACCGAAGAACACGCATTGATTGTCACGAAATCGCCTACATGCGCATCGGCCGAGACGAGGGACTGCGGGCAGATGATTACCCCTTGGCCCAGCTTGGCGGTCGCAGCAATCACTACGCTGGGGTGAACGATTGTGGCGAATTTTCCACCTACCGCACGCAGTTGCTCAGCCAACGCATACTTGGCGACAGGACTCCCCACCGCGAGCACAAGCTCAATATTATCGGCATGACGATACTCCTGCGGTGTCCCGAGGTAGGGGGCATCATAGTTGAAGCCATCGAGACATGCGGGGTTGCTATCTAGAACTCCGACAACATCGCCTCGCGCCTCACCCGACGCGATCTGACGAATCCATGAGATAACCTCTCGGCCGAATCCGCCACCACCAACAACTACGTAGCGTTTCATTAGCGCACCGTAAATCCACCGTCAACAACCATCGTCGTACCGGTAATCCAACGCGCGGCCGGTGAAAGCAAGAACACTGCAGCAGAAGCTACATCGTCCGCATGCCCGAAACCCAGCAAATGCTTTGCTTCGTAGGCCTCCATGGCTGCGGGAGGCAGCGTGCTCGCCAAGCGCCCATGCATTGCCGTCTCAACTGCACCGGCTGCAATGCTGTTGACGCGAATACCGCGAGGAGCCAACTCAACAGCCAACGAACGCATCATGCCGTCCACAGCGGCCTTGGAAGCGGAATACGCGGTCATGCCCGACTGCCCACGCAATCCAGCGGCAGAGGACATGATTACAAAGGCTCCCCCCTCTTCTCTCACCACACCTTTCAACGACAGGGCACGGGCAATCCCGAAGGCCGGAAAAACACTCGACGCAAAAATCTTGTCGAGATTCGCGCGCTTCGTCATCTTGATGGGAAGTAGCAATTCAAGACCCGCCCCATGAAATACCCCATCAACGCCACCGACCGCAACCGCTGCTTCTTTGACAGCATCGGCAGTTGTGTCTGCATCTTGGAAATCGACAACGACGGGCGTATGCGGCACATCCGTGCCCAACATCGCGACCGTCTCACACGTACGAGTCTCGTCTCGCCCCATTACGACCAGAGACGCGCCGCATGCGGCCAAGGCAACCGCAGTTGCTCGACCAATACCTGACGATCCACCGGTAATCAAATAACGCTTTCCAATCAGTGCTTGGCGATCAAACAGCATCGTAGAACTCAGTTTCGTTGCAAGATAACGGGCCAACGCTCATCAAAGCGGAACCCCAAGAGTAGCCCACTCCAAACCCCGCCATCAGCAAAGTCATGGGTGATGCAGCGAGCTGCTCGCTCAGGTTCGTGGTCATGAGCAGCGGAATTGACGCGCAACTCGTGTTGCCGTACAGGTCGATGTTGGTATGAAATTTTTCCGCGGGAATTTTTGACTTGCGCGCGAGATGCTTCAGCATGAACTCATTTGCCTGGTGATAAAGAACACCGTCAACTTCATCGATTGAGCGCTTAGCCACGGACAGCGTATCTGCCATCAAAGGCGGTACCGAACGCAAAGTGAAGTTGAATATCTCTCCTCCGTCCATGAAGAGACAGGTCGGATCACGGCCGTTGAGACGCTCATCTTTAGTATTGCTCTCTCGATATGCTCCCTGAGGAATCAAGAGATTGGTTGCGCCACGACCGTCCGTACCCACGACAAACACGCTCGATTCAGCCTGCGCATCCAGCTCAATCGCTGTCGCGGTACCCGCGTCCCCAAACAGCATCGCAGTAGCGCGATCCGAGGGCGACACTGTGCGGCTGATCGTATCGCCGGCCAACAGCAGCACCCGGCGCGAACCCGCCCTAATCAGGCTGGATGCTAGCCATAGGCCATAAGTGTAGCCAGAGCATCCCAAATTGACATCGAACGCAGCACAACCGATATCCAGGCCTAAACGCCCTTGTAATACACACGCCGTCGCGGGAAGACGGTAGTCGGGCGTTTGAGAGACAAAAACCAAGGCGTCAACCGTTGATTTGTCCCAGTTCAACCGTGTGAGCAGCGTGTTGGCCGCCTGAAAACACAAGTCGGAAGCTGTAACCCCCTCTTCGACCCAATAGCGCCTACGCACACCGATCATCTTGACGACGTCGCGAACTGACTCCTCTCCGAACTCTACTTCGAAACGTCGATTGTCAATCTCACGACGCGGCAACACCGATACCACGCCACGAATGGCGACACCGTCAAGGCGGTGGGCGCTACCAGACGCTACCCGGTTACTCATGCCGTGGCTCGAGTGATCAACGCTTCAATATCGGCAACCGTTGCGCACTTGCCCAACGCCGCACCGTCCAGCGTCACGTTAAACAGTTCGTCCACAATCGCGATGGTCGATACCACAGCAAGCGAATCCCAACCGTGGTCGTGCAGCGCCAATTGCGGGCCAACGGTCGAGGGATCGATCTCCAGAATCTCGGCCAGTTCTGCGTATAGCTTTTCCAATTTCCTCTCCAATCAATAAAGGTAGTTCGTCAGTAATCGATGATAGTACCGGCCCAAGACAATCCGACTCCGAATCCCACCACCATGATCCTGCGACTACGCCCCGTCACCTGCGGCAACGAACTAAGTGCGATCGGGATAGTTGACGACACGGTATTGCCACAGTGCTCCATATGAATGACAAACTTGTCCTCTGGGATTTTGCACTTCTTGCGCAAGCTCTCCAGGATGAACGTGTTTGCTTGGTGAAAGACAACATGATCGAGGTCATCCACCGCAAGTCCTGCTGTCTCCAGCAATTGCCTAACCAATGTGGGTACCGCCTTCAATGTGAAGGCCATTACCGCGGCACCATCCATTTTCAGGTGATTCTCAGTGCGCACATTGCCGGAAGTATCTTCGTACTCTACGGCAGACGCCTCATTACGGGCGTGACGAGCCCCGCCCGTTTTGACGATGAGGTCTTCCGCGCCCTCGCCATTCGTGCCAAAAATGAACGGTCCAATCGCGTCACCTTCGCTTGGGTGAGCCTCGATCAAGGTTGCGGCTGCGCCATCGCCGAAAATGGTGCGTACGCTCTTGTCACGCGGATGGATGAATTTTGTATAAGTGTCGGCCGTCAGCAAAAGAATGCGACGAACGCTACCCGCCTCAATCAAACCCTTTGCCAGAGAGAGGCCATACACGAACCCCGAGCAACCGAGGTTGAAATCCAAGGCGCCAATATCCTGACGCAAACCCAGCCTGCTTTGCAGGACACATGCCGTCGTCGGCAGAATGTAATCCGGTGATTGTGTGCAGAACAGCAGAAAGTCGATCGATTTCCGGTCGATTCTATGCTCGGCGAATAGCACCTCTGCCGCACCAAACGCCAAGTCTCCGGCCGTTTCATGAGGCGCGGACACTCGCCGCTCAGCGATACCGGTCTTGTTCAGAATTTTCTCTGCCGACCACTCCGGAAACAGGGCCGCCAGCTCTTCATTGTCAAGAACCGGGATCGGTAGGTAGGTACTGATAGCAGCGACTTTAGCTTTGATCATCTCTCATCTTCATAGGCTCAGAGCCCGAACGTCGCGCGCCTTAACGCGGCGCAGACTACGCCTGTTACCAGAACATTCCCCCTTCCCGGGGAGAGGGCTGGACACTTGCGCAACCCACCTAGACTCGACGGCCTTGTGCGCATTCCGGCACCGGACAAACCAACGACAATTTGTGCACACTGGCGTGTCCCGCTGCGTTGGGGCGTCAGTATAAATGATCCACTTTTGCACGGACCCCTTCGTCGCCGTCTACAAGCGCATCAAGCAGCACCAGCGCGAACACTCTCTTGTCATTGCGGGTACTTGCCAGCGTTTGACAACCCCGCATAAAATGATGGACTGCGCGGGCGTCGTATAATGGTAATACCCTAGCTTCCCAAGCTAGAGCCGTGGGTTCGATTCCCATCGCCCGCTCCACCGAATAGTCTGAAGCCGCCCTCGGCGGCTTTTTTGTTGCCTGCTCGCCCCTCATTCCACCGACGGGCAAACGGCACGGGATCTCCATGCAGCCCATCGAACAACCGGGCACCGGCCCCGACGACATCACGCCGGAATCGCACGACACCAATACCGCGGAAGGCGACGAAACGGGCGCGGAAACCGGGCACCCACGCCGCATCCGCTCGTTCGTGCGCCGGGCCGGCCGCACGTCGACCGGCCAGCAGCGCGCCATCGATGAACTCGGGCCCCGCTTCCAACTGCCCTACACTGCCGAGCCGCTCGACTGGGAAGCCGCCTTCGGCCGCACCGGCGCCAAGCGCATCTTCGAGATCGGCTTCGGCATGGGCGAGACCACCGCGCACATCGCGCAATTGCGCCCGGACGACGATTTTCTCGGTGTGGAAGTGCATGAGCCGGGCGTTGGCGCACTGCTCAAGCTGATCGGCGAACGCGAGATCGGCAACATCCGCATCGTTTCGCACGATGCGGTGGAGGTGCTGGCGCAGATGATTCCGGAAGGCACGCTTGATGGCATCCACGTGTTCTTCCCCGACCCGTGGCACAAGAAGCGCCACAACAAGCGACGCCTGATCCAAAGCCCGTTCGTGGCGCGTCTAGCGGCCCACCTGAAGCCCGGCGGCTACTTGCATTGCGCGACCGACTGGGAGGAATACGCTCACCAGATGCTGGAGGTGCTGTCCGCCGAACCGACGCTGGAAAACACCGCCGACGGCTTCGCGCCGCGCCCCGACTACCGCCCTGTCACCAAGTTCGAAAAACGCGGCCTGCGCCTCGGGCACGGCGTGTGGGACGTGGTCTTCCGCAAGCGCGGCTAGCCGTATCCGCGCACGCTAGCCCGCGTTAGCGTGCGCCGAAATGCGTATCGCCGAAGAGGTTCTTGGCGTGGCGCGGGAAAGCGCGCCAGTATTGCGGCGGCGCCTTGACCGTCGCGCCCAGTTCGGCAGCCGCAGCCCAGGCCCAGTGCGGGTTGTAGAGAAAGGCCCGGCCGACGGCGACCAAATCCGCACGCCCTTGCGCAACGATGGCCTCCGCCTCGTGTGCTTCGTTGATGAGCCCAACGGCGATGGTGGGGATGTCCGCTTCGTGGCGGATCTTCTCGGCGAACGGCACCTGATAGCCCGTAGAGAGCGGAATCTGCTGCAGCGGCGACACACCGCCTGACGACGCATCGATCCAATCGCAGCCGCGCGCACGCAGTGCCTGCGCAAATACCACCGAATCTTCCGGCGTCCAACCGCCCTCCACCCAATCGGTGGCAGACACGCGCACGCCAACCGGGATGTTGTCCGGCACCACGGAGCGCACGGCGTCAAAAATCTCCAGCGGATAACGCATGCGGTTCTCACGCGAACCGCCGTAGGCATCCGTGCGCTGATTGGCGATCGGCGACAGGAATTCGTGCAACAGATAGCCATGCGCGGCGTGCAGCTCGATGGCCGATAACCCCAAACGCACAGCCCGGCGCGCGGTATCGACAAACTGGTCGCGCACGCGGGCGAGGTCCGCATCGGACATCTCGCGCGGGGCGCGCTCTTCAGGGCGCTGCGGCAACGCGGACGGACCCATCGTTTCCCAGCCGCCGGCATCGAGCGCCAACAATGCACCGCCTTCCCAGGGCCGAGCGCTTGAAGCCTTGCGGCCTGCGTGCGCGATCTGCATGCCGATCGGCACCAGCGCGTTCTGGCGAATGGCAGCAAGCGTGCGCTCAAGCGCGGCTTCGGTCGCGTCGTCCCACAAACCCAGGCAACCGTTCGTAATGCGCCCTTCCGGCGACACGGCGGTCGCCTCGATCATCAGCAACCCGGCCCCCGAGAGCGACAGGCCGCCCAAATGTGTGTGGTGCCACGCCGTAGCTTGGCCGTTGACGGCCGAGTACTGGCACATCGGCGAGATGACGATGCGGTTCTCAAGCGTGAGACCGCGCAAGGAAAAAGGCTGGAAGAGAGCACTCATGATCGGGAGATTCGGCAGTCAGCGGCTGGCTAAAGAAACCGCCAGTGTGTCCGAATCCGCCCGATCGTGCAGACGGTGCGAAAGCCTCGCACCGAGGAAGGGAAATGCTCGCCGGTGGCTTAGGCTTGCCAGGCGATGAGGTGCGTATAAGCCGTCACCAGAACGATGACCCCGAAGATGATCCGGTACCAAGCAAAGCCGCGGAAATCATGCGTGGCAATGAACTTCAGCAGCCAGCGCACGCAGAAGAACGCCGAGATGAATGCGGCCACAAAACCGACCGCGAAGATGGACAGATCGTCAGCCGACAGCAGCGCGCGCGACTTGTACAGCTCGTACACCGTCGCGCCAAAAATCACGGGAATCGCCAGGAAGAACGAGAACTCCGTGGCCACCTTGCGCGACAGCCCGAACAGCAAGCCGCCGATGATGGTCGCGCCCGAACGCGACGTGCCCGGAATCAGCGCGAAACACTGCGCGAAGCCCACCTTGATGGCATCGGAGATGCGCAGGTCATCCAGCGTTTCAATGCGTGGCGCGCCAGCCTTGGCGGCTTCGAGCAGTGCATTGGCGCGCGGATCGTGCGTCTCGCCGCGATGACGTTCGCGCCATTCGGCCCACAGAATCACGAAGCCCCCGAGGATGAACGCCGACGCCACCACGATCGGGTTGAACAGATGCGCCTTGATCGCCTTGCCGAAGATCAGCGCAAGCGTGATCGCAGGAATCGTCGCCACGATCACGTTGATTGCAAAACGCTGCTGGCGCGGGTCATTCGGCAACCCCTTGATCACGTCGATGATCTTGTGACGGAACTCCCAGCACACCGCTAGGATGGCGCCGAACTGGATCACGATCTCGAAGATCTTGCCCTTCTCGTCATTGAAATCGAGCAGTTGGCCAGCGAGGATCAAATGGCCCGTGCTGGAAATGGGAAGGAACTCGGTCAGACCTTCGACGATGCCGAGAATCAGCGCTTTGATGGCGAGTGCGATATCCATGCAGTAAGCAAAGAGGGAAAAGAAAATGAAGCGCTGGGCGCGCAGCAGGACTCAGGGCCGCTTGGCCTGAACGTGCACGCCTTCGGGCAAAACCGTGATTGTACCGGGCTCTACGGCCATGCCAGCCACTTTCAGCTGTTCGGGCTTGAACGTGTAGACGGCGTAGTCGCTGAGCAGTTGGCCGGCAATCAACGAACCGATCGAACTGATCTGCGGGCCGATGCCGCCGGGCACGTTCTGCAAATCGAAGCGATCGACAGTGGGCTGATCCAGGCGAATCGAATGCGTGGGCGAGTCGTAATGCAAGCCGCTGGATACGGCCAGAGGCCCCGTCAGCGGCTGACGGAACAGACCGCTCTGCACCACAGCGTCCGCCTGGATGGCAATGCGATTGCGCGCGGGGTCAAGCGACACCTGCGGGTTGGACAATGTCACGTCAAAGAAGCCGAGAAAGCGCCGCTGGAACGGAAACTTGCCCGCAAGCGCGTCCTGCATCTGGCCGCGGGAAAAGGTGTAGCCGTCACCGGTCCAGCCGGTCGGCATGCAAGCCACGAGTGTGACGGCAATGGCCACTGCAACAGCGGCTGCACCGGCCCACCAGCGGACGCGGTTGGAGCGGGCGGCAGGTTTCGTGGAATCAGTCATGGTAAATCAGTGCGCTGCGGTAGCGATTTCAAGTCGGGTCAGAAAGTGCATGGCATGGGTGGCCGAGCGGCCGCACATGTCGGGCTCGGGCTGCAGACTACCGCACACCGCCGGACGTTCCGGCTGGCCGAAGATACGACAACCGTTGGCCTCGTCCAGTTGCGCGCAGCGCACGCCTGCCGGCTTGCCGTTCGGCATGCCAGGAATCGGGCTGGAGATGGAAGGCGCGATGCAGCACGCGCCGCAGTGGGGTCGACAGTCCATGCTGTCCAAGTCAACGAAATCGGGGCGGAAACCGCTATTGTGCACCAGCACAATCGAGGCCCAGTCTGATTGACAATGCCGATGCTGCTTGACCCACCCTTGCGGCATGCGTACATTAATGACCGGAAAGTAAGTTATCTGTGAGTCAGTGATCGTGCGCACTGACTGACCCCCTACCGCCGTGACTGATCAAGATTCCGAGTCTTCCTCCAAACGCTGGACCCGCCGCAAAGAGGCCCGCCCCCAAGAATTGGTCGCCGCCGCGCTGAACCTGTTCGTGGCGCGCGGCTACGCGGCCACGCGGCTGGAAGATGTGGCCTCTGCAGCTGGGGTATCCAAGGGCACGGTCTACCTGTATTTCGCCAACAAAGAAGAGCTGTTCAAAGCCGTTGTGCAGGAAAACCTGGTGCCCGCACTGGCTGAGGGCGAGGCCCTGATCGACAGCTTTGATGGCACCAGCGAAGCGCTGCTGCACGAGATTCTGATGGGCTGGTGGGAACTGATCGGCGAATCACCAGCGTCGGGCCTCACCAAGCTGCTGATGGCCGAATCGGGCAACTTTCCCGACTTGGCGCAGTACTACCACGAAGAAGTCATCGAGCGCTGCGACCGTTTGTTCGCGCGCATCCTCGAACGGGGCATGGCCCGCGGCGAATTCCGCGACGTCAACATCGACCTCACCACGCTGACCATGGTCGCGCCGATGATCTTCCTCATGATGTGGAAGCATTCGTTCGGCCCGTGCTCGCACCGGGAGTTGGAGCCTAAGGCGTTCATCGCCCATGTGGTGTCGCTGCTGCTGCACGGCGTGCTTCGCAATCCAGTGACAGGCGCAGTGATTCCGCCGCCGCCCGCCCTCACCGCACAACCGTGGCGCACGTTGCCAGAAGGTCCTGGCAACCCCGATGAAGGCGCCGCGTCATGACAATGTCTGCCGGAATGTCCTCCGGACTTGCTAAAATGCCGGGTTTGTCGTCAAACCCTCATTCGCATTACTCGCTCCGCGTGGAAGGCATGCCCATGGACATCGAAAAATCCCGGTTCAACATGATCGAGCAGCAAATCCGTCCTTGGGACGTGCTCGATACCGACGTTCTCGACCTGCTCAGCGTCGTCAAACGCGAACATTACGTGCCTGAGGCCTACCGCGCGTTGGCCTTTGTCGACATGGAAATCCCGCTGGCCGGCGGCCAGAACATGCTGGCTCCGCGCGTGGAAGCCCGGGTGCTGCAGGAACTGGCTGTGCGCAAGCATGAGGACGTGCTGGAAGTGGGTGCAGGTTCCGGCTACATGGCCGCCCTGCTGGCCCATCGCGGCCGCCAAGTCACCACGCTCGACATCGTGCCGGAGCTCGTCTCCTTTGCCCGCGACAATCTTTCGCGCAATAGCGTAACCAACGTCGACGTGGTCGAAGCCAGCGGCGCGCAGGGCTGGGGCGATGGCCTGTACGACGTCATCTGCGTATCGGGCTCGGTGCCCGCCGTGCCGGAAGCACTGCTCAAGCAGCTCAAGGTGGGCGGTCGCCTGTCGATCTTCGTGGGCGGCGCGCCGGTCATGGAAGCACAGCTGATCACGCGCATCTCCAACACCGAATATCAGACGCGCAACCTGTTCGAGACCTATGTGGCGCCGCTGGTGGGCGTTCCTGCACCGTCGCTCTTCCGCTTCTGATCCATCTCGGCTCCCCAATCATCATGCAACAGCTCGCTCCCACCGCCCTCGCCCAATGGCTCGCCGACGCATCGCGCGCGAAGCCCGTCCTGCTCGACGTGCGCTGGACGGAGGAGTTGGAGATCTGTGCCATTCCCGGCATTACGCACATTCCGATGGACCAGATCCCGGCGCGTGCCAGCGAGCTGAATGCTGACCAAGACATCGTCTGCATCTGCCACCACGGCGGACGCAGCGCGCAGGTTGCGCAGTATCTGATCACGCAGAGTGGCTTTGATGCCGCGCGTGTCTACAACCTGCAAGGCGGCGTCCACGCCTGGGCTAACCAGGTGGACCCGCAGATGGCGACGTACTGATTGGGGAAGCCGCCGCCGGGCACAAACCTGTTCACCGTCGACGGACTCTGAACAGGCTCTGACGCGCCCGCGCTGCCTTCCGAACGCGAACGTTTCCTCCTCGCTCGGGGGCTTTATGACTGTTGCTCGCAGTAGCCGTACGCGGATGGCCGCGCGCGGTTCGCTTGTTGTGCTGTGCTGTTCCATGATGCCGATGTTCGCGTGGGCGCAGTCCCAACCGAACACGGCGGCCGCGACCGACCTCCTCTCTGCCTACCGCGCCGCGCTGGCCAACGATCCGCAATTCGCATCAGCCCGTGCGCAGTCGCTCGCGCAACGCGAGAAGCTCACGCAAGGCCGAGCCGGTTTGCTACCGCAGATCGGCGGCGCCTGGAGTTCCACGCGCGTCATCTTTGATCAAACCGCTCCGGCCGAATTCAACAAGACGTTCTCGTCGACGGGCTGGACGCTGTCGCTGTCGCAGCCGCTCTTCCGCTGGGACCGCTGGGAAACCTACAAGCAAGGCGAAATTGCTGCGCAGGCCGCCGAGGCCTCGCTCGCGCAAGCGCAGCTCGACCTCATCACGCGTACGGCGCAGGCCTACTTTGACGTGCTCAACGCGCAGGACACGTTGCAGCTCGCCACCGCGCAACGCGATGCGATCCAGCAGCAGTACGAACAAGCGCGTCGCAACTTCGACGTTGGCAACGCCAACATCACTGACGCAAATGACGCACAGGCCCGCCGCGATGCCATCGACGCCAGCGTCATCGCCGCACGCAGCGATTTTGAGATCAAACAATCGGCGCTCAAGCAGATCATCGGGGAGCCCGTTGGCACGCTGGCCGGCGTGCGTCCAGGCGTCACGATCCCCCAGCCTGAACCGGCTTCAGCAGAGCCTTGGGTGGACCAAGCGCGCAGCAGCAACCTGCAAGTGGCGCTGGCGCAGTACAACCTGCAAAGCGCGGAGCGCGATGTGAAGAAGGCGACCGCAGGTCATCTGCCTTCGGTCGATCTGGTGGCGCAGACCGGCCACACCAATGCGAGCGGTAACCAATATCTGCCCTCGCTGCCCGGGGGCGCGCGTTTTGACAGTTCACAGATTGGCGTGCAGGTGTCGATTCCGATCTTTGCGGGCGGTGCGATCCAGTCGCGCGTGCGTGAGAACATCGCGCTGGAAACCAAGGCCGCGAACGACCTCGAATTTGCCCGCCGCTCTGCCGAGCAAGGCGCACGGCAAGCGTACATCGGCGTCATCGCAGGACTGGCGCAGGTGAAGGCGCTGGAAGCAGCCGAGCTGTCGGCGCGCACAGCGTACGACTCCAACCAGCTTGCCTACGGCGTGGGCGTGCGCATCGGCACCGACGTGTTGAATTCGCAGGCGCAGCTCTTTCAGGCGCGGCGCGATCTGGCACGCGCGCGTTACGACACCATCGTCAACGGGCTGCGGCTGAAGTCTGCCGCCGGCTCGTTGAGTGAGGCAGACGTGATCCAAGTGAACACGCTGCTCACAGCCAACGGTTCGAGCGATATCACCGCGTTGCCGCCGGCAAGCGCCAAACCCGAACTGGCGAAACGTGCCGGCAAATCGGCCAAACGCTGATCAGTGTGTCTGGCCGCGCGGCGGCAGCGGCCGCTCGGCAAACTGCAGCAACGCGCCGCTCGTGGTCTTCCAGATGACTTGGCGGCCTTGCTTGCCGTTGGCCGAGGGCTGCATACCGACGGTCGCCAGGGGCGATTTGAGCGCCTCCAGGAACGCAGTCTCCAGCTCCATACGCGCCGGGTCGCACGCCATACGCGTTGACACCAGGTTGCCGAAGCGCATGCCCGAAGCGAGCTTCTCGTACGGCCCCGAGAACCGATTGCAGCCCGAGTAGCCGGACACCACGCCGTTGGCCGCCTCCAGGCCGCCACTGAATTCGATCGAGATCGGCTGCGTAGCCGGGTCAGCATCGTCGCCCTCGGCGGAAGGCAATTCCTTCGGCGCGGCGCCCGACTCTTGCCAACGCACGAGCACGAAACGCGAGCGGCCTTCGCCCTGCGCTTGCGCGAGCGTCGCCTGGCCCGGATTGGGCGCTGCGCTAGCGGGTGTTTGTTTGGTTTGAGCGGCCGGCGCTGACGCGGCTACGGGGGCCGCCACAGCGGGCGTGGATGAAGGTGTCGGCGTCATGCAGCCGGCACCGATGATGGTGGCGGCGGTTACTGCGGCCAACGCCATGGCGGTCAGCACCACACGGCGCGGCGTTCGCAGCAGGCTCGGCTTGGGACGATTCGGTAGGGACATGAACGGGTCGTGAACGGTGACGGAATGCAAACCACATGAAGAGCCGTTAGTCTGCCCGGCTCGCGATGAGTTCGCACTTTTCGTGCCGGACATGCACTGCGCCTTACAGCGTCGGCAACACCAAGGACGCCACCGCTTCCACCGTGCGCGCCGTCGCGCCGCCGTGTGTGGCGGCAAAGGCCAGCGCGGCGCGCGATGCGCTCTCACGCGCGTCGGCATCCGACAGCCACGCGTCGATCACACGCATGACACCAGCGGCGTCTTCCACCTGCTCGCATGCACCCGCAGCGACCGCATCGCGCGTCGCCTGCGCAAAGTTGAACGTGTGTGGCCCGATGACCACGGGCGTGCCGACTGCGCAGGCCTCGATCAAGTTCTGCCCACCAAGCGGAAGCAAGCTGCCGCCGATGAACGCCGCTTCCGCCGCCGCGTAATACAGCGCCATCTCGCCCATCGAGTCGCCGAGCAGGACATCGGCATCAGCAAGGGCATCGGCATCCGCCACGCCTGCAGCAGACACCGACAATGCACTGCGACGCACGACGCGCAAGCCTGCGCGTTCGGCCGCCAGGGCCACTTCATCAAAACGCTGCGGATGACGCGGCACGAGAATCAGCAAGGCATGCCGGCGTCCGACATGCTGCGCGCGATGCGCTTGCCACGCGTCCAGCAGCAGGGCCTCTTCGCCCTCACGCGTGCTGGCCGCCACCCATGCAGACCGACCGCGCAGCGCATCACGCAGCACGCGACCGGCCATGATCTGGTCCACATGCGGCGTAATGTCGAACTTCAGGTTCCCGGTGACGCGCACACGTGGCACGCCAAGCGAGCGATAACGATCGGCATCGTCAGGCGTCTGAGCCAACACGGCCGCGAGTTGCGCGTACGTCTGGCGCGCTGCATCGCCAAGGCGCGCCGTACGCCGGTGGCTGCGCGCAGACAGGCGTCCGTTGACTAGCACCATCGGCACGCCAGCGGCATAGGCGCGTTCGATCAGCACCGGCCAGATCTCGGTCTCCATCAGCAAGCCAAGGCGCGGCTGGAAATGACGCAGAAACCGATCGACAGCACTCGGCAAGTCGTACGGCAGATACGCCTGGATGACGCGGCCGTTGCGTTGCGCCGCAAATTCGGCGCCGGTGCGGCGACCCGTCGGCGTCATGTGGGTCAGCAGGACGGCGTGATGGGGAAAGCGCGCAAGCAGCGCATCGATGAGCGGTTGCGCGGCGCGCGTCTCACCAACGGACACGGCATGCACCCACAGTAAAGGACGATCCGGATTCGGGCGCGGCGGGTAGAAGCCAAGCCGCTCGCCAACGTGCTGGCGATAACCGGGCTCCTTGCGGCCGCGCCACCACAGGCGCAGCAGCGCGAACGGCAGCGCGATGCGCCACAACCAGCGATACAGAACGCGGAGCATCAGAGCACACCCAGCGCACGCAGCGCATCAAGCGCTTGCGCGCTGGTGGGATGGGCCTCGGCGCTACCGAGGTCGTGCACATTGGGCGTCCAATAACCGCCCGTGCGCCACGACGTGGTGAAGTTGTAGAGCGCCACCGTCGGCTTGCACAGCGCTGCAGCAATGTGCACAAGACCGGTGTCCACACCTACTACCGCAGTCGCCTGATCGAGAAACGCCGTCACATCCGGCAGCGACATGCGCGGCGGAATCACCACACGGCCCACCGTGCCCGGCGCTGCAGCGACGATGGCTTCGCGGATGGATTCGCTCGTGCGCCGCTCCGTTTCACTGCCCCACGGTAGCGCGATGGCGTAGTCGCGTGCCAACAACTCGCGCGCGACGTCAACCCACGCCGCCTGCGGCCACCCCTTATCGGCACGCGAAGTCGCATGCACCAGCGCCACGTACGGACGCGGCAGTTTGAACGGCAAGTCGGCCGGCGGCTGCAAACCGAAATCGATGGTATCGGGCAGCGCGTAACCGAGTGCCTCCGCCACCATGCGGCGCGAGCGCTCGACCACGTGCACGCGCGGCTCCATCTCGATCTTGCGCTGATAGAACAGCTTGGCGAGCGGCTCATAGCCGGCGCCTTCCGTACGATTGCCAAGGCCCGCCACGAAACCACCCGATGTCAGCTTGGCCTGCGCGGCAATGAGAGCAGTCTTGATGAGCCCCTGCGTGTCCAGCACAGCATCGTACGAATTGGCGCGCAACGCACGGCGGAACGCCGCCATCTCACCCCACGTTTTTCCGGATCCGAGCGACTTGCGCCAACGCCGCAGCGCAAACGGAATCACACCCTGCACGCCGCGCACGATGCGGACAATACCCGCGAAGCCTTCTTCAACCACCCAGTCGATCTCGGCATCCGGATAGGCCCGCAGAATATCGGCCACGACCGGCGTGCAATGCACCACATCGCCAAGCGACGATACCTTGACGATCAGCACACGCATGCCGTTACCCTTTCCCCCAACTTCATGAGCGCGGACCGTGCGATCAGAACGGCAGTTGCGCGTCCGGCTTCTCGGCCAGGATCACGCGGCGGAATTCGCCCTGGATGCGCGCCATCGCGGCATCGTTGTCGGCCTCGAAACGCATCACCACCACTGGCGTGGTGTTGGACGGTCGCGCCAAGCCAAAGCCATCTTCGTATTCCACGCGCACGCCATCGATGCGATTGACTTCCTTAGCGCCTGCAAACGTGGCGTTGGCCTTGATCTTGTCGAGCAGCTCAAAGGACTCACCCTCGGCACACTTCAGTTGCAGCTCAGGCGTGCAGTGCGAATTCGGCAGCGCGTTGAGCGTGGCGCTCGGGTCTGCCAAGCGCGAAACGATCTCCAGCAGACGCGCGCCCGTGTAAAGCCCGTCATCAAAGCCGTACCAGCGGTCCTTGAAGAAGATGTGGCCGCTCATCTCGCCGGCCAGCGGTGCGCCCGTTTCCTTCAGTTTAGCCTTGACCAGCGAATGGCCGGTCTTCCACATCGTCGCCTTGCCGCCCTGCTCACGAATGAACGGCGCCAGCTTGCCCGTGCACTTCACGTCGAAAATGATTTCACCGCCCGGGTTGCGCGACAGCACTTCCTGCGCAAACAGCATCAACTGACGGTCTGGGAAGATCACCTGGCCGTCCTTGGTGACCACGCCCAAGCGGTCGCCATCGCCGTCGAAGGCGAGGCCAAGTTCACAATCCGTGGTCTGCAGCGTGCGCACGAGGTCTTGCAGATTCTCAACGTGGGCCGGATCCGGATGGTGGTTCGGGAAATGGCCATCCACTTCGCAGAACAGCTCCGTCACCTCACAGCCCATCGCGCGAAACAGCTCCGGCGCAAAAGCACCTGCCACGCCGTTGCCGCAGTCCACCGCAATCTTCATCGGGCGGCTCAGCTTAACGTCCGAGACGATTCGGTCGATGTACTGCTGGCGGATGTCCACCTGGACGTACTCGCCGGCGCCTTCCGTGAAATCGCCCTGCTCGATGCGCGTGCGCAACGCTTGGATTTGGTCTCCATAGATGGCCTGGCCTGCCAGCACCATCTTGAAGCCGTTATAGTCCGGCGGGTTGTGGCTGCCCGTGACCATCACGCCCGAGGTAGCGCGACGCCCGGCCAGTTCGATGTTCGTGCCGAAGTACACCATCGGCGTGGCCACAAGGCCCAGATCGATCACATCGACCCCGCTCGCGCGGAGGCCATCTGCCAGCGCTGCCAGCAGTTCCGGGCCGGACAGGCGGCCGTCGCGGCCGATCACCACTGCGGACTCGCCCTTGGCGCGTGCTGCGGAGCCGAAGGCACGGCCGATGAGGCGTGCGGTGTCAGCATCGACGGTTTTTCCGACGATGCCGCGGATGTCGTAGGCTTTGAAGATGGTGGGGTGGATGCTGCTCATGCAGGACTTTTTCGGGAGGAAGAGTTCTTCTGATTCTAACAATGCAGGCCCTTATCGGTTGCCGCCGCCAAATCCTCCCGTCGGAAGACGCTCGGCCATGCGCTCTTTGACAGAGACTTCCTCAAAATCTGCCTGCATCGCACGTGGTATCTAGAGGGCCTCGGTAATTTGACACTCCTTTGCCTGTTGGAGTCCATATCCATGGACATGTTCGCTAAGGATGTCCTTGATTAGATCTTGGTCATTCCACTCCGCCGCGCTCTGCAATGTTGCTAGTACCGGCTCAAAATCCTTCCAAGGCACATAGTCCTCTCGAGCTTTCATGATTCGTTCGTGCGCCGTTGCTTCGGGATTGTCACCAATCAACAACTCCTCGTAGAGCTTCTCGCCTGGGCGCAAACCTGTAACCCTAATTTCTATATCACCAGCCGAGTTTTGTTCGTCTCGTACCGTGAGTCCTGACAATTTCACCATCTGGCGAGCAAGATCAATGATCTTCACAGGTTGTCCCATATCAAGAACAAATACCTCACCGCCATGTGCCATCGCACCGGCTTGCAAGACTAATTGCGCGGCCTCAGGAATCGTCATGAAATAGCGCGTCACGTCTTTGTGGGTAACTGTAAGTGGACCACCTTCCAGTATCTGTCGGCGAAATAGAGGCACCACACTGCCGCTACTGCCGAGCACATTGCCGAAGCGGACCATAGCAAAAACGGTCTGATTGTCTACGGTTGCCTTCGAGGAACCATCAAGTGCATTGAACTCTACAGTTCGATTTGCGGCCAACGCTTGCAACACCAACTCAGCCATGCGCTTGGTAGCTCCCATCACGTTGGTGGGCCGCACTGCCTTGTCGGTTGAAATTAGTACAAAGTACGCAGTGCCGCTCTCCATGGCCGCTCGCGCCATATTGAGCGTACCAAACACATTGTTTAGAACACCTTCTGCCGGATTGGCCTCCACTAAGGGCACGTGTTTGTACGCCGCCGCGTGATAGACCGTCGTTGGGCGATATAGTTGGCAAATCTCGCGCAAACGCCCAAGCTTGCTCACGCTCGCCAGCAGCGGGACGATTTCGACAGCCAAATGGTGCTCCGTGCACAACCCTTCCAGTTCCCGGTGGCTGGTGTATAAACCGAACTCGTTATGCTCCACCAGCACCAGCCTGCGCGGCTTTTCCATCACGATCTGGCGGCACAACTCGCTACCGATACTCCCCCCGGCACCAGTCACAAGCACCGTCTTGCCCGACAAATTGCGGGCGAGTAGTGCCGCATCGGGGGGCACCGGAGCCCGGCCCAACAAGTCCTCAGCATCAAGCTCCTGGAAGTCGCGTACGGTAACACGACCCGAAGCGAGATCGGCCATCCCGGGAAGCGTACGGACATGCACCGGCAACTCACGCAAACTCGCAATGATGGCATTGCGCCGCGCGCGACCCAGCGACGGCATTGCCAACAGGATGTCGGTTATGCCCATCCGGCTAACTGCATCGCTCACCTCGTCGGGGCCAATGATGTCCAGGCCGTTAATAGTGCGTCCAACCTTAGATGGATCCTCGTCAATAAATCCTAATAACGCAAACTGCTGCCCCACTGCAAGAGCAGATGCCGTCTGTACACCAGCGTCGCCTGCGCCATAGATCAAGAGACGCCCTTCCCATTGGCGGGATTTCGCTGGACGCCCCGTCAACCAAAAGCGCGCCATAGCCCGACTTGTACCGACCAATAGCAGAAACAACATCGGCTGGATTAAACCAACGCTACGCGGCACACCATCCCATTTGAAGAAAAGAAGCGTGCCGAAGAATAACGCACCGTAGATACCCACTGCTTTAGCCGTGCTCGCGAGCGCAGCCATTCCTGTATAGCGAAAAATGGCTCGATAAAGCCCGAAACGCACGAAGAGCGGAAATGCCAATACTGGCGCCAGCAAATACACATACTTCTGCTGCTGGTGGGGCAAGCCGCTCTGATCAATACGCAAGTAGAACGCTACCCAGACCGAAACCACAGCGAGGAGCAAATCCAGCGCCACCACGACGAACCGCTTGGCAGTCCGTGGTAACGTAAGAAGAGGAGCGATCAATTTGTTCACTTAGAGGCCCGCCCCAGGACATCGGCGATTGCCTTGCAGGTCTTAGTGATCTCAGCCTCGGTGAGTGTCGGATGAACAAGAAACATCAGGCTGCCTTCGCCCAAAGCGCGCGCCACAGGCAAACGCTCTGACGGCCGCCAGCCCGTACCATCAAATGCTCTTTCCAAATACACTTCCGAGCATGAGCCTTGATAACAAGGCACACCTGCAGCACAGATTTCTTCTATGATGCGATCACGAGTCCAGCCTACTGACAGCCGGTCCGCATCGACGTAGACGTAGCACTTGTAGTGCGCATGGATACTGCCGGTGGGAATTTCGGGCACACGAACCGCGGGAAAGCGCCGGCATGTATTCCAGATGGCCTCCGCGTTGATGGTACGCTGCCTGGTCCAGGCAGCCATTTTGCGCAACTGAATGCGCCCGATTACGCCCTGTATTTCCAGCATGCGCCAGTTGGTGCCGAAACTCTCATGCAGCCAACGGAAACCCGGCGGATGCTGCCTCTCATATACCGCTTCATAGCTCTTGCCGTGGTCCTTGAAAGACCACATGGCGCGCCACAGCGCTTCATCGTTGGTCGTGACCATGCCCCCCTCTCCGCCAGTGGTCATGATTTTGTCCTGACAGAAACTCCACGCACCGATATGGCCAATGGAGCCTACGCTGCGCCCTCGGTAGCTTGCACCGTGTGCCTGTGCACAGTCCTCGATCACTTTGAAACCGTACTGGTCCGCCAACCCCATGATAGGGTCCATATCGCAGGGCCAACCTCCCAGGTGAACACACACTACCGCCTTCGTACGAGGCGTCAGCACGCGCTGGATGGTGTCCGCAGAGATATTGCCGCTGTCTTCTTCAACATCAGCAAAAACAGGTGTAGCTCCAGCATTCACGACGCACGAAATGCTGGCGATGAATGTCCGTGGGGTGACAATGACTTCGTCGCCCGGACCAACATTTAACGCGTTTAGCGCCACATCCAATGCGAGCGTCCCGTTAGCAAGTGCGACGGCATAGCGCGTATCAACCCAAGCGGCAAACTCCCTCTCAAAGTCGCGGCACTCCGTACCAGTCCAGTAATTCACCTTATTCGACAAAAGCACGCGCTGAATAGCGTCGGCCTCTTCTGAGGTAAAATTTGGCCATGGAGAAAATGGTGTATTAAGCATTCTTATCTCTATGTCTAAATCTTAAGTCTATTGGTCAACGCTTCAGGACTCGCGCCGGGTTACCGACTACGGTAACGCCCGGTGGAACGCTCTTTGTCACCACCGCACCCATTCCCACAACCGCGCCATGACCAATGATGAGTGGCGAATCCGCGTGACCTTGACGGAGAATTGCGCCTGTCCCAATGTACGCGTGATCTTCCACGATGATGTTGCCGTTACAGTGCACGCCTGGGGCGAAAGTAACGAAGTCCCCGATCACGCAGTCGTGTGCGACGTAGCTGTAAAGATTGGCGTGAAAGTGTCGTCCGATACGTACATTGCTGGTCAATGTCACAAATGGGCATAGGATGGCGCCTTCGCCAATTTGGACATCGTCCATAACCACCGCACTTTCTGCACGGATTTGTTGGAATGCCATGCCGTCCGATTGGCATCGCAAGGCGAGAGACTTACGAATACTGCTGTCGGCCACTGCAAGGCTTATATGTTTTGACCCCGTCGATTCGTTGAGCCATTGGCTATACGTCAATACCCGATGACCGTTCTGAACTGTCGCTGCCGGCATATCATCAATGAAGACCAGATCCCATGGATCAGCTTCCGCATCCTGCAACTGTCGACGCAATACCGGCAAAATCTCTCGCCCGAAACCGCTGGCCCCGTATATTGCAAATTGCTTCATAGCGTACCGGCGCTTTACTCGCGCTTCGTTCCAGTAAATCTTGACATCGTCGCTTCGCCTGCCGCGCTAATGCCGTCACGCATCAACACCTTGCGCACAGTCAACCAAAGTATCCGAATATCAAGAGCAAATGAACGATGATCGACGTACCATACGTCCAGCGACAGACGATCCTCCCAACTCAGTGCATTACGGCCATTTACTTGTGCCCACCCGGTTACCCCGGGTCGGACTTCATGTCGCCGTGCCTGCTCTGACGAATATAGCGGCAAGTAATCCATGAGAAGTGGTCGCGGACCAACAAGGCTCATATCACCCTTTAGCACATTCCACAATTCAGGCAACTCATCCAGACTACTTGCACGCAAAAATCGACCGAAGCGCGTCAAACGATCCGCATCCGGGAGTAGTGTTCCATCCGGCCCGCGCTCATTTGTCATGGTCCGGAACTTAACCATGCGAAATGGCTTCCCATGCTTTCCTGGACGAACCTGCGAAAACAGGACCGGCTTGCCCAGTTTGACGCGAACAAAAACTGCCAGCACTAATAGCGGGCCCGCCAGCAACACCAGCGCCGTTGCCGCCACAAAAAAATCAAAGCAACGCTTCATCGCTGCCGCCTAGTAGCAAGTTTCCTAAAAATACTTCCGAACCGAGCTACGCCTACGCTGATCGACAACTTCTCTTGGTAGTACGCCTGCGCGCGGCGCCCCAAGGTCCTCAGCTCATCCGGTGACAAGGCAGCAAGCGACTCTGCCGCCTGCGCAATTGATTCGGCATTTTCGGACGTAGCGACTACGCCGCCGCCCGACTCCCTGACCAGCTCAGCCGCATCACCATCAACCGCCATGAGCAACGGCTTACCGACCGACATGTACGCTTGCGTTTTGGAAGGGATGGTGATCCGAAATAGAGGATCCCGCCGCAAGTGAACCAATAGAGCATCCGCCTCTTTCAGGAGGGTACCGACTTCGGACATTGGGACGGCAGGAATAAATGTCACATTATGTAACATTCGGGCCGATGCGCGACTCTTGAGGCCCTCAACCTCAACACCTCCGCCGACAAAAACAAAACAGACGCGAGATGTACGAGACTGCAACAAGGCGGCAGCATCAAGAACGGCGTCGAGCGCTTGTGCCCTCCCCATGTTCCCGGCAAATACAACCCGGAATTGGTTTGACTGCGGGAAATCGCTTGGCAAAATGCCACCAGGGTTGCCAAGCGAAGCTTCATCCGCCCAGTTACAGATGACATCCATCTTCGCCGCGGGCACCCCCCGCTCAATCAGCAGTCGCCTGAAGCCAGGTGACAGCACAACGATATGATCGGCGCGGCGGTACACCCACCGGCAAACAGCATCGACAACCTGGAGTACCCTTTGGTTACTGATCATGCCGGTCGCACGCAACGTATCCGGCCACATGTCCTGAATGTCATAGACCACCGGAATTCGGCGGAACAACCGAATGAGGCTTGCTGCGACGCCAACTGTCAGTGGCGGATGATATGCGTAAATTACGTCACAACGCCGTATCGAGAAGAGCCCATGAAACACCGCTGACATCGCGAAACTGACGTAATTTAGGATGCGCCGAATCGCAGATTGATCATGGCTGGGATACAACGGCACACGCGTCACGCGGATGCCATCGATAACCTCACGTTGCAACCAACTTACGCTATACCCTGGATAGAGCTTGCCGCCAGGATAGTTCGGGAAACCGGTCAGCACTTCCACTTCGAACCCTTGACGCACCAATTCGCGGGCAAATACGATGCCCTTGAACGTGGGTTCCGGATCGAACCACTGGGTCAACAGCAGAACACGTACGCTCATTTATCAGTACTTCTTCCAGACCACGCGGTTTACGTAGTCTGTGTAACTATGGATGATGCGGACTACCTTGTCCGATACGTTGGGCATACTGTAGTCGGCCACTTGGCGTAACAAGCGTGTGGCTCCGCGAGCTTGGCCATTCAGGATTTCGAGACCCTGTACGATGCGTTCAGCCTCCAGACCTACCATCATCACAGCAGCCTCTTCCATCCCCTCCGGACGCTCGTGCGCTTCGCGCAAATTCAATGCCGGGAAGTTCATGATTGAAGATTCCTCGTTGATCGTACCGCTATCCGAAAGCACAGCTTTCGCCTCGACTTGAAGCTTGTTGTAGTCGGTAAAACTAAGCGGCTTGAGCAGTTGCACGTTAGCGTGGAACTTGATACCCAGTGCATCAACGCGCTTCTGAGTACGCGGATGCGTAGAGACAATCACCGGTAAGTTATATAGCTGAGCGACAGTGTTGAGGACACTCACCAGCTTGCCGAAGTTGGCATCCGAATCAATATTTTCTTCACGATGGGCGCTCACCACAAAAAACTGACCGGTGGCTAACCCTAGGCGTGCCAGCACATCAGATCTCTCGATCGCCGAAGTGTGATAAGTCAACACCTCCGCCATCGGACTGCCTGTCTTGATGACCATGTCCGGCGGCAACCCTTCGCGCAACAGGTACTCGCGTGCAATAGAACTGTACGTCAGGTTGATGTCCGCAGTATGGTCAACAATGCGGCGGTTCGTCTCTTCCGGCACGCGGAGGTCGAAGCATCGATTTCCGGCCTCCATGTGGAAAATCGGTATCTTGCGGCGCTTAGCCGGTATGACGGACAAACAGCTGTTGGTATCTCCCAGCACAAGCAACGCCTCTGGTTTTTCCTGACCAAGCAAGCCATCAACAGCAATGATGATCTTGCCTATAGTCTCAGCGGCACCGCCGCCCGCAGCATTGAGAAAATGGTCTGGTTGTCGAATACCCAGATCACTAAAGAAGATCTGGTTCAGTTCGTAGTCATAGTTCTGGCCGGTGTGTACCAGTACGTGGTCACAATGTTCGTCTAGGCGCGCCATCACACGTGATAGGCGAATGATCTCAGGCCGGGTACCGACCACAGTCATGACTTTGAGTTTCTTCATCGGTGTCTGAGTAGGGGCGGCTGGCTTACAGCGGACAAGTGTAAGTATCTGGATGGGCTCGATCAAAAATCTCGTTGGCCCAGAGCATGACAATCATCTCGTCCTGACCAATGTTGGTGATGTCGTGCGTCCAGCCGGGCACGGTCTCAACGATCTCTGCCTTGGCACCACTGGTCACCAGTTCATGCGTTTCTCCTGTATGCATGTGGCGGAACTTGAAACGCGCCCGGCCCTTGATAACGAGGAACTTCTCGGTCTTCGTATGGTGATAGTGACCGCCTCGTGTAATGCCCGCGTGGGCGGTAAAAAACGAAAACTGCCCGCAATCGGGCGTCTTGAGCATCTCCACAAACACACCGCGCGGATCGCCGTACTGCGGCACGGTGTAAGCAAACGACTCGACCGGCAAATAGCTCACATAGGTGGCATACAGTGCTCGAATCAGGCCCGTACCAACGCGCCCAGTCACCAGCGTGTCGCGACTTTCCCTGAACGACTGAATATGCGCCGCCACTTCACCTACCGTCGTCGTGAACTGCGGCGCCATCAGCGCAAAGCCGTCGGCATCGACCGATGCGTCGGCGCCGTCCATCAGCTGCACGAAGCGCTCCACTACGTCGTCGACGTAAACCAACGTGAGAGACGCGCTCGGATCGTTCACTTGGATTGGCAGACCGCGAGTTACGTTGTGGCAAAACGTGGCCACTGCGGAGTTGTAATTCGGCTTACACCACTTGCCGAAAACATTAGGCAAACGAAACACATGCACCGGGATCTGGTGACTTTGGCGAGCATCGAACAGGGCCGTCTCAGCGCCACGCTTGCTCCGGCCATAGGGGTTATCGTACGCAGCCTGGGTTGACGATGTATAAACAATGGGGATTCTGCGGCCGGTTGCATCAGCTTGGCTGCACAGAGCCTTGCAAAGTACCTGGGTCAGTTCCGCATTGCCTGCCGTGAATTCATCAGGATCCTGAGGACGATTGACACCGGCAAGATGGAAGACGAAATCGATCTCCCTCAGCAGTCCGGGCAAGAGAGCAACATCATCTTCCCTCGTAAAGCACCGCACCTGCACATCCT
Organism: Ralstonia sp. SA306; assembly: GCF_054792405.1. Classification (NCBI taxonomy): domain Bacteria; kingdom Pseudomonadati; phylum Pseudomonadota; class Betaproteobacteria; order Burkholderiales; family Burkholderiaceae; genus Ralstonia; species Ralstonia sp. SA306. The sequence continues at coordinate 2,278,444 of NZ_CP096451.1, forward strand.
TGCGTTCGGATAAGCGCAAACGCAAATTCTTGCCGACGAAGCCATTGGCGCCAGTGATTAAAACGTTCATGCGTTCACTCCTCGGCAACCGCATGCTCTCCACGCGCAATGCGTTGCATGAAGTCAAGCTTCAGCAGCAGGGCCTTCATGCCTTCCACGTCTAGGCGCATGGTGTTATGCGAGTTGTAGTCCTCGCCATGCGCGCTAGTTGTTAAGCGCGACTCACCCTGCTCGACAAATTTCGCATAGTTCAGATCACGGCCGTCTGGCGGTACCCGGAAGTAATTGCCCATGTCTTCGGCGCAAGCCATCTCTTCCCTGCTCAAGAGGGCTTCATAGAGCTTCTCTCCGTGACGCGTACCGATAACATTCACCGGGTGGGTAGGCTTGCGCATCAAATCCAGAATGGCCTTCGACAGCACATCAACGGTTGCAGCCGGCGCTTTTTGCACAAAAATGTCGCCGTTGTTACCGTGCTCGAACGCGTAAAGAACCAAGTCGACCGCGTCGGCCAACGTCATCATAAAACGCGTCATGGTGGGGTCCGTCACGGTGATCGGGTTACCCGCTAAGACCTGTTCAACGAACAGCGGGATCACCGAACCACGCGATGCCATCACGTTACCGTAGCGCGTACCACAGATGACGGTACTGGTGCCTTCGAGGTTGCGACTCGCAGCAACCATGACCTTCTCCATCAACGCCTTGCTGATGCCCATCGCGTTAATGGGATAGACCGCCTTATCCGTACTCAAGCAAACAACTCGCTTGACTCCGGCGTCAACGGCAGCGCTCAGCACATTCTCTGTCCCCAGAACGTTTGTGCGTACTGCCTCCATCGGATGAAACTCGCACGACGGGACTTGTTTCAGGGCAGCAGCATGATAGACATAGTCCACTCCACGCATAACCGCATCCACACTGCGGCGATCCCGTACGTCGCCGATATAGAACTTCAGCTTCGAGCTAGCGTAGCGCTTACGCATGTCGTCCTGCTTTTTCTCGTCGCGGCTGAAGATGCGAATCTCGTCGATATCGCTGTCGAGAAAACGCTTGAGCACTGCATTGCCGAAGGAACCGGTACCGCCGGTAATCGTCAAAATTCCTTTCATTGGGATCATTCCTTGATTGATTTGCGGGACACAAGCCCATCGATCCAAACGCCACAACCGACACGCGCAGACAGCCACTCAGGGTTCAACCAGCCGTGCCTGCCCGACCATCGCCTTAGGTAGTGACGCGCCCGAACCTTTAGGACAACCCGTAATTTTAACCGTAGCAGCCCTACCATTGGAATTGTCTGCTTCAATAGCCGAGCAGGCCACAATCCTGTCATAGCAGCCGCTGCTGACTCAAAGGTTTCGCCGCTAGGTCTCTCGCCGACAACACTGGAGTTGAATCCGAAAGCGGCCATTTGATACCCAACTGAGGGTCGTTCCAAGCAATGCTCCCCTCACGCGACGGCGCGTAATAGTCAGTTACTTTGTAGAGAAAGTCTGCCAATTCGCTTAAAACCAGAAAACCATGTGCAAAACCGGGAGGAATCCACATTTGCATTCGGTTGTCCTCCGTCAAGAATTCGCCAACCCAACGCCCAAAGGTTGGCGACTCTTTTCGAATATCGACTGCAACGTCAAAAACGCTGCCGCGAACCACGTGCACCAACTTTCCTTGAGGCGATCCCACCTGGAAGTGGAGTCCCCGCAAGACACCTTTTCGCCCATGCGAGTGATTATCTTGGACAAAATCGACATCGACTCCAGTAGCCTTGGCAAAATTAGCCTTATTGAAACTTTCATAGAAAAATCCACGCGCATCGAAGAACGAATCAGGCTCAATCAACAAGACTTCCGGCAATTCGGTTGGCGTCACCTTCATCTCAACCCTCTACCCATAAAATTACCTTGTCGCGGCTCAGCTCTAAACCATCAAAAATTTGATAGAAAGGCCACACAACACAAACATTTTTCTATAATTTAGAAAAATCGTGTCTTTAAAATAGGAAGAAATGCATTTTACCAAGACCTCATGCAGCATTTAACTATAGATCGAATATTATCTGATCAAGCAAATGATGAATGCATTCTCGCCAGTGAGGCAAATAGACACCAAACACCTCCCGAAGTTTATGAGTATCAAGGCAGGAGTTCGAAGGCCTGCTTGCCAAGGCCGCATACGTCGAGGCGGGAATTGGCTCTATGCTTGAAGGAGTAGCCTTGAGAGACACTCCCTTACTTGCGGCATAGCGCACAATTTCTGATGCGTAGGCATGCCAAGTCGTCTGACCTGCGGCCGAAAGGTGGTAAAGACCGCACTGGAATTGATCGCGACGTCCGTGGCGCCAGTAGCGTGCAACGATTTGTGCTGTGGTATCCGCCACCACGGAAGCCGTTGTTGGTGCACCATGCTGATCCGACACCACCTGGAATCGAGAGCGCTCACTTGCCAGCGCAAGTATGGTTTTTGCAAAATTTGTCCCACGAGCGCTCGCCACCCAACCGGTACGCAGCATAATTGCTGCTGCCCCGGTCGCAACAATCGCATTTTCCCCTGCCAGCTTGCTCCTTCCGTACACCGAGAGCGGGCGAGGCTCGTCCGTTTCCACATAGGGGGAAGGCTTAAAACCATCAAAGACATAGTCAGTGGAGTAATGTACCAACAAGCTCCCTAGCCCTTTTGCGGTTTCTGCGATTATCCCAGGCGCAACCCCATTAACGGCAAAGGCGGTGTCTGCATCCATCTCTGCGCGGTCGACTGCCGTGTAGGCCGCCGCATTCACAATCACATCCGGGCGAATGCTTTTCACAGCTTGCCGAATGGATGAAGGATTGGCCAGATCACAATCTGTGCGACCCAAACCGATCACATGGCCAAGCGTCGATAAACTCCGGCACAATTCGAAACCAATCTGGCCATTACGTCCAATAACGAGCATGACCGGCGTTGCCCCTGTGTGACTTCTCATGCAGAGGGAAAACCAGTTGTGAATCGGGTCGAGGCACGTCGCACCCATTCCGGGTTATCTAAAAACCACTGCACCGTACTTCGCAAGCCGACCTCAAAGACCATTTGTGGCTGCCAACCAAGTTCATCATGAATCTTGCTGGCATCAACAGCGTAGCGCCGATCATGACCCGGTCGATCTTCGACGAAGTGTATTTGCTCTCTGTACGAGCCAGCCCACCTGGGAACCAATTCATCAAGCAGATCACACAACGCGTGGACGATCTGGAGGTTCGAACGCTCGTTGTTTGCCCCTATGTTGTACGTCTCACCTACACGTCCGCGCGCCAGAATCGCGCGTAATGCCGCACACAGATCGCCGACATGTATCCAGTCGCGCACATTCAGGCCATCACCATAAATGGGCAGCAGCTTTCCCTCGAACGCGTGCGTGATGATCTTGGGAATCAGCTTCTCTGGAAACTGATACGGGCCATAACTATTCGAACAGTTTGCTTTAACAACAGGCACCCCGTACGTGTGGTGATAGGCATGCACCAAGTGGTCTGACCCAGCCTTGGAGGCTGAGTAGGGGCTGCTGGGTCGGTACGGGGTGGTTTCTGTGAAGGGCGGATCCTGCGGGCCGAGCGAACCGAACACTTCGTCAGTGGATACATGAAGCAGACGGAACTCGGCTTGCGAATCGGCATGCAAGCCCGCCCAATATGCTCGCGCAGCCTCCAGCAGCGTGAACGTTCCGACCAGATTGGTTTGAATGAAGGCTGCGGGTCCGTAAATCGACCGGTCAACGTGGCTCTCAGCAGCGAAATGCACTACGACCCGCGGCTGAAACTCAGCAAACACTTGATCCAGCGCCGCGCGATCACAGATGTCAGCCTGCACAAAGACATAGCGGGAATCGCCCTCAACGGAGGCTAACGTCTGTCTATGGCCGGCGTAGGTCAACTTGTCAACATTGACCACGCCTTCAGCAGCCGGGGCAGATAACCACTGCAGTACGAAATTACTGCCAATGAACCCGGCACCGCCAGTTACGAGGATATGGGACAAACTCTGTACTCCTGCCTATCATCGGGCCATCAGGGCCATAGCGTGCTGACACCCAGGTTGTCCCCACAACAAGGGCAGCAAGACAACGAACTGCCGCGCGTCACAATAAACCACGTATTCTATCTTGCCCTCCATCTCCCCCCTCGCGGGGCTCCGAGAATTTTGTAGCACGTTGTAAGAACCGAGACCCACTTCTCAGTCCTGGACAACGACTTCTGTTTACGTAGCCGCCGTGCATTCCAGCGTTCCCGTGACAACGTCCCCCCACGCCATCGGCGACCTCCAAGGCTGCTGCTCCCCTCTCCAGACCCTGCTGGCCGCCCTCCCCGCCAACGCCGTGCTGCGCTTCGTCGGCGACCTCGTCAACCGCGGCCCCGAGTCCCTGGCCACGCTGCGCCAGGTCATTTCGCTATGCGAAGCAGGACGCGCACGCACCGTCCTTGGCAACCACGACATCCACCTGCTGGCCGTGGTGGCAGGGGTGCGAAAACCCGGCAAGCGAGACACCATCGCCGAGATTCTCTCCGCCCCCGATAGCGATCAACTGATCACCTGGCTGCGCCACCAGCCGCTGGCCATCTTCGAAAACAGCTTCCTGATGGTGCACGCCGGCGTCCTGCCTCAGTGGACGACGGGCGACGTACTAGAACTGGCCGGCGCGGTGGAGCGCGAGCTGCGTAGCCCACATTGGAAAACCTTCCTGGCCGATGCGTTTGGTAACCATCCGGACAAGTGGAGCAACGATCTCGTCGGCATGGATCGGCTGCGGCTGACCATCAACGCCTTGACGCGCCTACGCTTCTGCAAGCCCGATGGGACGATGGAGTTCGAGACTACTGACGCCGATGGCGCTCCGGATGGCCACATGCCGTGGTTCGACGTGCCGGGGCGCCGCACGCGCGGCACACCGATCGTGTTCGGGCATTGGTCCACACGCGGGCTGGTGATGCGCGACGATGTGATGGGCCTGGATACCGGCTGCGTGTGGGGTGGCAAGCTGACGGCGGCGAAGCTATCGCTGGCACCAGCCGGGCGTGACGTGATCCAAGTGGATTGCGAGCAGGCGCAGGACCCGCTCGCGCACAAGAAGAAATAGCCGAGTAGCCTAGCCCGCGCGGTCGATCAGCGCGGCAACAGCGTCGTGACTATGTGCAGCCAGCCCACGGCGGTCCATCTCCGGAGCCACGGCGGGGCCCACGAACACTTCCACCACCAACGGTGGCCCGTTCAGCATGGCGTTGATCGTGTCCATCATCGACAGATCACCGATATACGCCGGAATGGTCGTCAACTCACCCGTCTCGGCAATGCGATAGCGCAGCGCCAGCGGGCGGATCGGTGCGCCAGCGCTAACCGGCGCCTGAAAAAGATTGGCGTGGAACGGCAGCAGCTGCAGCCCGTCCGACGTCGTGCCCTCGGGAAACACGCAAATGACATCGCCGGAACGCATCGCATCAGCGATGACATGCATGATGCGATGCGCATCGCGCTTGCGGGCGCGCTCGACGAACAGCACGCCGGTCTGCGCGCACAGCCAGCCAATGATTGGCCAGCTGCGAATCTCCGATTTGGCGACGAAGCGCGGTGGGTACCAGCTGTTGATCGCATAGATGTCGATCCACGAGACATGGTTGGACACCAGCATGGAGCCAGCCAGATCCTTGCCCGCGACCGGCTCGCCATGCACAACGAGCGAGACACTGAACAGCGCGAGCAACTTGCGCGACCAACGCTGAATCAGCCTCTGCTTGATCTCAAGCCTGACCCACCAGAACAGCAGCGCGCACGTGATAAGGCCTTCGGCCAGATGGGCGAGCAACCGCAGCTTGCGGCGCACATGCTTGCGCTGTGGCGTGCTCACCTCGCTGGGCGCGCTTGCCACGCGCTGATCAATGCCCGTCATAGGCAAGATGGCCAGCGACCATCGTGGCACGTACGCGGCCAGCCAGCTCGAAGCCCAGGTACGGCGAGTTCTTGCCCTGGCTCCGCAGAGCGCGCGGCTCAAGTTTCCAGGTCGCATCCGGATCGAACACGCACACATCGGCCATCGCCCCAACTTCCAGCGAGCCTGCATGCAGGCCCAGCACACGAGCCGGCTCGCTGGTGATGCGCGCCAGAGCCTTCGACAGCTCGACCTTGTGTTCGGTGGCCCAGCGCAGCGTGAGCGGCAGCAGGGTTTCGAGGCCGGTCGCGCCGGGTGTGGCCTCGGCAAACGGCAGCAGCTTCTCGTCGTCATCCACAGGCGTGTGGTCGGAACAGATCGCGTCGATGGTGCCATCGGCCAGCGCACGCACGATGCCGTCGCGGTCGCGCCCGGAGCGCAGCGGCGGCACAAAACGCATCTGCGAATTGAAGTAGCCGATATCGACGTCGGTCAGCGAGATATGGTGGACGTTCACGTCGCATGTGACCGGCAAACCCTCGGCTTTCGCACGGCGTACAAGCTCGATGCCCGCGGCCGATGACAAGCGGCACAGGTGCACACGGGCGCCCGTGCTACGAATCAGCTCGAAGATGGTATGCAGGCGCACCGTCTCAGCCATGACAGGCACACCCGAGAGGCCCAGGCGTGACGCCAGCGGGCCGCTTGCGGCCACGCCGCCCTTACCCAGATACGGGTCTTCAGGGCGCAGCCAGACGGTGAAGCCAAAGGTCTGCGCGTATTGCAGCGCACGCATCAGCACTTGCGTGTCGGCCATCGGCGCATCGGTCTGCGAGAAGCCAACGCAGCCCGACTCTGTCAGTTCGGCCATCTCCGTCAGCACCGCGCCCTTCAAGCCGACAGTGAGCGCACCGAGCGGATACACGTGCGCCTGATTCAGGTTGCGCGCGCGAAACTTGAGCATCTCGACCAGGCCGGGTTCGTCCAGCACAGGATCGGTGTCCGGTGGGCACACCAGCGAGGTCACGCCGCCGGCCATGGCCGCCGCCATTTCCGATTCGAGCGTGGCCTTGTATTCGAAGCCCGGCTCGCGCAGGCGGGCTGACAAGTCGATCAGGCCCGGGCAAACAACCAAGCCCGTCGCGTCGATAGTCTTGTTGGCATGGAAATCCGCCGGCGCGTGGCCGACACCGACCACCTTGCTCGCCGCGATGTACAGGTCCTGTTGTGCGTCGATACCGTTGGCCGGGTCGATCAGGCGGCCGCCTTTGATATGCAGTTTCATCGTTCTTCTTAGTCGTTGTTGCCAGCTACGATGCCCATGACCGCCATGCGCACGGCGATGCCGAACGTCACCTGATTCAGGATCACCGATTGCACGCCGTCTGCCACTGCGGAGTCGATCTCCACGCCGCGGTTCATCGGGCCCGGGTGCATGACGATGGCGTCCGGCTTGGCCAGCGCCAAGCGCTCCTGCGTGAGGCCGTAGGCCTTGAAGTATTCCTGTGCCGAGGGCAACAGCGCGCCGCTCATGCGCTCGTTCTGCAGGCGCAGCATGATCACCACATCCACGCCCTTCAGGCCTTCTTCCATGTTGTGGAAGACGCGCACGCCCATGTGCTCCAGCCCACCCGGCAGCAGTGTGCGCGGGCCAATGGCGCGCACTTCGGCACAGCCCAGCGTCGTCAGCGCATGGATGTCGGAACGCGCCACGCGCGAATGCAGAATATCGCCGACGATCGCCACCGTCAGGTTGGAGAAATCCTTCTTGTAGTGGCGGATGGTGTACATGTCGAGCAGCCCCTGCGTAGGGTGCGCATGGCGACCATCGCCCGCGTTGATGACGTGCACGTGCGGTGCGACGTGCTGGGCGATCAGGTACGGCGCACCGGAACTGGCGTGCCGGACGACAAACATGTCCGCCTGCATCGCAGACAGATTGTTGATCGTGTCGAGCAGCGACTCACCCTTGCTGGTGGACGACGCGTTGATGTTCAGGTTGATCACGTCCGCCGAAAGCCGCTTGGCCGCGATCTCGAACGTGGTGCGCGTGCGCGTGGAGTTCTCGAAGAACAGGTTGAACACGCTCTTGCCGCGCAGCAGCGGCACCTTCTTCACCTCGCGGTCGGAATCCGATACGGAGACGAACTGCTGCGCGGTGTCCAGCACGTGCGTGAGGATGTCGCGCGACAGCCCCTCGATCGACAGCAGGTGCTTGAGCTCGCCGTTTTTCGTGAGCTGCGGGTTAGCGAAAGTCTTGGGCATGAGAAACGAAGGGCGACGAGGTCAGTACAGGTCAGTTCAAAGCGGGCGCGGCGCGGCGCGAACTCAAGCGCCCTTGGGCTCGCGCGTGAAGGTGAAGCGGGCCGAAGCGCCCTCGCCGGTTTCACTCAGCACGAGCGATTCGTTGGGCGGCAACATGATCCGTTCACCGATGTAATCCGGAGCAACGGGCAGTTGGCGTTCACCGCGGTCGACCAACACGGCCAGTTCCACCGCAGCTGGACGGCCGTAGTCGAACAGCTCGTTGATGGCCGCGCGGATGGTGCGGCCGCTGGCCAGGACGTCGTCCACCAGCAGGATGCGGCGCTCGTTCACGTCGAACGGCAGCGTGGTCGGTTGCGCCTTGGCGTGCAGGCCTTTCTTGGCGTAGTCGTCGCGGTGCATGGCGACGTTGACGACACCGTATTCCGGCAGGCCAAGATCATGCGCCAGCCGCTTGGCGATCCAGGCGCCGCCGCTGACAATGCCGGCCACCGACCAGGCGTGGCCGTCGGCAAGCCGCGTGCGCAGTTGTGCAACGAGGCTCTGGTACAGCGCCTCGGCATCGATCTGTTGCGATGTCATGCGTGTTCGTCGAAAAACTGTTGGAGGATGATGCGCGCGGCTTCTGCGTCGAGCACATCGTCGGAGGCACCGGCGTCCTGCGCGGCGATCGACGAATAACGCTCGTCCACCCAGGTGACCGGCAGGCCATAGCGGCCGTGCAATTGATTGCCGAAGCGCTTGGCGAGCTTGATCATCGGCTGCTCTTCACCGTCGGGGTGAACAGGCATGCCGACCACGAAGCCAACGGGCTGCCATTCGCCCACAAGCCGCGTGATCTGGGTGAAACGGAAATCGACCGAGCGATTAGGAATGGTTTCCAGCGCACGCGCCGAGCGCGTAATCGAGTTACCCAGTGCCACGCCGATGCGCTTTTCGCCGTAATCGAATGCCAGCAAGGTGCCCTCTGCGAGCACGGAAGTGGTGGCTGGACCCGTCGACGATGCGGGCTCAGGCATGCCCGGCCTCGCCCGACAGCATGGCCGGGTTGATGCCGAGCAGGTTCAGCGCCGCGGCAAACCGCTCTTCAGCAGGCACGTTGAAGATGATCTCGGGATCGGCGTGGACGGTCAGCCAGCCGTTGCGGCTGATTTCGTCTTCCAGTTGACCGGCGCTCCAGCCGGCATACCCGAGGGTCAGGATGAAGCGGTGCGGGCCGCCCCCCTGGGCAACGGCTTCCAGCACATCCTTGGAGGTGGTCATTTCCAGCCCGCCCGGCACCGCCAGCGACGATGAATACGCGCCCGTGGCGTCGTGCAGCACGAAGCCGCGCTCGGTCTGAACCGGGCCGCCGTAGTACACGGATTGTTCTGCGAGGGGGTGGATTTCGAGCTTGAGATCGATCTTGTCGAACAGCGTCGCCAAGTCGATGTCGATGGGTCGGTTGATCACGAGCCCGAGCGCACCGCGCTCATTGTGCTCGCACATGTACACGACCGTGCCCGAAAACGTGGAATCCGCCATGCCGGGCATAGCGATCAGGAACTGATTCGTGAGATTGATAAGTGCGTCCGGCGAGGCCATGGGGCTAGTTTACCAAAAGCCCCCGGCCGGTGCCCCTTTCATTTGGAGGAATCGGCCCTCGGCACAAGGTTTTTTGTTTTGGCGCATTGTGGCGCTTCAGGCACTCGCCCCGGCAGCGTTCGGCGGCGTGGTGTTCAGAGCCTCCAGGTCCGCGGCTTCCAGCCAGCGCCATTCGCCCGGGGCCAGATCGCCCAGCGACAACTCGCCGATGGCGCTGCGGTGCAGTCCGGCCACGTGGTTGCCGGCGGCCGCCACCATGCGTTTCACCTGGTGGTATTTGCCCTGCGTGAGCGCCATGCGCAGGTGGTGCGTGTCCACGCGTTCGGCCCAGGCGGCGGCAACGTTTTCATTTTCATCAGCCAGCAGCACGCCGGCGCACAACTGGGCGATCTGCGCATCGGTCACAGGCTCGGCGGTGGCGATCTCGTACACCTTGGGCACCTGGTGGCGCGGGCTGGTGATGGTGTGAACGAACTGGCCGTCGTCGGTGAGCAGCAGCAGGCCCGTGGTGTCCTGGTCGAGCCGCCCGACGCACTGGACGGCCCGCTCGCGCAGCGGCACCGGCAGCAGCGTGTACACGCTAGGATGGTGTTTCGGCTTTTGCGAGCACTCCACGCCGGCCGGCTTGTTGAGCATCAGATAGGCGCGGGCGTGGTACGCCCAGCGTTCGCCGTCGACATCCAGCACCAGGCCAGCGGTATCGACCAGCGCATCAGGGCTTTCCATCTCGACGCCGTTGATGAATACCAGACCCGCGAGCACGAGGTCCTTGCAATAGCGGCGCGTGCCGAAGCCCTGGGATTGCAGGATGCGATACAGCGGAAGACGAGAAGAATCAGCCATGACAACAACGTGAACAAGATAAAAAAGGGCGATTTTTGCGATACGCTCGGCCAGTCCAAAGAGCAACCGATTCCATCCGATGCCCTCCACCGCCCCAAGCCGCCAGCCGTACAACATTGGAGCGCACTTCCAGCGTGGTCTGGTGTGGTTCCGGCGCGATCTGCGGCACTTTGACCACGCGGCGCTGCATTATGCCTTGCGCCACTGCCGCGAGGTCTATTGCGCGTTCGTGTTTGACCGCGACATCCTCGACGCGCTGCTTGCGCGCGGGCTCAAGGCCGACCGCCGCATCGAGTTCATCCGCGCGTCCATTGAGGAGCTGCGCAGCGCGTTGCGCGAGGCCGGCGGCGACCTGATCGTCGTGCATGATCACCCGCGCCACGCGATTCCCGAGATCGCGCGCAAGCTCAACATCGAAGCCGTTTTCGCCAACCATGACGAAGAACCTTCCGCGCAGGCCCGCGATGAAGCGGTGCGCAAAGTGCTGGCTCAGCAGCCGTGCGCCTGGTTCGACTTCAAGGATCAGGTGATCTTCGAGCGCGATGAAATCCTGAACGGGCAAGGCAAACCGTACGGCGTTTTCACGCCTTACAAGAACGCGTGGTTGGCAGCGTTGACACCGTTCGACTTGCGCGCGTATCCGACCGAGCCTTACCTCGGTGCGCTGGCCAAGCCGCCGCAGGCGCTTGCGCACGCGACGCCTGCGCTGGAAGCGATGGGCTTCGCTCGCACCAATCTGTCGGAGATTGCCCTGCCCACCGGCATGTCGGGGGGGCAGTCCTTGCTCGACGAGTTTGAAGAGCGCATGGACGACTACCATGCGCGCCGCGACTTCCCCGCCGTGCGCGGACCCAGCTATCTGTCGACGCACCTGCGCTTCGGCACCGTGTCGATCCGCACGCTTGCAGCGCGTGCACATGCCGCCATGCTCCGCGGAAGCCGGGGCGCGGCGACGTGGCTGTCCGAGCTGGTCTGGCGCGACTTCTATTTCATGATCCTGCATCACCGCCCGGACTTGGCCGACGCCGCCGCGTTCCATCCCGAATTCGATCGCATCAGCTGGGTAGACGGCGACACCGGCGATGCACGCTTCGAAGCCTGGAAGGGTGCACGCACTGGTTATCCGCTGGTGGACGCAGCCATGCTTCAGATTTTCCAGAGCGGCTATATGCACAACCGTCTGCGCATGGTGGCGGCCAGCTTTCTCATCAAGGACCTTGGTATCGACTGGCGACGCGGCGAGCAGTATTTTGCCGACGTGCTCAACGACTTCGACTTCGCGGCCAACAACGGCGGCTGGCAGTGGGCGGCTTCCAGCGGGTGCGACGCGCAACCGTGGTTTCGCATCTTCAACCCGGTCACGCAGTCGGAGAAGTTCGATCCGCAAGGCCGTTTCATCCGCAAGTACCTGCCGCAGTTGGCAAAGCTGCCCGACAAGTACATCCATGCGCCATGGACAGCACCTGCCAATGTGCTGAAGGATGCGGGCGTCGCGTTGGGCGAAACGTATCCCTTGCCGATCGTCGACCACGCCAGCGCGCGTGCAGCGACGCTGGACCGCTATGCGGTTACCAAGGCGCATCGCACATCGGGCGCTGAGGCGGCGGCACTCAGCAAAACCAGCGACGACGATTGAAAATCGCCATGCACCAAGAGCAACGGGCCGGTGTTTTACCGGCCCGTTGTTGTTTCTGCGATGCGCGTCGTCAGCCTGCGTTGGCCGCCGGCGCCCGCTCGCCGATGAGGTTGCGCAGATGCCGGAGCAATTCCTCTTCGTTGTACGGCTTGCCCAGGTAGACGTTCACGCCGATCTCCGCGGCGTAGCGGCGGTGTTTGTCCGCCGTACGCGAGGTGATCATGATGATCGGCGTGGCGCCGATGCGTTCGTCCGCACGCACGTTGCGCGTAAGGTCGAAGCCGTCCATGTGCGGCATTTCGATGTCGACGAGCATCGCGTCGGGCGTGATCTCCTGCAACTGACGCAGCGCGTCCACACCGTCGCGTGCGAGCACGGCCTGGTAGCCGGAGCGCGTGAGCAGACGCTGCGTGACCTTGCGCACCGTGAGCGAATCGTCGACAACCATGACGATGGGCTGTGTGGCCAAGCCCGGCACGGCGTCGGTGCTGCCGTCGCGGTGCAGCTCGGCAACAGCACCCGTCGCCTCCTGATCGGACAGACCACGCACGGCGGCTTCGCGCTCGAAGCGCTGCGTGAGCACCACGGGGTTGTAGATCAGCACGATCTCGCCGTCGCCCAGCGTGGTCGCACCGGCAATCCCTTCCAGACGCGCCAGGTGCGGGCCGATGTGCTTGACCACCACTTCGCGGTTGCCGATGACTTCGTCGACGTGCACGGCGGCGCGTTCGGCACCGTTGCGCACCACCACGGCCGGCGAGTACTTGCGCCCGCCCGTGACGGACTTCGCCTCTTCAAGCAGCGCGCCAAAGTAGTGGAACGGCACGGGGCCCGTCGGCAATTGCAGCGCGGCGGCGTTGTACGCCTCGGCCAGCGCCTGGGGGCGCAGTTGTTGCACGTGGTCGATCATGCCCGACGGAATCGCATACACGCGCTCGCTCACACGCACCAGCAGCACCTGCGTAATGGCAGTGGTCAACGGCAGGTGGATGGTGAAACGCGTGCCGACTTCCGGCGTGGTCTGCAGCGAGATCCGGCCGCCCAGGGCGACGGTTTCAGCACGCACCACGTCCATGCCCACGCCACGGCCAGCCAGCTCGGACACCTGATCCGCCGTGGAGAAGCCCGGCGTGAAGATCATCTCGGTGAGACGCGCATCGCTGGCCTCCTCATCCGGCGCCAGAAGCTGGCGTTCCAGCGCGCGGGCGCGAATGCGGTCGAGGTTCAGGCCGGCACCGTCGTCGACGAAATGCAGCACGACTTCGTTGCCTTCCTGCTGCACTTCGAGCGTGAGCTCGCCGGCCGGATTCTTACCCTTGGCGCGGCGCTCGTCGGCAGATTCAATGCCGTGTGCGACGGCGTTGCGGATCATGTGTTCCAGCGGGCCGCCCATGCGGTCCAGCACGCTGCGATCAAGTTCCACCGTACCGCCCTTGATGAACAGACGGACTTCCTTGCCGGTTTCCGATGCGGCCTGGCGGGCCACACGATACAGACGGTCGGCCACGGTATCGAACTGCACCATGCGTGCGCGCATCAGGCTACGCTGCAAGCCGCGCGTGAGGCGTGCCTGCGTTTCCAGATCGAGCGACGCCTGATCGAAACCGCGGAACAAGTTCTGCTGCACCGTCGCCACGTCATTGACGGACTCGGCCATCATCCGCGTGAGTTCCTGCAAGCGCGTGAATCGGTCGAATTCCAGCGGGTCGAACGATTCGTCGTGTGCAGCCGCATCGGCAATGCGCGACTCCATCTGCGTTTCGGCCTGGATTTCGATCTCGCGCACCTGCGAGCGCAAGCGCGCCACGTTGTCGTTCAGTTCCGACAGATAGGTCTTGAGTGCATCGACTTCCGACTCGAGACGCGCACGCGCGGCACCGACTTCACCCGCATCGTTGATGAGCGAGTCAAGCGCACGCGCCTGCACGCGCACCATCGCACGCTGGCGTTCAGCCACTTCCAGGGCTTCAGCTTCAGGGCTGCGCGCGCCGGTCAGATCGACGTTCGTCGATACCGCAACAGCTGGCAGCAGCGATGCGCCGGACGATGCCTGCGCGCCAGCGGCCGTCTGCGGCGCATCGGCAGCATCGGCAAGGCCGGCATCGAGCGGCAGCAGATTGCCCGCGCCCAGCGCATCGACGTGCGCCTGAATGCGGTCAAACCAGACGTAGAGCTTACGGAACAGCGCGTCGTCCACGCGGTTCTGGCGCAGGCCGCCTTCAATGGCGCTTTCCATTTCGTGGGCGGCCTGACCCAGCGTCATGGCGCCGGCCATGCGCGCACTGCCCTTGACGGTGTGCAGATTACGCAGCAGCAGGCCGGCGGCATTGCGGTCCTGCGGCGCGGCTTCCCACGCACGCAGGTGCTGGCCCAGTTCGGGCAGCGCGACGTGCGCTTCCTCCAGGAAAATTTCCAGCAGCGCCGGGTCGAGCGCGTCGGCCGGTGCCTGGCGGATCAGCTCACCCACGGCAGGCTCGGCAACCGGCGACTCGTGCACGGGCACCAGCGACGGCACGAACGTCGGCGTGATCTCCGCCGGCTCAAACCCGGGCTCGCCGGCCAAGCCAGCGGTTTCGTTCTCGGCCTGTTCGGCTTCGGCAAAGGCGGCGGGCGCCGGCTCCAGCGGCAGGCGCGGACGCACGAGCAGACGCTCGCACAGTTCGTCCAGGCTGCGGCGCATCGCCTCGTCAGCTTCCGGCCAGAGGCTGGCGGCGAATTGATGCAGCATGCCGCGCATGCGCTCGATGGATTGATCGAGCAGGCGGAAGTCGCCCGGATGCATCGCCACCGGGCGGCTGTTCAGGTTCAGCAGCACCTGCTCCAGCGCCCCAGCCAACTGGCGCACTGGCTCCAGTTCGACCACGGCGGAGCTGCCTTGCAGCGTGTGCGCGGCGCGCAGTGCCAGCTCGCTCGGGGGCGTGCGGCCTTCGTGACGCCACTCCGAGAAATCCACGCCCAGGCGGCGGATCAGGTCATCGGCTTCCTGCAGGTAGACGTTGTACAGCGCCACGCTGATGCGGACCGGACCAATCTCCTTCACGCCATCGTCGTGCGGTGCTTCCTCCGGCTCGCCGGTCTGCGCGAACGGGAACGGGATCACCTTGGCGTCGACGTCAGCGTCAGCGGCCACCGGTTCAGCGGCAGTTTCCTGATGGGCCTCTTCGACGCGCTCTGCAACCGGCTCGACGGCCTCATGCTCGACCACCGGCGCGATGGCCTCGGGCATCGGCGCCTCGACTTCGGGCAGCGCGGGCTCGTCATCTTCTTCGGTTTCCGCAACGGGCACGTCCGGCTCAGCCAGCTCCATCGGCTGTGCCGCGTCGATGTCGTGCGATGCGGCTTCCGCAGCCGGTGCTTCGTGCGTTTGCGGCTCAACGTGTTCAGAAGCAGCGTGCGCTTCGGGCACCGTCTCCAGCCACACGAACGGACCGCCATGGCGCACACGCTCTGCGGCGGCGACCAGCGGCTCGATGGCGTGATCGGCTTGCGGCGATTGCGCAATGGCAGCCGCCCATGTCGACAGTTCGGACTCGGCGCGCGTCAGGAGCGCGGCCAGGTCATGCGTCGGCACGCGGCTCTCGGCCAGCCAGACGTTCATCACCTGCTCGATCGCCCAGGCCGCTTCACCATAGCGCGTGAGGCCGACCATGCGGCCCGAGCCCTTGAGCGTGTGGAACGCGCGGCGCAGTTGCGTAAGCAAGTCCAGGTCGGGGCCGGCAGCCAGGCCTCCCGTGCCCATATCGGCAGCGTCCTGTAGGCCATGCAGATCGGCACGCACGCCGGCCAGCACTTCTTCGGCTTCAGACAGGAAGATGTCGAGCAGCTCGGCATCGATGGATTGGGTATCCCGCACGGCAGCAGGCGCAGATGCGGCGGCAGCGGCAGGCGCGGCAGCCGGTGCCGCCAATGCGGCCTGCATACGCTCAAGCGCACCGGCGCTGCCGACCTGCCATGCGTCGAACTGGGCCAGCGCCTCTTCCAGGCGACGTCGGCGAGCCGGATCGTCGTCGATGGCGGCGGCGTCGCGTGCTTCCTGCAGCGCGGCACGCAACTCGGCGGCCAGCGGGTCGGTCGGGTCAACCGGTTGCTTGGCCAGCAGGCGATCGAGCAGCGATTGCAGCGGCGATGCAGCCTCGGCATTGGACACACCCGCGCCGACAAGCGTTTCGGATTGCGGCTCGCGGCGGGTCAGCATGCCGGATTCGGTATCGAAGGCGAACTCACGCCATGCGGTTTCGCGCCCGGTCGGCGTCAACTGGCTTTCGATGACGATCTCGTCGACCTGGCCGCCGGTCAGTTCTGTGCCGGCAGCCAGCGCGTCGAGCAAGGCCTGCAGGCCGCTGACGTTGGCGGCCAGCGCAGCCAGGTAGCGTTCGCGATCGGCGGTGGCACCCTCGCCCGCCGCTTGCAGCGCGTTGATGGTCGATTGCGCGGCTTCGGTGGCGTGGACAGCCTCATAGGCGTCGAGTGCGGCAAAGGCACTCTGCATCTCGCCGAACAGGCGTGCAGCTTCTTGCAGACCGCCGCTTTCTTTGCCTTCACGCTCGAACGCATCGAGGTGCGTTTCGGCAGAGGCCAACTGCGTTTGCAGCGTGCGAACCTGCTCGGCGCGCGCGCGGCGTTGTGCGGCTTCTTCGGCCAGCAGCGCGAGCCATGCGGGTGCTGGCACGGCGTGGCCGTCTTGCGTGGCGCGAGCGTGTTCGGCCAGTTCGCTGCAGCGGGCGGCAAACCACGCGCTGCGCAAGTCGCCGGATTCGCCATGCACGGCCCACGGGCGCGCCAGCATGCGCGAGAGGAATTGCAGCGTGGGCGCAACGTCCTGCCCGGCAGCTTCGGTCAGTCGGTTCGACAGGTCAGACAGGGCCGGCTGGCCCAACGCGTCGGCATGCAGCGCAAGCGTCTGCAGTGCGGCGTCGAGTTCGTCCGCAGCGGGCGCAGGTTGTTGACTGAGCGATTCGAGCGAGCGGCCAACGCGTTGCAGCGTGTCGCTGGTGTCCGTCGGCAGCAGCGCGTAATACTGGCGCGTATGCAGTGCGCCAGCCGGTGCGTGCGTGGGCGGAATCGCAAAGGCCTGCACACAGGCCACGATGTCCGGGCCGAGCGTGTCGTCGCCCATTGGGGTTGCGGGCGCGTTGCTGTACGCCATGCCTGCCAGCAGGTACAGCGCGTCGGTCAGCAGGCCTTGCGGCAGATGAACGTTGTTGTGCGAGTACTGGCGCAGCAACAGGTTGACGCGTGCCGCCAAGCGCTTGGCGGTCATGTCGGCCGGCACCAGGCCGGCACGCAAGGCGCCGAAGGTCAGGGCCAGCACGAGCCACAGATCGCGCTGCAGATCGTCTCCGGCACGGCGCGGTTCGCGCTCGAGCGCGCGAATGCCATGCAGCAACTCTTCGAGCGGAGCGTACGCTGCAGCGGCGGCGGACGGATCCACCTGCGCACCATCGGCGTTGGATGCCGGTGCGCGCAGCGCGGTCAGCAACGCGAGTTCGAACTTGCGGCGCAGGCGTGCCAGTCCGGGCAGATCGCGCGAGGGCAGCAGCAGAGCCGGCAGATGGCGCAGCTCATCGGCCCACAGATCAGCCGGGTGGATGCGCTCTTCGCCCAGGCGGGCAAGCACGGCTTGATACGGCTGGAACAGGCGCAGCGGCTCTTCGTCCATGCCGGCCATCAGGTCGGCCACGTATTCCTGCAACGCCTGCACGGCGCGCGAGAACACATCCAGCGTCTGCGCGTCAGCGGCTACGGTGCCGGCATCGACGGCTTCGAGCAGGCGCTTGGCGGCCTGGCAATACACGTCGACACCACGCAGCCCGACGATCAGCAGCGCGCCGGCAGCCTGGTGCAAATACTGGCCAGCCAGGCGCAGCGAGGTCGTATCGCGCGCACCGATGACCTCCGGATTGGCGATGACCTCGGCCGCGTATTCGCCGAACTCGCGCACGGCATCGTCCAGCGCGGCGCGCATGTTGGGCGCCACCCACGCCAGCGCGGAGAGGTCGCGCGCGGGCACGGCAGCTTTCGGACGAACCGCAGGGGCCCCGGTCGCCTCAAGCGAGGCAGGATGGGACTGGGCGGGCTCGGCGGAAGATTGATGACGCATGTGTGCTTCCAAAAAGCAGGTGGCGGTTGCCGCAATTGCCCAGGGGTGGCCCCTTCGGCGCTCCCGCCCGAAATCCAGTGGTGACGAGCTCAGGCGATGCGGAACCGCGCCACCGAGTCACGCAGTTCTTCAGCAAGCTGCGTGAGCTGGCGCACCGACTGTGCGGTCTGGCGCGTACCCGTCGACGTCTGTTCCGTGATGTGCAGGATCTGTTCGATGTTCTGCGCAACGTCCGAAGCCAGCGTCGCTTCGTGCGAGGTCGTCTGCGAAATGCTCTCGATCAGTTCGGCAAGCTGGCGCGACACACGGCCGATCTCCACCAGTGCGGCACCGGCGTTATCGGACAGCTTGGCCCCTTCCACCACACCCGCCGTGCTGCGCTCCATTGCGTGCACCGCGTCTTGCGTGTCGGTCTGAATCGTGCGGATCAGCGCACCGATCTGCTTGGCTGCCTCAGCCGAACGCTCTGCCAGGCGCTGCACTTCCTCTGCCACCACCGAGAAGCCGCGGCCGGCTTCACCAGCCGATGCCGCCTGGATGGCAGCGTTCAGTGCCAGCACGTTGGTCTGCTCGGTAATGTCCGAGATCAGCTCCACGATTTCACCAATCTCCTGCGACGATTCGCCCAGGCGCTTGATCCGCTTCGAGGTTTCCTGAATCTGATCACGGATGTCGTTCATGCCCGTGATGGCGTTCTGCACCGCCTGCTGACCTTGCTCTGCAGCAGCCAGCGAGGCACGTGCAACGTTGGCCGATTCGGCTGCGCCGCGCGAGACCTGCGTAATGCGGTCGGCCATCTCCACCACCGACTGACCGGTCTGGCGAATCTGGCGGGATTGTTCTTCCGACGCGGCCACCAGGCTTTCCGACGTGGTCTGCACTGCCGACGATGCCTGCGTCACCTGCTCGGCCGTCTGCTGCACCCGGCCGACCAGCTCGCGCAGTTCTTCCACGGTGTAGTTCACCGAGTCGGCAATGGCGCCGGTAATGTCTTCCGACACAGTGGCCTGCTTGGTCAAGTCACCGTCTGCGATGTCCTGCAGCTCGTTCATCAGACGCAGAATTGCGGCCTGGGTGGAATCGTTGTTGCGCTTTTCCACCATCCGGCGCTCTTCAGCTTCACGCTGACGGGCCTCTGCTTCCATCGTACGCACGCGCGAATCGCGCAAGTACAGGGCGGCCAGGCCGGCCAGGCAGACCACGGTCAGGATGGCCGACAGCACCACCGCACCGAGCGTCACCGGGCGGCTACGCACGCTGCCGGCATAGGCAGACTGCAGGTCCGACAGGTCGGCACGCAGCTTTTCGTTGTCGTTGAAGATCTGCTGCTGGGCGCGCTTTGCGGCAATCAGGCCCGGCAGGTTTTCAAGAATGATCTGCGTGGTCTTCTGCACGTTGTCGAAGCGGGTCGACAGCTCTTGCAGATAGCCCTTCGTCTCGGCATCGGTGGCGGCCGAGAGGCGCAGCGCTTCCGAGCCGTTGAGCAGGCCGTTCAGGGTTTCGCGGAAGGTGTTCGTGTCCTTACCGAGCAGGAACGCCGTTTCCGGGTTCACGCCTTCGCCGGCCAGGAACTCGTTCATGTTCTTACCCAGACGCTGCGTCAACATCACCAGCTGCGACGAGGCGGCCACTTCACGGGCCGGCGCGTTGGTCTGCAGCTTCATCGACGAGATCTGCTCGGCTTCTTCCAGCAGTTCGGGGTTCGACGCGTTGAACACGTTCAGCGTCTTACCCACCGCCACCAGCGTCTTTTCCTGCGCCAAAATGGCCTGCGCGCTCTTGTCGCTGCGCTTCCACTCTTCGATCGACTTGTCGAGCAGGGCTCCGGCCTCGCCACCCGAGGCACGCACGCCGCGCTCGGAGCTGCCGTTCTTCAACGCCTCGAGGTTCTCCTGCAAGCGCGCGCGGCTTTCCTTGAGCTGGGCGAATGCGTTGGTGTTACCCAGCAGCGCCACCGGCACTGCCTTGGCCAGACGCTGCGAGTGCATCAGCGTGTCACCGGCAATTTCAATCTGCACCGAACCGTTGTTGGCCTGGCGGTTATCCAGGTACACCGAGATCAGCAGGGCCAGCAGACCGACCACCAGGCCAATCGTGAAGACACGCTGCTGCGCGGCAAACGGCACGCGCTCCATCCAGCCGACCACGGCATCCATGGGCGAGCGGCCCAACTGCGTGGGCGGGCCAGCGGGATTGTCGTCATCCGTATGGGACGCATTGTCCAACTGCGCCAACTGCGCGGAAGCCGCCGACGCGCCCTCCACTGCAACCTCCGGCGCCCCAGCCTCACCGGCACGGCGACCTGCGTTGAACCACTTGAACCCCATAGGACCCTCTTGTCTTGTCGATGCTGCCGTCTCGTTCTATCGAGATCAGCCGCATGGATTTCCCGTCCGCGTCCGCGCCTTGTTCCATCCGGCGTGGTACGCACCTTCGGCAGTGCCTGGATACATCAGGCGCGCCCTGTTGCGCGCCACGCACCGCCTCTTGCCCCTGCACACCCCGCTCCCGTTGCGGCGTGCTCAATCTTTCTTGTTTGGTCTACGGCTCTACGGCCTGATTGCCCAATCGCTTTATGTGCGGCTGCGGCCGACCTGCAGGAACGCCGGATCGGCTAGAAGCTGCCGCACATCCAGTTCGCGCCACTGCGTGCCCTGCGCGTCGCGCCAGGCGCGGCCCAACCACGGACGGCCCTCTTCCACGGAGGCTTCCGCGGGCTGCAGATCGCTCAGGCTGCGCAGGCCCGCCACGCGCGGCACAACGATCGCGCACGCCCGCTGCGGGTCTTTGGACAGCACTACGATCTTGGCGCCGCTGCCGCTGCCCGTCGGCGCTTCACCGCAGAACAGGCCGAAATCGATCACACCAAGCAAGTTGCCGCGCGCGTTCACGAGACCGAGGTACCACGGCTGCGTAAGCGGCACACGTGCGGGCGGCTGGTAGTCCAGCACCTCGCCGGTTTCAGTCAGGGACAGCAGCCAGTGGTGCTCGCCGATCTGCACGCCCAGAAAGCCTTCCGTCGACGACTTGGCGCGCGCCTCTTGGAGGCGGCGGGCCAGCATCGCCTGGTATTCATGCAGGCGCTGGCGGGAGGTCAGGTTGGTGCGCTGTTCGTTCACGTCTGGCTCATGTCCTGTGCTGTACGCCATGTCAGGCGTTGCGCGCGGTTGGATAACGATTGGCCAACTGCCGCGGGTTTACTGCGCCAGTTTGGCGATCTTCTCGAGCAGCTCTTCGGCCTTGACCGGCTTGACGATGTAGTCCGATGCGCCCTGGCGCATGCCCCACACACGGTCGGTCTCCAGGCCCTTGGTCGTGCACATGATCACGGGGATGCCCTGGAAACGCTCGTCCTTCTTGATGGCGCGGGTCGCCTGGTAGCCGTTTTGGCCCGGCATCACCACGTCCATCAGGATCAGGTCGAAGGTTTCGCCTTCGAGCTTGGTCATGGCCTGCTCGCTATCGGCAGCCACCGTCACCTTGAAACCGTTCTTGCCGAGGATCTCCGACAGGTGCAGCGCTTCGGTCGGAGAATCATCGACCACCAACACTTTCTTGATTGCCATACAAACAGTCCTTCGTTAAGAGAGATGCCATCACTGCGCGGCAGCTGGCGCCACCGGCAAATGCGTCTGGACCGCCTCCAGCAGCGCTTCCTTCGAGAACGGCTTGGCAAGGTGGTCCACCGCCCCGACCGACTTGCCCCGCGCACGGTCGAAAATTCCGTCGCGCGAAGACAGCATGATCACAGGCGTGGCATGAAACTTTGGGCTTTTCTTGATCAGCGAGCAGGTCTGGTAGCCGTCGAGATTCGGCATCAGGATGTCGCAGAACACGATGTCGGGCTTCAGGTCACCCACCTTGGCCAGTGCGTCGAAGCCGTCTTCGGCCAGCACAACCTGGCACCCGGCTTGGGTGAGGAAAATCTGCGCGGTACGGCGGATGGTGCTGGAATCGTCGATTACCAGCACCTTGCAGCCTGTCAGGGAATGCGCCAGCGGAGAGTTCGCCAGCGGTTGGGAGTCAGCCAGTTGTTCCACCCGCGCGGATTGCATCATGTTCTCGCAGTGCGCGACCACGGGTCGCCACGACATTCTGACCGGATGGATCGCGGCAAATCGCCGCGCAGCGTGCCCTCCAAACGGAAAAGGCCCACGCTGGCGACGACTTCAAAACTACGCCCCCCGGCCCGCTTATGAAGTGTGAAGCTCAGAATTTGACGAAGTGTGACAAGTCACCTATTCGCCGTCAATGGCGCCGGCCGTCCGCCGAGCGCTTGTGGCATGGAAGCGACGAGCCCATTTCATCGAACCGTCACTTCCTGATACTTGGCTGTCAGCAAGAGGGCAAACGCTCACTTGCTGACGGGAGACAGGTCAGATCCGGATCAGATCTGCACCATTTCGAAGTCTTCCTTGCGCGCGCCGCACTCCGGGCACGTCCAGTTGATGGGCACGTCTTCCCACTTCGTGCCGGGCGCAATGCCGTCGTCCGGGGCGCCTTGTTCTTCATCGTAGATCCAGCCGCAAATCAGGCACATCCACGTCTTGTATTCAATCTGTTGTTCCATAGGGCAAAGCTTCGGTGGGTTCCGTCTATTAAAATGGCAGGCCAGATGGTACCGAATCGCGCCCGGGTGCGCCAGAACACGCGCCGGGCAGACACGGTGTTTGACTGTATCCAACCCGGATCTGCGGCAAACCACCACATAATCACCTCGAACAGCCTTTAAACCGTGCCGCAGCGCCGCTCTGCTCGGCGCTACGCTCTCTTCCAAAACCCTCCATGTCGACTTCCTCCCGCAGCGCTGCCCTGTTTGAACGTGCCCAGAAGACCATCCCCGGCGGGGTGAACTCCCCGGTACGCGCCTTCCGCTCGGTGGGTGGCACGCCGCGCTTCATTGCCAAGGCAGCCGGTCCGTACTTGTGGGACGCCGACGGCACCCGCTATATCGACTACGTGGGCTCTTGGGGTCCGATGATCGTGGGCCACGCGCATCCGGATGTCGTCCGCGCCGTGCAGGAAGTGGCGGCCGACAGCTTCTCGTTCGGCGCGCCTACCGAGGCTGAAGTCGTCATGGCCGAGGAAATCTGCAAGCTCGTGCCGTCGATCGAGCAGGTGCGACTCGTATCGTCGGGCACCGAAGCGACCATGAGCGCCCTGCGCCTGGCGCGCGGTTTTACCGGGCGCGACCTGATCATCAAGTTTGAAGGCTGCTACCACGGGCATGCCGACAGCCTGCTGGTGAAGGCCGGTTCGGGCCTGCTGACGTTTGCCGATACGACGCAGAACGCGCCCTCTTCCGCCGGCGTGCCGGAAGACGTGGTCAAGCACACGATGGTGCTGCCGTACAACGACGTCACTGCGCTGCGCGAGGCATTTGCCCGTCACGGCAAGGAAATCGCCGCCGTGATCGTCGAGCCGGTGGCCGGCAACATGAACCTCGTGCGTGGCAGCAACGAATTCCACCAGGCCATGCGCGCGCTGTGTACCGAGCACGGTGCCGTATTGATCTTTGACGAGGTGATGACGGGCTTCCGCGTGGCGCTCGGCTGCGCGCAGGCGCTGTATGGCATCAAGCCGGACCTGACGTGTCTGGGCAAGGTGATTGGCGGCGGTATGCCAGCCGCGGCGTTTGGTGGCCGCCGGGACATCATGGGGTTCCTGGCGCCGCTGGGCAGCGTCTACCAGGCAGGAACGTTGTCGGGGAACCCGCTGGCCGTGGCGGCTGGGCTGACCACGTTGCGGCTGATTGCTGCGGATGGCTTCCATGACCGTCTGGCGACGCAGACACGCAAGCTGGTCGATGGCCTGGCGGAAATCGCTCGTGAGGTTGGTGTGCCGTTTGCCGCCGACAGCGTGGGCGGCATGTTCGGCATCTACTTCCGCGAGGGCGTGCCGACGAGCTTTGCTGAAGTGACCAAGAGCGATGTTGGGCGCTTCAATGCGTTCTTCCACGCGATGCTGGATCAGGGTGTTTATCTGGCGCCGTCTGCGTTTGAGGCCGGATTTGTGTCTTCCACGCATGATGATGCGATTCTGGATGCGACGTTTGAGGCGGCTCGGAAGGCGTTTAGGGGTGTTTGAGTTTGTTTTCTTGGGATGAGCCTTGGTGGTGCATCCCTGGTTTCATCCCCTGCCGGGGCTGACTCACTTTCTTTGTCTTGCCAAAGAAAAGTAAGTAAAGAAAGGCGCGCCCGATGCGGCGAACCATTCCTTGAATTTATGTCGCAAGGAGGGGAAGGGAAAAACTCGCTTCGCTCAAACAGTTTCCCTTCCTCTTTCCTCCTTGCAACAGAAATTCAAGGCGCCGCATAGGGCAGCAAAGTCAAAGGACAAAAGCAAACCTTTTGGGTGCCCGCCCAAACGACAAGGCCAACCGCGCGATGGGTTGGCCTTTCTCTTTTGACGTTGAGCCCTTGATGGCGCCTTGAATTTTCGTAAGCGGGCGGAAAAAAGACGGGAAACTGTCTGAGCGCAGCGAGTTTTTCCCGTCTCCGCACGGTTACGCAAATTCAAGGAATGGGTCGCCATCTCGGGCGCGCCTTTCTTTTGCCTACTTTTCTTTGGCAAGACAAAGAAAAGTAGGTCGTGCCCGGCAGGGTACGAAAGCGGGATGGACCACCAACAAAAAAACTCAAACCCTCCCAACCACCCCCACCAACTCCCGCCCCACCCCCTCAGAAGCCATCATCATCGGCGCCCGCAACACATTCCGAATCAGCCCTTCGGCAGCAAGCCAAGCCTTCAGGGGCCCCGGATTCGTCTCTGCAAACAGCAACCGAATCACCGGCGCCAGCGCATGATGCAACCGCCGCGCGTCGTTCAACCGCTGCTCTCGCACCGCCCTTGCCATCTCGACAAACAGCTCCGTGCGGACATGCGCGGCAGCAATGATCGCCCCCACGCCGCCCGCACACAGCGTGCCGAACACCTGCGCGTCTTCCCCCGCCAGCACCTGCAACCGCCCATCGGCAATCACGCGCTGCGTCTTGTCCGTATCGCCACCGCAATCCTTGATGCCATGGATGTTGGGATGCGCCGCCAGCGCAAGCAGCGTTTCGGTGTCGATGTTCGCGCCGGTGCGATACGGAATGTCGTACAGCAGCACCGGCACGGGCGAGGCGTCGGCCAATGCGGTGAAGTATTCGATGATCCCGTCCTGCGACGGACGAATGTAGGAAGGCGCAGACACCAGGAACGCCGTGGGGCGGTGCTCGGCCAACCGCAGCATGCGCTCGCGCACCGGCGCCAATATGCTGCCGGGCAACCCCATCATCACAGGCAGACCACCGGCGGCGGCACGTACCGTATCCAGCACGTCGGCCTGTTCCTGCTCGGAAAGCGCGATGGCCTCGCCCGTGCTGCTGCACGGAACAAACCCGGCAACGCCCAACGCGCGGTAACGCGCAACTAATGTATACAGTGCGCCGTAGTCGACAGACCGCGCCGCGTCATCGGCAAACGGCGTCACGATGGGCACCCAGATGCCCGCATACGACGGACGTTGGTGGTTCGACAGATTGATGGATGAATTTTCAAGCACGACAACACTCCTGGACGAATCAACGACCGGTCAAGAACCATCAGAAGCGCTTCGGGAATGCAGGCCCGCGAGATGCAGGTGAGAGGCAACCGTGTCTAACGTATCGGTCAACCGCTGTTCCGTCGCCCATCTGACGGAACAGCGCTCCGGTCAGACGAGCGGCTGTTTGGTGGCTTTTTTGGCGCGCGCGAGCGTCGACGCGACCGACAGGCTGAATGCCGGTGCCGAGCAGATCGACGAGGAACGGGAAATCGCGCGCATGGAAATTGTCAAAAAAGTCTCCATACCGTACTGATGTGTGACTGGAGCGTCAAGCGCATAAGCTAAAGTGCGCTGAAACGTCATGAGGCGATGTCGGTCTCATGCCACACTCTTTTCAGATTCAGATCTAGAGGACTTCATGACCCCTGCCCTGACCTCCCGCTCGACGCGTTTTTCGGTGCTGCGCTGGCTGACACTGTCGCTGGCCGTGCTGGCTGCGCCCTTCCTGTCTGCGTGCGGCTATAACGATTTCCAGGCGAAGGACGAAGCCACCAAGGCCGCATGGGCCGAGGTGGTCAACCAATACCAGCGGCGTGCAGACCTGATTCCGAACCTGGTGAATACGGTCAAGGGCTATGCCTCGCACGAAAAGGAAACGCTCGAAGCGGTGACCAAGGCGCGCGCCGCAGCCACCAGCTTCCAGATCACGCCGGAGGTGCTGAACGATCCGGCGGCGTTCCAGAAATTCCAGCAGGTGCAGGGCGAGCTTTCGAGCGCGCTGTCGCGCCTGATGGCGGTGTCGGAGAACTATCCGCAGCTCAAGGCTGACCAGTCGTTCCGCGATCTGCAATCGCAACTGGAAGGCACCGAGAACCGCATTACGGTGGCCCGCCAGCGTTACATCAAATCGGTGCAGGAGTACAACGTGCTGGCCCGTAGCTTCCCGACCAACCTGACGGCCAAGGTGATGGGCTACCAAGTCAAGCCGAACTTCACGGTCGAGAACGAGAAAGGTATCTCCACTGCCCCGGCGGTGAAGTTCTGACGAGCTGACGATCATGTCGATGCGCGCACGTGCCTGCTTCGCCTTCCTGCTGACTGCGGCCCTATGGCTGGCCACTGCGCTGCCTGCGCGCGCGCAAAGCGACATGGTGGCCGTGCCGCCGCTGGCTGCGCGCGTGACCGACCTGACCGGCACGCTCAGCGCCGAGCAGAAAAGCGCGCTCGAACAGGTGCTGGCCGATTACGAACAGCAGCGCGGCAGCCAGATCTTCGTGCTGATGGTGCCGTCCACCGCGCCGGAACCCATTGAGGCGTATGGCATCCGCGTGGCCGATGCGTGGAAGGCCGGCCGCAAGGGCGTGGACGACGGCGCGATCATCCTCATTGCCAAGGACAACCCGGCGTCGCTGCGCAAGATGCGTATCGAGGTCGGGCGGGGGCTGGAAGGGGCGCTGACGGATGCGCAATCGAAGCGCGTCCTGCAGGACGTGATGGCGCCGCACTTCCGCCAAGGCGATTTTTACGGCGGGCTGTCAGCGGGCATCTCGGCCATCCAGACCGTCATTGCGCAAGAGAGCCTGCCGCCGGCTGAGCGAGCGAAGCATCAGCAATCCGGTGGCGGCATCGGCGATTGGCTGCCGGTGCTGTTTCCGCTGGCGATCATCGTGTTCTTCGTGCTGAGCGCGGCCATGCGCTCGGGCGGGCGCGTGACCGGCAGCCTGCCCGGCCGGCCCGGCTCCCGCGTGATGATGGGCAACCGCGGCTGGGGCCCGGGCACGATTGGCGGCCTTGGCGGAGGCCTGGGCGGCGAATGGGGACGCGACCGGGACAACTTCGGTGGCGGTGGAGGCGGCGGCTTCGGCGGAGGCGGCGGCGGTGGTTTCGGCGGCGGCGGCGCCTCCGGCAACTGGTAACCGGTGAACGCATCCATGACATCCACAACCCGACATCACCGCGGCGCCGGCCGCGCCCTGACCCACCTGCTGACAACCTCGTCGCACGCCAGGCGCGCGTTTCCGCCCGAGGATCTGCAAAAGCTCGAAGCCGCCGTGCGCGAAGGCGAACAACGCCATCGCGGCGAAGTGCGCGTCGTCATCGAAAGCTCGCTGCCAGTGCGCGACGCGTGGGCCGGCGTGTCGCCGCGTCACCGCGCCCGGATGCTGTTCGGGTTGCTGGAGGTGTGGAATACGCGTGAACACGTGGGCGTGCTGCTCTACATCAACCTGGCCGACCACGCGGTTGAGATCCTGGCCGACCACGGGATCGCCGCGAAAGTCGACGCACACACGTGGCGCACCATCTGCGAAATCATCACGCGCGGCTTCGCGCAGCGCGTGGCCATGGCGCCGGTGCTCGATGCGCTGGCGCAGATCAACGACCTCCTCGCCGCACACGTGCCTTCCGATGGCACGCCGCGCACCAATGAGCTGAGCGACCGGCCGGTCGTGCTGTAACGGCGCTACGTTGAGTGAGGCAGCCAAAGCAGCGTCCCAAGCACGGATCTGCCGCCACATCCGTCGCCTTGTTTCGCAGAGACCCGGCTGCTGGTGCACATCCACGGCACGTGTTTCAGTTCTGATACGAAAGCGCACGCGCGAAGGAACGCATGGGCAACACGCCCAGGCAATCAGGCGTCTCATCTTTTAGGATGACATGATGGGCGCCGCGCCTCAGGCATCTGCTTCATGTTCTGCGGTGCCGTCACCCACATCGCCGAGAAGCCGTTACGCCATTTCCGCGACGCACATGTGCGTCGTGCGATACGAAGGCACCTGCCACGGTCTCTGGATTGCAGGATTTGCGACCCATGTTTCATGAATGCAACCATTCGAGGCCCCTCTGGTTGTCCCCGAGTTTTCGCACCGCAACAAGCATTAAAAGTCACTTTTTGCGTCCGTTTGCGCGATGTTTTGCGCACAAAACACCTCGGTCTGAGGCGATTTTCAGTAGCCACCGCCGCTATCCGGCACGTATCCAATTCGAAACATCCGACTAGCGCCTGCCACTGCAAACACCTTGATTCCGGCTGGAATCGTTGTGGCTCAACGGTTTATCCGCCGTGGCATGGTCGTCGCTCTACTGTCCGGGCCAGCAAGGCCAATCAGTGATCCGGAGGCTCGGCAATCAAACCAGAGCGGCATGCAACGCCGCCGCCGAGACCGCAGGACAGAGTCAAGACGGAGTGCAAATTCAAAGGCACT
Source organism: Ralstonia sp. SA306 (assembly GCF_054792405.1). NCBI lineage: Bacteria > Pseudomonadati > Pseudomonadota > Betaproteobacteria > Burkholderiales > Burkholderiaceae > Ralstonia > Ralstonia sp. SA306. The sequence continues at coordinate 2,307,499 of NZ_CP096451.1, forward strand.
CCGAGGGGAAGCTCAGAACGAAGGCGGTGCATCGGCCACACCAGATGGCCAAGCACCCAAGAACACGCCTGATACAGCCATTCATAACGGCCTCAGGCAATGCGAGGGGAGTCCACTCGTCGTAGTGAAAGTCGAATTAGAAGTTGTCCGGGGGTAACGTCGGTGCGAACCGACGACAAAGCCAGTCTCGAACAAGCGAGACCGCCAGGTTGCCAGGCATGCACCGCACGCCGACAGCCGCATGGTGCAAAGAGGTTTCTCCCCCAGACTGCATTTGCGGACGGACGGCTTTCCGCCCTTGTCCGACGGTTGACTTGGCAGTCCATTGGTGGCCGCAACAGCAGTGCGCGGCTCCATAGAAAAACGTTGGGGGAAAACATGAACGCGTACATCAATCGCCCGTTGCTCTATGTTTCACTGCGTCACGATGCAACGCGTTGCCGCTACCTGGCTCAACAGGGTTGGCAACTGCTGTTCGCCAACAACCGCCGCGACCTTGAAGCGCTGAACCTGCGCGATGAGCCCGTCCTGGGCGGTCTGCTGGATCTGGATTGCGGTTACTCCGACACCGAATTGGAAGAACTGGAACCGTGGCTTGCCCGGCAGAACATTGGCTGGATCGGAGTGGTCGGCAACGGCGACATGCTGTCTGACCCGATGCGCAAGCTGCTCGGCCTGTACTTTGTCGACTACTACAACATCCCGTGCGACAGCGCCGAATTGGCACACGCACTGGGGCACGCCGTCGGCATGGCAAACCTGCGCCCGGCGGCAACGCTCACACGCGATGCGCTGCGCCCCGATGGCATGATCGGTAACTGCCCCGCCATGCAGGGCTTGTTCCGCGGCATCGAGAAGGTCTCGAAATGGGATACGCCCGTGCTGATCTCGGGCGAATCCGGCACCGGCAAAGAACTCGCGGCACGCGCAATCCACTGCGCCTCGCGCCGCGCCGGCCAGCCATTCATCGCCGTCAACTGCGCGGCCATCCCCCCCACGCTGCTGATGTCCGAACTGTTCGGCTATGAGCGGGGCGCCTTCACCGGCGCCGTCAAGCGCAAGCCCGGACGCATCGAACTGGCGCACGGCGGCACCCTCTTCCTGGATGAAATCGGCGATATGCCGCTGGAAAGCCAAACCAGCCTGCTGCGCTTTCTGGAAACCGGCTGCATCGAACGGTTGGGCGGTACAGAGTCGGTTGCCGTCGACGTGCGTGTCATCTCGGCAACGCATGTCGACCTGGAAGCGGCCATCGCCGCCGAACGCTTTCGGGGCGATCTCTACCACCGCCTCTGCGTGCTGCGCGTCAAGCAACCTGCACTGCGCGAGCGCGACACCGACATCCTGCTGCTGGCCGAACACATCCTCAACAGCGTGCGTGGCCATTCGCCCGAACACATCAAGGGGTTCTCACCGGCGGCACTGCGTGCACTCAGCGCGCACACGTGGCCGGGCAATGTGCGGGAGCTGATCAACCGCATCCGGCACGCCGCTGCCATGTGCGAAGACGGCATCATCAAGCCGGCCGATCTCGACCTGCAGCCGCCCGTCGAGCCCTCGCACCCGCCTACCCTGGCCGAGGCCCGGGAAGCAGCCGAGCGCTGTGCCGTCAAAGAAGCCCTGCAACGCAATCATGAACGACTCATCGACGTGGCCGAAGAGCTTGGCATCTCACGCGTCACGCTGTTCCGGATGATGCGCGAGCACAAGCTGCAGATCCGCAAGGGCGAACTTGGGATGGTGTGTGTGCAAGGGTAAAGGCAAGGCGGATGGCGGGGACAGAACAAAAAACAGGGGCGGACCATGTCAGTCAGCCAGCAGGAGACGGCGCGGGTTGACACAGCGCCGAAATCGAGGGGAGCGAGGGGGGGAAGTTGGCAGGGGTCCCGCCGACTGTATGTGTATGGCGGGGCCCTGCTCTTCCTTGAGTATTTCCTGCTCGGCATGTGGTGGTGGGGCCACCACATCTTGCAAAACACCACCATTCCCTCGCCGGGGTGGGATCTGGCTGTCTTCTGGAGTGCCGCCAACCTGGCCATCACGCACGGCGCGACAGCAGCTTATGACTGGGGGTTGTTGCGCGCTGCGGAAGCCGCCATCCTGCCGCCCGACATTTTTGGGCCGTTCTCCTATCCGCCAACGTTTCTGCTGCTGATCTACCCGATCGGCATGTTGTCGTTTGGTGCGGCCACAGTGGCTTTCTCGGGCTGCGGCATTGCGCTCTATCTGGGGATGCTCAACAAAACGCTGCGGTCGGTGCCAGACGCGCTGCGGCTGCCCTGGCTCATTCCGGCGGTTGCGTTTCCTGGTGTGTGGGTCACGCTGGTCACGGGGCAGAATTCGCTCTTCACCGCAGCAGTTGCGGGTGCGGCGCTGGTGCTTCTGCGGCGATCTCCGGTGGCGGCAGGTGCTTGCATCGCCATGCTGTGCATCAAACCGCAACTGGGCATCCTGTTCCCGCTATACCTGCTCTGCGAGCGCCAGTGGCGCGCACTCGCATCGGCGGCGTTCTTCTCGATGCTGACTTTGGTGGTGAGTTGGCTCGCATTTGGCACAGCCACCTTTGTTGCCGCCGCGAGAAGCATGGCCATGTTCCGCCACGCTATTGTCGAGAACGGTGGCGTGATCCTGTACGGCGCGCCAACGGTGTTCGGCACGCTGCGGTCCGCCGGGTACTCGACCACGGTGTCATATGCGGCTCACGCCGGCGTGGCGATGCTGGTGATTGCGGTTTGTGTTTGGTTATGGCGCAGCACCTGCCGCTTTGAGTTGCGCGCTGCCTCACTGCCCGTTGCGACGCTGATGGTGCAGCCCTATCTCATCTACTACGACCTCGCCTGGCTCGCTTTGCCGATGGCTTGGCTTGCGGTCGATTTTGTGCGCCACAGCAGCAACCGATTCGAAAATGCGGTGCTGCTTGCCGCCTGGCTGGTGCCTGCACAAGGCCTGTTCGCTGTGCTTTCGCACCGGACAGGGCAATGGGCGCCGATCGTGCTGGTGGCCTTGCTCGCCATCATCGTGAGGCGCGCGCGTGCGCCACAACGCGTGATCGCACCACACGAAAGTTTTGACGCTGCAACACCACCCGTTGCCGCGATTGGCGCACACGCATCCAACCCGGCGCAGGGGACAACGGCGTGAACAGAAGCTTTGAGGGCCTGCGCGGCATCGCGGCCTTGTTCATTGTTGTGCATCACATGTTCTGCGCATGGCCGCACCCGCTCTCTGCCAATGCCTATCTTGCGGTAGACCTCTTCTTTGTCTTGAGCGGCTTCGTCATCAGCAACGCGTGTGGCCCGCAGTTGTCGAATCTCGCATCGCTGCGCACGTTCATGATCCGCCGCATTGGCCGTCTGTGGCCAACGCACATCGCAACCACGGTCCTGGCCCTCGTCGTGGCCCGCCATCTGCCGGCGTTTGGCGAGACGCTGGCACTCGCCACCATGTCGCAGGGCCTGAACGTCTTCCAGGCCGGCATCGGCAACGCCGTGAGCTGGAGCGCCAGCGACGAAATGTACGTCTACCTTCTGTTCGGTGCGGGTTGCATCCTGATGCGCGGCCGCACCCGCATGGTGGTATTCGCAGCGTTAGCCTTGACGGCGTGGGCGCTGGCCGCCTGGATCGAGATCGACCGAGCCTGTCTTCTCCAGGGCGGCTGCCTCAGTAAGTTGGTTCACCAATTCGGCTGGCTGCGGTGTATTGCAGGCTTCTTCATCGGTGCCCTCATTTATGAGTTCCGAGATCGCCTTATTACCTGGGCGAGCCACCCCGTCTTTCAGGTGACGGCGTTTTCAGCAGCGCTGTTCCTGCTCATCTCGGCAGATGCCCTTCCCGGGTCTGCACTGACCGCGCCACTGACGTTCGGGGCGCTGATCGGTGCGCTCATCAGTGACCGCGGCCCGGTCGCCCGCATCCTTCAAACACCGGCCGCGCAGTATCTCGGCAAGGTGTCGTACCCGCTGTACCTTACGCATGGCGTCATGCTGCCGCTTGTCGTAAGCATGCCGGCAGACGTCGCGCTCAAGCAGCAACTTGTCACCTACGCGCTATTTCTCTTCTGGGCGTTTGCCTCCGCCAGTTTGCTGCACAACTACGTCGAGTTGCCGTTTCGTAACCGGTTCAATCGGTGGGCTCAAGCCATGCCTGGCGCAGCCATACCCACCGCTCAAGGGGTTGCCGGCGTTACGTTGCACGAGCACCAACACAGCGTCATTGGCAATCAGAACAAGCAGGCGTGAGATACACCAATGCGGACCACAGTCACAAGCCTGGAAGGTCTTCGCGGCGTGGCAGCACTGTTCGTCGTGTTCCACCATATGTGTTACGCACCACCGCATCGGCAATTTGACAGCGCATACCTCTGTGTTGATCTGTTTTTCGTCTTGAGCGGCTTCGTGATCTGTCGGGCCTATGGCGGGCAACTAACGAGCCGGGCTCAGCTGCGCACGTTTGCCATCCGCCGCGTTGGGCGTCTTTGGCCAGCGCATATCGCAACGTCTGCACTGGCCATTGCCTTCGCTTATCGTGTTCCGTCGGTTGGCGAAGTGCTCGCGCTCGTAACCATGTCGCAAGGCTTGAACCTGTTCCCTAACGGCGTGGGCAACCTCGTAGGCTGGAGCATCAGCGATGAAATGTTCGTCTACCTCGCATTTGGCGCGCTCTGCTTCCTGCTGCAAGGCAAAGCGCGCATCGCGGGCTTCGCTGCGCTTGCTCTGATCGGATATGCGCTTGCCGTTTGGATCACGCTTAGCATCGATCGCTGCCTGCTCACCGGAAAGTGCCTTGGCATGACGTTCAACTTCGGCTGGACGCGCTGCCTTGCCGGCTTCTTCATAGGTGCGCTGATCTGCGAGTTCAGGGATCGGGTCGCGGCACTGGCGAGGGGACGCGCCATTCAGCTCACAGCATCGGCCGCATCGCTATCGATGGTTATGTTTGCCAATGATCTGCCCGGTTCAGCGCTGTTTGCGCCATTGGTGTTCGCCATGCTGATCGGGTCGCTGTTAGCCGATCGTGGCCCGATCGCAAACCTCCTCCAGACCCGCCCCGCACAGTATCTTGGCAAGGTTTCATACGCGCTCTACCTCGGGCATGGTGTCTGGTTCCTGCAGATGCTCGGCGCAACGACCGGCACTGGCCTCAACGACAGGCTCATTCCCTATGCGTTGTTCCTCTTCTGGACGTTCGGCATCGCACACCTGCTGCACAAGTACGTAGAAGTGCCGTTCCGAGACCGATTCAATCGGTGGGCGCAATCGAGTGCTCAAGCAACACCGGTCTACAGTCAAATCAAGGAACCGCAACAATAAGCAGGCGAGCGCTGCGCGTCACCAAAGCCGTTCTTCAACGCGTGGTTCATAGAAGGACCATGATCGGAGCGGCCGGCGCAGCCACGAGACCATGCAACGCACGCCACATCGTGCCCGATCGCCGCGCGGGCCCCCTTCAGGACGTAAAACCACACGGCCCAGTCGCGGAACCAAAACCCGGAGCATCAATGCGACCAGAGCATGGACGGTCAGGTGACGCGCCGGGTCCGGTGTGGACTCCCCTGTGCCCAGACGCACCTAACCGCGCTGACCTCGCATCATCTGAATCACGCGCCGCTCACCTGTCAACCGGTTGCGCAGCCGGCGCTCCTGATAGCGGCGCTTCACCAGGTAGATCGGGCGCCCCTTGGCCTCGTCGTAGATGCGGCCAATGTATTCGCCCACCACGCCCAACCCGATCAATTGCAAGCCACCAAAGAACAGCAACAGCGACAGCAGCGAGGCGTAGCCGGGCACATCCACACCCAGAACCATCGTGCGTGCGATGATGTAGCTGCCGTACACAAATGCCAGGCTTGCAATGGCTAAACCGATATACGTCCAGCTACGCAGCGGCCAGGTGCTGAAACTGGTGATGCCTTCCAGCGCGAAATTCCACAGGCGCCAGCCGGAGAACTTCGACTGACCTGCGCTGCGTGCCTCGCGCTCGTACGGAACGATCACGGTGTTGAAACCCACCCACGCAAACAGGCCCTTCATGAATCGGTGCCGCTCGGGCAACTGCTTGAGGGCATTGACGACCGCACGGTCCATCAAGCGGAAATCGCCAACGTTTTCCGGCAGCTTCAGGTCGGACAACGTGTTGTGGACGCGGTAGTACGCGGCAGCAGTTACCCGCTTGAGGAAGGTGTCGCAGGCACGGCTGGCGCGCTGTGCGAGGACCACTTCTGCCCCCTTCTGCCAGTGTGCCACCAGGGTGGGAATCAGTTCCGGCGGGTCTTGCAGATCAGCATCGATTGGGATGACGGCATCGCCAAGTGCCTCGTCAATGCCGGCCGTCAGCGCGGCTTCCTTGCCGAAGTTGCGTGTCAGATCGATCACCCGTACACGCTCGTCCATGCGTGACACCGCGATCAACTTCTGCAGTGTGTCGTCCTTGCTGCCGTCGTTCACGCACACGATCTCGAACTGTGTGAACTCGATCGATTCCAGGATCGGCACGACCCGTGCAAAGAAGGACTCCAGCGCCTCGCCTTCGTTGTAGAACGGCACGACCAGCGAAAGCAGTTGGTCTCTTTTGGTATCCAACATCATTGTTCTCCCCGTCCAAGGCGCCTTGGCACGCGGCTGTGTAACGCGTTGCGTGTGCGCTCAAGATGAATACGGCGCGCGATATGCGCGAGTGCCAGAAGCAATACAAGCGGCATCAGCTGAAAGCCGAGTCGGTCAATCAGGAGCATTCCGCCCAGCGGCAGAAGCCACAGCAGGATCAGCCCTTCACGTTCACCGGGCAGCCACCCTTCCCGCCAGGCATGAGAGGCCAGCCAGGCAATGGCTAGACCCAGGAACGCCAGGTCGTAGTCGTACAGGTAGGGGCTGGCGAGCATGCTTGCCGTCAGCACAGCCGCGGCGCGCAATGCAAAGCTGCATGGCCGGCTCCAGGCGTACGCGACTGCGGCACAAGCCGTGAAGGCCCCCATCAGGTGCAGCGCGTAGGCCAACATCACACTGCCGTGCAGCATCTTGACCATGGCAAAGAGGGTCGGCATGCGCTCCAGATGAACTGCGCCGGATTCCACTGCCGAGCGCGCCAACGCCGCGTTGTGCAGAAAGGCAATGAACGACTGCGGGCCGAACGCTGCCAGCGCCAGCACTGCCAGCGCGAGTGAGGTCAGCGCCATTGCAATCAACGCTTTCCAGGATCTGGCGCACATCAGTGCCACCGGAAACATCACAGCCAGTTGCGGTTTCACCGTCAGCAGGGCCAGCAACATGCCCGCTGCGACCGGGCTAGCGGGCCGCTTTGGACGAGGGGAATGCAGCAACGTGAGCGCAAAGCCAGCACACGACGCCAGCAGCAACGCGTTTTGCCCCGTTGCCAGCACAACTGCAATCCCGGGAAAGGCCGCGCACGGCAGCCATGCCTGCCGCCAAGGCACGATCCGACTGACAACCCACAGGAAGCAGCCAACGCTCATACTCAGGAAGACGAGCACGGCAAGCCAGTACGGCAGCAGCGCGAAGGGCGCGACGAAGGGCAGGAACGTTGGCGGATAGAACCAGGGCAACAAGCCCTGGGTAGTCGCCACCAGAGGGACGGTGGCCAGCTCCAAACTGTGCAGCACGGCCACATCGTAGGCAGCGAGTGGGTGCCCTTGCAGCACCAACTGCGCGGCGCTCCAGAACACCAGAAAATCGCCGCCAAGCGGAAAGACGCCCGCGACCTGCAACACACTGGCGCGAACGGCCCAGATTACAAAGTACGCGACGTAGCAGGCCAGCGCAGCCATCGAGTACACGCGCACGCGGTCCGGGCCCAACCAGTGGCGAGCACCCGCGGCGGCCACTGGAGACGCCGTCGTCCCCTCGGGCGCCCTGTGCTTGAGAAGGTTCAAGGTGATGGCCATGGCGCCCTCACACCCGCGTTGCCACGCGACGCACAACAAGCGCCATCATGGCGATCAGAACCAGCGGCCCGATCTGCGGCAGTTTCAGATACGGATTGGCGTGCTCATAGATCGGCAGCAGCCAAGCCACAACGAGCAGCGCCCGCTCGCCGCTCGACAGGCCACTGCCACTGTCATCACGCACACCGTCGCCCACCAAACCGGCAATGGCCAGCCCCAGCCATGTCAGCTCGTAGTCACGCAGATATGGCGACACCATCAGCGTGGCAATCGCCAGCGCCGCAGCACGTAACTCAAACGCCGTCGTCCGCCGCCAGACATAGGCCATCGCGGCGGCCATCGCCAGCGCTGTCAGCACCTGTACGGCGTACGCACCGGTCACGCTCGCCCCGGCCAGCCGGGCGGCTGCGATGGGCGTTGGCATGCCCCACCATAGGTTGGCGCCACCCTCGATGAAGCTCGCCCGCACCCATTGCGCGTTGGCAAGGAACGCCGGCACCGTGCGCCAGCCGCAGACCAACACGCTGACACTCGCAAACGCCACGGTCGTGAGCAGCGCACTGGCCAGCGCCTTCCATGCACGCGATATCACCAGGGCCAGCGGGAACAACGCCGCCAGTTGCGGCTTGATGGCAAGCAATCCGATCAGCACACCGGCAAGGACGGGACGCTTGTCCAGCTGATACACGGCAGCCCCGGCCACACCGGCCGTCAACAGCGCGTTTTGGCCAGCAAGAATGGTGATGAGCGTTGCCGGAGCGGCCAGCACAGGCAACCACAACCCTTGGCGCCACGGGTGCTGTGCCCCCGTCAACATGCTGATCGATTTGAAATAGACGAGCCCCGTGCCGGCCAGGAACAGCAGATAGCTCAAAGTCAGCGGCATCAACGACAGCGGCAAGACCATCAGCAGAAAGGTCGGCGGATAGAGCCAGGGAAGGATCAGCTCGGCTCCCTTTCCCAACGTTCCATGCTCGGCGATCACCGCAGTCAGTTCGCGCACGTCATATGCATGCAGGGGCCCCTGCGTCAGCGCGAGATGGGAGGCCCCCCAGAACGCAGAGAAATCCGTTCCAGGACGCGCCATCGTCACATCGGTAAAGCCGTTGCTCGTCCAGGCCCAGCCAAGCAGCAGCACGCAGAACAGAACCAGCAGCGCACCGCTGTAGGCGCGCACTCGGGCCAGGTCGATCCAGTGGCCAGCAGCATCCTCACCAGTTGCACGAGTTGCTGCAGCGGTGCTGCGCGCGGCTGGCAGACGCACAGATCTCTGGCTCATGCTGCTCCTCGCGTCGGTTCCGGGTGATGCGCCGCACACGATGTCTGCGCTGCGCTGAGTGGGGCTTCGTCACGCGCGCGACAGCTTCACGCCGCGTGCGGGTCTTAGAGCCCAGTCTTGTTCGCGCACTCGGATAAGGCAAGGCAGGGCACGCGCCTGTGGTCTGTGTTTAGCGCCGCCCGAGCGTCGAAATTGCATCGACGTTTCAGCACTGAAGCACGGGGACATTTCCCGCGATGCGTTGTGGCTACGGCCTTGCTGCGCGCAACCATCCGAGCGATACGCCAGGAGGATCGATCAACGTTTCCATCCGGAAACGTCGCCCGGCTATGGACACACCCTCGGCTGGGGCACTGTGAGGAGGCTCACGCAGACCCCCAGCCTACCCGACGGCGATTTCCACCATCCACTACGCTACCCCCCCACCTGTCCATTTGAATGAGGGCACCCCTGCGCTGCGTCATCCCTACGTAGCCTCATCCAAATCGACGTACCACGCCACGCGTTTCCCCCTGGCAACCCCGCCCCCGAGAACGCGGCCATCAATCACCAGGCACACGCCCCCGAATTCTGTCAGTCGCCCGCAAACCCTTGTCGCACATGGAAGTGCGCGAGGGTGGCCCGGCTTTTGCCTATGCCAGATCGCAAGACATCGTCACCGCCGCCTTGAACGGGGAGCAGCAAGTTCACAGCAGAAGGCGAAGCGAAACGGAATCTCCAATTCAAAGCATCGAATTGAAAAAAGGGATCGAGACAAATGCCGGCCAACAACACGCTCACATCGCCCACACGGGACAGCACGCTGCGCAACACCGCACGGTGCGTGTCACGTGAGTTCCTGCGGGCAGGTGACGGCAGCCAAGGCTGCTGGCCCTTTCATGCTTGTGCCATCTGTGCGCCGCCGACATGACCTCTTTCATTCTGGCTTTTCGAACGCGCATTTTTTCCACCGAAGGAGATTGTCATGAACTACCTCAACGCACTCAAGCAATTCGCCCGTGACGAAGATGGCGTGACCGCCATCGAATACGGCCTGATCGCCGCCCTGATCGCAGTCGTGATCATCGCTTCGGTCAAGCTCGTGGGTCAGAACCTGAGCACGGTGTTCTCCAACATCGCCGCGGCACTGTAAGTGCACCGATGTTGCAAACGCGAGGCTCACTGCATTGATGCCCAGCAATGCATGCCAAGCGAGTGCAAGCGTGGGTCGCCACGAACATGGCAACCCACGCCCCAGCAACAACGGGCAAAACTTCTGCCAGGGTCAAAGGGAGATTGTCATGAACCGCTACAGCACGCTTCTACAGCAGTTCCTGTACGACGAACAAGCCGTCACTGCAATCGAATACGGCCTGATCGCGGCGTTGATCGCCGTGGTGATCATCGCTTCAGTTCAGCTCGTCGGCACGAATCTGAGTACGGTGTTCTCCAACATTGCAGCCGCGCTCTAGCGGACTGCCAACGCGGTCAGCTACCAGCGCTACACAGGAGACCAGCATGCACAAGCCAATCAACCCGAGGAAGTGGCTGCGCGACGATCAAGGTGTGACCTCGATCGAGTACGCACTGCTGGGTTCGCTTATCGCAATCGTCATTCTCGGCTCCGTCGTGGCGCTGGGTAGCAGTGTGAAGTCTCTCTACGAAATGATCGCTGCGGCCATCCCGTGATGCTGCGCTGCACCGAACAACTACAACTTTTGCACGACCCGACCCCATTGAACTGAACACGCAACCACACCAAAGAACCCGAGGACACCATGAACGACGCCACCCTGCTCTCGTCAATGATTGCCCCCGTTGCCATGGGCGTGGCGCTGATAGCGGCGGCCATCGACGCGCAGCATCGCCGCATCCCGAACTGGCTGACCTTAGGTGCATGGCTTGCGGCGCTGCCGTTGCAGGTCGCAATCCATGGCTTCGGCAATGGCGCGCTGGAGTGGACGTGCGGCTGGCTTACGGGCCTGGCGATCTTCCTGCCCTTCTATCTGCTGCGCGGCATGGCTGCGGGCGACGTGAAGCTCATGGCCGCCGTAGGTGCCTGGCTTGGTGCGTTCATGGCTTTTGAGATTGCAATGGCCACGTTCGTGATCGGTGGCATCTGGGCGCTGGTATTTACCCTCCGGCATAAGCGCATGGCGCAGCTGCGCCGGAACCTGCGCGACGTCCTGTTGACGTCGGCGCAGGTCAGCCGGGAAGCCGGCGCGCCAACGCCGCAAGCCGATGCCTCTTGGTCGGTGGGCACGTTGCCGTACGGCGTTGCGATTGCCGCCGGCACGATTGCAGTCTTGTTTGCATCGGCCTGATGCGCGCAATTCGCACATCTTGGCGCGCACTTCGTATTCACTCAGCCAAACGGTGATGAAGATGATCGGGGACCAAAGAATCGAGCACACAGAATTCGGGCACGCCCAACATGCGCCGCGCTCGCTCGAGGCCGTGCCATCGCCCACCGGGCTGGACGCCGCCCGTCGCGAGCCCGCTGCCCCTTGGCACATCCTGCCCCGCACCGTGGCCGAAACGGGCCTGGACATCTCGTTGCTGCTCGGCCTGCTCATGAAAGTGGCCTACCTGCATCGCAGTGCCACGCTGGTCATGCTGATGGACACCATCAAGCTGCCCGCCATGGTCATCAATGAAGTGGCGGCCTACGCCGTGCGCGAGCGCATGCTGGAAGTCGCCCACCGTGGCGCCAACGACCTGGACGTGCGCTTTCACCTGACCGACGCCGGCTATGCACGCGCCGCTGAATTCACTGCGCGCTGCAGCTATGTCGGCGCCGCGCCCGTCACGCTGGAAGCCTATGTTGAATCCGTTCAACGGCACTCCATCCAGTTCGCATCGTTGTCCAAGACTGATGTCACCACCGCCTTCAGCACGTTCGTGATGCCGCCGGACCTGCTCGACGATGTGGGCGTCGCACTGAACACGAGCCGCGCGCTGATGCTCTACGGCCCTGCCGGCGGCGGCAAGACCTATCTCGCCCAGCACCTCGGGATGCTGCTGCCCGGCGCCGTGCCGGTGCCGCACGCCATCACGATCGCGGGCGAGATCATCCAGATCTTCGACCCACTCGTGCACGTGGCGCAGGAAGACGAAGAAGGCCCCGTGGCCCGGCGCCCGCTGGATCGCCGCTGGCAGATGTGCCATCGGCCCGCGGTGCTCTCCGGCGGCGAGCTGACGCTGGAGATGCTCGAGCTGCGCTATGACGGCACGACCGGCTTCTATCAAGCGCCCCCGCACATGAAGGCCAACTGCGGCATCTACATCGTCGATGACCTTGGCCGCCAGCAAGTGGGCGTGAGCGAACTGCTCAACCGCTGGATCGTGCCGCTGGACCGCCGCGTCGACATGTTCTCGCTGCGCAATGGCGTTCGGTTTTCCGTGCCGTTCGATGTTTGGCCGATCTTCTCGACCAACCTTGAACCGGCACAGTTGGGTGACGACGCCTTCCTGCGCCGGCTCGGCAGCAAGCTTTACGTAGGCCCGCTCTCGGTGGCCGACTACCGCGAGGTCTATCTGCGCGCTGCGCAGGATCTCGGCCTGCAGAACGCAGATGCCGCCTTCAATTACCTGCGCGAAGCGCTGCACGAGGGCAGCGGCAAACCGTTGCTGGCCTGCATTCCGCGCGATCTGCTGCGCCTGGTGGCCTCCGCAGTCCAGTACCACGGTGGGCCGCCCGAGGTGACCGCAGAGGCGCTGCGCCGGGCATGGGACATCTACTTCTGTTCGCACACAGATTTCAAGACAACCGATTCCATGAGTGCGGGCATGGGCTGGCGGCAGGACAAGCAGGCTCGCACCTGAGCCTTGCCGATCCGATCCGCTCTATTGATCTCAGAAGGGGGAACTCATCATGAAAAACGCGCGTGCAATCGTGATGCTGGTCGTCGCATTGGTAGCGGGGATCGCGGCCGTTGTCTCTGCATCACGCTGGCTGTCTCAGCAATCATCCAGCTCCGTCAAACAAGTCGCGGTGGCCGCCAGCGACATGGATCTTGGCCAACCGCTGGGCAATGAGCAATTGCGCATGGTCAGCTGGCCAGCCGGCAGCTTGCCACCGGGCACGTTTGACGATCCCAAGGCGCTGCAAGGGCGCGTGGTGCGCGCGAGCCTGCAGAAAGGCGAACCGATTCTGGAGAGCAAGCTTGCACCCATCGGCACCAAGGGCGGGCTTTCTGCCGTCATCGCGGAAGGCAAGCGCGCCATTACCGTACGTGTGAATGATGTGGTGGGCGTAGCGGGCTTCGCATTGCCCGGCAACCTGGTCGACGTGATCGTCAACACCAATGAAGAAGCGAAGAGCGCGAACAACAATAACAACAGCATCTCCAAGATCGTGCTGGAAAAGATCCTGGTGCTGGCAGTCGCACAGCAAGTCAGCCGCGACGACACGCAACCCAAGGTCGTCAACGCGGTCACGCTGGAAGTGACACCCGATCAGGCAGAGAAGCTCGATGTGGCACGCAGCGTCGGAACGCTCTCGCTGGTGCTGCGCAATCAGGTCGACGTGGCCGCCACGGCAACCGGCGGCGCCACCAAGGGCACCTTGCTGGGCACGCCCGCAGCCGAGCCCGCACCCAAGGTGGTGATGGTCAGCACGACACGTGCAACCGCCAAGGTGCGCCACGTTGCCTCGGGCCCGATCCGGCAACGCGACTGCATCGGTGTACTGGCGGGCGTGCAAGGCAGCATGGAATGCTTCTGACCCGCCATACCTGACAGTCCTTCAACACGCATTGCAACGTAGAGGTTAACCAGCCACAGCGTATCAACCGCATTTTCATCCTGTGCAGCAGACCCTCGGGGGGGGAGATATGAAGACGAACCAAAAAACCAATGTCGCCACTGTCGCGCCACGTAGCGGACAGATCCTCGGCAGCACACGCCTGCTCGTCCTGGCAAGTGCCGCCAGTGCCATGCTCTGCATGCCAACGCACGCGACAGCACAAACGGCCATGGAAGCAGGTGCCGTAGCCAAGTCCACGACGGCACCGGTCGTGATGCAGTCCCGCGCCGGAGCATCCGCGCCAGTGCAGATGACGATCAGCATGAACCCGGCGCTGGCGACTGCGCCGGTGGCTGACGTACGGGGGCCAAACTGCATAGGCGCCGTGCGCGGCGAAAGCAGCGTAGTGGTGCCTGTTGGCAAGTCTTCGCTCATCTCGCTACCGGAGCCCGTGCGCAATCGCACCCTTGGCAATCCATCCGTGGTGCAGGCCACCATGGTGTCGCCGCAATCGATGTATCTGCTGGGCCGCAGTGTGGGCACCACCAACATGATCGTGCAGGGTCGCAGCGGCGCCTGCAGCATCGTCAATGTAGTGGTCAACGCAGATGCAGGCGGCTTGCAGACCTCGCTCGCGCAGCTGATGCCAGGGGAAAGCAAGATTCGTGTGATGACCGCGGCTGACAGCCTGGTACTCGCCGGCAACGTGTCGAGCGCGCAGGCCGCGCAGCAAGCCATGGAAATCGCACACGCCTATGCAGCCTCCGCACAGAGTGGCGCAGACAAGGGCGGTGGCGCAGCCGGTGCACCCGCAGGCGGCAGCGGCGCCAGCGTCATCAATATGATGATCGTGGATACGCCGCAGCAGGTCATGTTGGAAGTGAAGGTGGCGGAAGTGTCGAAGACCCTGCTGAACCAGCTGGGCTCGGCACTCAATGTCCAAGGCGGATTCGGCTCGTGGAGCGGCGGCCTGTTGACCTCCCTGTTGACCGGCTCGTCTACCGCGCTCTTTGGCAACAAGGCGAACAACCGGCCCTTCCAGGTTGAGCTGGATGCGCAAAAGAACGACAGCCTGGTGAAGATTCTTGCCGAGCCGAATCTCGTCACGCTCAGCGGGCAGGAAGCCAGCTTCCTGGCAGGCGGCAAGATCTACATCCCGGTTGCGCAGAGCAGCAGCTCAGGCGGCGCACCCACCATCACGCTGCAAGAAGAGGAATACGGCGTTGGCCTGAAGTTCACGCCAACCGTGATGGCCAATGGCCGCATCAACCTCAAGGTGGCACCGGAGGTGTCGGAACTCTCGCCCACGGGCGCAACTGTCACTGGTGCCAACACGAACGGCCAGACCATCCTGCCGCTCATCACCACGCGGCGCGCGTCCACCACCGTGCAGATGCGTGACGGAGAGAGCTTCGCCATCGGTGGGCTGCTGCAAGACAACGCACGCGGCTCGCTGAAGGCATTGCCTGGCGCGGGTGAAATCCCCGTCCTGGGCACGCTCTTCCGCAGCACGCAGTTCCAGCATGATCTGACGGAGCTGGTCATCGTCATCACGCCGCGACTGGTGCAGCCAATGCAGACAGCCTCGTATCCGCTGCCGACTGACAGCTTCTCGACGCCCAACGAGCTTGCCGTCTACCTGACGGGCAACATGGAAGGCTCCGGCCCCAAGAACCGCGCAGCCAAACCAGCAACGGCCGCTTCGCCTGCCACGGCACCGCAGGCACCCGCACAGGCACCGAGCGCACCCACTGCGCCCAGCTCGCAGGCGCCGATGCCGGCCCCGGTTGCGCCCGCCCCGGTGGCCCAGGCCATCCCTGCCCCGCGCACTGAGGTGAGCATCGCCCCGCCCACGCAGCCGGCAAACGTCACGCCAGAAAAGCCGGCGGCCACGCTACCGGTTGCAGAGGCCGCGCCCGCCACAACATCGGCCCCGGCGCCCACGGACGACAACGCCGCGCGTGTTGCCCGAATCGAAGCCACCGCAGCACGGCTGGCCCAGGCCAGAACCAAGACGCAGGGCCGGCAGACGGCAGTGGCCGATACGACCACAACCCCGCAGACACGCTAACCCGGGAACCATGTGGAGATATGCCATGAACACCAATCTCAAATACCTGCAACGCGCCGCACTCGTGATCCTGGCTTGCCAGGCCCTGACTGCCTGCATGACCACGACACCCAACTGGGACAAGCACTTCGGCGAGGCCGTCACCAGCGTCAAGCAAGCACAGGTGATCAATCCCGACGCACCGGCCGGGTTGCCCGCGCTGAATGGCTATGACGGCAAAGCCGCAGTGGCCGCCATGAGCAACTATGACCGCTCGATGACCCGCTTCCCCGCTGGGGGTACTGGCACCGGCAGCGGTGGGTACGGCGGATTCGGCAGCGGCGGGTACGGCGGTAGCGGGATGTCCGGTAGCTTCTCGCGCTGACAGCACTTGGCGGGTGCCCAAACAGCATCCGCCATCGCCAGCCTGATACCAGGCCAGCCCTGTCACGGCGCGATGCAACGACACACAGAACACACGATCGAACGGGGAGCTTTGCCATGCTCAAGATCTTGATTGCCTCCGAAGACGGTGAACGCCTGGCTGACCTTGCACGCCTGGTAGCCGCCGCCGGCAGCTACCAGGTCATGCACCTGCATGCGGCACCGGGCAGCCTGTCCACGCATGCCTGCCAACTGCGCGGCGCGGATGCGCTCATCATCGACCAGCCAAGCAGTGGCCCCAGCCAGATGCTGAGCATCGAACTGCTGCGGCAGCAGTTCGCTGACCTGCCCTGCATCCTCGTCACGCAAACCCAGGAGCGCGACGACTTGATTCGCGCACTGCGCGCCGGCGTCAGTGACATCCTGACTTGGCCGCTGGAACGCGCCCAACTGACGACAGCGCTCACGCGGCTGGAAACCAACCACATCCCGAGAACGCGAGAGGAAGCGCGCGTGATTGCCTTCATCTCCAGCAAGGGCGGCGCCGGTTCCAGCTTCATCGCCAGCAACGTCGGCTACACGCTGGCAGCACATGAACACAAGCGCGTGCTGTTGATCGACCTGAACACGCAGTTCAGCGACACGCACTTTCTGGTGAGCAACAAGACACCACCCGCCACGCTGTCCGAAGTGTGCGCACAGGTCGACCGCCTGGACGATGCCTTCCTGGAAGCGTGTCTGACACGCGTGGCAAAGGACTTTGACGTCCTGGCCGGCGCCAGCGACCCCATCAAGGCGGGCGAGATCAAGAAGGACAAGATCGAGTACGTGCTCTCGCTGGTGTCACCGATCTACGACTTCATCCTGGTGGACGTCGGGCAAGCAATCAACCCGCTGTCGATTGCGGTGCTCGACCACTGCGACCAGATCTGCGTCGTGGTCCAGCCGACCATTGCCTTTGCGCGCACGGGGCGGCGCCTGCTGGATATCCTGCACGGACTGCATTACCCCGCCGAAAAGCTGCGCATCCTGGTCAACCGGCATGGCAAGCGTGACGAGCTACCACGCAGCACGCTGGAGCAAGTCTTCGGACAGAAGCTCTTTCATGTGCTGCCCGAAGATGCGGCCTCGGTGGATGACTCCATCTGCCAGGGCATGCCCATTGCCCAGCATCACCGCAGCAGCGCCATGGCCAAGGCGCTCATGGCCTTAGCCAACGTCTTCGCCACAGCGCGCGAGAACGATCGTCACGCATCGCAAGAGAAGGGCTTCTCCTTGAGCAAGTTCTTCTCGCGGGCCAAGACGTCGTCTCCGAACATTGCCTAAGTTTCTCCTGTCCATTTCGCCAGTCAGACGGAGCCCATCATGTCGATCCGCGAACAACTCTCCCGCCCGGACCACGCGCCGATGTCCATGAACGGACACGCACCGCACCACCACAGCGTGGCGGGCCATCCGGCCTATCGGGACTTCAAGAAAACCGTGCACGAAGTGGTGCTGGACCGCGTGGATCTGGAACGGCTGGCCCGTTTCCCGACCGAGCAGGTGCGCCACGAGATCGGCGCCCTGGTCAACAACATCATCGACGAAGAAAAGCTGCTGCTCAACGACACCGAGCGCCGGCAGATGACTACCGATGTGTATGACGAGATGTTCGGCTTCGGCCCGCTGGAGCCGCTGCTGCAGGACCCAACGGTGTCCGACATCCTGGTCAACACGGCAAAGCAGGTCTACGTCGAACGCCGCGGCAAGCTGGAACTTACCGACGTCACCTTCTACGACGATGCACACCTGATGAAGGTGATCGAGAAGATCGTCTCGCGCGTGGGCCGTCGCATTGATGAAACCAGCCCGATGGTGGATGCGCGGCTGCCCGATGGCTCGCGGGTGAACGCCATCATTCCGCCCTCGGCCATCGATGGCCCGCTGCTCTCGATCCGCCGGTTTGCGACCAACCCGCTGCAGGTGTCGGACTTGATCGATCTCAAGACACTCACGCCGCCCATGGCCAAGCTGATGCAAGCCTTGTCGCAAGCCAAGGTGAACGTGCTGGTGTCGGGCGGCACGGGCAGCGGCAAAACCACACTCCTGAACATCCTCTCGGGCTTCATCCCGGCCGACGAGCGGATGGTCACCATCGAAGATGCCGCAGAACTGCAACTGCGCCAACCGCACGTGCTGCGCCTGGAAACGCGCCCGCCCAACATCGAGGGTAAAGGTGAGATCACGCAGCGTGCACTGGTGCGCAACGCCCTGCGCATGCGGCCAGACCGCATCCTCCTGGGCGAAGTGCGCGGCGGCGAGGCCCTGGACATGCTCAATGCCATGAATACCGGCCACGAAGGGTCACTCACCACCGTGCACGCCAACACCCCGCGCGATGCGCTCACGCGCATGGAAAACATGGTGAACATGGCGGGCCTGAACCTGCCACCCAAAACAATCCGGCAGCAGATCGCTTCGGCCATCACCGTGATCATCCAGGTTGCGCGTTTGACGGATGGGCGCCGCAAAGTCATCAGCATCCAGGAGATCACCGGCATGGAAGGTGATGTCATCAACATGCAGGAAATCTTCACCTTCCAGCGCACGGGCATCGCGCAAGACGGCTCCGTCAAGGGGCTCTTCCGCGCCACGGGGGTCTATCCGAAATTTGCCGAGCGGCTGCGCGTGTTCGGGGTGGGCTTGCCAGACGAGACCTTTGACCCGCAAAGGCACTTTGAGGTCTAAAGGCTTGAAGTCAAAGCCACCACCAGTGTGGTCCAAGCGCGATCTAGAAACGGGGGCACCCTAAATGAACGAAATCTTCTACGCGTTCGCAATCCTGCTGTTCGCGGCCGTCGTGCTCTGCATCGAGGGGGTCTACCAGTGGTGGAACAACTACCACGGCCCCGAGGCCAAGCGTGTTGATGCCCGCATCCGTGCGCTGTCCGCGGGCGGACACGTCGGCACCGAGCAGCTCTCGATTCTCAAGAAACGCCTGCTGAGCGAATCACCGCAGTTCCAGCGCTGGTTGATGAGCCTGCCCCGCGTGAGCACGATCGACCGTTGGCTGGAGCAATCCGGCAGCGCTTGGTCGGTTGCGCAGCTCCTGGGATACACCATCCTGATCGGCGTCGGAGTACTGGCAGTCGGTGCGTTGCTGCCGTTCCCGTTTGGCATCGTGACGGCCTGCGCGCTGCTCATGTCTGCGCTACCGGTCTTGCACATCGCATCGCAGCGGCGCAAACGCCTGAAGAAGCTGGAGGCGCAGCTTCCCGACGCGGTGGACATGATTGCCCGTGCACTGCGCGCCGGCCACTCCTTCGCCAGCGCGCTAGGCATGGTCGGGCAGGAGATCAAGGAGCCGATGGGCCCCGAGTTCCGCACCACATTCGAAGAAATCAACTACGGCGTGTCGCTCGATGAAGCCTTGACCAACCTCGCCAAGCGAGTGCCCGTCAATGACCTGCGCTACTTCGTGATTGCCGTGCTCATCCAGCGCGAAAGCGGCGGAAACCTGGCGGAGATTCTCGACACCATCGGCAACCTTGTGCGCGAGCGCCTGAAGCTGTACGACAAGATCCGCGTGCTGTCAGCCGAAGGGCGGTTGTCGGCATGGATTCTCGGGCTGCTGCCCTTCGGCACCGCCGGCATGATCCTCATCGTCAATCCGGACTTCATGAAGGTGCTATGGACGGACCCGATGGGGCTGAAGATGATCGGCCTGGCAATGCTCAACATGGTGATGGGGCTGATCTGGATGCGCAAGATCATCCGCATCCGGGTCTGACGGACGTGCGATATGCAGCACAGTGACCTGACCTGACAACGTGACCTCGTTTTCTTGGGGGGAGACGATCATGCAAACGCTCTATTCCAATCAATATTTCATTCTGGCCCTGATCTTCGTGGCTGCCTTTGGCGGTGCACTTGGGCTGCTGCACCTGTTCTCTGCGAACCGCGCGCGCGGCCGGATGCAACAGATCGGCGGCCAGACCGTGGGCGCAGACCTGGCCGGCGTCCCCGACCATGCCTGGGTAGAGAAACTGGCCACCTGGGCCAAGCCGGTCTCGCAACTGTCGTTGCCCAAAGACGGCTGGGAGAACTCGCAACTGCGCATCCGCTTCATGAATGCCGGCTGGCGGCAACCGTGGGCGCCGTCGCTGTACTTTGGTGTGAAGACGGTGCTGGCGATCCTCTTCCCGCTGACCGCACTGCTGGTGCTGAGCAGCCGGCCGGAACATCACGACCAGGAGGTGGTCCTCGCTGTTCTGGGGCTACTGAGCGCCATTGGCTATTACGTGCCCAATGCGGCACTGGCACGCAAGGTCGAGCATCGTCAGCGCGATGTGTTTGAAGAGTTTCCCGATATGCTCGATCTGCTCACGGTGTGTGTAGAAGCCGGGCTCGGCCTGGACGCGGCCATGATGCGTGTGTCGGACGAACTCGCGCTGCGCTGCCCCGTGATGGCCGAAGAAATGGAACTCACGCTGCTGGAACTGCGTTCCGGGTTCCCCAAGGAAAAGGCACTCACCAACCTGGCGCTGCGCACCGGTGTGGAAGACGTCGACCGGTTTGCATCAATGCTGATCCAGGCAGACCGTTTCGGTACCAGCCTTGCCGACTCGCTGCGCGTGTTGTCCGACATGCTGCGCACCAAGCGCCGCATGCGTGCCGAAGAACAGGCCGCCAAGATCGCGCTGAAGCTGCTCTTCCCGCTGATCTTCTTCATCTTCCCGACGCTGCTGCTGGTGTTGCTCGGCCCAGCATTCATCCAGATCTACCGTGTGCTGCTGCCGACCATGACAGGCTCGGGAGGCTGACATGCACGCGCGAATATAGCTGGTGGTGAAGGCCCCCGGACTATCACCTGGCGTATGTGCTAGCGCGGTGGTCCTGTTCCCGGACGCGCGCCGGGTTTTTTCCTTTGTATCTTTAGCGTTTGGGATTGGGCTTCGTGTTGCTGGCTTCGGCTTCGAGGTTGCGCTTAGTGGTGTGCCTTCCCTTCGCGCGCTACCGGGGCGGGCGTTTGTGGCCCATCCCTGTTTCATTCCCTACCGGGGCTGACTCACTGTCTTGCCAAAGAAAGCCGGCAAAGATTGATGCGCCCGAGATAGCGACTTCGTCTTGCATTTCTGTCACCAGGGAAAGGGTGGGAAAGTCGCTTCGCTCAGACAGTTCCCCACCTTTTTCCTGGCCGCTTGCAGAAATTCAAGGTGCCATCTCGGCAGGGAAGTCAAAGGCCAACCCCTCTGGACACCAGCCCAAACGACAAGGCCAACCTCACGATGAGCTGGCCTTTTTCTCTGTTGCGCCGAACATGGCGCCAGAACCAAAAATCCACTCCACCTACACGGCGACCAAAGCAACGCCGAACTCTCGACGGTTTGGCCGTCCCTGCCATTGAAGACGCCTTGGATTCTGTTGCTGGGAGGAAAGAAGGAAGGAAAACTGCCTGAGCGCAGTGAGTTTTTCCCTTCCCCTCACTACAACATAAATTCAAGGAGGCTTCGCCATCTCGGGCCCATCAATCTTTGCCGGCTTCCCTTGGCAAGACCAAGAAAGTGGTTCAGGCCCGGCAGGGAACGAAAAAGGGGATGAACCACCAGGCCCATCCCCCACAAAAAAAGTGAACCCGACCAACGCCATTCAGGAGCAAACACTACTGCTATTAGGATCCTGCCCCATGACCTCTCGCGGCAAGTAAGTGGAAAACCCGGGCACAGCGAGCTGAGAAAAGCCAATCCAGGTAGCAGGCGAATAAGGCGCCACCGTCATACCGGTCACGCTGACTGCAACACCACCGCAGCTCGTAGCATCACAACTGGTGCTCACCACCCCACTGGTGTCGTACCACTGCACTGACACATTCGCAGACGTGAGCGTCGGAAGAATGGTCTGCATCTTGCTCAACACAGATGTCGAGCCCTGCCCGCAGACCACCGCCTGTCGCGCCCCCCAGCGCGTCGCTTCTCCCACGGCGTTCCAGGTAAAGAGAATGCGCCCAAAGTCGAGGATGCCAAGCAGCACCGTCAGAAAGAGCGCCACCACAATGGCGAACTCAACCGCCGTCGTACCTTTCTGATGTTTATTCATAGGACTGCCTCATGGTCACTGAGATGTTCCCAAACGGAAACGAGGTGATCGACCCGGTGCCGCCTGCATAGAAACGCAGGAACGCCATCATGTCGATCACCGGGTTGAACGTGTAGCCCGAGATCGTGACGGTGACGGTGTTGATGGCAGGGTTGGTCCCTTGTGCAATGTTGGACGTGCAGCTCGTGTTGGACGCATCGCATATGGAAACCATGCTGGACGTCAGCCCCGGTGCCAGCGGCACTTGCGTGCTGCCGACCGTCGGCGTGCCATAGACCGCCAGATTTGTTGCAGTCGTATAGGAGGTCGTGTTGCCGGCGGCCTGCGTGCTCAGGTAACGGGTGGCGTCTCGTGTGGCCTTGGCCAAGGTGTTGTACGTGTAGATGGCCCGGCCGAACTCCGTTACCGCAAAGGTGATGGCAAGCAGCAGGCTGAGCATGATGGCCAGTTCGACCAGCGCCACGCCCTGTTGTCGTTGTCGCGTCTTCATGGTTCGCTCCTACTGCACCAATGCTGGAACCAAGGG
This sequence comes from Ralstonia sp. SA306, assembly GCF_054792405.1. Taxonomy (NCBI): domain Bacteria; kingdom Pseudomonadati; phylum Pseudomonadota; class Betaproteobacteria; order Burkholderiales; family Burkholderiaceae; genus Ralstonia; species Ralstonia sp. SA306. The sequence goes on from NZ_CP096451.1 coordinate 2,330,439, forward strand.
GCCCTTGCTGCCGCCCGCCAGGCCACTGGGTGAACACGGGCTGCTGGTGCCCCCTGCGTTGCCCAGGAACTCAAACTGCGGCGTGTTGTGGACACCGTCAATGGGCTGCAACATCAGCATGCAGGCGTAGTCGATGATCTTTGACGCGGATGAGATGACGGGTACTAGGACAACGCGCCGATTCACCCCATAGGTGGCCAAATCGCCACTGTTCCCGCTGGTGGCGAGGCTCTTGTAGCCGCCCTTGACGTTGAGCCCGGTGATCTTGTCGCCGCCGGTGACACTCGTCCCGGTATCGTCGTAGTTGGCATAGGCAAGCCGTTTGCTCTTGAAATTGGCAGCGCTCGGGTCAGAGCCCGCAGCAGGTGTGCCGCTGTAGGCGTTCTGCGGCACCGTGTTCGTCCAATTGGTCGACGTATAGGAGTAGCCCGTGAAATCCGGCTGCAGTTGCGATGCGTTTGACTTGTTCTTGTAGATGCCAAAGCGCCCGTTCCAGTTGTCGTCAACAGAGACCTTCGCACCAGGTGTCCCCAACTGATCACCGATCTTGGAATTGCAATAGCCCTGATCCATTTCGGTTTTCGTCTCGTTGGCATTGGTGGAGCCGTCGAGGTTGTACCAACCCATCTCACCCGGTGTAGTGGACCCGCCGGAGTACAGCATGCTGACCCACTCACCGATCTGGAAACCATAGTTGGGAGCCGTACCCCCGGATTTTGGGATCAGGGCCACTGGAATGGGGCACGTGCTCTGCGCATGTACACGCGTGGCCACCGCCAGCGCAGCAACGGCATTGCTGGTGGCACCACCAACGAACTTGATCAGGCGTGCCGTGATCCCGCTCTTGGTATGCGTGCACTTGACATAGCTCGACGAACTCGACGCCACGCCGGCCGCGCTGTAGGTGCCGTTCAGTGCCGTGCTGAACGTGACATCCGCGTTCGCCAACGATGCGGACGATGCTTGGTAGACGACGCGGTTGGCGTTGCCCGCTGTCAGCCCCGCATTCGTTGCCCGAGTCAGTGCATCCGATGCACCATCCAGTTCCTGCGCCGCTGACAAGGCACAGCTATCCACCGCTGACTGAAGCTCCGTCTTGGCCACGAACAAGCCACTCAAGTCGATGACCAGGCCTGCCATTCCCAGCAACACGGCAAGGGTCAAGCCGACCATTGGGAGCACCGCCCCTCGTTCTCTCTGTTTGGTATGCGCGCGCATATGCCTTCGCCTCCGCCGGTGTGAGTGGCTATCGGGCGTTGTACTGACTACCTGCCGCGGCTCGCCGGTCGCTTGCAGATTTCCCCGTCCCTTATCGTCAGTTGTAGCCGCCACAGACGCAGTCCGAAACTGGCCGTAGGTATGATTCAGCGATGAAACGCGAAGCCGCTTGGTGGCTTGCATTGCGGGCGGTTTGTGCAGGCAGCCCATGTTGCCCTCCGCTAGCGGAACGTCCAGAACCGATGCAATAAAAAGGTGAGCGGCGGCACCACCGACAAGATCGCCGCAAGCCCGACCCAGTAGCTCAGGCCCAACGTCTGGGCTAGCCACGAGATCGCAAGCGTCAGCGCCAAGCAGAGCAGCGAGACGGCGTAGAAGCGCAAGAAGTTCGCGCGTCCGGGCTTGGCCGAAAAGCTCCACAGCGCGTTGAGCAGGTACGAGCAGACGTTGGCGCAGATGAACGCAACGCCGTTGGCCGTCACCTGAGAGGCAGAAAAACCGTTGATGAGCGTGGTGGCGATGGCAACATGCATGCCGGTGGCCACAACACCGGAGACCCCGAAGCGGAACACGCGGGTCACCATCGTGCGGTCCGGCAACCGCCGTACAAGCGTGGGCGGCAGCACACCCGCCAATGCGTTCATGACGCCCGATTCAGCGTGTCGCATGATGTCCCCCCGTCCCTCTGTCACCATTCTTGGTGGCCCGAGGCAGGGGGGAAATCGATCAAACGGATGACGAAGCAGCCGGGAATTAGACGAGCGTGACGAGCGGAGTGCGTGACGCGTCAGTCCGCGTCGCCGTTGTCACTGCCGCCGTGCGTGCGGTCAAAGCGGCGCAGCGTGTCGATGCGCTCGCGCGTCAGCGGGTGAGACGAGAAGAACGCCGAGGCATCGTCATCGCTGGCGGCGTCGGCCTTCTTCGTGGCATCGGCCTTGCGCGTGCCGCCATGCGTGTCTTCCAGCGCCTGCAGCACGTCGGCAAACGCACCGACGGACAAGCCGTTCTCCTGCAGCAGCAACGCGGCATAGTGGTCGGCGTCGCGCTCGTAGTCACGCGAATAGCGCAGCGTCAGCAGCGCCGCCGGCACGCCTGACAGAATGGTCGAAACATCGCCAAACAGCAGCGCCGCCGTGGCTCCAATGGCCGACGACTGAATCACCTGCCGCAGCCCGTGGCGATATTCAACGTGACCTGCCTCGTGCGCCAGCACACCCGTCAGGCCATCGCCCTCACCCACCAGCTTGACCAGCGCGTCAGTCACGACAATGTCGCCGCCGGGCAGCGCAAAGGCATTGGCGCCGATGTCGGCATCACGAAAAACAATGTGATACGTGTGCGTGGCCTGCGGCGGCCTGTGCAGGGCGGCAAACCGTGCACGGATGCGGTCTTGCTGCGCGGCGGGCAGCTTGCTGGGCCGGAGCCAGCGCTCGTCCATGGCTTTCAGCGTGCTGCGCCCGAGCTGTGCCTCGGCGCGCTGCGGCACCATATTGGCCACCACCTTGGCGCCCCACGGCAAGCCGTAGCGATAGCCCAGCGCCAGCACCACCACCATGGCCAGCAGCGCGCCCAGCGCCAGCTTCCAGCTGTTCTGCGCCAGCACGACCCAGCCCTCGCGATAGCCGGTGCGATGCAGCAGCGCATTCAGCGATGCCTGCTCCGCCGGGTCGGTGATCTCGCAGAACGCGCCGTCCTCGAACGTAATCAAGCGCGGTGCATGCTTCACGCGCTCCGACACCCGCAGCGTAGAGAGCGGCGCGCGGCGCAGCGCCGTGCCCTCCGCGTCGAACAGCACCGCCTCGCCCGCCTCGACGGCAAGGCGCACGGGTTGCGCGCGCGAGGTACGGCCGTCGAAGTAGGTCGCGATAATCACAGGGGTTGCCTTTGCCTGCAGCGCGCTTACAGCGCGATGTCGATGTCGTACCAGTCCACCGTGGCGTCGCCCAGGGCGCTCACCTTGGTGGTCTCGCCAGCAACGAAGGTGTCGAGTGAGCCCGACGCAAACATCGTCACGGATTCGAGCTTGTAGCGTGCAGTACGCACCCGTGCAAAGGGCGTGAACAGGCCGACGGTGATCACGATCATCACGGCGTTCGACACGAAGATCCAGAACAGCTTGCCTGCACCGACCTGGCTCTGAAAGCGGTGCGCGCCCAGCGTCGTGTTGCTCCACACCAGGTTCTGCAGGCGCGACAGAACGTACGGGGTCAGGAACAGCATCGCCGCATACATGAACAACCCGATGACGATGAAGCCGAAGATCTGACCTATGCCCGGCGCGCGATGGAACGACACCCCCAGCAACAGCGACAGCACACCAGCCACCACGACGGCGAGCACCGCCAACCCGAAGGTGCGCAGATACACGCCGTAGAAGTTGCCCGGCGTGCCCGAGAAATCAAATGATGCGGTACCGAAGCGCGTGTTCTTGTGTTGGAAACGCTTGAAGCGCTGATGCGCCAGCGGCGCCAGCAGGTAGAGCGAAAACACGCTCAGAATCGGCCACACCAGAAACACCATGTAGCCCTCGGCATCCTTGCCAGTAAAGGCGAAGCGCAGGCCGCGATAGCTGGAATTGGCCATACGGAAACGCAGCGAGCGCACGAGCAGCCACGGAAACGCAGCGGCCATCAATGCAAGCAGCGCCAACCCCAGCAGCGGCGACGAATGGCCCAGGAGGTTGAACGCAAGCGCCAGTACGAAAATAATCGCGCGGCCCTTCAGAATGGCGATCGGGCTGCCGTGATAGTCGAAGCTCGAACCGGCCAGCTGCGTGTTGCGATAGAAATACTGCAACGTGCGCACCTTCGCCCAGGCCGAGTAGATGCCCAGCGTAACGATGGTCAGCAGCAGATTGACGATCCAGATGCGGAAGTATTCGGAGCCACTGCCGATAAAGCGCAGTCGCAAGGGCTGCGGCGCAGCCGGAGCGGGGGCGCTGCCCAGGACGGACTCGCGTGCGATGTCGTTCATCTGTTTTCCCTTCCCTGAGTTGTTGTCGTGCCCGCTTCAGGACGCTGATCGATACTTAACGACGCTGAGGCTCGCGGGTGGGCCGATTGTAGCGAAGCCCACTGCATTGCAGCGTTAACGCCGTCTTAACAAAGCAGGCAACAAAAAACCCCGCGGGCTCGCACCCACGGGGTTTTTTGCTTGGAACAGCCATCCCGAAAAATGGCCGGGCCAGGTTGCCGAACAGGCAAATTACATCATGCCGTCCATGCCGCCCATGCCACCCATGCCGCCCGGCATTGCCGGAGCTGCATCGTCCTTCGGCAGTTCTGCCACGGCGCAATCCGTGGTCAGCATCAGCGAAGCGACCGAAGCGGCGTTCTGCAGAGCGGTGCGGGTCACCTTGGTCGGGTCCAGCACGCCCATCTCCACCAGGTCACCGTACTCGCCGGTCGAAGCGTTGTAGCCGTAGTTGCCCTGGCCGGCGATGACGTTGGCCACCACCACCGAAGCCTCGTCGCCAGCGTTCGTGACGATCTGACGCAGCGGCTCTTCCATGGCGCGCAGCACGATCTTGATACCGGCGTCTTGGTCAGGGTTGGCACCCTTCAGGCCGGAGATCAGCGCACGGGCGCGCAGCAGTGCAACACCGCCGCCAGCCACGATACCTTCTTCCACGGCAGCGCGCGTTGCGTGCAGAGCATCTTCCACGCGGGCCTTCTTTTCCTTCATTTCGACTTCGGTGGCAGCGCCAACCTTGATCACAGCAACACCGCCGGCCAGCTTGGCCACGCGCTCTTGCAGCTTCTCACGGTCGTAGTCCGAGGTCGCTTCTTCGATCTGGGCACGCACTTGCTTCACGCGGGCTTCGATGTTGCGGGCGTCGCCTGCGCCATCGATGATCGTGGTGTTTTCCTTGCCGATTTCAACGCGCTTGGCTTGGCCCAGGTCGTTCAGGGTTGCCTTTTCCAGCGTCAGGCCGACTTCTTCAGCGATGACTTGGCCGCCCGTCAGGATGGCGATGTCTTCCAGCATGGCCTTGCGGCGGTCGCCGAAGCCCGGTGCCTTGACGGCGGCGGTCTTCAGGATGCCACGGATGTTGTTGACCACCAGCGTTGCCAGGGCTTCGCCTTCAACGTCTTCAGCGATGATCAGCAGCGGACGGCCAGCCTTGGCGACTTGTTCCAGCACCGGCAGCAGGTCGCGGATGTTGCTGACCTTCTTGTCGAACAGCAGCACGAACGGGTTGTCCAGCTGGACAACTTGCTTTTCCGGGTTGTTGATGAAGTACGGCGACAGGTAGCCGCGGTCGAACTGCATGCCTTCCACGACGTCCAGCTCGTCGGCCAGCGACTTGCCGTCTTCCACCGTGATCACGCCTTCCTTGCCGACCTTGTCCATGGCTTCAGCGATGCGCTGGCCGATGGATTCGTCGCTGTTGGCCGAGATGGCGCCAACTTGAGCGATTTCCTTGCTGGTGGTCGTCGGCTTGCTGATCTTCTTCAGTTCTTCGACGGCAGCGCCGACAGCCTTGTCGATGCCGCGCTTCAGGTCCATCGGGTTCATGCCGGCGGCAACGTACTTCATGCCTTCGCGCACGATCGACTGGGCCAGCACCGTTGCGGTGGTGGTGCCGTCACCGGCGTTGTCGCTGGTCTTGGAAGCGACTTCCTTGACCATTTGCGCGCCCATGTTCTGCAGCTTGTCCTTCAGCTCGATTTCCTTGGCGACCGACACACCGTCCTTGGTCACGGTCGGACCACCGAAGCTGCGCTCCAACACCACGTTACGGCCCTTCGGGCCCAGGGTCACCTTGACTGCGTTGGCGAGAATGTTCACGCCTTCGACCATCTTGGCACGTGCGGCGTCGCCGAACACTACGTCTTTAGCTGCCATCTTGAGAATCTCCGAGATCTTTGGATGTTGCCTACACCGGGGGAATCCGCCGGGCAGACAATGAGGATTGGTTTACTGGTAAGCCGATGCGACAGAGCGCCCGCTTACTTCGCCACCACGGCCATGATGTCTTCTTCGCGCATGACCAGGACTTCCTGACCATCCACCTTGACGCCTTGGCCGGCGTACTTGCCGAACAGCACGCGGTCGCCGACCTTCACGTCCAGCGCGATCGCATTGCCCTTATCGTCTTTCTTGCCCGGACCGACGGCCAGCACTTCGCCTTGATCCGGCTTTTCAGCGGCGGCGTCAGGAATGACGATGCCCGAAGCGGTCTTCGTTTCGTTGTCCAGGCGCTTCACGATCACGCGATCATGCAAGGGACGCAGGTTCATACAAACTCCTCAATGCAAAGTGAGTGTTTATTCACAAAACGCGCCGCGGGACGCGGCGCATCGGGAAAGCATCGGGGGTGGAGGCATTGTTAGCACTCCTGCCCGGCGAGTGCTAATTATAGGGACGGGGTATTACGATTTCAAGAAGGGGGGGTGGCTGAAGTTGTTGTGGTCGAGATTCACGCAACTCTGAACTTTGTTCACTCAACTCTGAACTCTGCCTGGTGCCGCCCCGGCCTCGCACTGAAAATCCCTTCATCCTCAATGATTTAGCGTATTCGATGTGATGAGGGCACAGTGACGAAAGAGAGCCGCCGCTCTCTGAAAACGAAGCTCACTCAAATTGAGCAGCCTCTCGCAGCTCCATAAATGTGCCTCACGGATCTCAAAAAATCTGCACCGCACCCGGTTGAAGTGTTGATCAAGACCACTGGGCACAAGGAGGCGCGGTCCACCCATCCTCCAATAGCACCTCCTAAATGGCGTCGGCATCGGCGGTACCAAAAACGGGAGAGGTGGGGTGCGCCAGATTTTTACCGGAGGGCAACACCGCCACAGCCAGTCTTTCAACGCAATAGCGGTGTGACGATCCGATCGCGGGACTCAGTGGTCCAGGTGGGTCCACGGGAGTGCCGACCGTTATCAGCCAGGACGCCGTTGCGGCTAATCGTGGAGTTGACCGGAATGCACCACACGGGACACGCACCAAGCGGCCGGCCACCGCGTTACCAGCAACCACCACGACTCGGTGGACGGCGCGGGCTAGGAAATGCTCTTCGTGGCTGCAGATGCCCGCGCTCGCATCGCGTTCACAGCCACGCCCCCGGATAAGAGGAGGGTCAGCCCCGCGCAGTTCCTGCGTGACGCCGTTGCGTACTACGCTGGGGTTGGCATCCTCTGCCGCTGACGTTGGCTCTTGCGGCCAAATTCGATACAGAGCACTCCCCCGCTCGGCAGCGAGCAGGAGAGTGCTCTGATCAACGCGGCTGCCCTCAGCATCATTCGAAGCTGGCGGGACGCGAACCAGTCGACACTACCTCACCGCGGAACGCCCCAATGTGCCGCTGCCCGCTGGAGCGAGAGGTGCACTCTTTCAATCTAGCCAACCGCGAATGGTCGATGCCATGACGTTCGTGGAAATCCCATAGCGATCGTGCAGGGTGGGAAGTGCCCCGGCATCGAGAAATGCGTCCGGCAGCCCAACCTGGCGGAACGGCACGCTCACCCCAGCTCGCATCAAGGTGCCGGCAACCGCCTCGCCCAGGCCGCCGATCACGGTGTGGTTCTCTGCCACCACCACGAGCCGGCCCGAGCGTCGTGCCTCACGCAGGATCGTCTCGGTATCGAGCGGCTTGATCGTCGGCACGTGCAGCACGCCCACGCCAATGCCGTCGTCCTCCAGCGCCTTGGCCACTTCCAGCGCGCGCATCGTCATGATGCCGGACGAAATGACCAGCACTTCGGCGCCATCGCGCAGCAGCTTGGCCTTGCCCAGTTCGAACTGATAGCCGTATTCGTCAAGCACCACCGGCACGTTGCCGCGCAGCAGGCGCGCATAGACAGGCCCGGCATGCGCTGCAATGGCCGGCACCATCTGCTCGATCTCCAGCGCGTCGCACGGGTCGATGACGGTCATGTTGGGCATGGCACGCATCAGTGCGAGATCTTCGGCGGCCTGGTGGCTGGGGCCATAGCCCGTCGTCAGGCCTGGCAGCGCGCAGACAATCTTCACGTCGAGATTGTCTTCAGCAATCGTCTGATGCATGAAGTCGTATGCACGACGCGTCGCGAAGACAGCGTAGGTCGTCACAAACGGCTGGGCGCCTTCGTTGGCCAGCCCGGCGGCGGCACCCATGAGTAGCTGCTCGGCCATGCCCATCTGGTAATAACGGTCCGGAAATTCCTTCGCGAAGATGTGCAGATCGGTGTACTTGCCCAGGTCTGCCGTCATGCCGACGACGTTCTGCTTCACGCGTGCCAGCTCGGCCAGCGCATGGCCGAACGGCGCCGGGCGTGTCGCCTGGCCCTCGCCCGCAATGGAGGCGATCATGGCCGAGGTCTTCAGCTTGGGCTTGTTGATGACGGTGCTGCTCATGCGGTCCTCCCGGCTTCCAGTGCTTGCAGCGCGAGCTGCCATTCGTGCGCGTCAACGCGGATGAAGTGATTCTTTTCGCGCTGCTCCAGGAACGGAACACCGCAACCCATGCGGGTATCGCAGATGATCATGCGCGGCTGAGCACCCTTGTGCGTGCGTGCAGCATCGAACGCCACCTTAACTGCATCGATGTCGTTGCCGTCCACGCGCTGCGTGAACCAGCCAAACGCCTCCAGCTTGGGCAACAGGGGCTCGAACGCCATGATCTGCGTCGATGGGCCGTCGGCCTGCTGGTTGTTCACGTCAACCACGGCGATGAGGTTGTCCAGCTTCCAGTGCGCGGCCGACAGCAGGCCTTCCCATACGGCGCCTTCATCCAGCTCGCCATCTGAGAACAGCGTGTAGACAAACGCGTCGGAGCCCTTGCGTTTGAGCCCGAGGCAGCGGCCGACGGCAATCGTGAGCCCCTGGCCGAGCGAGCCGCCGGACATCTCCATACCGGGCGTATAGCTGGCCATGCCGGACATTGGCAGGCGGCTGTCGTCACTGCCGTACGTCTCCAGTTCCTCGGCGGGCAGGATTCCGGCTTCGAGCAATGCGGCGTAGAGCGCGATCGCATAGTGGCCGTTGGAGAGCAGGAAGCGGTCGCGGCCTTCCCAGTCGGGGTCTTCTGGCCGATAGCGCATGGCGCCGAAGTAAGCGACGGCCAGCACGTCGGCGATGTCGAGCGCCTGCCCGATATAGCCCTGGCCCTGCACTTCGCCCATCAGCAGGGCGTTGCGGCGGATTCGGTAAGCGCGCTCGGCCAGGGGCACGGCGTCAGTTGGGGGCAATGATGTGGAAGTCATGATGGTTCCTGTGATGAAGCGGGAAGCACGAGGCAGAGACAGTCACCGACTCAACGGTTGACGACCTTGGCCGGCACGAAGAACACCAGCACAGCGCCAAGCACGATGGCCGAGGAAATGAAGATCAGCCCAGCCGTTGATTTACCCGTCAGGTCGTTAAGCCACCCGACGATGGCCGGCGAGAAGAATCCGGCAAGATTGGCGAAGCAGTTGACCGCAGCGATGCCCGCAGCGGCCGACATGCCGCCCAGCATGGCCGTGGGCAACGACCAGAACTGCGACGACGAAGACAGGATCCCGGCGGCAGCAATGCTCAGGCACACCAGTGCTGCGCCCACGTTGCCAATTAACGGCAGCGCAGCGAACCCGGCGGCAGCCACCAGCATCGGCACGGCAAGATGCAGGCGGCGCTCGCGGCGGCGGTCTGCGCTCATGCCGACCAGGGGCAGCGCGACGATGGCGCAGATGTACGGCACCGCGGTGAACACGCCCACCCACAGCGGATCGGCCACGCCAGCCTTGCGGATCAGGGTCGGCAGCCAGAACGTCAGCCCGTATTGCCCCAGCACCACGCAGAAGTAGATGGCGGCCAGCAGCCACAGGCGGCGGTCTGCGATGAAGGCGCCCACCGACCCATGCGCGGTCTTCTGCGCGTTGTCACCGGCGACGTTGCGCTCAAGCAGCGCCTTTTCTGCGTCGGTCAGCCACTTGGCCTGGGCGATGCCGTTGTCCAGATAGAGCAGGATGGCCACGCCCAGCAGCAGCGACGGCAAAGCCTCGATCAGAAACAGCCACTTCCACCCAGCCAACCCCGCCACATCGTGAAAGGTGTGCAGGATGTAGCCAGACAGCGGCCCCCCGACGATGCCAGCCAGTGGAATGGCCATGAAGAACATCGACAGTGCCTTGGCCCGGCGCTGTGACGGAAACCAGTACGTCATGTACAGGATGACGCCGGGTGCGAAACCGGCTTCGGCCACCCCGAGCAGAAAGCGCAGCACGTAGAACGACGTCGGCGTGCTCACGAAGGCAAAGCCTGCCGAGATGGCGGCCCACGTCAGCATGTTGCGCGCGCCGACCTTGTGCAGGATCACATTGCTCGGCACTTCAAACAGGAAGTAGCCGAGAAAGAAGATGCCAGCTCCCAGGCCATACACCGTCTCGCTGAAACGCAGGTCGTTGAGCATCTGCAGCTTGGCGAACCCCACGTTGACGCGATCAAGGTAGGCACCCAGATAACAGATCATCAGGAACGGAATGAGCCGGCGCGCGACCTTGGCGTAGGTGCGGGACTCGAACGTGGCCGCATCGGTGCGCGCCAACTCATCGCCCGGCAGGGGCGAAGCAAGCTTCGTGGTCATGGTGTCTCCTACCATGTGCCCCGGGTGGACCCGGGTGCATGTGTCTCGAAGAAGGCCACGGATATGCGAGCCGTGGCGATGAAGGTTGCGTCGTTTAGTGAATCAGCATGCCGCCGTTCACGTCGAGCGTGATGCCTGTCATGTAAGCAGACAGATCACTGATGAGGAACAAGCACGCATTGGCAACGTCCGCAGCATCACCGAGCCGGCCAAGGGGGATACCCTTGATGATCTCGGTGCGCATCTCGGGCGTGAGCTTGTCACCGGTGATGTCGGTCTGGATGAGCCCTGGTGTGATGGAATTGACGCGGACATTGTCGCCGCCGAATTCCCGGGCCATGGCCTTGGCAAGGCCAAGCACGCCTGCCTTGGCAGCGCTGTAATGGGGCCCGCCGAAGATGCCACCGCCGCGTTGCGCAGACACCGACGACATGCAGACAATGCTGCCGCGCTTGCGCGCCTTCATATGGGGCAGGACGGCTTGCGACATGTACAGCGTGCCGCGCAGGTTGACGTCGACCACCGCATCGAAATTGCCCGCCTGGATGTCGAGCGTGCGCAGCGGCTGGGTGATGCCTGCGTTGTTGATGAGTCCATCAATACGGTCGTATTTGGCAAGCGTGGCCTGTGCAGCCGCATCGCACGCAGCCCGATCGGTCACATCGCAGGCCAGGCCCAGGTGGCCTTCACCGAGTTCGCGCGCCGCCTGTTCGGCATCTTCGCGCCGCAGGTCGAGTACGACCACATGCGCGCCTTGTGCGGCAAGTGCCTTTGCGGTGGCCCGCCCGATACCGCGCGGCGAAGCGGCACCGGTCACGATCACGACCCTGTTCTCAAGCAACATCGTTGTCTCCTGGCTGTTGGAATCTTGTTGGCTGCAGTGTTGTGCCAGCAGGCGATTCGATCAACGCAGTTGGATTCAACTATGGCTGAGAAATTTTCAGATGAAGCCGGGCATGCCACTGGTGCGGCGCACCATCGCGCCCCGGCAAGCTAGGCGCCCGGTGCTGTTTTGACCTGCCGGTCGACCCAGGCGAGAAAGCGCGCCACGCGCGGCAGTTCGGCATTCTGGGGTGGGAAGACGATATGGTGGCCCGCCACCTCCAGCGCGTGGTCCTTGCCAAATACCGGCACGAGCCGGCCCTGGTCGATCAGGACCGATGCGAGCAACGTGCTTTCCAGCGCCACGCCCAGGCCGAGCGCCGCAGTCTCGAGCGACATGTACGAACGGTCGAAGGCGAAGTCGAACGACACGTGCATGTGCTCGACGCCAACGCGTGCAAACCACTGCTGCCACTGCACGATCGGCGTCTCCGACCGAATGAGCCGATGCGCGAGCAAGTCTTGCGGCGACTGCACGGGGTGCCGTTCGAGGTATGCCGGTGAGGCCAGCGGAGCGATGTGCTCGGTGCGCAGCGTCCTGATCTGCACGTCGCGCCAATGCGCGTGTCCGTAGCGGATGTCGAGGTCGTAGAACCCGCTGGTGAACGAGACGTCTTCATACGAACACGACACGTTCAACCGAATGTCGCTGTGATCCTCCTGGAATGCCGCGAGCCGGGGCAACAGCCACATCAGGCCAAAGCTCGGGCTGGAATGCACGCGAAGAATCTCGACATCGGCGCGGCTGGAGGCGCGCTCCGTGGCACGGTTGAGTTCGGCCAGCGCGCCCGTCACCTCACGCAGATACTGCTCGCCCACGGGCGTGAGTACGAGCCCTCTCCCTTGCCGGAAGAACAGGGGCTGACCGATCGCCGCCTCCAGGTTGCTGATCTGATGGCTAACGGCAGAGGCCGTCAGCCCCAGCTCTTCGGACGCACGATTTACGCTCTTGGTCCGCGCGACGGACTCGAATGCGATGATCGCCTTCATTGGGGGAATGCGCATCTTTCGCGTGGCCGATGTCGGCGGGCAGTTGGCGAAATACGGAGCCTAACCCCTTTTTCTGCGTAGGGTGGAAAGTTCCAAACTCAATGACTAGTTGAGCACCGCTTCCTTCAACTGCTTCGATCCCAATGACGCGCCAAACAGGTTGGGATCTTGCGCTCGCCAAGTGCTTGAGCAGAATCTCCCGCAAGGTTGCATCAAGTCCGGGGAGTGTCAGCCAACCCACGCAGTTATCGTCGGAACACTCTGCCCAGGCACGGACTGCGTAGTCGTCGGCGAACTGCCTCCCGAGTTCCTGTCGTACAGGGAAGATCTGCTTCATGGCGGTGAGCTGAAAGCGCGTACTCCGTTCGCGGGAGCATGGCCTCAGATCGTACAGACCGGACCAGTGGCCACGACGGACGACTTACCGGCACCTCTGCTCGCGCCGTTGCGGAACGCCCTGATTGGTCGCACGAGTGGGCTCTTGATGTTCGGTTCGTCGGTCATCACAGACCATTGTGCAATTGACTTGGTGGCCGCATCGCTGGCCCTCGTCAAACATGTTGGCCCAGCGGCGCGCATCATGCCGCGGCACCGCTCCACGCCGGCGAAGGATTGGATGGTGCCCGAGGCGATCTGCCAACGACCTTGCCGTCACCGAAGATGGAATCGAAGCCGCACGAGTGGTTAAGCGACAGCCGCTCTTGCCACTCGCCGGCTTCATCAGTGGTCAGCCGGCGCTGACATTGGTCACAGGAGCATGCAGCCAATTCTTGGACGGTATCCGTCCCTCCCAGGACACAGGCAACGCGTCAGTGCAATTCGAGGCGATCCGCCGTGAGGGGCTCAGAGACTACGGATTGCGTTTTTGAGTCAGGGTGGCCGTCCCGACTTTGGGGCGGGTCGCATAGCTGACGCCGTGCTGCTCCAGGTAGTCGCGAATCAACTGTCGCACCACTTGCGACGGCGTCTGATCTTGCGCCGCGCACAACTTCTCGAAGGACTTCTTCTTCACCGGATCGATCAACACGGTGAGACGCGCAGTCTTGGATTCCATGTGGAGTATCATTGTATGATAATGTCATTATCATTATATACAACCATGCACCAAAGCACAGCCTGAGACGCGCGCTAGGTGCTCCGTCGCCAATTCGCGGGCTGCAGCCAGGCGACCGTGAGCCTGTTTGGAATTCACCGTTTTTTTGAGGATGCATTGGTAGAAGCGACGATCGAGATGACCTGCCGCGTTGGTCTGCAAGGCAGTGGATCTGCGCGGCTGGTACATGCCGCCAGCCAGTTCGATTGCGACATCCTGCTCGTCTGCAACGAGCGCACGGCGAACGCCAAGAATGTCATGGAGGTCATGCGGCTCCCCGCCCGCGCGGGCGCCAAGGTAATGATCCAGGCCGTTGGTCGGGATGACGCCGCCGCAGTGAAAGTCATTGCAGCGCTGCTGAGCGCCCGACTCATTCATACGAACGCTTGATCAAGATCGGCAATTTGACATGTCCTACGGCTCCCTTGACGCCTATGTGAAGTTTCTCGCCGAAGCCCCTAACGACGGGACGCCAACGCTGCTGGAAACTGCGCACGAACTGTCGCTCCATTTTGACGTGCATGGGGTACAGAGCCTCATGTCAAGGCGCGACCCAAACAAGTTGGTGCTCGGCTATACCCGAACGATGATGGGCTTTCTGCTCCTGCAGCCGGCGCCTGCCCGAATCTCCATGATCGGCTTGGGCGGCGGCTCGTTGGCCAAGTACTGTTACCACCACCTTCCCACTACCAAGGTGGCGGCAATCGAGATCGACCCTGCTGTAATCGCTTTGCGCGATACGTTCCACATTCCCCGCGACGACGACCGCTTCGAAGTGATCTGCGCGGACGGTGCCGAGTATGTCAAAGGGCAGGATGCACGACCCGATGTGATTCTGGTCGACGGATTTCTGGCGCATGGCATGGCCGCGCAACTGGGGACTGCAGACTTTTACGCTGCCTGTTACGCGCGCCTTGCCGACGATGGCGTACTGGTTGCCAACTTCCTCGAGAGTGATCGCGATATCCCGTTCTACCTTGAGGAGTTGCACTCGGTATTCGGCGAGTCGTTCTCCGTTTCGACGTCCGAGGACAGCTGCAACTACACGTTGTTCGCTTGGAAGGGGTCGTGGAAACTTCCGGCGCTGGACACGCTGCTCACGCGTGCGCGCACGCTGGAGATGGAGCACGCTCTGAACCTGCGCTTGGCTGCGCGCCGCCTGAAGCAAAGCAAACGGCTCGCGCTGGACCTCGAATTCTGGGAAGAGCGGGCGAGCTTACGGGGCGGCGGCGAACGCCGAATCGACCAGAGCTGAAAGCTCTTGCCACGGAAGTGACCATGCCCATTCGCATATGCCGGGGATCGTGTCCACGATGGACGACAACCTTGTGCTCAGCTACGCCTAGCTACACCGATGCATAGCCAAAAAATCAGGTTTCTTCGCTCACGAATTCCCACATTCGAGTGCACTCCGGGATGTCACGATTGTTGTGGACCTGTGACAACCTCAACGGAGGAGATGTCGAGGCTTCCCGTTAAGAGCGATGCCGAGCGCGACGCTGCGCTGGCAAACCTAAGTTGCCCTCATCTTGATACCAAGGGATGCAGCGTATATTTGGAGCGCCCGTTGATTTGTCGCTTGTTTGGTTCGACTCCAAGGCTTGCCTGTCCGAACGGAAAACGGCCGGACGAAATGATCGATCCGAAAATTGAACAAGAGATTCAGCGCTTCTTTCTTGAGGTGCGTCACGTGCTGGTCTGAGGCAAGGCGACCGCTGCCGATAACAACAGACGCAGGCAATCCGCTATCGTAGGCCGCCCTGCGCAGGAGAGCCAACGCTGGCGGCCAGTAATGAATCGCCCCGGCTTTCCTAGACACCCGCGGGCCGTTGGGAATGGCGTTGTTCGAACTCTACCGGTGGTAGTCCGTTACCCCAGGTTGGGAGTGGCTTCTCACAAGCTCACATAACAGGAGTCGGTTGCGATTAAACCGGCACATCCACCGGATCCACATGGGTCATCAAATTGAGCACGTCGTGGCGTTCCATTACGCGGCGGCGAGCCTCCAGTGCGATGTTGTGGCCCTCGCGCACACTGGCGCGGGCATCGACTTCAAGGTGAGCGTCCACCAGGATCATGTCGCCCATGCGGCGTGTCTTGACGTCGTGTACGCCAAGCACCCCAGGCGTTGCAAGCATGGCTTGGTGGATCGCCTCCACAGTCTCCTCATCGACGGCGCGATCCATCAGGTCGTGCAGGGCTTCCCGGCCGAACTGCCACCCCATGCGGGTCACCATCAGGCCCACGACAAGCGCCGCCACCGGGTCGAGCAGGCGATACCCCAGCACGTTGCCCACAATGCCAAGCGCCACCACCAGCGACGATGCGGCATCCGAACGCGCATGCCAGGCGTTGGCGACCAGCATGCTCGAACGCACCCTTTCGGCCACCGCCAGCATGTAGCGGAACAACAGTTCTTTGGCGGCCAGGGCGCCCAGCGCGACCCATAGACCAATCAGCCGCACCGGCTGGATCGCCTCGACGTGCTCCAGCTTAAGCACCGCGTTCCAGAGCATGCCCACACCCACCGCCAGCAGGAGCAGACCGAGCGCGAGCGAAGCGGCATTCTCGAAGCGTTGATGACCGTAGTGGTGGGTCTGATCCGGCCCCTTCTGGCTATGGTGGCTGGCAAACAGCACCACAAAGTCCGCGATGAGGTCGGACAAGGAGTGGATGGCGTCGGCAATCAGCGCCTGCGAGCCAGCCAGCATGCCAGCCGCCACCTGCGCGACCGTCAGCCCAAGATTGACCGCCACGCTCACAAGGGTGCTGCGCCGGGCGGCGGCCTGCTTGACCACGCTGTCATCAGAATCGGCAGCGATCTCAAGATCGATTTCTTTTGTCTGTTGCATGGGTTATCTGAGCAGTGAGCGTGGGGATGGGGTTCAGGTTGAGCAGTAGCACTCGGTCGATTGCGCAGCCCAGGGCCAATCCATTGAGCATGAGATACGCCGGTGCGACCTTCCACATATAGATGATCTTCGATCCGCGCTGGTGGCCCGTATTCTTCATGGCTTCCATGAAGGGATGAAGTCGCGCATGACCTATTGGTGGATCCCGGACACGCTGGGCTCCAGCGCTGGCCAGATGACGTCGACGCGCAATCCACCGAGACCCGACGAGCGGCCTACCGTAACGCTTGCACCGTGAACTGCCGCGATCCGGCGCACGATTGACCATCCGAGGCCGCTGCCACTCTGTTCCGTTCCGACGACACGAAAAAAACGCTCGCCAAGTCGGTCCTGTTCGGAAGGCGGAAGCCCGGGGCCGCTGTCTTCCACGCTGAGCGCGGCACGTCCGCTTCGGTTCGCTACCGTCACGACGATGTGGGCCTCGGCGGGGCTGTAGCGTATGGCGTTATCGATCAGGTTGCGGGCAAGTGAGGCAAGCAAGGCCCTGTTACCGGTGACCATGCAACACTCCGGGCTCTCCAATTCGATGTGCTGTCGCTTGCCGAGGGCCATTGGCGCAATGTCTGCCATGACTTGCCTTGCCAGTGCGCCAAGGTCAATCGGTTCTATCGACACGCCGGCGTTGGCGTCCAGGCGCGAAAGCAGCAGTAATTGGTCAACCAGATGGGCGGCACGGTCGCACCCTTCCAGCGTTCCGAGCAAGGCATGGCGACGCATGGCGTCGTCTTCGGCGGCCATTGCGACCTGGGCCTGTGCCTTGATCGCGGCAAGCGGCGTGCGTAACTCGTGGGCTGCGTCTGCGGTAAAGCGGCGCTCGGCTTCGATCATGGCCTGAATGCGGACAAAGAGCGCGTTGAGCGCGTCGAGCATGGGCATCATCTCGTCCGGCGCATGGGGCATCCGGACCGGATCAAGCGCTCGCGGGTCGCGCTCAGCAAGCGCGTTGCCCAATTTGCGCAGCGGCAGCATGCCCCGCTTGACCGCCCACCAGACGGCCAAGGCGAGTAACGGCAATGCCAACGCCATCGGCCACAGCATGTTGCGCAGTATCGCTGTCAGGATTGCGGTGCGCGAGTCGATGCGCTCACCAACGTAGACCTGGACGTCCTTATGCACACCCTGCGCTGCAAAGACACGCCAGGCATTGCCCCCGATTCGCACCGTCGCGAATCCGGACGCGGTGTGCTCACCCGGTTTCACCATCGGCTGGTCTGGCGCGTTGGCTGAATGGATGCCCAGTTTCCCTTCGTGAAACACTTGAAAGGCGACCTTGGGCGCGTGGCGATACTGGAGCGGCAGGTCGTGGCTCGGTTCATCGTCTTCGTCGAAGGCCTGCGCGTGCTGCATGGCCAGTAGCGCGCCGGCTTGCGCCAGATGGCTGTCCAGCAGTTGATCAATCTCGTCCTGGGCGTCGTACCACGTGATCAATGCGGTGACGAGCCACAGGCCGGCGACGGCGCCAAGCACCAGAAGCAGCAGCCGACCATGGAGCGAGCGCGGCCGCGTCATGGCGCTTCTGCGTTGTCACGCGGCAGCATATAGCCGACGCCGCGCACGGTCAGGATGAGGTCGCTGCCGAGTTTGGCGCGCAGATGATGGATGTGCACCTCCACTGCGTTGCTTCCAACTTCCTGCCCCCATGTGTACAGGCACTGCTCGAGCTGCTCGCGTGACAGCACGCGCCCTGCGTTCAGCATCAAGGCGTGCAGCAGGTCGAATTCCCGCGTGGACAGCGCAACCGCGCTGCCGTTGCAGAAAACCGTGCGTGACGCCGGCTCAAGCACAATGCCGCGCGCGCGCAGCTGCTCCGTGGGATGTCCATGTGCACGGCGCACCAGCGCGCGAAGTCTCGCACTGAGTTCGTGCAGATCGATGGGCTTGACAATGTAGTCATCGGCGCCGAGATCGAGACCGCGTACGCGATCCGGTATCGCGTCTCGCGCGGTCAGCACCAGGATGGGGACCGCGATGCCCGCGGCGCGCACCTTTCGCAGCACGTCCACACCGTCCATGCGCGGCAACCCAAGATCGAGTATCGCGGCCACGTAGGCGTCCGTGCGCAACTCGCGCCACGCCGCCTCACCGTCACGCACCCAATCGACCAGGAAGCCCTGCTGCTGCAGGCCCGCCCGAATGCCGTCGCCAAGCAGCGAATCATCTTCGACAAGCAGGATGCGCACGGATCAGATCTCCGCTCGATACCGGGTTGGATCAATAGTCGTCTCTGACTGCACCGTGTTGCTTCGCGGATGCTGAGGGTCGGTCAGTGGCCCCAGCCGGCGGCGCGGACTGCCATTGCACCCACCAGAAGCCCAGCACCGCCACCAGCATCAGCACCGCGAGGCTCCACCACGCGCGGCGGATGCCCTCATTCGGCAAGCCCGTCTTGCGTCCGCTGATCATCGCGCCAACCAGATTCTCACGGTGCAGCCAACTGCTGGCGAAGACGGCAAGAACATGAACGCCCACCAGTGCAAGCATTGCGTTGGCGATGCCCTCGTGCAGTTCGCCGAGCCAGTCACCGCCGACATCGTTGTAGGTGGCCCAGCCCGTTCCTGCCAGGCCGCACGCCATCAGCAGCAAGGCGATGATAGCAAGTGCACCAGCGGGGTTGTGGCCAATATGGTGCTCCGGCTGACCGCGCATGATGCTGGTCAAATAGCGGAGTGTGGCGGCGGGGGACCGTATGAAGTTGGAGAACCTGGCATATCGCGTACCCACCATGCCCCACACCAGCCGAAAGCCGACCAG
Source organism: Ralstonia sp. SA306 (assembly GCF_054792405.1). Classification (NCBI taxonomy): domain Bacteria; kingdom Pseudomonadati; phylum Pseudomonadota; class Betaproteobacteria; order Burkholderiales; family Burkholderiaceae; genus Ralstonia; species Ralstonia sp. SA306. The sequence continues at coordinate 2,349,832 of NZ_CP096451.1, forward strand.
GGCAGCCATCGTGTAGCCGAGTGTGATGTGGACAAGGCGCCACTGCTCACTTTCCGCAGTCAAGTAGGCGCCAAGGAAACTCAGCGCCAGCAGCCAGTGGAACAGACGAGTCGGCGCATCCCAAACCAGGATGCGGCGAGCGATGGAATCGGGTTTCATGGTTTTAGCGTGGGATGCGGACATCGTGTTCATTGAAATTGCCCTGATCCGCCTTGGTATGGCAGGCGACGCAGTTCGAGGCGCTCTTGATGGAGGGCCGGCGCCACACCGCAGCGGGCACTTCGTCGTGGGTGCGTGCAAACCACGCCGAGCGGGTGATACGGTCCTCGGGCGGCGGGGGCATCGACCTCGAGCGATCCGCCGCGTTGGCCGTGAGCCATTGATCAAGCTGCTTGACGGTGGCGGGGTCCAACGACGCATCCGTCCCATAGTGGTGCTGCAGGTTGCCCACAATGCGCTGCCACGAGCTGGCAGGTAGCATGCCCGGCGGATAGGCAATGTGGCAGGACGCGCATTCCTGGCGATACTTGGGCAGCAGCGGTGCTGCGCGCACGCCAGGCCCCTCTTCGGCGGTGGCGAGAAACGACAGCGCCAGGCCCGCGATTGCCAAGCAAGCGCGTGCAGTTGGGCTTGTAACGATGAAATGTCCAGACATTGAGATGCTCCGAATCAGGTCAGGAATTGCGTGGCGTGCTGAACGCTCCTACTTGCCGAGAGTCATCAGCCAACTCAGGATGTCTGCTTTCTCGGCTGCCGTGCACTCACGCCCTACCACGTCGTTGCAGTTGCGCCGAAACCATTTCTCGGTCTTGGCGACATCGGTAAAACGCTCTGGGTTGAATGCCGGAGCCAGCGGCGCGATCGACTTGCCGGTCGCGGCATGCCGGCCGGTTTGCGTTGGCGGATTGCCATGGCAAGAAGCACAGCTCCATTCACGGCCGTGCTTGGATGTAAAAAACTGCTGCCCGCGGGACGGGTCGGAGGGGGTTCCGGCCTGCGCTCGATATTGGTCGAGCAGTTGCGCGGGCGCTTGCGCATTTGCCAGGGGAGCGGCAGCGGCTAGTGCCAACGCCAAGACCGAATGCAGGCGGGCAACAGGAAGAAATTTGGGGGTTGGCATCATGGCCTCTCACGCTGAGGAATGCCTTGATGCTCACGGATTCTTCTTAACGGATTCTTAAGCGATACCCCGGAAACCATTTCAGTGGCCAGATCAAGGATCGGCCCGCTTGCATGGATTTCCTATCGATAGGTTTCGGATGCGGTGTGGCAAAGGCCGAGCGACGAAGGGGCCCTCACCCCGAGGCCCCGCTCGTTGCGCCCCAAGCAGCTGCCGGTACCGGAGTCAGTCAGTAAGGAGAGCGCCAGCGCGGTCATTCCGCCCGGCTTGCCTCGGCATTCCCGCCCGTCACGGGAATGCGTCAATCGGTTTTTATTGGCTGTAGCCCCGCCGCTCTATGGCAGCTAGTACGTCCCACGTTTGCGGATCGACATCGCGGCCCCCGAGCGACATCGATACGTATGCATCAATCGCATCCACAAAGCCTTTGATGAATGCCGGCGGGAACGCGTGCGTGGAGAGGTGTTGAAGCTGCTCGCGCAGCATGCCCGGGCGACATTGTCCGTGTGAGCGCATGGCGGTGCGCGTGCGCTTGAGATACGCCTGCGCTGCGATTGCGCCGTTCAGGTAGGTGCGGTTCTTGGTGAGCGTGCCTCCATCAGACGACGTGGGCGCGTGCGTGGGTGGTTCGGGTGGAGATGGATAAGACGCGGGGCGGTGCCCGCTTGGACCATTTGGCATAGAGCCTCCAGAGGTGGTTGGAGGCCCGCCAACTCGTCGCTACACGGGGGTGGCGGGCCCGACGGCGGGGGTAGCGAACCGGTTCTCTGGAGCACCGGCAGACCCGAAGGTCTCCCCACCCGGCCCGCCCTTGAAAGCGCGCGAGTGTCTGCCGGCGAATCGCTGAGCGATTGCCGTCCAGAGGCACTGCATAGATCAGGTCGCTACACCCGGCTGCCGTTGGTGCGGCAGCGGCTGAATTATAGCGAGGGGGGCGGCGGCAAAAGTTGGATTATTGATTCGCCCTGGGCGCCGGGCTGAATCTCACGTTCCACCCTCAAACACTGGAGCTTCACCCTCAAACACTGGAGCTTCACCCTCAGACACTGGAGCTTCACCCTCAAACACTGGAGCTCCACCCTCAATGAGTCGAACGTCAGGGTCAAACACTGAAACGTCACTGTCTGACGGTCGCGTTTTCGGCCTCAAACACTGGAATCTCACTGTTTGAGGGTAAAGCTCCAGTGTCTGAGGGTCGAGCTTCACTCTTCAACACTCGAACTCCACGGTCTGAGCCTCGCGCTCTGCCCCACCGCGGATGCCCAAGCACGAGCGGCGTTTAAGCCCCACCGAGTTCATCAGCTCGCTCACCCTTGGCTTCTCGATCCGCTAGAACCGGTATCCAACGTTCAGGCTGAAGACGACAGGCTTCACGTTGATCTCCGTCTTGTTGACGGCCAGCACCTGGCCTTCCTGGCTTCGGAGCGTGATGGTCGATGTGGTTTTGAGCGGCAGATAGGCGACGGTGCCGACAAGCGTCCAGTTCTTGGCAAACTCGTACGACGCGCCAATGTTGGCAACCGGCGCCCACGAACTGGAGGTGGCTGCCGACACCTTGGCGGGGCCGGTGGGAATCTGGCCCATGCCCAACTGAAGGACTTGGCCGAGGTTCTGCATGGCGCTGACGAAATTCGAGTTCAGGCGCAGTTGGGTGAAGAAGTTGTAGCTGACGCCCGCACCGATGAACGGGCGCAGCTTGCTCTGCGCGGTTCCAAAGTAGTACTGCCCAATGAGCGCCGGGTTCCACGCACGGGCAGATGCAACGGGGTTGTTCTTAGGCAGCCCCAGATCGATGAGCGTGAGGTTCCCAAGTCCCGGCACCGGCGCGACGACCTTGCCACGACCGTAGATGTTCGTGGTGGGTGGGATGCCCCCGACCGCAGTAACAGCCCAGTTGTCGTTGATGAAATATGTCTGCGTGAGCGACAGCGTGGTGGAGCTGCCCGTCTTGGCACTGGTGCCGGGCGACTCATAGCTACCCAGGCCAAGCGCGCTGGTTGAGGTAGACAGCGGCGTTGACGAATCCGTGGGATGAATATGAAGCACCCCAACCGAGAGCACGTTGCGCCCGCGTATGTATCGGTCAAAGAAGCTGGCATCACTGCTGGGCGGGTCTTCGTTTGATTGCGCATGTGCCAAGGGGGCTGCCATTGCGATGGCGGCCGCCACGGCAAAAAAAGAACGAGCGGGGGCGAAGCGCAGAGTGAAGTGCGCCATGGTGTGTCTCCTGTTTTGGAATCGTTGTATTGGCTAAGGCAAGCTGGGGCGTGACGGACTAGGGAGGCGCGCCTCCGTCTGGCGAGATGGAAAACGAAAACGGGAATCGGCCGAGCACGGCTGCAACGCTGTCGTGCAGGGCTGGGTCACTCAGGCCGGCACGTACCAGGATGCCGGTGGTCTTGTCTTCATCCAGCACGAGGTGCACACCCTCGATGCCTGCGTCGCGCAGCGCGCAGTGCAAGGCATCGGCGGCTTCTATTCGCTTCAGCGCGGGCTTGAAGATCTTGCCCACCGCCGTGAGCGGTATGGCATCCACGATGTGAATCTGCTTTGGCTGCGCAGCGCGCTCAAGGATGGCTTCGCGCACGAAGTCCGCAAGTTCTTCGCGGCTGGCCGTGGCGCCGGGCTTGAGCTGGACGTACGCCACTGGCAGTTCGCCCGCATGCGCATCCGGTCGCCCGATGGCTGCCGCAATCTGGACAGCCGGGTGCCGATGCAGCGGCTCCTCAATGGTGGCCGGATCGATGTTGTGGCCACCGCGGATGATGAGTTCCTTCTTTCTGCCGGTCAGCCAGAAATAGCCATCGTGATCCATGCGGCCGAGATCACCGGTGTTGAGCCACGCCCGGCCATCGCCCAGGTCAATCCACAAGCCCTTGTTGTGCTCGGGCTGCACGTAGCCGCCAAAGACGTTTGGCCCCGAGATGACCAGGACCCCAGGTTCGTCCGTAACGCAATCGCGCACATAACGGCCGTCTTCGCCGAGCACCACGGCCTTCATGAGCTGGCCGGGCACACGCAGGCCAATGGAGCCGAGCCGCCGGTCGCCCAGCGGTGGGTTGACGCTGCTCACGCACGTGCCTTCGGTCAGGCCGTAGCCCTCCAGAATCTTGACGCCGGTACGCTGCTGGAATGTGCGGAACACCTCGACCGGCATCGGCGCAGCGCCGCACAGGCCGTATTCCAGCGAACTGACGTCGCGCTTGCCCACGGGCACATCAAGCAACGCCGCATAGAGCGTGGGCACGGCGCTGAAGAAGTTGATGCGGTGGCGCTCAACGATTTCCCAGAAGCGCGCGACCACGCCCTCACCGCGATACCCCTGGGGCGTGCCGAGCACCACGTGCGCGCCCTTGGAAAACGGAAGAAGGCCCGTCGCCAGCACCGCGTTCACATGAAACAACGGCAACCCGCAGAAGATCGTCTTGCCAGGCCCCACGCTGTTGCCAAGGAATTGGCCGGCCGCCCACGCATTGGCCACCTCGTTGCCGTGGCAGCGCATGGCAATCTTGGGTAGACCCGTGGTGCCGCCCGTGCAGAAATACGAAGACGTATCCCCTGCCTTGAAGACGCGCGGATAGGCGAGCGTTGCACCGGATTCGCGCGCCATCGCCCTGCCGAAATCGTGCAGGTGGATATATCTGGGCACGGCTGCGCGAACACCGTCCCGGCCGAGCAGCCGTGTGCATTCCCTACGCTGCACGAGCCGCGCCATCCAGCCCTTGGGCCCGCGCACACGATCAGCCAGATTGACGAGCACGAGATGCTCGAGCGATGCCACATCGCCCAGAATGCGCTGCACCTTGGGCCACAGATCGGTTCCGGGAAACGGCGCCAGCGTGACCAGCACACGCGCGCCGGCGGCCTTCAGCAGATCGGCAATGGCGGGGGCTTCGAGCAACGGATTGATGGCGCAGACCGTGCCTGCGGCCTCCCCACCCCAGATCACGAAATGCGTTTCCGGCAGATTCGGCAGCACGTAGGCGACCACCTCATCCCGGCGAATGCCGAGCCGCGTGAACAGGTTGGCGGTGCGCGTGATGTCTCGCACAAGCTCGCGATACGTCCACGTTTCGGCCTTGCGATGATCTGATGCACGCAAGAAGAACGACAGCGCTGGGGCAGACGGGTTGATGGCCGCGCCGCGCCGGATCATCTCGTACGTGCTGGTTGGCAGATCCGCCGGCACTCCCCTCGCTTCAATGGCGAGGATGTCGCTCTGGTTTGCGATGCCGTTCATGCTGCGTCTTCCACTACGCGGTTGCGCTGCGTGCCCAGGTCGATCTCGCTGTCGGCACTGAAGATGCGCGATTCGACGATGTCGCCGGGCTTCAGATACTGCGGGCGCGCCGCCTGCACCTTCATGAACATCCGCCACTTGGTGGCCTCCGGCAACAGCGCGGCGATGCGCTGCTTGGCTGGTGACGGAACGCTCAGCGCGCAGCCGGCGGGTGTGCCCGTGGCGATCAGGTCGCCGGTGTGCAGATCATGAACGCCCGACAACTCGGTCAAGGTTTCGGCGGGCCCGTGAACCAGGTTGGCGGTGCAATCGCTCTGCCGCGTCACGCCGTTGACGGTCAGCCTGAGTTGCAGGTCGCGCAGCCGGCCAAAGTCGCGCGGCTGCAGCAGGCACAGATACGGGCCTACCGGGCCGAACGTGCGATAGCTCTTGCCCTTGTAGAACTGCATCTGCGGAATCTGGATGTCGCGCGCCGAGTAGTCGTTGACGATGACGATGCCGGCTACGTACTCATGCAAGTTGGCGTCCGTTACCGACTGGCGCGTTGTTACCTCGCGTTTCATGACGAGGCCCAGTTCGATCTCGTAGTCGAGAAACTGCACGTGACGAGGCCGCACGAGATCCGATGTGGCCGGAACAATGCAGCCCGGTGCCTTGGTGAACACCATGTTGAAGTGCTTGGCGTCCGGATTCATGCCCGACTCGATCATGTGCTGCCGATAGTTCGCACCCAGGCAAACGAACTGCTGGTTGCGCGTGACCGGCGAGAGGATCTCAACCTCCGACACGTTGATGGCCGAGCCGGCCAACACCGACAGCGCCTCCACCGTGTTGGACTGGAGAAACGCGGAGGTGGTCGGAAACTCGCCCAGAATGGGCGTGATCATGCCGGCGCGGATCACTCCCCACTGGGCGCGACCCTGGTACCGGTAATGCAGAACATTCAATGCCATGGCGTATCGGGGCTGTCGGTAAATGAGGGGGTTACGCGAAAAGCTTGGCCAGCGTGCGCAGCTTGCCGACTGTCAGGTCGGGGCTGTTCCGCAGGTTCCTTAGCAGGGCCACCAGCTTGGACAGGGAGAGCTTGGGCTTCGTAAAGCTGCGCGGCATGACGGGGCCCCATTGCGACATCGCCTCTCGGCTTACGGCATGGATGCCGGTCGGCTGGTCGGCGGTGAACATGTCACCGTCGCAGTAGTGTTCGTGCTTGTCGCCCCACGGGTCTTGCCAGTAATCGAAGATCTGGCTGCCCAGGATGTGCCGGCCGATACCCCATGCGTGTTTCCAGCCGTGCTCGCGCAGAATGCGTTGCCCCATGCCGATGGCATCGGCGTCGATCACTTCAAAGGCACTGTGGCTGTAGACCGGCGCGAAGCCCTGGGCGAGTGCCAGCGTGTGGTGATCGGCAGGCGTAGCGCCCAGGTCAAGCCGCATGAATGCCACCGCCGGCGAGCCATCGGGCAGCACCTGCACATCGCTGGGAATGAAGCCGAAGTGCTGCGTGTACCAGGCGCTCGTGGCTTGGTAGTCGGCCACTTCCAACACGACGTGGCCCAGGCGGATGACCTCCTGCGGCCTGGCCTGAACGCGCTGCGTGTCATTCACACGAACAATGCTGTCGGCCGTGTTGAGCGCCATGGCCGTACGATGCGGCAGCGTGCCGCTGGGCGCCTGGCCCCACACGGCATCCACGCGAAAACCGGACGGGTCACGCAAGCGCACGCACAGTCCGCCGCCCGGTGCAGTGATTGGCTCCACGCCAGATGCGCGCGGCAGGCGGGCGAGCGCTTCCAGGTCTTTGCTGTCGGCAACACGCAAACCGAATCCGACAAAGCGGTCTGTGTCTGCCTTGTTCACCATGTAACAGAACGGGGCTGTACTGGTGCCGCGCATGAACAGCCGCTCGCCGTCGCGCCCCACGGTGTGCAGGCCGAAGTCGGTCAGGAATTGCTCTGCCTTGGTCAGGTCAGGCCGTTCGAAGATTAGGTAAGCCAGTTCGAGCGCCTTGGTGGTCGGGTTCGGGTGGCGTGCAGGTTGGGCTGTCGTGAGTTTCATGGTGAGACCTCAAGCGGCGCGTGCGACGGGGGCCAGGGAAGACGCCTGCCCGGCAGATGCGCCGAGCAATGCGAGGCTTTCTCGGACAAGGCGGACGGCGTCCCGTGCCGGGCCGTCATGGACGATGGTGCGATCGGGGCGGATGACGGCAGCCCAGCCAAAGGGCACGGAGCGCGGCAGGAAAACACCTTCTAGGTCTTCCCAGTGCTCGCCTGGCGCAACATGCAGGCGTTGGCCCCGATGCGTGATCTGGACCACCTTGCCGCCCGCCGCTGCAAACGCTTTGGCGGTGTCGGCATCCAGTTGTGTGCTGAGGTCATGGCCAAAGCCGATCAACGCGAGCCCGGCGCCAAACACTTCATCGCTCAGTCGCGTCGTGCCATCGCGGCCGCGCACCCAGCCCTGGGCGAGCACGGCGCCACGGCGCAAGCGCGAGCCGCCCTTCCCCGTAACGAACAGACCCCGTGCAAACGCGTTTTTCGGCTTGATGCCGAGCTCCTCAAGCTGGGTACGCAGCGGCGGAACCAGGCGCACAAGGCGCATGAGCCCATGCGTGATCAACGCGACGCCGGCGTTGCGCGGCATCACCAGCTTGCCCATGAACTTCGCGAGGTTGATCATCGCCTTCGCATGCGGGCGGCGTTCACGGTCGTACGAATCCAGGATGCCCGGTGCCGCGCGGCCATGGACCACCCATGCCAGCTTCCAGCAGAGATTGGCGACATCCCGCAGGCCGGCCACCAGCCCTTGTCCGACGAAGGGCGGCGTGATGTGCGCGGCATCTCCGGCAAGAAAGACGCGCCCCTTGCTGAACGTATCGACCACGCGTGCATGGAAGCGATAAACGGCCTTGCGCTCGATGACGATATCGTCGACGTTGCACCAGGGCTTGAGCAATGTGCGGATGCGTTCGTCCGATTCCATTTCGGCGCGCGTTTCACCGGGGCTCAGCATGAACTCCCAGCGTTCGCGCCCGCCCGGGGCCGTCATGTGCGGCGTCGGGCGGCGATGGTTGCAGAGGAACTCAACGTGGTCGATCGGGCGCGGCACGTTGCGCGCATCGACGATGAGCCAGTCTTCGGCAAAGGTCTTCCCCTTGAAAGCCTGTCCGATCAACCCGCGCACCACGGAGCTGGCGCCGTCTGCGCCGATGACGTAGCGCGCACGCACGCGTTGCGTCTGTCCGCCGGCCACTGCGACTGAAGCCACAACGTGGTCTTCGGAGGCTTCCAGCCCCATGAACTCCGCGCCCAACGCGATGTGTACGCCGTCGTACTGCTGGAGTTGGCGCCGCAGGCTGCGCTCCAGATCGGGCTGGTAGAACGTGACGAGCTTCGGGTGCCCGTCTGCGCCGCCGAGCGTATTCACGCGCGCGAATTCGCCAAACACCGGCGAGCGCATGCGCACAAACGGGATCGCGATGGTGTCGAGCTCGCGCTCGCCAATGCCCGCCAACTGCAGGATGCGCAGCGCCTCGTTATCCAGCGCGATGGCGCGAGGCGCCATGAAGATCTCCGTGGATTTCTCCACGACCAACACCCGTACGCCGTATCTGGCCAGCAGGTTTGCAGCCATGGCACCCACGGGGCCAAAACCCACTACCAGCACATCGACTGCAGAAGGCAAATCGGGGGCGGGGGCGCACTGGGGCGCGAACGGAAGCGCTTCCTGCGCCTCTTGTACAGCTGTCTCCACGCGAACTCCTGTTCTTGTATCGCCCGTGCATCGGGCGTTTTCGATATTCAAATCATAACTGATACTTTTGTCAACTTTGATCAGGTTAAACTCTAACGCCGCTTCATCGACTCGATCCCATGCCCCGCACTCCCACTTCCCGCGCCGCCAAGGCCATCAAATCCGCCACAGCGGCCGCAACGGCTACGCCGGCGGCCACCGCCGTTGAAGAAAAGGAGCCGCGCGGGGCCCGTCGCAAACGCGAGACACGGTCGCGCCTGTTAGAGGCGGCGCTCAAGTTGATGGCCGAGAAAGGAATGGAGGGCGTTGCGATCAACGAGATCACCGAGGCCGCGGATGTCGGCTTTGGCTCGTTCTACAACCACTTCGAATCGAAGGAAGCGATCTACCTGGCGCTGACGGACTGGGTGTTCGAAGAGTTTGCGGACACGCTGGATCGGATTGCCGAGGGTCTTGCCGACCCGGCCGAAGTGATCGCCGTATCCGTGCGGCACACGCTGCTGCGCGCGCGACGGGAGCCTGTGTGGGGACAGTTCCTGATTCGCGAAGGATTCTCGCCTCGCATCCTCAGCCGTGGGCTTGGCCAGCGGCTGCTTCGCGACATTGGGCGGGGCGTTGCGGCACGTCGGTTTGACGCACCCGATCCACTGATGAGCCTGATTTCCGTTGGCGGCACTGTTCTCGCCGCCGTGGCTGTGGGCGTGCAGATCGACGCGCAATCGGAGCCGGCGGCCACGCTGCTGAAAGGCCTCACCGACGGCAAGAGCGATTTTCCGGAGCGTGCGGCGTCGGCACTGCTGCGCATGCTCGGGTTGGACCACGCCGAGGCGGAAGACATTGCGCATCGCCCATTGCCGAAAATGAGCGGAGACACCGAAGCGCTATAACCGCATCCCTATGCTCCAGAATGGAGATAGGCCGCCAACTCTTCGGGCTCGCCCGTCGGAAATGCGTCTTTGAGGTGGTCGAGAAAAGCGGAAACACGGGCGCTGAGCAAACGCCTGGAAGGATAAAGCGCCCATAGCGCGATTTCGGGGCCGTCCACCTCACCCCAATGCACCAACGTGCCGGCCTCCAGATCGTGGGCCACGAGCGACACCGGCAGGCACGCTGCGCCCACGCCAAGACGGACTGTGTCGCGCACCATGATCAGCGACGACAGGTGTGCGACGGGCTTGATCGCTATGCGCGACTTTCCCTCCGGTCCGGTGATATCCCAGGCGGTGCTTCCAGCGCCAGGGCCGCGAAGGACGGCCGGCGCAACGGCCTTACCTGATGGCCGCTCCAGTTCCGGCTTTGCCACGACAACGAGGCGGTCACGCAAGAACACGCGCCCGATCAGACTTTCGTCCGGGTCCGGGTTGACTCGGATCACGAGGTCATAGCCCTCCTCGATCATGTCGACGCCACGGTCTTCGGTCGTCACCTCCAACTGCACCTCGGGATATTTCAACGCGAACGTGGCAACCAGCTTGCCCATGGCAATTTGGGAAAAGAGCATCGGCGCGCTGATGCGCAGACGCCCGCGTGGCCGCTCGCTTCCTGACGCAATTGCCGCGGCGCTCTCGGCAATCTCGGTGAGCAGCGCGCCGGTACGCTCGTAAAGCGCATGTCCCTCCTGCGTGAGCTTGAGCCCGCGGGGCCCGCGCTCAAACAGCCGAAGATCGAGACTGCCCTCCAGCTCCGAGACCCTGCGAGACAGCGTGGCCTTCGGACGCCCGGTCGCGCGCGCGGCCTCGCCAAAGCTTCCATGCCGGGCAACCAGGTTGAAATCGGCAAGCGCAAGCAAATCCATGTGTTCCACCAGTGAGATACCCTGTCTATTTATAGCATCTTCCGGACCACAGATGGATCACCTACCTTAGCTGGGAACCCAACCCACTCAAGGAGTGAACATCATGACCATCCTCGTTACTGGTGCTACCGGCCGCGTCGGCCGCCAAGTCGTCAATCAGCTCGTCAATCGCGGTGCGAACGTGCGCGCGCTGGTTCGCGACCCGTCGAAAGCCGACTTCCCGGCCAGCGTGAATGTCGTGCAGGGCGACATGCTGGATCTCGAATCGCTTCGGCGTGCCTTCATCGGTGTCCGGACACTGTTCCTGCTCAACGCGGTTGCTGGGGACGAATTCACCCAGGCGCTCATTGCGCTGAACGTTGCCCGCGAATCCGGCGTTGAGCGCGTCGTCTATCTGTCGGTCATGCACGCCGAGCGCTTCGTGAACGTGCCGCACTTTGCGGTGAAGTCCGGCGCAGAACGCATGATCGAGCAGATGGGCTTCAGCGCCACCATCCTGCGTCCGGCTTACTTCATGGACAACGAGCACATGGTCAAGGACGTCATCGTCAACCATGGCGTCTACCCAATGCCGATCGGCAGCAAGGGGGTCGCCATGGTCAACACGCGCGATATCGCAGAAGTGGCGGCCATCGAACTGATCCGCCGGGACACGGCACCGGGCAAGCTGCCGATCGAGACCATCAACCTGGTGGGCCCCGACACGCTGACGGGCCCTGAACTGGCCTCCATCTGGTCACAGACCCTTGGCCGCCCCGTCGTCTACGGCGGCGACGATCCAACCGGTTTCGAGAACAACGCGGCGAACTTCCTGCCCAAATGGATGGCCTATGAGATGCGCCTGATGGCCGAGCGTTATGTCAGCGATGGCATGGTTCCGCAGGCCGGCGATGTTGAGCGTCTGACCAGCATCCTGGGCCGACCGCTGGGCTCGTATCGTGAGTTCGCCGCCGCGCTCGCCGGCTAAGCCGCATGCAGGCGTGGCGGGCATCTCGGCCGAATTGGAAAGGCCTGCAATAAAAGCCGCTCGTCGGACTGCAGTTTTTCTGTCTTGTGCCGATTACCAGCGGGGATGGCGTGCTACGCACACATCAATACCGCCTCCAGATCGACCGCACTCTGTCTCGCCAAACAGGCAGACGTGCGGTCTGTCGTCGCGCCCAAGACCACGACATGCCTCTTCGCCCATTCGCCCGACGGCTGGCCACATCGGCAGGCCAACATCCTTTTGTTGTTGGGGCGGTGGGAACGCTGCTGACATTGATTGTCCTGGCAATCAGTGTACTGACGCTGTGGGCCAACCGTGAAACGGCCATCGAGCACGCTCACGAAACCTCGAGGAATGTCGCGGCCGTTCTGGCAAGCCACATCTCGCGCACCGTTGAATCGGCAGATCAGTCGCTGCAGACGCTGATCGCCGCACTCGACAAACCCAGCATCCGACACCTCGATCCGGAGATCCGGCACGATCTGCTGTTCAGCCCGACAGCCTCTGCCCGGTATGTCACGGGCATGGGCGTCACAGACGACAAGGGCCGGCTCATCGACGGTTGCTGTTCTGTGACACACCACTGGGATTTCAGCGACCGCGATTACTTCATCGTCCATCGCGACCACGCAAACGTTGGCCTCTACACGTCCGCCGTCTATAAGGCGCGCTCACGCGCAGGCGTGGAGGCCATTGCGCTGAGCCGAAGGATGAACCGCGCCGACGGGACGTTCGCGGGCACCGCATTGGTCGCGATCGATCTCGATTACTTCAAGCAGCTTCTTGAGAAGCTGGATGTCGGGCCGCGCGGCATCACGGCCATCGTTCGCACCGACGGAACGCTGGTGGCGAGAAATCCGCCGCCCGGCGCAGCCCGCGCGCTCAATCTCAGCAAATCGTTGACGTTCCCGCGCATGGTGAATCAGGAGTCCGGCTTCTACGTAGCACCGTCGGCCAGCGACGGCGTGCTGCGCCTCTATACGTTTCAACGTGTACCGGGCACACCCTTCATCGCCGTGGTGGCTCCGGCAATGAGCGATGCACTTGCGCCCTGGCAACGGCTGTCGTGGATCGTCGGGTTGTCGTCGCTGTCGGTCAGCCTTGCCTTCTGTGCAGGTGTCTGGCTCCTGGCTTTTGCGCTGCGGGGCCGCGTGATGGCTGAAAACCACCTGCGCGAGCTTACGCAAACCGACCCGCTGACCGGCCTGAAGAACAGGCGCGCACTGGATGTCGCACTGGAGAACGAGTGGGACCGCCTGCAACGGAATGACAGTCGCCTATCCGTGCTCTTTGTCGATGCCGATCACTTCAAACGCTACAACGACGAGCACGGGCATGCCCAGGGCGACTCCGCGCTCCAGTACCTCGCCAACTGCATTTCCAAGCATGCGCGTCGACGCGGCGACCTCGCAGCCCGATACGGCGGTGAAGAGTTCGTGGTGTTGTTGCCAGACACGGGCGAAGCCGGTGCCAGGCGAATCGCTGAAGCGATACGCGCCGAAGTCGAAGAAAACCGCACCGCAATCGGGAGCTCTGGCTTGGCTCCCTTCACAGTAAGCGTCGGTTGCGCTACGGGGCGCCGCTCGAGCTTCCCGTCGCTGGATGCGTTGACCAAGGCCGCGGACGATGCGCTCTACGAGGCCAAGCGCAAGGGGAGAAACCGCGTTGACTACGCGACAACTGCGTAGCCTCGCAAACAGGGTGTGCTCGCGGCATATAGCCCGCGAGCAGCCCCGCATAAGCGCCGCGCCCGGTTATTGCAGCGTGGCCCCGCCCCCGCCGAGATACAGACCGAGCAGGCGCGCAAACTGGCCACCGTCGGTGTTGATCGTCGTCTGGTACGTACCGCCCGAGCCGAAGACGACCGCGAAGGTATGGCCGTCGCCGTATTCCTGTGTGTTGCGCAGCATGTAGTCGACGCGGTTATCGCGATAGTGCTGGTTGGTGCCGCCCGGCGTGCTGGACGGCACACCCAGCGGCGTCTGCCACCACAGAATGGGCAACCCATTGCCCAGTGCGGTCCGATAGTCCAGGTAGCTGCTTTGCGACTGATGGAAATTCGGCGTGTTGATGTTGGCCTCGTCCCAGTAGAACGTGCCGCTGCGGCCCGTGCATTCCGACACCGTGGCGGCTTCGAGGCAGCCGGCGTCACGGTCGCTGGTCTGGGCGACGATGAAGTCGGCCTGGTGCGCACCGGCGGCACGCATTTCCCCCGCAACCGCTGTCGGCGATCCCGACCAGAACGCCGGTGGGAAGCCGATCAACGTCTTGGGAGCGATCTGGCGAGCCATCTGCACCAGACACTGCCCGAGGCCGGCGGCTGTGTTGGGCAGGCTGCTGCATTCGGGCTGGCTGTTCACCACCGCGGCCATCTGCGTCGGATCATGGTTCGGTGCCTGCGCCCATACGTAGCCCCAGAAGTCGGGCTCGAGGTTGACCAGCACGGGCGCATTCAGGGCGGCAATGCGTTGATACATCAAGCGCGCCTGGCTCCAGTACGTGTTCATGAACGTTGCATCGTTGATGCCGCTCAGGTTGCCGTCACCGTTCTGCGCCATTTGGTAGAAGGTGAACATCGGCGTTGCGCCATAGGCCTGGGCGGCCTGCGCGCTGTACGTGATGTAGGCGCCGTCGGGGCTGTTCCAGTAGGGCCATGAGCCGGGTCCCGCGCCTACGAGGTAGACGTCGATGATGTCAGGACGAATGCCCTGGCTTTGCATGTCCGAAATCGACTGACCCGACCCGAGCCCGACGAGCACGCGCGAAGGCTTGCCCAACTTGGCGACGAGCGCGGCGCTGGCTGACAGGCTGGATGTGCTGCCGCCGGTGGTTCCACCTCCAGTTCCGCCGCCATTTCCACCGGTCTGGCCACCAGTGGTGCCTCCGTTGGTGCCGCCTTGCGTTCCAGTGCCGCTGCCTGTCGTGCTACTGCCCTGCGTGCTATCGGACCCGCCGCCGCAGCCAAATAGCGCGAACGCAATCGCGGCGACGGCAATCCATCGTTGAGAAAACACGGTCATCAAAAAATCCTTGAAAGAAAAGATGCATCGGATTGCCGGGGCCCTCCATCGGGCCCGTGGCAATCAACTCGCCATGAGCGATGCGATCTGGGCAGCGCTGAGCGCGCCGCGATAGATGCGGAAATCATCGATCCGGCCGTTGAACGTCGGGTCTGTGCTGTATTGCGATTTGCCCAGCCAGTTCTGTGTGGTGCTCTCCAGGCGGAACGGTGCCTGGAACATGGCTGTGTTGGTGCTGACGGCCGCACCGTTCACGTACAGCGTGCCGGTGGAGCCTGATAGCGTCACGGCAACATGCACCCATTGCTTGCTGGGCAGCTCGGTGGGGGCGTCAATGATCTGTTCCGGCGGGCCATCGCCGGGGCCATTGGCCGTCATGGCGAAGCGTATGCCAGCCCAGCCGCTTCGCAACTGCGCGCGGGGCGTCAACATCAGGTAGCGGTGAAAGCCCGTTCCGAAGTCGAACAGGCGGGCCCATGTTTGCGAGCCATTCCAGAACACCCACGCTGCGATGGTGAAGTCCGACACGTCGACCAGAAGGTCGTTTGGCAACGCCACGTAGCCACCCGAGCCGTTAAGCGAGACCGCGTTGCTGCTGCGACCTGCGCCCCATGCCGCACCATTGAGCGTGCCGTTGCGCCCGTTGCCGGAGCGATCGGCTGCGGTGGTGCCGCTGCCCTCATCGAAGGCGAGATGCGTGAGCAGCTGCACCGCCGTGATGGCCTTCACCTCGTTGGAGACAGCCGATTCACCACCAATCGTTTGCGCTGTCACGACATAAAAATACGTGCCGGCAGCGGGCGGCGTATCGGTATAGGTCAGCAGATCGGTGATTCCGCTGCGGATGGTGGTGTACGGGCCACCGGCCATCGTCGCGCGCTTGACGTTGTAGCTGGTGGCGTTGCTGGTGCCCCACCACGACAACACAACCTTGCCCGCGCTGGCATAGCCCGTGAGGCCGCTCGGCGCCGCAGCGGGTGTTCCAGGGTCGAGCGTGCACGTGAGCGTGCCATAGCCAAGCTGATCGAAGCCGCCACTGTTGGGGCCGTAGTTGCCGCCACCGCCTTCCGGCGCCACGAGGTCAGCCGCGCGCTTCGTGTAAGGCGCCGCCAGGCCTTTCCGGTTGATGTAATGGTTGGCCACCAGCGCCCAGCACGGGCGGCCCAAAGCACCGCCCTGCCCACCGGTGGAGAACTGCGTCTGGATGACGCCGGCGCTGTTCTGGTACGTGACAAAGGGCACCGAATAGAACGTGCCGTCCGGCTGTGTCAGGTTGGCCTTGGCGACGTACTCGGCGCCCGCCAGGAAGCGGTTGTTGTCATAGCCGTACAGATCGATGCCCTGGTTCCAGGCCATCTCGCAAATGGCGCCCGTCAAGGCAATGCCGAGCGTGGTGTGGCCCTGATCGCGGCCGGCTTCCTGCCATTGTCCGAGGTTGCCGGGGTGCATGTAGTACACGGCCTGCCGGATACAGCCGTTGCTGCCCCCCGTCTTGAAATGGGTGATGGCCTCGTTGACGAGATCGGCATCGTCACACAGCACCCCAATGGCCAGAATGCACGCGATGTTGGACAGGCCCCAGTTGGCCCAGTAGTGCGTGTCCATGGCGGTGTCGATACGCGTCAGGAAAGCATGACTGACAGGGTAGAAAACCTTGCGCATCATCGACTGGAACGCGGCCAGGCCAGCCGGGCTCCAGCCGCTGTAGCTGCGCATGATTTCGGCCGCGTTGGCGAACTCGTAGCCGTAGATGCCAGCGGCCAGCGCCACGTCACTGCCGCCCAGCGTTGTCAGCGTCGAGGCCCACTGGTCGAGATATTCGATGGCTTTATCGGCGTATTGCTTGTCGTCCGACACTTTCCAGCGCAGCGCGTCGCCGTAGGCAGCGGCGATGTCGTGGTAGAGCGTGCCGTAGTTCTGACCATGTGTCGGGTCATTGCCCCGGTAGATGGCGACTTGCGGATTCGGCTTGTTCGTCAGGCGAGTGTGGCCATTCGCAACCAGCACGTTCCAGCTATCGATCCAAGGGGACGCATGCGCCCCCACCTTGGTGCGCATGCGCGCGAAATCCGCTTCGGTATGCAGCAGGCCGGGATGCGTGAAACTCTGGATCTGCACGGTGCCCGCGGGCGGCGCGACGGGCGTCTTGTTGATCGGGGAGCCCGGCGCGGTGGTGCTCCCGCCTGTCGTTGTCGCAGGGGCGACGCTCGCAGCTTCGGCATCATCGCCCCCGCCCCCGCAACCGGCCAGCAGCGAGGCTCCCAGCCCCATCACGAAGTGTCGGCGCGAAATTTTCGTGATGCTGCCCGGCTGGCAAACCGCTTCCAACAGCGGCTCCCCTGGCACCTGCTTGTTGCTCATACACCCTCCCAACTTTTTTGTTGTCGTCAAACCGTGCGCAAGGCTGCACGAACCATGCCACACCCCCTACGAAAGAGGGGTGACGGGGCGTGGTGCGACATGTGACACGAAGCGTCGGTGCAGTTCAATGCATTGGCAGGTTTGATGAGCTTTTTTGATAAAGCGCGCGTGCGCTTTCCGACATGGTTCCTTGCGCAAATGGGGGCATCATCGTGACAGCAGCATCGCTTCCGTCCTTCTCCGCCCCGTGTCACCCCGTGATAAATCGCGCAAAATGCTGCGCATCTGGGATGTGGAGGCTGGCCCGTGGGCATCAACTTCGATTTGACGGACTTGCAGGCGTTTCGCGCGGTGGTGGAGTTGGGCAACTTCCGAAAGGCCGCCGAAGCGATCAGCATTTCCCAGCCCGCGCTGAGCCGCCGGATCGACAAGCTCGAGAGCGCGCTGGGCGTGCCCCTGTTCGAACGCACCACCCGCAGCGTCACGCTCACCACGGTCGGCCGCGTGTTCGCACGCAGCGCAGAACAACTGCTCGACGATCTCGACGTCGCCCTGCTCGGCATCCGCGACGTTTCATCGAGCCGCCTTGGGCACGTGACCATCGCCTGCGTGCCGTCGGTGGCCTATTACTTTCTGCCCAGCCTGATTGCGACCTATCACCGCCGCTTTCCACGCATCAGGGTCAAGCTGCTGGATGCAAGCGCGAACGAGGTGCTCGGTGCGGTCATTAGCGGCGAGGCAGATTTTGGCGTGAGCTTCATGGGCAGCCAGGAGCCCGAGATCGAATTCAAGATGCTGCTGCAGGAGCGGTTTGTTGCCGCCTGCCGGCGCGATCATCCGCTTGCCCGAAAGAAGCGCGTGACGTGGAATGAGCTTTACGCGCACGAATACGTGTCAGTGGACAAGACGTCCGGCAACCGACTGCTGCTGGACCAGGCGCTGTCGGCCGTAGCGCCGCGTGCGCCAAGCGTGTGTGAGACGCGGCACGTCACCACCATGCTGGGGTTGGTTGAAGCGGGGCTTGGTGTTGCTGCGGTGCCATCGATGGCCATGCCTGGGAATGACCACCCGATTCTCACGAGCGTGCCGCTGGTCGAGCCGGTGGTGAACCGGCGCGTAGGCATTGTGAAGCGGCGCGGCCGGGCGCTCACGCCGGCCGCAGAGGAATTTCACCGGATGATCATTGAAGCAAAGCGTGGCGGGATGGCGAGCGATGCATAGCATGGGCCGCTTGGCCCATCGCCCCGCCGCCCTGCCTCAATGCGCAGTCACCGAATCGAGCCCGGTCGATTTCACGTCTGCCTGCACTCCAGGCGAAGCAAGATAGTCGAGTAGCGCCTTCGCTTCCTTCGGATGCTGTGCCCCAACCGGGATGCCCGCAGCAAAGCGCGTGACCGACTGCAGCGACTCCGGGATCTTTCCGACGAAGGTGGCACCCTGCACCGGCAGAAGCTCGCTCACTTGCTGAAAGCCGATTTCGTAGTCGCCGGTGGCCACCACCGATGCCACCGGAATGCGCGGGACCATCTTCGCTTTCGCCTTGACCTGCTCTTCAATGCCGAGCTTCTTGAACAGCTCGCGCTCGATATAGACGCCGCTCGCGCTGTCCGAGTAGGCAATCGACTTGGCATGCAGCAGCACTTGCTTGAGGCCCTCCGGCGAGCTGATGTCGGGCTTTGCCGCCCCTTCACGCACAACCATGCCGATGCGCGAGTCGGCCAGTTCCACGCGCGAGTCTGGAATGACCTTGCCTTGCTTGATCAGATCGTCGAGTGCGTAGCCGACCATGATGACGGCGTCGGCCGGCTCACCGCGCGCAAGCCGATTTGGAATCGCTTCGGGCGATTTGCCCATCGAGGGTCCAAGTGCGGTGTTGAGCGTGTTGCCTGTCTGCGATGCAAATTTCGGCCCGAGCATCTTGTAGGCGGCGGTAAAGCCACCGGAGCTCATGACGTGCAGCTCGGCAGCCTGAACGTTGACCGCAATGGCTGAGGTTGCGACGAGCGCGGCTGCGCACAGTTTCAAAAACAGAGTCTTCATGGTGATGGTCGTGCCAGGTCGTACGTGTTTGTGAGTATCTGGAGCGCGCTCTGCGTCAGTGGGCCGGAGCCAGCGTCACCGCGCGACGGCGATACAGCGTCAACGTCGCCAGGAGCGCGCACACAGCGGCAAAACTCATCCAGTAGCCGGGGGCGGCCTTGTCGCCGGTCATGTGGATGGCGGCCGTCGAGATGGCGGGGGTAAAGCCGCCAAACACTGCCGTCGCAAGGCTATAGGCAAGCGAGAATCCGGCAACGCGCACCTGCACGGGCATCACTTCCGTGAGCGCGACAACCATCGCGCCGTTGTAGATGCCGTACATGAACGACAGCCAAAGCAGCACGAGCAGCATGTTCATGAAGCTCGGCGCGTGAGCGAGGAACGAAAGCGCCGGATAGGCGGTAGCGATGGTGAGCACCGTCATGCCGATGAGCAGCGGCCGGCGGCCGATCCTGTCGGAGAGCGCGCCACCAATCGGCAGCCACACGAAGTTCGACACCCCCACACACAGCGTGACGAGCAGGCTGTCGGCCGTGCTCAGGTGCAGAACGGTCTTCCCGAACGTGGGCGCATAGACGGTGATGAGGTAGAAGCTCGTGGTGGTCATCGCCACCAGCATCATGCCGGCGATGACGACGCCCCAGTTTTGCACCAGCGTGCTGAGTACGTCCTTCATGCTCGGACGATGCTTGCGTGCCTTGAACTCCTGCGTTTCCTCAAGATTGCGGCGCAGCACGAAGATGAACGGCACGATCATGCAACCGACGAAGAACGGCACGCGCCATCCCCATGCGGCAATGGCCGGTGCGCTCAGCCATTGGTTGAGCGCAAACCCCAGGCCCGCCGCCACCACAATTGCGACCTGCTGGCTGGCGGACTGCCAGCTCGTGAAGAAGCCCTTGCGGCCCGGCGTAGCCATCTCGGCCAGGTAGACCGATACGCCACCCAACTCGGCGCCCGCCGAGAAGCCCTGCAAGAGGCGCCCGAGCAACACGAGCGCAGGTGCCAAGAGGCCGATCGTGGCGTAGCCGGGAACGAATGCGATCAGCACGGTGCCGCTTGCCATGATGGACAGCGTGACGATCAGGCCCTTTCGGCGGCCGACGTCGTCAATGTACGCACCGAGCACGACGGCGCCCAGCGGCCGCATGAGGAACCCGGCGCCAAAAACGGCGAAGGTCATCATCAGCGAGGCGAATTCGCTATCGGTGGGAAAGAAGACGTTGGCGATCTGTGTGGCGTAGAAGCCGAACAGGAAGAAGTCGAACTGCTCCAGGAAATTCCCGGCGGTGACGCGGAAGACCGCGGCGGCCTTTGATTGCCCGGTCGAAAGGCTGGACTGGGGGTGCATCGAGGTGTCTCCTGGAAGCCAAAAAAAGAATACGCCGTCGAACGGCGTTTGTCGTTTTGGCAATGTTCGCCGGGAGACCAACAAACGAGAAGTGCAATTTTCGGAAGAATTGATGTGCTTTGGTTATCAATCCCTTTGCCCTTCCTCGCGGGGTTTTCCGTCCAATTAGGCAAGCTGTGGAGGCGAATCACGGACCCAGCCTCCACATGGCAAGCACGTTCGATTACTGCTTGGCGGGTTCTGCGTACACGCGCTTGGCGAACGTTGCGATCGCATCCGCCATCGCCTTGGGCTGTTCGGGTGCAAATGCATGGCCTGCATTCGGCACCACAACCACCGTCACACGATCGCCCAGCATCGATTTCAGAACCTGCGAGAAGCGGCGCGGCGCTACTGCATCGTGCTCGGCCTGGAGGTCCAGGATCGGCGCAGTGCCAGCCGCAAAGTACGCATCCACCGGCGTCACGTTGCGGGCATGGGACTCCGCCTCATGCGTCTCTTCGTGCCAGCCATCGAGCCACACGCGTGGGTCATTGCCCGGCGCAAAGAAGGCCTGTCGCAGATACGCAAGGCGCTGCGCTTCCGAAAGACGCATATCACCCGCGCCGTCGATGGCTTTACGCATCTCTGCGTTGATCGGCTTTTCGGTCGAACCCAGCGGCACCTTGCCGGCCGAAGCCGCAACCAGAACGACGCCGCGCACCAGCTCGGGCCGATCCACCGCCACCATGCGTGCCGGGAAATTGCCCCACGCGTGGCCAACCACAACCGCCGGCCCTTGCTTCTCATGCTCGATCACGGAGGCCACATCGGCGGCAAAGGCATGCATGTCCAGATTGGTCATGGGCCCTTTGCTCTGGCCGATGCCGCGCGGCTCAGGACGCAACACGCGGAAGCCATCGGCGACGAGCTGGTTTGCAACCTGATCGTAATCGCGCCCCGAACGGCCCAGCGACGGCAGGATGACGATCAACGGGCCCTTACCTTGCCGCATCACCTCAATCTGCACGTCGCTGTACTTGACCAATTCACGATCGATCTGACCGGCATCCGTTGCAGCCAGTGCAGAGAAGGAAAGCATGACCGCAGCCAACGCGGTACAGCCGTACTTGATCAATTTCATGATGTTCTCCTTGGTGTGCTTGGTGTGGATAGGCATGCCACGCGGATGCGTCGGCCTGCGCGTTGTTGTGTTGACGAAATCAGGACGCGCCCGCATAGACACGACGAGCGAAGCGCGCGATGGCGCGGCTCATCGCCGCGGGCTGCTCGGGCGCCATGGCGTGCCCGGCATCGGGAATCACTTCCACCGTCACGCGGTTGCCCAGCATGGGCTTGAACACGTTGGGCACGACCACGGCGTCGTACTGCGCCTGCAGATCAAGCATGGGCACCGTGCCGCCAGCGAAGTACGCATCCACAGGCGTGACGTTGCGGGCATGGGCTTGCGCGTGGTGTGCATCCGAATACCAACCGCCAAGCCACGGCTTGGGGTCGTGGCCGGGAGCAAAGAACGCTTGGCGCAGATATTCCAGACGCTTTGCCTCGGGCAGCGCGAGGTTGCCGGAGCCGTCGATCGCTTCGCGCAACCGGCCATAGGGCTTCTCGTTGGAACCGGGCGGCAGCTTGCCGGCAGAGGCTGCGGCCATCACGAGGCCACGCACCAGGTCTGGCCGATCCACCGCCAGCATGCGCGCCGGCTGGCTGCCCCAGGCATGCCCCACCACGACAACGGGCCCCGTCTTTTCCTGATCGAGCACGGCGGCAACGTCGGCTGCAAACGCATGCATGTCGAGATTCGCCATCGGGCCCTTGCTCTGGCCAATGCCGCGCGGTTGCGGCCGCAGGACACGCAGCCCATCGGCTGCAAGCAGGCGGGCCACCTCGTCGTAATCTTCCGCGCCGCGCCCAAGCGACGGCAGGATGACAACAGTCGGCCCACTGCCCTGGCTGAGCGTTTCGATCTGCACGTTGCCACGGCGCACGAGCGTTCGCTGTACGTCTGCTCCGTTGTTTGGCGGCGCGGCGCACGCCGCCATCACCAAGGTCAATGCGGCGCCCAGAAGGCACTTCTGCAACGTCATGGAGTCTCCTTTTCCGGGATCTGGCCCGGTTGTTTTTTGCTTCGGGCAGCAGTTGCCCCTCGCGGCAGGAAACCCACCGCGATGCAACGGACAACGGCAACGAATCAGGCGATTTCTATTTGGTGGGGATCGGGTCGAGCCCCGTCTGGACCAGCTTGGCGGCGACTTCCGGAGAACGCAGATACGTGATGAGACCTTCAGCGGCCTGGCGCTCCTTGGCATCTTTTGCCACTGCAACGGCAATCACGCTCGTCTTCTGCACCTCGGCGGGCAGCGGCCCCACATATTGGATGCCGCCGAATGCCCGCAGCTCGCTGATCTGCTGCAGGCCCAGATCCGCCTCGCCGCGCTCAAGCGCCGAGCCGACCAGCTCCTTGCCCCGGATCAGCACGCTCTTGGTTTTCATCTGCTCGGCAATCCCGAGACGCGCGAACAGCGTGCCGGTGATGTAGGTACCGCTGGCGCCTTCCGAAAACGCCACAGACTTGGCCGCCAACAAGGTTTGCCGCAGATCGTCAACGGTCTGGATATTCGGCTTGGGCAAGCCCTTGCGCACTGCAACGCCCACGCCTGACGCCACCAGGTCAACGCGCGACTCCGGAATGAAGCGCCCTTGCTTCACTTGATCCGTCAAGGCGGCGCCGATCATGAAGCACACATCCATCGGCTCGCCGTTCTTGATGCGCATCGGCAAGGCGTCGGGCGAGGTGCCATAGGACGGCCCCCACGCGATGATCAGATGGTTGCCCGACTGCTGCTCGTACGCCGGTATGACCTTCTCGAAGGCCGCGTGCAACGCGCCGGTCGCCAGCACGTGCACATCTGCGGCCCAGGCGGCACTGGTGGCGGCAATGAGCGGTATTGCACAGAGGCTGCGCACTGCAAAGCGGCGCACGCTGGATTGGAATGGCATGTCGTGTCTCCTCGTTCGTTATTGGTGTAGGGGTGGCGCAGGGCTAGACTGCCCCGCGTGTGTTCACGTACAGGGCATAGAGCGATGTGGTGGACGCCATGAACAGGCGATTGAGGTGTCGGCCGCCGAAGCACAGGTTCGCGCAACGCTCCGGCAGTGCGATGTGACCGATCGCGGTGCCGTCGGGGGCGAACACGCGCACGCCATCAAGCTCTGCCGACCCCGTGCCCCAGCCGCACCACAGGTTGCCGTGCGCATCGACGCGAAAGCCGTCCGGCGCACCGTCCGCGGCGTCGATCAACACACGGCGCTCGCCAAGCGCATTGCCGTCGAACACGTCGAATGCCACGATCTCGCGCGGCCGCGCACGCGATGCCACCACATACAACGTCCGCTCATCCGGCGAGAACGCCAATCCGTTGGGGCCGAGCACATCGTCGGCAACACAGTCCAGTCGCCCGTCGCGCGGGTCGATCCGATAGATGCTGGCCGGCAACTGCGGCTCGGCAATCTGGCCCATGTAGTCGCTCACCAGGCCGAACGGCGGATCGGTAAACCACACTGCGCCGTCGCTTGCGACCACCACATCGTTGGGCGAATTCAGCGGCTTGCCATCGAACTCGCTGGCCAGCACGGTGATGCTGCCGTCGTATTCCGTGCGCGTGACGCGGCGCTGGCCGTGCTCGCAGGCAATCAGCCTGCCCTGCCTGTCGCGCGTCAGGCCGTTGGCCTTGTCTGAGGGCGCGCGGTATGTCGCCACCGCGCCGGAGGCCTCGTCCCAACGCAGGATGCGATCGTTGGGCAGGTCGGTCCAATAGATCGCCCCTGCGTCCCCAAACCAGACGGGGCCTTCGGCCCACCTGCAGCCGGTCCAGAGGCGTTCGACCTTGGCGTGCGGCAGACGGTAGTGCTCGAAGCGCGGGTCCAGGATACGCACGGCCGGATCTGGCGTGCGCAGGCTCGGCTGCCACCCATCGTTGCTCATCGCCGGCCCTCCTTGATGCGGCCCAGCAGCACCATAGAAAGCAGCGTTGCGAGAACCAGCATGGTGCCCATGCCGATCAGCCCGGCCTTGAACGAGCCCGTGGCGTCTTTCAGCCAGCCCACCATGTACGGGCCGAACAACCCGCCAAGGCTGCCCACCGAGTTGATGAACGCCAGCCCGCCGGCGGCGGCCTGCTTGTCCAGGAACGTGGCCGGGATGCTGTAGAAGCACGTGCGCACGGATGACAACCCCACCACCGCCACGGTCAAGCCCAGCATGGCCGGCACCAGCGCATCGGACGCAACCGACACAAAGAAACCCAGCGCCGCCACCGCACAGGTGATCACCAGGTGCAGAACATAGCGCTGCGTGCGCGCCACCACGCGTGCCCAGCCCAGCATCACCAGGGCGCCAACAACATAGGGCAGCGCCGTGGCAAAGCCCACCTGCGTGTTCGACAGGTGATGCGTCTTGAGGATGGTCGGCATCCACACACCAATGCCGAGAATGCCGATGATGTAGCTGAAGAGAATGGCCGTGAGCAGCCAGACGCGGGCGTCCTTGAGCGCCGGCCCGAGGCGATGCTCGACCGCTGCGCTGCGCTCCCGCTCGATGGCAGCCGCCAGGGCGGAGCGCTCCTCTGCCGTAAGCCAGGCTGCGTTGTCCGGCCGATCGGTCAGCATGCGCAGGCACAGCAGGCCCAGCACGCAGGCCGGCAACCCCTGCAGGATGAAGAGCCATTGCCAGCCGTGCAGCCCGAGCCAACCGTCCAGCTCCAGCATCGATACCGACAGCGGCCCGCTGAACACGGACGACAACGGAATAGCAGCGAGGAACCAGCCCATCATGCGCGTGCGATACCGCGACGGAAACCACAACGTCAGATAGAAGATGACGCCGGGAAAGAACCCCGCCTCGCCAATCCCGGCGAGCAAGCGAATCGCCGCATAGCTGTTGGGGCCCACGGCAAAGCTGGTGGCGGCGGCAAACAAACCCCACGTGATCATGATCCGCGCCAGCCAGCGACGTGCGCCGTAGCGATACAACGCCAGGTTGCTCGGCACCTCGAACAGGCAATAGCCCACGTAGAAGATGCCGGCCGCCAGGCCAAACTGGGCCGCGCTCAGGCCCAGGTCGCGGTTCATGGTCAGCGCGGCAAAGCCGACGTTGGTCCGGTCGAGATAGTTGACGAAGTAGGCGAGCGACAGCAGCGGAACCAGGCGCCAGGCGGCCTTGCGGCAGGCGCTCTGCTCAGCAGTGTGCTCTGCCTGGGCGGCATCGATAAACGTGGCTTGCATGGCGATGCCTCAGAAATAGAGCCGTTGCGGGTTATGAACGAGCACGGCTTCAGCCGCTTCAGCACCGCAGGCTTCCTGCACGAACGCAAGCAGGCTGCTGTCGTCGGGCACGTCGCCCTTGATGTTGGGGTGCGGCCAGTCCGTGCCCCAGATGGCCCGCTCG
This sequence comes from Ralstonia sp. SA306, assembly GCF_054792405.1. Lineage (NCBI taxonomy): Bacteria > Pseudomonadati > Pseudomonadota > Betaproteobacteria > Burkholderiales > Burkholderiaceae > Ralstonia > Ralstonia sp. SA306. The sequence continues at coordinate 2,375,940 of NZ_CP096451.1, forward strand.
GGCGCCGCCTGCACCAGCCGCCTGACCAGCGGCAGCGCTGCAGTCCATGGCGGCGCTGCGCCTTGCATCAGGCGGTCGACACCGGAGAGCTTGATCCACCGATTGTCTTTACGCAGATGGCGCTCCAGCTCGCGCACGGCGGCTTCATCCAGCGGGCGGGTCGCATCCTGCCGGCCCATGTGGTCGATCACCAGCGGCACGTCGAGGTCTTCCCACGCATCGAGCACCGGCAGAAGCTGATCCAGTTGCCCATGCAGCAGCACGTGCCAACCCATCGGCCCAACGCGCTCGGCGAGTTCGCGCAAGCGGTCCAGATCACGCTCGCCCGGCAGGTGGCCCATGAAGTTGAAGCGGATGCCGCGGACGCCGCCCTCGTGCAATTCGCGCAGGGCGTCGTCACTCGTGGTGTGGTCGACCAGCGCGACGCCGCGATAGCGCCCGTGCGTCATGGCCAGCGCCGACAGCAGCGCACGGTGATCGGACTGGTAGCACGCCGCCTGCACCAGCACGCCGTGCGTGACGCCCAACTGCTCATGCAACGCAAGCAGTTGCGTCATCGGAGCTTCCACCGGGCGATACGACGCGTCGGCGGGCAGCGGAAACGCGTCCCAGGGCCCATAGATGTGCGTATGGCAATCCCACACGCCACCGTTCAGCTCGCCTTGCATGGTCAGTCGCACCGCGCCGTCATGCCGCCATCGACCACGACTTCGGTGCCGGTGACAAAGCGCGCCTCGTCAGACGCCAGGAACAGCGCGGCATGCGCGGTGTCACGCCCGTCACCCATGAAGCCGAGCGGAATGCGAGCGAGCCGGCTTTCGAGCAGCTTGTCGACGTCGCCGCCGGAGCGCTGGCCGGCCAGGCGCACTTCCACCATGGGCGTATGCAATTGGCCCGGCACCACGGTGTTCACGCGGATGCCCTTCTTCGCGTACTCGACGGCCACCACCTTGGAAAGCTGGATCACGCCCGCCTTGCAAGCGGCATAGGCCACCTGCGCCGAGCCCGTCCAGCGGATGCCGGATGTTGAAGCCGTATTGACGATGGCGCCACTGCCCTGCGCTTCCATCACGGGCAGCACGTGCTTGCAGGTCAGATAGACGCTCTTGAGGTTGAACGCAACCTGTGCATCCCACTTGTCTTCCGACAACGCCACAGGGCCGCCGGCAGCGGAGCCGCCAACGTTGTTCACCAGGATATCGACGCGGCCGTACTGCTCCACGCAGGCATCGACCATGCCTTTGACGGCCGTAGTGTCGGTCACGTCGCAGGTGTACGGCGTGACCTCACCACCCGCCTCGCGCACGCGGCGCAGCGTTTCTTCCATGGCTTCGAGGTTCTTGTCGACGGCGAATACGCGTGCCCCAGCCATCGCAAACAGCACGGCCACGGCGCGGCCGTTGCCCCAGCCCGGCCCGACGCAGCCCGCGCCAGTCACGATGGCTACCTTGCCTGCCAGTCGGCCCGCAGCCGTGGCTTGTTCAAATTCGGTCGTTGCTTGCACAGTGAATTCCTTGTTGCTTGTTGCTGTTACATCGGCAGTTGCGTCGGCAGTTCCGGCGTCGCACCGGCCGGCGCGGGCACGTTGAATGCCTTGATGGTCATGGAGATGAGCGTGTAGTAGCCGGCAATGCCAACCAGATCGACCACGCCGCCCTTCCCAATGGCGTCAACCAGCTCGGCGTACAGGCCGTCGTCCACTTCGCGCTCGGCATGCAGTTGCGTCAGGAAAGCGAAGACGAGCGCCTCGTCGCGCTGCTCGAACGCCGGGTTCATGCCGTCACGAATGGCGTCGATCACCGCCGGCGACACACCGGCTTCCAACGCGAACGGCTTGTGCGCGGCCCATTCGTATTCCGCCAGCCAGTAGCGGCCCATGAACAGGATGGCCAGTTCGGACAGGCGCGGCGGCAGGCTGCTGTCGTAACGGCAGTAGCGTCCGAGCGCCTGTGCGCGGTCGGCCAGCAGCGGGCGATGCAGCCAGACGGCCAGCGGGCCGCGCACACCCTTGCGGGGGCCGTTGGCAATGGCGTCGTAGACGGCGCGCTGGTCTGCGTCCAGCGCATCAGGATCGAGGGCGGGAATGCGTTGCATGTTGGTGTTGCTCAGTGCTTAGTGGCTTAGTGGGTCAGCGCGTCTTGCGCAACCGCAGCCTGTGCGGTGGGCTTCTGCAGCTTGAGGAGAGAAGAACGGGCCTGCCCGCCGGTCTCGCGATGGAACGCTTCGGCGTCGAACGCACCTTCCCAGCGGGCGATGGCGAACACCGCCACGGTGTTGCCCACCACGTTCACGAGCGCAGTGGCAATCGCCATCACGCGGTCGATGCCGAACAACAGCCCCAGGCCGGCTACGGGCAGCGAGCGCACCGATTGCAGCGTGGCCGCCAGCTTGACGAACGCCCCGCCGGCAACGGTGGTCCCGCCCTTGGAAGTGAGGCTCAGGATGGCGAGCAGCCCGAGTTGCTGCCACAGCGAGAACGGCGTGTCCGTCGCCTGCGCAATGAAACCCACGGCGATGGCCATGTAGATGGAGGTGCCGTCGAGGTTGAAGCTGTAGCCGGCGGGCAGCACGAACCCGACCACGGCCTCATCACAACCTGCGCGTTGCAGCTTCTCAACCAGACGCGGGAAGGCCACCTCGCTTGATGCCGTGCCGAAGATCAACAACATCTCGTCGCGAATCAGCTTGAGCACGCTGAAGTACGGCAGGCCGATCATCCACGTAATCGAACTGAGCACGCCGAACACGAACAGCAGCGACGCGGCGTAATACAACACGATGACCTTCAGCAGATAGAGCAGCGTCACGCCGCCATAGCTGCCCACGGCCGCAGCCATGGCACCGAACGCGCCGAGCGGTGCCAGCTTCATGATGAAGCCGAGCATGCGAAACAGCACCTTCTGCGCTTCATCCATGCCGCGCAGCAGGACTGAATCCGGCCCCACCGAGAGGTTCAGCGCCAAACCCGCCAGGATGGAGATGATCAGCACCTGAACGATGTCGCCCTTGGCAAAGGCATCGACCAGCGTGTGTGGAATCAGGCTGAGCAGGTAATTGACGGCCGAGATGCCGCCGGCGCCGCTGGTGGCCTTCACAGCATCGGCGCTTTCGGCAAGGTTGGTGGCATGCAGCCCCACCCCGGGCTCGAACACGTTGACGAGCACAAAGCCCAGCACCATGGCCACCGTGCTGACCACCTCGAAGTACACCAGCGACTTCACACCCATGCGGCCCAGCATGCGCAGGTCGCGCACATGCGCCAGGCCCTGCACCAGCGTGCAGAAGATGATCGGGGCCAGCATCATCTTCAGCAGCGCGATGAACGCCTGCCCGATGGGTTTCATGGCAACGGCCCACTGCGGCGCGGCGATGCCGAGGACGACCGCACACGCCAGGCCGATCAAGACCTGCACGTGCAGCTTCTTCAGATGTTTCATGGTGTCTCCTGCGTCCAGTCATTCAGCGCTCTGCCGCTACCAGGCGGCACCAGCGTGCTGGACTTGTCTTGCTTGAAAGGCGGTCGTCGCTGGGGGCGTGAACGCCGTCTCCGCTACGCGTTGGGTGATTTGTTATTTGTAGAAAGCATAGATTGACGGTCTTTTCTTGACAAAGACCATGTGAACATACAAATCTATGCCGACACGGCATATCTCAACGCAAGCATGGACATCCGAGAACTCAAGAGCTTCATTCGCGTGGCGCGTGCCGGCAGTTTCAGCCGCGCAGCCGCCGAGCTGTACATCGCGCAACCCGCGCTGAGCCGGCAGATTGCAAAGCTGGAGGCAGAGATTGGCGTGCCGCTGCTGGTTCGGCATGGCCGGGGCGTCCGGCTCACCGCGGCGGGCTCGCGTCTGCTGGAGCGCGCTGAAATGATCACCCACCTGCTCAGCGAAACCAGCGAAGACGTACGCGCCAGCGCGGACGAGGAGCGCGGGCATCTGGCTGTTGGCTTGCCGCCGACCATGGGCGCGCTGATCGGCGCCGATCTCGTCCAGGACTTCCGGGCGCAGTGGCCTCGGGTGTCACTGCACGTGCGAGAAGGCCTGAGCAGCTCGCTGCAGGAGTGGGTGCTGGATCGGCGCGTTGACCTTGCCGTCGTCTACAACCAACCGCCGCTGGATGCGTTCCTCGTGCGCCCTTTGTTCAGCGAGCCCATGATCCTCGTGGGGCCGCCTGGCTCAGAGACCGACAAGCGCGAATACCAGATCCGCGACCTGGCCAGCATTCCGCTGATCTTGCCCGGCCTGCCGCACAGCAACCGGCGCCTGGTCGAACAGGCGGCGATCCAGCACGGTGTGCGCCTGCGCATCGCCCTGGAAGTCGACAGCGTGTCGCTGACCAAGCAACTGGTGAAGGCCGGCGCCGGCTATTCGATCCTGACCTACATCGCGATCAAAGAGGAGATCGCGCGTGGTGAACTCGTTGCGCATCGCATCGGGCGTCCCGGCATCCGGTCGAGCGTGGCGATCACGACCTTGCGCGAGAATCCCCCTTCCCGCTTCGCCGCTGCCTGGACCGCACTGCTGCAAGACAAGCTCAAGCAATTCATTGCGTCGGAATCGTGGAAAGCCGATGTGGTCTGGCCGAAGGACGGTGCTCTCTGAGCACACCTGAAGCGCACGTGTGATTCGACGAGCGTCCCACGGCGTTCTCGGCAAAAGAAAACGCCAACCCGCGATGGGTTGGCGTTTTGCTTGGGGTATGACCGAATCAGTCGATCAATGCATCAGTGGAACTGGTTCATCGTGTTGTCCTTACCCGCAGCCTTCAGCGCTGCTTCGCCGCTGAAGTATTCCTTGTGGTCGTCGCCGATATCCGAGCCCGACATGTTCTGGTGCTTGACGCAGGCGATGCCTTGACGGATTTCCTTGCGCTGCACGCCAGCCACATAACCGAGCATGCCCTGGTCGCCGAAGTATTCCTTGGCCAGGTTGTCGGTCGACAGCGCGGCGGTGTGGTACGTCGGCAGCGTGATCAGGTGGTGGAAGATGCCGGCTTCGCGCGACGCATCGGCCTGGAACGTGCGGATCTTCTCGTCAGCGAGCTTCGCCAGTTCGCTGTCGTCATATTCCGTGCTCATCAGTTGGCCGCGCTCGTAGGCCGACACATCCTTGCCGGCTTCCTTCATCGCGTCATACACCTGCTGACGGAAGTTCAGCGTCCAGTTGAACGACGGGCTGTTGTTGTACACCAGCTTGGCGTTCGGGATGACCTTGCGGATTTCGCTCACCATGCCGCCAATCTGGGCGATGTGCGGCTTTTCGGTTTCGATCCACAGCAGATCGGCGCCGTTTTGCAGCGAGGTGATGCAATCCAGCACGCAACGTGCTTCGCCGGTGCCTGCGCGGAACTGGAACAGGTTGCTCGGCAGGCGCTTCGGACGCAGCAGCTTGCCGTCGCGCTTGATGACGACATCACCGTTGCCCAGTTGGTCGGCCGACAGCTCTTCGCAGTCGAGGAACGCGTTGTATTGGTCGCCCAGGTCGCCCGGCGTGTTCGTCACGGCGATCTGCTTGGTCAGGCCTGCGCCCAGCGAATCGGTACGGGCGACGATGATGCCGTCGTCCACGCCCAGCTCCAGGAACGCGTAGCGGATCGCGCGGATCTTGGCCAGGAAGTCTTCATGCGGCACGGTGACCTTGCCGTCCTGGTGGCCGCACTGCTTCTCGTCCGACACCTGGTTTTCGATCTGGATGCAGCAGGCACCCGCTTCGATGAACTGCTTGGCCAGCAGGTACGTGGCTTCTGCGTTGCCGAAACCGGCGTCGATGTCGGCAATGATGGGCACCACGTGGGTGACGTGGTTGTCGATCTTTTCTTGGATCGCGGCCTTGGCAGCGGCGTCTTTGGCAGCGTCCAGTTCGCGGAAGAGGCCGCCCAGTTCACGCGCGTCGGCTTGGCGCAGGAACGTGTACAGCTCGCGGATCAGCGCGCTGACAGAAGTCTTCTCGTGCATCGATTGATCCGGCAGCGGGCCGAACTCCGAGCGCAGCGCAGCGACCATCCAGCCCGACAGGTACAGGTAGCGGCGTTCGGTGCTCTTGAAGTGCTTCTTGATGGAAATCATCTTCTGCTGGCCGATGAAACCGTGCCAGCAACCCAGCGACTGCGTGTACTTGGACGGATCGGCGTCGTAGGCGGCCATGTCGGCGCGCATGATCTTGGCGGTGTACTTGGCGATGTCCAGACCCGTCTTGAACTTGTTCTGTGCACGCATGCGCGCAGCGTACTCGGGGTTGATCGCGTTCCATGCGCTGCCGTAGGTTTCTTTCAAACCGGCAACTGCCTTGATGTCGTCTTGATACTGGGCCATGTCAATTTCCTGGAAATAAAGCGCGTTTGAGAAGAATCGGTTGCGTGTGCAGCTCCGGAGTTCGAAGCGAGCAGCATGGATTTATTGTAGGTCGGCTTTGACGCGTCGCAGCAAGGTCTTATATAAGACATAAGAGTTAGTTTTTCTTTATTTTTCAATGAGATAGCTGACAAATTTTGCGATGCGGAACGTGTTTTCAGCAAACGGGAAGACGACGCCCGAGAAATTCGAGGCAAATTCCGTAATGTGAAACGGTCTTTCAGGTGCTGGAGGCGGTGAACGTGGGGGCCGCGGGGGGCGACGCAGGCGTGTCCGCCTGAGTCATGCGATGCCAGTTGCCTGGCGGGCGGGGCACCTTCACTATTGTTTGCCGCTGAACGACAGAAGGCCGCCATACCGGCACTTTCATCCGCCCATCAAAAGGAAGACTCCATGCCCGCTCCGGACTATGACGTTGTCGTGTTTGGCGCCACCAGCTTTGTCGGTCAGATCCTGACCCGCTACCTGGCCGAACAGTTTTCGGGCGGTGGAGAAACGCTGCGCTGGGCCATTGCCGGCCGATCCGAAGCGAAGCTGCTGGACGTCAAGCGTTCACTAGGCGCGGCGGGTGAATCCCTCCCGATCATCGTGGCAGACGCCGCCAACGAACCCCAGTTGCGCGCACTGTGCGCACAGACCCGGGTGGTGGTCTCCACGGTTGGCCCCTACGCGCTGTACGGCGAGCCCTTGATCAAGGTCTGCGCCGAAAGCGGCACGGACTACTGCGACCTCACCGGCGAGACCCAGTGGATCAAGCGCATGATCAACAAATATGAAGCGACGGCGCAGCAGTCAGGGGCACGCATCGTGCATTGCTGCGGCTTCGACTCGGTGCCGTCGGATATGGGGGTCTACTTCCTGCAGCAACAGGCCATGCGGCAATGGGGTACACCCGCCACGCAGGTGAAGTTGCGCGTCAAGACGCTCAAGGGCGGCGCATCTGGCGGCACTGTGGCCAGCCTGATCAACGTCGTGCAAGAAGCCGCTGCGGACCCTGCCTTGCGCCGGGAACTCGCAGACCCTTACTCCCTCTGCCCCCAGGGCCACGGCTTCACGGCACGCCAACGCTCGGTACGGGGCGCGGCGTTCGATGCCGATTTCGATGTGTGGATTGCGCCCTTTGTCATGGCGGCCATCAACGAGCGCGTGGTGCACCGCTCCAACGCCTTGTCCGGAAACGCCTATGGCAACCCATTCACCTACGACGAAGCAGTGATCACCGGGGCGGGCCTGAGCGGCCGTTTGAAAGCCGTGACGATGGTGGCCGGCCTGGGCGCCTTCATGCTGGGCATTGTCATCAAGCCCATCCGCATCGTGATGGAGCGCTTTCTGTTGCCCAAACCCGGCGAAGGCCCCACGCCCGCGGTGCAATTGGCAGGCCGCTATGACCTGCGGCTCTTTGGCCGCACCGATCAAGGAAACACCTTGCGGGTGAAGGTGACCGGAGATCGGGACCCCGGCTATGGCTCGACCGGCAAGATGCTGGGTCAGGCTGCCGCCAGCCTCGCGCTGGACCACGTAAAAGAGGGCACCAAGACCGGACGCCCCGGCGGCTTCTGGACGCCGGCCACAATGTTCGACGAACGCTTCATCGAGCGCCTGACCCGCCATGCTGGTCTGCGTTTCGAGCGGATATAAGCGCGATGAAGCGCCAGCTCAGCCGAGGCATCAGTCGTTCTGCCCGCGCGCAAAAATATCCCAGCTGGCCATGAACAGCGCGGCAACCAGCGGCCCGATCACGAAGCCTGTGATGCCGAACAATTCCATACCGCCCAGGGTGGAGATCAGCACGACCCAGTCGGGCATCTTGGTGTCCTTGCCGACCAGCAGCGGGCGCAGCAGGTTGTCGACCAGGCCGATCACACCGCCGCAGAACGCGACGAGGATCACGCATTTCCAGATCGCGCCCACCATCAGGAAGTAGAGCGCGACCGGAATCCACACGAGGCTCGCGCCAATCGCGGGCAGCAGCGACAGGAAGGCCATCAACGCGCCCCACAGCACCACGCCGTCAATGCCGAGGAGCCAGAAAATCAGCCCCCCAAGCGCGCCCTGCACCAGCGCAACGGCAATGTTGCCTTTCACGGTGGCGCGCACGACGGTCGTAAACTTGCTCAGCAGCAGGCGCTTGTGCTCTTCATCCATCGGCAGCGCGCGGCGCACGCGGCGGCCGATCTCGGCGCCATCGCGCAACAGGAAGAACACCATGTACAGCATGACGCCAAAGCCGACGACGAACTGGAACGTGTTCTGCCCGATGCTCAGCGCCTGCGTCGCGGCAAACTGGCTGATCTGCGCTGCCCCGTCGGCCAGCTTTCTCTGGATGCCGGGGATGTTGGTCAGGCCGGCTTTGGCAAGCAGTTGCTGCACCCATGTGGGCAGCGCATGGACCGCTTCCGAAAGGTACCGGGAGTAGTTCGGCTGCGCGCTCTGGATCTCCTGATAGGCAACGCCGATTTCCTGCACGATGGTCGCCGTCACAAAGATGACCGGCAGGATCACGATCAGGACGATCAGGGTGAGCGTGGTGAGCGCAGCAAGATTGCGCCGCTTGTCCATCCGGGCGACCAGCGCGCGCTGCACGGGCTGGAACAGGATCGCCAGGATGACGCCCCAGAACACCGCGCCAAAGAACGGCGAGAGGATCCAGCAGAGCCCGAGCGTGACGACAAACAGCAGGAGGTAGAAGAATTTCTGGTGGTCGTTTCCGCTATCCATGGGTTGCTTTTGCTTGAAGGTGACGTCTCAAAGGCCCGAGCAGGATCCAGGCCAGGCAATGAAATCCGAGTATGCCCGCGCAACCGCGGTTGTCATAGGGGTGGCCGACGGGGCGGACAGGCTGACGAAGCCCGCCGAAAGCTGGCGCCCGCGGTTGAACAACCCCGATACCGGCCGGGCTATGGCGACGGGCATTGCCAGCTATAGTCTGCCCACCCATCCAACCGAACGGAGCACAACGTGGTATTCGAAATGGCCCACATCGAGATTCTCGCCGGCAAGCAGCGCGAGTTTGAAGCCGCCGTCCAGCAAGCCTTGCCGCTGTTTGCACGCGCCAAGGGCTGCCACGGCGCCGAGCTGCACCACATCGTCGAGCGCGACACCAGCTACGTGCTGATCGTGCGCTGGAACACCGTGGAAGACCATATGGTCGATTTTCGCGAGTCCGACGACTTCCAGGAATGGCGCAAGCTGGTCGGACCATTCTTTGAGAAGGCGCCGGAGGTCGTGCACTCCGAAGTGGCGGTCAAGTAACCGGCCCGCCTGAATCATTCGATCCTCACCCAGGCACGAGATGCGCTCGGGGCTCTCAAGGTGCACCCCCATCTCGTGCCATGCCGACGCGGCAACCTGACCGCCGGCCCCTTTTCAGCGCTTGGGCCTGAACATCCCGTAAGAATCCTTTTGCATTTGTTTGCAGTCCGCCCGCGCGGCGCGAGTCCAATGGCACGGTAAAGAAGCCCCCGGTGCTGCCGTTAGCCAGAGATGTGCATTGCGCGCGGCAACGAGCGCGGGCACCTGTGCAACCCATTCGCAACTGCCTCCCGGCTCTGCCCAACCGCCCGCCAAGACGCTCTTCCACTCTGTTCATGTCTTCTGAAACGTCGATGGACAGGCGCTTTAGCGCCAGCGTCGCCATCGTCCTCGTTCCGGTGTTGTCGCTATCGTGCTGGCTGCTGGGCTACGCGTGGCTGGCTTACGGCCGCGCCGACAATGCCGCCCGCAGCGTCCAGGCGCTGCGCATGACGTTGTTGGCCATGGAAAAGGTTTCAGCCGAACGCGGCCCGACCAACGGCGTGCTCGGCGAAGACTTGCCGCTGCCCGCCGAGCGCAAGGCGGCCCTGCAACGCATGCGCGCCACCAGCGATGAACACGTCGCCCAATTGCTCGACGCCCTGAGCCCCGAACATTGCCCTGGCTGTGAAGCCGACATCACCGCCGCGCGCCGCGCCCAAACGCATCTGGCCGCTGCGCGCGCCAACATCGACCGGTTGACCGCCCTGCCGCTGCGCTCGCGCAGCAGCGATGACCTCGCCGACGGCGTGAACCGCATGATCGCGGTGATCCCCGAATTCCTGCCCATCGTCAACGCGCGCACGGCCAACATCACGCGCGGCGATCCCGACGTGCTCAATTGCCTGACGCTGGCGCGGCTGTCGGCTGATCTGCGCGAATACGCGGGCCAGCTCGGTTCGCGCTTTACGGGTGCGCTGGCCAGGCACCGCATGCTCACGTTTGAAGAGCAGCTTGCCATCGAGCGCACGCACGGCCGCATCGACCAACTGCGCAGCATGATCGAGACCCGCGTGGGTGCGCATTCGGCACTGAACCAGCACGCCTTGACCACCCTCGGCGCCCAGTACTTCGGCGATGGGCTGCGCTATGTGGCTGCCGTGCGCGCCAAGGCCAGCCAGCCCGGCGGCGTCGATATCACCCCCGCCGCATTTGCCGAGCGCTACGTGCCCACCATGCGCGCCATTACGGATTTCCGCGACATCGTGCTGGGCCTGGCGGATGACGACATCCGCGAACATCGGCGCGCGATGCTGCTGGTGCTCATCGGCTCGGCAGGCGCGGTGCTGTCGGTACTCGGCGCACTGGCATGGATGACGATTTCGTTCCGCCGCAACGTGGTGGGGCCGTTTGTCAACGCCACGCGGCTGATCGACGGGATTGCGCGCGGCAACTTGAGCGTGCACATCCCGACCGGCTTTGCGCGGCGCGAGATTCGCGCGATGTTCGAGGCGATTCGCGTACTGCGCATCAACAGCATCGAGCGCCGCCGGCTGGAACTGGAACGCGCACACCTGATGCAGGAACTCGCGCGCATGGCCGAGACCGACCCGCTCACCCATCTGCTCAACCGCCGCGCCTTTGAAGACCGTGCCAGCGCGATGTGCAAATCGCCGCAGCCGAAAGCGCGGCTCGTTGCGCTCATCATGTTCGACATCGACCACTTCAAGCGCATCAACGATACGTACGGCCATGCCGTGGGCGACGAAGCGCTGCGCACCGTTGCCAGCCTATGCCGCGCCGAGGGCCCGTCGGCCGACATGGTGGCGCGCATCGGCGGCGAAGAATTCGCGGTGATGGTGTGGGCGGATAGCCTCGCCCAAGCGCGCGCAGTGGCTGACCATCTGCGCCATCGCATTGCCGAGGTGGCGGTGCCCACCGGCACCGATCTGCCCTGCCGCATGACGGCCAGCTTTGGCGTGGCGGCGGCACCCGCGGCGGATGGCCCCGAGCTGGAGCCACTGCTGCGACGAGCAGACCGCCTGCTGTATGCCGCCAAGCTGGCGGGGCGCAACTGCGTGATGACGGACCGCCCGCCTGCGTCGCCGGACGTGGCGCTCGCGGCGGATTGATGCGCCGGGCGCGCTAGGCCTGATTGGCGCGCCGATACTCCGCAGGCGCCTTGCCGACAAGGCGGCGGAAGTCACGCGTGAAATGGGCTTGGTCAAAGTAGCCAAGCCCGTGCGCAAGCTCAGCCAGATCCACACCCACGCCGTTGGCAAGCTGGTCCGCCGCCTCATGCAAGCGGTATCGGCGGATCACCCACTTGGGCGTCACACCCACATACTCCGAGAACAATTGCTGCAGCGTGCGTTCGCTCATGCCGGCGCGCTCGGCCAAGTCGCGTACCTGGGTCAGACCTGCGTCCTGTTGCAGCGACTGCAAGATGCTGTGAATGCGCTCAACCTGTGGGTCCGGTGGCGGCAGCACGCGTAGCAGCAGCGTTTCTGCGGCAGACACCATGCCGGCGTCGTCAGGTGCGCCGAGCACCATCTCTTCTGCCTGCGCATCGCCAATGCCAAGCACATCGGAAACCGGCAGGGTCTTGTCGGTCAGCAAACGCACCGGCTTGCCGAAGAACGCGCGAAAGGCACCGGGCCGCAAGCGCAGGCCGATCACGCGGCCCGTCTCCGCCAATGTGGTTTCGAACGCGCCCGACATCACGCCAAAGACGGCGGTCTGGCGACGGTCGAACACCAGGTTGACGCACGGATACGGAAGCGTGCGCTGGGTGTACGGCGGCTGGCCGCGCAAGTCCCATTCGACGATCCAGTGGTGCTCGAGCACGCCGGCCAATGCATCACTCGGCTGATAGCGGTTCAGGCGGAAACGCTGGCGGAAGGCGAGCGGGTCGACCACGCCCTTTGGCTTGTCGGCAACGTCACGTAGATCGGTCATGGAAGCGGCGTCCGCGAAAACAATGCCGCGATGATGCACCGCCGCAGCGGATTTTTCCAAGACGGAGGCAAGCCTTGCGCCTACAGTGGCACTCTTTTCTCACCCGTATCCATCGAACACGGAGCCGACGATGCCCCAAGACCGCCACCTGATCCTTTACCACTCGCCGCGCAGCCGCTCGCGGGGCGCGCGCATGCTGCTCGAAGAACTCGGCGCCGACTACGAGGTGCATGCCTTCGACCTGACCACGGGCCAGCACAGGACGCCGGAGTTTCTCGCGATCAATCCGCTTGGCAAGGTGCCGACACTACGCCATGGCGATGCGGTCATCACCGAGCAGGTGGCGGTGTATCTGTATGCGGCAGAGCTGTATCCGGAAGCCGGGCTGTCGCCAGCCGTGGGCGATCCGCTGCGCGGGCCGTACCTGCGATGGATGGCGTTCTACGGTTCGTGTTTCGAGCCCGCTGTCGTCGACCATTCAATGGGCCGCGCGCCCGCTGCGTATTCGACCTCACCCTATGGCGACTTCGATACCGTCATTGCCGCGATCAACGCACAGTTGGCCAAAGGGCCCTACTTCCTCGGCGAGCGCTTCACGGCGGCAGACGTCCTCTGGGGCGCCGCATTGGACTGGATCACGATGTTCAAACTGATGCCCGAGACGCCCGTGGTGCGCGCGTATATCGACCGCATCCTGGCACGGCCTGCGGTCCAGCGCGCACGGGCAGCGGACCTCGCGCTGGCGGAAGAACAGGACAAGGCCAAGGCGGCCGCCAGTGCAGCCGCTCCCCAGGCCTGAGCCCGATTCAGTGCGACAGGCGGAACTGCCCCACGGCCTCGTTCAGGTTGAGGGCCTGTTCCTCAAGCGACTCCGCAGCGGCCGCGGCCTGCTCGACCAGTGCGGCGTTCTGCTGCGTCACCTGGTCCATCTGGTTGACGGCCTGGTTGACCTGCTCGATGCCGCTGCTCTGCTCTTCCGACGCTGACGAAATCTCGCCCATGATGTCGGTCACGCGCTTCACCGCATCGACGATCTCTGCCATCGTCACGCCGGCCTGGTCCACCAGCGCCGTGCCGTTGCTCACACGATCCACCGAGTCGTGAATCAGCGCCTTGATTTCCTTCGCCGCGCCCGCCGAGCGCTGCGCCAGGCTGCGCACTTCGCTAGCCACCACCGCAAAGCCGCGGCCTTGCTCGCCGGCCCGCGCGGCTTCCACCGCAGCGTTCAGCGCCAGGATGTTGGTCTGGAAGGCAATGCTTTCGATCACGCCGATGATGTCGGCAATCTTCTTGCTGCTCTCGTTGATGCCGCCCATGGTTTGCACCACCTGGCCGACCACGTTGCCGCCGCGCGTGGCAACGTCCGACGCCGTCACGGCAAGCTGGCTGGCCTGACGCGCGTTATCGGCGTTCTGCTTCACGATGCTCGTCAGCTCTTCCATGCTCGACGCGGTTTCTTCCAGCGAGCTGGCTTGTTCTTCCGTGCGCTGCGACAGGTCTGCATTGCCAGCGGCAATTTCTTGCGCCGCCGAGCGCACCGAATCGCTGCCCAGGCGGATCTGCTGCATCACCGCCGTCAGCTTGTCGGCAAACGTATTGAACGAGCGGGCGATCTGCGCGACTTCGTCTTCGCCATCCGACAGCAGACGCTTGGTGAGGTCACCGCTGCCCGAGCCGATGTCGTCCATGGCATCGCGGATCATCGACAGGCGGCGGAACGCACGCGAAGTCATTGCGCCGACGATGAGTGCGGCAACGATGGCCACGCCCACCAGCGCGCCAATCGACGTCATCACCAGTGAGCGCATGCCGGCCGTGGCATCAGACTTGTCCAGCGCCACGACCAGACCCCAGTCGGTGCCCTTCACGCCCTGGCGGTAGAGCAGCTTGGATGCGCCATCCACTGACACTTCCACCGGCTTCTCCGCTTGCGCCAGCGATGCCAGCGTGGCTTCGTTCAGCCCTGCCGACAGATCGGTCGCCGGCTTGAGCGTGAGCTTGTCATTCGGGTGCGCGACGATCTTGCCGGCCGCGTTGACGAGGAAGCCGAAGCTGGCCGGCGTCGGATGAATGGCCTTGACGTTGGCGATTACGCTGTCCATCGCCACGTCGCCGCCAATCACGCCCTTGAGGGTACTGCCGTCCAGAATGGGCACCGCGAAGGTCACGACGAGCTGGCCGGTGCTGGCGCTCACGTACGGCGGCGTCACCACGGGCTTGCCGGCCTCCACCGCCTGCTTGTACCAGGGGCGCGCGGTCGGGTCATACGTGGGCGGAATGCCTTCGGGGTTCGAGAATTTGTACGACTTGTCGGGGTAGCCGACATAGACGTTGATGAAGCCGCCAGCCTTGTGCACGGCCTTGAAAACCGGAATCGGGTCCGCAGACACTGCCACGTCTTGCAGCGACACCATCATCTGCGTCTTGGACGCCACCCAGTCGTCGATGCCGGCGATGTGGCCGCGCGCGACGGACTGCAGGTTCTGGCGGATGGACTCGTCGTTGTACGAACGCGTCACGAGATAGTTAAGACCGCCAGCGAAGGTCAATGCGCCGACCACGATGGCAACGCAGGTCAGCAAAATGCGAGTACGGATGGATGCAAGCACGGTATGGTTTCCTACTACGAGGCCCATGGCAGGGATTCCACCATGTAAGGCATGCGGCACACGGCCCTGTCGGCCTTGCCGTCGCACAAGAAACGGCCGTCATAACGAAATCTGAAGTCTGATCTGCGTGACATGACTCCGCTATCACGTTGCCGGAGCAGGCAACGTTCTACAATCGCCCTCCCTACGCTGCCCACGTCGGGCAGGCTCCACTTCAAAAAAAAGGAATGCGCATGAAAACCAAAGCCGCCATCGCCTGGAAAGCCGGTGCTCCGCTCACCGTGGAAGAAGTCGACCTGCAAGGCCCGCGCGCCGGTGAGGTGCTCGTCGAGATCAAGGCGACCGGCATTTGCCATACCGATTACTACACGCTCTCGGGCGCCGACCCGGAGGGCATCTTCCCGGCAATCCTCGGCCATGAAGGCGCGGGCGTGGTGTTGGAGGTGGGCGCGGGGGTCACATCGTTGAAAGCCGGCGACCACGTGATCCCGCTGTACACGCCGGAATGCCGTCAGTGCAAGTTCTGCCTGTCGCGCAAGACAAACCTGTGCCAGGCCATTCGCGCCACGCAGGGCAAGGGCCTGATGCCGGACGGCACGTCGCGCTTCTCGCTCGACGGCAAGCCGCTGTTCCACTACATGGGCACGTCCACGTTTGCCAACCACATCGTGGTGCCGGAGATTGCGCTGGCAAAGATCCGCCCCGATGCGCCGTTCGATAAAGTCTGCTACATCGGCTGCGGCGTCACCACGGGCGTGGGCGCGGTGGTCTACACGGCCAAGGTGGAACCGGGCGCAAACGTGGTCGTGTTCGGCCTGGGCGGCATCGGGCTGAACGTGATCCAGGGCGCAAAGATGGTGGGCGCCGACAAGATCATCGGCGTGGACTTGAACCCCGCACGCGAAGCCATGGCGCGCAAATTCGGCATGACGCACTTCATCAATCCGAATGATGTGGACAACGTGGTCGACCACATCATCCAGCTCACCGATGGCGGTGCGGATTACTCGTTCGAGTGCATCGGCAACACGAAGGTCATGCGTCAGGCGCTGGAGTGCTGTCACAAGGGCTGGGGCCAGTCGATCATCATCGGCGTGGCCGAGGCCGGCGCGGAGATCAGCACGCGCCCGTTCCAGCTCGTGACCGGCCGTGAGTGGAAGGGCTCCGCTTTCGGTGGCGCACGTGGCCGCACGGACGTGCCGAAGATCGTC
Source organism: Ralstonia sp. SA306 (assembly GCF_054792405.1). Taxonomy (NCBI): domain Bacteria; kingdom Pseudomonadati; phylum Pseudomonadota; class Betaproteobacteria; order Burkholderiales; family Burkholderiaceae; genus Ralstonia; species Ralstonia sp. SA306. Next base: position 2,392,301 of record NZ_CP096451.1, read on the forward strand.
GACTGGTACATGGAAGGCAAGCTCAACATCGATGACCTCATCACGCACAGGCTGCCGCTGGAGCGCATCAACGAGGGCTTCGAGCTGATGAAGCGCGGTGAGTCGATCCGTTCGGTCGTGCTGTATTGAACCTCGAGGATGGAGCCACGCAATGACGATCCCGGTACCGGCACTTGAACTGCTTTCCGAGCATGCCTGCTTTGGCGGCGTGCAGCGCTTCTATCGGCATGCCTCGACGGCGATCGGGCTGCCGATGCGCTTCTCGGTCTACCTGCCGCCGCAGGCGTTGGAAGGCACGCGCTGCCCCGCGCTGTTCTATCTGGCGGGCCTGACGTGCACGGAAGATACGTTTGCCATCAAGGCTGGTGCGCAACGCGTGGCAGCACGCGAAGGCCTCATCCTCATCGCGCCCGACACCAGCCCCCGCGACGCGAACATCCCCGGCGAAACCGATAGCTGGGATTTCGGCATCGCCGCCGGCTTCTACCTGGACGCCACGCAGGCGCCGTGGCGCGAGCACTACCGCATGGAAAGCTACATTGCCGACGAGCTGCACCACATCGCGCGCGTGGCCTTTCCGGTGGCGCCGGGGCACATCGGCATCTTTGGGCATTCGATGGGCGGCCACGGCGCGTTGACGCTGGCCTTGCGCCATCGGGAGCGCTTTGCTTCGGTCTCCGCGTTTGCGCCCATCGCGCATCCGTCTGTGTGCCCGTGGGGCATCAAAGCGTTCACCGGATATCTCGGGGACGATCGCACCGCCTGGGCAGCGCACGACGCCACGGAGTTGATGCGGCAGGCATCGTGCCCGTTCCCGGGCGGCATCTTGGTCGATCAGGGCGAGGCCGACAAATTCCTCGCAGAGCAGCTTTACCCGGATGACTTTGCCGCCGCGTGCGCTGCAGCCGGGCAGCCGCTGCAACTGCGCCGCCACCCGGGCTACGACCACGGCTACTACTTCATCGAGACCTTCATCGAAGACCACCTGCTGCATCACGCAGCACAACTGCGTTAGCCGCAGGTAAATGCGGGGCCAGGCTAGCGGCTGCCGCCACCGGCAATGCCGCCCGCCGCCCCACCGGCGCCTCCGGTACCCGCACCGGCACCAGCGCCCCCTGAACCCGCAGCACCACCGCCACTACCGCTGCCCGGCGCACCCATCGACCCGCCCGTGCCTGGCGCGCCTACGCCCACTCCACCCGCGCCGCCGCCGGTTGCACTGCCCGTTGAATCGTTGGCACTGCCGCCATAGCCACCGCTCGAACCCGAGCGCATATTGCCGGCGCGCCCTTGCTTGACAGCGATACCCCCCGTGCCCGTTGCAGTTGCGCCGGTGTCGGCACCACCCGCCGGAGACATGCTGCTGCCGCCCGCCGTGCTGTTGGATTGGGCTGCCCCCGTTTGGGCATACGCCGCTGCAGTACCGCCCGCCAGCGCCAACGCGATGACGAGAGAAGATGCACGGAGATACGTCATGAAATGCTCCTTTGAGGTTGAGAACATGCCCCTCCAAGGCAGCAAGGCCCGTTCCTCCGTCACGCCATGCAATATCGAGTGCGCCGATTGGCGGGATATTTGCTTCGGACCGTGCGTCAAAATGAGGAAGCCCGCACTCAGCTATACATTCAACGGTGTATGTATAATCGCCTGCCCCACTGTCGGTGTGCCGCCGCACGCGTCTGCAACGCTGCCGGCCCACCTTCAGCCCGACGATGGAGCTGTAAACCGTGAAATTCCCCTTCCCGCTGCCGCCGTCCTGGCGCGCAGCGGGCGACACCCCCGACGCCAAGGCCGCCCCGGTAGCCCAGCCCCTGCCTGGCGATCCAGATGCCTGGATCGCATGCGAGCACTGCGACACCCTGCATCGCCACGAAGTCATTGCGCTGGATGAAGAAGCGCATTGCACACGCTGCGGCGTCAAGCTGTACCGCAACCAGAGCGAGCGGCTCTCGGTACTGCTGCCGCTGGTGTTGACGGGCCTCATCGTCTACATCGTCGCCAATATCTTTCCGATTGCCGAGATGAACGGTGGCGGCAACCGGCACGCCACCACGCTGTGGGGCGCCATCGTGGCGCTGTACGACTACGACATGCTCTTCGCTGCCGTACTGGTGGCACTCACCACGGTTTTCTTCCCGCTGATGTACATGTCGGTGCTGGCGCCGCTGCTCATTGCGCGATTGCGTGGGCGGCAGCATCCGGCCGCGGCGCTGGTGCTGCGCACGGCGGCGCTGATCCGCCCGTGGGCGATGGTCGAGATCTTCATGCTGGGCGTAGTGGTGGCGCTCATCAAAGTGGCGCGCATGGTGTCGCTGGAAGCCGATGCGGGCTTGTGGGCGTTTGCCGCGCTCACCGTGTTTTTGACAGTGGCGTTGTCGATCGACCTGCGACCGTTCTGGCGCGAGATCGGGTTGACCCTGCCGCCGGGCTCACATGTCGACACGCCCACCGGCATGGACGCCGCCGCCCGCCCCGGCGAGGATCACCCATGAACAGCGTCACTACCCCTGCACCGGCCCAACCGGCCCAACCGGCCCAAGAGGGTCGCCCGCTGCGGGCCGCCGCACACGGCCTGGTGACATGCGAGCGCTGCGGCCTGCTGGCACGCATGCCCCAAGCTTCGGCCGCCACGCAGGCGGTGCTCACACACGAAGACGCACCTGACGAGACCACCGCAGCGCCGGTCTGCCCGCGCTGCATGTCGCCCATGCACGTGCGCAAGCCAGACAGCCTGGCGCGCTGCTGGGCGCTGCTGATTGCGGCCGCCGCCATGTACCTGCCCGCCAACCTGCTGCCCGTGATGATTACCGACACCCTGCTCGGCACGCAGCAGGACACCATCATGAGCGGGATCGTCTACCTCTGGACGTCGGGCTCGTGGCACCTGGCCATCATCGTGTTCATCGCAAGCTTTCTGGTGCCGCTGGCCAAGCTCGGCATCCTGGCGGTGCTGTGCCTCTCGGTGCAGCAACGCTGGCGCTGGAACCCGCGACTGCGCACGCGCCTGTATGCGCTGGTCGAAATCATCGGCCGGTGGTCGATGCTCGATGTGTTTGTGGTGACACTGCTGGCAGGGCTCGTACATCTGTCGACGCTGGCCATCATCAAGCCCGGCCCTGGTGTCGGCCCGTTTGCCGCCGTGGTGGTACTGACCATGTTTGCCGCCCGCTGTTTTGATCCCCGCCTGATCTGGGACGTCATCGACGAGCCCGATCCTGAAGAGACCGATGTATGACCGACCCCGTCGATAACGAAAACATCCCCGCGCCGCGCCGCACGAAGCGCAAGCGCTGGCTGCCCTCGCTGATCTGGCTGGTGCCGATCGTGGCACTGTTGGTGGGCGCCACGCTCATGGCGCGCGTGATCCTGGCGCGCGGCGCGCAAGTGACCGTCACATTCAGTTCGGCCGAGGGCATCGAAGCAGGCAAGACACGCGTGAAATTCAAGAGCGTCGATATCGGTGTGGTCAAGGCGGTGGGCCTCACCGACGACCGGTCTGGCGCCGTGGTGCTGATCGAACTCACACATGACGGCAAGGCGTTCGCCGCGTCGGATACGCGCTTCTGGGTGGTGCGCCCGCGCGTGGCGGCCGGCAGCATCTCGGGGCTCGGCACGCTGCTCTCAGGAGCGTACATCGGCGTGGACGGTGGCCGCTCGCAGGAGAAGAAATCCACCTTCAAGGGGCTCGACACACCGCCGGCCATCTCCGCTGATGCGCCCGGCAAACAGTTCACGCTGCGCGCGCCCGACCTGGGCTCGCTCGATATCGGCGCGCCGGTGTATTTCCGCCGCGTGCGCGTGGGCCAGGTCACCGCCTATGACATCGACACCGACGGCAAGGGCGTGACGTTGCACATCTTCGTCAACGCGCCGTTCGACAAGTTTGTGGCACACGGCACGCGGTTCTGGAATGCCAGCGGCATCGATCTCAAGCTCGACGCCAACGGGTTGAAGGTCGATACGCAATCGCTGCTGACCGTGGCGCTGGGCGGCATCGCGTTCCAGACACCCGAAGAAGCCGATCACCAGCCGGCCGCCTCTGACGCCGAGTTCCAGCTCGTGCGCAACGAGACCATGGCACTGAAAGACCCCGAACACCTGTCGCAGACCGTGGTGATGTACTTCCACCGCTCGCTGCGCGGGCTCAACGTGGGTGCGCCGGTGGAATTCAAGGGCATCAACGTAGGCGAGATCAAGTCGATCGGCATCCACTACAGCAAGAAGCGCCACGAGTTCGTGCTGCCCGTGACGGCCACGCTTTACCCCACGCGCTTCGGCATGGACATCCGCGACGACAACCCGCAGCACGCCGCCGAAGACGTCCGCACGCAGTTCGACGTGCTGGTGAAGAACGGCATGCGCGCACAGTTGAAGAGCGCGAGCCTGCTGACGGGCCAGCAGTTCGTGAACCTCGACTTCATTGACGCGGCCGACCGCGACAAGACCCCGCCGCGCTTCGGCATGCGCGATCGTGACGGCGCATATGTGTTCCCGACTGCCGATAACCCGACTGACGACATCGAAGCGCAGATTGCCGGCATCGCCAAGAAACTCAACAAGGTGCCGTTCGAGCAGATCGGACAGGATGTTCACCGCACGCTGACGACGCTCGACGCCACGCTCAAGCAGACCGAGCAACTGGCCAAGACCGTCAACAGCGACCTCGCCCCGCAGATGAAGGAAACGCTGGCCGACGCGCGCCGCACGCTCGATTCTGCGCGCCAGGTCTTCTCCGACGATGCCCCGCTGCAACGCAACGCGCGCGACACGCTGGAACAAGTGGCCAAGGCCGCCGCGTCTGTGCGCGTGCTGACCGACTATCTGGACCGCCACCCGGAAGCGCTGATCCGCGGCAAGGCAAAGGACGCGCAATGATGCCGATGCAAACGACGATGCTGTCTTCTTCTCTTCGCTTAGCCGGCGCCGCTGCCGTGGCGTTGCTGATTGGCGCGTGCGCTTCGCCCGAGCCGACGTTGCATACGCTGTCGGTGCGCCCCGAAACAACAGATACCGGCCGTTTCCAACGCGCCTTCCGCCTCTCGGGCGTGCGGGTGCCCGATCGGCTGGACAAGCCACAGATCGTGCTGCGTACGTCCGATAGCGAAGTGGTGGCGCTTGAGCAGCAACGCTGGGCCGCGCCGTTTGGTTCGGAACTGCGCGATGCGCTGTCTGCGAATCTGGCGACAACGCTGTCTGCGGTGGACGTCGGGAGTGCGGCTGCGCCGGCGGGCGTGCCGCTCTACCGCATCGGCGCCGAAATGCGCAGCTATGACGCGCGGCCCGGGCAGGGCGTGACGGCACTGGTGACGTGGCGCGTATCGCGCGATGCGGCCACCCAAGGCGCGAGCCCCGCCGCCCTCACCTGCCAGACGACGCTTGCGCTGCCCGTGAATGGGCAACCTGTAGGTGCGGATGCGAATGCGGGCGTAGATGCGGTGGTGTCATCCACGCAACGCCTCGTGCAGCAGTGGTCGCAACAGATTGCGCAGAGCGTGCAGGGTCTGGAATCGTCTTCCGCTGCGCCGGCGTGGTGCCGGTAGGTTGATCGGTCAGCGCTCGGCCAGTTCCTGCGTGAGCCGGCCGAGTGTGGCGAGCGCAGCTTCGAGGTTGGCCGAAGGCGGCAGGCCGAAGCAGATGCGGAAATAATGATCGAAGCGGTTCAGGTTCGAGAACATCGTCCCCGGCGCAATGCGGATGCCCTGCGCCAGCGCCGCATCAAACAGTGCCACCGACGACACGTTGGCAGGCAACTCCACCCACATCGCCAACCCGCCTGACGGCACCGACAACCGCGTGCCGGCGGGAAAGCATCCCGCAATCGACTCGGCCATGCGCTCGCGCTGTTCACGCAAGGTCTGGCGTAGCGTGCGCAGGTGACGGTCGTACGCACCCGAAGCGATAAAGCGCCCCGCCAGCACCTGCGACCACGAATCGTTTGGCCGCGACTGCGCAAACTTCAGCATCTGCACGCGCCCCTGCCAGCGGCCGGCAGCCATCCAGCCCAGGCGCAGGCCGGGCGCCAGCACCTTGCTCAAGGACGCGCAATAGATGACGTTGCCCGTGCGGTCCCACGCCTTGAGCGCCTTGAGTGGCGTGGGGCTATCGCCCAGCGCGCTGTAGGTATCGTCTTCAATGAGCGCGATGCGGTTGGCATCGCAAAAGGCGGCCATCCGGCGCTTGGCCGCGTCCGGCATGATGCTGCCGAGCGGGTTCTGCAGGTTGGGCACCACCACCACGGCGCGGATGTTGCCGTAGGCCTGCACCGCCATCTCCAGCGCTTCGAGCGACATGCCGGTGCGTGGGCTGGTAGGAATTTCCACCGCGCGCATGCCCAGGCTTTCCAACACCTGCAGCAGCCCGTAATAGGTCGGTGATTCCACGGCCACGGTATCGCCCGGCTGCGCCACCGCGCGCAATGCCAGGTTCACCGCTTCGATACAGCCGTGGGTGACGATCACGTCGTCCGGCGCGATCTGCACGCCCATGTCGAGCGCACGGCGCGCCACGGCAGTCTGCAATTCGGGATGGCCGTTCGGGATGACAGCCTGCGTCAGCAGCAACGGATACCGCCGCAGCACCTGCGACGCAATCCGGTTGAGCGCCGCCGCCGGGTACAACGCGGCCGCCCCACTCGCCCCTGACAGATCGACATGCACGCTGGCCTGCTGCCCGCGCGCCACGATGGCGGACACGCGCGCATGCACGCCCACGTAAGCGGCCGGGTCGGGCGTCGAGACTTCAGGCTCCTTGACCGGTGCCAGCATAGCCCGGCGCGGCTGGCGCACGAAGTAGCCCGAGCGCTCACGCGCTTCGAGCCAGCCTTCCGTCTCCAGATGCCGGCACACCTGCAGCGCGGTCGACAGACTCACAGCGTGCGTGCGCATCAGCATGCGCACCGACGGCATGCGCTCGCCCGGCGCCAGCACTCCGCTGCGGATCGCACCAAGGTAATGATCGGCAAGCGTCCGGTACAGCGGCTGCGCGGGCGGGGGAGTCAACTCGGTGACGGACATGGCGGCGAAGGGGCGGCGGCGAAGGGCGGCGGCGAGCGGACGGCGACAGGCGGCAAGGAGAGGGGTCCGGCACATCATGCCGGCACGACCGCCACCGCAACAGATACAGACGACGTCAAACTGTACCGCAACAGATTGTCGCAGGGGCGCGGCTGTTGCCCCGCACATTGCCGGTTTCTGTGTCTGTTGAGAGAGAAGCCGCGTGCCTACGCTGGAGCCATGTTCAGGAGATCGACATGACTGCAACGACACCCGCATCCGAACCCGAATGGCTGGCGCTCTGCCCCGGACAAGCCGGGCTGCACTGGCTGCCCGCTGGAACCACGCTCGTGGCATTGGAAGGCAGCTTGCGCCTGGCACCACCATCGCGTTGGATTACGGCAGCGCAATACACGCTTGGCGCCGGACACGCGCATGTTGTGGAAACCTCCGGGTGGTGGCACCTGCATGCCGACAGGCGCAGCGGCGCGCACGTGCACATCGTGGCTGCTGTCACTGGCACACGACGCCCGGCGTGGCCAGCGATATGGCGTTGGTTGGCACACGTCATTCAGCCGCGCCAGACTTCGCGCGGCTGAAGTGAAGAGGTGTACCTGTCAGCGCCCCTCGCTAGGCGCGCGGGGACGCTTCCCGTCGTCCGAATGGATCGACGCGTTCTCGAAGTCGCCAGGGTCTTCCTCGCCCACGCCGCTTTCACCTGGGATGGCCGGCGCGATGGGCTTGGCGGTGTCACCCGAAGGCGCCTTGGCTTTGTCTTCGCCACGAGGCTTCTTGGTGGCGTTCATGGCTGCTTCCGACTGTTCTGGTGCTGCCCCAGACGCTGCTGGTTCTGCGGCAATTGCCCTTCCTGTGCGGCGGCACGGCCATCCTCGGCGGGCACCGGCATCGGGCGTTTCGCCGAGTGGTCCGTGCCGTGCTGCATGGAAGTGCGCTCGGCGCGGTCGGCTTCAGCGCGGTCCTTGGCGGCACCCCGTCCTTGCTGGGTTTGATCGCTGCGCTCACCCTTCTTGCTTTCGCGCTTTCGTTCCCCCGCGTTTTCCGCCGCGTGGGCAGCCGGCTTGTGCGGTTGCTGTGCGTGTTGCTTCATCGTCAGCCTCCTGGTTCGGTTTACGGACGACTCGCCCGCACCCAACTGCGTCGCAACCAGCGTGCCGCCGCAACAGTGCGCTGAAATACGCGTGCGGCGCGCCGCGCCCAGGTATCCGCCTTGCTGCACGTGCAGTGTCGCGCGTTGGCGCACAAGCACGCATGGAGAAACCACATGGCAACCAGCAACCTGTATCGCACCGGCGAAGCCCCTGCACAGACCGGCAAGGGCCACGGAACCGAAGCACTCGGCCCCTCCGACAGTTCGGACTCGGGCAGCGACGTGGTGGGCGGCCCGGGCTTGGGCAGCGACGTTGAAGATCGCTTTGACGACGATCCCGCCGTGCACCCGCGCGGCAACGCAGCCAACCGCACCGCGGGCGCAGACCTGGGAGATGTCAACCTCGACAGCGACACAGATTCCACCGGCACCGGCGAGCGTCGCGCGGCAGGGCACGAACCCGTCATGCGCGAAGGCGGCGACCTGATGCCCGACGCCATACACGACATAAACCATCCCGAAGTCGACACACCCATCGACGACGAGAACTTTGAACACGCCACGGGCCTCGCCGGTGAAAACGACGACGCCGATGCTCCGGATGCGGTCGACCTGGATGAAGCGCCGATCGATCCGAAACCCGGCAGCCGCGATGTTCCGGTGCACTCACCCACCGGGGGCGGCACGGATTGGTCCGACAACATGCGCCGCAGCCGCCCGACGTACAAGGGCAAGCGCGTGCCGGGCCAGCATCGCGGCTAAGCCGCAGCGGATGAACGCGGACCGCGCCTGCAAGCCAGCGCGGTCCGGTCTAGACTGGCGGATCGCCCCCGCAGCCCATGCGAGTTGCGCTGGCCCGCCCCGCTCACCTTGAGCGAACTTCACGCCCCCTACCCAATGACCCGACTACGTTTCTCAGCTCGTACCGCCGCGGTTGTCACCGTCGTGACAGCACTCTTCCCGCTGGCAGCATCCGCGCAAAGCACCGCTGCGCCAACGCGCGTGCGCGCCACCATCAATGCCGTCCACAGCACCGCTGTCGACGTAACCGACGCCTCCGGCAACAAGGCGACTGTGACGCTGCCGGTGGACCTCAGCGTCACCCAGGTCGCGCCGATCGAACCGTCGGCCATTCGCGCCGGCAGCTATATCGGCACGGCAGCGGTCAAGGAGCCGGACGGCACGTTGCGTGCACTCGAAGTCCACGTGTTTCCGGAGGCCATGCGTGGCACCGGCGACGGCCATCGCCCCTACGACATGGGCCCGAACAGCAGCATGACCAACGGTACGGTCGAGCAGGCAGGCGCCGTCACCGGGGCTCAGGGCCGCACGCTGTCGGTCAAATACAAGGACGGGGAGCAGCACATCGTGGTGCCGCCGCAAGTACCGATCGTCACCTTCGAGCCGGGTCGGCGCGATGACCTGAAAGCCGGCGCGCACGTTGTCATGTTCGTGCGCGCCGATGCGCAAGGCACGCTGGTAGCGCAGCGCGTGCTGGTCGGCAAGGACGGGATGGTCCCACCGATGTGACGGCGATGTGATGGGAGAGCGGGCCAGCCTCATACGCTGGCCCGATTTGCTTAGAACGGCTTGCTGACCGACAAGAGGAACGTACGGCGCGGTGCAAACTGCGGCGCCCCCACGCCAATGCCCGTACCGTCGCGCAGTTGATAGCTGCGGTCGAAGATATTCAGCACGGTCAGGCGCGTCTTGAACTTGCCCAGCGCCGGGAGGTTGAAGTCCCGCGCAGCGCCGACGTTCATCTGCCAGTAGGCCGGCAGGTGCTCGGTGTTGGCGAAGCCGTTGCGCAAACCTGTACCGAACAGCACATCGCTCGTATACGTCGTACCGGAATACCGATACGACACACCGGCCGACGCGGTCAGGCGCTGGTCGTGATCGAGGTTGACCCAATGGTTGTTGATGTAGGCCAGCTCGTCGGCACCAAAGTTGAACTGGCCGGTCTCGATGCCCTTGCCCTGCGCGCGTGACACGGCCAGATTCAGGTACGCCCCGAAGTTACCGTTGCGATAGTTCGCGCTGCCTTCCAGCCCGTAGATCCGGCCACGCTCGTAGTTGAACGCCGAATACAGCAGCGCATTGCCGAACTGCCCTTCATCCTGCAGATGGCGCACGTCGCGGTAGTACGCATCCAGCCCCAGCGTCAGATGCGGCGTGAGCTGGTGCGAAACCCCCAAGTCAAAGTAGTTCGAACGCTCCGACTTGACGGCCGTGTTGGCGTCCGAAGGCAGCGCATTGGTCGTGCCGGCAAAGGCTTGCACCGAGGTGGTATCGAACTTCTCCGTGGGCGGCGGCGTGAAGTAGCGCGCGTAGCCGGCATGCACGCGCGTGCGCGGCGTCAGGTCATATGTCAGGCCCAGGCGCGGGCTCAGCTGCTGCTCGCTGACGATGGTGTTGACGCGGTCGTAGCGCGCGCCGTAGTTGACGGTGAGCTTGTCGGTGGGCTTCCACTCGTCCTGCAGGTAGACGCCCATGGTCGTGCCGCTGCCGCTGTGGTTGTCGACGATGGTGAACGGCGTGGTGCTGGTCTGGGCGCCGGAGCTGTCGGCGGCAAACACGCTGGCGGTGTTGTCGGCCACGTAGCGCTCGCGCTGCACGAATACGCCGGCACGCAGCGTGTGCTTGTCGGTGAGCTTGTAGCTTGCGTCGCCCTGCACACCGTAAGCCTCGTTGCGGCGCGTGATGTCGGCAGCCACGCCGTTGTAGACCAGATCGCCAATCGGATCGGGCGTGTAGTCGATCCGACTTGCACGGCGGAACACAGACACCTGGTAGTCCAGCTTGGGCGACACCTTCTGCTGATACGTCAGGATCTGGAAGTCGGTCTTCTCGCGTTGATTGGCGTTGAGCGCTTCAGAAGCGGGCGGCACTGCACCGTCGAGCGTGAATTGCGGCGTCAGGCCGGGGCGCGTCGGAATCTGGAAACGGCCGTTCGACGTGCCGAACATGAAGCTCACGCGGCTATCGTTATCAAGCAGGTACGACAGCATGCCGAACGACTTGTTCTGCGTGGTGTGATCGTGCGTGGCGTTGCGGTTGCCCGTGGGATTTTCGATGCCGAGGTTGTTCTCGGCAAACACGCCCGAGAGGTAATAGCTGAAGCGGTCTTTCGTGCCCTGGATCTGCGCGTTGACCTCGTGCGTGGCATTGCTGCCCAGCACGGTGCCGATCTCGCCGCCAAATGCCTTGGGCTCGCCGTCCTCGTCGGTGGATGCGCCCTTGGTGGTGATGTCGACGATGCCGGCAGTGCGGTAGCCGTACTGCGCCGGCAGCGCGCCGGTCAGCACATTGATCTGGTTGGCGAAGCGCGTATCGAGCATCTGCCCGAAACCGCTGATCGGCTCGGGGACGATCACGCCATTGATGCGGTACTGCAGGTTCGAGTGGTCCCCGCGCACGTGCAATTGCCCATACGAATCCTGCACCACGCCCGGCGCCTGCAGCAGCACCTGGTTGAGCGGCGTGGCATCGCCCAGCGGCAGGCGGGCGATGTCATCGGTGTCGAACTTGTAAACAGAGCTGCCGGTGTCCGGCGACAGCGCATTGCGTGCAGCGTCCAACCGCTTGGCCGTGACGCGGGTTTCGCTGAGGTCGCGCACGTTGGCGGCAGCCGGCTTGGGCTGTGCTGCGGGCGCTGTCGTGGCAGGCGTGGCGGGTGTGGAGGCCGGCGTCGCGGCTTCCTGAGCCAGTGCGGAAACAGAGGCGATGGATGGCAAGACGGCGGCAAGCGCCATCACCAGCTTGCGGGGCTGGAATGGAATCATGAAAGACCTTTGAATCGAGCGGATGCGTTAAGCAGCGGCCCGCGCATGCGTCAACACAACGCGCGAGCCGATGGGCAAGGCAGGAATCAAAGGCGGAATGGAGGATCGCGCGAGCAGACGGCCACCGGAAAAACCGGCGCGCCCGCATGAAAGCCAATGCGCGGAAAATGCCAGCGCCGCGTATGCGCCAGGCGCAGCGCCACCAGCATCGGCAAGGCAGCCGCCAGCGCAGCATAGGCAGCGCACTGCAAGCACGCGGCGTGCTCCTGCGCGGGCTGGCTGCGCTGGGCGCCGGCCGGCTTGGCCGTGGCGGCGGCGTTGAACTCGACCGCAGTCCCTTCGCTCAGTTCGCTCCAATGCGAGAGCGCATGCCGCAGCGCGCCCTGCTGACCAAACAGCAGGAACACGGTCAGCAGGCAAGCCAGCCAACGCAGATGGAGGAAGGAGGAACGGAAGGAACGCAAGATCGGGCGCAGGTGCCGGCGCACGATGTCACTCGACACTGCGCGCCTCAATGCAACTAAGTTGCGAATTCTGACACCAGCCGTCTGATTCAGCAATCCGACAGGTGGAGGGGCAGAACACCCGCCGAGCGTAGCGCCGCAGTATTACAAGCGCGTGTGCGCAAAGCCCGGCATGAGACCCGTCGGCACGCCCAGGCTCGGCACGGGCACGCGCTTCCAGTTCGGGCGCGTTTTGCGGCCGGCCTCGGCGCGTTGCGCGGGGGCACCCACCTCGGTGGCATCGTGCAGGCTGGCCAGCCAGGCGCCGTAGTCGAACCAGCCGTCGCGCACGAGCTGTTCGCCCACGCAGTTGGCAAAGCGATCCGACTTGGGCAGGAAGCACAGCTCAAAGCCTTCGGCCTCGCGGCGGCCATGCATCCAGCGATGCGGCACCTGGTGGCTGGCCAGCGCTTCCGACAAACGCGTGCCGTAGCGCTGCTGCCCTTGCCGTCGCGCGCCGATCACGTAGAAACCGTCAAGCAGACGACGCAACCCCAGCGCAGAACGCGCGTGACGCACCTCGGCATCGACCAGCAGCTCACGGTTCTGCGTGCGAGCCTGCAACGCCAGCGCAGCGAAATGGTGCGCGCCCCACTCGTTCATGTAGAACAGCTCGCCGCCGGCAAAGTCGTAGGCGCGGAACACGTTGGACTGATCTGCGTAGCGGAATACGTGGCGCCGGTTGGCGGCAAAGTCGGCGTCCGTGCTGTGCGGAATGCGGCGGCAATGCTGATGCGCAAACACCAGCATGCTCGGAAACGAATGCACCGAGCACGGCGACTGCGCCAGCCCCGTCACCGCGCGGATGTCGATCTTGCAGTGCTCCCGTCGCACGCCCACGAGCTGGCCCAGATGGTGGTGCAGCTCGTCCACCCATTCGGCATGCGCCAGATGCTTGGGAAACAGTTGGTGCGCGGGCTCGGCAAGGCCGCCCTCGAACAGGAACGGCACGCTCTTGTGCCAGATATCGAGTTTCCAGTGCGACAACGCATCGCTGGGCGTGCGATGGTGTGCCACCGATTGCGCGACATTGAAAGCGCGCGACTGGACAACCCAGTTCGACGCTGCATGCAGCAGATTGGAAACGTTCATGTCACCCCCCGGAAGACTGAATCGTTCGTTTGCGGGTTGCCGACATCGCTCTGAATGTGTGGCGATTGTTCAGCAATGTAAAAACCAACGACTCAAACGTACCCCACTTTAGAGGGGTGCGCCATGAAGTTTGTTGAAGTCCGTGTTAAGAAAAATACACATAAAACGTGGGGACTTGCCAGGCGCGCGACATGCTGGAAGAGGGGCATCCGCAAATCAGGAGACCGCGATGCCCACCCAGCCAAGCCGTTCAGAAACCGATACGACACAGCCCGCAAGCCCGAAAGCCCAGCCCGAGCCTGCCAAGCGCAAGCCCGGCGACCCGCTGGTGCCACGCGATACCCGCCCGAATCCAGCCGAGCAGAATGAGCCGCCCGTGGAAAACGTGTGAACCTGGGCGCCCGCGGCTCAGACCAGGCACATGTCGGAGACTTCCTCGTCCGATAGACCCCAGGTGGTGGCATCTTCCACGGTGACGATGGAATCGTCGGACTTGCCCAAGCTGATGCGCTCGGGGCGCACGCGCGTCTTGGTGTTGCCCGAATAGAAAACGACCACGTCGGGCTTGAGCGCAGACGCCTCGTTCTGGTGGACCACCACGCCCAACCGGTTGGTGCGCAGCTTCACCAGCGTACCTACCGGGTAGATGCCCACGCTGCGCGTGAAAGCCTGGAACACGGTGCGATCGAACTGCGTGTCGGTGCGCGCCATCATGTATTTCAGCGCCTGCGCAGGAGACCACGCATGGTGGTACGGGCTGCTTGACGTAAGCGTGTCGTACACGTCGCAGATGGCGCCCATCTTGGCCCACAGGCTAATAGCCTCGGCCTTCTGGGCGTCAGGATAGCCGCTGCCGTCAATGCGCTCGTGATGGTGCAGGCAGATCTCGCGCGCGATCTCGCTGAACTGGCCGGTACCCTGCAGCAGGTGATGGCCGCCCACGGCGTGGGTCTGCAGCAGCGCCAGTTCGTCCTTGGTGAGGGCGGTGCTCTTGTCCAGCAGCGTGCGCGGCATGGCCGATTTGCCGATGTCGTGCACCAGCCCGCCCAGCCCGCATTCTCGAATCTCGTCTTCAGGCAACCCCAGCGTCTTCGCCAGCGCCACCATCAACGCACAAACGGCAAACGAATGCAGATAGGTGTAGTCGTCCTTGTTCTTCAGCCGCGCCAGCGCAATCAGCGCATAGGAGTTGCGTGCCAGCGAGTTCGACACGTCGTCCACCAGCAGCAGTGCCTTTTCGGTTTCCAGAGCACGGCCCATGCGGGCTTCGGAAAACATGTGGCCAAGCGTCGCCTTGCCGTTTTGCATCAGCTGCTGGGCGTGCTTCCACTCTTCCTTGAGCGACGTTGGCGTGAGCGGCGGACGCGCCGCCAAGGTCTCGCGCGTGAGCGGCTCGGGCGCAGGCGCCGGCGCAGGTACGGGCATCAGCGTTTGCGACATGACGTCTTCGCCGCGCTCGGGGTCGATCCAGATCTCGGTGATACCCGCCTTGCGGATGTCGTCAATCTGGCCCTGGTGCGACAACTGGAATTGCGCACGCCAGAACGGATGCTTGAGCCAGGACCCGCCCAGCTTCATCACAAACATGCCGATACGCAATTGGCTCGCATCGATTCGCTTCATACCCTGCCTACCTCGGCTCGAAGCCCGGTTTTTTGATTGAATTAGGGGAGCGGCGTGCCAGCCGACACTGGCTCGTGTTTCGCAGTCTAGGCGTTTTACGCTGGTGGATGCTCTGGTCCGTCAGCGCGCCAAACCGCGCTTGGCTTATCGGCAAGCCTGCGCAAAACTTGAGGCGAATGTGGATTGGGCGGCGCGCAGCATACTGCAGCCTCGGCAAGCAAACGGCTGGACACTGGCTGTGGCGGCGGTCGAATCAAACGGGTGATGCGTCAAGACCCTCGCCTGTCGGGCTGGCAGGCCGGCGCGGGAGGGGTACACTAGACTTCAAGGATGCGCATCCGATATGACTCAAGATCCCACCTCTCAACGCAAGCAGCAAAACGCCGATGACTTCGCGCTCAACCGCGACGCCATCCGGTGGCTCGCGTCCCTGCCCGACCAGGTGAGGCCGATCGAACTTGGTCGGAAATTTCCGCGCATCATCAACACGATCGCCGCCAAGTGGGCCGATTTCATCGGCTGCCGGCGCTACCTGAACAGCCTGCAGATTGACGACCGGGGCGGCCGCCAAGGCTTCCCGTTCGAGATCGTCCAGGAGATCTGCGCGCTGCGCGAGTACTTCGATTCGCTGTATCCGCCAGACAAGGACCTTTGGCAGAAGGCCATCGACGCCAACAAGCGCTGAAGCGCCCGCAGCCCGCACCAAAGCAAAGCGGCCCACTTTCGGGCCGCTTGTCATTTGCACGGGCAGGCAGCAGATCAGGAAGCGGAATCCGGCCCGGATGCCAGCTTGTTGAGCAGTGCCAGCAGCGTGTGCCGCTCATCCTTTGAAAGATGCGCTGTTACGCGGGCGTCGTGTGCGGTGACGGCGCGGGTGATTTCGTCGAGGGTGGTCGCACCCTTGGCAGTCAGCACAAGCCGGAACGCGCGCTTGTCCTTGGGCGACGGCTGCCGCTCGACCATGCCCATGTCTTCCAGCGTATCGACCAAGAGCACTGCACCGGAGCGCGCCACGCCCAAAATGCTGGCCAGCTCCGTCAGCTTGAGGTTCGGGTTATGCGCGATCACGGTCATGGCCGAGAAGCGCGGCGGCGTGATGTTCCACGCGTGCAGCGAGCGCACGAAATCTTCGTAGATGTGCAGCTGGGCGCGGCGCACGGCATAGCCGACCAGCCCGTCGAGCGCGCCATACTCCACGTCCGCCAGATGCGGGTTGAAGTGCCCCGAAGGGGCCACGGCGGGATACAGGTCGTCGGCTTTGGGCGTGCGGGGCATGGCGGTGTGGATGGGAAAGACCCCTCGATTATCGTCGGCGACGCGCCCGCCGGCCATGCACGCGCGCGTGTTTCAGTTCAACAATTTCCACTTGCCGTGGTCGATGGTCAGCAGCACGCGGCCGCGCGCGTCAAAGCCAAAGTGATCCGTGGCCGTGTAGTTGAGCACGCCGTGCGAAACAACAATGTCGTGCTCCGATTCCAGCGCGCTCTTCAGCGCCTGACGGAACTCGGGCGTGCCCGGCTTGGCCTTCTTGAGCGCCACCGGCACGATGCGCTGGAGCACCTGCAGCGCATCCCACGTGTGGGCGCCGAACTGCGTGCGCGTGTCGGGCCCGTTGGCCTTTTCATAGCGCGTCACGTATTCGAGGGCGGTCTTCTTGCTTGGATGGCTGTCGGGCAATTGCTCGGCCACGATCACGGGGCCTGCCGGCAGGATGGCCCCGTCGACCGCCTTGCCGCCGATGCGGATCAGGTCTTTCGTTGCCGCGCCGTGCGTCTGATAGATCGGCCCCGCATAACCGCGATCTCGCAACGCGGTGTGCGGCAGCGCGGCGCCCGTGCCTGCACCGGCCACCAGGATCGCATCGGGCTTGATGCTGACCAGCTTGGCGACCTGCCCCGTCACGCTGGTGTCTGCGCGGGCATAGCGTTCCACGTCGACGATCTTGATGCCGCGCGGCGTGGCGGCCGCAGTGAAGTCCTTGAGCCAGCTCTCGCCGTACGCATCGGCAAAGCCGATGAAGCCGACGTTCTTGATGCCGGACGCCGCCATGCGCGCGGCAATCGCCTCGGCCATCAGCGAGATCGGCTGCGCAAGACGATAGGTCCAATCGCCCTTGCCCGGCTTCAGCTCAACCGGCGCCAACGCCAGTTGCGGCGTGTGCGATTCGGTGGCGACTTCGGCAATCGCAATCGACGGTGCCACCGCCGACGAGCCAACGATGATGTCGACATGGTCTTCCGTCACGAGCTTGCGTGCCAGGCGCGTGCCGGTGCTTGGGTCTGAGGCGTCATCCACCACCACGAGACGCAGCTTTTCTCCGCCGATGGAATCCGGATAGAACGCCAACGAGTTCTTCTGCGTGATGCCGAGCGACGCCGACGGCCCTGTCGTCGACAGGCTCACACCAACGACGATTTCGGCGTGGGCAGCGGTGGCGAGCAACAGCGCAGCAGTGGCGCAGATGGTGCGGCGGATGGTCATGGGGCCCCCTTTTTCTCTCTTCTGGCGTGTGAACGTATCGGTGTTTCAGGCGCGGCCAGGCATGGGTGGCTGATCGCGCAGCGATTGCGGATCGAAGCCGGCCAGCTTTTTGTAGCGCATCGCAATCCCTTCCAATTCCGAGCGCGGGATCACGTCGTCGATGCGCGCGAAGCCTTGGGGCGCGCGCTCATGCGCGAGCTGCATGACCTGCTCCGGCCCGTTGAGGCGGTTGCGCAGCACGATGCCAGCCGTGCGCGGCAGGCGATCAGCCTCGTACTCACGCAGGGCCACGCCGGTGTCGCGCGTGGCGAGCAGGCAATCGACCAACGCCCGCGCATCGAGAATCGCCTGCGCGCTGCCGTTCGAGCCGATCGGATACATCGGGTGTGCCGCGTCGCCCAGCAGCGTAGCGCGGCCGAAGGTCCAGCGTGGCAGCGGATCTTTGTCGACGAGCGGGAATTCGTACACGGCCTCTGCGCCGTCGATCAAAGCCGGGATGTCGATCCAACTCCATTTCCAGTCGGAGAAGGCGCTGCGGAAGATCGCGCGGTCGACCTCGCGGTTCCAGTCGCTGCGTGGCGGTGCCTCGTCGGGCACGCGCAGCTCGGCAATCCAGTTGATGCGCGAGCGGCCCTGCTGGCGTAGCGGTTCGGAGATCGGATAGGCGACGAACTTCTGGTCTTGGTGGCCCGCCATGAACATGGTGCGTCCATCGAGATACGGCTCGGCTTCGGTGACGGCGCGCCACAACATGCGGCCCGCAAAACGCGGCGCATCGCCGCTCGGGTAGAAGTGCCGGCGTACGGCGGAGTGGATGCCATCGGCGCCGACCAGCACGTCGGCCGAGGATTCGACAACGGTGTCGTTGGTGCGATCACGCAGCGTGAAGCGCACGGGGCCGCCCTTCTCGCCCGTCGATTGAACCGCCTCGAAGCTGTGGCCAAGGCGGATGCAACCAGCGCCGAGGCGCTCGGTCACGGCATCGGCCAGGGCCATCTGGAATTCGCCACGGTGAATGGAGAACTGTGGCCAGTCGTAGCCTGCGGCCAGCCCGCGCGGCTCGTGCCAGATCGGCTGGCCGAAACGGTTGTAGTAAGCCAGCGCGGACGTCCGAATCGCGAGCGCACTCAGCGTGTCTTCCAAGCCCAGTTCGCACAGCTGGCGCGCCGCGTGCGGCAGCAGGTTGATGCCAACGCCCAGTGGCCGCAGCGTCTGCACGGCCTCCCACACCTCAACCTCGAAACCTTGGCGCTCCGCCATCAACGCGAGCGTCAGGCCGCCGATGCCCGCCCCGATGATGGCGATCTTCATGGCTGTCTCCCTGAAATTTGTTGCAGTCTATAACGAATCTCAACGGCATCCTGCCAACGACATATCAGGGCAAATACCTAGAAGAACGCGGCTGAATGCGGCGTGTTGCTCGCTTGACGCTCTGTGAGATATTACAATACCATCACTCGACTTTTACAAAATTCGAGGCCGTCGCGATGTCGCGTCCGATCAAGCTGGTTTCCGGTTCTGCCAAACCCGCGTCTGCATCTGCACCGTTTGCCGTTGAACCCGACGCGCATGCGCCCAAGGGCGCCGCCATGCGTGAACTCGCCTACAACGAGATCAAGCGCCGCATCATGGCGTGCGAGTTCCGCCCCGGCGAGCCGCTCAACGAAGCGCAGCTCGGCACGATTCTGGGACTGGGCCGAACGCCGATCCACCAGGCGCTGCATCGTCTGGAGGTGGAGGGGCTGGTGCAGATCCTGCCGCGCAAGGGCGTGCTGGTGACGCCGCTGTCGCTCAACGACGTGCTCGACATGATCGAGGTGCGCGCCACCAACGAGATCCTGTGCGTGACGCTGGCCGCTGAGCGCGCCCACCCCGCCGATTTCGAGGCCATGCGTGCCATCGTCGATGCATCGCCCGCGCTGATCGAGCACCGCGACATTGCCGCGTTGGCCGCGCTGGACCTCAAGTTCCACCTCGCCATCTCCGCCGCCTCGCGCAACCGCGTGCTGGCCGAGTTGCTGCGCGGCCTGCACGAGAAGCAGGCGCGCTTCTGGTTCCTCTCGCTCTCAGAGCCGCAGCACCTGCAGAACGTGTACGACGAGCACCTTGCCGTGCTGGATGCGCTGGAGCGCCGCGACGTGCCCGCAGCGCGTGAAGCCATTCGCGAGCACATCGACGAGTTCCGCCGCACGATCATCCGCACGCTCTGATCCCGATTTCCCTCCGTTCGTTTTTCCCGCTTCTTCCGGATTCCGCATGACCACGCTGCACCTGAACCTGATCGGCCACGGCCCCATCGACGTGACCGTGGACCACCTTGTCATTGCCGGCTGGACCGGCCGCGATGCACAAGCCGTTGAACACCACATTGCTGAACTGGAAGCCATTGGCGTGGCGCGCCCGGCGCGTGTGCCGTGCTTCTACCGCGTGTCGGCCTCGCTGCTGACCACCGACACCAGCGTGGAGATTCCCGGCGCAGATTCATCAGGCGAGGCGGAGTTCGTGCTGTATTCCACGCCGATGGGCCTGCTGGTCGGCATCGGCTCGGACCATACCGACCGCAAGGTCGAAGCCTATGGCGTGACGGTCTCCAAGCAGATGTGCGCCAAGCCCGTGAGCCGCGACGTGTGGCGCTTCGAAGCGCTCGCCGACCATTGGGACAACCTGCAGATGAAGACCTGGCGCACACGCGACGGCCAGACCGCGCTGTACCAGGAAGGCGGCGTCACGCGCATGCTCGACCCGCGCGACCTCATCCGCCGCTACACCGGCAACGACACGCTGCCGGTGGGCACCGCCATGTTCTGCGGCACGCAGCCCATCATCGGCGAACTCGGTTTTGGCGAGGCCTTCGACATGGCACTGATTGACCCGGTGTCGGGCACCGAGCTGCGCCATCGCTATGCTGTTGACACGCTGCCTGTTGAAGGCTGAAGCGCACCACCCAACGGAGACCACCGCATGATGACGCCCCGCCCGAACATGATCCGCACACTGGCCGCTGACCTGGCTGCCGGCCGCACCACCAGCGTCGCGCTGACCGAAGCAGCGCTGGAGCGCGCCGAATCGCACCGCGCCGCTGGCGGTGCCGCCTATGTGAGCATCGACGTGCAAGCCGCGCTGGCCATGGCGCGCGCCGCCGATGCCGCGCGTGCGGCAGGCAACGTGCCCTCGCCGCTGGCGGGGTTGCCCGTGTCGATCAAGGATCTTTTTGACGTGGCCGGGCAGGTGACGGCAGCCGGTTCGCGCGCCCTGGCCCATCAGCCGCGCGCCACTGCTGATGCTGCTGCCGTTGCGCGCCTGCGTGCAGCCGGAGCAGTGCTGCTCGGCCGCACCAACATGAGCGAATTTGCGTTCTCGGGTCTTGGCCTGAACCCGCACTACGGCACGCCGCGCACGCCGGCGGACGGCGCGCGTGCGGCGGGCGGCTCCACGTCGGGCGGCGCCGTCACCGTTGCGGGCGGCATGGCCGTGGCGGCACTGGGCACGGACACTGGCGGCTCGATCCGCATTCCGGCGGCGTTCTGCAATCTGACCGGCTTCAAACCCACCGCGCGCCGTGTGCCGATGACGGGCGGCGTGCCGCTGTCCACGTCGCTCGATTCGGGCGGCCCGCTCACCAACTCGGTCGACTGCTGCGCCATCGTCGATGCCGTGCTGAGCGGCGAGTCGGGCAGCGACGCGTTCGACACCACCGCTGTGCCGCTGGCCGGATTGCGTTTGGGCATCACACAGGACTTTGTCGGTGCCGACCTGGACAACACGGTCGCCGTTGCATTCAACCGCGCCGTTGAACAGCTCGAACGTGCCGGTGCACACGTCGTGCGTTTTGAATTTCCAGAGCTGCTGCAACTGCCGGAGATCAACAGCGGCGGCGGCTTCTCGGCGGCGGAATCGTGGGCATGGCATCGCTCGCTGCTCGCGCGTGCGGAAACCCAGTACGACCCACGCGTCGCCACGCGCATCCGCCGTGGTGAGCAGATGAGCGCCGCTGCATACATCGACGTGATCAACGCACGCGCCCGCATGATTGCCGCCGCACGCAAACGTCTGGGCAACCTCGATGCATGGCTGATGCCGACGGTTGCCATCGTGCCACCCGAGGTCGCACCGCTCGAAGCGGATGACGCGCAGTTCTTTCGCACCAATGCTCTCACGCTGCGCAATCCAAGCGTGATCAATTTCCTGGACGGCTGCGCGCTGACGCTGCCTGTACACGCCGCCGGCGAACTGCCGGTCGGCCTGTCGCTCTGCGGTCTCGCCAACGACGACGCACGCATCCTGCGCGTTGGCCGGGCGGTGGAGGCTGCCCTGCGGCGTTGATCGACTAGCCAGAACATTCCCCGCCTGCGCCCGGGCCGCGCAGGCGGTTTCCCAAGCCAAATCAAAAGGCGCGCTGCAGACGCGCCGGGCCCAACTCATGCCTGCGTTTCGTACAACACAGCAGCACACGAAGCGCTGGCCCCTCACACGCTATTGGAGGAAACCATGTCGCAAACCCAAGCCCTGGCGGCTACCCCAACGGACCCGGCCAGCCGCCCACTCCCCAGCGCAGAACTGGATGTCACCTACCGGCGCATTGCGTACCGGCTGGTGCCGTTCCTGGTGGTGCTGTTCATCCTCGCCTGGATCGACCGCGTTAACGTCGGCTTCGCCAAGCTCTCGATGCTGCAGGACCTGCAGTTCAGCGAAGCGGTGTACGGCCTGGGTGCCGGCATCTTCTTCATCGGTTACTTCCTGTTTGAAGTGCCGAGCAACCTGCTGTTGGAAAAGATCGGCGCACGCAAGACGCTGGCGCGCATCACCATCCTGTGGGGCCTGGCCTCGATGGCGATGATCTACGTAAAGACGCCCACCTCGTTCTACGTGATGCGCTTCCTGCTGGGCATTTTTGAAGCGGGTTTCTTCCCAGGCGTGGTGTTGTATCTGACGTACTGGTTTCCCTCCGCACGCCGCGCACGCATCAATGGCCTGTTCATGACCTCGTTTGCGATTGCGGGCGTCGTGGGCGGCCCCGTTGCCGGCTTCATCATGAGCCGCATGGAAGGCGTGGGCCACCTCGCCAACTGGCAATGGCTGTTCCTGCTCGAAGGCATTCCGTCGGTGCTGGCCGGCTTTGCCGTGCTTGCGTGGCTGCCCGAAACGCCTCGCCAGGCCAAATGGCTTTCTGCTGCAGAACAAGACGCCGTCGTGCGCGCCGTTGAAGTGGAGAACCGCGACCCTGCCAAGCATGCCTCGTTTGGCGCCGCACTGGCCAACGCTCGCGTGTGGATCTGCGCAGCGATCTACTTCTGCGTGGTCAGCGGCAACGCCACCATTGCCTTCTGGACGCCGTCGATCATCAAAGAACTGGGCGTGCAGGGCAATTTCCACATCGGGCTGATCTCCGCCATTCCGTTCATCGCGGGCACGATTGCGATGGTGTGGAACGGCGCGCATTCCGATCGCACCGGCGAGCGCCGCATGCACTGCGCCATTGCGGCCGTCATCGCAGCCGCCGGCCTGGTCGCAACAGGCGCATTGCTCGGCTCGCCGGCGCTTGCGCTAATCTCGCTGACGGTCGCCGCCATCGGCATCCTCGCCGCGTTCCCGGTGTTCTGGTCGATCCCGGCCGTGTTCCTGGCCGGCACTGCAGCCGCAGGCGGCATCGCCCTCATCAACTCCATCGGCAACCTGGCCGGCTTCGTCGCGCCGTACATGATCGGCTGGTTGAAGACGAGCACAGGGCACCTCTCCGCCGGCCTCTACTTCGTAGCCGCGCTGGAGCTGGGCGCCGCCGTGCTGGTCATCCTGGGCACACGCAAACACTAAGCACTTACGCAAACGACGCATCGTGGCGCCAACCTCAGCGCCGCGATGGTTTGGCCGTACCCTGCCCTAGATGGCGCCTTGAATTTCTGTAAGCGGGCGGAAACAAGAAGGAGGCCTGTCTGAGCGAGGCGAGTTTGCCTCCTTCTCCGCCCGGTTACAGAAATTCAAGGGGAAGTCGCCATCTCGGGCGCGCCTTTCTTTGCTTACTTTCTTTGGCAAGACAAAGAAAGTGAGTCAGCCCCGGCAGGGGATGAAACAAGGAATGCACCAGCAACAAAAAAAACCCGCGAGCAAAGTCAAAAACCGCACGCGCGAAGTTCCCCCCCCCGACGTTGCGAACCCCATCAGCGAAGTTCGGAACATCAACCCTGCAGTTGCGGACTCTAGCCCGCCACCTTGTACCCCATCCGAACGCCACCCCAGTGGCGGCCTTTGACGTAAATCGGCGCCGACACATCCTTCATCATCGCAAACGTCCCGTTCCCCATATCGCGACGATATGTCTGCAACAAAAATGCCTCGGTATTGCGCGCCGCCCCGAGTCCCGTCCTATCGGTGAACAGCCGACGGTTACGGCTGTTGGCAGCATTCCAGGCTGGATCGCTGCCCTGCGGCTGGGAGAACTTCAGGTTGTGCGTCGGCAGATAGCCATTGGTGTCCACCGCCGCACAAAACACCACGCGAGGATCAAGCTGAAGCAAAGGCTCCTGCACCGCAGGCAGCACGCGATCCGTGAACACCGTAAACCGCGCCATATGCTGCGGCGGATCGGTATTCGGCACCGGCTCATAGGCGCGGTCGAACAAGTCGCCCTCGCTGATATCGCCCCGCGCCAGCGCCGATTCAAACAGCGCACTGATCTTGCCAGCTGCAGTCTGCACCGCTTCGATGAAGGGCGTATCGGCGCTCTGCACACCGGTTGACGCCGTCAACCGGATCAACGTTTCCGACGCCCCCAGCAACCCGGAAAGCTGCCGTTGCGCGTTGTCGATGTTGTGGCTCGATTGCTTCACACCCTCGGCCATCGCATCCACCTCACGTGCAAGCGACGCGCATTCGCCTTCAATGGCGGCAGTGGATTCCGCAATGCTCGTCGCCTCAACGTCAAAGCGCGCGATGGCCTCGCCAGCCACGCCAATCACCGCACCAATCGCCTGCGTGCCGGTATCCACACGCTGGGCGCGTGCCACGTTCGCACTGCTGTCGCCGATCAACTTGTCGGTCTGGCCGGACAAATCCGCCAAGGTGGTTTCGATACGCTGCGTCGCTTCGGCGGTCTGGCCGGCGAGCTGCTTCACAGCACCCGCAACGACGGCAAAGCTGCGGCCCGATTCACCCGCGCGCGCGGCTTCAATGGCGGCGTTGATCGCCAGCAGATTGGTCTGCCTGGCAATCTGCGAAATCTGCTCGGATGCCTGCGCCACGTGGATGAGCGCCTCACGCAGCGCAGCAATCTGCTGCTCCATGCTCGCCACGCCAACGGCAAGCTCGCGAATGTCGCGCAGCGATGCATCGACCGTTGCACGCGAGCCACTCACCTCCTCGCTGGCATGCGAGGCGACTTCACGCGCATGCCGCGCTGCCACAGCGATGTCGTGGTTGCCGCGCATGGTGACGTCGGCAGCATTGCGCAACTGATCGAACACATCGGCCTGCCGGCGCAGCCGCACGGCCACGTCTTCCACATTGCCGGACACTTCGCAGATGCCCATGCCCACGCGGCCGGCCTCTTCGGCAATACGGGCGACAAGTTCGGGAGGGGCTTTCGGGCCGCGGCCCCAGGCAAATGGCTTCACGTGCGGTGGTCTCCAGATGTCGTTGTTGTGTGTGCGCTCGCGCTGATGGCGAAGCAACCCTCTGTGGGGAGTATCGGCGCGGGCGGTCCGCGCTTGAGCCACGCTACCCGCCCCGGCTTACGCGGGCATTACATGCGCCTTGCGCAGCACTACGCCTGGGCGGAACGGTCGCGACGCAGCCGGGCCTCGTAGGCGGCGGCCGTCATTGGGGGGCCGAACAGGAAGCCCTGCAACTTGTCGCACCCGGCAGCTTGCAGGAACTCGGCCTGCTCCAGCGTCTCGACACCCTCTGCCGTGACGGTCATGTCCAGCGACGCGGCCATCGCGACCACGGCGCGCGAGATCACCACCGAATCGCGATGGCGCGGAATGCCCGAGACGAACGAACGATCCACTTTCAGGTTGTCGATCGGGAAACGCTGCAGATACGACAGCGACGAATACCCCGTGCCGAAATCGTCGATCGAGATGCGAATGCCCAACGCCGTGAGCGCGTCGAGCATCGGCATCACAGCGGCGGTGTCGCGCATGAGCAGGCCTTCGGTAATTTCCATCTCCAGCGCGCTCGCGGGCAAACCCGCTTCGGTCAGGCAGCGCGAGATGGTCGGCACGAGCCCCTCGCCAAACTGGCGCGGCGACAGGTTCACGGCGACAAAGAACTCCGGCATGCACGTGGCACGCCAATGCGCGGCCTGGCGGCACGCTTGCGCCAGCACCCATTCTCCGATGTCGCCGATGAGCCCGGCATCTTCCGCCACGGGAATGAACTCGGCCGGTGACACTTCGCCCAGTTCGATGCTGTGCCAGCGCAGCAGCACTTCAGCGCCGACGATGTCCATCGACGTGGCATCGACGATGGGCTGGAAGCGCAGCGACAGCTCGCCCGCTGTCAGTGCGCGGCGCAGGTGGTATTCCAGCTGGAAGCGCCGTTGCGCACGCTGCGACAGGCGCGCGGTGTAGACGCGATGCTGGTTGCGGCCGTTCTGCTTGGCGTTGTACATGGCGGCATCCGCGCAGCGCAGCAGCGTGGCGGCATCGTTACCGTGCTCGGGGTACACCGCGATGCCGATCGACGCGCCCAGGTAATACTCCGTGCCGCTCGTCGAAAACGGCTGCGCGATCGAATGGACGATGCGCTTGGCCAAGCGCTCTGCCTCACCCAACGAGCGCACGTTGTCGAGCAGCACGACAAACTCATCACCGCCCAGGCGCGCCAGCGTATCGCTCTGGCGCACGCAGGCCGACAGGCGTTGCGCGACGATGCGCAGCAAGTGGTCACCGGCTTCGTGGCCGGCTGTGTCGTTCACCTTCTTGAAGCCGTCCAGATCGAGGAACAGCACGGCGACCTGGCGCGCTTCGTTGGCCTGGCTGGCCGCCTGCTCCATCACCGCCTGCATGCGCTGAGAGAAATACGCGCGGTTGTACAAGCCGGTGAGCGCATCACGCTGCGCGAGGAAAGTGAGCTGCTGCTGGGCCGCGCGCGCTGGTCCGATATCGTTGAACGAGATGAGCACGGACGACGGGGCATCGTCGCCGGGGCGCACGATGGGCAGCACGTTTTCGTGCACCCACACGATGTCGCCGTCCACCAGTTCCAGGCCGACGGTCAAGCCGAGCAGCGGCTTGCCGGTGGCGAACACCACGCGCGTGGGGCGCTCATTGAGCGGGATCTCGCTGCCGTCTTCGCGCAACGAGCGGCGCATCAGCGTCAGATGGCTGGTGCCCACGGGCGACACGTTGCCCGCGCGAAGAATGCGCCGTGCGCTCGGGTTGCACGCGAGGATGGTGCCATCGGCCGCCTGCACGACGATGCCTTCGGTCAGGTTGTCGACGGCCAGGCGGTAGCGTTCTTCGCTCTCTTGGAGATCGCGTGCGATATGCGCCTTCTGCACAGCCACGCCGATGATGTCGGTAATGCCGTCGAGCAGCCCCATGGCGTCGCGCGTGGGTGCACGCGGGGTGTCGTAATAGATACCCATCGCGCCGATCATCTGCGCGTTGTCGCCGCGGATGGGCGTGGACCAGCACGCGCGCAGGCCCAGCGGCGCAACGATATCGCGGTAGCCATCCCAGAGCGGGTCGGCGTCGATGTCTTCTACCACCACGGTCTTGTTCAGGAACATGGCCGTCCCGCACGAACCGACCGAAGGACCGAGCGTGATGCCGACCAGCAACTGCGAGAGTATGAAAGGCAGCGACGGTGCCACGGCCTGCGTGATGTGCTCGCCATCGCCGCTTAGCAGGACCGAACACATCGCGCCGTCGTCAAGCAGCACCTCCACCAGCCGGCACACCTCAGCCAGCAGATCCGGAAGCGGCACGTTGCGCGAGCTAAGCTCCAGCACGGTTTTTTCGCAGCGCAGCAATTCCTTGGCGCGCGCGGTTTCAGCGGCCAGTGCCCGGTAATTGGCTTCGGATTCGCGCAGCGCTTGTTCGGCCTGCTTGCGCTGGGTGATGTCGCGTGCCACCACCTGGATGGCGGTGCGCCAGCCGAGCTGCACCGGCGCGGAAAGCACCTCGACTTCCACGGGAGTGCCATCGCAACGCAGCAAGGTCTGCTCGACCGGCGGCAAGCCCGCATTGTGCTCAACCATCCACTCCCGGCGCTGACGGGCGAGGTGCGTCGAATTGTCGTGGACGAACTCATCCAGTTCGTGGCCCACGATGTCGCGCGCCGTCTGCGCGCCAAACAGCCGAACGCCCGCCTCGTTGACGAAAACGATAATGTCGTCCGCCACGATGTACAGCGCATCTGGCATTTGCCGGACAAGCGCCTCGTAACGGTCATCAGCGAGCGGCAACGGCCTGGGGCTGTCCTGATCGATCACATCCGGTTCGGGACGGTCAGGCCGCTCAGCAGAGGTGGCGTCCATATCTGGGTTGTTTTTCAAGATATCGACCAATGTGTCAGGAAAGTTAAGGCGTTTGGCTGGCCCTCCCCTCTTCAGGGTGGTGCAAATGGCGGATGTGCGGCTAAGCGGCATGCCAGTTGCGGCACAATGCCTGCACGATGTCTCTGCGCACTTTTCGCACCTCGGCCTTATGCAATCGTTTTCGTCTTCCGTCAGCCACGTGGCCGGCCTGATTTCGCGACGTACCCTGCTGCCCGAGGGGCTGACCGAAGCTGCCGTGCAGTTTCGCGACGGGCATATCGCCGCCTGTGATGCCAACCCGACGCGCGGGATGATCGACTGCGGCGACCTGCTAGTCCTGCCCGGCATCGTCGACCTGCACGGCGATGCCTTCGAACGCGCCGTCATGCCCCGCCCCGGCGTGGCCTTTCCCTACGAAACCGCCCTGGCCGACGTTGACGGTCAATTGCTTGCCAACGGCATCACCACCGAATTCCACGGCGTGACGTATTCGTGGGAGGGTGGCCTGCGCGGCCACGCCTATGCCCAGCGCATGCTCGACACGCTCGATGCCATGCGCCCGCACCTGGGGGCACAGCATTTGATGCACCTGCGCTTCGAATTGCATCACGCCGATGGCGTTGCCGATGCGCTGGCCTGGATGGACGCCGGCCGCGTGCACTTCCTGTCGTTCAACGATCACCTGCCTGGGATGCGAGAGAAGCTGGGCGACGCGCGCAAGCTCGCACAATACGCCGATCGGGCCGAGTGCGACATCAACACGTTCCTCGCCCGCCTGAATGCCGCCGCAGTCAACGCCACGAGGCTCGCTGAGGTGACCGGCACGCTCGCGCGGGCGGCGCAGCAACGCGGCATCTGCATGGCTTCACATGACGAACCCGACATTGCCACGCGCAACACGTTCCACGCGCACGGCTGCACCGTCACTGAATTTCCGTTGACCGAGGATGTCGCGCAGGCGGCACGCGCGCATGGCGGACATATCGTCTTCGGTGCGCCCAACATCGTGCGCGGCGGCAGCCATAACGGCGCACCCGATGCGACAGCCATGGTGGCCGCGGGCCTGGGCACCGTGTTGGCGTCCGACTATTACTACCCCGCGCTGCTGGCCGCGCCGTTCAAGCTGGCTGAGCGCGGTGTGGTGCCGCTGGTCGAGGGCTGGGCGCTGGTGGCGGCCAACCCGGCCGAAGCCGCTGGCCTGACGGATCGCGGCGCGCTCGCGACTGGCCTGCGCGCCGATGCCATCGTGGTGGATGACCGCCGCCCCGGCCTGCCGCGTGTGGTGGCAGCCGTGGTGGGTGGCCGGCTGCGCCATGCTGCCGGGCAGTTGCCGCTGATCGGCTGAACCACACCATGGAGCAAGCGCCGGCACCTTTACCGTCAGCCTGGCGATACGCGCTCTACCTGCTGCCGCCCGAGCCCTGGTACGGCCTGGGCACGCGCTGGCTCGGCCGCTGCGCCCGCACCAGCACCGCCATCTCTGCCGATGAGCGCGAGGCGTTTGTCCGCGAAGCCGGCATCGACCTCGCCACGCTCGACTGCTGGACGGAAGCGCCGCGCCAATACGGCCTGCACGCCACGTTCAAGCCGCCGTTCCGCTTGGCAAGCGATCGCACCGTTGATGAGCTGGACGCCGCGCTGCGCCGCTTCGCACAGCAGCAGGAAACCTTCGCGATCGAGCCGGCCTTGCAGACGCTGCGCGGCTTTCTCGCTTGGCGGCTGCGTCATGGCGACCCAGCGCGCGACAGGCTCCACCGGTTAGCCGATGCGTGCGTTGCCGAGTTCGATGCCTTTCGCGCGCCGCCTCCGCCCACTGAACTTGCGCGCCGTCGTCGTGCGGGCCTGTCGGATGCGCAAGAGCGCCATCTGCAGCGCTGGGGCTATCCGTATGTGTTTGGTACGTTCACGTTCCACATCACGCTGACCGGCCGGCTCGACCATGCCGAGCAGCTTGCGTGTTATCGCGCATTGGAAGCCACGCGCGTGGTGCTGCCACCCGCCATGCCCATTGACCACATCGCGTTGTTCTCGCAGCCTGCGCCGGAAGCGCCGTTTACGGTGGTTCGTGTGTACCGGTTTGATGGGAGCACGGAAGATTTCGACGCTGCGCAGAGCGCGCTCAGCGCTTGAGTTCGACCACGTCGATCACCTCCGTCTGGCCGTGCTGCTCAACCTCCTGGCGCATCACGACGGCCGCTTCGGGGCAGTACCAATCGGTGATGTGCGCCACCGTCGGGTCGGGCTCAAGCGTTTCATTGCCCAGCCGCAGCACACCGAGGCGCGCCGTGCGCGTGTAGCGGATCGGCCGGCACTGCAACTCGCCGACCACGGTGTTCATCGGCTGCGGCGGCCCGACCTCGCGCTCCGACACCTCCACCTTGGCGCGCTCGGCCCGCATGCGCCCCACGGAGATCCCCAGACGTGGCGAGACCACATCGAAATCGAAGCTCGATTCATATGTATCGCCGGGCAGCATCTCGGCTTCGGGCGCCAAGCCAGCGCCATACAGGAACATGCCGGAAATGGCAGTGCTCACGGTGCCGATCAGATCGGCATGTTCGCTTTGCGCAAACACGCGACCGTTGATGCTGACGATGCGCGTGACCACGCCAGCCTCGTCCACCAGCAACTGGTGCTCCTGCACCGTCTCGATCGGCCGGCCACCCAACGCCACGAGGCCCGATTTGGCGTAGATGTGCAGACCGATTTCGCAGCCGTCCTGCATGTCTCGATTGACGTCGTGCAGGGTGAACTCGACGATCATCGGTGTCTTGCCGTTGCCGTCCAGACGCACGCGGCTGCCGTCGTGCACCCAGGGCGCGGAGCATAGCCCCGCTGCCTGCGCAGGCAACGCCAACGCCATCGCCGCCACGGCTGCGGCGGCGTTCCATAAAGAAAAACGCTGATGCATCGGGCGATGCATCAGCGTCTTCATGAACCCGATCGGCACGGGCTTACTGCTTGGGCGCGTCCTTCTTGTTGGCACCCTCGCTGTACGGGTCAAACTTGCCGCCGGCCTTGGCACCTTGGGTGTACGGGTCGAACTTCTCGCCGGCCTTGGCGCCCTGGGTGTACGTGTCGTACTTGCCCTTCTCGACATTGGCCGGCTGGGCGCCCGGGTTGAGCGCGCTGGCGGTGCTGTCATTCTTGTTGGCGCCCTGCGAATACGGGTCGAATTTGTCGCCGGCCTTCGCACCCTGCTGGTACGGATCGAACTTGTCGCCGACTTTTGCGCCTTGGCTATAGGGGTCGAACTTCTTCTGGTCAGTCTGCGCGTGGGCTACGGTGCCGATGGCTGCTACGGCAGCGACTGCTGCCACGAGGGTAAGACGTTTGTACGGCATCTGAAGCTCCTTTCCTATGGGTCGTTTGGGCTGATCAAATCAAATGGTGCAGCCTCGTTTTGAACGCATCCCGGTGTCATGCACAACTGGCACGTTGGCAACGGCGCCGGGAAACCCCTCTCCTCGTCGTAAGCTATGGCAAGCGCACAGGAAAGTCAACGCGCAGAAACTGCATATTTTTTGGGCAGTTGCCAGCTGACGCGCAGGCCGATCAGCGGCGTTCCGGCTGGCGGATCGCACGCGGGCCTAACACCGCAATCAACGCCATGGTGAGCGCCACCACCGACAGCCCCCAGCGCAGGTCGGAGCGATGGGCAATCAACCCGATGATGACCGGGCCGATCAGCAAGCCCACGTAGGCAAAGCGCGCCACGGCAGCAATGCCTTCGGCGGCCGGCACGCCCGGCAGGCGCGACGCGGTGATGAAGAAGATCGGCACCATGTTGGCGGCGCCCACGCCCATCAGCGCAAAACCTGCCAGGACAGCGATCGGCGCGGGCCACAACAGAGCAAGCAGGATTCCGCCCGTTGCCAGCACGCCACTGCCGCAAAGCACACGCATGTTGCCCCAGCGCCCGCGTGCGAAATCGCCGCCAAAACGCGCCAGTGCCATGCCGCCCGAAAACGCCGCATAACCCGCGCTGGCAATGGCCTCGGGCGATTGCGCGATCTCGCGCATGTACACGGTCGTCCAGTCGTACATCGCGCCTTCGCCTACCAGCCCCAGGAAGGCCAGCACGCCGAGCAAGAACAGCGTGCGGCCCGTGGTCGGATGTGCGGATTCGCCTTCTGCATGCACGTGGTCAGGCAGCATGAAAGGGCCCGCACACAGCGCAGCCGCCATGGTGACGAGCGCCATGCCGCCGCAGTGCACCGCTGGCGGAACGCCCAGTTCCAGCAGCACGCCGCCCACCGCCGCCCCCACCATGCCGCCCAGGCTGAACATGCCGTGCAGCGACGAGATGATCGGCTTGTGGTGATTGGCCTCCACTGTGGTGGCCTGCGCATTGATGGCCACGTCGAAACCCGCGTTGGTGATGCCGAACAGCAGCAGCACTGCCAGCAGCGCGGGGTAGCTCGGCATCAGCATGAGGAGCGCCGTCGTGGCGCCAAAGGCCGCGCCGCCCTGCACGCTAGCGCGCCGTGTGCCGACGCGTGCCGCCCACTTGCCCGCAAACTTCATCGCGACGATGGCGCCGGCGGCCACCATGAACATCGCCAGCGACAGCGATGCCTCGGACAATCCGAAACGCGCCTTCACCGTAGGAATGTGAACGCCCCACGTCGCAAACGTTGCACCGTTGGCGAAAAAGAGGGCCATCGTCGCCGCACGAGCCGACAGGGGAAGCCGGCGCCGCTGCAACGCGCCGGCAGATTGGACGTATTCGGAAGACATGAAGGACTGCTGAGAAAAACGCGCGGCGCAAACGTGCCGCGCCGCAAAGGCACCATGCTACCGCGCCCGGCTGATGAGCGTATGACGCCGCCCCGCGCCAGGCAGGTATGCGGCTTGCGTCACCACGCTCGAATCCACCGCATCGGGAGACCCGCCATGCCCCGCGTGATCTGGAAAGGCGCCGTCAGCTTCGGCCTTGTCCACATCCCCGTTGCGCTGTATCCAGCCACCCGCAGCGACGATCTCGATTTCGACTGGCTCGACCGTCGCACGATGGACCGCGTCGGCTACAAGCGCATCAACAAAACCACCGGCAAAGAGGTGCCGCGCGAGCAGATCGTGCGCGGCTACGCTTACGAGAAAGACCGCTACGTGATCCTGACCGACGAGGACATCCGCGCGGCCAACCCAGTCTCGACGCAAACGGTGGATCTGCTGACCTTCGTCGATGCGGCTGAGATTCCGTTTCTTTATCTCGATACGCCCTACTTTCTCGCGCCCGACCGGCGCGGCGAAAAGGTCTACGCGCTGCTGCGCGAAGCGTTGACGCGCTCGCAAAAGATCGGTGTCGCCAACGTGGTGCTGCACACCAAGCAGCATCTGGCTGCGCTGATTCCGATGGGGCCGGTGCTTGTGCTGCATACGCTGCGCTGGTCCAACGAGGTGCGCGACTGGTCCGAGCTCGACGTGCCGGAAGAAGGTGCCAAGGCTGCCAAGCTCACGGCCAAGGAGATCGACATGGCTGAAAAGCTGATCGACGACATGAGCGGCACGTGGGACCCTGCCGAATACCACGACACCTTCCGCGACGACATCCTTGCGCTGGTCGATCGCAAAGTGCGCGAAGGCCGCACGGAATCCGTCGAGCCGATGGAAGCCGAACACGCCGCACCGCGTACCGGCAACGTGATCGACCTGACCGACCTGCTTCGCCAGAGCCTTGCCAAGCGCGGCAAGGGCAAAGGTGCGTCAAATGACGAGGCGGAAGACGAACCCGCCCCGCGCAAGCGTGCGCCACGCAAGGCCACTGCCAAAACAGCGCGCAAGCCGGCCGTGCGCAAGCGCGCATAACACGACGGAGCCGACGCCATGCCACGCCATCTCGCCGACTACCACCGCAAGCGCGATTTCACGAAGACGCAGGAACCCGCGGGCGCACGCCGCAAAGCCGACGAGCGACATGACGATGGCGCCCTGCACTTCGTGATCCAGAAGCACGACGCCACGCGGCTGCACTACGACTTCCGGCTTGAACTCGACGGCACGCTCAAGAGTTGGGCCGTCCCGAAAGGCCCCAGCCTCGACCCCGCCGACAAGCGCCTCGCCGTGCATGTTGAAGACCATCCGCTGGACTACGCGGATTTCGAAGGCCACATCCCCGAAGGCCAATACGGCGGTGGTGACGTGATCGTGTGGGATCGTGGGACATGGCGCCCGCATGGCGATCCGCGCAAGGCGTACCGCGACGGCAAGCTCAAATTCGATCTCGACGGCGAGAAGCTCCACGGTGCGTGGGCGCTCGTGCGCACGCACTTGCACGGCACGGGCAGACATCCGAAAGAACAGTGGTTGCTGATCAAGGAACGGGACGACCAGGTGCGCGCATCCAGCGACTACGACGTGACACAGGCCCTGCCCGCCAGCGTGATCACCGGAGAGAACGTTGGCGCAAAACCCAAGACCAAAGGAAAGGCCAAGGCCGATGACGGCAGGACCGAGCGTGCCGAACCGGCACAAGTGCAGCCGCCCTCCGGGGCCGTGCCCGGCACGCTGCCCAGAACGCTGGAGCCGCAACTCGCCACACTGGTCGATGGGCCGCCCGCGCAGGGGGAGTGGGACTACGAAGTGAAGTTCGATGGCTACCGCATCCTTGCGCGCATCGACGGCAACACCGTGCGCCTGTTCAGCCGCAACGGCCGGGACTGGACAGCCAAGCTACCGCGCCAGGCGCGCACGCTGCATGCGCTGGGCCTGCGTGAGGCGTGGCTCGACGGCGAAGTCGTGGTGATGGGCGAACGCGGCGTGCCCGACTTCCAGGCGCTGCAGAACGCCTTCGAAACCGCGCATGCCGAACGCATTGCCTACTACCTGTTCGACATCCCGTTCTGCAACGGTATGGACTTGCGGGGCGTACCGTTACGCGAACGGCGGGCGCTGCTGCAACGCATTCTTGATGCGGCCCCGGGCGACCTGGACCGCGATGCGGTGCTGTTCTCAGGCACATTCAACGCGGCACCCGAAGACTTGCTGTCGTCGGCGTGCAGCATGTCGCTCGAAGGTGTGATCGGCAAGCGCGCCGATGCGCCGTACCGGGCCGGCCGCGGCCCCGCATGGATCAAGCTCAAATGCGGGCAACGGCAGGAATTCGTGATCGGCGGCTACAGCGCCCCGAAGGGCAGCCGCAGCGGCTTTGGCGCCCTGCTGCTCGGTGTGTATGACGACGCGGGCAGGCTGCGCTATGCAGGCCGCGTCGGCACCGGCTTCAACGAGACGAGTCTGCACGCTTTGCATCACGAGCTGACCGGTCTGACCCTCGACACGCCGCCCTTCGCCGACCCGCCCACCGGCAGCGATGCGCGCGACGTCCGATGGGTCAAGCCCGAGCGCGTGGCGGAAATCGCCTTTGCCGAATGGACGCGCGAAGGCATCGTGCGGCAGGCGGTGTTTCAAGGTTTGCGCGACGACAAACCCGCCCGCAACATCGTGCGTGAAGAAGCCAAACCGCCCAGTGCCGCCGCCCGCAAGGAGACCCGTGCCGTGAATGCCCCTGAACGCAAGGTGCGCCCCGGTGCCGAACGCATCGCGGGTGTGGATGTCACGCATCCGGACCGCGTCATCGAAAAAGCCAGCGGCACCACCAAGGCTGACCTGGCGCGCTATTACGCAGGCGTGGCCGAATGGATGCTGCCGCATCTGCGTAACCGGCCGACGTCGCTCGTACGAGCGCCCGATGGCATCGACGGCGAGCGCTTCTTCCAGAAGCATTCCGCCGCACTCAAGCTGCAGGGCATCACGCAGTTGGACCCTTCGCTTGACCCGGGGCATCCGTCGCTGCTGGCGATCAACTCGGCTGAAGCCCTGGTCGGTGCGGTGCAGATGGGCACGGTGGAATTCCACACGTGGAATGCACTGGCCGACCGCATCGAACAGCCCGACCGCATCGTCTTCGATATCGATCCCGACCCGGCACTGCCCTTCGCGCGCGTGATCGAGGCCACGCAGCTCACGCTTGCGCTGCTCGATGAACTCGGCCTGAAGGCGTTCCTGAAAACCAGCGGCGGGCATGGCATGCACGTGGTGGTGCCGCTCGCGCGCCGTGAGGCGGCCGGCTGGGACACGCTCAAAGCCTTCGCGCAAGCCGTGGTGCAGCACATGGCGGCGACTTTTCCTGACCGCTTTGTCGCCAAGATGGGCCCGCAGAACCGGGTGGGGAAGATCTTCATCGACTATCTGCGCAACAACCGCGGCGCGAGCACGGTGGCCGCGTATTCGGTGCGCGCGCGGACGGGGCTGCCGGTGTCGGTGCCGATCCGCCATGAAGAGCTGGAGGAACTGCAGGCGTCTGCACAATGGACGCTGCGCACGCTGCCGGAGCGGCTGGCCAAGCTCAAGGGCGACCCGTGGGCGGACTACGCCGGCACGCGCCAATCGGTCACGGCCGACATGCGCAAGCGCATCGGCGCCAATGACTGAACCATCACACGCTGGCAATTCTTAAAGAATTGGGCGGTGAACGCCCTATTGCTTGTCGGCCGAAGTGCGGGGCCACTGCGTTAACATGCCTGCGTCTGCACTTGGCGCACTTGTCTGCGCTCCACTCTGCCCCCGCCGATGGCCCGAATTCGTCCGACCCGTTTGCTGAATCTGTCGCGCAGTGCGCTCGCCTGCGCCGCGCTTTTGACCATTGCGGCCTCGCCGCTGGCCCACGCCAAGAAGGCCAAGGCCCACGCCGCACCGCACGCCACCGCCGCGCAAGCTCGCCAGGCCGCGCACAACCCCGCCGGATTGCCTGCCAACGTGGCGCTGGCCTTTGCGCGCGCGCATATCCCGCTGGATGCGGTGAGCGTGTTCGTGATCCGCACCGGCACCGCCACGCCCATCCTGCAATGGAATGCCGACACCGGAATGAACCCGGCGTCGACCATGAAGCTGCTGACAACCTTCGCAGGGCTGGACCTGCTGGGCCCGGACTTTCGCTGGAAGACCACGGCCTATGCCGACAAACAGCCCGTCAACGGCACGCTCGACGGCAACCTGTACCTGCGCGGCCAGGGCGATCCGAAGCTGATTCCCGAAGAACTCGTCAAGCTGGTGACCGACGTGCGCCGCGCCGGCGTGGATGAACTGGCCGGCAATATCGTGCTCGATCGCACCTACTTCGAGGGCGGCCTGTCGGAAGCACCGCCGCTGGACGGCGACAGCGCGCGTGCCTACAACGTCGCGCCCGACGCCCTGCTGTATTCATTCAAGACGCTCACGTTCACGCTGTCGCCAGATTCCGGTAACGGCGCGGTCAACATTGATGTATCGCCGCCGCTGGCCCAATTGCAGATCGACAACCAGTTGCGCACCACGCGCGGCGGCTGCGGCGACTGGAAGACAACCTCCGGCGCCAACATCTCCACGCAAACCGACGGTCATGTGCTTGCCAGCTTCGACGGCCGCTATGCCGCCGCGTGCGGCGAACGCGTTTTCAATATCGCCGCGCTCACGCATGCCGACTTCATCTGGGGCGGCTTCCTGGCGCTGTGGCAGCAAGCCGGCGGCACGACCCGCTTTACGCCGGGCCTGCGCGAGGGCAAGGTGCCACGCCAGGCCATTCTGCTGGCCACGCACTACGGCCCGCCACTGTCGGAGGTTGTGCACGACATCGACAAGTATTCGAACAACGTGATGGCGCGCCAGCTCTTCCTGACGATCGGCGCGGAAATCGGCCGCAAGCCAGCATCGGTGCGGCAATCGACCGAGGTCATCAACCGCTGGCTGGCCAAACAGAACCTGACGATGCCGGAGCTGGTGCTGGAGAACGGCTCGGGCCTGTCGCGCATCGAGCGCATCAGCGCACGCAACATGGGGCGCTTGCTGCAGCAGGCCGATGCCAACCCGAACGGCGGCGTGCTGCGCGATGCGCTGCCCGTCGTCGGCGTGGACGGCACCATGCGCAACCGCCTGACACGGGCTGGGGTGGCGGGCAATGCAGAGATCAAGACCGGCACGCTCAACGACGTGCGCGCCATCGCGGGCTACGTGGAAGGTGAAAACGGCGAGCGCTTCGTGGTGGTCAGCATGATCAACCACCCGAACGCCAGCGGCGGCCAGGCTGCACACGACGCACTGCTGCAATGGATTTACCAGGGCGCGCCGCGATGAGTTCACGCAAGGCATTACTGGGCATCACCGGCACGTCGGGCAGCGGCAAGACCACGCTCGTCGAGCAGCTCATCGCCCGTTTCGTGCGCGACGGGCGGCGCGTGGCGGCCATCAAGCACACGCATCACGGCTTCGATCTCGATTCGCCGGGCAAGGATTCGTACCGTATGCGCGAAGCCGGCAGCGCCGAAGTCGTGCTCGTGGGCGGTGAACGCCTCGTGCTGATGCGCGAATACACCAACGCCGTGGAACCCGAACTTGATGACGTGCTGGCGCTGCTCTCGCCCGCCACCGACCTCGTCATCGTAGAAGGCTATAAGCGCAGCACCTTCCCGAAAATCGAAGTGTTCCGCCCGTCGCTGGGGCGACCGCCGCTTTGGCCAGAAATTGGCGGCGTGGTGGCGGTGGCCACCGATTCGCCTGACGCCGTGCAGCCGCCTGAAGGCGTGGCCGTGCTCGATTTGAACGACGTCGATGCGGTGTACCGGTTTGCCGTACGGCAACTGGCCAACGCATCCATATGAAGCACTCTTAACATCCGGGCGAAGCAGCTTGGCTATGATGGGGCCGTCCAGTTTTTTGCCAGCCCCTTCCCAACAACATGCTTTCCCGTCTATCGGCCGCGCTGCTTGGCGCGGCATTTTTTTGCTCGGCCCTGCCAGTCGCTGCGCGTGATTGGGTCGCCCCGAATGCCACTCTCGGGCGCGGCGCACAGGTCCACCAATTCGTGCTCATCGATTCTGCGACCGGGCGCCCGATGCCCAACGCGCGCTACCGCCTGTTCCTGCCCGGCCACACCATCGCCGGCAAGCCGCCGCAGGCGGGTGAAACCGACAGCGTGATCTTCGGCACCACCGACGGCGCCGGACGTACGGCCAAGGTCCGGTTGCCAAAACATTACGCGGCGGCACGCTGGGTGCTCAATCCCGTCGTCGGCAATGGCGACCTCGGCGAATCGTTCCGCCTGGTCGATTCGCTCGGTGGCGCACCCATCGAGGGGCATCCGTATCTGATCGATGTGGTGGACGAATACCTGGTCTGCGGCCACTCCAGCGCCGGTGGTTATACCGCCTACGTGCAATCGCGTGAGTCGCGCACCGTGCACCTTGAAAACACTGTGACCTTCACGCCGGCCGACGATGCCTGGTGCGCCGGCGAAGGCCGTGCGATCGCCGATAGCAGCAACTCGCAGGGCGCACCCGCTCTCTATTCGCAGTATCTCGGCACGCTCACCGCCAACGCGGCGACACTCAGCGAAGACTTGCAGAGCCGCATCGCGCGCAAGCTGATGTCGCTCGCGATTGCCGAACGTGATGACGCCCGCATCGACCTGGCCCTCGACCTGCAGCCGGTGCCGGAAGACCGCCTCAACAGCTACGGCTACGAACTTGTTGACGCGGGCCTGCGCGTGGAGCGCGGCCTGTCGATGATCGAAGCCTATCTGGCCAAGCACCCGAACGACCCATTCGCGCTCGACAGCAAGGGCTGGGCGCTATACCGGCTCGGCCGCAACGACGAAGCGCTTACATGGTTCGACCGCTCTATCGCCGTCTTCGCGCAACCCGGCAGCGACTATGAAGCGAGCGATGACGCAGTACGCGAAGCACGCGCGGAAGGCCTCGCGCACAAGGGCGAAGTGCTTTGGAAGCTGGGCCGCGCGGACGAAGCGCACGATTGCTTCAGGCAGGGCCTCGCCATGTCGCCGCAGAACGATGTGCTCAAGACCACGCTGGCCCGCCTGGCCGTAACATTGCCGACCGCCGACGCCAAGTAGGAAAAACATCGCTACAAACAAAAACGCCCGCTTCACGCGGGCGTTTTGCTCAGTGGTGCTCGATCAGTGCGTCACACCGTCAGCCAGCAGGCGTTGCAGCACGTTGCTCGATATCAGGCGATGACCGCCCGTGGTGGGGTGCACGCCGTCGGCGAACAAGTAGGACGTATCGGCGCCCGTGGCCACAAGCGTGTTGGCCGAGCAGAACAGCGAGCTGCCGCCCGCGCCCGGCACGAGTGTGTTGATCTTGGTCGCATCGCACGCCGGCACGCTGGTGTTGCTGAACCCGAACGTCGCGCCGTTCTGGATGACGGCCGTCAGCTGCGCGTTGAAGTCGATCACGCGAGCGCTGGTGCCGGCCAGACCGGTTTGCAGCGTGGTGTTGAACGCGCCCACCAGTGCATGAAGCAGTGCCTGGCCTGTCGCGCCGCCCGCCACGCCTTGCGGCGTCAGGCTGCTGTCAGGCAGGTTGAACACGTAGAGCTGCGTCGCGTTCTTGCTGATCATGTCCTTGATGTAACCGACCAGATCGGTCGCCGCCTGCTGCACTTGTGCGGTAGCGATGGCAGGCGTCACACCCGAGTTGGGTGTCGCGACGGCGGCAGCCCAGTAGAAGATGTCGTTGTTGCCGCCGAACACGAACACCACGTCGTTGTTGCCGTTGAACGTGTTGTTGCTGGCCGCGTAGAAGTTGGCGAGTTGCTGTTTGACCGGATAGGTGAGCGCCCCGGCGCCACCGTTGTGACCAATGCCATTCGGGTCGGTCACGCGCGAGCCGCCTTGCGCGTAGTCGAAGCAACCAGGTTTCGGGCAGGTCTGCACCGAGGTGGCGTAACCCATCACTGCCGGCGTGAGCGTCACACCGAGTTGTGCGGCCACGGTTTCCGCCCAGATCGGACCGGGGTTGGTGGTGAACTTGCCGCCGCCCACGGCAGCCGCTGCCGGCGTGTAGGTGCCGGCATCGCTCAGGCTGTCGCCGAATACCACCATGCGCTGCACCTTGGCGACGTTGGGGTTGCCGCTCTGATCGCTTTCACCGCCGCAAGCCGCCAGGCTCAAGGCCAGGGCCGCCGATGCGACGACGCCCATCCATTGACGCAACTTCATGATGTCTGTCTCCCGTGTGGAATTTTTTTGGTCTGTGGTGCCGCGGTGCGTAACCTCGCCGTGCGCGTTTGAAGCACGCGGAACGACACAACGCCCAAGTGTAGCGAGGTTGCCGGGCGCACGGCGAACGCGCACCCCGTAAGAATTAGAGGTCCGTCTCGAACGCGGCGGCGGCGCGACGCAGGCGGTCGTTGACGGCCGCCCAGGCGGGCGTGTCAGCTAGGGTTTCCACCCAAATGGCGTCGTAGCCGCCGCGGTCGAGTTCGCGCAATAGCGCGTAGAGCGCGTTGGCATAGGCGGCAGGTGTGGCGGGGGCGACGCGCTGATCGCAGCCGTCACGCAGTGCCACGGGGGCACCGAGCCACACGATGCGCTTGTCCGCGGGCAGCGCAGCCAAGCGCGCGGGCACATCGGCAGCCGATAGCAGATGCAATGGCGTACGCGGCGCGTAGTGCGCCTTCAACGTGCCGGAAGCACGCGGCGCAGCGGCATCGGGAAGCGCCGGCACTTCGCCGGTCACGCGCTCGATGTCTTCGGGCGTGATGGCGCCCGGGCGCAGCAGCACGGGGCCAATGCCTTGATCCAGCCGCGAAAGATCGATGATGGTCGATTCGATGCCCACATCCACGCCGTCGCCTTCGAGCACGAACACGGCATCGCCGAATTCGTCTCGCACGTGCTGCGCGGTGGTCGGGCTGACCTGGCCGAACTTGTTGGCCGACGGCGCTGCAATGCCGCCGCGCCCGCGCTTGAAGCGCGAGAGCAACGCCTGCGCCACCGGGTGCGATGGGCAACGAAGCCCGATGCTGTCCTGCCCGCCCGCCACGGCCGCGGGAATGTGCGGCGCACGTTTCAGGATCAGCGTGAGCGGCCCCGGCCAGAAGGC
Source organism: Ralstonia sp. SA306 (assembly GCF_054792405.1). Classification (NCBI taxonomy): domain Bacteria; kingdom Pseudomonadati; phylum Pseudomonadota; class Betaproteobacteria; order Burkholderiales; family Burkholderiaceae; genus Ralstonia; species Ralstonia sp. SA306. The sequence goes on from NZ_CP096451.1 coordinate 2,434,242, forward strand.
TTCGATGAGTTGGAGCGCGATGCCGGGCACATCGTCGGCCCAATAGGAAATATCGGCGCCGTCGACCACGTGCACGATCACGGGGTGATCGGACGGACGGCCCTTGGCCGCATAGATCTTGGCGATGGCCTGCGGGCTTTCGGCATCGGCGCCGAGTCCGTACACGGTCTCGGTCGGGAAGGCGACCAGCTCGCCCGCCTCCAGCCTGCGCGCAGCCTCATCAAGGCGTTCGGCGGAAGGCATGGTGTAGGGCGTTTTGGTCCGATGCGGCATGGGCGACTCGTCTTTAGGCGGGCTGCAGGCCGAGCACGTGCGCGGCATGGCGGAATGCTTCGTCCACCACTTCCGGCGAGGTGCCGACGCAATTCACGTGACCCATCTTGCGGCCCGGGCGCGCATCCGCCTTGCCGTACAGGTGGACCTTCGCACCGCTGTGGCGCATCACTTCGTGCCACGCAGGCGTGCGCTCGAGACCGTATTCGAACCACACGTCGCCCAGCACATTCAGCATGCGCCCCGGCGAGTGCTGCCGCGTGCTGCCCAGCGGCAGGCGTGCCATGGCACGCACCTGCTGCTCGAACTGGCTGGTCTCGCACACGTCCATGGTGATGTGGCCGGAGTTATGCGGACGCGGCGCCATTTCGTTGGCGACCAGAGAGCCATCCTGCAGCACGAAGAACTCGATGCACAGCACGCCGACGTAGCCCATTTCTTCGGCGATCATCGCCGCGGCGGCACGTGTGCGCGTGGCAATGTCATCCGACACGCTGCGCGAGGGCATGGTCGTTGAAAACAGGATGCCGTCACGGTGCTCGTTCTCGGCAAGCGGCCAAGTGGCGGTCGTGCCATCGGCGCCGCGCGCGGCCAGCACCGACACCTCGTACGCCAGCGGCAGCATCTTCTCCAGCACGCACGGCACGTGCTGCATGGCCGCCCAGGCCGCGCGCAGCTCTTCAACCGTTGCGACACGCGCCTGGCCCTTGCCGTCGTAGCCCATGCGGGCGATCTTCAGGATGCCGGGCAGCAGGTCGGCGGGCAGTTGTTCGATATCGGCTTCGTGTTCAATCACCCAGCTCGGTGCGGGGTGGATGCCTGTGCGTGCGGCGCACAGCGCGAAGAACTTTTTCTCGGCGATGCGGTTCTGCGCGATCGATACGCAGTTGGCACGCGGCGCAACGAACGCACCGAGTTGCTCCAGGCGATCGAGCGCCATGGCCGGCACGTTTTCGAATTCAGTGGTGACGGCCGGGCACAGCGCAGCCATCTCTGCCAATGCGGCTTCATCGGTATAGCCAGCGCACAGATGGCGCTCTGCGATGGTGCCGGCAGGGCTGTTCGGATCCGGGTCGAGCACGCAGACCTTGTAACCCATCGCCTGTGCGGCGTGCGTAAACATGCGGCCGAGCTGGCCACCGCCGAGCATGCCAAGCCAGGCATCGGGCAGGATCGCGTTGGGAACGTTCAGCGCGCGGGATTCCGCGGTGTGGGCTTGCGCCAGGCGCGGGTTCAGGTCGTCGGCCATGAATCAGGTCGTAGGTTACTTAAGCGCCGTGCACAGGGAGCGTCATGCCGCGCGCGACTTCGGTCTGCTGCGCGCGGAAGGCTTCGAGCTTGTCGGCAAGGGCCGAGTCGGTGGTGGCGATCGTCGCGATGGCAGCCAGCGCTGCGTTGGCCGCACCGGCCTCGCCAATAGCAAACGTCGACACCGGAATGCCCTTGGGCATCTGCACGATGGAGAGCAGCGAATCTTCGCCGCGCAGGTACTTGGACGGCACCGGCACGCCGAACACCGGCACGATCGTCTTAGCGGCGATCATGCCCGGCAAGTGGGCTGCTCCGCCCGCGCCGGCGATGATGGCGCGCAAACCACGGCTGCGTGCGGCTTCGGCGTAACGGAACATGTCGTCCGGCATACGGTGCGCAGAAACAACCTGCGCCTCGAACGGAATGCCGAACTGCGTGAGCATGTCGACGGCGTGGCGCATCACTTCCCAGTCGGAGCTGGAGCCCATCACCACGCCAACGAGCGGAGCGGATTGCTGTGCGGTCATCGTCATCGCTCCTTGTTCAGCGCAGCGATTCGCCGGTCAGGCGGGTCAGTGCTTCGCGGTACTTGTCGGCGGTCTTTTCGATCACGTCGGCGGGCAGTTGCGGCGCCGGCGCAGTCTTCGGCCACGGTTTGCCGTCGATGCGCACCGCTTCGAGCCAATCGCGCACGAACTGCTTGTCGAACGACGGCGGGTTCGTGCCGACCTGGTACGAATCGGCCGGCCAGAAGCGCGACGAATCTGCGGTGAGCGCCTCGTCCATCAGCGTGAGCGTGCCGTTCTCATCCAGACCGAATTCGAACTTGGTGTCGGCGATGATGATGCCGCGCGTGGCAGCAAAGTCGGAGGCTTCCTTGTACAGGCGGATGCTCACGTCGCGGATCTGCGCGGCGAGGTCGGGGCCGATGCGGCGCTCGACTTCATCGAAGGAAATGTTCTCGTCGTGCTCACCCATCTCGGCCTTGGCGGCGGGGGTGAAGATCGGCTCGGGCAGCTTCTGCGCGTTCTGCAGGCCGGGGGCCAGATGCACGCCGCAGACGGCGCCGGTGGCTTGGTAATCCTTCCAGCCGCTGCCGGCCAGGTAGCCGCGCACCACGGCTTCCACCAGGATCGGCTTCAGGCGTTTGACCACGATGGCGCGGCCGCGCACCTGGTCGACTTCATTCGGAGCCACCACGGTTTCCGGGGCGATGCCCGTCTCGTGCGTCGGCACGATGTGGCGCAGCTTGTTGAACCAGAAATCCGACATCTGCGCGAGCACACGGCCCTTGTCCGGAATCGGCTGGCCGAGAATCACGTCAAACGCCGAGAGGCGGTCGGTGGTGACCATCAGCAGCTTGTCGTCGCCGACAGCGTAGTTCTCGCGCACCTTGCCACGGCCGAGCAACGGCAGGCTGGTGATCGACGATTCGTAAAGGGCGGAGGATGCGGGGGTGGCGGACACGGCGGAACCCGAGAGGAGATAAGAAAACGTGGAAGGCCAGCATTATACGTGGCCCATGCAATGCAAAACGGCTGGCGCAGTGCCAGCCGTTTGCCAGATGTGACGCGAAATGCTTATTGCACCACTTGCGCCAGATCGCCGCTTTGGTACTTCTGCGCCATCACAGACAGGCCGATCGGCTTGATCTTGCCAGCCTGACCTTCGCAGCCGAACTCGATATAGCGCGCCTTGCAGACTTGCTTGGCGGCTTCGCGAGCGGGCTTGAGCCATTCGCGGGCATCGAACTTGTCCGGGTTTTCGGCCAGGAACTTACGCACCGCGCCCGTCATTGCCAGACGGATGTCGGTGTCGATGTTGATCTTGCGCACGCCGTACTTGATGGCTTCCTGGATTTCCTCGACGGGCACGCCGTAGGTTTCCTTCATCTTGCCGCCGTACTGGTTGATGATAGCCAGCAGTTCTTGCGGCACGCTCGACGAGCCGTGCATCACCAGGTGGGTGTTCGGGATGCGCGCGTGGATTTCCTTCACGCGGCTGATCGCCAGGATGTCGCCGGTAGGCTTGCGCGTGAACTTGTAGGCGCCGTGGCTGGTGCCAATGGCAATGGCCAGGGCGTCCAGTTGGGTCGCCTTGACGAACTGGGCAGCCTCTTCCGGGTCGGTCAGCAGGGACGAGTGGTCGAGCTTGCCTTCCGCGCCGTGGCCATCTTCCTCGCCGGCCATACCGGTCTCCAGCGAGCCCAGGCAGCCGAGTTCGCCTTCAACGGTCACACCAACCTTGTGGGCCATCTCGACCACGCGGCGCGTCACGTCGACGTTGTAGTCGAAATCAGCCGGGGTCTTGCCGTCTTCGCGCAGCGAGCCGTCCATCATGACCGAGCCGAAGCCCAGGTCGATGGCGCCCTGGCAGATTGCCGGGCTTTGGCCGTGATCCTGGTGCATGACCAGCGGAATCTCCGGATAAGCCTCGACGGCGGCCTGGATCAGGTGCTTGATGAACGATTCGCCGGCGTATTTGCGGGCGCCTGCGCTGGCCTGCAGGATGACCGGTGCGCCGGCTTCCTTGGCAGCTTCCATCACAGCCTGGACTTGCTCCAGATTGTTCACGTTGAATGCCGGCAGGCCGTAGCCGTTTTCAGCGGCGTGGTCCAGCAGTTGGCGCATCGAGACGAGTGGCATGGTTTTCTCCTATGGATCGATCTGTATTCGGTCTCAGGAACCCGTGGGCGTCTGGTAGACGTAGCAAACGGCGTTCCGTCGTGGGCGTCAGTGCATGCCGACGCGAACAATCTTGAGCGTGTTGGTGCCGCCGGCCTGACCCATCGGCTCGCCGACGGTCAGGACGATGAAGTCGCCACGCTGCACGACGCCACGCGCGACCAGCAGTTCTTCGGCCTGGTGCAGGGCTTCGTCACGGTCGGCGCTGTTGGCCAGCGGCAGCGACTGCACGTTGCGGTACAGGGCCATCTTGCGCTGCGAGGCCACGTTGGGCGTCATCGCATAAATGGGGATGTTGATGCCGTGGCGGCTCATCCACAGCGCCGTGGCGCCGGAATCGGTAAGCGCGGCAATCGCCTTGACCTGCAGATGGTGCGCCGTGAACAGCGCCCCCATGGCAATCGACTGGTCAATGCGGCTGAAAGTCTGGTCGAGGAAGTCAGTGTCCAGGTGCACGGATTGCGACTTCTCGGCTTCCAAACAGATGGCAGCCATGGCCTCGATGGTCTCGACCGGGTAGCGCCCGGCAGCGGTTTCCGCCGACAGCATCACCGCATCGGTGCCGTCGAGCACGGCGTTTGCGACGTCCGACACCTCGGCGCGCGTCGGCACCGGGTTGACGATCATCGATTCCATCATCTGCGTGGCGGTGATGGCCAGCTTGTTGTTTTCGCGGGCCAGCTTGATCATGCGCTTCTGCAGCGCTGGCACAGCCGCGTTGCCCACTTCCACCGCCAGGTCGCCACGCGCGACCATGATGCCGTCGGAAGCGGCCAGGATCTCTTCGAGCACGCCGGGGCGGATGGCCTCAGCACGCTCGATCTTGGCGATCATGCGCGTCTTGTGGTTGTGCGGCGCGCCTGCCACGGCGGCCAGCTGGCGCGCCATTTCCATGTCGGTCGCGTTCTTGGGGAAGCTGACCGCAACGTAATCGGCGCCCAGCGCCATCGCGGTCTTGATGTCTTCCATGTCCTTGGCGGTCAGCGCCGGCGCCGACAGCCCGCCGCCCTGGCGGTTGATGCCCTTGTTGTTGGACAGATCTCCGCCGATCTTGACGATGGTCTCAATCTCTTCACCCACCACGCGCTCGACCTGCAGCACGATCAGCCCGTCGTTGAGCAGCAGCAGATCGCCCGGGCCAACGTCGCGCGGCAGTTCCTTGTAGTCGAGACCGACGCGCTCCTGGTTGCCCAGTTCGCAGCGGGCGTCGAGCGTAAAGCGATCACCCGGTTCGAGCGTGATCTTGCCGCTCTCGAACTTGCCGACGCGGATCTTCGGACCCTGCAGGTCGGCCATGATGGCCACCTCGCGGCCCACCGAACGCGCCACTTCGCGCACAAGCTGCGCACGATCGATGTGATCTTGCGCCGCGCCGTGCGAGAAGTTCAGCCGCACCACGTCCACCCCCGCGGCGATCATGCGGGTCAGGACTTCCTGCGTGCTGGACGCGGGGCCGAGCGTTGCGACGATCTTGGTAGCACGGGTCATGGGCGGCGGTGTCTCGTTGTTGTGGTGGGGATGTTCGCGGCGCTTGCGCTCAAGCCACAGCGGTCTGGCTCTGCGCGCGTTGCTCCAGGATTTCGACGGCCGGCAGCGTCTTGCCTTCCAGGAATTCGAGGAACGCACCGCCGCCGGTGGAGATATAGCCCACCTTGTCGGCGATGTTGTACTTGGCGATGGCAGCCAGCGTGTCGCCGCCGCCCGCAATCGAGAAACCCGACGAGGCAGCAATCGCCTCGGCCAGCACCTTGGTGCCATTGCCGAACTGGTCGAACTCGAACACGCCGACCGGGCCGTTCCAGACGATGGTGCCGGCTGTCTTCAGTTGCTCGGCCAGTTGGGCAGCCGTCTTGGGGCCGATATCGAGGATCATGTCGTCGTCCGCCACATCCGCCACATCCTTGACGGTCGCGGCCGCGGTAGCGCTGAATTCCTTGGCGCACACCACGTCGACCGGGATGGGCACCGATGCGCCACGTGCTGCCAGCATCTCAATGATGGCCTTTGCATCGCCCACCAAGTCGGCTTCCGCCAGCGATTTGCCGATCTTCAGGCCGGCAGCCAGCATGAACGTGTTGGCAATGCCGCCCCCCACGATCAGGTTGTCCACCTTGTCAGCCAGCGACTTCAGGATAGTCAGCTTGGTCGAAACCTTCGAGCCGGCCACGATGGCGACCAGCGGGCGTGCCGGCTGACCCAGCGCCTTGCCCAGCGCATCCAGTTCGGCGGCCAGCAGCGGACCGGCGCAGGCGACGGGCGCAAACTTGGCGATACCGTGGGTGGTGGCTTCCGCGCGGTGGGCAGTGCCGAAGGCGTCGTTGACGTAGACATCGCACAGCTTGGCCATCTTCTGGGCCAGTTCGTCGCTGTTCTTCTTCTCGCCCTTGTTCACACGGCAGTTTTCCAGCAGCACGACCTGGCCGGGCGCGACATCCACGCCGTCGACCCAGTTCTGGACGAGTTTCACGTCACGGCCTAGCAGCTCGGACAGGCGCTTGGCAACCGGCGCGAGCGAATCTTCGGGCTTGAATTCGCCCTCGGTCGGGCGGCCCAGATGCGAAGTGACCATGACGGCCGCACCCGCGTCCAGCGCGGCTTTGACGGCCGGCACGGATGCGCGGATGCGCGTGTCTTCGGTGATGTTGCCGGCATCGTCTTGCGGCACGTTGAGGTCGGCGCGGATGAACACGCGCTTACCGGCAAGCTTTCCTTCGGAGATGAGATCGGACAGACGCAGGACGTGGGGCATGGCAGCTACGGAAGAAATCGCGGAAAACGACAATTTTACCCGATGCGCCTGGTCAAAACGTGCGTTTCTCGGCCGAACCTTCCCGGCTCGACCGTCTTGCCGAGGCCGATTGGCGGGGACTATGCCGGCACCGGCGTGCGACGGCGCAGCCGCATCCAGCCTTCGGCCGAATACACGGCAAGACCTGCCCAGATGAGCACATAGCCCGCCACCTTGGGGCCCGCAAACGGCTCGTTGTAGAGCCAAACGCCCAGCAGCAACTGCAGCGTCGGGCTCACGTATTGCAGCAAACCCAACAGCGACAGCGGAATACGCCGCGCGCCGGCGCCAAACAGCAGCAGAGGCAGCGCCGTCAGCGGGCCGGCCAGTGCCAGCAGCAACTGCGTGCCCGGCGATGCGGCCAGGAAGGCATTCTGATGCTGCGAAGCCAGCCAGCCGAGATAGGCCAGCGCCAGCGGAAACAGCAGTAGCGTCTCCAGCGTCAGCCCTTCCAGCGCGCCCAGCGGCGAAGTCTTGCGCAGCAAGCCGTAGAACCCAAACGAAAATGCCAGCGCCAGAGCAATCCAAGGCAGCGTGCCGGCCTGCCAGGTCAGCCACGCCACGCCTGCCGCCGCCAGGGCTACCGACACCCACTGCACTGGCCGCAGCCGCTCGCCGAGCACCAGCAGCGCCAGCATTACCACCACCAGCGGATTGATGAAGTAGCCCAAGCTGGCGTCGATCACGTGGTCGTGGTTGACGGCCCAGATGTAGGTCAGCCAGTTGGCGGCCAACAGGCTGGTGCTGGCCGCGTAGCGCGCCACGACACGCGGCTGCGTGCGCAGCGCCCAAAGCCACGCCCAGTGCCGTTTCACGAGCAGAATCACCACCATCACCGCCAACGACCAGATCACGCGGTGCGAAAGAATCTCCACCGGCGACACCGCCTTGAGCAGCTTGAAGTACAGCGGAAACAGGCCCCACATCGTGTAGGCCAGAAACGCGAAGATCGCGCCGTTGCGATTGGAGCCCGGCATGTTCATCCCCAGAGACGCAGCACGGTAAAGACGCCCATGCCGACGAAGATCATGCCGAGCATGCGCCGCGTTGCCACATAGAAAGCGGTGGCTGCAACGCCGGCCATCAGGCGCGGGTTGGTCCAGCTCGCGTCGAAGTGCCCCTGATTCCAGAGCAGGTCGGGCAAGACGATGGCGACGAGCGCGGCAGCGGGCGCAAAGCGCAGCGCGTGCTGCACGCGGGTGGGCAGGGTCATGCGGTTGCCCACGATCAGGAACAGCGAACGCGTGACGATCGTCACCACGGTCATCCCGGCAATCACCAGCCAGATTTCGAGTGCGCTCATGCGTCGTCCTCTTCGGCTGCAACACGCGCGGCGCGGCGGCGTTGCCACTGCAGGCGCGCGGCGGCTTCGTCCGCAGCCAGGCCGGCAGCCATCGCGCCGGTCACTGCAATCACCAGACTCAATCGATACGGCAGCCTGAAGGCAACCAGAGCCAGCACCGCCGCCACAGCCACCGCCATGAGGGTGGCACGGCTACGAATGGTCGACACCATGACAGGAATCAGCGCGAGCGTCCCGGCCAACGCCAGGCCCCACGCGTCAGGAAACAGGCTCGCCGCGACGATGCCCACGATGGACGACACCTGCCAGCCAACGAAGCTCAGCAGGACCATGCCCCAGTAATAGCCCTCCTTGCCCGCCTGCGGCGCGGCCGAGGGGTACTGCTGGGTGAACAGCACGAACGGCAGATCGCCGTTGAACACGCCCAGGACCACGCGCCGCATGAACGGCAGGTGCCCGAAATGCTGCATCAGCCCCGCGCTAAAGATGATGAAGCGCACATTCACGATGAACGCCGTCAGCAACGCCGTCCAGATCGGCAACCCCGCCGCCAGCAGCGGCAGCACCGCCAACTGCGATGACCCGGCATATACGAAGATCGTCATGCCGATGGCCTGCGGGATGGTCAGCACCGATTTGCTCATCGCCACGCCGGTCACCAGCCCCCAGGCGAGCACCGGCGGCATCGACGGCATGTAAGCTCGCACGCCGGCAAAGAAGCCCGCACGTTCGGCCGGATCGATCGCTTCCCAGCGGCGCTGCAACGCAGCCGCCCAGCGAACTAGCGCCATAGCGCCCCCAAAAGTGGCGAATCAGACTCTTTTTGATCAACCGGACGGGGACAACCGGCAGCGCGGGCGCGCAGGAACGTCGGGGGCGACATGGGTGGCTCGTAGGAAACACGTGATTATACTTTTGATGTTAAGCATCCGCTTAACGGCGATGCGCGTGCGCCCCGCCCTACGAAACGATTCGTGCCGGGCGCCACGCACTGCAACAATCTGCGTTGGCGTGCCTGCGCCCACCCCTTACAATTTCGCTTTTGTCGGTTTTTGAACCTGCGGCCCATATCACGGTGTGGCTGACCTGCTCAGACCGCGCCGGCACTCCTCACTCACCATGACCTCGCAAACCGCACCCACGATCGAAATCGGCGCAGACGACCTGCCGCTGCATTGCCCGACCGCCAAAACGCCGGCCTGGAACTACCACCCGCGCGTGTTCCTCGACATCGCTGACACCGGCGAGGCCAAGTGCCCATACTGCGGCACCGTCTACAAGCTGGCCCCCGGCGTTGAACTGAAGGGCCACCATTGAGCCCGATTCACCTGCAGTACACCGGTCGCCGCGCTCGCCAGGCGATTCGATGATGCGCAAGATTCTCGTCGTCGCCCCCAATTGGATCGGTGATGCGCTGATGGCGCAGCCGCTGTTCGCGCAGCTCAAGGCGCGGCACCCGCGCGCGCAGATCCACGCCATCGCCCCAAAATGGGTCGCGCCCGTGCTCGCGCGCATGCCCGAGATCGCGCGCGTGCTGCCGACCGAACTCGCCCACGGCAAGCTGCAGCTCGGCAGCCGCACGATGTTCGCCCAGCAGCTCAAAGGCGAAACCTTTGACGCAGCGTACGTGCTGCCGAACTCGTTCAAGAGCGCGCTGATCCCGTGGCTGGCCGGCATTCCGCTGCGCATCGGCTACAAGGGCGAGTCGCGCCTGGGCGTGCTGAACGTGCGCTATCCGAATCCGCCCAAGAACGCGCGTCCGCCGATGGTGCAGCACTACGCGGCGCTGGCTTTCAAGCCCCACGCCAAGCTGCCCGACACCCTGCCCGACCCCAAGCTCGACATTGATGTGCAGCGGGTGGCCGCCACCTCGGCCAAGTTCGGCATTCCGGGCAACGCGCGGCTGATTGCCTTCTGCCCGGGCGCGGAATACGGCCCCGCCAAGCGTTGGCCTGCCGAACACTTTGCAGAGCTTGCGCAGATGCTGCGCCGCTCGTTCCCGTATGCGCAGATCGTCGCGCTCGGTTCGGGCAAGGACCGCGAGATGGCCAACGCCATCGTCGAGCGCGCGCCGTTCGTGCGCAACCTGTGCGGCGAGACCTCGCTGGACGAAGCCATCGAGCTGCTCGCCCGCGCCGAAGCCGCCATCTGCAACGATTCCGGCCTGATGCACGTGACCGCCGCCCTAGGGCGCCCACAGGTGGCCGTATTCGGCTCCAGCGACCCGCGCCACACGCCGCCGCTGTCGCCCGCTGCGAGTATCATGTGGCTCCATCTGGAGTGCAGCCCGTGCTTTGCGCGCGAATGCCCGCTGGGCCACTTGCGCTGCCTGCGCGACATCGGTCCCGAGATGGTGTTTCATGAATTGCGCCGGCTGCTGCAGCCGCAGTAATACGCTCTCCTTAACGTTCACCGCCATGCCACGATTTGCCCGCCTGTTCGAAGCCGCCGAGGACATCCTCGAAGCCTATCGCGATGCGCTCAAGCGCCGCGATGCCGATGGCGCGCTCAAGCTGTGGCTCGATGAGGACTCGGTGAGCTTCATCCTGCCGGATGGCCAGCGCCTGAACGGCCACGAGCAACTGCGCGGCTGCCTTGATGCGCTGGTCGAGAAGAACCCGGTCTGGATCGAATGCCTCTCGCAGCAGGTGCATTCGTCGCTGGGCGTATCGATCTTCGAAGCCACGGAAGCGCTACGCTTCTCGGCCACCGCCACCGAGGCCGACCTGTACGTGCACACGACGTACGTACTGATGCAGAACCACGAAGGCTGGCGTATCGCCCACGTGCATTCCAGCCAGGCCGCCGAAGAACGCGTGGCCGCCTCCATCGCCAGCGTTACGCACTCTCTGCACTAAGCTGCCGCGCTTGGCGTGGCTGCCGTCTCTCTCGATGACCCACCCGTCTCGCCACGCCACTCCCCTTGAACTGAATCTGGGCGCCCTGCTTGCAGGGTCGTTCGAGCCGCATGCGTTCCGCTCGCCGTGGTGGCTGATCGGCGGCAACGCGCAGACGATCGTGCCCGCGCGCCTGTGGCGCTTTCCGCGCATTACGTATCGGCGCGAACGCTGGGACACGCCCGACCACGACTTCATCGACCTCGACTGGACCACGCATGAAACGGATGCGCACGCGCCGCTCGTCGTCATGTTTCATGGCCTGGAGGGCGATTCGCGCAGCCATTACGCGCGGCTGCTGATGGATGCGCTGCGCGCGCGCCGCTGGCTGGGGGTCATTCCGCACTTTCGCGGTTGCTCGGGCGAGATGAACCTTGCGCCGCGCATGTATCACTGTGGAGACGGCGCTGAGATCGCGTGGATCCTCGAACGCCTTTATCGGACGGTTTGCCAGCCGCAGGGCCGCAAGCTGCTGGTCGTCGGCATCTCGCTGGGCGGCAACGCGCTGCTGCGCTACCTGGGCGAACATGGTACCGATGCGCGCTACGTGAGCGCGGTTGCGACGGTGTCTGCGCCGCTGGACATGCGAGCGGGCGGCGCAGCGTTGTCCAAGGGCTTCAACATGGTCTACACGCGCATGTTCCTGCGCACGCTCAAGGACAAGGCCAACGCCAAGCTCGACCAGCACCCAGGCCTGTACGACCGCGCCGCCATGATGGCCACGCGCACGCTGGGGCAGTTCGACAATCTTGTCACCGCCCCGCTGCACGGTTTTCGCGACGTGCTCGACTACTGGACACGCGCTTCATCCAAACCCGTGCTGCGCGAGGTACGCGTGCCCGCGCTGGTGCTGAACGCTCGCAACGATCCGTTCCTGCCCGGACAGCACCTGCCCGGCCCCGCCGACGTGTCACCCGACATCACGCTGGACCAGCCGCTGCACGGCGGCCATGTCGGTTTCCTGGTGCGCCATGGCAAAACAGGCCGCGTCGACTGGATGCCCGCCCGCGTCCTGCGCTTTTTCGATGACGTTTTGGGCCGCCAAACCAACGCGGAAGACGCCCATGGATGACATCGTCCGCCAGGCCATGGCCAAGTGGCCGAACGTGCCGAATTGCTTTGGCTGGCTGGCGCTGGATCGGCGGGGCCAATGGCGCATGCGCAACGAATATGCGCAGGCCAACAACCTATCCGGTGAGCCGATCCGCCACGCGGCGCTCGTCGATTTCATCGTGCGCAACTATGCGCATGACGATGCGGGGCGCTGGTTCTTCCAGAACGGGCCGCAGCGAGTGTTTGTCGGACTCGATTACACGCCGTGGGTGGTGCGGCTGTCAGCCGACGGCGCGCCGCCAGCGTTCACCACAACCACCGGCGCCGCATTCTCACCCGGCGACTGTTTTGTCGATGAACAAGGCAGCGTGCTGCTCTCGGGCCGCGTGGGCGGCTGCGAAGCAGAAGAGACGATTGCGCTGCTGCACGATCATGACCTGGAGCCGTTCTCATCCTTGGCCCAATGGCACGGAGACGCATGCGGAGCCGCACTGGGTACGTTGACGCTGGGGGATCGGACGTTCGACATTGAGCCAATTGCGAGCACGGAGGTTGCAAAGCGCTATGGCTTCGTGACCCGGCCCGCGGAATAGCGCCCGCTGGCCCACCCGCCCTACTTCGGCAACGCCTTGTCTTCCGCCTTCTCTTCCCGGTATTGACGTTCCATCTGGTGCAGGCGCGCATCCACTTCGGATAGCGTGTAGAAATCCGCATCTCCCGCATCGCGGGCGAGCTTCAGTTGCTCCACTGCCGATCCCCACGCCCCATCCCGCGCGTATTTCTCCGCCAGCGCACGATGCTGCTCAACGCGCTTGCCCTTGTCGGCATAGGCACGGGCGAGCATGTCCCACCAGATCGGCTGGGTGGTGTCTTCGCGGGTCTTGTCTTTCAGATACGGAATCGCGTCATCGGCCCGGCCGGCCGTCAGCAGCGTTTGCGCATAGGTGATGCCCACCGCGCGTGACAGCGGATACGCAACGAGCGCCGCGCGTGCCAACGTCAGCGCTTCGGATGCACGGTCACGAGCGCGTGCCAACTCGATGGCCGTCACATCCAGCTCGACGCTGCCCGACGTGATGCCGGGAATGTTGCCGTACAGGCGTCGCGCCTCCTGCAGCGCCTGCTCAGCGTCATCCAGCCGCCCGGCCATCTGGTTGGCGACGGCCACGCCGTACCAGAGCGCCGCGCGCTTCTCGACGGGCGCATCCGGTGCCGACGACAATTGCGAGCGCATCGCATTACGCACGTCGATATAAGCGCTTGTGGACGTTTCCTGCAGCACGCGCGCGCGCACCTTCGCAAAACCAAATTCTGGCCGACGCGGCTGGCGCGGATGCGGCAAGCCTCGTGCGCGGTCCTCCATGTCGGCGATACGTTCGCCGGTCAGCGGGTGGGTGCGGGCATAACCGGGAATCACGCCGGTATCGGCAATGTTTGTCACGCGCTGCAGACGACGAAAGAAGTCCGGCATGCCGTCCGGGTTGTAGCCAGCGCCGGTAAGCAGCGTGAAGCCTACGCGGTCTGCCTCGCGCTCCGCGCCGCGCGAGAAGGCGAGCTGGTTCGACACTGCCGCCGCCTGCCCGCCCATCGCCAGCGCCTGCGCGGCGTCACCGCTTTTGGTGGCTGCCAGACCGGCCAACAGAATCGACGCCAGCGCAATCCACATCGACTCGCCGGATTTATCGATGCCGCGCGCAATATGGCGCTGCAGCACGTGCCCGATTTCGTGACCGAGCACCGAGGCCAGCTCCGATTCACTCTCGGTCGCGACCAACGTACCCGTGTTCACGCCGATGTAGCCGCCCGGCAACGCAAACGCATTGATTCCCGGATCACGCACGGCGAACAGCTCAAAGCTCGACGCCGACGTGCTGCCCGCCACGTGCTGACGGCGCGCCGCATCGATCAGCTTGTAGCCAATGGTATTGAGGTAATCGGTGATCAGCGGGTCGGGCACGAAGTCCGGATCGCGGCGTATCTGGCGCATCACACGGTCGCCCAGGCGGCGCTCCATCTCGGGCGACAACGACGCCGTCGACGGATCACCCATATCGGGCAACTCGTACGTCGGCGCGTCAATAACAGTCGGCTCCTTCGGCAAATACGGCGATTGGCGGCCGATCTGCACGCTGCGATTCAGGTTGCTTTGCACCTGATCGGCAGCGGAACCTAAGCCCGGGTTGACCGAGGCCGCAGGCGCGGACGCCACCGCCTGGCCCAGCACGGGCAATGGCAGCGGCGCCAGCCATGTCGACAACAGCACAGCAGCCGTCAGCTTGCGGACGCGCGGCCGAAAAAGTGAAAGCGTCATACGGAAAGCACGGAGAGCGGAATCAGCGCGGCTACATCGCCGCGAGCCGGGTGCTTGCTATCATAAAACGCTTCGTACCCTGCCCCGCAAAACGCGCTGTCACTCATGTCGCAACTCACCCACTTCGATTCCGCCGGACAAGCCCATATGGTCGACGTCGGCGACAAGGCCGTTACCCACCGGGTGGCCGTCGCCACCGGCACGATCCGCATGCTGCCCGAGACGTTTGCGCTGGTGCGCGACGGCAACGCCAAGAAAGGCGATGTGCTCGGGATTGCGCGCGTTGCGGCCATCCAGGGCTCCAAGCGGACGTCGGATTTGATTCCATTGTGTCATCCGCTGGCGTTGACGAAGGTGGGGGTGGAGTTTGTGCTGGATGAGGCTGAGCAAACCGTCCGCTGCACCGTTCGTGCCGAGACGCGTGGACAGACCGGCGTGGAAATGGAAGCGCTGACTGCGGTGCAGGTGGGGCTGCTGACGATCTACGATATGTGCAAGGCTGTGGATCGGGGGATGGTGATTGGGGATGTGCGGCTACTGGAAAAGCATGGGGGGAAGTCGGGGGATTGGGTGGCGGTGTAGTGGATCCCTCGCCTCAAAAAAAAGAGCGTCTTTGCGACGCTCTTTTGCTTGCGTTTACCGGATCAGCGGCATTCCGAGGGGGTCAGGTTGGCCGCAAGTGTCGGTGCGCCCTTCAACTCGTCGGACCCCGCACGAATTTGGGCACCCTTTGCGTAGCAATCCCAACGAATTGGACCGATAGGTCGCTTGCCGCTGCTCAAAGCGACATCGTTCGCCGTTGGTTTTAAAACAACGGTGTTTTCACCATCCGGAACGACGTTGCTCGCATAGGCAATGGTGATTTCCCCCGTCGATGCCTCAATCGTAATTCCACCCGCCTGAACATTCTTCGTCGCCTTGGTATCGGAGGCATAGCCTTGGTCAAGCGATACACCTGCAATAGCGTTTTCGGAGACCAACGTCTTGGCAGTCGAGGCCAATGTCAGCCCTTCAGTCACGCGCGAGCGCGTAACGTAGTCTTGGTATGCGGGCACGGCGATCGCGGCCAAAATGCCAACGATCGCGATGACGATCATGAGTTCGATCAGGGTAAAGCCCGCTTGGGCTCGCTTGCCTGCATTGCTCTTCAGACGCATTGACTTCTCCTCTATCGTTGTTTCGGATTTTCAATTGCCGATTTCTTTCAGCATTTGAGAGGGAGAAGACTAAGCGAGTCGATGAAACTCCATGCAAGGCGCAACGATTTTTAATTCTTCCCAATAAGAAAGCGCCCAAAGGGCGCTTCAATTATTGCGACGCGGCAGGCGCTTTTTCAGCCGATGGTTTCATCGTTGATACGAGCAGATTTTCGGATTTGAGCCGAGTACAAAGCGTCTTCAGCCTGCCATCCCCCTGCTTCTCACAGGCTTGCTTGAGAATCCAAGTCTGCGTTGCGTAGTCGGCCGGATAGCTGGCACGCATACGACGCGCGTACACCATGGCTTCATCGGCCCTCCCAAGATACGCAAGTGCAAGCACATAGCGTTGAACCGTGAGCGATCCGGGATAGAACTGCATGGCGTGGAACTCGAGCTTCTCCAGAGATGACGCCATCTCCTGGGTGACGTTCCACTGAATCGCAATCGCGAGATTCTCGAAAGGCAGCAACAACGTTGGCCCATGCTTGCTATACCTGGCAAGCTCCTTCTGTGCCCCCTCCGGCGCGTAATGAAGCCGCTCCACGGCCTTGTAGTCACCCCACAGATGCGCCATCAGCGCGACACCACCTATGGAAATCACAGCAGTAGACACGAAAGCCATACCGCTTGACGGTGCCGGCAAATCGCGTTCGTCGGCATAGCCCAGGGCAAAGGCGAGCGGAAGCAGGAAGAACAGGTAGTGCAGCGGATACTCCAACATCGAATGCACGAGCATAACCGCAGCGATGGAAAGCAGAAATGCCAAGTCCGGCGTCATCCGGCGCTTCCGCAGACTCCATACGAAGCCAAGCACGGGTACTACTATGGCAAGCAAACCAAGCAAGCCGACCTTGGCCAGTTGATCCAGCACGATGTTGTGTGCATTCAGTGACATCACGACCGGGCCAAGCACGTCGGTCTGTACAAACTGATTCCAAGCATAGTCGCCCCATCCACCGCCCAGCCATGGATGAGCGAGGAACATACGCCATGCATGCATCCACAACTGGGCTCTCCCCGTGCCCTCTGCAAAGCGCTCCCCTATCGATCCTGGCAACCCGAGATGCCATAGCGTGTTGCCGTAGTCAACCAACCAATTGCAGAGTTGGTATGTCACCGTCAGCAGGACGATTGGCAAACACGCCACCATCCAGCGGCGCCAGCCACGCAGATCGGACGTCCATACGAGCCCCGTCAAGCCGCCGACCACGATGATATGCAGCCATGACATGCGAGAGAATGTCAGGGATAGCCCAAACAAGAATAGAAGCACGACGACCGCGAGCAGCCACCGCGTGTAGCGATATCGCTGCGCCAAAAACGCGCTCGCCGCCATGCCAAATGCAAGATATGACGCCACATGATTGGGCTGGTTCATATTGCCCCACATGCGTCGACCGGTGGTTCCGGGCGCTTCGGCGATCAGCACTGGGAGCAAGTTAGGCACGCGAAACAGCTGCAGCAATTCGATCGCCACGGTTACGAGACTTCCGACGATCAAGCCAATCGCCAACGCCTCCAAAACACCTGGCAATTCTCGGCAGCGAGCACCAAGGCCACAAGCCGCAGTGGCAGCCAACAGGAACACCGTCGCGGCGAGCGAGAAAAACGGATTCAGCGGCGGTGCGACCAAGAGCTGCGCGAACAGAACGCCAATCAACGCGAGCGGCGCCAGCGCAATCCGCGGCAGTCCCGTCGGGCTTTTCCATGTCGCCGCCAGTACCGTGATCGCCAAGACGATCCAACAGATGGCAGTAAGAAATTCAGAATAGAAGGTTGGCATCGGCAGCGTATGCGGCGCCAACAGGTAGGGAAGTGCGCCGCACATGACCAATGCGAGCCAGAGCGGGAGATACAGAAGTCGAGATCGAAGCATGCGCAAATCTGCGAGAGAACGGGAGTACATACGGCGCCATCAAAACACCGTTTGCAACGGCCGCGAGTGTAGTCGAACGAACCGCAAGTTAAGCTTGATGGCTTTTTGAACACGCCACCCCGCCAAGCACATCCGCATAAAGCAAAGGGCGCCCTGAGGCGCCCTTGCGATTCTCTTGTTCCTAGATGTGCCAGTCGTTACACAGGACTAGCTGGACCAAGAAGATAACGATTAGTTCTGGCAAGCGGCCGGCAGGTACGGATACAGGGCTGCTTGCGATGCCGCGACGGTATTAGTATTGGCCGAAGCAGTTCCGCACGTCCACGCAACCGTGCCATCGCCTGCGCCAACGCCAAACAAGCCGATCATCTTGCCATCAACCGACGAGTTGCCCGTGCTGGCAAGCGTCAGAATCACGCTGACATTCGACGAGCCCAACGGGTTGTATTTGATAGCACTGATGTACTTGGTATTGCTTGGCACCGACGTGCTGAACGGTGCGTTAGTCGGGAACGTGACAGGGCTAGCATTCGCGTAGGCTTCGGAAATCGCCGCGCGGGTCGAATCCAGCAGCGTCGTCGCTTCCGTCAGCTTCGACTTGATCATGTAGTTGTTGTAAGCCGGCAGCGCGATGGCAGCCAGGATACCGACGATCGCAACCACGATCATCAGTTCGATCAGCGTGAAACCCTTCTGGACACGCTTGTTCAGACGCAGCGACTTCATAAATTCCCCCGGATATTTGGTTAAAGGTGAAGCGGGTGAGATGGAGCAGGGATCGTGCCAACTCGAATTTGTAGGTTTATGGAACCCAGGCGGCAGAAAATTGGCAGGTCTTCCACTGTGGTGTGACACTTTTCGACACCAATTGACACTGTATGTTAGTTTTGCGATCCTTGAATCACATTTTCGGCGAAGAACTGCTACACCGTTGTGACCGGGCACTTAAGGCGTCTCCGCGGAAAGTACTGGCTTGCCCATTTGATGCGTCGTTCGTTCCTGCCTCTGGCTTGGGTGACGCTCCGCAGCACCCCAAAAAAAATGCATCAGACCCCGAGCCTCGGGTCATGATGCACTGATTCAGACGACAGTACCTCCGACACGCCAACCAAGCCACCCGACTCATCTTGGTTGACGCGCACAATCTCGCTTCAATTTTGGCAGGCAGCCGGCAGGAAGGGATACATGGCAGGCACTGCGACGCCGGAGCCATAAGCGCTGGCGTTAACGCTATTGGCCGTCGCGCAGGTCCAACTCACTGTGCCATCAGATTGCTTAGCACCGAAGATGCCGATATACCCGCCGTCCACTTGAGCGGAACCCGTGTTCCCCAGCGTCACGATCACCGCCGCTGAACTCCCGCTGACGTTATATTTAACCGCGGTCACGTAGCGCGCATTGCTCGCCACCGACTGCACGATCAAGGGTGGCGACGATGCTGGTGGAAAGACCCCGTCATTTGCTGAATAGACATCCATGATGGCCGCCCGTGATGCGTCGAGCATGGTCGTCGCTTCGGTCAGCTTGGACTTGATCATGTAGTTGGTGTAAGCCGGTAGCGCAATTGCCGCGAGAATCCCAACAATCGCCACCACAATCATCAGCTCGATCAGCGTAAAGCCGCCCGCCCGACGCTTTATTCCCTTGCTGTGCTTGAAAACCATGACCTCTCCCCAAAAGGTATTTTGTTATTGGGAGGCCACCGTGCAGGGACTATGCCAAGGCACACATTGTGTATCTGGGCAAAAACTGGCGCACTTTGGTGGGAATTCAGGCGCAAATCTGACCGTTCTTGACAGAATTTCGGACAGAACCCGTCATCACCTACTTTCGTGGGGAATCGTTCGAACTAGGCTTGGCGCAACGCGCGCCGGCTGAGCCACCAGCCCACACACACCACCAGCAGCGCCCCAACACACCCAACCACCACATCCGCATACGGCACCGCGCGCTCAAACCACGCCGCATCGATCGGATCAGTGACGAGCATGTCGCCGGCAAGGTATCCAAGTAGCGCCGCCCCCAGCGTGATGATCACCGGAAAGCGCGCCATGACCCCCACCAGCAGCGTGCTGCCGAATACGATCAACGGCACCGACAAACCAAGCCCCAGCACGAGCAACAGGAACGTCGTGCCTGGCGGCCCTTTCTCCGCCGCGGCGGCCACGGCGACGACGTTATCAAGCGACATCACAAAGTCGGCGACGAGGATGGTCTGGATGGCAGGCCACAGGCCGACTCGCTGGCGGTGGTCTCCGGAGGCTTCGTTTTCAGCTTCCGTGAGCAGCTTCACGCCGATGTAGAGCAACAGCAGCGCGCCAATCGTTTTCAGATACGGCAGCGCAAGCAGCTTGACGGCCAGCACGGTCAACACCACGCGCAGCACAATGGCGCAGGCGCTGCCCCAGAAAATGGCCTGTTTCTGCTGGCGCTTGGGCAGGTTGCGCGCAGCCAGCGCGATGACGACCGCGTTGTCGCCCGACAGCACGATGTTGGTCAGGATGATGGAGCTAAGTGCGAACCAGAATGCGCTTGAGGTGAGCGCCATAGCGTTCTCGAAGATGTCCTTGGAGGTTGGCGGAAAGTGAGCCGGTATACAGCCTCTTGTCCGCTTATACACATGTCGTGCCTGGATCGCATGCTGCATCGCGACCAAACAAAAACGGGAGGCCAGGCCTCCCGTTCTCGTACAACCTCAAACCTTGTCGATTACAGCATCGCCTTGAGCAGACGTGCCATTTCCGACGGGTTCTTGGTGGTCTTGATGCCGCATTCTTCCATGATGTCCAGCTTCGCTTGCGCGGTGTCGGCACCGCCCGAGATCAGCGCGCCGGCATGGCCCATGCGCTTGCCCGGAGGCGCGGTCACGCCAGCGATGAAGCCAACCACCGGCTTCTTCATGTTGTCCTTGATCCAGTAAGCCGCGTTGGCTTCGTCCGGACCGCCGATCTCACCGATCATGACCACGGCATCCGTTTCCGGATCGTCGTTGAACATCTTCATCACGTCGATGTGCTTCAGACCGTTGATCGGGTCGCCGCCGATACCGACTGCCGACGATTGGCCCAGGCCCAGCGCGGTGAGCTGACCCACGGCTTCGTACGTCAGCGTGCCCGAGCGCGACACCACGCCGATGCGGCCCTTGCGGTGGATGTGACCCGGCATGATGCCGATCTTGATTTCGTCCGGCGTGATCAGGCCCGGGCAGTTCGGGCCCAGCAGCAGCGTCTTGCTGCCGGCCTTACGCATCTTGTCCTTGACCATCATCATGTCGCGCACGGGGATGCCTTCGGTGATGCAAACCACCAGGTCCAGCTCGGCTTCGACAGCTTCCCAGATGGCGTCAGCGGCGCCTGCGGGCGGCACGTAGATCACCGACACGGTCGCGCCGGTCTGAGCTTTGGCGTCCTTGACGGTTGCGTAGATGGGAATGCCTTCGAAGTCTTCGCCAGCCTTCTTCGGGTTCACGCCGGCCACGAAGGCATTCTTGCCATTAGCGTAGTCGCGGCAGCCGCGGGTGTGGAACTGGCCGGTCTTACCGGTGATCCCCTGGGTGATGACCTTGGTGTCTTTGTTGATCAGAATCGACATGCTGTAATCCTTTTATGCAGCGAGCCGCGCCGACGTACTCAGCAGCGGGCGCGACTCACGTTCGCGTATGGTTGGGTCAGCGGGCGGCTTACTTGCCGGCGGCTGCGGCCACGACTTTCTCTGCGGCCTCTGCCATCGTGTCTGCGGCAATGATGGGCAGACCCGAGTCGGCCAGCATCTTCTTGCCGAGGTCTTCGTTGGTGCCCTTCATGCGCACGACCAGCGGCACCGACAGCGACACAGCCTTCGCCGCCGCGATCACGCCTTCGGCGATCACGTCGCAACGCATGATGCCGCCGAAGATGTTGACCAGAATGGCCTTCACGTCCGGGTTCTTGAGCATCAGCTTGAAGGCTTCGGTCACCTTCTCGGTGGTGGCACCGCCGCCCACGTCGAGGAAGTTGGCCGGCTCGCCGCCGAACAGCTTGATGGTGTCCATCGTGGCCATAGCCAGACCGGCGCCGTTCACCAGGCAGCCGATGTTGCCGTCGAGCGAGATGTAGGCCAGGTCGAACTTCGAGGCTTCGATTTCGGCCGGGTCTTCTTCATCCAGATCGCGGTACGCCACGATTTCCGGGTGACGGAACAGCGCGTTCGAGTCGAAGTTGAACTTGGCGTCCAGCGCGATGACCTTGCCGTCGCCGGTCAGGATCAGCGGGTTGATTTCAGCTTGCGAAGCATCGGTTTCCCAGAATGCCTTGTACAGGCCCTGCAGGGCTTGGCGGGCTTGCGGCACGCTCGCGTCGGGCACGCCGATCTTGCGGGCGATGTCGTCAGCCTGGGCGTCTTGCAGGCCAGCTTGCGGATCGATCAGCAGCGTGTGGATCTTTTCCGGGTGCGATTCGGCGACTTCTTCGATGTCCATGCCGCCTTCGCTCGAGGCCATCAGCGCGACCTGCTGCGAGACACGGTCCACCACCAGCGACACGTACAGTTCCTTCTTGATGTCCGCGCCTTCTTCGATCAACAGGCGCTTGACCAGCTTGCCCTCCGGACCGGTCTGGTGCGTCACCAGCGTCATGCCCAGGATGCTGCTGGCGTATTCCTTGACCTGCTCCATGCTCTTGGCAACCTTCACGCCGCCGCCCTTGCCACGGCCACCCGCATGAATCTGTGCCTTCACGACCCACACCGGGCCGCCCAGGGTTTCTGCGGCCTTGATAGCCTCGTCGACCGAGAAGGCCGGGATGCCGCGCGGAACCGGCACATTGTATTTGCGCAGGATTTCCTTGCCTTGGTACTCATGGATATTCATGCGTGTTTCCTTTGCTAGGCAGAGTGAGTGTGATGAGTATTGAAAACGCGAACAGCGCGGTGCCCTTCAGGACGAGGGCTCAGGCGACAGTTCGGTGGGTGGCGGTTGGATCTTGGCTTCGGGCTGGTATGCAAACCAGCGCGGGTAATGCTTGCGGACCACCTCGCCCTCAAGATGCAGGGCATGGCAGCCGTGGAGTTGATAAGGCGGCTTTTCGCCAGGCTCGACAGGCCGGAGGTCGGTAGAGTTATCACGCACCGGGAAAACGTCGCCCGCGAAGGCCTGGATGGCGGCGGTCGGCAGCACACCACACAGCTCGGTCAGGTGCGTACAGCCCGCCACGCCGCCGAGTCTCTCACGCGAGGCCTTTCGAAATCCCTTCATCAGGTTCAGGCCGATGAGCTTCCGGTAGGCGGGGCTAATCGTGTCGCAATGTGTGGGGTACGGCACCCAGTCGGAACACGCTTCGGCATCCACGACGTTCATGCGGGTATCGATCGTCACGCGCAGCCACAGGTCATGCAGCGGCTGGCCCTCGGGGCGCACGCCGCCGCTGGCCAGGGGGATGTCACGTGGTTTTGTGTCGGTCAGGCGCGCTTCGATG
Source organism: Ralstonia sp. SA306 (assembly GCF_054792405.1). Taxonomy (NCBI): domain Bacteria; kingdom Pseudomonadati; phylum Pseudomonadota; class Betaproteobacteria; order Burkholderiales; family Burkholderiaceae; genus Ralstonia; species Ralstonia sp. SA306. The sequence continues at coordinate 2,457,327 of NZ_CP096451.1, forward strand.
TCCCACAGGCCGTCTTCCCGCAAATAGGCCTCCACCGTGATAGCACGGCGGTGGCGCATGACGCGCGGGACAGGGGCAGACAGAGGCATGGACCAGACAGACCGATAGGACCGATGGAGGCGGCGCACGCGGATCTCGCGCATCGCCCACGGGACATATGCAGCAGCGCATCAGCCGCCACACACGAACACTACCGTCCGGCAATTGAGATGAAGGACGGTACCAAAGACTCGAATTTTAACACGTCGTCACGACCAGACTGGTCGCGTGCTGCAACGCAGTGTGAAAGCGGTTGCAACAACCGGGAAAGGTGCAACCGACACGATCCGCACACAAGAGAATTGTTCGGCGCGAATTGTGGCGAGATCGGCGGCGTTCAGGCGGGTTCGTCGCCATCTTCCAGCAGTTCTTGCGCCCCTGCGATGATGCGCGACACCACAGAACGGGAGAATCCACGCGCCATCATGTATCGCACCTGCTTGGCACGTTCGGCCAAGTCGGCCGGTGGGCGGCCGAAGCGTTTTTCCCACAGGGCTTTGGCCCGGGCTGCTTCCGTGCTTTGCAGTTGCGCCTTGACCTCGCCCAGCGTCTCTGCGCCAAGCTGATGCGTCTTCAACTCCTGCATCAAGCGCGCTGTACCGTAGCGGCCCGCGCGGCGGTGCACCATGCTTTCAGCAAAGCGCGTGTTGGAGAGCCAGTTTTCGCCTTCCAGCCAATCCAGCAGCGCGTCGACCTCCTCGGCAGACTCGGCGTGCGGCACCAACTTACGGCGCAGTTCGACGCGGCTGTGCTCGCGCCGAGACAGATAGCCCAGCGCGCGTGCTTTCAGCGATAACGGTGGGCGCGGCAACGGCATACGGTTTCAGGCTCAAAAAGAAAACGCCCACCGTTGGGGGACGGCAGGCGTATGAAGCTCGATAGAGCCGTCGATCTGCGCCGACGGCCAACCCAATTACTCTTCTCCGACGGTCTCGGCCACTGCGACGGCGCCCATCGGCGTCACGCCCAGTGCTTCGCGGACCTTGTTCTCGATGTCGCGGGCGAGGTCGGGGTTCTCGCGCAGATATTCACGGCAGTTGTCACGGCCTTGGCCGATGCGCTCGCCGCCGTAGCTGTACCAGGCGCCGGACTTCTCAACGATCTTGGCTTCCACGCCGAGGTCGATGATTTCGCCCTCGCGCGACACGCCCTGACCGTAAAGGATGTCGAAGATGGCTTCGCGGAACGGCGGCGCCACCTTGTTCTTGACGACCTTGACCTTGGTCTCGTTGCCGACCACCTCGTCGCCCTTCTTGATCGAGCCGATGCGGCGGATGTCCAGACGCACCGAAGCGTAGAACTTGAGTGCGTTACCACCCGTGGTGGTTTCCGGCGAGCCGAACATCACGCCGATCTTCATGCGGATCTGGTTGATGAAGATGACCATGCAATTGGTCTTCTTGATGGTGCCGGTCAGCTTGCGCAGTGCCTGGCTCATCAGGCGGGCCTGCAGGCCGGGCAACGCGTCGCCCATTTCGCCTTCAATTTCAGCCTTTGGCACCAGAGCAGCCACCGAGTCGATGACGATCAGATCAACCGAGCCCGACCGAACCAGCGCGTCGGCAATTTCCAGAGCTTGTTCACCCGTGTCCGGTTGGGAGATCAGCAGGTCCGGCACGCTCACGCCAATCTTGTCGGCATAAGTGACGTCTAGAGCATGTTCCGCATCGATGAAGGCGCAAGTGCCGCCCAGCTTCTGCATCTCGGCAACCACCTGCAGTGTCAGGGTAGTTTTACCCGACGATTCCGGACCGTAGATTTCCACTACGCGGCCGCGCGGCAAACCACCAACGCCCAGCGCCACGTCCAACCCCAACGAACCTGTCGACACGACTTGGACCGGCTCGACCTCGGCGTCGCCCATCTTCATGATGGAGCCCTTGCCGAACTGCTTTTCGATCTGCGCGAGCGCGGCAGCCAGCGCCTTCTGCTTTTCTGCGCTCATTGCGGCTGCCTTCTTACCGTCTTCCATGGTCGTCCTTCGTGCAAATTGGTGTATAAATGGGCCGCAAGGGCTTGCGATTCCAGCGGTTGCCTGCAATAACGGGCCGCAGCGTGATTGCCCCGACACGACCCATTCCATGACTTTAGCGCCGCCAAGACTACAGCACCGCGAATTCGGAGTACTGTATAAAAAACCAGTGGTTTTGACAAGTCTCCAGAACACATGTCGCGCGAAAACAATGTAGCGGGCGGGATGGGCAAGACATCTTGCCCGGCATCGCGGGGAGACACGCATGCGCATCCTGATTGCCGAAGACGACGCCACGCTGGCTGACGGGCTCACACGCTCGCTACGCCAAGCGGGTTATGCCGTCGACCAAGCCTCCGATGGGGCGACTGCCGACGCGGCGCTGTCCGCGCAAACGGCCCAAACCTATGACCTGCTGATTCTCGACGTGGGCCTGCCGCGTATGTCCGGGCTGGAGGTCCTCAAGCGCCTGCGCTCGCGCGGGGCGATGCTGCCGGTGCTGATACTGACCGCCGCCGACAGTGTGGAAGAACGCGTCAAGGGACTGGACCTTGGTGCCGACGATTACATGGCCAAGCCCTTCGCGCTGTCCGAACTGGAAGCACGCGTGCGTGCGCTGGTGCGCCGGGGCACGGGCGGTGGCGCCACGCTCGTTCGCCATGGGCCGCTGGCGTTCGATCAGGTCGGCCGCATTGCCTATATCCATGATCAGGTGGTGGAACTGTCGGCGCGTGAGATCGGGCTGCTGGAGATTCTGCTGGCGCGCGTCGGCCGCCTGGTGTCGAAGGAGCAACTGGTCGACCACCTGTGCGGCTGGGGCGAAGAGGTCAGCAACAACGCCATCGAGGTCTACATCCACCGGCTGCGCAAAAAAATTGAGGTGGAAGGTATCCGCATCGCCACCGTGCGCGGGCTGGGCTATTGCTTGGAACGCATGGCCACCCCGACGACCACCGCAACGGCTGCCCATGGGTGATCGGCTGGCCTGGCCGTGGCGTCGGCATCGCGCGTCGCTGCGCGAACGTGACGACGCGGCGCCCGAGGCCGGGGGCCCCGATGACGGGGGCGACCTCACCGACACCCTCCCCCACCTCGAAGACGACGCCACGCGGCCCGTCGCCCGATCCCTCTTCGGCGAAATTCTCGACTGGATGCTAGCGCCGCTGCTGTTGCTGTGGCCGATGAGCATTGCGGTGACGTACCTGGTGGCCAAGTCGATTGCGAATGCGCCATACGACCGCGCGCTGGAATCGAGCGCGATCGTGCTCAGCCAGCAACTGCGCGAGGTGAATGGGCGCGTGACACTGCAACTGCCGATCTCGGCGCGCGAGATTTTGCGCGCGGACGAAACCGACAACATCTACTACCAAGTGCTCGGCACGAACGGCGAGTTTGTCTCCGGTGACCGCGACCTCCCGCTGCCGCCCGAGGAAGACGCCAACGCCGGTGGCCTCGTGCAGCTGCGCGACGACCACATCCACGGCGCTGAGATTCGCGTTGCCTATACGTTCGTGCAGCGGCCAGGCTCCGGCGACAAACCTGCGCTGGTGCAGGTGGCGGAAACGCTCGACAAGCGCGCGCAACTCGCGAACGAAATCATCAAGGGCGTGATCCTGCCGCAGTTCGTGATCCTGCCGTTGGCGGTGATCCTGGTGTGGTTTGGCCTCACGCGCGGGCTGGCGCCGCTCAACGCGATTCAGGAGCGCATCCGCGCGCGTAACCCGGGCGACACCAGCCCTATCGACGAAGGCGCCGCGCCGCAGGAGCTGACGCCGCTGGTGGCGTCGTTCAATGACCTGCTCGGGCGGCTGGAGCAATCGGTGCACACGCAGAAGCGCTTCATCGCAGACGCCGCGCATCAGATGAAGACGCCGCTGGCGGGTCTGCGCATGCAGGCAGAGCTGGCACAGCGCGAACAATCGCCCGATGAGCTGCGCCGCACGCTCGCGCATATCGCCGACAGCTCGGATCGCACCGCGCACCTCGTGAAGCAGCTGCTTTCGCTGGCGCGCATGGAAAACATGGGCGCGACCGACGGTCTAGTGCCGCTGGATATCTGCGCGCTGTCACGCCAGGTGGTGGCCGAGTGGCTGCCCAAGGCGTGGGCCAAGCAGATCGACCTCGGCTTTGAAGAGCCTGGGCCGCCGGTCACGATTTCGGGCAATGCAACGATGCTCGCCGAGATGCTCAACAACCTGCTCGACAACGCGATCCGCTACACGCCCGACGGCGGACATGTCACCGTGCGCGTGACCACCGCGCCGTTCGAACCGTTCGTCTTCATCGATGTGGATGACACCGGCCCCGGCATCCCCGCGGCCGAGCGCGAACGCGTGATGCAGCGCTTCTACCGCATTCTTGGCACGCAGGCCGAGGGCAGCGGGTTGGGCCTGGCCATCGTGCGCGAGATCGTGCAGCAACACGGCGGCGACATCGAGGTGCTCGACAACGTGTATCAGGCATCGCCGCGGCTGGCGGGGGCGCGCTTTCGCATCACGCTGCATCGCTGCTCGCCGGGCGAGGAAGCCAACGCATGAGCATCACGCCCGGAACTCCGGCACGCCGCCGCTGGATCGCCAACATGCGTTGGATCGCAGCGCTGCTCGCGGTGTGGTTTGTGGTGACATTCGTGGTCGCGTTCTTTGCGCGTGACCTGTCGACGCACTTTTTCAACTCGGACTGGACATTCGCCTACTGGGTCGGCGCGCAGGGTGCGCCCATCGTTTATGTGCTGATTACAGTGCTCTATGCCTGGCACACCAACCGCGCTGCGGATGCGGCTGCGCAAGACGACGAAACGGCGCAGCGCGAAGCCTCGTCGGAATCGTCCCCTCCGCCGTCAATCTGACATCCGCAAGTTACGCGGCACCCAGATGGCGCAGCTTCACGAAGGCCAACGCGGCCATTACCGCGTCGTTAAGCGCGTCGTGCGCGTCCCAGGTCGGCAAATCCAATCCCTTCATGACAGTGGCGAAGCGGAGGTCCAGATCAGGGTCGCCCTGCTGCCGATACGGCGGCAGCTGCCGGAACTGATAGTCGTAATACAAGGCGGAGACTTCAATCTTGGACTGCGGCAAGCCGATGCCAAGCATGGGCACCACCACCCGATTGAGCATCGCCACATCGAACTCAAGGTAGTAACCCACCAATGGCCTGCTGCCGATAAAGTGCAGCAGTGCATGGACGGCCTGCTCGATCGATACACCGCTGTCCAGGTCGCGGTTGCGCAGACGATGCACGCAGATGCTATCTGCGTGCATCTCGCCCCGTGGCCGGATCAGCAACTCCAGGCGCTGGCTGGTCAGAATGCGATTGCCGGCGATACGGACGGCACCGATGGAGATGATCTCGTCGGTGCGCACGTTCAGGCCTGTGGTCTCGCAATCGAGCGCGACCCACTCATCTGGGGGCGGTGCCTCGAAGAGGAAACGGAACGCCGGATCGCGCAACTTGCGCAACTGACGCCGCCTTTGCAGTGCCTGCAGCCAGTCGGAGAGCCGTCCATTCATGACTGCTCGCTCATGTTCACATCCACTCGGTCCGCCAGCGCTGCCGCAGCAGCGCCTTGAATCGCTTGACGGCGCTCAGCGCATCCTTGAGCAGATCCCGCTCCAGCGATGACAGGCGCGTCAGATGCACGTCGCACGACACCGGTTGATGCGCATCGATCTCCGCCAGCCCGGCCTTGAGCCGCAGCGTCATCAGGAAGTGCAGGCTCTCGCTCAACTCGGCAGCCATGTGCGCGTCGAGAGCCTCGGCGCGCACCAGTGCATCCAGACGCGGCACGGTGCCGGTCTCGTCGAGCACTTGGTGGGCCAGCGCAAGGCTGCGCACCCCGTGGACAATCGGGAAGATGCCCTCCTTCTTCACATCGAGCACCGGATCGGGATCGCCAAACCCGAGCAGGCGATCGCGCCAGCCGGGCGCGCCACTGAAGGCTTCAACGGCAGCGGCAAATCGACCCAGTACGGCGTCATTGTCGATCGTCAGCTCCAGCAACGTCCGCCGCAGTTGTTTGAGCAAGGCGGCATCGCCGCACACCGCATGGGCATCGAAGAAGATTGCCAGATGCATCAAGCCCTCGGGGCTGGGCAGGATCAGCCATTCGCGAATGCGCCGCGCGAAGTCGCTCGCATTCATGCACCACTCGGGCCGGCTGAGCATGATGCCGCCAGGGCAAGGCGGGTAGCCGAACGCGGCCAGCGCATCGGAGAAGCGCGTGACGATGCGCTGCAGATCAACGGGAGGCACGTAACCATCACGCAGCACCAGCGCGTTGTCCTGATCGGTCTTGAGCAGTTGCTCGCCACGCCCCTCGCTTCCCATGACGAACAGGCAACTGTTTGCCACCAGTTCCGGTGGCGCGATCATCTGCCAGGCGCGTTCAAACAGTCGCGCGTTGATTTCGCGCACGAGGCTGGCGACGTGGTCAATGCGCGAGCCGCCACGTGTAAGCAGCGCGACCATCCGGGTGATCTGCGCGGCCACCTGCGCAAGCCCGTCCAAGTCCTGCGCCAGGTTGATCTGCACGGTCAGCAGATACGAGTGGTTGGCCAGGAAGCTGAACACATCCAGTGATTCCAGCAAACCGAGAATCTCATCTCCGTGCGTGACGACCAGCCGGTGCACGCGATGGCGCAGCATCAGCGTCAGGGCGTCGCCGATCTGCGCGGAGGCTGGGACGGTGATGAGCGAGAACTGACTCATCTGCCCTACCGGCAGACGATCCAGCGGTGTGCCTTGCAGGACGGCGCGCTGCAACGAACTGCGTGTGAAGATGCCCACGCGCGGCGGGCTGCTCGTGCCGTCACGCACGAGCACGTTCGAGGTGTTATGTGCTTGGAACAGCTTGACCACGGAAACCACGTCCGTGTCGGCATCCACAAAATGGGCGGGCCGGATGAAGGCATCGCTCACGCGAGAGACGGCCAGCGACTGCATCGTCTCCATGCTCTGCCGCTGTGCGATGGCGCTGAGCTTGCTGCCGAGATCGGAAAAAAGCAGCGCACCGAAGGTGGCGTTGGCGGCAATGAGGTCACGCACCGCCTGACGTGCCACCTGATAGACCACCACTTCTTCAGCAGCGACGAAGCGGCTGCTTGCCTTGCCGGCCACCAGCGCTCGGCCGTCAAAGCAATCGTCGGGGCCGTAGGTGGCGATCAGCTCGTCGCCGTCATACTGGGCGACGTGCCCTTTGATGATCAGGAACAGGTGCAGCGGTGCTGCACCCGTATCGAGGATGATCTGCCCTTCCGGGTAATAGCCGATGTCGACGGCATCAAGCACCAGGCGCTGCTCGTCCTGGTTGAGGCAATCGAACGGCCAGACAGTGAAGTTGAAAGCGCTGGGCATGGTTGCCTTGAAGGCGGGCGATGCAATGCGTCACCCGCCTTCGATCAGCGTGGCCAGTGGCCGATCAGTGGCCCGACGCGCCAGCCGCACCGAGGCCCGTTTCCGAGCGAACCTGCTGCGCGGCAAACGACGCCTTCTCGTTCTTGGCGCGAACGCTGCTGTCCAGCACCGAGAACAGCCACACGCCCACGAAGCCGATCGTCATCGAGAACAACGCGGGCGACGTGTACGGGAACCACGCCGAGCCCTTCGGATAGCCAAGCGTGGCTTCCCACACCGACGGCGAAACGATCGTCAGACCCACCGACGAGATCAGCCCCAGGAACCCGCCAATGACCGCACCACGCGTGGTGCAGCCCTTCCACAGCATCGAGAGGAACAACACCGGGAAGTTGGCCGACGCCGCAACTGCAAACGCCAGCGACACCATGAACGCGATGTTCTGTTTCTCGAAAGCGATGCCGAGCAACACAGCAATCACACCGAGCACCAGCGTGGTGATGCGCGACACCTTGAGTTCATCTGCGCTGTTGGCCTTGCCGTTCTTGAAGACCGTGGCGTAAAGATCATGCGACACCGCCGAGGCACCGGACAGCGTGAGCCCCGCCACCACCGCCAGAATCGTGGCAAAGGCCACGGCCGAGATGAAGCCGTAGAACACATCGCCGCCCACCGTCTTGGCCACCAGCACGGCTGCCATGTTGGCCGTGCCCGCACCGCCCTTGATGATGCCCTTGGCCACGTCGGACAGCTCAGGGTTCGTCAACACCAGCGTGATCGCACCAAAGCCGATGATGAAGATCAGGATGTAGAAGTAGCCGATCCAGGTGGTTGCCCAGAAGACCGATTTGCGTGCTTCCTTGGCATCGGGCACCGTGAAGAAACGCATCAGGATGTGCGGCAGACCAGCGGTGCCAAACATCAGCGCCATGCCGAACGAGATGGCCGAGATCGGATCCTTGATGAAGCCGCCCGGCGCCATCACAGACAGACCGATCTTGGCAGCCTCATCGGGCGATTTGCCTGCATTGGCTGCAATGGCCGTCTTGACCTGCACGGCCTTGGCGAACAGCGCTTCAAAGCTGAAGCCGTACTGCGCCATCACCATGATCGCCATGAAGGTCACGCCAGCCAGCAGCATGCACGCCTTGATGATCTGCACCCAGGTGGTTGCGGTCATACCGCCGAAGAGCACATAGACCATCATCAGCGCGCCGACGATGACCACCGCGATCCAGTAATCCAGCCCGAACAGCAGCTTGATGAGCTGGCCTGCACCGACCATCTGAGCAATCAGATAGAACGCCACCACCACCAGCGTGCCAACTGCGGCAAAGCTGCGGATGGGGCCTTGCTCAAACCGGTAGCCTGCCACGTCCGCAAAGGTGAACTTGCCGAGATTGCGCAGCCGCTCGGCCATCAGGAACGTGATGATCGGCCAGCCGACCAGAAAGCCGATGGAGTAGATCAGGCCGTCGTAGCCGGAGGTCATCACGGCCGCGGAGATGCCCAGGAAGGACGCTGCCGACATGTAGTCGCCCGAGATGGCCAGGCCATTCTGGAAACCGGTGATACCGCCGCCCGCCGTATAGAAGTCTGCCGCGGAGCGCGTACGCTTGGCAGCCCACTTCGTAATCCACAGCGTGCCAGCCACGAACACTGCGAACAGCACGATGGCCGTGGTGTTGGTTTCCTGCTTGGCGGTCTGTCCGACATCGCCGCCAGCAGCCAGAGCTGCTCCGCAGGCGCCAGCGGCCAGTAGCGCCACCAGCAGGATCGAAAGCATCTTCTTCATTTGGCGACGTCCTTCAGGATGTCCTGCGTCAGTTGATCGTATTCGCTGTTGGCTCGGCGCACGTAGATGCCGGTAATGACGACCGTGAAGATGATGACCGCCATACCGACGGGCACGCCCACGCTCATCACACCTGTACCCACGGGCTTGGCGAGAAACGCCTTATCGAACGCGATCAGCGCGATGTAACCGTAGTACACAGCAAGCATCAGCACTGTCAGAACGATTCCGAGCTTGTTGCGTCGCTGTTTGAGTTGCGCATATTTCGGATGCGCCTCGATTTTTCCTACCAATCCATCCTGCATCGCCTGTCTCCTGGTTTGCTTTTGGAATGTGTGCGGCGATTCTGGATAGCGAAACTGACTGAACTCTTACTCACGCCGTCCGTGGCGGTTTACTGCGATAGTGGTTTTCCCTAGCGCTGCAAGACAACCTAAGAAACAGTGCGCGACATCCGGCGCCAAATGGGTCGCGGGGCGGCTCCCGTCGCCCAAAACGACGCTGGCAAGCGCGTGCATCTTGTGCATACGCACATTCGCGGGAGGCGCACATACCGTCTGGCACTGCCGGCACAAAGTGGCTGTTGGATGATGCGGCGCACGCATTGCGGTAAGGGTCAGGTCGATGCACCGCCACCCAACTCAGGCGAGCCCAAGTGCTTGATTTTCTTGAAATCTCGATCGCCAATCGAGTGCATTGAAAGGCACATGTCTGTCAGAACACCGTAAGTTTCGCCTCCCACAATCGTTGACACTTCCGCGGGCGAAAAGCGTTTGCGTTGTCATGTCCATGCCCAGCGGGACGACCTACGAAAAAAAACAGGAGACAACATGGCAACCGTGCAAAGTGCACCGAACGCGCCCGCTGGGCGTGTGCAGCCCGCGCCCATGACGAAGGAGGAGAAGAAGGTCATCTTTGCCTCGTCGCTGGGGACGGTGTTCGAGTGGTACGACTTTTATCTCTACGGCTCGTTGGCGGCCATCATCGCCAAGCAGTTCTTCTCGGGCCTGGACCCCACGGCGGGCTTCATCTTTGCACTGCTGGCGTTTGCTGCCGGCTTTCTGGTGCGCCCGTTTGGCGCGCTGGTGTTTGGCCGCCTGGGCGACATGATCGGGCGCAAATACACGTTCCTGGTGACCATCGTCATCATGGGTACGTCGACGTTCGTCGTCGGTCTGCTTCCGTCATACGGCACGATTGGCGTCGCCGCGCCGGTCATTCTGATCGCGCTGCGCATGCTGCAAGGTCTGGCGCTGGGCGGTGAGTACGGTGGCGCCGCCACGTATGTCGCCGAGCATGCCCCGCACGGCCGCCGCGGTGCCTACACGTCGTGGATCCAGACGACGGCCACGCTGGGCCTGTTCCTCTCGCTGATCGTCATCCTGGCTATGCGCGAACTGACCGGCAAGGCGTTCGACGACTGGGGCTGGCGCATCCCGTTCCTGGTGTCGATCCTGCTGCTCGCCACGTCGGTGTACATCCGTCTGTCGATGAGCGAATCGCCCGCGTTCCAGAAGATGAAGGCGGAGGGCAAGACCTCAAAAGCCCCGCTGACGGAAGCTTTCGGCCAATGGCGCAACCTGAAGATCGTGATCCTGGCGCTGCTCGGCCTGACCGCCGGCCAGGCTGTGGTGTGGTACACGGGCCAGTTCTACGCGCTGTTCTTCCTCACGCAGGTGCTGAAGGTCGACGCCTTCACGGCCAACGTGCTGATTGCCGTAGCGCTTGCCATCGGCACACCGTTCTTCGTGTTCTTCGGCTCGCTGTCTGACCGCATCGGTCGCAAGAAGATCATCATGGCCGGCTGCCTGCTGGCGGTGCTGACGTACTTCCCGCTGTTCAAGGCGCTCACGCACTACGCCAACCCGGCGCTGGAGCGCGCCCAGCAGACTGCGCAGATCACCATCACGGCCGACCCGAAGGAGTGCTCGTTCCAGGGCAGCCCGATCGCCCGCGAGGTGGACTTCCGCTCGTCTTGCGACATCGCCAAGCGCACGCTGGCGCAATCGTCGGCCAGCTACGAGACGGTCGATGGTCCGGCCGGCACGGTCGCCTCGGTGTCGATTGCGGGTAAGCAGATCGCCTCGCTCAACGCTACCCGCACGGCAGACGGCCAGAACTTCGACGCCGACAGCAAGGCCAAGATCGCCGACTTCAAGAAGCAGGTGAGCGAGTCGCTCAAGGCGGCCAACTACCCGGCCAAGGCAGATCCCGCCCAGATGAACACGATCATGGTGCTGGTGATCCTGGTGATCCTGGTGATCTACGTCACCATGGTCTACGGCCCGATCGCGGCAATGCTGGTCGAGATGTTCCCGACACGCATCCGGTACTCGTCGATGTCGCTGCCGTATCACATCGGCAACGGCTGGTTCGGGGGCCTGCTGCCGACCATCTCGTTCGCCCTGGTGGCCCAGAACGGCAATATCTATCACGGTTTGTGGTACCCGATCTGGATTGCGGCCATCACCTTCGTGATCGGTGTGCTGTTCGTGCGCGAGACCAAGGATGTGGATATCTATCGCAATGATTGAGACAGGGGGTTGACATATTCGCCGAAGACGGTAGAATCCCGCTTCTTCGGCGAATTAGCTCAGTCGGTTAGAGCGACGGAATCATAATCCGCAGGTCCGGGGTTCGAGTCCCTGATTCGCCACCAAATACCAAAAAGCCCTGCTTCGGCAGGGCTTTTTGCTTTTCTGCTGCTTCCGTGCATCCCTAGCCCCACACAAGGGGCCCCGGGCTAGGCAAGCGCCTCGGCTCGCGCAGGCGCCGCAGCGGCAACAGCCAGCACCCAATCCGTCGTCAACGCCGGCTGCGTCACGGGCAGCATATGACCGCCGTCGATGATGCGCAGGTTCACGCGGTCGAGCTTCTGCTTGAGTGCCTCGCCCTGGCGTTTGACGTTGAGAATGCGGTCACCGCGGCCGTACAGCATGTCGACAGGCACCGTCATCGAGGCATAGCGGCGTTCCATGTCGGGCAGATCTTCCGGCGCAGAGACCAGATCCGACGAAGCCGCATAAAACACATGCGGACGCAGCCCCAGCAAGCCGCCACCCTTGAACGGGAAATCCTTCGGCATGGTCTCAGGCGCGAACACCGCGGCGATGGCCTTGCGAGAATTGATGATCGACAGGGGAATCGCGAGCGTCCATGACACCAGCCTGCGCACCAGCGGCGACGGCAACACCAAGCCCCCGAACGCACCGGGCGGCGCGCTCTCTGCATGCGTGAGCGGCGCGATCAACGCGAGCCGGCGAATGACGTGCGGATGGTTCAGCCCCACCGCCAGTGAAATCGCTCCGCCAAGCGAATGCCCCACCAGCACGGGCTTGTCGAGCCCAAGCTTCTCGATGCACTGCGCGACCATGCCCGCCTGCGCGTAGATATTGGCCGGCGAATCCTCACCGCGCACGGACCGCCCCGCCCCCGGCCGGTCGATCACGATCACGCGGTGCGAGCGCGCAAGCCGATCCATATCCAGATACGCGAAGTTGCGCAGGTTGCCGCACAGGCCATGCACGAACACGATGGCGGGGCCTTGGCCGCGATCGGTGTAATGCACGCGGTCTGCCCCGACATCAATGAACTTGCCTTCAGGCGGAAACCCCTTTGTGACGCGGCGTGCGATGAAGAACGTAAACGCAACAGGCGCCAGGAGTGCAAATGCGATGACGCCAAGAATGGTGCTGGTCATAGTGTCCCCGATGCGGGAGGCGGTTAGGCGGGCTGTGCTGCGCCGATCGGCTGCGCGCGGCGTTCGAACTGCATGGCGCTGTCGGCCAACGTGCCGAATTTGAGCATCATCAGATCGCGTGCGTAGTTCTGATACGACTTCCACGGCTGCTTGTCGCCCTGCTTGGGCAGGATGGCGGCGGCACGCTGAATGTAGCCGGACGTCAGATCGACGGCAGGCTCGCAGCTCATCGCTTCGTCATCGAGACGCGGCACGCAGGTATCAAACCCGTTGGACTGCATGTGGTTGAGCAGCCTGCAAACGTACTGCGCGATCAACTCGGCCTTGAGCGTCCACGACGCATTTGTATAGCCGAACGACGACGCGAGGTTCGGCACGCCGCTGTACATCATGCCCTTGTACGACACCGTCTCTGCCAGGTTCACTGCGCGCCCGTCGACGCTGATGACCGCTCCGCCCAGCACCTTCAACTTGAGCCCCGTGGCCGTGACGATCACGTCGGCATCAAGATGCTCGCCGCTCTTGAGCTGCAGGCCGGTCGGCGTGAAGCGCGCGATCTCGTCGGTCGCAATCGACGCCTTGCCCGCGCGGATCGTCTTGAACAGATCGCCGTCGGGCACAAGGCACAGGCGCTGGTCCCACGGGTTGTAGCGCGGCGTGAGGTGTTTGCGCACGTCGAACCCGGGACCGATCTGCTTGCCCGCCATGCGGATGATGAAGTCTTTGAATGCCTTGGGCTTACGACGCGCGAGGCTGTAGAAGTACATCGTCAGCAGCACGTTTTTCGTGCGCACCAGCCGGTGAGCAAGGCCCGACGGCAACCAGCGACGCAATGTGTTGGCCACGGCATCCTGTTCCGGTCGCGAGACGATGTACGTAGGCGAGCGCTGCAGCATCGTCACGTGCTGCGCGGTGCCGGCCATCGCGGGCACAAGCGTGACGGCCGTGGCTCCGCTGCCGATCACCACCACGCGCTTGCCGGCGTACGACAGATCGTTCGGCCAATGCTGCGGATGGACGATCCGCCCCCGGAACTGATCCATCTCGGGCCACGTCGGTGCGTGGCCTTCTTCGTAGTCGTAGTAGCCGCTGCACATGTAGAGGAACTTGCAGGTGAACTGCACCGGTTCCTCGCGCGAGCCATCGCTGCGTAGGGCCTGCACCGTCCAGCGCGCCGCTGCGGAATCCCAGCTCGCACCCGTCACCTTGTGACGGAAGCGGATCGATTTGTCGATGCCGAACACACGTGCGGTATCGCGGATGTAATCGAGGATCGTCTGACCGTCGGAAATGGCTTTGCTGCTGTGCCACGGCCGGAAGCTGTAGCCGAGCGTGAACATGTCGGAGTCGGATCGGATACCCGGATAGCGGAACAGGTCCCACGTGCCGCCAATGGTTTCGCGCCCTTCAAGGATGGCGAAGCGCGCCGATGGGCAGCGCTCGCGCAGGTGATACGCCGCGCCAATGCCAGAGAGGCCCGCTCCGACGATGAGCACATCGAGGTCTGTATCCGGCGCGGCAGCCCGGTTGCGGGGCGCGCCCGGGTTGGCGCTTCGCTCCATCGTCGTGTCCATGCGGTCTCCTGTTTGCAGCCCCGGGGGCGGGATCGGCAAATTTCGCCTTAAATGTGGTGTGATTCATCACCACTTTAATTTTTGGCCGTCCTGACGTCAAATAGCGAAATGGAGAAAACACTTGAAACAGCCGACGCGCCCGCCAAGAAGGGCCGCCCGTATGGCGGTGTGGCGCCAGAAGCACGCGCGGCAGAACGCCGCGATGCGCTGATCCGCGCCGGCACGCGCGTCTTCGGCACGGTGGGCTTTCGCAAGGCCACCGTGCGTGCGATCTGCCAGGAAGCGAGGCTCAACGATCGGTACTTTTACGCCGCGTTCGACAGCACCGAAGCCCTGCTGCGCGCGACCTACCAGCAACATGCGGAAGACTTGCGCGCGCAGGTGTCGGAGGCCACCGCGGCTGCGGAAGGCACGCTGGAAGCTCGTGTCGACGCCGGCCTGCAGGCGTTTTTCGCGTTCTTGCGAGACTCATGCGCAGCGCGCGTGCTGCTACTCGAAGTGATGGGCGTGAGCCCGGAAACGGACGCAACCTATCAGCGCAACCTGCTGGAGTTCGGCAAGCAGATCATGGCGAACGCCCAACTGCCCGGCACGCACAATGACGACGATGCAGAACTGCGCGCCGATCAACGCATCATCGGCCTCGCGCTCGTGGGTGCATTGACCAACGTCGGTGCGGCGTGGCTTCTGACCGGCTATCGAGATCCCGAAGAGAAGATGGTGCGCAACTGCCGCCAAGTCGTGCTCGGCACATTGCGCACCATGCTGGGCGCTTAGGCCGTGCCTTCCGGCTTGCCCAACCGGACCACGGTCACACCCTGCGCCAGGTGTCGCAACGATGGCTGCAGCAGAACGCAGTTGTCGTACGGGGTGACGATCTGCAGGTCTCCATCGGTGGCGATGACAGTGCCTGCTCGCTCGATGGTTTCCATACCGCGATAGTCGTCCGCAAAACGGAATGCCGTGGATTTAGCGACCAC
The DNA here is from genome assembly GCF_054792405.1 of Ralstonia sp. SA306. Classification (NCBI taxonomy): domain Bacteria; kingdom Pseudomonadati; phylum Pseudomonadota; class Betaproteobacteria; order Burkholderiales; family Burkholderiaceae; genus Ralstonia; species Ralstonia sp. SA306. The sequence goes on from NZ_CP096451.1 coordinate 2,472,739, forward strand.
CGGATCGGTCACACGAATGCAACGCACCTCCAGCGCGGGCGCAATCCCCAGCCATTCCGATACCGCCGATGCGTCGACGGTGCCAAGCGCCACCAGGAAACGCGCGCACGCATCCAGCGCCACATCGCGGCTCGTGCGCTCGAAATGCTGGCCGCATTCGATGAGCAGCGCGTTCTTCGGGCTAGCGGCATCGCCAAAGCTGCCGTAGTCGCGCAAGCGGCGGCCAGCGGCGTGGCCGGCATCGATCATCAGATGCGAAGGCGCGCCAACCTGGCGGCCCAACGCGACGCCTTTCGCATGCGGACCCGTCAGCATCAGCGGCTCCGCCTTTTCATGCATCGAGTGAATATCGAGCAGGTAGTCGACCGTGTCGATCACAGGGCGCAGTTCACGCGCGCGGCGCAGTTCCAGCGTGTCGCCTGCGCCGTCGAGCTTGTCCGCCGACCAGACGCGGTTCAGATCTTCGTCGATAAAGCGCGTGGCATCCGGATCGTTGATGTCAAAACGCTCGTACGCCTCGACGTTTGCGAATGACAGCGTGAGCCGGCCACGCGCCGGGCGCACGCCGGCAGCCAGCAGCATATCCACCGCAATCGCGCCGCACAGCTCATTGCCATGCGTGAGCGCGTTGATCATGACGTGCGGACCGGGCATGCCGCTATCGAACGTGTGCACGTAATCAATGTCGTGCGTACCCGTCTTCCAGCGGTGGATATCGGGCTTGTGCAGCTCGATCGGGTACACCGGCAGCGTGGCGCGCAGCGCCTCCAGGGTCATCATGCGAAATCCTTGGGTGTTACGAGAAGTCTGTTCAGGTTCAGTGCGCACGAGCGCGTCCACGCAGCATCCAGAGCGAGACCAGGCTGATCAGCGTGGTCGCAAACACATAGAAGCTCGGCGACGTCTTGATGTGCGTGACGCCAATCAGCCATGTGACGATCAGCGGCGAGAACCCACCGAAGATCGTTACCGACAGGTTGTAGCTCAGCGCCAGGCCCGTGCCGCGCGTACGCGTCGGGAAGATGTCAGCCAGGAGCGCCGGCAACGGCGCCAGGATGGCGGCCAACAGCACGCCCACAATCGCCTGCATGACCAGCAGCGTCCAGAACGTCGGTTGCGCGACCAGCGTGGCAAACATCGGATACGTCGACAGCGCAATCACCACCATCGCAATCGACACCACGCGGATGCTGCCGAAACGATCCGCCAACAACCCGAACGCCGGCGCCATCACCATCAGCATCGCGCCGGTGATCATCGTGCAGACCAGCGAGGCACTGGTCGCGATGTGGAGTTGATTGATGGCATAGGTCGGCATGTAGACCTTCTGCACGTAGTTGAATGCGGTGACGGCTACGACCACGCCCGCCCCCAGCAGTAGCCCCGGCAAACCCTGAGTGAGGGTATCGCGCAGCGGCGAATGCGTTTGCGGCGCGCCCTGCGCCTCGGCCTGCATGGCGACAAACTCGGGCGTCTCAGGCGTGTGGCGACGAATGTAGACGCCAATGGGACCGATCAGCAAGCCGAATAGGAACGCCACGCGCCAGCCCCATGACTCCACTTGCTCGGTGGTCAGCGCGTAAGTCAGCCATGCGCTCAAGCCCGCCGCCAGCAATGTGGCAAGGCCCTGCGTGGCGGCTTGCCAGCTCGCGTTGTATCCCATGCGCTTGCCGTTGGCGTGCTCGATCATGAACGCCGTGGCTGAACCGAATTCTCCACCGGCCGAAAAGCCCTGCAGCAGCCGCGCCACGATCACGATGGCCGGCGACCACAACCCGATCGACGCGTACGTCGGTGCAAACGCGATCATCGCGGTGCCGAGCATCATCAGCAGGATCGACCACGTCAGCGCAGCCTTGCGGCCGACGCGGTCTGCATAGCTGCCAAGCACCATCGAGCCCAGCGGCCGCATGATGAACGACACGCCAAACGTGCCGACCGAGAGCATCAGCGAACTCCACGCATCGCCCGTCGGGAAGAACAGCTTGCCGATTGTGATGGCGAAATAGCCGTAGATCAGCAGATCGTAGTATTCGAGCGCGTTGCCAACGCTGGCTGCCAATACGGCACGCCAGGGCGCGGGATGTCGATGGGTATCGCTGGCGCGTGCGGATGCGCCGCTCGCATTGAGGGTGTGGGCTGGCATGGTTGTCTCCCCGTGGTCTGTGCCGATCCGCCGGTTTTGCTGAATAGCGCTGGCGGGCGAAGGTTGCGGAGGAGTCTAGGTGCCGTGCCCAGACGGCTTGTGCCGTTTCGGCACAAGGTTGGGCTTTCTGCGATGCGCCTCAGGCGAGGTCGGCGCGGGCGTTGTTATTGGCGTTATCAACGGCCAGTTGCCATACCTCGTCAAGCAGTGCGCTCTGGTTGCTGCGCACCCGCATCATGCGGATATTGACGTGGATGTGCCAGGCGTCATCGCCGGCGGGGCGAAGTTCACCCGCATTCAGGTGCGGCTTGGCCAGGCGATACGGCAGCCAGGCCATGCCGAATCCACGCAGGGCCATCTCTTCCACGGCCTCGTAGAAATCCGCCTGAAACACGGGCTGCAGATGCGCCTTGCGGTCGGCGGCGGCCAGGTGGCTGTCGAGCATTTGGCGCAACGTCAGCCCACGTGCAAAGGCCAGCCATGGCAGCGGTGCTGCGGCCGAGCCCGGCAGCGTGAACCGGGCACGACCACGCTTGTCAGGCGCGCTGACCGGTACCAGCGTCTCGCTGCCCAGCGTGCAATGGTCGTACTTGCGCGGATCGAGCAACGCATCGGCCTGCGGGCTGGCGTAGGCGATCAGCAGATCGACCGTGCCATCGGCAAGTGCGAGTACGCCTTCCTGCGTGCCCCCGGTCGTCACGCTGAGCGGAAACACGCCGCGCTGGCGTGCCAGCGTTTCATACCAGCCCGGGACGAAGGTGCGCGCCAGCGTGCGCCCTGTGCCGATCTTGAGCGCCACCGGCAATTGCGCCTCGCGCAGCAGCAAGCGCGCATCGTTCAGGCCGTCGACGGCATTGGACGCGGCATCCAGAAACAAGCGCCCCGCCGCCGTGAGCGTGACCGGATGCTCGCTGCGCTCGACCAGCGCGGTGCCCACCCATTCTTCCAGCGCCTTGATCCGCCGGCCGAATGCGGGATGCGTGACGTTGCGGTTCTCGGCAGCGCGGCTGAAGCTGCGTGTCTTGGCGAGTTCCTTGAAGTCTTCCAGCCATTTGATCTGCATGGCGCGTCCGGGTGGGGTGGTGGGCGGGAGGTCTGCGCATTATCTCCGCAGCGTGCACGAACAGCCTTAACGTGCGTGCCGTATCGTTATCATCCTGAGCAAACGATCTGCCACGCCTTCATGACCGCACCCCGCCCGCTGACCATCGGCATTGCCGGCGCCGGTAACGCCGGCCTCGCCGCCGCCATCGCGTTTGCCCGTCACGGGCACGACGTGCACGTCTTCGAAAAGCACCCGCAGCTGACCGCCATGGGCGCGGGCCTGCTGATTCAGCCGCAGGGTATCCGCGCGCTGGAGACACTCGGCGTGGGTCGCGAGCTGGAGGGCATCGGCGCGCCGATCGACCGGCTGATCGGCCTGAGCCATCGCGGCTGGCGCCTGCTCGACATCGACTACGCCGATACGCCCGGCCGCGCCGTCACGCGCCACGCGCTGTCATCCATGCTTTATGACGCCGCATTGCACGCGGGCGCATCGTTCCATTTTGATTGCGCGATCCAGCAACTGCTTCTTGATGGCCCGCGCGCACGGGTCACGCACGCACAGGGCGAATCGATCTTCGACCTGTTTGTGATTGCCGATGGCGCGGCCTCGGCGCTGCGTGAGCCCGCAGGCCTCGCCGGCCCGTCGAGTACCTACCGATGGGGCACGCTGTGGTTCCAAGGGTGGGTGGATGGCTGGAACCCGCGCGTGCTGCAGCAGCGCTTTCGCGGCACGCGCGAAATGATGGGCCTGCTGCCCACCGAAGTGGACGGCACCCGCACTCGCCTATCGATGTTCTGGAGCCTCCCCGGTGATGCTGTGGACGCCTGGCGACAGACCGACATCACGCAGTGGAAAGCGCATGTGCTGAGCCTGTGGCCGCAAGCCTCGCCCATGGTCGAACAGATTGGCTCCCACGACGATATGCCTTTCGCCGTCTATCGCCACACATGGCCGCGCGCGCTGGCCAAACCACCCTACTGCGTCATCGGCGACGCCGCCCATGCCATGAGCCCGCAGCTCGGCCTGGGGACCACCCTGGCCGCGCAAGATGCCCTGGCACTCGCCGCGTGCGTGCAAGTGCATGGCCCCACCGATGGCGCCCTCGCCTATCACGCCCGGCGTCTGCGTACCGTGCAGGCCTATCAGACGCTTAGCCGAGCACTCACGCCGTGCTTCCAGGCCCAATATGGAGGCTGGATGCGAGACGTGGTGTTCGCCACCGGCTTGCGCATCCCGGGTGTTGCATGGCTGATGAAGCGCAGCCTGGCGGAACCGCCTGCTCGCGACGCCGCATTCGCCCCGGCCGCGGCTTCCACAACAGCCAGCGAAAAACCGCAGGCATAACACCACGCCACGGATCATCATGAGCCTGCTGAACACCTTCCTTCCCGAGCATCAGTTCAGCGAGCAGCACCACATACGCGTCAATGCCCCGCCCGCCCGCGTGCTCGACGTGGTTTCGCAACTGGACGTCAGTGATTTCCCGCTGGCCAGGCTGTTCCTGCACTTGCGCGCCATCCCGGCACGCATCGCCGCCGCGATGGGCAAGCCCAGTGCGCGACGTATCGATGCCGGATTTGGCCTGCACGATTTCACGGTACTCGGCCGCGATGGAGATCGCGAATTCGCGCTGGGCCTGGTCGGCCGCTTCTGGGAATCCGCCGGTGGGCTCGTCCGCGTTGAAGCCGGCGCATTTCGCGCGTTCTCGGAGCCCAACATCGCCAAGCTGGTCATGACGTTCGTCGCCGAACCCGACGGCGCCGGCACGCTGCTGACCACGCGCTCGTGCGTGCATTGCTCCGACACAACGGCGCGCCGCCGCTTCACGCCTTACTGGGTGCTGATCCGCATACCAAGCGGGCTGATCCGCCGGATGATGCTGCAGCGGATCAAGCAACTCGCGGAGGCCCACTGCGCCCCGCTTACACGTCCAGAATAACCAACGTGCCCGCGCTGCCGGCGTCCACGCTGTGCGGCACGCCGGCGGGCACGACGTACAGCTCGCCGCGCGACACGGTTACCGGTTCGCCGTCGATGCGCAGACGCAGCTCGCCATCGATCACTAGCAGGCCTTCGGCATAGTCGTGCACTTCGTCGGGATACGGCGTGCCGTCCATGCGCAGCACCTTGAAGTTGCCGCCGCCAAAGCGCTCCAGCACGCGAGACGACCATGCACGCGGCAGCGCATCGGCCTCTGCATTGAGATTGAAAGACGGCACACCGGCCTCGCCCGAGAATCAGAAGCGCTGAGCATACCAGCCGATGAACAACAAAAAGGGCACCGCCGCGTTCCTGCGGTGGAGCCCTTTTTGCGCGGGGCGATCGGCGTGCGCCTAGACGTCGTACGACGAAAGATCCATCTCGGACAGCGCATTCATGTCGTCCGCCGGCTTCAGATAGTCGACGCGATAGCCATGCTTGTACACCGCCACCAAGCGTACCTCGTTCACCGGTTCGATATTCAGCTTCATGCGGATGCGCGACACATGGCTATCGATCGTGCGCGTGTACTCCGAGGAGTTGCGGCCCCACACCTGCCCGAAGATGTGATCGCGCGACAGCGTGCGCCCCACGTTCGAGAACAGCAGCAACGCCAGCTGGAATTCGATGGCCGTCAGCGTAACGGGCTCGCCGTGCAGCGTGACCTGCTGGCGCTGCAGGTTGAAGTAGTACGGCCCCACCGCGAACGGCAGGCGGCCATACGGAATCGGATACGCCCGGCGCAGCAGCGCATCGACACGCGCACGCAGCTCGGCAATGCGGAACGGCTTGGCGATGTAGTCATCGGCGCCATGCGTGAGGGCGCGCACGAGGCTTTTCTCGCCCTCCTCGGCGGTGACGAACAGGATGGGCAGCACATCCCTGTGGCGGCTGCGCACCACGCTCAGCACGTCGATACCGAGCATGCCCGGCGTGTGCCAGTCGAGGATCAGCATGTCGTACGACGAGCGGCCCAGCATGCGCAGCAACGTCGCACCATCGCTGTAGGTCATCACGTCGTGGCCCGACTGGGACAGGATCTGGACGATGACTTCGCTTTGGAAGGGATCGTCTTCAAGCAAGGCGATACGCATGTTCTGCTCCGTGGAAATTGCGCACATGCGTGCCGGGATGGTGCGGGCCTTGATAGCGACCTAACCGTCGCGCTCATCGCGATCCGTCGCATGTGTTACGTGTCTGCAATTTTCATGGCGAGGTTTGCTACAAACCATGAGAAGAGTCCTAATTTGTGAAGACCCTTGAGCCACCCAATACCGTGTCCATTCCACGGAACCCGGACAAAAAAAAGCCCGGACAACGCGGTCCGGGCGGCGGTGTTTCCCACAACGTGACGGGATCGGAAACACCCAAGGGTCGCATGTGCCAGACGCGTCGCAGTGCACCGGGGGGAAGCACTGCAACGCTACGGGATAACGTCAAGGAGAGCCCGACGTACTGGTCGGCACACGCGAGGCGCATGATGCCGTGCCATATGCCCAGCCGGAGCAGTCGTGACAACATTTGACACGCCCAGTTTCCGGGCCGCGACACCTCAGGTGGGATCAGCGTTTTCCAACTCTTGCCGAATCGACTCGGTCAGCATGTCGATCAGCAATCGGACACGTTTGGGAACGAACCGCGCGGATGGGGTGACGAGGTTGATCGGCTCTCCGCTGGTCGCATAGTCGGGCAACACGCGCACGAGGCGAGGCAGCGGTGCGTTGGCGCGTGCCACCGCGCTTGCGTACAGCGGCAGCGGGCCGATACCGGCGCCCGATGCAATCAGCGTTTCCAGATAGATGAGGCTGTCGGAATTCAGGCGGGCGCGCACAGCCACGGTTTTCAGGCCATCGGGGCCGACAAGGCGCCATTGCGTTTCGCCGCGGCCGGTGCCGCGAAAGTCGAGGCAACAATGGTCGGCCAACCCTTGCACGGTGGCCGGAGCACCGCGGCGCTGCAGGTAATCGGGCGAGGTGAATAAGCCAATGCGCAATACGCCAAGCGACCGAGCCACGAGCGAACTGTCGGCCAAGCGTCCGACGCGGACGGCAAGGTCAAAACCCTCCTGCACCAGATCGACATTGCGCGGCGTCAGCACCACGTCCAGATCAATCTCCGGGTACTGCTGCATGAAGCGGGCCGCGACGGGCGCCACCAGCAGGCGGCCCACGTCTTCGGAAGACGTGATCCGCACCTTGCCGCGAGGCAGGTCCTGCAGCTCGCCGGCGCACGTCGTGGCACGTTCGATGTCTTCCAGTGCATGCGACGCCACCTGATACAGACTCTGGCCGGCGTCGGTCAGATGCAGCGTGCGCGTGGTGCGCTGTAACAGGCGTACGTTCAAATCCTGTTCAAGCGCCGCAATGCCCCGGCTGACGGACGATTTGGGCAGATCGAGCCGCGTTGCCGCTGCCGTGAAGCTGCCCGCTTCGACCACGCGCACGAACAGCGCCAATTGGTTCAGATCCATGGTTTCCTCCTCTTGTAGTGATGCGCGCCGGCCTAGGATTGTCATTGTCTCGCCGGGAGCAACATTTTTTCCCACAATAACCGACTAGTGCAAACCGGGCAACCACCCTACATTTGGCATATGACAAATGCCCGATTTCAGGAGAACAACATGGAAACCCTCGTACAACCGCAAGTGCAGCAAGTGCAGCGCGGCCGCCGCGTGGAGCGCATCATCACAGGTCGCCCAACCTCCGACGGCGCGGGCGTGAAGCTCACGCGCGTGCTGACGAACAACCTGCAACGTCGGCTGGACCCGTTCCTGATGCTGGACGCGTTCCGTAGTGACGACCCGAACGACTATCTGGCCGGCTTTCCCGACCACCCGCACCGTGGCTTCGAAACGGTGACGTACATGATCGCTGGCCGCATGCGCCACCGCGACAGCGCCGGCCACGAAGGGCTGCTGCAACACGGCGGCGTGCAGTGGATGACGGCCGGCAGCGGCGTCGTGCACTCTGAAATGCCGGAACAGGAAGATGGCGTGATGGAAGGCTTCCAGCTGTGGCTGAACCTGCCCGCCAGCGACAAGATGACGACGCCCTGGTACCGCGACATTCCGTCGAACGAGATTCCCGAGTTCACGACGGAAGACGGCGTGACCGTTCGTGTGATCGCCGGAGATTCGCAAGGCGTGCGAGGTGCGATGACGCGTGAAGCGACGCAGCCGCTGTATCTGGACATCACGCTGCCGGCGGGTGCGTCCTTTGCGCAGCCGCTGCCGGCCGGGCACAACGCGTTCGTCTACGTGTTCCGCGGCAGCGCGCTGGTGGGCGATGCCGACGCGTCTGGCAATGCCGGTCTGCAACGCGTGGAAGACAAGCAGATGGCCATCCTTGCCAACACGGAAGGCAGTGACGGTGTGGTCATCCGTGCAGCAGACGCAGACGCACGCGTGCTGCTGGTGGCTGGCAAGCCGCTGAACGAGTCGATCGCCCAGTACGGCCCGTTCGTGATGAACACGCAGGAAGAGATCTTCCAGGCCGTGCGGGACTTCCAGGCCGGCAAGTTCGCTTAAAGCATCTACGCAGTCGCAAAGAAAAACCGCCGCTCGGTTTCACCAGAGCGGCGGTTCGTCCAACAGCGCGATCTGCTCGCGCAATTCCAACACCCGATCCTGCCAGTAGCGTTGCGTGTTGAACCACGGAAACGCGGCAGGAAACGCCGGATCGTTCCAGCGACGCGCCAACCATGCGCTGTAGTGCAGCAAGCGCAGCGTGCGTAACGCTTCCACCAGATACAGCTCGCGCGTGTCGAATTCGCAGAAGTCTTCATAGCCGGCCAGCAGGCTGGCGAGCTGCGATTGCATCGACGCGCGATCGCCCGAGAGCAGCATCCACAAATCCTGCACGGCGGGGCCGGTGCGGCTGTCGTCAAAATCGACGAAATGCGGGCCGGCGCTGCGCAGCGGATCGCCTTGCTTGGCGTCGGCCTCTTCAATCCAGAGCACGTTCGACGCGTGGCAATCGCCGTGCAGACGCAGCAGCGAGACATCGCCCGCGCGGTCGTAGCAGCGGCGCACGCCGTCGAGTGCGGCGTCAGCCACGCTGCGCCAGGCCGGCAGTAAATCGGGCGGAATGAAATCGTGTTCGAGCAGCCAATCGCGCGATTGCACGCCGAAGGTGTCAATGTCGAGTGCAGGCCGGACCATGAAAGGCCGCTGCGCGCCAACGGCATGGATGCGCCCGAGGAAACGGCCCATCCATTCAAGCGTGTCGTCTTGGTCGATGGAAGGCACGCGCCCTGCGCAACGCGGGAAGACCGCGAAATGCCAGCGCTCGAACGCTTGAAGCGTGCGACCGTCGATTTCCAGCGGCGCGATCACGGGGATTTCCGTGGCGGCCAGTTCTGCCGTGAAGGCGTGTTCCTCGATGATCTGCGCTTCAGTCCAGCGGCCCGGGCGGTAGAACTTGACCACCACCGGCGCGCTGTCTTCCACGCCGACTTGGTAGACGCGGTTTTCGTAACTGTTGAGCGCGAACATGCGGCCATCCGGCATCAGCCCGACCTGCGCCAGCGCATCGAGGATGCTGTCGGGCGTCAGGCCGTCGTAGGGCGCTTCAGCTGATGCGGGCTGGCCGTCGTCGTGCATGAACGTCAGGCTTTACGGCCGCCGAGCAACGCAGCAGCCTTGGCAAACAGACCGTTGAACGGCTGCTTGGCCGGCTTCCCCTTGTGGGCAGGCTGCGCGGCTTGCGTGCTCGATGCGCGACGCTGTTGGCCACCCTGCGCGCCTTGCCCATTGCCCTGGCCCTGACTTTGGCCGTTGCCTTGGCGCTGGCCACGCGCTTGGGATTGGCCATTGCGCGGCTTCGGCGCAGCCTGGCCGTCGCGTTGACCTTGCGCCTGACGCTGGCGGCTGCCGGCACCATTGCGACCCTGGCCTTGGCCTTGATTCTGGCCCTGGCCCTGACCATTACCGCTCGACTCGCGACGCGGTTCGCGAGGCTCACGCGGAGCCCGCGGCTCGCGTGGCGCAGCGTTGGCGCTGGCCTGACGAGGCTGCTGGCTGCGGCCACCGCCCGGGCGGCCACCGCGCGCGTTGCCGCCACGGCCCGCCGAGTTGCGCCCGTTCGGAATCGGCTCTGCCTCGATGGTCGGGTCCGGCTCGAAACCTTCCAGCACGGTACGCGGCAGTTCGCGCTTAATGAGGCGCTCAATGTCACGCAGCAAACCGTGCTCGTCCACGCAGACCAGCGAGATCGCCTCGCCTTGCGCACCGGCGCGGCCCGTGCGGCCGATACGGTGCACGTAGTCCTCCGGCACGTTCGGCAGATCGAAGTTGACCACGTGCGGCAGTTGGTCGATGTCGATACCGCGCGCGGCGATGTCGGTGGCAACCAGCACGCGCAGCGTCCCGGCCTTGAATTCCGTCAGCGCGCGCGTGCGTGCCGATTGGCTCTTGTTGCCATGGATGGCCAGCGCGGGAATGCCGTCGCGCGTGAGCTGCTCGGCCAGGCGGTTCGCACCGTGCTTGGTGCGCGTAAACACGAGCACCTGGTGCCAGTCGTTGTCGCGCACGAGCTTGGCCAGCAGTTCGCGCTTGCGCTCGCGGTCGACCGGGTAGATGCGCTGCTCCACCGTCTCGGCCGTCGTGTTGCGGCGAGCGACTTCGATCAGCGCCGGCTTGTCGAGCAGGCGATCGGCCAATTCGCGAATGTCGTCAGAGAACGTCGCCGAGAACAGCAGGTTCTGACGCTTCGACGGCAGGATGTTGAGGATCTTGCGGATATCGTGGATGAAGCCCATGTCGAGCATGCGATCGGCTTCGTCCAGCACCAGCAGTTCAATGTGGGACAGGTCGATGGTGCGCTGCCCTACGTGGTCCAGCAGGCGGCCCGGCGTGGCCACGACGATATCGACACCGCGCTTGAGCGCATCGATCTGCGGGTTGATGCCGACGCCGCCGAACATCACCATGGACTTCAGCGGAAGGTATTTGCCATAGGCGCGCACGCTTTCTTCCACCTGCGCGGCAAGCTCACGCGTGGGCGTCAGCACCAGCGCGCGGATCGGAAAGCGCATGCCCTGCGGCGTCTGCACTTTGTTCGGTTGCGAGGCAGACAGGCGGTGCAGCAGCGGCAGCGTGAAACCGGCGGTCTTGCCGGTGCCGGTCTGGGCACCGGCGAGCAGGTCACCGCCCTTGAGGATAGCGGGGATGGCCTGGCGTTGAATCGGAGTGGGTTCTGCGTAGCCGAGTTCGGCCACGGCGCGTACCAGCTTGTCTGACAAGCCGAGTTCGGAAAACGACATGGAAAAGCGATTGGACCGGCGTGTCCCGCGCATTCGTTCGTGCGCCAATCGTGGACAAAGCCTGGGTAGGTGACGGGGCGACTGGACCCCGGGGACTGCAAGAAGAGCGCTAGTTTAACAGGTGATGGTGTTTACCCCACCGGCGCCCGCAATGCCGCCAACGGCGCATTTACCACGTCCCCCAACCGCTCCGCCAACGAATACCGCGCCATATACCGACGGAAATGTCCCAGGAACGCGTCTTCGGCTGGCGCCAGACGCCGCTCCTTGTGCCACATCAGGTACAGATCGATGTCGGCAATGCCCTCTTCCGGCGGTAGCCGCCACAAGCGCTGCTGCGCCACGTCGTCCACCACGATGTGCTCCGGCAGGCAGCCGATCCCATAGCCCGCAAACACCAGCCGCTTGATCTCGTCCAGGCTCGGTGACGTAGCGACGATGCGTCCGGTGAATCCCTGCTGATCCCGAAACACCGCCAGCGGCGATAGCGCATCGCCCAATTGGTCGCTCATGAACGAGACAAAGTTCTCGCCGAGCAGATCGCTGATCGACAAGCCCGTCCGCCCGAACAACCGGTGATGCCGCCCGCAGAACACGGCGTAGCGCTGGCGCAGGAACAGTTGCCGCTCGAGCTTCTCGACGGGCGTGCGGCACAGGCTGAGCCCAATGCCCGCCCGCTTTTGCGCAAGCGCATCGAGGATGTCCGTGCTGCGCATCACTTCCACCTGCAGATCCACGCGGGGGTGATGGCGATGGAACGCCGCGAGGCATTCGTCGTACACGCCCGATTGGATCCGGCTGACCGTCAGCAGATGCAGCACGCCGCTCACGTCGTCTTGCGGCTCCCCGAGCTCTGAGCCGAGCCGCGCGACATTGCCGTAGACATCGGTGGCGATGCGCAATACGTCTTCGCCGACGCGCGTGAGGCGGAAGTGCGAGCCGCGCCGCTCAATCAGCGTGTGGCCGAGCTGATCTTCGAGGCGCCGCAGCGCAAGGCTGACCGCCGGCTGCGTGATGTGCAGCCGCACCGCCGCGCGGCTGATGCTGCGCTCGTGGACGATGGTGAGGAAGGTGCGCAGCAGGTTCCAGTCAAGCCGGTCGCTGACCAAGGCGGGATCGAGAGCGGACGAGTCCATGGCGGCAGGTATGAGTTCAATTTATGCAAACAATAAGTATTTGGAATTTGACTAATACCCGTCAAGCGGCAATAAACACGCATCGTCGCCTTGAAGCGACGGACTAAAAAAACCTGTGAGGAGCTTCACCATGCAACCGTCTCAACCCGGCGGGCGCCAGCCTGCCCGTGCGGCCACCGCCGCCTTTGTCGGCACCATGATCGAGTGGTACGACTTCTACATCTACGCCACCGCCGCAGCGCTCGTGTTCGGGCCGCTGTTCTTCCCGGGTGGCGATCCGTTCCTCAGCACGCTTGCTTCGTTCGGCACGTTTGCCGTGGGCTTTTTCGCGCGGCCGCTGGGCGGCATCGTGTTTGGCCACTGGGGTGACCGCATCGGCCGCAAGAAGGCGCTGATGATCACGCTCACGATGATGGGCCTGGCGACCATCGGCATCGGGCTGCTGCCGACGTATGCCACCGCCGGCGCCCTCGCGCCCGTGCTGCTGGTGCTGCTGCGCGTGGTGCAGGGCATCGCGGTCGGTGGCGAATGGGGCGGCGCGGTGCTGATGGCGGGCGAACATGCGCCCACGGGCCGCCGCACGTTCTTCGCGTCGTTTGCACAACTCGGCAGCCCGGCCGGGTTGATTCTCTCGCTGCTGGCTTTCCGCCTCGTCACGTCGATGGAGAAGGACACGTTCATGGACTGGGGCTGGCGTCTGCCCTTCCTCGCCAGCGCGGTGCTGCTGCTCGTTGGCGTGGCGATCCGCCTGGGCGTGAACGAGTCACCTGAGTTTGCGCAGGTGCAGGCGCAACGCAAAACGGCCAAGCTGCCGATCGCCGAAGTCTGGCGCACGGCTCGCGTGCCGGTGCTGCTTTGCATTGGCGCCAACACCATCGGCATTGCGGGCGTGTACTTCACCAACACGTTCATGATCGCGTACGCGACGCAGTATCTGTCGCTGTCGAGAACGCTGATTCTCGATTGCCTGTTTGTGGTCGCGTTCATCCAGTTCCTCGCCCAACCGTTGGCGGCATGGCTGGCGGAAAAGCTTGGCGGCGCACGCTTCCTCAAGCTGATGGCGCTGATGGCGATGGCGTCGCCGTATCCGATGTTCCTGCTGGTGCAAACGCGCCAGGCGCCGCTGATGGTGCTGGGCATTGCGCTGGCCGTGGTGTGCATGGCGAGCTTCTATTCGGTCATCGCCGGCTTCGTGTCGGGCGTGTTCGAAACGCGCGTGCGGTACTCGGCGATCTCGCTGTCATACCAGGTATGCGGTGCGGTGGCGGGCGGGCTCACGCCGCTGATCGGCACCATCCTCGCGCAGCGCTTCCATGGCCAGTGGTGGCCGCTGGCGGTGTTCTACACGCTGCTCGCCGGTATCTCGCTGCTGAGCATCGCCGCCATCGACGCGCGGCAGCGCGACAGCGCAACTGCTGCCAACGCAGTCGGCGCATGACGGTCTTTCCCAACCCGGTTTCACCCATGCTGACGTTCTTTCACCCTGAACAGCTTCTGCACCATCCGCAGAGCTATTACTCGCGCGGCAAGATGCGCACGCCGCAGGAAGTGCCCGCGCGCGCGCTGAATCTGCTGCAGGCCGCGCGTGATCTCGGCTTTACCATTGCGCGCCCCGAAGATCACGGCATTGCGCCGCTCACCGCCGTGCATGGCGAGCCCTATCTGCGCTTCCTGCAGGACGCTCATGCCGACTGGCTGCGCCTGCCCGAAGACTGGGGCGACGAGGTCATGTCGAACATCTTCGTGCGCGAGCCCAATGCGTTGCGGGGCGTGCTGGCCCAGGCCGCCCGCTACCTGGCAGACGGCAGTTGCCCCGTCGGCGAGAACACATGGCGATCGGCGTATTGGTCGGCACAGAGCGCAGCTGCCGGCGCGCAGGCCATCCTCCATGGCGAGCGCACCGCTTACGCGCTGTGCCGCCCGCCCGGCCATCACGCGCGCCGCGAAGCAGCCGGCGGCTTCTGCTACCTGAACAACGCCGCCGTTGCCGCGCAGGCGCTGCGCACCAAGTTCAAGCGCGTGGCCATCCTCGACACCGACATGCATCACGGTCAGGGCATCCAGGAGATCTTCTACGACCGCGCCGACGTGTTGTACGTCTCCATCCACGGCGATCCGACCAACTTCTACCCGGTCGTCGCCGGCTTTGACGACGAGCGCGGCACGGGCGACGGCCTGGGCCTGAACGTGAACCTGCCGATGCCGCATCGCTCGCCGGAATCGGTGTTCTTCGACAAGCTCGGGGACGCGATTGCCGCACTCGAACGCTTTCAGCCCGATGCGCTGGTGCTCTCGCTCGGCTTCGACATCTATCGCGAAGACCCGCAATCGCAGGTGGATGTCTCGACGCAGGGCTTCGGCCGGCTTGGCCAGGCCGTCGGCGCGATCGGGCTGCCGACGCTGGTCGTCCAGGAAGGCGGCTATCACCTCTCCACCCTTGCACAAAATGCTGCCGCATTCTTTGGCGGCCTGACCCCGCTCCATCAGCCGGCCGGCTGACCCGCCAACCGGGGCGCAGACCTCCCTTCAGCTTTTTTGATGTTTGCGCCCACTCACTTTCCAAGCCATGTGTTTCATACGTTGGCTTGGCAACCTTCCCTCCTCTAGAGTGCCCGCTCGAATTGGGCGCTTGGCGTTTTCAAACGTCTGTTCCTAACATGCCCGGGCAACCCCATACACATGTTTGAATCGTACGTTCGAGCGCTGCACTGCAGCAATCGACCCCGATATCAGACCTAAAAAAACGAGGTAGGAGACATGGGACGTCCTGGAGCAGGAGACACCAAGGGCCGCATTCTGGAAGCCACCGAACTGCTGTTTATCGAGTTCGGCTACGAGGCGATGTCGTTGCGGCAGATCACGGCGCGCGCCAAGGTCAATCTGGCCGCGGTCAACTATCACTTCGGCAGCAAGGAAGCGTTGATGCAGTCGGTGCTTGGGCGCCGGCTCGACCCGCTCAACACGCGCCGGCTGGCGCTGCTGACCGCGTGCGAAGAGCGCTGGACCAAGGAGCAACTGACCTGCGACCACGTGCTCGGCGCGCTGTTTGTGCCGGCGCTGCAGATGGCGCGAAACCCCGACACCGGCGGCCCTGCGTTCCTGCGCCTGATGGGACGCGTGTATTCCGACACCTCGCCGTTCGTGCAGAACTATCTGCTCGGCCACTACGCGCTCGTGTTCGACCGTTTCTTTGAAGCCTTCTCGCGTGCGCTGCCGCACTTGCCGCGCGCAGAACTGGGCTGGCGCCTGCACTTTGCGCTCAAGGCGCTGGCCGGCGTGCTGGCCGGGGACGACCTCAACAACCTGCTACCGCTGTTCACGCAGGGCAAGACGATGAACGATGCCTCGCTGCTGGCACGCCTGACGGCCCTGGTGGTGGCTACGCTCAACGCCCCGCTGCCCGGCGAGGCCGGCGCGCTTGATCAGGTGGTCGAGCTGGCCGAAGCACAGGTGCCCACGCCCGTCGCACAAGCAGACGATGCCCCCAACGGCAGCGACAGCGGCAATGGCGGCTCCGGTCGCCACGCCGGGCACGGCAATGGCCGCGGCAGCGAACGCAGTTCGACGCCGACCACCGCCTCGCCCTTCGCCGGTGACCTGTTCGGCCGCACACCCGCCGCACGCGCCAGCGCCGACGATGCCGCAGACGACCACGACGATCTCGGCGCCGATGAGCACGACGATCATCACGGTGACGACAGCGATGGCCCCGCGCCCTCCGCGCGCACCCGCGCATTGGCCGTTCGCCGCAGTAATGCAGCACGCGCGATCTTCCCGGCCAACCCAATGCGCCCCTGGCGCAGCCCTAACGCCTGACAACCCGGGCCCAGCCCCGATCTCCCGTGTGCTGGCACGGGAGTCGCTCGGGCATTCGGCAGGTGCCGCCGCGTGTTCGAGACATCCGGCACATAGACGCATCGAATGGAGACCCTCATGACGACAATCTGGATCGTCCTGCTTTGCATCGGCGTGCTCGGGCTCGCCAGCATGGAAGCCTCGGCATTCGCTTGGCTGGTCGTGACCGCGGCGTGGCTGGTGGCCGGCGTCTGGCTTGGCCTGGTCGGCCCGGTGATGACCACGGTACTCGCCATCGTCTTTGTGCTGCCGGCGCTGGTGCTCGCGCTCAAGCCGCTGCGCCGGGCACTCATCACGCGCCCGGTGCTGGCGATGTTCCGCAAGATCATGCCGGAGATGTCGCAAACGGAGCGCGACGCCATTGAAGCGGGTACCGTCTGGTGGGATGCCGAACTGTTCTCCGGCCGACCCAACTGGTCGCGATTGCTGTCTTCGCCTCCGCCGCGCCTGTCGGCGGAAGAGCAATCGTTCCTCGACGTGGAAACCGAAAAGCTCTGCGACTTGGCCAACGATTGGGAAAGCACGCAGATCTGGCAAGACCTGTCACCCGACGCGTGGGCCTATGCGAAGCGTGCCGGCTTCCTCGGCATGATCATCCCGAAGGAATACGGCGGCAAAGGCTTCTCGGCGTACGCGCACTCGCAGGTCATCATGAAGCTGTCGACGCGCTGCTCCGCCGCAGCCGTGTCGGTCATGGTGCCAAACTCGCTCGGCCCTGCCGAACTGCTTCTGCACTACGGCACGGAAGCGCAGAAAAACCACTACCTGCCGCGCCTCGCACGCGGTGAAGAAATTCCCTGCTTTGCGCTGACCAACGCGTATGCCGGCTCCGATGCCGCAGCCATTCCCGATGTGGGCGTGGTCTGCCGCGGCATGCACGAAGGCCGCGAGACGCTTGGCTTTCGCGTGACATGGAGCAAGCGCTACATCACGCTCGGCCCCATCGCGACGGTGCTGGGGTTGGCGTTTCGCGCGGTCGATCCGGATGGCTTGCTCGGCGGCGACAAGGAACCCGGCATTACCTGCGCGCTCATCCCCACGAAGCATCCGGGCGTAAACATCGGCCGCCGCCATTGGCCGCTTAACGCGGTGTTCCAGAACGGCCCGAACTCCGGCAAGGATGTATTCATTCCCATCGACTGGGTCATCGGCGGCCAGGCGCAAGTCGGCCGTGGCTGGCGCATGCTGATGGAATGCCTGGCGGCGGGCCGTGCGATTTCGCTGCCCTCTTCAAACGTGGGCATGGCCAAGCTGGCCGTGCGCAGCACCGGCGCCTATGCCGCCGTGCGACGCCAGTTCCGTACGCCCATCGGCAAGTTCGAAGGGATCCAGGAAGCGCTCGGTCGGATGGGCGGCAATCTGTACATGATGGATGCCGCGCGGCGCCTGTCCGCGCTCGCCGTAGACCTGGGCGAGAAGCCCTCGGTCATCTCCGCCATTGCCAAGTACCACGTCACCGAACGTGCGCGCGATGTGGTGACCGATGCGATGGACATCGTCGGCGGCAAAGGCATCTGCATGGGGCCGAACAACTTCCTGGCGCGTGCGTATCAGCAAGTGCCGATCGCCATCACGGTGGAAGGCGCGAACATCATGACGCGCTGCCTGATCATCTTCGGGCAGGGCGTGATCCGCTGCCATCCGTATGTGCTGCGCGAGATGACGGCCGCACAAGGCGCCGATTCACCCGAGACGCTGCAGGCGTTCGATACGGCACTGTTCGGCCACGGCGCGTTCATCGCGGGCAACCTGGTGCGTGCGTTCCTGCATGCGCTCTCCGGCGGGCGCGTGGCAAGCGCCCCGGGCAATGCCGCACCGGAAATGCAGCGGTATTACCGGGCCGTGAACCGCTTCTCGACCGCGCTGGCGCTGTTGTCCGATGTGTCGATGTTCACGCTGGGCGGCACACTCAAGCGCCGCGAGAGCATCACGGGGCGGCTTGGCGACATCCTCTCGCAGATGTATCTGATCTCGTCCACGCTCAAGCGCTTTGAAGATGAAGGCCGCCCGGCAGAGGACGCGCCGCTCGTGCATTGGTCAGTGCAGGACGCGCTGGTGAAGGCGCACGATGCGCTCGACGGCGTGTTGGCCAACTTCCCGAACGCGGGCATCGCAGCGCTGCTGCGTGCGCTGATCTTCCCGTTCGGCACGCCATATCGCAAGCCGTCGGATGCGCTGGCTGCGCAGGTTGCCGAGCTGATGCAAACGCCGGGCGCTGTGCGCGATCGCCTGCTGGCCGACTCGTACTGCCCAACGCCCGAGGTCGACCCCATCGCCTATGGCGAAGCGGCCTTCCGCCTGCAACCCGCGGTGGATGCGATCGAGCAACGCTTGAAACCGGCCATCCGCGCAGGCAAGCTGCCGCCGGTGCCACAAAGCCTGCCCGATTTCGAAGCCTGGACCGCGCAAGCCGTCGCACAAAACCTCATCGACGATGGCGAACGCAAGCAACTGTGCGACTACGCGCGCTACGGTGAACACGCAGTCGCCGTGGATGACTTCCCGCCCGACTTCAACCTGATGGCCGACCTGCAGCGCCGCAAGGATGCGCTCGATGCCCTGCAGGCCGCCGAGCGCCGCGCAGCCTGATGGCCCAGGGGCCGGACAAACGAGAACAACAACGATGCAAGACAAGTACCTCGATTTCGTCGGGTCCGGTTTCGGCAAGTGGCTGTCGGCCAACCTTGGCCTGCCGCAGCCCGTGCCGTTGCGCCGTTATGTGCCGGGGGAACCGGAATTTGTCGGGCCGTTCCTGGTGGGCGCGGCCCCGGGTGGCTCCATGCGTGAGGCGCTCGCCGCGCTGTTTGCCGAGACCGGCGTACCCACGCGCTTTCATGAAAGCGATCCGGAATGGCTCGGCGCTGCCAACCGGCACGGGCAAATCACCGGCCGCTTTGTCGCGCCCACGGGCAAGGAAGGCGACGCGTTTGATCGCATCGGCGGCATCGTCTTCGATGCCACGGGCATTGCGTCGATCGACGGCCTCGACGCGCTGTATCACGTGTTCCACGACGGCGTGCGCGCCATCGGCCGGTGTGGCCGTGTGGTCGTGATCGGTCGCCCGCCGGAAGGCTGCAAGACGCCCGAGACGGCGATTGCGCAGCGCGCGCTGGAAGGGCTCACGCGTTCGCTCGGGAAGGAAGTCAGGCGCGGCTGCACGGCGCAGCTCGTCTATGTGGCAGAGGGGGCGGAAAACGTGGCCGCGTCGACGCTGCGGTTTCTGCTGTCGGCACGCTCGGCGTATGTGTCGGGGCAAGTGGTGCGCGTGCATCGCGCCGCAGCGGTCTCGGTGGATTGGCAGAAGCCGCTGGCAGGGCGCACCGCGCTGGTCACCGGCGCCTCGCGCGGCATCGGTGCAGCCATTGCGCACGTGTTGGCGCGTGATGGTGCGCGCGTGCTGTGCCTGGATGTGCCGGCCGCGCAGGAAGCGCTGAACGCGGTCGCACAGGAAATCGGCGGTGAAGCCATGGCTTACGACATTGCCGCACCGGAAACGCCCGCCCTGCTCGCGCAACAACTTGCTGCATTGGGCGGCATCGACATCCTCGTGCACAACGCAGGCATCACGCGCGACAAGACCATCGCCCGCATGACCGAACCCGCGTGGCGCAGCGTCCTCGACATCAACCTGACTGCGCAATTGCGCATCAACGACGCGCTGTTTGCAGCCAATGCGCTGCATGCGGGCGGAGCCATCGTGTGCGTGTCGTCCATCAGCGGTATTGCAGGTAACCTCGGGCAGACCAACTACGCGACATCCAAGGCGGGTGTGATTGGCCTCGTGCAGGCTGGCGCCCCGTTGCTGGCCGAACGCGGCATCACCATCAACGCCGTTGCGCCAGGCTTTATCGAAACGCAGATGACAGCGGCCGTGCCGTTTGCCATCCGCGAAGCCGGCCGCCGCATGAACGCGATGAGCCAGGGCGGCCAGCCGGTCGACGTGGCCGAGACGATTGCGTGGTTCGCCAACCCCGCGTCGAACGGTGTGACAGGCAACATCGTGCGCGTGTGCGGGCAAAGCCTGCTGGGAGCCTGACGCAACCATGCGCTCGCTAGCCCTGCACTCCCCGATGATCGCGACCCAGACGCTGGTGACCGAGCCGCCGTCGCCGGGTGCATTGGCCTGGCGCGCGCTGCTTTCGCAACGCAAGGGCAAGCGCGGCGGGCCGTTGCCGCGCCACACGCTGGTACGCCAGGAAGTGCCGCTTGCAGCCGAACACATCGCGCAGTACGCAGCGGTATGCGGCTTCTCCTCGGCGCATGGCGTGCCGATGACGTATCCGCATCTTCTGGGCTTTCCGCTGCAGCTCATGCTGATGACGGAATCGGCGTTTCCGTATCCGGTAATCGGCCTGGTACACCTGTGCAACACGATCCGCCAGCACCAGCCTCTGCAGGCGGGCGAGCGTGTGCGCGTGGAAGTACGCCCGCGCCGGTTGTTCCACCATGCACGCGGGCAGGCGTTCGGCATCGAAACCGCCATCATCAAGGCCGGCGCAGTGGTGTGGGAATCGCTGTCGACCTACCTGCGCGTGGGCGTGCCGTCGCCGCAGGGCGCGCCATTGATTGCACTGCCGAGTGCACAAGACCTGTCGCCCGATGGCCGCTGGGATGCACCCGCCGACACCGGCCGCCGCTACGCCGGGGTGTCGGGCGACTGGAATCCGATCCACGTGTCCAGCATCGGCGCAAAGCTGTTCGGCTTTGCGCACCCAATCGCCCACGGCATGTGGACGAAGGCCCGCGCGCTGGCCGCGCTGCTGCCGGCGGCACCGCTCACCCAGGGCGAGGTGGTGGCCGAGTTCAAAACGCCGCTATCGCTGCCCGGGGCAGCGACGCTGTGGCAAGCCAACGAAGCCACTCCCGGCCGCGCGTTTGAAGTGCGCAACGCCACGGGCGACAAACCCTATCTGCGCGGCATGCTGACGCTGCCGCAAGCACAACAAGAAAACACGGGAGACTGAATCCATGCTCGTCAACGCGCAGGTGCGCCGCGTCGCCATCCTCGGGGGTAACCGCATTCCGTTCGCGCGCTCGAATACGGCCTACGCTACGGCGTCGAACCAGCAGATGCTGACCGCCGCGCTGCAGGGCCTGATCGACCGCTTCAACCTCCACGGCCAACGACTGGACGAAGTCGTGGCCGGCGCAGTCATCAAGCACGCGCGCGATTTCAACCTCACGCGCGAGACGGTGCTCTCAACCACGCTCGCCAAGCAGACACCCGCATACGACATACAGCAGGCATGCGGCACGGGGCTGGAAGCGGCCATCCTCGTCGCCAACAAGATCGCGCTGGGGCAGATCGACGTGGGTATTGCCGGCGGCACGGATACCACCTCCGATGCGCCTGTTGGGCTGAACGAAAAGATGCGCAAGATCCTGCTGGAGGCCAACCGCGCCAAGTCCACCGGCGCGCGCGTCAAGGCGCTGGCCGGTCTGCGGCCGTCAATGTTCGTGCGCCCATTGCTACCGCGCAACAGCGAGCCGCGCACCGGCCTGTCAATGGGCGAACACTGCGAATTGATGGCCAAGCGCTGGGGCATCCGCCGCGAAGACCAGGACGCGCTGGCCCTGCGCAGCCACCACAACCTCACGGCCGCTTACGAGCGCGGTTTCTTCACCGACCTCATGACCGCTCACCTCGGGCTGGATCGCGACAACAACCTGCGCAGCAACCTGACCCTCGAGCAACTGGCGAAGCTGCAGCCGGTATTCGACCGCGGCGCGGCCGGCACCATGACCGCCGGCAATTCCACGCCGCTCACCGACGGCGCATCGTGCGTGCTGCTCGCCAGCGAAGACTGGGCGCGTGCGCACAACCTGCCCGTTCTGGCCTACATGACCTGCGCGGATACGGCTGCCGTCGATTTCTTCAGCGGCACGCCGGAGCAGAACGAAGGGCTGTTGATGGCGCCGGCCTATGCCGTCTCGCGCATGCTGCAACGCGCGGGGCTCACGCTGCAGGACTTCGACTACTACGAGATCCACGAAGCCTTTGCCGCGCAGGTGCTCAGCACGCTCGCCGCCTGGGAATCGCCCGAATACTGCCGCGAAAAACTGGGCCGCAGCGCCCCGATGGGCAGCATCGACCGCACCAAGCTCAACGTGAACGGCAGTTCGCTGGGCACGGGCCATCCGTTTGCCGCCACGGGCGGGCGCATTGTCGCGACGCTGGCCAAGATGCTGGCACAGCGCGGCGGCGGGCGCGGGCTGGTGTCGATCTGTGCCGCTGGCGGACAAGGCGTGGTGGCCATTCTGGAGCGCCCCGAAACGATGTCGCATTGAACCTTCGGGCCAATACGGGAACGGCCCGACCCGAGAACCCGCGCGGCACATAACAGAACCACGCCGCGTTTTTCATGGACGGAGACACCATGAACACCGTTGCTGACCGCAACAGCCTTACCGACCGCATCTGGCTGAAGTCGTACCCCGAGGGCGTACCCGCCGAGATCAATCCCGATCGCTATCACTCGCTGGTCGAGGTGTTTCGTGAATCGGTCGAGAAGTACCGCACCCGCGTCGCCTACGTGAGTGTCGGCACCCAGATGACCTACGACGAATGCGAACGCCAGGCCAAGCAGTTTGCGGCATGGCTGCAATCGCGCGGCGTGAAGAAGGGCGATCGCGTGGCGATCATGCTGCCCAACAGCCTGCAATATCCCGTGTGCCTGTTCGGCACGCTGCTGGCCGGCGCCATCGTCGTCAACGTCAACCCGCTGTACACGGTGCCGGAACTGGCGCACCAGCTGCGCGATTCCGGCGCACAGACGATCGTCGTGCTGGAGAACTTCGCACGCACGCTGGAACAGGCGCTGCCCGGCAGCGAGATCCGCAACATCGTCATTACCGGTATTGGCGATCTGATGGGCGGCGCGATCAACCTCAAGGGCCGCGCGCTGAACTTCGTGATGCGCAACGTGCAGAAGCAGGTACCGCCCTACAAGCTGCCCTCGCCGGTCTGGCTGCGCGATGCGCTGGCCGTAGGCCGCTCACGCGCGATGCAGCCGGTGCAACTGGCGCCGGAAGACATCGCCTTCCTGCAATACACCGGCGGCACCACGGGCGTGGCCAAGGGCGCGATGCTCACCCACCGCAACATCATCGCCAACCTGCTGCAGGCGGAAGAGTGGTCCAAGAGCATGCTCAACGGCGGCGTGGAAACCAACGTCACGCTGCTGCCGCTGTATCACATCTTCTCGCTCACGGTGAACCTGCTGATGTTCATGACGCTGGGCGGGCGCAATATCCTGATCGCCAATCCGCGTGACACCAAGCGGGTGATCTTCATCCTGCGCAATGAGCGCTTTTCGGGCATTGCGGGCGTGAACACGTTGTTCAATGCGCTGCTGGAAGATCCGGACTTTGCCAAGCGGGATTTCTCGGCCATGAAGATCACCATCGGTGGCGGCATGGCAGTGCAGCGCGCGATCGCGCAGCGCTGGAAAGAGGTGACGGGCCATACCATCGTTGAAGGCTACGGGCTGACGGAGTGCTCGCCAGTCGTGTCGATGAACCCGCCGCACGTAACCGAATTCAGCGGCACGATCGGGCTGCCCGCGCCGTCCACCGAAGTACGCTTCAAGCGCGACGACGGCACGATCGCGCCGCTGGGCGAACCCGGCGAACTGCAGGTGCGCGGGCCGCAAGTCATGCGCGGCTACTGGCAGCGCCCCGAAGACACCGCCAAGTCCATCGATGCCGAAGGCTGGTTCTCCACCGGCGACATCGGCGTGATGGACGCCAACGGCTACATCCGCCTGATCGACCGCAAGAAGGACATGATCCTGGTCTCGGGTTTCAATGTGTACCCGAACGAGATCGAAGACGTAGTGGCGCTGCACCCCGAAGTGCTGGAGGTGGCGGCCATTGGCGTGCCAGACCCGGTGGCTGGCGAACGCGTGAAGATCATCGTGGTGCCGCGCAACGGCGCGCTGACCGAGCGCGCGCTGCTCGAACACTGCCGCGCCCATCTGACCGGCTACAAGATGCCGCGCATCGTCGAGTTCCGCCACGAAGAGTTGCCCAAGTCGACGGTGGGCAAGATCCTGCGCCGCGAACTGCGCGATGCCGATCCGGACATCAAGCGCGCCCGCGCGCAGGCGCAGCAATAACAACATCACCGGAGACTTGTATGCGCTTGCGTACTCTCGCCCTGGCCATGGTACTGGCAGGCGCCGCACACGCCTGGGCCCAGCCCGCCACGCCGGATGCTTCCGTGCCTGCGGCAGCCGCACCGACGGCCACATCGCAATCGGCGGCCATCGGCAGCTTTGCCGCCATGGACATCGCCAGGCAGACGGCTTGGCTCGGCAGCCAGGTCCACGCCAACGCGTTTGCGGGCTGGTCTGACGAAGACGTCCTCGCCATGGCGCAGGCCATGAAGCCCGAAACACTGGTGCGCTGGCTCAAGGGCGAGGCGGCCAAGCTGCCCGAATATGAATACCGCATGCGCCGCCAGGAACGCGTGAAAGACCAGTGGCAAAGCCAGCCGGCGCTCATGCTCATCCGCTACCGCAACGCGCCCCGACAGGTCTACGCGCGCTGGCTCAAGGGCGGCTCGCACGCTGGTCAGGAAATCATCTATGACGAAACCGTGCGCAAGGACGAGATGTACGGCCACCTGGGCGGCCTCGTCGATTTCGTGGCGATCTGGAGCGCGCTGGATGGCTCGCTGGCCAGATCGCAGTCGAACCACACGGCACGCGAGCTGGGGCTGCAGTTCATCGTCGATACGCTCGAGCGCGACGGACGCGCCCACGTGGCAGCCGGCAGCAGCGGCAAGTTCAGTGAAGCCAAAATGGTGACCGAAGACGGTGAGCGCATGCTGCGGCTGACCTGGGATGCGCCAAGCGGACCACCCACGTTCTACGCCAAGCGCGTGCGCCTGTACTTCGACCTCAAAAACCCGTGGGTGCGCATTGAAGAAGCGTGGGATGAATCGGGCAATCAGCTCGAGAAAATCGTCATTGAGAGCGTGGCGCGCAAGACGTGGAGCGACCAGACTTTCAACCCGAAAAATCCGGAATACAAATTTTAGACAGCAGCCCGGAGACCGTTGTGGGCCAAGGCTCCGCCGACCGGTGGAGAGTATGAAACGAGACTAGGGGAAACCCCTTGTTGCGTGCGTACACGCTAGAGGAAAACTTCGATCGTCGCAGCGCAACCGAACAAAAGCGCTGCGTTATGCTGCGGAAACACAAATCGCCACACCAAGGCGTGATAACAATCCAATCCAGAGAGACAACCACATGAACCGCACCGCCCTCCGCCTTGCTGCAGCCCTTGCCTGCGCTGCCGCCAGCACCCTTGCTGCCCCCCTGGCTCACGCCCAATCCACCGCAGAGGCCAACGTGGCCGCAAGCGCCAGCAGCGGTAGCGGCAGTGGCATCAGCAGCAGTGGTGGCGGATTCAGCGGCTTCATGGACAACTACGTCTGGGGCCGCAACGTCATGGCACTGGGCTGGTTCTACATCCGCCCGATGGATTCGGCCACGCCGCTGACCACCACCACCAGCGCACTGGGCCTGGGCACCTACCAGTCGCCAGGAACTGACGTGAAAGTCAGTAACGCCAATACGCTGTCGCTCACGTTCACGCACTTCTTTACCGACAACATCGCCGGTACGTTCGTGGGTGGCGTGCCTCCCAAGTTCAACCTGTATGGCAGCGGCAATGTGATCGCGCCGGTGCCGGTTGTTGGGCCGCTGACGCTGATCAATCTGGGCCTGCCGCAAAACAACCCGGTCGCCACCGTGCGTGAATGGAGCCCGGCAATCGTCGCGCAGTACTACTTCGGCACCAAGGAAAGCAAGCTGCGCCCGTTTGTCGGCGCAGGCGTCAGCTACAACTTCTTCACCAACCTGAAGCTGAACCAGAACTTCGTCAACGGCCTGCAAAACCTGGGTCAGGTGCTGCAGCTCGGCATGGGCCAGGTTCCGACGGGCCCGGCCAAGGTGACGGCGGAAACGTCCAGCTCGTGGACGCCGGTCGCCAACGTGGGCGTGTCGTATGAGTTCGCCAAGAACTGGACCGCCATCGGCACGGTGTCATACCTGCCGCTGAAGACGACCTCCACCATCACGATCCGCAGCCAGCAAGGCCAGGTGCTGGCGGTCAACAAGACCGACATCAAGGTCGACCCGATCGTGTTCGGGCTGGCTGTGGGTTACAAGTTCTAAGCCGCAGAATTGCTCCATCGCAAAACGCCACCTCCGGGTGGCGTTTTTCATTGGGGCGCGACCCGATATCATGGCGGACTATTACGCGCCGATTTGCGCGCCGATTTCCGGATCCCTCGCCCCACACCCACGTCACATCCATGAGCCAGCCTTCCATCGCCATCGTCGGAGCCGGCATTGCCGGTGTTGCCTGTGCCAACGCGCTTGCCGCAGAAGGCATTGCCACCACGGTCTATGAGCGCGCGGGCGGTGTGGGAGGCCGGCTGGCCACCACGGTGCTACCCGAGTCCGCCCCTGCGTATGCGTTCGACCACGGCGCGCAGTCGTTCAACGTGCGCAGCGAGGCCTTCCGCCGCGCGGTAGATGCTGCTGGCCGTCAGGGTTCGGTGCTGCCGTGGCCCGCGCGCTGGGGCCATCGCACGGTCGACGCCCTGCAAGCCGATTCACGCGACGAAGCCCGTTACGTCGGCCTGCCCGGCATGGGCGCGCTGGTGCGCAGCCTGGCCGCGCCACTGGATGTGCGTTTCGGTCACGCCGTCACGCGTGTCGCGCACGATGGCCGGCGCTGGACGATTGAGCGCAATGGCACGGACACCGCCTACGCCGACATCGTCGCCCTGGCCTTGCCAGCGCCTGAACTGCCGGCGCTGTTTCATGGCGCCACGCCGGCGTCGCTGCAGGAAGCCATCGCCCCGGTGCATTACGCCCCGTGCTGGGCGCTGATGATGGGTTTTGCGCAACCGCTGGACCTGCCGTATGACGGCATCCGCATCGACGACGACATGCTCGCCTGGGCGGCCCGCGACAACACCAAGCCGGGGCGCGTCATGGTCGATGAATCCTGGGTGGTGCATGCGTCGCCGGGCTGGTCGGCAGCGCACGCTCAGGACACCCCCGAACAGGCGCTCCACGCCATGTACGCACGCTTTGCCGAAGCCTTCCCGGGCACGCCGCAGCCTGATGTGGTGGCCGCGCACCTGTGGCCGCACGCGCTGGTGGAGCAGTCCGCCGGCATGCCGTGCCACTGGGACGCCGCCGCCCGCCTGGGCGCCTGCGGTGACTGGTGCGAAGGCCCGCGCGTGGAAGCCGCGTTCCTGAGCGGTGTTGCGCTGGCGGCCAAGATTGCCGAAGCGCTATAAGACTTGGCCCCGGAACGCTACAATATCGGGTTGTCTCGTGTTTCGTGTGCCGGGTCGCTCACCCGGCGGTGGCTTTCTTCTGACGACGCCATGCGCACCCGACGCCAAGTCCTCGCCCTCGCCTTTGCTGCCGTTACTGCGGCCGCGGCGCCGCTGCTGTCTCATGCGCAAGTGCTGCGTAACATTCCGGCGACGGCTCCGGCGGCCCAGTTGACCATCAATTCGGCCAACTCCGGCACGCTGAGTACCGGCAGCACCGGCGTCGTCCGTATCCTGCTGTTGGGCTTCGGGAGCACCAGCGCCGATATCCGCTTCGCCCCGGGCGTGCGGATTCTGTCGCTGGATGGGCGCCTGTTGCCGACCTCCACGGTGGTCGGCCAGACGTTCAAGGTGCGCTATCAGCTCGATCTGTATCAGCAGTTGCTGACCGCCTGGGTTGTCAGCGATGACGATTACAAGGCCGCGGTGGCTGCCCAAAATCAGGCGCAAACGCAGTCTCAGTAGTCAGAGCACCCCACGAAGCACGTGCCCCCAGGTCAACCACTGTGAACGGCACATGAAAAAAGTCTTCATCAAAACCTACGGCTGCCAGATGAACGAGTACGACTCGGACAAGATGTCCGACGTGCTCAACGCGGCTGAAGGCCTCGTCCCCACCGACACGCCCGAAGATGCGGACGTGATCCTCTTCAACACATGCTCCGTGCGCGAGAAAGCGCAGGAGAAGGTGTTCTCCGAACTCGGCCGCGTGAAGGCGCTCAAGGCGCTCAAGCCGGATCTCGTGGTCGGCGTGGGCGGCTGCGTGGCCAGTCAGGAGGGCGCCTCCATCGTGGCGCGCGCACCTTACGTAGACGTGGTGTTCGGCCCGCAGACGCTGCACCGCCTGCCGGAGCTGATCGCCGCGCGCCGCCGCACGGGCCGCTCGCAGGTCGACGTGTCGTTCCCCGAGATCGAAAAATTCGACCACCTGCCGCCTGCGCGCGTCGATGGCGCCACCGCTTTCGTGTCGATCATGGAAGGCTGCTCGAAATACTGTAGCTACTGCGTGGTGCCGTACACGCGCGGCGAAGAAGTCTCGCGCCCGTTCGACGACGTGCTTGCCGAAGTGGCCGGCCTGGCAGAACAGGGCGTGCGCGAAGTCACCCTGCTGGGCCAGAACGTGAACGCCTACATCGGCAAGATGGGCGACACGAGCGAGCGCGCCGATTTCGCGCTGCTGCTCGAATACGTGGCCGAGATTCCGGGCATCGAGCGCATCCGCTACACGACCAGCCACCCGAAGGAATTCAGCTCGCGCCTGATCGAGGCCTATGCCACCAACCCGAAGCTCGTCGACCACCTGCACCTGCCCGTGCAGCATGGCTCCGACCGCATCCTGATGGCGATGAAGCGCGGCTACACGGTGCTCGAATACAAGAGCAGCATCCGCAAGCTGCGCGCGATCCGGCCGAACATCTCGATCGCCACCGACTTCATCGTCGGCTTTCCTGGCGAGACCGATGCGGACTTCGCCAAGACGATGGACCTGATTCACGAGATCGGCTACGACACCTCGTTCAGTTTCATCTACAGCCCGCGCCCCGGCACGCCGGCCGCCAACCTGCACGACGATACGCCGCAGGCCGTCAAGCTCGAACGCCTGAAACATTTGCAGGCGACCATCGAAGAAAACGTAGCGCGCATCAGCCAAGGCATGGTCGGCAGCGTGCAGCGCATTCTGGTGGAAGGCCCGTCGCGCAAGGATCCGACCGAACTGCACGGCCGCACCGAGAACAACCGCGTCGTCAACTTCGCGCTGCCAGATCTGCCGCAGGCGCGCCGCGAACAGCTGATCGGCCAGATGCTGGACGTGCGCATCGTGCACGCCTTCCCGCATTCGCTGCGTGGCGAAGTGGCGGAACAGCGTACGGCCAGCGCGACTCACTGATCGTCAACACGACCTGACTTGATGAAACCAACCACCGCAGAATTCACAGCGCCGAAGAACGACAACACGCGCCTGCAGAACCTGTGCGGGCCGCTGGACGAGAACCTGCGCCAGATCGAGCAGGCGCTGGACGTGACCATCAACCGGCGCGGCAGCAAGTTCACCGTGCGCGGCGCCAACGCACAAGGCGCGGCCAACGCGCTGGAAACGTTCTACAACGCCGCGCGCGAGCCGCTGTCGGTGGACGACATCCAGCTCGGCCTGGTGGAAACCCGCCAGGTGGCCGCACACGGCGCTTACCTGCCGGAATCGAGCGCCGACGTGCCGGATGGCAATGATCTGTCGCCGGTGCTGCACACGCGGCGTACCGATCTGCATGGCCGCACACCGATGCAGCGCGAGTACCTGCGCAGCATCCTCTCGCACGACCTGTCATTTGGTATCGGCCCGGCGGGTACGGGCAAGACGTATCTGGCCGTGGCCTGCGCGGTGGATGCGCTGGAGCGCGATGCCATCAAGCGCATCGTGCTGACACGCCCGGCGGTGGAAGCCGGCGAGCGCCTGGGCTTCCTGCCCGGCGATCTCGCACAAAAGGTGGACCCGTACCTGCGTCCGCTGTACGACGCGCTGTACGACCTGCTTGGCTTCGACAAGACGCAGAAGATGTTCGAGCGCCAGATGATCGAAATCGCGCCGCTGGCGTACATGCGCGGGCGCACGCTCAATCACGCCTTCATCATCCTGGACGAAGCCCAGAACACCACGCCGGAACAGATGAAGATGTTCCTCACCCGGATCGGCTTCGGCTCCAAGGCGGTGATCACCGGCGACACAACGCAGATCGATCTGCCGCGCGGCCAGAAGAGCGGCCTGATCGAAGCGCAGCATGTGCTGCGTGACGTGCGTGGCGTGTCGATGACGCGCTTTACCAGCGTCGACGTGGTGCGGCACCCGCTGGTGGCCCGCATCGTCGAGGCCTATGACGAATTCCATGCCCAGCATAAAGATGCATAAGGACGCCTGAACGTGGCTAAAGCAAAGACCGATACCAAAGCAAAAACCAAGAAAACCCAACCCGCGGCGGCCGAGTCATTCGGCCCACGCGTCGACGTGTTCGACGCTCAAGGCAAACCCAAGACGGTCGACGCCAGCGCGCTGCGCATCGCATTTGCCGATGGCCGCAGCCTGATCCTCGGTCTGCCGAATACCGTGGACGGGCCGATCACCCTGGTTGCCGAGCACGCCGACGCCGACATGCACGCCATGCTCTCGCTGCGCCCCGAGCACCACGACAGCATCACGTTGCGCATCGAAACCCAGGCCGCTGAGTTGGCAGACTCCACGGAAGAAGCCTTCGATGACGACACTGCCGGCGCCGAGATGCTCACGCTCGACCTGACGGTGCAGTACGGCGACGAACTCAAGGCTGCCGCTCGCAAGGCATTGCCGAAAGAACGCGACATCGAGGCGTGGATCGCCCCCGCGCTGTTTGCCGATGCGCAACTCAACGTGCGCTTCGTCGGCGAAGAAGAAGGTCGCACGCTCAACCGCACCTACCGCAGCAAGGACTACGCCACCAACGTACTGACCTTCTCGTACGCAGAGAGCGCAGAAGACCCGGTCTCCGCCGACATCGTGCTGTGCTGCGCGGTGGTCGAAAAGGAAGCGAAGGAACAGAAGAAGCCGCTGCTCGCACACTACGCGCATCTGATCGTGCACGGCGCGCTGCACGCCCAGGGCTACGACCACGAAGACGCGGCCGATGCAAAGGAAATGGAAGGCATCGAAACGGAGATCCTCCGCGACCTCGGTTTTGCCGATCCGTACGCAGATCGTTAAAGCGCCACGCGCTTGATGTTCAGACGCCGGCTTCGCGCCGGCGTTTTGCTTTTTCATGTTCCATTCTTGCAGCATGCCGTTTCAACGGTGAATCAACCCGTATTGACGCAAACCCAGTCCTGACAACGGTTTACGGGTTCTCCTCCGCCATTCGGCGCATGCTCGCGCCGTTCGAATCGCGCATACACGTCGCACAGGCCGTCCGCCATCCGGGACCCTTGCTGCTCTCCGTATGGCGCATGGGTTTTGCCGTAGCGATTTCTATCCTCCACGCATAAGCCGCCGCTCGAGCGCGCTTCACGAATTCGGCGCAAACGAGCGCCATCGGCCAGCCCGCGCACAGACGGGCAAGGCCACGCGGGGAGGTCATCATGCGTCAACGCTTCATGGATAGCATTCCGTGGGCCACGCTGCTGCTTGGCGTGGGTGTCGGCACGGCGCTCGCGGTCACGCCGCGCATCGCACACGCTGATCACAAGCAATCATGCTATGCGGGCATCGTCGTCGTCTTCGACGGCGCCTGGCATCCGGGCGCGGTGGTCGGCTGCCGCACGGTCAACATCTCGGACAGCAACAACGTGATCGGCGCAGAAGTGAACCTGATGGTCGCGCAAGGCACCATCCGGCCGCGTGTGCAGGCGGTGGTGGGCAGCACGAGCGTGCAGGCACTCATTGGTGGCGGCTACGACTTTGCGAGCAGCAAGGCGCTGGTGGGCGTCGGAGCCACGGGCGACCACTGGCTCGCTGGCGTCGACATGGAAATCGCCGGACGTTGGACAGCCTACGGCGGCGCGAGCACGCTGGGCCGGTATCACAGCAATTCGCATCCCGCAGACCCGGCACCAGCCGCAACCACGCCGACGAGCAACAACGACGCACCGCCACCCACCGGCAACAACACGCCGCCGTCCAAGCCCAATCCCACACCGGCACCAGCACCAGCACCTGGCGCATCGCCCAGCCCCGGCCCCGCTCCGGCCCCAACACCCAGCCCCGGGCCGAGTCCATCGCCAACCCCGAGTCCGACGCCTGCTCCAACGCCAACCCCGAGTCCGAGTCCGACGCCAACGCCTGCCCCAACGCCCACGCCGAGCCCATCGCCAGTCCCTTCGCCGTGCGGAAGCTGCCACGGCGGCGGTCACCACCACGGGCACCACCATGATCACGACCACGATCATGACCACGATCATGACCACGGTGGTCATCACGGCGGTGAACATGACCATGGTGGCAATGGCAACCACGACGGTGACCACGATCACGGCGGCGATGGCAACCATGGTGGCGACCACGATCATGGCGGCAACGGCAATCACGGCGGTGACCACGATCATGGCGGCGATGGCAATCACGGTGGCGACCACGACCATGGCGGCAACGGTAACCACGGCGGTGATCACGATCACGGCGGCGATGGCAACCATGGTGGCAATCACGATCATGGCGGCGATGGCAACCACGACGGTGATCGCAACCACGGCGGTGACGGCAACCACGGCGGTGACCACGACCACGGCGGTGACGGCAACCACGGCGGTGACCACGATCACGGCGGCAACGGCGACGACCCTGGCGGACACAGCCCGCATCACGGTCAGGGCGATGGCGACCACGGCCAGAACGACAATCACCAAGGCAACGAAGGCAGCAACACGCACGGCAACGGCCAGCAACGCGGCGGCGACGGCGGACGCGACTGACCGCTCCCCCTTCGGCAGATCGTCCGTCCTTAACGCGCCCGAACCCGGCCTCCAGATGTGAAATAAACCGCACTTCAGGAGGCCGGGCGGCCACCCCGCGTCATCGGGACGGCAGGGCTTTTGGTGTATGCTGGGCCGATGTTTAACGACGCGCGACCGCGCCATGAATGATCCGTATCCCAGTCCGAAGCCAGCCGACAAACCCCGTACGCTGCTGGAACGCCTGACCGACCTCATCTCGCCCGAGCCCGAATCGCGGGCCGAGCTGCTCGAAATCCTCCAAGACGCCCATGCGCGCAACCTGATCGACGCCGACTCCTTGTCGATGATCGAAGGCGTCTTCCAGGTCTCAGACCTGTGCGCGCGCGACATCATGATCCCGCGCGCGCAGATGGATGCGCTCAACATCGCCGACGCGCCGTCAGAATTCATCCCGTTCGTGCAAGAAGCCGCGCATTCGCGCTTCCCCGTCTACGAGGGCAGCCGCGACAACATCATCGGCATCCTGCTCGCCAAGGACCTGCTGCGCTTCTACACCGACGAACGCTTCGACGTGCGCGACATGCTGCGCCCGGCCGTGTTCATCCCCGAATCCAAGCGACTGAACGTGCTGTTGCGCGACTTCCGCGTCAACCGCAACCACATCGCCATCGTCGTTGACGAATACGGCGGGGTGGCCGGCCTCATCACCATCGAAGATGTGCTCGAACAGATCGTCGGCGACATCGAGGACGAATACGACTTCGACCAGGAAGAAGACAACATCCTGCCGACCGCCGACGGCCACATGCGCGTGCGCGGGCTGACCGAAATCAGCCAGTTCAACGAAGCCTTCGGCACGCATTTTTCCGACGAAGACGTCGATACCGTGGGCGGGCTGCTGTCCAACCACCTGGGCCGCGTGCCGCACCGTGGCGAGAAGATCGTCATGGGCACGCTGCAGTTCGACGTGCTGCGCGCCGATGCGCGCCAGGTGCAGGTGCTGCTCGTGCGCCGCCTCACCACGCCGGCCGGCGGCAATGCCACGGCCGACACTTCTGGTTCCCACCCCGCCTGATCTTTCCGTGCCCGCTCAGTTCTCTTCCCCTGCCGCACCGTCCCGTCGGCAGGACGCCCAAGCTGTGCCGCTCGCGCGGCTGCGCCTTGCAATGCCTGTGGCAGCGCTGCTTGGCGTCATGCATACGCTGTCGTTCGCGCCGAACCACTGGTGGTGGCTGCAGATCCTTTCGTTGACGGGGCTGGCCGCGCTCGTGCAGCGCGCGCCGCGCTTGCGTGATGCGGCATGGGTTGGCTATGCCTTCGGACTCGGCTGGTTCCTCTCGGGCGTCTGGTGGCTCTATATCAGCATGCACGTCTACGGCGACATGCCAGCATGGATGGCGGCGCTGGCCGTGCTGCTGTTCGCCGGCTATCTGGCGCTGCATCCAGCGCTGGCGGTGTGGGCATGGCAGTGGCTAACGCGACGCGGACGGTGGTCCGGTACCGCATCCGCGCTGGTATTTGGCGCGGCATGGGCCGTCACGGAGTGGCTGCGCGGCACGGTCTGGACGGGCTTTCCCTGGATCAACGGCGGCTACGCTCACACCGATGGCCCGCTGGCCGGCTACGCGCCGCTGGTGGGCGTATACGGAATCGTGCTGATCGCAGCCGTGCTGGCTGGTCTGCTGTGCGTCGCGGCCGAGCGACGCCTGCACTGGCTGGCGGGCATCGCCGGTGCGCTCGTGCTGGTGGCCGGCTGGCCGCTGCACGGCATTGCGTGGACGCAACCGGTGGGCAAGCCCATTTCCGTACGCCTCTTGCAGGGCAATGTGCCGCAGGACGTGAAGTTCCAGCAGACCGGCATCGAGCGCTCGCTGGAGCTGTACACCAAGATGGTCACCGAGAAGCCCGCGCAACTCGTGGTCACGCCCGAGACGGCCTTCCCGATCATGATTCAGGAGATGCCGCAGGAGATCGCGCTGGCCATCCGTACCTACGTGGATACCACCGGCTCCAGCGTGCTCTTTGGCGCCGCCAGCGAGGACTCGCGTGTCGACTACACCAACAGCGTGTTCGGCGTCGGCCCGCAACTCCAGGGCGTGTACCGCTACAACAAGCACCACCTCGTGCCCTTCGGCGAGTTCATCCCCTTCGGCTTCCACTGGTTCGTCAACATGATGAACATGCCGCTGGGCGACTTCCGGCGCGGCCTGCCCGTGCAGCCGCCCATGGCGGTGGCCGACCAACGCGTCGCACCCAACATCTGCTACGAGGATTTGTTTGGCGAGGAAATTGCCGCATCGCTGCGACATGCGGATCAGCCCGCCACGATGCTCGCCAACGTGACGAACCTTGCGTGGTTTGGCGACACGATCGCGTTGGACCAGCACCTGCAGATCTCGCGCATGCGCGCACTGGAAACGGGCCGTCCGATGCTGCGCGCCACCAACACGGGAGCGACCGCCGTGGTGCGGCCGGACGGCAGCGTACAGGCCCGCCTGCCCGTCTTCACGCTTGGCACGCTGCAGACTGACGTGCAGGGCATGCAAGGCTTGACGCCATTCGTGCGTGCCGGCAACGCGCCTGCACTGGCCCTGGGCGCGCTGGTTCTGCTGGTGGCATTCGTGCGCCGCCGCCGGGCATCGGCAGATTGATCGTTCAGCGTCCGGAGGGCTTTCGAGCCACTTTCCGGAGTCGCTGACAAAAAACGCTAAAATTCAACGTTTTACGGCGGGCACGGAGCCAGGCGCTTCTCGTGCCCGCCGCTGCATTCCACCGTCGCGCGGCGCAACGCACGTTCCGTGCCGCCGCGGACCAACGGGTACCACCATGCTCACCTTCCAGCAACTCATTCTCAAGCTGCAGTCGTACTGGGACGCCCAGGGCTGCGCCCTGCTGCAGCCGATCGACCTCGAAGTCGGCGCCGGCACGTCGCACGTGCACACCTTCCTGCGCGCGATCGGCCCTGAGCCGTGGCGTGCCGCCTACGTGCAACCGTCGCGCCGCCCCAAGGACGGCCGCTACGGCGAGAATCCGAACCGCCTGCAGCATTACTACCAGTACCAAGTAGTGCTCAAGCCTGCACCGGAAAACATCCTCGATCTGTACCTCGGTTCGCTGGAAGCGCTGGGCCTGGACCTGAAGCAGAACGACGTGCGCTTTGTCGAAGACGACTGGGAAAACCCCACGCTCGGCGCCTGGGGCCTGGGCTGGGAGGTGTGGCTCAACGGCATGGAAGTCACGCAATTCACGTACTTCCAGCAAGTCGGCGGCCTCGACTGCAAGCCTGTGACCGGTGAGATCACCTACGGCATCGAACGTCTGGCGATGTACCTGCAGCAGGTCGAGAACATCTACGACCTGGTCTGGACGGAGTGGGAAGAGCCGGGCCCGAATGGCCCCGTGAAGCGCCGCCTGACCTACGGCGACGTCTATCACCAGAACGAAGTCGAGCAATCGACGTACAACTTCGAGCAGGCCGACACGACTGTGCTGTTCCGCCGCTTTGCCGAGCACGAAGCCGAAGCCAAGCGCCTGATGGGCGTGCGCGCAGAAGGTGACGCCGCCGCCGAGGGCGACGCACCTGTCGTGCAACTGGCCCTGCCCGCCTACGAGCAAGTGCTCAAGGCCGGCCACACCTTCAACCTGCTGGACGCACGCGGCGCGATTTCGGTGACGGAGCGCGCAGCCTACATCGGCCGTATTCGCAACCTGTCGCGTCTGGTCGCGCAGGCCTACTACGACTCGCGCGAGCGCCTGGGCTTCCCGATGTGCGGCACAGCCGCTGCCGCCGCCAAGACCACGGAGGCCGCATGACGGCCAACCGAGCACGGCGTGGCCTGGCGCTGCTGACGGCAGCGTCCATCGCCGCGCTGGCGCTACCGGCGAGCGTCGCGCAAGCGGCGCGGCATCGCACGTCCAAGGCGGCATCGACAGAGAAGGTTTTTGTCGTGCCCAGCACCCTGACGCAGCTTTGCGTGGCCGATTCCAAGCCGCTTCAGCAAGCGCTGAGCACGGCGTGGACGCCGCCGCCGCCGTCGATCGATCAATGGACGAGCCTGGTGCGCACGATGGCCTGCGACCTGTCCGGCGCGCGTGACCTCGGCTGGCATCGCGTGCCGTTGCGCACGTATGCGACGGCCCTGCGCTTCCCGCTCACGTGGGTGGAGTGGCAAGGCACCGGCGCAAAGGCACAGCGCCGTGCGCGCGTGTTCCGCTCGGCGGGGCAACTGCCGAGCCGTCTGGAATTCAACGTGTCCGGCACGCTGCAAGAGGTGCGTTACGACGCGCGACGCGGCTTGCTGTCGGCCCGCTTCCTGCGCCGCGATGCGGCTGCGCCCGGCACCACCCCTGCGCCGATTGCGCCGCCTCCGCCGCCGGGCCAGTGCGCCGGCACGCAATTGCAGTTCCAGCAGCAGAACGGCGTGTGGCTGCTGTCGGGCGTGGAGCCCGTGCCCGGCTCGCCCTGCTGATCACTGAACCGAACAACACAACGTACCGCCGCAACTGATCTGAACACCAAGCGGCGCAGAACAACGACGTCACCGATTCAAACGCTATGTCCACCCTCCTGATCGAACTGCTGACCGAAGAACTGCCGCCCAAGGCGCTGGCCCGCCTGGGCGAGGCGTTTGCGCGCGGCCTGTTTGACGGTCTGTCGGCGCAAGGCCTGCTCGAAGAGGGCGCCGCCGTGGAAGGTTTTGCCACGCCGCGTCGCCTGGCTGCATCGATCACCGGCGTGCGCCGCACCGCGCCCGATCGCGAGCTGCGCGAGAAGGTGCTGCCCGTGACCATCGCCTTCGATGCCGAGGGCAAGCCTGCCGCGCCGCTCGTCAAGAAGCTGGCTGCGCTGGCCAAGACCGTGGGCGTGGACGCCATCGCGCCCGAATCGCTCGAACGCGCGCCCGACGGCAAGGCCGAAGCGCTGTTCTATCGCTATACCGCGCGCGGCGCCGTGCTGGCCGACGGCCTGCAGACTGCACTGTCGCAGACCATTGCCAACCTTCCGATCCCGAAGGTGATGACGTATCAGCGCCCGAACGGCGAGAACGTTCAGTTCGTGCGCCCCGCACACAAGCTGATCGCACTGTTCGACAGCGAAGTCATCCCTGTCAGCGCATTTGGCCTGCAAGCGGGCAACGTGACGCTGGGCCACCGTTTCCTGTCGGCCGGCGAAATCGTCATCAAAGACGCTACATCGTATGCGAGCGCGCTGGAGTCGCAGGGCAAGGTCATCGCCAGCTATGGCAAGCGCAAGGAAGCCATCCGCGCCGAACTGCTCAAGACGGCCGGCGCCGATACGGTGGTCATGCCCGAAGCGCTGCTCGATGAGGTGAACGCGCTGGTCGAATGGCCTGTGGTCTACCCTTGCCATTTCGAGGAAGCCTTCCTCGCCGTGCCGCAGGAGTGCCTGATCCTGACCATGCAGACCAACCAGAAGTACTTTGCACTGACCGATGCACAAGGGCACCTGCGCAACCGCTTCCTGATCGTCTCGAACATCGCCACGGGCACGCCCGAGGCCATCATTCAAGGCAACGAACGCGTGGTCCGCCCGCGCCTGGCCGACGCCCGCTTCTTCTTCGAGCAGGACAAGAAAAAGCCGCTGGCCGATCGTGTGCCGTTGCTTTCGCGCGTGGTCTATCACAACAAGATCGGCACGCAGCTTGAGCGTGTGTCGCGCCTGCAGGCCATCGCCGGCCAACTGGCCGAGAAGCTCGGCGCGGATGTGGCACACGCCTCGCGCGGCGCGTTGCTGGCCAAGGCCGATCTGCTGACCGACATGGTGGGCGAGTTCCCCGAGCTGCAGGGCACGATGGGCACTTACTACGCCCGCCACGATGGCGAACCCGACGACGTGGCGCTGGCCTGCTCCGAGCATTACCAGCCGCGCTTTGCCGGCGATGCGCTGCCCAGCACCGCCACCGGTACCGTGGTGGCACTGGCCGACAAGCTGGAAACGCTGGTCGGTATCTGGGGCATCGGCCTGCAACCCACGGGGGAGAAAGACCCGTTCGCGCTGCGCCGCCACGCCCTGGGCATCCTGCGCATGCTGATCGAAAAGCCGCTCGCGCTCACGATCGACGATGCCCTGCAGATTGCCGCTGCCAGCTTCGACGGCATCGCCGCTGTCAAACCGGACCTGGCCGCCATCTCCGACTTCCTGTACGACCGCCTGCGCGGCTACCTGAAGGACAAGGGCTACAGCACCAACGAGGTGGAAGCCGTGGTGAGCCAGCGGCCGCAGCGGCTGGACGACATCGTCGCGCGCCTCGAAGCCGTGCGCGCCTTTGCTGCCCTGCCACAGGCAGAAGCGCTGGCCGCCGCCAACAAGCGCATCACCAACATCCTGAAGAAGACCGACGTGGCCATTGGCGCCGTGCAGCCGCAACTGCTCAAGGAAGACGCCGAGCGTGCGCTGCACCAGGCCGTGGCTTTGTCGGAGCCACAAGTGCACGATGCCTTCGCACGCGGCGATTTCACCACCGCGCTCAAGACGCTGGCTGGCCTGCGCGAAGCGGTCGACACTTTCTTCGACGGCGTGATGGTGATGGCCGACGACACCGCGCTGCGCGACAACCGCCTCGCTCTGCTGGGTGAACTGCACGGCTTGATGAACCGCGTCGCGGACATCTCCAAGCTGGCCGCCTGATCGGCACCCCAAGCACCGTTCGGAGCCCACCATGCCCCATGTTCCCAAACTGGTGATTCTCGACCGCGATGGCGTCATCAACCGCGACAGCGACCAGTTCATCAAGTCGCCAGACGAGTGGATCGCCCTCGACGGCAGCCTGGAAGCCATTGCCGAGCTGAACCAGGCCGGCTACCAGGTGGTGGTGGCAACCAACCAGTCGGGCATCGGACGCGGCCTGTTCGAGGCCGCCGCGCTCAACGCCATGCACGAGAAGATGTACAAGGCGCTGGCCACCTACGGCGGGCGCGTCGATGCCGTCTTCTTCTGCCCGCACACCGCCGCCGATGCGTGCGAGTGCCGCAAGCCCAAGTCCGGCATGCTCCGCGAGATTGCACGCCGCTTCGACATGGACCTGACGGGCGTGCCGGTCGTGGGTGACTCGCTGCGCGATCTGCAAGCCGGCGTCGAAGTCGGCGCCGTACCGCACCTCGTACTGACCGGCAAGGGCGCCAAGACCCGCGATGCCGGCGACCTGCCCCCAGGCACCCAGATTCATGAGGACCTGCGTGCGTTTGCGCGTGCGCTGCTATCCCCTGCGCCCCAGGGCACGCCCACGCGCGCCCCTTGAATTCGCCCCCAATGACTTTTATCCGTTCGCTGCTGTACCTGGTTTTCTTGATCGTCTGGACACCGATTTATGCGGTGGCCTGCTTCATCGTCTTTCCGTTCATGAACCCGCACCGCCGCTTCTGGATGGTGTCCGGCTGGACGAAGTCTGCCATCTGGATGGCGCGCTGGCTGCTCGGCATCCGCTGGCAATACCAGGGCTGGGAGAACATCGAGGAAGCCGTCGCCACCAACAAGCAGGTGGTGCTGCTTTCCAAGCATCAGTCGGCGTGGGAAACCATGGCCTATGTTGCGACCATGCCGCGCCCGCTGTGCTACGTGTTCAAGCGCGAGCTGCTGTATGTACCGTTCTTCGGATGGGCGCTCGGCATGCTCAAGATGGTGCACATCAACCGCAGGGACGGCGCCAATGCGTTCACCTCGGTCGCGCGCCAGGGCAAAGAGCGCCTTGCAGACGGCGCATGGGTGATCATGTTTCCGGAAGGCACGCGCACGCGCTCGGGCGACCCGAAGCCGCGCTACAAGAGCGGCGGTGCGCGCTTTGCCGTGGATACCGGCGCATGGGTCATTCCCATCGCGCACAACTCCGGCCGGGTGTGGCCGCGCAATTCTTTCCTGAAGCATCCGGGCTTGATCACGCTGTCGGTCGGGCCAGCCATTTCGAGCGCCGGCAAGACCAGCGACGAACTCAACCGCGAAGTCGAAGCGTGGATCGAAGCAGAAATGCGTAGAATCGACGCCGATAGCTACCGCGAGCACGCATGAAACTGCTGCGCCCACCGACTTCACCCACCACCGCCGACAGCGTCCAGCTTGAGCTGCCGCTGCTCGCGCCCGAAGCCCCGTCACCTTCGCAGCCGCCTGACGCGTCCCTCCTCGCCCCGCCCGCACTCGACTTTTCCACCGCACCGCTCGGCCCCAACCAGCGCCGTCTGACGCTGGGCGAGCGCGCGCTCATCTATAACCTCAAGCGTTCGTCGCGGCGCACCATCGGCTTTGTCATCGATGACCGCGGCTTGTCGATCACGGCACCGCGCTGGGTCACACTCGCCGAGATCGAGCACGCCATCGCCGAAAAGCAGAAGTGGATCTTCGCCAAGCTGGCCGAATGGCGCGCGAACGCCGCACGCCGCATGCTGCCGCCCATGGAGTGGCAGGACGGCGCCGCGCTGCCGTTCCTCGGCAAAACGATCACGCTTAAGCTGGAATCGCCCATCGGCGCGTTGATGTTCGATGCCGACGCCAGCATGCTGCACCTGGGCCTGCCGCCCAGCACCACTGAGCAGCAGATCAAGGACCGCGTACAAGGCTGGCTGCAGACGCAGGCGCGACGCCTCTTCGGCGAACGGCTTGAGGTGTATGCCGAGCGCCTGGGCGTGCGGCACAGCGCGTATGCGCTGTCCTCAGCGGCCACGCGGTGGGGAAGCTGCACCGCCGACGGCAAAATCCGTCTGAACTGGCGCCTCGTGCATTTCCCGCTGAGTCTGATCGACTACGTGGTTGCGCATGAGCTCGCGCATCTCAAGGAAATGAACCACAGCCCGCGCTTCTGGGACACGGTGGAGTCGATCTTCCCTGAGTTTCGTGAGGCGCGCGAACAACTGCGCTCGCATCCGCCGGAATACTTGCCGGCATTCTGATTCGCCTCGCCCCCGCCGCAACGGCGTAAGAGGGATGCGGCTGCAGCAAAAACCCCTCGCCTGCACGCTCCGCCACACCCTCCTACAATATGGCCTTCCGCAGTCCCCCAGGAAGGAAATCCCATGCGAATGCTCCACACCATGCTGCGCGTCGGCGACATGCAGCGATCGATCGACTTCTACACCAAGGTGCTCGGCATGCAGCTGCTGCGCACCAGTGATAACCCGGAATACAAATACTCCCTCGCGTTCGTCGGCTACGGCCCGGAGGCCGGCAACACCGTCATTGAGCTGACCTACAACTACGGCGTGAGCGAATACGACCTCGGCTCAGCGTTCG
Organism: Ralstonia sp. SA306; assembly: GCF_054792405.1. Lineage (NCBI taxonomy): Bacteria > Pseudomonadati > Pseudomonadota > Betaproteobacteria > Burkholderiales > Burkholderiaceae > Ralstonia > Ralstonia sp. SA306. Next base: position 2,515,174 of record NZ_CP096451.1, read on the forward strand.
GCCACCTTGCCATCGAGGTCGACAATGCCGCGCAAGCCTGCGACCAGATTCGCAACGCGGGCGGCAAGGTCACGCGCGAAGCCGGCCCGGTCAAGGGCGGCAGCACCATCATTGCGTTTGTGGAAGATCCGGACGGCTACAAGATCGAGCTGATCCAGGCGCGCTCGATGCCCGATGGCAACCGCCACTGACGCCCTCCGCCGGCCGCTGGACGGCACCGCCATCGGCCTGATGGTGGTGCTATGCATGTGCTGGGGCTTTCAGCAGGTCGCCATCAAGGTGGCCGCGCACGACGTGGGCCCCGTCATGCAGGCTGGCGTGCGTTCGGCAATTGCGTCAGTCCTGGTGTTCGCATTTGCGCTCTGGCGCGGCACGTGCCTCTCGTTGCGCGACGGCACGCTGGCCGGCGGCCTGATAGCCGGCGTGCTGTTCGGCGTCGAGTTCCTGTGCATCTTCATCGGCCTTGGCTACACGACCGCTTCGCGCATGGCTGTGTTCCTCTACACCGCCCCTATCTTCACCGCGCTCGGCCTGCATTTCTTTGTGCCGGGGGAGCACCTGCGCCCGCGCCAGTGGGCGGGCATCGGCATTGCGTTTGCGGGGATCGTGCTGGCGTTTGCCGACGGTGTCCTGCACCCGGCGGCCGGGCCGTCGACCTCGTTGGGCGACGCGCTGGGCGTGGTGGCAGGCGCGCTGTGGGGCGCGACGACCCTCGTCGTGCGGGCAAGCAAGCTCTCCGAAGCACCGGCGGCGAAGACGCTGCTGTACCAATTGGCCGTCTCGGCCGTGCTGCTGCTGTTGATGGCCGCCGGCACCGGCCAGGTCTTTACCGCGAACCTCACGCCCACGGCGCTGGCCAGCCTTGCTTACCAATCCGTGCTGATTGCATTCGCCAGTTACCTGACGTGGTTCTGGCTGCTGCGCCGCTACCTGGCGTCCCGGTTGTCGGTGTTCTCGTTCCTGACGCCGCTGTTTGGCGTGGCGTTTGGCGTGCTGCTGTTGCACGAGCCGGTGGGCCTGCGGTTTGCGCTGGCGGCGGTGCTCGTGCTGTCGGGCATCCTGCTGGTCAATCTTCGCTAAGAGCGGAAACGCTGCCGGCGATGCGGTTGGCCGGCAGCGCATTCGCCACCGCCACGAATTCTTCTACCGGCACTTCTTCTGCGCGGCGGCCCAGATCAAAGCCAAGCGCTTCGAAATCGATCACGTCGCGCAGCGCCCCCAGCGTGTTGCGCAGCACCTTGCGCCGCTGCGAAAACGCCATCGTCACCACCGTGCCCAGCGCGCGCATGTCGACCGGCGCATACGGCGATTTATCGGCCGGCCAGGGAATCATCCGCACCACCGCTGAATCCACCTTGGGCGGTGGGTTGAACGAGCCCGGCGGCACATCCAGCACCAGCTCCATGTAGTAGCGCACCTGCAGCATCACCGACAACCGGCTGAACGCCTTGCTACCCGGCGCGGCCACCATGCGCTCAACCACCTCTTTCTGCAGCATGAAATGCTGATCGCGCACACGATCGGCGAACGTAGCCAGATGGAACAGCAGCGGGCTCGAGATGTTGTACGGCAGGTTGCCGACGATGCGCAGCGGCCGGTCTGCCTCCACCAGCGATCCGAAATCAAACGCGAGTGCATCACCTGCATGCACGATCAGCCGATCGCCGAAACGCTTCTGCAAGCGCGCGACGAGGTCACGGTCCAGCTCGACGACCTGCAGCGTGCGCACGCGCTCCATGAGCGGCACGGTGAGCGCGCCCAGCCCCGGGCCGATCTCGACGAGCACATCGTCGGGCTTCGGATCAATGGCGGCAACAATGGCGTGGATCACGCCGTCATCGACCAGGAAGTTCTGGCCGAAGCGCTTGCGGGCCTGGTGCCCCTGGTGAACGCCGGTCGTGGATCGTGCCATTGCGAACTCGAAATCGAAAAGGTGAAGAAACTCAGGAACGTACCGTGTGCCGCGCCATGGCGATGGCGGTATCGATCGCCTCGATCATGCTGCCGAACTCGGCGCGACCCGTGCCCGCCAGGTCCAGCGCCGTACCGTGGTCCACCGACGTGCGCACGAACGGCAGGCCCAGCGTGATGTTCACGCCATGCCCAAAGGTGCCGTACTTGAGCGGCGCCAAGCCTTGGTCGTGGTACATCGCCAGCACGCAATCGGCGTCTGCCAGAAGGCGCGGCTGGAACAGCGTATCGGCTGGATACGGACCGCGCGCATCGATTCCACGCGCACGCGCACGCGCGATGGCCGGCTCGATCACCTCGAGCTCTTCGCGGCCGAGGTGACCTGATTCACCCGCATGCGGATTCAACCCCGTCACGAGGATGCGCGGTGCGGTCAAGCCGAAGCGTGTGCGCAAATCGCGCTGCACGATGTCGAGCGTTTCGTCGAGCACTGCTGGCGTGATGGCGTCCGGCACCTCGCGCAGCGGCAAATGCGTCGTCGCCAGCGCGACGCGCAGCATGGCGTTGTCGTGCGCCGGCTGCGGGCCAGCGAGCATCATCACCACGCGCGGCGTGCGGCTGCGCTCCGCCAGGTATTCGGTGTGGCCGGTAAACGGCACGCCTGCGTCGTTGATCGTGCTCTTCTGCACCGGCGCCGTGACCATCGCGTCGTAACGGACGCCGTCCGCCGTGCCAACCTGGCAGCCGTCGATGGCTGCATCGAGCAGGTCCAGCACATAGGGACCGTTGGCGGCATCAAGCACGCCAGCGCGCACCGGCGCACCCAGCGGGCGCTCCACAATAGTCAGCGCCGTGGAGGCAACGCGCCAGAAATCGCCCTGCCCGATCGCATCAGCGCGCGCCTGCAGCAATGCCGCGTCGCCAATCACGTGCCACTGCACATCGGCGTAGCGCGGCGACGCCTGCCGCGCCAAATGCAGCAACGCGGCCACGGTGATGTCGGGGCCGATACCGGCAGGTTCTCCGGTGGTGATGGCAATGTTCAGCATGCAGCGCTTTCCTGCAATGATTTCCGATCGGTCTAGAAACGCCACGGCCGCCCGCAGGCGGCCGTGAGCGATGCGGATCTCCGTAGCTTACTGCTGACGGTTCACACGATATTCCACGTGTGCCGAGTCGCGCAGCTCACGCAGCCAATCTTCATAGGCGGCCTGCACCTTCTGCTCGCGAATCACAGAGCGTGCGTAGTCGCGCTGGCGATCTCCCGACACCTCGGCCTCGCGGCGGCCTTCCACTTGGATCAGATGCACTCCGAACTGGCTCTGCACCGGCTGCGATACATCGCCCGGCTTGAGCTGGTTCATCGCCTGCTCGAATTCCGGCACGAGCTGACCCGGGGACACCCAGCCCAGCTCGCCACCCGCACCGGCCGAACCGTCCTGCGAATACCGGCGTGCCGCATCGCCAAAGTCATAGCCGTGGACGATCCGATCACGCAGGCCCACCAACTGGCGGCGCGCGTCGTCCGCGGACATCGTCGGACCGGTCTTGATCAGGATGTGGCGCACTTGCGTCTGCTGTACCTTGGCGGCAATCGCCGTGCTCGGTGCGCGCTTCTCCAACAGCTTGATCACGTGATAGCCGGCCGGGCTTTCTACCACTTGGCTCGCTACTTGGCCGGCCTTCATGTCGACCACGGCGTTGGCAAACACAGCCGGCAAGCGACCGATCGGACGCAGCCCAAGTTCGCCGCCTTGCGAGGCATCCGGCGCGCCAGAATTGTCACGGGCCAGCTTGGCGAAATCCGCACCGCCCTGTGCCTGTTTGAGCAGAGCTTCGGCCTTGCTGCGCGCTGCGGCCTTCTCGGCATCCGTGGCGCCTTCGGCGACCGGCACGAGAATCTGCGCGACGTTGTATTGCTGCTCGCCAGCCGGGGCCGTTCCGCCGCCCTGCTGCGCCAGATAGTTGTCGATCTCGCCGTCGTAGACCTGCACCTTGGAGTCGACCTCACGCTCACGCAGCCGAGCCAGCAGGATTTCCTGACGCAGGTCGTCGCGGTACTTGTCGTACGTCATGCCGGCGTCCTTCAGCTTGCTCTTGAGCTGCGGCACGGACAGGTTGTTGCGCTGGGCCACGCTTTCCACGGCACGATCCACATCGGCGTCGGACACGCGGATGCCGCTTTCCTTGGCGGTCTGCGCCTGCACACGCTCCAGGATCAGTTGCTCAAGCACTTCACCGAGCATATCTGCGCGCGGCGGCAGCGGACGATTCTGCGCGCGGAACGTGCGCTCAACCAGATCCGCGCGGTTGAGCAGTTCGCGGCGGGTGATGACGTCGGTGTTGACCACGGCCACCACCTCGTCGACCAACTGGCTGCGCGGCGCACCCGGAGCCGTCGGCTCGGGCAGTGTGCCCTGTAGCAGCGGCTGGCTCGGGGACGAACCCGGGTTGGCGAAGATGCCGCGCACCGGTGCGCTCTTCTTTGCCGATTGCGCCTGCTGCGCGTGGACGGCTGGCGACAGCGTGGTCCCCGCCATCAGCGCGACCAGCACGCCGGTGGCAACACGCAAGCGGCCCAGAGGAGCCACACGCGTGGCGAAAGCGGTTGATTGGAAAGCCATGATGTCGTTATTCATATTGATCCAGCACGGACGGCGTGATCGGCTGTGCGGTCACCGGCTGGTAGCCGGGCACGTTCAGACGAATCACGTCGATCGGATTGTTCCCCACCTTCGACAAACCCTTGAATTCGATCTGGGCAAAGATATGCGTCGTATAGCCCGAAACCGCATTGCTGTAGCGCTGTACCGCCAGTCGGCCGACCCAGCAGTCCGCCACATATTCAAGGCCAAGCAGCATATCCGATGGCTTGCGCGCATCCAGGTCGTAGCCGATGCGGCCCAGACCGTAGAGGCGCCGTGTAATCGGCCACTGCGTTGAGATATCGGCCTGTTCCAGCGGCAGCTGACCGGTATTGGCGTCTTGCCGGTAATAGCGGTAGCCGAGGTTGATCACCTTGTTGGCTTCCGGCTTCCAGCTGAATGCGACGGTCGAGCGCATGATGCGGTCGATGTCCTGATTGTACTGAAGGTTCGTATCGAAAAAGATGCCGCGGAACATCTGGATCGTAGTCGCGCCCAGAAGGTCCGAATAGCGGCGCACCGACGTCGGTGCCGCACCGGCCAGCGTCACGCGCTGGCCTTCGAAATCGATACGTTGCGCGATCGTGGCACGCAAACGCTCAATGCCCGATTCCGCTTCAATAAAGCGCGTAGTCACGCCCGCCGTCAGTTTGTTGTTGTCGGCAATGCGGTCGTAACCCGTGTATGGGTTCTCGGTAAAGATCTGGCCGAGGTTGTAGTCCGACTGCGCAGTATCGAACAGCGGGATCTGCGACTGGTCGCGATACGGCGTGTACACGTAGAACACGCGCGGCTCCAACGTCTGGATGTAGCTCACGCCAAACAACTTGGTGACCAGTGGCGCATCGCGCTCGAAGGTCATGCCCGAATCGAGCGAGAACGTCGGCAGCGTGCGATTGATCTGCGTGTCCTGCGTATCACCTGCAGGACGGTCCAGGCGGTATGCGGTGGTGTTCAGGATGAACTTCGGCGTGACGTACCAGCCGGGGCGGACGATCGGGTAGCTGATCGTCGGCTGCATGAATAGGCGCTCGCCCTGGACGGTGTTAGCCGTCGGGATCGAGAACCGCGTGTAATCGGTGAGGAAATTGACGTCAAACCCGCCAAGATCGAATCGCGTATATGTCAGGCTCAGTTCCGGCACACGCTCGTACGGTGCAGAGAGTGGCGTGGTGGCGGTCGACAAGGTCTGGAACTTCTGCACGCGCGCCTGAGCCACCCAGTCGCCGATGGAATAGGTGACGCCGCCTTCCTGCGTGTACTGGCGCTGCGTCGCCGTGACGATGCTGCGGCCAAGGTCATCCGGATAGGTGTTATCGGAGACCTTGTTGTAGTTGATGTAGCCGGTCAGGCCAGGCGCCAGGCGCTGCGTGTGTACTGCCGAAATCGACCAGCGGTTGCGGCCTGCTTCGCGGTCATCGGGCAGGAATTCGCCGCGCAGGACGCCGCTGTACGACGTATCGAGATAGCGGTATTCGGCACCAAGCTGCAGACCACGCTGACTCAGCAGACGCGGGTACAACGTCAGATCGCGATTCGGCGCGATGTTGAAGTAGTACGGCAGCGTGACGTCCGTCCCGCTGCGGCTGTTGTAGCCGAAGACCGGTGCCAGGAAACCGCTGCGGCGGTCGTCATTGAGCGGGAAGTCCATGATCGGCGCGGCAAACACCGGCACGCCGAAGAAGTGCAGCACGCCGTTGCGGCCAGTACCGACCTGGCGATCGCTGTCGATGTCGATGCGACTCGCGCTGAAGTACCAGTCGACATTGTCGGGCGAGCACGTGGTGTACGTACCGCGCGTGATGCGGCTGTTGTCCTTGTCGATGAAGTCGATGCGGTCTGCGGTACCGCGGCCGCCGGTCGTGTGGAACTCGTAGGTCGGCGTGCTGATGGTGCCTTCGTTGGCGGTGACCTTGAGCTTGGCATCCGGGCCGGTGACAAGCGTGCCGCCCTTGAACAGCCGCACGTTGCCGGTGGCGGTCGCAACGTCGGTGTCCTGGTCGTAGTCGAGGGTGTCGCCCTTGAGCACCGACCCGTTGCGGCGCAATTCGCCATTGCCGCGCAGATGAATGTCTTCGTTGGTGCGGCCGTCCATCTTGTCGGCCGCGGTAAAGGTGGGGACAGTGTTGTCCGGTCGCTGGACGGGCTCGGCCATCTTGGGCACCAGCGGACTGCCGCCGGGCGTGGTCGGGCCGGACGTGGCCAGCGCTGTCACCGACGAGGCCGGGGTGACAGCAGGCGCCGTCGCTTGCGTGGTGTCCGCGCTCTGCGCCGCGGACGTCGCCGTCCAGACACCGGCCACCGCGAACACCAGCGGGCGCAATGCCAGCGTGCCGCGCCGGATGGCGGGCCGCTGATCGGGCGCGGCAACAGCAGCGCGCTGCCGGTTTTTCCTGGCTCGGTTCGGTTCGGTCATGCAGATCGGGAACAGGGCCGCACGCGCAACGGCACGCACAGGCACAAAATCAGTCAGTACTGCGGTCAATCCCGCCGCCGGACGCGGCCTGGACAGGGCCGGCGCTCGCTCGCGGCGAAACTCGGTCGGGTATTATACGGGGCTTCCTTCCAGCCACATTCCAGCATTCTCTCAGCATGGCTTCGACCCCTGGCGCCGCAGCAGGCGCAACCGACGCACGTCTCAGTCAACTGCGCGACTGGCTCGGCACATTGCCCGCCGCCCACGGCCTGCGCATCGACACGCTGCAGCCCGCTTCGGCCGATGCCAGCTTCCGCCGTTATTTCCGCCTGGACAGCGCCAACGGCACGCTGGTGGTCATGGACGCCCCGCCACCGCAGGAAGACTGCCGCCCGTTCGTTCATGTGGCGGGCCTGCTGAATGGCGCCGGCGTGCATGCACCTCAGGTGCTGGAGCAGGATCTCGCGCAGGGCTTCCTCCTGCTGACCGACCTGGGCCCGCAAACGTATTTGCAATCGCTGCGCGAACGCGATTTCGACCTCGCCTACGCCGACACGCTGTTCCGCCCCGCCATCCATACCCTGGTGCGGTGGCAATTGGCCTCGCGCGAAGGGGAGCTGCCGCCGTACGACGAAGCGCTGCTGCGCCGCGAGCTGTCGCTGTTTCCCGACTGGTATGTCGACCGTCACCTGCAACGCCCATTGGACGCCGCCCAGCGGGAATCGCTCGACAAAGTGTTCAAGCTGCTGGTCGACAGCGCCCTGGCCCAGCCCCGCGTGTACGTCCACCGCGACTACATGCCGCGCAACCTGATGATCAACGCGGCCGACCCGTCGCAGCCGGGCGTGCTGGACTTCCAGGATGCTGTCTACGGCCCGATCACCTACGACGCCGCCTCGCTGCTGCGCGATGCATTCCTGTCGTGGGATGAAGAGCAGGAGCTGGATTGGGCCGTGCGCTACTGGGAAGCTGCCCGCGCCGCCAAGCTGCCGGTGGATGACGACTTCGGCGAGTTCTACCGCGCGCTCGAATGGATGGGCGCGCAACGCCATCTGAAGGTGGCCGGCATCTTCGCGCGCCTGCGCTACCGCGACGGCAAGACCGGCTACGTGGAAGACACCCCGCGCTTCATCGCCTACCTGCGCCGTGTGTGCAGCCGCTACAACGCGCTGGCGCCGTTGGCCCGCCTGCTCGATCAACTCGAAGATCGCGCGCAGCAGATCGGCTATACGTTCTGATGGCTTCCCCCCGCGCCGTCGAGTTTCGCGCCGGCATGCTGGCACTCGCGCCCATGCTGCTGGGCGTGGTGCCGTTCGGCATGATCTACGGCGTGCTGGCCACGTCCGCCGGCATGCCCGCGTGGCTTGCCGTGGCGATGAGCGCCATGGTTTTCGGCGGCGCCTCGCAGATGATCCTCGTGCAGTTGTGGGCCGGTGGCGCGCCCGCGCTGGTGATTGCAGCGACGGTATCGATGGTGAATCTGCGGCACGCGCTCTACTCAGCCAGCATTGCACCAACGCTGGCGCACCTGCCGCGCCGCTGGAAATGGCTGATCGCCTATCTGCTGACCGACGAAGCGTTCGCCGCCATGAACCGTCGGGTTGTCACCGCGCAGCCCGGCAGCGAGGAAGCCGCCTACCGCCACTGGTATTTTCTAGGCGCAGGCGTGGCGCTGTGGTCGAGCTGGCAGGCGTCGACGATCGTCGGCGTGGTGCTGGGCGCGCAAGTGCCTACGACTTGGCCGCTCGACTTCTTCCTCCCGCTCACGTTCATCGCCATCGTGGTGCCGGCGCTGCGTACGCGTGCGCAACTGGCCGCCGCCCTGACCGGCGCCGCGCTGGCCGTGGCGTGGACGGGCTGGCCGCACAAGCTCGGGCTGATGAGCGCGGCGTGTGTCGGCATTGCCGTCGGCGCGCTGGTTGAGCGCTTGCTCGCACGGCCGGCCGACAAGGGGGCTACCGCATGAAAGCCCTCATCCTCTTCGGCGTGTTGCTGATTTCCGGCGCGGCCACCTACCTGATCCGCCTATCGTTCATCGCACTGGAAGGGCGCATGACCCTGCCGATGTGGTTCCGCAGCGCCCTGCCCTACGTGCCGGCCGCGATGCTGACCGCGCTGATCGCGCCCGACCTCCTGATGCGCGACGGCGCGCTCGCGGTGTCGGTCGACAACCCGCGCCTGCTTGCCGGCATCGTCGCCATCGTCATCGCACGGGTGACGAAGAGTGCGATGTGGACCATCGTCGGTGGCATGGCTGTGCTGCTGATTCTCATGAAGGTGATGGCTTGAATTCCACGACGCGTGCCATGATTTTTGCGGCGGGCCGCGGCGACCGCATGCGCCCGCTGACCGACCACACGCCCAAGCCCCTGCTCAACGTGGGCGGCAAACCGCTGATCGTCTGGCAGATCGAGCGCCTGGCTGCGGCAGGCGTGCGCGACATTGTCATCAACCACGCGTGGCTCGGCGCGCAGATCGAAGCCACGCTCGGGAATGGCAGCACGTGGGGCGTGCGCCTCGCGTATTCACCGGAAGGGCAAGCGTTAGAAACCGCAGGCGGTGTCGCCCAGGCCATGCCGCTGCTGCATGCCGGCGATGGGCACAGCGTATTCATTGCCGTCAGCGGCGACGTGTTCTGCGATTACGACTACGCCGTACTGCGGGACCGGGCGCCGGCAATGGCCGCGCAAGCGGCGCCCAGCATGCACCTGGTGATGGTGCCCAATCCGCCTTACCACGTGCGCGGCGATTTCGCGCTGGATGACGAAGGCACGCTCCACGCCGACGGCCCCGAGCGCCTCACGTTCGGCAACATCGGCTTGTACGACACGCGCCTGTTTGCCGGCATCGCGCCCGGCACGCGGCTGGCGATGACGCCGCTGTACCACCAGGCGATCGCAGAAGGCCGCGCCACCGGTGAGCGCTTCGACGGCCGCTGGGAAAACGTCGGCACGCCGGCCCAGCTGGCCGCACTCGACGCCGAAGTTGCGGCGCGCTGAGCGCTTACGCCATCGCGGCGCTCAATGATTCCGCCGTCATCGGGCGGCCCAGCAGATAGCCCTGCAGCGAGTGACAGCCGAGTCGCGTCAGGAACGCCTGCTGCTCGGCCGTCTCCACACCTTCCGCGACGATGCGCAGGTTCAGCGTCTGGCCAAGCGCCACGATGGCCGAGACGATGGCCGCGTCTTCCGTGTCGTGCGCGAGATCGCGCACAAAACCGCGGTCGATCTTCAACTCGCTGGCAGGCAAACGCTTGAGGTACAGCAGGCTCGAATAGCCTGTGCCGAAATCGTCGATCGAAATCCGCACGCCCATCGCGTCGAGCTGCTGCAGGATCTGCAGGCTCGCATCGACATCGCGCATGGCGGTCGACTCCGTAATCTCCAGCGTCAGGCTGCGCGGGTCCAGCGCATGGCGCGCGAGCGTGTCGCGCACGGTGTCGATGAGTGCGGCATGGCCAAACTGCAGCGCGGAGAGATTCACAGCGACGGTCCACGCGGTGCGCCCCTCGCGATGCCATTGCGCCATCTGGCGACAGGCTTCGTCCAGCACCCAAGCGCCGAGCGGCACGATGAGGCCGGTCTTCTCGGCCAGCGGGATGAATTCATCGGCGGGCACCAAACCGCGCTGCGGATGCTGCCAGCGCACCAGCGCCTCCACGCCCATGATCGGCCCATTGGGCGCGTTGAACTTGGGCTGGTAGTGCAGCACGAGTTCATGCCGCTCGACCGCGCGGCGCAAGTCCTGCACGAGCTGCAACTGGTGATGCACGTCGGCGTTCATCGAGGGCTCGAAGAAACTGTAGGCGTTCCGGCCCAAACCCTTCGCGTGATACATCGCCGCATCGGCATTGGTGAGCAGATCGTGTTGGTTGTCACCGTTGCCGGGGTAGATCGCGATGCCGATGCTGGTCGACACCCGCAGTTCGTGACCGCCGGCCATGAAGGGCTCGCGCACCACTTCCAGCAGCGCGTCGGCCAGGGTGCCAGCGTCTTCCGGATCGTCCACGCAGGCGAGCACAACAAATTCATCGCCGCCCACACGCGCCACGGTGTCCTGCTGGCGCACCCGCGCGCCGATGCGCTGTGCCACGTCGATCAGCAACAGATCGCCCACATGGTGCCCATAGACATCGTTGACTGCCTTGAAGCCATCCAGGTCCATGAACATGAGCGCGAAGCGGCGCTTCTCGCGTTCAGCCGTGCGGATCGCCTGGGTCAGACGGTCTTCCAGCAGCACGCGGTTGGAAAGCTTGGTCAGGTTGTCGTGCAGCGCAAGGTAGGCCAGCTCCTTGTTGGCCGCGGCCAGTGAGTTCGCCAGCAAGGCGGTGCGCGCTTCCATGCGCAAGTCGAGCACCGAGATGATCAGCGCGATGGCCAGCACCGCCAGCGTCACGATGATGATGACCAGCGCCAGCCACTCGGCACTCGCCCCGGTGTGCGCAGCCCCGCACACACTGCCGAATGGAAACGCTGCCGCCGACATGCCCATGTAGTGCATGCCGACGATGGCCACGCCCATCACCACCGCCGAACCTGCACGCAGTGCGCGAACGCGCCGCGACTGCAGCCGCAGGCGGAACGCGATCCACAGCGCCACGCCCGAGGCCAGCACCGCAATCACGATCGACAGTGCAAACCTCGCGGGGTCGTATTGGATGCCGGGGTTCATGCGCAGCGCGGCCATGCCGGTGTAGTGCATGCCCGCGACGCCCGTACCCATGAGCAGTGCGCCGCCCGCCAGGCGCGGCCACGGCAAATCACGTCGGCTGACCAGCCACAACGCAAACATCGACGCCCCAATACCGATGGCGAGCGACGTAAGCGTGATCCCGACGTCATATCCAACCGGGATCGGCAGGTTCAGCGCCAGCATGCCGACAAAGTGCATCGACCAGATGCCCAGCCCCATGGCCGATGCGCCGCCGATGAGCCACCACAACGCCGCGCGACCTTGTGCGGTGACGACACGTCCTGCCATATCCAGCGCCGTATACGACGCCAGGATGGCCACGAAGAGGGAAAGCAGGACGAGAAGAGGGTTGTAACTGCTGGCGAGCATCGGTTCTCCTGGGCAGGCCGATCCAATGCGGCCAATCCACTGCAGGCGGAGGTCGCAACCGGGATGCAAAACAGATCAGTATTAACGGCGGTAGCCGCCCGAGACTTTAGGAGAGGCCGCCCGCACCGCACAAGTCTCCTTTTGGGTGTGGCAATGCCCCTCCCCCGAATGCCCACCAAGCGCGGCGTTACAATCCACGCATCCTTTCTGCCGCTGGAAAACACGCCATGTCCGCCACCGAACTCGCTTTCCTCCAGACCTATCGCCAGCGCCGCGAGCGCGTCGTGCAGTGGCTGCGCGCGGCGGGTGGCGGGGTCGCCATCGTGCCGACCGCACCGGAAGCGATGCGCAACCGCGACAGCGACTACCCCTATCGGCACGACAGCTACTTCTATTACCTGACCGGCTTTACCGAGCCCGAAGCGGTGCTCGCCATCGTGGTACCCGCGGGCAGCGCACCCGCGCGCAGCGTGCTGTTCTGCCGCCCGAAGCATGAAGAGCGCGAGATCTGGGACGGCTTCCGCTTCGGCCCCGAAGCCGCGAAGGAAGCCTTCGGCCTGGATGAGGCGCACTCGGTGGAAGAGATCGACGCGACGCTGCCCAAGCTGCTCGCCAACGCCGCCGCCGTGGCATATCCGCTGGCAGAAAGCGGCATGTTCGACCGCCGCATGCGCCGCTGGCTCGACGCGGTGCGCATGCAAGGCCGCGCGGGGGTGTCTTCGCCGCACCAGGCGCTGGACGTGCGCGCCATCCTCGATGAGCTGCGCCTGTTCAAAGACCCGAACGAACTCGACATCATGCGCCGCGCCGGGCGCATCTCCGCGGGGGCCCATGTGCGCGCCATGCAGGCCTCGCGGGCCGGCCTGCGTGAATACCATCTCGAAGCCGAGCTGCTGTACGAATTCCGCCGCCACGGTGCGCAAAGCGTCGCCTACAACTCCATCGTTGCCACCGGCCCCAACGCATGCGTGTTGCACTACCGCGCCGGCAACGCCGAACTGCGCGACGGCGATCTGTGCCTGATCGACGCCGGCTGCGAGCTGGACGGCTACGCGTCGGACATCACCCGCACGTTCCCCGTGAACGGCCGCTTCACCGGCCCGCAACGCGAGCTGTATGCGCTTGTGGTTGCCGCGCAGGAAGCCGCCCTTGCCGAAACGCGCCCCGGCGTGCCGTACAACGTACCGCACGATGCTGCCACGCGCGTGCTGGCGCAAGGCATGCTCGACACCGGCCTGCTTGACCGCAACACGGTCGGCACGCTCGACGACGTGATCGCCGGAGGCCAGTACCGCCAGTTCTACATGCACCGCACCGGCCACTGGCTCGGCATGGACGTGCACGACGTGGGCGAATACCGCACGCCCGGCACCGCTGCTCCTGCGGAAGGCGAACGCCCATGGCGCCCGCTGGAGGCCGGCATGGTGCTGACCGTCGAACCCGGCATCTACGTGCGCCCCGCACCCGGCGTGCCGGAAAAATATTGGCACATCGGTATCCGCATTGAAGACGACGCCATCGTCACGCCCGAAGGCTGCGAAATCATCACGCGCGACGTGCCCGTAGCCCCAGACGAAATTGAACTGGTGATGCGGAGCCAGGCATGACCGACAGCATCACAGCAAGCAGTGCCGCTCCGGACTTCGACGTCGCCATCGTCGGCGCGGGGCCTGTCGGGCTGGCGCTGGCCAACTGGTTGCTGCGCGACACCGACTGGCGCGTCGCCCTGTTCGATGCGCGCGATGCCGAAGCCGCCGCGCGAGACCCGCGCTCGCTGGCGCTCTCGCATGGCTCGCGCGTGCTGCTGCAGGAGATTGGCGGCTGGCCCACGCGCGCCACGCCCATCACGCACATTCATGTCTCGCAGCGCGGTCATTTCGGGCAGGCGCATATCCGCCGTGAAGACTACGACGTCCCCGCGCTCGGCCACGTCGTGCAATACGGCGACCTGAGCGCCGCGCTCAACGCCGCACTCGCCACGCAGATGGAGCGTCACCCGAAGCGCCTCACCCGCTACGACCACACACCCGTGGAGCGCGTCGAGCAACTGCCGCGCGCCGACGGCACCGTCGCCCCGGCCCGCGTGCGGGCGCTACGCGAAGGACGTCATCCGCTGGCCATCGAAACCGAAGTCGTCATCCAGGCCGAAGGCGGCTTGTTCGACGACGCACGTAAGCAGGAAGGCGGCATCGCCCATGCGCGGCGCCGCGATTACGGCCAAACCGCCATCGTCGCGCACGTGCGCTGCAGCGCGCCGCTGGAAGGCTGGGCGTGGGAGCGCTTCACACCCGACGGCCCACTCGCTTTGCTACCGCAGGATGACGCGCATGGTCCCGGCTACGCGCTCGTCTGGTGCTGCGCACCCGATGAAGCACGCCGACGCGCAGCGTTGCCCGACGACGCCTTCCTCGCTGAACTGGGCGCGGCCTTTGGCGAGCGCATGGGCCGCTTCACGCACGCCAGCCCGCGCCACACATTCGCGCTCGGGCTGCATGCCCAGCGCATTCCGGTCGACCGCCGTGTCGCCGCGATCGGCAATGCCGCGCAGACGATCCACCCCGTGGCGGGCCAGGGCTTCAACCTCGGCCTGCGCGATGCATTCGAGATGGCGCGCGCGCTTCGGGATGGGGCAACGGCAGCCACCCTCGCCCGTTTCGCCCGCGAACGCGCGTTTGACCGCGCCGTCACCATCGGCCTGACCGATTTGCTGCCGCGTGCGTTTGCCGTGCCGGGCCGGCCGTTTGGGCATCTGCGCGGCGCGGCGCTTACGCTGCTGGAATGCCTGCCACCGCTCAAGCACGGGCTGGCCCGGCAGATGATGTTCGGTCAGCGAGGCTAGCGCGTGGCGACTTCCGGGGCCAGCACTGCGGGCGATCGCCAACAGATCACCGTGGTGGGCGCCGGCATTGTCGGCACAGCATGCGCGCTGCAACTGCAACGTGAAGGCCATCAGGTCACGCTGCTCGATCAGGCCGGCATTGGCGAAGGTTGCTCGTTTGGCAATGCCGGCTGCCTGAGCGTCGCATCGGTCGTGCCGATGGCGCTGCCCGGCATGCTCAAGCAGGTGCCCAAGTGGCTAGCCGATCCGATGGGTCCGCTGACGGTGCGTTGGCCCTATCTGCCGCGCGCGCTGCCCTGGCTGCTGCAATGGGTACTCGCAGGCAATGAGGCGCAGGCCCGTGCGACTGCGCAGCCGCTGGCGAGTCTTTTCAGCGCGACCTTCCCCGGTTATCGCGACCTGCTCGACGCCGCGCAATACGACAGCCTGATCCGCCAGAGTGGCCATTTGTATGTGTGGCGCACACTGGCGCGCTCCTCGGGCGATGTGCTGGCGCAAGCCATTCGCGACGCCACCGGCGTGCGCTCGCAAGCCCTGAGCGCCGGTGAAGCCCGCGAGCTGGAGCCCGCATTGGCCGCCGACATCCAATCCGGTCTGCTGCTGCCTGACAACGGCTTCACCGTCAATCCGGAACGGCTGGTCAAGACCCTGGCGACCAACTTTGCCGCAGCGGGCGGCACCTTCCTGCGCCGCAAGGTGTTGGACGTGGAATTCGGCCGAAGCGACTACGGCGGCCCGACGCGGCTGCATACCGATTGCGGCACGCTGCCCGTGTCGAAGCTCGTGCTCTGCGCGGGCGCGTGGTCGATGCGGCTGGGGGCCAAGCTTACTGGCATCCGCATTCCGCTCGACACCGAGCGCGGCTATCACGCCACGCTGCGCGCGCCCAGCGTGCAGCCCTCGCGGCCGATCATGGATTGCGAGCGCAAGTTCATCGCCACACCCATGGAAGGCGGCTTGCGCATTGCCGGCACCGTGGAAATCGGCGGGTTGGACGCGTCGCCCGATTACCGCCGCGCGCGCATCCTCATGCAGCAGGGCCAGCAGCTCTTCCCCGGCCTCAGCTTCACGGACGACAGCCAGTGGATGGGCCATCGTCCCTCTCTACCCGACAGCCTGCCCGTAATCGACCGCTCGGAGCGCTACCGCAACGTGTTCTTCGCGTTCGGGCACGGCCACCTGGGCATGACGGGCGCGCCGGGCACCGCCCGACTCATCGCCGATCTGGTCAGCGAGCGCAGGCCCTTCATCGACGCCCGCGCCTACGGCCTGCAACGGTTCCGGTAACGCCAGCCACGGCAAGAAGCGCGCCGCCGACCGCACTGCCGCATAGTTTGTGCACAACATTTAGGCAATCCGGCGGTTTGGCGGTAAAATCCCGTCCTCGCATTTTTCACTCCCGTCGCTCCGCCCGGTCGTCATTCGACTCTGGGCGGAAGGGGTGATTTTTCGTTTCTTTCAGCCGCTTCTTCCTCGCAGCCTTGCAGATCGGACCGCATACCCTCCGCAACAACCTGTTCGTCGCCCCCATGGCGGGTGTGACGGACCGCCCGTTCCGTCAGCTGTGCAAACGGCTGGGCGCGGGCTATGCGGTGTCCGAGATGGTCGCTTCCAACGCGCAATTGTGGAAAAGCGAGAAGACGATGCGGCGCGCCAACCACACGGGCGAGGTCGAGCCGATCGCCGTGCAGATTGCCGGCGCTGAGCCGATGATGATGGCCGAGGCCGCGCGCTACAACGTCGATCGCGGCGCGCAAATCATCGACATCAACATGGGCTGCCCGGCCAAGAAAGTGTGCAACGTGGCCGCCGGTTCTGCGCTGCTGCAGAACGAGCCGCTGGTCCAGCGCATTGTCGAGGCCGTGGTGGGCGCAGTGGGCGATCGCGTGCCCGTAACGCTGAAGATCCGCACCGGGTGGGACCGCGAACACCGCAACGCATTAAGCGTGGCGCGCATTGCGCAGGATGCCGGTATCAGCATGCTGACCGTGCACGGTCGCACACGGGCAGATCTGTACCACGGTGATGCTGAATACGACACCATCGCCGCGGTCAAGGCGTCGGTGCGCATTCCAGTGGTGGCCAACGGCGACATCACCACGCCGGCCAAGGCCAAGCACGTGCTGGCCGTGACCGGAGCGGACGCCATCATGATCGGCCGCGCGGCGCAGGGGCGCCCGTGGCTGTTCCGCGAGATTTCCCACTTCCTGCAAACCGGCACGTTGCTGCCCGCGCCGGAAGTGGAAGAGATTCGCGGCATCATGAATGCACATCTGGAAGAGCACTACGCGTTCTATGGCGAATACACCGGCGTGCGCACCGCACGCAAGCACATCGCCTGGTACACGCGCGGGTTGGCGGGGGCCAACCTGTTCCGCCACCGCATGAACACCATCGAGGACACCGCGGCCCAGTTGGCCGCCGTCAATGCGTTCTTCGACGAGCAGCGTGCGCTGTCCGACCGTCTGGTCTACGAAGACCAAGCCAGCGGTGGCGACCACCCCACGACGGGCAACAACGACAATAACAAGGAACTGCTTGCCGCATGAGCCGCAATCCGATCGAACGTTGCATCCGCGACAGCCTGGATGCGTATTACCGTGACCTGGACGGCGAGAACCCGTCCAATGTCTACGACATGGTGCTGCAGGCCATTGAACGGCCGCTCCTGGAAACCGTGATGGGATGGGCTTCCAACAACCAGTCGCAGGCGGCCGACTACCTCGGCATCAACCGAAACACGCTGCGCAAGAAGTTGCAGCAGCACGGCCTCATCTGAGGTCGCAGGCCGGCCTTTGAACCGATTTCCTTTCTGACGGCGCCTCCTGCCAGTTCGGCAAACCCAGCGCCACACCCGCCCACCGGCGTTTCCACCATGATCCAGCAAGCCCTGCTTTCCGTTTCCGACAAGACCGGCATCGTCGACTTTGCCCGTGCCCTGCACGAGCGCGGCGTCAAGCTCCTCTCCACCGGCGGTACCGCCAAGCTGCTCGCCGAGTCCGGCCTGCCCGTGACGGAAGTGGCGGATTACACGGGCTTTCCGGAAATGCTCGACGGCCGCGTCAAGACGCTGCACCCGAAGGTGCACGGCGGCATCCTCGCCCGCCGCGACTTGCCCGAGCACATGGCCGCACTGGCCGAACACAGCATCCCGACCATCGACCTGCTGGTGGTGAACCTGTACCCGTTCCAGCAAACCGTGGCCAAGGACGAATGCTCGCTGGCCGACGCCATCGAAAACATCGACATTGGCGGCCCGACCATGCTGCGCTCGGCGGCCAAGAACCACCGCGACGTGACCGTCATCGTTGATCCGGCCGACTACGCCACCGTGCTGGCCGAAATGCAGGCCAACAACAACACGGTTGGCTACGAGACCAACTTCATGCTGGCCAAGAAGGTGTTCGCGCACACCGCGCAGTACGACGGCGCCATCACGAATTACCTGACGAGCCTGGGCGCCGACAAGTCGCACAGCACGCGCAGCGCTTATCCGCAAACGCTGAACCTGGCCTTCGACAAGGTGCAGGAAATGCGCTACGGCGAGAACCCGCACCAGTCCGCCGCCTTCTACCGTGACCTCAAGGCAGTGGATGGCGCGCTCGCCAACTACAAGCAACTGCAGGGCAAGGAACTGTCGTACAACAACATCGCCGACGCCGATGCCGCGTGGGAATGTGTGAAGTCGTTCGACCCGGCCAAGGGCGCCGCGTGCGTCATCATCAAGCACGCCAACCCGTGCGGCGTGGCCATCGGCGGTACCGCGCAAGAAGCGTATGAGAAGGCCTTCAAGACCGATTCGACCTCGGCTTTCGGCGGCATCATCGCCTTCAACGTGCCGCTGGATGAAGCCGCGGCGCAGATCGTCGCCAAGCAGTTCGTGGAAGTGCTGATCGCCCCGGGCTTCTCGGAAGGTGCGCGTGCCGTATTTGCCGCCAAGCAAAACGTCCGCGTGCTGGAAATTCCGCTCGGCAAGGGCGTGAACGCGTACGACTTCAAGCGCGTTGGCGGCGGCCTGCTGGTGCAGAGCCCGGACGCCAAGAACGTGCAGCCGAGCGAGTTGCGCGTCGTCACCAAGCGCCACCCGACCCCGAAGGAAATGGACGACCTGATGTTCGCCTGGCGCGTCGCCAAGTTCGTCAAGTCGAACGCCATCGTTTTCTGCGGCGGCGGCATGACGCTGGGCGTGGGCGCCGGCCAGATGAGCCGCGTGGACTCCGCACGCATCGCCAGCATCAAGGCGCAGAACGCAGGCCTGACGCTGGCCGGTTCGGCCGTGGCGTCCGATGCGTTCTTCCCGTTCCGCGACGGTCTGGACGTGGTGGTCGATGCCGGCGCCTCGTGCGTAATCCAGCCGGGCGGCTCGGTGCGCGACGATGAAGTGATCGCCGCCGCCGACGAGCGCAACGTGGCGATGATCTTCACGGGCACCCGCCACTTCCGCCACTAATCGCTCACCAAACAGCACCGTCCACGCGACGAACAAACGGGGCAAGGCGTAAACTGGCGCCTTGCCCCGTTTCCATTTCTGCCTACCTCCTTCATGCGCATCCTCGGCATCGACCCCGGCCTTCGCACCACGGGTTTTGGCGTGCTCGAACGGCACGGCCACAAGCTCGTCTACGTGGCCTCGGGCACGATCAAGAGCAACGGCAATGCCGACCTGCCCAGCCGCCTGAAGACGCTGTACGACGGCGTCTCTGAACTGGTGAGCACATACCAGCCGGACTGCGCTTCCATCGAAAAGGTGTTCGTCAACGTCAACCCGCAATCGACGCTGCTGCTGGGCCAGGCCCGCGGTGCGGTGATCTGCGGCCTGATGAGCGGCAACCTGCCGGTGTTCGAATACACCGCGCTGCAACTGAAGCAGGCCGTGGTCGGCTACGGCCGCGCCAACAAGGACCAGGTGCAGGAAATGGTCGTGCGCCTACTCAACCTCGAAGGCAAACCCGGGGCGGATGCGTCTGACGCGCTGGGCGTGGCAATCTGTCATGCGCACGGCGGCGAGACGCTGGCTGCCATGGCCGGGCTGGCGCCGCAGCTTGCGCAAAAGGGCTTGCGCGTGCGGCGCGGGCGCCTCGTCGGCTGACAGGATTCTTAAAGACGGCGGGTAGCTGCACGCACACACGGCGACTACCATGGGGGGTATCCGTCTTCAGGAGAGCCCGATGCCGCGCCGTCTCATCCTGCTGAGCCCGTTCTTTTTGAGTGCCTCCCTGGCCTTGTCGGCCTGCCGACTGGAATATAACCACGGTGGTGGCAGCGGCGGGGGCAACACCACGCCCATCGCCACCGTCCAGGTGATCGGCCACCGCGGTGCGCCTGCATTGCGGCCCGAGCACACGCTGGCCTCCTACCAGAAGGCCATCGACGACGGCGCGGACATCATCGAGCCGGATCTCGTATCCACCAAAGACGGTGTGCTGGTTGCACGCCACGAGAACGAAATCTCCGGCACAACCAACGTGGCCGACGTGGCGGCGTTTGCCGGCCGCAAGACCACCAAGACGATCGATGGGCAGAGCGTCACGGGCTGGTTCACCGAAGACTTCACGCTGGGTGAATTGAAAACGCTGCGCGCACGCGAACGCATCCCGAGCATCCGTCCCGACAACGTCGCGTACAACGATCAATTCGACATTCCCACGCTCGACGAGATCATCGCGCTGGCGCGTGACCAATCCGCCAAGCTCGGCCGCAACATCGGCATCTATCCCGAGACGAAACATCCGACGTACTTTCAGTCGATCGGCCTGCCGCTGGAAGACAGGCTGATCGACGGCCTGCGCCGCGATGCCTTCACGGCCAGCCGCACGACGGTCTACATCCAGTCGTTCGAAGTCGCCAATCTCAAGGCCATTCGCAACAAGATCGGCAGCAGCCAGCCCAACTGGAAGCTCGTGCAATTGATGGGCACATCCAGCCGGCAGCCCTACGACTTTGTGGTCGCCAAAGACAGCCGCACGTTCGGCGACATGATGACCAGCCAGGGCATGCGCGACATCGCCGCGTATGCCAACGGTGTCGGCCCTGACAAGAGCAGCATCATGGGCCTGGATGCGAACGGCCGACTCACCGATCCGACCGACCTGATCCGCAACGCGCACAACGCCGGGCTGATCGTCCACCCGTACACGTTCCGCCCCGAGAACACCTTCCTGCCGCCGTCGCTGCGCAGCGGTGCCGACAACACGCGCAACGTCAACGGCTCGATCACCGAGATCCAGGCATTCCTGCGTGCGGGCGTCGACGGCTTCTTCACCGACGATCCTGCCGTCGGGCGGCAAGCCGTGTCGACCTTCACGCGCTAGTCTTCGCGCATCGGAACCGTAGCGAGCGGCCGAGCCAGGATCGGGCCGCACAGTAGGTTTGGGCTACACTGCGTCCCGTTTTGGAGGAGGAACCCCACCCATGATCGGACGCATTGCCGGGACGCTGATCGAAAAGAACCCGCCGCACCTGCTGGTCGATTGCCACGGCGTCGGCTACGAGATCGACGTGCCGATGAGCACGTTCTACAACCTGCCCGCGACTGGCGAGAAGGTCGTCCTGCTCACGCAGCAGATCGTGCGCGAGGATGCGCACCTGCTCTACGGTTTCGGCACCGCCGCCGAGCGCGAAACCTTCCGCCAGCTCATCAAGATCTCGGGCATCGGCGCCCGCATTGCGCTGGCGGTGCTGTCGGGCATGTCGGTGGCCGAACTCGCGCAGGCCGTCACGCTGCAGGAAGCCGGGCGGCTGACGCGCATTCCGGGGATCGGCAAGAAGACGGCGGAGCGTCTGCTGCTCGAACTCAAGGGCAAGCTCGGCGCCGACCTGGGTGCGGTGCCCGGCGGCCCTGCCGTCTCGGACGACGCGGTCGACGTGCTCAACGCCCTGCTGGCGCTTGGGTACTCCGACAAGGAAGCGGCCCTCGCCATCAAGCAGGTGCCGGCCGGTACGGGTGTGTCCGAGGGGATCAAGCTGGCGCTCAAGGCGCTGTCCAAAGGCTGACGCCCGGGCGCGGCGAAACGGTAGAATGGCCTGCTCGCGCCTTCCCGGCGCCGTCTGCCCGTCATGATCGAAACCGACAAGCTCGCCGCCAAGGCTGCCTCTGCTGAGCGCATCATCTCAGCCTCCCCCGCCTCCCCCAACGAGGAGGCGTTCGAGCGCGCGCTGCGCCCCAAGCTGCTTGACGAATACGTCGGCCAGGAAAAGGTGCGCGGCCAGCTCGACATCTTCATGACCGCGGCCAAGAACCGCAGCGAAGCACTGGACCACGTGCTGCTGTTCGGCCCGCCGGGCCTGGGCAAGACGACGCTGGCGCACATCATCGCGCGCGAGATGGGCGTCAACCTGCGCCAGACCTCCGGCCCCGTGCTGGAACGCCCGGGCGACCTGGCCGCGTTGCTCACGAACCTCGAAGCCAACGACGTCCTCTTCATCGACGAGATTCATCGGCTCTCGCCCGTGGTGGAGGAAATCCTGTACCCGGCGCTGGAGGACTACCAGATCGACATCATGATCGGCGAGGGCCCGGCGGCGCGCTCGGTCAAGCTCGATCTGCAGCCGTTCACGCTGGTGGGCGCCACGACGCGCGCCGGTATGCTGACCAACCCGCTGCGCGACCGCTTCGGCATCGTTGCGCGGTTGGAGTT
Organism: Ralstonia sp. SA306; assembly: GCF_054792405.1. Taxonomy (NCBI): domain Bacteria; kingdom Pseudomonadati; phylum Pseudomonadota; class Betaproteobacteria; order Burkholderiales; family Burkholderiaceae; genus Ralstonia; species Ralstonia sp. SA306. The sequence continues at coordinate 2,537,683 of NZ_CP096451.1, forward strand.
CTATACGCCTGCCGAGCTGGCAAAGATCGTCACGCGCTCGTCGGGCCTGCTGAACGCTCATATCGTGGATGAAGGCGCGCTGGAAATTGCCAAGCGCTCGCGCGGCACGCCGCGTATCGCCAACCGCCTGCTCCGCCGCGTGCGTGACTATGCCGAGGTCAAGGCCGATGGCATCATCACCCGCGAAGTGGCCGATGCCGCCCTGGCCATGCTCGATGTGGATGCGGTCGGCTTCGACCTGATGGATCGCAGGCTGCTCGAAGCGATCCTGCACAAGTTCAACGGCGGCCCGGTCGGCATCGACAACCTGGCGGCCGCCATCGGCGAGGAGCGCGACACGATCGAGGACGTACTCGAGCCCTACCTCATCCAGCAAGGCTACCTGCAGCGCACTCCCCGTGGTCGTATCGCCACGGCTTCGGCGTACCAGCACTTCGGGCTGGGCGCCCCCAAGAGCGGCCCCGTACGCGATCTCTGGGACGACAACCAATAAACGCCCACCCGGACCGCCCCGACATGTCCGCCGCCCCGCGCCACCCGAACCGCACGTTCCGCTACTACGACTTCGTCATGGCGGCCTTCGTGACGGTACTGCTGTGTTCCAACCTGATCGGCGCGGCCAAGGCGGCGCAGGTCACGCTGCCAATCATCGGGCCGGTCACGTTTGGCGCTGGTGTGCTTTTCTTCCCGATCTCATACATCTTCGGCGACATCCTCACCGAGGTGTACGGCTACGGGCGCGACCGGCGTGTGGTGTGGGCGGGTTTTGCCGCACTGATCTTCGCGTCGTTCATGTCGCTGGTCGTGCTGGCGCTGCCAGTAGCGCCATTCATGGCGGACTACCAGAAGAGCCTGAACGACGTGTTCGGCAACACGCCCCGCATCGTCGCCGGGTCGCTCATTGCGTTCTGGTGCGGCAGCTTTGCCAACAGCTACACGCTGGCGAAGATGAAGATCGCTACGGAAGGAAAATGGCTGTGGACGCGCCTTATTGGGTCCACGGTGGTGGGCGAGGCAGTGGATTCTTCGCTGTTCTACGTGATCGCCTTCTACGGGATCTGGCCCCACCAGCAGGTGCTCCGCGTGGCCATCGCGCAATACATCCTCAAGACCGGCTGGGAGGTCGTGGCGACGCCCCTTACCTACCGGGTCGTCGCCTTCCTCAAACGCGTCGAGCACGAAGACTACTACGACCGCGACACCAACTTCACGCCGTTCCGGCTGAAGGTTTAGGGAACGCGGCGGTCCACCTCGTCGAGCACCAGCAAATCCAGGTGCGCGACATCCCCCCATTGCAGTACAGTCAGTTGATGGCCATCGGATGAAAGCCGGTTGATGCTCGCGTTGCGCAGTTCATGCTGGCGCGGCTCGGTGAGCGTCATGGCGTTGGCCCGGCGATACAGGCAATCGAGCACGCCGCCGTGGCTAACCAGCGCGATGCGCTCGCCGGGGTGGCGACGGATCAGGCGAAGCGCAGTCTCGACCGCACGTTCGTGGAATTCAGTCAGCGTCTCGCCGCCAGGCGGGGCGAACTCGGGCACGCGGTTTTGCCAGGCATCAAAGTCGGCTGGATGCTGTGCGGCGACTTCAGCGTAGGTGAGGCCTTCAAACTCGCCATAGCAGCGCTCGCGCAAACCGGCGTCGTCACGCACCGTCACACCCACTTCATCTGCAAGCGCCTGCGCCGTCTGCCTGGCGCGCGACAGATCGCTCGCATAGACCGCATCGAACCGCTCGCGCGCCAGTGCCTTGCCAAGCTGCGCCGCTTGCTCCAGCCCTTGCATGTTCAGCGGCACGTCGAGCTGGCCTTGCAGGCGGCGCTCACGGTTCCAGTCGGTCTCGCCGTGGCGGATGAGCACGATGTGGGTGATCTGCGGCATCGGCAGAGGGATGGTGGCGGCGCGTGACATCACAGGGTTCCCGAGCGAATCAGACAGATTTGGCCGCTTCCGGCGTGGCCGCTTTTGCGACAGACGGCGCGGCTTGCGGCGCGATCTGCAGCCAGAATGTGACCGGACCATCGTTGACCAGCGACACCTTCATGTCGGCGCCAAACTCGCCGGTCGCCACGATGGGGTGCTGCGCACGGGCGCGCGCCACGAAGTGGTCGTACAGGCGGCGGCCATCTTCCGGCGCAGCCGCGGGTGTGAAGCTCGGCCGCGTGCCAGACTTGGTATCGGCCGCCAGCGTGAACTGCGATACCACCAGCAAGCCACCGGCCTGCCCGTTGCCGTCGATGTTGCGCACGGGCAGGTTCATCTTGCCCTGCGCGTCGGAGAACACGCGGTAGTTGAGCAGCTTCTCCAGCAGACGATCTGCCTCGGCGGCGGTGTCGCCACGTTCGGCACAAACAAGCGCAAGCAGGCCCGGGCCGATCTCGCCGACGACGCGGCCGTCCACCCGGACAGCCGCTTCAGACACACGCTGGATCAGTCCAATCACTTCAGCACCACGCGTGCAAAGCGACGCTTGCCGACCTGCATCACGAAGGTGCCCGCCTCCACCTTCAGGCCCTTGTCGCTGACGACGGTACCGTCGATCTTCACGCCGCCCTGTTCGATGTTGCGGTTGGCATCCGACGTGGACGGGCAGAGCCCAGCCTGCTTGAGCAGTTGCGCAATGCCCAGTGGCGCGCCTGCCAGCTCAATCTGCGGGATATCGTCCGGCACACCGCCGCGTGCGCGGTGATTGAAGTCATCCAGCGCGCGTTCGGCATCGGCCTGGCTGTGGAAGCGCGCGACGATCTCCTGCGCCAGCAGCACCTTGCAGTCGCGCGGGTTGCGGCCCAGCGCGATCTCCGCCTTCATCAAATCGATCTCGGCCAGCGGGCGGAACGACAGCAGCGTGTAGTACGTCCACATCAGGTCGTCGGAGATGCTCATCAGCTTGCCGAACATCTCGTTCGGCGCCTCACTGATACCGACGTAGTTGCCCTTGGACTTGGACATCTTCTCTACACCGTCCAGGCCAACCAGCAACGGCATGGTCAAGATGCACTGCGGCTCCTGGCCGTATTCCTTCTGCAGTTCGCGACCGACCAGCAGGTTGAACTTCTGATCGGTGCCGCCGAGTTCCAGGTCGGACTTGAGCGCGACCGAGTCGTAACCCTGCATCAGCGGATAGAGGAATTCGTGCACCGAGATCGGCACGCCAGCCTTGTAGCGCTTGGTAAAGTCGTCACGCTCCATCATGCGGGCGACGGTGTACTTGGCGGCAAGCTGGATGATGCCGCGCGCGCCCAGCGGGTCGCACCATTCGCTGTTGTAGCGAATTTCGGTCTTGCTCGGGTCCAGCACCATGCTGGCCTGACGGTAATAAGTCTGCGCGTTGGTCTCGATCTGCTCGCGCGTGAGCGGCGGGCGCGTGGCATTGCGGCCGGACGGGTCACCGATTGTCGAGGTGAAATCGCCGATCAGGAAGATCACTTGATGCCCCAGGTCTTGCAACTGACGCATCTTGTTGAGCACCACGGTGTGGCCGATGTGGATATCGGGCGCCGTCGGATCCAGGCCCAGCTTGATGCGCAGCGGCACGCCGGTCGCGGCGCTCTTGGCTAGCTTCTGCTCCCATTCGGCAGCAATCAACAGTTCGTCGCAGCCGCGCAGCGACACTTCCATTGCGTGCGCCACCTCCGGGGTCACCGGGTACTTGGGTTTGGCCGGCGTGGCGTTATCGGAGGCGGCGGAAGTGTCAGGTGCAGTCATGGCAAAAAGAAAGGTCACCGCGCCGCACATGGAAAACGGCGCGAACGAATCAACAATCGGGGAAACGGTGCGTGCACGATGGCCGACATCGATTGAAACGTGCCGGCCGCGCAATCCCGGGATTTTACCGTGATGTGTCCGTTTGGCCCGCCATTGCGCTGGTAAGCTGTCGCGCATGAGCCATCCTGACCACACCGCACTCTCCACCGATCGCTACATCGGCTTGATGTCGGGCACCAGCCTGGACGGTGTCGACGGCGTTCTGGCGGACTTTTCCGGCGAACACCCGACCGTCCTCGCCGATGCCTACGTGCCCTTCTCGCCCGAACTGCGCCAGCGCTTTCTGGACCTGCAACACGCCGGCCACGACGAGATCCATCGCGAAGCCCTTGCCGCGAACGCGCTGGCCATGGTCTACGCCGACTGCGTTGCCCAACTGCTCGCTGCCACCGGTCTGGGTGTGCACGACGTGCGGGCCATCGGCGCCCATGGGCAGACGATTCGTCATCAGCCCGGCACACATGATGGCATCGGCTACACGCGCCAAACCCAGCACCCGGCGGTGTTGGCTGAACGCACCGGCATCGACGTCATTGCCGATTTTCGTAGTCGCGACATCGCCGCCGGCGGCCAGGGCGCACCGCTCGTACCAGCGCTGCATCGCGCGCTGTTCGGCCTGCCTGATGCGTGGCGTGTGGTCTGCAACATCGGGGGCATCGCCAACCTCACCGTCGTGCCGCCGCAAGCCCCCGACGCGCGCAACGCCGTACTCGGCTTCGACTGCGGCCCCGGCAACGCGCTGATGGACTACTGGGTTCACAGGCACCGCGATACCCGCTACGACGCCGACGGCGCCTGGGCCCGCACTGGGCGTATCGACGAAACGCTCCTCGCGCGTCTGAAGGCCGAGCCGTTCTTTGCAGCGCCACCGCCCAAGAGCACCGGCCGCGACCTGTTCAACCCGGCGTGGCTGCAACAAACCCTCGGCGATGCGCTGAACGCCGCGCGCCCTGAAGATGTTCAAGCGACGCTGCTCGCCCTCACCGCCGACACCATCACCGATGCCGTACGTGCCCATGCGCCGCAGGCCGCGTCACTGCTGGTCTGCGGTGGCGGCGCCCGCAATGGCGCGCTCATGGCACGTATCGCGCAGCAATTGCCGGGCGTGCGAGTCGCTCCGACAGATGACTTCGGCGTGCCCGCGCATCAGGTGGAGGCCCTCGCTTTCGCATGGCTCGCGCGCCAGTGCGTGCTCCGCGCCCACGGCAATCTGCATACCGCGACCGGCGCATCGGGCGGTCGCATCCTCGGCGCAATCTACCCCGCTTGAGCGCACAATTTGCCGGCAACAAAAAAGCGCACCGAAGTGCGCTTTTTCTTTTACAGCGATGCGGCGTCAGACCGAGAACGACGAGCCGCAACCACACGTGGTCGAAGCATTCGGGTTCTTGATGACGAACTGCGCGCCGTTGATGTCTTCCTTGTAGTCGATCTCGGCGCCCACCAGGTACTGGTAGCTCATCGAGTCGATCAAGAGCGAGACGCCATTCTTGGTCATGGTCGTATCGTCTTCGTTGGTCTCTTCGTCAAAGGTGAAACCGTACTGGAAGCCCGAGCACCCGCCGCCTTGCACGAATACACGCAACTTCAACTCCGGGTTGCCTTCTTCTTCAATCAGTTGCTTGACCTTGTCCGCAGCGCTGTCGGTAAAGACCAGCGGAGCCGGAACCTCGTTCACATCGGGCGTGGCTGCCTGCGCGACTGCGTTCATGAAAATCTCCTGTGGGAACGTCTGAAACTTGCCTGTATTTTAAGCGCAAGCTGCAAATCGTGCCGAAGCCCCGCGTTTCAAGTGGGCATTGTGCGGTGCGCCAGCAACGGCTGACGCGCGATGTGATCAATCCTGATTGGACGCCAGCTTCAGATTGGGCAGCAACTTCACGTCGCCAGGCGCCGCGTGCATCAACGTGCCCATGACGACGGCGCCTTGGTGCATTTCCAACGCCGCATATTGCACGTTGCCCTCAATGCGCGCCTTCGGCTGCAACTCAAGCAGCTCCGCCACATGCACGGGGCCAACCACGGTGCCATTCAGGATCAGGTGCCCGACGTGCACCTCGCCCTCGACGCGTGCGCTATCGGTAATCACCAGCATGCTGGGCTTGTCCGGATCGCCGTAGATGTTGCCGCTGATCTCGCCGTCGATCCGCAGACCGCCCGAGAAGCGCAGATTCCCTTCCAGTTTGGTATGAGCCCCCAGCAGCGTTTCAATCGCCAGCCCTTTCTTTTTGCCAAACAGCATCGTCGACTCCTCTGTGTACGGATCCTCGACAGGACAACGCCCGTCAGATGGAAAAACTCTGGCTCGCTTTGATCTTGCCGTTCTGCAGCACTTTCACCATCACCGATTGCACCGTGGTGCCGGGGGGCACGTCTACCCAGCCCTCAAGGCGCTGGTAGTGCGTGAGCTTGACGCGGGCGCTGGCAACGGGTGATCCGCTGGCCACCGTTCCCGGGAAATCGATCGTAGCAGCTTTGCCACCCTGTACCACGTTCAGCGTGAGCGCCAGTTGCCCCTCGAATTCGGAGACCGGCGCGAACGCCTTTCCGCCGCCTTGCATCAGCAGAACGCGGAACCGCATGCGTGTCGGCTGCGCCTCATCCGGCGCGATGCGGAAGCTGCGCACGTAAATACCAGCGGAATTGGTAGGTGCGGGCAACAGGCTGTCAAAGAAGGCTAGGTCCTCTTTCAACTGCGCGTTTTCGGTTTCCAGCGCCTTGAGTTGCTCAGCCATCTGCGCTTGCGCGCCTTCGGCAATACCCAGCCTGGCATCCACGGTGCCAGCGGACGCGGAAAGCTTGTCTCGCTCGGCTTGCACGGCGGCCAACTTGGTGGTCAGCTCGCGGTTCATAGCGCGCAAATCGGCGTCGTGCGGCCCCGTCAGCCGACGCCCTTCTTCGAAGGCCCACAGCGCCGCAGCCGCCGCAAGCCCAAATACCACGGCAATCAACAAAACCGTTACCGGCCAAGGCAGACGCGAACGCACCGTGACGTTCGGGGCGAGCACGGAAGCGCGACGCAACAAGCGACGCGCCTTCATGCGCGCGCCTCCCGACCCGCCTTGCGGATCAGAATCGGATTAGGAGAAACAGCGGATTGCATCATACGGGCCGAACGCTAACGAAATGTGAATTGTAGTCCCGCGGACATGTCGGAGCTGTTGCAAAGGGTAAGCGAGGCGACGGAAAGATCACCCTGTTTAGTTCGAACGCTCAAAAACAAAAAACCACACCCGAGGGTGTGGTTTTTTGCTGAAGCAGCAGGAAGCGGATTAACGCTTCGAGAACTGCTTGGCGCGGCGGGCCTTGCGCAGACCGACCTTCTTACGCTCGACTTCACGTGCATCGCGCGTCACCAGACCAGCCTTCGACAGGGCGGGCTTGAGCGTTGCATCGTAATCGATCAGGGCGCGGGTGATGCCGTGACGCACAGCGCCGGCTTGGCCGGTTTCACCACCGCCGACCACGTTCACCTTGATGTCGAACGTAGCTGCATGGTTGGTCAGTTCCAGCGGCTGACGCACGATCATCAGCGAGGTTTCACGAGCGAAGTACTCGTTGATGGCCTTGCCGTTGACGATGATGTCGCCCTTGCCGGACTTGATGAAGACACGTGCCACAGCGCTCTTGCGGCGGCCGGTGCCATAGTTCCAGTTTCCGATCATGGATTAGGCCCCTTAGATTTCCAGCGCTTTCGGCTGCTGAGCTTCGTGCGGATGCGAGCCTTCGGCGTAAACCTTCAGCTTCTTGATCATCGCGTAGCCCAGCGGACCCTTCGGCAGCATGCCCTTCACAGCCTTCTCCAGGGCGCGGCCCGGGAAACGCTGCTGCATCTTGCCAAACGTCGTTTCGTAGATACCGCCCGGGTAACCCGAGTGGCGATAGTACTTCTTGTCGGTCGTCTTGGCGCCCGTCACACGCAGCTTGGCTGCGTTGATGACGATGATGAAATCGCCGGTATCGACGTGCGGAGTGAATTCGGGCTTGTGCTTGCCGCGCAGTCGGTGTGCCACTTCGCTGGCGACACGCCCGAGGACCTTGTCCGTCGCGTCAATCACGTACCAATCGCGCTTCACCTCATGGGGCTTTGCGGAAAAGGTCTTCATGATTTTTCCAAATATTGAGTCAGTGCCCGAGTGGACCCGTATCGCGCTGAGAACTTGCGTTCAGACTGCTCACGAACGGATCGTCTTGCGGACGCCTGCGCAACCCCATGCGAGGTCATCGCCGGCCCGCCTTCCCGCTTGTTGGTGCGGGCTCTCTAAATTTCTCTTTTCCGCGGGCAATCCGGAAAAGATTTCGATTGTACCTCGCACAGACTTCTTGACACAAGGAAAAAGGCGCGCGCGGGTTCTGCAGGCGAAAAAAAACCCAAGCCATCAAGCTTGGGTTTGAATCCACCAAAGGAGGAGGGTGGAGGAGACACCTGCTGATCGTTGACTGGGTGGGTTGCACCGCATCAGCCGATCCAATGGTGCAAATTATACCCATTTCTGGGGCACGCGCAAGGAAATTTGCACTACGAAATCGCATTTCGTAATGCGGAAAGCCAATAAGAAGACAGAAGGCAGTTTAATTTCCCAACAAATCAAACACTTGCATTCATTTCGTGTGAGACAAGCTGCTGCGCACTAGAGCTATTCCTCCAATTTCGGCGCAATTTCGGTGCAAAAAGAACGGGTTGCACCTTTTCGAGCGGGTATCACTGTCAAGCCGCGTTCACCCTAGGGTGCCAACGCGCGCGAGGGCTGGTGGCTACAATGTGGCTTTTCGTCGGCGATGGTCGACCCTCTGCACAAGGATTGGACATGGATTGCACAGTGAGCTGGACTGGCCCGGATGGCATGGCCTTTTTGGCGGAAACCGGCAGCGGCCATCTCGTCACGATGGATGGCGCGCCCGACGGCGGCGGCCGCAACCTTGCACCGCGCCCGATGGAAATGGTCTTGCTGGGCACCGGTGGCTGCACCGCCTATGACGTGGTGCTGATCCTCAAGCGAGGCCGCCAGGACGTGCAAGGTTGCAGCGTCAAGCTGCAGGCCGACCGTGCCGAGACCGACCCGAAGGTCTTCACGCGCATCCACTTCACCTTCACGGTGACTGGGCGCAACCTGAAGCGGGAAACGGTGGAACGGGCTGTGCAGCTTTCGCACGAGAAGTACTGCTCGGCGTCGATCATGCTGGCCAAGACGGCCGAGATCACGCACTCGTTGGAACTGGTGGATCTGGCCACGCAGCCGACGGCATCGGAATAAGAAGCGAAGCGGACCGATAAGCCGGATTCTGTGCGCCGCGTGGCCGAAACCAGCGGCGTGACAACCATTCCTCTAGACCGGCTGTTGCCAGCCGGCTCAAGCTCCCTACCCGCAGACTCAGCGAGCCGCTTCATCGCCTGCTTACTTGGGATTGCTCCGGGTGGAGGTTACCGCGTTTCACCCTTCGCCCTGGCCGAAGCCGGGGCGAAGACTCGTCTCTGTGGCCCTATTCCGCACGTCACCGTGGATGGTCATTAGCCATCACCCTGCTCTATGGAGTCCGGACTTTCCTCCCCTTCCGCTCGCGCGAGGCGGCGGAAGCAGCGGTTGTCTGATCCGCTTCGCGAGGCGCGAGTCTAGCACTGTTCGGGTACCAATCGCCGCCGGCCCGGGCGAAAGACGGTCGTATCCAGATAGAAGCCGTCGTCGTCATTCGCATCGCACCAACCGGGGATGCCCATGACGGGCAACGGACGGAAATTGCTGGGCGCCAGATCGACATGCAAAAGCATCTCTGCCAGCGCGGCATCGAGCGAGGGACGATCCGCTGATAATGCTGCCACGTGCAGCGGCCAGGCATGTGCAGTGATCGACTTGTACGGCGCAACCAACTTTTCCAGCAGCGCATGGCCGAACGGCAGAACTGCGCAGGTTGCGCCCCACGCTGCCCTGCCCTCGACGAACAAGCCGCGCCAATCGAACCCGGTCAGGCTTCGCTCAGGCGCGTCTTCAGTGTGCAGGAAGATCAGGGCGTTTTCGTCGAACAGCGTGGCGGCATCGCGTACGGTGCCGCGTGCCGCGCCAATCCCGTCCCGCGTAATCGCCCGCGCCTGGCGCGCGTTCAGCGCCGCCTTGGCAAGCGGCCAATGCAGCCAGATCAGTGCGTTGAAGAAATCGTGGAGATTGTCCCGCGTCGGCACCCGGCCGGTGGCGGCAACGTGTGCTTCATAGGCCGTGCCGGCCGGCAGCGTATCTTGCGGGATGAAGCGCAGCGTATGGCCGCCGGAGGTGCGAATTGCCTGCGCGGCCGGATGCGCGTTCAGTGCGTCGCGAAGATCGGCGCCGCCCTCAATCGCGCGTGCAATCGGGGCGCCGACCGCTGCCAGCGGTGCGAACGCCGGATGGCTCCAGTCGATCGCACGCAAACATTCAATCGCCAAGTCAGACGGATTTCCAGCGCAGCATCTCGCCGCCGCGCAGTGGCACCAGCGTCTGCTCACCGAACGGGACTTCGGCGGGAAGCTGCCATTGCGAGCGCGTGAGCGTGAGCGTGCCGGCGTTGCGCGGCAGGCCATAGAAGTCAGGCCCGTGCAGGCTCGCAAAGCCTTCGAGCTTGTCGAGCGCGTTGGCGTCTTCAAAGGCCTCGGCGTACAGCTCCATGGCGTGCAGCGCGGTGTAGCAGCCGGCGCAACCGCAGGCGTGTTCCTTCACACCCTTGGCGTGCGGCGCACTGTCGGTACCAAGGAAGAACCGCGGGTGGCCCGAGGTGGCGGCGGCCACCAGCGCCAGGCGGTGCGTTTCACGCTTGAGCACCGGCAGGCAGTAGTAATGCGGGCGGATGCCGCCGACAAACAGAGCGTTACGGTTGTACAGCAGGTGGTGCGCGGTGATGGTCGCGCCAACCGGGCCCTCGGCATCGCGCACGTATTCGGCAGCGTGCTTGGTCGTGATGTGCTCGAACACGACCTTCAGCGCCGGGAAGTCTCGACGTAGCGGCAACATCACCGTGTCGATGAAGACGGCCTCGCGGTCAAAGATGTCGACGGTCGGATCGGTCACCTCGCCGTGCACAAGCAGCGGCATGCCGACTTCCTGCATGGCTTCAAGCGTCTTGGCGCACCGGCGCAGGTCGGTCACGCCAGCATCGCTGTTGGTGGTGGCGCCAGCCGGGTACAGCTTCACGCCGTGGATGAAACCGCTGGCGCGGGCCTCGCGAATGACGTCGGGCGAGGTGTTATCGGTCAGGTACAGCGTCATCAGCGGCTCGAACTGCGTGCCGGCTGGCAACGCGGCGAGAATGCGCTCGCGGTAGGCACGCGCCTGCGCAGTGGTGGTCACCGGCGGCTTGAGGTTGGGCATGATGATCGCCCGGCCGAACTGGCGTGCGGTGTCGCCCACCACATCGGCGAGGGCATCGCCGTCGCGCAGGTGCAGGTGCCAGTCATCGGGGCGAACGATCGTGAGAGTGTCGGTCATGGTGCGTGCGAAAGCGGTCAGCAAAAACGTGAATCAGAGAATGAGGATGACGCGGTAGTCGTTGACGTTGGTGCGCGTCGGGCCGGTGACGATCAGGTCATCGGCGGCAGCAAAGAAACCGTAGGCGTCGTGTGCGTCGAGCGCGGCGCGGGCGGCGATGCCCTTGGCGGCGGCGCGGGCGATGGAGTCGGGGTCAAGCAGCGCACCCGCATTGTCCTCCGATCCGTCAATGCCGTCTGTATCGGCGGCGAGCGCATAGACATCAGCCATGTCTTCCAGCGTGACGCCGAGCGAGAGCAGGAACTCCGCGCAGCGCCCGCCGCGGCCGCCGGTCAGGCCGGGCGGAATCGTCACCGTGCACTCGCCGCCGGAGATGAGTGCGACCGGCGCCACAAACGGGGCGCCATGCTGGCGCACCTGCCTCGCCAGCGCCCCATATACCTGGGCGACCTCTCGCGCTTCGCCGGTCACCGTGTCGCCGAGGATGGCCGTGTGGATACCGCGCGCCGCAAACACCTCGGCGCCGGCATGGAGACTCTGTTGCGCGGTGGCGATGACGTGATTGGTCACGCGTGCAAAGCAGGCGTCGCCCGGCTTGGGCGTTTCGGCAATCTCGCCGCGTGCTCCACATTCCAGGTGCGCGCACACGGTATCGGGCATGTGAGCGCCCCAGCGTTTCAGAATGGCAAGCGCATCGCCGTAGGTGCTCGCATCCGGCACGGTCGGGCCGCTGGCAATGGCGCTCGGGTCGTCGCCGGCCACGTCGGAAACAATCAGCGTCGTGACCGGCGCGCGTGATGCGGCGGCAAGCCGCCCACCATGAATACGCGACAGATGCTTGCGCACGATATTCATGTCGGTGATCGGCGCACCGCAGCGCAGCAGCTCGCGCGTCACGGCTTTCAGATCGGCCATCGGGATGCCCTCGGCGGGCAGCGACAGCAGGCTGGAACCGCCGCCCGAGACCAGCACGATCAGGCGGTCGTTCTCGGTGAGCGCGCAGACGCGATCCAGGATTTCCTGCGCGGCCTGTTCGCCCGCCTCGTCCGGCACCGGGTGCCCTGCTTCAATGACGCGGATGTGCTCGGTCGGCAACCCATGCGCATAGCGCGTGACGACCAGTCCTTCGACCTGCGCGCGGCCGGCATAGGCCTGCTCGACAGCCAGCGCCATCGACGCAGCCGCCTTGCCGGCGCCGACCACCAGTGTTTTGCCGCCGGCATACGGCGGCGGAAGGAAGTTTGCGACGATTTTTAGCGGATCGGCCGCGCCCACGGCGGCGGCGTAGCTCTCCAGCAGGAGGGCGCGGGCGGCGGTGCGGTCGAGCTTCATGGGAATGGCTTCTCCGGTTAAGGCAATCTGGAGGCGGTGGCGTGCGGCATGTGCGCAACGCCCGGCCCCCAGGCGCGGCGCCGTGAAGACGAAGGCGCTTGGCACCCCCGGCGGCCGGCAGGATAATGATCATTTTATTGCATCCGACTTTTCCCCCACCATGTGCCAGCTGCTGGGCATGAACTGCGCTGAACCGACCGATGTGACGTTCTCGTTCACGGGGTTCGCCGCGCGCGGTGGCGTGACCGACCACCATGCCGACGGCTTCGGCGTCGCCTTCTTCGAAGACAAGGCATGCCGCCTGTTCATCGACAACCAGTCTGCCGGTACCTCGCCGGTAGCGGAGTTGGTCAAGCGCTACCCGATCAAGTCCAAGAACGTCATCTCGCACATCCGCAAGGCGACGCAGGGCACGGTGCGGCTGGAAAACTGCCACCCCTTCATGCGCGAGCTGTGGGGCAGGCACTGGATCTTTGCCCACAACGGCGACCTGAAGAACTTCTCGCCGTTCCTCTCGGGCGTCTACCAGCCTGTGGGCGATACCGACAGCGAACTCGCCTTCTGTTTCATCATGCAGGCGCTGCGCAAGCGCTTTCCGGGTTCGCAGCCGCCGCTCAACGAGCTGTTCTACGCGCTGTCTGACATCACCAAGGAAATCACCCGCTACGGCGTGTTCAATTTCCTGCTGTGCAATGGGCAGGCGCAGTTCGCGCATTGCTCGACGCGGCTGTATTACATCGTGCGGCAGTGGCCGTTCTCGACGGCGCATTTGATCGACGCCGACATGACGATCGACTTCGCCAAATACACGACGCCTGCCGATCGCGTGGCTGTCATCGCCACCGCGCCGCTCACCGACAACGAAGTCTGGACGCAATTCGTGCCAGGCGAGCTGCTGATGTTCGAATCGGGCCAGGCCACGATGGCCACCAAGGTGCCGATTCCGGAAGCCGTGCAGATCGCCAACGCTGCCAACACCGCCTGCACCTGACGCCGCGTCGCCCACAAAAAAAAGCCGCTCTCGAAAGAGCGGCTTTTGTTGCCGGGAACCGTCGATCAATGCGACAGGATCTTCGACAGGAACTGCTTGGCACGATCGGAACGAGCGTCGATGTTGCCGAAAAACTCTTCCTTCTCGCAGTCTTCAACGATGCGGCCCTGGTCCATGAAGATCACGCGGTTGGCAACCTTCCGCGCGAAGCCCATTTCGTGGGTCACGCACATCATGGTCATGCCTTCCTTGGCCAGTTCCACCATCACGTCGAGCACTTCGTTGACCATTTCAGGGTCCAGCGCGGAGGTCGGCTCGTCGAACAGCATGCAGATCGGGTCCATCGACAGCGCGCGCGCGATTGCCACGCGCTGCTGCTGACCGCCCGACAGTTGGCCCGGGTACTTGGCAGCGTGCGCCTTCAGGCCCACGCGGTCCAGATACTTCAGGCCCTTGGCCATGGCTTCTTCTTTCGAGCGGCCCAGCACCTTTTGCTGTGCGATCGTCAGATTCTCGGTAATCGACAAGTGCGGGAACAGCTCGAAGTTCTGGAACACCATGCCCACGCGCGAACGCAGCTTCGGCAAGTTGGTACCCTTCGCGCCCACCGAAGTGCCGTCAACGAAGATCTCGCCCTTCTGGAACGGTTCCAGCGCATTGACGGTCTTGATGAGCGTGGACTTACCCGAACCCGACGGGCCGCACACCACCACCACTTCGCTCTTCTTCACGCTGGTGGTGCAGTCGGTCAGCACCTGGAAGCTGCCGTACCACTTGGAAACGTTCTTGATCTCGATCATTGGGTCACCTTCTTCTGAAGTCGCTTCACCAGCACGGAGGCGCCGAAGCAGATCACGAAATAGCACAAGCCGGCAAACAGCAGCAGTTCGACGATACGGCCGTCGCGCTCACCGATGTTGTATGCCTGAGTAAAGAAGTCCGACAGCGCGCTCACATACACCAGCGACGTATCCTGGAACAGGACGATGGCCTGGGTGAGCAGCAGCGGAATCATGTTACGGAATGCCTGCGGCAGGATCACCAGGCGCATGGCCTGGCCGTACGTCATGCCCATCGCATAGGCCGCGAACATCTGCCCGCGCGACACGCTCTGGATACCGGCGCGGATGATCTCCGAGTAATACGCCGCTTCAAACAGCGCGAAGGCGACCAGCGCAGACATCATGCGCATGTCGGTCGCCGGCGACAGATCGAAGATCCTCTGCAACACCTGCGGCACGATCAGGAAGAACCACAGCAGCACCATCACCAGCGGGATGGACCGGAAGAGGTTCACGTACGCCTGCCCGAACCACTGCAGCAGCTTGATGCCGGAGAGGCGCATCATCGCGAGCAGCGTGCCCCACACGATGCCGACCAGGATGGCCGTGCCCGTGATCTGGAGCGAGAGGACCATCCCCTCGCCGAGCACACGCATGTTGTCGACGTTGATGGACGAGAAATCGAATTGATAAGCCATGAAGAGTCCTCGCCCGATTACTTGCCACCGATGAAGCCAGGCAGCCGGGAACGTGCTTCCACCCAGCGCATCAGGCCCATTACGGTCAGGTTGATCAGCATGTACATCAGCGTCACGGCGATGAACGATTCGTACGGCTGCGCAGTGTAGTCAACCAGCTGGCGGCCCTGTGCGGCAAGCTCCAGCAAACCGATGGTCGATGCCACAGCCGAGTTCTTGAAGATGTTCAGAAACTCCGACGTGAGCGGCGGCACGATGATGCGGAACGACATCGGCAGCATCACGTAGCGATACGTCTGCGCCAGCGTGAAGCCCATGGCCAGTCCGGCGTTGCGCTGCCCGCGCGGCAGCGAATTGATACCTGAGCGCACCTGCTCGCAGACACGCGCGGCGGTAAACGTGCCAAGACACAGCATCGCAGACAGGAACATCGCCGTGTTGGGGTTCATCTGCTTGATGTAGTCGCCACCCGGCACGAGCTCGGGCATGACGAAGTACCAGATGAAGAGCTGCACGATCAGCGGAATGTTGCGGAACAGCTCCACGTACGCTGCGGCCAGGCCCGACAGCCACTTGTTCGGCACCGTACGCAGCACGCCCAGCAAGGAGCCGATGACGAGCGCGATGATCCAGGAAGACAGGCCGAGTACGACGGTGGTCTTCAACCCCGCCAGCAGCCAGTCCAGATAGGTCTGATTCTGGGCGGCTTCCGTAAAGAAGACGCCCCAGTTCCAGTGGTAATTCATGATGGTTCCCTCAAAAAGAAACGGAAGGGAGAAGACCTGTTAACCGGCCTTTGCCTTCCGTTTCGGTGACGCTTGTATCAGGCCCGTTGAGGGAGCCGATCAGTCAAGAGCCTTGTCGTTCGGGTTCTTGATCAGCGCCTTCATGTCGTCCGACAGCGGGAACTCCATGTTCACACCCTTGGGCGGAACCGGCTGTTCGAACCATTTCTTGTATTCGGCTGCAATCGAGCCGTCCTTCATCATGCCGGCGATGGTCTTGTCGGCCAGTGCCTTGAACGGCTTGTCGTCCTTGCGAACCATACAGCCGTAGGCTTCGCGCGATTGCGGCTTGGCCACGACCACCCAGTCAGTCGGGCTCTTGGCCTTGGCGCGCTCGCCGTACAGCAGGGCGTCGTCCATCATGAACGCAACAGCGCGGCCCGATTCCAGCGTCAGGAACGACTGGCCGTGGTCCTTCGTGCTGATGATGTTCATGCCCATCTGCTTGTCATCGTTCATCTTGCGCAGCAGGCGTTCCGACGTCGTGCCGGCGGTGGTCACGACGTTCTTGCCCTTGAGCTGCGCCCAGTCGGTGATGCCCGAATCCTTCTTCACCATGATGCGCGTGCCGATGATGAAGATCGTGTTCGTGAACGATGCTTGCTTCTGGCGCTCAAGGTTGTTCGTGGTCGAACCGCACTCCAGATCGATGGTGCCGTTCTGCAGCAGCGTGATGCGGTTTTGCGAAGTGACCGGGATCTCGTTGATCTTCAGATCCTTCAGGCCGAGCTGCTTCTTCACGTCCTCGGCAATCTTGGTGGCGACGTCGTACGAATAACCGATCGTGCGGACACCGCCGACGTTGTAGCTGAACGGAATCGACGAATCGCGCACGCCCAGCGTGATGGTGCCGGTGTCTTTGATCTTCTTGAGCGTACCAGTCAGCTCTTCTGCGTGGGCAGCGCTGCCGAATGTACCAACGGCGACACCAACGGCTGCAACCACGGTTGCCAGCTTGGCGAGGTTCATGAAAGTCTCCTTTTGACCATGAAAGAGAAAGACGGGACTGTACCAAAAAACGTTTGGCGACAGTATTGGTGTTGCCACTAAATCGTTGAATCCAACGGAGTTTTTCCTCTGGCGCGGACCCTGCCGCAACCGCGTTTTCCATGCAACCGGATACCTTACGTTGTGCTTTTCCGAAAATCCGGAAAAGACGCGCAGCGCCCGACACGGCAACGCTCTGCAACATCGGCACGCGGGCCCGATTGCTTGAGCGGATAACCGCCAATTGCTAAGGAAAACAAGGGGAAATAAAGCCCGCCCGATGTGCGCTCTCTGTCGCTTAACGAACCCGACTTGAGGATGGGAAGGACGACGATGATGCCATCGCCCTTCTCATGGTGCGGTGCTCCGGAACGTTATGGTTCGTCCCATGAGCACCGGCTTTCTTCAACCGTCGCGCATGGCCGCCTGATCGGCAGCAACGCGATAGACCAGTGCAGTGCCCTGTTGGGGCACCGCGCCGGTATTGATCAGCGCGTTGCCGATCAGGGGTACAGACCGCGCTCTTGGCGGGCCTGCAGAATCCGCGTACAGGCGATGATGAATGCCGCCGTACGCAGAGTAACCTTGTTGTCCTGCGCCACTTGCCAGACGCCACGGAAGGCGTCTTGCATGATCCGTACCAGGCGCTGGTTGATCTCGTCTTCGGTCCAGAAGAAGCTCGAGAAATCCTGCACCCACTCGAAATAGCTGACCGTCACGCCGCCGGCGTTGGCAATCACGTCCGGGCAGACCAGGATGCCGCGGTCGCGCAGGATGTCGTCCGCTTCGGGCGTTGTGGGGCCGTTTGCACCTTCCACGACAATCTTTGCCTTGATGTGGGGCGCGTTCTTCGCAGTGATCTGGCCTTCCAGCGCGGCCGGGATCAGGAATTCGCACTCCAGCCCCCAGAAGTCGTCTTGCGAGACGGTCTCTGCAACAAAGCCGGCCACGCTGCCATTGTGGTCAACGTGCTTGATGAGCGCGTCGACATCCAGGCCGCTGCCATTGAACACGATGCCCTTGTGGTCTTGCACGGCAATGACCTTGGCACCAGCGTCGTGGAACAGCTTGGCGGCCACGCTGCCCACATTGCCGAAGCCTTGCACCACCACACGCGCGCCCTTGACGTCGATGCCAAGGTTGCGCGCGGCTTCGCTGCCGACCACGAACACGCCACGGCCAGTGGCTTCGCGACGGCCCAGACTGCCGCCCAGTGCGATCGGCTTGCCGGTCACCACGCCGGTGGCGGTGGAGCCTTCGTTCATGGAGTACGTGTCCATCATCCACGCCATGATCTGCGCGTTGGTGTTCACGTCCGGGGCCGGAATGTCCTTGTTCGGGCCGATGATGATGCCGATCTCGCTGGTGTAGCGGCGGGTCAGGCGTTCGAGTTCACCGGAAGACAGCTTGCGCGGGTCGACGCGGATACCCCCCTTGGCACCACCGTACGGCACGTTCACGGCCGCGTTCTTCACCGACATCCACGCAGACAGCGCCATCACTTCCGACAGCGTCACGTCCTGGTGGAAACGCACGCCGCCCTTGCCCGGGCCGCGCGACGTGTTGTGCTGCACGCGGTAGCCCTCGAAGTGGGCGATGCGGCCGTCGTCCATCTGGATGGGCACGTCAACGATCAGCGCGCGCTTGGGGCGCTTGAGCGTTTCAACCCAACGTGCCAGCGAGCCGAGATAGGGGGTGACCCGATCGACCTGCTGCAGATAGATGCCCCACGGGCCGAGGTTGTCGGCCGGCAGATAGGACGGGATGGCGTGCTGGAGTGTCGACGGAGATGCGACATTGGACATGGCTGTCTTCCTTTTTTGGGCCTCGGTAAGGCCCTTCAAGTCCCACAAAATGCCCGCCAGCTTAGGGACCGCCCAGAACGAAATCCAATGCCGTTTTTACATCGGGTTATGCATTGGACGCATAACCTCATAGTCGAACCCGATCGCCCGTTCAGCCCGCCAGCGCGCTCCATAACGTGTCGATCAGCTCGCGCTTGCGCTTGGACTGCGGGTGCCGACGGTCGTGCGCGCCGCTTTGCGGGTGCTCACGATAGAGCCGGATTTCCATCTCGATCGACAAGGTACCGCCGCCCTTGCCTTCCGCGCGCACGAGGCGTCCGGCTGCCACATCCTCCCGCACCGCACTCTCGGGCAGGAAGGCTACGCCGTGGCCCGCCAATGCCATCACCTTGAGCGCTTCGGCCATGTCGGTTTCGTAGCACTTGTCGAGCAGCGGTGCCACGGGCGAGTTTTCCAGCAGCACATCCACCATGCGGCCCAGAAAGGCATTGGGCGTGTAGCTGAGGTAGGCGATCGGCTTGCGTGCGGTGGGAACAAGCCGATAAATCGGCCGCCCGCTTGCATCGGGCTTGGAGAACGGCGAAAGCCGCTCGGTGCCCAGCACCAGCATGTCGTAGCGCGTGGGGTCGAGCTGGATCATCTGCCGCGCGTGGTGATAGACCATCACGAGATCGCAGCCGCCCTCCACCAGCGTCATCACCGCATCGTGCACGTTGAGCGCGCGCAGCCTGCATTGCAGCTTGCCGATCTTCTCTTCCACCTGCGCGAGCCAGCCGGGGAAGAACGTCAGCGATAGCGTATGCGGCACGGCAAAGTCGATCGTCGACGCACTGGCCGGGCGCTGGCCGCGCATCAGGGCGCGCGTCTCGCTCACCTGGGCGAGCATCGCCAAAGCCTGTTCGTAGAAGACCTCTCCGGCGGGAGTCAGGCGTGTTGGGTAGCTTGATCGGTCGATCAGCTCATTGCCGAGCCACGCCTCGAGGGATTGAATGCGCCGCGAAAACGCCGGCTGCGTCACGTGTCGCAATTCGGCCGAGCGCGAAAAGCTGCGCGTCTCCGCCAGGCTGATGAAGTCTTCCAGCCATTTGAGTTCCATCGCGTTGTCTCTCCCTCAACCTGCTCGGGTGTCTTCTGTTTCTTCGGCCACGCGTTCGGGCTCGCGTGCCTGCATGCGCCACATCTGCGCGTAACGGCCTTCCGCACGCAACAACGATTCATGTGTTCCGCGCTCGATGATGTGGCCGTGTTCCATCACCAGAATCTGGTGCGCACGCACGATGGTCGACAACCGATGTGCAACGACCAGCGTGGTGTGGTTCTGCGCCAGCCGCATCAGCTCTTCTTGAATGGCGTGCTCGGTACGCGAGTCGAGTGCGGACGTTGCTTCATCAAACACGAGAATCGGCGGGCGCTTGAGCAAAGTACGTGCAATCGCCACACGCTGCTTCTCGCCGCCGGAGAGCTTCAGGCCGCGCTCGCCGACTTGCGTCTCGTAGCCATCGGGCAGCGATTCGACAAAGTGGTGGATCTGCGCCGCGCGGGCGGCTTCGATCACCTCTTCGCGACTGGCATCGGGGCGGCCGTAGGCGATGTTGTAGTAGATGCTGTCATTGAAGAGCACCGTGTCTTGCGGAACGATGCCGATGGCGGCACGCACGCTGGATTGCGTGACGTCACGCAGGTCCTGGCCGTCGATCTGGATGGCGCCGGACTTCACGTCATAGAAGCGGAACAGCAAGCGCGCCAGCGTCGATTTTCCAGAGCCGCTTTGCCCCACGACCGCCGTGGTCGTGCCGGCAGGAATGGTGAAATCCACATCGAACAGGATCTGGCGCTTGGCCTCGTAGCTGAAGTCGACATGCGCGAAGCGGACTTCGCCCGCGTGCACCGCCAGCGGTTTGGCGTCGGGCTTGTCGGCTACCTCGCGATTGGTCTGCAGCAGGTGGAACATGCGGTCCATGTCGGTCACGGCTTGCTTCAGCTCACGATAGATCACGCCCAGGAAGTTGAGCGGAATGTAGATCTGCAGCATCAGCGTGTTGACGAGCACGAGGTCCCCCAGCGTCATGTGCCCCGCCGCCACCCCCTGCGTGGCGCGATACAGAATCAGGATGAGCGCGGTGGCGACAATGACCTGCTGGCCGAAGTTCAGCACCGACAACGAGTTCTGCGAGCGGATCGCAGCCGCGCGGTAGTGCTTCAGGTTCTCGTCGTAACGACGTGCTTCGTAGTCTTCGTTGCCAAAATACTTGACCGTCTCGAAGTTGAGCAGCGAATCGATTGCCTTCTGGTTGGCGCGCGAATCCAGCTCGTTCATCCTGCGGCGGAAGTGCGTGCGCCAGTTCGTCACCGTCACCGTAAAGACGATGTAGCTGACCAGCGCGCAGAACGTGATGAGCGCGAACCACACGTCGTACTTCACGAAGAAATACGTGATGACGAGGCCGACTTCCACCAGCGTCGGCAGGATGCTGTACAGCGAATACGAAATGAGCGACTGGATGCCGCGCGTGCCGCGCTCGATGTCGCGGCTCATGCCGCCAGTTTGGCGCTCAAGGTGAAAGCGCAGTGACAGCGCATGCAGATGCCGGAACACCTGCAGGGCGAGCGTGCGCACCGAACTCTCCGTCACCTTCGCGAACAGGATTTCGCGCAGCTCCGAGAACAGCGACGTCGACAACCGCAGCAGCCCGTAGCCGATGATGACGCCCACCGGCACAACCAGCAGCGCGCGGGGGTCGGACGGCGACACGTTCATCGAATCAATCAGCCGCTTCATGACCATCGGCACACCAAGGTTTGCCACCTTGGCCGCGATCAGGAACGACAGCGCCAGCGCCACACGCCATTTATAGGCCAGCAGATAAGGCAGCAGGCTCTTGATGGTGCGCCAGTCACCGCGGGCAGCCCCCGGCGGAGGCGGTTCGGAAGAAGCGGGAAAGCGGCGCATGTGCGGTGCAATAAAATGGCGGATTGTGTATTCTCCCACCGATCACCTGCGCGCGCCCTGGGCTCGCTGGTGGGCCCTCCCTCCGCTTCAATGCTGCCCTGCATCATCATGTCCGATACCCAAGCCACCACTGAAACCGTCACGCTGCCCGCCGACAAGCAGCCCGCCGTGCGCGTGATGCCGATGCCCTCCGACGCCAACGTCCACGGCGATGTTTTTGGGGGCTGGATCATGTCGCAGGTGGACATCGCCGGGTCGATCCCAGCAGTGGTGCGCGCCAACGGTCGTGTCGCCACGATCGCGGTCAACTCGTTCGTCTTCAAGCAGCCCGTGTACGTGGGCGATCTGGTGAGCTTCTACGCCAACGTGGTCAAAACGGGGCGCACGTCGATCACCGTGGATGTGGAGGTCTATGCGCAGCGCATGCACGCCAGCGGCCGCCACGCCACCGTCAAGGTCACGGAAGCCACCCTCACCTACGTGGCCACCGACGAGACTCGCAAGCCGCGCGTGCTGCCGCCGCTCTGAACCGGCAACGCTCAACAAAAAACCCGGCGTCGCGCCGGGTTTTCTTTTGCGTATGAACGCCTCGCTCAGTTGAACTTGGAAAAATCTGGGCGGCGTTTCTCGAAGAATGCCGTGAACGCCTCGCGCGCTTCCGGCGCGCGCAGCATCTCGCCAAACTGCTTGCCTTCCACCGACATGCGCTCCGCGATCTGCGGCGTGGCGCCTTCCTTCATCAGCCGCTTGGTGGCGCGCAGCGATGCGGGCGGCAGCAGCGTCAGCTTACGCGCCTGCGTGCGCACGAAGGCATCCAGCTCCCCGGCCGGCAGCACGCGGTTGACCAGGCCGAGTTCACGCGCTTCGTTCGCGTCAAAAGGCTCGCCGAAGAGCAGCTTGTCCGCTGCGCGGTGATAACCGGCCAGTTGCGGCAGCAGCAGGCTGGATGCGGCTTCCGGACAGAGCCCCAGTTGCGCGAACGGCATCGACAACTTGGCCGTCTCGGATGCGTAGACCAAGTCGCAATGCAGCAGCATGGTCGTGCCCACGCCGACGGCCGCGCCACTCACCGAAGCGATCAGCGGCTTGGTCGCCGTGCTGATCGCCTTCAGGAACTGGTGCACGGGGGCGCTCTCGTCCTTGGGCGGATTCTTCATGAAGTCTTCGAGATCGTTGCCCGCCGTGAACACGCTCTCGTGGCCGGCCAGCACGATCACGCGGATGGCAGGATCGGTTTCGGCGGCCACCAGCGCGTCGGCCAGCGTTTGATACATCGCAGCCGTGATGGCGTTCTTGCGGTCCGGGCGGTCAAAGGTGAGCGTCAGGACGCCGTCTACGGTCTCGGTACGAATCGACATGAAAACTCCAGGTGAAACCTGCGCCGCTAGATCGGCACAGGAGAGTCAGATAGATAACCGACGGAGAACGCGTTGGCCCCCACGTTCAACGCCACGGTCAGGCTCATCGGCGCGAGCAGCACTTCTACGCCGTGGTCCTGTGCGGTTCGCATCAACGCTTGCACCGGCTCCATGCGGCGCACGGTGTCGAGCGAACCGGAATACGTGATCGCCACCACGGGCGTGGCCAGACGCTCCTCGGCGATCATGGTTTCGGTATGCGCCATCAGACGGCGGATGCCTTCATCGGAACCGCGCACCTTGGCGATGGCTTCTGTCTCGCCCCGGTGCATATGGATGAGCGGACGCACGTTGAACGCCGTGCCCATCATGTAGCGGCTCCAGGTGATGCTCTTCTCGCCCTTCTGCTTGGCGCGCGTGTACATGTACAGCAGCTCATCGGGCACAAGGTAGACGTGCGAGGCGTCACGCAGGCGGTTCTCGATCACGTGCACGACGTCACGCACCTCCGCGCCTTCGCGCAGCATGCGTGCGGCTTCGTGCACCATCAGCGCCTGACCGGGGCCGATGGCGCCGGTATCCACCACTGTCAACTCGAACAGCCCCGAGCGGCCGGCGTCCTTGCGTGGCTTGAAGCTCTTGGCAGTTGTGCCCACCACCGCGCCGGTTGCGTGGCTGTAGAAATGGCTGCGCGAGCTGGCAATCGTCAGCAGCAAGGCCCGGTCGTGCTGCGTGACCACGTGCTTGAGCAGGTAGTCTTCGATCTCGCGTTCAAGCAGCGGAATCGATTCGGCGTAGTGATCTTGCTTGTCGACGAGGTACTTGCGATAGAGCTGCGGCAGCGCCGCCTCGTCGCGGCGGTCTTCTACAAACAATTCGCCCGCACGAATGCGGAACGGCACCACGCCCAACCCCAGTTGATCGATCATCGAGCGCGGCATATCGCATGCCGCATCGGTCAATACGATTGTGTCGCCGACAGTGTTGCCCATCGCGCGCCCTCCTCTTGGTGCACCGCCGGTGACCCGGTGGTGTGTCTCCTCTGTTGCGGAATCGTGGCTCCGCTTCTAGTGCGATACCGGCTGGGTGCCGGCCGCATTCTTCGGCGCGCTTGTTCGGAACGACTGCGCGCCTGCGCAACTATGCGTGGTGAGACGGGCGATTAGCAAGCAGGGGAAGGCCCTAAAAAGCTACCTGAGCCTTCCCCCTTGCGTGGGGTCACATGCGTTCGAAAATGCCTGCAGCGCCCATGCCGGTGCCGACGCACATCGTCACCATGCCGTACTTCTGGTTGCGACGACGCAGGCCGTGCACAACCGTGGCCGCACGGATGGCACCGGTCGCGCCCAACGGGTGGCCCAACGCGATCGCGCCGCCCAGCGGGTTGATTTTGCTGGTGTCCAGACCCAGGTCCTGAATCACGGCCAGCGACTGCGCGGCAAACGCTTCGTTCAGCTCGATCCAGTCGATCTGATCCTGCGTCAGACCGCCAGCCTTCAGCGCGGCAGGAATGGCTTCCTTCGGGCCGATACCCATGATTTCCGGCGGCACGCCGCGCACCGCAAACGATACGAAGCGCGCCAGCGGCACCAGGTTGAACTGCTTCAGGATCTTCTCCGACACCAGGATCAGCGCGCCCGAACCATCCGAGGTCTGCGAGCTGTTGCCGGCGGTCACGCTGCCCTTGTTGGCGAACACGGCGCGCAGCTTGCCAAGGCCTTCAACCGACGTATCGGCACGCGGGCCCTCATCCAGCGACATCGTGCGCGTCTTGATGTCGATGGCGCCAGTGCCCAGGTTCGGGAACTTCTCGATGATCTCGATCGGCGTGATCTCGTCCTTGAACTCGCCGGCTTGCTGCGCGGCAAGTGCCTTCTGGTGCGAAGCCAGCGAGAAAGCATCCTGCGCCTCGCGCGAAATCTTCCATTGTTGGGCGACCTTTTCGGCGGTCAGGCCCATGCCATAGGCGATACCGACATTCTCGTCGCGCGTGAAGATGTCCGGCGACATCGACGGCGAGTTGCCCATCATCGGCACCATGCTCATCGATTCCACGCCAGCGGCGATCATCACGTCGGATTCGCCCACGCGGATGCGGTCGGCCGCCATCGCCACGGCGGTCAGGCCCGAGGCGCAGAAACGGTTGACGGTCACGCCGCCCACCGTGTTCGGCAGGCCGGCCAGCAGTGCGCCGATACGCGCTACGTTCAGGCCCTGCTGCGCTTCGGGAATCGCGCAGCCAACGATGGCGTCTTCGATCAGCGCCGGGTCCAGGTTCGGCACCTGGGCGACGGCGCTCTTGAGGATGGTCGCCAGCAGATCGTCGGGGCGCAGGTTCTTGAGCGTGCCTTTGGGCGCCTTGCCGATCGGGGAACGCGTCGCGGCGACGATGTAGGCGTCTTGCAGTTGCTTGGTCATGATGAAACTCCTGTTCTCTGTCGTCGCGCGGGTCAGTTACGAACGGGCTTGCCGGTCTGCAACATGCCCATGATGCGTTCCTGGGTCTTGGAGCTGCCGAGCAGATCCACGAAGGCCTTGCGCTCCAGCGCCAGCAGCCAGTCTTCGTCCACCAGCGCGCCGGCTTCGACGTCACCGCCGCACACGGCTTCGGCGATGCGCGAGGCGATCGTGAAATCGTGCTGCGAGATGAAGCTACCGTCACGCATGTTCACCAGCGACGCCTTGATCGTGGCGATACCCGAACGGCCCGCCACCGGAATGCCCACCGGACGCAGCGGTGCGCGGTAGCCCGAGTCGGACAGCGCACGCACTTCGTTGCGCGCCACGTGCAGCAACTCGTGCACGTTGAAGACGATGGTGTCGGTCGGCTGCAGGTAGCCGATCTTCTGCGCGTCCAGCGCGGAGGACGACACCTTGGCCATCGCCGCCGCCTGGAAGCGGTTCGTCAGGAACTGCAGGATGTTGGTGCTGCCCGCAGCTTGCGCAGCCTTGGCAGCGGCCAGCGCCGCTTCCTTCAGGCCACCGCCCGCCGGAACCAAGCCCACACCAACTTCCACCAGACCGATATACGTTTCCAGCGCAGCCACACGCTTGGCCGAGTGCAGCAGCAGCTCGCAGCCGCCGCCCAGCGCAATGCCCGACGCAGCCGACACGACCGGCACGCCGGCGTACTTCACGCGCATCATGCCGTCCTGGAATTTCTTGACGAACGGCTCGATACCCTTGGCGCCGCCCATCATGAAGGCCGGCATGGCTTCTTCCAGGTTGGCACCTGCGGAGAACGGACCACCCGGCGCGCCCAGCTTGAGCGACGTCGGTTGCCACACCACCAGACCCTTGTAGCCAGCTTCGGCCAGATCAACCGCACGCGTCAGACCATCGATGACGCTCGGTCCGATCGTGTTCATCTTGCTCTTGAACGAGACGATCAGCACGTCGTCCTGGCCTGCCGCGTCGTCCACCCAGATGCGTACGGCGTCGGTCTCTTCGATGGTCTTGCCATACGTGAGCGGGTTGACCGTCGTCGCACCCTTGATCGGCGCACGGAACATCTGGCGGCCGTACACCGGCAGCGTGCTACGTGACAGGAACGTGCTCTGGTTGGCCGACCACGAGCCCTCTGCCGAATGCACACCGCCGTTGTCCGCCACCGGGCCGGAGAACACCCATTGCGGCAGCGCTGCATTCGACAGCGCCTTGCCGGCTTCGATGTCTTCCTTCACCCACTCGGCGACTTGCTTCCAGCCGGCCTCTTGCCAGTCTTCAAACGGGCCGCTGTTCCAGCCGAAGCCCCAGCGGATGGCGAGATCGACTTCCGCTGCCGAATCCGCAATTTGCTCCAGATAGACGGCGATGTAGTGGAACACGTCGCGGAAGACCGCCCACAGAAACTGCGCCTGCGGGTTGGTCGATTCGCGCAGCAGCTTCAGACGCTCGGCGGGCTCCTTCTTCAGGATGCGCACGACGATGTCGTCGGCCTTCTTGCCGCTCGGGCCGTACTGGCCGCTCTGCGGGTCCAGCACCTTGATTTCCTTGCCTTCCTTCTTGTAGAAACCGGCGCCTGCCTTCTGGCCGAGGGCACCCGCTTCCACCAGCTTGGCCAGCACGGGCGGCGTGGCGTAGACCGGAGCGAACGGATCGTCCTTCAGGTTGTCCTGCATCGTCTTGATGACGTGCGCCATGGTGTCCAGACCCACCACGTCGGCCGTGCGGAACGTTGCCGACTTGGCGCGGCCCAGCTTCGAGCCCGTCAGGTCATCCACCACATCAAACGGAATGCCGTACTTGGCCGATTCTGCAAACACCGCCAGGATCGAGAAGATGCCGACGCGGTTGGCGATGAAGTTGGGCGTGTCCTTCGCACGCACCACGCCCTTGCCGAGCGCGGAGGTCAGGAACGTTTCCAGCTTATCGAGGATGTCGCCGCGCGTGTGTGCGGTCGGGATCAACTCGACCAGATGCATGTAGCGCGGCGGGTTGAAGAAGTGCACGCCGCAGAAGCGCGACTTCAGCTCGGCATCAAAGCCGTCCGACAGTTCGGTAATCGACAGTCCCGAGGTGTTCGACGCAAAGATCGCATGCGGAGCAATGTGCGGCGCGACCTTCTTGTACAGATCGTGCTTCCAGTCCATGCGCTCGGCGATTGCCTCGATGACGAGGTCGCAGTCGCGCAGCTTCTCGATATCGTCTTCGTAGTTGGCAGCCTGAATCAGGTTGGCGTCGTCCTTGATGCCCAGCGGCGCCGGCGACAGCTTCTTCAGGTTTTCAATGGCTTTGAGCACGATGCCGTTCTTCGGGCCTTCCTTGGCCGGAAGATCGAACAGCGTGACAGGAACCTTGGCGTTGACCAGGTGCGCAGCAATCTGCGCGCCCATCACGCCGGCGCCCAGCACAGCAACACGGCGGACGAGGAAGTTGGAGCGCTGGCCGGCCTGCGGCTGCGCGCTGGTGGAGAGTTCAGTGCGGGTCATGATGTCCTCGCGGGGAGAGAGGAAGAGACGAGGGGGCGACGCTTACACACGTCGCCCCAAGAGAATGCGGCTGTTTAGAACAGATCCGCTTCGAGTGCCATCAGCGTCGCGCCGCCGGCACGTGCCATGCGGATCTGCGAAGCCGTTTCGGGCAGCAGCTTGGCGAAGTAGAAGCGCGCCGTTGCCAGCTTGACCTTGTAGAAGGTGTCGCCGCTGTCTTGCTTTTCCAGAGCGATCTTGGCCATGCGGGCCCAGAAGTACGAGAACACCAAGTGGCCGACCACACGCAGGTACGGCACAGCGGCAGCACCGACTTCGTCCGGATTGGCCATGGCCTTCATGCCGATTTCCATGGTCAGCTTCTGGACCTTGTCACCAATGTCGGCCAGCGGGTTGATGAACTCCTGCATGGCTTCGTTGGTGCCTTCGGCTTCCACAAAGTCCTGGACCAGCTTGCCGAACTTCTTCATCTTGGCGCCCATGTCACCCAGGATCTTGCGGCCAAGCAGGTCCAGCGACTGCACGGTGTTCGTGCCTTCGTAGATCATGTTGATGCGGGCATCGCGCACGTACTGCTCCATGCCCCACTCGGCGATGTAACCGTGACCGCCGAAGACCTGCATGCCTTCGTTGGTGGAGATGAATGCGTTGTCGCTCAGGAAAGCCTTGGCGATCGGCGTCAGCAGCGCGACCAGATCAGCCGCATCCTTGCGTACGGACTCGTCTTCGTGCGACAACTCGCGGTCGATCTGCAGGGCGATCCAGTAGCTGAATGCGCGGCCGCCTTCGGCGAAGGCACGCTGCGTCAGCAACATGCGGCGCACGTCCGGGTGCACGATGATCGGGTCGGCCGGCTTGTCCGGTGCCTTCGGGCCCGACAGGCTGCGCATCTGCAGGCGTTCCTTGGCGTAAGCGGCCGAGTTCTGATATGCAACTTCGGTCAGGCCCAGGCTCTGCATGCCGACGCCCAGACGGGCGGCGTTCATCATCACGAACATGGCGTTCAGGCCCTTGTTCGGCTCGCCGACCATCCAACCGCGTGCGCCGTCCAGATTGATCACACAGGTGGCGTTGCCGTGGATGCCCATCTTGTGTTCGATGGAGCCGCATTTCACGCCGTTGCGCTCGCCCGGGTTGCCGTTGGCATCGGGAATGAACTTCGGCACCACGAACAGCGAGATGCCCTTCGTGCCGCCCGGCGCATCCGGCAGGCGTGCCAGCACCAGGTGGATGATGTTTTCGGCCAGGTCGTGCTCGCCCGCCGAGATGAAGATCTTCGTGCCGGTGATGGCATACGAGCCATCGGCCAGCGGCTCGGCCTTGGTGCGCAGAATGCCGAGGTCGGTGCCGCAATGCGGCTCAGTCAGGCACATCGTGCCGGTCCACACGCCCGACACCAGCTTGGGCAGGTAGCGCTGTTTGAGTTCGTCGGTACCGTGCGCGTGCAGGGCTTCGTACGCGCCGTGCGACAGCCCCGGATACATTGTCCACGCCTGGTTAGCCGAGTTCAGCATCTCGTACAGCGCGTTGTTGATCAGGATGGGCAGACCCTGGCCACCGTACTCGGGATCGCAGCCCAGCGAGGGCCAGCCAGCCTCAACGTATTGTTGATACGCTTCCTTGAAACCCTTGGGAGCCGTCACCACGCCGTCGCCGTGGTAGGTGCAGCCTTCGCGATCGCCGGACTGGTTGAGCGGGAAGATGACTTCGGAGCAGAACTTGCCCGCTTCCTCGATCACCTGATTGATGGTGTCTGCATCGATCTCCGCGTGCTGCGGCATTTGCTTCAGGTGGTCCTCCACGCCGAGAAGCTCGTGGAGAACAAACTGCATGTCACGCAGCGGTGCGGTGTATTGACCCATCTTGCAACTCCTTGGTGTGTACTGCGCGACCGCTAGGTGTGCGATGCCGCGTCAGGTTCGGTAAGACTGAATGAGTTTGTTAAGCGCCACCATGGCCAGCTCGGCACTGTTCGGCAACCGCAGGAAACGCGCATCGTGATGCAGACCCAGCTCCAGGCTGTACATCTCGAAGAGCATCAATTGCGGGTCCGCTTCCGCACGCAGGTGGCCTTCTTCCTTTGCCTGTGCAATGGCGCGAGCCAATGCTGCACGCCAGATCGTCACGCTCTTGACGAGTTCGTCGCGCACCGGGCTTTCGGCACGATCGTCGTACTCCACCGCGCCGCTGATGTAGATGCAGCCTGTGGTCACTTCCTGAATGCGACGCTCCATCCAGCGTCGCACCATGCTCCACAGGCGCGGCAGACCGCGCGGTTCCGTCAAGCTCGGGTAGAAGACTTCCTGCTCGAACCGTTTGTGATACTCGCGAACTACTTCCACCTGCAGATCCTCACGCGAGCCGAAGTGCGCGAACACCCCGCTCTTGCTCATCTGCATGCGCTCCGCGAGCACACCGATCGTCAATCCTTCCAGTCCGTCGCGCGAAGCCAATTCCAGCGCGGCA
The DNA here is from genome assembly GCF_054792405.1 of Ralstonia sp. SA306. Lineage (NCBI taxonomy): Bacteria > Pseudomonadati > Pseudomonadota > Betaproteobacteria > Burkholderiales > Burkholderiaceae > Ralstonia > Ralstonia sp. SA306. The sequence goes on from NZ_CP096451.1 coordinate 2,567,983, forward strand.
TCGAGAATCGCTGCACGCGTCAACTCGCCCTTGCGCATCGGCGTGGCTGCTGCGTGATTCGATTCGAGACGAGCGGTCGGGTGACGCATGATGATTTCTCTCCGTTCTTTTCTGGGGCGTGACACGCGAGAAAATTGGCGTCTTGCAGGGCGCCTTTCGCGTGCCGGGCAGGACTGTAAACCAGCCTGCGCGAACACTCTAGCCCAAAATCGAACGGTCGTTCAATTATTTACAGGGGCCCTTTGAGCGGCAAGTGTTTTATTAGAAAGCGGCATCTAAATGGCGACCCGGAATCGCCACCTTCCGCGGTGCAGCGCGAATCCCGCAAATCCTTTAGATGAAAGGCTTTGCAGGGTGTGCACCGCACCCATAAAACGCGTGCGGCGCAGCATATCTGACGGATTTTCTAGTGCTACCCATCAGTAAATAAACAGCCTAAAAATCAGACCGGCTTGATGCCCGTGCACATGGCGCCACGGCGGAAGATGCGGGCGTCCATTTCGCGCAGCTCGGCTGCCACGGCAACCTCTGCCGCACACTGGTCTAACACGTCACGCTGCAGGTCGATGCCGGGAGCGATTTCGGTCAGCGTGAGGCGCCGGCCGCCGTGGCCATCGTCACGCATTTCGAAGACAGCGCGCTCGGTCACGTAGCGCACGGGAATGCCCGATCGCGCCGCATACTCACCGTTGAAGGTCAGGTGGGACACGGCTGGCACGATCTTCTTGAGCCGTCCTTCGCGCACGATGCGCAGCTTGCCGTCTTCGGCCTCGACCTGGAGGCCGCCAGCGGTGAGCGTACCCATGAACACGACCGAGCGTGCGCTCTGCGTGATGTTGATGAAGCCGCCGACGCCCGCGACGACGGTGTCGCCGCCCTCGCCAAACAGGCTGACGTTGACGTTGCCGGCGCCGTCCAGTTCTGCCAGGCCGAGGATGGCGAGATCGATGCCGCCACCTTCGTAGAAGTCGAACTGCGCTGGCTGGTCCACCACGGCTTCAGGATAGGCCGAGGCGCCGAAGCTGAGGCCATCTGCCGGCGTGCCGCCGATGGGGCCGGCCTCCACGGTGAGCGTAAAGCCACGCGCACCCTCCTGTTCTGCCAGGGCGCCAACAGCTGCGGGCATGCCCACGCCCAGGTTCACAACGCGCGGCTGCTGTGCCATCAGTTCCAGCACGGCACGGCGCTGCACCAGCGTGCGCGCATCGAGCGCGCCGTGCTGGCTGGTCTCCAGCGCCTCGCTCGCTTCGACGGCGTCCTCCTTGAGCTGGATCGCTTCGCCTTGCCAGGGGCGGATATAGGTCGGGTTGAACGCCTCGCCGAAGGTCATCTGGTGTTCGGTTTCATCGTCAGCCACGACTACGTAATCGACGAGGATGCCCGGCACGTGGATCGCCTGCAGGTTGTCATGCCGATCGACGAGCCGACGCACTTGCGCGATGACGATGCCACCCGAGTTGCGCGCGGCCTGCGCCATGGCCAGCAGTTCGTGGTGGAAGGCTTCTTCGTGCGTGCTGATGTTGCCGCGCGGGTCGGCAGCCGTGCCGCGCAGGAAGACACAGTGCAGCGGAAAGCTGGGGTAGAAGAGATAGTCTTCGCCGCGAAAGCGTTCGTACTCGACCCACGAGGCCGTGCCTGCAGCCCGTGCCGCCTTGGCGCGGGCGTTGATGGCACCGCCGTGGTAACGCGCGTCAAGCTCCGTGCGTGGGTCGACGAAGGTGTGCAGGCCCATCTTGGTCAGCACGCCGGGCTTGCCGCCCGCGATGGCGCGGTACAGATGCGTGAGCACGCCCTGCGGCAGGTTGAAAGCATCGCACCGCTCCGCAAGCGCCAAGTCCGCCAGTCGCGTGGCCGAGCGCCAATGCCCGCCGACCACACAGCGCGTCATCCCGGGGTTGCCGAAGTGGTTGACGCCGCGCGTGGCGCGATCGCCCTGGCCGGCGGAATAGACCAGCGTGAGATTACGCGGCTCGCCGGTGGCCAGAAAGCGGCGTTCGAGCGCATGCGTGACGGCCTCTGCATGACCCGCGCCGACAAACCCTGCGCACGCAACCGTCCACTCCGGCTGTACCAACCGCGCCGCTTCATCGGCTGTGATGACTTGCATGTCTCCTCCGTCTTGTTGTGTTTTATCGGTGTCTGCACCACTAATACTGTGCTGCGCGCCCGCTGATGACGACGCCAAGGCGCACGAGCCGGTAGGCGCACCAATCTGCCAGGCGCCACCACCAGCGGCGCGCGGCGTGCTCATCAGCCAGGATGCGGCGTGCGTGATGGGCGATGGCGTCTTCGAGGGCAGCACGCAGTTCGTTGGCCACGATCGCATCCCACGCAACGACGTTGGCTTCGCGTGCCAGCAACAGGCTGAACGGGTCGATGTTGCTGGAGCCGACGGTAGCCCAGCGGTCGTCCACCACGGCCACCTTGGCGTGCAGGAAGCTGGCCGTGTATTCGTGGATCTCGACGTTGTCCCGCAGCAGCATGTGATACAGCGAACGCGTCGCGTAGTGCTGCAACCGGTATTCGACCTGTCCCTGCAGCAACAGGCGAACGCGCACACCGCGCTGGCGGCATGCCGCCAGCGCGCGCATGAAACGCACGCCCGGCAAGAAGTACGCGTTGGCGATGATCACCTCGTGCCGCGCCGCCCCTAGCGCGCGCAGATATTCTCGTTCGATCGCGCGCCGGTTGCGGACGTTGTCACGCAGCACCAGCGAAGCCAACACGGTGCCCGGTGCGCGCTCGCTTTCTCGTCCGGACGCGCCGCGATGCCGTGGTCGCGGCGTATCGGTCATCACCGGAAAGTCGGCGGCGACGCCCGTGACGCCCACTTCCCGCATGCCTGCGCGCACGCCCATCTGCCACCAGAGCCGGTCGACGGTCAGCGCAATCTGCGCGACCAGCGGCCCGCGTACCCGCACGGCAAAGTCGTAACGCGGTCCCAGCGCAGCATCGTGAAATGGCGCGTGGTTCAGGTCATCAATGATGTTGATGCCGCCCACGAACGCGACGTTGTCATCGATGACAACGATCTTCCGATGCAGCCGTCGCAAGTAGCGGCGTTGCAGGCGAAAACCGCGCACCGGACGATAGATGCGCAAGGTCACGCCCGCCGCCTCGAGCATCGCGGCGGCGGGCAGCAGGCCGGTGCCGAAGCCGTCGATGGTCAGGTGGACATCCACGCCACGGCGTGCCGCGCGGGCGAGCGCTTCAGTCACGCTGTGGGCGGTGGCGTCATCGGTGTAGATGTAGGTTTCAAGCGCGACACGGCGTTGCGCAGCATCGATGGCCTCGATCAAGGCCGGGAAGAACTCGGCGCCGCCGCAAAGCAAATCGACGTCGTTGCCCGGCAGGGGCTTGCCCCGCCGCCACTCGGAGCGCAGCGGGCCCGCATCGCGCACCACCCTCATGGATGGGCCAGTTCCGCCAGCAGGGGCACGTGATCGGAGCGCTGCGCCCATTCGCGGCCGGTCAGCGCATGCGCACGTTCGATCTCGAAACCGCGCACGTAGATGCGGTCCAGCCGAAGCCACGGCATGTGGCTTGGGAAGGTGCGCACGGGGCGCGCGTCGGCGGCCTTGTCGGCCACTTCGGTCGCCCCCAGCGCCTGGCAGATCATGCGATCGAGCCGGTTGCTCCAATCATTGAAATCACCCGCTACCACGAGCGGTGCATCCGGCGGCACGACTGAACGCACGCGATCAAGCAGCGCCTCCGCCTGCCGCTGCCGGCTGCGTGCAAACAGGCCGAAGTGCGCGCACAGCAGATGCACCTCGCCAAAGCCGAGATCGGTCACGGCGTGCAGCAGGCCGCGCTGCTCGAAACGGTGGTCAGAAATATCGAGGTTTTCCGACAGCAGAATCGGATAGCGCGACAAGATGGCATTGCCGTGATGCCCGTGCTCGTACACGGCGTTGCGGCCATAGACCGTGTGCGGATAGACGTCGGTCGCGAGGTAGCGCAGTTGCGTGTAGTTCGGGTCGAACAACTCGGCGGCGACGAGGCGGTCGTTGCGGTCCTGCACTTCCTGCAGGAAGACGATGTCGGCGTCCATGGTATGCAGGCCCTGCCGCACGTCATGCACGCGCACGCGCCGCGCAATGCCCGTCACGCCCTTGTGGATGTTGTAGGTGGCGACGCGCAAACGCAGCATGTCAGGCTTGGTCCTTCGTCAGCGCGGCCTGACGCGCATGATAGGCAGCAAGGCGTTCGGGCAACTGCAAAATGGCCTCGGCGTTGCTGCGCGAGAAGCACCGCGCGGCAGCCTCTTGGTACGGCAGCCATTCGGCCTGCACATGCTCGCGCGGTGACATCCGCACCGGCACCTTGCCGCTCACCAGCAAGCCAAACCAATGCTCGGTGTTGCGCGTAACGCCCGGCGCGTAGCGGTGCCGCCAGTGGGGGTAGATCTCGTATTCGATGTGGTGGCCCCAGTCGATCAGATGATGCTGGGCCGCGTCGATGCCGGTTTCTTCGAGCGCTTCGCGGCGGGCCGTGTCGGCCAGGGGCTCGTCGAGCGCATCGCAACTGCCCGTCACGGATTGCCAGAAGCCCGGATGGTCTGCCCGCTCCATCACCAACACGTGCAAATCGAGTGTGTGAATGACGACGAGAACGGAGACGGGAATCTTGTGCGACATGGGTGCGGTTGCTGCGTGCTTCGATGGGCGGCGCGATCGCGCTGCAAGGCAATAGCTTACCGCAGCCAGAAGCGTGCCACCGTGACGTTCAGCGTGCTGCCATGCCGTGGCAACAATCAGGCAGCCCGCAGCGGCCCTTGGCCAGTACGCGTGCGGGCGAGCCACAGCGCCGTCTCATCCGTCGCCGTTTCGTGACCAAGCTCGCGGCGAGCCACAGCAAGCAGCGGATCGAGCATCGCAGCATAGTCATCGGCCGCGCGCTGCGATTGCGCCCACAACGCTTCTGTACGCTCGCCGATTTGTTGGCGCAGCGCAGCGAGCTGTGCGGTCAATTCGCGTTCGCGATTGCCTAGCGTGTTGAATTTCTGGATGAGAAAGCGCTGTACATCGGTCTGCTCCGATTGCGCATTGGCTTGGTCGAAGCGTTCAACGATGGCCGAGGTCTCGCGCTCGATGCGATGCAGCTCGCTGGTGCCCTCACGCTCAGCGGTCTCCAGCGCTTGCAGGGCGCGGCGTTCGGCCTGCAAAACACGTGCGTGGTCGGCAAAGCGGAGTTCTGCCGCCAAATGAGCTTCGGCCAGGGCGCGCGGTGTGTCGTAGACAAGCGGATGCACCGGCATGCCCGGTGCGGCTGGCGGCAACGCCGTCTCGGGCAAACGCAGGTTAGCGACCGCGTACAACCAACGCATCCGCTCCGCGGCAAGGTGACCCAGCGCGCGCATCGCCTCGATCAAACCCGGAGACGACGCCGATGCGGGTACTGGTGGATGTGCGCTCTGCGCCGCTGCCGCAATGTCGGGCACGCAAGCCGCAACCGTGGTGGCCACTGCCTCGGTCATGGCCAGGGCGGCACGCCGGGTGGCACGGCGAATTTCGAACCACGCCAGCGTCATCACCACCAGCGCGGCGATCAACCAAGTCAACAAGAACTCGGCATGTGCGGCGATCCATGTGCGCGCAAAGTCGATGTAGTCCATCTAAACACTCCTCCTTCGTTGTCACCCAACGTGACAGAAACGAAAGAGTCGGTTTAGCACGCAATGTTCCCGATTGCTGCACCTTGCCCGGCGGCCGCCCAAAAACAAACCGCGCCGCCCTTGTCAGGCGGCGCGGTTCTTTGTGAAGCGTCAGCGCGGGCGCTTAGGCAGTCGTTGCAGCCGTCGGCGCGGCCACTTTGGCCTCGGCAGCACGCAAGCGGATGTGCAGCTCGCGCAATTGCTTCTCGTCGACCGGGCTCGGTGCCTGCGTGAGCAGATCCTGCGCACGCTGCGTCTTCGGGAAGGCGATCACGTCGCGGATCGAATCCGCACCGGCCATCATCGTGACAACGCGGTCCAGACCGAACGCGATACCGCCGTGCGGAGGCGCACCGTACTGCAGTGCGTCGAGCAGGAAGCCGAACTTGGCACGCGCTTCCTCATCGTTGATCTTCAGCGCGCGGAACACCTTGCTCTGTACTTCTTCGCGGTAGATCCGCACCGAGCCGCCGCCGATTTCCCAGCCGTTGAGCACCATATCGTAAGCCTTGGCGATGCACTTGCCCGGATCAGTTTCCAGGTATTCCAGGTGTTCGTCCTTCGGGCTCGTGAACGGGTGGTGCATGGCCACCCAGCGCGCGTCTTCCTCGTCGTACTCGAACATCGGGAAGTCGATCACCCACAGCGGCTTCCAGGCGTCTTCGAACAGCCCGTTGCTCTTGGCGAAGTCCGAATGACCGACCTTCAGGCGCAGCGCACCCATCGCGTCGTTGACCACCTTCGCGCGGTCAGCGCCGAAGAACAGGATGTCGCCATCTTGTGCGCCGCTGCGCTTGAGGATCTCGGCGATGGCCGCATCGTGCAGGTTCTTCACGATCGGCGATTGCAGGCCGTCACGGCCCTTGGCCACTTCGTTGACCTTGATCCAGGCCAGGCCCTTGGCGCCGTAGATTTCGACGAACTTGGTGTATGCGTCGATATCGCCGCGCGACAGGGAAGCACCGCCCGGCACGCGCAGTGCTACGACGCGGCCGCCTTCTGCGTTGGCCGGGCTCGAGAACACCTTGAAGTCGACGTCCTTCATGGCGTCGGTCAGTTCGGTAAATTCGAGCTTGACGCGCAGGTCCGGCTTGTCCGAACCGAAGCGGGCCATCGCCTCGCGGAACTCCATCACCGGGAACTTGGCATCCAGCTCAACCGACATGGTGTTCTTGAACACCGTGCGGATCATCTCTTCAAAGAGGTCGCGGATTTCCTGCTCGGTCAGGAATGACGTTTCGCAGTCGATCTGGGTGAATTCGGGCTGGCGGTCAGCACGCAGGTCTTCATCGCGGAAGCACTTGGTGATCTGGTAGTAGCGGTCAAAGCCCGACACCATCAGCATCTGCTTGAAGAGCTGCGGCGATTGCGGCAGCGCGAAGAACTGGCCGGCGTTCACGCGCGACGGCACCAGGTAGTCGCGCGCGCCTTCCGGCGTGCTCTTGGTCAGCATCGGCGTTTCGATGTCGATGAAGCCCTTGTCGTCCAGGTACTTGCGCACTTCCATCGCAACCTTGTAGCGCAGGCGCAGGTTGTACTGCATCTGCGGGCGGCGCAGGTCCAGCACGCGGTGCGTGAGGCGCGTGGTTTCCGACAGGTTGTCGTCGTCCAGCTGGAACGGCGGCGTGACGGAAGCGTTGAGCACCGTCAGCTCGTGACACAGCACTTCGACCTTGCCGCTGGTCAGGTTGGCGTTGGTGGTGCCTTCCGGGCGGGCACGCACGACGCCCTTCACCTGCAGGCAGAACTCGTTGCGCACACCTTCAGCCACCTTGAACATCTCCGGGCGGTCCGGGTCGCACACGACCTGCACCAGGCCTTCACGGTCGCGCAAATCGATGAAGATCACGCCACCGTGGTCACGACGACGATGGGCCCAGCCCGACAGCGTGACGCTCTGGCCGAGCAGTTGTTCGGTGACCTGACCGCAGTATTGAGTACGCATTTGCATGTTGTGGTTTTCCGCGAAGCGCGCCGCCAAGAAAACGTCGCGCATGAAAGTTGATTGGGGGGCCGGGGTCGATTCGACTTCGTTCGTATCGCCGGCTCAGGGTGCCGCGATGGCGCCGCCCTCTGCAGGCAGCGCGGTCGGATTCGAAGGGTCGCGCGGCTCTTGAGCCGGCGACCGGTCCTCCGTCTTTGGCGAGGCATCGGGCGGGTCCATGCGGCGCGGCAGCGCTTCGGGCGCCACCACCCCCATCGACACGATGTACTTGAGCGCTGCATCCACCGTCATATCCAGCTCGATGGTGTCGGCCTTGGGCATCATCAGGAAGAAGCCCGACGTCGGGTTGGGCGTGGTCGGCACGTACACGCTGACGTACTCGCCCTGCAGATGATTCTCGACATCACCGCCGGGGCGGCCGGTCAGGAAGGCGATCGTCCATGAGCCTTCGCGCGGGTACTGCACCAGCAGCGCCTTGCGGAACGCATTGCCGTTGGACGACAGCAGTGTGTCCGACACCTGCTTCACGCTCGAATAGATCGGGCCGACCACAGGAATGCGGCCCACGAGCGCTTCCCACCACAGCACCAGCTTCTGACCGATGAAGTTGTGCGCCAGCACGCCGACGATCAGGATGAACGCCAGCGTGAGAATCGCGCCCACGCCGGGAATGCGCCGGCCAAACAGCTGATCTGGCTGCCATGCCGACGGCAGCAGCGCCAGGCTCTGGTCCATCGTGCCGATGATGAGCGACAGCACCCACAGCGTGATCGCAAGCGGGACAAGCACCAGAAGACCGGTTAGGAACCATGTCTTGAGTGCGCTGGTTTTCTGTTTCATGGGGCGATGGACCGAAAGGTGAGCGATGCGATCAGTGGCAAGCGCACGACGTGCCGCAACCACCGGACGCGGCCGGCGTGCTGGCACTGGACGACGCGCTGTCCGACGACGCGGCAGCCGCCGCAGGCGCAGCGGCCTCCGTCTTGGCCGCCGAACCGGTTGCCGGAGCCGCAGCCGATGCGCCGCCCGAGCCACCGCGGAAGTCCGTCACGTACCAGCCCGAACCCTTGAGCTGGAAGCCGGCAGCGGTTAGCTGCTTCTTGAACGCCGGCGCGCCGCATGCGGGGCAATCCGTCAGCGGCGCGTCGCTCATCTTCTGCAGCACATCTTTGGCGTGGCCGCAGGCGTCGCATCGATAAGCATAGATCGGCATGGTGTCCTCACCCTGGAACAAACAAATGACAAGAAAGCGATTGGATTGCCCGCGCATCCCGCGAACACGGTGCGGGAAATAATGCACACGGGCTCACGCAAGATCGGGGCAGCTGTGCGCCATACAAGTGCTGGCGCGCAAAGCCTTGAATTATAAACCCTTTTAAGGGAATTCCCGACCGCAGATTCGGCGCGGGCGATGGCGATGCGCGACAAAGTGGCACACCGCGCACGCGTGCGCCGGGACGCTCAGGCTTGTGTGGCCGCCTTGGTAGTCGGCGCGCGGTTTGCGATCCACTGCGGTCCGAGCGAGCCGAGGACCATCGCGCCGAAGCTGGCCAAGAGGCCAACCAATTGTGGCGGAAGCATCGCATCTGGCAGGACCACTTCGCACCAGATCCATGCCGCGAGGCCCAGGATGATGGCCAGCAGACCACCCTGCTTCGTCGCGCGCTTCCAGAACAGACCGAAGGCCAGCGGCACGAAGGCGGCCACCAGCGTTACCTTGTAGGCACTTTCGACCATGTGGAAGATGGATAGGTGCGAGTTCAGCGCGAACAGCGTCACCAGCACCGTGAATGTCAGCACCACCGCCTGCATCACGCGCAGGAAGCGCTTGTCGTCCATGTTGGGCAACAGCGGGCGCAGCACGTTTTCGGCAAACGTTACGGACGGCGCCAGCAGTGTCGCGCTCGCGCAGCTCTTGATGGCCGACAGCAGCGCGCCAAAGAACATGACCTGCGCGAAGATCGGCGCATGCTGCAGCACCAGGTTCGGCAAAATCATCTGCGAGTCGGTATCGATGTACTTCGCGACCATCTCCGGGTCGATAAGCGTGGCGGAATACGCCAGAAACATCGGGACGAACGCAAACATGAAGTACAACACGCCGCCCAGCACCGAAGCCGTACCGGCAATGCGCTCGGTGCGCGATGACGTTACCCGCTGGAACACGTCCTGCTGCGGGATCGAGCCGAGCATCATGGTGATCCACGCTGTCACAAAGCCGATCACCTCGATCGGGTTGAACGCCGGCCAGAACGAGAACTTGCCCGAAGCCGCCGCGTGCGCCACCACCGTGCCCACGCCACCGGCCTGGCCCGACACCTCCCAGCCGATGTACAACATGCCGATCACGATGATGATCATCTGGATGAAGTCCGTCACCGCCACCGACCACATGCCGCCGAACAGCGTGTAGACGAGCACGCTGCCCGCGCCGATCATCATCCCGAGGTCTTGCGAAACCGCGCCGTCAGACACGGTGTAGAACACCAGGCCCAGCGCCTTGATCTGCGCCGCCACCCACCCCAGGTACGACACGACGATGCACAGGGTGGTCAGCGTCTCGGCTGCGCGGCCAAAACGGTTGCGATAGAAGTCCCCAATGGTGAGCAGGTTCATCCTGTACAGCGGCTTGGCGAAGAACAGACCCACCAAGATCAGGCACAGCGACGAACCGAACGGATCGGCCACCACACCGTGCAGGCCATCCTTGAGAAATTCTGCAGGAATCCCGAGCACCGCCTCGGAGCCGAACCAGGTGGCGAACACCGTGGCGGTCACGACATAGAACGGAAGGCTGCGTCCAGCCACGGCGAAATCGGCGGTACTGCGCACCCGCAGTGCAGCCCACAGGCCGATCCCGACCGAAATCACCCAGTAAACAATGACAAACCAGATCAGCATGGCAGCGCGGATAGAAGCTGGAAAACCCCATGGCAGCCCGGTTTTGGGCCCAGGGGTGCCGGGCAAAGTGGCCGGATTATAGCGATGGGACCGCGCGCCGGGGCATCGGTGCGACCACGAAGGCCGCCCCGTTTGCCAGATTTTTGGGCGACGGCCCGCAACGGGCGACGGCAGGCTTTTTGTTGACCACGGCCCATGTTGCTTTGCACCAACAGTGGCCGGGAAAACGGATCAATCGGCGCGACGGCGCCAGACTTGCCAGCGCTCGCGCCCGGCGAACACCGGAATCGAATCGGCTTCGGCGATGGGTATATCGCTGATGCGCTCGAACGCGTGCGACAGCAGCCCATCCAGCTCGGGTTGCGTGGTCTCGAACGGCGGCCCCTTGGGCGCCGCCTCTCGGCCTTCCACCACAGCAAAGAAGCCGGCCAGCAACCCGCCGGGCGGGAGCAGTTTCGCCACCTGTACGGCGTAGTCCGGCCACAGACGACGCGGCATCGCACACAGAAATGCGCGTTCGTAGATCCATTGCACCGGGCGCGGCGGCGAGAAACGGAAGAAATCCGCCAACTCCACGACGCCGGCATGCGGGCCCAGCAGGGTCTTGGCCGATGCCACGGCACTTGGCGCAAAGTCGATGGCCGTAACCGGCCAACCGCGGTCCGCCAGCCAGCCGGCCTCATAGGCGTTGCCGCAACCGGGAATCAGCGTGGAAAGCGGCGCAGGCTGCGCTTCACAGAATTGCCGGAACGCGCGGGGTACACCGGCGGCATCCCAGGGGGTGTGCTCGCGGCTGAACCGCTCGTCCCAGAAGGCGGGATCGGCGGCGTCACGGGATTGGAAGACGGGCGGCTGGGCCATGGCGCTGAGAAAGTGAAGACGGATCAGTAACGGGACATCCAGGCCAGCACATGCGTGGCGACGATGCCGACCGCGAAGCCACCGACGAACAGCAGCGCGGCGGACAACAGCCGGTTCGTGCGCTTTTGCTCGGCAAGCAGCGCGGTGAGCGCAGCGGTCTGCGCATTACCGTCCTCGCGGGAGCGGCGATCCAGAATCTGGTACACCAGGCGCGGGAAGTCCGGCAACTTGTTGGCCCACTGGGGCGCCTCGACCTTCAGGCGCTCCACAAAACCGCGCCAGCCGATCTGCTCGTGCATCCAGCGTTCGAGGAACGGCTTGGCCGTCTTCCACAGGTCCAGATCCGGATCGAGCTGGCGGCCAAGGCCCTCCACGTTCAGCAGCGTCTTCTGCAGCAGCACAAGCTGCGGCTGCACTTCCACGTTGAAGCGGCGCGAGGTCTGGAACAGCCGCATCAGCACCAGGCCCAGCGAAATTTCACCCAGCGGCCGATCAAAATACGGCTCGCAGCACGCGCGGATGGCGCCTTCCAGCTCTTCCACGCGCGTCGCTTCCGGCGCCCAGCCGGACTCGATGTGCAGCACCGCCACGCGGTGGTAGTCGCGCTGGAAGAACGCCAGGAAATTCTGCGCGAGGTAGTTCTTGTCGAACTCCGAGAGCGCCCCGACGATGCCGAAATCCAGCGCAATATAGCGGCCCAGCGTCTCGGGTGCCACGCTCACGAGGATGTTGCCGGGGTGCATGTCGGCATGGAAAAACCCGTCGCGGAAGACCTGCGTGAAGAAAATCTCCACGCCGTCGCGCGCGAGCTTGTGCATGTCGACGCCGGCGGCGCGCAGCTCTTCGGTGTGCGAGATCCGCATGCCGTGCATGCGCTCCATCACGAACACCTCAGACGTGCACCAATCCCAGAAAACCTCGGGCACCAGCAGCAGGTCGGACTTGGCAAAATTGCGGCGCAACTGGCTAGCGTTGGCCGCCTCGCGCATCAGGTCAAGCTCGTCGTGCAGGTACTTGTCAAACTCGGCGACCACCTCGCGCGGTTTCAGCCGCTTGGCGTCGGCCCACAGCTTTTCCATCCAGGTGGCGAGGTCTCGCATGAGCGCGAGGTCGCTGTCGATCACGGGCAGCATGCCCGGACGCAGGACCTTGACTGCCACTTCGCGGCCGTCGTCCGGGCCGCCGCGCAGCGTGGCGAAATGCACCTGCGCAATCGACGCACTCGCCACCGGATGATGATCGAAACGATGGAACAGCGCCGACAGCGGCTTGCCGAGCGATTTCTCGACGATGGCCGCCGCCACCTTCGGGTCAAACGGCGGCACGCGATCCTGCAGCTTGGCCAGTTCGTCGGCCACATCGGGGGGGAGTAGATCTCGCCGCGTCGACAGCACCTGCCCGAACTTCACGAAGATCGGCCCGAGCTGCTCGAGCGCCAGGCGCAGGCGCTCGCCGCGCGGGAGCTTGGGCTTGCGACCCAGCGTCAGCAGCCAGACGAGCGCGCGAATGCGGCGGCTCTTGAAGCCCGACAACGCGAGCTGATCCAGCCCGTAATAGAGGATTACGAAAACGATCTTGCCCAGCCGGAAGAGGCGCGTCATGCCGATTCACCCTGGCGTACGGCCTGGGTGGCCGGTCGTGGAAATTTTTCGAGCCGCTCCAGCCGCTTGGCCAGACGCGCCTCGGCATCACGTAGTGCCACCACATCGGCGGCGAACTGGGCGAGGCGCGCATGGCGCACGAGCGTCGGTTGCTCATCGGTCAGGTACGACGCCACCGATTCCGCCAGCGAACGGCTGACGCGCGTGGCCTCGGTGCGGGCGGCCTGCGCGCCGCTCACCATACGCTGCGCGATCACATCACCAAACACGCGCGACAGATCTTCCGCCGCATCCCAGCGCAGATTGCGCAGCAACGTCGACAGCACGTTGGCGAACTCGGCCTCGCCCTCGATGCGCACGTGCTTGAGCACGGCGGCCTGCCCGCCCGTGGCGTAGTCGCCTGCTGCAGCCGCGAGCGGCACGACAACAGTCACGGCTGGTTCAACGTCAGGCTGGGGGGCCGTCACCAAGCCGGCCGCGTCCACCTGCAACGACATCGACATGGGCGCCAGATCAAAGCGTGCGACGCGGCCCGCGAACGGCCGCAGCGTCTCCTGCGCCCAGGGCTCCTGGCGTAGCAGATGGTTGAGCGCGAGCAGCAGCGGCTGCATCAGCACAAGCGGAAACGAAGACGGAGACGAAGTGGCTGTCGAGGACATGCGGTGATGGTGCGCAAAAACAGCAAGGAAGCAGCAAAAAGCGGGCTAGCGGCGGGCAGCAAAAAGGGCCCGAACCAGACGGTCGGGCCCTATTTTACGGGGAATGTTGAAACGGCCGTTTTGCGGCGCTTCAAGTTGTTACAGCGTCACTGCAACTGCTGAATACCCGCCAGCACCCAGCCACCCGCACCCTGCGTCGGCTTGGTCAGGTTCCACACCTCGGCAAACGGCTGTGCGGGCGCGTTGGCTTCTTCGCGGATCATGCCCGAGAAGCGCACGCTCGCGAGGTACTCGGAGGCCTGCGTTTCGATCCCCAGCATTTCGGCTTCGACCGAAACCACGTCGGTCTTGTTGGGCGACGTGCCGCGGTCAGCCAGATCCATTTTGATCTCGGCAAACATCTCCGGCGTGGTGAACTCGCGGATGTCGTTGAGATTGCCGGCATCCCAAGCGGCCTGCAGGCGGATGAAGTACACCTTGGCGTTGCGCAGGAAGGCTTGCGTGTCGAAATCCGCCGGCACGCCCCATGGCTGCTGCGGTGCGGCTGCGGCAGGTTGTGCGTTGACGGCCTGCGCGCCGGAAGCGGCCGGACCACCCAGATTCCACGACTGTGCAGCGGTTGCCGCGCCAGCGCCCAGGCCAGACGTGTTGCCGGTATTCAGCGATGCGGCTGCCGGGGCGGCAGGTTGCGGCACGTACGGCTCACGGTCGCCACCAAGCGACGGGCCACCCGTAGCATAGGCCGGACCTTGCGGACGGCTGCCGCGCACCTTGCGGATGATCCACATCACCACGAAGGCGACAAGCGCGATCAGGATCAGGTTCGACAGCAAAGAGGCGAGGCCCGCGCCCAGACCGAACTTCGACAGCAGATAACCGATACCCAGACCGGCTGCCAAGCCACCCAGCATGCCGCCCCAGTTACGTCCAGGCTTTGCCGCCGGCGCAGCCGGAGCCGGTGCAGCGGGCGAGGGTTGCGCAGCCGGTGCGGCCTGCTGTGTCGGCGACGGCGTTGTGGCCGGCGGCGTCTGTTGGCGTTGCGTCACGGTGGACGACTGCTTGCCGACGCTGCGGCTGCCGCCCATGCGTTTGGCGTTGGCGTCAATCGCCGTGCCCAGTGCGAGCGTCGCGACCAGCGCGCCCGCCATCAATTTTCCACCCCAATGCAAACTCATCGCTGTCTTCTCTCCAATGGCAGTGACGCCCATTAGATGAAGACGTCAATGCGGAAATTCAATGTGAAGGATCGTGGCATATCGCCGCAGCGCACTACATCGCCCATCTGGTGGAACGACGAAAACACTTAGAGGCGACGGCCAACGTGCAGAGCCACGACACCCGCTGTCAGATTGAAGTATTCGACCGAGTCCAATCCGGCCTGTTCCATCATCTGCTTGAGCGTTTCCTGATCCGGGTGCATGCGGATGGACTCGGCCAGATAGCGGTAGCTCTCGGGGTCGCCCGCCACTTTGCTACCCAGCCACGGCAGCACCTTGAATGAGTACACGTCGTAGGCCTTCTCCAACGGCTGCCACACTTTGGAGAACTCCAACACCATGACCTTGCCCCCTGGCTTCACTACGCGGCGCATTTCAGCGAGCGCGCGATCCTTGTGCGTCATGTTGCGCAAGCCGAATGCCACTGTCACCACATCGAAGTAAGCATTCGGAAAGGGAATGTGCTCGGCGTCGCACAGCGCGGTGGGGGTGAGCACACCGGCATCGAGCAGGCGGTCACGGCCGACGCGCAGCATGGACTCGTTGATGTCTGTCAGCCACACCTCGCCGGTGGGGCCGGCCTGGCGCGCAAAGGCCTTGGCAAGATCACCCGTGCCGCCAGCAATATCGAGCACCTTATAGCCCGGGCGCACCGCTGCCTGGGCGATAGTGAACATCTTCCACACGCGATGCAGGCCACCGGACATCAGGTCGTTCATCACGTCGTACTTGCTAGCGACGGAATGGAACACGCCGGCAACCTTGCCGGCTTTCTCCTGCTCATCGACCTGCTGGAATCCGAAGTGGGTTTGGCTCATGACAGAAAAGGATGCGGATGCGGCGTGCAGGCGCCGCGAAGTGAATCGGGAATCAGTGGCTGTGGCCGCAGGCGTGGCCAGCGTTTTCTGCCATTGGGGCGTCACGGTCGACGCCCGCAGCGGTCAGGCGATCGAGATACGCCTGCCACAGCGCGTCGTGCTCAATGCCGAGGCGGTACAGGTAGGCCCAATCGAAGATGCCGGAATCGTGGCCGTCGGAGAACAACGGCCGGATCGCGTAATTGCCCACCGGCTCGACGCCGATGATGCCCACCTCGCGCTTGCCGGTCTGCAGCACTTCCTGACCGGGCCCATGCCCCTGCACTTCGGCCGACGGCGAGAGCACGCGCAAGTATTCGAACGGCAGGCTGAACTGCTTGCCATCAGCAAAGGCGATCTCCAGCACGCGCGATTGCGTGTGCACGGTGATGCCGGTCGGGTGCGGGGTGTCGGCGGAAAGTCCGGCCATGAAAAACGTCTCGTTCGGTCTAAAAACTGTGTTTCAGGAAGCCGCCAGCGCCATGTGCGCAGGCTCTTCCACCACCCGATAGCTTACCGCAGTCAACGGATCGCCCTCGGGGATGTAGCGCAGGCGGCGATGGTGGAATCGTGCCACGGTGCTGCGATGTGCCACGCTGACGATGGTCACGTCAGGCATCGATTCGACCATCAGGCTGTACATGAATGCCTCGGTGTCTTCGTCGAGTGCGCTGGTGGCCTCGTCGAGGAAGAGGTAATCGGGGCGCTGCAGCAAAGCCCGCGCAAAAGCCAGGCGCTGCTGCTCGCCGGGGGACAGGCGCAGGCTCCAGTTGCTCACCTCGTCCAACAAGTCGGTCAGTGCCGGCAACCGGCACGCGTTCAGCACCTGGGTCAGACGCTCAGCGGTGTACTGGGTAGCCAGATCCGGATACGACAGCGCATCGGCCAGCGTGCCCGACGGCAGATAGCTGCGCTGCGGCAGGAACAGCACGCGGGCATCGTCCGGCACCTCGATGCGGCCGCTGCCATACGGCCAGATGCCGGCCACGGCGCGCACCAGCGTGCTTTTGCCGCAGCCCGACGGGCCGTTGACGAGCACGCGCTCACCGCGTGCGAGCGTCATGTCGAATGGCTCGACCAGCAAATCCTCGGGCTTGCGGTTTGGGAGGTTCAGCGCAAGAGCGCGGGCTTCGATGGCGGGTACGGCTGCGATTTCGACCTCGACGTCGCGCACGCCGGCGCGGTGCTCTTCTTCACGCTCGGCGGCGCGGATGGCGCGCTGGAATTCGATCAACCGGTTGGTGGAAGCTTTCCAGGTGACCAGCGTGCGGTAGTTCGTGACAAACCACGACATCGCGTCCTGCACCTGTCCGAACGCCGTGGCGACCTGCATCATCCCGCCCAGCGTAAGCGTGCCACCAAAATAGCGCGGCGCCGACACCAGAAACGGAAAGATGATGGCGAACTGCGCATAGCCGGAACTGGCGAAAGTCAGGCGCCGCGTGTAGTCCATCAACTGATTCCAGTTGGTGCGGATGCGTTCGAAACGGCCGCGCAGGATGGCTTTCTCGGTGGGCTCGCCGCGGTACAGGGCGATGCTCTCGCTGTTTTCGCGCACACGCATGAGCAGAAAACGGAAGTACGCCTCGTAACGTTCCTGCTGGAACGACAGCCCGATCAGCGGCCGCCCCACAAAGTGGATGATGACCGAGCCCACGATCGAGTACAGCAGCGCAAACCACACCATGTAGCCCGGAATCACGAAGTCGTGGCCGCCCAGGCTGAACGCCAGCGGCCCCGACACCGCCCACAGGATGCCGAAGAACGATACCAGCGTCACAGCCGAATTCAGGAACCCCAGCGCCAAGGTAAGCGTCGCATCGGTGAAGGTGCGCAGATCGTCGGCAATCCGCTGGTCGGGGTTGTCGGCGCTGCGCGTCTGTTCCAGGCGGTAGAACGCCTGCTTGCCAAGCCAGTCGTCGAGGAAGCTGCCGGTAATCCACGTCCGCCAGCGCATCTGCAGCATCATCGAGTAGTACAGCCGCATGATCGAGCCAATGATCAGCAGCGCGGCAATCCATGAGAAACGCAGCAACTGCGCCCAGAACTCGCCGTAGTTCTTCTGCTCGAGCGCGTTGTAGAAAAGCCGGTTCCAATCGGTGAACAGCACGTTCATGAACACCAAGAACAGGTTCAGGCCGATCACCAGGGCAAGCAGCCCCCAGGCCTTGTGGCGATCTTCCGAAAACCAGTACGGGCGAATCAGTTGCCATGTCTCCGAGAGATTCAACCGCCCATGGTGGACGGTCAGCTCGGAGATGGAATCCTTGTGGGAATCGGGTGTGGCGGCGGTGCGCGGTGTCGTCATGGCGAGGGCGTTGGCGCAACAGAAAGAGAATCAGACGTCGTGTGCGCCACAGGGGTTCCGCGCACGACGTGGCGATGCGTTACCAGGCGTTACCCAGCGCTACCGCCCACTGGGCTCAAGCGTCGGCGAGCGCCGCTTGGAGCGCGTACGACAACGCCGGCAACTTGGCCGTGATCTCGGCCATGCGAGCGGCATCAGCCGCGCGCTGCTCGGGGCCCCACACGGCTTCTGGAAAATGCGTATCCCACCGATAGCGCGGAATGACGTGCCAATGCAGATGCGGCACGAAATTGCCGAAGCTGGCGAGGTTGATCTTGTCCGGGACCAGTTCGGCGCGCAGCACACGCTCAACGCGGGTGACAACTTCCATCAGCCAGTGGCGATCGGCGTCAGACAAGTCGGTCTGCTCGGCCACGTGGTCGTTCCAGATGACGCGGCAGAAGCCCGGAAAGCGCGCGTGCTCGACCAGCACCACGCGCGCCTTGGCATTACGCCAGACAGGCTCGCCGCCATCCGCCTCGCACAGCGCGCAGCCTGGCGTCCGCTCGATCGTCGTCACACCAGCACGCGCTCGATGCCGCCGGCGTTGGCCTGCGCAACGTAGTCCTGCAGCCAGGTCTCGCCGAGCACATGACGCGCCATCTCGACCACGATGTAGTCGGCCTGCACCGAGACATCTTCGGTGTAGCGCGACAGACCCTGCAGACACGCCGGGCAGCTTGTGAGGATCTTCACATCGCCGTTGAACGCCTCGCCCTGGCCGTTGGTCTGGCCAAGGCTGCGCAGCTTGTCGGCGCCCTTCTGCATCTCCTCTTCCTTGCGGAAGCGGACCTGCGTGGAGATGTCCGGCCGCGAGATCGCCAGCGTGCCCGACTCACCGCAACAGCGATCGTTCTTCTCGATTGCGCGGGTCTGGCCGTCGGCGCCGATGTTGCCGCCCATCAGCTGGTTGACCAGCTTGGTCGGGTCCATGGTCTTGATCGGGGTGTGACAGGGGTCGTGGTACATGTACCGCGTGCCCTGCACACCATCGATCTTCACGCCCTTCTCCAGCAGGTATTCGTGAATGTCGATGATCCGGCAGCCCGGGAAGATCTTGTCGAATTCATATCCGGCAAGCTGGTCGTAGCAGGTGCCGCAGCTCACCACCACCGTCTTGATGTCGAGGTAGTTGAGCGTGTTGGCCACGCGGTGGAACAGCACGCGGTTGTCGGTGACGATCTTCTCGGCCTTGTCGAACTGGCCCGTGCCGCGCTGCGGATAACCGCAGCACAGATAGCCCGGCGGGAGCACCGTTTGCACGCCGGCGTGCCACAGCATTGCCTGCGTGGCCAGACCCACCTGCGAGAACAGGCGCTCCGAACCGCAACCCGGGAAGTAGAAGACCGCCTCGCTGTCGGGCGTGGTCGCCTTCGGGTTGCGGATGATCGGGACGATCTCGTTGTCTTCGATATCCAGCAACGCGCGCGCGGTCTTCTTGGGCAGGTTGCCCGGCATCTTCTTGTTGATGAAGTGAATCACCTGCTCGCGCACCGGCGGCTTGCCCACCGTGGCGGGCGGACGGGCGGTCTGCTTCTTGGCGAACTTCTTCAGGATGTCGTTGCCCAGACGCTGCGCCTTGTAGCCCCAGTCGAACATCACCTTGCGCGTGAGGTTGATGGTCTCGGGGTTGGTCGCGTTCAGGTAGAACATCGCCGCTGCGGTGCCGGGGTTGAATTTCTTCTGCCCCATCTTGCGCAGCAGGTTGCGCATGTTCATTGACACATCGCCGAAGTCGATCTTGACCGGGCACGGCGTCACGCACTTGTGGCAGACCGTGCAGTGGTCGCCCACATCGGCAAATTCTTCCCAGTGTTTGACCGACACGCCGCGACGCGTCTGCTCTTCGTACAGGAAGGCCTCGATGAGCAGCGAAGTGGCAAGAATCTTGTTGCGCGGGCTGTACAGAAGGTTGGCGCGCGGCACGTGCGTGGCGCACACCGGCTTGCACTTGCCGCAGCGCAGACAATCCTTGATCGACTCCGAGATGGCGCCGATGTCGCTCTGCTGCATGATGATCGACTCGTGCCCCATCAGGCCGAACGACGGCGTATAGGCGTTGCGCAGATCAGCAGCCAGACCTTGCGGGTCGTTGATGTCGCGCAGCAGCTTGCCCTTGTTGAAGCGGCCGTTCGGATCGACGCGGCGCTTGTAGGCAGCAAAGTCGGCGATCTCTTCGTCGGTCAGGAATTCCAACTTGGTGATGCCGATGCCGTGCTCGCCCGAGATCACACCGTCCAGCGAACGGGCGAGCGTCATGATGCGGGCCACCGCCTTGTGGGCGTCCTGCAGCATGTCGTAGTCATCCGAGTTGACAGGGATGTTGGTGTGCACGTTGCCGTCGCCGGCGTGCATGTGCAGCGCCACGAACACGCGGCCGCGCAGCACTTTCTTGTGGATCGCCTGGGCCTCGTCGAGGATCGGCTTGAACTCGCCACCGTTGAAGATCTTGCGCAGCTCGGCGCGAATCTCCGACTTCCACGACACGCGAATCGTACGATCCTGCAGCAGGTGGAACAGGTTCGCGTCGGGCTGATTCACCAGACGGTCATCGATGGTCTGCGCCAGGTAGCCCAGGCCGAGGCCAATGAGGCTGGCGCGCGCAGCCGTAACGGGCGTATCGAGATGGTCCAGCAGGTATTGCCAACGTGCACGCGTGGCACGCAGCAGTTGCTGCGCCTGTTGCACGCGGTCTTCCAGCAGTTCGGCGCTGGGGATCTCGTTGGCGTCGTCGGTGCGACCGAGCGGCAGGTTGCTGCCGGCGAAGAAATCGAGCAGCGCGTCGGTCAGCTTGAGCTTGCTCTTGATCGACAGCTCGATGTTGATGCGCTCGATGCCGTCGGTGTACTCGCCCATGCGATTGAGCGGGATCACCACGTCTTCGTTGATCTTGAAGGCGTTGGTGTGCTTCGCAATCGCTGCCGTGCGTGAGCGGTCCAGCCAGAATTTCTTGCGTGCCTCGGGGCTCACGGCCACGAAACCTTCGCCGCTCTTGCCGTTGGCCAGACGGATCACCTCCGACGTGGCGCGCGCCACGGCATCATCGTCGTCACCAACGATGTCACCGATCAGCACCATCTTCGGAAACGCGTTGCGCTTGCTCTTGGTGGCATAGCCGACCGCGCGCAGGTAGCGCTCATCCAGATGCTCCAGACCCGCGAGGATCGCGCCGCCGGGCTTCTTCGTCTCGGCGTCGAGGTAATCCTTGATCTCGACGATGCTCGGGATCGCGTCGCGCGCCTGGCCGAAGAACTCCAGGCACACGGTGCGGATCGACTTGGGCATCCGATGCAAAATCCAGCGTGCGCTGGTGATGATGCCGTCGCAGCCTTCCTTCTGCACGCCGGGCAAGCCGGCCAGGAACTTGTCGGTGACGTCCTTGCCCAGCCCTTCCTTGCGGAACTTGCGGCCTTCGATGGTCAGCGTCTCGGTGCGCAGCAGCTTGGCTCCGACCGGCGCGGTGCCGTCGAACCACTTCAGCTCGAACATGACGACCGGCGCGTCGTGGATCTTGCCGAGGTTGTGATTGAGGCGCTGGACTTCCAGCCAGTTGCCGTCCGGATCAACCATGCGCCACCAGGCGAGGTTATCCAGCGCGGTGCCCCACAGCACAGCCTTCTTGCCGCCGGCGTTCATGGCGACGTTGCCGCCAATGCACGACGCGTCGATCGAGGTCGGGTCCACGGCAAAGACGAGGCCGGCCTTCTCCGCCGCATCCGCCACGCGACGCGTGACCACGCCGGCGCCCGAGTAGATGGTCGCCACGGGATGGTCAACGCCAGGCAGGTCGGTCATCTCGACCGCATCCAGACGCTCCAGCTTTTCCGTATTGATGACGGCCGAGAACGGCGTGAGTGGCACGGCGCCGCCGGTATAGCCGGTACCGCCTCCGCGCGGGATGATGGTCAGACCCAGCTCGAAGCAGCCCTTGACGATCCCGGCGATCTCTTCTTCCGTATCGGGCGTGAGCACAACGAACGGATATTCAACGCGCCAGTCGGTGGCGTCGGTCACGTGCGACACCCGCGACAGGCCGTCGAACTTGATGTTGTCCTTCGCGGTGACGCGGCCGAGCACCTTCTGGGCGCGACGGCGCAGGTCGTACACCTGGGCGAATTCTTCCTGGAACGCCTTGACGGCACGGCGGGCATGCACGACCAGTTGCTCGACCTTGCTGGCACGCTCGTCGCCCACCGGATCGTGGTGCGAATCGTGGTCGGCCACGCGGCGCTTCTCGATCTCCGCCAGGCGGTGATTGAGTGCGTCGATCAACATCTGACGGCGCTTCGGGTTGTCGAGCAGGTCGTCCTGAAGATAGGGGTTGCGGCGCACCACCCAGACGTCGCCCAACACTTCGTACAGCATGCGTGCCGATCGGCCGGTGCGGCGCTCGGCGCGCAGTTCGTCCAGGATCTGCCACGCAGACTCGCCCAGCAGACGGATGACGATTTCCCGATCCGAGAACGAGGTGTAGTTGTAGGGAATCTCGCGCAGCCGGGGCGCAGCGTCCTGCGCCGTGAGTTTGGCGTCGATCAGAAGTGGGGCATTCATGGCGTGCCGCTGGGGAGGGAGGCGCGGCAAAGAGGGCTCAAGCCGCGCGGTCTTTAAAGGGCGATTGTACTGCAACGCGCAGCGTTGATGCGTTGCAGCAACGGTATCCCTGCCAGTGATATGGGCGGCAAAACCGTCGCGTTTTCAATGGCTTGCGGAAAGCGCACGACCGCTAAAGTGCCGCATACGCCACGCAAACGTCACATCATCACGCCCTTGATCCAACCCAGGATGCCATGCCAGAAGCCGTCGGGCAGGGTCATCAGGGCCGCAGTCATGGCCAGATAGCGTAAAAATTTGCCGATAGCCATGTACATGGCGCTGGGCCAGAACTTCAGGCGCAGCCAGCCGGCCAGCGTGCAGAGTGGGTCGCCAATGCCCGGCAGCCACGACACCAGCAGCGACACCGGCCCGATGCGGCGCATCCAGCGGAAGTATTTTTTGTCGAGCGGGGGCTCACGGTGGCGCTTGGGATGCGGCACGTGCTGGGCATGCTCGGTGTTGTGCTGACGGCGGCGGCGCGCAAGGTGGTAGCGCACCAGCGCCAGCTTGGCCGCATAGCCCATCCACCAATCGACCACGCCGCCCAGTGTGTTGCCGAGCGTGGCCACGATGATGGCCGGCCAGAACATGTCCGGATTGAGCTTGATGTACGCAAAAACCGCCGGCTCGGAGCCCAGCGGCAAGAGGGTCGCCGAAATGAAACTGACGACGAAGATGGCAGGCAGCCCAACCTTTGGCAGGGCGAGCGTGGCAAAAAGCGTGTCGATCCACTGTTCCATGCAGTCGATTGTAGAGGGCGGGCGGCTGCGGCGTCGCTTGGGGGCCGCCCTAGCCGGTCAGGCGAAGAACAGGTAAGCGACAAGCACGGCGCCGATCAGCCCGATCAGGTCGGCCCACAGCCCACATGCCAGCGCGTAACGCGTGTCCTTGATGCCAACGCTGCCGAAGTACACGGCCAGCACGT
The DNA here is from genome assembly GCF_054792405.1 of Ralstonia sp. SA306. Taxonomy (NCBI): domain Bacteria; kingdom Pseudomonadati; phylum Pseudomonadota; class Betaproteobacteria; order Burkholderiales; family Burkholderiaceae; genus Ralstonia; species Ralstonia sp. SA306. Next base: position 2,591,545 of record NZ_CP096451.1, read on the forward strand.
AGAACGTGGTCTCGGTCGAACCCTGGATGATGGCCGCCAGCTTGCCCTGGAAGGAATCCACGCCGTAAGTGGTCATCACATCAACCATCAGGCCGCGCGCACCGGCGCCGGACAACGTCTTCATCAGCCCAACGGGCAGAGCCGGCACAAAACGCGTGTCGATGCCCAGGTGCGCGAACAGCGCGGAAAGCCCCTGCATCAGGAAATCCATGCAACCCGCCGCGCGAAACACGGCAATGCCCACCAGCACCGCCACCAGATACGGGACGATGCCGATCGCCACCTGGAAGCCATCCTTGGCGCCATCGACGAAGGTTTCGTACACGTTGATGCGGCGAAGTGCCCCGCATACCAGGAACGCCACGACGATGGTGAGGATGGCGCCCGCGCCGATCAGGCCGATCCAGGCCGCCATCTGCTGCGACGGAAACTGGCGCAGCCAGGCAAACAGCAGCCCCATCAGCGCGACGAAGCCCCCGAAATACGCCAGCAGCGCAGGCTTGAAGAGGTTGATGCGCTGATACCACGCCACCGCCGCGATGCCCGCGCAGAAGCCGATGAACGTGGACAGCAAGGTCGGCAGGAAGATGTCTGCCGCGTTGAAACCGACCAGGCCCTGCTTGACTGCCATGGCCTGGCGGATGGCGATGACGGACGTCGGCACCAGCGTCACCCCCGCCGTGTTGAGCACCACGAACATCAACTGCGCGTCGCTGGCGCGCTGCGGCTGCGGGTTGATCTGCTGCAACTCGCGCATGGCCTGTAGGCCGAGCGGCGTAGCGGCGTTGTCCAGCCCGAGCACGTTGGCCGAGACGTTCATCATCATCGCGCCGTTGGCGGGGTGGCCGGCGGGCACGGAAGGAAACAGGTGCCGCATCAGCGGGTTCACGAGCCGCGCGAACAGATCGACCACGCCGGCGCGCTCGCCCACGCGCATGATGCCCAGCCACAGCGCCATCATGCCGGTCAGGCCGATCGCAATTTCGAAACCGGTGCGCGCGGCATCGAACATGCCGGTCAGCATGCGGGAAAAGACCTCCATGTCGCCCTGCACCACCTGGACGCATGCGGTAACGAAGGCAACGAGGAAGAAGGCGAGCCAGACGAGGTTCAGGGCCACGGAGGTTGCGCGTTGGTATCGGACAAGCCGGTCATTGTGCCTGCGGCGGCGTCTCGATCGGATGGATCAGGTGGAAATTGTCGTAGTCGACCGACGTGACGCCGCCCTCGTCGCGGATAAGGTCGGCATAGCGATAGTTCCAGCGGATGTCGTCGTGCCGCCAGGAATGACGCGCCTGCACGGTTTGCGCCGCGGTCTCGTCGGCGCCTTCGATCGTGAGCAGCAGCAAGGCGTCACCGGCGGCGAGCGATTCTGCGGTGGCGCCATGCAGCGGGCTGGTTTCGTCGATCACGTGCATCATCACCCAGCCCAGCAGGAAGATCGGGTGCTCGCTGCGCTCAAGCTTCAGGTCGTGGATCTTGTAGATCGAGTAGCCCTCGGGCGAGACCTCATCCTGCATCAGGCGCAGCCGGGCGGTGGCCTCTGCGATGACGTTCTGGCGCGCATTGGCCGCCCGCAGCATCAACGTGGACTTACCGTTGAGCGGCCGCACGACAACGTTGCGCGCAAACATGATCTTGGCGCGCGGGCGCGAGAACCGCGCAAATACCAGCCCGGTCGCCATGGCAATGCCCGACATGCCGATGAAGATCTCCAGCGTGGCGATGACGTGGGCGTAGAGCGTTTGCGGGTGCATGTCGCCATAACCGACGGTGGCCAGGGTCTCGACGCTGAAGAAGAATGCCCCCACGAAACCCGGCGGCGACTGGTTCGCGATCGCGCCGTCACCCAACGAATACAGCCCCGCGAATACCGCGTTGAGCGCCAGGAACAGCGTGGCCAGCAGCGCGAAGAAGGTGGGCCAGTTGACTTCAAGCGCGTGGTGATAGAGGTCACGCCAGCCCAGCGGAGGCATGCCGTAAGCAACGACGTGCTGCGTGCCGGACCAGACTTTGCGGCCCCGGCGCGCACGTCCGGCACGCTCGGAGGAAGACGACGGGGTGTTCATGGAGGCCTCTCGCCGATGATGCGCTGCGCCCGCCCGGGCACGGCCGGGGCAGTGTACCGACCGGCACGCAGGTCCGGCAAGGCGGGCAAGGCGCCGCGTGATAGGCTTACGGGCTCTGTTCACGTCCAACCCGGTCCGCACCATGGCCATCGATTACCTCAAGAAAATCCTGACCGCGAAGGTCTATGACGTCGCGGTGGAAACCGAGCTGAAGTTCGCGCCAAACCTGTCGGCGCGCACCGGCAACCGCGTCTACCTCAAGCGCGAGGATGACCAGCCGGTGTTCTCGTTCAAGCTGCGCGGCGCCTACAACAAGATGGCCTCGCTCACGGCGGCCGAGCGCAAGCGCGGGGTGATTACGGCATCGGCGGGCAACCACGCGCAGGGCGTGGCCTTCAGCGCGGCCCGCATGGAGTGCAAGGCGGTGATCTGCATGCCGGTGACGACGCCGCAGTTGAAGATCGACGGCGTGCGCTCCCGCGGCGGCGAATGGGTCGATGTCGTGCTGCAGGGCGAGAGCTATTCCGACGCGTACAACCACGCTGCCAAGCTGCAGGAAAAGCACGGCTACACCTTCGTGCACCCGTTCGACGATCCCGACGTGATTGCCGGCCAGGGCACCATCGCCATGGAAATCCTGCGTCAGCATCCGCAGCCCCTGCATGCCATCTTCTGCTCGATCGGCGGCGGCGGGTTGATCTCGGGCGTTGCGGCCTACGTGAAGGCCGTGCGGCCGGACGTCAAGGTCATCGGCGTGCAGAGCGTGGATTCCGACGCCATGGCGCGTTCGGTCGCCGCTGGCAAGCGCGTCGAACTGAAGGAAGTGGGCCTGTTTGCCGACGGCACCGCGGTGAAGCTGGTGGGCAAGGAAACCTTCCGCATTACGCGCGAGCTGGTCGACGAAATCATCACCGTGGATACGGATGCCATCTGCGCGGCGCTGAAAGATGTGTTCCAGGACACCCGCAGCCTGCTGGAGCCGTCGGGCGCGCTGGCGCTGGCCGGCCTGAAGCAGTATGCCGAGACCCACAAGCTGAAGAACGAATCGCTGGTGGCGGTGGCCAGTGGCGCGAACATGAACTTCGACCGCCTGCGCTTCGTGGCCGAGCGCGCCGAAGTGGGCGAGGCGCGTGAAGCCGTGTTTGCCGTGACGATCCCGGAAGAGCGCGGCAGCTTCAAGCGCTTCTGCGAACTGGTCGGCTGGTCGCGCAACGTGACGGAGTTCAACTACCGCATTGCCAGCAAGGACGCGGCGCATATCTTCGTGGGCGTGCAAATTGCATCGCGCGCAGAGGGCGACAAGATTGCCGAGAACTTCCGCAAGCACGGTTTCCCGACGCTGGACCTGTCCAACGACGAACTCGCCAAGCAGCACATCCGCTACATGGTGGGCGGGCGTTCGCCGCTGGCGGAAAACGAGCATCTCTATCGTTTCGAGTTTCCCGAGCGGCCCGGCGCGCTGATGAAGTTCCTCTCGAGCATGAGCCCGAACTGGAACATCAGCCTGTTCCACTACCGCAATCAGGGCGCGGATTCGAGCAACATCCTCGTCGGCATCCAGGTACCGAAGAACGAGAAGCGCGAGTTCAAGGCGTTCCTCGCCACGCTGGGCTATACCTACTGGGACGAAAGCGAGAACCCCGTCTACAGCCTGTTTTTGTGATGAGCAACCAACCCGAACATTCGCCCCTGGGTAAGACCTCCGCGTACAAGACGGAGTACGACCCGAGCCTGCTGTTTCCGATTCCGCGCCAGGGCAAGCGCGACGAGATCGGCCTCGCCGCCGGCACGCCCCTGCCCTTCTTCGGCGTCGACCTCTGGAACCTGTACGAGCTGTCGTGGCTAAACCTGCGCGGCAAGCCGCAGGTGGCGCTCGGCACCGTGATCGTGCCGGCGGATTCGCCCAACATCGTTGAATCGAAGTCGTTCAAGCTGTATCTGAATTCGTTCAACCAGACGAAGGTGGCGTCGCACGAAGCGCTGCAGCAGTTGATTCATCACGATCTGTCGGAAGCCTGCGGTGCACCGGTGCAGGTGCGTATCGTCCCCCCGGAGGAATTTTCCCGGCAGAAAATGGGCGAACTCGATGGCCTGCTGCTCGATCGCCTGGACATCGAAACCGACGTCTATCAGCCCACGCCCGAGCTGCTGCATGCCGATGAGGAAGAAAGCCCGGTGGAAGAAACGCTGGTGTCGCACCTGCTGAAGTCCAATTGCCTTGTGACGGGTCAGCCGGACTGGGGCAGCGTGCAGATCCGCTATGTGGGTGCGCCGATCAATCAGGAAGGGCTGCTGAAGTATCTGATCTCGTTCCGTGAGCACAACGAGTTTCACGAACAATGCGTGGAGCGGATCTTTACCGACATCCTGCGCCAGTGCCGGCCGGTCAAGCTGGCCGTGTATGCGCGCTACACGCGGCGCGGCGGGCTGGACATCAACCCGTTCCGCACAAACTACAACACGCCCTGGCCGGATAACCTGAGAAACGCGCGTCAGTAAGCGCTGACACTGCGTAAGCCACGCAAGGCGCCTTCGGGCGCCTTTTTTCTTGCCTGAGCGATCCACCAAACGGGCATTTCGGCCTCGTCCGTTTTGTGGACGCCACCGCCCTATCGTTTCACGCCCGCTCGCCTATAGTGGTATCCGCAGTACACCACCCGGGGGAATCGTGAAGCGTCCGTCCGCTGCCAGCGGTAAGGACACTCTCGACGGGGGACATTGCCGTGACGAAGACGCCATGGTGGCCGCAAGGTGAGACAACCCAAGCGGTTACGTGCGCATGCCTGCTGTTGTGCAGCGGGTCGGTCCTTGCGCAGACCAACGAGCCGGTGGACGACAAGCCACCCAGTCTGGAAGCGCTGCAGCGCGAGCTTGCCGATACGCAGGCGCGCCTGCAGGAACTCAAGCGCTCGATCCAGCAACAGGAAACGCATCTGCGGCGCATGCGGCGCGCGCTCGGCATGAGCGAGGGCCGACTCGACACCGTGCGCGGTGCCGGCGCTCCTGGCGCGGCAGGCGACGCATCGGAAATCGCGCAGAACGACCAGCCCGGCGCCACGCCCGTCGGCAAACCGCCGGAGCCACCTGACCGGCCACCCCGCATCGCGCAGATCTTCGACGAGCCCAGCGCGCTTACACCGCCGGGCAAGGTGGTCGTCGAGCCGTCATTGCAGATGGCGTATTCATCGTCCGACCGCGTGGCACTGGTGGGCTACACCATCATCCCCGCGCTGTTGATCGGGTTGATCGACGTACGGCAGGTCAAGACCACCACGCTCACCGGCACGGTGGCATTGCGTTACGGCCTGGCGCGCCGTTGGGAACTGGAAGCGCGCGTGCCCTATGTCTACAGCGCGAGCGACACGGTCAGCCGCGAACTGTTCACCGGCACGGCGACAGACAACGCCTTCAGCTCGCACGGGCGCGGCATCGGCGATGTGGAACTGACCGCGCGCTATCAGATCAATGCGGGCGGCGTCGACAAGCCGTTCTACATCGGCTGGCTGCGCTTCAAGACGCGCACCGGCAAGGATCCGTTTGACGTCACCACCGATTGCGTGACGCGCTGCGTGAGCAATACCACGGGCACCGGCCTGCCTCTGCAACAGCCAACGGGTTCTGGCTTCTTCGCGGTTCAGCCGGGGCTGACGTGGCTGTTCCCGACGGATCCGGCAGTGTTCTTCGGCAGCATCAGCTACCTGCACAACTTCGAGCGCAAGGACGTGAGTCTGAACCTGGTGGACGGTTCGAAGCAGTTCCTCGGCAACGTGAAAGCCGGCGACATCATCGGCCTGAACTTCGGCATGGGGCTGGCGCTGAACGAAAAGGCATCGTTCTCCATCGGCTACGACCAGAGCATCATCGCGCCGACCAAGCAGAACGGCCAGCGCGTGCCGGGCTCGGTGCGGACGATTCTCGGTACGTTGCTGGTCGGCTATTCGTACCGGCTATCGCCCAAGATGTCGCTAAACCTGTCGGTGGGGGCAGGCCTGACGCGCGACACGCCAGATCTTACCGTCACGCTTCGCCTGCCGATCCAGTTCTAGCTCAGTGCTGCATGGTGACGACGTTGGCCAACGCGCCTTGTAGCACGTTGGCGAGATTCATCTGACGGAACTGCGGCAGGCTGTTGACCGCCGCATTGATGGTCGTCACCGCCTGCAGCGTCTGGTTGTTCAAGCTGTTCTGGATGACCGTGGCCGCCGCTGTCGCACCCGCGGCCACATCGGGCGGTGCGACATTGTTGGGGCCGTTCTGCACGAGGTTCACCGTGTTGACCACCGAGGCCAATTGCTGCGCCTGGTTGGCCGTCATGCGTGCCACATCGGGGATGTTGACCGATGCGCTCGCCACCAGATCGCCGTTGACGTAGACCGCCCGGTCGATGCCGAACGAGATATGCAGCCCCGCAAGCGAGGGCACATCAAACCCGCCGCGCATGTCGTCGAGCTTGTCTTCGGACACGGCGTGCCAGACATGGACGGGATTGTTATCCATGCTATCCATGCCGGCAGCAAACGCATGCCCGGCCGCAGCCAGCGCGAACCAGCCGGCCCACGCCATCTTGCCAAACCGCTTCATGATGCCCTCCTGCCGGACTACCTGACTGCCATGCAGACGACGCTCAGAAATCGGACGGACCGTGCTTGGGAACAACGATGTTTCCCAGGCCGCTGCGGTCCATGCCTTCCTCCAGCGGCGCACGCGGTGCCACGCGCCAATCCGATGCGGCGTTGAACGTCGCCCCCGACTCGCGGTTGTGGACGACGAACAGTAAATGGTTGTCCCACATGCTCTCGAAACTAGCACGCGGAATCGCACGCGTGCCCATGGCCGGATCGCCCACCAGCACACGCCCTTCTTGCACACCCTTGACCACCACGAAGTGGTGATAGCCGTTCTCGGTCAACAGCACGATGGCCGGCAAGTGCGCGTCCTTCAATGCATCCAGCGGCTGCTCGAAACCATCGGCCTCAAAGCCTACCGACGCCAGATAGCGTTTGATGTCGAGCAGCGAAAAACCTTCTCGCCGGATCTTCTCCTGGTTGCCATGCTCATACATGGCCTGGAACACGGTCTGCTCGCTCACCGGATAGCCGTACTGATACGTGAGCAGCGTCGCTACCGCGGCCGACCCGCAACTGAAGTCGAAACGCTGATGCACGGTTCGCAGATAGCGCGCGGCCTTCATGCTCGTCACCGGCACCGCATACGTGCCGCCGCCCGTGCCGAGCATGTCGATCGCGCCCGCCAACGCGGGCCCGCACATCAGTGCCATCAGCACTGCGCCGCACGTCTTGCGCATCATTCCGTCCTTCACAAGCTCAAGGCCGGAACTGCACGTTGACGATGGTGGCGTTCTGGATCAGCACGTTCGCTCCGCTGTTCTGGATGACCGTGGGGATCCCGCTGGCATTGGCAAACGAGCCGTCGCGCACGATGTTCGACCCCGTCGCCACATTCACGGCGGCGTTGTCGCTCACGGTGCCCGACAGGCGCGCGTCATTGACGGTCTGGTAGAGATCCTGCGTGCCGCCGCGATAGCTGTCGAGCCGATCTGCTCCCACCGCATGACCGAACCCAGGCACCGACACGGCCGCGGCGACCGGGGGACGCACCGCTTCCGTATTGGCTGTCTGAGCACCGTCTGCGATTGACGCATCGTCCGCTGCCATCGCCGCTGCCACTGGCCACACTGCCAGGCCGCATGCCAAACACCATGCCGCCCATCCTGCTGTGGTTCTTCTGTCGGATCGCATCGAACATCTCCTATACGCTCCAACTGCGGGCCGGACCACGCATGCAGTCCGGCCCTGTCCACCGCCATGCGCGCAATGTCACCGCACGCACAACGGCACTTCCCCGCTCACGCCTGATACCGGGCTACTTGCCGACATTCAGGTTGGCCTGCACGTTGATGCTTTGCTGGATGAGGGAAGCGAAGCCGCTGTTCTGGTTCGCCACCATCACGCCTGCTGCAGACTGGCCGACGCTGGTCATGGCGTTGGACATGTTGAACGTACCTGCGTCCACCATGACCGTGCCGCCTGCACCGCCCGTGCCGCCCACCGCACCATTGCCGACACCGCCATTGCCCACGCCGCCTGCGCCGCCGGCCGCACCGACTGCACCCACAGCGCCATTGCCCGCCGTGGACGATGCTGCGCCGTTGGTTGCGCTGCCGTTGGTCGCGCTGCCGCCTGCGCCGCCATTGCCTGCCACGTTGGTAGCTGCACCGCCCGCGCCTGCCCCGCCACCCGTGCTGGTGCCGGTGGCACTGCTCGAGCCTGTGCCCGCACCTGCCGATGCCGTGGACGTGCCGCTGGTGGTGGAGCCGCCAGCGCCGCCTGCCCCGCCTGCCGAGGCACTGCCGCCGCCCGTGGCCGCGCCGCTGCCGTGATGGCGGTTCGCATCGCCACCGCTAGCGCTGGACGTGCCGCCTGCCCCGCCGCCACCGCCGCCGGCTGCGCTCGTGCTGCCCGCTGCGCCGCCAAGGCCCGCGCCCAGGCTGGCCGAGAGCGTGCCGGAGCTGCCGCCGTTACCGCCGCTGCCCGCACTGCCGCCGGCGTCTCCGCCATTGCCACCGTTGCCGGCCACTGCGCCGCCGTTGGTCGCGCTGCCATGCGTGACGCTGCCCGAGCTGCCGCCCGCGCCACCACTGCCACCTGCGCCGCCAGCGCCACCGTTGCCGCCAGCGCCAGCGCCGCCGTAGCCGTATCCGCCACGCCCGCCCGCGCCGCCATTGGCCGAGCCGCCATTGTTGGTGGCGACGTTGCCGATGCCCGACACGCTGATGTTGGTGACGGTGCCGTCCAGCTTCGAGACTGCAATTGCCTTGCTTGTGTTGAAGGAGTTGGTGAATGTTGCCGTTGCCATACCGCCGTTGTTGGCGGCGGCGGTGCCATAGCCGTCAGCGTTGGCCCAGCCGCTGTTGTCGCGGTTGCTGCCCTGGCTTTGGTTGTTGTGCTGATTCGAGTTATCGGTTGCCGTCGTGGTTGTGGTCGTTGCGGTGTTCGTCGTCGTGTCTGTGCTGGTGTTGGTTCTGGTGATAGTCGACGTGTTGGTTTGGGTCTTGTCACCCGCGCCGGACGCCGTATTCCCGATGTCGGCCAATGCAACGCCAGAGACCCCCAATCCCATGGCGATCGCGGTGGCCAGTAAGGTCTTCTTCATAACGCACTCCATAAAGGTGAGAGGGACGGCTGGAAACGCAGCCAGTAAGGCCGGCGCGCTCTGCCTGTGGGAAAAAACATGACCCACCCCGGGGCGGCTCGTTTGCATAATCAGTGCCAACTTCCGGGCCCGCCTCACACGGGTGTTCTAAGCGTTTGAAAACGCAAAAGTTTCACTCGCATGCGCGTACATGGGCGCGAGCCGTGAAGCGCAATTGTGTCGACACATGCAACTTTTGGCGGCCCGTTGGCGCCTTTTCGGTTGCGGCGCCGATACACCGTCGTGTCACGCATGGCAGCCACGGCATGAACGGCTTTCGCGCCAAGACGCAAACCACGCGCACGCATACGCTCGGTGTGGGTGTTTGAGACGAGCGATTGGCTGGGTGTTTCAGGCGTGATACGTCGGCGCATCGTCGCTCACATTGCGTGAGCGGTTGGTCGCGGCGAGTGAGCATCCCGCCGCGCACCTCGCAGCGGTTTGCATGCCTCGATGGCGTACGCACCGTCAGCACGCAGCCGCGCGTGGCTGCTCGATTGCGAGTGCCCCCTATCGGCAAGACGCATGCGGGAGACGTGTCTCGATTTCTGCGTCAGGCGTTGCCCAGGCAGGCGAAAAAAAGCCGCGCGCGGCAAGCATCGTCATGGCAACGAAAAGCCGCGCGCAACTGGTTGGCATTTCAGCGGCGAAACCGCAAGCTCAGGTTCAGGCCGTAGCGGCCACCGTCAACTTGAGTTCTTCGATCATGCGGTCGCGCATGACGAACTTCTGCACCTTGCCCGTCACCGTCATCGGCATCTCGGTGACAAAGCGGATGTAGCGCGGGATCTTGTAGTGCGCGATCTGGCCCTGGCAGAACGTACGGATCTCATCTTCCGTAGCCTGCTGGCCGGGCTTGAGGACGATCCACGCGCAGACCTCTTCGCCGTACTTCGGGTCGGGCACGCCAAATACGTTGACGGCCTGCACCTTCGGATGCCGGAAGAGGAATTCTTCGATCTCGCGCGGGTAGACATTCTCGCCACCGCGAATGAGCATGTCCTTCACGCGGCCGACGATGTTGCAGTAGCCCTCGGCATCGAACGTTGCCAGATCGCCCGTGCGCATCCAGCCGTCGTGGATCGATTCGGCGGTCTTGGCCTCGTCGTCCCAGTAGCCGAGCATGACCGAATAGCCCTTGGTGCACAGCTCGCCCTTCTCGCCCACAGGCACCACCTCTCCCGCGCCATCGACCAGCTTGACCTGCAAATGCGGCTGGATGCGGCCGACGGTGGTCACGCGCTTGTCGAGCGGGTCCGTTACGGCGCTCTGGAAGGACACGGGGCTCGTCTCGGTCATGCCGTAGGCGATGGTGACTTCGCGCAGGTTCAGCTCCGACACCACGCGCTTCATCACCTCGATGGGACACGGCGATCCGGCCATGATGCCGCCGCGCAGCGTCGATACGTCAAAGCTCTTGAAGTCCGGATGATCGAGCTGCGCGATGAACATCGTCGGCACGCCGTGCAGTTGGGTGCAGCGTTCTTCCGCCACCGTGCGCAGCGTGGCCAGCGGATCGAACGCCTCGCCCGGGAACACCATGCACGCTCCGGTGGCCGTGCAGGTGAGCACCGACATGACCATGCCGAAGCAGTGATACAGCGGCACGGGAATGCACAGCCGATCGCCCTCTTGCAGATTCATCGCCATGGCAACGAAGCGCGCGTTATTGACGACGTTCACATGCGTGAGCGTCGCCCCCTTGGGCGCTCCGGTCGTGCCGCTAGTGAACTGAATGTTGATGGCGTCGTCGGGCGACAGCGTGGCCGTGATGGCATCCAGCGCATCAACGGGTACGCTTTTTCCACGCGCAATGACGTCAGCAAAGTTGAGCATGCCAGGCGTATTGGCGTCGCCCATGCGGATGACCCAGCGCAGCGCCGGCAGCTTGGCGGCGTTCAACGCGCCGGGCTGCGCAGTCGCCAGTTCCGGCGCGAGCGTCTGCAGCATTTCCAGATAGCGCGAGGTCTTGAAGGCCTCGGCCGCCACGATGGCCTTGCAACCGACCTTGTTGAGCGCGTATTCCAGTTCCGACAGCCGATACGCCGGATTGATGTTGACGAGGATAAGGCCCAGGCGCGCCGTCGCGAACTGCGTGAGCACCCATTCGACGCGGTTGGGCGACCAGATGCCGATGCGGTCGCCCCGCTCCAGTCCCAGCGCGTGCAGGCCGGCGGCCAGCGCATCGACCTGTTCGGCAAAGGCGCGCCACGTCCAGCGCACGTTCTGTTCGCGGAACACGACAGCCTCGTCGTCAGGACAGCGACGCACCGTTTCCGCCAGCAACGCCGAAACCGTCACGTGTGCCAGCGGCACCGCCGTGTCGCCCACCACATACGACGCACCGTTGCGCGGTCGCGCGTCGAAAACCTCACCAGCCATGGATGTCTCCTCCAATCAACGTTGACCTTTTTGGGGCCTTGTTCTGAATGATTTGTAACCAATGCTTCCACCGCAATTTGACGCAGCTTGACGTATTTGGCAATCCGTTGCCGGACGAACAATGACGCGGAACAATTGCTGCGCTGCAGCAGCAAAAATCGGCGGGCGCGGCCTTCAACGCGCTAACATGCCGCCCTGATGTTTTGCGCTTTCTTGCACGTAGGGAATGACGATGATCGTAGTAGTGATGGGTGTTTCGGGTTGCGGCAAATCCACGGTGGGCCAGAAGATTGCCGAGCGGCTGGGCTGCGCTTTCCGTGATGGCGACGAGTTCCACTCCGAGGCCAACCGCGCCAAGATGCACGCCGGCATCCCCCTGAACGACGACGACCGCAAACCCTGGCTCGAATCCATCCGCGCCTACATGGACGAAAAAACGAGCAGCGGGCAATCGCTGGTGGTGGCCTGCTCCGCTCTCAAGCAGCGCTACCGCGACGTGCTGCGCGGCCCCGCCGGCAACACGGAATTCGTCTACCTGAAGGGCGACTTCGATCTGCTGCAAGGCCGCCTCGCCGCACGGAAAGACCACTTCTTCAACCCGAACCTGCTGCGCAGCCAGTTTGAGGCGCTGGAAGAGCCGACCGACGCCGTCATCGTCGACATCGCGCTGCCGCCCAAAGCCATCGTCGACGAGGCCATCACGCAACTGCAGGCACGCGCCGCGCACCGCCCGGCCGCCTGAACTCGCACGTGTTCGCGCGCTAGCTGCGCGTGAGTTGTTGCAATACGGCCTGCACCTCGCCATTGCACACGCGACTCATGCGCTCCTGCTCACGCGGCGTGTCGATCTGCTCGTGCGCCTGCAGCCCAAGTTCGATCAGCGATTGCGCACGCGGCAGCCAATGGCGCGTGAGCGCTGCCTGCAAATCAGCGGCAATGCGGTCTGGGTCTCCAAAGTAGAGCCGGCCGCCGTATTCGCTCTCGATCTCCTTGCGGATCACCTCGGCGGCATGCGGCAGCACCGCACGGTTGACAGCCACATGCCGCAACTCATGCTCGCGGATGGCGTTGTACGCGCAAGTGCCCGGCGCAAATTCGCGCGCCACCGTCACCCGAAAGTTATTCAGCACCAGCTCCACCGAGATGGACGGCCGCAGGCAGGTCGTAGCCGGCTGCGTGGCGATGGCCATGTAGCGACTGTTGACGTCGAAGCGCGCCAGCAGCGTCGCGTACGTCTTGCCCAGCACGCGGGCTGAGCGATCGTACGGCGGTGCCTCGGCGGTGAGTTGACTGACTGAGCGGTCGTTGGAGAAAGACAGCGGCGTTTCGATGGCACGCACCTCCACGCGCATCGGGCCAAGCGCCTGGTCGCACGCCTTGAGCCAGTGCGATTTGTTGGCATTGAAGGCGGGGCCGCCCGCAGCGCCGGTCGCGGCGGCGACGGTTTCGATCGGTGCAAAACGCACATTCGCCAGCCTCAGCCGATGCAGCCGACTCCAATGCCAGGCGCCGGCCGCCACAGCCAGCACCAACCCCAATACCACCACCCGACGCATGCTGGGCTCCCCGTTTGCGCATCCCGACCGGGCTACGCATGGGCGCCACAGGTCGGGTCATGCCGGTGTCAGTGCCACCGGTTCTCGGTTCTCATATTGGGCGGCAACGAGTCGTCTGATCTGCTCGCCCGATCGTTTGAGCGCTACGCGCGCCTCTGGAAGGAAAGGATAGAAGATCGGCCACACGTGCGGAAGCCGCCGCCCCATTTCTACCGAAACGGATACCCCGGCCGCCCGCGCGCGCTCGGCCATTCGGAGGGTATCGTCGCGTAGCACCTCGCTGGTGCTGACATAGCAGTGCAGCGGGGGCAGGCCCGTGAAATCGGCATATAACGGCGAGGCGAGCGGATGGTCCGTCGGCGCGCCCGAATCGCCCAGGTACAACGCCGCACCGTGCGCCATCCACGCGCCGCGAAACATCACGTCGGATTCATCGTTATCGATCAGGCTCTGGCCGGTGGCTGCCAAGTCCGTCCACGGCGAATACAGCACCGCGCCGGCCGGCAGCGGATCAGCCGCATCACGCAGGGCCACCAGCAGCGCCAACGCCAGCCCGCCCCCCGCGGAATCGCCGGCCACCACAATGCGCGATGGCGCCACGCCCTGCGCCAGCAGCGTGCGATACGTGAAGAGCGCATCTTCCACCGGCGCTGGAAACGGATGTTCGGGTGCGAGCCGGTAGTCCGGGACGCACACGCGCGCCCGCGCATGCGTGGCGAGGCCAATGGTGATCGGGCGATGTGTGCGCGGGCTGCAGAAGAAGTAGCCGCCGCCATGCAGATAAAGGACGACGGGCGCGTCGTCATGCAGGTCCGGATCAGCGGGTTCGATCCATTCGCCGGTGAGGCCGTCGCCGTTGATACCCTTGGCCGGCACGATGCGCCAATCCGGCGGCAGTTCCACCGGCGAAGGCATCTTGCGCTTCTCGGCATGCAGGCGCGTGGCGATGGGATCGAAGGGCTCCCGCTCGGTCGGCTTCTTGACCTCGTTGCGCACCATCCTCGAGACGACCCAGTTCTGCCAGCTCATCGCGCAACCCTCCGCTGCAAAGTCCCAGCTTAGCGAGGAAGCGCTGCCCAGACAATCGGTTCACACCCTGCGGGAACGCGAGTGTGCCCATACGACAACGCCGTCTCTCAGGACGTAACGTCAAGCCACGTCAGGCGTCTCGCGCGTCGCAGCCGAGGGACGGGCGCAACTGCGTTTCCGGAGTACCGATCGCGCAGCGGTGCGGTCATCTCGCTGCAACAGCGCGTGAATGATTGCTTCCAGCGGTCGATGAACGGCAAGCCCATCGCCTTCGATGGCGAAGACATGAACGCCATCCTCGCCTACATGAAATGGCTCTCCAGCGGCGTACCCGTGGGCACCAACGTGACAGGACGCGGTTTCGAAAAGATCGACACGTCGCTCGCGCCTAACCGCGAGAACGGCAAGGCCGTCTACGCCCAGCGCTGCGCAGCCTGCCATGGCGCCGAAGGCCAGGGGCTGCCCAACCCGCAAGGTGGTTACCTGATGCCCCCGTTGTGGGGCAAGGATTCGTTCAACGTGGGTGCGGGCATGGCTCGCATGTACACCGCCGCTGCCTTTGTGAAGCACAACATGCCCCTGGGCCAGGGCGGCACGTTGACCGCGCAAGAGGCAGTGGACGTGGCCGCCTTCTTTACCCAGCAGCCGCGCCCCGACTATGCCGCGCGCGCCAAGGACTGGCCCAAGGGCGACAAGCCGAAAGACGCGCGCTGAGCGCCGCCTGCCTCAAAAGCAAAAAGCCTGCGACGCAACCGCCGCAGGCTTTTTTGCTCTCGCACCTCGGGGCGCTGAATGCCCTTTCAGTGCTGGTCCGGTTCAGCCCGATCAGTTGACCTTGAGCTGACCGCCACGACCCAGGCCGCCCTTGACGTCCTGCGCCTTGTAGCTACGCAGTGCAACAACCATCTTGTTCCACGCGTCGATAAAGGCGACCACCGTGGCCTTGCCTTCCGGCGTGCTGGAGAAACCTGCCAGACCGCCGCCCACGCCACCGCCAAAGCCGGCCAGCACCGCACCGTAGTTCGTCGCGGTTGAGCTGCCTTCGGCGGCTGCGATCTGCACGGCCGAGCGCACGTCGAACAGGGTCAGCGTCACAACCGAAGCCTTCGACTTCACGCTGCCGGCCAACGCGGCGATGGCGCTGTTGCCCAGCAGGCCGCCCACGGCACCCGCCACACCGCCGATCGGCGAGTCGTTGATGATGATCTGCGGCTCCATGTAGTAGTCAGCCGCCACGCGCTGACCCTTCTGCTGCTTCGAGCCGGCACGGTATTCACCGGAGTTGCGCTGCAGATCGGTGATGCGCGACAGGCGTGCGTCGGTCTTCTGGTTGCCGATCGACGTGATCACGAAGCAGTTCGATTGCTGCACAGCCATGCGCAGCAGCGGATCGATGGTCGTCACCTTGGTGGCGCTGCCGAACTGGCCGTACCAGTCTGCGTTGCGGCCATCATCCATCGCGATGGTGCCCAGCGGCGAGGCACAGCGCTCGAGCGTCGGGTCTGCACCCACGCTGGAGCCGCCGGCCGCCGCACCGCTCACGCCGGCGTTCTGGCCGCCCGGCGTCACCATGCCGCCGCCTGCGCACGCAGCCAGGGAAGAGATGATCAGTGCTACGCCTGCGGCCCTGGCAGTGCGGCTGAGAAGATTGGTTTTCATATTGTTGTGTGGCTCACATTGAGTCGATGTTCGGCTTATGCGTCCTGCGACTCAATAAGCCCCCCTTGATCAGGCGTGCGAGGTGTGCAACAGGTTTCCCCCCTCCCCGAACTGCCTTGAAACGCTTTGAAACGGATGACTGCGGCGCCTCTCTCAGTACCAGTACCAGCTCGTCTGGCGCCAGACGCCGAGGTACGGATAACCCGAATACCAATAGCCGTAGTAAGTGGTGCGCCATTGCGCGCGCCACTTGTAGTCGTCTTCATCGGATTTCTTGGCGGCGCGTGCTTGCTCAAGCAGCTTCTTCGATTCCTTGTCGCCACGGCTCACGGCAATCGAGAGCCATTTTTCGGCTTCGCGCGGGTCGGAGCCCATCTCTTCCAGCCCGAACAGGTAGAACGCGCCCAGCGCCTTTTGCGCCTGCAGGTTGCCGTGCTCGGCTGCCTCGCGCATCCAGTTCAGTGCCTGGTAGCTGTCCTGGCGGACGCCGTCGCCGCGGAAATAGCGCAGACCCAGGTCGTAGGCGGCCTTGGGCTCTCGCTTGGCAACTTCCTTGAGGGCGGTAATGCGCGGATCTTCGTCAGGGATATTCGCCTGGTCAAACGCCACCTGGGCTTTCGGCCGATCGGCACAGCCGCGGTCGTCACATACCCGCACCACATCGCTGGGTGGCTGCGGCTGGGCACACGCTGCCAGCAGTGACACGACTCCCAACATCAGCAAACGATTCCGCATTCGCCTGACCCTTTCTTTTATTGTTGCTGTTGATCGAGAGAAACTCCGCTGACAGCCAGGTCGGTGCCGGTCGTTTTTGCGATCCCGTTCGCAAGACCGGCGCCGCCAGATCGGCTGCACAACGCTTTCTCTTCCGCGCCCCCGCAGGATTTGCGGGCACATGATATAGATCGGTCTACTTTAGCTTGAAGCGTGTGCCGTTGTGTTATCAAAGCGTAAAGCTGACGTGGCAACGACACCGTGCGACTGAGTTTGCTCAGGGCGAGTCCCCCAAGGTCGCAACAAGGGGCCGATGCTAAGATGCGGCCCAGCAATGAGGAGAGGTAGCAATGCGCGCAAGCAAGCGCCAACAGGTGGTGGACAAGGCCAGTGAGCTGTTTTCCAAGCACGGCTTTCACCCCGTGGGCGTCGATTGGATCATCGACGAGTCCGGCGTCGCCCGCATGACGCTGTACCGGCACTTTACCGGCAAGGAAGATCTGATCAAGGAAGTGCTGGAGCAGCGCTATACCTACGTCATGGGCAGCATTGCAGAGAAGCTCAGCCCCCTGCCCGACGCCACCGCCCGCCTCAAGGGCATCTTCGAGTGGTACGGCACGTGGTTCCGCACTCCCGAATTTGCGGGCTGCCTGTTCGAGCGCGCGCTTGCGGAGTTTGGCGCCACCTGCCCCAAGGTGACCGACGTGGCGGTACGCTACCGCGACGATCTGCTCGCAATGATGGAAACGCTGCTCAGGGATGTGGTGCCCGCCGGTACGGCGCGGCAGCTTGCGGGCGTGTACGTGATGCTGCTATCGGGTGCCACGGCCGATGCGCGCACGATGGGCGATCCGTCCGCCGCGTCACAGGCCTGGCACGCTGCAGAAACCCTTCTGAACCAGGCCAGGGCCGCCACCGAAGCTGCCTGAACCCTGCCGCCGCAAGCTACCAGCCGCGCTGCACCCGCCGCGCAATCATCGAGGGCAAGCGCAGCATGCCCTCAGCCGCCAGGCGTAGATGCATCCCGACCAGCAGGATGTTGTCGCGCAGATACCGGAAATGCGACACGCCGCCCTCGTGCGCGCGGAAGTAGCGCACCGGCGCCGCCAGCCGGATCGGACGCACACCGGCCCAGCACAGGCGCACGGCCGCTTCCGGGTCGAAATCGAAACCGCGCATCCAAGTCTGCCGGCGCATGATCTCGGCCAGCGGCGCAATCGGATAGACGCGAAAACCGAACAACGTATCGCCAATACCGGCCCACAGCGTTTCGATATCCGCGCAGCCATTGGACAGGCGCCGACCGTGCACGCGCATCTGCGGCGCCGTTGCGTCGAACACCGGCTGGCCGAGGATCATCGCGTCGGGCGCAGCCTGCGAGGCCGCCATGAATTCGGGGATTAGGTTGGCAGGATGCTGCCCATCGGCGTCCATGGTCAGCACGTAGGTGAAGCCCGCCGCGGCAGCAGCTTCCAGCCCGGCCAGCACAGCCACGCCCTTGCCGCGATTGCGCGGCAGCACGATCACGCGCAGCCCCGGGTCTTGCGCGGCCATGGCCTGCAGGCGTTCGGTGCTGCCGTCGGTGCTGCCGTCGGCCACCACCCAGACCGGGTTCCACTGCGCGCGCGCACTGCGCACGGTGTCGTCAACCTTGGGGCCAGGGTTGTAGCTTGGAATCAGAACGAGGTGCGAAGTGGAAGCGCCGGTCATCGGCATGGCGTCGGTCCGGCCAAACGTTGAAAGCGGAATGCGCGGGCGCTGGCGCGAGCCTATCGCGTGCGGTGTTCTGCCACGTAGGCTGCGAGCGAGCCCAGCGAGGCGAAGATCTTCTGGTTATCGGGATCGCCCGAGCGCAGCTCGAAGCCGTATTTCTTGGAGATCAGCAGCGCAACTTCGAGGATATCGATGGAATCGAGCCCGAACCCTTCGCCATACAGCGGTGTGTCGGCGGTCAGGGCATCGAGTTGAATGTCTTCGAGATTCAGTTCGCCGATCATGAGCGCGGCGAGCTCTTTTTCCAGGTCGTTCATCGGTCTTGCAACCACAGGCGGCGTGCAGCGGGGATTGCGGCCAGAGCCAACAACGTTCTCCTTGCCCGAAGCCCCTGCCTTGTCCAGCCCAGCCTGTGAAGGGGGTCGTTTAAGCTACGCGGATTCTAGACGAAGGGTTACACCCCGTATAGCGCGAAACCGTGACAAAGACCGCATGTCTCGGCGTCTACCCAAAGTGACGCAAACGATTCAACGGCTTGTGTGGCGCCGCAAAGCGGCAATGGGCGCCGTAGCAGCGCCGGCCGGGCGCCGTACATCCGGTTACAAACACGCCGCTGCCGGATCGGGCGAGACAGGCTCGGGGCCCTAGAATGTGCTCCGCCCTACGATGAAACTGCCCGCCTCACCGACGATAACCATGCAGTGCCGCTCCTCCCACCCTGCCCTGCCATGCAGCGACTGACCAGCTTTGCGCGGGGCGCAGCCGGCGTGGGTGCGGTCGTGGCGTATCAGATCGGTGCGCATTACGCAGCGGCAACACCGGGCGCGCATGGCATGGGCTTGGCGATGGCTCTGGTGCCGCCGTTGGCCGTCGCGCTGGCCGCGGCCACACGTTCCACGCATCGTGCATGGCTGCTGCCGCTGTGGCTGCTCGTCTGTGGAGTGCTGTGGATGGCGCGCGCACCGCTGGCCGCGAATTTTGACTGGGGCCTGTACCTCGAACATGCAAGCTTCAACCTGATGATGGCCTACGTGTTCGGCCGCACGCTGGTAGCGGGGCGAGAGCCGCTGTGCACGCGCTTTGCCCACATGGTGCACGGCACGCTCACGCCGCGCATTGCGCGTTATTCACGGCAGGTCACGCTGGCATGGACGCTGTTTTTCCTGGCAACCGCCATCGTATCCACCCTGCTGTTTGCCACGGCATCGACCGTAACGTGGTCGACGTTTGCGAACTACCTGTCGCTGCCGCTGGTGGGCGTGATGTTCGTGGCGGAATACCTCTGCCGGCGCGTCGTGCTGCGCGGCGAGCCGCACTCCAGCCTGTTCGATGCGGTACGCGCATATCGACAATCGGAACAATCAGGGCACTCCATACCCGTCGCCACAGAGCGCTCCCGCTGAACCCACACGCTCTCACGATTTGCTTCATGCCGACTTACCCGCTGGTCTCCCATCCAACACTCGACCACACGCTGGCCTGGCGTGACGGCGCGCCCGTCTCCGTACGTGCGTTCCTGGCCGATGTGATGGCGCTGACCACGATGCTGCCGCCGGGCGATCACGTGTTCAACGCCTGTTCAGACCGTTACCGCTTTGCCGTCGCGCTGTGTGCGACGCTGGTGGCCGGCAAAGTCAGCCTGCTGCCGCCCATGCAGACGCCGCAGATGGTGCGTCAGCTTTCGGTGTTTGCGCCCGATGTGTTCTGCCTGCACGATGCGGCCGCCTGCCCCGTCGACCTGCCGGGCTTCCGTTATCCCGATGCGTTGACAGCCGACACAACGCTCATCGACGTGCCGCAGATCGACGCGTCGCAAGTCATGGCGGTGTTGTTCACGTCTGGATCAACCGGCACGCCGGTGCCGCATCGCAAAACGTGGGGCGCACTGGTGCGCTGCATGCGCACGGCAGTCGCGCACCTTGGCCTGGACGGCGGGCGCGCCTTCACGCTGGTCGGCACCGTACCACCGCAGCACATGTACGGCTTTGAGGTGACGGTACTGCTCGCGCTGCAGGGCGGTCTGGCCTTCAGCAACCAGTTGCCGTTCTATCCGGCGGACATTCGCGAAGCGTTGCTGGCCGTGCCGCAGCCGCGCGTGCTGGTGACCTCGCCGGTGCATCTGCGGGCGCTGCTGGCATCGGAACCCGCGTTGCCAAGCGCATCGCTCGTTCTGTCGGCCACTGCGCCGCTGTCGCAAACACTGGCGCAGGCGGCCGAGACGCGCCTGTCCGCTCCGCTCCTGGAAATCTACGGCAGCACCGAAACCGGCCAGGTCGCGACGCGCCGTACCGCACAGGAAACCGCGTGGCTTCTGTACCCCGATGTCCGCATGGAATCGCGCTCCGGCACGCCGGAAGACGACGGCCCAACGGTGTGGGTCCAGGGCGGGCACGTCGAAACCGCGGTGCCGATGGGCGATGCGATTGAGCTGATAGACGAGGCACATTTTCTGCTGCACGGCCGCAAGGCCGATCTGATCAACATTGCCGGCAAGCGGTCTTCGCTGGCGTATCTGAATCATCAGCTCAACGCGATTGCGGGTGTGGAAGACGGCGTGTTCTACATGCCGGACGATGCGCCCGCCGCCCCGCATACGCACGGCAGCGCCGCAGTCACGCGCCTGGTGGCACTCGTTGTGGCGCCGAGCCTTAGCGCGGCGGACGTACTGCGCGCCCTGCATGAGCGCATCGATGCAGCGTTCCTGCCACGCCCGCTGCTGCTGGTAGACGCGCTGCCGCGCAACGAAACCGGCAAACTGGCGCGCGATGTGCTGGCCGCGCTGGTCGCACAACATTCGCACCGTAACGCACACAAGCCCGACATGCGCTTCACCATTCCCGCTGATCACCCGGCGCTGCCGGGGCACTTTTCCGGCCACCCGATCGTGCCGGGTGTGGTGCTGCTTGACCACGCGCTCCACACGATCGGTGCGGCGCTGGGCCGCTCGCTTGATGCTTGCAAGATCAGCTCGGCCAAGTTTCTCAGCCCTGCGGCACCCGGGGAGTTGCTCGACCTCGCGTTCGAGACGACGGCGAGCAACGCCGTCCGCTTCACGATCCGCGCGGGCGAACGCGACGTGGCCAGCGGCGTGCTGTCCGCTTCAGCGCCGGAGGGCGTTGCTGCATGAAACGCACCGACTGGGCCGAGCATCCGGAGCGCAGCAACCTCGCGCTGCTGCGCGTGATGACGTGGCTCTCGCTGCGGCTTGGGCGGCCGTTCGGCCGGGTTCTGCTGTGGCTGATTGCGGTGTACTTCGTGGCGGCCTCTCCGGCGGCGCGGCGTGCTTCGCGTGACTATCTGCGCCGCGCGCTCGGCCGGCCAGCCACGCTGCGCGACGTGTTCCGCCACATGTTCACCTTCGGCACGACCATCCATGACCGCATTTATCTGATCAGCGGGCGCTTCGATCTGTTCGACGTCGAGTTGCAGGGCCAGCAGCACATACACGACGTGCTGGCGCAGGGGCGCGGTGCATTCCTGCTGGGCGCGCACCTGGGCAGCTTCGAGGTGGTGCGCGCGCTCGGCCGTACGGTGCCCAACCTGCGCGTGGCCGTCGCCATGTATGAAGAGAACGCCCGCAACATCAACGCCGCGGTTGCCGCCATCAACCCGGCGGCGGCGCCGGAGGTCATTCCGCTGGGGCGCGTAGACGCAATGCTGCACGTGCGCGAGGCGCTGGACGACAACCGGCTCGTCGGCATGCTGGCCGATCGCACGCTGTTGCGCGATGCGGGGCCATCAATCCAGCGCAGGGATTTTCTCGGCAGCCCGGCAGCGTTTCCGCTCGGGCCGCTGCACATGGCCGCCATGCTGAAGCGCCCCGTGCTCTTCATGACGGGGCTGCACCTGGGCGGCAATCGCTACGCCGTGCATTTCGATCCGTTGGCGGACTTCACCGATGTGCGCCGCGAAGATCGCGCCGCCGCCGTGCAAGCCGCGCTCGGCCGCTATGTGGAACGCGTCGAACATTACTGCCGCACCGCGCCGTACAACTGGTTCAATTACTTCGACTTCTGGCAGGATGCCGACGCGGCCGGCGCGCAGAATCACACCCCTGCCGAGCGCCAGACCACCCAAACGCCATGACTGCAACGCGCCCCTTCCTACGCGCCCTTCTGGCCCTGCTCGCAGCCAGCATGTTGGCCGCGACCGCCCACGCCGCGGATACCGTCTGGACGCTCGACCGCCTGATGTCCACGCTTGCACGCAACAAGTCGGGGCGCGCGACATTCACGGAAACGAAGACGCTGTCGATTGCGGCACAGCCGATCGAATCGTCCGGCGAGTTGGTGTTCGTGGCGCCCGATCATCTGGAAAAGCACACGCTGGCTCCCAAGCCAGAACACCTCGTGATTGACGGCGACAAGCTGACCGTGGAGCGCAACCAGCGCAAGTTCACGATGCCGCTGTCGCAATACCCGGAGCTGGGCGCCTTCATCGAAAGCATCCGCGCCACGCTGGCCGGTAACCGCTACGCGCTCGAAGCGATTTACAAGGTCGCCATCGCTGGCCACGGCGATGACTGGACGCTCACCCTTTCGCCCATCGACACGCGCATGCAGCAGGTGGTTCGCACCATCACGCTGGAGGGCACGCGCGATGTGCTGCGCAGCGTCGCCATCCGCCAGGTCGATGGCGATCATTCGCTGATGCGCCTTCAACGCGTGCCGGGCAACTAAGGACGCCGCGCACATGAACCGCTTGCACGCCCTGCGACGGCCCGCTCTGCTGGTTTGGTTGACCGGCCTGCTGCTGTGCGCGATCGTGATCGGGCGCACAAGCTTTACAGCGGACCTGTCGGCGTTTCTTCCGCGCTCGCCGAGTGCCGAGCAACGCGTGCTGGTCGACCAGTTGCGCGAGGGGCTGGTGTCACGGCTCATCCTCGTCGGGATCGAGGGGAGTGACGCAGCCACCCGCGCCACGCTGTCGAAGCAGCTCGCCGCCACGCTGCGCGCCGACCCGCAGTTCAGCGCCGTCAACAACGGCGAGCCCGTGAGCGAAGCGCGCGACCGGCAGTTCGTCTTCGACCACCGCTACGTGCTCAGCCCCGCTGTCACGCCGCAGCGCTTTTCCGCAGAAGGTCTGCACGCGGCGCTAGGCGAGAGCCTGGACCTGCTCAGTTCGTCAGCCGGGCTGTTTGCCAAGAACATGCTGCCGCGCGACCCGACCGGCGAGGTGGCGGCACTCGTCAGCCAGTTCGACAACACCGCGCTGCCGTCGTCCATGCATGGCGTGTGGGCGTCGCGCGATGGCCAGCGTGCCGTGCTGGTCGTGCAGACAACGGCCGCCGGCTCTGACACCGACGCTCAGGCGCGTGCCATCGATACCGTGCACCGCGCGTTCGATGCGGTTGCACGCACGGTGCCGAACGGCGCATCGGCGCGCATCCTGCTGACCGGCCCGGGCGTGTTCTCCGTCGAGTCGCGCGACACCATCAAGCACGACGTCGAGCGGCTTTCCACCGTCAGCCTCGTGCTCGTGGTGGCGCTGCTGCTGACGGTGTACCGCTCGCCGCGCACGGTGGCGCTGGGGTTGCTGCCGGTGCTGTCCGGCGTGGCGGCCGGCGTGGCAGCGGTCAGCCTCACGTTTGGGGCCGTGCACGGGCTCACGCTCGGGTTCGGCACCACGCTCATCGGCGAGGCGGTCGACTATTCGATCTACCTCTTCGTGCAATCTGCCCGCCTGCGTGGCGCCACCCCCAACGACAGCCTGCGAGCATGGATCAACACGTACTGGCCGACCATCCGCCTGGGTGTGCTGACCTCGGTATGCGGCTTTGCGTCGATGCTGTTCTCGGGCTTTCCGGGGCTCGTGCAGTTGGGGCTGTATTCGATTGTGGGGTTGGTGACAGCGGCACTTGTCACGCGCTACGTGTTGCCGCATCTGCGTGGTGCAGACGTGGCGACGCGGGACGTATCGCGCGTGGGGACGTGGCTCGCACAGGCCACACATGCTGCACCGCGCCTGCGCTGGGTGTTGGCGGTGGTGCTCGTCGGTGCATGTGCGGCGCTGGTGCTGCATCGCGATGGCCTGTGGAGCCGCGAACTCGCTGCGCTGAGCCCCGTACCCGCGAAGAGCCAAGCACTCGACGCCAGCCTGCGTGCAGACGTGGGGGCGCCCGACGTGCGCTATCTGGTGGTGGTTCCGGCCGCAACCGAACAGGCCGCGCTTGAAGGCGCCGAGAAGGTCGCCGCGCAACTGCAACCGCTGGTGGACAACGGCGTGCTCGCTGGCTTCGAGAACCCCGCGCGCTATCTGCCGAGCGATGCCACGCAGCGCGCTCGCCTGGCAAGCCTGCCCGCCCCTGATGCACTGGCTGCACGCATGCGCGGCGCCGTTGAAGATCAGCCGATCCGCGTGAAGCCTGATCTCTTCGCCCCGTTCATCGCCGATGTGGATGCAGCACGCGCGCAGCCCCTCTTGCGGCGCGCAGACCTGAAAGGCACATCGATGGCATTGGCGGTGGCGGCACTGCTGACGGAACACGCCGGCCAATGGAGCGCCATGCTGCCATTGCGCGCACCGTCAGGCGCGCCGGCCACCGCCACAAATACATCCAATCCGCCCAGCCTGGATGCCGCCCCGATTCGCGCCGCCGTCGAGCATGCGAGCGTACCCGGCGCGCTCTTCGTCGACATGAAGGCCGAGGCTGATCGGCTGTATGTGAACTACGTGCGGGAAGACCTTCGCCTGTCGCTGGCCGGTTTTGGGGCGATCGCGTTGCTGCTGCTCGTGGCGCTGCGCTCTCCGCAGCGGACCCTCCGCGCGTTGGCGCCCCTGGTGGCGGCGGTGCTGGTGGTGACGGCCGGCTTTGCGCTGGCACGCGTGCCGCTGACCATCCTGCATCTGGTGGGCATGCTGCTGATCGTGGCGGTGGGATCGAACTACGCGCTGTTCTTCAATCAACGCACGCAGGCCATTGCGCCGCAGACGCTGGTGTCACTGCTGGTGGCGAATTTGGCGACGGTGGCCGGCTTCGGCCTGCTGGCATTCTCGCGGGTGCCGATGTTGGAAACATTCGGGCTGACCGTCGGGCCGGGCGCCATGCTTGCGCTGGTGTTTGCCGCCATCCTCGCGCCACGCGCCAATCACGATCAGCACCCAGCCGCATGAACTCATCGATCACCACACCGCCTGGCAACGCCCGCCGCTGGAAGCCGACACCGCTGATCAGCGGCGCGCTCGCGCTTCACGCCGGCGCGGCGGTTGCCGTTGCGACCGCCCCATCGACATGGCCATGGGCGGGCGGCAGCGTCATCGCCTCGCATCTGGTGCTGATGGCGGGTGGACTGTGGCCGCGCAGCGCGTGGCTCGGCCCGAACTGGACGCATCTGCCCGCCACGGCCGGCCGGCAGATCGCGTTGACCATCGACGACGGCCCTGACCCCGATGTCACACCGCGCGTGCTGGATGTGCTTGACCTGTACGGTGTCAAGGCCACCTTCTTCTGCATCGGCGAATTGGCGCAGCGGCACCCGCGCTGCGTCGAGGCCATCGTCGCGCGCGGGCACGCGGTGGAAAACCACAGCCAGCGCCATCGGCATACGTTCTCGCTGCAGGCGCCGGGCGCGTTGCGGCGCGAGATTGCTGCCGCGCAGGACACGCTCGCGCAGATCACCGGCATGCGCCCGCTGTTCTTTCGAGCGCCGGCCGGACTGCGCAATCCGTTTCTCGAACCGGTGCTGTGTCAGCTTGGCCTGCAGTTGGCGAGCTGGACGCGCCGCGGCTTCGATACCCGCTCGCGCAATGCCGACGCTATCGCCCAGCGCCTGCTGCATGGTCTGGCGCCACAAGACATCCTGCTGCTCCACGATGGCCATGCGGCGCGCGATGCGCACGGCACGCCCATCATATTGGCCGTATTGCCGAAGGTGCTCGAAGCCGCCGCCCGCGCGCAATTGCAGTGGACGACGTTGCGTGCGGCCCTTGCGCCGGAGCCCCCGCAGGCCACCCGCCCGCAACGGGTCATTTGATAAAATTTGTCAACGATTGGCGCCCCGTCTGCCGAGTCATCTCACCCAACAATTGCCGCGACACCATCCCCAGTGAAGCCCGTCCTGCTCACGCATTTCACCGCCACAAGCTGCCTCGGACGTGGCCTAGACGCCACGCTCGACGCGTTGCGCGGGCAACGGGGCGGGCTCACGCCGTGTCACTTCCCACGCGCCGAACTCGACACGTGGATCGGCGAAGTGCTTGGTACTGATGTCACGCCCGTGCGTGCAGACCTGGCCGATTTCGACTGCCGCAACAACCGGCTCGCCCAGATCAGCCTCACGCAGGACGGCTTTGCCG
Organism: Ralstonia sp. SA306; assembly: GCF_054792405.1. Lineage (NCBI taxonomy): Bacteria > Pseudomonadati > Pseudomonadota > Betaproteobacteria > Burkholderiales > Burkholderiaceae > Ralstonia > Ralstonia sp. SA306. The sequence continues at coordinate 2,618,174 of NZ_CP096451.1, forward strand.
AAGCTGTCGAAACCGCCAAGGCGCGCCATGGCGCTGGACGCGTCGGCGTGTTCATTGGCACCAGCACGTCGGGCATTCTCGAAACCGAACGTGCCTACCAGCAGCGCGACCCGCAAACGGGGGCGCTGCCGGCAAACTTTCACTACGCACAGACGCACAACATCTATTCGCCCGCCGCGTTTGTGCGGGCGTACTTTGGGTTGGGCGGACCGGCCATGGTGATCTCGTCGGCGTGTTCGTCGGGGGCCAAGGTGTTTGCCTCGGCGCGGCGCATGCTGGCCGCGGGCCTGATCGATGCGGCGGTCGTGGGCGGTGTCGATTCGCTGTGCCTGACCGCGCTGTACGGGTTCAACTCGCTGGAGCTGCTGTCGCGGCAACCGTGCCGGCCGTATGATGCGGCGCGCGACGGCATCTCCATCGGCGAGGCCGCAGCCTTTGCGCTGCTGGAGCGCGCCCCCGAGGCGAAGGGCGCGCTGGACGACGATGCAATCCTGCTGCTCGGCATTGGCGAATCGAGCGATGCGCATCACATGTCCTCGCCGCATCCGGAAGGGCTGGGCGCACGCGCTGCCATGGCGCAAGCGCTGGCCACAAGCGGGCTGGCAGCAACAGACATCGATTACATCAATCTGCACGGCACCGGCACGCCCAGCAATGACGCCGCGGAGGCGCGCGCCATCCATGCGATGTTCGACGGCACGGCGTGCAGCTCGACCAAGGGTGCGACCGGCCACACACTGGGCGCGGCGGGTGCATTGGAAGCGGTGATCACAGCGCTGGCGCTGCGCCATCAATTGCTGCCTGCCGGCATCAACACCACGCAGCCGGACCCGACCTTGGCCGTCAACTACCTGACGTCGAGCCACCACGCCCCTGTTCGCACCGCGCTCAGCAACGCCTTCGGATTTGGCGGCACGAATTGCAGCCTGGTCTTCGGCCGCGCAGACCACGTGAGGCTTTCGTCATGACCCGACTGCGCGCCTTCATCGACAGCATCGGCGTGTTGGGCCCGGGTCTGCGGGATTGGCCGCACACCGCTGACGTGCTCGCCGGTCGCACGCCGTACGCGCACGCACCGACCGAGTTGCCGCCGCCGGCCGGCCTGCCATCGGTCGAGCGCCGCCGCACGGGGCCCGTAGTCAAGCTGGCGCTGGCAGTCGGTCACGAGGCCGTCGCAGCCAGTGGACGCGATGCCGCGACGCTGGCCACCGTCTTCAGTTCGTCCGGCGGCGATGGCCAAAACTGCCACGCCATCTGCGAAACCCTGGCGGGCGACGATCGCAAGCTCTCGCCCACGCGCTTCCACAACTCCGTGCACAACGCCCCGGCGGGCTACTGGAGCATCGCCACGCACGCGATGGCGCCGTCCAATGTGCTGTGCGCGTACGACGGCAGCTTTGCCGCCGGCCTGCTGGACAGCCTCTGTCAGGTTGTGATTGACGCCACACCCACCCTGCTGATCGCGTATGACGGCGAGTACCCGGAACCGTTGAACGCGGTGCGGCCCGTGCCCGATACGTTTGCGGTGGCGATGGTCCTTGCACCCGAAGCCGGCCCGCGCACGCTCGCGCGTATTGACGTCGCGCTGACCGACACGGCGTCCACGGCGTTGACACAACCCGGGCTCGAAACGCTGTGGCGCGGCAACGCCGCAGCCCGCGCGCTGCCGCTGCTGGAAGCGTTGGCGGCACGGCGCGCATCCAACGTCGTGATCGACTATCTGCCCGAGACCCGCCTGCAGGTCGACATCACCTTCGGCACGCCATGACGTCAAGCGTGCAGCCATCTCCGCCACTCGACCGCAACTGGATCGCGGCGCGCATTCCGCACAGCGGCGCGATGTGCCTGCTGGACGCGGTCGTCGCATGGGACGACGCGCACATCCATTGCAGCGCCACGAGCCATCGTGACGCTGCCAACCCGTTGCGCTCGCACGGCCAGTTGGCTGCTGTCTGCGGCATCGAGTACGCCGCTCAGGCGATGGCCGTGCATGGCGCCCTGTGCGATGCTGCGCAAGCCCGGCCGCGCGCCGGTTTTCTCGCCAGCGTGCGCAGCGTTGAAGCGCACGTCCCGCGCCTCGACACCATCGACTCGCCGCTCGACATCGAAGCCGAACGCATTGGCGGCGACGGCAACAACGTGCTGTACCGATTCACCGTGCGCAGTGGCGCACGCATCCTGTTGACCGGCCGCGCCGCTGTGGTGCTCGACGCGTCCGTTGCATGAACCTGTTTGTGAGGATTCCCACCGTGAAAGGTCGTCTACTTTTGATCCCTGCGCTGCTGCTGGCGCTGCTCAGCCCCCTGGCCCATGCCGACTTGTCCGAGACCAAGGAGAACATCAAGCAGGACACGAAGGAAGCGGCGCGCAAGACCGGCCATGCGGCGAAGGAAGCCGGGCATGCGACGGCCAACGCAGCACGAGCGGTTGGCCATGGCGTTAAGAATGCGGCGCATGCAACCAAATGCGGCGTGAAACACGTCTTCAAGAAGCCGTGTGAGAGTGACTAGAACGGCCGCATGTCTGCGCGCTGAAGGCAGCAAAAAACCCGGCATCCTTGGCGGACTGCCGGGTTTTTGTTGTCTGGTGAGACGGACTTAGAACGGTCAGAACGGAATATCGTCGTCCATATCCTCAAAGCCATTCGACGGGGCTGGCTGACGACGTGCGCCACCGCCCTGGCCACCGCCACCTTCGCCGCCGCGCGAGTAGCCGCCGCCTTGGCCTTGGCCTTGGCTTTGACCTTGGCTGCGGCCACCGCCGTAGCCACCGCCACCGCCGCCTTCACCGCCGCGCGAGTAGCCAGCACCACCGCCACCGCTGCCGGCGCCCTCACCACCGCGGCCGCCGAGCATCTGCATTTGTTCTGCGACGATTTCGGTGCTGTATTGCTTCTGGCCGTCCTTTTCCCATTGGCGGGTCTTGAGGCGACCTTCGATGTAGACCGACGAGCCTTTCTTCAGGTATTCGCCGGCGATTTCAGCCAGGCGGCCGAAGAAGGCGATGCGGTGCCACTCGGTGGCTTCCTTCATTTCGCCGCTGGCCTTGTCCTTGTAGCGGTCGGTGGTTGCCACGCGAATGTTGGTGACAGCGTCGCCGCTGGGCATGTAACGCGTTTCAGGATCGGCGCCGAGATTGCCGACGATGATGACTTTGTTGACGGACGCCATGATGAGTTTCCGAAGGTAAAAATGAAGTGATGCCGCCGTGTTGCCCGGATTAGTGTCGGCGCAGCGCCGGCATTTGCATGGGGCTCGCAATTATAAGCCAGGCAAAAACCAGCGCAGCGCAGCTTAGGAATACCGCATGCTGCCCCGCGTGCAGCAGAATCCAACCGCCGCCAGCCCCGCCCGTAAACAGGCCCAGCGCCTGCGTCGTGTTGTACACGCCCATGGCCGCGCCCTTGCGCACGCCCGGCGCGTACTTCGATACCAGCGACGGCTGCGACGCCTCCAGCACATTGAAACCGAGGAAGTAGACCAGCAGCGCAATCGCCAGCGCGGCGAGCGTCGGATTGATCTCGCCCAGCGCCAGTTGCGCCACCATCACCAGCGCCACAGCCGACAGCAGCACGATCTTCATCTTGCCGCGCTTCTCGGCGGCAATGATGGCCGGCACCATCAGCACGAACGACACGCCCATCACCGGCAGGTAGATCTTCCAGTGCGAATCGACAGGCAGGCCGGCGGCTTCCAGCATGTGCGGCAGCACGACGAACAACGCCGTCTGCGTGGCATGCAGGGCGAACACGCCAAAGTTCAGGCGCAGCAGTTCGGGGTTGCGCAGGACTTCGCGGAACGGCGCCTTCACATGCTCGGGCGGACGCGGCGGGTTGGGCACAACCCACAGCACCACGCCGATGGCGACGATGGCCAGCACACCAATCGCCGTGAACATGCCTGGCATGCCGACCCAGCGGAAGATGACCGGAGCACTCACGATGGCCACGGCAAACGACAGGCCGATGCTGCCGCCGATCATGGCCATGGCCTTGGTGCGATGCTCCTCGCGCGTGAGGTCGGCCACGAAGGCGATCACCGCCGACGAGATCGCCCCCGCGCCCTGGATAGCCCGCCCCACGGCGATGCCCGCGACGCTGTGCGAAAACGCCGCCACTAGGCTTCCCACCGCAAAGATCACCAGGCCCGTGACGATGACGGGCTTGCGTCCGAAGCGATCCGATAGCCAGCCGTAGGGGATATACAGCAACGCCTGCGTGAGGCCATACACGCCGATGGCGAAGGCGACGAGTTGGGTATTGTTGCCGTCGGGCAGCGTTTTCGCGAACACCGCGAAGACCGGCATGATCATGAACAAACCCAACATGCGCAGCGCAAAGATGCCGGCCAGCGAGGCGGCCGCGCGCAGCTCAAGACCGTTCATACGGCCGGAAGCGGAAGTCATGGATGGGGAGGCGGAGGACATGGTGCGGAAACCGCCGCGAAAACCAGAAAGAAAAAGCGGCGACAAGGACACTTGAACGGTTTCACGGATTGCCCCATCTGGGAGCAGATACCAGCAAAACCGAAGTTCGGTATATTAGCAGGCTTACCCTTTTCCACCCTCCCGCCGATTGCCGCAGGCGGTCCGCACTCCGACGCCGCATTCAGCAGCACTCAGCCGCACATGGACGAAATCAAGATTCGTGGGGCCCGTACCCACAACCTGAAGAACATCAACCTCGATCTGCCGCGTAACCGGTTGATCGTGATCACCGGGCTTTCGGGGTCGGGCAAGTCGTCGCTCGCGTTCGACACGCTGTATGCGGAGGGGCAGCGTCGCTATGTGGAATCGCTGTCGGCGTATGCCCGGCAATTCCTGCAACTGATGGAAAAACCCGACGTTGACCTGATCGAAGGTCTGTCACCGGCCATTTCCATCGAGCAGAAGGCCACTAGCCACAACCCACGCTCCACAGTCGGCACCGTTACCGAGATTCACGACTACCTGCGTCTGCTGTATGCGCGCGCCGGCACGCCCTACTGTCCAGACCACGGTCAGCCGCTGGAAGCGCAAAACGTGTCGCAGATGGTGGATGCCGTGCTGGCGCTGCCGGCCGACACCAAGCTGATGATCCTGGCGCCCGTGGTGGCCAACCGCAAGGGCGAGCACGTCGACCTGTTTGAAGCGATGCAGGCGCAGGGTTTCGTGCGCTTTCGCATCCGCTCGGGCGGCGGTACCGCGCACGAGGCTGAAGCCAAGGTCTACGAAGTCGACAACCTGCCGAAGCTCAAGAAGAACGACAAGCACTCGATCGAGGTCGTGGTCGACCGCGTGAAAGTGAACCCGGAACTCAAGCAGCGCTTGGCCGAGTCGTTCGAAACCGCGCTGCGCCTGGCCGACGGCCGCGCCATCGCGCTGGAAATGGACACGGGCAAGGAACATGGCTTCAGCTCCAAGTTCGCCTGCCCGATCTGCTCGTACTCGCTGCAGGAGCTGGAGCCGCGGCTGTTCTCGTTCAACAACCCGATGGGCGCTTGCCCACACTGCGACGGCCTGGGCCAGATCACGTTCTTCGATCCGAAGCGCGTGGTGGCCTTTCCGAATCTGTCGCTGGCGTCTGGCGCGATCAAAGGTTGGGACCGCCGCAACCAGTTCTACTTCCAGATGCTGCAGAGCCTGGCGGCGTTCTACGACGTCGACATCGACGTCGCGTTTGAAGACCTGCCGCCCGAGACCCAGCAGATCGTGCTGCACGGCTCGGGCAAGCAACAGATTCCGTTCACGTACATCAACGAGCGCGGCAAGACCACGGTGCGCGAGCACGCGTTCGAGGGGATCATCCCCAACCTGGAGCGGCGCTACAAAGAGACCGACTCCATCGCCGTGCGCGAGGAATTGGCCAAGTACCAGAACAACCAGCCGTGCCCGGAGTGCCACGGCACCCGCCTGCGCCGCGAAGCGCGCTTCGTCAAGATTGGCGAGGCCGACCAGGCACGCGGCATTTACGAGATCAACGGCTGGCCGCTGCGCGATGCGCTCACGTATTTCCTGACGCTGAACATGCACGGCGCCAAGCGCGAGATTGCCGACAAGATCGTCCAGGAGATCACCGCGCGGCTGAACTTCCTGAACAACGTCGGGCTCGATTACCTGTCGCTGGAGCGCAGTGCCGATACGCTTTCGGGCGGCGAAGCGCAGCGCATCCGGCTGGCGTCGCAGATCGGCTCGGGGCTGACCGGCGTGATGTACGTGCTGGACGAGCCGTCCATCGGACTGCACCAGCGCGACAACGATCGGCTGATCGGCACGCTCAAGCACCTGCGCGATCTCGGCAACTCGGTGCTGGTGGTGGAGCACGATGAAGACATGATCCGCGCGTCCGACTACGTGGTCGACATCGGCCCCGGTGCCGGGGTGCACGGTGGGCAGATCATCGCGGAGGGCACGCCCCAGCAAGTCGAGCAATCGCCGGCGTCGCTGACGGGCGACTACTTGTCGGGCAAGCGCCGCATCGAGGTGCCCAAGCAGCGCACGGCGCCCGATGAAGAGCGCTGGCTGCGCATCATCAACGCCAGCGGCAACAACTTGAAGAATGTGTCGGCGGACATTCCGGTGGGGCTGCTGACGTGCATCACGGGCGTGTCGGGTTCGGGCAAGTCGACGCTGATCAACGACACGCTTTACCACGCGGTGGCACGCCATCTGTACGGCTCGACGCCGGAGCCCGCAGCGCACGATCGCATCGATGGGCTGGAGCATTTCGACAAGGTCATCAACGTCGACCAGTCGCCGATTGGCCGCACGCCGCGCTCGAACCCGGCCACCTACACGGGCCTGTTCACGCCGATCCGCGAGCTGTTTGCCGGCGTGCCGTCGGCCAAGGAGCGCGGGTATGACCCTGGCCGCTTCTCGTTCAACGTCAAGGGCGGCCGCTGCGAGGCATGCCAGGGCGACGGCGTGCTGAAGGTCGAGATGCACTTCCTGCCCGACGTGTACGTGCCATGCGACGTCTGCCACGGCAAGCGCTATAACCGTGAAACGCTGGAAGTGCTCTACAAGGGCAAGAACATCACCGAAGTGCTGGAGATGACGGTGGAGCAGGCGCACGAGTTCTTTGCGCCGGTGCCGGTGGTGCGCCGCAAGTTGCAAACGCTGCTGGATGTGGGCCTGGGCTACATCCGCCTGGGTCAATCGGCGACCACGCTGTCGGGCGGCGAGGCGCAGCGTGTGAAGCTGTCGCTGGAGCTATCGAAGCGCGACACAGGCCGCACGCTCTACATCCTGGATGAGCCGACCACTGGCCTGCACTTCCACGATATCGAGCTGCTACTCAAAGTCATCTACAAGCTGCGCGATCACGGCAATACGATCGTGATCATTGAGCACAACCTCGACGTGATCAAAACGGCGGACTGGCTGCTCGATCTCGGGCCCGAAGGCGGTGCGGGCGGTGGGCAGATCATCGCCAAGGGCACCCCCGAAGATGTGGCGAAGAGCAAGGCGAGCTTTACCGGCAAATACCTCGCGCCGCTGCTCAAGCGAAAGTAAGCGCGGTCATCCGGCAACAAAAAAGCGCAGCTTGGGCTGCGCTTTTTTTTTTTCGACAATGCCGGGCGTCAGTGGCCGGCTGGTGCCGTCTCGGTCACCACCTCATCCGCGTCTTTCATACGGCTGCGGTTCAACGCCCCTGCTTCGTCCAGCACGGAATACGCGGCGGCGCAGAACAACGAATTCAACCGTTTGAAATCGCTGATGATGTCCAGATGCAATGAGCTGGTCTCGATGCTCTCGGCCGTCTGGGCGGACACCCGTGTGAGGTGACTGCGCGAGTAGCGCTTTTCCAGATCGCGGAAGTGGGCCTTTTCCAGCATCAGCTTCTGCGCGCTGCGCAGGTCGCCCGTCAGGAACACCGACAGCGACAGCTTCAGGTTCGTGACGAGGCGTGCGTGCATGTCTTCCAACTCTTCCATGCCGGCCTCGGAAAAGGCCAGCTTGTGTGCGATCTTCTTCTCGCGTACGTCCTGGAGCAGGCGGTCGAGAATATCGCCAGCGTGCTCCAGGTTGATGGTGAGCGAGATGATGTCTGCCCAGCGCTTGCCCTCGCGTGCGTCCAGCGCTTCGTGGCTCAGCTGCGTGAGATAAAGCTTGATGGCGGTGTAGAGCGCATCCACCTCGTCATCGATGGCGCGGGTGGTTTGCAGCAGGCGCACGTCGTTGGTCTTGAGCACGCGCAGGGTGTTGTCGAGCATGTGCTCAACGCGATCTCCGATGCGCAGCACTTCGCGCGCCGCGTTGCCCAGCGCCAACGTTGGCGTGGCCAGCGCGGAAGGATCGAGATAGCGCGGCGCAACGAGATCGTCGATATGCGCGCCGCCCGGCAGGATGCGCGCGCACAGCCGCGCCATCGTATCGGTAAAGCCGATCAGCAGCACCGCCAGCGCCACGTTGAACACCACGTGAAACGCCACAACCACGTGCTGCGGCGCGACGCCCGCGTGCGGCGCCCACTCCGCCAGCTTGTCCAGAAAGGGCAGCGCCAGCGCGGCGCCAAGCATGCGCGAAAGCAGGTTCCCGAGCGTTGCGCGGCGTGCGGCCTGGCTTGATGACGGCGTGGTCGCCAACGCCGCCACGGCACTCCCGATATTTGCGCCCAGCACAATCGCAAATGCCACCTTGACCGACACCGCCGCCGACGTCGCCAGCGTCGCGCAGAACAGCACCACCGCCAGGCTCGAATAGCACAGCAGCGTGAGCACTGCGCCAATCAGCATGTTCAGGCCGGTGTCTGACGAGAAGGAACTCAGCAGCACGCGCAGCGCATTGGCTTCCACCATGGGGCTCGACGCGACCGAGATCAGCTCCAGCGCCATCATGATCAGGCCCAGGCCGATCAGCACCCGCCCGAAGTGCCCCACTGCATTGCCCTTGCGCGACAGATGCAGGATCACGCCAAAGAAGATCAGCAGCGGCGACAGCCACGACAAGTCCAACGCAAATACCTGCGCCATGATGGCCGTGCCCACGTTGGCACCCAGCAGAATCGCCAGCGCCGACGACACGCCCATCAGTCCTTGAGCAACAAACGCCCCGACGATGGTGGCCGTCGCGTTACTGCTCTGCACCAGGCACGTCACGCCAATGCCGGCCAGCAGCGCAGAGAATCGGTTCGATACGCTGCGCGACAACAGGCGGCGCAAGTCCGCGCCGTAGAGGCGCAACATGCCGACCTTGACGGTCTGCGTGCCCCATACCAACAGGGCGACGCCGGAAAGCAGCTTGAGCAGGGTGATCATTGTTGCCGTGCAGTCTTGCTTATTTGGTCAGGGCGACCCGCAGGCCCAGCCCGATGAAAATGCAGCCGCTCACCCGGTCGAGCCACAGAGAGGCGCGCGGCGTGCGGCGCATCCAACCGCCCAGCGCGGCCGCGCACCAGCCGTAGATGCCGAACACAACGATGGTCTGCGCCATGAACACGCCGCCCAGCAGCAACATCTGCAGCGCCGCATGGCCGGCCTGCGCATCCACAAACTGCGGCAGGAACACCACGAAGAACAACGTCACCTTCGGGTTGAGCAGATTGGCAAAGACGCTCTGGCGATACACCTGCCACAAGTCTGGCACCGCCTGCGGTCCAGCATGATTCGGGCCGATGCCGCCCTTGCTGCGCAGTGCCCGAATGCCTAGCCAGATCAGGTACGCCGCGCCCAGCCAGCGGATCGCCTGGAACGCCACCGGGGACGATTGCAGCACGGCTGCCAGCCCGAGCGCCGCCAGTGTCGTGTGAAACAGGCAGCCTGACGCGAACCCCGCTGCCGCCGACAGACCCGCCTGACGGCCCTGGCTTGCGCCGCGTGCAATGACCTGCAGGTTGTCCGGCCCCGGCATCACCGTAATGGCAATCGAAGTCAGCAGGAATAGCAATACGTGGGGCATCGACGTCTCCCAGGGTGCGGCGGAAATGGAAAGGATCATGCTACTGCGCGCGGCAGTAGAACGTCATACTTTTGTCACATGAGCGTATGCGACTCGCGCATCACGCAAAGGCAGTGGGGGCTGCTCAGTGCCCATCAAAGCGGCAGACCGTGAAGAGCGGCAGCCCGCCATCGATCAGCAATTGCGAGCCGCCCAATTCGGGCAGGTCAACAATCGCCGCGCCCTCCACCACTGTCGCGCCCAGCCGTTCAAGCAGACGCTTGCCGGCCATCATGGTGCCGCCGGTGGCGATCAGGTCGTCGATCAACAGGACGCGATCGCCGGGCTTGCAGGCATCGGCGTGGATTTCCACCGTCGCGCTGCCGTATTCGAGCATGTACTCCTCGGCCACCGTGTTGAACGGCAGCTTGCCTTTCTTGCGGATCGGCACAAATCCGAGGTTCAGCTCATACGCCACGATTGAGCCGAGGATGAATCCGCGCGCATCGATGCCCGCCACCAGATTCAGCCCCTGCCCCATGTAGCGATGGACGAACACGTCCACCAGCACGCGCAGGCTCTTCGGGTCCTGCAGCAGCGGCGTGATATCGCGAAACATGACCCCGGCCTGCGGCCAATCCGGCACCGTGCGGATGCGGTCGCGCAGGTAACGCGATACATCGCCCAATTCGGTGGAAGCGGGAATGGACGACGGCGTCAGCAGCGCCGCCTGGTGAGGAGGAACTTGGTTCATGGCAAAAACAGGAAAGCAGGAACGTGGTCTGCGGTAATGGGCTACCACCCGGGCCGAATGGCGCCGAACCACAATGGGCAAACCCAAACCATACAGGAGACACGGCGATGGCAAAGAAAATTCTGATGCTGGTCGGCGACTACGTGGAGGACTACGAAGTCATGGTCCCCTTCCAGGCGCTGCAGATGGTCGGCCACACGGTGCACGCCGTCTGTCCGGACAAGCGCGCTGGCGATTCCGTCGCGACCGCCGTTCACGATTTCGAAGGCGCGCAGACGTACTCCGAAAAACCCGGCCATCGCTTCACCGTCAACGCCACCTTCGCCGACATCGACCCGGCAGCGTATGACGCACTTGTCGTGCCCGGCGGCCGCGCGCCCGAATACCTGCGACTGAACGCCGGCGTGCTTGATGTCGTGCGGCACTTCGCCCATGCGGACAAACCCATCGCGGCCATCTGCCACGGTGCACAGCTGCTATCGGCGGCGGGTGTGCTGGAAGGCAAGGCGTGCTCGGCATATCCGGCATGTGGCCCCGAAGTCACGGCGGCGGGCGGCACCTTCAAGGACATCCCCGTCGACCAGGCCCACACCGACGGCAAGCTGGTCACGGCGCCCGCCTGGCCGGCACATCCGGCGTGGTTGGCACAGTTTCTTGAAGTCCTGGGCACGCGGGTTCTACACTGATTCGGTTGCCCGCACGCCGGGCGCCCCAGGAGCCCCCGGCCATGTGCGAAATCTTCATCCGCGCCAATCCCCATTCCTACGACAGCCTCGCGCGTTCGCTACGCCTGCACGGCGTGGCGACCAGCGTGCGGCTGGAGTGCCTGTTCTGGGAGGTGCTCGAAGAGATTGGCCAGCGCGATGGCCTGACGGTCAACCAGCTCATCAGCAAGCTTTACGACGAGTTGTTTGAGCGTCGCGGCGAGGTGGCGAACTTCGCGTCGTTCCTGCGCGTCTGCTGCCTGCGCTATCTCATGCTGAAGCAGGAGGGGCGCATTCCGGCCGATACGCGGGTGTCGATCAGCTCGCTCGATGCCGCGGCGGTGCTGGATGGCCTGCCGGCCAACATGGCCGATGCCCCACCGCCGCGCCGCTCGCGCGGGCCGCTACTGGAAACGTTCATCAAGTAAGCGCTGGCATCAACGCGGCGAGAGCCGCTCCTCGGCCATCTGCAGCCCCTCGGGTGTGCCGCGCAGCACAACGATATCGCCCAGCTCCAGCACCGTATCTGGATCGGGATCGAGCGCGCGAATGCCCTGGCGCCGAATCGCCGTGACCGACGTCTTGAACGTTTCCAGCCCCATCGTGCCGAGCTTATGGCCGATGGCAGGCGAGCCTTTGACCAACGGCACCGAGTGCAGGCGCACGGCGTCGCGCTCGAGCATGTCCTCCTCGTCATCCTGACCATGGAAGTAGCCGCGCAGCAGGCTGTAGCGTGCATCGCGCATCTCCTGCGCACGGCGCACCACGCGGCGCAGCGGCACGCCCAGCAGCACCAGCGCGTGTGAGGCCAGCATCAGGCTCCCTTCGATGATCTCGGGGACGACCTCGGTGGCGCCGGCTTGCTGCAGGCGATCCAGGTCGGCATCGTCGATGGTGCGCACGATCACGGGCAGGGTCGGCTCCAGCGCCTGCACGTGGTGCAGCACCTTCAATGCTGAAGCCGTATCGGCATAGGTAATGGCGACCGCCGCTGCGCGGTGGATACCGGCGGCCACCAGCGACTCGCGCCGCGCCGCGTCGCCATAGACGACGTGCTCGCCCGCGGCCGCAGCCTCGCGCACGCGGTCGGGGTCCAGATCGAGCGCGACATAGCCGATGCCTTCCTGCTCCACCATATGCGCCAGATTCTGGCCGCTGCGCCCGTAGCCGCAGATGATGACGTGGCGCTCGGTGGCAATGCTCTGCGCGGCAATCTTGGTCATGGCCAGCGATTGCATCAGCCAGTCCGTGCGCGACAGCCGCATGGCAATCACGTCGCTGTACTGGATCAGGAACGGCGCCAGCAGCATCGACAAAAGCATCGCCGCCAGGATCGCCTGGCCGAGCAGCGGGTCGATCAGTCTCATGCCGTCAATCTGGTTCAGCAGCACGAAGCCGAACTCACCGGCCTGCGCCAGCCCCAGGGCCGTACGGATCGCCGCACCGCCACCTGAACCGAAGGCCCGCGCCAGCAGCGCAATCAACACAAACTTGAACAGCACCGGCGCCATCACCAGCCCCAACACCAGCGCCCAGTGCTCGAAGACCACGCGCGGGTCCAGCAGCATGCCGACCGTCACGAAGAACAGCCCCAGCAGCACGTCGCGGAACGGCTTGATGTCTTCTTCCACCTGCAGCTTGTACGGCGTTTCCGACACCAGCATGCCGGCCAGGAATGCGCCTAGCGCCATCGAGAGGCCCAACCGCTCCGTCAGCGCCGCCATGCCCAGCGTGACCAGCAGCAGGTTCAGCATGAACAGCTCCTGCGAGCGCCGCGCCGCCACGAGGTGGAACCAGCGCGACAGCAGCTTCTGCCCCAGAAACAGGATCAGCACCAGCGCGACGGTGATCTTGAGCGCGGCAATGGACAGCGCTAGCACGAGGTCCGTTGGGTTCTTGCCCAATGACGGCACCACGATCAGCAACAGCACGACCGCCAGATCCTGGAACAGCAACACGCTGATGATGTTGCGGCCGTGCTCGGTCTCGAGTTGCAGACGCTCGGCCAGCATTTTTGAGACGATGGCCGTGGAAGACATGGCCAACGCGCCGCCCAGTGCCAGGCCTGCCTGCCAGGATAGCGGGTACCAGTGGGACAGCACCATCGAAACGGGAATCGTGAGCAGGATGGTCAGTCCCACCTGCGACGCCCCGAGCCCCAGCACCAGCCGCCGCATCGAACGCAGCTTGGAGAGGTTGAACTCCAGCCCGATCGAGAACATCAGGAAGACCACCCCGAATTCCGCCAGGTAGCGCGTCTGCGCCGTATCGGATTCCAGCCCTGTCGCCTTCGGCCCGATGAGGACGCCCACCACGAGGTACGCCAGCATCGGCGGCAATTGCAGCATCCGGAACAGCACCACGCCGATCACGGCGGCGGCCAGCAACACGAGGGTGAGTTCCAGCGGCGAATGCATGCGACGCGAAAAAACCAATCGAAAGGGGTTGGACAGGAGGGCCGGATGCCGCGCATCAAGACGGTGCGTGCGCAAGCGAGCACGCAGGCGCTGCAAGACCGATGCCAGGATATAAACGAAGAACGCGATACGCGAGACGCCGCAGAGCAAAAAATGACGGCGTGGCGACGGGAAGAAAGTGATTTGGAAGCCGAATGCCGCGGCGCAGCAAAACGGAGCGCCCGCACGCTCCGCCCACTCCCCGCAAGTCAAGTCCCAACGCGCCGCCAGCGGCCGAGGACTGTGTCAATCGTTGTTATACTTCGCCGCCATGATAGCGAATTTCAATCCGGACCGAGCGCTTGCGCTGGCGCAGCAAACCTTCGACATCGAAGCGCAAGCCGTACTCGGTCTCAAAACCCAGGTGTCCGCCGACTTTGCGCGCGCGGTCGAAATGGTGCTCGGCTGCACCGGCCGTGTCGTCGTGTCCGGCATGGGCAAATCGGGCCACGTGGCGCGCAAGATTGCCGCCACGCTGGCCTCGACCGGCACGCCGGCCTTCTTCGTGCACCCGGCCGAAGCCAGCCATGGCGATCTCGGCATGGTCACCCACGACGACGTTTTCATCGGCTTTTCCAATTCCGGCGAAGTGTCGGAGCTGAACGTCATCCTGCCGCTGGTCAAGCGGATGGGCGCCAAGCTGATCGCCATCACGGGCAACCCGGAGTCCTCGCTCGGCAAGCACGCCGACGTGGTGCTCAACTCGCATGTCGATGTCGAAGCCTGCCCGCTGAACCTTGCTCCCACCGCCAGCACCACCGCGCAGATCGCGCTGGGCGATGCGCTGGCCGTGGCCGTGCTCGACGCACGCGGCTTCGGTGCAGAAGACTTCGCACGCTCGCATCCGGGCGGATCGCTCGGCCGCAAGCTGCTGACGCACGTGCGTGACGTCATGCGCGCCGGCGACGCCATCCCCCGCGTGGACCAAGACACGTCGCTGTCGCAGGCGCTGATGGAAATCACCCGCAAGGGCATGGCGATGACCGCCGTGGTCGATGCCCAAGGCCGCGCCGTGGGCGTGTTCACCGACGGCGACCTGCGCCGCCTGCTCGAAACCCCGCGCGACTGGCGCACCGTGCCCATCCACGAGGTCATGCACAGCAACCCGCGCTCGGTCGGCCCCGACCAGCTCGCCGTTGAAGCCGTCGAAGTCATGGAAACGCACCGCATCAACCAGTTGCTGGTGGTCGATGCCGCCGGCCTGCTGGTCGGCGCGCTGCACATCCACGACCTGACGCGGGCCAAGGTCATCTGACCCGCCCACGCCACTGATGATCACTCCGGCCCCATTTCCCACCGACAGCGTCCACAGCAACATCGACGCACGCTTTCCGCAGGCAATGGAACGCGCCGCGCGCGTGCGTCTGATGGTGTTCGATGTGGATGGCGTGCTGACCGACGGCCGCCTGCTTGTCGGCCCTGAGGGTGAAATCAGCAAGGCGTTCGACACGCTCGACGGCCACGGCATCAAGCTGCTGGCACAGGCCGGCGTCACCACGGCCATCATCTCCGGACGGCAATCCGAAATCGTAGCTTGGCGCGCCGGGGAACTCGGCATCGAACATCTGTACCAAGGCGTAGCCGACAAGCGCGAGGCATTTGCCCGCCTGCTGGCTGCCACGCAACTTCAGGCCACCGACGCCGGCTACATGGGCGACGACTGGCCCGACCTGCCGGTAATGACGATGGTGGGCTTTACCGCCTGCCCCGCCCAGGCCCATGCCGAACTGCGCAGCCGCGCCCACTACGTCGCCCAGGCTACGGGAGGACGCGGCGCCGTGCGGGAAGTGGCCGACCTGATCCTCAAGGCTCAAGGCGCCTATGACGCCCTGCTTGCGCAACTGCTGCAGGCCCCGCAATCCTTCTGACTCCATGGCCAGCGAACGCTCCCAACGCCTCGTCTCCACCGTGCTGCAGGTCATGCTGCGCGGGCTGCCGATCCTGCTGATGGCGATCGTCTGCGGCGTCACGTTCCTGCTCGTGCAGGTCAATACGCCACAAACCGACGAAGCCGCCACCCAGCCCAAGCGCCACATCGCTGACTACACCATGGACGGCATCTCGGCCACTGCCCTGGACGAGACCGGCACGACCAAATACCGCTTCACCGGCGTCCACATGAATCACTATGAGGACGACCTGACCTACGACGTCACGTATCCCGCACTGCGCGTTTATGCGCCCGATCGCCCGCAGGTCACCGCCCGTGCAGACCTTGGCAAGATGAACGGCGACGGCACCATCGTTGATCTGTACAACAACGCCAAGGTCATCCGCGCGCAGGGCCCCGACGCCCGCCAGGACCCGCTGATGACGGCCGATTCGACGTACTTCCAGGTGCTGCTCAACGACGACATCGTGCGTACCGACAAGCCGGTCGAGCTGCACCGGGGGCCGTCGATCATGAACGCCAACGGCCTCACCTTCAACAACGTGACGCGCCAAGTACAATTGCTTGGCAACGTGCGCGGCCGAATCGAAGGGCTGGGGGCGCCGAAGCAGTAAACTCTGCCCCCGAACCTGACAACGCCCACCGACCGCGCCCTTCTCCGACGTGATCCCCATGACTGACTCCCTCCGTGCTGCCGGCCTCGCCATCGTCGCTGCGCTGCTGTTACCGGCCCTGCCCGCGCACGCCGAGCGCGCCGACCGCGACAAGCCGCTCGTACTCGAAGCCGACAACGCCAGCTACGACGATCTGAAGCAGGTCTATCACTTGACCGGCAACGTAGTGCTGACCAAGGGCACCATGGTGCTGCGCTCCGACGAGGCCGATCTGCGGACCGATCCCGAGGGCTACAACTACGCCGTCGCCACATCCAAGCCCGGCAATCTCGCCTTCATTCGCCAGAAGCGGGACAACGTCGACGAATACATCCAGGGTTGGGGCGAGCGCATCGAATACGACGGCAAGCAAGAGATTTCCAAGCTGATCACCCGCGCACGCATGGAGCGCCTGCAAGGTGCGACGCAGCTCGACGAAATCCGCGGCGCGGTCATCACGTACGATGGACAGAAGGAGTTCTACACGGCCTCGGGCGGCGCGGAAAACGCCACCTCCGCCAATCCGTCGGGCCGCGTGCGCGCCGTTCTCGCACCGCGCACAAGCACACCTGCCGCGCCGGCATCTACCCCGGCCGCCAAGCCCTGATCTGTACTGCCTGTCTTTTCTGTTTCGCTTATGTCTGCCACCACCCTCGCCCCCAAAACTGCAGCGCCGCAGGCCACGACGTCCAGCACGCTGGTCGTCCGCCATCTGAAGAAGCGCTACGGCACGCGCACGGTGGTCAAGGACGTGTCGCTTGACGTGAAAAGTGGCGAGGTGGTCGGCCTGCTCGGCCCCAACGGCGCGGGCAAGACGACCTCTTTCTACATGATCGTCGGCCTGGTGGCGCTGGACGCCGGCGACATCGTGCTCGACGGCGAACACATCAGCCGCCTGCCGATCCACCAGCGTGCGCGCATGGGCCTGTCGTATCTGCCGCAGGAAGCGTCGGTGTTCCGCAAGCTCAACGTGCAGGAAAACATCCGCGCGGTGCTCGAGCTGCAGGAACAGAACGGCAAGAAGCTCTCGCAAGACGAAGTCAACCGCCGCCTTGACGGCCTGCTCGACGACTTGCAGATCGCCCACCTGCGCGACAACCCTGCGCTGTCCCTATCGGGTGGTGAACGCCGCCGCGTGGAGATTGCCCGCGCGCTGGCCTCATCGCCGCGCTTCATCCTGCTCGATGAACCGTTTGCCGGCGTCGATCCGATCGCGGTGGGCGAGATTCAACGCATCGTCAGCTTCCTGAAAGACCGCAATATCGGCGTGCTGATCACCGATCACAACGTGCGAGAAACGCTGGGCATCTGCGATCACGCCTATATCATCAGCGAAGGCACCGTGCTGGCTGCGGGCATGCCGGAACAGATCATCGAGAACGAGGATGTACGCAAGGTGTATCTGGGCGATAACTTCCGGATGTAAGCCACACCGCACGCCTACGCCTTAAGGACGTGGCAAAGCCGCACCTTAAAGCAAAATCCGTTCCATCGACCGAGTGTTGGGCATAGAATAGCCCGCATGAAACAGTCGCTCCAGCTCCGTCTCTCTCAGCATCTCGCGCTCACGCCGCAGTTGCAGCAATCGATCAGGCTGCTGCAACTGTCGACCATCGAACTGCAACAAGAAGTTGAGCAGGCCCTGACCGAAAACCCGCTGCTGGAGCGGGAAAACGAGTGGCTTGACACGTCCGCTCGCATTGGCTCAGACGGCTCCGTCAACGCGCTGCAAAGCAACACCGCCACGCCCCTGCCCACCGAATCGCCCCCGCCCGCACCCAACGGTGCCGACAGCAGCGACAGCTCGGACAGCAGCTACGAGAACGGTCACGACAGCGGCGCCGATTTCGACAGCGATTACGGCTCCGACCGCTCCGACTGGAGCCTTGACGACTTCGCCCGCAAACCGCAATCCGACGAAGACGACCGCGCCCCGCTGCAGTTGCGCGAAGCCGAACAAAGCCTGCGCGAATTCCTTATGGAACAACTCGCGCCGCTCAAGCTGTCGATGCTCGACAAAGGCCTCGTCATCTTCCTGATCGAATCGCTCGACGACGAAGGTTATCTCTCGGGCACGCTCGACGAAATCCTCGCGGATCTGCCCGCCGAACTCGAAGTCGAACTGGACGAACTGCAAGCCGCGCTGCGCATGCTGCAGAGCTTTGATCCGCCCGGTGTCGGCGCGCGCTCAGCCGCCGAGTGCCTGTCACTGCAATTGCACCGGCTCGATTCGCCTGCGAAAGCGCTGGCGCTCATCATCGTCAATCAGCATCTCGAACTGCTAGCCGCGCGCGACTACACGCGTCTGAAGAAGGCACTGTCCGTCGACGAACCAGCATTGAAGGCAGCGCATGAGCTGATTCGTTCACTGGCGCCGTTCCCGGGTCATGCATTCGGTCGCGCGGAAGCTGATTTCGTGGTGCCTGACGTGATCGTGCGCAAGACAAGCGCAGGCTGGATGGCGCAACTGAACCCCGACGTCATGCCGCGCCTGCGCATCAACGACATGTACGCGCAGATCCTGCGCAGCAGCCGCGGTGAATCGGGCGCCGCCAATCTGCAGCAGAAGCTGCAGGAAGCCCGTTGGCTGATCAAGAACATTCAGCAGCGCTTCGATACGATCCTGCGTGTCTCGCAAGCCATTGTCGAGCGTCAAAAGAGCTTCTTCACGCACGGCGAAATCGCCATGCGCCCCTTGGTTTTGCGGGAAATAGCCGATACACTGGGTCTACACGAGTCCACGATCTCCCGTGTGACAACCAACAAATACATGGCGACCCCGATGGGGACGTTCGAGTTGAAGTACTTCTTCGGCAGCCATGTATCGACGGAAACCGGCGGGGCCGCGTCATCCACCGCGATACGCGCGCTCATCAAGCAACTTGTAGGAGCCGAAGACCCGAAGAATCCTCTGTCCGATAGCAGAATTGCCGAGCTGTTAGGCGAACAAGGATTCGTGGTGGCCCGTCGGACGGTGGCCAAATACCGCGAAGCCCTCAAGATCCCTGCAGTGAATTTGCGCAAGTCTTTATAGCCGCATCGCGGGCAGTTCCGGTGCGGCTCATCTTGAGAAGGAGAACCGCTATGAACTTCAAACTCAGTGGACACCACCTGGACATCACGCCCGCTTTGCGTGAGTACGTGGAAACGAAACTGGAGCGTGTGATCAGGCACTTCGATCAGGTGATTGGCGTCAGCGTGTTGCTATCGGTCGATAACCACAAGGAGAAGGATCGGCGTCAGTACGCGGAAATCAACCTGCACCTCAAGGGTAAGGATGTCTTCGTCGAATCACACCATGAAGATCTTTATGCGGCCATCGACCTACTCGTCGATAAACTGGACAGGCAAGTGATCAAGTACAAGGACCGCGTGCAGGGGCACGACCGTGACAGCATGAAGCACCAAGCCTTCCAGGCCGTGCAGATGCAGCAATAGCAGGACGGCACCGCAAAAACCGCGCCCCGAGTTGGCGCGGTTTTTTTATGCCGTGGTGCATTCGTGACGAATCCGATTGCAACGGATTTAAGTCGGGCTAAAATCTGACGAAAGTATGAATGCTGGCGTGGCGCGGCTTTTGACGCGATGCTGGCAAAAACAGGGTCGATGCCGCGCGCACATTGCCGGCACCGGCTGATTGCAGCCCTGGGGGATTCGCTTCTCTGCCCTGCGTGGTGCACCGCTGGTGCGCCGCACAAAGCCGCGCGACACGTGGTCTATAATGACCTCATTGTCCGCGCGCCATCTTGGTGCAGAAGGATGCCGCTCATTTCACGCATTGCACATGAATCGCTTGGCCAAACTGCTGCCGCCCGGGAACATCGCCCTCGACGTCAGCGTAACCAGCAAAAAGCGGGTATTTGAACAGGCTGGCCTGCTGTTCGAGAACAACCACGGCATGACGCGCGCAGTCGTCACCGACAACCTGTTTGCGCGCGAGTCGCTTGGCTCCACAGGCCTGGGAGCCGGCGTGGCCATTCCGCATGGCCGTATTAAGGGGCTCAAGCAACCGCTGGCTGCATTCATGCGTCTGTCCGAGCCGGTGCCTTTTGAGTCACCGGACGGCAAGCCTGTCTCGCTACTGATCTTTCTGCTGGTACCCGAACAGGCCACCCAGCAGCATCTGGAAATCCTCTCTGAAATCGCCCAACTGCTGTCCGACCGTGACATGCGCGAAGGCCTCGCCACCCTGCCGTCGCCCGAGGCGATTCACCAGCTACTGACCGAGTGGCGGCCCTGAGCGCAGCGCGATCGGTGGCAAGCGCAACCGATTGCGAGCGCGCTATGCCCCGTCGGCACCACTGTGCCCTGCTATGGAACTGACCGGCGTCATCGCCCAATCGATCTTTGACGACAACGCAGCCGATCTGAAGCTGTCGTGGGTCGCCGGCCTGGAGGGCGCGGACCGCGCGTTCGACGTGGATTTCGCCAAGGAAGCGACATCTGCGGCGGACCTGGTCGGGCACTTGAACCTCATCCACCCGAATCGCATCCAGGTGCTCGGCAAACCCGAGATCACCTACTACCAGCGCCTATCGGAAGAAAACCGCAAGCGCCAGATGGGCGAGCTGATCCTGCTGGAGCCGCCCTTTCTGGTCGTGGCGGATGGCGTGGATCCGCCGCCGGACCTGGAGCTGCGCTGCACCCGCTCGTCCACGCCGCTGTTCACGTCACCGATTTCGTCGGCCGCGGTCATTGATCATCTGCGTTTGTATCTGTCGCGCATCTCTGCGCCGCGCGTGACGATGCACGGGGTATTTCTCGACATTCTCGGCATGGGCGTGCTGATCATGGGCGATTCGGGCCTGGGCAAAAGCGAACTGGGCCTGGAGCTGATCTCGCGCGGTCACGGTCTGGTGGCCGATGACGCAGTCGATTTCGTGCGCCTAGGGCCGGATTTCATTGAAGGCCGCTGCCCGCCGCTGCTGCAGAATCTGCTGGAAGTGCGCGGTCTGGGCCTGCTCGACATCAAGACGATCTTCGGTGAGACGGCTGTGCGCCGGAAGATGAAGATCAAGCTGATCGTCCAGCTCGTGCGCCGCAACGATGGCGAGTTCGAGCGCCTGCCGCTCGATTCGCAGTACCTCGATGTGCTCGGTTTGCCGATCCACATGGTGAAGATCCAGGTGGCGGCCGGCCGCAACTTGGCCGTGCTGGTCGAAGCCGCCGTGCGCAACACGATTCTGCGCCTACGCGGCATCGATACGTTGCGCGACTTCATGGACCGCCAGCGCGCCGCCATGCAGGCCGAAGCCGCCTCGCACTCGCCTCAGGGTCGCCTGCTTTAACAAAGTCGCCACAAAGTTTCGCCGTCGGGCCGGTTTACCCTAGTTTTTGGTGCGAAACGTCAACCCGACGTGCGGCCTCTCCGTTGTGGGAGGGAATGCGCCGAGCACGCACGCGGCGGCGTTCATCGCGAGCGCGGTGGCTGTCTTCGCCCGCTCTTCTGACGGTACCCAAGGAGAACACGACGATGAAACAACTGATTGCCGCTTGCGCCCTGGCGCTCCCATTCATGGCCGGCCAGGCTTTCGCCCAAGGCAGCGCACCGGCAGCTGCGCCGGCCGCACCTGCTGCCGCTCCGGCAGCCAAGAATTCGCAGCAAGAAAAGATGAAGCAATGCAACATGGACGCCGCCGGCAAGAAGGGCGACGAGCGCAAGGCTTTCATGAAAGGCTGCCTCTCTGACAAGCCGGCTGCCGCCGCCAAACCGATGACGCAGCAGGAAAAGATGGCCGCCTGCTCCAAGGCCAACAAGGGCAAGAAGGGTGACGCCTACAAGAACGCCCAGAAGGAGTGCCTCTCGAAGGGCTGAGCATCCCTTTAGCTTCGTTTAAAAAAGGCGGCCAGATCGGTCGCCTTTTTTACTGGTCGCTGCTTTGCAATACAGGGATGCTATCCTCGCGGCATGCGGATCATTCTCATCACCGGTATGTCGGGTTCAGGGAAATCGGTCGCCCTGAACGTGCTCGAAGACGCAGGATACTATTGCGTCGACAACCTGCCCGCGCAGTTCATCCCCGAACTGGCGCGCTATCTGTCGGACCAGGGTTATACGCATCTGGGTGTGGCCACTGACATCCGCAGCCGTGAATCGCTGCGCAAGGTGCCTGAGACGGTCACCGTGCTGCGCAAGGAACACGACGTGCGCATGCTGTTCCTGACAGCGAGTACGAACGCGCTGGTGCAGCGCTATTCCGAGACGCGCCGTCGGCATCCGCTGTCGATCCGTAACGGCCGCCCTGATAGCGCCGCCAATGTGCAGGCGGCTGCCAAGGGCCTCGACACCTCGCTCATCGAAGCGATAGAAATGGAGCGCGAGCTGCTCAGCCCGCTGGCCGATCCGGCGCATCGCATCGACACCAGCACGCTGCGCACGAACGCCCTGCGCGCGTACATCAAAGAGTTCATCAGCGACGAGCCGCATGACATCACGTTGATGTTCGAATCGTTCGGCTTCAAGCATGGCGTGCCGACCGATGCTGATCTCGTCTTCGACGTGCGTTCGCTGCCCAACCCTTACTACGACACGCAACTGCGCCCACTCACCGGGCGCGACCAGCCCGTCATCGATTTCCTGCAAAGCCAGCCGATGGTGCTTGCGATGGCAGAGGACATTCGCGCCTACGTGGAAAAGTGGCTGCCGAGTTTCATC
Organism: Ralstonia sp. SA306; assembly: GCF_054792405.1. Lineage (NCBI taxonomy): Bacteria > Pseudomonadati > Pseudomonadota > Betaproteobacteria > Burkholderiales > Burkholderiaceae > Ralstonia > Ralstonia sp. SA306. The sequence continues at coordinate 2,641,142 of NZ_CP096451.1, forward strand.
GCCGACAACCGCAGCTACCTGACCGTCGCGATCGGCTGCACGGGCGGCCAGCATCGTTCCGTGTACATCGCGGAACGGCTTGCCACGTACTTTCGCGCGCATGGTAATGTGTTGGTCCGCCACCGCGAATTGGCCGTAGACGGCTGAACCGCGCGCCAGACACAGCCCGCGCGCCGGCCAGCCTCATTTGGATGCGGCTTCTTGCGCGGCACCACGCGAAAATCTTGCCGCCTGCTCAAAGTCCGTCCATGCAAGAAGACATCGCTCTCTCACCGTTCTCGCCGCTGCCGCCGCTGCCCACCGAGCTGTCGCTGTTTCCGTTGCATACGGTGCTGTTTCCCGGCGGCCTTCTCCCGCTGCGCATTTTCGAAGCCCGCTACATCGATATGGTGCGCACGTGCCTGCGCGACAAGACGCCGTTCGGCGTCTGCCTGATCGAGCGCGGCAACGAAGTGGCCACCACAGACGGCACGACCGTACCGGTCGACGTGGGCTGCATCGCCCACATCGTCGAGTGCGACATGGAGCAGCTCGGCCTGCTGATGATCAAGGTGCGCGGCACGCAGCGCTTCAAGGTGCTGTCGTTCGAGACTACGCCCGACGGCCTCATGCGCGGCACGGTCGAGCCCATTGGCGCAGACGTGGAAGACTGCAAGGGCGAACTTTTCGACGATTGCGTGGGTGCCCTGCGCCGCATCATCACCACACTCGGATCACGCGAAGATGGCAACGTCCCGATGGCGGAACCCTATGAGTGGTCCAGCCCGAGCTGGGTCGCGAATCGATTGTGCGAACTGCTGCCGGTGCCGCTCAAGGCCAAGCAGAAGCTGATGGAACTGATGGACGCCGGCATGCGCATCGAGATCGTCCATCGCTACATGAAGCAGCATCACATTCTGTGATGCTGCTTCAGCCGAGCCAGATCAGTCTGGCTAGATCAGACTTGGCTGCACCAGCGTCTCCAGCGCCAACTTCACCGGCGCAGGCAATCCCACTGAATTGAGTTGCGCGAGCGGTACCCAACGCCAGTCGTCATTGAGCGCGACGGGTGTGGCGATCTCCGCGCGCAGCAAGTGCATATGCAGGCGGAAATGCGTGAAGGTGTGCGTGAGCGCGCCAGCCATTTCCACGGTCGAGACCGCGCCATATGCCTGCGCGGCACGACGCACGGTGCCCACCTCCAACGGATGCGCGTCGAGCACGTCGTCCATCTCGCCCACCAGCGGCAAAGACCACAACCCACCCCAGATGCCGCGTTGCGGACGACGCTGCAGCAGGACCGCGTCGGCGTGTAGGGCGATAACAAGTGTCGCGGCACGCTCGGGTATCGTCTTGCGCGGACGCGGCACGGGCAGTTCCATCACGCGATCAGTACTGCGCGCTTCGCATAGCGATTCGAGCGGACAGGACCGTTCGCCGGTCAGGCATGCCGGTTTGCCACGCGTGCAAACGGTGGCCCCCAGGTCCATCAAACCCTGTGTGTACGGCTGAATGCCTTCGGTCGGCGGCAGCACGGCTTCGGCGATGCGCCACATCGTGTCTTCCACGCGCTTGTCGCCAGGAAAGCCATCGATGCCAAACACACGCGCAAACACGCGCTTGACGTTGCCGTCCAGAATGGCCGCGCGCACGCCGTACGAAAACGCTGCGATGGCCGCCGCGGTCGAGCGGCCGATGCCCGGCAGCGTCGCCAACACGTCGGGATCGCGCGGGAAGATGCCGTCGTGCTCCACCACCACGATCTGCGCGCAGCGATGGAGGTTTCGCGCACGCGTGTAGTAACCGAGACCGGCCCACGCAGCCATCACATCGTCTGCAGGCGCAGCGGCCAGCGCCTGCACGGTCGGGAAGCGCTCGATGAAGCGTGCGTAGTAGCCCAGCACCGCGCTCACCTGCGTCTGCTGCAGCATGATCTCTGACAGCCACGTGCGATACGCGTCGCCAGTGTTCTGCCACGGCAAATGGTGGCGGCCATGACGCTGCTGCCATGCGATGACGCGCACGGCAAAATCATCGGGGAGCGAAGGCAATACGGCAGCAGGTTGCGCGGCGCGGCGCGTGCGGCGAGGGGTGGCGGTCATGCGTGTGATGAGGAAACGGCGAGCCGAAGATGCGCGCTGGCGGCGATCCTACCAGAACGAAAAAAGCGCCCACAGGCGCTTTCTCCATGAACAACGCTATGCGTCAAGCCGCGAACGACTGCCGCTCCAGAATCGTTCCGGCCGCGAGAATGCGATCGGTGTATTGGGCGATCGTGCCGCTGCGCTCATCCAGCGTATTGAGCAGCGCTTCGAGTTCGGTGATGCGCGCTTCCAGCGTATCGGTCGCCTCATGAATGCGCTCGATCGAATCGACGCGCTTGCGCAGTTGCTTCTGATGATCGCGCACCTGCGCTTCGAGCGGCGTCATGACCGACTTCAGCCAGATCTCGATGTCGCGGTTCATGTCCTGGAAGGTATCCAACACGCGGCTGGCCACCGTCGAGAATGCGCCGTGCACGAGTTGCGGCTTCGGACGCGTCAGGAAGCTGAACGCGCCAAAGTGGTTGTGCGCGAGCATCAGCGTCTCTTTCAGATCGGCGTCGTAGCGCGTGCCCAGGAAGCGCAGCGGCGGCGACAGCGTGAAGCCGTGCTCGGCGTTGAACTTCTTGTACATGCCATCCACCATCTGGTGCAGTTGGTCGATGCGGTTAGCGGCATCGCGCACCAGGCCCGTCAGGTGGCCGAAGAGCTTGTCCATGTCGTCGCGCAGACCGCGCGAGAACACGCGCTCCTTCATCTTCTCGCGTGCTTCGCGCATCGTCGAGCGGATCTGCTTGAGCTGCACACTCTTGATGATCTCTGCGCTGTGCCGGCCGAACACCGTACGCAGCGCCTGAAACTTGGCGATGCTCTGCTCGAACTCTTCCTTCTCGCCCTGCACGCGCATCAGCATGTGCTTGACCATCGTGTGGTTCTTGCCGCGCAGGCCGCGCAGCTCGAACAACTGCTCGACGATGTCGCGGCGGCGCATCTGCAGCAGTTGCTGCGCGCCGGTGGCCATGTCCTTCACGGCCAGTTGAACCTGCTCGGTCACGATCTCGCGACGCTGCGGAATCAACTGATCCGATAGCACCGACTCCAGCTCCGGCAGCCGGCTCTTGGCCAGCAGCTCATGGTCATGGTTGACCTTGGCCACCAGCCCCTTCTGCGCCGACACCGGATACACGCGCTCGACATCGATATCGAGCACCTGCGCCGTCGTCATGATCTGGCGGCTGACTTCGCTCTCGACTTCCTCTTCGGACTTGAGCGGATCCCACAGGCCGTCGACCTTGTTGAGCACCGCGATGCAGCCCTTGCGCTGGCCACCGCCCACATGCGAGCGCCACAGTTCCAGGTCGCTCTTGGTCACGCCGGCATCCGCTGCCAGCACGAACACGACGACATGCGCATCCGGAATCAGGCGCAGCGTCAGTTCCGGCTCGGTACCGATGGCGTTCAGGCCCGGGGTGTCCAGGATCACCAGTCCCTGCTTGAGCATCGGGTGCGGGAAATTGATGATCGCGTGACGCCACTTCGACACTTCGACCGTGCCGGCGGCATCCACCGAGAACGCGGCGTCAGGATCGGCGTCGTTATAGAGACCCAACTGCTCGGCTTCTTCCTTGGGCACGCGCACGGTTTCCACCACGTGGCGGAATGCTTCGAGCATGCCCTCGGGCGACGACGGATCGAGCGGCACCGACAGCCAGTGGCTGCCCGCATCGCGAAAATCGGCCGTCGATGCGTCATGCAGACGCGTCTCGATCGGCAGCAGGCGGATCGACGGCGGATAGCTTTCGTCGTACATCAGCTCGGTCGGACACATCGTGGTCCGGCCCGCCGACGATGGCAGGATGCGGCGGCCAAAGTCCGCAAAGAAGATGGCGTTGATCAGCTCGCTCTTGCCGCGCGAGAACTCGGCAATGAAGGCGACCTTGAGCTTGTCGCTGCGCAGGACGCCGCGGATGCGCTGTGCGCGCATGTCAGCTTGCGCGTCGTACAGCTCCTGGGCTTGCAGCCAGTCCTGGAATTCCCCCACCGACTGCAGTACCGAAGCGCGCCAGGCGCTGTACTGCTCGAACTGTGTGCTCAGTGTGTTGTTCATCGTTCTGTCTTATTGTGTGCGCGACCCGACCGCGAAAAATGCGCGCGCCCCTCGACATTGCTGTTCCGCCCAATTACGGCACAGAAATGCACAAATTTAGGTGGAACGATACAGCGAACCGCCAGCTTCCGGGCGAACTTTCCACAAGGTTCCCCAGCCCGGGCAGTCAAGTGTTGCGGGATGCCATCGGCGGCCGGACACCCCACTTCAAAAACCTTGCGAAATGGCGGCCAGATCGCTCCAGCGCCACGTTTTCAGGCGGCTTTCGATGCCCTTGGCAGACCGATCAGCGCTGGCAGGTCGGACAGTAGAAAGTGGAGCGCTGCCCCTGCACGATCTGCCGGATTGGCGTGCCGCACACTCGGCACGGCAGACCAGCGCGGTCGTACACGAAGGCTTCGAGCTGGAAGTAGCCGCTTTGTCCGTCTGACCCGACAAAGTCGCGCAGCGTGCTGCCGCCACGCGCGATGGCATCGGCCAGCGTAGCGCGAATGGCCTCGGCGAGCACCGCATAGCGTGGCCGGCTGATGCGGCCCGCCGCCGTGGTCGGCCGGATACCGGCGCGAAACAGACTCTCCGAACAATAGATATTGCCCACGCCGACCACGATGTCGCCCGCCAGCAGCGCCGACTTGATGGCAACCCGGCGCCCGCGCGTGCGGGCGAACATCCAGTCGCCGTCGAATCGCGCGTCGAACGGCTCAATGCCGAGATTGCGCAGCAGCGGGTGTTCGGCCAACCCGGCTTCGTCCCCAGCGTGCCAGAGCATGGCACCAAAGCGGCGCGGGTCTCGATAGCGCAGTGTGATGGATACGCCGGTTGCATCGGCGAGTTCGATATCGACGTGATCGTGTGGGCCGGGCGGCACGGGCGCCTCCAGCACACGCAAGGTGCCCGTCATACCAAGATGGATGAGCAACCAGCCGCCCGCGGTGCCAGCGCGGCGGCCGGATTGTTCCACCGCGGGCATGCATTCGATGAGCAGGTATTTGCCCCGGCGCAGCAAGCGCGTGACAGTCAAGCCCGCGAGCAACTCCGGCAACGCCGGATCGATGGGCCAGCGCAAGCCGTGATGGCGCACCACGGCGCGCACGATACGTCGCCCCGTAATATGCGGTAGCAAACCCAGGCGAGTGACCTCGACCTCCGGCAACTCAGGCATCGAACCTCCATCCCATGTGCTGCTCCAACCTTTTTTACGATGCGGGCGATTGTAGCGGTCAGGCTACAATGCCCCGAACCCCCATCCGGAGCTTCGAGACCATGCCTCACGCCCTCTCCCGTTCGCCCGCGACGCAACGCCCGCGGCGATTCCTGCGCAGCCGAACGGCCCTTCTGGCCGCGCTGGTGGCGGGAGGGCTGACGAGCCTGCCGGCCTGGTCGTCGCAGTCGGTTGCTGGCGCCCCGCTCCTTGCCCAGGCGGCACAGGAAGGCGGTACGGGCGGCCGCGCAGCCATCCAGATTGAACGCTCGCGCCCGCGCACCGGCCTGCCGAGCTCGGAGCGCACCGATCTGCCGCGCGTCGCGCTTACTGAAGACATCATGTACCGCGTGCTGGCATCGGAAGTGTCGCTGCAGCGTGGGCTGGTCGAGCCGGCGTACCGCACCTACCTCGCGCTCGCACAGGACACGCGCGACCCCCGCTTTGCCCAGCGCGCCACGGAAATCGCGTTTCTGACGCGCTCCCCCGCGCAAGCGCTGACCGCCTCGCGCCTGTGGGTGGAACTGTCGCCAACCTCCATGCCGGCACGCCAGGTGCAGCAACTCTTGCTGGTGGCGACGGGCCAGTGGTCGGAAGTCGAGCCGATGCTGCAGGCGCAGTTGAACAAGGTCTCGCCCGGCCAGCGTGCCGATGCCCTGCTGCAATTGCAGCAGCAGATGTCCAAGAGCAGCGATCCGGCGGGTGCCGTAGGCGCGCTGCAGCGCATCGCCTCGCATGACATGCAGCGCCCCGAAACGCATCTGGCCTTGGCCCGCGCGAAGGTTGCCGCCAAGGATGTTCCCGGCGCACTGACGGAACTGGACACCGCGCTCAAGCTGCGCCCCGGTTATGAAGACGCCGCCATCCTCGCTGCCGAACTGCGTGCCGACGGCGACCCCGATGCCGCCATCGCCGGCCTGCGCAGTTTCCTGAAAGCCGCGCCAGCCTCCATCGATGGCCACCTGGCGCTCGCACGCATGTACCTCGTGCGCAATCAGCAGGACAAGGCGCGCGCTGAATTCGAAACGCTCAAGAAGATCGCGCCCAACGATGCGCGCATCACGCTTGCACTGGGCCTGCTGAACCTGCAGCAGCGCCAGTACGATGACGCCGAGCGTTACCTGAAGGAATACGTCACGGCCACCGCCAAGTCGCCCACCCTCAGCCCCGAACCTGGCTACCAGGGCCTCGCCCAGTTGGCCGAGGAAAAACGCGACTACGCCGGCGCGCTGGGCTGGGTCGACAAGATCACCGGTTCCGCCAACGGCGACGCCGATGGCCAGACCGCGCTGGCAGCCGGCATCAAGCGCGGCCAGTTGCTCGGCAAGCTGCGCCGCATCGACGAGGCACAACAGACCTTCGACGAGCTCGTCGCCGATTCCGAAGACGTGCCCGACGGCCCGCGCCGCCAGGCCCTGATGGACGGCATCCGCCAGGCAGAAATTGGCATGCTGATGGACGCCAAGGCTTACGGCCGCGCCCGGGCCCGCGTCAACGAGCTGCTCAAGAGCGACCCGGACAACGTCGAGTATACGTACCAACTGGCAATGCTCGAAGAGCACGACGGGCACTACGACAACATGGAAACGCTGCTGCGCAAGGTGATCGACCTGCGCCCCGGCCAGGCCATCGGCTACAACGCGCTCGGCTATTCGCTGGCCGATCGCAACGTGCGCCTGCAGGAAGCGCAGGAGTTGCTGGAGAAAGCGGTGTCGCTGGCGCCGGATGATCCCTACATCGCCGACAGCCTGGGCTGGGTCAAATACCGTCGCGGCGATCTGCCCGCCGCCACAGACATCCTGCGCAAGGCGTGGGCTGCCGCCCCGCAAGCCGAAATCGGCGCGCACCTGGGCGAAGTGCTGTGGCAATCGGGCAAGCAGGACGACGCGCGCCAGATCTGGACCGAAGCGTCCAAGCTCGACGTGAACGACACCACGCTGCGCGACACGCTGCGCCGTTTCGGTCAGCCGGTGCCCAATGTTCCCGTGAGTGCAAATTGATGGCGATGCGGTTCACGCGCGCGCTTGGCGCGCTGATGCTCGGCGCTGGCTGCGCGCTGTTCAGCGGCTGCGCAAGCTTGCGGCCAGCTAACGATCTCTTCGCCGGCACGCAAGACGCCGATGCCTCCATCACGCGCTATCAGGGTCGCTTCTCAGCCCGTTACACGCAGAACAACGCCGAGCAAAGCGCCGTCGGCAACTTCCTCTGGCGTGAGCGCGGACCCGACGTGCAGCTTGAGCTGATGTCGCCGCTGGGCCAGACGCTGGCCATCGTCAGCCAGAGCAACCAGGGCGCCACGCTTGAGCTGCCGAACCAGCCGCCGCGCCGCGCCCCCGAAGTCGACACGCTGATGCAGGATGCGCTCGGCTTTTCGCTGCCTGTCTCCGGCCTGCGCGACTGGCTGCGCGCCCGCCCCGCTCCCGGCACACCGGCACGCGTGGCACGTGATGCGCAATCGCGCCCCGAAACCATCGAGCAGAACGGCTGGACTGTCCACTACGTCGCCTGGACTGACGACGGAAACAATTCCGACGGCGCCAAGGTCAGCATCCGCCGACTCGACCTTGATCGCCCGCAGGGCGCCAATGGCCCGCTCTCGGTGCGGCTCGTGCTCGACCAGTAACGCCTCGCTCGTCATGTCTTCCGCACCCGTCGAGCTGCGTGATTGCCCAGCGCCCGCCAAGCTCAACCTCTTCCTGCACGTGGTCGGCCGCCGGCCCGATGGCTACCATTTGCTGCAAACTGTCTTCCAGTTGATCGACTGGTGCGACACGCTCCATTTCACGCGCCGCACCGACGGCCGCCTCGTGCGCATCACCGATATTCCGGGCGTGCCCGCCGATGATGACCTCGTCATCCGCGCCGCGCGTCTGCTGCAAGCGGAAACGGGCTGCACCTACGGCGTCGACATCGCCATCGAGAAACGTCTGCCGATGGGTGGTGGCATTGGCGGTGGCTCGTCCGATGCAGCCACCACGCTGCTCGCGCTCAATCGCCTCTGGGGCCTTGATCTGCCACGCACGCAACTGATGGCGATCGGCCTCAAGCTCGGCGCCGACGTGCCCTTCTTTGTGTTCGGCCAGAACGCCTTCGCAGAGGGCATCGGCGAAGAACTCACGCCCGTCACGCTGCCGCCGGCTGCCTTCGTGGTGATTCACCCACGCGTGCATGTGCCCACCCCCGCAATTTTTTCCGATGAAGGGTTGACACGCGATACGCCACTCACCATAATTACGGACTTTCCTGACCAACAAATTGTTTTCGCTTACGGTCGCAACGACCTACAAGCGGTGGCGGAAAGGAAATACGGCGAAATCGCCCGAGCACTTGTCTGGCTGCGTCAATTCAGCCCTCTGGCAAGAATGACCGGATCCGGCGCCTGCGTGTTTGCTCCGTTCGACAACGTCGAGCATGCGCAAGCGGTAGCGGATCAGGTGCCTTCCGAATGGGAAGGTCGGTATGCGGCAGGTCTGACGCATCACCCGCTCGCAGGATTTGCTGTGTAAGGTTTGCAGTTATCGCCTCTGCAATGGAGGCGGTAACCAATAGGTTGTGTAGGGGCGTCGCCAAGCTGGTTAAGGCACCGGATTTTGATTCCGGCATGCGTAGGTTCGAATCCTTCCGCCCCTGCCATTTTCTTCCTCATGTTTCCAGCAATAGCCCGGTTGGTGCTTTAACTAACCGGCGCGTCTGAAGTCGAAAAACAGGTGCCCCGATGAGCAGCGAAGGCTTGATGGTTTTTACCGGCAACGCCAACCCGAAACTCGCCGAAGCTGTCGTCAAGCACCTAGGCATTCCCCTAGGCAAGGCCCTCGTCGGCCGATTCTCCGATGGTGAAGTCCAGGTTGAGATCCAGGAGAACGTGCGCGGCAAGCACGTGTTCATCCTGCAATCCACCTGCGCCCCGACCAACGACAATCTGATGGAACTGATGGTGATGGTCGATGCGCTCAAGCGCGCGTCTGCCCGCCGCATCACGGCCGCCATCCCCTACTTCGGCTATGCCCGCCAGGACCGTCGCCCGCGTTCGGCGCGTGTGGCGATCACGGCCAAGGTCGTGGCCAACATGCTGGAAGTCGCCGGCGTCGAGCGCGTGCTGACGATGGACCTCCACGCTGACCAAATTCAAGGCTTCTTCGATATCCCGGTCGACAACATCTACGCGTCGCCGATCCTGCTCGAAGACCTGCGCAAGAAGAACTACGAAGACCTGCTGGTGGTGTCGCCTGACGTCGGTGGCGTGGTGCGCGCACGTGCACTCGCCAAGCAACTCGGCGTGGATCTGGCGATCATCGACAAGCGTCGCCCGAAGGCCAACGTCGCTGAGGTGATGAACATCATCGGTGAAGTCGACGGCCGCAACTGCGTGATCATGGACGACATGATCGATACCGGCGGCACGCTGTGCAAGGCCGCGCAGGTCCTCAAGGAGCGCGGCGCCAAGCAAGTGTTTTCGTATTGCACGCATCCGGTGCTGTCGGGTGGCGCAGCTGCCCGCATCGCAGACTCGGCGCTCGACGAAGTGGTCGTGACCGATACCATTCCGCTGCGCGAAGACGCCATCAAGTGCGGCAAGATCCGCCAGCTCTCGACGGCGCCGCTGCTGGCCGAAACCTTCACCCGCATCGTGCGCGGTGACTCGATCATGTCGCTGTTTGCGGAATGATTCAGCACCCGAGCGGCTTACTGTTATAATTCAAGGCTTTACTGCAGAAAACGTCGACTAGACGGCACTTCTGCGGTGTCTGCGGGGCGCAATATGGCGCCCCGTTCACCAGACGGCTTGGTCGCGAGTCGTCTTTTTCGTTTGGAGCAATCATGAAAGTTGTCGCTTTCGAGCGTAGCGTTCAGGGCACTGGTGCGAGCCGCCGCCTGCGCAATTCCGGCAAGACGCCGGCCATCATTTACGGCGCTGGCGCCGAGCCGAAGCTGATCGAACTCGATCACAACGCGCTGTACCACGCGCTGAAGAAGGAAGCCTTCCACTCGTCGATCCTCGACATCGAAGTGGCTGGCAAGGTGGAAAAGGCGCTGCTGCGTGACTTCCAACTGCACCCGTTCAAGCAACTGGTTCTGCACGTCGACTTCCAGCGCGTGTCGGCCAAGGAAAAGATCCACGTCAAGGTGCCCCTGCACTTCATGAATCAGGAAACTGCTCCTGGCGTGAAGCTGGGCCACGGTATCGTGAACCACATCCTGAACGACGTTGAAGTGTCGTGCCTGCCGGCCGACCTGCCCGAGTTCATCGAAGTGGATCTGGGTACGCTGGAAATCGGCCAGACCCTGCACATCGCTGACCTGAAGCTGCCGAAGGGCGTGACCATCCTCACCCACGGTGGCGATGAGAACCCGGCTGTTGCCAACATCAGCGTGCCGGCTGGCGAGAAGTCCGCTGCCGCCGAAGAAGGCGCTGCTGCAGGCGAAGACAAGCCGGCAGCCTAAGTTGCCGCCCCTCGCACTTCGGTGCGAGCGAAAGAAGCCCGCCGAGCCTGTCTCGCCGGGCTTTTTTTCTGCCTGAGCGGCGCGCGCCGCACAGCCTCCAGGCTGCGGAAAGCAGCTATGCTTGTACGATCAAGGGGCGCTTCCTGCACCTCAACCTGATACGAATCGCATGATCAAACTCATCGTCGGCCTCGGCAATCCGGGGGCCGAATATGCGGCGACGCGACACAACGCCGGCTTCTGGCTGGTCGACCAACTCGCGCGCATGGGCAACGTGACGCTGCGCAACGAGACGCGCTTTCACGGCTATGCAGCGCGCGCCAACCTTTGGGGCAACGAGGTGTGGCTGCTGCAGCCGCAAACCTTCATGAACCGCTCGGGCCTGGCCACCGTGGCGCTTGCCCGCTTCTACAAAGTGATGCCCGATGAAATCCTGGTCGTGCATGACGAACTGGATTTGCCACCCGGCGCTGTCAAGCTCAAGCTCGGTGGCGGTTCCGGTGGCCATAACGGCTTGAAGGACATTGCGGCACATCTGACCACGCAACAGTTCTGGCGGCTGCGGCTGGGCATCGGCCACCCGCGCAACCTGTTGCCGCCGGGCACCGCAGCGTCCGGCCAGCATGACGTTGCCAACTTCGTGCTCAAGGCGCCTCGCAAGGAAGAGCAGGACCTAATCGATCGCGCCATCGATCAGAGCCTGGATGCGCTGCCCGAGCTGATTGCCGGCAACGCCGAGAAAGCCATGATGCGCCTGCACACCGCACGCTGATCCGCCAACACCGAGGACACCGCCATGACACGGTTCGCCATACTGACCTCACGCGCCGCCGTGCTGGCGGGTCTGGCGCTCGGCCTGGCGGCTAGTCTGCCGGCGCAAGCGCAGGTGTATCGCTGCAGCGAAAACGGCCAGACGACCTATTCTGACCACCCCTGCGGTACGCGCGCGCAGCCCGTGCCGATGATCGACAACACGCCCAGCGCCGCCGATCAAAAGGCTGCCCGCGAACGCGCTAGCGCCGAAGCCGCCGAAGTGCAGCAGATGGAATCGGCACGCCGAAAAGCGCAGGCAGCGGAAGATGCCCGCCAAGCCCAGATGGCCGCACAGGCTGCCGAACAGGCGCGCCGCGAGCAACGACAGAAAGTGGTGGTTGCGCAGGAAGGCGTTCGCTACTGCCGTCGCGTCTACGTGGGGCCGTTGCCGTACCCGGCGCCATACCCGCAACCCTATCCGACGCCGATGCCGGTGATCCGCCAACCTCCCGCGCCGGCTGCTGGCGCGCTACGCCAACCTGGCAATGGCCCGAAGCCGTTCGCGCAAGCACCGTTGGCGCCCACACCCATCGTGCCGCGCCCACTGCATCCGCATTACCCGCATTACCGCATCGTCTGCGAACCGGGCTATGCGTACGAAGGGCCGGAAGATCTGCTGCCGATCCAGTAAACGTAATGCCCACGAACGGTAGGTACCAATGAAAAGAGACGGCCAAAGCCGTCTCTTTTTTGTGTGCTCACGCTGCGCGTGGTGGTGCTGAGATGAGCTGGGTGTACTTCTGCATCAACTGCTCGTGCGTTTCCTCATGGGCCGGGTCCTTGGGAATGCAATCCACCGGACAGACCTGCTGGCACTGAGGCTCGTCAAAGTGGCCGACGCATTCGGTACATTTGCCCGGGTCGATCACGTAGATCTCCGGGCCCATCGAAATCGCGCCGTTGGGGCACTCAGGCTCGCATACGTCGCAATTGATGCACTCATCGGTGATTATGAGCGCCATGATGCCTTCCTTGAAATGGCCGGCGAGCCAGCGCTCGCCAAAGCGTCATTTTATTCCGATTTCCCCGACCCTTCCGTCTTGCCGGTCTTTTCCTTGAGCCACTTTTCGACCGACGGGAACACGAACTTGCTCACATCACCGCCAAGCACGGCGATTTCGCGCACAAACGTGCCCGAGATGAACTGGTATTGATCCGACGGGGTGAGGAACATGGTTTCCACGTCCGGCAGCAGGTAGCGGTTCATGCCGGCCATCTGGAATTCGTACTCGAAATCCGACACGGCACGCAGGCCCCGCACGATGACGCGCGCGCCGTTCTTGCGAACGAAATCCTTCAAGAGGCCGGAAAACCCTTCCACCCGCACGTTGGGGTAATGGCCGAGCACTTCACGGGCGATCTCGATGCGCTCTTCCAGCGCGAAGAACGGCCGCTTGTTCGGGCTCTGCGCCACCCCGACGATCAGCTCGTCGAAGATATTGGACGCACGCCGCACGAGGTCTTCGTGGCCGCGCGTGAACGGATCGAAAGTGCCGGGATAAACCGCGATCACCATGGTTCCTCCACCAAGGGGAAAAGAGCATCCGCAAGCGTCGGCGTGGGACATGGCCGCGCCGGTACTGCATTCGGACACCATTGCGTTATCGAGCGCGGCAGGTCCCGAGCCTGCCGCCTGGGCCACCGATACCGACCGAGGGCACCGGCGTTGCGGGTGCCGCTCGATGCTCATGCATCGGTTGCGAGCGGCGTAGTTTAACCGTTTTTGCGGAGCAGCAAATGTGCATGCACCGCACCGGCGCGCAGGTGTTTGTGAAGCACCAGATCGGCAGGCAACGCGATACCGGCGGTCGGCTCGTCGCCATGTGAATCAGTACTCGCATCCACCAACGCCTGTGCCGCTTCAACGTAGATCACGCCTCCTGGCTTGACCACCCGGGTTGCGGCTTCCAATGCCCGCAACGTCCAGTCCTGTGCAAACGGCGGATCGATGAACACCGCATCGAGCGCAGCATCGGGCTGGCGAGCGAGCCAGGCAAAGGCGTCGCCGGAGACGATGTCGACCATACGTGCGCCCAGCTTGTCGCGGATGGCGTGCAACGCGCGCACGGCCGGGGCGTGGTTTTCGATGAGCGTCACGTGCGCAGCGCCGCGCGAAGCCGCCTCAAAGCCGAGCGCGCCAGTGCCGGCAAAGATATCTGCGCAGCGCCAGCCGGTCAGGTCTTGACCGAGCCAGTTGAAAACGGTTTCGCGGACGCGGTCGCTGGTCGGGCGCAAGCCGTCGGCGTCGACCACCGGGAGCGGCGTGCGCTTGTATTGCCCGCCGATGATGCGAACCTGCTGCGGTGCGCGCGCATGCGACGTGGTGGTCTTGGCCTTAGGGCCTTTTGAGGTACGAGGTGCCATGGGCGCGATTGTAGTGCCAGCGCAAACAAAAACCGGCGGGAGATGCCGCCGGTTTTTCGGATTCAGCCGCCGTGCGTCAGTTCGCAGCGACTTTCCCCGGACCGCCCACCACGATCGTCGCCATGGTCTGCGGTTGCAGCGCGCGCTGGAATGCCGCACGCACCTGGTCACGCGTGACAGCCGCGATGCGCTGCGTCCACGTGTCCAAATAGTCGAGCGGCAGGTTGTACCAGCCGATGTTGGCCACGTTGTCCAGCAGCTTGCGGTTGCTGTCCAGGCGTAGCGGGAAACCGTTGACGAGGTTGTCCTTGGCGGCCTTCAGTTCCGCGTCGGTCGGGCCATCGGCGACGAACTTGGCAACGGTGTCACGCACGACGCCCAACGCTTCTTCGGTCTGGTCCTTGCGCGTCTGCAGCGCCAACTCGAACGGACCGGGCTGCGCGGCGGGCGCAAAGTAGCTGCCGATGCTGTACGTCAGGCCGCGCTTCTCGCGCACTTCGTTGGTCAGGCGCGCACTGAAACCGCCACCACCGAGCACGTAATTACCGACCAGCAGCGGAAAATAATCCTTATCGCCGCGCGCAATGCCCGGTTGGCCGAGGATGATGGTCGCCTGCTGCGCCGGATGCGGAATGCGGATCGTCTCGGCCTTAGCCAGGGGCATCTTCACATCGGGCAGCGTCGGCGGCGTGGCGCCGTCAGCGGGCAGGCCGCGCGTGATCTGCTCGGCGATGGCCTCGGCTTCCTTACGGCTGATCGCACCGATCAGCGTCACCACTGCGCGCTTGGCCGTGTAGTTGGCCTGGTAGTAGTGCACGATGTCGTCACGCGTGATGCTCTCCACCGTTTCCGGCGAAGCGGTCTGCCCGTACGGATGCGTGCCGTAGATGGCCTTGCCGAACGCGCGCTCGGCCAGCACCGACGGCTTGGTCAGCGATTCGCGGATGGCCGCCACAAGGCGCTGCTTGTCCCGCGCGAGCACGGCGTCGGGGAAGGTCGGCGCCGAGATGATCTGCGTCATCAGCGCGATGGCCGGGCCTCGCTCGTTCGGGTCGGACAGCGTGCGCAGACGCAGGCTTGTGCGATCGCCGCCCGCACCGCCACCAAAGCTCGCACCCACATCGGCAAACGCATCGGCAATTGCCGCTTCATCGCGCGCGGGTGCGTTGCCCTGCGCGGCGACGCCCTTGTCGAGCATGCCGGCCGTCAGCGAGGCGAGGCCAACCTTCGCCGCTGGCTCGTAGCGCGAACCCGCATCCACGTCGAGATTGATGTCGAGCATCGGGATCGACGGGCTCGGCACGAAAAACACGCGCGCGCCGGTCGGGGCCGTCCAGTGTTCGATGGGCAGCGCGGCCAGAGCACTCTGCGCCGCCGCGGCAACAATGGCGACCAGCGCCGTCTTCAGGGTCAGAGACATGGCGCGCATCAACGCAGCCCTCCTTCTTCGCGCATGCCAGGAACAGGCTTGCGCGCCGGTTTGTTGGGATCGATCGGTTGCGGCAGCAGCGTGGCGACGACGAGGTTGTCTTCGCTGAAATACGTCTGCGCCACGTGCTGGATCTGCGCCGACGTCACGGCCTTGATCTTCTCAAGCTGGCGATCAATGGACCGCCACGACAGACCGCTCATCTCGTTCATCCCGATCTCCATGCCCTGGCCGAACACCGAGTCGCGCTTGTAGATCTGGGCGGCCACAACCTGCGCCTTGACGCGCTTCAGTTCGGCATCGGTCACGCCCTCCTTGGCGATGCGCTCGATCTGCGCGCGCAGGGCCTGTTCGATCTCGGCGGTGGTGTGGCCGTCGGCGGGCGTGCCGTCCATCAGGAAGATCGAGGGGCCGCGGTTCAGGCCGTCGTAGCCGGCGTTGACGTCGTCGGCGATACGCTTTTCACCCTTGACGAGCTGGCTCGATAGGCGCGCGTTGTCATAGCCATCGAGCACGGCCGACAGGACTTCCAGCGCGTACGGGTCGACGTCCTTTTCCACATCGATCAAACGCGGCACCTTGTATGCCAGCACAACATACGGGTTCTCGGCAGGCGCCTTCACCCAGATGCGCTTCACGCCAATCTGCTTGGGCTCTTCCTGCGCGTAGCGGCGCGGCAGCGCATGCGGCTTGAGCTTGCCGTAGGTGCGCTGCGCGAGGCGGAAGACTTCATCGGGGTTGACATCGCCCGCGACGATCACGGTGACGTTGTTGGGCGTGTACCAGGCGTGGTACCAGTTCTGCGCGTCCTGCACCGTCATCGTGTCGAGATCGCCCGGCCAGCCAATGGTCGGGTTCCGGTACGGCGCGGCGTTGAACAGCGTGGCGAGCATCTGCTCGTAGACGGTGGAACGGGCGGAGTCGTCGATGCGCATGCGGCGCTCCTCCTTCACCACGTTCATCTCCGGCTTGAACTCCTTGTCGGTCAGCTGGAGATTGGCCATGCGATCGGCTTCAAGCCCCATCACATCGGCCAAGTGCGACTTCTCGATCTGCTGGAAATACATCGTGAAGTCGCGCGTGGTCATGGCGTTTTCACGGCCGCCCAGGGCTGCCACGCGGCGAGAGAACTCGCCGGGGCCGACAGCCTTGGTGCCCTTGAACATCATGTGCTCAAGCATGTGGGCGACACCCGTGGTGCCATTGTGCTCGTCGATGCTGCCGGCGTGATACCAGACCATGTGCGCCACGGTGGGGGCACGGTGGTCTTCCTTGACGATCAGTTGGAGCCCGTTGGGCAGCTTGTATTCGTGCGTGTCGGACTGGCTGGCACCCACTTTGGCGCCGCTGGCGGTAGCCACCGGGCGCCCGGGCGCAGCAGCAAGTTCCTGCGCGCCAACATGGCCGGCCAGCAGGCCTGCCGCCAGGGCCGTCGCAGCCAATTGCCAGACTCGCGACCGAGCCCGGTTTGAAACGATTCGCATGGAAGAGCGCATAAGGGCTGTCTGATAAAATTCGACGCTTGATTCTAACGGCGAAATAGACTGCCTTTTACGATGTTTAGTTTCTGGAAGAAGCGCAAGGCAGAGCCCCAACCGGCCGCCGAACCCACGCCCGCAGCGGCGCCTGAAGCCGCGCAGGCACCTGCCCCGGCTGCCATCCCTGCCCCCGCGCCCGTACCCGCCCCGGTTGCAGCCCCCCAGCCCGTCGCTGCGCCTGCTCCCGTACCTGTCGCCCTCCCGGCTCACATTGCCGTGCCGGACGCACCTGCCGTGCAGCCTGCACTCGACGTGCAAACCGACGATGTCGAGACCGTGCCCACGCCCGCCGTGATCGAACAGGCCCGCAAGGGCTGGATGTCGCGCCTGCGCTCCGGCCTGTCGAAGACGAGCAAGGGCCTGACCACGCTGTTCGTTGGCGTGAAGGTGGACGAAGCGCTGTTCGAAGAGCTGGAGACCGCGCTGCTGATGGCCGACGCTGGTGTCGACGCCACCGAATACCTACTGGGCGAACTGCGCCGCCGCATCAAAGCTCAGCGCATCGAAACCGCCGAAGGCGTGAAGACCGCCCTGCGCGACTTGCTGGTCGAGCTACTGCACCCCTTGGAAAAAACCATGGTGCTCGGCCGCGAACAGCCGATGGTGATCATGATCGCGGGCGTGAACGGCGCCGGCAAGACGACCAGCATCGGCAAGCTGTGCAAGCACTTCCAGACCTACGGCCAATCGGTGCTGCTGGCCGCGGGTGACACGTTCCGCGCCGCCGCGCGAGAGCAACTCGTGATCTGGGGTCAGCGCAACAACGTCACGGTGGTGGCGCAGGAATCGGGCGACCCGGCCGCCGTGATCTTCGATGCGGTGAACGCCGCACGCGCACGCGGCATCGACATCGTCATGGCCGACACCGCCGGCCGCCTGCCGACGCAGTTGCACCTGATGGAAGAACTCAAGAAGGTGCGCCGCGTGACCGCCAAGGCGATGGCCACGGCGCCGCACGAAACGCTGCTGGTGATCGATGGCAACACGGGGCAGAACGCCCTCGCGCAAGTCAAAGCCTTTGATGAAGCGCTGGGCCTCACGGGCCTGATCGTCACCAAGCTGGATGGCACTGCCAAGGGCGGCATCCTGGCTGCCATCGCACGGCAGCGTCCGGTGCCGGTGTACTTCATCGGCGTGGGTGAGCAGGTTGAAGACCTGCAGCCGTTCTCTGCGCGGGAATTTGCTGACGCGTTGTTGGGATAAACGATGAACCCGGCGTCGCAATGACGCCGGAATCCTTACTGCTTACGCGGAAACCGCATCCGGCTGCACCCCAGGCGCAGCCCTCTGAAACGCCTCCTGCGCCATGCAGTGCTCAAAGATGCGCGCAAGCGTCGGGTAATCCTCCACCGCCACATCAAACCGCTTGCCGTTGAACACCTGCGGCACGAGGCACACATCGGCCAGCGTCGGCGTGTCGCCAACACAGTAGGCGCCCGTGAGCGGTGACGCCGACAGCCGCGTCTCCAACGCTGCAAACCCCAGCTTCACCCAGTGGCGGTACCAGTCGTTGCGCGCCTCTTCTTCCACGTTGAACGTGTTCTTCAGATACTTGAGCACACGCGGATTGTTCAGCGGATGGATCTCGCACGCGATGGCCAGCGCAATCGCACGGATGTGGGCGCGGTTGCTTGGCGAGCCCGGCAGCAGCGTGGGCTCGGGATGTGTCTCTTCCAGGTATTCGACGATCGCCAAGGACTGGTTCAGCACGTCGTTGCCGTCGCACAGCACGGGCACCAGCGCGTCGGGGTTCAGCTTGACGAAGTCGGGCGCCATCTGCTCGCCCTTGAGCAGGTGCACCGGCGCGTAGTCGTACGGCAAGCCCTTCAACTCCAGGGCGATGCGCACACGGAACGACGCCGAGCTGCGGAAGTAGTTATACAGCTTGATCGACATGGCTTCTGACTCTTCCGCTCAAATGACCTTCACATGCAGCTCGCCCACGCCGTCGATCTTGCCGACCATCAAATCGCCGACGACGACCGGGCCGACGCCTTCGGGCGTGCCGGTGTAGATCAGATCGCCGGGGCGCAGTTCGAACAGGCGCGACAGATACGCAATGGTTTCCGGCACCGACCAGATCAGGTCCGACAGGTCACCGCGCTGGTGTTCGCGGCCATTGACCGACAGCGTGACGGCGCCCTTGTCTGCGTGGGCGACATCCTTGGCCGGGACGATCGGCCCGATGGGTGCCGAGCCGTCGAACGCCTTGCCGGTTTCCCACGGGCGACCGCCCTTCTTGGCGGCGTTCTGCAGGTCGCGGCGCGTCATGTCCAGGCCGACGGCGTAACCGTAGATGTGGTTGGCTGCGGTTTCCACAGAGATGTCGCGGCCCCCCGTGCCGATGGCGACCACCAGTTCGATCTCGTAGTGGCAGTCCTTGGTTTCGGTCGGGTAGACGAACTGGCCGGTCTCACCGTCGGGGATGTAGCGCACGGCGTCGGCCGGCTTGCAGAAGAAGAACGGCGGTTCGCGGTCGGGGTCGGAGCCCATCTCGCGGGCATGGGCGGCGTAGTTGCGGCCGACGCAATACACGCGGCGCACCGGAAACTGGCCATGCCCGCCACGGACGGGAATGCCATTGACGGCGGGCGGGGTGACGACGAACTCGGTCATGCGGGTCTCCTGGGACTAAGCTGGATTGGAACAGGTGGGGACACTGCGGCCACCGCCCCCCGGCGACCGACGAGTTTGCGAGAATACACCCGCACCGGCCCGGCGCGGTTCTTGCATGAGTGGCGTGCACCCTGCCCCACTTTGCACCATGCAAACGAAACCGCCCGCCCCATCTGCCCCGCCCGCCGCCCTGCACCCGGCCGCGCCGATGCGCGTGCTGCTCGTGCGCGATCCGCTCGATGCTGAACAGATCAACCTGGAGCTGATCCGCGCCGGCCTTGCGGAGGCCGGTTTTGTTGACGTGGGCCTGGCGGATGCCGACCTGACGCTGCCGGAGCGCATTGCAGAGACACAGCCCGACATGGTGATCGTCGCGTCCGAATCGGCCGCGCGGGACACCATCGAGCACGTCTGCGTGGCCACACAGCACGCGCCGCGCCCGATCGTGCTGTTTACCGACAACGACGACGCCACACGCATCAAGACGGCGTTTGCCGCCGGCATCACGGCCTACATCGTCGACGGCATCAAGCCCACGCGCGTCAAGGCCGTGCTGGACGTGGCCTACGCTCGCTTCGAGCACGAGAGTGCGTTGCGCGCCGAACTGGACACCGCCAAGACGCAGCTGGCCGAGCGCAAGGTGCTCGAACGCGCCAAGGGCCTGCTGATGAAGCAGATGAACCTGTCGGAAGACGACGCCTTCAAGCGCCTGCGCAAAATGGCCATGGACCGCAACATCAAGCTGGTGGAAGCCGCCCAACGCGTCATCGATGTAATGGCCAGTTGAGCGGTCGGGCCACCGCCCAGTTTTGGTGCGTCGCACAACTCCGGCGCTGGAAACGCACCAGTCGCGCGCGGCTTTCCGGACCTCACAGGCTCAGTTCCGAACCTCAACCGTCGAGTTAAAAGCCTCACGCGCCGAGTTCCGGACCTCAACCGCCGAGCCAAAAGCCCCACGCGCCGCGTTCCGAACCTCAACCGCCGAGCTAAAAGCCTCACGCGCTGAGTTCCTAACCTCAACCGCCGAGTTAAAAGCCTCGCGCGCCGAGCTCTGAACTCGGAACGCCGAGCCCCATTGCTCAACGTTGGCATACCCCTTGCAAGTGTCGCTGCGAAGCCGATGCCAACGTGGGTATCGGCATGGGACAACGGCGTCCCGACGCACAGCTCTGCGACCCCTCCTCTGCGATGGGCGATAGCGCGCGTCGGGACGCCTTTTCTTTGGAGCCATGGATGGCCGCGCCAGACAAGACCGACGCCCTCGTCAATCCGATCAACCCCAAGCGCCGCAGCATCATGAAAGCCGCGGCGACGATTGCAGGAGGCAGTGCCGTGGCATTGATCGATCCGCTGGTGCGTGCCGGCGCCTGGGCCGCCGGCTCCGATGCGCCCGAGAAGACGGAGCTGAAGGTCGGCTTCATCCCGCTCACGGACTGTGCCTCGGTGGTCATGGCGTCCACGCTGGGCATCGACAAGAAGTACGGCATCAAGATCACGCCATCGAAAGAAGCCTCGTGGGCCGGCGTGCGCGACAAGCTGGTGTCGGGCGACCTGGATGCGGCGCACGTGCTCTACGGCTTGATCTACGGCGTGCAGCTCGGCATCGGCGGCCCCAAGAAGGACATGGCCGTGCTGATGACGCTCAACAACAACGGCCAGGCGATCACGCTGTCATCCAAGCTCAAGGAAGCAGGCGTCAAGGACGGCACGTCGTTGAAGGCCGTCATGGCGAAGGACAAGCGCGAATATGTGTTCGCGCAGACCTTCCCGACCGGCACGCACGCGATGTGGCTGTACTACTGGCTGGCCGCGCACGGCATCCACCCGCTGCAGGACGCCAAGGCGATCACCGTGCCGCCGCCGCAGATGGTGGCCAACATGCGCGTGGGCAACATGGATGGCTTCTGCGTGGGCGAGCCGTGGGGCGCCCGCGCGATTGCCGACAACATCGGCTTTACCGCCGAGACCACACAGGCCATCTGGAAAGACCATCCGGAGAAGGTGCTGGGCACCACGGCGGAGTTCGTGCAGAAGTATCCGAACACGGCACGCGCGCTCACGGCTGCGGTATTGGAGGCAAGCAAGTTCATCGATGCGTCGGCATCGAACCGCCGCAAGACGGCAGAGACCATCGCTGCCAAGTCCTACGTCAACACCGACATGGACATCATTCTCGACCGCATGCTGGGCCGCTACTCGAACGGCCTGGGCAAGACCTGGGACGACCCGGACCCGATGCGCTTCTATCACGATGGGGCGGTCAACTTCCCATACCTGTCAGACGGCATGTGGTTCCTCACACAGCACAAGCGCTGGGGCCTGCTGAAGGCGCATCCGGATTACCTGGCCGTGGCCAAGCAGGTCAACCGCGTCGACATCTACAAGCAGGCGGCGACCGCCACCGGCACACCGCTGCCCAAGAGCGACATGCGCACCGCCAAGCTGATCGACGGCGTGGTGTGGGATGCGAAGAACCCCGCCGCGTATGCCGACGGCTTCAAGCTGAAAGCCTGACGCTGCTGTCCTCCTGATTTTCCGATTGCGGTCCTTCACGTCGATGGAGCCCGACATGAACACGCTCGTCAAAACGTTGTCCGGCGTGCAGTCCGACGCCGCCCCTGAACGTCGCCGCTTGGTTGCGCGCGACTGGCTTGTTGCAGCTGTAGTGAAAGGTTTTCCGCCCGCGCTGGGCTTCGCACTGTTCGTGCTGGCTTGGCAGGGCATCGCCTCGGCCATCCCGGCGCTGCCCACACCGGCGGTGACGTGGAAAGCGGCGGTCACACTGTTTGCCGATCCGTTCTACCGCAATGGCCCGAATGACCAAGGTGTGGGCTGGAACGTGCTGGCGTCGCTGGCGCGCGTGGGTGCGGGCTTCGGCATGGCCGCGGTCATCGGCATTCCGGCGGGCTTCATCATCGGGCGCTTTGCGTTTCTGAATGCGATGGCCTCGCCCATCATCAGCCTGCTGCGGCCGGTGTCGCCGCTGGCGTGGCTGCCGATCGGGCTGCTGCTGTTCAAGTCGGCCAACCCGGCGGCCATCTGGGCGATCTTCATCTGCTCGATCTGGCCGATGGTCATCAACACCGCCGTGGGCGTGACGCGCGTGCCGCAGGACTACCTGAACGTGGCGCGTGTGCTGAACCTGTCTGAGTGGAAGGTGTTCACGCGCGTGCTGTTTCCCGCCGTGCTGCCGTACATGCTGACGGGCGTGCGGTTGTCCATCGGCACCGCGTGGCTGGTGATCGTGGCGGCAGAGATGCTCACCGGCGGTGTCGGCATCGGCTTCTGGCTGTGGGACGAGTGGAACAACCTGAAGGTCGAGCACATCGTCATCGCCATCTTCGTGATTGGGGTGGTGGGCTTGCTGCTGGAGCACGCGCTGCTGGCGATTGCACGGCGCTTCTCATACGACGCGGTTTGAGGTAAATGGGGGGATCGCCATGACAGACAAATTCCTGCGCATCGAAAACGTCGGGCAGACGTTCAAGACCAAGAGGGGCCCGTTCGTTGCCCTGCGCGACATCGACCTGACCGTCGCGCGCGGTGAGTGCATCGCATTGATCGGCCACTCGGGCTGCGGCAAATCGACGTTGCTCAATCTCATTGCCGGGCTCACGCGGCCGACCACGGGTGGGTTGATCCTGGCCGAACGGGAGATCGCCGGACCAGGGCCGGATCGGGCGGTGGTGTTTCAGAACCACTCGCTGCTGCCTTGGCTCACGTGCTTTGACAACGTGTATCTCGCCGTCGAGCGTGTGTTTGGCAAGACCGAGACGAAGGCCCAATTGCGTGAGCGCACGCATGCGGCGCTGGCGCTGGTGGGGCTCACGCATGCTGAGCAGAAGCATCCACACGAGATCTCCGGCGGGATGAAGCAGCGGGTGGGGATTGCGCGGGCGCTGTCCATGGAGCCGAAGGTGCTGCTGATGGATGAGCCCTTTGGCGCGCTGGATGCACTCACGCGCGCGCATCTGCAGGATGAGCTGCTGAAGATTGTTGCCGCCACCGGCAGCACGGTGGTGATGGTCACCCATGACGTGGATGAAGCTGTTTTGTTGGCTGACCGGATCGTGATGATGACCAATGGACCAGCTGCCACCATCGGTGAAGTGTTGAAGGTAGAGCTGGCGCGGCCACGGGATCGGATGGCGTTGGCGGATGATCCGGCGTATCACGCTTGTCGGACCGCGGTGCTGGATTTTCTTTATCGGAAGCAGCGGCATCCGGTGGCGGAGGCGGCTTGAGGTCTGTTGTTGGGTCTGGGTTTTGGCCTTGGTGGTCTGCCTCCCTTTCCCCCCTGCCGGGGCTGAAACAAGGGACGCACCACAGGACGCAAAAAAACCACCCCATGGCGCCAGCGCAGAATCCACAGCGCTATGATCAACCCCAAGCCAATCACCCGCGCCATGAACAATGCCCGCTCCCCCCATCCTCCCCGACAACGCCGCTGAAGACGCCCTCTCCACCGGCCCCTTCCCCGCCGCCCGCTTCATCAAGGAAATCGGCCGCGGCGCAGACGGCGCCCGTGCCTTGGTCAAGCACGACGCCCGCGCGCTTTTCACCGCCATGCTGGAAAGCCGCATCTCCGACGTGCAGCTCGGCGCCATCCTCATGGCCTACCGCATCAAAGGCGAGACCCCGGAAGAACTCGACGGCATGCTGGAAGCCTCGCATGCGCACTGCCGGCCGCTGCCGGCACCGGACACGCCTGAGCGCGCGTTGCCGGTCGTCATCCCCAGCTACAACGGTGCCCGCCGCCAGCCGAACCTCGTGCCGTTGCTGGCCAAGCTGCTGGCGCGCGAAGGGGTGCCGGTGCTGGTGCATGGCATTCGCCGCTTCGACGGCCGCATCACCACGGCCGCGCTGTTCGAAGCGCTTGGCTGGCCCGTCTGCGAACACATGGACGAAGCACGTGAGCGCCTGGAGAGCGATCGGCTGGCGTTCGTGCCGATTGACGTGCTATCGCCCGAGTTGGCGTCGCTGCTGGACAAGCGCGAGATCGTCGGCCTACGCAATTCGGCCCACACGGTGGTGAAGATGCTGCAGCCCATTGGCGGACACGCACCGCACGAGGCGCTACGGCTGGTGAGCTACACACACCCGGAATACCGCGACACGCTCACTGATTACTTCCTGCGCCATCCGGCCAATGTGCTGCTCGCACGCGGCACCGAAGGCGAGACCGTGGCCGATGCACGGCGCGGCAGCGCGGTGGAGTGGCTGCACGACGGATCACACGAAACCGTGATTGAGGCGGTGGAAGGATCGAGCGATACGCCGCCTGAATTGCCTGCGGGGACGGACGTGGCGGCAACGGCGCGGTGGATTGAAGCGGTGCTCGACGGCAAGCAGCCGGTGCCGGAGCCGATCGCCAAGCAGGTCCGCGCGATCGTGCGGTGTGCACGACCGGCGCAGGCTGCCTGATCGATCGCTCGGTCTTACTTGGACGGCAGCGGAATGCGCTCCGTCTCGCCCGGCACGTGGGCGAAGGTGTCGTTCTCCCAGCGCTGCTTGGCGTCTTCAATGTCAGCCTTGTTGCTGGCGACGAAGTTCCAGTAGATGTGGCGGTGGCCGTCGGTCGGGTCACCGCCCAGCAGCATCACGCGTGACGACACCTGTGCGGTGAGCGTCACGTCACCGCCAGGTTCCAGCACAGCGAGGTGCTGCGGGTCGAGCGCCTCGCCATCGATGCTGACGGCGCCGTCGACAAGATATAGCCCTCGGTCTGCATGCTCGGGCGGAATCACCAGCGACGCACCGGCCGCCAGTTCCAGCGCCACATACAGCGTGCGCGAACTCACCTTCACGGGCGACGTCAGCCCGAACGCATCCCCCGCGATGACTACGCCCTGCACGCCAGGGCATTCGAGCTTGGGCAACGTGTCGGCGGCGTGATGGGCGAAGCTGGCGTCCACCTTTTCCTGATTCTTCGGCAGCGCCACCCAGGTCTGGATGCCATGCACGCGGGCGCCCTTTTCACGCCCCTCGGGCGAAGAACGCTCGGAGTGGACGATGCCGTTGCCGGCCGTCATCCAGTTCACATCGCCGGGCGTGATGGTCTGCACGCTGCCGAGGCTGTCACGGTGGACCATGCTGCCGTCGAACAAATACGTGACGGTGGCCAGGCCGATATGCGGGTGCGGACGCACGTCGATGCCCTCGCCGGGGGCGAAATCCACGGGGCCCATGTGGTCGAAGAAGATGAACGGCCCCACCGTCTGGCGCGCCGCCGAGGGCAGCACGCGCTTAACCGAGAAACCGCCCAGATCGCGCACGTGCGGGCCGATGATGTGCTGAATGGAAGTCATGGCGGAAAGCTCCTCAGGCGCGCTCGGCAAGTTCGGTGTCGATGCTGATCTCCACCTCGGTCATCAGCTTGTGAACGGGGCACTTGCCGGCTACGCGCAGCAGGTCGGCACGTTGCTCGTCGCTTAGATCGCCATGCAGGGTCAGCACGGTGCGCAGCTTGTAGCGGCCCTGGCGCTCCTGGCTGCCGTCGTGCTCGACGGCCACGTCGATCGAATCGAGCGGGTACTTGCGCTGGCGCGCATAGAGCGTGACGGTCAGCGCCTTGCAGCTGGCCAGGGCCGCGTCAAAGTAGGCGTGCGGATCGGGCGCACTGCCCTCGCCCGTCGGCTTGGGCACGTCAGTGTAGGTCACGCCTTCGGGGAAGGTGACCTTGTGACGGAAAAGGCCTTCGGTGTCCTTGCTGACGACGATGGTCATTGACGGCTCCTGTAACGGTGTCTGCGATGTCCGGGCAGTGTAGCTAACTTGCGTGAAGGCACGGGAGGTGGCGCGATGTGCGGAGTGCAGCGCATTTATTGGCGCTTCGATCACTCGACATTGCAGACATGGCAATTCAGCCCACCCATTTGGGTGGAAACGCTCAAGCGGCGCGGTTTTCCGCCGATCTTCCGGTTAGAAGACATCCGCCCTGAAACCGCCCCGCTTACGCGTCCTCTGCATGGTTACTCGCCGGCCGCTTGTCGCCATTGCCGGCGGCATCGGCTTTCTCCTCGTCCTGATTGGGCTGACCGTGATGGTCGGCTGGCTGCAGCATTGGCCATGGGCGGTGAGGCTGGGCACGGACCGCCTGCTGATCGTGTTTGCCACGGGGATCAACCTGACGCTGTTGGGCGCTGGCCTGGGGGCGCTGCTCGTTGGAGCGGTGCTACCAGACGCCCTGTGGGCAGACCGGGCGGCACGCGGGCTGGGCGGCGCGGTGGCGGTGCTGTCCACGCTGCGGCTGGCCGAGATGATCACGGGATGGCCGATCGGGTTGGACTTTCCTGGCCTGCACGCCTGGCTCGGCCGCCAATGGGTGACCGGATGGATTGGCGGCATGCACCCCAGCCACGCGCTGGCGGTAGCCGCATCGGCGACGGCTCTCAGCCTCGTGCCCACCCTGCGCAAACCGCACCGCGCGCAGTGGTTCTGGGGACTCATCGGCTTGGCGATGCTGCTCTGCGCTGGCGACCTGCTCGGCCGCGCCATGGCACTCGAATATCTGTACCCGGCGTGGCTGCGATGGCACGCCCCGGACGCGGCCGCCGTCTGCTCGCTGCTGGTGATCACGGGCACACTGTGCGCCGCGGTAGCCCGGCATCCTGGCCTGTTGCGCCTGCGCTTGTCGCCGGAAGACACCATCGTGTGGATCAGCGGCGGCTGTGTGGTGCTGGCGGGCCTGGGGGCCACTGTCACGGCGTTCATCATCCAGGTGGATAGCGCCACACTGACATTCGGCACCACACGGGCGCGAGCCCTGTCCAGCTACGCTGAAGAGTTCGACCGACTGCTGGCCATGCGCGCGGAAAGCCCCCGCCTGGTGGCCGCCGCCACGCACATCCAGGAAGTGCTGCGCCATCCGGCCGACAACGCAGCGCGCCTGCGCAGCGAGCGTGCGCTGCAGGCGTATCGCGAGCAAGGCTACTCGTACCTGCAACTGCGTACGCTCGCGGGCGAGGGCATCGTCAGCCTGGGGACGCAAACGCTTGAACCCGAACTGTCGATACCGCTGCACGTCGGCCTCGCGCCCGAGCGTGTCACGCTGCAATGGGTACACGGTTTTGCCATGCGCACCGAAACGCCCGTCATGGCAGACGGCATGCAGATCGGTTGGCTGGTCGCCGAGCAACCACTCGCCCATATGACAGGCCGCTACAACAGCCAACGCGGTACGGGGATGACGGAAACGCTGGCGATGTCGGGCTTTGATGCGCGCGGCCGCGCCATGTCGTTTCCGCAGCGCTTCGATGCCTATGTGTTCGAGCTGCCGCCCCTCACGGTCGACCACCGGCCCCTGCCGTCGCGCCTGGCGTTGGCGGGCGAGGCCGGCTACGGCCAGTGGCAGGACATCCACGGCATGCCGACGTCGTTCAGCTATACGCCCATCGGCCACACGGGTCTGGCACTGATCAGCAAGATCGCCAGCGCCGAGCTGTACGCCCCGATGCGCGTGCAGTTCGAGCGGCTTGCGGCCTTCATGCTGTGCCTGATGATCGGCAGCGTGCTGGCCATCCGTCTGACGGTGCGGCCGTTTGCCAACCGGCTGGCCGCGTCCGAACGCGCGCTGCGCACCGCCAACGAAAGCCTCGAGCGCCGCCGTGACGCCCTGCGCGCCAGCCGCGAACAACTGCGCCTGGTGGCCGACAACGTGCCCGCGCAGCTCAGCTATGTCGACCCCGACGGCATCGTCCGCTTTGCCAGCCGCACGCTGCTCGAAGCCTTCGGCCGCAATGAAGATGAGACGCTCGACCGCCATGTGCGCGACATCTACACCCCCGAGGACTACCGCGCGCTGCTGCCCTACATGACGGAGGTGCTGGCCGGTTACCCGGTGCAATTCGAGATCCAGTCCGTGCGCACCGGCGTGCCCCGCTACCTGAGCGGCCACTACTTTCCTGACTACGATGATCGCGGCACGCTGCGCGGCTATTTCTCGGTGCTGCAGGATCTGACGGCCCGCACGAGCGCCGAGCTGGCCCTGGCGCGCAGTGAACGCGCACTCAAGCTCGTGCTCGACAACGCGCCGCTGCTGGTGTCGCACATCAACCCCGACAGCGTCTTCACCTTCTGCAACGTCACGCATGCGCGCTGGCTGCAGCGCACGCCCGAGGAGGTCTGCGGCCAAACGCCGGAACGGGTGTTCACGCCGGGCACGTACGCCTTGCTGGCACCGTATCTGGTGCGCGCCCAGCGCGGAGAATCCGTCCAATTCGAGATCACCGCGCCGTGGTACGAAAAGCCGCACACCGCCGGCCCGCGCAGCCGCACCCGGCATTTCCGCGGCCAGCTCGTCCCCGATGCCGGAGAAGCGCGCGACGGCCGCTGCGGTTTCTACGCCTTTGTGCAGGACGTGACCGAAGCCAAGCGCAGCGAGATGGAGCTTTCGCGCATGGCGCGCTTTGATGCCCTCACCGGCCTGCCCAACCGCTACGAACTCTACGAGCGCCTGCGCGCCGCGCTGGAACGCCGTCAGCGCCTGCCCGCGCCGCTGGGCGTGCTGTATCTGGACGTGGATCACTTCAAGCACATCAACGACACCTACGGCCACGCCGCCGGCGATGCTGTGCTGGTGGAGGTCGCGCACCGCCTGCAACGTGCCGTGCGCCGCACCGACACCGTCGCCCGCCTCGCAGGTGACGAGTTCATCATCCTGCTCGACCCGATCGACGCCCCGGATGATGCGCTGCACACCGCGCAGAAGATCGTTGGCGCGATCCGGCCGCCCATCAATCTGTCGGGCGATACCGTCCTGCACGTCACGACGAGCATTGGTGTCGCCTGCCCGGGCTCCGAAGTGCGTGACCCAGACGCCGCCCTGCGCGAAGCCGATCGCGCACTTTATTGGGCTAAGTCACGCGGCCGCAACACGGCGGCATAGTCGAGAACCGATAACCCCCGCCACGGTCTATGACTGGACATGACACGCTTTTTGTTGCGTCGCAAACATCACACTATCGATGAATACACCTTGATTTACGGGAACTATTAACCGGACAAAAATGTCCTATTAGCACTCATCCGGTTGGAGTGCTAAGATGCCTTTCCAAACCTCCACTGGATTTCGACAGGAGTCCTGAGTGAACGCAGTCATCCCCGTGAATACCGTTTCCGCAATCGCCACCCAGCCGTCCGGCAACGCCGGTAATGGATGGGCGCTGGCGTTCCCTGGCAATCTGGGCAACATCGACGCCTATATCCAAAGCGTCAACCGTGTGCCGATGCTGTCGGCCGAAGAAGAACAACGTCTGGCCCGCGAATACCGCGACAACGACAATCTCGATGCCGCCCGCCGTCTGGTGCTCTCGCACCTGCGTCTGGTGGTGTCGATCGCCCGCGGCTATCTCGGCTACGGCCTGCCGCATGCCGACTTGATCCAGGAAGGCAATATCGGCCTGATGAAGGCCGTCAAGCGCTTCGACCCGGATCAGGGCGTGCGTCTTGTCTCGTACGCGATGCACTGGATCAAAGCCGAGATGCACGAGTACATCCTGAAGAACTGGCGCATGGTCAAGGTGGCCACCACCAAGGCCCAGCGCAAGCTGTTCTTCAACCTGCGCAGCCACAAGCAGGACGCGCAGGCGACCTTCACGTCGGATGAGATCGACGCCGTGGCGGCCGAGTTGAACGTCAAGGGCGCCGAAGTGCGCGAGATGGAAACGCGCCTCTCGGGCGGCGACATCGCGCTCGAAGGCCAGATGGACGACGGCGAAGAATCCTTCGCTCCGATCGCCTATCTGGCGGACACGCACAATGAGCCGACCCGCGTGATCGAAGCGCGTGGCAACGACCGTATGCAAAGCGAAGGCATCGAAGCCGCCCTCGCCAAGCTGGACGACCGCAGCCGCCGCATCATCGAAGCCCGCTGGCTGAACGTGAACGACGACGGATCGGGCGGCTCGACGCTGCACGAGCTGGCTGACGAGTTTGGTGTGTCAGCCGAGCGCATTCGACAGATCGAATCGGCCGCGATGAAGAAGATGAAGGGTGCACTGCAGGCCTTCGCCTAAGCTGCCCGCCTCCGCCATAAAAAAGCCCGCCAAACTGGCGGGCTTTTTCTTTGTGCGACGATCGAAGATCAGTCGGCGAGCAATTGCTTGATGTCGTGGGCGATCGGCTCGGGGCCCTGACCGTGCTTGATGAACAGGCGCAGGTTGCCCTTTGGATCAAACATGTAGCTGCCGGCGGTGTGGTCCATGGTGTAGTTGTCGGGCGAACTGCCCGGCACCTTGCTGTAGAACACTTTGAAGTCGGACGCGACCTTCTTCAGTTCAGCTTCGTTTGCCGGACGCAGGCCGATGAAGCGCGGATCGAACGCGGGCACGTATTTGGCCAGCAGGTCTTGCGTATCGCGCTCCGGGTCGACGGTGACGAACAGCACCTGGACGCGGTCGGCGTCCTTGCCGAGGGTGTCCATCACTGCGCGCAGTTCGGCCAGCGTGGTCGGGCAGACATCGGGGCAATGCGTGTAACCGAAGAACATGACGACGACCTTGCCGCGGAAATCCTCGAGCGTGCGGCGCTTGCCGGTGTGGTCCGTCAGCGAGAAATCGGTGCCGAAGCTCTTGGACCCGGTGATGTCGAGGTTCTTGAAAGCGGGCTTGTCGCTGCACGCCGTCAGCGCCATCACGGTGACGGCCAGCATGGCGAAGAGCGCGGCGCGGAAGTGTCGGAAAGAAAGCATGGTCATCGTGTTGGAAACAGACCGCCTAGCGTAACGCCAACGGCACATGCTTGCTGGCGGCCCTGTGCGTCACAGCGCCGCGCTTTGCATGAGCGCGGGGCCGAACTTGAAGTAGTGGTCCACCAGCAGTGCGGCAAACAGGATCGACAGGTAGATGATCGAGTAGCGGAAGGTCTTCTGCGCCAGTGCGTCCGAATACTTGCGGTACATGCGCCACGCATACGAGAGAAAGCCGAAACCGAGCACCAGCGCCGTCGCCAGGTAGATATAGCCGCTCATGCCGTAGACGAACGGCAGGATGGTCGCGGCGATCATGATGAGCGTGTACAGCAGGATATGCAGCAGCGTGTACTTCTCGCCGTGCGTGATCGGCAGCATCGGCAGGCCGGACTTGGCGTAGTCGGCACGGCGGTACAGCGCGAGCGCCCAGAAGTGTGGTGGCGTCCAGGTAAAGATGATCAGCACCAGAATCCAAGCCTCGGCCGGCACGCTGTTGGCGACGGCCGCCCAGCCCAGCGCCGGCGGCATCGCCCCAGACAGCCCGCCGATCACGATGTTCTGTGGCGTGGCCGGCTTGAGCAGCAAGGTATAGATGATCGCGTAGCCGATGAAGGTGGCGAACGTCAGCCACATCGTCAGGTCGTTGGCGAACACGTGCAGCGTCCACATGCCCGCACCGCCCAGCACCACCGAGAACACCAGGATCTGTCGCGTGCCCAACTCACCGCTGGCTGAGGGGCGCCAGGCCGTGCGGCGCATCATCGCGTCGATCTTGCGCTCGACCAGGCAGTTGATGGCGAAGGCAGCGCCGGCAAACAGCCAGATGCCGACCGCGCCGCCAATCAGCACCGGCCACGGCACCATGCCCGGGGTGGCCAGGAACATGCCGATCACGGCGCAGAACACGGCAAGCTGCGTGACGCGCGGCTTGGTCAGCGCCGCATACTGCGATGCGGTCGTTCGCCAGCCAGGAAGTTGAGTGGAAGTTGTTGGGGTTGCCACGGTATTCATAAAAAACGGTCAGACAGCTTTCAGACGACGGCAGCCGCCACAGACATCGGCGCCCGCGCTTGTGCGAGCCCAATCAGGTAATGCAGACGCACCATCAGCAATAGCAGCACGGCCGCGCCGCCGTTATGCGCCACGGCAGCCAGGAGCGGCCAGCCCAGCACGATGTTCGAAAGGCCGGTCGCTAATTGGACGGCCAGCACGACGAGCAGCACTGTCGCGACACGGCCGATGCCGCCAATGCGACGAGCGCGCAAGCCCAGCCACGCCAGATAGCTCAGCACGACGACTGCAAACACGCGGTGCGTCCAATGGATGGCGACCAGCGCATCGTGCGAGATGAAATCGCCGCCCGCGGTCTTGCCGAGCTGGCGCCAGAACGTGAAGCCATGCACAAAGTCCATCGGCGGGACCCACTGGCCGTTGCACAGCGGAAAATCTGTACAGGCCAGCACAGCGTAGTTCGTACTGACCCAGCCGCCCAGCGCAATCTGCACAATGAGCAGCACGAGCCCGATGGCCGCTGCCACACGCAATGACGCGCCACGCTCATCCACCACCCGCGGCACATCGTTCTTGC
This sequence comes from Ralstonia sp. SA306, assembly GCF_054792405.1. Taxonomy (NCBI): domain Bacteria; kingdom Pseudomonadati; phylum Pseudomonadota; class Betaproteobacteria; order Burkholderiales; family Burkholderiaceae; genus Ralstonia; species Ralstonia sp. SA306. Next base: position 2,673,950 of record NZ_CP096451.1, read on the forward strand.
AGCCGAGCCAGATCAGCGCGGCCAGCAGCGACATGCCCAACAGCAAGTGCGTCACCACGATGGCTGGCTGTAGCTTGAGCGTGACCGTCCAGGCGCCAAAGGCGCCCTGCACACACACCAGTGCGAGCACGGCCGTTGCATACCACGGGGATTGCTTCAGTTCCTTGCGCTTGAGCCACGCGAGCACCACCAGCGTGATGATCAGAACGCCCAAAGCAAGCGCGAAGTAGCGATGCGTCATCTCGATCCACGCCTTCATCCACGTGACCGGGCCACTCGGCATGGCGGCCTGTGCGGCATGGATGTCGTCACGTGCGTGGAACGGGTTGGACGTGCCGTAGCAGCCCGGCCAATCCGGGCAACCGAGACCCGAATCGGTCAGACGCGTGAAGCTGCCGAACATGATCAGGTCCAGCGTCAGGAAAGCAGTGATCCACACCAGCTTGCGGTACTTGTTGCGATCGCCTTTGACCAGCACGTAGCACAGCGGGATCAGTGCGATCAGGATGCCGATGGAAGCAAGTTGCAGCAGCATGGCTTATCCGATGCGCGAGTACTTCAAGAGCCGCGCCATGTCCCCGCGCACCTTCTTCGGGTCCGGATCTTTCGGGAACTGCATCATCAGGTTGCCAAGCGGATCGACCAGGAAGAGATGATCCGTGGGCGGCGTCTTGCCGTCGCCCAGCCAGTTCTTCGGCAGTTCGGGCGCGCGCAGGAAGCGCACGGCGCCGTAATCGTCGTTGTAGGCTTTGATCAGGCGCGGGTCGATTTCGCCGCGGTCGGTCACAAGCCAGACGGGGACAATGCGGTCTCGGTCGGGGCCCTGACCAATGCGCAGTTGGCGCATGGTGAAAAGCTTGCGCGCGCAGTTGTCGTCGCAGGCGCTGGCATCCACTGACACCATCAGCCATTTGCCCTTCAGGCTGGCGAGTGGCACTTCGGCACCGTGCTCGTCCTGCACCATCAGGCCGGTCGGAATGGGGCGCTGCGGATCGACCAGCGCGCCGTATGCCGCCTTGCCGCCGGCCGGGGTGAAGACGTAATACGCAAGGTACGACGCGATCACCGGCGAGGCGCACACCAGCAGGAGGAACAGCATCATCAAGCGGCCGCGGCGCGTACGCGCGTCGATGCGCGGATCTTCGGACGCCCCGAGTGTGCCGGGCGCGCCGGGTGCGGATTCCTGATTCACCATGTGATTCCCAATACATTCAGCTGCGGCACTAAGCCGCAACGCGAGTTCGTGTTCAAGCGGGCCCGGACGTGCCCGCCAGGCGGCGATAACGCCGCACGCTGTAGAAGACCATTAACCCCAGCACCGCCGCTGCCATCGCAAACCACTGGAATGCGTAGCCGTAATTGCGGTCGGCGCCCAAGTCTGCACGCGGCCAATCGCGCACCAGGCCGTCCTGCGCGTCGGATTGCTGCTGCACCACAAACGGTTGGAGCGGCACGCCGATTTCGCGCGAGAACGCGTCGAGGTCGATATTCTGCCTAAGTCGCTGGCCAACTTCATCCGCGCCATCCTTGCGGCCCAGACTGAAGACCCGGCTGGCATGTGGCACCGCCATCCCTTCGACCTGCACTTCGCCCGCTGGCGTGGTGTATGGCGCGATGCGCGTGCGGTCGGCCGGATCGCGCGGCAACCAGCCCCGGTTGACCAACACCGCCCGCCCGCCCGCCCCTTCCAGCTTCAGCGGGATGAGCACCTCGAAACCGGGGCGCGATACGTCGTTGGTGACGTGTGGGCGATTCTCCAGCAGCACCGTGTGCGCCACGTCGAACGTTCCACGCAGCAGCACCGGCCGGTACATCACTGAATCTGCCGTCACGGGCTGAGCAGTGATGCGCTGGGCGGGCGCATTTTCCAGCGCTACGATGCGGGCCTGCCGCTCGATGCGCTCGTGCGCACGCGAAAGCTGCCAACGCCCAAGCGAGCACGTGAGCGCGATCAGCGCCACACCCGCCAGCATCGGGACAGGCGCAAACCAACGTCGCATCGGCACGCGCACGGTCATTGCGTGGCCTCGGTGAGATAATGCTCGGCAGCCATTTCCAACCCTTCATCGCCCAACCCGCAGCCCTCCATGCGCATCGTCGTTGCCATTGCGTTTCTGCTGATCCTCGGCAGCCTTGCCTCCGCGCTGTTCTTCCTGATGCGGGACAAAGGCCACAGCAACCGCACCGTTCGCTCGTTGATGTTCCGCGTCGGTTTCTCGATCGCGCTGTTCATTTTCATCCTGGTCGCGAACCGGCTGGGGTGGATTCACAGTACTGGCATCCGCTTCGGCCAATAGCCACCGGCAAATCTCTCACGCCAGAAAAACGAAAACGCCGCAGCGGTGTCCCGTCTGCGGCATTGTCTTCGCCGGTCGTCGGCAGAGCTACGGGGCGACGCAGCGCCACCCCAGTCCCATACTGCCTTACAGCCAGTACACCACCACGTACAGACCCAGCCACACCACGTCCACAAAGTGCCAGTACCACGCAGCGCCTTCGAACGCGAAGTGATGCTCCGGCGTGAAGTGGCCCTTGATCACGCGGCCCAGTACCACCGACAGCATGATCGCGCCCATCGTCACGTGGAAGCCGTGGAAGCCCGTCAGCAAGAAGAACGTTGAACCATAGATACCCGAGGTCAGCTTCAGGTTCAGTTCGTGATAGGCATGGATGTACTCGAACGCCTGGAAGCCCATGAACGTGAAGCCCAGGAGGATCGTCAGCAGCAGGCCCTGGATGACCTGCGCGCGCTTGCCTTCACGCAGCGCATGGTGTGCCCACGTGAGCGTCACGCCGGAGGTCAACAGCAGCGCCGTGTTGATGGTCGGAATCGGCCACGGACCCATCGTCGTGAATGGCGTCACCGTGCCGGCCGGGCCGGCGTTCGGCCACAGCGCGTTGAAGTCGGGCCACAGCAGCTTGTTGTTCAGATCGCCGAGCCACGGCATGGCAATCGTGCGGGCATAGAACAGCGCGCCGAAGAACGCCGCGAAGAACATCACTTCCGAGAAGATGAACCAGCTCATCGACCAGCGGAACGAGGCATCCACGCGGTCGCCGTACTTGCCGGTCTCGGATTCGGAGATGGCGTCGGCAAACCACGCACGCAGCACAAAGAGGAACCACAGCAGGCCGATCAGGAATGTCCACGGTGCCCACGGCTGAGCATTCACCCATGCAGCGGAGCTCAGCAGCACGATCAGCAGGCCAAGGCTTGCCGTAATCGGATGCCGCGAGGGCCCGGGCACGAAGTAGTACGGAGCGTTTGCTCGATTCGCACTCATCTCTTTTTCTCCAGCTCTATTTTTTTAGGAATCCACTCGATGTTGCCCAGCCCATGCTTCGCGGGCCGTCTCCTCAACCTTCTCAATCCTCAACCGACAACTGCCCGCACGATCAACAGCAGCACAACGATAAACATGACCGCGGCCAGAATGCCCGCGATGATCACGTGCACGGGATTCAACTGCGCCATGTCACGGTCATGATCGCGACCCTTGCGCACACCGAAGAAGGACCAGAACACCGCCTTCATCGTCTGTGCGAATGATGCGCGTCGCTTGGTCGCTTCCTTCAGTTCGTCCATGTCCTCACGTTCCCTTGTTCGGCATCGCCGGCGCAATGGCCGACGGCGCGTGGATTTCAAAGAAAGTGTAGGACAAGGTGATCGTCTTCACGTCCTTGGGAAGATCCGGATCAATCACAAACACCACCGGCATTTCGCGTGATTCGTTGGCCGTCAGCGTCTGCTGCTTGAAACAAAAACACTCGATCTTCTTGAAGAACTCGGTTGCCTGCTTGGGCGCGTAACTGGGGATGGCCTGAGCCTCGACCGTACGCCCCTCCTTGTTCACCACCTCGTAGACGATCTGGTTGATCTCGCCGGGGTGCACATCCATGCTGTTCTTGACGGGGCGGAAGCGGAACGGCCCTTGGCTGTTCGAATCGAATTCCACCGTGATCGTGCGCGTCTTGTCGACCTGCGAGTTGCGCAGCGCGCCGCCATCTTCATCCCGTGTGTTCAACACGTTGATGTTCGTGAGCTCGCAGATCTTCTTGTACAGCGGCACCATCGCGTAGCCGAAGCCGAACATGATCACGACCACAACGGCCAGCTTGCCGAGCATGGACCGGTTCAGGCCGCGCTCGAATACTTTGTCGTTTTGGGTCGGGTCCGGCTGTGCCGGTGTCTGGCTCATAGGGGTCTCGCGAAATCTCGGTTCGGCGATCAGCGCGTCGCCTGTCGGGCTAGCCGAACACCACGCGCTTGAAAATCACACCCAAAAAGAAAACCAACGCGATCGTGCCGAGGATGAACCCCAGGCGACGATTGGCAGCGCGTTGCTCGGGCGTTGGGCTTTTTTCTGGATTCGACATCGTTGTCCGAAGGATCGCGGGGCCGGCGCCAGTATCGGCAGCCTGCCCCGCGACACCTGCATTACTTCACGTGCGGCGGTTCTTCAAAGGTGTGGAACGGTGCCGGCGACGGCACGGTCCACTCGAGGCCTTCCGCGCCATCCCACGGCTTGTCGGCAGCCTTCTCGCCACCGCGGTACGACGGCAGCACCACGAAGAAGAAGAAATACACCTGCATCAGGCCGAAGCCCAGGGCACCGATCGACGCCACGGCGTTGAAGTCGGCGAACTGCTGCGGATAGTCGGCATAGCGACGCGGCATGCCAGCCAGGCCCAGGAAGTGCATCGGGAAGAACGTGAGGTTGAAGGTGATCATCGAACCCCAGAAGTGGATCTTGCCGCGCGTCTCGCTGTACATGTAGCCAGACCACTTCGGACCCCAGTAGTAGAAGCCCGCGAACAGCGCGAACAGCGAGCCGGCCACCAGCACGTAGTGGAAGTGCGCCACCACGTAATACGTGTCCTGCAGCTGGATGTCGATCGGGGCCACGGCCAGGATCAGGCCCGTGAAGCCGCCCACCGTGAACACGAAGATGAAGCCGATCGCAAACAGCATGGGCGTCTCGAATGTCATCGAGCCGCGCCACATCGTGGCGACCCAGTTGAAGATCTTCACGCCTGTCGGCACCGCGATCAGCATCGTCGCGTACATGAAGAACAGCTGGCCGGTCACAGGCATGCCGGTCGTGAACATGTGGTGGGCCCACACGATGAACGACAGGATGGCGATGGAAGCCGTGGCGTACACCATCGAGCTGTAGCCGAACAGCGGCTTGCGCGCGAAGGCCGGCACGATCTGGCTGACGATACCGAACGCCGGCAAGATCATGATGTACACCTCGGGGTGCCCGAAGAACCAGAAGATGTGCTGGTACATCACCGGGTCACCACCGCCGGCGGCCGAGAAGAAGCTCGTGCCGAAGTGGCGGTCGGTCAGCACCATGGTGATCGCACCTGCCAGCACCGGCATCACGGCAATCAGCAGGTACGCCGTGATCAGCCACGTCCAGCAGAACATCGGCATCTTCATCAGCGTCATGCCAGGCGCGCGCATGTTCAGGATGGTCACGATGATGTTGATCGCGCCCATGATCGACGATGCACCCATGATGTGGATCGCGAAGATCGCCATGTCCATGCCCGGGCCCATCTGCACCGACAGCGGCGCATAGAGCGTCCAGCCGGCAGCCGTGGCGCCGCCCGGTGCGAAGAATGAGCCCACCAGCAGCAGCGCCGCAGGCGGCAGCAGCCAGAAGCTGAAGTTGTTCATCCGCGCAAAGGCCATGTCGGAGGCGCCAACCTGCAGCGGAATCATCCAGTTCGCAAAGCCCACGAAGGCCGGCATGATCGCGCCGAACACCATGATCAGGCCGTGCAGCGTGGTGAACTGGTTGAACAGCTCCGGATGGAAGAACTGCAGGCCGGGCTGGAACAGCTCAAGGCGGATCAGCAGGGCCAGCGTGCCGCCCGAGAGCAGCATCATGAAAGAGAACAGCAGGTACAGCGTACCGATGTCCTTGTGGTTGGTCGCAAACAGCCAACGGCGCCAGCCATGCGGATGGTCGTGCGCGTGGTCGTCTCCATGACCGTGCGCGTGATCTTGCGGGTGCGTAACAGCGGTGCTCATCGAGGAACTCCTAGGGTTCGGTTCGTCACGCAGACGATCAATCAGCCAGCGTTGCGGTCTTCGGCCGCGTTCGCTTGTTGGGACGCCACCTTGCCGGCGGATTCAGTTGCAGCGGTCTTGGCGCCGCCGCCTTCGGGCATCTTGCCGCCGCGCGCATCCTTCACTTGCGTCGGCTGCAGCAGGTCACCCGTGTGGTTGCCCCAGTTGTTGCGCTCGTAAGTGATGACCGAGGCGATTTCCACATCGTTGAGTGCCGAAGCCCAGGGCGGCATCGCATTCTTGCCATGCAGGACGATATTCACGTGGTCAGCCAGCGGACCATTCGCGATCTTCGAACCATCGAGCGCCGGGAACGGACCGCCGCCCTTGCCGTTCGGCTGGTGGCAGACCGCGCAGTTGGCGGTGTAGACCTTCTCGCCGCGCGACTTCAGCTCTTCAAGCGTGTAGGTCTTGTTCGGGTCATCGGCCTTGGCGGCCATTTCCTTTTTCTTGCCGTCGACCCACTTGGTGTAGTCGTCCTGCGAAAGCACGCGCACCACGATCGGCATGAAGGCGTGTTCCTTGCCGCACAGTTCGGCGCACTGGCCGCGATACACGCCGACCTTCTCAGCCTTGAACCATGCGTCGCGCACGAAGCCCGGAATCGCATCCTGCTTCACACCAAACGCCGGGATCATCCACGAGTGGATCACGTCGTTGGCGGTGGTGACGATGCGCACCTTGCGATTGACCGGCACGACAAGTTCGTTGTCGACTTCGATCAGGTACGTGTTCGACTTGGGCGCCTGGTTGTTGATCTGGTCACGCGGCGTGGTGAGCGTGGAGAGGAACGAAATGCCCTCGCCTTCGCCCTTCAGGTAGTCGTAACCCCACTTCCACTGGTAGCCGGTGGCCTTGATGGTGAGGTCGGAATTGGTGGTGTCCTTCATTGCGACCACGGCCTTGGTGGCCGGCAGCGCCATCCCGATCACGATCAGGAACGGCACGATGGTCCAGATGATTTCAACCGTGGTGCTTTCGTGGAACGTCGCCGGTTTGTGGCCGACCGACTTACGGTGCTTGAAAATGGAGTAGAACATCACCCCGAATACACCGATGAAGATCACGATACAGATGATCAGCATCATCCAGTGCAGCCAATGGATCTCGGCGGCGATCTTGGTGACCGGAGGCGCGAGATTGAGCTGCCGCACTGCGGGGCCGCCCGGCATGTCTTCCACTGCCAGGGCCGTTTGACTGAGGGCGAGGAGAGAGCCTGCCGCCAGCAAACTTGCCAATGTCTTATTCAACATTTTCATTTTTTATCTACCCAATTGACAGATTCCACTCTGCCCCGGTGCGCGGCTCATGAGACCTGGGTTGGTTGCCCGTGTCCCAAACACCGGGAAAGCTCGTCCGCAAGCTTGCGCCGCCTGACGCTCACCTGCTAGATCACGGGCCGGCCATCTCCAGCTTGACTTGCCCATAATCGGAGGCGTGGCGGGCATAGTACAGCAATGCCCATCCGAGAATCGCGACCTCCAGCCCCGCGTCAGGCAACACCAATCACGCGCGTTGCCAGACAGAAAACCAAGCGATTACGAACGGGGGAATGACGACCAAGGGAGTGGACCAGCCAATCTGGCAGGTTGAAAGCGAGCAGTTTCGCTTCATGAGCCAGTTCTTGCGCGGCGATTCCGAGATGGTGGACGCGCCGCATGCTGGGTGGAGCGCGGTTTCAATGTCGTGCATTGAACCACTCCTGCCTCGGATGCATACCCGAACGGTTCGCCCGTGGCAAAAAACGGGATAGGCCTTTGGGGGGACTGCTGCGACAAACTGGCGCATTATATGGCCGCGATTGACCCCAAACAAGGTAAAGCGCCTTTATGCAAGTCCCGGCTTGACAACGTGGAGCCAATGCCGTTCCCGCATTAAAACCGTTTCAGACGCGCGGTTTGCGACCGATCTGATCGATTGGAATCATCGCCCGGCCCTGCTCGTCCAACGCCTGCCGCTGGGTCGGCGCAAGCTTCCAGGCGTGGCCGTAAACGATTTCGAAGGTGAGCGGAATCAGCCCGTCGGGATTGCGTTGCGCATCGAGTGCGTCGAATAGCCGCTGGCGCCAGCGCGGCGTGTGCAGACCAGCGCCGGCGAGGCTGCGACCCGCCTCATCCGTCAAACCAGCCATGCCGCCAAGCAAATGCACATCGGCCAGCAGCGCCTGCGGCGTTTCGTAGGTGATCGTGAGCTGCTCCATGTCCATGACGGGCGTGGACCAGCGGCTATGCACCAGCATGTCGCCAATGTCATGCATATCAACAAAGCGCAACGTATGGACGCCCGCGTCGATGCCGGCCAGAGCGCTGCGCAGCTCGCGCAAGGTGTCGGGGCCGAACAGGCTGAACATCAGCAGCCCGCCCTCCGTGGTGATGCGGTGCCATTCCGGAAAGATTGCGTGCGGCGCCGGGTCCCAGTGCAGCGCGAGATTCGACCACAGCAGATCGAATGACGCCCCGGCGAACGGCAGCGCGCGAAAGTCCGCCTGGGCAAAATCAAAGACCGGCCGCTTCTTCAGAAGCCGTCCGAGCCACCCGGCATCGGTGCGCTGCGGGTCGAGTTTCTGCGCCTGCGCCAGCATGGCGGACGACCAGTCGACCCCGCAGATCTGTGCGTCCGGATATTGCGCGCGCAGTACCGCCAAGCCTTGTCCCAGGCCGCAGCCCAAATCCAGCGCACGCGTGGGCGTGGCTTTGATGTAGGACAGCCGGTCCTGCATGCGACTGCCGACTTCGCGCAGCAGGAAATCCACGTCGGCGAAACGCGCGGCGCGGCGATCAAAGGCGCGCCGCAAGGCGGCAGGACGAGCAAGAGCGGGATCAGACATCGACAAGACCGGGCGGAATACTGCGGTTGCCAAGTATACCGGCCCGCAGTTTGAGGCGCCGTCCGATAGCGCAGTGGCCGCAAATCGGCTTGGATAGCGGCTTTTTGTATGCACAAACACGCGTTATCGGCATGGTTTCGTGCCGGCCTGCGTCATCTGTTGCCGTGTGCCTGCGCGCTTTGCGGCGCGGTGCAGAGCGGCCTTGTCTGCAGCGGCTGCATGGGCGATCTGGCCCCGCATCTGCACAGGCGGCGCTGCATCCAATGTGCGATCGCACTGGAGGCACGGCATGCCGCTCGACATTGCCACGCCTGTTTGGCCGGCGCGCCCGACTTTGACGCCACCGTCGTCATTGCCGACTACGGCTGGCCGCTTGACCACCTTGTCACTGGGTTGAAATTTCGGGCGCAATTGCCGTTGGCATCTTGGCTGGCGGACCAATTGCGCAACGCACTCGCCGCTGCGCCCGGCGGCTTGCCGGACGTGCTTCTGCCGGTGCCGCTCTCGCCCGCACGCCTGCGCTCGCGCGGCTACAACCAGGCGTGGGAGATTGCCCGCAGGCTGGCGCGCCAATTGGACATTCCCGCCCAGGCCAACGCCCTGCACCGTGTGCGCGACAACCCCGCCCAGGCCACGCTGGACCGTGCCGAGCGGCTGACCAACCTGCACGGTGCATTCGTTGTCGCCGAGCCTGCGCGCATCGCGGGGCGCCACGTCGGCGTCGTTGACGATGTGATGACCACCGGCGCAACCCTCGGCGAGATTGCCACGCAACTCAAACGCGCCGGCGCCACCCGCGTCACCAACGTTGTCGCCTTGCGCACGCCCTGATTACGTGCTTATGCGACATTGTGTCGCGCCACCTGTGCCAAGCTGTGGCGAGGTGACAACCCTTCCCAATGTGGATAAGCTCGCCGCCGAAATTCCCCCCTGCCGCCCGATCATGTTCAACGTCGTCCTTGTCGAACCCGAAATCCCGCCCAATACGGGCAATGTGATCCGCCTGTGCGCCAACACGGGCGCACAGCTGCATCTGATTGAACCGCTAGGTTTTCCGCTCGAAGATGCCCGCATGCGCCGCGCGGGGCTCGACTATCACGAGTACGCGACGATGCGCGTGCATGCCGATTGGGACGCCTTCCTGCGCGCTGCGCAGCCTGATCCCACGCGCATGTTCGCGCTCACCACGCGCGGCTCGACGCCGTTTGCCAGCATGGCGTTCCAGCCGGGCGACTGGTTTGTCTTCGGGTCGGAAACGCGTGGGTTGTCGGAAGCGCGACGCGAGTGGTTTCCCGCTTCCCAGCGGATTCGCCTGCCGATGCGGCCGGATAACCGCAGCCTGAATCTATCGAACACCGTGGCGGTGGTCGTGTTCGAAGCGTGGCGCCAGAACGGGTTCGCGGGCGGCGCCTGATTCAGACCAGACGCGCCGTTGATTGCGGCGTGACTAACGCGCCGATTCGGATTTGGCGTCGCGCTGCAGTAGACGCTCGACCGCTTTCGCAACAGCAAGCCCTTCGAACAAGACTTCGCAGACGGTAAAGGTGATCGGCATGTCCACGCCCTTGGCGCGAGCCAGGGCGGCCACGGCACGCGCACAGCGCACGCCTTCGGCGACGTGGCCGAGGCTGTGGAGGATGTCGTCGAGCGAGCGGCCCTGCGCAAGCTGCATCCCGACCGTGCGGTTGCGTGACAGATCGCCGGTGGCGGTCAGCAGCAGATCGCCCATGCCGGTCAGCCCCATGAATGTTTCGGGCCGACCGCCCAGCGCCAGGCCAAGGCGCGTCATCTCAGCCAGCCCGCGCGTCACGAGAGCGGCGCGCGCGTTCAACCCCAGGCCCAGGCCATCCGCGGCGCCTGTTGCAATGGCCAGGACGTTCTTGACGGCACCGCCCACTTCCACGCCGACGAGGTCATCGCTTGCGTACACGCGCATCGCGTGATGGTGAAAACCGCGCTGCGTGAGCTTGCACAGCGCCTCGCTGGTCGAAGCGACGGTCATGGCGCACGGCAAACCCTGCGCGACTTCCTTGGCGAAACTCGGCCCAGACAACACACCGACAGCGAGGTCGGTACGGCCCGACGCCTTCAGCACATCGGCGACGATGGCGTGCGGCAGTGCACTGGTTTCGGGGTCGAAACCCTTGCATAGCCAGATCACGTTGCGCACACCGCCGTGCGCGGCAATCGTGCGCGCCAGGTCTGCCAGCCCGGCGACGGGTGAAGCAATGACGGCGAGTCCGTCGTCGCCCGCCGCATGGTCGAGCGCGGCCTGCAAATCAGCAGAAAAATGCAACGATGCCTGCAGCGCCATGCCCGGCAAATACAGTGCGTTGATGTGCGTGGCGGCCATCTGCGCGACGAGGTTCGCGTCGCGCCCCCACAGCACGACGTCGTGCGATTGCGCGGCGTGGCTGGCCAGGGCAGTGCCCCAGGCACCGGCACCCAAAACGGAAATTCGCATGCGCGTATTCAACATCGGTCAGGCAAAAGTCGAGCAACAGGTCGGGCAAAAAAAAAAGCCCGCGCAAGCGTGCGGCTGGCGCGGGCCTCTGGCGCAGTGCGCCTCGTACTTAGTGAGTAGCCTTCGAGCCGTCCGGCATCACGAGGCCAGCATTGCCGCCAGCTTGTGCCTCTTCCATGGCGGCAGTCAAACGCTGCTCATACAGGGCCTGGAAGTTGATCTCAGCCAGGTGGATCGGCTGGAAGCCAGCGCGGCCGATGGTGTCGGCAATGTTCGAGCGCAGGTACGGGTACACGATGGTCGGGCAGGCGATGCCCAGCAGCGGGTCCATCTGTTCGGCCGGCACGTTGCGGATATCGAAGATGCCCGCTTGCTTGGCTTCCACCAGGAACGCGACCTTCTCTTGCACCTTGGTCGTCACCGTACCGATGACGGTCACTTCAAACACGCCTTCAGCCAGTTGCGAAGCGGCGACGTCCACCTGCACTTCCACGGACGGCTGTTCCTGCTCGAGGAAGATGTGCGGCGAGTTCGGTTGCTCCAGCGACAGGTCCTTCAGGTAGACGCGCTGGATGTTGAAGAACGGCTGGCCATCCTGGCCCGGTTGCTGCTGTTGCTGGTCGCTCATGACTCGCCTTCAAATGGGATGTGGTCAGTGCTTGGCGGAAGCCTCCGCCGCACAAAACGCGTATGGTACATGACCAAATGGGGCCCGCTATAAGAGCCGGCCCAAAAGTACAACGCCCGGTCAAAACCGGGCGTTTCTGTGTGGCGCGCAGGTCGCCAGACCGGGCCGCCGAATCAGGCAGCCAGCAACGGAACCAAGCCACCGTCGCGGTCCAGCGCAGACAGATCATCGAAGCCGCCGATGTGGCGCTCGTCGATATAAATCTGCGGAACCGTGCGGCGGTTCGTGCGCGTCATCATCTCTTCGCGCTTGCCGGGTTCGCGATCGATCAGGATTTTCTCGATCTGCTCGACACCGCGTTGCTTAAGGAGTCGTTCCGCTGCCACGCAATAGGGGCAGACGGTGGTGCTGTACATGACCACGTGCGCCATAACTTCAACCTCGTATCTTTATTTCACAACCGGAAGGCCAGCTTGTTGCCAGGCGGCCAATCCGCCCTCGAGCGAATACACCTCACTGTAACCGGCCTGCTTCAGGACTGCTTGCGCCCGCCCAGCGCGCTGGCCGGTCTGGCATACGAGGATGATGGGGGTCTCTTTGTTCTTTGCAAGCCCGGAAGCCTTGCCTGCAAGCTCCCCCAGCGGCGCGTGCTTGGCTTGCGGCAGATGGCCGGCGGCGTATTCAGCGCTTTCACGCACATCCACCACCACGGCATTGCGGCGATTGATGAGCTGGGTGGCCGCCGAAGCACCCACCTTGGCGCCACCGCCGCCCGCAATGCGGCGCTGGATGGGCGCCCAGAGCAGCAGCAGACCCGAAACGATGGCGACGGCAAGCAGTGCGAGGTTGTTGTAATCGGCGAAGAACTTCACGGTATCGGTTTCCTGGGATGGGTCGGGCAAGTCTTATGGGCGAACATCAGCCGAACGATTCGGGGGCCCAATGCCCGCGGCATTATAAAATAGTTGGTTTCAGCGGCTGCACGATGACGTACGACACGTCGCAGCAGCCGCCCGCAGGTTTTCTCACTTCTCATCATGGCAGTCATGCACAAGCTCGTCCTCATCCGCCACGGCGAATCGACGTGGAATCTGGAGAACCGCTTCACCGGCTGGGTCGATGTCGACCTGACCGACACGGGCGTCGCCCAGGCCCGCCAAGGCGGCAAACTGCTGCGCGAAGCCGGCTTCACCTTCGATCTGGCCTACACCTCGGTGCTCAAGCGCGCGATCCGCACGCTGTGGCATGTGCAGGATGAAATGGATCTGATGTGGATCCCGACCCGTAATGAGTGGCGCCTGAACGAGCGCCACTACGGCGCGCTGTCGGGCCTGAACAAGGCCGAAACCGCCGCGCAATATGGGGACGAGCAAGTCCTGGTGTGGCGCCGCAGCTACGACACGCCGCCACCCGCGCTGGAGCCTGGCGCCGACAACGACGCCTTCGGCAACCCCCGTTACGCGGGCCTCACGCGCGAGCAGGTGCCCCTGACCGAATGCCTGAAGGACACCGTCGCACGCGTGATGCCGCTTTGGGATGAATCGATTGCACCGGCCATCAAGAGCGGCAAGCGCGTGGTCATCGCCGCGCACGGCAACAGCATCCGTGCGCTGGTGAAGTACCTGGACGGCATTTCCGACGCAGACATCGTCGGCCTGAACATCCCCAACGGCACGCCGCTTGTGTATGAGTTGGACGCCAACCTCAAGCCGATCCGCCATTACTACCTGGGTGACCAGGAAGCGATTGCCGCTTCGCTCGCGGCGGTGGCCAGCCAAGGCAAGTCGAAATAAACCGTAACGGGCGCTACGGCACTCCAACGCCTTTATACTGTCGAAGCCTGTAGCCCGGGATGTGCGCGAGCCGTCCCGGGCCATGTTTATCTACTGTTCCCACGTCCACGCTCGACACATGCGAACTTCGCTCAAGAACATCAGCTTGATCGCCATCGGCCTCGTCACCGGGGTTCTGGCGACGCTCCAGCTCTCCGCCACTGCGCAAAACGCGACGGTCGGCCCGCTTCCGCTGGAGAAGCTCAGGCTCATGGCGGACATCTTTGGCCAGATCAAGCGTGAATATGTCGAGCCGGTGGACGATGACAAGCTGCTGACCGAAGCCATCAAGGGCATGGTCGCCAGCCTCGACCCGCATTCGGCCTACCTGGACAAGAAGGACTTCCAGGAGCTGCAGGAAGGGACCCAGGGCCGCTTCGCCGGTCTGGGTATCGAGATCTCGCAGGAAGAAGGCCTGGTCAAGGTCATCAATCCGATCGAAGACACCCCCGCCTTCCGCGCCGGCGTGCAACCGGGCGACCTGATCACCCGCATCGACGACAAACCCGTGCGTGGCATGCCGTTGGAGCAAGCCGTCAAACGCATGCGCGGCGCGCCGGGCACCAAGGTCACGCTCACGATCTATCGCAAGAAGGAAGAACGCACGTTCCCGCTGACCATCACCCGCGCCGAAATCCAGGTGCAGTCGGTCAAGGCCAAGATGCTGGACAACGGCATCGCGTGGGTGCGCATCACCAGCTTCCAGGAACGCACCGTGCCGGACCTGGCCAAGAAGCTCAATGACCTGGCCAAACAAGACGCCCACCTGAAGGGCCTGATCCTGGACCTGCGCAACAACGGCGGCGGCGTGCTGCAAGCTGCGGTTGGCGTGTCGGCAGCGTTCCTGCCGCCGGACGCGACGGTGGTTTCGACCAACGGCCAGGTGCCGGATGCCAAGCGCACGTACAAGGCGAGCTTCGCCAACTACCGCTTGAGCAACTTCGATTCCGATCCCCTGGTCGGCCTGGACCCCGAGTTCAAGACCGTGCCGATCATCGTGCTGACCAATGCCTACACGGCTTCGGCCTCGGAAATCGTGGCCGGTGCGCTGCAGGATCATCACCGCGCCAAGACGATGGGCAAGACGACGTTCGGCAAGGGCTCGGTGCAGACCGTGCGTCCGCTGTCGAACGACACCGGCATCAAGCTGACCATTGCGTACTACTACACGCCGTCGGGCAAGTCGATCCAGGCCAAGGGCATCCGCCCGGATATTCCGGTTGACCAAAACCCGGACGGCGACCCGGACGATGCGCTGATTACGCGCGAAATCGACACCGAACGCCACCTGCACAACAAGCAGGAGTCGGAAGAAGCCGAGATGACCGAGCGCGAAAAGCGCCGCATCGAAGAACTACGTCGTCTGGAAGAAGAAAACGCCAAGAAGACGCCCGAGCAGCGCGAGAAGGAGCGCAACAAGAAGCCGATCGAGTTCGGTTCGGCTGAAGACTTCATGCTGCAACAGGCCATTGCCGACCTGAAGGGTCAGCCGGTCAAACGCTCGAAGTCGGTGCTGGAAGCCGCGGCTGCCGCGGTGCCGGATAAGGCAGTGAAGTCGCCGGCGGCCAAGGAATCGAGCGCCCCGGCCAAGCTGCCCAAGGGCAAGGCGACACCGGCGTCCGAGCCGGCTGCCCCGAAGCCCAATGTTCCGGCCAGCGGCGTGCAGCCTGCACCGGAGCCCACCGGCGCCCGATAAGACACCGGCCGGCAAATACTGGCAAACTTACGAGGCCGTGCACTGCACGGCCTTTTTCATTGCATCACCATGAACGACGATCAACTGCTGCGGTACTCACGCCATATCCTGCTCGACGAAATCGGCATCGAGGGGCAGACGCGCCTGCTTGAGAGCCACGCGCTTGTCATCGGCATGGGCGGGCTGGGCGCTGCAGCCCTGCCTTATCTGGCGGCGGCGGGCGTGGGCACGCTCACTATCGTCGACGACGACTCGGTGGACTTGACCAACCTGCAGCGCCAGATCATCCACACAACGGAATCGGTCGGGCAACCGAAGGTGGCATCCGCGCAGGCGGCCATCGCTCGGCTGAACCCGGACGTGCGCGTGAATGCCGTGCAGCGCCGGCTCGATGCCGATGCAATCGGCGAGCTCCTCGATGGCGTGAGCGTGGTACTGGACTGCTCCGATAACTTCGGCACCCGCCAAGCCACCAACCTTGCCTGCGTGCGGGCTGGCGCGCCGCTGGTATCGGGCGCCGCCATCCGCTTTGATGGACAGATCAGCGTATTCGACAGCCGTGCCGGGGGCCCCTGCTACGCCTGCCTGTTCCCGCCCGACGAGCCTGCGCCCGATGTGGCGTGTGCAACGATGGGCGTGTTCTCGCCGATGGTGGGCATGGTGGGTACGGTGCAGGCCGCCGAGGCGCTCAAGCTGATCACCGGCATTGGCCGTTCGCTTGCCGGGCGTCTTCTGATGCTCGACGGTCTATCGATGGAATGGACGACGATGCGCATTGCGCGTGAGCCGTCATGCACCGTCTGTGGCGGCGCGCACTGAAGCGCCGGAACACGCGCAACAAAAAAAGGAGGCCAAGGCCTCCTTCTTTTTCGTCGGTTGACGAGGCTTACTCGCCCTCGGGCTCCATCTGCGATTGCAGATAGTTCTGAATGCCGACCTTGTCGATCAGCTCGAGCTGCGTTTCCAGCCAGTCGATGTGCTCTTCGGTGTCGTCCAGAATGTCGACCAAGATTTCGCGGCTCACGTAATCCTTGACCGATTCGCAGTAAGCGATGCCCTCGACCACGGTGCCGTGTGCGGCGCGCTCGAGCTTCAGGTCGCACTCGATGATCTCTTTCGTATCTTGGCCGATGAAGATCTTGCCCAGGTCCTGCAGGTTGGGCAGACCGTCGAGCATCAGGATGCGCTCGATCAAGCGATCGGCATGCTTCATCTCGCCGATCGACTCCTTGTACTCGTGGTCCCCGATGCGCTTGAGCCCCCAGTGGCCGTACATGCGCGCGTGGAGGAAATACTGGTTGATGGCAGTCAGCTCGTTCTTGAGCTGGGCGTTCAGATATTGGATGACCTTCTTATCGCCTTTCATTCTTGGGGCTCCAGCAAAGTGCAACTGCGGTGATGGACGCACGCGTCCGCTCAAGGCGAGCCCTGTGCCTGACCAGCAAGCAACACATGCCACCGAGGCTCAACGCCTGGGCGGCAATTCGCGGCGACAGGGAAAGACGGGAAATCAGGCAGCCAATGCACCGGGCACGAGGGCCTGATCATTGGCGACGGGCTCGTCGCGACGCTCGATTATGGCATGCGTGCTTGCGCGGCCCAAAATCTGGTCGACAGGGACACAGCTCACCGCTTCGGCGAGCACCTGCTTGGCGCAGTCCCGGCATTGTCCGCAGCACGTACCCACGCCGAGCGTTTCGGCGAGTTCGTCCATCGTCGACACGCCCAGACGGGCGGCGCCATGGATTTCGCGGTCGGTCACTTGGTTGCAAATGCAGACGTACACGGGGATTCCTCCGCAGCGCTCAGAACGCGCTGTAAAACCAGAATAACAGAGAATGGAAATGAGAACAATTCTTGTTCTACCCCATTCTGAGCGGAGGGTCATGCGGGTGCACGGGAGCCGTCTTTCCGGAGAAAACGTGCAATTTCAATCACTTAAAGAAGGGTTGGCCCCGGGAAGGCGATGCTCCGGTACGACACGCGGTTACAGCCGGCGCGTTGGAAATGCCTGAATCAGGCCCGCGCCAGCGCGCTCAGCGCCTCTTCGATTTCGGCCGGTTCGCACGCGTGCAGCAGGCGTTCGGCCTCGCGCATCAGACGTGGGCGGTCCGAGCGCAGGATCTGTTGCTTGACGCTCAGCAACTGCGACGGATGCATCGAGAATTCGGTGAGACCCATGCCCAGCAGCAGGCGTGTCATGGTGGCGTCCCCCGCCATCTCACCGCACACTGAAACCGGCGTGCCCGCCTGATGCGCTTCGCGAATGGTGCGCGCGATCAATTGCAGCACCGCTGGGTGCAGTGGGTCGTACAGATGCGCGACCGCGTTGTCGGCACGATCGATGGCGAGCGTGTACTGGATCAGGTCGTTTGTGCCGATCGAGAGGAAATCCAAGCGGCGCAGGAACACCGGCAGGATCAGCACGGCGGCCGGAATCTCGATCATGGCGCCGACCTTGATGGTCGGGTCGTAGGCCACGCCATCGGCGTCGAGCGAAGCCTTGGCGCGTGCCAGCAAATCGAGCGTCTGGTCGATTTCGCGGGCGTGCGCGAGCATCGGCACGAGAATCTTGATAGGCCCAAACGCAGACGCCCGCAACAGCGCGCGCAACTGCGTCAGGAACATCGCCGGTTCCGACAGCGACCAGCGGATCGCGCGCAAACCCAGCGCCGGATTGGGCGCAGTCTCGAACACGTCGTCGCGGATGTCCAACGGCTTGTCAGCCCCGATATCGATGGTGCGGATCGTAACGGGCAGGCCCATCATCGATTCGACGGCGGTGCGGTAAGCGCGGAACTGTTCCTCCTCGTCGGGCAACGCGCCACGACGGTTCATGAAGAGAAACTCGGAGCGGAACAGGCCCACGCCCACGGCACCGGCTTTGACGGCCGCGGCCGCATCTTCCGGCATTTCGATGTTCGCGTGCAGATCGATTTGCGTACCGTCGAGCGTGACGGTGGGCGTATGGCGCAGGCGTTCGAGACGCTTCTTCTGCAATTCGCCTTCGCTGCGGCGGTGGCGGTATTCCTCGAGGATGGACGCGCTCGGATCGACGATGACGATGCCGTTGTCTCCATCAATGACGACGATGTCGTCCTGGCGAATCAGCGTGCTCGCGTTATGCACCCCCACGGCCGCCGGAATGTCGAGGCTGCGCGCCACGATGGCGGTGTGCGAAGTGCGGCCGCCCAGATCGGTCACAAAGCCGGCGAAGGTCTGGCCACGGAACTGCAGCATATCGGCCGGCGCAATATCGTGCGCGACGACAATCATGCCGGCATCCGGATCACAGCCGACCGCCACCGGCGCGGGCGCCAACGCGGGCGCGCCGGCCAGCACCTTCAGAATGCGTTCGACCACCTGCTCGATGTCGGCCTTGCGCTCGCGCAAGTATTCGTCTTCGATTTCGCCGAACTGGCGGATCAGTTCTTCAAGTTGCGTTGTGAGCGCCCACTCTGCGTTGTAGCGTCGCTGGCGAATCAACGTCTCTGGCACCTGCGAGAGCAACGCGTCATCCAGAATCATCGCGTGCACATCGAGGAAGGCGCCCATCTCTTCGGGCACGTCGGTGGGCAGGTCGCGCTTGAGTGCGGCCAACTCGGCGCGCACGGTGGCGCGGGCACTGCGCAAACGCTCGACCTCGGCCTCAACCTTGTCTTCATCGACGAGGTAGTGCGACACGTCAAGCGCCGCACGCGCCAGCATGTGGGCGCGGCCAATGGAGATGCCGCGCGAGACCGGAATACCGTGCAGGGTAAAAGGCATAGACGCTGGCCGGAGCGGCGTTGAAGTGGAATGCGGCGGGCGGGTTATTCGCCTTCGCCGAAGCGATCGTTGATGAGCGCGACGAGACCATCCATGGCGTCGTGCTCGTCGGGCCCGTCGATCTCCAGAGTGACGGTGGAACCGATGCCCGCAGCCAGCATCATCACGCCCATGATGCTCTTGGCGTCGACCTGACGGCCGTTGCGCGACATCTTGATCTGGCTGTCGAACTTGCTGGCGAGCTGCGTGAGTTTGGCGGAGGCGCGAGCATGCAGCCCGAGCTTATTGATGATGGTGATATCCCTCTGCAGCATATTTGTCTGGATGATTGGCAACCTGGTTCTGAACGGCTGTCGAGCCGACCTGCAGTACGCCTTGCGCGCCGCCGGCCAGAGCCTTGGCGGCAAGTTGTTCGAGTTTTTCGGAGCGATAGCAGATGGCGCGCACGAGCATCGGCAGATTCACGCCGGCCAGCACGCGCACGCGGCCGGGATCGGCCAGGCGCGAGGCGATATTGGCAGGTGTGGCTCCGAAGATGTCGGTCAGCACCAGCGCGCCATTGGCCTCAATGAGTTCGGCAAGCTTGTCGCGCGCCTGAGCCAGCACGGCAGCCGGCTCGGCATCGGGCAGGACATCGATTGCGCCCAGCCGCTCGGGCGGACCGCAATAGACGTGTGCAGCGCAATCGCGCAGTGCGCTGGCCAGCGGCGCATGAGCGATGATCAGAATCCCTGCCATGATCGAAAAGCGAATGGGTATAACGCTGATTGTATCAGGGCCATTTGGCGCAATTGTGCGGCCGTGTACTGGTCCTCCCCCTTGTGGAGGACCCTCGGCGGAGGGGCCATGCCGCCATATCAGGCGGGCTTACGCGCCAATCCACTGCTCTTGCCTGCGGCGCGCTCCAGTGCATCGATGAACATTCCGGCCACGTTGAAGCCCGTCTGTTGCGTGATTTCCTGGAAGCACGTCGGGCTGGTGACGTTGACCTCGGTGAGGTAATCCCCAATGACGTCCAGGCCGACGAGCAGCAGGCCGCGTTGCCAGAGCACGGGTGCAAGTGCATGTGCGATCACCTGATCACGTTCGGACAGCGGTTGCGCCTTGCCCGTACCACCCGCCGCCAGATTGCCGCGGACCTCGCCGGCCATCGGCACGCGTGCCAGCGAATGCGGCACCGGCGAACCGCCGATCAGGAGAATGCGCTTGTCGCCCTCACGGATCGCAGGAATGTACTGCTGAGCCATGATCGTGCGCGCGCCGTTGTCGGTGAGCGATTCGATGACCGCCCCGAGGTTCATGCCATCCGGCCCCACGCGGAAGATGCCCGCGCCGCCCATGCCGTCGAGCGGCTTGAAGATGACGTCGCCCTGCTCGGCGTGGAATTCGCGCAGGCGCTTGGCATCGCGCGACACGACGGTCGGCACGGTGAATTCGCGGAACTGCGCGATGGCGAGCTTCTCCGAATGGTCACGAATCGCCTGCGGTTTGTTGAACACGCGCGCGCCCTGACGTTCGGCAATCTCCAGCAGCCACGTGCTGGTGACGTACTCCATGTCGAACGGCGGGTCCTTGCGCATCAGCACCGCGTCAAAGCCAGTGAGCGGCAGCAGGCGCGCATCACCGGCGCGATACCAGTCGTGCTCGTCGCCGGTCAGGGCGATCGGCGTGGCAACGGTTTCGACCACGTTGTTCGCCAGCGTGAGCTGTGACTGCAGGCACGTGTAGATGGCATAGCCGCGCGCTGCCGCCTCGCGCATCATCGCAAAGGTGGAATCCTTGTAAGTCTTGAACGTCGACAGCGGATCGACGATGAACAGGATGCGCATGGCGGCTCCTTCTGCAGCGGGGTACAGCCGATCAGATCAGCGGGTTCGGGTCGGTCTTCTCAAGCTCGAGCGAGGCAGCCAGCAGCGCCAAGCGCGCCACCACGCCGTACATATAGAAGCGGTTCGGCTCGCCGGCGCCCGGCTTGGCATGGCTGTCCGGCAGCGAATTCGACGCAAACGGCAGCGGCACGAAATGCATGCCCGGCGCGTTGAGATTCTCGTCCACGCCACGGCCCGTGTGAACCCGGTAGAAACCGCCCACCACATAGCGGTCGATCATGTAGACGACGGGCTCGGCCACAGCTTCGTTGATCTTCTCGAAGGTGTGCACGCCTTCCTGCACGATCACCTCGGAAACCTCCAGGCCTTCCTTGACCACGCTCATCTTGTTGCGCTCCTTCCGGTTGAGGCCCTTGACCTCGGAAGGATCGCGCACCGTCATCACGCCCATGCCATAGGTGCCGGCGTCGGCCTTGACCACCACATACGGGGTCTCATTCACGCCGTATTCCTTGTACTTCTTGGCGGTTTTCTTGAGCACCGTCTCCACTGCGTGGGCGAGTTCTTCCTCGCCGGCCCGCTCATGGAAATCCAGCCCGCTGCATTTGGTGAAGTACGGGTTGACCATCCACGGGTCGATGTCGATCAGCTTGGCGAACTTCTTGGCCACTTCGTCGTAGGCAGCAAAGTGGTTGGTCTTGCGACGCTGCGACCAGCCAGCATGAAGCGGCGGCAGCAGATATTGCTCGTTGATGTTCTCGAGGATGGGCGGCACGCCGGCTGACAGATCGTTGTTCAGCAGGATCGAGCACGGATCGAAGTCTTCCATGCCCAGCCGGCGGCCCTTGGTACCGATGCGCTTGAGCGGCTCGACCACCAGCCGTTGCCCATCAGGCAAGTCGATCGGCGTCGGCTCGGTGATGTCCTCTGAAAGCGATCCGAGGCGCACATTCAACCCGGCTTGGCGCATGATCTGCGACAGGCGCGCCACGTTCTGCAGATAGAACATATTGCGCGTGTGGCGCTCGGGGATCAGCAGGAGGTTCTTGGCGTCCGGGCAGATCTTTTCGATGGCGGCCATGGCGGCTTGCACGGCCAGGGGCAGCATCTCGGGCGCGAGGTTGTTGAAACCGCCCGGGAACAGGTTCGTGTCGACCGGCGCCAGCTTGAAGCCGGCGTTGCGCAAATCGACGGAACAGTAGAACGGCGGCGTGTGTTCCTGCCACTCCAGGCGGAACCAGCGTTCGATGGCGGGCGTGGCGTCAAGAATCTTCTGCTCGAGCTCGAGCAGCGGCCCGTTCAGCGCGGTGATCAAGTGCGGAACCATACCCTTCCTATTGATGTTATTTATCGCCCACTCCGATTGTAGAGGAACAGGCAATAGCTTGCAGACGACAGCGGGCTATCGATATGCGGTCAGGAAAGAGGATTCGCAAGAGGCGCAGTGCGGCAGTGCAGCAAGCCACACAAAAAACGGGCAAAAAAAAGCGCGGGGCTGCCGCGCTTGGGGAATAGCCTGACAGATACGGGGAGCGTTCTGCAGGTGGAGGAAACCACGTCTGCAATGTAAGCGTCCGCATAACGAGAGGCAATTGAAGGTTTTTTACATCGGACTTAAGGACGTCCAGCTCAGGGGCTGCGTAACAAAAAACCCGGCGCACAGCCGGGTCTTTTGCAGGATGAGGCGGACGATCAGTCTTCGTAGGCGGTTTCGCCGTGCGACGTGATGTCCAGACCCTCGCGCTCCTCTTCTTCCGGCACGCGCAGGCCGACAATGGCATCGACGATCTTGTACGAGACGAACGCCACCACCGCGGACCAGATGACCGTGGTCGCCACGCCCTGGAACTGGATCCACAGCTGGCCGCCGATCGAGTAATCGTCGGCAACCTTGTTGGCGACATAGTCGTAGATGCCGGTGCCGCCAAGGCTCGGTGCCGCGAACACGCCGGTCAGCAGCGCGCCGAGGATACCGCCCACGCCGTGCACACCGAACACGTCGAGCGTGTCGTCCATGCCCAGCATGCGCTTGAGGCCATTCACGCCCCACAGGCACAGCAGGCCGGCGATGATGCCGAGCGCAATCGAACCCATCGGGCCGACAAAGCCAGCAGCCGGCGTGATGGCCACCAGGCCAGCCACGGCACCGGATGCAGCACCCAGCATCGACGGCTTGCTCTTGCCGAACCACTCGCCGAAGCTCCACGACAGCACGGCTGCGGCGGTCGCCAGCAGCGTGTTGACGAAGGCCAGCGCGGCACTGCCGTTGGCTTCCAGGGCCGAACCGGCGTTGAAGCCGAACCAGCCGAACCACAGCAGCGAGGCACCGACCATCGTCAGCGTCAGGCTGTGCGGCTTGAGCGCCTCGCGGCCAAAACCGATGCGCTTGCCGAACAGGAAGGCACCCACCAGACCCGCCACGGCGGCGTTGATGTGCACCACGGTACCGCCGGCAAAGTCCAGCGCGCCCTTCTGGAACAGCCAGCCCGACTTAGCGGTCATCACCTCGGCCGCCTTGGCGTCGGTAAAGCCGTCCGGACCCGGCCAGAACCAGACCATGTGCGCGATCGGCAGGTAGCTGAAGGTGAACCACAGCACCACAAACAGCAGAACAGCCGAGAACTTCGCGCGTTCGGCGAAGGCGCCGATGATCAGCGCGCAGGTAATCGCCGCAAACGCACCCTGGAAGGCGAAGTACGCGTATTCCGGCACCACCACGCCCTTGCTGAAGGTGGCGGCAACCGAATCCGGCGTCAGGCCCTTGAGGAACAGACGATCCAGCCCGCCGAAGAACGCGTTGCCCTCGGTGAACGCGAAGCTGTAGCCGTAGACGGCCCACAGGATGATGATGAGCGAGAAGATGCCCATGCACTGCATCAGCACGGACAGCATGTTCTTCTTGCGCACCAGGCCGCCGTAGAACAGCGCCAGACCCGGCAGCGTCATCAGGATGACGAACGCGGTGGAGATCAGCAGCCACGCCGTGTCGCCCTTGTTGGGGACAGGTGTAGCGGCAGCCGGTGCAGCAGGCGCAGCAGCTGCGGCGGCCGGAGCTGCTGCAGCGGCGGGGGCTGCAGCCGGTGCAGCAGCGGCCGGCTCGGAAGCAGCGGCGGCTGCAACCGGCGCCGAAGCTTCAGCTGCCGGCTTGTCCTGTGCCACGGCCGGCGCCGACATCACGGCGCCCGCGAGCACGGCAACGACGGCCCCAGCCGTCAGGAATCGTGTGAACCAGGTTTTCATGTTTTGACCTCTTCCTTGGCGGATTGGGGCTTATAGGGCGTCGCCGCCGGTCTCACCGGTGCGGATGCGGATGACTTGTTCGACGTCGGCCACGAAGATCTTGCCGTCGCCAATCTTGCCGGTGCGCGCGGATTTTTCGATGGCCTCGACGGCGCGCTCGACCACGTCGTCGGGCACGGCCACTTCGATCTTTACTTTAGGCAGGAAGTCGACGATGTACTCCGCGCCGCGGTAAAGCTCGGTATGACCCTTCTGACGTCCGAAGCCTTTGACTTCCGTGACGGTAATGCCCGACACCCCCACTTCGGACAACGCCTCGCGGACCTCGTCGAGCTTGAACGGCTTGATGATGGCCATGATGAGTTTCATGCTGGTTCCTCCTCGGTCGGCGGCACCGGAGCGCCGCCGCGCATCGTTATTGGAAAGTCTTGGTGATCGACAGCAGGGCCGTGGCCTTGCCCATGTAGTTGCCGCGCGTGTTCGTATAGAACGCGCGCGAAGCGTTCGTATCGATGTAGGCCAGCGACGCCGCCCAGCCGTTGCCGAAGTCTTTCGTCACACCGACCTTCCAGTCGGCATACGAGGCGCGCACGGTCTGATGCGGCACTTGCTGGTAGCCGGCGTGCAGGTTCAGCGTCAGGCCCCAGAAGCCGGTATCGAAGTTGCCCGACAGATCGAAGTATTGGCTGTGATGCGAATCAGGCGTGCCGAACAGGTTCGAGAACGCGTGCGAATACTTAAAGGTGACCGGGCCGTAGCCGATCTGCGCATAGCCTTCGGTCGTGTGCGGACGCGTGAAACCGTCAGGATAGCTGCCCGGGTAGTAGTACTGGAGCACGCCCACGTCGATCGGCACATCCTTGACGATCTCGGTCTTGTAGCCGCCGTAGAAATCCATCTCGATCGGCGCGGAGACGTTCGAGTTCGAATCGCTCAACCAGCTGATCGACGAGTTCCAGTTACCGATGTAGAAGCCTTCGGGCAACACACCGCCCGGAATGGCGTAGTCAAAGCCGCCCTGGATGGCGGGCTTGTTGTTGGTCTGCATGATGCCGCGATAGCGGTATTGGCTGGCCAGCGTCACGTTGGCCGTAAGCGCGGCCGGTGCAGGCGCGGGTGCTGCGGCCGGTGCATCAGCCGCAGGTGCGGACTGCGCGATGGCAGATTGGCTCACACCGGCAACGGCACCGGTCAGGAGTACAAGGCTGGCTGCGTACGCAAACTTCTTCATAACGGCTCTCCCCCTTTAGAAAGTCGCAACGGCAATGGAAAAAAATCGCACCAGTTCTGCAACTGTCATGCCATGTTGATGTCGTCGGATTGGAGGGTGTCTTCGGTCACAGCGTCGCGCTGCGCCAGGGCGCAAAACCGCAGGAAATTGGGGACGGGTCTCTCCTGGCACCGCCTGCTGGCCGCCAACGCTTGCCGCAGGCGGATTCATGCACGGGGGCCTACACCGTCATGGCGCGATAAAAACCATGTGATAGAGTGATTTCAGCCCCATGCAATGGCTCGCACGGCCGGGTGCGGAAACTGTGAAGACCGATTCTGTCCCCGTTTGTATGGCGCCGCCAATGCCGCATCGCAGCGAGATTTGACGCAAGGTGTGCCGTTCAGAGCGCCCAGCCGGTACCATCGCGACCGGCAGCACCGAAACCACGCGCCAAGCACAGGCCTTCGCACCACGGCACAGCAATTTTCACGCACAGTTGCGGTGCATGCACCGGCTTGGCGCAGACAGCACGACCCACGGAGCAAACACATGAAACCGACCGATCTCTTTTCCGACTTTCAAAACCGCGTAAGCGAAGCCCTGCGTAACTCGCCGGCGGCTGATATCGAGAAGAACGTCCGCGCGATGATGACCCAGGGCTTCTCCAAGCTCGATCTGGTCACGCGTGAGGAATTCGACGTGCAATCGCAAGTGCTGGCGCGTACGCGTGCGCGTCTGGAAGAACTGGAAACGCGCGTGGCCGCGCTGGAAGCGCAACTCAAGTCAGCTACCCCGGCTGATCAGTAATCCGCCGCCGGGTGTTGCGCCTGGCGCGCATCTGCAAGGCTGCGGTGCCGGCCGCCGCACCCTTGCTGCGGCGCACAGCGAAAAGATCGATGCGCCGCCTTGTTGCGGCTGACGAACTGATCTAGAACGTCCTTAAGACGCGCGCGCACCGCGCTTGAGGAGAAGATCATGCAACATCGTCTCTACTTCCTGATGCCGGACGTCGTCAGCGCCCGGCGCGTGATGAACGACCTCCTGCTGGCGCGCATCACCGAGCGCCACATCCACTTCGTCTCCAAGCCCGGCATCGATCTCACCGGCCTGCACGAAGCCAACATCCTCCAGACTTCGGACATCGTCCACGCCACTCAGAATGGGCTGGTGATCGGCGGGGGTGCGGGCGTGCTGGCGGGCATCGTGGCAGCCATCTTCCCGATCATCGGCGAAGGGCCGCAGTGGGGCATGGTCGGCATTACCACCGTCGTTGGCGCGCTGTTTGGCGCCTGGGCCTCGAGCATGATCGGCAGCTCGGTGCCAAACAGCCGCCTGAAACCGTTCAAGCAGGCAGTGGAGGATGGGCAGATCCTGCTGATGGTCGATGTGCCGCGCTCGCGCGTGAAAGAGGTACGCGCGCTGCTGCAGAAGACGCATCCCGAAGGCCACTTCAGCGGCGAAGACACGGCCATGCCGGCCTTCCCCTGAGTTGATCTGCCGACAACGAAGCCGGAGCCCAGTGCTCCGGTTTTTTTTGCCCGTTTCTCATGCCGACGGCGATCGTCAAATTTGGATGCCGGTGAACATGGCGGCGCAACGCGGCTGGCACAGTGGAGGGTTCCGCAACCGCCACGCTCCGTCACGCCATGCACCGATGCCACGCCCACCGCCTTGCTCGTGAGTTCTCTCGGAGGGCCGCGCGATGAGCCTTGCTGTACTGCGTTCGCGCGCGCTCTCGGGGATCGATGCACCGGCCGTCTCGGTGGAGGTCCATCTGGCGAATGGCCTGCCTTCGTTCACCATCGTCGGTCTGCCCGACACCGAGGTGAAGGAGAGCAAGGATCGCGTAAGGGCGGCCATCCAAAACAGCCGCTTTGAATTTCCGGCACGGCGTATCACCGTTAACCTGGCGCCCGCGGATCTCCCGAAAGAATCGGGCCGGTTCGACTTGGCGATCGCGCTGGGAATCCTCGCCGCGAGCCGCCAGATTCCGCACACGCATCTGGACGCGCACGAGTTTGCGGGTGAGCTGTCGCTGTCCGGCGATCTGCGGCCGATTCGCGGTGCATTGGCGATGGCGTATGCGCTATCGCGCAACCCCGTACTGGCCGATGGCGACACACCGCTTGCCCGCGCCTTCGTGCTGCCCGCCGAGAACGCCGCCGAAGCCGCGCTCGTGAGCGGCACAAAAGTCCTCCCGGCACGCACGCTCATCGAGGTATGCGACCACTTGAGCGCGCCGGACCGCAAGCTCGCCGCCGCGCTGCCCGCGCCGGTCGACATGGACATCCGCTATCCCGACCTGGCGGACGTGCGCGGGCAGCCGCAAGCGCGGCGCGCGCTGGAAGTCGCCGCCGCCGGCGGTCATTCCATGCTGATGA
Organism: Ralstonia sp. SA306; assembly: GCF_054792405.1. Classification (NCBI taxonomy): domain Bacteria; kingdom Pseudomonadati; phylum Pseudomonadota; class Betaproteobacteria; order Burkholderiales; family Burkholderiaceae; genus Ralstonia; species Ralstonia sp. SA306. The sequence continues at coordinate 2,701,910 of NZ_CP096451.1, forward strand.
TCGGGCCGCCTGGCACCGGCAAGTCGATGCTCGCACAACGGTTTCCCGGCTTGCTGCCGGACATGAGCGATGACGAAGCGCTTTCTGCCGCCGCCGTGATGAGCCTGACCACGCGCGGCTTCGACGCGCGGCGCTGGAAGGTGCGGCCATTCCGTTCGCCACACCACACGGCGTCTGCAGTGGCGATGGTGGGCGGGGGTGTAAGAACCAAAAATGGTTGCAAGGCTCCACATTTCCATGCAGATTTACATGGATAAATGCAAGGAGATTGCTATAGATGGCCACAGGGTTCCGAATCAGTGAGTTCCCCAACGATGACCAATATTGGCGCGTCGACTGGATCGGAAAGGTTGCCCACAACCCTCATGTTGATAGCGAGCCCAAGGTCCACATATTGCTGAGTGCGCTTCACGATAACTATCGAGACCCGCTCAAGAACACTAGCCGTACAGGCAAGTGCTATGACGAGGCGTGGATCGGTGTCGGGCAGTTGCCGCTGGTCAGCGTAGGGTCAGTCTGGCATAGGCGAAAATTGCACTCCGTCATCAACGACGGCAACGCGGGCGGGCGCCTTGAAACACTCACGATTAACCCGACCAACCGCTTGCGAAACACGTTTGCAGGAAACGTGGAAGCTAATGGGCGATTGGTGAAGTGCATGCCTAAGGCCTACTACGAGGTCGGAGGCAATTTCAAGCATTTGGCCAACACCCCTCTCTGGGTGTATCCGGTGGAGCGGCAGTCATTCAAATTTGTGCTCATCCCCCCGGCGGAACTTCTACGGACCTACTATCTGTGCTCAAGCGACGTAGACCTCCACAACGAATGTGGTGAACCACCGCTCGAACTCGTCCAGCGTCATGCTCGCGGCGTCATCAGAGCCATAATCCCCGCGTTCTCCGACATTGGAGAACGTTGTACCTGAAACCGTGTGGGTCTTGCTCATGAACGTCCGGAAGGCCCGCTCGACATGTCCCCCATAGTTGGGCTGCCCCTTCGGGCGGTACTCAAGGATGATTCCATGCTCGTTACAAGCTCGCTCAAGCATGGAGCCGCGAAATTCCTTCGCGTTATCAACATGGATCTTCCTCATCCGTCCCCATATTGGCCAGGGTGTGCTTAGTTCGCATTTTGCGAGCCACATATCCTTCTTGAGGATCGCGCGCGCGATACAAAGCCCAGCTGAAAGAGCGCCCGGCGGGTCGAGCGTGACGTAAAACCCAGCGATCATTCGCGAGTAGACATCAATTGCGATCGTCAGATAGGGGCGACCGATCGGCAGCCTATGCGTATCGTCAACCAGGATCAAATCGACTGGTGTGTGGTCGATTTGCACCACAGCGAGCGGGAAATCTGCACCTGGGAACTCGCCTCTGATCGGTTGGAATCGCTCGCGCGCGGCCTTGTGGCCGAGTCGCTTAGACATGAGCAACTTCTCGGAAAGCAGAGCGATGCGATTGCGCACTGTGTTTGGATGGGGCTCGGCAAGATTCTGCTCCCGGCAGCGCCGCGCAACTTCAAGGCACGTTTCGCTAACAGGTCGCCGCTGTTTCGTGAGATGGAATGTGTTGATGACCTCGTCGATCAGCTTTTCGATCTCTGGCGCTAAACGCCGGCTACCCTTGTCTTGCCGCCCGCTGCGCAACAAGGCCGAAACTCGGCCTGTCTCCTCATATCGCTGGATCCACCGATAGATCGTAGCCGGGTTCCGGCCAGCCGCATCTGCCACTGCGCGGACTGCTTCCGCTGATCGGCTCGAACCAGCTTCGAGCAGTGGAAGAATCATCTCGTACCTCGTCCATGCCTCCCGCCAGTCCTCGTCCTCAACGAGCATCAGATCCTGGCGCACAAACGTCTGCTCGACTGCTGCAGGTACAAGCTCGCCAATCGGCGCGAGATTAGTCTCGCCAGTTGCTGCGTCGCGAACAACGGCCTGCCCTAGATTGGCCAGGTCCAGAACAATATGGTCTCGATTGTGCCAACGCACCGGCACACCTGGAATCAGTCGCCCACGTGCCGGCATGTAAGGCCCCCCTTCGTCCAGATGCGCGACCGCATGGTAATGGGCTCGGATAAATCACAGCCGATCTCAAAGTTTGCGATCAAGTTCCACAGGCTAGGCAGAGCTTCAGCACGCTTCCATACGTCTGGGAACAATGACGTGATCAACGCTTCTGGATCCGACTCGCGCAAATCCGCGAGCTTGTCCAGCATCCGCATTTTGTCGTTGACGCTACCCGGCGCCGCCAAATAACCCGCCAAGAACCGGACGTTGGCCAAATATGGCGTACGTATCTCATTCTCGGTAAAAACTCGAAAATCCCACCCTCGCTCGGAGGCATAGCGCTTCGCAACCCTGAACTTCGTAAGCAACGATCTCCAGTTCGCTCGGAAGTCTGCCCTGTACTTCACTTCACATAAAACGTGGCGCATATCCCTAGCCGGCTCGATGTCCCGCCGATACTCGATCAAGCCGTCCGGGGTGTATCTGGATCGGCGGCCATCGTGATCCAGATAGCGGATAGTCAAAGGCTGCGGGGAGTAGGTGAGGATATTTTTGTCGAAGCGAATCAGCTCCATGAAGTCTCGCTCCAGGGATGATTCGTACTGCCCTAGATTGGGCACGGTGCCCGTCATGCAACGAGAACTCAGGCCAATGCGGCGGACGGGAGAGGGATTCTGGATGCTCATTCGCGTCTAACCATGTAAGGTTGGCCGATTCTCGCACTTAGCGTTGGAATTTACAGGGGGCAACACGCCAAGACCGGGCGAAATCTCGCTGGCGCATCAGGGGGTGCTCTTCCTTGACGAACTTCCAGAGTTCGAGCGCCGCGTGCTCGAAGTCCTGCGTGAGCCATTGGAGACGGGCCACATCACCATCTCACGCGCCGCGCATCAGACAGACTTCCCTGCCAGCTTCCAACTGATTGCCGCAATGAACCCGTGTCCGTGCGGCTATCGCGGGCATCCGTTGCGGGCGTGCCGCTGCACGCCGGATCAAGTGGAGCGATACCAGGCGCGCATTTCGGGGCCGCTGCTGGATCGCATCGACGTGCAGATCGAAGTGCCGACGCCATCGCAGGAAGAGTTGCTCGACGGGCCGCCTGGTGAACCGACGCTCAACGTAGCCGAGCGGGTTTCTGCTGCACACGCGCGACAACTTGCACGGCAAGGCAAACGCAACGCCTTGCTGGGTGGTCATGAAATCGATCTGCATTGCAGCCGCACCGATGCAGCCGATGGCTTGCTGCGCCACGCGATGACGCGCTTCTCGTGGTCCGCCCGCGCCTATGCGCGCGTGCTCAAGCTCGCCCGCACGATTGCTGACCTGGCAGGCGACGAGCAGATCGATGCAGCACATGTGGGCGAGGCAATTCAGTATCGACGCGGGGTGAAGGCGGATTAGCTTCCATCCACGCGCTGCGCCTTCAACCCACTTGGCGAGTCGCCCTGGGGGCGGCGTGTGAAACTCAGGCAGTCTGCCGCTTCACGAAAAACAGCGCTGCGCCGATGCTCATCAGCATGCCGCCGAAGAAGCGGCTCTGCCAACGCAGCGCACGCGGATTGCGGAACAGCCGCTGCGCCCGCGAGGCCAGCAGCGCATAACCGTGCATGACGATCAAGTCGACGAACACCATCGTCGCCGCCAGGATGCCGAGCTGCGAGAGCAGCGGCTTGGCCGGATCGATGAACTGTGGCAGCACGGCCACCATGAACAGGATGCCCTTTGGGTTCGTCAGATTGGTCAGCAACCCGACTAGGAAGCGGCGACGCGCACCGCTGCCCGACACCTTCACGGGCTCGCTCTCAGCCGGCTTGGCGATCTGAATGGGTGTGCGCCATTGCACGATGCCGAGGTAGATCAGGTACATCGCACCGACGATCTTGATGGCCGTAAAGGCGTGCTCCGACGCGATCAGCAACGCGCCCAGACCGGCACCCGCAATGAACAGGATCACGACAATGCCCAGTTCCAGCCCCGCAATCGTGACCGACGTGCGGCGCACGCCATGCGTCAGGCCGTGGCTCATGCAAAGGATGGCGCCCGACCCCGGCGAGATGGCGATCACCCAGGCAGCCAAAAAGAAGGCCAGCCAGACTTGCAACGTCATGATGGTTCCCCGTGATGTGGTGAGTTGTGTTGCGGTAAAGCGGAAGACGGCGATTGTGCACCGGCTGCGGCCAGTGCGCTCGGGCCTGATTAGGGCCTAGTACGGATGGAAGCTGGAGAGAAACTGGTCGACCTGCTCCTGCTGGCGGACATCGCGTGCGGCATCACCCGATTCCAGCACGACGGCTTGATACGCGCGCTTGCCCGTCGCGACCACGCGCGCGGTCAGCCGGCGCGGCGCGGGATCGTCCCCGCCCGCCCCCTGGGCGATCAATTCCACCGCCGGCAATGACAAAGGCGGCTGTGCGGCGGTCTGCACGGCGATGTCTCGTTCGGTCACACGGCCCTTCAGATTGGCGGACAAGCCATTGCGCAGCGCCTCCACCGCGCGCTGGCGCCAGACCGGATCATCCTCGGGCAGTTCCACCACACCGATGGCGAACAGCGTGCCGTCAACGCTGGCGGCCTGCATCGTCATCGGCATGCGTTGGCCGTTGATGGCGATGGGCCTGGCTTCTGCGGTGGGCTTGGCGGGGTAATCCACGGCGTAGGCGCCCTCGTTGGAATGGACCGTGCGCCAGTCGTATTTGGGGGAGCAGGCCATCAGCAGCGCACACGCCACCGCACCCAACCCGATCCGCCGGCCTGCCGTTGCTGTGACTGCCACATGGCCTCCTGTAGGTTTTCTGTCCGTTTTCGAGCCGCCTATTATCGGACAGAGATGCCCGCCCTTCGCTCGCCAAGGACCGCGCCATGCCAATCCCCTCCGTCACCCTGCGTGCCTTGCGCGCCGACATCACCACGCTGGACTGCGACGCCATCGTCAATGCGGCGAACAGCTCGCTGCTCGGCGGAGGCGGCGTGGACGGCGCTATCCATCGCGCGGCGGGGCCGGAACTGCTGGAGGCATGCCGCGCGCTCCACGGCTGCCGCACCGGTGAGGCCAAGCTCACGCCCGGTTTTCGACTACCCGCCCGCTACGTCATCCACACCGTCGGGCCGATCTGGCGCGGCGGCCGGCAAGACGAGGCTGGGTTGCTGGCCGCGTGTTACCGAAACAGTCTGGAACTGGCGCGCAAGCACGACGTTCGCAGCATCGCATTCCCATGCATCAGCACCGGCGTGTACGGCTTCCCGCCCCAATTGGCTGCGCCGATTGCCGTACGTGCCGCGCGAGAACACGGCGCCGGCCTGGACACGATCAGCTTTTGCTGCTTTTCCCCCACAGACCTGGCCTTGTATGAAGCCGCCCTCGCCAATGAAAAGTGACGCAAAAATCCCATCGTGGACGGATTGTCGCGGCCGACATGCGGCGCTGGCACGGCGGGCCTACAATGGAGCTTGATTTTCCTTCCGGACCCGTTGCCGCCATGGCCTCGACCCTGACTTCCTCCGCAACCTCACCGCTAGCTACCGCCACGTCCGGCGGCCGCCGTTGGTTGCTCCCCTTGATCGTGCTGGTGCTGGCAGTGGCCGGCTGGTTCGGCTGGCGAGCGTTCTCGCCGTCGCAGCAGGTGCCCGCCGCCACCTTCACGTTGCTGGATGGGAAAAAGCTCTCGACGCAAGACCTGAAGGGCAAGGTCTATCTCGTCAACTTCTGGGCCACGAGCTGCGCCACGTGCATCAAGGAAATGCCCAACATGATCCAGACGTACAACAAGTACAAGGGCGAAGGCCTGGAATACGTGGCCGTGGCGATGAACTACGACGCGCCAATGTACGTGATGAACTTCAGCCAGACGCGTCAGTTGCCCTTCAAGGTTGCAATGGACGCCGACGGCTCGGCCGCCAAGGCCTTCGGCGACGTGCAGCTCACGCCGACCACGTTCCTGGTCGACCGCGACGGCCGCATCCTCAAGCGCTACGTGGGCGAACCGGAATGGTCGTCGTTCGACGCGCTGCTCAAGCAGACGCTGGGCAAGCAGGCCTGAGCGGTCCGCGCCTCCCCGCAGTTCAAACGAAACGCCCGGTCAACGCCGGGCGTTTTTGTTTCTGGGCGACGCACGTTCCACACTAGGTTCACGCGGGCCTGTTGCAATGGCGGTCCGTCAATCCTAGGTTCGATGGAGTTTGCATGGCCAATCACTACTGCATGTTCAAGGGCAAGCTGAAATTCGGCGTGCCCTATCTGGAGGGCTACAACGGCAATCCGCATTACGCGATCGTGGTGGAAGCGCCGGATGGTTCGGAGTTCGTGGTGCTCGCCAACGTGAAATCCGACTCCAGCATGCCGGGCGCGGGTGCCGCCGGTTATCACGTGCTGTATCAGTGGACGGCCGATCTGCAGTTGCCGATCACCGCCGACCTGACTGCGCTGGCCCCCGGGCTGCACGAGAGCGGTTTCCCGCGTCTGGACTACGTGCGCGACGCCGGGCTGGTCGACTTTCCGAACATGCGGCCGATCGCGCTGGATACCGAGACCGAGCACAACGACATCAACGCGCTCGTTGACGACATGCTCAACCTCGACCGCACCGCCACGCCGATCGACTACGTCTACCACGGCAGCTCCGGCGACGACGACCGCAAAGGCTGGCCGCCGCGCACCGACGTGATGGTTTACGGCTTCGGCTTCCTGTTCGAGCCGCAGCACAACGGCCTGCACGAAACCCACATGAACCAGGGCAACCCGGTCGTGCATACACCGGGGGTGAAGGACCATTCGCGCGAGAACGGCACACAGCAGGACGGTGCTGTCATTGTGGAAATCGACGGCAAGTTTCAGGCATTGCTGATCGCATTCCAAACCCAGCGGATTCCGACGGACGACCGTGGATACCCGGTGGCGGATGCCCATCCAATTCTGGGTTGAGCACGAAAAGAAAACGCCCGGTCGATGCCGGGCGTTGTTGCGTGCGGGCATGCCAAGTCAAAGGCCGTATCGCTTGATCTTGTCATACAGCGTCGCACGGCCAACCTGCAGAATATCCGCCGCCTGGTGCACCGAGCCGCCCGTGCGCGCCAAGGTTTCCGCAATAACCGTGCGCTCGTAGCGTTCGACGCGCTCCTTGAGCGGCATGCCGTCTTCCGATGCATCCGGCACGACCGGCGTGCGGCCGACGCCAAGCACAAGACGATCGGCCGCGTTGCGCAGTTCGCGCACGTTGCCGGGCCAGTTCGATTGCATCAGCTCGTGGCGCTGGCGCTCAGCCAGCATCGGCAGCGGGCGTTGATAGCGCACGGCGGCCTCAAGCAGGAAATGTTCGAACAGCGGGATGATGTCTTCGCGGCGTTCACGCAGCGGCGGCAGGTCAATGACGACAACGTTCAGGCGATAGTACAGATCGCGCCGGAAACCACCCGCCTCAATCAGCGCTTCCATATCGCCCTTGGCGGCCGCAACGATGCGCACGTCGATGCGCACCGAAGCATTCGAGCCAAGCCGCTCCAGCGCGCCCTCCTGCAGCACGCGCAGCAGCTTGACCTGCAGCGCGATCGGCATGCTCTCGATCTCGTCGAGGAACAGCGTACCGCCCGAGGCATGTTCGAGCTTGCCGATGCGCCGCTTGCCCGCGCCGGTGAAGGCACCGGCTTCGTGGCCGAACATCTCGCTCTCGAAAATCTGTTCAGGCACGGCGCCGCAGTTCAGCGCGATGAACGGCTTGTCGTGACGCGGCGAGAGCATGTGCAGACTGCGCGCGACCAGCTCCTTGCCCGTGCCGGTCTCGCCGTTGATGAGCACCGGCGCATCGGTGGTCGCAACGTTCTCGATCAGCGCGCGCACTGCGCCCATCGCAGGCGAGCGCCCGATGATGCGCGTGCCTGCCGCCGGGCCGGCCAGTTCACGGCGCAGCGCGCGGTTTTCCAGCTCAAGCGCGCGACGCTCGACGGCACGGCGCACGGTTTCGGTCAGGCGCTCGGCGGGAAATGGCTTCTCGATGAAATCGAATGCGCCTTCGCGCATCGCCTGCACGGCCATCGTGATGTCGCCGTGGCCCGTGACGAGCACCACGGGAATCCCCGTGCCAAACGACTGGCAGTGCGCGAGCACGTCCAGGCCGCTTGCGCCCGGCAAGCGCAGGTCGCTCACGACCACGCCGGGGAAGTTCGCGTCGATCTTGCCGACGGCTTCTTCGGCGCTGCCGAACGCCTGCACGTTGAAGCCGGCAAGTTCCAGGCTCTGCGCGGTGGCCTGGCGCACAGGCGGGTCGTCTTCGATGAAGAGAACGTTCAAGCCTTCGGACATGGTTCGTATCTGTGTAGAAATCGGATCAGGTGGACGCCACGGAGGTGACGTCGGCGCGTACCAGTGTCAGCGTAAATTGCGCACCGCCACCCGGCATGTTCGCAGCCGACAGCGAGCCGCCAAAGTCGCGCGCGATGCTGGTGGAGATCGCCAGCCCAAGGCCGAGCCCCTGGCCGATCTCCTTGGTGGTGAAGAACGGCTCGAACAGGTGCGGCATGGCGTCTGGCGGAATGCCAGGGCCGTTGTCGCGCACGGCAATGGTCAGTTGATTCGATTGCGCCGGCGCCCCCTCGGGGGGCCCGATGCTGATGTCGATGCGTCCGGCGCAGGCGGGTTCATTGGCGTTGATCGCATCGAGCGCGTTGCCAATCAGATTGATCAGCACTTGCTCCAGCTTCAGTTCATCCGCGCGAACGACGGCATCTGCTTCGGGGATATGCCAGTGCAGTTCGAGTGCCACGTCGCCCAGGCGCGGACGCAGCAGCGCGAGCGTGTGATCGAGCGCCACGCGCACCTGCACATCCACCACCTTGCGCCGGGAGCGGCCCGCGAACAGCTTGAGCTGCGCGGTGATCTTGCCCATGCGCTCGGTCAGGTCGGCAATCGCCTGCAGGTTGTCCGTGGCGGCGCCGTGCTGGCCGCGTTCAAGCAGGATGCGCGTGTTGTCTGAGAACGTGCGCAGCGCGGCCAGCGGCTGGTTGAGTTCGTGCGTAATGCCTGCGGCCATCTGGCCCAGCGCAGCGAGCTTGCTGGCCTGCACGAGTTCGTCCTGTGTGGCGCGCAACTCGGCCTCGGCGCGCGTGCGGTCGACGATCTCGTGTTGCAGTTGTTCGTTGGTGGCCATCAGGTCGGCCGTGCGGTCTTCGACGCGGCGTTCGAGCTGGTCATACGCGGCTTCGAGCAGGCGGCGGCTGCGCAGCATCTCCATCATGCGCAGGCGGCGCTGGCGCCAGTAGAACAGCAGCAGGCAGGCAAACGCAAAGGCAAACGCCGCCGCCACGGTGGCGCTGCGGGCGGCGCTCATCACAGGGTCCACCGGTGTGAGGTACATCAGCGTCCAGTCAGGCTCGACGAGGTCACGCGAAACCTGCAGATAGCGCGTAGCGTTCGTGCGCTCGCCAACGCGAATCAGTTCTGCACCTTCCGGCAACCGTCCGGTCAATCGCAGGAAGGCAGGTGCCTCAGGCTGCAACGGCAGTGGCGTGATCTGCTTGCGGTAATACTGGCGCGTCGCCTCCAACTGCGCCTGCAGCTTGGAGGTGAGCGGCTCCACTGTGCGGTACTGCCACGCGGGCACGGACGACAGGAAAATCACACCGTTCTCGTCCGCCACCATCACGGGTTCCGACGCGTCGTGGCTGGCACGGCCGAACCATTCGAGGTTCAGCTTGACGACCGTCACGCCGATCACGCGACCGTCCTGCATGACAGGCTGCGAGATGTAATAGCCGGGCTCTTCGCGCGTGATGCCAATGCCGTAAAAGCGCCCGACGTGGCCTTCCGCCGCCTGCTGGAAATACGGCCGGAACAGATATTCAGCACCAACGAAGCTGTCGGGCTGGTTGTAGTTGGATGCGGCCAGTGCCTTGCCGTTGGGGGCGATCACATACGTAGCAGTGGCGTGAGCGCGATCGTTGACTTCGCGCAGATAGCGGTTCGCGCGGTCAACGTTGGCAGGCGTCGGATTGGAGAGCAGATCGTGGATGAACGGATGCAACGCCACCAGCGCCGGCAGGTATTCGTAGCGGTCGAGCGTGCTCTTGAGGTTGGCGGCATAGCGATCGACCCGCCCCCCGGCTGCCTGCTGGGCCTGCGTGAGCCCCCGGTTCCACGCCACCACAAACGTGGTCGCGCACACCACGGCCATCACCACCACGAGCCCGAGCGCCACCAGCCACCAGAAGCCGCGTCGCGAGCCGGAAGCGCTGCTCAAAGAGAAATCGGGATCGGACATCGGCTGGAGGTCGGCGGCAGAGAGTGTTGCCGTGCCTTCCAACGCCGTGCCCGAAGTCGGCATGTCGCCGAGATGCTTCACGAGGTGCATGCCAAAAAAGAAGCGGGGCCGTCTGGAAGGACAGGCCCCGCAATCATACGCTTTGCGCTTTCAAGCGCCGGCGCCCGCAGGCGCCAGCCAGATTGGATCGATCAAACTGCCGGGGTGGCCGGCACGCGCTCATCGCTACGGTCGCCCGACAGCACGCGAGCCAGCTTGGCGCGATCCAGTTCACGTTCCCAGGCCGAGATCACCACGCAGGCCACGCCGTTGCCGGTGATGTTGGTCAGGGCACGGCATTCGCTCATGAAGCGGTCGATACCGAGAATCAGCACCATGCCCGCCACCGGAATATCCGGCACCACGGCCAGCGTTGCGGCCAGCGTGATGAAGCCCGCACCGGTGATGCCCGATGCGCCCTTCGACGTCAGCATGGCAACGGCCAGGATGGTCAGCTGCTGCGTCCAGGTCAGCTCGATGTTCAGCGCCTGCGAGATGAAGATCACCGCCATCGTCATGTAGATGTTGGTGCCGTCCAGGTTGAACGAGTAACCGGTCGGAACCACCAGGCCCACCACCGACTTCGAGCAGCCCAGCTTCTCCATCTTTTCCATCAGGTGCGGCAGCGCCGATTCCGACGAGCTCGTGCCCAGCACGATCAGCAATTCTTCCTTGATGTACGACACAAAGCGGAAGATGTTGAAGCCGACCAGCCGCGCGATGATGCCCAGCACCACCACCACGAAGATGATGGCCGTCAGGTAGAACGTACCGACCAGCTTGAGCAGCGGCACCAGCGAGATCACGCCGTACTTGCCGATGGTGAATGCCATGGCGCCAAAGGCACCGATCGGGGCCACGCGCGTGATGATGTGCACGATGCGGAAGAACACGTGCGCGACCTGATCGATGAAGTCCGTGACGATCTGTGCACGGTCACCGATCGCCGAAAGCGCACCGCCAAACAGCAACGCGATCAGCAGAATCTGCAGGATGTCGCCCTTGGCAAAGGCGTCGACAACCGTGCTCGGGATGATGTTGAGCAAGAAGTCGACCGTGCTGGCCGAATGCGCCTTGGCGGCGTACTGGGCAACGGCCTTGGCGTCGATGGTGTTCACATCAACGTTGAAGCCCGAGCCCGGGTTGAAGATGTGGCCCGCGGCCAAGCCAATCACCAGCGCGAAAGTCGAGACGACCTCGAAGTAGAGCAGCGCCTTGCCGCCCACGCGGCCCACCTTCTTCATGTCGCGCATGCCGGCAACGCCGGAGACGACGGTACAGAAGATGATCGGCCCAATCACCATCTTGATCAGTTGGATGAAGCCATCGCCCAGCGGCTTCATCTTGACGGCAAGTGCGGGCGAAAAATGGCCCAGCAGAACGCCGATGACGATGGCCGCCAGCACCTGTACGTACAGGATTTTATAGAACGGTTTTTTCATGTCTTCCTCGAGTGTCACAGACCGGCCGTGCGCTCAACTGCTCGCCCGGTCCGACCCGCCCTGGTGTGGTCTCTCTCCTGCCTCGATACGCCGATGTGTCCGGCGCCTCCCGCAGCAGGTTGCTCTTTATTGCAAGGGCTATGCCAACGTCAAACTCAAGCACTGGCGGCCCGCCAACCCTTGCCCCACCTTGGTGTGACTACGATGGCACCCGCCTCAGCCGTCGTCAATCCCGGAATCCGCGCACAGAAGGCGTCCAGACATCCGGAAAACGTGTTGCGACGCAGCATCGCGCCGTCGCGTCGCACCGGCATCCTGCGGGAACGGTGACATCGGGGCCGTATAATGCCGGCTCGTTACGCAAATCCACATGGGTGCGCGACGCCAGGAAGCCATTCGCATCCTGCCGCACGTGCCGTCACGCAGCCCTCCCAGCCTTCTCGGTCCGCCCATGAGCAGCCATTACAAGCACCACGTTTTCTTCTGCCTGAACGAACGCGAGGACGGCTCGCGCTGCTGTGCAGATTTCGGCGCGAAAGCCATGCAGGAATACGCCAAGAAGCGCTGCAAGGAACTCGGCATCAACGGCGAAGGCCGCGTGCGCATCAACAAGGCCGGCTGCCTGGACCGCTGCGAACTCGGTCCGGTCATGGTGGTCTACCCCGAGGCCGTCTGGTACACCTTTGTCGACAAGGAAGACATCGACGAGATCATCCAGAGCCATCTGGTTGAAGGCAAACCGGTCGAACGGCTGATGGTCGACCGCCCTGCCAACGCGTGAGCCTAGCTTTACTGCATCTGCTTTCCCCTTTTCCATGAACGTTCATACCGAAGAACGCCTGATTCCCGGCCCGGTCGGGCAGATCGACCTGTCGATCGACCAGCCGGACACCGCGCCGCGCGGCTTGGCGCTGATCGGCCATCCACATCCGCTGTTCGGCGGCACCAAGGACAACAAGGTCGCGCAGACGCTGGCACGCACCTTCGTTGGCCTGGGCTATGTGACGGTGCGCCTGAATTTTCGCGGTGTGGGCAAGACCGAAGGCACGCACGACAACGGCATCGGCGAGCAGGACGACATGCTGGCCGTGCTCGACTGGATGCGTACGCAGACCGAATGGTCCGCCGACGTGGCCACGCTGCCGCTGGCGCTGGGCGGTTTCTCGTTTGGCAGCTTTGTCGTGTCGCAAGTGGCTCGCCGTCTGGCCGAAGCGGGCACGCCCGCCGAGCGTCTGGCGCTGGTCGGCACCGCCACCTCCCGCTGGGATGTCGCGCCAGTGCCGGCCGACACCATCATCATTCACGGCGAACAGGATGACACCGTGCCGCTGATCGACGTGCTCAACTGGGCGCGACCTCAGGAGCTGCCCGTGATCGTCATCCCGGGCGCCGATCACTTCTTCCACCGCAAGCTGCATCTGATCCGGCAGCTCATTACCGGCGCCTGGGCGCCGCAGCCGTAACACCAAACCCGTTGATTTTCCGGACGCCGCGCCTCCCCCCTTTTTTCTGGCAGGCGGCGCCATTGAACTCCAAGCAGACCGCAGGACCCGACATGCAGACCCGCTTCGCCCATTTCACGCCCCTCGCCTTCCATTCCGCCGCCGCAACCGCTGTAGCAGCCGCCGTGCTGGTCACCGCGTTGCCCGCCATGGCGCAACCGGTACCTGCCCCGCAGGTCGCGGCCCGCTCGTGGATGCTGACCGACGTGACCAGCGGCCAGGTGCTCGGCGGCGCGAACATGGACGAACGCATCGAGCCCGCCTCGCTCACCAAGCTGATGACGGCCTATCTGGTCTTCGAAGCCGTGCGCGACGGCAAGCTCAAGTACGACCAGATGATCACGCCCACCGAGACCGTGCGCTCGGTCAAGACCGACGAATCGCGCATGTTCCTGCAAGCCGGCAAGCCGGCATCGGTGCGCGAGATGACGCAAGGCTTGATCATCCAGTCGGGCAACGATGCAGCCCTCGTGCTAGCCGAGGCGGTAGGTGGCACCGAGAGCAACTTCGTGATGCTGATGAACCGCGAAGCCGAGCGTCTGGGCATGAAGAGCACACATTTCGCGAACGCCGCGGGCCTGCCCGATCCGAATCACTACTCGACTGCACGTGATCTTTCGATCCTGACCGCGGCGCTGATCAAGGATTTCCCGCAGGACTACAAGTTCTACTCGCAGAAGGATTTCACCTATAACAACATCAAGCAGTCCAACCGGAACCGCCTGCTGTGGCTCGACCCGACCGTGGACGGCGGCAAGACCGGCCACACCAAGTCGGCTGGCTACTGCCTCGTCACCTCGGCCAACCGTCCGCTGCCGGATGTGCCGGGCGCCAACCGTCGCCTGCTGTCGGTCATCATCGGCACCAAGAGCGACGCTATCCGCACACAGGAGAGCCTGAAAGTCCTGAACTACGGCTACCAGTTCTTCGATACGGTGCGCCTGTACAAGGCCAAGGAAGCGCTGCAGACGCCCGACGTGTACAAGGGCCAGGCCAAAAACGTGAAACTGGGCGTGTCGGAAGACAAGTGGATCACGGTGCCCAAGGGCGCAGGTGCGCGCCTGAAGCCTGTGCTGGAGCGCAAGGACCCGCTGATCGCCCCGATCGCGCAAGGCCAGCAACTGGGCATGGTCAAGGTGATGGACGGCTCGACCGTGGTATCGGAGTTCCCGGTGGTGGCGCTCGAAGCCGTGCCGGAAGCCGGCTTCGTCGGCCGCACGATTGACGCGGTCAAGCTGTGGTTTAAAAAGAAGTAATCACCCCCATTTACTTCGACATGACCTCCTCTCACACCACCCCGCCGGGCCACATTCCGCCCGAACAGTCGCTGATCGAGTACCCGAGCGATTTCCCCATCAAGGTGATGGGGCCGATGCATGACGACTTTGCCGCGACCATTGTCGAGGTGGTCCGCCTGCACGATCCGGAGTTCCACGAAGGGCGCCTGGAAACACGCCCGTCTTCGAGCGGCAACTACCTGGGCCTGACGGTGATCGTGCGTGCGACGAGCCGCGAACAGCTCGACGCGCTGTACCAGGCGCTGACAAGCCACCCGATGGTGAAGATCGTGCTGTAGCGCACCTCTGCGCCACCAAGCAGAAAGCAAAACGCCCCGGTCATGCCGGGGCGTTTGCTTTATCAGCGAGTTTTTTTCGATGGCCGGGCTCAGCCCTTCGAGACGTGCCCCAGGCACACCGCGTTGTCGTTCATCAGCCCCGCCAGCTTGAGCTTGAACGCCGCAATCTCCGGTAGCAGCCACGCGCGGAACGCCTGCATCTTGGGCGTCTGCAGCGCGCTGTGCGGACACACGAAGTAGTAGTTCCACGGGCACGGGATCGTCGTCTCGAACAGGCGCACCACGCGACCGGTCAGCAGGTCATTGAAGGCCAACGTCGGGCGGATCAGCGCAATACCCTGCCCCGCTGCTGCTGCCTGCAACAGCAACGACGAATCCTGGAACATCAGCCCGCCGCGCGGCTCCACAAACCCCTCCACGCCGGCCGCATCGAACCACGGTTTCCATGCCTCGCCCTCGCTGCGCAGCAGGGTCATGCTCGCCATCTCGGCCAGCGTGCGCGGCAGACGTCCGCCGTTGAACGCGGGGCTGCAGATCGGGAAGAACACATCGTCGAGCAGCTTTTCCACGTACAGGCCAGGATAGTTGCCCGAACCCATGCGCAGCGCCACGTCCACCTCTTCGCGCGCGAAGTCGACCAGTGCGGGGCTGGAGAATAGCTCCACCTCCAACTCGGGATGGCGCTCGATGAAGGTGCCGATGTGCGGCGTCAACCAGCGCGCGGCAAACGACGGCATCGTGCTGATGGCCAGGCGGTTATCGCGGTTGCCGGCGCGCAGTTGGTGCGTGGCCTGGGCGATCTGGTCGAGCGCCTCGCGCACGCGATCGGCATAGGCGCGGCCCGCGTGGGTGAGCATGACGCGCTTGCCGCGCCGTTCGAACAGCGGCACGCCCAGCTCGTCTTCCAGCGTGCGCATCTGATGGCTGACGGCACCGTGCGTAACGAACAACTCCGTCGCCGCACGCGAAAAACTCTCATAGCGTGCCGCCGCCTCGAACACCCGCAGCGCGCCAAGTGACGGCAAGCGCATCGGCTCGCGGATTTCAGTCATCTTTCCCTCCGGATTTTCGTAGCGCGGCGTGGTTTTTATGTGAGCTGCACTATCAAGAAACGCAATATATATCGTTTGGTACAAGGCAACCAAGCGCCTAGAATTCCTTCAACGGCAAGGCCCCATCCCACTGCCGTGAAGGAGCCGATCATGAAAGCTGTACTAACAAAAATTGTATTCACTCTGCAGCCCGGCGAAGTGGTGGCATTGCGCATGCCGGCCAACCAGAATCTGCGCGTCGAAGAAGCCTACGGGCACGACGTATGGATCACACACGAGAACAAAGCCGGCGACGAATGGCTGCACGCGGGCGGCAGCGTTGCCGTAAAACGCGGTGAAGAAATCGTCGTCTCGGTAGACCCGAAAGCCCTCGGCCCAGTCGCATTGGCCGTGGAAGCCACCGACGGTCACATGCCGCGCCAGCCGTGGCACGTCACGAACGGATGGCGCCACACACTCGCCGCACTCGGCTGGAACGAGCACGCCGACACACCGGTCGTGGCCGCCTGAGCCCGAAACCTGTTCTTAGCCTCCTTTGCGGCATCTGCTGCAAAAGCCGACGCCGGCGCCGATGCCTCCCATCGCGCCGGCTTTTTTTTGCCCGACCCTGCGACCGAAGCGGGCAAAGGCACAGGGCGCCGTTAGCGGCCCTGCGCTACACTCGCGGGCATGATTCCGATTGACATCGTCGAGCGCGGCTTGCAGGACTACGCCGCCTGCTTCGACGAAATGCAGACATTCACCGCGCAGCGGGGCCCCGATACGCCCGACACGATCTGGCTGGTCGAACACCCGCCGGTGTTCACGCTCGGCCTGGCCGGCGATCCGGCGCATCTGTTGGCTCCCGGCAACATCCCGCTGGTGAAAGTTGATCGTGGCGGCCAGATCACCTACCACGGCCCCGGCCAAGTCGTCGCTTACCTTTTGCTGGATTTGCGCCGACGCGGGCTGTTCGTGAAGGCGCTGGTCGACGCCATCGAGGCGGCCGTCATCGAGACGCTCGCCACGTATAATGTCGCCTCCGAACGCAAGGCTGGCGCCCCCGGCATCTACCTGTCGAGCGGGCCACATGCTGGCGCCAAGATCGCAGCGCTAGGCCTGAAGATCCGCAACGGCTGCAGCTACCACGGCGTGAGCCTGAACCTGGCGATGGACCTGTCGCCCTTCACGCAGATCAACCCGTGTGGCTATGCCGGCCTGGAAACCGTCGATATGGTGACCGCCGGCGCCCGTGATGCGTCCGGACGCGCCGTCGATGCGAACGACTGGCAACCCGTTTCCCGCGGCCTGGCCAATGCGCTGGTCGCCCAATTGCAGCAACGCGCGCAAGCGCACCCCGCCGAGGCCGCTACCGCATAGCGCCCTGAAATGCACGAGCCGCAAGCCCGTGCGGAGAACACGATGACCGATTCCGCCGCCGGCGCCACTGAAGTCGCCACCCCTGCCACCCCGTCGAACAAGCCGTATGACGCGACGGCCAAGCAGAAGTCGCTCGACAAGACCGCACGCATTCCCATCAAGATCGTGCCGGCCGAGAAGCTCAAGAAGCCGGATTGGATTCGCGTGCGCGCCGCCACCGGCAACTCGCGCTTCTACGAAATCAAGGACATCCTGCGCGCCAACAACCTCGTGACGGTGTGCGAAGAGGCAAGCTGCCCGAACATTGGCGAGTGCTTCGGCAAGGGCACGGCTACGTTCATGATCATGGGCGACAAGTGCACGCGCCGCTGCCCGTTCTGCGACGTCGGGCACGGCCGCCCAGACCCGCTCGACGTGAACGAGCCGGAAAACCTGGCCAAGACGATCGCTCAACTCAAGCTCAACTACGTCGTCATCACCAGCGTCGACCGCGACGACCTGCGTGACGGCGGCGCCCAGCATTACGTCGATTGCATCTCGCGTACGCGCGCCCTGTCGCCAGCCACGCGCATCGAGGTGCTGGTACCGGACTTCCGGGGCCGTCTGGAGAAGGCGCTGGACATTCTGCAGGAATGCCCGCCCGACGTGATGAATCACAACCTCGAAACGGTGCCCCGTCTGTACAAGCAGGCCCGCCCCGGTGCGGACTACGCGCACTCGCTCAAGTTGCTGAAGGACTTCAAGGCCCGCAACCCGAACGTGCCGACCAAGTCCGGCCTGATGGTGGGCCTGGGCGAGACGGATGAGGAAATCCTCGAAGTCATGCGCGACATGCGCGAGCACGACATCGACATGCTCACGATCGGCCAGTATCTGGCGCCGTCGGGCCACCATCTGCCGGTGCTGCGCTACGTGCACCCGGACACCTTCAAGATGTTCGAAGAGAAGGCGTACGAGATGGGTTTCACGCACGCGGCCGTGGGCGCCATGGTGCGCAGCTCGTACCACGCGGATCAGCAGGCACACGAAGCCGGCGTGGTCTGATCACGAAGCAGAAACGCAGCACAAACAAAAAGGGCCTTGGGTTGTACCCCAAGGCCCTTTTGCTTTGATGCGGCTCGATCAGGCTTGCGAAGCGGCGTCCTTCGGATACGAGGCATCGCCGTTCCACGACAGATAGCCGTAGGTATCAGCTTGGCGATCAGCGCCCTGTGTGTAGACGTCGTACTTGGCGGCAGCGCCGTCAGTGTACGGATCGGCCTTGGCGATTGCGCCATCGGTGTACGGGTCAGCCCTGCCGACAGCACCTTGGGTGTACGGATCGAAGCGGTCGTTCTTCCACGACAGGTAGCCGTAGGTATCGGCTTGGCGATCGGCGCCTTGGGTATAGACGTCGTACTTGGCGGCAGCGCCCTGGGTGTACGGATCAGCCTTGGCGACAGCGCCTTGCGTGTACGGATCAGCACTGCTTTGGACGGCAGCGGCGGCCGGTTGGGCCGACAGCAGCGCTGCGGAAGCCGAAACCGTGGCCACCAGGGCCAGCAGAGCGTTACGGGAGAAAGCGGTTGCGAGACGGGTGTTCATGATGGGCTCCTGATCTGTCTGGATATTCGGTTGCGCTCAGTTCGTTGCGCTTGTGATCAGAATAGATCGTTGCCCATGATGAATAAATACTCAATTTAAGAAAATACTGTTCTTCATACATCAACAATTGTTCAGCACCCGTGCCGGGAAAAGAGACTCTTGAGCCATATATCTAGCGGCGATCCCAAATCGGTCCCGCAAAAAAAACGCGTACGTAGACGCGGTTTTAACCGTGAGGGGCGAACCTACTGCTGCGCGGGATGCCCCGGGCGCGGCGCGCCAGCGGGTTCCGCTACCGGCCGCCCCGCTTGCTTATTCCGCCACCAGCCCATCAGCGTCAGCGCCAGCCAGAAGAACTGGGTGAGAAACGACGCGAGATTGAACGCGCCCATCAGCGAAATCAGGATGCAAATCGGTCCAAGCAAATTGAGGCGAACGGCAAATGCGCCGGTCGGCGGCTTATGCAGGACCTGCACGCCAAAGTGCGCAGAAACATAAGCGGCGACGCCGACCAGACCGACAACGTCGGTAAAACCCAGGGAGGCCATGGTGTGTGCTTTGAAAGCAGAGGTTGTGGAGAAAGGGTTGCAGGTAGCGCGCCGTCGCCTGCCGCTCAGTACGTGGCCGTCAGCTTGAGGGCGACCGTGCGTCGGCCGAGCGTCATGCGATCAGTGCCGTTGCGCACGGAGAACTGACGGGCGTAGGCAGATGCGTCCGCACCGGTCAACGCAGCGGACAGCGTCAAGAACTTGTTGATGGGGCGCGAGAGTTCAATGCGGTAGTCAGTGAAACTGAACGCGCTGTGGTTGCGCACGTGCTCGTGGCCAATATGCAGGCCGAGTGTGAAGTCGTTGGGCAAGGGCACGGCCCAGTTGGCTTCGGCGTAGGTGGAACCGCGGCTGCCGCGATCGATGCCGTCGGCCAGCGAATTGCCATCGAAGCCGAAGTAGTTCGACAGGGATGTCCACACCTTGACCGACACGCCGCGCCAGCCGGCGCCGACCATCCATTCCGTGTAGTCGTAGCCCGTGCCGGGGCCGCCGCCGACCGCCTTGTCGTAGCGGGCACCGGGGTACCAGTAGCGGTAGAGCCCGGTGGTCAACTCGACGCCATGCGCAACGGTGGTGGCATAGCCGAGGTAGGTATCGATCTCGGCATGTGCCCCTGCAATGACGTGATCGCTGACCTGGGAACCCCATGCACCGGCATAGAAACCGCTCGGTGCGGTGTAATCGACGCCGGCCTGCAGGGCAGGTTTTCCCCAGGTCTGGCGCAGGCCGCGCGAGACGTATTGCGAGACAACCGATGCATTGGCCGACCAGCGCTTGTCCTCGCCGGCCGGCACGTCATCCGCCAGTGCGGGCAGGGCAGCAGCGCACGCCGCCGCCCCACCCAGCATTGTCGCGACCTTGCGCCAGCGCATCACGCCACCACCAGTTCACTGGCGACCAGCGGTTTGGCCGGCGCCTGCAGCGGCGATTTGCCATGCACATAGAACGCCGCATCGGAGCGAGCGAGCGGCGCCACACCGCGAATCCGGTCGGCGATCTTCTCGGCCATCATGATCGTCGGCGCATTCAGGTTGCCGGTGACGATGCGCGGCATGATCGACGCATCGACCACGCGAAGTCCGTCGAGTCCATGCACGCGGCCCTCGTTGTCGACCACGGCCATCGGGTCGTCTGCGGGCCCCATCTTGCAGGTGCAGGACGGATGGAGTGCGGTCTCGGCGTGATGGCGGACGAAGGCATCGATCTCGGCATCGGTCTGCACGCTCGGACCGGGGCTGATTTCACGACCGCGGTATTGATCGAAGGCACGCTGCGCGATGATGTCGCGCGTGATGCGCACACCGGCACGGAACTCGCGCCAATCCACATCGTGCGCCATGTAATTGAAGAGGATGCGCGGCTTGTCACGCGGATCGCGCGAGGCGAGCTTCACGTAGCCCCTGGATGGCGAACGCATCGAACCCACGTGGCACTGGAACCCATGCATCTTCACGGGGTTGCTGCCGTCGTAGTTCACGGCCAGCGGCAGGAAGTGGTACTGAATGTTCGGCCATTCGAAGCTGTCATCGCTGCGGATGAAGCCGCCCGCCTCGAAGTGGTTGCTGGCGCCGGGGCCAGTGCCGTGCATGTACCACTCCAGGCCGACCTTCGGCTTGTTGTACCAGAGCGTGTTTTCGTAGATCGACACCGGCCGGATGCACTCGTACTGGATGTACATCTCCAGGTGGTCCTGCAGGTTCTCGCCCACGCCCGGGAGGTGCGCGACCGAGTGGATGCCCATCGCGCGCAGGTCATCCGCATTGCCCACGCCCGAGCGCTGCAGCAACTGCGGTGAAGCGATGGCGCCACTGGTGACGATTACCTCGCGGCGCGCACGCCATGTTTCGCGCTTGCCATCCATCAGCGCTTCGACGCCCACGGCACGCGTGCCATCGAAGATCACGCGATCGGCCAGCACGCGTGGCAGCACGGTCAGCGTGGACCGTTTGCGCGCATTGTCGAGGTAGCACAGCGATGTACTGGCACGTCGGCCCTTGGCGGTCACGGTGCGATCCATCGGGCCCAGACCTTCCTGGCGATAGCCGTTCAGATCGTCTGTAGCCGGGATGCCGGCTTGCTCACCGGCTTCGATAAAGGCGTGGAACAGCAGGCTGTTGTCGTGCTTGGGCGTGGTGACCTGCAGCGGGCCAGCGTCGCCGTGCCAGTCGTTGGCGCCCTTGTCATACGTTTCCGATTTGCGGAAGTACGGGAGGCAGTCGGCATAGGTCCAGTCGTCCAACTGAAAATCGCTCGCCCAGCGCTCATAGTCCATCGCGTTGCCGCGAATGAAACACATGCCGTTGATGAGCGATGAGCCGCCCAGGCCCTTGCCGCGGCCTTGCGACATGCGGCGGTTATTCATGTGCGGCTCGGGCTCGGTTTCGTAGGCCCAGTTGTACGCGGTGCCCTGCAGCGGATACGCCAGTGCCGCCGGCATCTGCGTGCGGAAATCCCAGCGATGGTCAGGGCCGCCCGCTTCGAGCAGCAGCACGGTCACGTCCGGATCTTCAGTGAGGCGCGCAGCCAGCACGCAGCCGGCAGAGCCCGCGCCCACGATGATGTAGTCGTATTCCTGTACGGTGTTTGTGGTCAAAAGATGCCCTCCCGTTCTTACGCAGCGTCCGCGCCGAACCAGCCCATCGGCTGCGGAGCGAGGTTGATGTAGCTGTGCTTGAGTTCGGTGTACTCGTCCAGGCCGCCGCGGCCCAGTTCGCGGCCGATGCCGCTGGCCTTGTAGCCGCCCCACGGTGCCTCGGGAAAGTACGGGTGATAGTCGTTGGCCCACACGGTGCCGAAGCGCAGTGCGCGGGTCACACGGTTGGCGCGGTTCAGGTCGGCCGTCCACACGGCGCCGGCTAAACCGAACGGCGTGGCGTTGGCGCGGCGCACGGCTTCTTCTTCGGTGGAAAAGCGCTCAACGGTCAGCGCCGGGCCGAAGATTTCTTCGGTGGCGATCTTCATGTCGTCGCGCACGTTGGTCAGCACCGTCGGCTCGAGCCAGAAGCCACGCTGGAATGCCTCGCCTTCCGGTGCCTTGCCGCCACAGCGCAGCACAGCACCTTCCTGCACGCCGGCCTGGATCATGTTGATGATCTTCTGGCGCTGGAAGGCGGATTGCACCGGGCCCATCTCCGTGCCTTCAGCGAAGCCATTGCCCACGCGGATGCGTTTGACGCGCTCGACCAGCGCATCGACAAAGCGGTCGTGGATACCGTCTTGCAGCATCAGGCGCGATCCGGCCGAGCACACTTGACCCGCGTGGAAGAACGCCGCGTTGACCGCGTAATCGACGGCGGTATCGAAGTCCGCATCGTCGAAGATGATGTTCGGGTTCTTGCCGCCCAACTCCAGGCCGATCTTCTTGAAGTTGCCGATGGCCGCGCTCATGACCGCCGCGCCGGCAACCGCGCCGCCCGTGAACGACACGAGATCCACGTCCAGGTTGCGCGACAGCTCGGCACCGGCTTCACCCGCGCCCGTGACGAGGTTGAACACGCCCGCCGGCACGCCGACCTCAACCAGCAGCTCGGTAAAGCGGTGCGTGGTCAGCGGCGTCAGGTTGCTCGGCTTGACGATGACGGTGTTGCCCGCGCCCAGCGCCGGCGCGATCTTCCAGGCGGCTTGCAGCAGCGGGTAGTTCCATGGCGTGATGAGGCCGCACACGCCCACCGGCTCGCGCAGCGTACGGCTGATGACGGTGTCCGGTGCCTCGTTGATGAGGCCGGATTCCGTGGCGACCAGGCCCGCGAAGTAGCGGAACGTCGCGGCAATGCCGTCCATGTCCCAGCGGCTTTCGATGATGGTTTTGCCGGTGTTGAGCGATTCGAGCGTCGCCAGGTTCTCGGCGTCGGCGTCGATGGCGTCGGCAATCCGGTTGAGCAGGCGTGCACGCTCGCGCGGGCCGGTCTGGCGCCACGGGCCTTCGTCGAATGCGCGACGGGCGGCGGCGATGGCGCGCTGCGCATCGGCCACGGAGGCGTCGGCCGCCTGCGTCAGGACGTTTTCGTTGGCGGGATCGACGATGTCGCGGTACACGCCGCCTTCGGGCTGCACCCACTGGCCGTCGATATAGAGATCAAGACGGGGAGCCAGTGCGGCGGAACGGAAATCGGTGGAAAGGGAAGCTTGCGTCATATCCAGTACCCCGGTGGATGATGGGCGCGCAAAGAAGTCGGCGCCCGAAATGCCGGCACCGAGGCGTCTTATCAGACACCCATCCGATGCGGCGACCCTGAAATTCACTGATGGTGTTTTTATTTACCTTTGGAGAATTTTCGACTAGTCTAGAAAAAATTAGTTGCACCAGGCCAATCGTTATGACCTAACGCTGCAATTTATCGATAAATTCTCGCTATTTTTGTCACGCTATACTGTCGCGAATCACTTCCAGTCAATCCGCCCCCATGACCGCCGCAGCACTTCCGCCGTCCGACGGCCCACTTGATGACGACAGCTTTGCTGGCCGCCTTAAAGGCGTGCTGACGCGCGGTCGCATCCAGCTCAAGCAAGTGGCGGCGGCGCTGGGCGTGTCACCATCTGCCGTCCATAAATGGACGCGCGGCGGCGAGATCGAATACGCCAACCTGCTCGCGCTGGCGCGCTTCCTGAACGTGAACTGGCTCTGGCTGCGCTACGGCGACCGGGCTCTGGCCGACCTGGAAGCCAGCCTAGCCACCGACGCCCGCGCCCGCGAAGGCCGCCAGAAGCACATCGCCGCGATCATGGAAAGTGAGGCGCGCATGACCTTCGCGCAGGAGATTTCCGGCGTGGTTACGTGGGAGTGGAACCTGCTGACGGATGCGGTGGCGTATTCGCCGAATGTCGCGCGCCTGTTTGGACGGCCGATCCGCACGCTGGAGGATTTCTGGCAATGCGTCGTTGCCGAAGACGTGCCGGGTGTGCAGGCGGCAATCGCTCAGAACCTGACCGCGGGCGGCGTCTACGCCCATGAATTCCGCATCGCACCGGCACCCGACGTGGTGCGCTGGATCGTCTCACGCGCCACGCTCGTGCGCGACGCACAGGACCGGCCGGTCAAAATGATCGGCCTGAGCCTCGACACCACCGAGCGCCACACGGCCGAAGCCGCGTTGCGTGATTCAGAGGCGCTGCTGGCCAAGGCGCAGCAGATCGCCCACCTCGGCAGTTGGATCTGGGAACCCGGCAGCGACGCCTGCCGCTGGACGGATGAGGCCTACCGCCTCTTCGGCTGGGCGCCGCAAGTCACGCCGGTGACGATGGCACGTTATCTGGACGCCATCGTTCCCGCAGACCGCGCCCGTGTGCAGGCCGTGTTGGATCGGGCCGTCGCCTCACGGCAGCCGTATCGCGTCGAATACACCATCACCCTGCCCGATGGCACGCGCCGCCACCTTCGTGAGGAAGGCGAGGCGCAGGACCCTTCCGCGGCCACGCCCACGATGATCGGCGCGGCGCAGGACATTACCGCGCAAGTGCAAGCGCAGGCCGCGTTCCGTGACAGTGAGTCCAAACTGCGCACGCTGTTCGAGCAAGCACCGATCGGTATCGCGCAGGTGAGCCTGGAAGGCCGATGCCTGAGCGCCAACCCGTGGTTGTGCAAGCTGCTGGGCCAGTCCGAAGCGGCGCTGCAGCAACGCACGCTGCTGGACCTCACGCACCGCAGTGACCTCGCGCGCCATCTGCGCCAATACGGCGAGTTGCTCGCCGGGACGGTGCCCACGTATGCGCTCACGCTGCAGTTGGTACGCGGCGATGGCTCGGCAGTGCCGGTGCGCATGACCACGTCCTTGGCGCGTGACCCGGCCACAGATGCCCCGCTGCACATGATCACCGTGGTCAATACGGTGCCCGAGGCGGGCGCGTCCTAGCCTACGGCGTCAACTGACGTCGCGAACGTCAACGCCTGACATTTCCAATCCATCACGATTTTTCCGGCACGCCTGGAGGGCCGGCATAGACTCCAAAGAACTATCAGTTAATTTCTTAACCTCCAGTAACTAAGGCGTCACACGCGTTTTCCCTGCACCTGGCGCCTACAGAACAAGGAGATCGGTTTTGGCCTCTTCCTCCGCCGCCCGCGCGGCACATCATCAACGCACTCTGCAATGGGGCTACCGCTGGGCGCTATGGGCGGCCATCCTCTGGGGCGCCTGGTACGTGCCGGGCACGGCTGTCTGGCATGAATCTCCGTTTGCCACGATGGACCTGTCCGATCCGCGCGCATTCCTGGTCTGCGCGGCCGTCATCACGGCGTTCCATAGCGTCATGGTGACGGTCTTCCAGTGGGTGTGGCTCGGCTCTCTCGGCAAGCTGGGCGATTACTTCCGCACCATCGGCCAGTTCCGCAAGATCTCGCGCTGGTACTTCATTGCGGCAGTCGTCGGCGGGCTGATGGCCAACTTCGGCTCGTATCTGGCGATGGGCTATGTCGGCGCCGTGTTCGCGGCAGTGGCCGGGCTGCTGTATCCGGTGGTGGGCGCGACGGTCGCCAAGCTTTGGTACAACGAGCGCATCAGCGCGCGGGCGGCGGTGGGCATCGCCATCATCATCCTGGGCGGCGTGGCGATCTATGCGCCGGCATTGATGGCCGAATCACACAGCGGCGGCAATCAGTGGATCGGCTACCTGGGCGGCGCCATGGCGGCGATCGGCTGGGGCCTGGAAGGCGCGATCGTGGGCCGTGCCATGGACGTGACCGACCCTGACTGCGGGGTCTCCATCCGCTACACCGCCGAGGCCATCTATTGGGTCGTCCTCATCCTGCCGGCCATCGCCCTGTTTGCGCATGTGCCTGTGCCGGTAACGGAGATTGCCTCAGGCATTGTCCACAGCAAGGCGCTGCTGTGGCTGGTCGTGGGCGGCGTCACCTTCTCGTTCTGCGCGGTGGCCTGGTACAAGTCGTTCCCGCTGATCGGCGTGGGGCGCGGGCAAGCGCTGGGCGCGTTCTACGCGATGTTCGCCACCCTCTTCACCGCCATCTTCACGCTGCAGTTTCCGGAGTGGTACTTCCTGATCGGCCTGGCGCTGGTGATCTTCGGCGGCTTCGTGATGGTGTCGGAGCGCTCGGAAAACCTGGAAGTGATCCGCGGCGGTGCCACCCCTGCATCCACGGAGACGCACGCATGAAACTGCACACGAAGGGCTACATCCTGCAACTGCTCGCGGGCAACGACACGCTGTGGGACAGCGACATCGCCCATCGCACCTGCATCGAATACGGCAAACCCGAAGACGAATACTGGACGGGCAGCATCCGTGCCATCCTCGCGGATCTCTACTCCGGCGGGCTGGTGCAAACGGCTGAAGACACGCTGGACGAAGCCACGGGCAAGGTGCACTTCCGCTACGCCATCACCGATTTTGGCCGTCAACGCATGGCCGACACCGGCCTGCTCGACCTCGAACCGAAGGAGACCACGCAATGACCGATTACTGGGGCTATCCGTTTGCCGATGTGTTGGCGATCGTGGTGATCGTCGGGCTGAGCGCACTGGCGCTGTATCAGGCACGCACGTACACGAAGCAGCTCTGACACTGGAGCATCAAAAAAGAAAAACGGCCCGCCGGCAGACCACGCCGGCGGGCCGTTTTTACTTGGATACCGCTTATGCGCTCAGCGCCGGATCGGACACACTGACGCGGCCGGTCTCAACGTGACCGGCGAGGCGGCGCTCGAAGCCGGCATCGGTGCTGGCCGTGACGGTCAAGTCGTACCAGGCGTACTGGCTGCGCAGGTCGAGGTACACCGACGCATCGTCACCGCCGCGCACTTCGCGCTGCACGCTCTCGCCCGTGTACGCGCTCTTGATCGTGAAGACGGTGGGCGTACGGCCGTGGTTGATGAGACGCAGTTGCAGGTTGCCGTTGGCCACGTCGTAGCCCTCCTTCACTTCCAACGCACGGCCATGCGGGCGCAGCAAGCCCGACAGCGCGAGCTTGCCTGCAAAGCGTCGCAGGAAGCCGTTCGGGCCGTGCACCGTGAAGTCGTACGCGCCACCGGCGTTCACGGCCAGCTTGTCCGACAGGCGCTTGCCCGCTTCCACCGTGTAGGTACGCGGCGCGTCGGTGCTGCCGGCGGTGTAGACGAGGAAGGCAGCGCCCACGTCGCCGGTGTTCACGAATTCCAGTTGGAACTTGCCGGCCGCCTCATCCTGGCGGCCGCGCACGAACAGTTCGTACGGCAGGGCGCGCGACGGGCGCACACCGGTTTCCTGCTTCGGCACGGCCTGCACCAGCGGCGGCAGCGGCACGTAGCTGGCGTGGCGCAGCTTGTCCTTCGGCACGTAGGCGGCGGTGCTTGGCAATGCAGGCACCACCTCGTTGGGCGTAGCAAAGTTGAACGCAGACGTCAGATCACCGCACACGGCGCGACGCCACTTCGAGATGTTCGGCGACTTCACGCCGTGCGTGCGCTTGAAGCGTTGTTCGATGAAACGGATGATCGACGTATGGTCGAACGTTTCCGAGCACACGTAGCCGCCCTTGGACCACGGCGATACCACCAGCATCGGCACGCGCTGGCCCAGGCCGTAGCTGCCGGCACCGTACGTGCTGTTGCCCGGAAAGTATTCGCCCGTGGTGTCGACCGTCGACAGCCCATTGCTGCCCGACGAGGCAAACGGCGGCACGAGGTGGTCGAAGAAGCCGTCGTTCTCGTCGTAGGTGATGAACACCGCGGTCTTGCTCCACACCTCGGGGTTGGAGGTCAGGACCTGCAAGACCTGATCGATGTACCAGGCGCCGTAGTTGGCCGGCCAGTTCGGGTGTTCGGAGAAAGCCTCGGGAGCGGCAATCCACGACACCTGCGGCAGCGTGCCGTTCTGCACGTCGCGCTTGAGGATATCGAAGTAGCCGTCGCCGGCCGCTGCGTTGGTGCCGGTGCGCGCCTTGTCGTACAGCGGGTTGCCGGGCTGCGCGTTCTGATACTGCTTGAAGTAGAGCAGCGAGTTGTCGCCGTAGTTGCCGATGTAGGCGTCGCTCGTCCAGCCCCAGGAGCCGGCCGCATCGAGGCCCGTGCCGATGTCCTGATAGATCTTCCACGAGATGCCGGCGGCTTCCAGCACTTCCGGATACGTCGACCAGCCGTAGCCGGCTTCTGCGTTGTCGATCACGGGGCCGCCGCCGACGTTGTCGTTGCCGACATAGCCCGTCCACATGTAATAGCGGTTCGGGTCGGTCGACGTGGGCGTGGCGCAGTGATAGGCGTCGCAGATGGTGAAGGCGTCAGCCAGTGCGTAGTGGAACGGAATGTCCTGGCGGGTGAGATACGCCATCGTCGTGGTGCCCTTGTGCGGGACCCAGCCGTCGTAACGCCCGCCATTGACG
This sequence comes from Ralstonia sp. SA306, assembly GCF_054792405.1. Lineage (NCBI taxonomy): Bacteria > Pseudomonadati > Pseudomonadota > Betaproteobacteria > Burkholderiales > Burkholderiaceae > Ralstonia > Ralstonia sp. SA306. The sequence continues at coordinate 2,730,572 of NZ_CP096451.1, forward strand.
GCGAGGTGGGTGTCGTTCCAGCCGTGCGGCAGGTCTTGCAGGAACTGCAGGCCCAGATCCGGCGCGCTCGGGCGGAACGGCAGGACTTCGCCCACGCCGCCGGCCATCGGCTGGTGCCACACGCTCTTGCCCGTCGGCAGCGTGACGGTGCGCGTATCGCCGTACCCGCGCACGCCCTTGAGCGTGCCGAAGTAATGATCGAACGAGCGGTTCTCCTGCATGAGGATCACGATGTGCTGTACGTCTTCGATATTGCGGTGCGCGTTATGGGCGGGAATCGCCAGCGCCTGGCGAATGCCTTCGGGCACCGCGCCCATGGCTGCGGATGCAGCAGCCAACTGGGCGGCGGAGCGGAGAAAACCACGGCGACTGTTGGAGGTCATGTTCTCGTCCTGATGTCTGTGTATTTGGGGGGTGGTGGGGGGGGGAACAACACGGGGCAGCGACTGACTGAACGCAACGCGCAAAGTCAGTCGACGGTATGAATCACAGGCGGTGCCAAGACGTTTTGCGAGGCAACGGCGGGCGGCGGCGAGGCGGGCGGCACGGAAGCCGGCGCGCGCACCACGGCAGGCACATGTGGGTCAGAAGCATCGCAACCGCTCAACACGAGCGCGAACAGCACAGCCGCACCCGCCACAAACGCAGGCACGCGGCGTGAAGCGCTGGCATTTCGGTTGGCAGACACAGATGACCTCCAGATGACATCGGCGAGCCCGACTGTGCTGCGCGCGCCGTCTACTCACCACGCGCTAAGGTAGAAAGGATTCATGTCGGTTACGTGACGACGGCACGCGCCGGCTCCGTCACCCGAACTCGCAGATTGATGGAATAGTGTTGCAAGTGCGAATCATTCTCATCTACACTGCAGCGCACCAAATGGCGCCACCGTGCAGCCGATCAGGCTGCTTGCATTGCGCACATACCTAGAAGAACGAGCCTCCCTTGCAGCTTCCCCATGGGAGCGCTGCATTCCCGCCTGTCTCTGAAGCGGCCCCTACATCAGGACCCCCTGTGCTGCAGGGTCGAGCCCCCGCTCGCCTGCACACGCTCATGTCCCGTAGGAGCCCTCATGCAACGTCGATCCGATACCGCCGCCAAGACCCAAACCGCACCCGCAGCTGCGGCCGGCAACTTCCGTCTTGAATCCATTCCCGCGCTGCTCGAAGTTGGCGTGCAGGCCGAGCATTGGTCAGCGGCACAACAACTGGCACGGCGGCGCGTGCTGTCGCGCCTGCTGCAGGCGCTGTTTCGTGAAGCGCTGCTCAATGCCGACCAGCTCATCGCCGATACACGCGCCGATGTGACGTTGCTGCCGATCTGGCAGCAGCGCGTGCTGTTGCGTTTCACTGGTTTGCGTCCGGGCGCGCTCGGCAGCTGGACATTGACCGGTGATATCGCCGTGCTGGCGCACGAGCGCCCGCCGGCACCCATTGAACGTCCGTCCGCCCTGCTCAACTGGCTCGCGCCCATGCTGGACATTGGCGATGCCACCGACGCCCACCGCCTGGCCGCCATTGCCCGCCTCGCGACGGAACTGGACAACAGCCAGGACAACGACACGCTGTGTCAGGCCTATCGGCTGGCCTGGGGCGAACGTCTCGCCGCCGAACATCGCACCGCAGCGTCGCAAGACGCGCTGGCCCTGCTCTGCGGCGATGGCACGCCGCACACCCTGGCGCGCACCGAGCAGTGGGGCACCGGTGGCCACCCATGGCATCCGGCCTACAAGACGCGACTGGGGCTCGCGCCTGAACAGGTCATCGCGCTCTCACCGGAGTTCGAAGCGCAGGTGCCCATCGGCGTGGTGGCCGTCGCGGCGCATCGCCTGCAGGTCACCACGATGGAGGGTGTGCAGCCGTACACCCACTGGTTCGCGGCAACCTTCCCCGACGCGATGGCGGCGTTTCGCAAAGCCTTGCTGGCACGCCAGCTCGCGCCCGAAGCGTGGCTGCCGCTGCCCGTACATCCGTGGCAGCGCGACACGACGCTCGGCGAGACCTTCGCACCTGAATTCGCCGCCGGCGAATTGATCAATCTGCCGGATATCAGCATTGCCGCCCGTCCGACGATGTCATTCCGCACGGTGGCCGCGACCGATGCGCCGGGCGGCCCGATGCTCAAGCTGCCGGTCAGCATGCGGCTGACCAGCGTTGAGCGCACCGTGTCGCCCAAATCGGCCGTGATGGGGCCGCGCGTGAGCGCCCTGCTGGAACGCATCCTCGCGACCGACGCAGGACTGGCGAACGTCCTGTCGATCGTGCCCGAACGCCACGGCATTCACGTGGCCGGCACGGAGGACGATCGCGCCCGGCATCTGTCGATGATCGTGCGCGACAACCCCACCACACGCATTGCCGGAACCGCGCGGTTGCTGCCGGTCGGTGCCCTCTTCACGCCGGACTTCACCGCGGACATGACGCACGCAGCGGCGCCCCTGCTGCTTGACACAGTGCTGGCGCGCCAAGCCGATGGCACGCGCGCCGAGCGGGCCGCGCGTTTCTTCAACGCGTACCTGCGCGTCGCCATTCCGGCCATCGTCGGCCTCTATCTGCGTTACGGCATTGCTCTGGAGGCGCATCAGCAGAACACCTTCGTCGTCATCGACGAGGCCGGCATGCCGGTGCGGCTGGTGGTGCGTGACTTTGGCGACGTGAAGATCGCGTTGCCGACGCTGCAGGCACAGGGCTTTTCGATCGAGCCGTTCCGTGCCGGCCACACCACGTATCCCGATCGGGACATTCCGCGCAAGAAGCTCATCCACGCCTTCCTGCTGTGCCATATCGGTGAACTAGCCCTGGCGCTGTTTCCCGAGCACGGTAGCGCCGTCGGGCTGCACCAATGGCATGACGCCATGCAGGCCGTGTTTGAAGCCAACCGCGCAGCGCTGGATGCCGACACCTGGGCGCGCGAGCGCCACGCGCTGCTCGACGCACCGTGGACGTTCAAGACGTTCGTCCGCATGCGTCTGCGCGACCAGTCCGACGACATGCACGCCGCGCTGCCCAACCCGCTGGCTGCAGCCGCTCGCGCATGAACCCGGCAACGACTGTGGACGCGTGGCGGGGGGCCATCCGGTGGCTCCTCGTCATCCAGGCCCTTTCAATGGGCGCGATGGAAATGACGGGGCCGTTCTGGCCGCTGTTCCTGCGTGAGCTGTCGCCGGTGCCGCACGTGCCGTTCGCGTGGGTGGCGAGCGCAGCGTACTTTGCGCCGATGGCCGCCACGCTCGTCACCGCGCCATGGTGGGGGCGCCTGGCCGACCGTGTCGGGCCCAAGCCGATGATCCTGCGGGCGCTGGTCGCGCTGGCCGCGTCACAACTGTGGTCGGTCTATGCAGACTCAGCAGCAAGCGTGCTGCTGGCGCGCACGGTGCAAGGCGGGCTGGCGGGCTTTCTGGCCGCCGCCCAGATCTACGCCATGCGCGTGGCGCCGGCCGACATGCGCCGGCGAGTCTTCGCCGATCTGCAGACCGTCACGGCGTGCGGCAGCTTCATGGCGCCGCCGGTTGGCGCGTGGCTCGTGGGGTGGATGGGCTTTCGCATGGCCAACACGGCGGGCGCGGTCGTGATCCTGGCGTGCATTCCGCTGGCGATGTTCTGCCTGCCCGCGATCAAGCCCGCCGCGCAGTCCGTAGACGAGCCGGACGCCGATGCTCGCCAGATACGTCGCGCTCCGCTGGGCGCCCTGGTGATCGGCCTGTTGCTCGGCACAGTGGCGGTGCAGGCGGCACGCGTCATGCCGCAAGGCTTCCTCGCGCCGTATATCACCGAGACGCTGCATGGCTCGGTGATGCTGGCCGGTCTGGCGTACAGCGCCACGGCCGCGACACTGGCGCTGTCTGCGCGCTGGTGGGCAAAGCGTTTTGCGGGCCTGCCCGTGCACGTCACGCTAGGGCGTGTCTGCGCATTGACCGCCGTCTGCGGCGTCACCGCACTCTGGCAAGGGGTTGCGCAAGGGGAGGTCGCATTTATTGCTGCGCGCCTGGCGTGGGGCCTGTGCCTGGGCGGCCTGCTGCCGGTCCTCAACAGCCTGGTGGCAGAAACCAGCCCGGAAGATCGTCAAGGCTTTGCTTTGGGGTTGTGCAGCAGTGCAGCCAAGGGCGGCGCGCTCATCGGCCTGGGCGTGGCGGCGTTGTCGACGGGCCTGTTCGGATGGCGTGCGGGCTTTGTCGCCATGACCGCCATGTACCTGGCGGCACTGCTTGCCCTGCTGGTCATACGCCGCGCAGCCTCACCACACGCAGCATCGGCGGTGGGGCAGACTCAACGCGCCTGACGTCCGGCGCGCCGCTGCAGCTGTGTCTGCTCGGCGCGCCAGGCGAGGTAGCCAAGGCCGAGAAACGGCCACAGCCAGCCGATCCATTGCGACAGGCTGTTGAAGTGGACGAAGCGCCCCAGCCGCCAGCTTTGCGCCGACACCCACGAATAGGGGCTCGGCGGCAGCACGTTGGACAGGATGATCAGCGCGATCAGCAGGGCCATGGCCAGCGCCCCGCGCAGCCAGCGCGGCAGGCGCACCAGCAGCACCAGCACCAGCGAGCCGACGACCAGCCCGAAACGCGCACCGGATGAAAGCCAATCCCACGCGCCGCCCAGCGGAAACTGCAGCACCGTCGCCCCCGCCTTCACCAGCAGCGCGCCCGCCAGCAACGCGGCCAGCAGGCGCAGCATGGGCGCCCCGCGGCGCATGGCCACGCTGGCCAGCAGCCCCGTGCCGATCCAACTGCAAGCGGTGATGAGGGCTTCCAGCAGTTCCTGGCGCTGCAGCGCTTCCGGGTGCGCAGTCAGCTTGTCCTGCCAGTCGAACAGCTCCGGAAACCACCCGTTGAGGAAATTGACCACAAAGGCATCCGGCGATGGATCGAGCAGGATGCTGCGGATCACCCCACCCATGCTGAAGAGAAATTCCTGCGGAAAAATCTGCGCAAACGGCCACGCCAGCATCAGTAGGATCGCAAAGGTCGCATGCGGCTCGAACCAGCGGCGGCGCAGGCGGCGCAGCCCGCCCCGGTCGATCAGCCGCGCCGCAAACGGCAGCATGACGATGCTGCCCAGCAGCGCGCCCAGCGTATTCGTCGCCAGATCGACGTTGGAGGATACGCGCGTGGGCAGATAGGTCTGGATCGCTTCCATGGCGCCCGAGAGCAGCAACCCCGCCAGCAGGGCCAGCAACACCGCACGCCAGCCCGTGATGCGCGGGTGCAGCGCCAGCACCGTCAGCATGCCCAGCGGCATGTAGCCCCACACGTTGGTGAGCAGGTCGAAGCCGGTGTTGTAGCGCGGCAGCGGTGCGCTCAGGAAGGCAAACGGCGACACGCCGGTGTCCGTCCAGCCGGCAAACGGATACAGGCTGGCGTAGACGACCAGCAGCACGAACCACCCCAGCCCGGCGCGTGCAAGCGGCGAGTGGCGATGCGGAGTGGGTGCGGCGGGTTGCGAGTGGAAGTCCGTCACCGGAAGAAGCAGCTATCTATCTAGGAGGAGGAGCGGACATGCCCGGAAGAAGCCGCCCATGATAGCGTCCGATGCCGCTCTTCACGGATGGTTCCTCCATCCGGTGGAGAGGTCGAGGTATCAGCGTCGGCGTGTGCCAAATGCGGCCCCGGGCGTTGTGGGCGCGGCCGGGGTTGGCGCCGCCAGCGGCAAACCCGCCACCCAGTCGAGCACCTCGCCGATGGCCTTGTCCGACGCCTGCGTGAGCGCCGTCACCCCACCCGCAGCGTCAGGGCTGGGCGCAGGCGCATCGGCCTGCACGACGCGCTGGTCGATCACCCCGCGCGCCAGTGACACCGTTGCCCGCAGACGCACCACGCCCCGACTGGCTTCAGGCCTGTCGAACACCTGTGAAAAGTCGACCAGTTCGATACGCAAGCTCGGCACATCGGGCGTGGGATAGCCGACCACATGGCCGCGCGCGGCCGCCGCATTGCGCAAGCGCGCGTCGAACAGGCTCACAGGCGATTCCACCCAGCGGCTGTTGGCGTACGCGTCGGTGCGCTGGCTTTGCGCATAGGCGAGGCGGTAGTAGATGGCGTTGCCATCCATCCAGCCGGGGCCGGCCACGTCGGCCACGCGCAAGGCGGTGGGCAGGCGTGCGCCTGCGCTGGTGGCCGGCGCGAGCCCAAAGTCATACAGCGCGGCGGGCGCCACGGGGGCGCTTGAGCAAGCTGCCAGAAGCGACAGCGCCATCAAAGCAGGCAGCGCGTGCGAGCGGCGGAACACAGCAGAGAACATCGGCATGGAATCTCCTCAGGGCTGGGCCGAAGCGCGGCCGGCGGGCGCGGTGAAGCCGGTCTCACCGGGGCCGGGCGCGCCGGGCGCGGGGCCAAACAGCACGCTCTGCGGCCGGGCGTTGAAGTCGGTCACGGCATGGTCGAAGCCGCGCACAGCCTGGCGAGCCTCACGCGCAAAGCCGTTGAGTTGCGGCAGCGTTTCGTAGGTCAGCACGTTGGCGGCGGATTGCATCGATTGCGTCGCCGCCGTCAGATCGGTCCCGGCGCCGGAAAGCGTCGTCATCAACGGCCCCTTCGGGTCGGACAGCGATTGCGTGAGCTTGCGCGTGGCCACCAGCGTGGAATCGAGGTTGTCAGCAATCTTGGGCAGACGGCGCACGGTCGGCTCTGCCTGCTGCGCGAGCGTGCTGTAGGCGTCCATCGTCTTCTGGAACGATTGCAGCGACGCCGTGACCTGCTGGCGGTGCTCGTCGTCAAACATGATCGACAGCGAGTTCAGCGTCTGATCGAGCTTAGAGAGCATCTGGTCGCCGCGCTTGTCCAGTTCGTCGAGGAAGCCGGCTTCCATGCGAATGCGAGCGGGGTCCTTCTGGGATGTGGCCAGGCGCACCGGGCTGGGCGCGTGCTGGCTGTTGTCGAAGCCGCGGTCGTCGAGCTGGACGTAGGCCAGACCCGTCACACCTTGGTACGCCAAGCGGCCATACGTCGTGGTGGTAATGGGCGCATCCTTGTCGACCAGCACGCGCACGACGATCTGCCCCGGCACCTTGTCGTCAAAGCGGATGCTGTCGACCTTGCCGACGTCCAGGCCACGATATTTCACGGAAGCCTGTGGGTTCAGCCCGTTGACGGTGGAACGCGTGACCACGTCGTACGGCACGCGTACGGTCTGGTCGCGGTTGAACCACATGACGGCCAGCCCGATGAAGATGACCAGCCCGATCGTGAACAGCCCGGCCAGGAATGCGTGGGCCTTGTTTTCCATCAATCCTCCTGCGTCGAAAGCGAGGCTGCAGCCACCGCCTCCGTCATCTGCGGGCCCAGCGCCATCAGGGCCCGTTTGCCCCGCTCACCCAGGAAGTATTCCTTGATGAACGGATGATCGATCTGAATGATCTGCTCCAGCGGCTTGGCCGCCACCACCTTGCGATCCGCCAGCACGGCAATGCGGTCGGACAGCGCTACCAGGGTGTCGAGATCGTGCGTCACCATCACCACGGTCAGGCCCAGCTCCTGGCGCAACTCGCGGATGAGCGCAACGTAATCGTCCGATGCGCGCGGGTCCAGCCCGGCGGTCGGCTCATCCAGAAACACCAACTCCGGCTCCAGAGACAACGCCCGTGCCAGCGCCACGCGCTTGATCATGCCGCCCGACAGGTCCGACGGCATCTTGTCGGCATCGGTCGATTTGAGCCCCACCATCTGCAGCTTGAGCATCGCCACGCGCTGGACGAACGCGTCGGGCAATGTGCGCAATTCGCGCATCGGCAACGCCACGTTGTCGATCACGGACAGCGCAGAGAACAGCGCGCCGTGCTGGAACTGCATGCCCCAGCGGTTGCGCATCGACTGCAGATCGTTGCCCACCTGGCAGGTCAGCTCTTCGCCAAAGATGTGGATCGTGCCCGAGGTGGGTTTCTCCAGCCCCACCACTTGGCGCAGCAGCGTCGTCTTGCCGCTGCCCGAGCCGCCGACGATGGAAAGCACTTCGCCGCGAAACACGTCCAGATCGATGTTGTCCAGCACGGTCACCTTGCCATAGCGCTTGGTGACGCTGCGCACCTCGATCACGCGTTCGCGCGCGGGCGTGATCGCCGGCGGCGCCCCGGCATGCTCGATATGCGGATGGCGGGGGCGCGTCATATCCCGACGTCCTTGAAGAGGATGGCGAACACGGCATCCGCGAGGATGACAATGGTGATCGACACCACCACCGACGTAGTCGTGCCCTCGCCCAGGCTCTGCGTGTTGGGCTGGATGCGCAGACCGAAGTGGCACGCCACCAGCGCAATCAGCATGCCGAACACCACGCCCTTGCCGATGCCGAGCCACAGGTTGGCCACCGGCACCGCATCGGGCAACGAGGTGATGAAATACGTGGGGCTGATATCGAGCTGGAACTTGGCCGCAAGAATGCCGCCCGCCAGCGCCAGCAGATCCGTCCACGCCACCAGCAGCGGCATGGCAATCGCCAGCGCAATCACCTTGGGCAGAATCAGCCGAAAGCCGTGGGAGATGCCCATCACGCGCATCGCATCCAGCTCTTCAGTCACCCGCATCACGCCGATCTGCGCAGTGATGGCTGACCCCGAACGCCCGGCCACCAGAATCGCAGCCAGCACCGGTCCAAGCTCGCGGATGATGGCCATCCCCAAAATGTTGACGATGAAGATGCTGGCCCCGAACACGCGTAACTGGTTGGCCGACAGATAGCTCAGCACGATGCCGATCAGGAAACCCACCAGCGCCGTAATGCCCAGCGCCTTGTAGCCCGTGCTGTAGATGTTGGCGGAGATCTCGCGCCACGGCCCGCGATGCGGCGCGCGCACGAACCTGCCGAAGTCGAACATCAGTTGGCCAACCATGGCGATGCCGTTACGGGCGTGATCGAAGAAATCGAGCATGCCCTCGCCGAGGATCGCCACCGGGTTCATGCGCGGCGCCAAGCGCTGCTTCCAGCCGCCGGGGTCGAGCTTGGCAACGCGATCGAGCATGCGGCGCTGGTCGGGCCGGGCATCCAGGTGTTCGGGCCACTGGTTGCCCCAGGCGCGCCAGAGCAGTTGCGCGCCAAAGTGGTCGATACGGCCGACTTCGGTCAGGCACCACGCGTTGGCGTTGTCCAGCCCGGCGCGGATCTGCTGACGTGCGCTGCGCACGCCTGCGCGCTCGGCCAGCGCGAGCGTGGTCCAGTCGCCGGAGAGAAAGGCGACGGAGCGTCCATCGACAACGCGCACCTCAAGCTGCGGTGTACGGCAGGTGATCAAACGGTTCTCCGTAAGCGGTGATGCCGGATATCGGTCGAATTGTAGCCAACGCGCCGCCAAACGCTGTCACACTGGCTGCCACACTGTGAGGCCTTTGCATCGCTTGAAGCAAGCGCCAGCCCCGTGTTTGCAGCACCGCTCGTACAATGCGCGCATTCTTAGCGCGAACTTGATCGCCCGTTTTTTATGTCTCTTGCCGAACCCTCCGCGCGGTGGCGCCTTGCGCGCGAGCGCATCCAGCCCAGCGGCCCGGCTGCCAACTGGCCTGTCGATGTGGTTGAGACCACCGGCTCCACCAGCGCCGACCTGATGGCCGCCGTGCGTGATGCCGCCTGGCCTGCCAGCACGACGATTCCCGCCCCAGCCAGCGCCGCGCCGCTGCTGGGCGCGCGCGTGCTGGCCGCGCAGCGCCAGACCGCCGGGCGCGGTCGCCAAGGCCGCCCGTGGGGTGGCGACCACGGCCTGACCTTCTCCATCGCCTGCGCCTTTGCGGGCGAGCCCGCGCAGCTTGGCGGACTGAGCTTGGCCGTGGGTGTGGCCGTGGCCGACGCCGTGGCTGGGTACGCGGACGCCCGGGGCGGGAGCGGACAGGCGCTCGCACTGAAATGGCCCAACGATGTGCAAATTGCGGGGCGCAAGCTGGCCGGCATCCTGGTCGAGACCGTGCGGACAGAGCCGGGCCGGACCTGGGCCGTCATCGGCATCGGCCTGAACCTGGAACGGCCGCGCGTGCTGGAAAACACGCTGGGCCGCGGCCTGTCAGGCGTGGAAGAACTGGTGGATGCGCCAGAGCCGAATGCCGTGTTCTCGGCGCTGCTCACGTCGCTGGGTGAACACCTGCAGCGCTTCGGCGCACAGGGCCTGGCGCCGTTCGTTGCGCCGTTTGCCGCCCGCGATGCCTTTGCCGGCGAGCGGGTGCGCCTGTGGCAGGACGGCACCATGGTGCTCGAAGGCGTGGCGCATGGCATCGATGCACAAGGCCGGCTGGCGATCGAATCGGGCGGACGTGTGCAGTGGATCCACAGCGGCGAGGTTTCCTTGCGCAGCGCAGACGCGGAACAGCCATGACGCGCCTGAAAGTCTCTGCCGCGCACGCCGCCCCCGCCCGTCCGCTGTTGCTGATCGACGCGGGAAATACGCGCATCAAGTGGGCATGGATTGCCGGTGGTGCCGATGCCGAACTCGCCCTGCCCGAAGAACCCGGCGGCACACCCTGGCAGCATGCGGGCGCCCGTGCGCACGATCGATTGGCTGAACTGGTGGAAGACTGGCGCGATTGCCACGCCTCCGGTGTTGCCCCACCCGAGGTATGGATCAGTGCAGTGGCTGGCCCGGCACTGCGCGATGCACTCACCGCGCGCATCGCCCGCGTGTTCGACGGGGCACGCGTGCGCATTGCCGCGTCGGAAGATGCCACCGCCGGCCTGCGCAACGGATATCGCGACCCAACGCAGCTTGGCACTGATCGGTGGGTTGGCGCGGTCGGCGCACGCCACTTGTGGCCCGACGCGGCCCTGCTGCTGGTAACCGCAGGCACCGCCACCACACTCGACATCGTCACGCCCGATGGCCTGTTTGCCGGCGGCCTGATCCTTCCCGGCCTCACATTGATGATGCGCGCGCTGTCGCGCAACACGGCGCAGTTGCCCGAAGTCGATGTCAGCTACCTGAGTGCGGGCGACGTCGTTGCGCCGCCCTGGGCCGACAATACGCAGGACGCCATCGCGCTGGGCTGCGTCATCGCACAGGCGGGCGCAATTGCGCAGACGTGGATGGCACTGCAGAAGCAATACCCCGGCCCGGCACGCTGCGTGCTGAGCGGCGGAGCACGCGCCGCGCTGGGGCCGCATCTGCGCATGCCGTTCCAGATGCACGATAATCTCGTGCTGCTCGGCCTGCAGGTGCTGGCGCGCGCGCGCCGGGAAGGTGCCGCGACGCTGGCCTAGCCTCGGTCGGCCGGGCTGCATTTTTCGTCTGACGTCTTACCGTTGTTGCTGCTGTGTTCCTGCATTCCGAGCCACCGTCCGAATCCACGTCCGTTCGCACCATGACGCTTCGCCTCGCCCTGCTGCTCCTGCTGCTCGTCAACGGCGTTCTGCTCGCGGCCAATACCGGCGTGTTCGGGCCAGAAGTGTCCAAGGCGTGGTTCGAGAGCGAGCGCGAGCCCGATCGCATGCGCCGTCAGATCCGCACCGAAGCAATCCGTATTCTCGAACCGGCACCCGCTTCTGCACCGGCCACCGCCTTACCCCAATCGGCGCCGGGCTCGCCGCCGGCGGCGTCGGCGCCTGCCGCATCGAGTCCGCAAGCGAACATCGAGCATACGGCTCTGACCACCACTACCACCTCTGACAGCGGCGGCAGTTGCACCGAACTCGGCGGCCTGACCGAAGCACAGGCCACGCGAGGCATCGACCAGCTCAAGCAGCTGGCCGGCGTGCAGGTTGAGCGCATCACGCGCCAGGAAGACAACCGCTGGTGGGTCCACATGCCGGCCCGCGACACGCGCGACGACGCCGATCGCAAGGTGGCCGAACTCAAACGCCGCAACGTGGCGGATTCAGCCATCGTGCAGGAAGGCAATACGTTTGTGGTGTCGCTCGGTCTGTTCCGCGACAAGGAGCGCGCGCAGCAGCGTCTGGACGAACTGCGCGCCAAGGATGTGCGCACGGCCGTGGTCACGCAAACGCGCCGGCTCGGCTCGCAGACCTCGCTACGCGTGACCACCACCGCCGATGCGGCATCGGGCGTCGTAGCCCAACTGGCCGCACTGAAGAAAACGCTGGGAGCCGAAGACCTGCACGCTTGCGCGGCAGTCACGGCATCGCGCTAAGCGTTCAGGACGACGCGCGCACGCGCTTGAGCAGCGCCGTTGTCGAGCGATCGTGCTCAAAGGGAATCGCCAGCGCCGTGCCGCCCCAGCTACGCACGACACGCGTTTCTTCCAGCGCATCGATGTCATAGTCGCCGCCCTTGACGTAGATGTCAGGACGCACGCGCTGGATGAGTTCGACCGGGGTTCGCTCGGCAAACAACACCACCAGACTCACCGCTTCCAGCGCAGCCAGCACGGCCAGGCGATCGTCCTCCGCATTGAGCGGGCGGTCGTCACCCTTGCCCAGCATCCGTACCGAGGCATCGGTATTCACGCCCACCACCAGCGAAGCGCCCAGTGCGCGCGCCTGCGCCAGATACGTGGCGTGCCCGCGATGCAGGATGTCGAACACGCCGTTGGTGAAGACCAGTGGGCGCGGCAAGGCACGCACGCGGGCTTCCACATCGACGGAGTCGCAGATCTTCTGTTCAAAGGCGGGCGCGGGCTGGCGAGCGGTCATGGCGAAGGCGAAATCGGGGTGGAAAACAAAACGGCCCATCGAATCGATGGGCCGCTCACTGCCAGTGGCAAGGATCAGGCAGCTTGTTCGGCCGAGCCGAGCAGACGTGCGTTGAGTTCCTTGCGGTAGCGGTTCAGGTCTTGCACGGTTTCGAAGGTGCGCTCGAACAGCAGACCCATGTTGTGCAGGATGCGCTCGATGACCTTCTTTTCCCAGCCGGCGTCGAACTTGATCTGCTCGTCCAGCCAGTGCTCCAGCCAGTCCGGGTTCGGCAGGCGCGACTGCACGGTGTCTTGCGGGAACAGCGCCTTGTTCACGTGCAGATTGGTCGGGTGGAGCGGCTTTTCGGTGCGGCGCGCCGAAGCCATCAAGACGCCGATCTTGGCGAATGCGCTGCGCGCGCTGTCGCCGAACTGGCCGAGATATTTCTTCATGTAGCGCAGGTAGGCGCCGCCGTGGCGGGCTTCGTCCTGCGACAGATGCTTGTAGATTGCCTTGATGACCGGCTCGGTGTGCCATTCGGAGGCACGGCGATACCAGTGGTTCAGGCGGATCTCGCCGCAGAAGTGCAGCATCAGCGTTTCCAGCGGCGGGGCCGGATCGAACTCGAAGCGCACGTTGTGCAACTCTTCTTCGGTCGGTACGAGCTCAGGGCGGAAGCGGCGCAGATATTCCATCAGCACCAGCGAGTGCTTCTGCTCTTCAAAGAACCACACGCTCATGAACGCCGAAAAATCGGAGTCGTGACGATTGTCACGCAGGAACATCTCGGTGGCCGGCAGGGCAGACCACTCGGTGATGGCATTCATCTTGATGGTCTGCGCTTGCGCGTCGGTCAGCAGCGACGCATCGAACGTGTCCCACGGAATATCCTTTTCCATATTCCAGCGGACCGCTTCCAACGACTTGAACAATTCGGGATAGAGCATGGTAAGCCTTTGAATTTGCAGGCGGATTCTAGCAGACATGCTTGACCAGCCCCCGATTTTCGTGGTTGCCGGAGCAAAGTTCTGCGCCGCCCGTTTCCTCGTGACAACAGGCCTGCCGGCGCCACAATCGCAACGTGGCTTGGCGACCCCCTCACACGCGATGCGATCGCGCATTGTCTCGCGGTACGCCGCGATGTGATCGGCAGCGCGGTGGCCGTCCGTCTTTTGTGTCAGACCGGGCACCGCCGGGCAAGGTTTCCAGTATAGGAAGCGCTGCAATTCGTGGGGCGAATGGCGCGCAACGCATACCGCACATTTCACCTGAGGCGACCCCGGGGCGTTATACCCTAGACTGAAGACAAATTCCGGCTCGCCGGCTGAGCGTCCGCTTTTGGAGATTCGCCATGTTGCTTTCTGCCACCGTTTCCGCGCGTAGGCCGCGCCTGCAATTGCACGCGTCGGGTGTGCTGCGTCGACATCATCTGCTGATGATCGCCATTGCGATTGCCATTGCCGTGATCGCGTTGCTGCTGCCACGCACGGGGCATGCCGCCACTTCGAGCGCCCCAACCACCGCGCAAGCACCGGCTGCCGCAGGCGCCTGCCCCGCCAGCCTGAACTTTCGCGTCAAGCGCTTGCAGGACGATGCGCCGCAAGACCTCTGCCAGTACGCCGGCCGCGTCGTACTGGTAGTCAACACCGCCAGCTATTGCGGCTACACGCATCAGTACGAAGGGCTCGAAGCGCTGTACGCGAAGTACCGCGACAAGGGCCTGGCGGTGCTGGGTTTTCCGTCGAACGACTTTCAGCAAGAACCCGGCAACAGCAAGCAGATCGCCGACTTTTGCTACAACACGTATGGCGTGAAATTCCCGATGTTCTCGAAGACAGCGGTGGTTGGCGCGGGCGCGTCGCCGCTGTATTCGTGGCTGGCGACGCAGACGGGCCAGCCGCCCAAGTGGAACTTTCACAAATATCTGCTGGACCGCACCGGCCGCGTAGCGGCGGTGTTCCCGAGCAGCATCGAGCCGAGCGACCCCGCGCTCATCAAGCGCATCGATGCGCTGTTGGCTGAACCGTCGACACGCTCGTCGCGCTGATCAGGCTGCGCGCATCGTGTCAGGAATCGCGCCGTACAGGAACGCGGCCAGCTCGTCGCGACGGGCTTGTACGTCGCGCTCGCCCAGGTCGATCAATTCTTGCGTGAACTCGGGTTCGAAGAGCAGATAGCTCGCGAATGCCGCACCGCGCGCTTCGGTGCCGCCCAGCGGCTTGAGGAGCGCACGCACCGTGCCCGGCAGGCGCTGCACGTGGCGCGAGGCAATCAGCTCGATGCGCTCGGACGGCGCCATCACCAGCACTTCGATCTTGCGCCAGCCGTCGCGCGCGTCGGCAATCTCGGGGTTGCGGGCCACCACTGCGTTGACGTGCTGCAGCCGCTCGATATCGGCCGAGAGCCCGTCAAGAAAGATGCTCGCCAGCGCCTGCCCCGCGATCTGCGCGAGCGACGGATAGCCGGACGCCGGCACCGTGTCGTACCAGCCCGGCTGCGAGCGAGACGCGGCGCCCACCACCAGAATGCGATTCGCGCCCAGATGAATGGCCGGGCTCAACGGCGACATCTGGCGCATCGTGCCGTCGCCGAACCATTCGTCGTTACCTTCGAGCGGCACCGGCTCGGCTGGGAAGATGAACGGGATGCTCGACGAGGCGAGCATGTGCGAGACGCCGATCTCGTCGGATACCGCAATCCGTTGCGAACGCCGCCACGGCAGCACCACATGCGGCGACTGATAGAACGTGACATGGCGCCCAGTGGTGTATGACAGCGCGGTGATGGCCAGCGCGCGCAGCGCTCCGGCATCGAATGCGGCCTGCACCTGCTGACCGTCGTGTTGCGACTCAAGCAGTTCACGCAGCGGCGTATTGTCGAACAGCGCGCGCGGCGTGCGGCCGGTCATCCAGCCGAACGCCAACGCGGTCAGCCACCGGGCACCGCTGGAGCCCACGCGGCCCACGTCCGTGCGATAGACACGATCGGCATGCAGGCTGCCCCAGAGCTGGGTGAGCGCCTCGGTGGCGAGCGTGAAATCCTGTGCGCCGCGTGCGAGGCCCAAACTGTTGATCGCCCCCGCCGACGTACCGCAAATGACGTCGAACGGCGTGCGAGCCACCCCCGGCGCGTACTCCCGCGCCAACTCCGCGATGCCGCGCAGCACACCCACCTGATAGGCGGCCCGCGCGCCGCCGCCCATCATCAAGAGCGCAGTGCAGTCTGGCGACATCGATCAGGGCGTGTCGTTGGCGGGCTTGCGCGGCGCAGATTTCGCCGGCGCTTTCTTGGCAGCCGCCTTCTTGGTGGCTGGCTTGGCCGTGCTGCCCGCAGGCGTCTTGGTGGCCGGCTTCTGCGCCGGCTTGGCGGCAGCGCGCTTGGGCTTGGCCGGCGCCGTCTTGTCTTCGATGTCTTCCGGCGCCGCGTCCAGCCCTTCCGCGCCCGGAGCCCCCGCAAACCCAGGGAAGCCTCCTGGGAAACCCGGCATCAGGTTCTGCGGCATCGGCATGGCGGCGGCAGCGGAGCTGGCGATCTGGTTGAACTGCTGCTGCAGCATGTTCCACCACGGCGAGGGGTCCAGCGCGGCTGCGGCGGCACGTGCGGCAGCTTGCGCCTGCGCGGCGGCCTGGGCCTGAGCCTGGACATTCTCGGCGCGGGCTTCGGCTTGGTCGTCGTCAGTGTCTTCTTCCGCCTCGGCCTCGTCTTCGGGCGGCGGTTCGTCTTCGGCCGGCTTGGCTGTGGCGGCCGTGTGCGGCCACGCGGGCTTGGATTCTTCGTCAGTCGAGGACGCGCTCGGCGTCAGGCCGTCGAACGCGGACTTCATGGCATCGGGCGTCAGCGCGGAGCCGAAGGTCTGCAAAGCCACCAGCGTGGCGCGCTGCACTTCCAGGCCCTGGATTGCCGTGCGCAGCAGGCTGGCGTTCAGTTGCAGCCAGCCCTCAACAGCGCGCAGGTCGTGGATGCGCTTGTCGATTTCCTCGAGATCCATCGGAGGCGCGGCAAAGCTGGCCATGTTGGGCATGCCGCCACCGGCCATCCCGGCAAAGCCGCCGCCCCACAGCTTGCGCAGAAAATCGAAACCGCCTTCGGCGAAATTGGGCATCTGGGTGAACATGGTGTCTCCTACAAATCGGTCGGGGTCGGGCGCACGGGCGTGTTTCCTATCAGGCGCCATCAAACGTGGGCGGACGCTTCTGGCGCAGGCTCGCAATGCCCTCGCGCACGTCGGGGCCCGCAAAACCCATGAATTCAAGCGCCAGCGATGTATCAAAACTTGGACCCGCCAAGCGCAACCAGTTGTTCAGCGCGTACTTGGTCCAGCGGATGGCCGTCTGCGAACCCGCCGCCAAGCGCTCGGCGATTTCGAATGCGCAGTTGACGAGATCCGCTTCGGGCACGGCTAGCGAGACCAGCCCAATGCGCTCGGCCTCCTCGCCCGTCATGGACTCGCATAGCAGCAGGTAGTACTTGGCCTTGGCCATGCCGCACAACAGCGGCCAGACAATGGCCGCATGGTCGCCCGCTGCCACGCCCAGGCGGGTGTGGCCATCGACGATGCGGGCGTCCTTGGCGGCGATGGAAATATCGGCCAGCAATCCGGCGACCAGCCCTGCCCCCACGGCCGGGCCGTGCATGGCGCTGACAATGGGCTTGTCGCAGTTGATGACGTTGTAGACGAGGTCCCGCGCCTCGTGCCAGACGCGCGTGCGCACGTCGAAGTCTTCGGCCATCTGCTCGACGAGGTGCAGATCGCCGCCGGCCGAGAAGCCCTTGCCCTCACCGCGGATGAGCGCGACGCGCACCGAGGGCTCGGCGGACACATCGCGCCAGATCTCCGCCAGCTCGCGGTGCAGGCCGGCATCGGCAGTGGACAGCTTGCGGTTGGCCGACTGCGCCGCGCCCATCACGATTTCAAGGATGGGGCCGTGCTGGACGAGCGTCAGCGCCTGATAGCGGGCAAAGCGGGGAGCGAGCGAGGTCATGGCGTCCGAGGTAATGGATCAAGCATAGCGGATGAGATCGCACGTGCAACGCGGGATGTGCGCCGCCGTCACTTTGCGGTATCGGCCAAATGCCATTGGCCGCGGCGGATCTGCGCCATCACGCGGGCGCGCTGGTCGAGGCCCACGTGGTCTTGCGGGCTCATGTTGACCACGCCGGTGCTGGTGGGCAGATCGCGCACCTGCTCCAGTGCGTCGCGCAGCGCCTCGCGAAAGGCCGGCGTGCCCGGCTTGGCCCGATTGAGCGCCACCGGCACCGCACGCTGCAACAGCACGCCGATGTCACCCGTGTAGGCGGCGAAGATCGACACGCTTCCCTTGCCGAAGGCGGCCTCGTAGCGACGCGCAAAATCCAGCGCCTGCTTCTTGGCAGGGTTGGTGTCGGACAATTCGGCGGCGACCATCACGGGGCCGGTCGGCACGTAGGCGCCTTCGCAATCCTTGCCGCACAGCCTGACGAAATCGTTGTTGGAAACGCCGTGATTGAAGTAGATCTTGCCGGTGTAGCCGCGCTCGGCCAGCGCCCGGGCCGGCAGCGCGGCGGGCGTTCCGGAGCCGCCAATCACCACCGCGTCGGGCTTGTTGGCCAGCAGATGCAGCACCTGCGCGGTCACGCTGTTGTCGGTGGGCGAAAAACGCTCGGTATCGGTGATGCGGATGTGCTTGAGATCAGCAAAGCGCTGCACCTCCGCCAGGAAGGCCTCGCCCAGCGCATTCGCAAAACCGATGTAGGCGATGGTCTTCACGCCATGCGCAGCGGCGTGCTCGGCAATGAGCGATGCCATGTGCGAATCCGAGTGCGGCGTCTTGAAGATCCAGCGCCGCTTCGCATCCATCGGCTCGACCAACCTGGCGGATGAGGCCAGCGAAATCACGGGCGTCTTCCCCTCGGCCGCGGCGTCGATCATCGCCAGCGTATTCGGTGTCGTGGACGAGCCCACGATCACGTCCACGTTGGACTCGCTCATCAGCTTGCGTGTGTTGGTGACAGCGCGCGTGGTGTCCGACGCGTCGTCCAGGACAATCACGTCGACCTTCTCGCCGCCGATCTCGCGCGGCCACAGCGTGGTGGCGTTCTTCTCGGGCTGCCCCAGCGAGGCCTGCGGCCCAGTGGCCGACACCGTCACCCCGATGCGGATGTCCGCCAGCGCGGCGGAAGACAGCAAAGCCAAACCGACCAGTACGCCCGCATGTCGCCACTTCGGTCGCTGCATTGGGGGTCTCCTCCCGTGGTTTGGCAAAAAGCGTAGCGGTTTTGCGGCGGTTTGGCGATGCGGAGTCGCCCAGGCTAGACAGGTTCAGGCAGCGAGCGCAGTGATGCCGGCACGCGGCAACGCATCCTCCACCAACGCGCGCATCGATTCGAGCACGGCCGATTGCGGCATCAGGCCGAAGTTATGCAGCGCCATCACGTGATCGACGCCCATGTCGGACAGCCGCGCGAGCTTCTCGGCCACCGCGTCAGGCGTGCCGAACAACGACAGGCCGCTGGCCAGCACATCGTCGTAGGTTTGGCGGCGCGCGTAGAGGCGCGTGGCGACGTACAGATCGAACGCGTCGGCGGCCGTCGCACGCACGGCGGCTTCGGTGGGGCCTACGTGCGTGTGCAGCGCGACGGCCGCCATGCCGCGCGTGTCGGCAATGCCCGCTTCGGCCAGGCCGCGCCGGTAATCGTCCATCAACGTGCGGATGTCGTCGAAGCTGTCGACCGAGGCATACGGCACGAAGAGCATGCGCCGCCGCTGCCGGCCAATGTGATACGCCGCCTCGCGCCGC
The DNA here is from genome assembly GCF_054792405.1 of Ralstonia sp. SA306. Classification (NCBI taxonomy): domain Bacteria; kingdom Pseudomonadati; phylum Pseudomonadota; class Betaproteobacteria; order Burkholderiales; family Burkholderiaceae; genus Ralstonia; species Ralstonia sp. SA306. Next base: position 2,749,884 of record NZ_CP096451.1, read on the forward strand.
AGGATCGCCACGTGGATCGGCACGCGGGCCTGCACCGGCAGAACGTTGAGGCGCACGTCGCGCAGCGTGTGGAACTGGCCCGCGTGGTGCACGCGCTCGCCAGCGAGCAAGCGCTCGACGAGCATCAATGCTTCGTCAAAGCGCTCGCGCTTGATGGCGGGGTCGACGTCGTAGCCTTCGAACTCGTGCTTGAGATAGCCAGAGCCCACGCCCAGCGACAGCCGTCCGCCCGAAAGCGCATCGACCATCGCGTAGTTCTCCGCCACGGTGGCCGGATGGTGGAAGGTGAGGATGGAGATGGCCGTGCCCAGCCGCAGGCGTTGCGTCTGCGCGGCCAGATGCGAGAGAAAGACCGCAGGGTTGGGAACGGCGCCGTACTCGTGAAAGTGATGCTCGGCCACCCAGAAGGTGTCGTAGCCGAGCGCCTCGGCATGACGCGCCTGGGCGATGACGTCTGCGTAGAGTTGCGGCAGACTGCGGGGCCGGTCGGGGTAGTGGTCCTGCACGGAAAAGATCGACAGCTTCATGGCGTCTCCCGGGTTTCGAGGTCTTTTCCAGCGCGCGGGCCGCCGCGCCGGTTGTATCTTTTAACGTAACGCGTATCTTATAAAGCGACGCCCGAGACTTCAAGATGCCCATCGACGCTCCCCTGCCGCCGGATACATCGCCCGACGATTTGCCCGCAGAAGACGCCGCGCCTGAACGCACCAGCGCCGGCATCCAGTCCGCCGAGATCGCGCTGAGCGTGCTTTCAGCGATGGCGCATGCCGGTGGCGCACACGCCGTCTCCGAACTGGGCCGCCAGCTCGGCATGCCGCGCGCAAAGGTTCACCGCTACCTGGTGTCGCTGGAGCGCATGGGTTTTGTGGAGCAGGACCCCGCCTCCGCCCGCTACCGGTTGGGCGCACAGGCATTGCAGGTGGGGCTGTCGGCGCTGTCCGACGTGGATTTCGTGCGTGAAGGCAGCAACCTGCTGCCCAAGCTGGCCGAACGGCTGAACGAAAGCGTGTTTCTGTCGATCTGGACCTCGCGCGGCCCCGTCATCGTGCGCTGGGAAGACAGCGGCCGCCCGGTGGCGGTCAATGTGCGGGTCGGCTCGGTCATGCCGCTGCTGAACTCGGCCACGGGCCAGGCGTGCGCCGCGTGGATGCCGGAAATCCAGATCGTCTCGCTCATCGACCGCGAACTGCGCGGCCCCGGCGCCGGCAAGGCCGGCCTGACCGACTGGCTGAACTGCCGCGCTCGCTGGCAGGCGGTGCGGCAGGAAGGCGTGGCCCGCATCGGCGGGACGTTGGTGCACGGCATCGATTCGGTGGCCGTGCCGGTGCTCGATTCACAAGGCAAGCTGGCGGGCGCGATCACGGCCCTGGGCTTGTCCAGCGTGTTCGATTCCAGCCTGGAAGGTCCCGCCTCGCGGCTGCTGCGCGAAGCCGGGCGGACGCTGTCGCTGCGCCTGGGGTATCACGGGCAGGCGCTGACAGCGGGTGCCGCGGCGCCAAAGCGGGGGCGCCGTCCGAAAACGGCACCCGAATCCGCTTAAGCCTTACGCCTGCGTGCCCGGGGCAACGACTTCCTGGTCGATCGCCCCGAAAATCGACACGCCATTGGCGTCGAACATCTCGATCTTCACGGTGTCGCCGTAGCGCATGTATTCGGTGACGGGTGCGCCGGATTCGAGGGTTTCCAGCATGCGTTTCTCGGCGATGCACGCGTACCCCTTGCTGCGGTCCACGTTGGAAATCGTGCCCGAGCCGACGATGCTGCCCGCACGCACGTTGCGTGTCTTGCAGATGTGCGCGATCAGCTGGCCGAAGTCGAACACCATGTCGGTACCGCACTCCGGCTGACCAACCTTCTTGTTGTTCCAGCGCACCGTCATCGGCAGATGCACCTTGCGTTCGCGCCAGGCGCCGCCCAATTCATCGGGCGTGACGGCCACAGGGGAGAACGACGTGGCCGGCTTGCTCTGGAAGAAGCCGAAACCCTTGCCCAGCTCCGCCGGGATCAGGTTGCGCAGCGACACATCGTTGGCCAGCACGATCAGGCGGATGCCCTCGGCAGCGGCGGCCGGCTCGGTGCCCATCGGCACGTCGCCGGTAATGACAGCCACCTCCGCCTCGAAATCGATGCCGAACGCTTCGCTGCGGCAGATGATGGGGTCATGCGCGCCGGCAAGGTCATCCGAACCACCCTGGTACATCAGCGGGTCGGTCCAGAACTCGGCGGGCATCTCGGCGCCGCGTGCCTTGCGCACCAGTTCAACGTGGTTCACATAGGCCGAGCCATCGGCCCATTGGTACGCGCGCGGCAGCGGCGCCATGCAGTTGCCGGCGTCAAACGCAAACGGGTGGCGCGCACGGCCCGCGTTGAGCTGGTCGTACAGATCCTGCAACTGCGGTGCATGGAAGGCCCAGTCGTCCAGCGCGCGCTGCAGTGTGCCGGCGATGTGCGTGGCGAAGTGAGCGGTCTTCAGGTCCCGCGAAACCACGGCCAGCTGGCCGTCGCGCGAGCCATCCTTGAGGGTGGCGAGTTTCATGTGCGTTGTATGGAAAAAGGCTGCGCGGATGGTACACCTAGCATCGGCTAAACTGGCCCGAACTGATCCCTCACCCCTCACCATGTCACCGCTGCCCGCCGACACCGATCTCGACCTGGAGTCCGATGCCGATGGCGAACTGGATGCGCCCGCGCGCTCGGGCATCCAGTCCATCGAAGTCGGCTTCCGGCTGCTGGAAGTGCTCACGCACACCGATGGCCCGATGATGCTGCGCGACCTGGCGCGTGCGGCGCCCATGAACCCCGCCAAGGCGCACCGCTATCTGGTGAGCTTTGCGCGTCTGGGGCTCGTCACGCAAACGCCCGAAGGCCGCTACGACCTGGGGCCGTTCGCGCTGGAAATGGGGTTGGTAAGCCTGAACCGGCAAGACCCGATGCGCCGCGCCCGGCCCGCAGCCGCCGCATTGCGCGACGAGATCGATCACACCATCGGCCTGGCCGTGTGGGGCAACCAGGGCCCAGCCATCGTCCACTGGGAAGAAGCCAGCCATCCCGTAACGGTCAGCCTGCGCCTGGGCGACGTGATGCCGATGCTGAACTCGGCCACCGGTCGCGTGTTCGGCGCTTACTTGCCGCGTGCGCAAACGCGTGCGTTCATCCAGCGCGAACTCGACCGCATTACGGCAGCAGGGAATACCCCGAGCGCCGAGAACCCCGAGCTGCCGCAAACGCTCGAAGCCTACGACGCCATCTGCGCAGACGTGCGCAAGCACGGCGCTTCGCGCATCCACGGCGGCGTATTGCCGGGCATCAACGCGATGTCGCTGCCTGTGTTCGACGCCAACGGCCAATTGTGTCTCGTGCTGATCGCGTTGGGCGCACAAAGCACCTTCGACACCACTTGGAGCAGCCCGCTGGAGCGGCGCTTGCGGCTGGCCGCACAACAGCTTTCCGCCGATCTTGGATACGTTGCACCCCACGCCCCGCAATCCTGACGAACTGAATACCGACCGCGTGCAACCCCGCAGGCGTCGCTTCTATCGGCTTGGCCGGTTCGGGCTCGTGCTGCTGGCCGTGCTCGTGCTGCACATCATTGCCGTCGTGTGGATCGCGCGCAGCCGTCAGGTGACGTGGCCGCCGGCGCCCGAGCAGATCATCCCCACGCTGTTGCTGCATCCCGAGCCCGTGCAGCCGCCAACGCCCCCGGCTGCGCCCAAGGCCCGCCCGGCTTCGCCCCGTCCGCGTTCTCAGACCCCACCCGCTCCGGCGCCGACACCCACGCCGCCCGCGCCCGATCTGGCAAGCATGGACCCGTCCGAATTCACCAGCGCTGGCGCTCAAGCCTCGGGCGATACGGGCGTGGTCAAGGATCTGAGCGGCGAAGGCCCGAGCGGGCCGCCTGCACCGCCGGGCGACGCGTTCTTGCTGCCGCCCTCAGCCACGCTGCGGTACGCCACTTACGTCAACGGCGTGCGCAACGAAGATGGCGTGATCCGCTGGGCCACCGATGGCAAAACTTACACGCTTGCCGTGGAAATTCCGTTGCCGCTCTTCTTCGGCAAACTCGCGTTTCGCAGCGCGGGTGTGGTCGGCCCGTATGGCCTCACCCCCACGCGCTACGAAGAAGTGCGCGGGCGCCGACAACCCGACGTGACGACGTTCCATTACGCGACCGATCCCATACCGGCATCCGGCGCACAGAGCGCACCCACGGTCACTTTCACCCGCTCGCCGGCCGTGCTTCCGTTGCCCGAGGGCACGCAAGACCGCTTCAGCGTCTTCCTACAATTGACCGGATTGGCCCGTGGCGGCCCCGAGCGGATCGCCAGCCCCGGCCTCACGCTGGAATTCCCGATCGCCGATACCGACAGCGTGGAAGTGGCCCGCGTCCAGCACGTTGGCGAGGAAACCATCGACACCCCGAACGGCACGATTCGTGCGCAACACTTCATACGCCTGCCGCGCCGTGCAGACGACAAACGGCGTGTAGAGATCTGGCTGTCTGCCGATCACGGTTGGCTCCCAGTACGCCTGCGCCAGACCGAGCCCAACGGCATGCAATTCGATCTGGTCTACCAGTCCCAAGAAGGAGGCTGACATGGACGCCAACGCCCTCTCCAACTCCGGCACGGTGCGCGCCAACGGCATCGATATCCACTACCGTACCGACGGCACAGATGGGTCATGGGTCGTGCTTGCGCACGCGTTGGGCGTGGACCACCGGTTGTGGGACAGCATCGCCCAACGCCTGGCGAGCCGCCACCGCGTGCTGCGCTACGACGCGCGCGGCCACGGCAAGACCAGCGCGCCGCACGGCGCCTACACGCTGTTCCAATTGGCGGATGATGTGGCCGGCTTGCTTGATGCCCTGTCGATTGAACAGGTGCATTTCGTTGGCCTGTCGATGGGCGGCATGGTCGGGCAGGTTTTGGGCGTACGATACCCGCAGCGGCTGCTCTCGCTCACGCTGTGCGACACCGTGTGCTACACGCCGGTGTCAGCGCATGCCATGTGGGACGAACGCATCGGCCAAGTCGAAGCGCACGGCATGAGCGGCATTGTCGAACCCACGATGCAGCGCTGGCTGACCACGCCGTTTCGTGAAGCCCATCCCGACGTTGTTGAACACATCCGCGGCTTGCTGCGCGCCACGCCTCCGCACGGCTATGTCGGTGCATGCCTGGCCATCAAGGCGCTCGACACACGCAGCTCGCTTGCACGCATCGCTTGCCCAACGCTCGTCATGACCGGCGAACAAGACACCGGCGCGCCAGTGGAAGTAGCGCGCGAGATCGCCTCGCTCATTCCCGACGCCCGTTTGAAAGTGATTTCGCACGCAGCGCACCTGGCGCCTATCGAACAGGAGGAGGCCTTCCTCACCGATCTGGATGAATTCCTCGGGCACGCAGGATGCGGGAGCCAATGTGACACGCCATAAGGCCTGCTTGCCTTGCCGATAGTTGCAGGCGCCCCGCACACGGCCCGTCGTCTACCCGCCGAATGGCGGAAGGCCGCTTGCTTCTTTCGATGCAGGAGCGGAAAGGTCTTGTTACGCGATCACAACGCACGTCACACATTTCGCCTCGCGTTCGCGAACTTTGTGACCGATCATAAAGCCCAAGGAGCAGATGGAGCAGAACGGTCAGGAGGCGGGAGTTGATCGGCCCTTGAAGTCATGGTCGTGGGCCCCATCTACCCGGTGCAGCAGTAGAGCAGTCCCCACAACAGCAAGACGATTGACGCCTCGGAGGTGCACCATGCAGATGATCTACAACAGCGACAACTACTGTGTTGTTGAGTTCGGTGTAGACGGCCAACACGCCATGCTGGCAGCGGGTGGCTACGAGATCGTGGACAAGAACCTCAAACGTGAAATCTTCCTCGGCGGCGAGTTAGCCGAGCATTTCCGTGAGGACGTGAAAAAGCTCATCGCCAGCGAGCCCACCGTTGAAGAAGTCGACGACTTTCTCGGCAAATTCGACACGGTGATGACGCAGCCGGTGACGATGCACTGACCTACAGCGCGGGCAAGATCGCCCGCCAGACGGATCAACAAAAAACGCCCGGAGCATGGCGCTGCCGGGCGTTTTTTCATGTGTCGATCGACTATCGGGTCGATAGCGCCCTTCTAGCATTGCTCCCACGGCAGGCCGGCATGACGCCAGCCATTCAGCGTGTTGCGATGGCGCGTGCTGTCCAGGTCTCCCTCGAAGCCGTGGCACACGACATAAACATCACGGAAACCCGCCTCTTCCAGTGCGTGCGCCGCAGCGGCTGAGCGATTGCCGCTCCGGCAGATCAGCACAATGGGACGCTCGACGCCATGGCCGGTCAGTTTGCGCACGGTCGGCACGAACTCGGGGTTCACCTCCCAATGCGGGCCATCGTTCCACGAGACGTGATGGGCGCCGGCCGGATGGCCGACGAACAGGTGTTCCATTTCGCTGCGGCAGTCGACAAAAAGCGCGGCGGGCGTACGCTCCAGGAAAGCGTGGGCGTCTGTGGGATCGAGCAATTGCATGGCGAGCGTCAGGGCGGGCAAATGGCGTGATGTGGATTATAGGAGCGCGATTGCCCACAACGGCGGCAAGTCATTGATGCGACTGGTAAAATTCACCTTTGGCCGCAAATCCGGAATATTTGACCGGCCGCAGCACCTCGGAGTCCCTCCCCATGACCGCGCCCCTGCCCTACACCCGTGCCGCCAACCTGCCCGCGCTGCTGCGCGAGCGCATCCTGATCCTGGACGGCGCGATGGGCACCATGATCCAGCGCTACAAGCTGACCGAGGCGCAATACCGCGGCGAGCGCTTTGCCAACCACCCGATCGACGTGAAGGGCAACAACGAGCTGCTGCTGCTCACGCGCCCCGACGTCATCCGTGAAATCCATGAGCAGTACCTGGCGGCCGGCGCGGACCTGATCGAAACCAACACCTTCGGTGCGACGACTATCGCGCAAGAAGACTACAAGATGGCGGAGCTGGCTTACGAGATGAACGTCGTGGCCGCCCGCTTGGCGCGCGAGGCCTGCGACAAATACAGCACGCCGGACAAGCCCCGCTTCGTGGCCGGCGCCTTTGGGCCGACGCCCAAGACCGCCAGCATTTCGCCCGACGTGAACGACCCGGGCGCACGCAATGTCAGCTTCGACCTGCTGCGCGATGCGTACTACGAACAGGGCAAAGCGCTGCTCGAAGGCGGCGCGGACGTATTCCTCGTCGAGACGATTTTCGACACGCTCAACGCCAAGGCGGCGCTGTTCGCCATCGATCAGCTTTTCGAAGATACCGGCGAGTGCGTGCCCGTGATGATCTCCGGCACGGTGACCGACGCCTCGGGCCGCATCCTCTCGGGCCAAACCGTCGAGGCATTCTGGAACAGCCTGCGCCACGCCAAGCCGATCACCTTCGGCCTGAACTGCGCGCTGGGTGCCGCGCTGATGCGTCCGTACATTGCCGAGCTGGCGAAGATCTGTGACACGGCCGTCTCGTGCTACCCGAATGCCGGCCTGCCCAACCCGATGAGCGACACGGGCTTTGATGAAACGCCAGAGGTCACCTCCAGCCTGGTCGACGAGTTTGCGTCGGCCGGCTTGGTGAACCTGGTGGGCGGCTGCTGCGGCACGACGCCTGAGCACATCAAGGCGATTGCCGAGCGCGTGGCGAATCGCAAACCGCGCGCTTGGCCCGGCCAATACAAAGAAGCCGCCTGAGCACAGGCCCCACGCCCGTACACCGCCGTCCCCATTCGCATCAAACGATCATGACCGACCACCCCATGCGCCTCTCCGGCCTCGAACCGTTCAACATCGGCGAGAGCACCCTGTTCGTCAACGTCGGCGAGCGCACCAACGTCACCGGGTCCAAGGCGTTCGCGCGCATGATCCTGAACAGCCAGTTCGACGAGGCGCTGGCCGTGGCGCGCCAGCAGGTCGAAAACGGCGCGCAGGTCATCGACATCAACATGGACGAGGCGATGCTCGACTCCAAGGCGGCGATGGTTCGCTTCCTGAATCTGATCGCCTCCGAGCCGGACATCGCGCGCGTGCCGATCATGATCGACTCGTCCAAGTGGGAAGTGATCGAGGCCGGTCTGAAGTGCGTGCAGGGCAAGGCGATCGTCAACTCGATCTCGCTCAAGGAAGGCGAAGAACAGTTCGCGCACCACGCCAAGCTGATCAGGCGCTACGGCGCGGCGGCCGTGGTCATGGCTTTCGACGAACAGGGCCAGGCTGACACGTTCGAGCGCAAGACCCAGATCTGCAAGCGCAGCTACGACTTCCTGGTCAACAAGGTCGGCTTTGCTCCGGAAGACATCATCTTCGATCCGAACATCTTCGCGGTGGCCACCGGCATCGAAGAGCACAACAACTACGCGGTCGACTTCATCGAAGCGACGCGCTGGATCAAGCAGAACCTGCCGTACGCGAAGGTGAGCGGCGGCGTGTCGAACGTGTCGTTCTCGTTCCGCGGCAACGACGTGGTGCGCGAGGCGATCCACACCGTGTTCCTGTACTACGCGATTCAGGCGGGCATGGACATGGGCATCGTCAACGCCGGCCAGTTGGGTGTATACGAGAACCTAGACCCCGAACTGCGCGACCGCGTGGAAGACGTGGTGCTCAACCGCCGCCCGGATGCGACCGATCGCCTGCTGGAAATCGCCGACCGCTACAAGGGAGGCGGAACCAAGCGCGAAGAAAACCTCGCCTGGCGGCAGGAGCCGGTGGAAAAGCGCCTGGCCCACGCGCTCGTGCATGGCATCAACGATTACGTGGTCGAAGACACCGAAGAAGTCCGCGCGAAAATCTTTGCCGCGGGCGGCCGCCCGATCCAGGTAATCGAAGGCCCGCTGATGGACGGCATGAACATCGTCGGCGACCTGTTCGGCGCCGGGAAGATGTTCCTGCCGCAGGTGGTGAAATCCGCCCGCGTGATGAAGCAGGCGGTGGCCCACCTGATTCCGTTCATCGAAGAAGAGAAGCGCCAGATTGCAGCAGCCGGCGGCGACGTGCGCTCGCGGGGCAAGATCGTCATCGCCACGGTCAAGGGCGATGTGCACGACATCGGCAAGAACATCGTCACCGTCGTGCTCCAGTGCAACAACTTCGAAGTCGTGAACATGGGCGTGATGGTCCCGTGCAACGACATCCTGGCAAAGGCGAAAGTGGAAGGCGCGGACATCATCGGGCTGTCGGGCCTGATTACGCCGTCGCTCGAAGAGATGGCCTACGTGGCATCGGAAATGCAGCGCGACGAATACTTCCGCGTGAAGAAGATCCCGCTGCTGATCGGCGGCGCGACGACGAGCCGCGTGCACACCGCCGTGAAGATCGCCCCAAATTACGAAGGCCCAGTGGTCTACGTGCCGGACGCCTCGCGCTCGGTGAGCGTGGCGTCGAGCCTGCTGTCGGACGAAGGCGCCGCGCGCTACGTCGAAGAGCTGCATGCGGATTACGACCGCATCCGCACCCAGCACGCCAACAAGAAGGCCCAGCCGATGGTGTCGCTGGCTGCCGCGCGCGCCAACAAGACGAAGATCGACTGGTCGAACTACACGCCGCCCAAGCCCAAGTTCATCGGCCGCCGCGTGTTCCGCAACTACGACCTGAACGAACTCGCGCAGTACATCGACTGGGGCCCGTTCTTCCAGACGTGGGACTTGGCCGGCAAATTCCCCGACATCCTCAACGACGAGATCGTGGGCGAGTCGGCCCGTCGCGTGTTCTCCGATGGCAAGAGCATGCTCGCGCGGCTGATCGCCGGCCGCTGGCTCACGGCCAACGGCGTGATCGCGCTGCTGCCCGCCAACACCGTCAACGATGACGACATCGAGATCTACACCGACGAATCGCGCTCGGAAGTCGCGCTCACCTGGCGCAACATCCGCCAGCAAAGCGAGCGCCCGATCATCGACGGCGTGATGCGCCCGAACCGCTGCCTGGCGGATTTCATCGCACCCAAGAGCACCGGCATTGCCGATTACATCGGCTTGTTCGCCGTGACGGGCGGCATTGGGGTGGAAAAGCGCGAGAAGCAGTTCGAAGCCGACAACGACGACTACAGCGCGATCATGCTCAAGGGCCTGGCCGATCGCTTTGCCGAAGCCTTTGCCGAATGCCTGCACGCCCGCGTGCGTCGCGACCTGTGGGGTTATGCGGCGGATGAAACGCTCGACAACGACGCGCTCATCCGCGAGGAGTACAAGGGCATCCGCCCCGCGCCCGGCTACCCGGCCTGCCCGGAACACACCGTCAAGCGCGACATGTTCCGCGTGCTGGACGCGCAGGAGATCGGCATGAACCTGACCGAGGCGCTGGCGATGACCCCCGCTGCATCGGTATCGGGCTTCTACCTGTCGCACCCGGACAGCACGTACTTCACGCTGGGCAAGATCGGACAGGATCAAGTGGACGACATGATCGCCCGCAGCGGTGAAGACCGCGCGTTTGTGGAGCGCGCCCTCGCGCCGAATCTCTGATTCTGTGACAAGACGTTTAAGACATGGTGTGACCCACACTGTGTCTTACGTCCGCAAACCCTTGCCGGCATTGGTTTCGCCGGGGTTTCAAGAGGGGCGATCCTTACATTACAAAGGCTTACACCCCCTAACAGTCGTAACCGGAAGAGCTCCATAGACTGAACCCATTCACTCAACACACACAGAGTGATGCCGCGACGAATCCTTCGCGTGGCCGTTCAGAACGAAAGGAGTCTCTTCCATGAACAAGCTGCTGATCTCCCTGTCCGCCATCGCCATCGCTGCTGCTTCGGCTTACGCCAACGCGCAAACCCCGTCGGCCGGCGCATCGCTGCAAACCAATGGCACGGCTGCCGTGGCTCCGGCACAAGGCAATACCGGCGCAGGCCTGAAGGCCGATGCCGGCACCAAGCTGGACACCGAGTCCACGAAGAGCCAACTGAACACCAAGGCTGAGCACGGCGCCAAGGCCGCGCACGAGCACAAGGCCAAGGCGGAAGCCGGCATCGACAAGACCGCCGATAAGGTCGGCAAGTCGGTCAGCAAGACGGAAAAATCGGCAGAGAAGTCGGGCAAGGCCGCCAAGGCTGAGACCGCTCCTGGCCTGAGCGCCGACGCCGGCGCAAACGCCACGGCCACTACCCAGACCAAGTAACACGTCACTACGTGGGATAGCCGGGCACGGCCCGGCGCATCTTAGCGACCCCGGGGCGGAACTCTTCCGCCCCGTTTTCTTTGGGCGCACGCGCTCAGGCACATGGATTGCTCAGTGGCAGGCATCGACATGTTGCGATTCATGCACATTCCCGAGGTATTTTATGGAAACGCTGACAACTCCCCCTGACCGCGCCAGCAAGAGGAGCCCCGTTTTGGCGCAACAGTCCGATACAATTGCTGTCGTATCGAACCAACAAGCGCAGCGCGCGGAGCCGGGCAGCCCGCCCAGCGCGCTCATAAGGAGCAGCATGATTCGCGTCCTGATTGCGGACGACCACGAGATCGTCCGTGCCGGCCTTCGACAGTTCCTGTCCGAAGAGCGGGACATCGAAGTCGCGGGGGAAGCGGCCAGCGGGGAAGAGGTGATGGAGCAACTCCGCACCGGCGCCTTTGACGTCGTGGTGCTCGACATTTCCATGCCCGATCGCAACGGCATCGACACCCTCAAGCTCGCCCGCCAGCGCCATCCCGATCTGCCGGTGCTGATCCTGTCGACCTTCCCGGAAGACCAGTACGCCATCAACCTGATTCGCGCGGGCGCATCGGGCTATCTGACCAAGGAAAGCGCGCCGGATGAGCTGGTGAAAGCCATTCGCACCGTGTCGCAAGGCCGTCGCTATGTGAGCCCGACGGTGGCCGAGCTGCTGATTGGCGGCCTGGAAAAGCCGACCGACCAACCCCTGCACCAGACGCTGTCCAAACGCGAATTCCAGATCTTCTGCAAGCTTGCACGCGGGCAATCGGTGTCGATCATCGCGGAAGAGCTGTTCCTGAGCGTCAAGACGGTGAGCACGTACCGCACGCGGATTCTGGAAAAGATGGGCATGAAATCCAATGCCGATCTGACGTATTACGCCATCAAGAACGGCTTGGTTGAGTAGCATCAGGTAGGGCGCCAAATTCCCTCGGCGCGCCGCAAACCCAACTGGCATGTAGGACAACGCCTGATACCACCTCGGCAACCCGCTGGCTAACATCAACCCATGCTGGATCAAGCCGTCACCCTCTCCACCCGTGGCCTGCGCGTCCTCCTGATCGAGGACTCCCCCGTGCTTCGCGGCATGGTGCTGGAATACCTCAAGGCTTCCGCCTTCGTGGCGACGGTCGAATGGGCAGACACCGAAGACTTGGCGCTGGGCCTTCTCGGACAGGGCCCCTATGACGTCGTGATCGTCGATCTGCAATTGCGGCAGGGCAATGGCTTCAAGGTCCTCCAAACGTTGCGCGATCAAGCGTCGCCCAGCGTGCGCATCGTCTACACCAACCACGCGCAAGTGCCGACCTACCGGCAACGCTGCTTTGAGGCAGGCGCCAACTATTTCTTCGACAAATCGCTCGAACTCGACAAGGTGTTCGAAGTGATCGAAGAGCGCGCCGGCGTCGGCCGCCCCCGCCAGCAGCCCGCGCAGCATTTCCACCCCTGAGATTCTTCGCGCCCGCCGCGTCTGCTGTCGTGGCGCGCGCCCAACGCCATTTCTCACCCCCAAGGAGCGTTCGATGAAGACCTTGTGTGCCGCACTTGCACTGACGTGTGTATTCCTGGCCGGCTGCAACACCATGGCCGGTGCCGGCAAGGACCTCCAGACCGGTGGCCAGAAGCTGGAGAACTCGGCCGACAACGCCAAGCAGAAGATGTAACGCCGTCAGCTACACCGGCATCAAAAACAAAAAAGCCCCGCGATGGGGCTTTTTTGTTTGGGCGTTGACATCACGCTGGGCGACTCACACCGTCGCGCCGCCGTGGCCCGGCGCGGGCGCAATACCGCCAGTCAGCGCCTGCATGCCCGATGGTTCGTTGGCCGCACCTCGATCGAATACCGCATCGCTGGGAGGCAGCTCGACGATGATCGTCACGCCGCCACCGGGCATCGAATCGATGACGAGCGTGCCGCCCAGCGCAATGGCGCGCTGCTCCATCCCCAGCAGTCCGTGATGGCCGACCATGCGGCGCCGCTCGATGTCGGCCGGGAAGCCACGGCCGTTGTCCCGCACGCGCAAACGCACGCCCTGGTCATCCACATCGAGCGCCACCGACACCGTGGTCGCATGCGCGTATTTCGATGCGTTGGTCAGCGATTCCTGCACGATGCGATACAGCGCGATGGCCGCATCGTCGGTCAGCTTGGGCATGTCGTCTGGCAGGCTCACTTCCGTGTGCCAGCCGTTGCGCGTGCCGACGTCCTCCGTCAACTGCGAGAGCGCCTCCACCAAACCCAGGTTGAGCAGGATCGTCGGGCGCAGGTCTTCGATCAGGCGGCGCTTGATCTGGATGCCCTGATCCACGTGGGCCATCACGCGCGTGATCTTTTCGCTCACGGCCGGCTCGTTGGCGTGAATGCGTGAACGCAGCCAGTGCAGGTCCATCTTGGTGGCGGTGAGGATAGCGCCCAGCTCGTCGTGCAGCTCGCGCGCGAGGCGCGTCTTCTCGTCCTCGGTCACGCGCTGCAAGTGGGCGGCCAAGTCGGACAACTGCCGCGTGCGCTCACGCACCATGCGGTCGAGTTTCTGGCTTTCCTCCTCCGCCATGTCGCGCTCGCGCTCCGTCACGGCAAGACGCTTGGCGTGCTGCATGCCCAGCACCACCAACAGGATGATGTTGACCGCCGTGATGAGCGCAATGCCGTAGCGCGACAGCGCCAGATCGCGCTCGGCGTGTTCAAGGCTGCGGGCCACCGTGGCAATCTCGCGCTGACGCAGCCGATCCAGACCCTGGCGCACCGCTTCCATCGACGCCTTGCCGAAATCGGTGCGCACCAGATCGAGCGCAACTTCCAGGTCACGCTTGCCGTAGATCAGTGTGAGTTCCATCTCGGTGAGCTTGCGGCTCACCTGGAGCGCCGTCTCAGAGAACAGCTTCAGCGCGTCCGGATCGTTGGCGTAGTGATCGCGAATTTCTGCCATCAACGCGTGGATATGCGGGATGGCCTTGTTGTACGGATCGAGGTATTCGTCCTTGCCCGTGAGCAGGAAACCACGCTGCCCGGCCTCGGCGTTCACCAGCTCGGCAAGCAGTTCGTTGATGGCGGTTTCAGCCTGCTGCGACTGAATCACCTGCCGATAGCCCTGGCTCAGGCGGATGTTGCCCGTCTCCGAGGCAATCAGCACCCCGAGCGTCAGCAGAATGCCGCCGGCGAGCAGCAGAGTGGAGCGCAAGGATGACCGCATGGCATGCAGACCCATAGGAAACGCGTCAAACCGCCCGACGCGGCGCGCGTTGCGTTTGTGTTTTTTTGGCAATTCGGATGATACCGCGTGGGCGCGCCGCGCGACACTTGGGGCGCACCCCGGTCAGGCACGCGATGTGCGTGGGAGTACGCGACAGGGCGCCGGCCTCTCACCCAATACGCGGCTGCCCTGCATTCCATCCATCCGAACCGGAGACGACAACATGCTGAAATGGGCACTCATCTTCGCCATCATTTCCCTGGTGGCCGGCGTGCTGGGCTTTACCGGCATTGCCGCAGGCGCGGCGAGTATCGCCAAGGTCCTGTTCTTCATCTTCGTGGTGCTGTTCGTGCTGTTTCTGGTGCTGGGCGTCACCGTCTTCAAGGCCGTCGATTAGCGCGGACCACCCAGGCGGTAGCGCGGCCCGTGTCTTGCTAGACCCTTTGGCATACGGCCCGCTTTCGCAAAAGCCGAAATCGCACCCGAACCAACCGCGCCCGGTGTGTGTCTCCCGCGGCGCCACGATGAGGAGCTTCACCATGTCACTCTTTGCCAGCCAACGCGTCCGAAGCCGAATTGATGACGTCAATGATCGCGCGCACCGCGCCATGAACAGTGCCAGCGACGCCGTCGACCACGCCCGCTACGCTGCTCGCCCCGCCGTGGAAGACGTGCAGAGCCTGCTGCGATCGCTCGAAAACGCCATCCATACACTGACCGACGAAGGCAGCACCGAAGCCCGGCGCGCCAGCCGCACGCTGCATGCGCGTGCCGACCAACTGCGCCAAGCCGCCAACGACCGCGCGCAGCAAGCCCGCGAACGCATGGACTGGGCGCTCGATCGCACCGAAGAAACCATTACCGCGGCGCCATTCAAGTCGGTTGGTGTAGCCGTGGCGATTGGCGCAGCGATCGGGTTGGTCGTCGCGCTGGCCGGCGGCAGCAGCCGACGCGACGCCAGCAGCGAATAGACCACCCCCGCCAATCACCTCGCAGGAGCAACCACATGAGCCGGACCAACGTCGCCGCCCCCTCGGAAAGCGGCTTCCTCACCGACATCAAAACCTTGCGCGAACGTGCCCGCAAGCACATCGAGGAAGGCGCGGTGACCGGAGACTACAAAGCCGATCGGGAAACCGTGCTGCGGCTGCTGAACGAGGCGCTGGCCACGGAACTGATCTGCGTGCTGCGCTACCGACGTCACCACTTCATGGCCAAGGGCATCAATGCAGAACCGATCGCCGCAGAATTCCTTGTGCACGCCAACGAGGAGCAGGCGCACGCCGACAGCATCGCCACGCGCATCGTGCAACTGGGCGGCGAGCCCAACTTCAACCCGGAAGGCCTATCCACGCGCAGCCATTCTGAATACGTGGAAGCCGACGGCCTGGTCGACATGATCAAGGAGAACTTGGTGGCCGAGCGGATCGCGATCGACAGCTACCTGGAGATGATCCGTTACATCGGGGACCGAGACCCCACCACGCGGCGCGTGCTGGAGCAGATTCTGGCCGTTGAGGAAGAACACGCGGACGAACTGTCCGACATGCTCCACGACCAATAACGCAACCGCAGCAGGACGAGACACCGGCCAACGCGCCAGCCCCTCCCCCGCTCCCGGCCCGTGTGGCCGGATGCCCGGACCGCCCCGTTTGGCGGCCGGGCATTTTTTTGGGCCTGCGCCCGAAGCTCAGACGCCCCAGAGCACGCTGGATTTTTCGACCAGCGATTCTTCCAGCATGTGCAGCAGCGGATAGGCGCGCTGGCCGAGATGTGGCGGCTCTTCTTCGCCGTCTTCGTCCAGCTCGGGCGCCGAAAGTTCGGCCACCTTGATATGTGCCTGGTGCGTGTCATCCTTGATGGCGCGCTTGAGGCGATCGATGGCGTGGGGCATTTCTTCGGGCGTAATGACACCGCGCTCGCCCAGCGTCTTGCCGATCACGCCCAGCAACACCATGGCGAGATCCTTCTGCATCGAGAATTTTTGCGAAGCGTGCGAAGTAAAGGTGATCATGATTTCTTGTTTCCCTTGGTTGGGTGGGGGAGCCGCAGATTGCCATGACTGGGGGCGGATACCTCTGAGACCACGGCTCACCTGATAAAATTTCGTACTTTTCCCCGAACAACGCAACTGGCGGCGCCAGAACTGGATTTCAATCCATTTCAGCACTGTCGGCGTCATGGTTTCTTTATGCTGCCCTCCCACAAACAGACGATCGCCCAATTGTTGTCCGACGCCGTCGGCTCCCTGCTGCCCGAGGGCCAAGCCCGACCGGAGATCGTCCTGGAGCGCCCCAAGCAGGCCGCGCACGGCGACATCGCATGCAACGTCGCGCTGCAGCTCGCCAAGCCGCTGGGCACCAATCCGCGCGAGCTGGCCGGCAAGATCGCCGATGCCATCCGCGCCGATGCCCGCGGCCAGCGCCTGGTGTCCGCCGTTGAGATCGCCGGCCCCGGCTTCATCAACCTGCGCCTGTCGGCCGCCGCGCGCGCCGACGTGATTGCCGCCGTGTTTGCGGAAGGCGACCGCTACGGCGCCGCCAATACACATGACGGCGCGCCCGTGCTGGTGGAATTCGTCTCGGCCAACCCGACCGGTCCGCTGCACGTCGGCCACGGCCGCCAGGCCGCGCTGGGCGATGCGCTGGCGAGCCTGCTCGACTGGCAAGGCCACAAGGTCCACCGCGAGTTCTATTACAACGACGCTGGCGTGCAGATCCACAACCTGGCCGTCTCGGTGCAGGCCCGCGCGCGCGGCTTCAAACCCGGTGATGCCAACTGGCCCGAAGCCGCCTACAACGGCGACTACATTGCCGACATCGCCGCCGATTACCTCGCCGGCAAGACCGTACGTGCCTCCGATGGCGAGCCAGTGACGGGTGAGCGCGACGTTGAAAACATCGAAGCCATCCGCCGCTTTGCCGTGACGTATCTGCGCAACGAACAGGACATCGACCTGCAAGCCTTCGGCGTGAAGTTCGACCGCTACTACCTGGAATCGTCGCTCTACACCGAAGGCAAGGTGCAGCAGACGGTGGATACGCTCGTTGCCGCCGGCAAGACATACGAGCAGGAAGGCGCGCTGTGGCTGCGCACCACCGACGACGGCGACGACAAGGACCGCGTCATGCGCAAGTCCGACGGCGCCTACACCTACTTCGTGCCCGACGTTGCGTACCACACGACCAAGTGGGGCCGCGGCTTCACACAGGTCATCAACGTGCAGGGCAGCGACCACCACGGCACCATCGCCCGCGTGCGCGCCGGCCTGCAGGGCCTGAACATCGGCATCCCGAAAGGCTATCCGGATTACGTCCTGCACAAGATGGTCACGGTGATGAAGGACGGCGCCGAGGTCAAGATTTCCAAGCGCGCCGGCTCGTACGTAACCGTGCGCGACCTGATCGAATGGTCCAACGGTGACGCCGAGAGCGAAGCCGGCGTCGACACCATCCGCGCCTGCGTGGACGCCGGCGAGCCGAACTGGCCCGCACGCTTCACGCGCGGCCGCGACGCCGTGCGCTTCTTCCTGCTGTCCCGCAAGGCCGATACCGAATTTGTCTTCGACGTCGATCTGGCGCTCAAGCAAAGCGACGAGAACCCGGTGTACTACGTGCAGTACGCTCACGCCCGCATCTGCTCGGTGTTCGAACGCGCAGGCGTTGACGCCGCCTCGCTCACCAGCGCAGATCTGGCCGCGGTGACGGGCCCCGACGTCAGCCCGCAGGCGACGGCCCTGGTGCAACGCCTGGCCGCATTCCCCGACATGCTGGCCGACGCCGCACGCGAACTGGCCCCGCACGCCGTGGCCTTCTACCTGCGCGACCTCGCGGGCGATTTCCACGCGTTCTACAACGCCGATCGCGTGCTGGTCGATGACGAGGCCGTCAAGCGTGCCCGTCTGGCGCTCCTAGCTGCCACGCGACAGGTGCTACGCAACGGGTTGGCGGTGATTGGCGTGTCCGCGCCGCAAAAGATGTAAATGCGCACGATTTGGCATCACACGGCGCTCTTATAATCGGGCGCTTCTAGAAGGATCGACATGGCACGCAATACGCAATCTTCCCGTGCCCGCTCGCAACGGGGCGGCACGTTTCTGGGTCTGGTGCTCGGCTTGATCGTCGGTTTGGCGATCGCCGTGGTGGTGGCGGTGTACATCACCAAGGCCCCGGTGCCCTTCGTTTCGCGTGGCGGCGCGCAACCCAAGCCGAGCGAAGCGGGCAACGTGGTCAACACGCTTCCGGTGCCGGTGCAACCTGCGCCGCAGGCGAGCGCTCCGCAGGCGGCGGACCCGAACGCGCCGCTGTGGAGCCGCGTGCCGGCCAAGCCGGTCGATCAGGCCGCCGAGCAGAACAATCCGCCGCCGGGCATCACCATCCACCCGGCCCAGCCGGGCTCGACCCCGCAGGTGGCAAGCGCACCGGGCGCCAAGCCGCCCAAGCCGCCGGTCACTGCCTCCAACGAGAAGCCGGTGACGGACCCGATTGCCGAGATCGCCCGCCAGGATGCCGCCAAGACGGGCTATTTCCTGCAAGTTGGCGCTTACAAATCCTCCGAAGACGCCGAGCGCCAGAAGGGCAACCTGGCCATGCAAGGCTTTGAAGCCAAGGTGACGCAGCGCGAGGTGAACGGCGCCACCATGTATCGCGTGCGCCTGGGGCCGTTCAACTCGCTCGACGAGATGACCGCCGTGCGCAGCCGCCTGCAGTCGACGGGCGTGGAATCATCGGTCATCCGCTTCGCCCGCCAGTAACGTGAAGTCCGAGCAGCCCGCTGTGAACCCGGCGGGCTGTGATCGGTCAGAAACCTGAGATTCAGTTACGCTGACACCCGCGTCGAGCGGCTCGGCACTCGATTTCGCTGGTTTTTCCGTTGCTTCGTCCAGTTCGTCGTCTAATCCGTCGTCCATTCACCATGAAAAAACTCGCTGCTTTCCTGATCGCTCTCGCCACCGGCGCCGGCTTCCTGATGACCGCGCCGGCCAATGCCGCACCCACCGCCGGCAAGGAATACAAAGTGCTGCAAACGCCGCAGCCCGTGCCCGCAGGCAAGATCGAAGTGACGGAGTTCTTCTGGTACGGCTGCCCGCACTGCTACGACTTTGAAAACACCTGGACGGCGTGGGTCGCCAAGCAAGGCAAGGACGTGGTGATCAAGCGCGTGCCGGTGGCTTTCAATGCCAAGCTGGAGCCGCATACCCGCATCTATTACACGCTGGAAGCGCTGGGCAAGCTCGACGCCAAGGACGCCAGCGGCAAGACGCTGCATGACCGCGTGTTCGACCAGCTGCACAAGAACTACCGCTCGATGTCCGAACTGGATGACATCGCCAAGTTCATGGCCGCCAACGGCGTCGATGAAAAGCAGTTCCGCGACACCTACAACTCGTTCAGTGTGAACGCCAATACCAAACGCGCCGCGCAACTGGCCGATCAGTACAAGATCGAAGGCGTGCCGACCGTGGTCGTGCAGGGCAAGTACACCACCTCGCCGGCAGATGCAGGCAGCAACGTGGGCGCCGCCCAAACGCTCGACTACCTCGTCGACCAGGTGCGCAACCGCAAGATGTGACGGGTTGCCGCGTTTCCGGGCCTCTGCCCGGGCGTGACACCGCCATCGACGCCCGCCCCTGTGCGGGCGTTTTTTGTGCGTCGGCCTTCTTCACATCTTCACACCAACAGGACATCGACATGAGCGAGATCGTCTTCATCACGGGCGCTTCCAGCGGGATCGGGCAGGCACTGGCACGTCAGTACGCAGCGCAGGGCGCCACGATCGGGCTGGTCGCACGACGTGTCGACGCGCTCCATGAGTTTGTGCAGACGCTGCCTGCCGGTATCCGGAGCCGCTGCCATTGCTACGCTGCCGACGTGCGCAGCGCCGATTCCATGCGCGATGCGGCAAATGTCTTTATCGCCGCAGTTGGACTGCCCGATGTGGTGATCGCCAACGCCGGCATCTCGGTCGGCACGGACTTGCGCGAATCCGGTGACCTGAAAGCCTTTGCCATCGTGATGGACACCAACTGGATGGGTGTGCTCAACACGTTCCAGCCGTTCGTCGGGCCGATGCTGGCACGCGCCAAACCTGGGCAGCCCGGCGGCACGCTGGTCGGCATTGCCAGCGTGGCCGGCGTGCGCGGGCTGCCGGGCGCGGCGGCGTACAGCGCCTCCAAATCGGCGGTGATCAAGCTGATGGAGAGCCTGCGCGTGGAGTTCAGCCCGCTTGGCCTGCGCGTGGTGACGATCGCCCCCGGCTACATCCAGACGCCGATGACCGAACACAATCCGTATCCGATGCCCTTCCTGATGCCGGTGGACCGCTTCGCGCAGAAAGCCGTGAATGCGATCCATCGCGGCGTGCGCTTCACGGTGCTGCCATGGCAGATGGGCGTCGTCGCCAAGCTGCTGCACGTGCTGCCGCGCGGGCTCTATGACTTTGCATTTGCGCGCGCCGGGCGCAAACCCCGCAACCCCGAGATTTCGTCATGACTTACACCGATGCGGCTGGCCTCGCGCACGCCCCTGTCGACACCACACCGCGCATCGCCAGCCTGGTCCCTTCGATTACCGACTTGCTGTTCTCGCTTGACCTGGGCGATCAACTCGTCGCCCGCACCGGCTTCTGCATCCACCCGCGCGAAGCGGTGCGCAACGTACCGAAGGTCGGCGGCACCAAGACCGTCAAACTCGACAAGTTGCGCGAACTGGCGCCCACGCACGTCATCGTCAACATTGACGAGAACACGCGCCCGACCGTCGACAAGCTGCGCGAATTCATCCCGCACATCATCGTCACGCATCCTTGCTCGCCGGAAGACAACCTCGCGCTATACCAGCTGCTGGGCGGCATCTTCCGCCGCGAGGCGCAGGCGCAGAAGCTATCCGACGCGCTCACGCAGGAGCTGGAAGCGCTGCGCGCCCGCCACTTCCTGCCGCACCGCGTGCTGTACGCCATCTGGCAAGACCCGTGGATGACGGTGTCGCGCGATACGTACATCTCGCGCATGCTCAAGCTCGTGAACTGCCATACGTGGCCGGACGATCCGGCGCCTGTGCAATGCGGCACTGATAAGAGCGGCGATTGCGCCCGCCCCAACCGGCCGGACACGCGCTACCCGACGTTCCGCTGGAGCGATGAGGTGGTGCGCAACATCGACTGCGTGCTGCTCTCCACCGAGCCTTACAGCTTTACCGAAGAGCATGTCGACGCGCTGGAAAAGCAGATCGGCAAACCGGTCTATCTCGTCGATGGCGAAATGGTGTCGTGGTACGGCAGCCGCGCGATCGATGGCGTGCGGTATCTGGGGCAGTTTGCGAAGACGCTGCGTTAAAGTGAAATCATCAGGCCGCAGCCAAAAAAGAACCCGCCGGTTGGCGGGTTTTCCGTTGGCCGCAGCGATGCGTTATCGCTCGAACCCATAGTCGTACTCCACCTTTGCAATGCGCAGGTGGTACGACGCGTACCACTGTTCGCGCCCCAGCTTCTGCGCGGCAAGGTGGTCGCCTTGGTTCTTCCACTCGCGAATGGCCTCCAGCGACGACCAATACGACACCGTGATGCCCGGCCGCCCCTGATCGCCGGCCAGTTCATCGCGTACGGACTCGATGCCGAGGAACCCCGGCATGCTGCGCGCCAACTCCACCATGCGGTCGGCCATGGCGCCGTAGCCGTTGTCGCCGTCGGTGCGCGTGGAGGCAAAGATCACGGCGTAATAGGGCGCAGTGGGCGTTTGCGCGGGAAACGGCAGGACGACGGCGCTGTCGTCGAGAACGTCATGCTGGTCAGCCATGGTCGGCTCCGGTGGAAAGCACGGGTTGTGCGGTTATGCAGTTGCGTGGAATCGAACGATACCGTCCGCGCCGGTTTCGCGCACCAGTTCGCCGCGATGCCACAGCGCATGCAGGTGGGCGAGCGCCTCGCCCATCGCGAAGGTCATCTGGTGCACATCGAACTGGCGCTTGAAGATGACATTGACGATGTCGCGTGCCGATTGCGGCGCGGCCTTGCACGCAGCCAACGTTTCGGCCAGCCGGTCCGCATGGTGGTCGCGCAGTTGCTGGATGCGCGTATGCAGCCCGCGGAACGGCCGCCCGTGCGACGGCAGGATGAGCACATCCGCAGGCAGCGGCTCGTATTTACCCAGCGAATCCAGATACAGCGTGAGCGAATCCGCTTCCGGTTCCAGATCGAACACGCTCACGTTGGTGGAGATGCGCGGCAGGACCATGTCGCCGGAAATCAGCACGTTGGCATCTTCACTGTAAAGCGCGACGTGCTCGGGCGCGTGGCCGAAGCCGGTGATGACACGCCATTTGTGCTCGCCGATGGCGACGACATCGCCATCCATCAGGCGGCGGTACTGGCTCGGCACGCCCGGCACAAGCGTGCTGTAGTAATCCTTGCGGTTGCGGATGCCTTCGATGGAGGTCGGGTCCGTCAAGCCGTGGCGCTCGAAATGGCGCGCGGCAAATTCGCCGCCTGCATTCGACGCGCCGGTGCCGCCCACCAGCATGCGCGCGAAGGCGTAGTCGCCCAGGCTCATCCACAGGCGCACGTTCCAGCGCTTTTCGTCGCCGCCTTCGCACAGCCAGTTCGAGAGGCCAACGTGGTCCGGATGGCAGTGCGTGACCAGCACGCGCAGCACCGGCAAGCCGTCGAGGTGGTTCGCGAAGATTGTTTCCCAGTACCCGCGAATTGCTTCGTGATTGATGCCGCAATCGATGATCGTCCAGCCCTCCTTCCCGTCCTGCCGATCACGCAGCAGCCAGAGGTTGATGTGATCGAGCGCAAACGGCAGCGGCATGCGCAGCCAGTAGACGCCGGGGGCGACTTCAAACCGCGTGCCGCCTTCGGGAAGCGTGTCGCCAAAGGGATAGTCGAGTTGGTGTTCGAGCGCGTTCATGGGGATGTGGTCTCGGTCGCCGCCTTTGGGTGCTTCGGGGCGGTCTTTGCGATTGCGGTTTGGCGCCATTGACGCTAACGTAAACGTCAATTTGCCGCCGGTCTTCCATCTTAAGCGAAAACTTAATGTCGCTGCCCGGCGTGCATGCGCAATCACACCTCTGTCGTTACTCCGTTCCTCGCCGCATGTCTGCCTCTACTCCGTCTGCCGCCGCCGCGCTCGCCGCCGATCTTGAATCGGGCGATGCCGGTGAGCTTGCCGACGCTAGCTTCACCATCACCGACCTTGCCCGCGAGTTCGACATCACGCCGCGCGCCATCCGCTTCTACGAAGACCAGGGGCTGCTGGCGCCGGATCGCCAAGGCCCGGGCGGGCGTCGCCGGGTGTATTCGGCCGGCGAGCGCACGCGCCTGAAGCTGACCCTGCGCGGCAAGCGGCTCGGCCTGTCGCTGGGCGAGATCAAGGAGATCCTGGATCTGTATGAGTCGCCGCGCGATACGGTGCCGCAACTGGAACGCTTCCTGGCGTCGCTGGCGCAACACCGCGCGGTGCTTACACAGCAACTGGAAGATCTGAACGCTCAACTGGCCGAGATCGACCAGCATGAGCGCCAGTGCCGTCGATTGCTGGAAGACGCGCAGGGCGGCACGGGCAAGCCGCCCAAGCGACGCAAGGCCGCCTGATTCCGCAAATCTACGTAACAACCGGTCATTGACGTTTACGTAAACGTCAATACAATACGCAACACCTTAAAGCACCCTTCCGGCACCGGTGCGCCCGCCACAAGCGGCGTGCACCGCACAGCGCCAGACCCATTACTCAGAGACACCAGCGGCTTGAGCCGCGCCCAAGGAGACCACCATGATTGATCTGCCCGGCCTGAAATTCGACTTGGGCGAAGACATCGAGATGCTGCGTTCGGCCGTGCGCGATTGGGCGCAGGGCGAGCTGGCACCGCGTGCCGGCGAAATCGACCGCACCGACCAGTTCCCGATGGACGCGTGGCGCAAGATGGGTGAGTTGGGCGTGCTCGGCATCACGGTGGCCGAGGAGTACGGCGGCGCCAACATGGGCTACCTGGCGCACATGATCGCCATGGAAGAAATCAGCCGTGCCTCGGCGTCGGTTGGCCTGTCGTATGGCGCGCACTCGAACCTGTGCGTGAACCAGATCCACCGCAACGGCACGGCGGCCCAGAAGGCCAAGTACTTGCCCAAGCTGGTGTCGGGCGAATGGGTCGGTGCCCTGGCGATGAGCGAGCCGAATGCCGGCTCTGACGTTGTCAGCATGAAACTGCGCGCGGAGCTCAAAGGCGACCGCTACGTGCTCAACGGCACCAAGATGTGGATCACCAACGGCCCCGACTGCGACGTGCTGGTCGTCTACGCCAAGACCGATCCCGAACTGGGTGCGCGCGGCATGACGGCGTTCATCGTCGAAAAGGGCATGAAGGGCTTCTCGGTGGCGCAGAAGCTGGACAAGCTCGGCATGCGCGGCTCGCACACCGGCGAGCTGGTGTTCGAGAACGTGGAAGTGCCGGTGGAAAACATCCTTGGCCAGGAAAACGGCGGCACCAAGGTGCTGATGAGCGGCCTGGACTACGAGCGCGCGGTGCTCTCCGGCGGCCCGATCGGCATCATGCAGGCCTGCATGGACGTGGTCACGCCGTACATCCACGACCGCAAGCAGTTCGGCCAGAGCATTGGCGAATTCCAGCTCATCCAGGGCAAGATGGCCGATATGTACACCACGCTGCAGGCCTGCCGCGCGTATCTGTACACGGTCGGCAAGAACCTCGACTCTTTGGGGCGCGACCACGTGCGCCAGGTGCGCAAGGACTGCGCCGGCGTGATCCTCTACACGGCCGAGAAGGCCACCTGGATGGCCGGCGAAGCCATCCAGATCCTGGGCGGCAACGGCTATATCAACGAATTCCCGGTCGGCCGCCTGTGGCGCGACGCCAAGCTGTACGAAATTGGCGCCGGCACGTCGGAAATCCGCCGCATGTTGATCGGTCGGGAGCTGTACGCAGAGACGATGTAACGGGCGAGAGCAGGCGGGCTGGTGGCACGGGGCCATCAGCCGAACGGATAAGGAGGCGCAACGGTTTCAGGACGCGAACACGGCACCGAAGACCATACAATCTAGGTCTGCCTGGTTTGCTGGTTTCGCCGCTTCCCTGCCCCTCCCCGCGCACACGCCATGTCCCATTTCCCCAAGCTCCTCTCGTCGCAGATCGCCTTTGACGTCGCCCGCACGATGCTCGACGGCTTCGACAAGCACTACCGCTTGTTCCGAGAAGTCAGCGTACAGGCCAAGACTGCGTTCGAGACCGGGGACTGGGCCGGCCTGCAGCAACTGCAGCGCGACCGCATCGCCTACTACGACGAGCGCGTGCGCGAAGCGTCGGTCATCCTCGAAGACGAATACGACGCCGAGAACATCGACGACGAGATCTGGCGTCAGATCAAGCTGCATTTCATCGGCCTGCTGACCAACCATCACCAGCCCGAGTGCGCCGAGACCTTCTTCAACTCGGTGTGTACGCGCATCCTGCACCGCTCGTACTTCAACAACGATTTCATCTTCGTGCGCCCGGCCATCTCGACGGAATACATCGAGAACGAAGAATCGCCCACCAAGCCGACGTACCGCGCCTACTACCCCGGCACACGCGACGGCCTGGGCGCCTGCTTCGAGCGCATCGTCCACAACTTCCAGCTCAACGCGCCGTTTGAAGATCTGGAGCGCGACATCGGCTACATCGTGCGCGCGGTGGGCGAGCACTTTGGCGATTTCCGCATCGCGCCGAATTTCCAGATTCATGTGCTGTCGTCGCTGTTCTTCCGCAACAAGGCCGCGTACATCATCGGGCGCGTGATCAACGGAGACAAAACGTTTCCGCTGGCCGTACCGATCCTGCGCAATGCCGCGGGCCAGCTCTCGCTCGACACGGTGCTGCTGCAGCAAGAACAACTGCTGATCCTGTTCTCGTTCACGCACTCGTATTTCATGGTGGACATGGAGATTCCGTCTGCCTACGTGACCTTCCTGCGTGATCTGATGCCGCGCAAGCCGCGCGCCGAGATCTATACCTCGCTCGGCCTGCAGAAGCAGGGCAAGAATCTGTTCTATCGCGACTTCCTGCATCATCTGCAGCACTCGTCGGACAAGTTCATCATCGCGCCCGGCATCAAGGGCCTCGTAATGCTGGTGTTCACGCTGCCCTCGTACCCATACGTGTTCAAGGTCATCAAGGACTACTTCCCGCCGCCGAAGGAAACCACGCGCGAGCTGATCAAGAGCAAGTACCAGCTTGTGAAGCGCCACGATCGGGTGGGGCGCATGGCCGATACGCTGGAGTATTCGGACGTAGCCTTCCCGCTCTCGCGCTTTGATGACGACCTCATCAAGGAGTTGGAGAAGCACGCGCCGTCGATGGTGGAATACCAGCGCAGCGAAGACGGCGGCGAAGAGATCGTCATCCGCCACGTCTACATCGAGCGCCGCATGACGCCGCTGAACATCTGGCTGCACGAAGGCACCGATGCGCAGGTCGAGCACGGCATCATCGAATACGGCAACGCCATCAAGGAACTCATCGCCGCGAACATCTTCCCGGGCGACATGCTGTACAAGAACTTTGGCGTGACGCGCCACGGCCGCGTGGTCTTCTACGATTACGATGAGATCGAATATCTCACCGATTGCAACATCCGCACCGTACCCGAACCGCGCACGGAAGAAGAAGAGATGTCCGGCGAGGTCTGGTACAGCGTCGGCCCGCATGACATTTTCCCGGAGACATACCGCACGTTCCTGCTAGGCGACACGCGCGTGCGCGAAGCCTTCCTGAAGCACCACGCGGACTTCTTCGAAGCCTCCATGTGGCAGGGGTACAAGGAGCGCCTGCTCTCCGGGCAGATGCACGATTTCTACGCGTATGACGCAGCCGAACGCTTCGTCAATCGCTACGGCGCGAGCGCGCCCGACAACGCAGCGCAAGACAACACGACGCTGCAGCGCGCCGCCGCTTAACTCTCTCAACACGACGGGAAACCATGCCACATCGCATCAAAGAGCTGTTCGAGAACAACCGGAAGTGGGTCGAGCGCGTCCACGCTGAAGACCCGGATTTCTTCTCCAACCTGGCCAACCAGCAGAACCCGGAATACCTCTGGATCGGCTGCTCGGATTCTCGTGTGCCTGCCAACCAGATCATCGGTCTGCCGCCGGGCGA
This sequence comes from Ralstonia sp. SA306, assembly GCF_054792405.1. Taxonomy (NCBI): domain Bacteria; kingdom Pseudomonadati; phylum Pseudomonadota; class Betaproteobacteria; order Burkholderiales; family Burkholderiaceae; genus Ralstonia; species Ralstonia sp. SA306. The sequence goes on from NZ_CP096451.1 coordinate 2,777,389, forward strand.
GGTGTTCGTCCACCGCAATATCGCCAACGTGGTGGTGCACTCGGACCTGAACTGTCTGTCGGTGCTGCAGTTTGCGGTGGAAGTGCTGAAGATCCGGCACATCACGGTGGTCGGCCACTACGGCTGTTCGGGCGTGAAGGCCGCGCTGACCAAGCAACGTTTCGGACTGGCCGACAACTGGATTCGTCACGTGCGTGACGTGGCCGAGCAACACGAAACGTATCTCGGTACGGTGGTCCGTGAGCAGGATCAGCATGACCGGCTGTGCGAGCTGAACGTGATTCACCAGGTCAACAACGTGTGCCTAACGACGATCGTGCAGGACGCATGGGATCGCGGGCAGCCGCTGACCGTTCACGGCTGGATTTACGGCGTGAAGGACGGGATGTTGCGCAATCTGGGGATGGCGGCAAATTCCAATGAGGAACTGCATGCTCAGCTTGGTGAGGCTTGGCTGAATTATGGGAAGGAAGGGAGTACGCCTAGTCCGGTGGGGTTCTGATTTTTTTTGTGTTTGGGGTGGGTTGTTTTGTTGGTGGTCCATCCCTTGTTTCATCCCCTGCCGGGGCTGACTCACTTTCTTTGTCTTGCCAAAGAAAGTAAGCAAAGAAAGGCGCGCCCGAGATGGCGACTTCCCCTTGAATTTATGTCGCAGGGAGGGAGGGGAGGCAAACTCGCTTCGCTCAAACAGGCCTCCCCTCTTTTTCCTCCCTGCAACAGAAATTCAAGGCGCCATCTAGGGCATCAACGGCTACACCATCGCAGCACAGACGCAGTAGTGAGTACGCGGCAAGACGCGGAGCGAAGCAAACGGCAACACAGCAACAACCAAGAGCCAGCTAGGTCAACACACAGATTGTGTGGCCGTACCCTGCCCTAGATGGCGCCTTGAATTTGTGTAAGCGGGCGGAAACAAGATGGGGAACTGTCTGAGCGCAGCGAGTTTTCCCCATCTCCGCCCGGTTACACAAATTCAAGGAAGGGGTCGCCATCTCGGGCGCGCCTTTCTTTTGCCTACTTTTCTTTGGCAAGACAAAGAAAAGTAGGTCGTGCCCGGCAGGGTACGAAACGGAGATGGACCAACAAGGCCCACCCAAAAAGCAAGAGACACACAACCCCTGCACCACAAGTGCAGAACTTGTCCCAAGCACAGTTCCAGGAGATTGCAGCAATGTCCGACCGCATCGTCATCGCCTCCGCCGCCCGCACCCCGATGGGCGCCTTCCAGGGCGAACTCGCCAGCCTCACCGCTCCGCAACTCGGCGCTGCCGCCATTCGTGCGGCAGTCGAGCGAGCGGGCTTGAAACCGGAACAGATTGAAGAAGTCATCATGGGCTGCGTCCTGCCTGCGGGCCAGGGGCAAGCGCCGGCACGTCAGGCCGCATTGGGCGCGGGCCTGCCGCTGTCAGTCGGCTGCACCACGGTCAACAAGATGTGCGGTTCGGGCATGCGCGCCGCGATGAACGCGTACGACGCGCTGCTGGCAGGGTCGCTGGATGTTGTGGTTGCGGGCGGCATGGAAAGCATGACCAACGCGCCGTACCTGATCCCGAAAGGCCGCGGCGGTTATCGCATCGGCCACGGCATGATCTACGACCACATGATGCTCGACGGCCTGGAAGATGCCTACGACAAGGGGCGGGCCATGGGCACCTTCGGCGAGGACTGCGCCGAGAAATACGGCTTCACGCGCGAGGCCCAGGACCACTTCGCGATGACGTCCGTGCGCCGCGCGCAAGAGGCTACCGAATCCGGCGCGTTCCGCTGGGAGATCACACCCGTCACCGTGTCGAGCAAAGCTGGCGACACCGTCATCGACACCGATGAAGGCCCGCGCCGCATTAAGGTCGACAAGATCCCCTCGCTCAAACCCGCGTTCAAGAAAGATGGCACGGTGACGGCCGCGTCGTCTTCGTCGATCAACGATGGCGCGGCTGCGCTGGTGATGATGCGCGAGTCGACTGCCAAGCAACTCGGCATCACGCCGCTCGCTGTGATGCTGGGCCACACCACGCACGCGCAAGCGCCTGGCTGGTTCACCACGGCACCGGTTACGGCCATCGACAAGCTGTTCAAGAAACTCGGCTGGAACTCGGGCAACGTTGACCTGTTCGAGATCAACGAGGCGTTTGCCGTGGTGCCGATGGCCGCCATGCACGACCTGCACATCCCGCACGAAAAGGTGAACGTGAACGGCGGCGCGTGTGCGCTGGGCCATCCGATCGGCGCGTCAGGTGCGCGCTTGATCGCGACGCTGCTGGGCGCGCTGCAACACCGCGGCGGCAAGCGCGGTGTGGCAAGCCTGTGCATCGGCGGTGGTGAAGCCACGGCTGTCGGCATCGAACTCTACTAAGGCACGCGCATGACGAACGCAACGTCCCGCCGCACGCGCACCGCGCTCATCCTGGGTGCGTCGCGCGGCATCGGCCTGGAAACGGTCAAGCAATACCGTGCGGATGGCTGGCGCGTGATTGCCACCGTGCGCACGCAAGAAGCAGCGCAGGCGCTGCAGGCATTGGGTGCGGAAACGCACGTGCTTGATCTGACCGACGCCAACGCCGTTGCCGGCCTGGCATGGAAGCTCGACGGCGAAGCACTGGACGTGGCGATCTACGTGGCGGGCATCTACGGCCCGCGCACGCAGGGCGCCACGCCCGTCAGCCAGGCGGATTTCGATGCCGTGATGCACACCAATGTGTGGGCGCCGATGGGCGTGCTGCCTGCGGTGCTGCCGATGGTGGAAGCCGGCCATCATGTTGCGGGTGGCGCGGACGAAGCGGGCGGCGTGCTCGCCGTGATCTCCAGCCGCATGGGCAGCATTGGGGACATGACAGGCAACGGAGGCTGGCTGTATCGCGCCAGCAAGGCGGCGGTGAATGCCGTGCTGCGCGGGGTGTCGATCGACGCCAAGAACGCCACGTGCCTGACCTTCCACCCGGGCTGGGTACAGACCGACATGGGCGGCGCGGGCGCGGCCATCACGCCGCAGGAGAGCGTGGCCGGTATCCGCCGCGTCATTGCCGGTGCCACGCGCGCCGACAACGGCGGGTTCCGCAACTACGACGGCAGCGTCATTGAATGGTGAGGCCGGAACGATGCTGCTGACCCAAGAGCAAGAGATGATTCGCGACGCCATCCGCACCTTTGTGCGCGAGGCGATCGTGCCGCACGCAGCCGCATGGGACCGTGAAGCGACGTTCCCGAAAGACGTGCACCGTCAATTGGGCGAGCTGGGCGCCTATGGCGTAGCCGTGCCGGAAGAACTGGGCGGCGCGGGGCTCGACTATCTTTCGCTGGCGTTGATCCTGGAAGAAATTGCTGCCGGCGACGGTGGCACCTCCACCGTCATCAGCGTGAACAACTGCCCCGTGTGCAGCATGCTGATGGCGTTTGCAAATGACGCGCAGAAGCAGCGGTGGCTCGTGCCGCTGGCGCGCGGCGAGATGCTGGGCGCGTTCTGCCTGACCGAGCCGCATGTCGGCTCCGATGCATCGGCGCTGCGCACCACGGCCGTGCGAGATGGCGACCGCTGGGTCTTGAACGGCGTGAAGCAGTTCATCACCAGCGGCAAGCATGCCGACGTGGCGATCGTCATGGCCGTGACCGACAAGGCAGCAGGCAAGCGCGGCATCAGCGCGTTCCTGGTGCCGACCAACACGCCCGGCTACATCGTCGCGCGGCTGGAAGACAAGCTCGGCCAGCACTCGTCCGACACGGCGCAGATCGTGTTCGAAGATTGCCGCATCCCCGCCGATTGCCTGCTGGGCGACGAAGGCGCGGGCTACAAGATGGCGCTGTCGGGGCTGGAAGGCGGGCGCATCGGCATTGCCGCGCAGAGCGTGGGCATGGCGCGTGCGGCTTTTGAAGCAGCGCTGGCGTATGCCAAGGAGCGCGAGAGCTTCGGCCAGCCGCTGTTCGCGCATCAGGCCGTGCAGTTTCGCCTGGCCGAGATGGCCACACGCGTGGATGTGGCACGACAGATGGTCTGGCATGCCGCCAGCCTGAAAGACGCCGGGCGGCCGTGCCTGAAAGAGGCGGCCATGGCCAAGCTCAACGCCAGCGAGATGGCCGAGCGCGTCTGCTCCGATGCCATTCAGGTCTTCGGCGGTTACGGCTACGTCAGCGACTTCCCAGTGGAGCGCATCTACCGCGACGTGCGCGTGTGCCAGATCTACGAAGGTACGAGCGACATCCAGAAGATCTTGATCGCCCGCGCTCTGGCGTAGGCATTTTCGGGGAAGGCGCAGCACAACAGGGGAGCACATCATGAACGGGGCCATCGATTTCTACTTCGACTTCTCATCGCCGTACGGCTACTTCGCCAGCACGCGCGTGGAAGAGCTCGCCCAGCGGTACAACCGGGCGACAGCATGGCACCCGATCCTGCTGGGGGTGGTCTTCAAAACTACCGGCGGCTCCCCGCTGCCGCAGGTGCCGCTCAAGGGCGATTACGCATGGCGCGATTTCGAGCGCACTGCACGCTTCAACGGCATCGAATACCGCAAGCCGACGCACTTCCCACTGCCCACGCAATACGCGGCGCGCGCCACGCTGTGGGTACATGACCACCACGGCGGCGACCGCGCCATCGACTTTGCGCGTGCGCTCTACCGCGCGCTGTTCGTGGACGACATCAACATCGGCGAACCGGCAGAGGTCATGAAGATTGCCGACGCCATGGGCATCGACGGTGCCGCGCTCAACGCCGGCGCAAGCAGCCAGCAGATCAAGGATCAGCTCAAGGCCGAGATCGACCTGGCCATGTCGCGCGGCGTGTTCGGCTCGCCCTACGTGATCGTCGACGGCGAAGCGTTCTGGGGCTTCGACCGATTTGACCAGATTGAAGCGTTGCTGCGCGACGGACGCATATAAAACGAATTCCAAAACAGCGGCCGATGTACGAGCCGCCGCTGACGAACCCTCTACGAAGAGAGCATGACTGCAGTGACTTCCTCTGTTTCGAACCACCCGCACTTTGACGCGATCCTCTTCGATTGCGACGGCGTGCTGGTCGACAGCGAACCCCTCGTCAACCGCCTGATCTGGCAGATGCTGACCGAGCTTGGCATCAACATCAGCCCGGAAGATTCCATCGAGCGCTTCCTGGGCAAGGCCATCCGCGAAGAACTGGATGCGATTGCCGAGATGCGCGGCGCACCGCTGCCGCCGAACTGGCTGTCCACCTTCCACGCGCGCCGCAACGCGCTGCTCGAAGCCGAGGTGGAAGCCGTGCCGCATATCGCGCACGCCATTGATGTGCTCTCCAGGCTGGGCCTGCCGATGGCGGTCGCCTCGGGCGCCGATCGCACGAAAGTTGAATTGCAGCTCAACCGCACCGGTCTGATCGAGCACTTCCAGCCCACGCACGTGCGCATCTTCTCGGCGACCGAAGTCGAGCGCAGCAAGCCCGCGCCCGATGTGTATCTGCTGGCCGCCAGCAGCCTCGGGGTCTCGCCGTCGCGTTGCCTGGTGATCGAAGACAGCCCCACGGGTGTCACCGCCGGGCACGCTGCCGGCATGACGGTGCTCGCGTACGCCGGCCGCAATGCGCCGGGCCCGCTGATCGCCGCTGGCGCCACCCGCACGTTCACCGACATGCGTGAACTGCCGGAGTTGCTGGGCTGATGCCTGTCGCACAAACCAGGCCCATCGGCCCGGCCGACGCTTGCCCTTGCGGCAACAGCGCTTACGCACGCTGCTGCGGCCCTTTCCACGCGGGCGACGCCGTGCCGGCTACGGCCGAGCAGCTCATGCGCTCGCGCTACAGCGCCTACGTGCTGGGCGACACGGCGTATCTGCGCCGCACGTGGCATCCGTCCACCTGCCCTGCCGACCTGGAAACCAGCGAAGCAGACGCCACCGCCACGCGCTGGCTTGGCTTGGACGTCAAGCGCCACACGCCGCAAGACGCCACGCATGCCACGGTGGAATTCGTCGCGCGCTACAAGGTGGGCGGCCGCGCGCATCGCCTGCATGAAACCAGCCGCTTCGTCCGCCTGGACGCCAGCGGCATTGAATCCGCCGAAGGCCGTTGGCTATACGTCGACGGCACCTTCCCTGACTGAACCGCACCGACCTTCTTGCACTGCTGCCATGCCGACGCTAGAGACCAAGCTGAACCCCCGCGCTGAAGACTTCAAGGCCAACGCCGATGCCATGCGCGCGCTCGTCGCCGACTTGCGCGACAAGGTTGCACGCATCGCCCAGGGCGGCGGTGAAGACGCCCGCGCCAAGCACCTCGCCCGCGGCAAGCTGCTGCCCCGCGACCGCGTGCAGCAACTGCTCGACCCAGGCACGCCGTTCCTGGAGTTCTCTCAGATGGCGGCGTATGGCATGTACGACGACGCCGCGCCGGGCGCCGGCATCATCACCGGCATCGGCCGCATCTCAGGGCAGGAATGCGTGATCGTCTGCAACGACGCCACCGTCAAGGGCGGCACGTATTACCCGATGACAGTGAAGAAGCATCTGCGTGCGCAGGAGATTGCCGAGCAGAACCACCTGCCCTGCGTCTACCTGGTCGATTCGGGCGGCGCCAACCTGCCGAACCAAGACGACGTGTTTCCTGATCGCGATCACTTCGGTCGCATCTTCTACAACCAGGCCAACCTGTCGTCGAAGGGCATTCCGCAGATTGCAGTGGTGATGGGCTCGTGCACCGCCGGCGGCGCCTATGTGCCGGCCATGAGCGACGAATCGATCATCGTGAAGGAACAAGGGACGATCTTCCTGGCGGGCCCGCCGCTGGTGAAGGCCGCCACGGGCGAGGTGGTGAGCGCCGAAGACCTCGGCGGCGCCGATGTGCACACACGCCTGTCGGGCGTGGCGGATTACTTCGCCAACAACGATGCGCACGCGCTGGCCCAGGCCCGCAGCATCGTCGCGCACCTGAACCGCCGCAAGCCGGATCAAGTGCAGATTCACGCGCCCATCGAGCCGCGCTACGCCGCCGAAGAGCTCTACGGCGTCATCCCGACCGACACGCGCAAGCCGTTCGACGTGCGCGAAGTCATTGCCCGCATCGTCGACGATTCTGCGTTTGACGAATTCAAGGCACGCTACGGCACGACGCTGGTCTGCGGCTTTGCGCGCATCTGGGGCTACCCGGTCGGCATCATCGCCAACAACGGCATCCTGTTCTCGGAAGCGGCGCTCAAGGGCGCGCACTTCATCGAGCTGTGCTGCCAGCGCAAGATTCCGCTGGTGTTCCTGCAGAACATCACCGGCTTCATGGTCGGCCGCAAGTACGAGAACGAAGGCATCGCCAAGAACGGGGCGAAGATGGTGACGGCGGTGGCCACGGCGCAGGTGCCGAAGTTCACGGTCATCATCGGCGGCTCGTTTGGCGCGGGTAACTACGGCATGTGCGGGCGCGCGTATTCGCCGCGCTTCCTGTGGATGTGGCCGAACGCGCGCATCTCCGTGATGGGCGGCGAACAGGCCGCAAGCGTGCTCGCCACCGTGCGCCGCGACGGCATCGAAGCCAAGGGCGGCCAATGGAGCGCGGATGAAGAAGCCGCCTTCAAGGCACCGATCCGCGATCAGTACGAGCGCCAGGGCCACCCGTACTACGCCAGCGCGCGCCTGTGGGACGACGGCGTGATCGACCCCGCCGACACGCGCAGCGTGCTGGGCCTCGGGCTGTCGGCCAGCCTGAACGCGCCGATCGGCGATATGAACTTCGGCGTGTTCCGCATGTAAGCGGGCCGTCCATCGACCAGGGAATTTGCAGTGAACAGCATCACCGCGCGAACGTGGCGCAGCGTCTGGGCAGCCGTTGGCTGCGCGCTGCTGCTTGCGACCGCGCATGCGAGCGAGACCACGCCGTCCGGCATCAGCGAGACCATCGTGGAGGTGCCCAAGTCTGCGGGTATCTTCACCCTCAAGCTGGAGACGACCGTCTACAAGCCGGCCGGCGACGGCCCGTTCCCGCTCATCGTGCTCAACCATGGCAAGGCGCGCGGCAAGGCGGCATTCCAAGCGCGTGCCCGTTACAGCGAGCAGGCTGCTGCACTGGTCGCACGCGGCTACGTGGTGGCCATTCCGATGCGGCAGGGGTTTTCCAAATCCGGCGGCGCGTATATCGGCAGCGGTTGCAACGTCGAAGCCAACGGCATCATCCAGGCCGAAGACGTGGTGGCCGCGCTCGACTACATGACCGCGCAGCCGTACGTGGACCGCAACCGCATCGTCGTCATGGGCCAGTCGCATGGCGGCCTGACCACGCTGGCCTTCGGCACCATCGCCTACCCCGGCGTGCGTGGGCTGGTGAACTTTGCCGGCGGCCTGCGCAACGACACCTGCGTCGACTGGGAAGGCAACCTCGTGCGCGCCTTCGAGACGTACGGCCGCCAGTCACGCTACCCATCGCTCTGGTTTTACGGCGACAACGACAGCTACTGGCCCAAGCCGATGCCCGAGAGAATGTTCGCCGCCTACACCAGTGCCGGCGGCAACGGCCGGCTGGTGGATTTCGGCAACTTCAAGAGCGACTCGCACGGCATGTTTGCAAGCCATGCAGGGCTTGCCATCTGGCTGCCGCAGGTGGATGCCTTCCTGCGCGAACTCGGCCTGCCCGCAGGCCCGCTGCAAGCGGTGGCACCGGGCAGCAACGCTGAAGCCTCCGGCGCAGACGACCCCAAGTCCGACACCAACAAGGACCCCGAATGAACGCTTTCGAGACCCTCGCCTTCGCGCAGCACGGCGCCGTCGCCACGCTCACGCTGAACCGGCCCGACGTGCGCAACGCCTTCAACGAAACGGTCATCGCCGAGCTGACCGGCGCGTTCCGCACGCTGGCCAATGAGCCCAGCGTGCGCGCCATCGTCCTGTCGGGCAACGGCCCTGCGTTCTGCGCGGGCGCCGACCTGAACTGGATGAAGAAGATGGCCGGCTACTCGGACGATGAGAACCGTGCCGATGCCCTGCGTCTGGCCGAAATGCTGCGCGCCATCTACACCTGCCCCAAGCCAGTCATTGCGCGCGTGCAGGGCGATACGTATGCCGGCGGCGTCGGCCTGGTCGCCGCATGCGACATCGTCGTTGCCGTTGACACAGCCAACTTCTGCCTGTCGGAAGCGAAGCTCGGTTTGATTCCGGCCACCATCAGCCCGTACGTGATCCGCGCTCTGGGCGAGCAGGCGTCGCGCCGCTACTTCATCACCGCAGAACGCTTTTCGGCTGCCGAAGCGCATCGCCTCGGCCTCGTGCATGAGCTGGTGAACGCAGATGCGCTCGACGCCAAGGTGGCTGACATCACCGCTGCGCTCGTCGCCAACAGCCCGAACGCCGTGCGCGAGAGCAAGCGCCTCGTGCGCGAGGTGTCTGGCGCCGCGGTCAATGACGCACTGCTGGCCGATACCGCTGAACGCATCGCCGCCATTCGCGCTTCGGAAGAAGGCCGCGAAGGCGTGCAAAGTTTCCTGGGCAAGCGCAAGCCTAACTGGCTGCTGCCGGCCTGATCCACATAACAACGAAACCACGCATCACTTGAAGGAAGTCCTCATGCAATCCACTCCGCTCAACTTCGTTCCGAACGCCGCCAAGACGCCCGTCACACCGGGCCAGGCGCCCGACGCGCGCTGGAGCCGCGAAGCCATCGAAGCGCTGTTCGCGCTGCCGTTCAACGACCTGCTGTTCCAGGCACAGCAGGTGCACCGCGCCAACTTTGATGCGAATGCGGTGCAGCTCTCGACGCTGCTGTCCATCAAGACCGGCGGCTGCCCCGAAGATTGCTCGTACTGCCCGCAATCGGCCCGCTACGACACGGGTGTCGAGGCGGAAAAGCTGATGCCGATCGACGCCGTGCTCGAAGCCGCATCGCGCGCCAAGCAGAACGGCGCAAGCCGCTTCTGCATGGGCGCAGCCTGGCGCAACCCGAAACCGCATCAACTCGATGCCGTGGCCGACATGGTGCGCGGCGTGAAGGCGATGGGGCTGGAAACGTGCGTGACGCTGGGCATGCTCAAGCAGGAACAGGCCGCGCAACTGAAGGACGCGGGCCTGGATTACTACAACCACAACCTCGATACCGCGCCCGAGTTCTACGGCGAGATCATCACGACGCGCACGTACCAGGACCGGCTCGACACGCTGGATCATGTGCGTGATGCCGGTATCAACGTGTGCTGCGGCGGCATCGTCGGGCTGGGGGAATCGGTGCACGAGCGTGCAGGCCTGATCGCCGAGCTGGCGAACATGGAACCGTATCCGGACTCGGTGCCCATCAACAACCTTGTGAAGGTGGAAGGCACGCCGCTGGCCGGCAACGAAGAACTGGACCCGTTCGATTTCGTACGCACGATTGCGGTGGCGCGCATCACGATGCCTAAGGCGATGGTGCGGCTGTCCGCTGGCCGCGAGGCGATGGACGATGCCTTGCAGGCGCTGTGCTTCATGGCGGGCGCCAACTCGATCTTCTATGGCGAGAAGCTGCTGACGACTGACAACCCGGAGGCGGATGCGGATCGGAAGCTGCTGGCGCGGTTGGGGATGCGGGTGGACGTGCAGGATCACATGCATCAGGGTGCGGAGGCTTCGCACTCGCATTCTTCGCATTGTCATATCGACATTACGCCGGCGGACTGAGGCTTTGGTTTTGGGGATGGTTTTCTGTTGGTGGTCCATCCCTTGTTTCATCCCCTGCCGGGGCTGACTCACTTTCTTTGTCTTGCCAAAGAAAGTAAGCAAAGAAAGGCGCGCCCGAGATGGCGAAAGACTCCTTGAATTTATGTCGCAGGGAGGGAGGAGAGGCAAACTCGCTTCGCTCAAACAGCCTCCCCTCTTTTTCCTCCCTGCAACAGAAATTCAAGGCGCCATCTAGGGCTCCAACGGCTACACCATCGCAGCACAAACGCAGTAGTGGGTACGCGGCAAAACGCGGAGCGAAGCAAAAGGCAACACAGCAACAAGCAAGAGCCTGACAGAGCAGACACACCAACGGTTTGGCCGTTGACGTTCCTGCCCTTGATGGCGCCTTGAATTTTCGTAAGCGGGCGGAAAAAAGACGGGAAACTGTCTGAGCGCAGCGAGTTTTTCCCGTCTCCGCACGGTTACGAAAATTCAAGGAAGGTGTCGCCATCTCGGGCGCGCCTTTCTTTGCTTACTTTCTTTGGCAAGACAAAGAAAGTGAGTCAGCCCCGGCAGGGGATGAAACAAAGGACGCACCACAAGTGCAAAACCAAAACCAGGAGACGTAACAACACCATGATCACCAAGCTCCTCATCGCCAACCGAGGCGAAATCGCCTGCCGAGTCGCCGCCACCTGCCGCAAGCTGGGCATCCGCACAGTCGCCGTCTACTCCGATGCCGACGCCAATGCCCGCCACGTCGCGGCCTGCGACGAAGCCATCCACATCGGTGAGCCCGCCGCCCGCGACAGCTACCTGCGCGCCGACCGCATCCTCGAAGCGGCGCGTGCCACCGGCGCCCAGGCCGTCCACCCAGGCTACGGTTTCCTGTCGGAAAACGAAGCCTTCGCCAAGGCCTGCGCAGACGCCGGCATCATCTTCGTCGGCCCGCCGGCCTCGGCCATCGAAGCCATGGGCAGCAAAAGTGCGGCCAAGGCGTTGATGGAAACGGCAGGCGTGCCGCTCGTCCCTGGTTACCACGGCGACAACCAGGACGCCGCATTCCTGCGCACGCAGGCCGATCGCATCGGCTACCCGGTGCTCATCAAGGCGAGTGCGGGCGGCGGTGGCAAGGGCATGCGCGTGGTGGAATCGGGCGATGCGTTTGAAGCCTCGCTGGCCTCCGTCAAGCGCGAAGCGTCCTCCAGCTTTGGCGATGACCGCGTGCTGATCGAGAAGTACCTCACGCGCCCGCGCCACATTGAGATCCAGGTGTTTGCCGACAGCTTCGGCGGCGCCGTCTACCTGTTCGAGCGCGACTGCTCGGTGCAGCGCCGCCACCAGAAAGTACTGGAAGAGGCGCCCGCGCCCGGCATGACGCTGGACCGTCGCCGCGCGATGGGCGAAGCCGCTGTGGCTGCCGCGCGCGCCGTGGGCTACGTGGGTGCCGGCACGGTCGAATTCATCGTCGACGAAGACGGCACGTTCTACTTCATGGAGATGAACACGCGCCTGCAGGTCGAGCATCCGGTCACCGAAATGATCACGGGTGAAGACCTCGTCGAATGGCAATTGCGCGTGGCCTCCGGCGAGCCGCTGCCGCGCGCGCAGGACGAACTGCACATCCACGGCCACGCGCTGGAAGCACGCATCTACGCAGAAAACCCCGAGCGCGATTTCCTGCCGTCCATCGGCACGCTGAAGGTGCTGCGCACGCCGGCAGCGGTGGAATTTACCGTGGGCGCGCAGGCCAATGGCGAACCCGCGGCCGTGCGCATCGACGCGGGTGTGCGCGAAGGCGATGCCATCAGCCCTTACTACGATCCGATGATCGCCAAGCTCATCGTCTGGGGCCGTGACCGTGAAGAAGCGCTCGCGCGCATGCTGCAGGCGCTGGGCAGCTTCCACCTGGTGGGGCTGTCATCCAACGTGGCCTTCCTGCGCCGCCTAGTCGCATCGAAGCCGTTTGCGACCGCCGATCTGGATACCGGCCTGATCGCGCGCAATCACGACACGCTGTTCCCGGCAGCGCCGGACGTTCCGCAAGACGCCATCGCCCTGGCCGTGGCTGCCCTGCTTGCCCGCGAGGCACGCAGCCTGCGCACGGACACACGCGATCCGCATTCGCCGTGGGCACGCGGCAGCGGCTGGCGCCTGAACGGCGCGGCTGAGCGCACGCTGCGCTTCTCGCACGGCGAACAGGCCGTCGACGCCACGCTCGTCTATGGCCGCGACGGCTCGCGTCTGAAAGCAAACGGGCATGAAGCGCCATTCACCTCGCAGCGCCATGCAGAGACCTTCACCGTCACGCTGGGCTCGCACAAGGCGACTGGTCAGGTGCATGTCGACGGCGACACATTCCACGTCTTCACCGGCGGCGCGCACTGGACGCTGGAGCGCCACGACCCGCTCGCCCATGCCGGCGAAGCCGACGACGAAGGCGGCAAGCTGACCGCGCCGATGCCCGGCAAGGTCATCGCCGTGCTGGCCGCACCGGGGCAGACCGTCACCAAGGGCGCACCGCTCGTCGTGATGGAAGCCATGAAGATGGAGCACACGCTCACCGCACCGGCCGACGGCGTCGTCGAATCCGTGCTGTATGGCGTAGGCGATCAGGTAACGGAAGGCGTGCAACTGCTGGCGTTCAAGCCGGCGGAGTGATGGCTGAATGACGCGCAGGCGGGGCTGCAACGCGCGTTGCCGGCCCCTGCTACACTGCTTGACGTATACGTCAACTACCCGCATTGAAGTCGCCCCACATGCACATCCAGATCTACACGCCCGACGGCAAGCCCCAACCCTGGCTCGACGGTTTTGCGCAGGCACTGCCTGAGGCGCGGCTGTCGGTATGGGCGCAAGGTGCGGCGCAGGACGCTGATTACGCCGTGGTCTGGCAGCCGCCCGCCGAGATGCTGCGCGGCCGCACGGATCTGCGCGCCGTGTTCAACCTGGGCGCGGGCGTGGATGCCATCCTCGGCCTGCGCGCGCAATCGCCCGATGCGATTCCCGAAGGCCTGCCGATCGTGCGTCTGGACGATGCCGGCATGGCCGCGCAGATGGGCGAGTACGTCACGCATGCCGTGTTGCGCTTCTTCCGCCGGCTTGATGAATACGAGCGCCAGCAGCAAGCCAAGATGTGGCGCTTCCTCAAGCCGTTCAACCGTGACGAGTTTGTCGTGGGCGTGCTGGGCCTGGGCGTGCTCGGTACGCACATCGCCAAGACGTTGGCGGGCTTCGGCTTTCCGGTGCGCGGCTGGAGCCGTTCTGCCAAGCACGTCGAGGGCGTCGATTGCCGTGCGGGCAGCGAAGCCCTGCCTGGCTTCCTGGCCGGCACGCGCGTGCTGGTGAACGTGCTGCCGCTGACCGCCGACACGGAAAACGTGATCGACGCAAAGCTGCTCGGTCAGCTCGCACCCGGCGCGTTCGTTGTCAACGTGGCGCGCGGCAAGCATCTGGTGGAAGACGACCTGCTGGCCGCCGTGCGCAGCGGCCACATTGCCGGCGCCGCGCTCGACGTATTCCGCACCGAGCCGCTGCCCGCCGACCATCCTTTTTGGACCGAACCGCGCATCCACATCACGCCGCACATTTCGGCGCTGACGCTGCGCGAGGTCAGCATTGCCCAGATCGCGCGCAAGATCCGCGCGCTGGAAGCCGGCGAACCGATAGCCGGCATCGTCGATCTGCAACGAGGTTACTGAGATGAGCACTCCGCATTTCGTGAAAGTGGTCGAGGTCGGCCCGCGCGACGGTCTTCAGAACGAGAAGGCGCCGGTTTCCACCGACACCAAGGTCGAACTGGTGAACCGGCTGTCCGAGGCCGGCTTCGTGAACGTGGAAGCCGCGTCGTTCGTGTCGCCCAAGTGGGTGCCGGCCATGGCCGATGGCGCCGATGTGATGGCGCGCATCCAGCGCCGGCCGGGCACGCTGTATTCGGTGCTCACACCCAACATGAAGGGTTTCGAAGGCGCTGCGGCAGCAGGCGCGGACGAGATCGTGATCTTCAGCGCCGCCAGCGAGGCCTTCGCGCAGAAGAACATCAACTGCACGATCGCCGAATCGATCGAACGCTTTGCGCCGGTGGCCAAGGCCGCCAAGGATGCAGGCATTCGCGTGCGCGGGTCGATCTCGTGTTCGCTGGGCTGCCCGTATCAGGGCGAGGTGCCGGTATCGTCGGTGGTGGACGTCATCAAGCGCATGGCCGACCTGGGCTGCGACGAGATCGACATTGCCGACACCATCGGCGTGGGCACCGCCGGGCAGGTGAAAACCGTGATGGAAGCCGCCGCGGCGACGTTCCCGATCGACCGCCTCTCGGGCCATTTCCACGACACGTACGGCCAGGCGCTGGCCAACATCCTCGCCAGCCTGGAAGTCGGCATCGCCATCTTCCATGCATCGGTAGCGGGGCTGGGCGGCTGCCCGTATGCCAAGGGCGCCACTGGCAACGTGGCCACCGAAGACGTGCTGTACCTGCTGCACGGCCTGGGCATCCGCACCGGCATCGACCTGGACAAGGTCGTGCTGGCGGGCGACTTCATCTCGCAAGCCATCGGCCGCCCCACCGCGTCCCGTGCAGGCCGCGCGCTGTTGCTCAAGCTGCAGGACCAGATCGCCCAGGCCTGCATCTGAAACCCCATCAAGAAGAACGACGATGACCGCTACCGATACGAACGCACCGCTGCCTGAATCTGCCCAACGCGTGGCCGACCACCTGCGCACGCTCGGCTACGAGAAAGCCATCGTGATGCTGCCCGCCACGGGAAAAACGTCTGCTGAAGCGGCTGCCGGACTGGGCTGCTCGGTGGCGGAGATCGCCAAGTCGATCATCTTCCGTCGTGCGGATGACGATGTGCCTGTGCTGGTGATCGCCAGCGGCACCAATCGTGTCGACGAAGCAAAGGTTTCCGCGCACGTGGGCGCACTGGCCAAGGCCGATGCGAAGTTCGTCCGCGAGAAGACCGGTTACGCCATCGGTGGCGTGTGTCCGGTGGGCCATGCCGTAAAGCCCGTCATGCTGCTCGACAAGGATCTGTTCCAGTACGACAGCGTGTGGGCCGCTGCCGGCCACCCGCACGCCGTGTTCAACCTCACGCCCGCCGAACTGGAAGCCATGACGGGCGCGCCTGTGGCCGACATCGCCCAGCGCGACTGATCGAACACACATGGACGCCTGCACCCGCGCGCAACTGAAGCTCTCGCTCGGCAAGCTGCGCAATAGCCGCGCGCAGGCCGAGCGCGCCCAGCCGGTGTCGTCGCCGTGCATCAGCGTGTGCAAGATGGACGAGGCGCGCGGCCTGTGCATCGGCTGCATGCGCACCATCGACGAAATTGCCGCCTGGTCGACCATGAACGACACCGCTCGCCAGGCCGTGTGGAAGACCTTGCCCGAGCGCGCCTGCGCCTGGCTCAACGAGACGCCCTGCGCCTGAGCGCCCATCACCATGGCCGAACACGACATCGTCACCTTGCCTGATTCGATGCGCGTGTTCGAGCGCGGCTGGCTGTCGTCCAACAACATCCTTTTCTTCGATGACGATGCGCAAGGCGGCTGCGCACTGGTGGACACCGGCTACCTCACGCACGCCCCGCAAACTGTGGCGCTTGTGAAGCACGCCCTGCAAGGCAGGCCGCTGCGCCGTCTGCTGAACACGCACTTGCACTCCGACCATTGCGGCGGCAATGCCGCGCTGCGGGCACTCTACGGCAGTCACACGCGCGTG
This sequence comes from Ralstonia sp. SA306, assembly GCF_054792405.1. Classification (NCBI taxonomy): domain Bacteria; kingdom Pseudomonadati; phylum Pseudomonadota; class Betaproteobacteria; order Burkholderiales; family Burkholderiaceae; genus Ralstonia; species Ralstonia sp. SA306. The sequence continues at coordinate 2,793,681 of NZ_CP096451.1, forward strand.
CCTGCGGCGCAGATCGACGACGTGCGCCGCTGGGATACCGACGCCCTGAGCTACGCCCCCACCGGCCAGGAATGCGCACGCTTCACGCTGCCTGACAGCGATGCCGACGCGGGCCTCGCCGACGGCATGACGGCACGGCTAGGCGGTTTCGACTGGCAGGTCATCAGCGCGCCCGGGCACGACCCGCACGCGGTCATCCTCTTCAACCCCGACACACGCGTGCTGATCTCTGCCGATGCGTTGTGGGAGCGCGGCTTTGGTGTGATCTTTCCCGAGCTGGAAGGCGAGAGCGGTTTTGCCGAGCAGCAGGCCATTCTTGAGCGCATCGCGCAGCTCGATGCGCGCGTGGTGATTCCTGGACACGGCCGGCCGTTCACCAGCGTCAACGCCGCGATTGATGCATCGCTGGGGCGGCTTGCGTATCTGCGCGCAGACCCGGAGCGCAATGCGCTGCACGCCATCCGCGTGCTGGTGAAGTTCAAGCTGCTGGAGCAGCAGGCGCTGTCGCACGACGCGCTGTTCGCGTGGTTCACGCAGACCACGCTGATGCCGCGCTTGCAAGCGCGCTTCTTCGCAAGCCAATCGATGGAAACGTTGGTGGATGCCGCGATCGCGGCGCTGGTCAAGGCAGGCGCTGCCACCGTCGAACACGGCCGCATCCTGAACCGCGATTGACGTGCCGCGCGGCGGCGATGCCCCGCTACAATGCAGCGACGCCTCTTCTCTTCGCCTGGGCATGCCGAAACCCGCCACATCCAATCCGCCCGAGTCCGCCACAGGAGCCGCCACTGAAGCCGAAGCGCCGCGCCGCAAGCGCGGCCGCCCCGCGCAGGATGCCAACGAGGGCTTGCGCCGCGCGTTGATCGAGCAATCGGCCAGGCTGTTCCGCGAGAAGGGCTACGGCAACACCACGGTGCGCGACATTGCCGCCGCCACGGGCGTCCATGCGGGCAGTTGGTTCTACCACTTCAAAACCAAGCAGGACATCCTGCAGGCGGTGATCGAACACGGCCTGACCGTGGCGCTGGCCGATATCGAAGCCATCGATATCGACGACCTGCCGCCACGCGAGGCGATGCGCCAACTCGTGCGCGCGCACCTCTACACGATCCTTGCGCCCCACCAGGATTTCATTCCGGTGATGCTGTATGAGTGGCGCTCGCTCGATTCGCAGGCGCAAGAACGCATCATTGCGCTCAAAGACCGTTACGAAGACATCTGGACGCGCGTGATCGACCGCCTGCGCGCCTCGGGCGAATGGGCACACCCGACGCCCGTCGACCGCCTGCTGATGTTCGGCGCGCTCAACTGGACGGCGCAGTGGTATCAGGCTGGCGCGGGCATCAGCATTGACGCGCTGGCCGATCAGGCCGTGCTGTTCATCCTGCGTACGCCGCCCCAGCCGACGGCTTAGCACCCCTAGCGCGCATCGCCCTCGAACAACGTCTGGTTGGCAGTGCGCAGCACGTGCTTCTGGATCTTGCCGGTCGCCGTCATGGGCAGCTTGTCGACCACGGCGATGTGCTTAGGCACCTCAAAGCTACCGAGATGCTCTCTGCAATGCGCCTGCAGCGCGGCGGCATCGGCGTGTGCATCGGGCTTGAGGCAGACGAACGCTGCCACCGCTTCCACCCAGTGCACATGCGGCAAGCCGACCACCGCGGCGTTCGCCACGGCCGGGTGCCGCAGCAACACTTCTTCCACCTTGACCGAAGGCACGTTCTCACCGCCGGTCTTGATCATGTCCTTGATGCGGTCCTTGAACTGAAGCTGGCCGTCGGTATCCCACATGCCGAGGTCGCCCGTGTGGTGCCAGCCGAAGCGGCGCGCGTTGGCGGTGGCCTGCGGGTCCTTGTAGTAGCCGAGCATGACGTTAGGGCCGCGATGCACGATCTCGCCCAATTGGTCCGGGCCGAGCAGATTGCCTTGATCGTCCATGATGGCCGCCTCGTTCACCATGCATGGCTGGCCCCAGTAGTTGCCGGTGCGCTGCAGTTGCTGGTTGGGCGCGAAGTACATCGTCATCGGGAAAATTTCGGTCTGGCCTGAGCCGAGCGCAAAGTTCGGACACACCTCGGCAATCAGGCGTTCGAGCAGCGGCTTGGCCATCGGCGCCATCGCATACAGGCACAGGCGCAGGCTTGAGAGATCGCGCTGCGCACGCAGCGGATGGTGCAGCAACGCGGCGTACATGAGCGGCAGGCCGAATAGTTGCGTGATGCGCTCGCTCGCAATCGCATCGAGCAGCGCCGCCGGATCAAAACCGCGCTGTATGACGAGCGTGGCGCCCACCAGCATCGCGGACGCGGCGGTCGCAAACTGCGCGCAGTGGAACATCGGCAGCAGGCACGAGAACACATCGGTCTCGTTCAGATTCAGGCCTGCGATGTTGGACATTAGCGCGGCATGCACCGAGCGATGCGAGTGCATTGCGCCCTTGGGTCGGCCGGTCGTGCCGCTGGTGTACATGATGAGCGCGAGATCGCGATCGTCGATCACCACGGCGGGCAGCGTATCGGCGTGGCCTTGCAACGCTTGCTCCACGGTTTGCGGGCCATCGGCAACCGGTGCGCCGAAGCACTGGTGCGCGGGCAAAGCAAGCGCCGACAGCGTGTCACGCAGCGCCGGGTACAGCGCCGCGTCAATCACCACATGGCGCGCCTCGGCATGTTCGAGGATGTAGCGCACATCGTCCGGCCCGAGCATCGCATTGATCGGCACCCACACCAGCCCCGCCTTGAGAATGCCGTACGCGGCCACCAAGAACTGCGCCGAGTTGCCACACACCATCGCCACCTTGTCGCCGGGCGTGAGGCCGCTTGCAAGCAGCGCGTGCGCATAGCGATTACTGTCTGCGCTGAGTTCGCCATGCGTCATGCGACGCGGGCCATCAACCAGCGCGACCTTCGCGCCGAACTTGCGTGCACTGCGATGCAACGTATCGCCCAGCGCCACCCGGTTCAGCAGGTTGGCTTCAAGCGTGGTGTCTGGCGTGGCTTCGGACATGGGACGTCTCCTATGGACTGCATTGACCGCATGAGCTGCACGACGAAACGATGGATCAGGACGGCAGTGCAACCGTCAGGCCGCGGCAATCTCCATCAGCAACCCGCCGGGCGCAACCTGTGCCCCGACCTGGGTGAACAGACCTTTCACCTCGCCTGCGAGTGGTGCGGCAATGCTGTGCTCCATCTTCATCGCCTCGACCACCAGCAGCACCTGACCGGCGCAGACCGCCTCGCCTTGAGCCACGTGTACGGCAACCACGCGGCCATTCATCGGTGCGCTGATCCGGCCGCTGCCGGCTTGCACGCCGTCACGCTCCGCCCGGGCGTAAGTGGTGTCGACGGCGGTGTGCTCGACGCCATTCAACACGAAGTGGCAAGCGTCGCCGGTGAAGGCGTAGTCGACCGCGTGGAGCGTGTCGCCCAGCGCAAGCGTGACGCGGTCGTTGGCCGCTGACACAAGGGCCACCTGAGTGGAACCGCCGTCCCAAGTCAATTCCCATCGCCGTGCACCGAGCGCTCGCACGCGCATCTCGATGGCCTGATCGTCGAGCGTGAAGCGGCACAGCGTGGGGTATGTGCAACTGCTGGCCCAGCCATGCAGTTCTGCGGGATAGCGGCGCGCGGTTTCCTGGCGCAGGTGCGTGAGCAGCACGGCAGCCGCTTGGCAGACCGCTGCGTCGGGTACGGCCGCATGACGCATCGCGGCCGGGAAATGCCGGGCGATGAACGCGGTCGACACATCGCCGGCAAGGAACGTCGGGTGCGCGACGCAATCGCGCAGAAACGCACGGTTGGTCGGCAGGCCAAGCAGCAGGCAATCATCCAAGGCATGCGCCAGCCGTCGACACGCATCGGCGCGGTCGGTGCCGTGCGCGACGATCTTGGCGAGCATCGAATCGTAGTACTGCGAGACGACAAGCCCGTCGGCCAATGCATGGTCCGTGCGGACATCCTGCGGTGCACGCCAGCGGGCAACGGTGCCGCTTTGCGGCAGGAAATCCTGCTGTGGGTCTTCTGCGCACAGGCGCACTTCGACGGCGTGCCCGCCTTGTGCACGACGTGCATCGATGGCGTCTTGCGCGAGCGGCAACGGCTCGCCAAGCGCCACACGCAACTGCCACTCGACCAGATCGACCCCGATCACCGCTTCGGTCACGGCATGCTCCACCTGCAGGCGCGTGTTCATCTCCATGAAGTAAAACGCGCCGTCCGGGGCGAGCAGAAACTCCAGCGTGCCCGCACCCACATAGCCGATCGCGCGCGCCGCCGCCACCGACACCGCGCCCATGCGCGCACGCAACTCGGGCGATACGGCAGGCGACGGCGATTCTTCGATCACCTTCTGATGCCGGCGCTGCACCGAGCAATCACGCTCGCCGAGGTGAACCACGTTGCCATGCGTATCGGCAAACACCTGGATCTCGATATGGCGCGGCTCGACGATGGCCTTCTCCAGGATCAGCTCGCCCGAGGCAAACGCGTTCTCCGCCTCGGAGCGCGCGGACTGCAGCGCGGCCGCAAAGTCCTCTGCGCGGTCTACCCGGCGCATGCCGCGGCCACCGCCACCGGCCGCCGCCTTGATCATCACCGGATAGCCAATGCGGGCGGCTTCGTGCGCCATGCACGCAGCGGATTGATCCTCGCCCTGATAACCCGGCACGCACGGCACGCCAGCGGCTTCCATCAGGCGCTTGGCGCCGGCCTTGTTACCCATCGCGCGGATGGCATCCGCAGGCGGCCCGATAAAGACGAGGCCCGCGTCTGCGCACGCACGGGCAAAGGCGTCGCTCTCCGCAAGGAAACCGTAGCCGGGATGGATTGCCCGCGCGCCCGACTTGCGCGCGGCTTCCAGCAATGTCGCAATGTTCAGGTAAGACGCCTGCGGTTGCGATGGGCCAATCGGCAACGCAAGATCGGCCGCGCGGCAGTGCGGCGCATCGCGGTCAGCCTCGGAATACACGGCAATGGTGCGCATGCCAAGGCGGCGCGCCGTGCGCATGATGCGCAGCGCAATCTCGCCCCGGTTGGCGATCAGGATCGAGCGGAAAGCCGCATGCGGGGCGGTCATCGCTCAGCCCTTCTTGCCCGGAAGCGTGTTCATGTACTTGCAGATGATGCCCAGCATCACCTCGTCCGCGCCGCCACCGATCGAGCCCAGACGCCCATCGCGGTAATAGCGCGAGACCGGGTTGTCCCACGTGAAGCCCATGCCGCCCCAGAACTGCAGGCAGGCATCGGGGACGATGCGCGCCAGCCGCCCCGCCTTGAGCTTGGCCATCGATGCCAGCTCCGTCACGTCCTGCCCCTGGATGTACAGATCGCACGCGCGATACGTGAGCGCGCGCAACGCTTCCACCTCCGTCTTCAACTCGGCCAGCTTGAAGTGCACCCATTGGTTGTCGAGCAGGCTGGCGCCAAACAGCTTGCGCTCACGCGCGTACTCGGCGGTGGCCTCGATGCACATCGTCATCGTCGCCAGGCTGCTGGCCGCGGCCCACATGCGCTCTTCCTGGAACTGCAGCATCTGGTACGTGAAGCCCTTGCCTTCCTCGCCGATGCGGTAGCGTTGGGGCACGCGCACGTCGTCAAAGTAGATGAGGCCGGTATCCGACGAATTCATGCCGATCTTGCGGATCTTCTTGCCGACCGACACGCCCTTCGTGTTCATCGGCACGATGATGAGCGACTTGTTGCGGTGGGCGGAGTCGTCCGATGTGTTGGCCAGCAGGCACATCCAGTCTGCCTGCAGGCTGTTGGTGATCCACATCTTGCTGCCGTTGATGATGTAGTCGTCACCGTCCTTGCGTGCGGTGGTCTTGATGCTCGCCACATCGGAGCCCGCGCTGGGCTCCGACACGCCCACACACGCCACCGCATCGCCGCTGATGGCGGGAGCCAGGAACTGCGCGCGCAGGTCGTCCGAACCGAAGCGGGCAAGCGCGGGCGTCGCCATGTCGGTCTGAACGCCAATCGCCATCGGCACACCGCCGCAGTGGATGTGGCCAAGCGTCTCGGCCATCGCCATCGCATATGAATAGTCGAGGCCCAGCCCCCCAAACTCGGTCGGCTTGGCGATGCCGAGAAAACCCAGCTCGCCCATCTTCTTGAAGAGCTGCTTGGCAGGGAACATCTCCGCTGCCTCCCATTCATCGACGTACGGGTTGATGTCGCTGTCGATGAAGCGCTTGAGGTTGCGCTGCAGTTCCTGATGCTCGTGGGTGAAGTGCATGGTGTCTCGCTCCGCTTGTCCTGGGCTGTTCGTGTATGGGTTCGGGGTGGCTACGGGCGCGCAACGCCAAACTGGATCGGGTGCAGGGTGCGGCGGCGCGCTTCGTCGCACACCCCAAGCACGCAAGCCAGTACCTTGCGCGTGTCGCGCGGGTCGATCACGCCGTCGTCCAGCAATCGGCCCGAAACGGTGAACGCATCGGACTGCCGCTCGAACGTGTCGATCACCTTGGCGCGCATCGCTTCGATGGCTTCGTGGTCGACGGTCTGCGTCTTGCGTTGCATGCTCGCGGCCATGACCGTCGCCATCGTGCCGGCGGCCTGCTCTGCGCCCATCACGGCCGTCTTGGCATTGGGCCAGCTGAAGCAGAAATCCGGAAAGAAGCCGCGCCCCGACATGCCGTAGTTGCCCGCCCCGAACGACGCACCGCAATGCACGGTGACGCGCGGCACGGTGGCGTTGGCCATGGCCTGGATCATCTTCGATCCGTGCTTGATCATGCCGGCCTGCTCCGACGCCTTGCCGACGATGAAGCCGGTAGTGTTTTGCAGGTACAGCAGCGGCGTGTCGGCCTGGCAGCACGCCTGGATGAAATGCACCACCTTGGTGGCGCCGGCCGGGTCCAGCGGCCCGTTGTTCGTGATGACGCCGACGCGCATGCCGCAGATGGCCGCGTGCCCCGTGATCGTTGCGGGGCCGTAGTCGGGCTTGAACTCCAGAAACTCCGATCCATCGGCAATGCGGGCAATCACCTCGCGCATGTCGAGCGGCTTGCGATGATCGGTCAGCGCAATGCCGAGCAATTCCTCCGCATCAAAGCGCGGCGGCGCATAAGGGCGATCCGCTGCCGGTACATCGCGGTTCCAGTCGAGCGCAGCCACAAGTTCGCGTGCGATGCGCAGTGCGTCGGCATCATCTTCGGCCAGGTATTCGGCCAAGCCCGACGTGCTGGCGTGCATCTGTGCACCGCCCAGTTCTTCTTCGGTGGCGATCTCACCTGTGGCCGCTTTCAGCAGCGGTGGACCGGCGAGAAAAGCACGCGCGCGATCGCGCACCATCACCACGTAGTCCGACAGGCCGGGCATGTATGCACCACCCGCCGTGCTCGACCCGTGCACCACGCTGATCACCGGAATGCCCGCCGCCGACAGCCGCGCGAGCCAGTAGAAGCCGCTACCGCCGTGGATGAAGGTCTCCACGCGATAGGTCAACAGGTTGGCGCCGGCCGATTCGACAAGGTGGATGAACGGCAGCTTCTGCTCCAGCGCAATAGCCTGAGCCCGCTGGAACTTCTCGATGCCCATCGGCTGCACGGCGCCTGCATCGATGCCCGCATCGTCAACGATGATCATTGCGCGCACGCCGCTCACCCAGCCGATGCCCGCGACGAAGCCGCCGCCAGGAATCGAGCGCGCCGGGTCTGTGTGGTCGAGGCAAAAACCCGCCAGCGTGGACAGCTCCAGAAACGGCGCACCGGCGTCGAGCAAGCGGCCGAGCCGGTCACGCGGCAGCAGTTGCCCGCGCTGCTCGAAGCGCGCGCGCGAAGCCTCGGACTTGTTGCGCGTGCGGTCTTCCAGCGTGCGCAACTGGCCGACGAGTTCCGTGAGCGCGGCGTGGTTCTGCAGGTACACGTCGCTATGCGGCACGATGCGCGATTCAAGCGCCGGCATTGCGGCCCTCCTCGTCTTGCAGCACCTTGGGCGTCACGGCCAGGTGGAAGCCGTTGAACGGCTCGGCGCCATGACGCGGTGCCGGCATGGGCGACCCGGGCCGCACGTTCGGGCGGCCGCCGTCCACGCGCAGCGTCGTGCCGGTGATAAACGCGGCGGCTTCCGACAGCAGATACACGATTGCCGACGACACTTCCGCCTCGGTGGCAAAGCGACCGAGCGGCACCGTCGAAGGCATGCTGCGGATGGTCTCGGCCATCCACGGCGGATACGCGTCCATGCCCGACGACGCCACGTAACCGGGCGCCACCGCGTTCACGCGCACGCCGTACTGCGCCCACTCGAACGCCGCCGTCTCCGTAAAGTTGACCATGCCCGCGCGTGCTGCGCCGGAGTGGCCCATGTTCGGCATGCCGCCCCACATGTCGGCCACGATGTTGACGATGGCGCCGCCGCGCTGCTGCATCGCCTGGTTCAGGCACTCGCGCGCCATCAGGAAGCCGCCGGTCAGGTTCGTCTGCACCACCGCTTCCCAGCCCTTGGCGGAGATGTCTTTGAGCGGCGCCGGAAACTGGCCGCCGGCGTTGTTGACCAGCGCGTCGATGCGGCCGTGCTCGCCGTAGATTTGCGCGACGGTGGCTTGCGCAGCGGCCTCGTCGCGGATATTGCAAACGTAGGTGTGCGCGGTGCCGCCGGCTTCGACAATCTCCGTGCGCACGGCGGCAAGCTTCTCTGCATTGCGCCCCACCAACGCGACCGCCGCCCCCAGCGACGCCAACTCATGCGCCGTGCACCGGCCAATGCCGCTGCCGCCACCCGTCACCACGGCCACTTGCCCCTGAAACAGCCCCGGTCGAAAGACTGAGCGATACATGGTTCTCTCCCTGATTGCGCGCGTTAGGCCCTTAGGCCCAGCCGAGCTGGCGCGCGGCAAGATCGCTGAGGATTTCCTCCGCGCCGCCGCCGATCATGTAGACCTTCACTTCACGATAGATGCGCTCCGACTTCGTGCCGCGCATGAAGCCCATGCCGCCGAGCAGCTGCACGGCCGTGTCGGCACAGAACTGCAGACCCTGCGTGGCGAAATTCTTCAGCATGCACAGTTGCGCGACCGGTGAATCGCCGGCCTGCATGCGTCGCATCAGGTCTTCAAGCAATGCCCGCGTCGCTTCGATGCGCGTGGCCATGGCCACCAGCTTCTGCCGCACGACTTGATGCTGCACGAGGCGCTTGCCGAAGGTTTCACGCTGGGTGGCCCATTCCACGGCTTCAGCCAGGCACGTGCGCGCCAGGCCATGGGCTTGCATCGCCAGCGCGAGGCGTTCGTGGTTGAAGTTGCGCATCACCAGCTCAAAGCCGCGGTTTTCTACGCCGAGCAGGTTGCCGATGGGCACGCGGCAGTTGTCGAAGTGCAGTTGCGCCGTGTCGGAGCACCACCAGCCCATTTTCCTGAGCGGCGTGCGCGTCAGGCCCGGCGTATCGCCTTCCACGAGCAGCACAGAAATGCCACCAGCCCCCGCGCTGCCCGTGCGCACGGCCACGGTGATGTAATCCGCGCGCATGCCGGAGGTGATGAAGATCTTGCTGCCGTTGACGATGTAGTGATCGCCCTCCCGCACCGCGCGGGTGGCGAGGTTGGCCACGTCCGATCCGCCGGAAGGCTCGGTGATGGCGAGCGCGCTGATCTTCTCGCCCGACAGGATTTCCGGCAGCACACGCGCCTTCAGTTCGGCCGATCCACCCGCCACGATGGGTGGCGCACCGATCGTGTGGCTGAACAGCGATGCGAGCAAGCCGCCGCTGGCCGCCCGCGTCAGCTCTTCGATCATCGCCAGTTCCAGAAACAAGTCGCCCGGCGTACCGCCGTACTCCTCCGGAAAACCGATGCCGAGTAAGCCGAGATCCGCCGCCTCGCGATACAACTCACGCGGAAACGTCTCGGCCTCTTCCCAAGCATCGATGTTCGGCAGCACGGCCTTGTCGACGAAGCGACGAACGGTCTCGCGAAACGTATCGTGATCGGCGTCGAAGCGGGCAGACGGCAGCAGGCCTGAGAGCATGATCGCCTCGTCAATCAAGGGTGGTCGACCGGCACGCGCACCGGCATCGTCAGCAGCACCTGCGCCATGCCCTTGCCGAGCGGGTCGTTGCGCAGCGAGGCCATGCCGCCGCCGCCCAACGCCTGCTCGCACACAAAGTTCAGCGCGTGGATGCCGGGCAAGTCGTACCGCGTGACGCGACCCTTCACGACGTGCGCGAGGTATGCGGCGACGGCGTCTTCCGTCAATTGCGCGCGCAGCAGCGGCAGGTCTTCCGGCCGACGCGCGATGACGCCGATATTGGACGTGTCGCCCTTGTCGCCGCTGCGGGCATAGGCGAGTTCGATGAGGGGGACTTCGCGCGTCGGGCCGGGCGGCAAGGCATCCGATGCTGGTGCGGCAGCGGAAGCCTCAAGCGCGGCACCGCCCGTCGGCACGGTAATGTCGAAGCCCTCCCCGCCCAGCAGCGTCACACGCGCCTGCACGCGCGCCTTGTCGACCAGGAAGGCGTATTGCTTGATGGCAGGCACCACGCTTGGCCGGCCACCCGCGCCCGTCGTGCCCGGCGCCCACGACGTGCCGGCCGGGGCGATTTCGCGCGCGAACAACTCCAACGCTTGCTTGCTCGGGTGCATCACCGCCAGCCACATCACCGATTCGAATCGCGGCACGTTCGGCTGGTGCGGCCCGAACAGGTACGCCGAACCGAGCGTCTCGATATGCGTTGCGCTGTAATCCGGCAGACCGAGCTGGCGGAACAGGCCGCGCGTGCGCTCCAGAATCGCCTCAGCCGTGCGGCGCGCCTTGCGATCGGCGTCAATGCCGACGATGGTGAGCTGACCAGTCGCGCGGTAGCCGTCGGCATACGTTGCACTCACCTTGTAATCGGGCGTAGGCGCAAGGCCGCGTGCGCCGCGCACTTCGACGCGATGCTCGCCTGCCTGCGCCATCGTCACCTGTGTGAAGTCGCACACCACATCGGGCAGCACGTAGCGCGCCGGGTCGCCGATTTCGTAGAGCAGTTGTTCGGCCACGGTAGCGGGCGTCACCAGCCCGCCCGTGCCGTCGGGCTTGGTGACGATGAAGCTGCCATCGGCCCGGCATTCGACGATGGGGTAGCCGCTGTGCGCCCAGTCGGGCACCGCTTCCCAATCGGTATGCAGGCCGCCAGCACCCTGGCAGCCGCATTCAAGGATGTGCCCAGCGAGGCTGCCGGCGGCGAGTCGATCGTAGTCATCGATTGCCCAGCCGAAGTGGTGCATCAGCGCGCCGAGCGTGACGGCGCTGTCGACGCATCGCCCCGTGATGACGACCTGCGCGCCCGCATCAAGCGCGACCTTGATCGGCAATGCGCCCAGGTACGCATTGGCGCTCACCACCTTGTCGGGCAAGGGGCGACCGCTCTGCAATTCGCGCACGCTTGCCTCGCGCAGCGCGGGCAGCAGCGGCATGACGTCGTCGCCTTCCACCACCGCAATGCGCACGCTCACGCCCAGCGCATCGGCCAGCGCTTGCAACGCCGTTGCGCATCCGCGCGGATTCACGCCACCCGCGTTGGCGATGATGCGGATGTTCTGCGCCAGCGCATCCTTGAGCACCGCGCGCATCGCCACGCTCACAAAGTCGGTGGCGTAACCCAACTCGTCGTTCTTCATGCGCGCGCTGGCCAGCAGCGACATGGTCAGCTCGGCCAGGTAATCGAAGACGAGAAAATCGAGACGGCCCGAGGCGACCAGCTGCATCGGGCCCGTGATGCTGTCGCCCCAGAAACCGCTGGCCCCGCCAATGGAAACGGTGTCCTTGCGCATGTCAGCGGCCCGTCCAGTTAGGAGCGCGCTTTTCGCGAAAGGCGGCTTGCCCTTCCTGCGCATCTTCGGTCAGGGCGAACAGGCCGATCTGGCTTTCGGTGAACGCCATGGCCTGCTCGAAGCCGAGCGATTCAACCTGCTTGAGCGTGTACAAGCCACGCCGGATGGCCGACGGCGATTTGTCGAGCAGTCGCGCAAGCAATGCATGGACGGCCCCATCGAGCGCTTCGGGCTCTGCGACTTCGTTGACGAGGCCTGCGGCGAGTGCGCGGTCTGCGCTCATCGGTTCGCCCGTCAGGCACAGCTCGTTCAACACGCGGCGCGGCAACTGGTGCTGCAGCACGGCCAACACCTGCGCGGGGAACACGCCGACCTTCACCTCCGGCAATCCGAACGTGGCGCTGCGGCTTGCCACCGCCAGATCGCACATCGCCAGCAAGCCCATTCCGCCCGCCATGCATGCGCCATTCACGCGGGCAATGAGCGGCACGGTGCAGCGGCGCGCCTGGCGAAACAGATCGGCCAGGGCCTGATGCGGCTGGGAATAGTCGAAGCGAAAGGATTGGCCGGTTTGCAGATCGGCGCCGGCACAGAAGGCACGCGTGCCGTTGCCGGTCAGCACCACGGCCCGCACGGAAGTGTCGCGGCTGGCGTCGGCCAACGCGGCTGTCAGCGCTTCGAGCACGGCGGCGTTGATCGCGTTGCGGCGGTCTTCACGCTGAATGGTCAGCCACAGCGCCTGGCCGCGCCGCTCAATGAGGAGTTCCGGGTCCGTGCTCACGCGATGTTCGCCTTGAAAAGGGATTCGGTTGGACAACCTGCCCGGCAATACTAAATCATTTGCTTGAAAAAATGGAAGCGTTCGAGCGACATCGCTTCCAACAATTTTCTACAGCAGCGTCGCGGCGCTATAACCCCCTGATTTATATGACGAACCCTGTGTGTTCGTAAGGAATTCGCCAGCCGGGGCGTTGACTCGTTCACATGTAAACGATAACAATTCTCATTTGCAAAAAGCATGTAATCAGAACTTTTGGGGAGGGGCAGCACGCCATGTACGCAGCACAGACGGAACGCAAGCGCACCGAACATTCGGTCGTGGGATATCTAACCGGCGCGATGAGCTTTGCCGTGGCTTCGGCGCCAGCGATGGCCGACACGAAGAAAGACGCCGTATCGGCCACCCTGCCCGAGCAGACCGTGACCGGCAGGAGCGGCTTCAAGACGGACGCGGCCTCGGGTGGCAAATTCACCGCGCCGCTGCTCGATACGCCCAAGTCCGTCACGGTCATTCCGGCCGAGGTGCTGCAGGACACCGCTTCCGCCACCCTGACCGAGGCGCTGCGCACGGTGCCGGGCATCGCGTTTGGCGCGGGCGAAGGTGGCAACCCCGTGGGCGATCGCCCGTTCATCCGCGGCTACGACGCGCAGGCCAGCACCTTCCTCGATGGGCTGCGCGACATCGGCGCGCAATCGCGCGAGATGTTCAACGTGGAATCGGTGGAAGTCATCAAGGGGCCGTCGGGCGCGTATGAAGGGCGCGGCGCGGCCGGCGGTGCAATCAACATCGTCACCAAGACGCCCAAGCTGGAGCACTTCACCGAGGGCACACTATCGGTCGGCAACGCGGCGTACAAACGTGTCACGGCCGACGGCAACTACCAGATCGGCGAGCACGCCGCGTTCCGCCTGAACGCGATGGCGCACGACGCCGCCGTTGCCGGCCGCGACGTGACGAGCTTCAGCCGCTGGGGTATTGCGCCATCCATCGCCTTTGGGCTGGGCACGCCCACGCGCGCCACGCTGTCGTACTACCACCTGCAATCGAACGACACGCCCGACACCGGCATTCCGTACAACAACGGCACGTTCAACCGCCGCACCGATGGCCGCCCGCAACTGTTCGGCCCCGGCGACGGCGCGCCCGTGAATGTCGACCGCAGCGTCTATTACGGCCTGTCGCGCGACTTCCGCCGCGACCGCGCCGACATGGGCACGCTTTCTTTGGAACACGATGTGTCGAGCGCGCTGAAGCTGCGCAACACCACGCGCGTCGCCCGCACAAGCCAGGACACCATCTGGACGCAGCCCGACGATAGCCAGGGCAACATCTACTACGGCATGGTCTGGCGCCGCACCAATTCGCGATACTCCGTGGCCAACACCATCGCCAACCAGACGGAAGCCACGGGCAAGTTCGACACCGGCGGGTTCAAGCACAGCTATGCAGCGGGCCTGGAGTTCTCGCGCGAGCGCAGCCGCAACGACACATACGCGGTGGCCACCGGCAGCAACCGCTGCCCGAACGGCATCGGCGCAGCCGGCGGCTACAACTGCACCGATCTCTTCAACCCGAACCCGAACGACCTTTGGGCGGGCAGCATCAAGCTCAACAACAATCCGGCCGAGACGACCGTGCGCACGCAATCGGCCTACGTGTTCGACACCATCGAGCTGTCGCCGCGCTGGCAGGTCAACGGCGGCCTGCGCTTCGATCGCTACTCGGCATCGGCCACCACGTCGGCGAATGCGCAGGGCGTGCGTTCGAGTTTTTCGCGTGACGACAACCTGCTGAACTACCAGCTCGGCCTGGTTTTCAAGCCTGCGCAGAACGGCAGCATTTATGTGGCGTACGGCACGTCTTCCACGCCGTCGGGCTCGGTGGCGGGCCAGGGTGCCGATACCAGCGCGCTGACGCCAGACCGCTCCGGCAATCGCGGCGACGTGCTCGCCCCGGAAAAGAACCGCGCCTACGAACTCGGCACCAAGTGGAACGTGCTCGACAGCAAGCTTGCACTGACAGCCGCCGTCTTCCGCATTGAAACGACGAATGCACGCATCGTGCTGCAGGACGGCACCGCCGCCATGGCCGGCAACAAGCGCGTTGATGGCTTCGAGCTGGGCTGGTCGGGCGCGCTCACCAACCGCTGGCAGGTATTCGGCGGATACACGTATCTGAAGAGCGAGCTGCGCAACAACGGCGGCGCAGGCGCGGCCTTTGGCGGCACCAACGGAACGGCCTTCCCCAACACACCGAAGAACAGCTTCAGCCTGTGGACGACGTATCAGCCGATGCCGAAGCTCACGCTCGGCGGCGGTGCGTATTACGTCTCGAAGGTGTGGGGCAGCACCAACCCCGCCAACCCGAAGTGGGTGCCGGCGTACTGGCGCTTTGATGCCATGGCCGCGTACCGCATCGACAAGCACACCACCCTGCAGTTGAACGTGCAGAACGTGTTCGACAAGGTGTACTTCAACCAGGCGTATGCATCGCACTACGCATCGCTGGCACCTGGCCGCACGGCCATCCTGACGCTGGGCATCCGCTACTGATGCCTGAACACGCTGCAACCACCGCTGCCGATGCGGCGGTGGTCGATGCCATCCACGCCGTGCTGACCGGCCCTGCTGAGCGCGCCGCACGCTGGCTGGCGGTTGCCGCCCGGCGCGGGCACACGGAAGCGCAGGCCATCTTCGGCCAATGGCTGCTCGATGGCCGCGGTGTCGAACGGAATCCGGCCGAAGCGTTGCTCTGGTTCAAGACGGCCGCGCTGTCGGGCCATGCCATGGCCGCCAACATGCTCGGCCGCTGCTACGAGCACGGCTGGGGCGCGCCCGCCTGCGACAAGACCGCCACGCACTGGTACGCGCGCGCCGCCGCTGCCGGCCTCGATTGGGGCCAGTACAACTACGCCACGAGCCTGCAGCTCGGCCGCGGCATTCCGGCTGATCGCGCCCGCGCCTTCACCCTCTTCCGGGCCGCGGCCGCACAAGGCCACGCCAAGTCGATCAACGTGCTCGGCGGCTTCTATGAAGACAGCTGGGAAGTCGAGGCTGACACAGCGATGGCCCTGCGCTGCTACCTGCGTGCAGCAGAGGGCGGCGACTTCCGCGGCCAGTTCAACGCTGCGCGCCTGCTTGCACTCGCCAACCGCGCAGACGACGCCCTCACCTGGATGCACGCCGTGCCGCACACCGCCACACCAGCCTTCCTCGCGAAGGCCCATGACTTTCTGGCCGGCCATCCCGATGCGCGCCTATGCGTGCTGGCCGCTGCGCTGGAAACCGCACCATCATGCTGCTGAAGATTCCAAAGGTCCTGACCAAGGAACAGGTTGCGCAGTGCCGCGCCACGATCGATGCCGCCGAATGGGTGGACGGCAAGGTCACGGCCGGCGTGCAGTCGGGCCAGGTGAAGCACAACATGCAGTTGCCCGAAGGCTCGCAGGCTGCGCGCGAGGTTGGCGCCTTCATCCAGGATGCGCTTTCGGCCAATACGCTGTTCTTCTCCGCCGCGTTGCCGCTCAAGGTGTTCCCGCCGCTGTTCAATCGCTACGCGGGCGGGCAGACCTTCGGCAACCACGTCGACAACGCCGTGCGCCACCTGCGCGGCACAGATTTCCGCATCCGCAGCGACCTCTCCTGCACGCTGTTCCTGACGGAGCCCGAAGACTACGACGGGGGCGAACTCGTTATCGACGACACCTTCGGCGAGCACCGCGTCAGGCTTGCGGCGGGCGACATGGTGCTCTACCCCAGCAGCAGCCTGCATCGCGTGACGCCCGTTACACGCGGCGCACGCGTCTGCGCATTCTTCTGGCTGCAGAGCATGGTGCGCAGCGAAGCGCATCGCACGCTGCTGTTCCAGATGGATACGGAACTGCAGCGGCTGATGGGGCTGCTAGGTCAGGACGACCCGTCAGTCATCGCCTTGACGGGGACGTATCACAACCTGCTGCGCGAGTGGGCCGACGCCTAGGTGGCTGCATCAAGCAAAGTACGCCCGCATCTCCTTGAGCAACGCCTCCGGCGCCTCTTCCGGCACGTAATGCCCGCACGGCACGGTGCCACCGCTCACATCGTCCGCCACGGCACGCCACAGTTCCAGCGGCTTGAAGCAACGTTGGATCACGCCATGCTCGCCCCACAGCACGCGAAGTGGCACGCTCACGCGCTTGCCGGCGTCGCGGTCGGCGCGATCATGTTCGAGGTCGATGGTGGCGGCGGCGCGGTAGTCCTCGCACATGGCGTGCACGCAGGCGGGCTCGCGCATGGCGGCGGCATAGGTCGCCATTGCTTCCGGGGCAAACGGTTCGAGCCCCGCGTGGCGCAGGCCCATCAGCTTGCCGATGTAGAAATCGGGCGTGGCGTTGATGAGCGTCTCAGGAAACGGCGACGGCTGGATCAGGAAGAACCAATGCCAGTAGGCGGATGCAAACGCCATGTCGGTGTGCTCGTACATCGCCAGCGTGGGGGCGATGTCGAGCAGCATGGCCCGCTCGACGTGCAAGGGGTGATCGACACACAGGCGATGCGCCACACGCGCCCCGCGATCATGCGCGCACAGCCGGAAGCGGCCGAAGCCGAGTGCGCGCATGACCTCCACCTGGTCCTGCGCCATGGTTCGCTTGCTGTATTCGGCGTGCCGGGCACTGCCGGCTGGTTTGGACGAGGCGCCATAGCCGCGCAGATCGGTCGCGACGACGGTGTAATCGTGTGCCAGCTCGTGCGCGACTTTGTGCCAGATCACATGGCTTTGCGGATGGCCATGCAGCAACAGCAGCGGTGGGCCGCTACCGCCGATCACCCCCGCGATTTCCACACCGTTGACCACCTGGCGGAACGGACGGAAGCCAGGAAACAGCGCGGCGTCTGCAGCAGCGGTGGCGGCATCGATGGAAAGCGGCGTGGTCATGCAAGTCTCCGGTGATCAGTCTTGGGTGAAGTGATGCGTGGCGAATGCTCCGCATGCTAGCGCAGAGCGGGCACGCGCGTTGCGGAACCATCCCCTGCCGTTCCCTTCTTTGGATTTCCCCTGACAAGGAGTTCGCCATGACCCCATTGCACGACTTGCGTATCGCCATCCTCGTCGACGACTTGTTCGAGCAGGCCGAGTTGGCCAGCCCCAAGCAGGCGCTGGAAGGCGCCGGTGCCAACGTCAGCATCGTCGCCCCCAAGGGCCCCAACGTAACGGGCCTGCACCATGCAACCAAAGGCGACACCTTCAAGGTGGACCTGACGCTGGATCAAGCCAAGGCTGACGACTTCGATGGGCTGGTGCTGCCCGGCGGGGTATTCAACGCCGATGCATTGCGCATCGTGCCGGCCGCGCAGGCCTTTGTGAAAGCGTTCGAGCGGGCGAAAAAGCCGATCGCCGTGATCTGCCACGGGCCATGGCTGATGGTGTCTGCCGGCCTGGTGCGCGGGCGCACGCTGACAAGCTGGCCGACGCTGCAGGACGACATCCGCAATGCCGGCGGCATGTGGGTGGACCGCGAAGTGGTGACCGACCGCAACTGGGTCAGCAGCCGCAAACCCGACGACCTGCCCGCCTTCAACCGCGCCTTCATTGAACTGCTGACGCAGCACGCCCATGTCTGAGCCCGGCGGGTAGACCGCGCACGGCGGGGTGCGGGATCGTTCCTATAATCAAACGACATGCTCTGCCCCTGTCGTGCCGGTTTGCCCAACCAGGAGACGCCATGCCCGCCGCCAAGCACCTGCCGCCCATGCTGCAGCACCTGACGCTGCCCGTGATCGGTTCGCCGATGTTCATCGTCAGCTATCCGGAACTGGTGCTGGCGCAATGCAAGGCCGGCATCGTCGGGGCATTTCCGGCCCTCAACGCGCGCCCGGCCGAGATGCTGGACGACTGGCTCACGCAGATGAACGAGGAGCTGGCGGCGTACCGCACCGCGCATCCGCACGAAGTGGTCGGGCCGATCGCCGTCAATCAAATCGTGCACCACTCAAACGCGCGGCTGGAGCAGGACGTGGCCACCTGCGTCAAACACAAGGTACCGATCTTCATCACCTCGCTGCGCGCGCCCGTCAAGGAGATCCTGGATGCCGTGCATAGCTACGGCGGGATCGTTCTGCACGACGTGATCAATCTGCGCCATGCCGAAAAGGCGCTGGAAGCCGGCGTCGACGGGCTGATCCTGGTGGCTGCGGGTGCGGGTGGGCATGCCGGCACACTGTCGCCATTTGCGCTGGTGGGCGAGGTGCGGCGCATCTTCGACGGGCCGATCGCGCTGTCGGGCGCCATTGCCACGGGCGACGCCATCCTTGCCGCGCAAGCCATGGGCGCGGACCTCGCCTACATCGGCACGCGTTTCATCGCCAGCCAGGAGGCCCACGCCGCCGAAAGCTACAAGCAAGCCATCCTGCGCGCGGCCGCGTCGGACATCGTCTACACCAACCTCTTTACGGGCGTGCACGGCAACTACATCCGCGAAAGCATCGAACTCGCGGGCCTGGATCCTGCGGCCCTGCCCGAGGCCGACAAATCGAAGATGAACTTTGGCGATGGCAGCTCGCGCGCCAAGGCCTGGAAAGACATCTGGGGTGCGGGGCAGGGGGTGGGGCAGATTGCCGATCTGCCGCCCGCGGCCGAAATCGTGGCGCGCATGAAGGCCGAATATGACGCGGCCAAGTTGCGTCTTGCGCTGCACCTGCGCCTCTAGACACCTGCCTGCATCGCCCCCCCCTGCATGCATGCCCCACTGCACTTAAATTGACTTGCGCTGGCGGCGCTTCTACATTCCAAAGATTCAAGCCACGATATGCGCGGAGCCACCGGATCGGCCACCGCGCAACCGTATGCGCAAGCATCCTTGGGGGGATGTCCGACAGGCGTCTGCTTTCCTGTTGCGCGCACCGACGACGACAAAAGGAGAACAAGATGACGCACTGCCCTGCGCCCGCGCGCCCGCTTACCAAGCTGGCGGCCGTGGCGCTGAGCGTGGCGGCCTCGGCGCTTACCCTGAGCCTGACCGGCTGCTCCACCCAGAACGCCGCGACCACGGCCCCCATCGAACAACGTCTGCCGCAGCCGAACGAAGCGCTCGTGCGCTCGGCCTATGTCTACGCGTTTCCGTTGATGATGACCGACGCGCTGCTGCAGACCACGTCTGCACTGGCGCCTGCCGGCACGTTCATGCACCAGCGCACGCTGGAAGACGAAGCCCTGCCCACCGGCGTGCGCGCCCGCGTGGACGTGCTCGCCAGCAGCGCCTTCGTCGATTTGCGTAACGGCCCGGTCGTCCTGAGCCTGCCCGATGCCGGGCGCCGACACCTCTGGGTGGCGCTGCACGACGGGTGGAACGACGTGTTCGAATCGCTCGGCAACCGCACCACCGGGGCGCGTGCCGCGCACTACGCCATCACGCCGCCGGGTTGGGAGGGCACGCTGCCCACGGGCGTCAAGCAGATTGCCGCGCCGACCAGCCTCGTCTGGGTGGTGGCACGGACGCAGGTGGCCGGCCCGCGCGACCTGACCGCCGCACGCCGCGTACAGGACCGCTACCGCATCACCCCGCTGGAGGCCTTCAGCAAGAGCACCCTGCGTGAGGCCGAAGCCGAAACCAAGGTCAACACGGACAAGGCCACCGACCTCGACGTCAGCCTGGATGCCGCGCGCCGCCGTGTCACCGCGCTGGACGCCAACAGCTACTTCACGCGCTTTGCCGAACTGCTCAAGGACAATCCGCCGCACGCAGCCGACTCCACGATGCTGCAATCGCTGCGTGATCTGGGCATCGTGCCCGGTGCGCCATTCGACGCCAAAGCCGTGAGCGCAGCCAACCTGAAGGTGATGGAGGGTGGGGTGGCGGCCGCGCGCGAAACGCTGGCGCTGGCCGTCAAGCAACCGTCCGTCACGCAGAATGGCTGGTTCATCCCGCGCATGATCGGCGCCTACGGGCTGGATTACGCACAGCGCGCCATCGTGGCGTGGAACGGCGGCGGCACCGACCTGCCGCAGGACATGCTCATCGCCACCGCCCGGACCGACGTCAACGGCATGGCGCTGGACAGCACGCACCGCTACGTCCTGCATTTCGAGCGCAACCAACTGCCGCCCGAGAATGCCGGCTGGGCCATCGCTGCCCTGTCCGCTGCCGAGCAGCCGCGCCGCGCGATCGAACGCCCGGGCCTGCGCAACGTGCTGAGCGAAGCTGATCGCCCGCGCCTGAACCGCGATGGCTCGCTCGACATCCTGATCCAGCGCGCACCGCCCAAGGGCATGCGCAACAATTGGCTGCCGCCGCCCAGCGGCCCGTTCCTGCTGCGCATGCAACTGACCTGGCCCAAGGAAGCGGCACTCGACGCATCGTGGCTGCCGCCTGCCGTACAGCGGCGGGACGCTGCAACCCAATAGCCAAGAGCGGCCGAGCGCGCGGTCAGGCCTCGGCCACCCGCACCACGAGCTTGCCGAAGTTGCGACCTTCGAGCAGGCCGATGAACGCGGCCGGGGCGTTCTCCCCGCTCTCGCCAACGCGATGGCCCCGCCATCTGGGCAAAGCACGACCCAGAGCGGGCCCAATTTGGCCGTGCCGCAAATTCCAGTTTACTAGAGATAAATTTCCATTAAACTGGATGGCATGGACATCCACCAACGTATCGCCCACCGCTTGCGCGAACTGCGCGACGCCCAGGGTCTGTCGCTCGACGCGCTGGCAGAGCGCAGCCAGGTCAGCCGTTCGGCCATCTCGCTCATTGAACGCGGCCAGAGCAGCCCGACCGCTGCGGTGCTGGATCGGCTCAGCTCCGCGCTGGGCGTGACGCTTGCCTCGCTGTTCGAAGACAGTCCCGCGCCGGCCGTGGAACCGTCGCCCGTATCACGCGCGGCAGATCAGCCCGAGTGGACCGACCCCGCCTCCGGCTACGTGCGCCGCAACCTGTCGCCGGCGGCGCGTTCGCCCTTGCAGCTCGTTGAGGTGCGCTTTCCGGCCGGCGAGCGCGTGGCCTACGACACCGGCGCGCGCGATGCCGAAATCCACCAGCAGGTGTGGGTGATCGAAGGTTCGATGGAAATGACCGTGGGCGACACACACTGGCGCCTCAATGCAGGCGACTGCCTGACCATGCGGCTGGATTGCCCGATCGTCTATCACAACCCCACACGGCGGCCGGCCCGCTACCTAGTCGCGCTGACAACCGTGTCCGCTGCCCACTGGAGGCCCTGATGATCGACACCCTGACCATCCGGCGCGTGGGCGCCAACGAGGCAAGCGCGTGTGTTGATGCGTTGGCCGATGTGCTGATCGATTGCGTGGAAGGCGGCGCGTCGGTGAGCTTCATGTGGCCGTTGTCTCGCGACAAGGCGCAGGCGTTCTGGCGCAACGTTGCCGAAGGCGTGGCGCGCGGCGAGCGCGCCTTGTTGATTGCCGAGGATGAAGCGGGCGCCATCCAGGGCACCGTGCAATTGGTGCTCGCACAGCCGGAAAACCAGCCGCACCGCGCTGACATCGCCAAGATGCTCGTGCACCGACGTGCGCGCCGTCATGGCGTGGCGCAGCGGTTGATGGCGGCCATCGAAGACGAAGCGCGCGCCGAGGGCAAGACGGTGCTCGTGCTCGACACGGTGACGGGCGGCGATGCCGAGCGGCTATACGCACGCGCCGGCTGGCAGCGCGTGGGCGTGGTGCCCAACTACGCGCTGATGCCCGACGGGGCATTCTGCGGGACGACGTTCTTCTGCAAGCAGCTCACACCGTCGGCCCGCGCGGCCTAGTCGACCGATCAAATCGTCAACGTGCCGCGTCCGATTTCGATCACGCGGCCACCCACGTGGATCGTGCCGTCGGCATCCACACGCAGCGTCAGGTGGCAGGGTCGACCCACTGCGGCGCCCTGCTCGATGCGGTAGCTTGCCGGCAAAGCATGGCCCGTCGCGCGCAGCCAGCCGCCCAGGTTGGCGCACGCCGAACCGGTGCCCGGGTCTTCCCACAGGCCGGTGCCGTATTCGAAGAAGAAGCGCGAAGCCACCGGATCGTTACTGCCAGGCGCGGGCATGGTGAAGACGTAGGCGTTGCGCCCGTCGTTGCGGCTGCGCGGCCAGACATCGAAGGCTGACGGGTCGGGCCGGGCGCGCTCCACATCGGCGCGCGTCTTGACCGGCACCATAAGTTGTTCGATGCCTGCGTCAACCCACAGCGGCGGGCCCGCCAGCGCATCGGCGTCCAACCCGAGCATCTTGGCAATGGCCGGATCGGCTTCGCGCGTATTCAGCGCCCCCGAGCGCGGCGGCACGAGCGACCACCCCTCGTCCTGCGCCGTCAGCGATACGATGCCCGACTGGCAACGCAGCGTCAGCTCATTGCCTGGGCCGTACAGCTCGCGCACCACCTGCGCCGTCCCCAGCGACGGATGCCCGGCAAACGGCATCTCGTAATCGGGTGTGAAGATGCGGAAACGCGCCGTGGCGCCATCCGTGTCATCGGGAAAAATGAACGTGATCTCGGACAGGTTGAACTGGCGTCCGATGGCCTGCATGGTGGCGTCGTCCAGGCCCCGCCCGTCTTCAAAGACGGCGAGCTGGTTGCCGCCGAACGTGGATTCGGCAAAGACGTTGAGCAGACGGAAGGCGTAGCGCGGCATGGTGGCGTCCGGAGTGTGGGGAAGAAAAAAAGCGGTGTGGCGATACGTCATCATCAACGCATCCCCACACCGCCTCCATGCACACTTGCAGACAGTTCGCGCGAATCCGGCCTGACAGTTGGCGGACAGCGCGAATGCCGTGAAAGATTGCCGCTGACTTACTTGCGATAGTCGTACACGCCGCGGCCGGTCTTGCGGCCCAGGTAGCCGGCGGCCACCATTTCGCGCATCAGCATGGCCGGGCGGTACTTCGGGTCAGCAAACTCGGTGTACAGCACTTCCATCACGGCGAGCATGGTGTCCAGGCCGATCATGTCGGCCAGCGCCAGCGGCCCGATCGGGTGGTTGCAGCCGAGCTTCATGCCCTCGTCAATCTCCTCCGGCGAGGCCAGACCTTCGCCCAGCACGCAGAACGCCTCGTTGATCATCGGGCACAGGATGCGGTTGACGACAAAGCCCGGGCTGTTCTTGACCGTGATCGGCGTCTTGCCGAGCTGCTTGGCCAGCGCTTCCACAGACGCATGCGTGGCATCGCTCGTCTGCAGGCCGCGAATGACTTCGACCAGCGCCATCATCGGCACCGGGTTGAAGAAGTGCATGCCGATGAAGCGGCTCGCGTCCTGCAGCACGGCGGCCAGCTTGGTGATCGAGATGGACGACGTATTCGACGCCACGATTGCGTGCGGTGCGGCCGCAGCTTCGAGCTGCTTGAGAATCTTCACCTTCAGGTCGAAGTTCTCGGTGGCGGCTTCGATCACGAGGTCGGCGCGCTTGAGGTCGTCATAGCTGGTCGAACCGTGGATGCGTGCGAGCGCCGCAGCCTTGTCGGCTTCGGTCAGCTTTTCCTTCTTGATGAGCCGGTCCAGGCTGCCCGCCACCGTGGCAATGCCCTTCTGCACGGCGGCATCGCTGATGTCCACCATCACCACATCCAGCCCAACCACGGCGCACGCTTGCGCAATGCCGTTGCCCATTGTTCCGGCACCGACGATGCCGACGACTTGAATTGCCATGAACTGCTCCTCGTTTGGTATTGGAATGAGAGATGGAAATGAAACAGATTGCAGAGGATAAACGACGCGGCGATGCACAGAAAAGCCTTGCTGACGGTAACGTCACATTCCACCGGATCGCCGTATGATGACCGGCGTCGCGCCGCTCTCTCATCTCAGGCGCAAGGACGCTGGAAATGGACCGCTTTCTCAGTATTGAAGCCTTCGTGCGCGTGGCAGAAACGCGCAGCTTTGCCGAGGCCGCACGCCAGCTGGGCGTGACCAACTCGGTGGTCACCAACCGCGTGCAACAACTGGAGCGCTTTATCGAAGCGCCGCTGTTTCACCGCAGCACGCGGCACGTGCGTCTTTCCGAAGTGGGCGAAACCTACTACAAGCAATGCGCCGAAGCCGTCTGCATGCTGACGGACCTGACCGACCAGATGCGCGGCCTGCGCGCCACCCCCGCCGGCAAGCTGCGCATCCGCATGCTGCCCGGGTACGCACTCAGCCACTTTGCCGAGCCGCTGGCCAGGTTCGGGGCGCAGTACCCCGATATCCAGCTCGACGTGGTGGTCGACGACAGCGTGGTCGACCCGATTGCCGAGGGGTTCGACGTGGCGTTTCAGATCTTCCCGCCGATCAACGATTCGCTGATCGAGCGGCGCCTGTTCCCGCTGCGGCGCATGTTCTGCGCCACCCCCGCGTACGTCGAGGAGTACGGCATGCCGCAGCAGCCGGCCGATCTGCTGCAGCATTCGCTGGCGCTGTACTCCGGCTACCCGACCCGCAAGCGCTGGGTGTTCTCGCGCAATGGCGAGGCCAGCGCTGCGATGGACCTGCCCGAGCAGGTGCGCTCGAATTCAGTGCATCTGCTGCGCGACTACGCCCTCACCAGCGCCGGCATTGCCTGCCTGCCCACCCTCGTCATCAGCGACGATCTGGTCGCCGGCCGCCTCGTACCCGTGCTTGCCGACTACGACCTGACACCGCTGCACTTCTCCGCCGTGTATCCGGCGACGCAGCGCCAGGCCGTCAAGGTGTGCGCATTGATCGATTGCCTCGCCAGCTACCACGCTGGCGAGCCGGCATGGGACACGCCTTTGCTCGAGCGCGGCTGGGTCCGCTAACTGCCGCGTGCGCCGAATCCCACGACTGGCGCGCGTATCCAGGGTACCGATGGAATGTTTCGGGAAGTCGCGACGATTGTTCGGCAATCGCAAAAACTGCACTCGCCGATTGAGCGTTGCGCCCGGTACGCAACTTCCTATCATGGTTGGGCCGTTGATCGCGCCGCGCCGATGCGGCGTCAGATCTGCAGCGCCCCCCTCGCATCTCCTATCGGAACCGGATACGGCCATGAATCCCAAGCTGGAAGTCCTTACCCCGCAGAACTGTCAACTGATCTTCATCGACCACCAGCCGCAAATGGCCTTCGGCGTGCAGTCGATCGATCGCCAGGTCCTGAAGAACAACACCGTCGGCCTTGCCAAGGCCGCGAAGATCTTCAACATCCCCACCACCATTACGACCGTCGAGTCGCAGAGCTTCTCGGGCTATACCTACCCGGAATTGCTCGATGTGTTTCCGGATCAGGAACTGCTCGAACGCACCTCGATGAACTCCTGGGACGACCAGAAGGTGCGCGATGCCTTGGCAAAGAACGGCCGCAAGAAGGTGGTCGTCTCGGGCCTGTGGACGGAAGTGTGCAACTGCACCTTCGCGCTATCGGCCATGCACGATGCCGACTACGAGATCTACATGGTCGCCGACGCCTCGGGCGGCACGTCGAAGGAGGCGCACGACTACGCCATGCAGCGCATGATCCAGGCTGGCGTGGTGCCCGTGACGTGGCAACAGGTGCTGCTGGAATGGCAGCGTGACTGGGCCCACCGCGACACGTATGACGCCGTCATGAAGCTGGTCAAGGAACACTCCGGTGCCTATGGCATGGGCGTGGACTATGCCTACACGATGGTGCACAAGGCTTCGCAACGCACGGCCACGCCGCACGAGGCGCTGGCGCCCGTGGCGGCCAACTGATCGCGCTGCCGCCCCTAAAAGAAGACGCTGCTCCGGCCGGGCGACGCATGTGCAACCGCATGCGTCGCCCTGTCGTCCATTCAATCAGCCACCACCCTCTCTCATTCCCATGCAAACGATTACCACCCAAGACGGTACGCGTATTTTTTACAAGGACTGGGGCAGCGGCAAGCCCGTCGTCTTCTCGCACGGCTGGCCGCTCAATGCCGACGCCTGGGACGCGCAGATGCTGTTCCTGGTGCAGAAGGGTTTTCGTGTCATCGCGCATGACCGGCGCGGCCATGGCCGTTCCGACCAGCCGTCGCAGGGCAACGACATGGACACCTATGCCGACGACCTGGCAGCGCTGCTCGATGCGCTCGACATCCAGGGCGCCACGCTGGTCGGCCACTCCACAGGCGGTGGCGAAGTCGCGCACTACATCGGCCGCCATGGCACCAGGCGCGTCGCCCGCGCGGTGCTGATCGGCGCAGTGCCGCCCATCATGCTCAAGACGGCATCCAACCCGAAGGGCTTGCCGATGGACGTGTTCGACGGCATCCGCAAGGGTGTGGCCGACAACCGCTCGCAGTTCTACCGTGATCTCGCCACGCCGTTCTTCGGCTTCAACCGGCCCGGCGCAAAGGTCTCGCAGGGCACCATCGATGCCTTCTGGGCGCAGGGCATGACCGGCGGCATTCATGGCCAGTACCTGTGCATCAAGGAATTCTCGGAGGTCGACTACACCGAAGACCTGAAGAAGATCGAGGTGCCGGTGCTGTTCCTGCATGGCGACGACGACCAGATCGTTCCGATCGACGATTCGGCCAGGCTGGGCGTGGAGCTGGTGAAAAACGGCACGCTCAAGGTCTATCCGGGCGGCTCGCACGGCATGTGCGTGACCGAAGCGGACAAGGTCAACGCGGACCTGCTGGCGTTTATCACCGGCTGACCTGGGCGGGCGGCGCACGTCGAGCGCGCCGCCCTTCGCATTCTGGATCTGGAGCCCTCGCTTTGAAGCCCTACCTCATCTCCATTGGCGTCGGCATGCTGGTCGGCATCATCTACGCACTGCTGCACGTCCGCTCACCGGCGCCACCGGCAATTGCGCTGGTCGGGCTGCTCGGCATGCTGATCGGCGAACAGGTCGTACCGGCCGCGCAGCGCCTGCTGGCCGGCGAGCCGATCACCATGGCGTGGTTCCGCCACGAGTGCGTGCCGAAGATCACCGGCGCACCGCCCCAAGTGCCACCCGCGGCGCAACCAACGGACCTGGCCGCCACCGGCGGCTCTGGCGGCACCACGCCGCGCAACCCGAGCTGACGCCATGACACGCCTTTCGCTCGACCCCTTGCACGCTGCAGCCCCTGCCGATACCGCCCTGCACGTTGGCCTGCTGTTCCTGCGCCTGACCGGCAGCGCCCTGCTGATTGCCGTACACGGGCTGCCCAAGGTGCTGCACTACAGCCAGGAACTCACGCGCATTGAAGACCCGTTCCACATGGGCGCCGCCCCCACACTGCTGCTGGCGATCCTGTCGGAAACACTGTGTCCGCTGCTGGTTGCGCTCGGCCTGCTCACACGCTTGGCGTGTCTGCCCATCGTCGCCACGTTGCTGGTGGCCATGCTGGTGGTGCATCCTGACTGGTCGCTTGCCGATGGGCAGTTCGGATGGATGCTGCTGATCATCTTCACCACGGTCCTGATTGCCGGACCCGGACGTTTTTCGATCTACCCCAAATACTGACGCAATGACCGCCGACCTCATCCTGCACAACGGCCGCATCCACACGGTCGACCGCGAACGCCCCACCGCCAGCGCCGTTGCCGTGCGTGACGGCCGCTTTGTTGCCGTGGGCGACGATGCGACCGTGATGGCCCAGCGCGGCGCCTCCACCCAGATCATCGACCTGCGCGGGCGCACCGTCATCCCCGGCCTGAACGATTCGCACCTGCACCTGATCCGGGGCGGGCTGAACTACAACCTGGAGCTGCGCTGGGAAGGCGTGCCCTCCCTGGCAGACGCGATGCGCATGCTCAAGGAGCAAGCTGCGCGCACGCCGTCGCCGCAATGGGTACGCGTGGTGGGCGGCTGGACGGAATTCCAGTTTGCCGAGCGCCGCATGCCCACGCTGGAAGAGCTGAACCAGGCCGCACCCGATACGCCCGTGTTCGTGCTGCACCTGTACGACCGCGCTCTGCTCAACCGCGCGGCGCTGCGCCAGGTCGGCTACACCAAGGACACGCCGAACCCGCCGGGCGGCGAGATCCAGCGCGACGCGTCCGGCGAGCCCACCGGCATGCTGATCGCCAAGCCCAACGCGATGATCCTGTACGCGACGCTGGCCAAGGGGCCGAAGCTGCCGCCGGAATACCAGGTCAACTCCACGCGCCAGTTCATGCGCGAACTGAACCGCCTGGGCGTGACAAGCGCCATCGACGCAGGCGGCGGCTTCCAGAACTACCCGGAAGACTACGAAATCATCCGCGAGCTGTCGGTGCAGAACCAGCTCACCATCCGCATCGCTTACAACCTCTTCACGCAAAAACCGAAAGAGGAACTGGCCGACTTCAAGAACTGGACCGGCAGCGTGCAATACCGCCAGGGCGATGACTTCTTCCGCCACAACGGCGCGGGCGAAATGCTCGTCTTCTCCGCAGCCGACTTTGAAGACTTCCTGCAGCCGCGCCCCGACCTGCCCGAGACGATGGAGCAGGAGCTGGAAACCGTGGTGCGCCACCTTGTTGCGCAACGCTGGCCGTTCCGGCTGCACGCCACCTACGACGAATCGATCTCGCGCATGCTCGACGTGTTCGAGCGCGTGAACCGCGACATTCCGTTCAACGGCCTGCCGTGGTTCTTTGACCATGCGGAGACGATTTCGCCGAAGAACATCGAACGCGTGCGCGCACTGGGCGGCGGCATCGCCATTCAGGATCGCATGGCCTTCCAGGGCGAATATTTTGTCGACCGCTACGGCGCTGCCGCCGCAGAACAGACGCCACCCATCAAGCGCATGCTGGCCGAAGGCGTGCCGGTGGGCGCCGGCACCGACGCCACGCGCGTGTCGAGCTATAACCCGTGGACGTCGCTGTACTGGCTGGCGAGCGGGCGCACCGTGGGCGGCATGGCGCTGTATCCGGAGGGGCTGCCGCGCGAGGTGGCGCTGGAGCTGTACACGCACGGCAGCGCATGGTTCTCGGCAGACCAGGGCAACAAGGGGCAGATCAAGGTCGGGCAACTCGCCGACCTGGCAGCGTTGTCGGCGGATTTCTTCAGCGTGCCCGAGGCCGACATCAAGACCATCGAATCGGTGCTGACGGTGGTGGGCGGCCGCATCGTCTACGGGGCAGCGGAGTTCTCCGAGTTCGGCCCGCCGCCGATTCCGGTGCTGCCGGAGTGGTCGCCCGTGGCACGCGTGCCGGGGCACTGGCGGCCGGCTGCGCCGTTGCAGCAGCAGGTGCACCAGTGCGTTGGCTCATGCTCCGTGCACGGCCATGCGCATCAGAAGGCCCGCACGGCCAACGTGCCCACGACCGACTTCCGCGGATTCTGGGGCGCCTTCGGGTGTTCGTGCTTTGCCTTCTGAAACGGCGACGACAGCGACGGCAGCGCCAGCGTCGGCGCGTTTCCTGATCGCCCAGGGAACGCTGCTGGCGTTTGTCGCCGGCTATGTGGATGTGGTCGGCTTTGCGGCGTTGTTTGGGCTGTTCACCGCGCACGTTACGGGCAACTTCGTGATGATCGGCCTGGAGCTGGCGGGCTCCGGGCAAGGCGTGCTGGCCAAGCTGCTAGCGCTGCCGATGTTCGTGCTGGCCGTGGCGGCGACCAAGCTGGCCGTGACAGCGCTCACACAGCGCGGGGTGGCGCCGCTGCGGCCGCTGCTGTTCGCGCAGGCCGTGCTCCTGCTGGCGTTCATGGTGGCGGGGTTGCTGGCGCTGCCAATTCAATCGGCGGATGCACCGGCCACGATTGTTGTCGGGCTCATCGGCGTTGCAGCGATGGGCGTGCAGAACGCCAAGGCGCGCATCGTGCTGTCGGAGCATGCACCCACGACCATCATGACCGGCAACACGACGCAGATCGTGATCGACGTGGTCGAACTGCTGTCGCCGGGTGGTACGCAGAAGGATGTTGCGCGCACGCGGTTGCGGAAGATGGTGCCGCCGCTGGCCGGGTTCGCCACGGGCGCGGTGCTGGGGGCGTTGGCGTTTGCAACGTTTTCGTTCTGGTGCGTGTTGCCGCCGGTGGGCATCTTGGCGGTCCTGGCTGTGATGCAGCGGTAGGTTTTGTTTCTGTGTCGTGGATGTTTTTTGCCTACGCCGGCGGCGGGCGGGTGTGGTTCAGCCCCCCTTTCGTTCCCTGCCGGGCACGACTCACTTTTCTTTGTCTTGCCAAAGAAAAGTAAGCAAAAGAAAGGCGCGCCCGAGATGGCGACTTCCCCTTGAATTTATGTCGCAGAGAGGGGAAGGGAAAAACTCGCTTCGCTCAGACAGTTTCCCTTCCTTTTTCCTCTCTGCAACAGAAATTCAAGGCGCCATCTAGGGCCCCAACGGCCACACCATCGAAGCACAACTGCAGTCGCAGATAGCAGCACAACGCGGAGCAAAGCGAGCAGCAACAGCAACAAGCAAGAGCCACTCGGGCACGCAGACCAACGGTTTGGTAGTTGACGTTCCTGCCCTAGATGGCGCCTTGAATTTTCGTAAGCGGGCGGAAAATAGGCGGGGAACTGTCTGAGCGAAGCGAGTTTTCCCCGCCTCCGCCCGGTTACGCAAATTCAAGGAAGGGGTCGCCGTCTCGGGCGCGCCTTTCTTTGCTTACTTTCTTTGGGCAAGACCAAAGAAAGTGAGTCAGCCCCGGCAGGGGATGAAACAAGGGATGCACCACAAACAAAAAACCAAAACCCAAACCCCCTACATATTCCGCCGATACTCCCCCCCCACCTCAAACAACGCATGCGTAATCTGCCCCAGCGAGCAAACCCGCACCGCGTCCATCAACACCGCAAATACGTTCTGATCCTCGATCACCGCCCGCTGCAGACGCTGCAGCATGGCCGGCGCTTCCCCAGCATGCCGTGCGTGAAAATCCTGCAGCCGCGCGAGTTGGCTCTGCTTTTCCTCCTCGCTTGAGCGCGCCAGTTCAATGTGCGGCGGCACCACGCTCTCTGCGTCCGGATTGCGGAACGTATTCACACCGATGATCGGCAGCGAGCCGTCGTGCTTGCGCTGCTCATACAGCATCGACTCTTCCTGGATCTTGCCCCGCTGGTAGCCGGTTTCCATCGCGCCAAGCACGCCGCCGCGCTCAGCAATGCGCTCGAACTCCTGCAGCACGGCTTCTTCCACCAGGTCCGTCAGTTCATCGATGATGAAGCTGCCCTGGTTCGGGTTCTCGCACTTGGCCAGGCCCCATTCGCGGTTGATGATGAGCTGGATGGCCAGCGCACGCCGTACAGACTCGGCCGTCGGCGTGGTGATGGCCTCGTCGTACGCATTCGTGTGCAGGCTGTTGCAGTTGTCGTAGATGGCGATCAGCGCCTGCAGCGTCGTGCGGATGTCGTTGAAGGCGATCTCCTGCGCGTGCAGGGATCGGCCTGACGTTTGCACGTGGTACTTCAGCTTCTGGCTGCGCTCGGTCGCGCCGTACTTGTCACGCAGGGTCACCGCCCAGATGCGGCGCGCGACGCGGCCGAGCACGTTGTACTCCGGGTCCATGCCGTTGGAGAAGAAGAACGACAGGTTCGGCGCGAAATCGTCGATGTGCATGCCGCGCGCGAGGTACGCCTCCACATACGTGAAGCCGTTGGCCAGCGTGAAGGCGAGTTGCGAGATCGGGTTCGCGCCCGCCTCGGCAATGTGGTACCCCGAGATCGATACCGAATAGAAATTGCGCACCTGGTGGTGCACGAAATATTCCTGGATATCGCCCATCACCTTGAGCGAAAACTCGGTCGAGAAGATGCAGGTGTTCTGCCCCTGGTCTTCCTTGAGGATGTCGGCCTGCACCGTGCCGCGCACGTTCTGCAGCACCCATGCGCGGATCTTCGCCTCCTCGTCCTGCGTTGGCTCGCGGTGGTTGTCCGCGCGGAACCGGGCCAGGTTCTGATCGATGGCGGTGTTCATGAACATTGCCAGGATCGTCGGTGCCGGCCCGTTGATCGTCATGGATACCGACGTGGCAGGGCTGGTCAGATCAAAGCCGTCGTACAGCACTTCCATATCGTCGAGCGTGGCGATGGACACGCCCGAATTGCCGACCTTGCCGTAGATGTCCGGGCGCAGCGCCGGGTCTTCGCCGTAGAGCGTGACGGAGTCGAACGCGGTGGAGAGCCGCTTGGCGTCCATGCCTTCGGAGACGAGCTTGAAGCGCCGGTTGGTGCGGAAGGCATCGCCCTCGCCCGCGAACATGCGCGTCGGGTCTTCGTTCTCACGCTTGAAGGCAAACACGCCGGCGGTGTACGGAAAACTGCCCGGCACGTTTTCCCGCATCAGCCAGCGCAGTACTTCGCCATCGTCTTCATAGGGCGGCAGCACGACCTTGCGGATGGTGGTGCCGGAGAGCGTGGTGTGCGTAAGCTGCGTGCGGATTTCCTTGTCGCGGATCTTCACGACGTATTCGTCGCCGGAATAAGCACGGCGCAGGTCAGGCCACATGGCGAGCAGCTTGCGTTCGGTGGCGCCGAGTTGTGCGTCGCGCTCGGCCGCTTGCTTGTCCAGTGCGGACAGCGTCTGCACGGTGGCGCCCGCCTGCTCCAGCATGCGGTGGCTGGCCCGCAACTGCTGGCGCTCCCGCGCGAGGCGGCTTTGCGCATCGACGCGGCGGTGGTAGCTGCGCACCGTATCGGCCAGCTCCGCCAGGTAGCGCACGCGCGCGGGCGGCACGATGGCGTCGTGGCTGGTGGAACATTTGCCGGCCGGACGCGGCAACGTGCGCTCGGCCAGCGCCATGCCGCGCTCGGTCAGCCGATCGGCCAGCGTGTGATACAGCGCCGTCACGCCGTCGTCATTGAAGTGCGAGGCCTGCGTGCCGAACACCGGCATGTCTTCAGGCCGGGCATGCCATTGCTCACGGTTGCGCTGCACCTGCTTGGCGACGTCGCGCCACGCGTCTTGCGCGCCCTTGCGATCGAACTTGTTGATGGCCACCAGATCGGCAAAATCGAGCATGTCGATCTTCTCCAACTGGCTGGCGGCGCCAAACTCGGGCGTCATCACATACAGCGACAAATCGACATGCGGCACGATGGCCGCGTCGCCCTGTCCGATGCCGGAGGTCTCGACAATGATGAAATCGAACCCGGCGGCACGGCATGCGGCAATCACGTCGGGCAGCGCGTCGGAGATCTCGCGGCTGGCCTCCCGCGTGGCCAGCGAGCGCACGAAGATGTTCGGATGATTGATCGCGTTCATGCGAATGCGGTCGCCCAGCAGGGCGCCGCCCGACTTGCGCCGCGACGGATCGATCGAGATGACGGCGATGCGCAGCGCGTCCTGCTGGTCGAGCCGGACGCGGCGGATCAACTCATCGGTGAGCGACGACTTGCCCGCACCGCCCGTGCCCGTGATGCCGAGCACCGGCGTCGGCGTGGCCATCGCAGCCGCGTGCACGGCCTCGCGCAGTGCCGGATCGATACGGCCCGATTCCAATGCGGTGATCAATTGCGCCAGGGCGCGGCGGTTGCCGTTGGCGACGGGCTCCAGCGTGGCCGGCGCATAGATGGAGAGATCGATATCGCAGCGCTGCACCATGTCGGCAATCATGCCGGCCAGGCCCATGCGCTGGCCGTCTTCGGGGCTGTAGATGCGCGCGACGCCGTAGTCCTGCAACTCGCGGATCTCCGTCGGCACGATCACACCGCCCCCGCCGCCGAACACCTGGATGTGCTCGCCGCCGCGTGCGCGCAGCGCGTCGATCATGTACTTGAAGTATTCGACATGGCCGCCCTGGTAGCTGGACACCGCAATGCCCTGCACGTCTTCCTGCAGCGCGGCGTTGACCACCTCGTCTACCGAACGGTTGTGCCCGAGGTGGATCACCTCGCAGCCCATCGACTGCAGGATGCGCCGCATGATGTTGATCGACGCGTCATGCCCGTCGAACAACGATGCGGCCGTCACGAAGCGCACCTTGTTGCGCGCCGGCGCAGGCTCGCTGGCGGGCGTGGGATCGGCCGCGCGGGCAGCGGAAAGATCGGTCATGTCTCCACCTTCGAAAAGTGGGCGCCGGCGTTGGATGTGTTGTACGACGCACAAGGCGAGGCGTGCCGGTCGGCGGGTCGAACAGACAGTATTTTCGGGGTTGACGCACTCGTCAACCGGCCGCACGGTGCGCCAGCACTTCCAGTGCTTCGTTACCTGCAGCTTCATGGTGCCCGGAGCGCGATTCCTTCCAACAGGCACGCCGCCGCCCCGCCGTGGTTTGCGCAAATGGCGGGGCGGGAACGGTCCGATCTCGGTGCAACACCCAGCTTGCACACAATCGATACAAATCGTTAGAGTCAGATTTTGGTCGGAGAGGGGTCCGGCCATAGGGGGATATTCCAATGCCAAGCCGCGCAACGATGCGCTGGTGTCTGACCGCCTTGCTGGCGTGGTCCGGCCACGCCCTGGCGTGGGACTACACGCCTGGCGCCATCCCGGGGCTGATCAGCGTGCTTGGTTTCCTGACCGTGCAATCGCAGGCGCTCGACCGCGCCATCCAGCGCTTTCCCGGCCAGCGTGAAGAGCTGATCCGCGCCCGTACCCAGTTCGACAACACCTTCCCGCAGGCGCTGGCCCGCACGCGCCGCCTGATCGCCGGCATTCCGCTATCCGACGACGAGCGGCAACTGCTGATCGAGCGCGCACTGGATATTCACCAGCCCAGCGTGATGACAGCCACCCAGACTGCCCAGACGGCCCACGCGCTGGCCGAGCGCGTGGTTGCACGTGCGCAAGGCAATCAGGATCGCGCCACGCTGCAGACGCTGCTGGCGGTGGTCTACGACGACCGCCCCGCCGATGAGCTGGGCAGCCGCTTCACACAGGCCGTGACGTTGTCTGACTGGCCGAATGCGCGCGGTGCGAGCCTCGGCCTGCGGCTGCCGTTCTCCTGGGAGCGCGTGCCGCCCACGCCGCCGCGCAAGCCCGACCCGGCGCGGGTGGCGATCGGCGCGTGGGCCAACCAGGGGGGCTCGGGGCTGTCGCGCATTGAACTGATCGTGCATCCCACCGAAGGCGACCCCGAAACCGTCCCTGACAGCCGCGAGCCTCGCTGGATGCGCGATGCCGTCAAGCAAGCTGTGGCCGCCCCTTGCCGGCTAATTGGCTGGGGCACGCAATCGTTCGGCGGGCGCCCCGGCGTGTGGGCCAGCTACATCGGCGAATCGCCCGGCCCGCACATCCCCCGCGCGCCGGGCAACACGCTGGTCGGCCGCGTCTTCATGGTGCCGACCGACGGCGCGCTGCTGATGCTGCACGTGCAGTCTCCCGCCACATCGCCCGAGCAGGCCAGCACCGTGCGCTTGCGGTACGAGCCTCTGTGGAACGCCGTGGCGGCATCGTTTAGCGTCGCGGGCGCCAAGCCGTAACCTTCCCAAGGCGTAACGCACCACGACGGCGCATTTGGCGCGGCGCTCGCACCAATTCAAGGCACTCACGCACCGATTTCGGGCTCGCCTCAACGCGCCGCCCGACCACGACCTCGCGCGCACGGCCCTGGTGCGCCATGTCACCTTTTTGCACACCGTTGGAACAAGAATTGCATCTGTCGGCGCTTTTTGCGTCATTTGTGGGCACGCACTGCACCCGGATGGCGCTGATCCCTCAACCCGCACGACAACCGCAATGAACTCCATCAAAACCGGGGGCGACGCGCTCTTCATCCTGCTGGGCGCGATCATGGTGCTGGCCATGCATGCCGGCTTCGCGTTCCTTGAGCTGGGCACCGTCCGCAAGAAGAACCAGGTCAATGCGCTGGTCAAGATCCTGGTCGACTTTGCCGTGTCGACCATCGCGTACTTCTTCATCGGCTATTCGATTGCGTACGGCGTCAATTTCTTTACCGGCGCCGATGTGCTCGCCCAGCAGAACGGCTATGAGCTGGTGAAGTTCTTCTTCCTGCTGACCTTCGCGGCGGCCATCCCGGCCATCATCTCGGGCGGCATTGCCGAGCGCTCGCGCTTCGAACCCCAACTGGCGGCGACCTTCGTGCTGGTGGGCTTCGTCTACCCGTTCTTTGAAGGCATCGCCTGGAACGAGCGCTTCGGCATCCAGCACTGGCTGCAGAGCGTGACGGGCGCGGAGTTCCATGACTTTGCCGGCTCGGTGGTTGTCCATGCCGTGGGTGGCTGGATCGCGCTGCCGGCAGTGCTGCTGCTTGGCGCCCGCCACGGCCGCTACAGAGACGACGGCCGCATCGCCGCGCATCCGCCGTCGAACATCCCGTTCCTGGCAGCCGGCGCCTGGGTGCTGGCAGTGGGCTGGTTCGGCTTCAACGTGATGAGCGCGCAGACGCTCGACAAGATGAGCGGCCTGGTTGCCATCAACTCGCTGATGGCCATGGTGGGCGGCACGCTCACCGCGTGGTGGATGGGCAAGAACGACCCGGGCTTCTCGTACAACGGGCCGCTGGCGGGCCTGGTGGCCGTGTGCGCAGGCTCCGACGTGATGCACCCGCTGGGGGCGCTTGCCGTCGGCGGCATTGCGGGCGTGCTGTTCGTCTGGATGTTCACGCGCGTGCAGAACGTCTGGCGCATCGACGACGTGCTCGGCGTGTGGCCGCTGCATGGTCTGTGCGGCGCGTGGGGCGGCATCGCGGCCGGCATCTTCGGCCTGAAGGCGCTGGGCGGTCTGGGCGGTGTGTCGTTCTGGGCGCAGGTGGCGGGCACGGCAGGCGGCATTGTCATTGCGCTGATTGGCGGCACGGTGGTGTATGGCACCCTGCGCAAGCTCGTGGGGCTGCGGCTGGACCGCGAGGCCGAGTTCATGGGCGCCGACCTGGCGATCCACCGCGTCTCATCCACGCCGGAATCGGAAACCCACTGGTAAGCAGGGGCGTCGAAAGAAGGCGCGCGCGGCGCTTGCTACAGTGAAAGCGTGTTCCCCCGCCCAACTGCAGGAGTGCCGCATGCCCGATATCGATCCGAATCACCCCATTACCGTGGAGTCGAACCCGCGCCGCGTGACGGTGAGCCTCAACGGCTTCACCATCGCCAGCACGCATCTGGCGCGCACGCTGCGCGAGGCGTCGTACCCGCCGGTGCAGTACATCCCGCGCGACGATGTGCAGATGAACCTGCTGGAGCGCACGCAGCATCACACGCATTGCCCCTACAAGGGCGACGCGTCGTACTACACCATCGTGGCCGGCGATGTGCGCGCCGACAACGCCGTCTGGACGTACGAACAGCCCAAACCCGTCGCGCGTGAAGTGGCGGGCTATCTCGCGTTCTATCCGGACAAGGTGACCATCCAGGAGGAATGAGTGCGCAGGCGCTGCTGACATGCCGCTGTCATGCAGGCGGCGCACGATGTGCATGTTCCTCTTCTCACGGATCCTCTTTCCGTGAAAGTTCCGAGACCCGGCGCAGCATGATCTGTGGCCGGGTATTTTTTTGGGCGGATGCCGGTGCTATTCTCGGCGGCACCATGCTGGACTTCCGCACTTACGGCCTCGCTGCACCTCCGCACTCGCACGACTTCATGCAGGTCGTGATGCCCGCACGCGGCATCCTGGAGATGGACGTAGACGGCCGCGGCGGCCGCGTCGACACGCACCACGCGGCGCTCATTCCGGCCGGCGCCACGCATGCGTTTGAAGCCACGGGCGCCAACCGCTTCATCGTGTTCGACATTCCCGGGCAGGCCGCTGACGCCCCCGGCCTGGGCGGCCTGGCCGATCGCGTGTTCTTTCCGCTCACGCCGGGCCTGCGCGCGCTGACGACGTGGCTGCAAGACGCGCCCATCGTCGACACGGTGCTGGCCAATGCGTGGTCGTCACTCGCGCTGGCGACGCTGGCCGCGCATCCGGCCAACCAATCCACGCAGATACGCGCACGCGCCGATGCGCGTGCCGAGCGCGTATGGCACGCGATTGAACACCGCTACGCCGAGCCGCTCACCGTCGATGCGCTCGCCGCAGAAGTCGGTGTGAGCGCGCGTCGCCTCGCCACGCTGTTCCGTGCGGCATACGGCACCACGCTGCACGCGCATCTGGCCGAGGTACGGCTGCGGCATGCGTTGACGCTGCTGGAAACCACCGCCCTGCCCATCGCCGAGGTTGCCGCGCGCACCGGCTACTACGACCAAAGCGCCCTCACGCGCCACCTCAAAGCCGCACACGGCATCACCCCCGCCGCGGTGCGGCGCTAGCCCCACCCATTTCCGTTTTTGCCAAAGCGCAGCCGTCTTCGCCAAGACGCGCGGCGCGCGCACGCGCAGAGTGCCGGTTCGATTGATCTTTCCGGGCAGACGCTCCATGGCTGTTGGCGACACCTCCACTGCAACGCATCTTCATCACGGTCAGCACGACACACGGCGTGACCACCTGACGGGCATCGGCTACGGCGTCGCGGCCGGGGCGCTGTGGGGCGTCATCTTCGTCGCGCCGAAGATGCTGCCGCAGTTCTCGCCCTTAGCGCTTTCGGCAGCCCGGTATGTGTTGTACGGCGTGTTGTCGCTGGTGCTGGCACTGCCGGTGTGGCGCACGCTATGGCGCAAACCGACTCGGCGTGATTGGGTGGCGCTGCTGCTGTTATCGCTGCCGGGCAACATTCTTTACTACCTGTGCGTGGCGGGTGGCGTGCAGCGCGCGGGCGTGGCACCGGTGTCGCTCATCGTCGGGTTGCTGCCGGTCACGGTCACGCTCGCGGGCGCAGCCGAACGGGGCAGCCTGCCCATGCGCCGTCTGGCCCTGCCGCTGCTGATGGCCGTGGCCGGTGTGGTGTGCATCTACCTGGATGCGCCCGACGTGCATTCGGATGCGGGCGGCAGAACCTATTTCATCGGCCTGCTGATGGCCGCGGGCGCGCTGGGGTGCTGGACGGTGTATGCGGTGTGCAATGCGCGGTACCTGCGCGCGCGGCCGCAGTTCACCAGTCGGGAGTGGTCGCTATTGACTGGCGTTGCGACTGGGGTGTTGTCACTGGCACTGGCCGTGCCGGCGTTTTTCATGCCCGGCATGGCGACGGCTTCTGCGCAGCCCGCATCGGCGTGGGGGATGTTCTGGCTGGTGAATATGGGGGTGGCGCTGGGGGCGTCGGTGCTGGGGAATAGCCTGTGGAATGCGGCCAGCCGCAAGTTGCCGCTGACGCTGTCGGGGCAGTTGATTGTGTTTGAGACGGTGTTTGCGTTGGTGTATGGGTTTATCTATGAGGCTCGATGGCCTCATGGGCTTGAGGTGGCGGCTGCGGTTTTGTTGGTGAGTGGGGTGGGGTTGGCGGCTCGGCGGCATGGGTAGGTTTTTTGTTTGGGCTGTTTTGGACGTGGTGGTCCATCCCCTGTTTCATCCCCTGCCGGGGCTGACTCACTTTCTTTGGTCTTGCCCAAAGAAAGTAAGCAAAGAAATGCGCGCCCGAGATGGCGAAAGATTCCTTCAATTTCCGTAACCGGGCGGAGGCGGGGAAAACTCGCTGCGCTCAAACAGTTCCCCGCCTTTTTTCCGCCCGCTTACGAAAATTGAAGGCGCCATCAAGGGCAGGAAAGTCAAAGGCCAAACCATCTCAGCGCCAGCCCAAACGACAAAGCCAACCTCGCGACGGGTTGGCCTTTTTCTTTTGACGTTGAGCCCTTGATGGCGCCTTGAATTTGTGTGAGCGGGCGGATCAAGGAAGGAGGCTTGTCTGAGCGCAGCGAGTTTGCCTCCTTCCCCGCACGGTCACACAAATTCAAGGGGATGTCGCCATCTCGGGCGCGCCTTTCTTTTGCTTACTTTTCTTTGGCAAGACAAAGAAAAGTAAGTCGTGCCCGGCAGGGTACGAAAAGCGGATGGACCACCAACCCCAAAACCAAAAACAAAAACAAAAACAAAAACAAAAAACCCCCGCCCCATTTGACGCCCCAAATTTTTCATGGATAACTGTGTCCCCTCCCCCCAACAACACAGCGAGCCACTCCATGACCGTCCAAACCTGGCTGGCCTTCATCGGCGCCAGCATCATCATCCTGCTCATCCCGGGCCCGACCATCCTCTTGGTGATCGGTGATTCGCTGGCCAACCGTGGCCGTTCGGCGTGGAGCACCGTTGCCGGCGTGGCGGCAGGCGACACGACCGCCATGACCATTTCCCTTGCCGGTGCGGGCGCGCTGCTCGCCGCTTCGGCCACGGCCTTCACGGCACTCAAGCTCATCGGCGGTTCGTACCTCGTTTATCTGGGCATCAAGTCCATCCTCAGCGCCCGCCGCCTGCGCGATGACGTACAGGCGGACGCGCCCGAGGCCGCCATCCCTGTTCAGCAGAAGTCCGCTGGCCGCCGCTTCCTGTCGGCCTGGACGGTCACCGCGCTGAACCCCAAGAGCATTGTCTTCTTCGTCGCGTTTGTGCCGCAGTTCATGTCGGCCGAGCAGACCTTCCTCTCGCAGAGCGTGATCCTGCTGCCGACCTTCGTCGTCCTGGCCGCCGCCAATGCGTCGATGTACGCGCTGGCCGCCAAGCTGCTCGCCAAGCGCCTGACCAGCGTGGCTGCACAGCGCCGCTTCGGCTACACGGGTGGCGCGGTGATGGTGGGCGCAGGCACGCTCACGCTGGGCATGCAGTCGGCCTGATCGCGCTCCAAGCCGCACCGAGGACACCCAATGCCCCGCAGTTACCTCCGCCCCGCGCCGATCACATCCGGTGGCGCCCACAGCCACCACCGCGTCACCAACATCGAGCTGTTCTTCGATCTGGTGTTCGTGTTTGCGGTGACGCAGCTCTCGCATCTGCTGATCGGCAATTTCACGCTGCAGGGCGGCGCGCAGGCGCTGCTGCTGATGCTGGCGGTGTGGTGGGTGTGGATCTTCACGTCGTGGGTGACGAACTGGCTCGACCCCGAAAAACTCGCCATCCGCATGCTGATGCTCGTGCTGATGACGGGTGGGCTGCTGCTCTCGGCATCGCTGCCGCAGGCGTTCGGCTCGCGTGGGCTGGCGTTTGCACTGGCCTATGTGTTCATGCAGTTCGGGCGCACGCTGTTCTTTCTGTGGGCCGTGCGTGGCGAGTCGCTGCCCTTGCGGCGCAACTTTCAACGCATCGGCACGTGGCTCGGGGTCTCGGCCGTGCTGTGGCTGGCCGGTGGCCTGTCGGAGGATTCCGTGCGCTGGGCATGCTGGATCATCGCGCTGGCCATCGAATGGCTCGGGCCGTCGATGGGCTTCTACACGCCGGGTCTGGGCCGCTCCACCACCAACGACTGGAACGTGGAAGGCGGCCACATGGCCGAGCGCTGCTCGCTGTTCATCATCATCGCGCTGGGCGAATCGGTGCTGGTGACGGGCTCCACGTTTGCCGCGCTCGACTGGAACGCAGAAAACATCGCGGCGATGGCGATGTCGTTCATCGGCAGCCTGGCGATGTGGTGGCTGTACTTCGACACGATTGCCGAGCGCGGCGCGCGCACCATCTCGCATTCGGCTGATCCAGGGCGGCTTGCACGCCTGGCCTACACCTACATTCACGTGGTGCTGGTGGCCGGCATCATCGTCGGGGCGGTGGCCGATGAATTCGTGCTGGCGCATCCGGTCGGCCACGCCCATGCGGGGACGGCGCTGGCGGTGCTGGGCAGCGCAGCGCTATACCTGCTGGGCAACCTGCTGTTCAAGTGGGCGATCTTCGGGCGGTTGCGCCCGGCGCATGTGGTCGGCCTGGTGGTGCTGGGCGGCGCATGGCTGCCAGCGGCCGAGCTTCCGGCACTGGCCGTGTCGGCGCTGGCGACGGGCGTGCTGTGCGGCACCGCGGCCTGGGAATGGTACGCACGCTCTTGCGAAACAGTGGAGCCCGCACAGGCGCACGGCCAGTGAGTGGTCACCTGAAAATTCCAGTTTTTGGACATTACAAAAGGCCACTCGCCCACATAATCTGTCAACCAACATGACAGAACACGAGGGCCCCGCCATGATCGACCTCTACTACTGCGCCACGCCCAACGGCCTGAAGATGGCGCTGTTCTTTGCCGAAACCGGCTTGCAGCACCGCGTCATCCCCGTCGATATCAGCCGGGGTGACCAGTTCAAGCCTGAGTTCCTGGCCATCTCGCCCAACAACAAGATTCCGGCCATGGTCGATCACGATCCGGCCGAAGGCAGCGAACCCGTGGTGCTGTTCGAATCGGGCGCCATGCTGCTCTACCTGGCCGAGAAGACCGGGCAACTGATGCCCTCCGACCTGCACGGCCGCATGGAAGTGCTCAAGTGGCTGTTCTGGCAGGTGGGCGGCCTCGGGCCGATGGCCGGGCAGATCGGCCACTTCAACGTGTATGCACCGGAGCGCGTGCCCTACGCCATCGAGCGCTACACCAAGGAAACGAACCGCCTGTACGGCGTGCTCGACCGCCGCCTGGCCGATCGACCCTACATTGCGGGCACCGACTACACGATCGCCGACATCGCGGCCTATCCGTGGATCGTGCCCCACGCCGGGCACGGCCAGGACCTGAACGACTTTCCGAATCTGCAGCGCTGGTTCGAAGCCGTCGGCGCACGCCCGGCCACGCAGCGCGCCTATGCCGGGGTCGAGCGCGCCTACTCGCGCCGCCGCGAAGACATCTCCGACGACGAGCGCAGCGTGCTGCTGGGCCAGACGGCCAGCTCCACCGCGCGCTGATCCTCGCGGAGCCTCCGCGCTCCGCCTCCGTTCCGCTTTCTTCTTCTGACAGGAGCCGACCATGCCGGCATCGCTGTGGTGGTTGTGCCTGGGCGCGTTCGCCATCGGCACTGAAGGATTCATGATTGCCGGCCTGCTACCGGTGCTGGCCGCAGACC
The DNA here is from genome assembly GCF_054792405.1 of Ralstonia sp. SA306. Classification (NCBI taxonomy): domain Bacteria; kingdom Pseudomonadati; phylum Pseudomonadota; class Betaproteobacteria; order Burkholderiales; family Burkholderiaceae; genus Ralstonia; species Ralstonia sp. SA306. Next base: position 2,836,772 of record NZ_CP096451.1, read on the forward strand.
TGGGCGTGAGCGTGCCGGCGGCCGGGCAGCTCGTCACCGTGTTTGCGGTCACGTACGCCGTGGGCTCGCCCGTGATGGCGACGCTGCTCGGCAATGTGGACCGGCGCCGCGTGCTGATCGGCGCGCTGGCCATCTTTGCGGCCGGCAACCTGCTGGCTGCCAGCGCGCACGGCTTTGGGCAGTTGATGGCGGCGCGCGTGCTGCTGGCGTTGGCGGCCGGCGTCTTCCTGCCGACGGCCAATGCGGTGGCGACCTCGCTGGTGCCAGCTGGGCGCAGCGGCTCGGCGCTCGCCATCATCACGGGCGGCGGCACGGTGGCAGTGGCGCTCGGCGTGCCGCTGGGTGCGTGGATTGCCGCCCAGGGCGACTGGCGCTCGACGTTCATCGCCTGCGCTGTGTTGTCGGCACTGGCCACGGCAGGCCTCGCCTTCGGCCTGCCACGCGCCCTGCCGCACAGCGTGACCACGCTGGCGCAGCGCCTGAGCGTGGCACGCCGGCCCGGCATGCTGGGCGCGCTGGCGGTGTCCGCGTTGTGGGCGGCAGGCGGCTTTACGTTCTACACCTACGTCGCACCGTTCTTTGTGCAAGGGCTGGGGTTCGCGCCGCAGCATGTGGGCATCGTCCTGTTCCTCGTAGGCAGCTTTGCGGCGCTAGGCACAGGCCTGGGCGGCCACATGACCGACCGCGCAGGCGTGGCGCGCGTGCTGGCGGTGAGCAGCGCTGGCATCGTGCTGGCGTTCTCGGTGCTGTCGCTGTCGGCGCAGGTGCTGCACGGCACGGTGGCTGGCGCCATCGCCATCGGTGCGGTCGTGCTGTGGGGCATGGCGGGCTGGGGCTTCGGCCCGGCGCAGGCGACGCGGCTGATCCGCCTCGCGCCCGATGTGTCGCCGATCACGCTGTCGCTGCATGCATCGGCGGTGTATGTGGGGATCGCGCTGGGGTCCACGGTGGGGGCGCTGGCGCTGGCCCATGGCGGGCCGGGCATGCTGGGGTGGGCCGCGGCCGCATGCCATGTGGTGGCGGTGGTGCTGTGGCGAATGGGCGGGCGGCATGAGGCAGTACCGGCTGATGAACCTGCAGCCACGTCGGTCGCCCACTGAGAGTCGCAGCGCAGAACGCGACGCGCCGGGTTCTGAACCCGGCGCTCAGACGTCAAACCCTCGCATTCCGAGCCTGGATGTTGGCGGCCGAGCGTCAAACCCTCGTGCACCACACTTTGGGCTCGACATTTTCGACCTCAAACACTCGCGCTGCAGGCTTCGAGGTCGACGCTCAGGCCACAAAGGCTCGGCGTCCGGCCTTCGGCACCTCGCGCTCGGCCCTTTGAGCCCGACATTTTCGACCTCGAACTGTCATGTTCGGCGCGTTGTGCTCGGCGCCCGAACCTCCAAGAGTCACGCTCGACAGTCCGAGCCTGGCAATTGCGCCTCAAAGCTTCACGCGCCGCGCTCAGACCGCCGCAGTAGGCGCATTCCGGTCGTCGGTCGAACCCCGCCCGCCACGCCGGTCAACGTACGGCAACGCAAACATATAAAGCCCCGTGAACAGCAACAGCGCCAGCGGCAGCAGCGGCGCATAGGTGATCCACGCCGGCGGCTGGGCGCCCTTGCCCACACCCATGGCGACAAAGTTGGCGACGACCGTGAGCGTGAAGGCCATCGACACCCAGCGATGGAACTGGCGGATTGCGTTGCGGGCGCTCACTTTGCACCTCCGGCGGCCTGGATCATCTTCCAGCCGTTGCCAGCGGGGTCACGAAAGCCGGCATCGACACTGCCGAAGCGCTCGATGGGCTCCTGCGTGAACTCGACGCCGCGCTCGCGCAGTTGCGCATAGGTGGCCCGGCAATCGGCAACGGTCAGCACCAGCGGCGGCATCGCGCCCTTGGCGACCATGGCGCGCAGCGTCTGCGCGGTGGCCTCGTCGTGAATGGGCGGCCCGGGCTGGAACAGACCCAGCTGGAACGATGGCTGCTCCGGATGCTGCACCGTCAGCCACCGGTACGGGCCGTTGCGCACATCGGTATGCACGCGAAACCCCAGCTTGTCGACATAGAACGCCAGCGCCGCGTCCTGGTCATCCACATACAGCCCGACGACATTGATCCCTTGGCTCATCACCGCTCCTTGTTGTTGGTGGGTGACGGATTTGTACCGTCCGCCAGCTGGCGGCGCTTCTCCGAAACTGCTGTGACAAGGTCGGGCCGCTGCGCAGCCTTCAGCACACAGGCGGGCACGCGATCCAGTTGCTGCTGCGGCGCGGTGGCCTGGGCGTGGCGGCGCAGGGCGCTCGGGCTCTGCCCTGTGATGTCGCGGAAGATGCGGCCGAAGGTGCCGAGGCTTTCCCAGCCGGTGGCGTAGGCGATCTCGATGATGGGCAGGTCGGTGTCGCGCAGCAGGGTGGTGGCCTGCTCGATGCGGCGCGTGAGCAGGTAGCGGTGCGGCGGAATGCCGAAGGCCTGCTTGAACGAGCGCGCAAAATGCGCCTCCGACACGCCGCTCACTTCGGCCAGCCGCTTGACGGGCCATGCCTCGTGCGAGGCGGCGTCCATGCGGTCTTTGGCGCGAAGCAGGCGGCGCAGCAGCGCGGGGTCTTGCTGCGCGTCGGTGTGTGCCATTGCCACCGCGGCCTGCGCGAGTGGGTTAGCCCAGCTTGAACTCGCCGATAGCGTGTGCGAGCTTGCGCACACCCTCTTCCACCTGCGCCAGCGACGAGGTGGCGTACGACAAGCGCAGCGTCGAGCGATCCGGGTCAACGGGGTAAAACGCCGCGCCCGGCACGAAGGCCACACCACGCTCGATGGCCACCTTGGCCACATCGCCGGCATTGCGGCCCGGCAAGGCGCACCACAGGAACATGCCGCCGCGCGGGCGGTTGAAGCTCAGTTCGGTTTCGGGCAGCAGCGCACGCAGGCCGTTGGCCATGGCGTGGGCGCGTTCGGCATGGGCGGCGCGCGTGCGCGGCAGCACGGTTTCCAGGCGGTTGCTGCGCAGGTAGGCAGCCGCCGTGGCCTGTGCAAACGTGGAGGTGTGCGCATCGGCAAACTGCTTGACCATCACTGCGTTGCCCAGCACTGGCTGCGCGGCGATCATCCAGCCCACGCGCAGGCCCGGCGCCATCACCTTCGACAGGCTGCCCAGGTAGATCACACGCCCTTGCGCGCCGTCGGTCTGCTGCGAAAGCGCATACAGCGACGGCGGCGGGGGTGCGTCGAAATACAGATCACCGTAAGGGTCGTCTTCCACGATCAGCAGGTTGTGGCGCACCGCTACGTCCAGCAGGCGCTTGCGGCGCTCCAGGCTCATCAGCGCGCCGCTCGGGTTGCCGAAGTTGGGAATCACGTAGAGGAATTTGGGGCGCGCCGTGGCAAGCACCTTTTCCAGTGCGTCGACATCCAGCCCGTCGCCGTCGGTCGGCACGCCGGCCACCTTGGCGCCGTACAGCTTGAACGCCTGAATGGCGGCGAGGAAGGTGGGAGCTTCGGTCAGCACCGTGTCGCCTTCGCCGATCAGCACCTTGCCCAGCAGATCCAGCCCTTGCTGCGAACCGGTGGTGACGAGGATGTCGGTGTTGGCGACGTTGGCGCCACGTGCCTTCATCAGCGTGACGATGGCCTCGCGCAGCGGCTCGAAGCCTTCGGTGGCGCCATATTGCAGCGCGCGGGCTGCGTCGGTGGTGAGCGCGCTGTCGGCCGCGGCTTTCAGGCCTTCCACGTCAAACAGGGCCGAATCGGGAAAGCCGCCGGCAAACGAGATCAGGCCCGGCTTGCCGAGCACCTTGAACAGCTCGCGGATGGCGGAGGTTTCAACGTTTTGCAGGCGGGGTGCCAGCAGCGATTGCAGGAATTCCATGGCGTGCGTGTCTCTGTAGTTCGAGTGCCCGCCACTTTACGTGATGTGCGCCCCGTGCGCATGCCTACACGGCGTCACAGCCATGACTAAAATCCATCACCGAATCGGTAAAAAAGGAGCCACGGTATGGCCGTCCGACGCATCGTCCCCAACCTGCATGCCGCCGATCCAGCAAGCGCCCGCGCCTTTTATGCCGAACTGCTCGATCTGGAAGTGGTGATGGACCACGGCTGGATCCTCACCTTTGCCGATACGGCCAGCACGATGACACCGCAGGTCAGCATCGCCAGCGAAGGCGGAAACGGTACGCCGGTGCCGGCGCTGTCAGTGGAAGTGGACGATGTGGATGCGGTGCATGCGCGCGCCGTATCGCTGGGCGTGGAAATCGTCTACCCGCTTGTTGACGAGCCCTGGGGCGTGCGCCGCTTTTACGTGCGCGATCCGTTCGGCAACGTCGTCAACATCCTGGCGCACCGCTAACACGGCGGTATCGAAAAAAACGCCCGCATGCCAGAGGGGCGATGCGGGCGCGGCATTGCCGGCAGAGGTCTACCGGTGGTTGCCGTTGTGGGTGCGCTTGTCCTGGTGTGCGTTCGCGTTTTTGTCCTTGTCGACAACGCGCGTGATGCCGCCCGTGGCGGGCGGGTCACTGGCCGGGAACGTGTCTTCCACGGCCTTTTCCACCAGTTCCTCACGTTTTTCTGCGTGCGGATGCTTCTCTTTCTTGCCTTTCTCCATGGCGCCCTCCTGTTTCAAGCGTGGCTGAAGACACGTAAGCGAATGGCGTGCCTGCGGGCGCTCAGTACCTTAGTACTCTTCCCAGTACGGACGCGAGCCGTAGTACTCATGCACGGACTCGGCCCAGGTCGGGTCGGCCATGGTGGGCCAGCTGTCCTTGTCGAAACCGGGGGCGGCCTCAAGGCGGTCCTTGTTGGCGTCGAGCACGAAGCACTTGCGGTCAACGTCCAGCGACATGGCGCTCCACGGCACTGCAAAGAGCTTGTCGCCGATGCCCAGGAAGCCGCCCACTGACATCACCGCGTAGGCGATCCGGCCGCGCTGCACGTCGAGCATGATGTCGGTGATCTTGCCGAGGTCTTCTCCGTTCAGGTTGACCACGCGATTGCCCTCCAGCGTATCCGCGGCCATCAGCTCCGGGCCGGGGCCGGCCGAATCGGTGTCGGCGCGCCCGATGATGCGCATGCGTATGCCGGCGGTGGTTCCTACACCGGTTCCAGTGCCGGTGCCCAGCGTGGTGCCGGTTGTCGTGGTTTGCATAGCAGTTACTCCCATCAATCAGTTGACGTTCAGGATGGTGTGCGGCGGCCACGCATGAGCGCGGCGTCTGTCGCACGCAATCAACCGTGTCAGCACGAAGCTTGCCTGCGGCGCATCGCCGTGAAAGACACGCGCACGGCATGGCGCTTGCTCGACGGTACGGCGTATCAAAACAGAAACCCCTACCGGAGAGCCCCATGAACAAAGCTGAAATCCCTGTGGCGCAACGCGCCGTGCTGTCGATGCTGCTGGACGATCACCGCGAGGTGAAAAAACTCTTTAAGACGTTCCAGCAAGAAAAGGACAAGGCTGCCGGCGAGCAAATCGTGCGCGAAGCGTGTGAAAAGTTGACCGTGCACACGCAGCTCGAGGAAGAAGTGTTCTACCCGTTCGTACGGGACAACGGAGGCGAAGCGTTCAAGGACCTCGTCGACGAAGCCGTGGTCGAGCATGCCACCGCCAAGGATCTGATCCAGCAGTTGAACGGCATGCACGCGGGCGACGATCTGTTCGCGGCCAAGTTCACGGTGTTGGCCGAGTACGTCTCACACCACGTGGAGGAAGAAGAGACCGAACTCTTTCCCAAGCTGGTCCGTCAGCACGTCGACCTGACGCCGCTGCAGGAGCCCATGACCGCGCGCAAGGAAGCGCTGCTGGCCGAAACAGCAAGCTGATACGACCACCCGATACTGGACAGAGACCATGCAAGCCACCGTCTGCGACTTCCTCGTCGCCCGCCTGTACGACTGGGGCGTGCGGCGCATCTTTGGCTACCCTGGGGACGGCATCAACGGCATGTTCGGTGCCCTGCAGCGCGCGGGCGGCAAGATCGAGTTCGTGCAGGTGCGGCATGAAGAGATGGCCGCCTTCATGGCCTCTGCACACGCCAAGTTCACGGGTGAGCTGGGCGTGTGCATGGCGACCTCCGGGCCTGGCGCCGCGCACCTCATCACGGGGCTGTATGACGCACGGCTCGACCACATGCCGGTGCTGGCGATTACCGGGCAGCAGGCGCGCACGGCCGTCGGCGGGCACTACCAGCAGGAGGTGGATCTGGTGGCGATGTTCCGCGACGTGGCTGGCGCGTTTGTGCACCAGGCCAGCATGCCGGCGCAGGTGCGGCATCTGTTGGACCGCGCGGTGCGCATCGCCATCGGGCAGCGCCGCGTGACGGCACTCGTGCTGCCGAACGACCTGCAGGAAATGCCCTACACCGAGCCGGCGCGCGCGCACGGCACGGTGCACTCGGGCGTCGGCTACAGCGCGCCCAGCGTAGTGCCGCAAACCGCCGATCTGGAACGCGCGGCGGACATCCTCAACAGCGGCCGCAGGGTAGCAATGCTCGTGGGCGCCGGCGCACTCGGGGCCAGCGCGGAAGTGGCAGCGGTGGCAGAAACGCTGGGCGCAGGCGTGGCCAAGGCGCTGCTCGGCAAGGCCGTGTTGCCCGACGAGCTGCCCTATGTGACCGGCGCCATCGGCCTGCTGGGCACCGAGCCGAGCTGGGAGCTGATGAACCACTGCGACACGCTGCTGATGGTCGGCTCCGGTTTTCCTTATGCGGAGTTCCTGCCCAAGGAAGGCCAGGCGCGTGGCGTCCAGATCGACCTGGACCCCGGCATGCTCGGGCTGCGGTATCCGATGGAGGTCAATCTGGTTGGGGACAGCGCACAAACGTTGCGAGCACTGCTGCCGCTACTCCAGCGCAAGACCGATCGCTACTGGCCCGACCGCATTGCCCGGTGGAATGAGAGCTGGTGGAAAACGTTGGAAAGCCGCGCGCTGCAACCGGCCTACCCCGTCAACCCGCAGCGCGTGTTCTGGGAACTGTCACCCAAGCTGCCGGACAACGTGATCGTCACCAGCGACTCCGGCACGTGCGCCAACTGGTATGCGCGCGATCTCAAGTTCAAGCCCGGCATGATGGGCTCGCTGTCGGGCGGGCTGGCATCGATGGGAGCAGCCGTTCCGTATGCAATTGCCGCCAAGTTTGCGCACCCGGAGAGACCCGTCATTGCATTCGTGGGCGACGGCGCCATGCAGATGAACAACATGGCCGAACTCATCACCGTGTCGAAATACTGGAAGCGCTGGAAGTCTGCCAAGTGGATCTGCATGGTGCTCAACAACCAGGACTTGAACGAAGTCACCTGGGAGCAGCGCGTGATGGAAGGGGACCCGAGATTTCCCGCCTCACAGGACATCCCAGACGTGCCGTATCACCGCTTTGCAGAGTTGATCGGCCTGAAGGGCATCTACGTCGACAACCCCGACCAACTGGCCGGCGCGTGGCACGAAGCACTCAACGCAGACCGGCCCGTGGTGATGGAAGTGAAGACCGATCCCGATGTGCCGCCGCTGCCGCCGCACGTCACGCTGCAGCAGGCACGCAACTTTGCGACGGCACTGGCGTATGGCGACCCGGATGCGAGCGGCGTGCTGCGCGGAACGGCGCGACAGGTGTTGTCGGCGTTGTTTCCGGTGCATAGGGAGAAAGAGTGAGCCGGGAGGTGCCGGGCTCAAACAATCTCGACTTGGATGGCGCCTGCGTCCAGCGGGCACACCGCCACCTCCACCGGTAAAAATTTCTCGATCACACCGATGTTAGTCAGCAGATGCGATGAAGCTGCGACCACCGTGAAACTGCCTGCACCTGCGAGGGCCATCGGCAGCACGAGTTGATCGGCGAGGTAGTCGTCCACCGCTGCGGTGCTTTGCAAATAGCGCTGCGCGGCACCGGCGACGTCCTTGCCGATCGTCTCCGCCGTCACGCCTCGCTCGCCAAAACCCGTAAAGACCTCGGTCACATTTTCGTGCTCGATATCGAGGACCAATGCGTTGCCGGGGCCTTCTGCATTGCCGAGATCGCGCACGGTGCCCTCAATGCCGGGAACGAGACGACTCAACGTGTCCAACTCGCGCCGCGCCACACTGCCGCGCACCCCGGCAACAATGCCCTCCGCACGCAGCGCACGCAGCGCCCCACGCTCGGTCAGATGCAGCGCAGTCAACGCGCCGCCGCATGGTGTCACCGTCGCGACTACCTCCCCGCCACCGGCCGGATAGAAGCCGTGACGCTTGAGCGTAAGCGTCTGTGTCACGCCCATGCGCGCCACCAGCGGCAGCCACGCGCGGATCAGGAAGTCGACAGGGGGCGCAGCGCGGTTGTGCGTGCCGCCACTGACCGACACGGTACTCGGTGCATCGGCAAACCAAAGCGCGGGCAGGATGGTCTGCAGTACCAGCGTGCAGCTTTGCAAAACGGTAATCGCCGCCGCAAATGGTGCCCGGTGCGAACCGCAGCCTCTGCGAGCCGGCTTCTGCGCCCTCCACGGTCGCGCCGCTGATCTGCACGGCGGCCTGCACAGCCGTCAGATGCTGGCGCAGCAAACCCGGCTTGGAACGTTTGGCCCGAATGTTCGTGATCTCGAACGGCGTGCCGGTCAGCATGGACAGCGTGAGCGCCGTGCGCAGTATCTGGCCGCCCCCTTCACCTTGTGCGCCGTCGAGCTCGATGCAGTCGGCGGGCCGCACTTGCCGTGCTTGTTGTAATTGGGTGTTCATGGTTTGTTCTTTTTTGGTCTGCACACCCCGCAATGGAATGCGCGTCAAGTTGTACAGGGTGCGCGCGTCAGCACGGTGTCATGAAGGAACACATCCAGCGCAGCCGGGTCGCCCGTGGCCTGGCGGAAATCGCTGGGCACATCTTCGTGCGCCAGCGCCTCTTCAATGAACGCATGGATGCGCGAAAAGCGCGCACCGTATTCCGCTTCGCCAGATTCCATCTTGATCGCCAGAAGTTGGTTGATCTCTTCGCGCAACGCGGCATCCCTGACCATCGCGTCGGCCAGATCGGCAAAGCGCATCGGCGGTATGCCCCTCCCCTCGTCGATCCACTGTGCTGCCAGCAGCGGGCGCAGCACGTACAGGTACTTTTTCATGCGCACAGTCTCGCCCTGCAGATAGCCGCGAAAGTTCTTTGCCGCCATGGAGACGTAGTGCCAACGGCCCTTGCGCTCGGAGAAGAATGTCGGCGCCAGCGTGCGCATACGTTCGGCCAGCGCCGCGTCCTGGCGGTACACCACGGGCGAAGCCAGCCACTCCAGCAGCGTCGGGTTGGAACGGTGCATGAGTTGCAACGCCTTGCGCAACTCCCAGCCGGAGATGTCCAGTTCGTCACTGATCGGCAGTTCAATCACGTCGCGCTGCGGCTCAACGCGCAGATACCACTCGGGCTGATGCACGTAGACGAAGCGCACGTCGTAATCGCTATCTGGCGAGGCAAAGCCCCAGCCGCGGCTGCCTGATTCGCAAGCGAAAAGCACGCGCACATCATGCTGCTGCTCAATGTGCGTCAGCTCCGTCAGCACGCGCTCGCGGATGGCGTCTGAGACGGGGTGTGAGTAAAGGAAAGTCATAGCGATTTGTTGTTCTTGTCTCAATCGGTGGTGCTTGCTGCGAGCACGCACAACGTGCGGCATCGCGGGTTGTAGGCGGTCAGGCACCAGATGCCCCACCATTCCTTTCCCGCATCAAAGTAATCACTCCACGTGCTGCGCTCGGGCGCTTCGTCAGGGTTGCCCACCCAGTCGGCGACGTCGAGTTCGTCATCCGGTAGAAGGCACAGCATCGTGAGCCAATCCCGGAAGTCCTTCGCGCCGAGCTTCGTTCCATAAGGCGGGTCAAGGAATGCGCGTTCCAACGCCCCGCCCTGTTTCATCAGCGCGCGAACTTCAGAGGAGTCAAGGCTCCTTGAACAAGCGCGGTCCAGATGGACGTCTTGCGGCGGCCATTCGAGCTGCTCAAGCAAGCCGGCGAGCGCCTGGCGGTGAATCTCAATGCCTGGCGCATCCGGCCCCTCAACGCGATACAGCACGAAGTCGAAGGCGCAGCCGGCTTGCGCCCAGTGCTGGCGCATCGCTTCCAGCTCTGGACCTTCAACACGCGTCAGCATGCTCGATCCTCCTAGCCTTTCACACACACCACCTGCCGCAGCGTGTGGACGATCTCCACCAGATCTGCCTGCGCCGCCATCACGTGGTCAATGTCCTTGTACGCCATCGGGATCTCGTCGATCACATCGGCGTCTTTACGGCATTCCACGTGGGCCGTGGCGCGAATCTGGTCATCGACGGTGAAGCGCTTCTTGGCCTGCGTGCGGCTCATGGTGCGGCCGGCGCCGTGGCTGCACGAACAGAACGCCTCTTCGTTACCGAGCCCGCGCACGATGAAGCTCTTCGCCCCCATCGAACCCGGGATGATGCCGAGCTGCCCCTTCTGTGCTGACACCGCCCCCTTGCGCGTCACCAGCACATCGCGACCGAAGTGGGTTTCGCGCTGCACGTAGTTGTGGTGGCAATTCACCGCTTCCACGTCGGCCGCGAACGGCTTGGTGATGACCTTGCGCGCGGCCGCGATCACGTTCTGCATCATCGTGGCGCGGTTGCGGCGCGCGTAGTCCTGCGCCCAGCCGACGGCTTCAACGTAATCGTTGAAGTGCTCGCTGCCTTCCTCAAAGTACGCCAGATCGCGGTCCGGCAGGTTGGCGATGTGCTGTCGCATATCGGCCTGCGCCAGTTCAATGAACAGGTTGCCGATGGCGTTACCCACCCCGCGCGAACCCGAATGCAGCATGAACCAGACGCGCTGCTCCTCGTCCAGGCAGACCTCGATGAAGTGATTCCCCGTACCCAGCGTTCCCAGGTGCTTGTGGTTATTCGTCTTGTTCAGCTTCGGGTACTTGTCGGTGATGCGCTTGAAGCCATCGACCAGTTCACCCCACATGGCATCCACGGTTTCCGGCTGCGTGTTCCAGGCCCCCTTGTCGCGCGGGCCCGGCGTACGTCCGTGCGGCACCGCTGCTTCAATGGCGCTGCGCAGGCCGTGCAGGCTGTCCGGTAGATCGGCGGCCGTGAGCGTCGTGCGCGCCGCCATCATGCCGCAACCGATATCCACACCGACGGCCGCCGGGATGATCGCGCCCTGCGTTGGGATCACGCTACCAATGGTCGAACCCTTACCCAGGTGCACGTCCGGCATCACTGCGAGATGCTTGAAGATGAACGGCATCTTGGCCGTGTTCATCAGTTGCTTGCGGGCGTCGTCTTCAACCGGCACGCCGTTGGTCCACAGTTTGATATCGGCGCCGTTGTCGACGTGGAGGGTGTTGTAGGTACTCATGATGCTTTCATTCCGTTGTTGTTGTCGTTGTTCTTCTTGCTGATCGTGCGTCCGCTGCGTCGTGTCACTCGGCACGGTTTGCATCGGACGGCGATCGAATCCAGGTTGCCTTTGGCGGTTTCATACCACCACTTCTGTTGAGCTGCGCTCCAGACTTCATGCTTGCCGCAATCGACACAGGCGTACCAGGTATCGATGTAGTAACCGCGCTGCATGAACGCCGGCCAAGAGAACCCGCGGTGCACGAGTTGCGATGCGTCTACCAGCACGCTACCGCGTGGCCGTGGCGGCACGGGCGCCGGGGCCGGCAGACGCGCAATCCGCTCGCGCTCGCGCCGCACTTGGCGCCGCGCCATGATCTGCGCGCGCTTCTGCTTTCCACTACACATGATGCCTCCGCATTGGGGACGGCGACTAGGTTTGGCGAAACACGCGCTCTATCCACTGAGCTACGGTCCCCCTGATTTGGGACCGACGGGATTCGAACCCGCGACCTCGATCGTGACAGGATGTAGTTCCACCGGCATTCGCCGAAAAACAAAAGGTGGTGCGACTAGGGGAGCGAGTGGTCTCACGCTTTCGCGCGGGCCGGATTTGAACCGACTAGCTACCGATGTACACCCGCAGGCATTCGCACCTGGCGCGTCAGGACAAGCTCTTCAGCATTCGTGACGCGCCGGTAAAACGTTGTTGTTCACTACACAGACGGCCTACAACACCGTCGCCTCGATGGCTTCGACCCACTGGCCCGCACCGAAACTGCCAGACGCGAACTGCGCGATCACGTCGAACACCGCATCGCCAAAACCACCGACGTTGAGGATGTCCTCACGCTCCATCGCCTGCGTGGTGCTGTACGGCTGCAGGTCGATGCAGACCAGCTTGGCGTGCGGGTTACGCAGCTTGAGCAAATCCCACTGCAGCATCGTCTGCGTCGCACCGCGGCGCGTGGCATCCACCCACGACTCGTTGTCCGACACCACGATCACCACATCGACCTTGGCGCGCTCAGCCACCAGCTTGGCCAGCGGCGCTGAGCAGTTCGTCCCACCACCACCGATGGCCGCCAGCTTGTCGGCATTGGTCATGACCGAATCGCGGGCGTTCAGGCGTACATCCACCACGTGCTGCTCGAACGGCAGCACACGTGCCGTCGGATGCGAGCGCAGGATGGCAGCCGCCACCAGCCCAGCCACGTCGATGCAGCGCACGGCCGACGTCGCACCCTGACGCCAGCCCGTTACCGGGCTGCCCATCGAGCCGGATACGTCCGGACACACGACCACGTTGCCCTCAAGCTTTGGCACGTTGACCAGCGACACGTCGAGCGCGTCCTGCAACGCTTCACGCACGGCCAGCGGTACCGGATCAACCGCTGAACGGTAAGCCGCCAGCAGTTGGTACGGATACACACGCGCCTTGCGCACCTGTGCCGCATCCGCCAAGCGCGCGGCCACACGCTTGGTCACACCCGGCAGGCTGAACGCACCTTGGCGGGCCAACGTGTTCAGGTTCATGCGCAGCGCGTGCCAACCCATGCGCTCCGACAGCACTGCCCATTGCGCCGCATTCAGCGGCGCGTTGGTCAGTAGTTGGAACGGCACGTCCGGCAACACCTTCGACTCACCGGCACGGAAGGCGCACAGCTCACGCGTCAGCGGCGGCAGTTGTGCAGCGTCATGCGGCTTGCCGATCAGCCATGCAAAGAACGCGGCACGCCAGGCTTCGGCCGGCTTCGGGTGCACCATCTTCACAACATCCGCCAAGGACGGTGTGTTGCCCAGGGCGGCCTGCAGGAGCTGGGCTTCCGTGGCGGTGTTCAGCCACGTCTGCACAAGCTTCTTCGGGCGGCTGCCGAGCGACTTCCGGCCCGTTGCGCCGCTACGCACGATCTGTACGAAGTTGCGCAGCATCTTGCCGCTGTCCATCGTGCGGCCGAACACCGTCGGCAGCAGTGCACTGCCCTTGGCCGCCAGCATGGCGGTCAGCAGGGCTGGCATGTCTTTCATCAGGCCGCGCTCGCGGCTGTACACCGCGGTCTTGGCGATGAAGGCGTCGTCGACTTGCAGCGCCAGCTGCAGCACGTCGGCCAGTTGCGTTTCGGCCGCAGCGTAGAAGGTGTGGTTCAGGCAGCCCGTCATCGCCAATTGCGCCAGCTGGTGCTGGGGCGACATTGCATACGCCGGGGCGCCAGCCCGGTTGATCGCGTCGGTCGCGTTGGTTTGGACCGTCTTCGCGAGCAAGGTCTGAAACAGTTGCTGATTAGCCATTTGGCATCTCGCGTTGTGTTGTTGATACCTCCTCTAGTGCAATGGGTATGCCAGGTCACTTTCAATCGAGTGCGGGCCCGCGTATCCCCTTGATTTCATTGAATTCGCGAGCATCCAACGCAGATGTAAGCACGCTAAACTTCAGGAAATTTCGATCTATTGATATATTTATTTATATTTTTGGATAGTCACGCACGATGCTTAAGAACGTCGCCATCGGTTTCGTCGGTACCACGCTCGACTATGTAGGCAAGGGCGCTCAGCGCTGGGAGCGCTGGCGCCCGACCGTCGGCCTGTGCCAGCAGGACGACATGGTCATCCACCGTCTTGAGCTGCTGCACGACGCGCGCAGCCGCAGTCTGTTCGAACGCCTGCGCGATGACATCGCATCCGTATCGCCCGAGACCGAGGTGCGCAGTGTGGAAGTGGCACTACGCGACCCGTGGGACTTCGAAGAGGTCTACAGCACGCTGCACGACTTCACCCGCGGCTATGCCTTCGACACCGAGGCCGAGGACTACCTCATCCACATCACCACGGGCACGCACGTCGCGCAGATCTGTTGGTTCCTGCTGGCCGAAGCACGCTACCTGCCGGCCCAGCTCATCCAGACTGCGCCGCCGCGCAAGAAGGTGCTTGGCAACACCGCCGGTAGCTACAGCGTCATCGATCTGGACCTCTCGCGTTACGACAAGATCGCCACGCGCTTTGCGCGCGAGCGCGAAGACACGGTATCGCTGCTCAAATCCGGCATTGCCACGCGCAACCCCGCGTTCAACCGGATGATCGAGCAGATCGAGCGCGTGGCCTCGCGCTCGAAGGCGCCAATGCTGCTGTTCGGGCCGACCGGTGCCGGTAAATCGTTCCTCGCGCGCCGTGTGTACGAGATGAAGAAGGCGCGCCATCAACTGGCAGGCCGCTTTGTCGAGGTGAATTGCGCCACGTTGCGCGGTGACAGCGCCATGTCAGCGCTCTTCGGCCACGTGAAAGGCGCGTTCACGGGCGCGCAAACCGAACGCGCAGGCCTGCTGCGCAGCGCGGACGGCGGTCTGCTGTTCCTCGATGAGATCGGCGAACTTGGCCTGGACGAACAAGCCATGCTGCTCAAGGCCATCGAAGAGAAGCGCTTCCTCCCCTTTGGCAGCGACCGCGAAGTCGAAAGCGATTTCCAGCTCATCGCCGGCACCGTGCGCGACCTGCGGCAATGGGTGGCCGAGGGCCGCTTTCGCGAAGACCTCTACGCGCGGATCAACCTGTGGACGTTCGATCTGCCCGGACTGGCCGATCGCCCGGAAGACCTGGAACCGAACCTCGATTTCGAGCTAGCCCGCTTTGCCCGCGAGCACGGCGAGCAGGTGCGCTTCCATACCGAAGCGCGACGCATCTACCTGAAGTTCGTCACCTCGCCCCAGGCACGCTGGACGGGCAACTTCCGAGAGCTGTCGGCCAGCGTCACGCGGCTGGCAACGCTGGCCGAGGGCGGGCGCATTACCGAAGCTGATGTCACGGACGAAATCTCCCGTCTGCAACGCACGTGGGCCGACCCGGATTCCGCAGGCAAGGGCGACGCCTTGACGGATCTGATCGGCGACGAGGTTGCGTCGATCGACCTGTTCGACCGCATGCAACTGGAGAACGTGATTGCCGTGTGCCGCGAATCGGCATCGCTGTCGGACGCCGGGCGCCGGCTCTTCGACGTGTCGCGCACCGAGAAGGCCAAGGTGAACGATGCCGACCGGCTCCGCAAATACCTCGCACGGTTCGGGCTCGATTGGGCAACCGTGCGCGCGAGCTAGGCACTCGGCAAGATGCCCTCCATTCCCAACCTTCCCATCGGCCCCCGCGACCTGACGGTCCTCGTGCTCCGTGGATAACGGCTGCAGCCTGAGGGCAGCGGCGCGCGTGTTCAACATTGCGCCCGCACAGATTCAGTTTCGACGCCACGCTGAAATTTCCCGGCCCTACTTTGCCGTGGCATCAAACCTTGGCACTACAACTGGCCTGGGTCGCGTCGTGATGGTGCTCACGCAGCGCGCCCGGTATGCCGGTGCCCGCCAGACCATCGGCCGCCAGCCATGCCGCAGTGGCGGCAGCGGCGCGGTCGATGAGTTCTCCGCAGCGGGCGTAGTCGTAGGGCGACACGTCGAGGGGGCACAGCGGCGGCACCACGGCAATGGGCACCTGCCCGGCCCAGCGCTCCAGGTCTTGCACAAGCTGACGCGCCACCAGCAGTGACAAGGCGTTCAGAGCGTGCTCGATGGCGCTGCGCGGGGCGCGGCGGTCGGCACACGCAAACCCCGCTGGCAATACGACGACACGTGTGGCGCCCAGCCGGATGGCGGCGGAGATTGGCGTGTTGTTGGCGACGCCCCCGTCGATCAACAGGCGATCACCAATGCGCACCGGCGGAAACACACCCGGAATGGCGGCGCTGGCAAGCACCGCTGGCACGATGGCGCCGGAAGACAGCACCACCTCGGCGCCAGTTTGCATGTCGGTGGCCACAACATGCAGGGGGAGCGTGGCCGCCTCCAGCAGGGTCTGCCCGAAATGCCGCGTCAGCAGGCGCTGCAGGCCAGATGCATCGACTAGGTGCTCCCGTTGCCCACCCAGGCCCCCCAGCATGCTGAACATCGCACGCCAGGACCACGGCATCACATCGGCGCGCCGCACACCGCGCCATAGCGCCTCAAGCTGGGCCGTGCCCGCCGCGTGCGGGTTGCACGCAAAAAAGGCTGCGTTGATGGCGCCCGCCGAGGCGCCCACCACCATGTCCGGGACCACGCCCGAGGCCACCAGCTCGCGCAGCATGCCGGCCTCGATGGCGCCGAGGCTGCCGCCGCCGGCAAAGACAAACGCCGTTCGTTCCACTCTGTCCATGATCAATGCTGCGTTGCAGCAAAGAAGTCCAATCGAGTCAATCAGGGGACGACTGGAACTAGAGTAGGTCTGCGCTGCCGTTGCGGCTAGTCAGGCTTTATCGGCGGCGATCAGCGAGCTTGCCGTGCAACGTCTGCCATCGGCTTCCAGTGCAGAAAACCGAACAGCAACGTCAGCAACACGCTGTCGAGCAACGGGCCCTTGTGCAGCGACACCTTCCGGAAGCAGAACACCACCTCCAGCGCATGCGCCGCCAGCAACGCCAAGGCCGCGACGCGCAACCAGCCGATGGCATCGGCGGACAGCGGCAGCGGTGTGGCATAGCTGGCCAACGCAACGCCATACACGGCGAGCAGGACGAGCTTGCAGAGGACGTTGAACATGCGGGTCTCCAAAGAGTCGGTGATTGAGTTGCCATGCAGCATACCGGCCACCCCAATCACGCCAGCCGCTTCAAACACCTGGATAGACGCCGCCCTCCACCTGGCCGTGCCGCCAGCGGGGCAGTTGTCAGGCCGCCGCCGGGCCGAACCACCGCTGCAACGCCTCCTGCAGCCCCCGCGCCGTTCCGTCATCGACCCACGCCACATGGCCGTCAGGCCGGGCCAATGCAAGAGCATGGTTCTTGATGCTAGCTGCGCTCGTAAATTGGTACTTCCGTCGCGTAGAGGAAGAAGGACTGGGCCGGACGGTAGAACGTGGTGGTGGCGTTAGCGTTGATCGCGAGCAGCGCGCGTTCATAGGCGCGGAATGCGCCAACGGACGACACATCATCGAACCAGAGACTGGCAACACCTTCGTAGACGGGCACATCCGTGCCACTGAAGTAGGCCAGCATGGCATTGAATTCCGGAACCTGCCTGTTATGTACGCAGCGTCGCAATGCGGCTGCGGCAAGCGGCTCGGCGGCCAAGGCCAGCTCGTGCGCCCGCGACCATCGATCAAAGAACTCGGGTAGTGACAATCCTTCTGCAGCCCGCAGGTAGTGCAGAACCTTGGCCCCACATGCGCGTTTCGGAGTCACAACCGGCTGCTCCGCTTCCACCGCCACCAAACTGAGCGAAACGCTGGCGTCTGCGAAGTTGGCGGCATCAGGCCCAACCTTTGTACGCACGTGTTCATGTGCAAAGGTGGCGGACATGTCCTGCGCATTGTCCCAGTACAGTTCCGTCACCGAATCCCGTGCAACCGTCATCGAATGTTCGGGTTCGGCGGTCGATCCGAACGCCGCATCGAAGACGTGGTTCTGCACGTAGCGCCGCAGGGTGACGGGGTTCTCGTTCGAGATCGCGCCATGCACGTGCTGTACATAGGCCACGTATTCGGCATGCGTCATACCAGGGCGGCGGCAGACCGCAGCGATCATCTTGATCATCGTTGTCCTTTGTGAGTTGAGGTTGGGCTATCCATCGGACTCAAGCGGCGTCGAGGCCGTCCCAGCAGAGATATTTGACCTCCAGGAACTCGTCGATACCGAGGTGCGAACCTTCGCGCCCCAGGCCGCTTTGCTTCACACCACCGAATGGCGCGACTTCGTTGGAGATCAGGCCGGTGTTGATGCCGACCATGCCCGACTCGATGCGGGCAGCATTACGCCAGATGCGGGCAGCGTCGCGGCTGTACAAATACGCGGCAAGTCCGTATTCGGTGTCGTTGGCCATGGCGATGGCGTCATCGTCGGTATCGAAACGGAATAGAGGCGCCACGGGGCCGAAGGTCTCCTCGCGGGCAATCAGCATATCGTGCGTAACGTCGGCTAGTACGGTCGGCTCGAAAAAGTTGCCACCGAGCGCATGCCGGTTGCCACCGTGTAGAAGCCGCGCGCCTTTGTCCAGGGCATCGACCACGTGCTCTTCAACTTTTCGCACAGCCGCCGCGTCGATCAGCGGGCCAAGCTGCACGTCTGCTTCCAGGCCGTTACCCGTACGCAGGCGGGCTACGCGTTCGGCCACACGTTCGGCAAGCGCATCGTAAATGCTGGACTGCACCAGCACGCGATTTGCGCTGATACACGCCTGCCCCGTGTTGCGGAACTTGGCTGCCACTACGCCATCGGCTGCGGCATCAAGATCGGCGTCGTCAAAGATAATGAATGGTGCGTTGCCGCCGAGTTCCATCGAGCATTTCTTCACTGTCTGTGCGGCTTGGGCCAGCAAGACACGACCGACTTCGGTCGAGCCCGTGAAGGTGAGCTTGCGGACCAGCGGGTTGGCCGTCAGCTCACCGCCGATCGCTCGCGTGTCATTGCCCGTCACTACGCTGAAGGCACCGGCCGGAACACCCGCACGCTGTGCCAGTTCGGCAAGTGCCAACGCGGTCATCGGTGTCTGGCTGGCGGGCTTGAGCACCATCGTGCAGCCGGCGGCGAGCGCCGGCCCCGCCTTGCGCGTGATCATTGCGGCGGGAAAATTCCACGGCGTGATGGCTGCGCATACCCCGATCGGTTCGCGCAGCGCGACAATGCGCTGCGCTTCCTTGGCGCCTGGAATCACATCACCGCGCACGCGCGTTGCCTCTTCGGCAAACCAACGCAGGAACGATGCGGCGTAGTCGATTTCGCCACGGGCTTCGGCCAGCGGCTTGCCCTCTTCCAGCGTGATGAGCGTTGCGAGATCTTCACGATGCGCCAACGTCAATTCGTACCACCGGCGCAGAACTTCACCACGATGCCTGGCGGTGGTGCGGCGCCAGGTGGTAAAGGCGCTATGCGCCGCATCGATGGCGCGGCGTACGTCCTCTTCGCGGCAGCGCGGCAGCTCTACGAGCAACGATTGATCGGCCGGGTTGTGCAGCGCGTAACGACCGTGCGGTGTACTTTCCACCCATTCGCCGGCAATGAAAGCGGCTTCGCGCCACAGCGTGGGATCTTTCAGAAGGTGCTTCACGGGTGTGCTCCTTCAGCAGGGGAAGCGGCCGGCCATGAAGGCTTCATCCGGGTCCGATGTGACGGGCAGGCCCGACGCCACCAGACCTTGGCGCAGCATCTTCATCAGGCGATCCGGCACGCGCATGGCTGGCGCGCGCAGGGGGCCACCGTTAAAGCCGGCGAGCCAGTCCTGGTACTTCCACATGGTGCGATTGAGCACGCCGGTGCCGCCCGCGTAGGTTTGCGCGGCCGCGCCGTTGGCGCTGCGTGCTGGATTGACCTTCCAGTACATCGCCATGGCCTCTTCCCACCGGCCGGTGCGTGCCAGTTCAAACGCCTTCGGGTAGTAGTCGCCCATCCACGCAGTGTTGCTGGTGCCTGAGAACTGCAACTCCATCAGGCTCATCAGCGGAATCGCGTCGCCTTCGATCGGGCAACTGATGACGACCTCGTTGCGGAAGTGGTGGTACATCTCGCAGATACCAGCCGGCAGCGGAAATCCTTGCTCGGATTTGATCGCGACGATGTTGGGGCAATCGTCGAGCAGCCGGCGCACCAGGCTGACCGGCATGCCCGCCGGATGTACACGCTCGAAGCCCCACAGCGGGATCGGGAACAGCATCACCGCAAGGTCGGTCGCGTCACAGAAGGTCTTCGTGTAGTTGTAGATTTCTTCCTCGCTCGTCGGCCAGAACTGGGGCGGGTACGACAGCAGGACGATGTCGGCGCCAGCTTTCTCGGCCAGCTTTACGGCTTCAATGTTTTCGGCCAGCGTGCCGAACGCTGCATGGAAGAAAAGGCCAAGCCGGTTGCCTGCAGTCTCGCGTGCCCAGGCCGTGAACTGGGCGTTTTCTTCGGGCGTGATGGCAACTTCGCTGCACAGCAACGTGTAGCTGTATCCAAGCTTGGTTGCCAATTCAATGTCGTGCCGGATGCCGTGTTCGTTCAGGCGCTTCAAGTCGGCGCTGTAGCTGGGTATCGTGACGGCCGAGCAGCCGATCAGGTGTTCGCGCGCCCAGGCGCGGGCGTCGGATTTCTTGTAGGTGGCCATAGTTGGCGTCTCCTTGGGAATGTGGGGGTGATTTATTTGGCGATCGGAACAATGCTGGCCGGCAGGGGCACGCCGCGCCCTTGCTCCTTGGCGTGTGCAAAGAGCATCTCGGCAATGACGACGTCCTGAAGCGCGGACCCGACAGACTTGTAGAGCACGATGTCGCTGTCAGCCTGGCGGGGCTTGATCTCTCCCGCAGCGAGCGCCGACAGCGGCACCAGCTTGCTGGCGATGGGCACGCCTGCACGCGAGGCGGCGATGGCATCGCCAGTATCGTGGGCGACTTCCTGTGGCATGTCGGCCACGATGCAGGCGGCGCGCGCCATCGTTTCCTCGTCGACTTCGCGCTGTTCCGGCAGCGTGGAACCCAGCGAGACCACCGTGGCGCCCGGCGACAGCCATGCGCCGTGCAGGACGGGTGACTCGTCCCGGCTGCGCGCGGCACAGATGACGATATCCGCGCCATCCACAGCCGCTTCAGGCGACTCCGATGCGGCGATGTCCAGTGCGGTGCGAAACGATTCGGCAAAGCGCTCGCGGCTCGCAGGCGTGGGGCTGTATACGCGCACGGATTGCAGTGTGCGCACCGCACGCAGGCAATCGAGCGCATTGCGTGCTTCAAAGCCAGCGCCAATGATCGCCACGTGCAGCGGCCGATTGGGTGCCAGCAGGTCCACCGCCAACGCCGCGGTCGCTGCCGTACGCAAGCCGGTGACCCTGTTGCCATCGACCAATGCACTCAGGGCCATGGTCTGCTGATCAAACAACGAGATCAGGTAACTTGCCCGGCGCGCACGCGGGGATGCCGCGATCAGCTTGCAGCCCATGTGGCCGCCGGCCGGCGACACGGCGGTCAGGCTGCGCAGCCAGATACCGTCACCGCGTGCCATCGAGCGCGGCGGCACCATGGCGTCGGACGTGGGTTTGGCGTAGGCCCGGGCGAGGGCAGCGACGGCCGAAGGCCAGTCGGCAAGCGATGCGACATCGGCATCGCTCAGGAACAACGTGGGGGCGAGCAGTTCGCTCGGTTGCAGGTCGGACATGGCGCTGGGCGTGGAAGTCAACGGCCAGCCGACTATAGAAGGCCGCACCTGCGCGAGGTACTGCCTGGCAGCGAAAGCAGCTATGCACCAGATCGATAGCTGCGGAAAATGCCGCTCAGGTGATGTGAGACTCCGCCACGCGATGGATCAGGCGGCGCACTTCCAGCGTGGCCCGCGTGTGGGGTCGGAGCGGGGATTCCGCCAAGACCACGAAGCGCTCAAGCAGAGGCTGGACGATCTGCGACGACGCCAGCCGCGCATCCAGCATGCCGGGCTGCACCGATGCGATAGCGTAGCCGCCGCCGGCTGCGGCAATCTCGTATTGCAGGCGGACGGAATCGGCCTCTACCGCCACTTGCAGTGGCAAGGAGTGGTCTGCGGCCAGACGATCCAGCCGTGCACGCAACAGATGAGGGCGACTGGGTACGACAAGAGGAACACCGGCCAGCGCGGTCAGCGCGACATCGCTCTTGCTGACCAGGGCGTCCCCACGTCGGCCAACCAGATGCAGAGGTACGCGCGCAAGCACGTGTGCGTCACCAATGCTCGCCTCGTCTTCCCGCAGAACAATGCCCATGTCGAGCCGGCCGTCCCGCAATTGCTCCTCAAGCTGCGCGCTGGCACCTTCCACCAGGTGTAGCCGCACGCCGGGCAGTTGCTCGCGCACGGCGGCGAACAGCGGCGCTGCAAATTGCCCGACCGCTGAAGGCAGCAAGCCGACCAGCACCTCCCCAACGGGTTGGCCACGCGCATTGCGAATGTCATCGGCAAGAGCGTCGGCCTCATCCACAAGACGGGCGACACGCGGCAGTGTCTGTTCACCAAACTCTGTGAGCACGACACCGCGACCGGTTCTGCGAAACAGGCGCTGCCCACACTGCTGCTCAAGCTGGGCAATGTTGCGGCTGACCATGGACTGCGGCATGTCGAGCATCGCGGCGGCTTTGCTCAGGCTCCCTGATGCGGCAACGCGCACAAACAGCAACCAGCGTGGGTCGATGATCGGTAGCGTGCTGAGCATGTCCGGCATGGCCACCTTGCCGGGCTTTGGCGAAGGTGTGGGCTTCATTTCTGCGGTGTGGATTGTGATGCCGACAGCGATGCACCAGGCGCGGCAGCGTCCATGGCCGCTGCCGCTTCCTTGATGAGCGCACGCAGCCAGCGCAGGCCAAGATCGGCGCTGCGGTGCTTGTGCCACTGCATGGATTGCTCCATGAGAGGAATGGGCACCGGCACCGGGCGAATCGTGATGGGTAGGCTGCGGACGGCCTGCGCGGCGAGCCGCTTGTGCATGGTGGCAATCCGGTCGGTGCCGATCAACAGGTGCGCCGGTGCCACAAAGCTGAATGTGGTGGTCTCTATCCGCCGGACGATGCCCAGCTTGTGCATGAACCATTGCTCCAGCGCGGAGTGTTCGTCCCCCGGCTGCACGACGATGTGGCCGGCGCCCATGTAGCGCTCGGCGGTCAGTTCACCCCTGGCCAGCGGGCTTTGGTCCCACAGCACGCAACAAAAGGTTTCCTCA
This sequence comes from Ralstonia sp. SA306, assembly GCF_054792405.1. Lineage (NCBI taxonomy): Bacteria > Pseudomonadati > Pseudomonadota > Betaproteobacteria > Burkholderiales > Burkholderiaceae > Ralstonia > Ralstonia sp. SA306. The sequence goes on from NZ_CP096451.1 coordinate 2,859,713, forward strand.
AACACGACCTCGGCTGGATGCTCGGCCGGGCAGTAGTCCTTGGGGATGATAAGCAGGTCGACTTCACCGCGCTCCAGTGCACGCTCGGGGTAGGCGACCTGCGGGCGCAGTTCAAAGCGGACGCCCGGTGCCTGGTGGTATGCGAGCCGCAGCAGATGCGGCATCAGGGTCATCGTCGTGTAGTCCGAGACCAGGAGGCGGAAGATCCGATCCGATTGGCGTGGCAGGAAAGCCGGTTGTGCGGCGACGGTGGCATCGATCCGAACAAGGATGTCGCGCACGGGGTCTTTCAGGCCTTCTGCCCGTGCCGTCAGTTCCATCTTGCGGCCGACTTGGACCAGCAGCTCGTCGTCAAAGTACTCGCGCAACCGCGCCAGCGCATTGCTCATCGCGGCCTGGCTCAGATAGACCTTCTCTGCGGCGCGGCTGATGTTCTGTTCGGTCAGGAGCGCGTCGAGAGCGACGAGCAGATTTAGGTTGAGCTTGTTAAAGCGCATGGGCGCCGTCTCCGTTGAAGGTCTTCTCCCGAAGCGACTGGGGGAGCCCCCGCAGCGTGGTCTTGTGGTCTCGCGCTAGGGTTTCCCCTGAAAGTATTCAGGGCGCCAATACAGCGGATGGAAACAATCAATTTGAGCCATTCGCGAGCGCATCTTAATCTAAACCCGTCCTGGCACACACGCGAATTGCGGTGCACAACCCAGGATGATGTGCGCCCCAAATAGACGCTGGCAGCGGCTTGGTTACGCGCATTCAACGACAAGACAGACACCCGAAACGAGGTGTCGAAAAGTGAGGAGACAACATGAACAAACGACTAGCCGCGGCGTGCACTGCCGCAGGCTGCATGACGCTGGCCGCGCTGGCGCGTCGAACACCGCGAATGCATTTGAAGGGGGCGTTTCGCCGTATCCGGCCGGTGCTGCGGGCACCAGCATCGCAGCCATGCCGCCGATCCCTGGGTTGTTCGTGCTGGAGCAGTTCAGTTACAGCCACTCCAACGGGTTATACGACAACAGCGGCAACAAACTGCCGATTCCGTTCAGTATCTCGGCACCGTCGATGACGACGCGCTTGCTGGCGGCGTATCCGGTCACCGTGCTGGGTGCGGGCCTGTATTCCCAACTGGTTGTGCCGGTGGTCTCGCTGCATACGGACATTGTCGGGCAGAGCCAACGCCATAACGGCTTGTCGAATATCACGATATCGCCTGCCATCTTGAAGTGGTCGGTCACGCGCAACCTCGCCATCGTCACGGGCTTTGATATCGCGCTCGCCAACGGTGCATACAACCAGGACCGTCCGAGCGTGGCGGTGGGCTACACATCATGGCAGCCGGTCTTCTCGTTTCGTTACAACGTGCCAAACGGCATTGACGTCGGCATGACCAACCGCTTTCTCATCAACCGGGAAAACGGCGATACCGGATACCGCTCGGGTTCGGCCTATGTGGCGGATTTCACGGCGGGGTGGAACTTCGGCAAATGGAAAGTCGGCGTAGTGGGCGGCTATCTGAACCAGTTCACCGACGACAAGGTGAATGGCGCGACCGTCGCCAACAACCGTGCCCGCAGCTTGGCACTAGGGCCATCCATTGCGTACGACGCGGGCGCCTTCAATATCAACATCAACTATCAGCAAGGAGTGTATGCAGCCAACACGTCCAAGAGCAGCGCAGTGTGGCTGAACATCGCCATCCCGCTGTGGGCGAAGCCGCCTGGCCCGGGCAACGGCATCTGAAAACGCATCAAAGGAATCGGGATGTTCCGCTATTTCCCTACGAACTACGTCTGGAATCTGTCCGTCGATCTTGCCATCGAAATGGGGGCGCGCATCGGCGAAATTGAGGCGATGTGCGCACCATTGCAGGAGGCAGCCACGCAGCCTGATGCCGCCGGTACGCGCGCGTTTCGCGAAACGTGGTCGCGCATGGCCGACAAGCTGTGCGAGCTGGCCGCGGAGGACGAAGCGCGAGGGCGCACGCTGTCCGCCGGCGACAAGTACAACCGTGCCGCCACGTACTACCTCACCGGCGAGCGCTTGCAAGCGCACGGCGCGGAAGGCCGTCTTGAGCTGTACAAGCGCTTTCTGGCGGTGTTTGCCAAGGGCATTGCCGCGACGGGCGAAAACTGCGAACGCGTGGAGATCCCGTATGGCGATGCGCATCTCTCAGCGCTCTATGTTCGTGCGGAGGGCGTGACCGGGCGGGCCCCGATTCTCGTGCAGATCAACGGGCTGGACTCGACCAAGGAGATGAAGTACCGCGTCGGGCTGCCGCAGTGGCTGGCGCGGCGCGGGGTGTCGTCGCTCGTGGTTGATCAGCCTGGTACGGGCGAGGCCTTGCGCCTTCACGACATGCATGCGGTCTACAACACCGAAGTGTGGGCCAGCAAGATCGTCGACTGGCTGGAAACGCGCGATGACATCGACCCGAAACGCATCGGCCTGGAAGGCGTTTCACTCGGCGGCTACTACTGTCCGCGCGCGGTGGCTTTCGAGCCGCGCTTTGCGTGCGGCGTGGTGTGGGGCGCCAACCATGACTGGCGCGACGTGCAGAAAAAGCGCCTGGCGCGCGAGGGAAGCTTTCCCGTGCCGCACTACTGGGAACACGTGCGCTGGGTGTGGGGCGCGCCCGACATGGACACCTTCATGCGCATTGCCGAACACGTGCATCTGGATGGCGTGCTTGACCGCATTCGTGTGCCGTTCCTCGTCACCCATGGCGAGAAGGACTCGCAAATTCCCGTGCACTGGGCCCACCGCACGTATGAGCAACTCGTCAACAGCCCCAAGCGCGAGCTGAAGATTTTTACCGACCGCGAAGGCGGCGTGCAGCACAGCAGTTTCGATAACTCGGCCAACGCTGGTGCCTACATCGCCGACTGGGTCGCAGAAACACTGGGCGGCCGGACGGCCCCCTGATCATCAACCCATGACCGATAGGACTTCCATGAACATCATCGGACCCGATGCACTGCTGTTTGGCGTCGACGACGTTGCCGCGTGCGCGCAATATCTGACCGACTACGGCCTGAAGCCGGTTGGCGTGACAGCCGCCGGCGGCAGCTTCGAGGCGCTGGACGGCACGTCCATCCGCATTGCGCACAAGGACGATGCGACCTTGCCGCCCTCGCTCGGCACCGCGAGCTTCCTGCGCCAGACCATCTACGGCGTGGCCGACCAGCAGACGCTGGAGGCGATTGCCGCAGAGCTGCAGAAAGACCGCCCCGTCGAACGCCATGCGGATGGCTCCATCCACACTGTGGACGATGCGGGCTTTGCACTGGCGTTTCAGGTGACGGTTCGCCGCCCGCTGGAATTACCGGCGGAGCGTGTCAACGCACCGGGCGCACCTGCGCAGCGGCCGGCGAACGTTGTAGGCGTGGACGACGATGCCGTGGTGCAGGCCCGCACGCTCTCGCACGTTGTCTACTTCGTGCCGGATGCCGCGAAGGCGGAGGCGTTCTACGTCAAGCGCCTGGGCTTTGTCTGCACCGATCGCTTTGTCGGCGTGGGGCCTTTCCTGCGCCCCGCCGGCACGCTCGACCACCACACGCTATTCATGATCGAGACGCCGCCGTTCATGAAGGGCTGTGAGCATTTCACGTTTCATCTGGGCGGCCCGACCGAGGTGATGCAGGCCGGGGCGCGACTGGTCGAGAAGGGCTATCAATCGTTCTGGGGCCCGGGGCGCCATCGCTTCGGCTCGAACTGGTTCTGGTACTTCAACAGCCCGCTCGGCTGCCATGTGGAATACGACGCCGACATGGACTTGCACGATACCGACTGGATCGCACGCGAAGCCCCCATGGGGGCGGACACCTCGCAACTGTTCCTGTTCCAGCATCGCGAGAACTGGGCACCGGGCGGTCCGCCGGCAACCGATGCGGCGCACGCCGCATCCTGAGGGATCGGAACTCAGCCATGTCGACATCCAACCGCGTACCGCTATGCCAGTTGCATGAGTTGATCGATGGCCATTCGCGTGGCTTTGACCCGCGCGGTATCGGCCGGGACACTGTCTTCGTGGTGCGGCGAGGCGAGGCGCTTCATGCCTACCGCGATGCCTGCCCGCATCAGGGTGGAACGCCAATGGCATGGCGCAAAGATGCCTACCTCAATGGCGACGGCACCCGCATCGTCTGCCATGCGCATGGCGCGCAATTCGATATCGGCTCCGGTGTTTGCGTTCTTGGCCCCTGCCTGGGACAAGCGCTGGAGCCCGTCAAGATCGAGGTTGCCGGAAGCGGCACCGTGTTCTTGATGCCAGACAACAAGGAGACACCACAATGACATCCCCAGTGCAGAAGATCCTCGTGATCGGGGGCGGCTTTTCCGGCATGGCCGCAGCCATCCAATGCGCCAAGCTCGGCATGCAGGTCGACATGGTCGAGATTGATGCGAAATGGCGGGCCTATGGCGCCGGCATCAGCATCGGCGGCCCAACGCTGCGCGCCTTGAAAACTATTGGCGTACTCGATGCATTCCGAGAGCGCGGCTATTGTGGCGATGGCGTCAATCTTTTCACAGCGAGCGGCCAGGCGCTGGGGCAGTTACCCACGCCGCGTGTGGCCGGGCCGGATGTGCCGGGCGGCGGCGCGATCATGCGTCCGGCGCTGGCTGACATCCTGGCCAAGGCGACAGTCGCTGCGGGCGTAAAGGTGCGCCTGGGCTGCACATTCACGGCGATTGAGCAACGCGCCGACGGGGTGGACGTTGCCTTTACCGATGGCACGCAAGGTCGCTACGACCTCGTGATCGGCGCCGATGGGTTGTACTCGAAGGTGCGCGAGGCAGAGTTTCCCAATGCACCCACGCCGCAGTACACCGGCCAGGGTGTCTGGCGTGCCGTGGTTCCTCGCCCCGCAGACATTACGTGCGCAACGATGTGGCTCGGGCAGAAGGTCAAGACAGGCGTCAACCCCGTATCGCAAGACGAGATGTACCTGTTCGTGACCGAAGACCGCGAGGCGAACGAGTACATCGACCCGCAACGTTGGCCGCAGATGCTGTCGGATCTGCTCGCACCGTTCAGCGCGCCGTTGATGCAAACCATCCGCGCGCAGATCTCGGCACAGTCGCTCATCAACTATCGCCCGCTGGAGAGCCTATTGATGCCGCGCCCGTGGTTCAGCGGCCGCATCGTGCTGATCGGGGATACGGTCCATGCCACCACACCGCACATGGCGGCCGGTGCCGGTATCGGCCTGGAAGACGCCATCGTGCTAGCCGAGGAACTGGAACGCGCTGCCACGCTCGATGCCGCACTGCAAGCCTTCCAGGATCGCCGCTGGGACCGTTGCCGCATGGTGGTGGAAAACTCGGGCCGCCTGGGCGAGATCGAGATTGCCGGCGGTGACAAGGCCGAGCACGCCCGCATCATGCGCGACACGCTCATGAGCCTGGCAAAGACCATCTGACGCGGCGGAGACCACCATGGAATCAAATCTTGAGACCAGCGGCGCAGCGCGATTGGGCGGCCGGGGCACGTTCGCGCTACTGGCTGCACATTGCGCCGGCATGGTCGACATGGTCGCCTTGCCGGTATGGGTTGGCACCCTGATCGGAAGCTATCACCTCGACCCGCAAGAGGCGGGTGGCTTGGTAACGTTGTTTTTGGCGGCGGCCGTGGCAAGCAGCGTCGTCTTCGCGCCGCGCCTGAATCGTCTGCCAGCCCGCGCTTCCGTATCCGCCGGCTTTGGGGTGGCCATGCTGGCGTTTCTCAGCATGGCCGCCGTGGGCGACAGTTATGCGGCCATGGCGGGTTTGCATGCGGTTGCGGGTTTCGCCGTGGGATGCAGCCTGAGCTTTACGCACGGCACGATCGGGCGCAGTCGCAATCCGCATCGGTTGTTTGCTGCGGCGGGCTTGGCGCTGGGCTGCTTTGCCATCGCTTTTCTGGGTGTGACACCGGGCTTGGTAGCGTTGCACGGTGGACCGATCCTGTTCCGCGTCTTCGCGGGTGTGATGGCGGTTGCGGCCGCGGTGTGCGCGATGGCGTTTCCGGCCCTTAAGGCGCCGCACCTTGAGATGTCCACAGCCGAACCAAGCTTTTCGCCAACCGTATGGAGCGGCATGCTGGGCGTGGCCTGCATGGCAGTGACTCAGGCCATGGTGTTCAGTTTTGTCGAACGCATTGGCGTGGATCGAGGTTTCGGCCTGGCCGCCGTCACCTCCGTATTGATCGCAACGGGGTTGGTGAACCTGCTGCCAGCGCCACTGGCGGGGTTCCTGGAGTTGCATGTGCCGGCCCGGCGGGTTGTGCTGGGTGGGCCGCTCGCGCAGGCAACACTTGCGCTCGTCATTACGCAGAGTTCCACGCTGGCCCCGTATGCGGCGGCTGGCGCGGTGTTCGTTGCCGTCATGATCTTCACGCACACCTTCGCGTTTGGTGTGCTGGCCCGGTTGGACGTCACCGGACGCGCCGTTGCCGCCACGCCCGCCATGCTGATGACTGGCGCCGCCGTCGGGCCGATCCTTGGCGGCACGCTGGTCAAGTTTCTTGGCTACGGCAGCCTTGGCATCGCTGCTGTCTTGATGGCCATTGCCGCCATGCTGTGTTTCTCACGTCTTGAACGCCGCGCTGTGCCAGCAGGAGCCTCCGCATGAAGCCAACTCGACGCTTTGTCGATCTGTCCATCTATCTGGAGAACGACGTGCTCTCCGACCCGCCGCCGCTGGCACCGAAGATCACCTACCAGAAGCATGCCGATACCTTGCCCGAGTTCATGGCCATGCTGCCCGGCACGAAGCCCGAGGACTACCCCGATGGCGAAGCCGCTGCGGCCGAGTGGGTCACGCTCACCACGCACAGCGGCACGCATCTCGATGCGCCCTGGCACTTCCATTCGACCATGGACGCCACCCTTGGCGAGGCCAAACCGTCGATCACCATCGACGAAGTTCCGCTGGAATGGTGCTTCCAGCCCGGCGTGAAACTCGACTTCCGGCACTTTCCCGACGGCTACGTGGTGACAGCCGCCGATGTGGAGGCAGAGCTTGCACGCATCGGCCACTCGCTGCAGCCGCTCGACATCGTCGTGGTCAACACGCGGGCGGGCGCGCGCTATGGGCACAACGACTACGTCAACGCAGGCTGCGGCATGGGCTACGAGGCGACGATGTACCTGCTCGAACGCGGCGTGCGCCTGACCGGAACCGATGCGTGGAGCTGGGATGCACCGTTCTCCTACACCGCCAAGAAGATCGCCGAGACGGGCGATACCTCACTGATCTGGGAAGGGCACAAGGCCGGTCGCGACATTGGCTACTGCCACCTGGAGAAGCTGCACAACCTCGAGGCCCTGCCTCCGCATGGATTTGTCATCAGTTGCTTTCCGCACAAGATTCGCGGGGCATCCGCGGGGTGGACGCGCGCGGTCGCCATCTTCAACGCTGAACAGGACATTGCATGAGCTTTCCAACAATTCAACGTATCGTGACGGGCCACGACGCCGACGGGCGCGCGGTGATCGTCTCGCAAGGGCCATTGCCGACCGTGGTGGAAATTGCTGCCATTCCCGGCACGGTGTTCCACGAAGTGTGGAGCACGTCGGGCAACCCGGTGCCGATCGACAACGGTGCGGATCCCACCGTGGGCGCGCTGATGTTGCCGCCGCCAAAGCAAGGCACGCGCTTTCGATTTGTCGATATTCCGCCCGATACCTCGGAGTTCCTGGCGCGTGGCGCGACCCGGATGCAGGAAGCGTTCACCCAGGTGGGCGATGCACATGCATCTACCGTGCGCGCCGATTCGCCGCATCCGCTGATGCATCGCACGGAATCGATCGACTACGGCGTGGTGATCGATGGCGAGATGACGCTAGTACTCGATGATTCCGAGGTGGCGCTTGCGCCGGGAAGCGTGGTCATTCAACGTGGCACCAATCACGCCTGGGCCAACCGCTCCAGCCGGCCGTGCAGGATGCTCTTCGTGCTGATCGACGGCGTGTACGACCCGGCCATCGCCGAGGCATTGCAGGCCCGGACGCAACCGGAGGCGCGATGAAGTTCGCCACATTGCCCGGCGGCGGAACTGATGGTCGCCTTGTGTTGGTGTCGCGCGATCTTCAGCGCGCTATCGATGCCGCCCCAATTGCCGCCACGTTGATCGATGCACTGGAGCGTTGGGAGGATGTCGCCCCCAAGCTGCAGGCGCGCTACGACGATCTCAATGCGGGGCGTATTGCCGATGCGCGTGCATTCGATGCTGCTGCGTGTCTGGCACCGCTGCCGCGTAGTCCGCAATGGTGCGATGGATCGGCGTTTCTCAACCACGGTCGACTGATGGAGCGCGCATTCAATACGCCGCCGATTCCAGATTTCGCCACCATCCCCGTGATGTACCAGGGTGCGAGCGACGACTTTCTCAGCCCGACGCAGGATGTGCCGTTGCCCAGTGAGGCCGACGGTATCGATTTCGAAGGCGAGTTTGGTGTGGTTGTCGGTCGCGTACCGATGGGCGTCTCTGCCACGCAGGCCTTGGAGCACATCCGCCTGCTCGTGCAGATCAACGATTGGAGCCTGCGCGCATTTGGGCCACGCGAGATGAAGACCGGCTTTGGGTTTCTACAGGCCAAACCGTCGACCAGCTTTGCGCCGGTCGCCATCACGCCCGACGAGTTGGGCGGAAATTGGCGCGAAGGCCGCGTGCAACTGCGTCTGCATATCGAGTGGAATGGTCACTGGTTTGGTCATCCATGTGGCAGCGAAATGAATTTCAGCTTTGGCGACCTCATTGCACATGCCGCGCGTACACGCCAACTGTCCGCTGGAACCATCATCGGCTCCGGCACGGTATCGAATGTGAGCCGCACAGCTGGATCGGCATGTATTGCAGAGCGGCGTGTGATCGAGATCATCGATGAAGGCGAAGCCAAGACTGGCTTCATGCGCTTCGGCGATCGGGTCAGGATGATGGCGCGCGACGCAGAAGGTGAGATGCCGTTCGGCATCATTGAGCAGCGTGTTGTTCAAGCGGGTGCAGCTAGTGCAAAAGAGGAGCAACGATGAGAGCCTTGGTGACGGGTGCCAATGGTTTCGTAGGATCAGCGTTGGTTCGCCGGTTATTGCGCGCTGGGGTCGCTACCACAGGCGACGTCACAGAGTTAATGCTTGTGGACCAGCATATCGACGCCATCCCCGCAGATGCGCGCGTTACTGTCATCAACGGAGACTTTGGCGCGCCGCACACACTTGATGCTGTGCTGTCAAAGCCCGTGGATCTCGTCTTTCACTTGGCGAGTGTGCCGGGCGCACAGGCCGAAGCCAATCGGGATCTGGGCGACCGTATTAATTTGCATGGCACCCTGGCGTTGTTCGAATGCCTCGCGAAACAGCCGAACGTTCATGGGACCGTGCCGCGAGTCGTCTTTGCCAGCAGTGTCGCGGTTTATGGAGTCCCTCTGCCGTCGCATATGGACGAGCATTCGGCGGTACACCCCACCATCAGTTACGGCGTGCACAAGTTGGTTGGCGAGCAATTGTTGGCCGATTGGACGCGTCGCGGCTCAGTCGATGGCCGCTCGTTACGCTTCCCGGGCATCGTGGCGCGGCCCGGATTGTCCCTAGGACATGGTTCCGCCTTCATGAGTGCGATCTTTCGCGCCGCTCAACACGGGCAACCCTATGTATGTCCTGTCTCGCCATCGGCAACAGCATGGTGGATGTCGCGTGTCTGCTGCGTCGACAACTTGGTACATGCTGCGCGGTTGTCTTCGGACGGTCTACACGCGGAGCGCGTCTGGACGCCCCCCGTGCTGCGATTGGAGGTTGGTGCGCTAGTCGACGCGCTGGCGCATAGGTTCGGCCCGATGCAAATCAGCTATGCCCCCGAGGATGGGATCGAGCGATTGTTTGGCCGCCAGCCACCGCTGATCGATCGTCGCGCTGTCGCGGCTGGCTTTCAACACGACGGCACTGTCGAGGCGTTGATCGAACGGGCGCTGATGGAGGGCTGAAACGGTTCAGCCAGCCCACATGGCTGCCTTCGGCGACATATTTTTAATAGAACGCTGAGCATCGACGCATCATCCATGCGGGTCAGAAGCGTTCCAGATCGTTGACGAGACTCGCTATGAAAGGGGCACACGTGAGCGCTCGACCTACTTGACACATGATGTATGAAAACCGAAGCGCGCAGTCTGTTTGATCTTTCCGGCCACGTGGCACTGATTACAGGCGCCACGAGCGGTCTGGGCTTCGCCACCGCGACGGCACTCGCTACTCAGGGCGCCACCGTTATTGTTTCAGGCCTGGATGAGGCAGCCTGTTCTGAGACGGCGACTCGCCTGTGTCAGAGCGGCCTGAATGCGTTCGGTATTGCTTGCGATGTATCCGACCAGCGCCAGGTTGAGCAATTGGTTGGTGAGGTTCTGCAGCGCCATGGCCGCATCGATACGCTCGTCTGCAACGCTGGAATCCAGGGGCCGGCAGGCCCATTCAGTAACGTTACAGACGACACTTGGCTGCGGGTAATGGAAGTGAATCTCCATAGCGCCGCTCGGTTGACCTCGCTTGTCATTCCGGACATGGCACAGCGCGGCTCTGGAAGCGTGATCTTGATGTCGAGCATCGCAGGACTCCGCGGCAATCGAAGGATAGGCCTCTATGGAATTTCCAAGGCTGGCCTCGCGCAGCTGGCGCGTAACCTGGCAGTTGAGTGGGGCCCACACGGCGTGCGAGTGAATGCCATCTCGCCAGGCCTCATCCGCACGCCGTTTGCTGCGGAATTGATTGCCGACAGCACCTTCATGAGCCGGCGACTGTCATTGACCCCGTTGCGGCGCGTGGGAGAACCGCACGAAATCGCAGGTGTGGCCGTCATGCTTGCTAGCCCAGCGGGTGGTTTTATGACGGGTCAAAACATCGTCGTGGACGGAGGGACGACTATTAGCGATGGAAGTTGACACACGTCGATGATTCGTAGCCGGCGCTCGTTGAGGTCATTCTGGCGTACACATCACGAAACGCGAGATGTATCGCTCCACTACTGAAGGGAGCGCACGTGCCACATAACATGCTCGCGAGCGGAGGAAAAACCAGGGTGCTAAGCGGGGGTGAAAAGCACTGCGCGAAGCTGGCGCGCCCGCAAACATTAAGTGGTGTTTAAAGCCTTGCAGTACAGAGGTTTCTGGAGGGGCTTACCCCCCAGAAACCAAACTATTTCAGCGAGATTGAAACGCTTTCATTTCCTCGCCACACATCTTGTGTTTGTTGAACGGTAGCGCATCTCCTAGGTACAAAACTACCGCATACATCCACGCCCGTTAAGGCTTCGGAGCCCGGCTAGCCTCTGCAACCGCGCTGGGCTCAGCCCCCATGCCTCACGACCATTTGCAACGATGTCAAACTTTCGAAAAGAAAGGCATCTTTCAGTGAGGCAGCAAGCTTGCACGTGTGACGAAGCTGGATCAGTTTGTCACCTATTTGCGCTAGCACGGGATCACTGCACACCAGAACTCGTTGCCAGCGACGGCCATGGAACTCCTCTTGCAATATGACCACCTCCTCTGGGATCGTCCGTCCACCCAATTTGCTTTCGCCACGAACAGCCTATCTATCGAATCATTTTTGATTCGCATGCAGAGTACTTAAATCACTTTGATATAAGAAGGCCACGCCGCCAAGCTCTCCGCGTGGATCAAGACCGAGGCCAACAAGCCGCGCAAGCAACGGCATACGCTCATGCAGGTTCATGCTGCTCGTCAGCTCTGCGCTGCGCTGCTAGGCGCGGGCCGCCCAAAGCTCACGTCTCGCAGCCCGATCAGGTGCCGGAGCCGCTCCCTGCTGCGATGGTCTCGCGACCGGCGGTGTCGACTGGAACCAGTCACCGCCGTGCCAAATCATGGGAGGCATTGCTTTCTGTCCCAAAGCGATTCCTTCAGTAGCCAACGGGCTATCGTGCCCTGCTGTGATGGAAGTACAGGTAGCCGAGGCCGATCGGGGCGATGAAGATCGCCAGACTCCAGCAAAGTGCCATCGTGACCAACTTCCACCACAGGGCGATGAAGGCATTGACGAACAACACGTTCGAGCCCATCAAGAAGCCAATCACGCCCTCGTAGACGAACCGTGCGTAGGGATAGAGAACGGTATTGAGGATCGCGATAATCACGAGCGTGAAGGGGAACGCGTGCTGCCCGGACGATGGCTTCGCGTGCGACAACATCCAGAAGATGAAGACGGGAAAGATCAGGCCGAATACAAAATGTCGGAAGTAATACGGGCGGGAGAGCCCACCAAAGGTTTTACTCAAAACTTGTTGCACGCGCGCTCCTTGTGCGTGAAGGTTGTGCTGACCGTTAATGCCGGCCGGTTGCCATCCATGACCGGCTACCGGACCGCGTCACCGAGATTTGCAGTTGACGGGCCTCACTGAACGACCTTGGCAGTCTTCAGCAAGTTTCCGACTACCTGTACCGTGGCGCGTTCGAGTTCCGCCGTCTCCAACGCCTGCTTAATGGCCGGCTTTACGGCGTCATATGCAGGCACTTGCGTCGGCCGCATCGCATCGAGCTTCACGATGTAGCGCTGGTTACCCACTTCGACTGGGGCAGCGCTGGTCGCACCCAGTTGCAATGCGGAAATCTCGCGCGCAAGTGCCAGCGGCAAGTTCTGCGTCTTGCCCTCTTCGGCCGGCACCTTGAAGCTCACCCAATCCATCTCGCCGCCACGTGTCTTGTTCGGCGCCGTGCTGTACTGCTGTGCCAACTTGGCGAAATCGCCGCTCTGCTTCAGTTGCGCGATGACCTGCGCGGCGGTGACATCGTCGCCCACCTGGATCACACGTGGCTTGTATTCTTTGTCGCCCAGGCTGGAGACGATCGCGTCATAGCGCGCTTTGACTTGCGCATCCGTCACCGGCGCGGGCTTGATGTTGTCTTTCAGCCAAGCCTGAGTGATGGCCGCGTCATGCGCCTCCTGTACGGCTTGTTTCACCGCCGGCAGCTTTTCGTAGGCGGCATTCTTGGCAGCCTGCTGGCGGAACAGTTCACGCGCGATCAGCTGCTGCTTGAGCGCTTGTACGACGTTCGGATTCGCGGCCACGCCGGTCTGTGCAATCGCTCGGTCCAACTGGGCTTGCGTGATCTGCGTGCCGTTGACGACGGCCACAGCACCCGCCGGCAGGGCGTCAGCCCATGCGGATGAAATCGATGCTGCGGCCAATGCAGTTATGGCGAAGCGGTGGATCGTTGTGTTCATGTCAGAAATCCTTGTCAATAAGTTCAGTGCAAAGTCGGCGTCGACAATAGCGGCGCGTGCCATTTAGCCAAGTGGGACAGCGTCGCTCGGTGCTACCTCATCAGGTCCACTAGGGAAATCCAACCCGCCCAGCAAGTTCTGATAGATCGCCGAAATGGTCCCCACGACCAGGAACGTTGAGATCACTGCGATCGCCGCCTGTAACACCGATCCAATCGGCGTCTGAGAAACGCCAACCATAGAGACCTGTCCCGTTGTCAGCATCAGCACGGACGCCACAATGATGGGTGCCGTGCCAGCGGTCATGACGACAAAGATCGACCAGACGCGCCCAGCCGTCGCATTCCACGAAAGGCGTAGAGGGGAACGTCCAGCATCCGTCGCCAAAGCGGGCAAAGCCAGAATGAGGCGGTAGTACAGGTAATAGAGCCCAAACTGACCAACCGCACCGATCAAGCCCAACATCAATCGCAGCTTGGCGATCAACATGAACCCTGCGCCCGACAACACCGCAAGAAGACAGAAGGCGACCGTCTGAAGCGACCACGCTTGGTTATTCGTCTCTCGGCGCAGGACGAGTCGATATCCGGCCACTTGCAGCGGCACCGTTACTAGTGTCTGCGCCATCATGAGCAGCGTCATGAAAAACCAGGGTCGGAACTCCCCGTTGGTACCCGCTACGGTCAGCATCAGAAGACCAACGGTGGTGAGCACCGTAAGCAAAGGGTGACGCAATGGAATTTGAAAGGCTGAACGGTATGCAGCCTTGATCATTGCGCCTTTGGGAATCTTCATGTTCATGATCCTAGGTGTCGGATTGGCGTACCCGTTGCTCAATAAGTCCAGTTCAAGGTCGCCAACAGGACCGTCGGCTTGGCGCCGAGCTCGGCCGGCTGCACCAGCGCACGGCCAAGCAGCAACTCACTGGTCAGCACATTCTTGCCATAAGCCGCCGATAGCCGCACCCCTACACCGGTACCCGCCAGGTACTGCCAGTGCTGCGTGGCCACCAACTGCGTCTGGCCGCCATCCAGGAAGACGTAGGGCTCGATCCGCACGCCCCCAGCCGAAGGCGCATTCGCCCACACGGCTTCGTTGCGCAAGGTCAGTCCCCGGTCTCCGCTGATGAGGCCCTCGCGGAAGCCCCGAACCGAGCTCATGCCACCCGCAAAGATCTGTTCCGAACCGAACAGCGCCACATTCGACCACTGCGCAGACACCTGGCCGCGGTACGCCAACGCAGCCTTGCCAAGGCTCGGAAGGGGCAACTGGGTACTTGCGTTGCCATCGAGCTTCCAGAACTGGCCGTGCGCTTCGTCACGTCTGATATCTGGGGCATCCTGGCTAGCGCTGAGCGTGCGCATGCCGCGCGTGACACCGACTTCCCAGGTGGCATAGCCGCCTTGGTTGTTCACGGCGAACTTGCGCAGCCCGTTGATGGCGACCCGCACCACCGTCAGAAACTGCGGATCGAGCAGCAGATTGTTGACCTCGCGCTCAGTGCGCCGGTGCGTGAGCGTAACGTCGAACGCGGTGCGCCCGGCTTGGTCGCGCTCGATTACGCGGTTCCAACCAAAGGTGTGCGCAAAGGTGCGGCCGTAGACGAGCGCCGTATCGCCGATGAGGTTGTTGTACTCCGAGAACGAGCCGGTATAGCTGAAGGTGTTGTAGCCGAACGGCACCGCCGCCGAGGCAATGGCGGCATTGGTGTCGGTCGTGCCGATGTAGGACAGCGACAGCGCCTCCTGGAAGCCGAGCGCATTGTCTGCATCGATGCCGGCACGCAAACGCGTGGTGCCGGTGGCACGGCTGCCGTAGTTGTCCGTTCCCACGTTGAAACGGAAGCGGTCGCCCGGCTGGTTGGTCAGCGCAATGACCGAGGCGCCAGGGCTCTGGCCGGGCAGGATCTGCACCTCGGCCTGGTTGCGGCGCAGGCGGTTGATCTGGTCGACGCCCTGCTCCAGGTCAGTCAGCTTTAGCGTCTCACCCACGGTGGGCATGGACCAGGCGGTACCGGCGTCGGTCAGCCAGCCACCGTTCTGCGTACCGCTGGCGGTCGGCTGGTTCGGCACGGAGGTCCGGACCGTCTTCCCGTTGATCTGCAGGCTCTCCACCTTGCCCGGCACGACGGCGATGGTCAGAACGCCCTCTTTGAGGTTCTGCGGCGGCAAGTAGGCGCGCGTGGTGACGAAGCCGCGTTGCACGAACGCTTCGGTGAGCCTGCGAAGCAGCAGGTTGATGCGGTTGGTGCCCAGATCGCGATCGACAAACGGCCGTGTGATGCCCGCCACCGTGGCGTCGTCCAGCACCGTATTGCCGCTCAATTGGATCCGGTGAATGGCAAAGGTGGTGCCGGGCTCAGCCACGGATTCGACGTTCGCGGCGTCCGGCACAGCCTGCGGCACCTGAATTTGCGGCGGAGGTTGGTTGGCCTCGCGGCGGCGCTCGGCCTCCTGGCGTTCACGCAAGGCACGCTGGGCCGGGTCTTCGAGCGGCGGGGTCTGGGCGTGGGTGGTCGTTGCAAGCAGCAGTGCTGCCAGGGCCAGCGGCGTGAATTTCAGCAACATGTGCATCGCCTCACTGCCACAGCCACGAGGTCAAGCCCACGTGCGAATCAATGGCCACCGGCTGACGCGACCTGGCGCGCAGCGTCACGATGCCGTTGCTGGCCGTGACGGTCTGCCCGTCAAAGGTGCCACCTTCGATCTGACCTTGGCCGTTGATCGTCAACGCCCCGCCAATGGTCAGCCAGTTGCCGCCCACATCGGCGGCGTACAGGCGCGCCCAGTTGTCGCCAAAGAACGCCTTGAAGCCGCGGTCACGGGCGAGTGCGGTGTAGCCTGTGATGCCGACTGCGCGCACCTTGGGCGCCGTGACCGTCATGTCACCAACCGAAAGCACCTGGCCGCCGATGTTCTCGGCGAGCGTTCCCGCATGGATCGTCAGATTTCCGCCAGCGGAGATCGCGCCGCCCGTGGTCGCAATGGTGCTCGATGCGCTGCTGCGGCAGAAGATCATGCAGCTGCGGCTGAAGTGCGCTGAGCCGCTGGCCAGCGCTTCGTTATGGAAGACGTTCGCGGCCGTGATGCTGATGTCGGCGCTGCCGTTGGCCAGCATCTGCCCGCCAATGTTGCTGACGTTGCGCCCGGTGATCGTAGTACCGGTTTGCGAGACGAGGTACGGAACCTGCCCGACTGCCGGGATGCTGCCGTAGTCCACGTCAAAGCCCGTGCTGTGGTTGCGCAAGAAGAGCCAGCGGGTGCCGCTGCTGGTCCAGGTCGCCGGCTGTTCGCTGTTCGCGCCAATGGTCTTGTCGAGCAGATTCTGCACATCGCCCTGGGCAGCCAGAGTCAGCTTGGCGTTCGACAAAATTCGGCTCTGGTGGTTGACGATGTCGCCACCGGCGCGCAGCACCACGTCGTCGTTCTTGCCGAAGAGGATGCCCTGCGTACCTGCCGACGCATCGTTGCGAATCGTGCCGCCGGCGAGCAGCGTGACGGCACCCTCGGAGGCTGCTGCACCGGTATTGCGCGTCTGGCCCTGGATCAGGCCCGCCGTGTTCGTCAGATCGGTATCACTCTGGATCAGTACGCCGCCAGCCGTGGCCGCGACGGCGGCCGGCAACGCAGACGACGCGATGGCGACGCTGCTGCCGTGAATCGTGGCGTTGCCTGCGGCGATGACGCTGGAATCGGTCTGGCTGTAGCCAGCCGTGGCGTTGAGCGTAACGTCGCCTCCCGAGGACTGCGCGGTGCTCGCGTTGCCGTTTCCGGACATCAGTGCGATTGAACCCGCCTGAACGGATGTGCCACCCACGCCATCGATCTTGCTGCCGGTGAGCTGCACTGCGCCGGGCGCGGTGATCGCTAACGTGCCCTGTTGCGAAGTCCACTGGCTCGTGCCAGACGCATCGGAACCTAGCGTCAGGGAAATGACCTGCGCGATCACGTTCTGCGTGGCGTTCAACTGGGTCGCCGTCATCGAGACGCCGGCACCTGCATCGAACAGACCAACGCCACCGGTTGCGCTCAGCGTGCTGTGGTCGATGGTGACGGGCTCGGTGTGAACTTGGCCTGTGCTGCCGATGACGATACTGCCAGCCTGGACGGCCGTGCCCGCCGACAGGGTGCTGCTGTCAAGGTGCACCTTATTGGAAGCGATCTGAAGGTTGCGGGCGGCGGTCAGGGCGCCGTTGCCCGTCAGACCGGCGAAGCCAATCAGCACGTCGTTGGCCGCCTGCACTGTGCCGCTGGCGAGTTGCAGATCCCCGGAGCCGCTGACCACGAAATCCCCTGCTGTGGCGAAGGCGGCTCCAGCGTGGCGCACACCAGCGCCTTGGTCGGTGGCGATCAGTTCGATGCGGCCACCGGTCAGCGATCCGCCCGACGCAATATCGATGGCGTAGCCCAGCGGCGTACCGCTGCCCGTGCTGCTGTAGCTGACCCAGGGGTCCAGGTTGTCGGTGGGCGAGACGCTGGTGTCGACTTCTGCCCGGCTATCCCCGGCGACGATACGGACCTTGCTATTGGGGTTGGTGAAACTGTTCTGCACGGCACCAGCCACGCGCACCTGTTTGGCGATCAGTTCAAGGTTGAGCATCGCTCCAGCGAGACCACCCGGGCCGATGTTGATCGCGCCCGAGCTGGTGTTGAGCACCACGTTGCGTTGCAACTGGCCGGTGCCGTTGGTGAAGTCGTTGAAGGACACCTGGCCCGTCGTGAGCGCAACGTTGCCGGTGTTGGTGAACGAGCCGCCGTCTACCGTGATGCCGTTCGGGTTGGCAATGATCACGTTAGCGCGCGGGCCTAGCACGGCGATATTGCCCTGGATGAGTGATGGGTTAGTGCTCGTGACTTGGTTGACGATGGTGCGGGCGGCGACCGTGGTGTTGTTCAGGTCGGCGCCTGCCGTGCCCACGTTGAACGACGTGTAGGTGTTGTGTGAGACACCGCCAACGCTGGGGGCGATGTTGACGGTTTGGCGACCGTTGGTGCCGGTGCTTACCGACGTGGCTGTGCCGCCATCGGTAACGACGCCGGCCGCCACGGCGACCGGTGGCACGAAAACGGCGCATAGGCCAATGAGCGCGGCCAGCGTGGCTGGACGGTGTTGTGACTGCACGGAAACTTCCCCCTGAAACTGCTCTTTTTGTTGATGTGGTGGCACTTGGCCTCTACATCGCGCGTCACACGACGCTGACTTGGCTACCGGATCGCTGTATGAGTGCCCTGTAGCCTTGCTGAAGTAACGATCTCCGCACCCAATGGCTCCCACGGATTGCGCAGTAGAAGTTTTTGGCGATGAACAGCAGCAAAGCACCGGCAATCGCCAATGGGTGACCGGTTTGGTCTCCATAGAGAGCGATCAGGGCAGCCATCGCGTCTGTGGCAACCAGTCGGCCGCCATGCGCAATCAACCCCTCCGAGTACGCCCAAGCGGTTCCAAACAACAACGCAGCCCAATAGAAGCCTGCCTTCACTTTGCGCTCCCGCTTTGTTGGGTGAACGAAAACAGTTGAAGTTGGCATCGGCGCAAATAGGGTTTTTAAACTCGCTCGACGTCGGTTCACCCGTTCGCCAAGCCATGATGAGCTGGAAGGGGGCCGGGCAAGGCCTCACCGCTTCGGCGTAAGCTCAAGGCGCTCCCGACTGCGATGCAAACCTAGATAGCGAAAAATGCGCACACTATTTGAGCTACTGGCCGGACAACTGCTGAATGGCTGCGTCAAACAGGTCCACTGAATTATCTGTTGTGGTGGACGCCTCATACACCGCCTCCATCGAGGCCACCACAGGGTCCGGGTCTTGACTGAAAAGCAAAGCCGACACCGCCCGCGCCTGCCCAAAACAATGAAGCGCCTCAATTTGCTTTTCCGCATCATCGTCGGCTTGATCCTGTAGATCAAAATATCTCTCATCAAGCTCCTGCAGCAGGCGATTCAATTCCGCAATCTGTTCACCGGTAAAGCGCTGATCGTGCTCCAGCGCCGACAATGCCCGCGTCACAACTGCATTGTTGACTGGAGCAGCGTTCATGGCGAACTGGCACGCTAACAACACGACCTTCCGCTGCCGACCACTGTCACACGTTCTAATTTTTCCCGCAAGATCAGGTTCGATAGCTTCTAAGCGCATTCTTATTCTGTTCCTTAAGCATCGTTTCGATCTTGGTTATTCACGGCAACCTCTTGAATCGATAGACCGTGTAATGCTGCGCCGTCCCAGTGGGTATATCGAACAATCTCAATCTCATATGCACTTGCATGCGATCTTCGGCAATCAAATTTCCCCCTTCGTCGAGGTAAAGCGCCGCCATAAAATCAGTCTGATTGGGACCAAGCTCCGATCTGCTTTGCTGCCCCCCACCACCCCACACGATCTTTCCCTTACTACCCGTACAAACATATTTCCTAGTATCTTCAAATGAAGGGGAAAAGACCGCTTTCCGACTGTTCGGATAGATGAAAGTCACGCGGAACGTTCGGTCAGAATTCTTCTCAACCACTCCCTGGACCGGATACGCCTTGAACCCGTCGCCACGGTCAGCGGCGGCACGCACATCGGCCAACTGTTGGTTATCTGAAAAGGGAAAAGCTCTGTCGAGTCGCGAAATCCGATCTCGTTGTAGTGAACCGGGGTCTCCATCAATTATCTCGCCAGTACCTTCGTACCTACCTGATAGGTCCACGCACGATTCACCGGCGTATTTGACGGGATCGGGATTCCCGGCTCCACTGCCGGGATAGTTGGGCGGAGCATGCAGGCAGCCGGAACATGCCACGACTATTGCGATTGATGAAACAATTGAAATGGGTCTCATCTTTTTTCCTGAGACTGGTTAAATTGACGCCTAAATGTCGACCAATCCAATCCGTACTGATTTAGGAATGTCGTCCCAGCAAATGGCGCAGACAATGGAATATCGATATCCGTTTGAATTTCGAAAAGATTCCTTTGAAGAGCGCTCATCCCCTCCTTCAAATTTCCGATCTTATCGTAAGCAAAAATACTACCCATAAAATCATGAGGCCCAGCAAAAGACTCAAGCAACTTGTCAACAACGGTCCCTGACGAATAGGAGTAACTTCCCAACGTTCCCGCCAATCCTTGAGCCCCGCCCGTGGCCCCGCCAAAGTGAGTCAACGCTCCGTCAAGCGTATAGACCTTTCCCGTGAGCGGATTGATCTGCGTTCCCTCAAACAACATGGTGCCGTCCGGACCCGGCACTACATTCCCGACTGTTCGGAGATCATCGAAACTGACCCGAGTGCCCGCCAGCTTCACGCCATCACCATTAATACCCTGACTAGGTCCGCTCACATTAGTAACCAAGCCTTTCTCTGGAGCATTCTCGTCGGCTATGCCTTTGAACTGGCGCGACGACTCGACCTGATTCTGCCGCATCGCATCGCCCGCCCATGCAATCGCCGCAGTAGCAAAACCGGAGATGGCTCCCGACTTACAGTCACCACCCGACATAGCCGCAGTACCGCAACCTGCTGCAGTCGATGCGAGCAGACGATCGATACCGTAGTTCGCCCCAAAGTACCCCGTGACACCACCGGTGATAGCCCCGGCAGCGCCAGCAATCAACGTCTGCCCAAGATCAAGGCGACCATTCAGACCGATCTGAGAGACTGCGCTCGCCGCCATTCCGCCAAGCGCCCCGGCAATCGCAAGATTCGCCATGCCTCCGGCCGCAAACACGGAACTGGCCATGATCCCGCCCGCGGCAGTAGCGGCTTCGACCGAACCTGTGGCGATCAACGTAGCCATACCCGCTTCTGCTGCGGCAACCTGCGCCGCGGCGATTGCAGCAGCAGCGGCGCCCGCTGTCACTACTGCGGCCACCAGTGCGATCACCATCACCACAAAGGTCGGCAGAGCACTCTGCTCCTTAATGAAGTCCTGGTGGATGTCGTCCTTGACCGTTCCGGCTGTGTAGTTCCCGCCCAGATTCGCCTGCAGTTGCGAAATCAGCGCATCAGTCCGGGTCTGATCGACCGACCCATCCGCGTTGCGCACAACGAATGCATCGTTGACCGCATTGATGGCATTGGCCTGTACGTTCAGGTTCACCGCGCTCATGAACCCGCCCGGCTGCACCTGCGTGCCGGTCACCTGCAGCCATCCGCCATCCACCTTGTAGGCCGACGTACCGATGTCCACCACATTCGGCGCGTTATCGATCGTGCCGGCCTTGACGTTGAGCGTGTCACTGGCGGTGACTTGGCCGCTATTGCGCAGCGTGCCATCGACGTTCAGGTTGACGTTCTGCCCCGCGATCACGCCACCCGCCGGCTGGGTGATGGCATCCGCGTAGCCTGCCGGCAAGTAAAGCTGCGGCACCAGTGCGCTCACCATCGGGCAAGCGGTGCTGGCGACCGTATTGCAGTTCGGGTCTGGCACCTGCTGTGTGACGTACCACAACATCGGCTTATCCAACTCGGCGATCTGCTGTTGCGTCAGCGCTTGGCCGAGCTGGATGTTGTGTGCCTTTGCGTAATCAGCTGCGTCCTTGTACAGGATCAGCTTTTCCTGATCCGTGACGGACAGCTGATTCTGGTTGTCGTACGTCAGGCCGCTGATGAAGCTGCTCTGGCCGGTTTGCTGCTGAGCGGCCTGCAACAGCTTCTGGTCTTCGGTAAACGGATCGAAGTAGAACGGTGTGCTGCCCGGCTGCAGATTGGCTGGCAACTGCGCCAAGAGGGAATTCGGCGTCACGCCCGCCAACACCGAGGTCGCCGGGTTCTGGTTCAGATAGGTCGCGCCGTTGACGCTGGGAGTCGGCGCACTGGTCGTATTGCCAGCCGCCGGCGCGTTGAAGTGCCAGGTCACCTGCGAGCTGCCGGGTGCCGCAGGCGTCGTTACGATTGCCGGCTGGAAACTCCAGACCGGCGCTTGCACGGGAGCCACATTCGCTTGCGGCGCACCACCGGACGCACCGGACGTGGTCGGAGCCGCGCCTCCCGATTGAGCCGTCGGGCCACTACCCGCAGTGCTTGCTGCCTGCAGCGCTCCAGTCGGACCCGGAGGCGGCGCCAACGAGATCACCTGCCTGCCTGCCACGGTCGGCGGTGTCGGTTGATTCGGATTCGTAATGCCGTTGGTTAGCGCGGCTCCGCTCACGTCGACGGTGCTGCCCAGCAAGTTGCCGGTATTCAGCACTTGTCCACCGGAGGTCACCGACAGTGCATTGCCGGCTTGAATCCCGGAAGCCAAGTTGCCGAGCACCGCAACGCCACTGGTGTTGTGGCGGATATCCGAACTGAACAGCCCCGTCTCTTCGACCCACAACCCATGCCAGTTGGCGTTGAGCGCGATGCTGGTGTTGTCAATGCCACCGGCCATGCTGACCGTGACATTGCGGCCCCCGGTAATCAGCGCCCCGTTGTTGGTCAGCGTAGTACCCGACAGCTTGACGTCGCGTGCGGCCGAGATGACGCCCGCGGGGCCCGCCTGTGTCATCTCATCCGATGCACACTGGCTTTCCTTGTAGGTGCCCCCGGCGTTACAGCCACCCGCGTAGCTCGGGTTCATGTTCCCGTAGCTCTTGTGCAGCGTCACGGGTGCCATGGTCGTGTTGACCACCGTCGGTGCACTGATGGTGACATCACCCGCCGTCGACTGGATCGCGCCGGACGTGTTCGTCAGCCCATTGGTGGCCGTCAACGTTACATTGCCGACAGCGGCCAACGTGCCATTGTTGTTCTGGATGTTCGCGGCGTTGACGGTCAGCGTGTCACCAGCTGCTACGGTATTGGGGGTCTGTTGCCAGGCGAGGGTATCCACATGAGCGCCACCTTCCTTACAGGTAGCGGCTCCCGGCAGGCAGCCCGGCGTAGTGGTGACCTGGCTGATATAGGCGCCTTGGTTGGTGAACGTGCCGGGCGTCGTGATCGTGACCTTGGCGGCGGCTGCAATGTCCCCCGCGTTCACCAGGTCACCGTTTCCGGTGAGCGAGAGATTGCCGCCACTCAGAATCTGTCCCGCCTTGCCCAGCGTCTGCGTCACCGAGGATTGGCTCGGCGCCGATGTCGTGTTGCCGGAGGCATCCTGGTTCAAGGTCACCTGGGACGCCGTCGGTGCCGGCGTGGTGCAGCTATCGCAGCTCGACGGATAACCCTGCGGCTGGCCGTACTGCAGTTGGCGCGGCTGGAACGGATCAACAACGCCATTGGAGCCGCTCTGCCCCATGTGCTGGAGCTGCGCGATGAACGCCGCGTACTCGCCCGCATTCACGACATCCGTCACGCTGCTGGTCAGCGTTGCAGAACGACTGTTGTCCAGCGTGCCTACGTTGAGCGTGACATTGCCCGCCGCCTGAATCAAGCCGCCCTTGTTTGAAAGGCTGGCGGCAGTGATGTCCATCGCCTTGCCGGCGACGATCTGACCGGCGGTGCCGTCGGCTTGGCGGATGATGGTGCGGTCTACAGTCGGCAGCGCTACAGACTGCGTGCCCGATTGAGCCCCCGCCGGCAGCAGATGCCACATGTCGACATAGCCGAGCGAGGCGCCATTGTCGCCGCCCCCCGAATAGACGCCGATGTAACCCGTCGCCAACTGCACGGATGCGCCGTCCGGCGTGCGTGCCAGATCGCCAATTGTCAGGTTCGTGGTCGGGCCGGGCGCATACGGGCTGGAGCAGGTGTCGCAGCTGCCGGTGCTCACCCACGGTGCGTAGCTGCCAATGATCGTCGAGTTCAGCAGTGAGTCGTTGAGCACCTTGCCGAAACTGCTGCCGGCATCCACCGGGCCACTACGATCGTTGATAACGTTCTGCGCGGCGATATGAATATTGCCGTTGGCGCCGATCGTGCTGGCGACGTTGTTCAGCGTGCCGCTCAGGTCAAACTTGAGGTCGCCATTGGCTTGGGTCTTGCCGCCCCGGTTGTCGTAGTTGGAACCGGTGACGGTGATATTGCCCAGCGCCTCAGTCGTCCCACTGTTCTGGATATTGCCGGCGAGCGCCAGATTGCCATCAGCGTGAATCGTCCCGGAATTGGCGAGATTGCCGGCCGACAGCGACACATTGGCGCCGCCCACGATCTGACCGCTATTGGCCAACGTGCCGGCAGTGGACAACGACAGGTCGCCCGCCTTCTGAATCGTGCCGCTATTGGTGATGCCCTGCGCGGCATTGATCGCCACGTTGGAACCCTGCACGTTCCACGTCTGCGTGTTGTTGATCGACTGGACCGACACCGTCAGAAGGTTGTTGGCATTGAGCGTACCGGTGGCGGCCGCCGACGGATCGAACCCCTGATTCGGGGTGTTGACCGTCAGGTTGTTGCCCGCCAGTACTTGGCCGCCAGCGTTGTTGAAGCTGCCCGCGCCGCCGTTGACCGTGAAGGTCATGTTTCCCGTGGTTGGGGATTGCCCGCTCAGGTCTCCCGCGAAGAACGTACCGCCCTGGTTACTCTTGAGCGTGTTGGTAGTGACGTTGAGTGTCTGCGTGCCAACCACGAGGCCATTCGCGTTATCGACGCTATTGGTCGCGGTCAGGTTGACGGTCTGGCCGCCGACGGTTCCGCGGTTCACCACATCGGTCGCGTTGACGGTCAATTGGTTCGCCGCGAGCGTGCCAGTGTTGTTGAGCGTACCGGTGGTGACGGTGGCCTGCTGGGTGGCAAGCGTCGAGCCTTGGTTGTTGACGGCCGCACCACCCAGCGTCAGGTTGGCTGCATTGCTGCTACCGGTGAGCGTCAAACCGTTGGTGGCAACCGCATCCAGCGTGCCTTGCACGACATTGGCCTGGTTCGCTTGCGAGCCGACCGTGATATTTGCACCACGCAGTGTCGCATTGCCGCCGACATAGTTCAGTTGACCAACAGTGAGCGCCTTAGTGGCACCGGCTTGCAGGTCGGAACCTGTTTGCAGCTGACCGGTCAGGGTTGTGTTTTGCCCGCTGCTGATGCTGGTCTTGCCCTGGCTCGCCAGGTTGCCCGAAACGGTGGTGCTGCCGGCCTGCGACGCAAGCGTCGCGTTCTTCCCAGCGTAGACGGCGCCACCGATGTTCAAGTCCTGGGCCGCGCTGGCGTTGACGTTACCGTTGTAGGCGAGGACAGAACCGGTGCTGGTCAGTTGCCCGGTCTGCGCGTTCAGGCTGACATTTCCCCCGACACTGGCGGCTGTGCCGTTGACGGTCAGGTTGCGTCCGGCCGTGGCCTGCAGGTCAGTGCCGGCCGCCGCTCCGCCATCCAAGGTCGCATCACGCGTGGCGGAGACTGAGACGGTCCCCGGTGCGCTGACAGCGCCGCCCAGGTGCACGTCGCCCAAAATGCCGGTGCCATTGGCGGTCAAGTTGACCTGGTTGCCCTTGACTTGGCCACCAAGGTCAATGCTGCCTGCGGTGACGGTGGCCGTCTGGGCGGCGCTCAAGTTACCCGTGCCCGTAGTCGTCTGGCTGGCAGAGAGTGACGCATTGCCACCAGCGGCGACGTCGCCTGCCAGCGTGACGGATTGGCCTGCCGTCACGCTGGTGTTGCCCGTACTGGATACCGCGCCGCTCACGGCAACCGCGTTGCCCGCCTGCAAGTTGGCATCGACACCGCTGCCGACTTGGCCGCCCACCGTCAGGTTCTGCCCTGCGCTCAACGTGAGCGTGCCGTTGCTGCCGATCTGGCCCGACGTGGTCAGGTTGCTGCCCGCGTTGACGGTGGCGGTGCCCGCTGCGCTGACAAGACCGCCCAGGTGCGTGTCGGTGCCGGAGGTGACGTTCAGGTTGCCGGGGGTCAGGACAGCACCGCTGGTGGTCACAGCGCCGGTGCGCCCTGTCAGACTGACGTTGCCCGTAGTGCTGCCGACCGTGCCGCCAACAGTGAGATTGCGTTGCGTCGCGAGGTTCAGGTCGCTGTCAGAGACCGCGCTGCCGTTGATGGTGGTATCACGCGCGGCCGAGAGTGCAATCGCGCCCGGTGCGCTGACGTTGCCACCCAGCGTGATGTCGCCGATGCCGTCATGACCCGCCGCCTGCATCGCGATCAGGCTCGCTTTGACGTCGCCGTTGACGCCGATGCTGCCGCCCGCCTGAATGCCAATCGCTTGGCTCGCGGTGAGATTGCCGGCACCGCTGACGGTGTTGCCAGTGGTGACGTTCAGGTTACCGCGGGCCTGGGCGCCGCCGCCGAGCGTCGCGTTCTGCCCAGCGGTGAGCGCGATGTCCTTCGCCGCATCAAGCGTACCGACCGTTGTGATGTTGCCGGCCGCAGCGTGGATGGTCGCGTTGCCATTCACGGCCGTGGTGCCACCGAGGCTCACGTCTTGTCCCGCGCTGGCGTTCAGGTTGCCCTGGCTTGTGACCGAGCCTGTCGTGGACAGCGTGCCGTTGGCGGCCGCTAGTGTGAGGTCGCCAACGCTGCCAATGGCGCCAGCTACCGCCAGATTTCGACCTGCGTTGATCGTCGTGGTACTGCCACCGGTCAGTTGCCCCGCGACGCTCGCGTCGCGCGCCGCTGTCAGCGCAATAGCGCCCGGCGCGGAGACGGTGCCGCCCAGCGTAACGTCGCCTGTGCCGTCCAGACCTTGGGCCGTGGTGGTGATGGAGGTGGCGTTGAGATTGCCGGTCAGATTGACGCTGTTGGCCGCCGTCGCGGCAAGTGCCTTTGTTGCCGAGAGATTGCCGGAACCTGTGAGATTGCCACCCGCGTTCAGGGCCAGATTGTTGCCCGCCTGCGTGGCACCGCCAACATTGACATCACCGCTTGCAGAAACGGATACGTCTTGCTGCGCCTTCGCCGTGCCCGTCGTGGAGACCGCGCCGGTCGAGACAATGCCGACGTTTTGCTGCCCGTAGACATTACCGACCGTGACGTTGCCGTTCGCGTCGATATTGACGTTGGACGTGTTGGCAGCCAAATCGCCCGCCGCCCGCACGCCCAACCCCTGCGCCGTGCTGATGAGCTTGATCTGCCCTGCGGTCATGGCGCCGAACGCCGTGGCGTCGATGGCCAGGCCGTTCTGTGCGGTCGCGCTGATAGCGGCGTTGTTCTGGCCGGTGCTGCTGACCTGCCAATCGGAGCCGGCGCGGCCGGTGCCCGTGGCCACGGGCGTCACTTGCTGGTTACCGGCGATGAGGTTGATCTGATTGCCGGCGTACAGCGGCGCGTTAACGCCGATCGTCTGGCCGATCAGATTGATCGCCCCCACTGTGCCCTCGATGCCCGCACCATTGGGGCTACCCGCCGCGGGGTCGATCTGGATGCGGCCGCTGTTGACCGTGTAGCCGATCGCCGTTGCCTTGTCGAAGCCGACCGGGGCACCACTGCCGTTCAGGAACTGCGGCGTGCCGGTGACAAGGCTCACTGCGGGCGTGTTCGTAAAGCCCGCGCCCTGGAGATACACGCCCGCGGGTGCCGCAAAAATGACGCTTGCCGGCGCGCCGAAGACTTCGACCGTGCCGTTGATACGGATCGGTGCGGTGCCCGTGACCTGCGTCAGGATGGTTGACGCTGGGCCGGAGGAAGCGAGATTCGGGTTGCCCGCGACGTTGCCGCCCAGGAATGTACCGCCGCCGGCGAGGCTGTTGTTCATCACCAAGCCGACGCCATTGTCGACCGTCAGCGACTGCAGCAGGTTGTACGACAGGCCCGCCTGGTTCGGCGTCGTGATGTTAATGGTCGGGACACCCGTCGTCGTCTGGGTAATGGCGGGCGTGAAACGGATGGGGGCGGTGGGGTCGGTAATTGGCGCGGCTTCGGCCTGCTGGATACCCCAACGAACGAGAATGCGGCCCGTGGTTTGCCACGACGCGATCAGGTTGCGAAGTGACTCGCTGGCATCGTTGCCATGTGTCGCAATGATCGCCGCGCTCTGTTGAGCGGCCTGCCACGAAATTTGTACGGGGCCCAGCCAGCTGAGGACGGCAACAGCACCTGCAATGGTGCGGGCGAGAACCGAGCGCCTGGCGCGGTCAGTACGACTGACAAGGGTATCGTCACCGCCCGGAATGCCTTGTTCTTGTTGTACAGCGGCACGCGGCTGCGCAAGCGCGGGCCGCGCATTGGCCGATACCGGCTCGCGCATTGCAGAACTCCCCAAACCTGTTGTTTAGCGGGGTCGCTGCATGGCCATCAATGGAAGATGTCAGGCGCCCCTTCTTGGACTTGGGGCGGGATGGTAGAGGAACACAATGTGGTGCGCATCCCCCATCGGATGGGAACCGATCTGAAAGTTTCTTAAGTCAGATCTTGGTCCCTTGCATCGTAGCGCCTCACTAACGCACGCTAGCGAGAGCGGCATCCTGGCCAATGCCAGCCGCGGAGCAACATCTTCCGCGCCATACCTGCACGTCAGCAACAATGGAGGGCATCACATGCAAATCGCCGAACTATTCATTGACGAGCGCTACGAACGCATAACGCTGCCGCCTATCGACAGCGAAGTCCTACCCGGGGTGCCCTGGGGGAGGCATGAAGCGCTGTTCACGCCAGCCTACTGGAAGGTGCAGACCGAGATCCACAAATCTGCTTGCGACACTACCGGCTACCGGCTATCGGCTTGGCCAAACGCTACATGAGGAAACCGTGGCGTGCGTATTGGGCGGCCACGGTATCCCAGCAGAGATTGGGCTCGCCGCGTTCGAGCGCGTTCGCGGGGCCGGTATAGGGATAGATTTCTCTGACCCTCGAGAGCAGTTGGCTGAGTCTCAAGCGGTCGGTAGCAACACAGCGTTGAGCAAGCCTAAGCGGCGCAGTACCCGGGCGGCATGAAAAACTATGCGCTTAGAAGACCTAGTGGGGGTTCGAGACGCACGCCACCTCAGAGCCGCTGAGAGCAGGCCTGAACAACATTCAATTGTCATCCGCACGAGCTACCCCAAAGTGTCGGCCGCCGTTCGTGCAAGACGGCACGGTTTCGACGCTACGGAGGGGGATATACGTATCTCGACGCGCGAGTGAAGTTGGAGGCTGAGGTTGGGAAGCGCCGGGGCGCGCGTGAGCGCACAAGACGGGCTTGGCAGAGAAGAACAGCAGACGCAAACCCGGACGTCTCCCTCGCCAACCTAGAGTTTCAATTAGTTGTTGCGCCGCCCACAAATCCAATGTTTATAAGGGATTCCAGGACGGCGGCGCAACAACTTCGGAAACGCGACGCAACAACTATTTCAAATCGCTAAGTCTGTTTCTGCGCCGGCCAAAACTTATTCGACAGTCACCGATTTCGCCAGGTTACGCGGCTTGTCGACGTCCGTGCCGCGCGCCAGTGCCGTGTGATACGCGAGCAATTGCAGTGGCACCACGTGCAGGATCGGCGAGAGCTGGCCGTAATGCTCCGGCATGCGGATCACCTGGATGCCGTCGCTCGACTGGATCTGCGTATCGGCGTCGGCAAACACGTACAGCTTGCCGCCGCGCGCGCGCACTTCCTGGATGTTCGACTTGAGCTTTTCAAGCAGCGCGTCGTTCGGGGCGACGGTCACGACCGGCATCTGCTCGGTCACCAGCGCCAGCGGTCCGTGCTTGAGTTCGCCGGCGGGGTAGGCCTCGGCGTGGATGTACGAGATTTCCTTGAGCTTGAGCGCGCCTTCCAGGGCGATCGGGTAATGCAGACCGCGACCGAGGAACAGCGCGTTTTCACGGCGGGCAAACTCTTCCGACCACGCGATGATCTGCGGCTCCAGCGCCAGCACGGCATTCAGCGCCGACGGCAGATGGCGCAGATGACGCAGCGCGTCTTCTTCCTGCTCCGCATTCAGATGGCCGCGCAGCTTGGCAAACGTCAGTGCCAGCATGTACAGCGCTGCCAGCTGCGTGGTGAATGCCTTGGTGGACGCCACGCCGATCTCGGTGCCCGCGCGCGTGAGGAACTTGAGCTGCGTCTCGCGCACCATGGCGCTGGTCGCGACGTTGCAGATCGCCAGCGTGTGCGTGTGGCCGAGTTCGCGTGCGTGGCGCAGCGCGGCCAGCGTGTCGGCGGTTTCGCCCGATTGTGAAATCACGACGACCAGCGCGTTCGGGTTGGGCACCGTCTCGCGGTAGCGGTATTCGCTGGCGACTTCCACCTGCGTCGGGATCTTGGCGATCGATTCGAGCCAGTACTTGGCCGTGCAGCCCGAGTAGTAGCTCGTGCCGCAAGCCAGAATCAGCACGCTATCGACCTTGGGCAGCACCTGGGCCGCCTCGGGGCCAAACAGATCGGGGCCAAACCCTTGCACGCCTTCAAGCGTATCGCCCAGGGCGCGCGGCTGCTCGAAGATTTCCTTCTGCATGAAGTGGCGGAAGGGGCCGAGTTCCACGGCGGCAGCGTAGGTGCCGACTTCCTTCACTTCGCGCTCGACGATCTTGTCGTTTGCATCGGCCACGGTGAAGCCGTCGCGGGTGAGTTCCACCACGTCGCCTTCTTCCAGGTAGGCCATGCGGCTGGCGGTGCCGGCCACGGCCAGCGCGTCCGACGCCAGGAACGATTCGTTCTCGCCGATTGCCACCACCAGCGGCGAGCCGGCGCGCGCGCCCACCACCACGTCGGGGTTGTCACGGGCAAACACGGCAATCGCATAGGCGCCATGCAAGCGCTTGACCGACGCACGCACCGAGGCGAACAGGTCGCCGCGCGTGGCGCTGCTCGGGTACGTGTAAGCCTGGTGGATCAGGTGCGCAACGACTTCGGTATCCGTCTGCGATTCAAAGCCGTAGCCGACGGCCTTGAGTTCTTCGCGCAGCGACTCGTAGTTTTCGATGATGCCGTTGTGCACCAGAGCGATGGTGTCGCCCGAAAAGTGCGGGTGGGCGTTGACCGTGTCCGGCCGGCCATGCGTGGCCCAGCGCGTGTGCGCGATGCCGATGGCGCCGTCCAGGTGGCTCGTCTGTGCCTGGGCATCCAGATCAGCCACGCGCGACACGGTGCGCGCGCGCTCTAGCTGGCCATCACGCTGAACGGCAACGCCGCAGGAGTCGTAGCCGCGGTATTCCAGGCGGCGCAGGCCTTCGATCAGGACGGGAACGATATTGCGCGTGGAAACCGCGCCAACGATACCGCACATGTTGATTTCTCCAGTTGGGGTGTGGCAGCACGTTGAATGTGCGCCGCACTCGGTAATTCAGTATCGATGCTCGCGCGCCGAAGCGGCATCCGCTGTTCGGCGCAGGAGAAACCCTGTCAGCCTTCCTTCTTCTGCTTGACCGGGCGCTGCCAGCTGTCGATGGTGACCTGGCGCGCCCGCGAGACCGTCAGCTTGCCCTCGGGCGCGTCCTTGGTCAGCGTGGTGCCAGCACCCAGCGTCGCGCCCTTGCCCACGCGCACCGGCGCCACGAGCTGCGTATCGGAACCGATGAAGGCGTCGTCTTCGATGATGGTGCGGAATTTGTTTGCGCCATCGTAATTGCACGTGATGGTGCCCGCGCCGATGTTGACGCGCGAGCCCACCGTGGCGTCGCCCACGTAGGCGAGGTGGTTGGCCTTGCTGTGCGCCGCGACCTGGCTGTTCTTTACCTCGACAAAGTTGCCGATGTGCACGTCTTCGGCCAGCTCGGTGCCCGGGCGCAGGCGCGCGTACGGGCCGATGCGCGAGTCGGCGCCAACCTTGGCGCGCTCGATGTGGCAGAACGGCAGGATCTCTGCGCCGGCCTCGATGGCCGTATCGCGGATCACCGCATTGGCGCCGATGCGCACGCCATCCGCCAGCGTGACGTTGCCCTCGAAGATGCAGTTGACGTCGATCACCACGTCGCGGCCGCACGTGAGCTTGCCGCGCACGTCGATGCGGGCCGGGTCGATCAGCGTCACGCCGTCTTCCAGCAGTTGCTGCGCGAGATTGCGCTGGTGAATGCGCTCCAGCTCGGCCAGTTGCACCTTGCTGTTCACGCCCAGCGTTTCCCACTCGGCCAGCGGATGCGCGGAGG
This sequence comes from Ralstonia sp. SA306, assembly GCF_054792405.1. NCBI lineage: Bacteria > Pseudomonadati > Pseudomonadota > Betaproteobacteria > Burkholderiales > Burkholderiaceae > Ralstonia > Ralstonia sp. SA306. Next base: position 2,891,751 of record NZ_CP096451.1, read on the forward strand.
TAATGGGCACGCCTTCGCTGGCGGCACGCTCGATCACGTCGGTCAGGTAATACTCGCCCTGCGCGTTGTCATTCGACAGCGTCGCCAGCCAGTTCTTGAGCTTGGCGGTCGGGCACACCAGGATGCCGGTGTTCACCTCATGGATGGCGAGCTGCGTTTCGTTGGCGTCTTTCTGCTCGACGATGCGCGTGATGCGGCCAGCGGCGTCGCGCACGATGCGGCCGTAGCCGGTCGGGTCGCCCAGGTGCACGGTCAGCACGCCCAGATGGTCGTTGCCGGCGGCGCCGACCAGCGCACTCAGCGTTTCGGCGCGGGTGAGCGGCACGTCACCGTAGAGCACCAGGGTGGGCACGCTTTCGTCGAGCTGCTCCACGGCCTGCATGACGGCGTGGCCCGTGCCCAGTTGCTTGTCTTGCGTGGCGAAGGCGATGTCGGACGCGCCGACCATCTCGCGCACCCGATCGCCGCCGTGGCCGACCACCACCACCAGCCGCGTCGGCGACATGGTGCGGGCGGTTTCAATGACGTGCGCCAGCAGCGGTTTGCCGGCCAGGGGGTGCAGCACTTTCGGCAGGGCGGAGCGCATGCGTTTGCCCATGCCTGCAGCCAAGATGACGATATTCACAAGGAGGTTCCTAGAGTGACTCGAAGCGATAGCCTGCGACGGATTGCCGGCGCCTGGAATGGCTGCCTGAAACCCACCGCCCGCCACCTCCCCTCAGGATGGCCGGACCGCCTGCAAACCCTTCTGCGGGGCGCTTTTGCGGCGTATAAGACACAGATGCAAAAATTCTAGCATGGGGCCCACCCTCCCCCTGAACCGGTCAAACGGTGGAATTGTTGCAACCGCGCCATTACCGAGACGGTTAGCCCGCCCGCCGGTCAGGCGGACGGTGGACGCTCGGCATGGCGCGCCGGGGCGCATGTGGGCAGCGTGCGCCACCTGTGTGACGGGGCCGCGCTCAGCTTGCGGCTGTCTCGCCGGGCACGGCTTGGTCGGCGGGCTTGTCCCCTGGCTTGCGCTCAAACCGCACGAACTCGATGCGATCGTCATGCGAGCCGGCAAACACCAGCGGGGCCTGGTCGTAAGCAGTCTGGCCAAACAGCGCGTCTTCACCGATCTTCGCCAGGCCCGTGGTCAGGCCGTTGAAGTCGAACAGATCGGTATCGGCCAGGTGCGACGGCACCACGTTTTGCAGTGAAGCGAAGATGTTGTCGATGCGGCCCGGCGTCTGGCGCTCCCACTCCAGCAGCATCTCCTTGACCTTCTTGCGTTGCAGGTTTTCCTGCGAGCCGCAGAGGTTGCACGGGATGATCGGGAATTCCATCGCGCGGGCGTAGGAGGCGATCTCCTTCTCTGCGCAGTAGGCCAGCGGGCGGATGACGATGTGCTCGCCGTTGTCGGTGGCCAGCTTGGGCGGCATCGCCTTCATCTTGCCGCCGAAGAACATGTTCAGGAAGAACGTGTTGACGATGTCGTCGCGGTGGTGGCCCAGCGCGATCTTGTTGGCACCCAGTTCCTTGGCGGTGCGGTAGATCACGCCGCGGCGCAGACGCGAGCACAGTGAGCACGTGGTCTTGCCCTCGGGCACCTTCTCCTTGACGATCGAATACGTGTCCGCCTCGACGATCACATACTCCACGCCCAGCTTCTTCAAGTAGTTGGGCAGGACCTCTTCCGGAAAGCCCGGCTGCTTCTGATCGAGGTTCATCGCGATCAGCTTGAAATCGACCGGGGCGCGCTTCTGCAGCGCCATCAGGACCGACAGCATCGTGTACGAGTCCTTGCCGCCGGACAGGCACACGAGGATGGTGTCGCCGTCTTCGATCATCTTGAAGTCGCCGATGGCGCGGCCGACCTGCGACTGCAGACGGGTTTCTAGGCGGTGGAAATTATTGGAAAACGTCATGGCATCTCGACCCCGCCAGCGCTGAATAATGGCCGAACGGGCGTCAAATCGTGAGGAAAATCAGCATTTTAGCGCGCGCGGTGCGCCGTCTGCAGGGTCGGGCGAACAGGCCTAGAATCGTTTGCCTATCTTCTCCTCGATGGAAACGAACCCCATGACGACAGCAATGCGGATTCTGGTGCTTGGCGCCGGTGGCACCGGCGGCTATTTCGGCGGCCGGCTCGCCCAGGCGGGCGCAGACGTGACCTTCCTGGTGCGGCCAGCACGCGCGGCGCGGTTGCGCGAACACGGTCTCGTGATCCGCAGCCCGCACGGCGATGCGCAATTGCCCGTGCAGACCATCACCGCGGACCAGGCCGCGACTTGGGGCCGTGCCGATCTGGTGCTGCTGAGCTGCAAGGCCTACGACCTGGAAGACGCCATCACCGCAATCCGCCCCGTGGTGGGCGAGCGCACGGTGGTGTTGCCGGTGCTGAACGGGCTGGCGCATCTGGAACGGCTTGATGCCGCGTTCGGTGAATCGCGCGTGCTCGGTGGGCTGTGCCACATCAGTGCAACGAGCGCGCCGGACGGGGCGGTGCTGCACCTGAGCAACGGCCAGGGCCCGGCCGTGCACTCCATTACCTTTGGCGAGCGCACGCCGCATGCGCCGCGCGAGCGCACCGAGGCGATTCGCGACGTGTTTGCCACGGCCAACTTTGATTCGGTGCTGGCTGAAAACGTCATGCAGGACATGTGGGAAAAGTTCACCTTTCTCACTTCGCTGGCGGCAATGACTTGCCTGATGCGGGCGACGGTGGGCGAGATTGTTGCCACGGACGAGGGCGCTGCGTTGAACGAGGCGATGTTCACAGCGTGCGAGCGTGTGGCGGCGGCTTCGGGGTATCCGAATCGGCAGGCTGCGCGCGAACGCGGGCTCAATGTGCTGACGCAGGCTGGGTCGCCGCTGACGGCATCGATGCTGCGGGACCTGGAGAGTGGTGCGCGCGTTGAGGCCGATCACATCGTGGGGGACATGTTGCGCCGCGGGCGGGCATTGGGGACAGATGTTTCGTTGCTTCGGGTGGCGTTTGCGCATTTGCAGGCTTATCAGCAGCGGTTGCTGCGGCCGGCGGTGGGCTGATTGTTTGTGCTTTCTGTTGGCCCCTGTTTCATCCCCTTGCGGGGCTGACTCACTTTCTTTGTCTTGCCAAAGAAAGTAAGCAAAGAAAGGCGCGCCCGAGATGGCGACAGACTCCTTGAATTTATGTCGCAGGGAGGGAGGAGAGGCAAACTCGCTGCGCTCAAACAGCCTCCCCTCTTTTCCTCCCTGCAACAGAAATTCAAGGCGCCATCTAGGGCAGGGTACGGCCAAACCATCTGGCCGCTAGTGTTGCCGACTTGGGCTGCTTTGTCGTTTTCCTACTGCCAGCCGCCGCCCAATGCCTGCATTAGCGCGGCCGAATCCAGCAACCGATCCGCTTGGCTCTGTACCTGCTGCAGCGTGGCCTGATCGACCTGGCGTTGGGCGTCCAGCAGCGTTAGCGTGCTGATGCCACCGGCAGCGTGGCGGGCTTCGGCGGCGTGCAGGGTCTGTTGCGCCTGGTCGGTTGCCAGGGCTCTGGCCTGCAGCGTTTGGGCGTCGTTGTGCACGGCGTGCAGGGCGTCGGCCACTTCCTGCAAGCCTTGCAATACGGCTTGCTTGTAGGCGGCGCCCGCTGCATCGTAGGCGGCTTCGGCTTCGCGCTTTTTGGCGCGCAGGGTGCCGCCGTGAAAGATCGGCTGCGTGAGACCGGCGCCGAGGTTCCAGATGCTTGATCCGGCGCCCAGCAGATTGCGGAAGCTGGTGGTTTCCGAACCCAGTCCTGCAGACAAAGTGATGCGCGGGAACAGGTTGGCCGTGGCCACGCCCACGTTGGCGCTGGCTTCGTGCCACATCGCTTCGGCGGCGCGGATGTCGGGGCGCCGCTGCGCGAGCGTCGATGGCAGCGACACCGGCAGCGGGTCGGGCAGATGCAGCGCGTCGAGCGGAGGCAAATTGGGCAAACCGGCACCAGGTTCACGGCCCAGCAGTACCGATAGACGATGCCGCTGCTGCGCAGCCTGCTGCATGAGCGGTGGCAGCGTGGCATCGGTCTGCGCGACGAGCGTACGCTGCGAGAACGCATCGACCTGCGCGACGCCACCAAGGCTGAGGCGGCGCTCCGTGATCTCCAACTGCCTGCGCTGCTCGGCCGCCAATCGCTGCGTGGCCGCAATCTGCGCATCCAGCGCCGCAATCCGCACCGCCGCCGTCACCACATTACCGGCCAGCGACAGGCGCGCCGCCTCCATTTCATAACGCTGCGTATCGAGCTGCGCGCGCGATGCCTCCAGCGCGCGTCGCACGCCGCCAAAAATATCCAGCGCATACGACACCGACAGCGACGCCGAATACAACGTGAACGGCCCCGGCTTGGGCGTATTGAACCCGAACGCCTCGGGGTTGATCTGCTGACGCACCGCCGACACGGTGCCATCCACCGACGGCATCACATAGCCGAACTGCGCCTCGGCTTCGGCCTGTGCCTGACGCAAGCGGGCTTCCGCCTGCATGACGGACGGGCTTGCGCGCAACGCCTCGTCCACCAGCGCATCAAGCGCGGGCGATCGGAACAGGTGCCACCAATCGGCCGGCACGTTGGCATCGACAAGATGCTGCGCTTCGCCGCCCACAACAGGCGCGGATGCGGTTTCCCGCAACACGGGCTGCGCCGAGTAGCCGACGGCCGCAGGCCCGCCTGGCGTCTTGAAATCGGGACCGACGGCACAGCCGCTCAGATACAACGCGGCGATCAAAAGCACACCAATCGCCCGCCCACCACTCGCCAACGCTCGCCGCGCCGCCAACCCCGGCGCCCAGACGGTGTGGCCGCACCCTGCCCTAGATGGCGCCTTGAATTTCTGTTGCAGAGAGGAAAAAGGAAGGGAAACTGTTTGAGCGCAGCGAGTTTTTCCCTTCCCCTCTCTGCGACATAAATTCAAGGAGAAGTCGCCATCTCGGGCGCGCCTTTCTTTGCTTACCTTTCTTTGGCAAGACAAAGAAAGTAAGTCGGCCCCGGCAGGGGACGAAACAAGGGATGCACCACCATCTTCCTGACAACACGAAATCCGCAGCGTCCGCATACCCCACCTCAATCCAGCGTCTTGCGATAAAACCGCAACGCAACCCCCAGCACCACCACCGTAAACACCATCAGCGGCCAAATGCTCGGCCACAGCTCAAACCAGCCATTGCCTTTGAGCAGGATGCCGCGCGTGAGCCGGTTGAAGTACGTCATCGGCAGCAGGTTGCCGATTGCCTGCGCCCACTTGGGCATGCCCACGAACGGAAACATGAAACCCGACAGCAGGATGTTGGGCAGGAAGTAGAAGAAAGTCAGCTGCGTCGCCTGCAGTTGGTTCTGCGCGAGCGACGACAGCGTGATCCCCACCGTCAGGCTCGCCACGATAAACAGCAGCGCCGACACGTAGACCATCCACACGCTGCCGACAAACGGAACGTGGAAAACGAAGACCGCCATCAGCAGGATGATGGTCACCTGCACCAGCCCGATGAAGATGTACGGCACGATCTTGCCCGTCATCACCTCCAGCGGATGCACCGGCGTGGCGAGCAGGTTTTCCATCGTGCCGCGCTCGCGCTCGCGCGTCATGGCCAGGCCCGTCATCATCACCATGGTCATCGTCAGGATGGTGCCCATCAGGCCGGGGATGATGTTGTACTGCGTGATGCCTTCCGGGTTGTAGAGCTTGTGGATGCGTACATCGAATGGCGGCGCCGCACCGTTTGCGCCCGCGCCTCCGGCCAGTTGTGACAACGCGCCCTTCATATCCTTGCTGACGACGCCCTGCACCAGTTGCGAGAGCGAGGCCACGGCCAGGCCGGTCGCGGCGGGGTCGGTGGCATCGGCCTCCACGAGCAGCGAGGGCTTCTCGCCGCGCACGAGCTTGCGCGTGAAGTCCGGCGGGATTGATACGACAAACTGAAGCTGGCCTTTGGCCAACGCTTCGCGCCCGGCGGTTTCGTCTGTCAGCGTGGTCGCCAAGTCGAAGTAGTCGGAGTTGCGCATGCTGGCCAGGAAGCTGCGCGTGAACTCGCTCTGGTCTGCGGCAATGACGCCAGTCAGCAGATGCTTCGGGTCGGCGTTGATGGCAAAGCCGAAGAGGAACAGTTGCATGATCGGAATGCCGATCATCATGGCGAACGTCACGCGGTCGCGGCGCAGTTGCAGAAATTCCTTGAGCACCACGCTCCACCAGCGCACCAGCGAAAATTGATTGCCGTCTGGCCTCATGGCTGCGCTCCGTAATTGTCTGAGGAGCGCTTCATCATGTGGATGAACACGTCTTCGAGGCCGGTGTTGATCGGCTCGGCGCGCATGCCGGACTCACCTGCGAGCTTGCGCAACGTGCCCTCCAGCGCGTGCGCATCCGCGCCAGTCACGTGCAGCACCGAGCCAAACGCGACGGTCTGATCCACGCCGGGCTGCCCTTCCAGCTTGCGGCCCAGCTCAACCAGATTGCCTCCCGAGATCGACCACGTCGACAGGTGCTGGCCGGCAATCACCTCATCGGCGGTGCCTTGTGCGAGCAGCTCGCCATACGCGATGTAGGCGAGCTTGTGGCAACGCTCGGCCTCGTCCATGTAGTGCGTGCTGACGAGTACCGAGATGCCCTCCGCCGCCAAGCGGTGTAGCTCTTCCCAAAAATCGCGGCGCGCTTTCGGGTCGACGCCGGCGGTGGGTTCATCGAGCAGCAGCAGTTCGGGCTTGTGGAGCATGCACGCGGCCAGCGCCAAACGTTGCTTCCAGCCGCCCGACAGCGAGCCCGCCAGTTGCTTGGCACGCGACGCCAGCCCGAGATGTTCCAGCGCGTGGTCAACCACCTCGCGTCGATTGGGCATCTCGTACAGGCGTGCAACGAAATCCAGGTTCTCGCGAATGGACAGATCGTCCCAGTACGAAAACCGCTGCGTCATATAGCCGACGCGCCGCTTGATCTGCGCCGACTGCTTGAGGATGTCGTAACCCAGGCACGAGCCACTGCCGCTGTCGGGCGTCAGCAGCCCGCACATCATGCGGATCGACGTGGTCTTGCCGCTGCCGTTGGGGCCCAGGAAGCCGAAGATCTCACCACGCGCGACCTGCATGGAGAGGTCTTTCACAACATGCTTGTCGCCAAAGTGCTTGTTCAGGCCATGCACGTCGATGGCGTAGCCGCCGTTGCGTGTGTGCGGTTGACCGTCGTGGCTGGCAGCGCTCATGGCAGCATCACCTCCACGGGCTGGCCCGGACGCAGCTTTGGACCATCGGCCACGGCGGGCCGTGCTTCCACCATGAAGACCAGCTTGTCGCGCGTCGTGTTGCTGTAGATGACGGGCGGTGTGTATTCGGCTTCCGTTGCGATGTACGTGACCGTGGCGTTGATATCGGCCGCGCAGCCATCGCAGTGCAGGCGCGCGGTTTGCCCGGGCTTGAGCGCGCCCACCACGCCTTGCGGCACGAAGAAGCGCACCTTTACGTTCGCCGGCGGCAGCATGCGTACCACGGGGCTGCCCGCGCCAACCCACTCGCCTTCGCGATACAGCGTGTCGAATACGAGGCCGCCCTGCGTAGCCTTCTGCGCCTTCTGATCGAGCCGCCATTGCGCTTGCGCCACCGCCGCACGCGCCGCTTCCACCTGTGCCGATTGCGCGCGAATCTGGTCGTTGCGCGCCGGCAACTGGGCAATGCGCAACTGGTTGGTCAGTTCACGCACGCGCTGTGCGTTGGACTGTGCGGTGGAGCGGCTAGCATCGAGCTGCGATTGCGCGATGCCACCGGCGCGGAACTGCGCCTCGTCTCGCACCAGTTGCGTCGATGAGAGCTTGTCCGCCGCCACGGCTTGCGCCAGTTGCGCACGCACCGCATCCACCTCCGGCACACGCTTGCCGACATTCAGGTCGGCGAGTTGGGCTTCGGCGCCTTGCAGTTGCGCGGCTGCCTGCTGGCGGGCCGCCGTCTCGTCCACCGATTCCAGCGCGAAGAGCGGCGCACCAGCGTTGACGCTCTGCCCACGCTGCACGCCAAGATGTTCGAGCCGCCCACCCACGGGCGATGCCACGTAGACGAACTCGCCCTCCACATAGCCCTGGTAGATGTGGTCGTCTTGTTTGGCGCAACCCGCCAGGGCCATTGCCGCGGCAAAGGCCACCGCAAACCACCCTGCCCTGCCAATGCACAACGCTTGCCGCATACCGCCCTCCGCGGGATTCGAATTGACGCGATTGATTCGATTGCCTGCCGTGTTTGCCTACTTGCGCCCCTTGCTCTTTAGCTTGGGCTTCGGCTTCGCTTTCTTGCCGGCGCCGTCCTCAGGCGCCGCGACGGGGCCAATGCCGTGCAGCAGCAGCGCGGCCACGTGCCGGCCGATGTCCTCGTCGCTCACCTGATCCGCCAGTGGCAGACGCCCCCACAGCGCGCGCGTCGCCAGCGGCAGCATCGCCAGGCCGATCACCGACACCATCACCAGCGGCGGCTGCAGTGCCGCGTTCACCGCGCCCGCCGCTTGTGCACGGGCAATGCGGTCGACCAGCAACGTGGCGCGCTCCAGCGCGATGCGCGCAAACACGCGCTCGCGCAACTGGCCGCCTTCGCTGGCGATCTCGCGAATCCACAGCGTCGGAAACCACGGCGTGGCCGTGGCCACCGCCACCATGCGCTGCGCCACGCCGGCCACGGTCTGCGCAAGGTCCGGAAGATGCGCGTCATCGGCGATGATCGCCAGCGCCGGGCCCGTCACCTGGTCGACCAGCGGGCGGATGCGCCCCTCCACCACGGCATCGAGCAATTGATCGCGCGTCTTGAAGTGGTAATGCACCATCGGTGCCGTCACCCCGGCTTCGCGAGCGATGGCGGCAAGCGTGGTCGGGCCGACGCCGTCTCGCGCAAACAAGGTGACGGCGATGTCGAGCAGGCGGTCACGGAGGTCGTCCTGCGTTGCGCCATCCTGGCGACGGGGGCGGCCTGGGCCGCGAGAGGAAGGTTTGCGGGTTGCCATTCCGCAGATATTAATTGTCGAATTAATTAATTTCAAGGCGGCATTTCGCGCCTTGCGGATCGGCTCGAAGGATGGCGACTGCGCGCCTACACGCGCGCCGCCGCATCAAGCTGCGCAAGGCGCACAAGCAAGCGGTCTTGCGCTTCGCTCGGAAAGCTCGATGTGCGGCGCACGGCGAACACGGTGTTCAGGCAGCGCCGCGCCACGATGGGGCGCACGACCCGCAGGCGCTCGCGCTCCACGGCATCCTGAATGGCATGCAATGGCAGCACCGACCAGCCCATGCCGGCCTCCACCAACGTGCTGACCTCTTCCAGGTCGGACACGTGATGGGCGCTGACGGTCGTCTCCGGCATGCGCCGGAACAGCGCCTTGAACCACAGTCCGTAGACCGCATCGGATTCGTCATAGGTGACGAAGGGCAGCGCCGCGCAATCAGCCAGCGTGCGTGGCGCACTCTGCTCACGCAATGCGCGGGCGCTGCAGGCGAGCACGAATTCTTCGGTGTAGACAGCGTGGTGTTCAAACAGGCGTGACGTGCGCGGCGTGTAGACGAAGCCGAGATCGGCGCGGCCGGACTCGACATGGCCGAAGACTTCTTCGTCGCTGCCGAAGGCGAGTTCGAGGCGCACGTCGTTGAGAAGCGGCGCGTCGGATTCGGGCGATGGCTTCAGCAGCGCCGGCATCAGCACATAGCGCCCGAAGCTGGAGCCGCTCGCCAGCTTGAGCGACACGCGCTCCATCTCGCCGCTGTGCAATGCGGCGCGCAGTTCGTCCAGGCCGGCAAACGCATCGCGGCACCACGCCCGCACCGACGTGCCGGCACGCGTGAGCACGAGCTTGCGCCCCGAGCGCTCGAACAAGGGCACGCCGAGCCACTGCTCCAACTGCCGCATCTGGTACGACAGCGCCGGCTGCGACACGGCCAGGCGGTCTGCCGCGCGCACGAAGCTGCCTTCGTTGGCGACGGTCAGGAAGCTATGCAGATAGCGCAGCGGCGAGTGCGACATGGCCGTCGCCGCTCACAACGCGCCCCTGGCGCCGTGCGCCTGGTCAGGAGAGCGTTGTGAGCGGCGCCTCAATTGATCAAATTTTTGGATCGAAAAACGAAAAACATTCGATTTGATTTCAAGTCTGTCAGATCGCACAATCCGCCGCAAGTGAACGACCGATCCAGGCAGGAGGCCATCATGACAACCGCAATGCAACATCCGAGCTATGCATTGGAAGAGCGTTACGGCGCACGCAACTACGCGCCCTTGCCGGTCATGCTGGAACGCGGCGAAGGCGTGTGGCTCTTCGATACGGACGATCGGCGCTACCTGGACATGATGTCGGCGTATTCGGCCGTCAGCTTCGGGCATTCGCATCCGAAACTCGTTGCAGCGCTGACGGAGCAGGCCGGCCGGCTGACGCTCACGTCGCGCGCATTCCACAATACCGAGCTGGGCCCCTTCCTGGCCGACGTCTGCCGCATCACGCGCATGGACCGCGCGCTGCCGATGAACACCGGCGCCGAAGCCGTCGAAACCGCCATCAAGGCTGCGCGCAAGTGGGCGCGCGACGTGAAGGGCCTGGCGCCCGAGGCGGCCGAGATCATCGTCTTCGAAAACAACTTCCACGGCCGCACGACGACGATCGTCGGGTTCTCCTCGCACGATCAATATCGCTACGGATTCGGCCCGTTCGCGGCCGGCTTCCGGCGCATTCCGTTTGGCGACGCCGATGCGCTGCGTGCGGCCATCGGACCCAACACGGGCGCAATCCTGATGGAGCCGGTGCAAGGCGAAGGCGGCATCGTCGAACCTCCTGTGGGCTACCTCAAACTCGCGCGCGAACTCGCCACCCAGCACAACGTGCTGCTGGTCTGCGACGAGGTGCAGACGGGCCTGGGCCGCACCGGCGATGTGCTGGCGAGCTGGCATGAAGGTGTTGACGCCGATCTGGTAGTGCTGGGCAAGGCGCTCGGCGGCGGCATGGTGCCGGTGTCAGCCATCGCGGGGCGCGAGGCGGTCATCGGCGTGTTCCAGCCGGGAGACCACGGCTCCACGTTTGGCGGCAACCCGCTCGCAGCGCACATCGGACGCGCGGCACTCGCCTTGCTGATCGAAGAACAACTGCCACAGCGTGCCGCGCGCGTGGGCGCAGCGTTCATCAACGAACTGAAGACGCTCGTCGGCCACGGCGTGCGGCAGGTGCGCGGGCGCGGCTTGATGATCGGCCTGCAACTCGATGCCGACATTGACGCGCACGACTTCGCCTTCGCGGTGGCCGAGCGCGGCGTGCTGACCAAGGACACCTACGGCAACGTGGTCCGCCTGACACCGCCGCTGGTCATCGGAGAGGCCGAGCTGGCGCTAGCGTTGGACGCCATCCGCCAGACGCTGGCCGGCTGGCCGCGCCGCAAGGCGGCTTGACGAAGAACTCGCAAGGGGAGTGACATGACCATCATTGATCTGATCGGCGCGGCCATCGGCTGCGGCGCGCAAGACGACGGCTGCAAGGACGGCCCGCGTGCGCTGCTGGAGGCCGGCGCGCTGGGGCGATTGCAGACCCCGGACACGCACGCCGCGCTCGTGCACGACATCGAATTGGCGATGTCGGCGGGGCACAGCCGCTCAGCACGCCTGGCGGCACTGCCGGGCGTGGCTGGTTTCTCGCGCGCGCTCGCCGATGCGACGGCACACAGCATGCACCAGGGGCATGTGCCGGTCGTCGTCGGCGGGGATCACTCGTGCGCGATCGGCACGTGGTCGGGTGTAGCAAACGCCTTGCGGCAGAAGGGCCCGCTGGGCCTGATCTGGATCGATGCCCACCTTGACAGCCACACACCCCAGACGAGCGATTCCGGCGCCATCCACGGGATGCCGCTGGCGACGCTGCTCGGCCACGGCGCCGCGGCCCTCACGCAGGTTCGCGATACCGCGCCAAAGCTGTCGCCAGAACACGTCGTGGTGATCGGCGCGCGCAGTTATGAGCCCGCCGAACGCGCGTTGCTCGACCTGCTAGGTGTGCGCGTCATCGACGCAGCCGAAGTGGCACGCAACGGCCTGCGCGCCGTCATGGCCGACGCAATCCGCCAAGTCAAAACGGGCACAGCGGCCTTCGGCGTAACGCTGGATCTGGATGCCTTCGACCCCGCAGTCGCGCCCGGCGTCGGCACGCCCGAAACAGACGGGCTCACCGCGCAGGGCATGGCGCAAGCACTCGCCGCATGCGCCCGCGATGCACGTTTTGCCGCATTCGAACTGGTGGAATACAACCCGCGCCACGACAAGGGCGGGATTACAGCGCATCTGGCCTTGGACCTGCTGGCCAGCGTAGCGGGCGCGTTGCACGCCCAACGCCGGGAGTATGCGACTGCGGCCTAGGCAGATCAAAAACGCAGCCGCCAACACCGGCACACCAACGGTTTTCCCTTCCTGCCCTAGATGGCGCCTTGAATTTCTGTTGCGGGGAGGAAAAAGAAGGGAGGCCTGTCTGCGCGCAGCGAGTTTGCCTCCCTTCCCTCCCCGCGACTGAAATTCAAGGAATGGGTCGCCATCTCGGGCGCGCCTTTCTTTGCTTACTTTCTTTGGCAAGACAAAGAAAGTGAGTCAGCCCCGGCAGGGGATGAAACAGGGGATAAACCACCGCATCAAAAACAGAGCCGTCAGCCCGACTCTTTAATCCGAAACACCTCCACCCCCACCGACTCACAATCCGGATACACATCCGGCTTCTCCGTCGACACCCGCGCGGCCAGCACATGCGGGTGCTTGAGCATGGCCGTCAGCACGTCATCGCACAGCGTCTCCTGCAGATGGATATGGCCCTGCGCCATGCGCCGCGCCACGGTGTCGCGCATGAAGTCGTAATCCACCACTTCGTGCAGCTTGTCTTCCGTGGGCGACGAATGCTCCAGCGGCACGTACAGCTCGATGTTGATCAGGACGCGCTGCTCGCCCTTCTTCTCGAATTCGTGCACGCCGATGTTGATCTGCACTTCGTAGTTGCGCAGGAACATGCGGCGGCAGTGCGACAGGCGCGGGTGGGATAGCAGGGAAAGCATGGGGCGTCCGGGGGAAGAATTATTCAGTGAGGAACATCACGTCGCGGGCCAGCGGCATCAGGTGCTGGCCTCCGTCGACGAACAGCGTGGTGCCGGTGACGGCGCGCGCGGTAGCCAGGTAGCACACGGCATCGGCGATGTCTTCCGGCGTGGACGACTGGCCCAGCGGCGTCATCTGGTGCGCGCGCGCAAAACTGCCTTGCGACTGGTCGCCCGACACCATCGTGATGCCCGGCGCCACACCCACCACGCGCAGCGCAGGCGCCAGGGCCTGCGCAAGCTGCATCGTGGCGGTCGACAGCGCCGCCTTCGACAACGTGTAAGAGAGGAAATCCGGGTTCAGGTTATCGAGCTTCTGGTCGAGCAGATTGATGACCACGCCGCGGCCTTCGGCGCCATCCGCAGTCAGCGCGCGGTGCAGCTCGCGCGAGAGCAGCAGCGGCGCCGCCACGTTGGTGCGCATGTGCGTATCGAGCGACGCGTAGCTGAAGCTGGTGGCAACGTCGTACTGGAACAGCGATGCGTTGTTGACCAGGCAGGTGGGCGTACCCAGTGCAGCGATGCAGTCGGCGATCAGGCGGCTGGCGGCAGCTTCGTCCGAGAGGTCGGCCTGCAGCACGGCGGCGCGACGGCCCATGGCGATGATCTCGGCGGCCACGGCGTCGGCCTCGGTGCGCGAGCGGTGGCAATGCACCGCCACGTCCCAGCCGTGACGGGCCAGGGCCAGGGCAATGACGCGGCCCACGCGGCGGCCTGCGCCTGTGACGAGGGCGATGCGCCGCGGTGTAGCGGATTCTGCGGTCGATTCCGCAGTTGACTGGATGGGCGTCTGCGCCATTGTTTACAATTCGCCGATGAGCAAAACCGTGAGTTTACCGCTTCCCAACGAGGCGGCGCAGGCGCAGTCCGCGCAACTGTTCGCCGTGATCGCCGACGCCATTGCGGCCGCCGGCGGCTGGCTCCCGTTCGACCGCTACATGGAACTGGCGCTCTACGCGCCCGGCCTGGGCTACTACAGCGGCGGCGCGGCCAAGTTCGGCCGCCGCGTGGAAGACGGCGGCGACTTCATCACCGCGCCCGAACTGACGCCCTTCTTCGGCCGCACCGTGGCGCACCAGATCGCGCAAGTGCTTCAGGCATTACCCGAAGGCCAGCGCCACGTGCTGGAGTTTGGCGCCGGCACCGGCAAGCTGGCCGCCGACATCCTCACCGAACTCGATGCGCTGGGCGCCCGCCCCGACAGCTACGGCATCGTCGAACTCTCCGGCGAGCTGCGCCAGCGCCAGCAGGAGCGCCTGACCGCGCTCGGCCCCGAGCTGGGCGCCCTCGCGCAGTGGCATGACACGTTGCCCGCGCCGTTTACTGGCGTGATGATCGGCAATGAAGTGCTTGATGCGATGCCCGTGTCGCTGTGGGCGCGGCGCAGCGGCGTGTGGCACCAGCGCGGCGTGACGCTCGACGCCGAAAACGGCTTGCAATGGGAAGACCGGCTCGTTGATCCGTCAGAGGTACCGGCCAAGCTGGCCGCCCTGCCGGGCGCCGATGATCTCGTCACCGAATCGCACGAAGCCGCCGAGGGCTTTATCCGCAGCGCCGGTGCAGCACTTGAGCGCGGCCTGCTGCTGCTGATCGACTACGGTTTCCCGGCTGCCGAGTACTACCACGCGCACCGCGCCAACGGCACGCTCATGTGCCACTACCGCCAGCACGCGCATGACGATCCGTTCTGGCTGCCAGGCCTGCAGGACATCACCGCGCACGTCGATTTTTCGGGGATTGCCCAAGCGGGCCAGGAGGCCTGGCTGGACCTGCTCGGCTATACGAGCCAGGCGCGCTTTCTGTTGAGCGCCGGGGTGGGCGAGCTGCTGATGACGCTAGATCCGTCCGACCCGATGCAGTTTCTGCCGGCAGCCAATGCCGTGCAGAAGCTGCTGTCGGAAGCGGAGATGGGCGAGCTGTTCAAGGCCATCGCGCTGGGCAAAGGCATCGATGCGGCGCTGCCGCTGGCCGGCTTTGCTGATGCCGACCGCTCGAACCGCTTGGGTTAGTCAATCAGGCTGACGCGGCTTTGGCCGCCAAGGCCCGTTCGTTCTGCTCGGCCTCATAGCGGCCGATCGTGCCGCGCATCCACCACAGCAGCACCAGGCCCGGGAAGGCAAACGCCACGGTCATCAGATAAAACGCGGGCCAGCCATAGGCTTCCACGAGGTAGCCCGAGGTTGGCCCGACGTACACGCGGCCGATGGAAGCCAGCGCTGACAGCAACGCATACTGCGTCGCCGAGAACGACCGGTTGCACAGCGCCATCAGCAACGCCACAAAGGCCGCCGTGCCCATGCCGCCGCAGATGTTCTCGATGCCGATGGCCACCGCCATGGTCCACAGATGCTGCGGCGTGATGGCCAGCACCCAGTAGCCCAGGTTGGACACCGCCTGCAGCACCCCAAAGAGCAGCAGCGCGCGCACCAGCCCCAGCCGCACCATCAGCGTGCCGCCATACAGCGCCCCCACGATGGTGGCCGCCAAACCAAGTGTCTTGTTGACGATGCCGACCTCGCCGGCGGAAAACCCGACGCCGCGGATCAGGAACGTGGTCGACAGGCTGCCTGCAAACGCGTCGCCCAGCTTGTAAAGCACAATCAGCGCCAACAGCGCCCAAGCGCCCCGGCGTGAGAAAAAGTCACGCAGTGGGCCGACCACGGCTTCCTGCAGACTGCGCGGCGGGCGTGCCGACACCTCCGGCTCCGGCGACCACAGCGTCGCGATGATGCCCAGCGCCATCAGCCCGGCCATCAGCAGGTACATGTTGCTCCAGCCCATCACGCGATCGGCCAGATACAACGCCAGGCCGCCCGACACCAGCATCGCCAGCCGGTAGCCGAGCACCTTCACGGCCGCACCGACACCGCGCTCACTCGTATGCAGCACATCGGTGCTGTAGGCATCGAAAACGATGTCCTGCGACGCTGATAAAAACGCCACCAGCACTGCCAGCCCAGCCAGCGCCCAGAGCGCGGCATGCGGAGGCGTGAAGGCCATGGCGGCAATCGACGCCACCAGCCCAGCCTGCGTCAGCACGAGCCAGCCGCGCCGGCGCCCCATGAGCGGCGGCGTAAACCGGTCCATCAACGGCGCCCACAGGAACTTGAAGATGTACGCCTGCCCCACCAGCGAGAACAACCCGATGGTGCGGATGTCGAGTCCTTCCACCGTCATCCAGGCCTGCAGCGTGCCCGATGTCAGCGCCAGCGGCAGGCCGGAGGCAAAGCCAAGCAACAGCATCGCGCCGATGCGGCGGTTGCGAAAGATATCGAGGTAATCGTGGAAGGTCATGCGGCGGGCCAGAGGCGAAGGCGATGCGAATGCGGGTTGCCACGTAGCGTGGCGCGGTGCGTTGGCCGATATTATGTCGCACGGATTCGGCCCCTCACTCATATGCCCCGCGTAACACGCTCCCTGCTGACCGCAATCGGCCTCGCGCTATCTGCGTGGGCGACTGCCATGGACGGCCCGCTGCCGGTGCCCGCCGACGGCGTGAAGCTGGAAGCGGCGACCACCACGTCGCCCAACATCCGGCTCGTCATTCCCGCCGAGGAAATCGACAAGCGGGCGCTGGCCGAATACCAGGGCATCATCGACAACGCGGCCCACGAAGGCGCGCTTGCGCCCGACAACGTACCGGATCTGATCCGCATTCGCGGCATCGTCAGGCGGCTCACACCGCAGGCGCCGCGCTGGAACCCCGACGCCGCGCACTGGCAGTGGGAGGTCAACCTGATCGGCTCGTCGCAGGTGAATGCGTTCTGCATGCCCGGCGGAAAGATCGCCGTGTTCTCTGGGCTGCTCGAACAGTTCAAGCTGACGGACGACGAACTCGCCATGGCACTCGGCCACGAGATCGCCCACGCCCTGCGCGAACACGCCCGCGCCCGCGCCGGCCAGCGCGAAATCACCAACCTGGGCGCCAACGTCATCTCGCAATTGTTCGGCTTCGGCAACCGGGGCGACACGGACCTGGGCGAAGGCGCCAAGATGCACCTGCTGGCGTTCTCGCGTGCAGAGGAAACCGAGGCTGACCTGGTCGGCATGGACATCGCCTCCCGCGCCGGCTACGACCCGCGCGCCGCGCTCACGCTGTGGCAAAAGATGGGTTCGATCGGCGGCGCGGAGCAAAAGCAGTTTCTATCGACACACCCATCGGGGCGCACGCGCATGGCCGTGCTGTCGCGCCATTTGCCTGAAACGCTCACGCTGTTTGCCGACGCCCGGCATATGACGATGGCGAAGCTGCCGGAATATCGATCGAACATGCAATATCTTGGCGCCGCGCCTGTTGATAATGGCGATGAGGCGCCGATGCGGCCGATGGTGCGGCGGTAATAATCGACAGTGGATTACCGCGATTCAGCCCAGACAAGCCATCCGGTTGCATCGCGATGCGCTCGAAACTCAATTGCGACAGCCAATTGCAAGGCGGCTCGACCGGAACGGCGGCCTATGACTTGGACGAACGTTGCTGGTGGGATGTAGATGGCCAACGTACGGTCAAGTGCGATATCAGCTACGCGTACAAGGGCACGGCGCCGACCACGTACCTGAAGAGCTTCTCGTACGTCACGAAGTCGGTCCAGTAAGCACCGCGCATAGCCTCACCGCTCAACCAGCCCCGCAGCCTTCCCCGGCCTCGCCGGGCTTGTTGTTTGTACGGCCACCCTCGCCCGTCGCGACAACGCCATCCCCGCCACCGTGGCGCCCAGGATCAGCACCGCGCCGCCTGTCTGCATGGGGCTGAACACCGTTGCTGACGGCCTGCTCGATTGCGGCGCATGGCTACGGGTTGCTCCCCACCGCAACAAACCCGTAAGCAGACGGGTCGCGCAACCGGCCATTCCTCTTTACGATGGCGCCTCACTCACATACGCGCGTGGGCGCCAACCTGGAGGAACCTGTGAGCCTGACCATCCTATGTTTGCTGGTGATCGTGGCAGCGGTGTGTGCGGCACGCGGCCGACGCCGGGCTGCGCGCGGGCTGGCGGTGGTCTCCGGCGTGCTGGTGATGGCGATCGGCTGCGGGCCGGTGCCGGCGTGGCTGCTGGATTCGCTGGAAAAGCCCTTCGAGAACGAGCCGCATATCCAATGGGGTGCTCGCAACGCCATCGTGCTGCTGGGCGCGGGCACGTTTCGCGTGGGTGACGCGGTCGAACCCGGGCTGTTCTCGTATCCGCGCCTGGTGGAAGCCGCGCAGTTGTACCAGGCGTGCCGCAAAGCCGACGGCGATTGCAAGATCCTCGTCAGCGGCGGCGATGCCCGTCATCACGGCGAGCCGGAAGCCACGGTATATGGCCGCGAACTCGTTGCCCTCGGCGTCGACAAGGCCGACGTGCTGATGGAGCCCAAGAGCATGAATACGTGGCAGAACGCCCAGTTCTCGCGCACGGTGCTTGCGCAATACGCGGCTGATCGCACGGTGCTCGTCTCGTCGGCCATCCATCTGCGGCGCAGCCTGCTGTATTTCACGCACTTCGGCATGGCGCCGGTTCCCGTGCGCGCCGACGATCTGCAGGCCGCGGCATCGCCCTTGCCGATGGCGTACAACTTCGCGCTGACAGATTTTGCGCTGCACGAGTGGATCGGCATCGCGCGCTATCACGTGTACAACGCCCTGGGCTGGAACCCTGCGCGCATCAACCCCGGCGACGCCTGATTCGACTCCACAACGCCCGCGCATTCGAAGCCGCACTCTAGTGCTTCCGGAGGGGAGCAAAAATCGGGCACCGGCCTATACTTTGTGCATTGCAACATCCGGGCATCGCAATGCGCCATCTCGGCCGTATTGAAGCTCAACGCCTCATCACCATTGGCAAGTTCGCTTGCCACCACCCGCCCACCGGGCGCGGCCATCCCTGACGGGAATCGCTGACGATTCCTGCGCCAGCAAGCAGGCCGTTGCGTAAGCAGCGCGCCCGCCCCGCCAGCCACACCTCAGAAGCAAACCAACAAGCAAGGGGAACCCTCATGCCTCAAGTCACGGCAAGCAAGCTGTCGGTCAAACTGCTCGCGCTCGTCTTCGGCGTCGTTGCGGCGCTGGCGATTGGGCGAACTTTCCTGCTGAACTGGCAGATCATTCCGCCGGGCTACACGGGCATCAAGATCAACCGGCTCGTCGATCGCGGCATCACGCATGAAAACGTCGTCACCGGCTTCGTCTTCTACAACCCCGTGCAGACGGCGATCATCCAGTACCCGACCTACGTGCAGCGCGTGATCTGGACGCAAGATGTGAATGAAGGCCACGCACTCAACGAAGAGCTGACGTTCAACACCAAGGACGCCGTACCCGTGAATGTGGACGTGGCCGTCTCGTACCAGCTCGACCGCGACAAGGTGCCGGCGTTTTACACCAACTTCCGCGCCGATCGCATCGAGACCTTCACGCACGGCTACCTGCGCGACACGGCACGCAACGTGATCGTCGCCATCGGCTCGGAATACAACTTCGACGACGTGAACGGCGGCAAGAAGGAAGAGTTCGTCGCGCGGCTGACCAACGAGCTGGACGCGCGGCTTGCGCCGCTGGGCGTGTCGATCAAGCAGTTCGGCATTGTCGGCTCGCTGCGCCCGCCACGCTCGTTGCTCGATGCGGTGAGCGCCAAGACCAAGGCCATTCAGGATGCGATCCGCACCGAGAACGAAGTACGTTCCGCTCAGGCCGAAGCCAAGAAGAAGGTGGCGATTGCTGAAGGCGAGGCTGCTGCCAACCAAGCGCTGGCTTCGTCGCTGGATGACCGCCTGCTGGCGTGGGAACGCCTGAAGCTCGAACGTGCCGCCATCGAGAAATGGAACGGCGTGACGCCGAGCGTGATGGCGGGCGGTAATGGCGGCGGCATGCTGTTCAACATCCCGGCTGGCGCGCAAAGCAAATAAGTCGCGCCACCAAAGAAAAACGCGCCCGAAGGCGCGTTTTTCTTCTCAGCCCAGGCGGCAATCGATCAGCTCGCAAAACCCGGAGCCGCTTCGCGCACGGCGTGCTCGGCACCGGCTGCAGGAATCGGCGCTTCCACGTGCAGGCTGGTCGCTTCATCCACGCCCAGGTGCACGTTCATGCATTGCACTGCGGCGCCGGCCGCGCCCTTGCCCAGGTTATCCAGGCGCGCGGTGACGACCATGCGCTCGTCCGAGCCGAAGACGAACAGGTCGGCACGGTTGGTGTCGTTGGCGCCCTGCACATCGAAGAAGCCGTTGTCGAGCGTCGCAACATTGTCAGCCGGCGCCACGCGAATGAACTGCTCGCCCTGGTAGTAATCGGCCAACACCTTGGCGATGTCTGCCGGGCTCACCTTGCGCGCCAGATGCTGCGGGTGCAGGCCGATCGTCACGGCCAGGCCCTTGAGGAAGTTGCCGACCACCGGCGTGAAGATCGGGGCGAGCGACAGCTTGCTCTGCACGCGCATCTCCGGCAGGTGCTTGTGTGCCAGTGCCAGCGCGTACGGGCGCGGGCTGTCGAGCTTCGGATTATTGGCGGCGAGGTAGTCGGCGATCATCGCCTTGCCGCCACCGCTGTAGCCCGTGAGCGAGAACGCGGTGACCGGGTAGTCGGCCGGCACGATGCCCGCTTCCACCAGCGGGCGCATCAGCAGCACGAAGGCGCTGGCGTGGCAGCCCGGCACGGCGATGCGCTTGGTGTTGCGCAGGCGCTCGCGCTGGCCCTTGGCCAGTTCCGGCAAGCCGTAGACCCAGTCATCCGACGTGCGGAATGCGGTGCTGGCGTCGATGATGCAGGTGTTCGGATTGTTGACCAGCGAGACGGCCTCGCGCGAGGCCACGTCCGGCAGGCACAGGAATGCGACATCGGCGGCATTCAGGAATTTGGCGCGCTCGGCTGAATCCTTGCGCTTGTCTTCGGCGATGCGCAGCAGCTCGATATCGTCGCGTTGCGACAGATAGTCGAGCAAGCGAAGGCCAGTGGTGCCTTCCTGACCGTCGACGAAAACCTTGAATGCCATGGCGATCTCGCTAAAAACAGAGGAGCAAAAAGCACAACGCCGGCCCCATGCCGGCGCGTGAGTTTTGCATTGTAGCGGCTGACGAAGAAATTTCTGCGGCAGCGCAATAAAGTGCTTACCAGTGCACCTTGGTGTCGTAGTCGATCGTCAGCGGCGCATGGTCGCTGAACTTGATGTCCTTGAAGATCGACGTGTGGCGCGCGGTGGCGGCAATACCCGGCGTGGCGATTTGGTAATCGATCCGCCACCCGACGTTCTTCGCGTAAGCCTGGCCGCGGTTGCTCCACCACGTGTACTGCTCGGGGCGCTGATCAAGCGTGCGGAACACGTCCACGTAGCCGACCTCGTCGAACAGCTTGGTCAGCCACGCGCGCTCTTCGGGCAGGCAGCCGGAGTTCTTCTGGTTGCCCTTCCAGTTCTTGATGTCGATTTCCTTGTGGACGATGTTGACGTCGCCGCACAGCACCACCTCACGGCCTTTTTCGTGGCGCAGGTCTTTGAGGTGATCCATAAACAGGTCCATGAAACGGAACTTGGCCTGCTGGCGCTCTTCGCCGCTGGAGCCCGACGGCACGTAGACCGAGATGATCGACAGCTTGCCGTAGCGGGCCTCGACGTAGCGGCCTTCGGCGTCGAACTCGCCGTTATCGAAACCGACGATGACTTCGTCCGGCTTGTGGCGCGTGTACAGGCCTGCGCCGCTGTACCCTTTCTTCACCGCGTGCTGGAACACTCCGTGGTAGCCGTGCGGCGCCAGGAATTCAGGGGTCATGTCGTCTTGCGCGCACTTCAGTTCCTGCACACAGACGAAATCGGCGTCCTGCTTGCCCATCCAATCGAAAAAGCCTTTGCTGGCAGCGGAGCGAACGCCGTTGAGGTTGGCGGAAATGATGCGTAACATGGCGGGACTTTTTTGCAGACCAGAGAAAAAAGATGAGCCAAAACAGCGAGTTGCGCCAATCCTTCATCCGCTTTGCGGTGGAAGCCGGCGTGCTGTCGTTCGGGGAATTCGTGACCAAGGCGGGGCGGACGTCGCCCTATTTCTTCAACGCCGGCAAGTTCGCAGACGGCGCCCTGCTGGGCCAAGTCGCGCAATTCTATGCGAAAACCCTGCTGGATTCGGGTGTCGAGTTCGACATGCTGTTCGGGCCGGCCTACAAGGGCATTACGCTCGCGTCGGCCACCGCCGTTGCGCTGGCAGGCCTCGGCCGCAATGTGGGCTTTGCGTACAACCGCAAGGAAGCCAAGGACCACGGCGAAGGCGGCAGCCTGGTCGGCGCGAAGCTGCAGGGGCGAGTGGTGATCGTCGATGACGTGATTTCTGCCGGTACCTCGGTGCGCGAGTCGGTTGAGCTGATTCGCGCCGCTGGCGCGACACCGGCTGCCGTGCTGATCCTGATGGATCGGATGGAGCGCAGCGGCAATGCTGTGGATATCGGCGAGCGCTCTGCGGTGCAGGAGGTGCAGGCGCAGTATGGAATGCCGGTGGTGTCGATTGCCAACCTGGATGACTTGCTGGGTTATCTGGATGGGGCTGGCGACCCGGCGCTGGCTGGCTACCGTGAAAAGGCTGCGGCCTACCGGGACAAATACGGCGTTAGCGCGATCTGACGCGTTTTGCTGTGCTGTTGGGAAACCCCGGTTGATGGACTTCGCCGGGGTTTTGTTTTTTGTGGTTCATAAACCCACAACCCAACACCCTACTCGATCTTCAACCCCGAATACGCCGGATTCCCAGCCGGATACTCCGGCTTCAACCGCTCCATCACCGCCAGCAGAATCTCCGCCACCATCAGGCTGCGGTGCGACTTGGAATTCGCCGGAATGATGTGCCAGGGCGCGTGCGGGGTGGCCGTGGCATTGATGGCGTCTTCGTAGGCGGCCATGTAGTCATCCCAGAGCTTGCGGTCTTCAATGTCCGCCATCCCGAGCTTCCAGTGCTTCTGCGGATCGTCGATGCGCTCCTGCAGCCGGTCGCGCTGCTCATCCTTGGAGATATGCAAAAAGCACTTGACGATGGTGGTACCGGTCTCGGCCAGCATCTGCTCGAACGCGTTGATGTGAGCGTAGCGGCGCTTGCACTCGGCGGCGTCGATATCTCCATGCACGCGAGTGACCAGCACATCTTCGTAATGGCTGCGATTGAAGATGACGATCTCGCCAGCGGCCGGCACCTCCGCATGGATGCGCCAGAGGAAGTCGTGCGCCAGCTCCAGGGGCGTCGGCACCTTGAAGCCCTTTACGCGCAGGCCGAGCGGGTCGAGCGCACGGAACACGGTGCGTACCGTGCCATCCTTGCCCGCGGTATCCATGCCTTGCAGCACGACCAACAGCTTGCGCCGGTGCTCAGCATAGAAAATGTCCTGGAGTGCCTCAATGCGCGCAGACAGTTCGGCCAGCCGCGCCAGGTCGCCCGCCTTACTGCCCGTGGTGCACGGCTTGGCGGCAGGATCAAACTTGGCAATCTTGAACTTGCTGCTGCCGTCGAAATACCAGGAGTCAATCGGGTTCTTGCCGCTGGATGCCACGGTATCTCCTTGTTGGCTTGTTGCTCTGGCGTAGGCGGCAGGCCGCCGCGCGGAATCCGGGGTATCAATGCGCGGCGCCGGTCAGCTTGAGCGCATCCAGGTCCAGCGTGCCTTCAAAGACGGTTGTGGCGGGGCCCGTCATCATGACCGGCTGGCCAACGCCCGCCCAGGCGATGGTCAAATCGCCGCCATGTGTGGCCACCTTGACGGGCGAATCGATCAGGCCACGGCGGATGCCGGCCACCACCGCTGCGCACGCGCCGGTTCCACAGGCGAGCGTCTCGCCCGCCCCGCGCTCGTACACGCGCAGGCGCACGGAATGGCGATCGACGATCTGCATGAAACCCGCATTCACGCGACGTGGAA
The DNA here is from genome assembly GCF_054792405.1 of Ralstonia sp. SA306. Taxonomy (NCBI): domain Bacteria; kingdom Pseudomonadati; phylum Pseudomonadota; class Betaproteobacteria; order Burkholderiales; family Burkholderiaceae; genus Ralstonia; species Ralstonia sp. SA306. The sequence goes on from NZ_CP096451.1 coordinate 2,915,668, forward strand.
ACACGGCATGCGATTCGATCAGGGGGCCGTCTTCCAGCACGGGAAAGGCCTCCGTGTCGTCGACAATCTGCACGGCGTGCGGATTGCCCATCGACACGGTCGACAGCCATTCAGTGCGGCCGTTGATTTGCAGGGCGTGCTGCGTGTCGTCGCCTTCGATGCGGGTGGGCAGACCCTCGGGCAGGAACGGCAGGCGTGCCGCCTCGAACACCGGTGCGCCCATGTCGACGGTCACTTGGCCATCGTCCTGCATTGTCAGCGTGGCGATGCCGTTCATGACTTCCACGCGCACGGTGCGCTTATCGGTCAAACCCCGGTCGGTGACGAACTTGACGAAGCAGCGGGCGCCATTGCCGCAGTGCTCCACCTCACCGCCATCGTGGTTGAAGATGCGGTAACGGAAATCGACATCGGGCCGTGTCGAACGCTCGACCAGCAGGAGTTGGTCCGCCCCCACGCCAAAGTGGCGGTCGGCAATGGCAGCCCATTGCTCGGGCGTGAAGTCGATCGGGGTCTGGATGCCGTCGAGCACGACAAAGTCGTTGCCCGCGCCGTGCATCTTGGTGAAGTGCAGTTTCATGGCTGGCCGCACAGATGCGGCGATGAGCGTTCGGAAAACGCCCATTCTAAAGCGAGCCGGCCCCGGTTGCCCCGGCCGGCTCCCGGCATCAGTAAATGCCCGGCATGCCCTCGGGACGGTGCTTGAAGCGCTTGTGCACCCAGTAATACTCGGTGATGCGCGGGCGAATGGCGTCTTCAAAGAAGGCATTCATCCGGCGCGTATCGGCGGTCAGGTCGCCGGTGGGGTAGTTCTCCCACGCGGGCAGGATGCGCAGCGCATAACCCTCGTAATTGGGCAGTATCTCGGTGTACATCGGGATGACCTTGGCGCCAGTCATCGACGCCATGCGCGGGATGGCGTTGAGCGTGAGCGCCGGCACGCCGAAGAATGGCACGAACTCAGAATCACGCTCGCCGAAATCCATGTCGGAGATGAGCTGCAGCGCCTCGCCGCGCTTGATGGTGCGCATGATCTGGCGGATGTTTTCGTTGCGCGACACCATGGTCGCGCCAAAGCGGCTGCGCAGCGCCTTGATGGCGTCGTCGAGCACCGGGTTGGCCATGCGCGTGTACAGCGAGCAGCCCGCGTTGCCGACGTGCGTGCGCAGGTAGTCTGTCAGCGCCAGCGCGCCGATCTCTACGCCCGACAGATGCAGCGTGACGAGAATGTGTGGCTGGCCGTGCAATGCCGGCAGATTGGCCTGGTCGTCGATCTTCACCACGCGCATCAGGCGTTCTTCCGATGCGAACCAGGCAAACGAGCGCTCGGCAAAGCTGCGAAAGACCTTGCGGAAGACATCGTGCGCCATGGCTTCACGCTCGGCGTCGGACTTCTCGGGAAAGCAGGCGCGCAAGTTGGCCAGCACCACGCGGCGGCGGCCATTGGGAATGCGGTACAGCAGCCCGCCCAGGCTTTCGCCAAAACGCGCGACAAAACCGTACGGCAGGAAGGACAGCAGCCATAAAAAGCCGAGTCCGAATTTGGCAGAGAAACGTTCCATAAAGGCAGCAGTATCAGGCAGCGGGCGGAGCGTCCGCGCCCTTGGGATGCTTGTAGCGGTTATAGCCCCAGAGATATTGCGTCGGCGCCACGGCAATCAACTGTTCGATGGCGGCATTGATGAGGGTGGCAGCTTGCGTGGCGTCGTCGGGCAGATCGCCGAGCTCATGCATGTGCAAGCGATAGCCGGCGCCGCGCGGCAGCCGTTCGGCAAACAGTGCCACGACGGGCGCACCTGTCAGCCGATGCAAACGGTGCACCAGCGTCATCGTATAGGCAGGCTTGCCGAAGAACGGCGCCCATACACCTTCGCCGCCGGTGGGCGTCTGGTCGGGCAGGATGCCAACGGCCTCGCCGCGCTTGAGTGCACGCACCAGCATGCGCACGCCGCGCGGATCAGCCGGGGCCATGTGCATGTTAGGCCCCTTGCGCATGTTCTCGATCCAGGTGCGCAGGCTCTCCTTGCGCGGCGGCTTGAACAGCGATGTGACCGGATGCTCGCGCGCATAGGCCTGCGGCAAGACCTCGAAGCAGCCCAAATGCGGCGTGAGGAAGATCAGGCCGCGCCCATCTGCAAGCGCGCGCTCAACAGCTTCTCGGCAAACGTCGAACAGGTACGGAGCAACGTCCGCCCCGTTCTTGCGCACCCAGAAGTACGGCATCTCGAACACCATCCGTCCGGCAGAGCGCCCCGCCTCTTTGAGCATGGCGGGCGTGACGTCGGGATAGGCGTGGCGGAAGTTGGCGATGAGCCGGTCGCGATAGCGGCCAGGCACCTTGGCGGCCAACGCTCCCAGCCAGCCGCCCAGCGCCTGCAGCACTGACAGAGGCAGGCGAGAAAACAGCCAGTAGAGGAAGGTCATGCGTGCGTACGCTGCAATGTGTTGGTCGCAGTCGACAGGGGAACAGGGTCTTGGCAGGCCTTGCTGCGGCCCCGAAAAGTGCCGCGTATAATAGCGCGATTCGCCGAGTTAACTGACAACTTGCGGGGCGAATCCTTGCTTGGCCACAAACCTCGGCAAGGTTGCTAAATACCGCTAAAGCGTCGCCGGCCGTGGCTTAACGGATTGGCAACGTGATAGCCAATCTGGAGCTAACAGCCGTGTCAAACGACTTCCTCTTCACCTCGGAGTCGGTCTCCGAGGGCCATCCCGACAAGGTCGCCGACCAGATTTCCGACGCCATCCTGGACGCCATCCTCGCCCAGGACAAATATGCGCGCGTCGCGGCAGAAACGCTGTGCAACACCGGCCTGGTGGTGCTCGCGGGTGAAATCACCACGACGGCCAATGTCGACTACATCCACGTTGCGCGCGAAACCATCAAGCGCATCGGCTACGACAACACCGAATACGGCATCGACTACAAGGGCTGTGCCGTCCTCGTCGCTTACGACAAGCAATCGCCCGACATCGCCCAGGGCGTCGACCGCGCATCGGACGACTACCTGAACCAGGGCGCCGGCGACCAGGGTCTGATGTTCGGCTACGCGTGCGATGAAACGCCCGAGCTGATGCCCTTCCCGATCTACTACGCACACCGTCTGGTCGAGCGCCAGTCGCAACTGCGCCGCGACGGCCGCCTGCCCTGGCTGCGCCCGGACGCCAAGTCGCAGGTGACGGTGCGCTATGTGGATGGCAAGCCGCACAGCGTGGATACCGTGGTGCTGTCCACCCAGCACGCGCCGGAGATGTCACAAGAGGCCATCCGCGAAGCCGTGATCGAAGAGATCATCAAGCCGGTGCTGCCCTCGCACATGCTGGCTGATACCAAATACCTGGTGAACCCGACCGGCCGCTTCGTCATCGGCGGCCCGCAAGGCGACTGCGGCCTGACCGGCCGCAAGATCATCGTCGATACGTACGGTGGCGCGGCCCCGCACGGCGGCGGCGCGTTCTCGGGCAAGGACCCGTCGAAGGTCGACCGTTCGGCCGCCTATGCCGCGCGCTACGTGGCCAAGAACGTGGTGGCCGCCGGCCTGGCGCGCCAGTGCCAGGTGCAGGTGAGCTACGCGATTGGCGTGGCACGCCCGATCAACATCACGGTGTACACGGAAGGCACGGGCGTGATCCCGGACGAGCAGATCGCCAAGCTCGTCCAGGAGCATTTCGACCTGCGCCCGAAGGGCATCGTGCAGATGCTGGACCTGCTGCGCCCGATCTACGAAAAGACCGCCGCGTACGGCCACTTCGGCCGCGAAGAACCGGAGTTCAGCTGGGAAGCCACCGACAAGGCCCTGCTGCTGCGCGAAGCAGCTGGCCTGGCAGGTGAGCCGGCCAAGGCGCTTGCCTGAGCCAGCGCTCGCATCAAAGAAAACCGCCCTCCGGGGCGGTTTTTGTTGGGCGCTACGCTCGCTCATTGATGCGTAACACGGAAAGCCGTCCACTCCCGCGATTTGGCATAGCGCGACTGAATGCCCTGGCGCAATTCGGCGCTGCTGGCGTACTGGAACAGCCCGTTCTCGATGTCATAGAACAAGTGCCGGCCGGCGCGCGTGTCGACTGCCATTGCATGCGTTTCATCGGCAATCCAATACACGCCGGGCGTGCCGACCACCGTATCCAGCATGGTACCCAGCGCGACATCGTCCGCCACGCGCGTGCCGTTCAGCTCCAGGTTGTGCAGCAGGTTCAGCACGTCCTGCCCATTGCCGTTCGGATCCCAGCGATATTTGACCTGCAGAATGCCGGCGCGCAGCTTGCTCGGGTCGGAATCCTTGGGTGCGATCGCAGCGTCCAGCGTGTTCTTGCACCAGAGCGCGCTGGCGGCTGCGCACCAGCCCAGGCGGCGTTCGGTGTCGGTACCGCCGCCCTCCGTCTGCAGGCTCGAATAGTTGTTGTGCGATGTGTAGAGCGTCTGTTCTGCCATGATGTGGCCTCGTCATCCATGAGCGTGAAGTACCGGCATGCGCGCCGGCGCACCGCAAGGAAACGCCCCCACGGCAAGACCCACTCTAGGGACGCCAATGCAGCGCCGGTATGCGCCGCACGTGCCCAACCACGCCCCATGGCGGGCGGCACGGGCCCAAGATCACGGCAGGCAATTGCGCAATTTCGATCAGGCGCAGCAAGCCTGCCGGCGATACCGTATCGCCACCCAGGAGCCACCGCATTGACCACCGCCACCGACCGCTACCTCGCCCGCTTCCGCGCCGTGCTTGCACACATCGACGCGCATCTGGAAGACACGCTGGACGTGGACGCACTGGCCGAGGTGGCCGCGTTTTCCAGGTACCACTTTCACCGCCAGTTTTCGTTGCTGTTCGGCATGAACGTCGGGCGCTATGTGCAGTTGCTGCGCCTGAAGCGCGCCGCGCATCAACTCGCCTATCGCGACGATGCGCGGATCACCGACATCGCGCTGGCGTGCGGATACGAAGGGCCGGAAGCATTTGCGCGGGCGTTCCGCAGGCAGGCGGGGCAGTCGCCGTCGGCATTTCGGGCGGCGCCGCAGTGGGCGTCCTGGGCCACCGATCTACAGGCGCTGCGCGCCCTCAGGAGCCAACACATGCCCGCACAACCGCAACCCCATTCCGTCGAGATCGTCGAACGCGAAGCCGTGCCCGTCGGGGCCATCGCGCACCGCGGCGATCCCGCGCGCCTGGGCCAGACCATCCGCACGTTCATCGCTTGGCGCCGCGAGCATCGGCTGCACCCCAGCGTTTCGGCCACGTACAACATCGTCTACGACAACCCCGACGATGTGCCGCCCGAGGCGTTCCGCATGGACATCTGCGCGGCCACGCCCGCACCGGTTGCGCCCAATGAAACGGGCGTGGTGGCCAAAACGCTGGCAGGCGGCCGCTACGCCGTGCTGCGCCACACGGGCTCTGACGATACGCTCGGCCAGAGCGTTGCGTACCTGTATGCCGATTGGCTGCCCGCCAGCGGCGAGGAATTGCGCGACGCGCCGTTGCTGTTCCAGCGCGTGCGCTTCTACCCCGATGTGCCCGAGCACGAAGCCGTGACGGACGTGCTGCTGCCGCTCAGGTAAGCGATCAGGCGTCCAGGTGGATCTGGATGCCGGTGGCCGTATAGATGGCCGTGGCCTTGAAGCCATCCACAACCACCGACGAGAACTGGCGGTTGCTGCCCGCGCCATCCACCACGGCGATGGTGTCGCCCACCTTGGGCGTGTAGCCGTTCACGAACTTCACGTGCAGTGTGCCGCCGGCAATCGTGGTGAGGCCCGCCACGCTCAGCTTGCCCTGACCGTTCGGGCCGATGGCCAGATCCAGCGTGGTGCCCTGCAGTTGCGTGAACTTGCCCGCAATGGCCACCGCCGCCGGCGCCTTGACGGCCAGCGTACCGGCGCCCACGTACACATCGCCCGTGCCGAACGCGTTGGCCGAATCGGCTTCCAGCACGCCACCCGCGACCTGCGTGCCGCCGGTGTAGGTGTTGGCGCCGGCCAGACGCAACGTGCCGCTGCCTTGTAGCGAGAGCTTGCCTGCGCCGGAGATGGCGTTGCGCCACGTATCGGCCGCGTTGAAACCGCCTTGCGTTGCATCCATCGACACGATCACGTTGCCGTTGAACGCGCCATAGCCGTCCGCGGCAGCGAACAGGTTGAGGCGGCCCCAACCTTCAGCGTCGTCGAGCACGGGGTAGCCGGAAGCCAGCTCCGTCGTCTTGAGCACCACGCGGCGCTGGTCGGCACTCAGGTACGGGAAGCGCGTTTCCAGCAGCACCTCGGCGCCCTTGGGCACCACCGGCGCCAGCGTCGTCGCGCCGATCTGCGTGAAGCCAAAGGTCATGCGGCGCGTGAAATTGACCTGGTTGGTGGCGTAGTCGGCAAAGCGGTCGGTGGCGACCGTGCCGGACTGGGCAAGCGCCGGGAAGCTGGTGGCATCCGTGCCCGTCTGCGCCATCAGAGCGGTGTGCGCCTGCGAGAAGGCCGCCGCCTTGAGCGTGGCATTGGCCGGGTCCGCCAGGTTGGCTGCGGCCGCAGCGATGCCGATCATGCGGCCGGACATCACGTCCAGCGGCGAATGCATGCCGGCCAGGATGCGGTTCTCGCCCAGCTCCATCCCGCGCGCCACGATCTGCTGGAAGCGTTCAGGCACCAGATACGCCATCGCCACGGTATCGCGCACGGCTTCGGCCGAGTGGCCGCTGATGAAGCCGCCGTCGGTCGTGGGCGTCGGGCTCTCGGCCGGCACCAGCGTCGGCACGACAACCACGCTGCTGCTCCAGCGGTATGGCCGCGCATATTTGTAGAAACGCTTGGACGGCTCGGTGGAAGCGTTGTTGCCCACCGTGTTGATCAGGTCGACGACCTTGCCGAAGGCGGTATTGCCGCCCGAGGTGCCCACGCCCGTGTTGTTGCCGCTGTCGTTGTAGAGCACCGTGGTCGCATCGGCCGGCACGGTGGTGATGGACGTGGTCTGCTGCGCCAGCGCGCGCCACGCGGTGGTCAGCGGCCCCATGCCGTCGCTCACGCTGTAGCCCTTGCCGCGGCGGTCGTCAAAGTATGCTGCGTCGGCCTGGGCCTGCGTGCGGTTGGTGGTCGCATTCACCACGTACTGAACGTTTGCGTTCAAGACCGGCAGGTTGAGCTGCGTGCCGCCGGCCGTGCCGTCATTGGGCAGGCCCGTCCACGTGGACGCGACCACCGCCGGGAACGAACCATTGGCCGGCGCGCTCACCCCCGCATCCACGATTTCCGTGAGCGGCTGCCACAGGTCGAGAAAACGCGTGAACAGGCGCACACCGGCGTTGGTGCCGAGCGTGGCGTAGCGCGCATCGCCGCGTTGGTTGGTGGCGATGTTGTCGACGAACGCCGGTACGCCAGTGGCCACCGCCGCCGTGTCGACAAAGCCCGGGTCTGCCGGCGGCGCGGGAATGGCCTGGGTGGTGGCAACTGGCGTGCCATTGTTGGGCGTGTCATCACCGCCGCCGCACGCCGTAAGCGCGAGGGCGCCGAACAGCGCAACGAGGCTGGAGCAAAGACGCGGGCGGGAAAATGCAGGGCGAGCGGTGAAGGACATGGTGCGACGGGCTTGCAACCCGAAGAGAGCGCTGGAAAGCCCAGCAGTCTCGGCACGCGCCGTGAAAAAACGGTGACGTTTCGTTGACAAATCTGCGTGATCGGCGCTCTACATTGGGGCATTCCGCGTCATGACAGCGCTGACAGTGCGTTATGTCACAGAGTGATACAATCGCTGGCTGCACTCTTTGACTTTGGTGAAGCCTGGTCCGGGCAATCGCCGTCCCGTCGACCATGTCCGCATCACCTCTGCATCCCGCCCTGCGCCGCTGGCTCCACAGCTTCATTCCTGCACCCGTGACGGTGCGCTGGAGCGAGCGCGTCCGTTCCGCCGTTGGCGCACTCGTCGGCATCCTCTTTACCGGCACGATGATGAAGATGGTGCCGGGCGCTTCCACGCTGATCCCGCTGCTGGTCGCGCCAATGGGCGCCTCGGCCGTGCTGCTGTTTGCGGTACCGGCCAGCCCGCTAGCGCAGCCGTGGTCGATCATCGGCGGCAACCTGGTGGCGGCCACCGTGGGCGTGACGTTCGCGCTGCTGGTGGATGATCCGGTGATTGCGTCTGCGCTGGCCATCTCGGCGGCCATTGCTGGCATGTTTGCGCTGCGCTGTGTGCACCCGCCCTCGGGCGCAGTGGCACTCACCGCCGTGATTGGCGGCCCGGCCGTGCATGCGCTGGGCTATCGCTTCGTGCTGGAGCCGATCCTGATTCAGTCAGCGCTGCTGCTGGTGGGCGCGCTGGTGTACCACGCGGCCACGGGCCACCGGTATCCGCACGCGCAACGCCTGCCTGCGGCTGAACGCCCGCCCACGACGGCCGGCTTCACCCGCGCCGACATCGTCGCCGCGCTGCGCCGCCAGAGCGAGCTGCTCGACATTGACCCCGAAGACATTGAAGCCGTGCTGCGCGAGATGCAGCTCCAGGCCTACACCCGCACGTTCCAGGCGCTCACCTGCGCCGACATCATGACCACGCCGGTGGTCACGGTCTCGGCCGGCACGTCGATCCCCCGCGCGCTGCAACTGCTGCGTCAGCATGGCTTCAAGGCACTGCCGGTGGTGGACGAAGGACGGCGCGTGGTGGGGATCGTCACGCGCGTCGACCTGCTCGGCCTGGCCCCGGCAGACATGCGCCAGACGCTGCGCCGCTGGTTCAGCATCGGCGCGCTCACGCCGCCGCGCGTGGCCGATCACATGAAAACGCGCGTGCAGACCATCGCAGCCACTGCGCCCATGTCGGATCTGGTGCCGATGTTTGCCAGCGCCGGCCACCACCACATTCCGGTGCTGGATACCGATGGCCGACTGGCCGGCATCGTCACGGAATCGGACTTGGTGGGCGGGCTGTACCGTCAGGCCAACATCGAGCCGCAGGTGGCCTGAACTGAACTGCCATCAAGCCGCATCCATCGGCAACTCACGAAAGACGCCAAGCTGTTCCGCCGCCGCCGAATACGCCACCAGGCGCGGGTAGTCCGCCGCCGGCACGCGATCCGGCACCATCAGCTGGATGAAAGCCCAGGCCACGGCCACCGTGACGCCTGCCTGCGTCAGCTCGCCTGCGTCCACGGGTAGCGGCGCATCCTTCCACTCCGCTTCCAGCGCTTCCAGCGCCGCCAGCAATTGGCTGTGCACGCGCTCGACCCACGGCCCGTGCACTTTCTCGGTCGGGCGCAGGTTGTGTTCATAGACGATCTGCACCGCCTTCTCGCACGCGGCCAGCGCCAGGCCGATCACGCGCAGTGCGTGCTGGCGTTCGGCAATGGCGGCTGGCATCAGGCTGCGGCCCGCCAGCGCTTCTGCGTAATCGATGATGAGCGTGGAGTCGATCAGCACGGTGCCGTCGTCGCACACCAGGGTGGGCGCCTTGACGACCGGGTTGATGGCGCGGAACTGGTCGAAATGCCGGAAGACGGACACCGACGCGTGCTCGAACGGCAGCCCGAGCAGCTTGAGCGAAATGGCCGTGCGGCGCACGTACGGGGAATCAAGCATGCCGATCAACTTCATGAAAACTCCTGGCGAGTGTGGGCGTGTGGTGGTGGGAAAACTCCGGCGCGAAGCGCGCGGCTGCGCGGGCACGGATGCACATGATAGACAGCCAGCGCGAAGCGTGCCGGACGCCTCAGGCACGTTTTCTGCGTGCGAAATGTCACTTTGAGCCGTCTGATGCCGACGCCGGCCGGCCTCCCCATTTTCTAGAATGACCGCGACTCGGCCGCATTGTGCTGCCCGCCACAGAGGAGACCTTATGCCGTTTCTCGCGCATCACCATGACTGCCTCGGGTGGAAGGGTGAGATGGCGCAGCGCGTGCTGGCATTCGATTGGGCCGCCACCCAGTTGGGCCCGATCCAGGACTGGCCGAGCAGCCTGCACGCCGCGGTGCAAATGGTGCTGGCATCGCCCGTGCCGCTGGTCATGATGTGGGAACGCCACGGCTACATGATCTACAACGACGCCTACGCCGAATTCGCCGGCGGGCGTCATCCCTATCTTCTTGGTTGCCCGGTGGAACTCGGCTGGCCCGAAGTGGCTGACTTCAACCGGCACGTCATGGATGTCTGCCTGGGTGGCGGCACGCTGTCGTACCGGGACAAGGAACTCGTCCTGCTGCGCAACGGCCGCCCGGAAGATGTGTGGATGGATCTCTACTACAGCCCGCTGCCCGACGACAACGGCCGCCCGGCTGGCGTGCTGGCCATCGTGGTGGAAACCACCGAGCGCGTGCAGACCGAGCGCGAGCGACAAGCCGCCGAACAGGCGCTGCGCCAGTTGACCGAAACGCTGGAGCAGCGCGTGGCCGATGCGCTGTCTGCCCGCGCTGAAGTGGAAGCGCAATTGCGCCAGGCTCAAAAGATGGAAGCCATCGGCAACCTGACCGGCGGCGTGGCACACGACTTCAACAACGTGCTCCAGGTGATTGCCGGCAACCTGCAGTTGCTTTCGGTGGAAGCGCCGGGCAACACGCGCGTGCAGCATCGGATTGCCGCAGCCACGCGGGCCGTGCAGCGTGGCGCCACGCTGGCCGCGCAATTGCTTGCCTTTGCGCGCCGCCAGCAGCTCTCTCCGGCGGTCGTCAACCCGACGCGGCTGGTCCAGGGCATGAGCGAGATGCTGCACCGCGCGCTGGGCGAAGCCATCAAGGTGGAAACGCGCCTGGCCGACGACTTGTGGAACGTGCAGGCCGACCGCAACCAGCTCGAGAACGCGCTGCTGAACCTCGCCATCAACGCACGCGATGCCATGCGCGGTGGCGGCATGCTGACCATCGCCGCCGACAACGTCACGCTCGGCAACAGACCAGCGCACGGGCGCGATCAGCCCGCCCCCGGCGACTACCTCGTCTTCTCCGTCACCGACACCGGCGTGGGCATGCCGCCCGAAGTGGTCGAACACGTCTTCGAGCCCTTCTTCACCACCAAGCCCGACGGCCACGGCACGGGGCTGGGGCTGAGCATGGTGTTCGGCTTCGTCAAGCAGAGCGGCGGGCATATCGCCATCGACAGCACGGTTGGCCAGGGCACCACGGTGCAGCTCTACTTCCCACGCTGCACAGAGGCGGTTCCGGACGATGCCGTCGAGCTGCGCGACACCATCGTCACGCCCATGGGCGGGCGCGAGACCATCCTCGTGGTGGAAGACGATACCGACGTGCGCCTGACCGCCGTCGACATGCTGAGCCAGCTCGGTTACCGCGTGCTCACGGCAGCCAACGGCGAGGCCGCTCTCGAACTCATGAACAGCGACACGCCCATCGACCTGTTGTTTACCGACGTGATCATGCCGGGCTCCATCAAGGGCGGCGAACTGTCGATACGCGCCGCGCAACGCGTGCCGCCCCTGCCGGTACTGCTCGTCTCGGGCTACACGCGTGACGAGGTGCTGCACGACGGCCGGCTACCGCCCGGCGTGACGCTGCTCGGCAAGCCCTACCGACGTGACGACCTGGCGCGCATGGTGCGCAACGTGCTCACTGCCAGCCGCACCGCGCAGGCCCACGCGCAATCGGCATCGCCATCGGTAGGCCATGCCGTGGCGACGGACGTGTCACAACCACCTACGGTGCTGCTGGTGGAAGACGACACCGCCTCGCGCGAAGCCATGCAGGAGGTGCTCACCGCCTTTGGCCTGCAATGCATGGCCGCCGCCAATGCCGAAGACGCCCTTGTCCTTGCCCGCGCGCACCCCGTTCACGTGCTGCTGACCGACCTCACCCTGCCCGGCCAATCCGGCGCGGACCTCGCCCGCACGCTGCTGCGCCTGCAGCCGCAGATGGACGTGCTGCTGATGTCCGGCTACGGCACGGAGGCCGAGATTGGAGAGCCCATTGCCGGCGCACGCCTGCTCGGCAAGCCCATCGACCTGTTGACGCTGCGGCAGGCGCTGGTGCCCTGGCTAAGCGCCAGCATAAGTGCGGCCGACACGCAGGATGTGACGAACGCCGCATAATCGCAGCGCACTGTCACAAACGATCGCGCCCGCCCGTCTAGGGAGCATCATCCCTGGACGACACGCCCGCCATGACCAAGCCCAGCCCCGACCGCACCCTCCGCGCCGACAGCGAAGACACGACCTTCACCGCCGCCCGGCCCCGCCTCTTTGCGATTGCCTATCGCATGCTCGGCAGCCGGGCTGACGCGGAAGACGTGCTGCAAGACGCCTGGATGCGCTGGCACCAGACCGATCAGACCGCATTGCAATCGGCCGAGGCGTGGCTCGTGACGGTGGTCACCCGCCTGTCGATCGACCGCCTGCGCGCCGTCAAGACCGAGCGCGAAGCGTACGTCGGCTGGTGGCTGCCCGAGCCCCTGGTCGAACCGGAATCTGCAGCACCCACGCCCGAGGCCGCCGTGGAACTGGCGGGCGATTTGTCGATGGCCCTGCTGTGGGTGCTGGAACGCCTGTCGCCCGAGGAGCGCGCGGCGTTTCTGATGCGCCAGGTGTTCGACCAGGACTACGCAGAGATTGCCGCCCTGCTGGGCAAAACTGAAGCCGCGTGCCGGCAGATGGTGCACCGCGCATCCGACCGCGTGCAGCAAGAACGCCCGCGCTTTGATGTCGCGCCGGATGCGCATCGGGATTTGCTGGAGCGCTTTGCCGAAGCCTCGCGCACGGGCCAGCGCGACGCCATCCGCGCCCTGCTGGCAGACGACGCGCAACTGGTGGGCGACGGCGGCGGCAAGGTGCCTTCGTTCATGCGCATCATTCAAGACGCCGGCCAGATCACCAAGATCTACTGCGAGCTGGTGCGCGCCATGGGCGAGGTCCGCTACGTGCACGCCCGCGTGAATGGCGAACCCGGCCTGCTGCGCTACGTCAACGGCACGCTGGAATCGGCCCAGTCGTTCGTCATCGAAAACGGCCGCATCGTGGCCATCTACGTGGTGCGCAATCCGGACAAGCTGGCGCACATCGGCACCGGCGCATAAAAGAAAGCGAAGCATTTTTTTGGCCGGGCTGTCACAACCCGGCCGCGCGGGGCGTCTTAAAGGTATGGAGCGACGCAAGGCACAAGCCAACGCCTGCCACAGCTCCTGGTGACCAACCCAAACCCTTTAGGAGCCTCTCATGTCGCAAGCCCCCCGCATCGCTTACTTCCAACTCGCACCGAAGGCGTTCAACAACCTGCTGAACCTGTCGAACGGCCTGCGCCGCGACTTGCTGGGCGCCAGGCTGGTCGACCTCGTGCTGCTGCGCGTGTCGCAAATCAACGGCTGCGCCTTCTGCATCGACATGCACTGGAGCGACCTCATCAAGATGGGCGAAGACCCGCGCCACCTGAACGCCGTGGCCGGCTGGCGCGAGGCCCCGTTCTTTACCGAACGCGAGCGCGCCGCCCTACGCTGGGCCGAGCTGGTCACCAACACCCCGCACAGCGATGCCAGCGACGAAGAGTTCGCCGGGCTGCGCGAGCACTTCAGCGATGAAGAGATCGCCGAGCTGAGCTTTGTGATCGTCACCATCAACAGCTGGAACCTGCTGAACGTGAGCCTGCGCAACCCGGTGCCGCTGAAGGCGCCCTATGTTGCAGCGGCGTAACAGGTACAGCGAGAAACCGCGCCAGTACGACGATCGCTGTACAGCAGCGCCTGCGCACACGCGTAGGCGCTGCACCTACAGGCTTAGCCGTGCAGGAAGCGCACCATCAGCACTTCATCTGCATAGCCGGTGGTGGACTTGAGCGCGCGCGGCTCCACGCCGTAGGTTTCAAACCCGCAACGCTCGTACAGCGCCAGCGCCGCATCGTTGCCCTGCACCACCGACAAGGTGAGCTGCTGAACCAACCCCGTTGCCGCCGCCACGATGCGCTCCACCAGCGCCACGCCCACGCCGCGCCCTCGCGCTGCCGGCGCCACGTAAAAGCCCCACACAAAACCCTTGTGCGCAAGCTTCGCCAGCGTCTGCTGCTTGAAGCCCGCCATGCCGACGATGCGCGCGTCGCCGCCGTCTCCCTCATAGGCGCCCAGCACAATGGTGGTGGCCAGCCGCTCGGCAAAGGCTTCCATCGAGAGCCCAACTTCAGCCTCGTAGGTTGAGCCGAATGCATCGGGGGCATCCTTGAGCGCAGCCAGACGAATGGCGCGATAGTCCGCCACATCGGCCGCATTGGCGGAAGAGAGCTGGCGGATCACGACGGCTTGGTTATTCGGGCTGGCATTGGACATGGCTGGCAGCGCGTGGGGCAAGAAGCGGACGAGAGCCGCCAGTATCGCGCCAATCACATGCACGAGACCTACAGCGCAGCCTCCGTCCATGAAGCCGAGGGCGTTGTCCGTCAATTGGCCTATGTCGGCGTGCGAACCCGGGTACCTATGCTTCGAGGAAACGCGAGTCAACAAACCGCGACAACCAGAAACGGGGGAAGCCATGGCCGAGCTTTTGATCGCCCACGCGCAACGCAGCAACAGCGCACACACACAGCCGACACCGGCACCGATCCCACCCGACGCTCCCAGGCACACACGTGGCATGCACGGCGCCGCGCTGGTGATGGCCGCCGCGCTGTCGCTCGGGCTCACCGCCTGCGGTGGCGGCGACGATGCAACCGCCACGACCCCACCGACGAATAACAACGCGCCCGCGCCATCGCCTACGCCGTCACCCACACCGGCCCCTGCGCCTGCCCCGGCAACTTACTCCGTGGGTGGCACCGTCAGTGGCCTGGCCACGGGCAAATCCGTCACGCTGCTGGACAACGGCGGCGATGCGGTTGTCGTCAATGCCAACGGCAGCTTCAACTTTCCGACCAAGCTCGCGCAGGGCAAGCCCTATGCAGCCACGGTCGGTACGCGTCCGTCGGGTGAGAACTGCACTGTCACCAACGGCAGTGGCATTGTGGGCACCAGCAACGTGACCACCATTGCGGTGGCCTGCGCGCCGCGGCCGCTGTTCGGCTATGCGGTCAACTCGAACGACGGCACGATCTCCGCCTTCACGCTGGACCTGACCACCGGCATGCCCACGGCCATTGGTGCATCGGTGCCTGTGGGGCAAGGGCCGCTGTCGCTGACCATCGACCCGGCGGGCAAGTACGTCTACGTGGCCAACGCCATCGACAACACCGTCACTACGCTCTCCATCAATGCCGATACCGGGCTGCTCACGGTCGTGGGTTCTGCCACGCCAACGGGCATGCAGCCGTACAGCATTGCGCGCACGCCCAACGGCAAGTTCGCATACACGAGCAACTATGGAGACAACACGCTGTCGGCGTTCTCCGTCAACACGGGCACCGGTGCGCTTACCGCCCTCGCGCCCATCACGGCCGGGGCCAACCCGTACACGATCGCCATCAACAGCGCAGGCACCTTCGCCTACGTGGTGAATGCCAACAGCGGCGCCACGCCGGGCACGGCCATGGCGTTTGCCATCAACACCACCACGGGCGCACTCACGCAGGTGGGCACCACGGTCAACACGGGCAATACGCCTCAGTTCATCGCGGTCAACTCGGCAGGTACCTACGCCTACGTGACCAACGCCGCAGACAACACCATCAACGTCTACAGCATCAGCAACACCGGGGCGCTCACCGCATCGGGCACACCGGTGGCGGCAGGCACCAACCCGTACTACATCGCCATCGCACCGTCGGGCGGCTTCATGTATGTGACCAACGTGCTGGCCAACACCGTCAGCGTCTTCAGCATCAACCCGGCCAACGGCGCGCTCACGCTGGTCGACACCACGCCCACCGGCAACGCGCCCGTGACCGTGCTCGTCAACCCCGCCGGCACCTTCGCCTACGTGGTCAACGCCGTAGACAACAGCGTCAGCGCGTACAGCATCAACAGCACCACCGGCAAGCTGACCGCCGTGGCAAGCGGGTCAGCCGCCACCGGCAACATCCCGCGCGGGATGGCGATTGTGGCGGTGCCTTGAGGGTGAGCTGAATCGGTTTGCGCGAATGCAAAGCCCCTCGCGATGGCGAGGGGCTTTTTTTTGTATTCCGGCGTTCACCCATTGGGCCCTGCAGCGCCTGAAAGGTGCTATTTCTGCGGTTTATTAACACCTCTTAATCCAGCCCAGTGCGCGATTCCAATACCATCGCCTAGCCCAGACCGGCGGCACCTCGAATGACGCTTCATTTGAGTGATGCGAGAACACCGGCAGAGCGCGTTCGCGATACCGCCGCCCATCGTGTTGACCCCACTCGACGACATGGGCGCGACGCCGCCCAAGGAACCGTAACGTGGCCAACAGCATCCTCCAGGAACTGGCACAAAGCATGGCGGCACGCCCGAGCCCCCAGCGCACTGCCCTGGCCGACGCCACCACGCTCCAACACCTGGGGGACCACCTGTTTGCGCAAGTGGACCCGCTGCTCGACGGCCCACCGCCATCGTCACTGTGGGTACTGATCAGCCCGCAGATCACGGACCCGCTTGCGAACGCACGCCGTCGCAGCGAAGCAGTACCGTTACCCATCGCGCCTGACATCATGCGGCCCGAGCAGCGCCCTTACCTGCTCCCGCTCGGCGGCTTCGGTCGCGATGACACGATCGATTTCACGCTCGACCTCGCCTGGGCCGAAGCCACCCGCCATCCCGACAGGGAGACCCGGGGCTCATCGGTTTGCGCATGGCTGGTCTTTCCGGCAGAGCAGGCTCGACACGTTGCGCACGAGATGGCGATGCAGACCAAGCACCGCTGGCCCGGATCACACGCACGCTATCTGCGCCTGTGGGACCCGCGCGTATTTGAACTGCTCACCGGCTTGGGCGATGCCGAACCACTGGTGCGCTACGCAGCCAGCACCAACGGCGTGTGGTGGCTGAACCGTGCAGGCGCGTTGCAGCGCTACCCAGCGCCGGCACCGACTACGCCCTTGGCCGACGCAACATGGCCGGAGACCGCCAAGGCGATGCTGCGCAACAGCGGCACCATCAACGCCGTACTGAACGCATTACAGGACGCCGAACACAACGTCGTGCAGCCTCCATTGGCCGCCGCCATTCTGTCGTTGCTCGAACGCGCAAGCAGCGCGTGGAGCCTCACTAACGAGCTCGACCGCATCATCTACGCCTTGTACGGCGTTCTGATTTCCCCGCAGTTCGATCAAGACACCAACGTGCGCGAGGCCATGCTCGCCGCGCGTGCCCAGGGTGACTCACCCATCGCGGCACTCGCCGGCTTCGACGCAGCGTTCTGGGAGCGACACAGCCATGCCTGACCACGCCAAGCTGCAAAAGGCCATCGCAGCGGCCAAAGAGAACAATCTGCCAGTGCAGCCGCCCGAGTGCCCGAGTTGCGACAAGTCGGGCCTGACGATGCTCGTGACGCTGTACGCTGCCCTGCCGCCACAGTACTTTCGGCCAGGAGAGTCCGACTGGATACAGGAAGCTGGCATGCTCGATCAGCAGGGCTACCTTGCCGGCCGGCCATTGCAAGCATCGCAATATGTGCTGCGCCGCATGCGCGCCGGGTGGCTCTATGTCTACTATCCGGAAGACCCCTCGTGGGAAATCTACACCGTGCAGCCCGATGGGCGTATGCAACGCATGGCGCCGGACTTGGCCGGGGCAATGGGCGGTCATCCTGCAACATGCTCCCGCTTGGCCAACACCCCGGATGCACTGCTGCTCACCATCGCCGAGCCAACGAGGCGTCCTACCGCCTGGATCGGCTTCTCGGATGCACGCTGGACGAAGCGCGTGCGCGACAACGTGGCCAAGGACCCCGCTGCCTTCCACATGAAGAAGATCATGCCGAAGAAGGTGTGCGAGTCGACCGTGATGGTCAACATGGGACCGTTGAGCCTGATTGGCGACGGCGTGCTCAAGAACCAGGTGATGGGGTTCCAGCAGCGCGTTGATCGTCGCACCTTGCTGGTGGAGGCTTACAGCCGGCCCACGCCGTGCACGGAAGCCTCGCTCTTGAACGTCATGAAGCGCAACAATGCTCCGTACAAGATTGAGGGGCTTCTTTTGCCGCTGGAAGATGACATTGGCATCGCCACGCAGTTGAACTACTACCGCAACTGCGCGCTGGCCGACATCATGGGGAATACGGACGGGAAAGGAAAACCGTACACCGATGCTGAGCGCGATCTGATGGCAACGGCGGGATTGATTGAAGGCACACCGTTCGGCGAACAGAAAGAAAAAGTCGAGAGCAAGCTGAACAAGGACAACTACGCCAACTACCTCTCCAAGTATCGCCGTTGCACCGACGCCGCTGCCGACTTCGACAAGCGATCCGCCGACTACGTTGCCTGGATGCAGTTCCTGCCGGCACGGCGCCACCCGGATGTATTCGACGCCAAGGACACGACGATGGCCGCGCACCTGGGCCATTGCGTTGCCAACATGTTTGAAGGCTGCGGCATCAACAACGACGAATTCCAAAAAATTTTGCTGCCGCAACTCAAGCTCGACACCGTCGACAGCAAGCGGCTTTTCTGGAGAGGCGTCGCCGCTAATCAGGAAGACCTGCTCGACAAGCTGCTGCCTCACAAGGGAAAGGTTGGCGAAGGCAGCAAGATGTACATTGAGGCGCGCGATCAGATTGCCTATCTCAAGGAAATACGCGAGCTCAAGAACGAAGCCGCACATCTGAACTCGGAAAACGCAAAGCGCCTGATGCAAGTCGTCAGTGGTCGCATGCGCCAGTTGCTCAAGGCGGACCCCAAGCTGTATCGGCAGACATTCCGGCGTATTCAGGCCGCCGCATTGACTGCGGAAGACGTGGCCATCCTGCAGGTCAAGGTCAAAGGCGGTGCAGCGGGTTTCCTTGCCCACTTGCGACGCGCCAATGGCGACGGCAAAGGCCTGAGCGTCGGCACGACCAAAACGGCCTACAACCGTCCGCTTCCCGCAGAAACGCTGCCCGACAACCTGAAGGGCAAACCCGGCGGCAAGGTGATGACGACGGTACCCAAGACGGCCAAGCAACTCGACGAGTACCTGGAGGTGCTTGGAGAACAGTGGCCCAAGGGCAAACCTATGCCGGCGCAGTTTGGCAAGGTGGCCGAACTGGCAGACGCAACGCATGCAATACCCGAGAGTGAAATCCTGAAGTTTGAGGAAGCGCCCTCGTTGAAAGGCGTCAAGGGTTACGGGGCATTCTCTGCGGGCCTTGCGGCGTTGCGGATCTCTTCGCTGGGTCAGAGCCTGAATGAGCTTGGCGTGGATATCAGCGAGGCTCAGCATGGAGATGCCAACTGGGGGCTTCTAGTCAAAGACATATCGGAAGCTTCGGCATCTGCGGTCGCCATCTGGCAGGCGAGCTATGAACTCCGATATGTGGCCAGCCAGATCGCCAACAAAGGGGTCAAGACGGCGGAGTTCTATCGACTGACCGCCGCTGCAGGCCGGCTGGTGATGGCCGTTTCCATCATCGAAGGCAGCCTGGGCATCTGGGATGCGACCAAGCTTTGGAAAGAAGGCGACCACGGCGCCGCCAGGGCGAAGACCGCTTCCGGCGTGGCCGGCATCGCCAGCGGCGTTGCCTACTACGCCTACACACGCATGGTGGCCAAGGCGGCGTTGGAGGGTCTGGCCAAGCGCGCGGCAACTACGGCCGCAGGCGAAGTTGCCGCCGGCTTGGCTGTGGCGGGAGAAACCGCGGCAGTGGGCGCGGAAGTCTCTGCTGAAGTGCCCCCGGTTGCCATGTGGATCGGCATCGCCTCCGGCGTGTTGACCGTAGCGTCGTGGGGCTTCGGCTTCTGGTCGGACCACCTTGTCACCAGCCCGTTTGCAAAATGGGCCGACCGTAGTTTGCTCGGCGTCCGTTCGCACGACTGGGGGCGCCCCTATTCCAGTACGCGCCAGCAACTGGACGCGCTGCTACGCCTGTTCTACTCGGTCAAACTCGAGAAGGCCTCGGCATTTGGAAACCCCGACGCCATCAAGATCGAGATTCCGGTGTTTGGCGATGCCACCGAAATGGACATTCAGATCAAGGCACCGAAGTCTTCCGGGCACGGCGTGATAGCCCGATATCTGCTCGATGGCACAGGGCGTTCCAAAGTGACCGCCAAGGAATTCCATCTGGAAAACGTGATCCACACTGAAGCCTCCAAGCAGGTGCATGCCCGCGCCAGTGTGGAAGGCGAGGGGCTCTCCATCCTGATCTGGTTTGGTGGAGGCGACAACTATGAAGCCGGCCGATGGAAGAATGCCATCACAGACGTGCTGGTGCCCGGCGCCGGCCTCTTCCGGACAGGCAAGGCACTCATCCAGGGCGTGCCCGACGCGGAGGTACAGTACTGGCCCAATCGTGCCGCATACAAAGATTTCGTCGTGGACGGCCGTTCCGCTGACGAGGTCGCTGAAGCCCAGGAGAAGGAGCCCGCCCATGGTTGAGAGGTGGCATGCGTAACCCGTCTCACCTGTCGCCGCATCAGCCGTCGCCCTCCAGCGCAGCTGGCGGCGCCGAAGCGTTGCTGCAAGGTGAGTTGCCCCAGCATAGCGATGCGGCGCCCGAGCCGCCCCCGCGCAGCATCATCAAGCTCGATACGCGCTCCATGGTGTGGGCCTATGACGAGATCGCGTCCGATGTTGAAGCGCTCAGCCCGTTCATGGCGCTCGCGCTGTTGTTCGGGTTGTCCGTTCTTGTGCCGATGACGGTGCTTGGGTTCTTTGAAAAAAACCAGCCGCTGTCCGGGCAGATCGTCACGGGCGTGATATCGGCCGTACTGATTCCGGCGTGCCTTGTCGGCATCGTGTACCTGCTCAAGATCAGCCTGTTCAGCCGATACGCAAATCTGCATTTCAACCGCAGGACGCGCAGCATCTACACACAGGAAGGCAAGGCGGCCGTCCGGCTCGACTGGAACCATGTGCGCCCATTTGCGTCAGCCGTGCCCGGCCCGTTGACCATGGGTGCAACCCCGGCCTGGGCGTTGGTGCTAGTGGAATTCAGTACCGGGCCATCCCCCCGGCCGATACAACGTATGCGTGTGCAGGGCATCCTCCCCAGCCGGGATGCATGCCAGCGCCTATGGGAACTCATTCGCCGCTACATGGACGAGGCGCCCGAGGCGCTCCCCGAACTTGAGGTCGTGCCCGGCGGACGCACGTGGCAGAACGCCTTGCTGGACTTCGGACCGATGCGGGAAATCAGCCCCACCGACTCGTCAGAAGACATTGCGGCGGGCGTCATCGGCCGCCTGCGCAAGCGTAACTGGTGGCCGGCCATCGGACCATTCCGCATCTTCTGGTGGATCATCTTCTGGCCCGGACCGCTGTCGACCATTCTGTACGAACGATTCCGTCGCGAAGCACAGTTACCCACAGCGTGGATAGCCGATGAAGCGCCCACCGCCGATGAAGCCAATCCATACCGCATCCGCAGCAAGGCGCCTCACGAGCGCGCGGGACGCCGCAAAGCGACCTGGATCATCGGCATCGTATGCACCGTGTGCATCGCGCTGGGCGCGAGCGCTTGGGCATTCGCATTCCACATTGCCTTCCAGTCGTTTCTGATCGACATCTGGGGCGAACTCTTTCGCAAACTCTAAGAACACACCCGACACAACACCATGGACGCGCTTTCCAACCCACCCTCCCGCCAACCCCTGCGCCGGTACAGCGCCGTTGTCGCCCTGCTGCTCATCACCGGCGGTCTGTGCCTCGCGCTGGGCCAGTCCAAAGACATCGGCTGGCTGGCCGCGCTGAACTGGCATCTCGGTTATGACGCTGCGGGCACTGCGTTGCTGTGGCTGGGCGGGTTGTTGATGCTGCCGCAACTCGCTTACTCGCTATGGGTGACGCGCGGGCCGGGAGTGCGCGGCGGGATGTATCGGCAGGTTGGTGTTGCGCTTGCTGCCGCAGTGGCGCTGCTGGTGCTGGCCATCGCGCCGGACAACGTGAGCATTGAGCACGTTCACCTGAGAGACGCTGCAACCAACACGAGCGACGAACCGGAGCCGGTTGGCACCACGCAAGAGACTACGTACGCGTTCCACGGATTCCGGGCCCTGCCCGGCCCCCGCATCGAGCGGAATGCGGCTTCCGCACCGGTTGAGTCCGTTGAGGGCAGGCCGAGCCGCGTTGTCTGGCGCGGCGATCACACCGCCCTGCTGGGCACGCTGGACACATTTGAAGCCTACGCCCCGGACGATGCCCAAGCGCAGGGCTATGAATGCCTGGTACGGACGCAGCGCTACTTCGGCCCGTTTTCGGTACTGCGTCTGTCCAACGTGCGGGACACGGCAGAGGCGGCCGCCCGGCCGGAATGCAACCCGCTCGGGCGCGCCCAGTAGCGCCATCCCAGCCGCGGTGGGTGCAGCCGCTGGCCGTGGCCTTCTTGTTGCGGGCGCACGCGGTCGCCCGCAACAGGCTCACACGTCGATCGCCGAGGTGGAGTTCACCTTGCGGCGCAGCTCGTACTTCTGGATCTTGCCTGTCGACGTCTTGGGCAGCGGCCCGAAGAACACCGCTTTGGGCACCTTGAAGCCGGCCAGCAATGTCTTGCAATGCGCGATCAGGTCTTCTGCGGTGGCGGTGGCTCCGTCTTTGAGTTCAACGAAGGCGCACGGTGTTTCGCCCCACTTGGCGTCGGGCTGGGCGACCACGGCGGCAGCCAGCACGGCGGGGTGGCGGTACAGCGCGTCTTCCACCTCGACGCTTGAGATGTTCTCGCCGCCGGAGATGATGATGTCCTTGCTGCGGTCCTTGATCTTGATGTAGCCGTCGGGCATGCAGACGCCCAGGTCGCCGGTGTGGAACCAGCCGCCGGCAAAGGCCTCGCGCGTGGCCTTCTCGTTCTTGAGGTAGCCCTTCATGCAGATGTTGCCGCGGAACATGATCTCGCCAATGGTCTCGCCATCGGCCGGCACGGGCTGCATGGTTTCCGGGTTGAGTACCGCCACCTGCGATTGCAGGTGGTACCGCACGCCCTGGCGCGCCTTCATCGTGGCGCGGTCGTGCTCGGGCAGCGTGCGCCATTCGTCCTGCTCGGCACAGACGGCGGCGGGGCCGTACACCTCGGTCAGGCCGTAGACGTGCGTCAGCTCGAAGCCCATGGCTTCCATCTGCGCCAGCACTGCCGCCGGCGGCGGTGCGCCCGCCACCATGCCGCGCACCGGCCCGCGCAGGCCTTCACGCCACGACGGCGGTGCGTTCACCAGCGCGGTGTGCACGATGGGCGCTGCGCAGTAGTGCGTCACGCCCTCGTCGCGCATGAGGTCGAACACCAGCTTCGGCTCGAACTTGCGCAGGCAGACGTTCACGCCCGCGCGCGCCGCGATCGTCCACGGAAAGCACCAGCCATTGCAGTGGAACATCGGCAGCGTCCAGAGATAGACCGGATGCTTGGGCAGATCCCACTCCAGGATGTTCGATACCGCGTTGATGGTGGCGCCACGATGGTGATAGACCACGCCCTTCGGGTCACCCGTGGTACCCGAGGTGTAGTTGAGCGCGATCGCATCCCACTCATCGGCCGGCATCTGCCAGGCGTAGTGTGGGTCGCCCGAGGCGAGGAAGGATTCGTAATCGGTGTCGCCAAACGGCTCGGCCTGCGGGCCCAGGGCATCGTTCACGGCAATCACTTTCAGGCCGGGAATCTCCAGCGCCATCTGACGGGCCACGTCGGCAAACTCGGTGTCGGCCAACAGTACGCGGGCTTCGCCATGGCGCAGCATGAAGACGAGGTTGGCGGCGTCCAGGCGAATGTTGAGCGCGTTGAGCACGCCGCCGGCCATCGGCACCCCGAAATGTGCCTCCACCATGGCCGGTGTGTTCGGCAAGAGCGCCGCCACCGTGTCGCCACGGCCCACACCGGCCAGCGCCAGCGCACTGGCCAGGCGGCGCGCGCGCACATAGGTGTCGCGCCAGTTCTGGCGCACGGCGCCGTGCACGATCGCCAGACGGTCACCATAGACGTCTGCCGCGCGGGCAAGAAATTCGATCGGGGTGAGCGGGACGAAGTTGGCCGCGTTGCGGGCCAGACCGCTATCAAAATCCGTGGGCATTGCTGTGTCTCCGTGCGCCGGGCGCTGTTGCTTTTTGTTGGGCAACGCTATCATCTGCCAGCTCCCGCACTCTGTCACTTGGATGACAAACCGCCCGGAAACCCGCGCCACACCAAGGCTGACGGGTTTCTTACAAAGCGACGGCAGAGCCCCACGCGCCCCCGCCACCCTTTGACCGAGTGCCCACGCCTGCCATGAACGCAACCCGCGCCCCCACGCCCGCCACACAACTGGAAGGCCATGCGTGGTTCACCGCGCTGGCGCCTGAACACCAGGCCCTGGCCGCGCGAGAAACCGTGCTGCAGGCATTCGAGCCCGGCGCCTTCATTGCCCGGCGCGGTGAGCCGTCTCGCTACTGGATCGGCGTCGACACCGGCCTCATCAAGCTGGCGGTGTACACCTCCGACGGGCGCGGCTGCACGTTCTCGGGCGTGCCCGCGGGCGGCTGGTGCGGCGAGGGCAGCGTCATCAAGCGCGAAGACCGCCGCTATGACGTGATCGCCATCCGCGCCTCGCAAGTGCTGCTGGTGCCGGAACCCGTGTTCAACACGCTGCTCGCCCAGAGCCTGCCCTTTGCCAGCTTTGTCGTGCGCCAGCTCAACGAGCGTATGGGCCAGTTCATTGCCACCGTGCAGAACGACCGGCTGCTGAGCGCCGATGCGCGCGTGGCGCAAGCGATTGCGCAGTTGTTCCACCCCGCGCTGTACCCGCGCACGAGCACCGTGCTGGAACTGTCGCAGGAAGAGATCGGGCTGCTGACGGGACTGTCGCGCCAGCGCGTCAACCGCGCGCTGCAGCGTCTGGCCGAAGGCGGCATGATTGCGCTGTCATACCAGACCATCCGCGTGACCGACCTTGAGCGGCTGCGGCTCTTCGGCTTGTCGGAGCTGTAAGCGCCGCCGGACTCTGTCACCCGGGCGACATTGCCCCTGTTGCGCGCAGTCTTAGAATCCTGCGACAGTCGCGCTTCACCCGCCGCCTTATCGGTCAGCCATGCCACTCATCAGCCGTGCCCATGTCCGTCTCTCGCGCCTGCGCTTTCCGTTTGCGGTGCGCGTGCAGGCCGACCGGGGCAGCGCGTGCCTGCGCGATGCCAATGGGCGGCGCGAAGTGCGCCCGGGTGACCCCTTTGTGGTGCCTGCCTTCGCGCATTTCGGCTGCGAGATACCGGGCACTGTGTGGCAGCCATGCGCCATCAGCTTCAAGGCCGTGCCCGACGCAGGCTGCCCCCGCATGGCCGCCATCCAGCATGACAAGCCCTGGGCACGCGCACTGGCCACGCTGGTGTTCGAACACCCCGCGCAGGCATGGAAAGCGGACTTGCTCAGCGAGTGCTGGCAGGCCTGCCCGCGTCAGGTGCGTGCGCGTCTGTTTGCTGAAGGTGAAGCGCTGCATGCCCTGGTGCGCGAGCAACGCGCCGCGTGGGCGCTGTACCAGCTGGCGCTGATGTGCGGCAATGCCGAGCCCGAAGGTGAAGCCGAAGCGCTGCATGCGGTGGCCCGGCGGGCCGGCCTGCGCAACGTACGCACCTTGAACGAAACATGCGCAAGCCTGTTCGGAGTGGAGCTGGGCGCCCTGCTGGCGCGCAACGCAGATTCGGCCTGCGGTGCGGTTCACGGTAGTGCCGCCCCGTTGGAGCGGTGGGCGCAGCCGCTGGCGATGGCCGTTTAAGCGCTGCGCCGCAACCGCGGCATCAATCCAGGATCACCCCGCTTCGCACGCCCGCACGTGGCGGCAGGCTGGGCTCGCCAAGCATGTCGCGCACGGCGTCTTCAATCGTGTTGGAGAGCGCATTGAGCGCGAGGTCGTTGTCTTCCGTGCCAAACGGGTCTTCGAGCTGCGAGGCAATGGCCTCGTGCGCCATGAAGGTGTACGCCACGAACACTGCAAACACGGGCGTGAAGCTGCCGATGCTTTCCACCAGCCCGAACGGCAGTGCCGCGCAGAAGAAGTACACCGTGCGGTGGATCATGACGGAGTACGCAAACGGCAGCGGCGTGCCGGCAATGCGCTCGCACCCGCCGATGCTGTTGGACAGTTCGTTCAGGTTGCGATCGAACGCCAGGGCGGCATACCCATCGAGTGCGCCGGCTTGCGCGCGACGCTGCACCCATTCACTCAACCACTGCACGATGACGATGGGCCGGTAGCGCGAGGCCATCACGCGTTCGAGCAACGGCGCAGGCAGGCGCGCGGCGAGGTCTTCGCGCGCATCGGTGTGGCGCAACTGATGGCGCAGCGCGTGCGGCAGCGCACCCAGCACCTGCGCGAACTCGCGCACGTCGGCATCGGCCACGGCACCGTTCATGCCATTCGGGCCGTCGCCACGCGGCAACGTCAGTGCCTGACGCGTGAGTGAGCGCGCCGTGTTGAGCAACTGGCCCCAGAGCTTGCGCGCCTCCCAATAGCGGTCGTAGCTCGCGTTGTTGCGAAAGCCCAGGAACACCGCCAGCGCAATGCCGACGAGCGAGAACGGCGTCGTGCTCAGGTTGACCGAGATGGGCAGCAGGTGCGCATGCACCGCAATGGCCACCAAGGACACGAAGAAGATCAGGAACAGGCGCGGCAGAAGCTGCGGCAGCACCGAACCGCGCCATGCCAGAAGCATGCGGAACCAGTGCAGATGGGGGCGGACAACCATGGGGAGGGTGAGGCGGGAGCTGGAGTGGCTGCGATTATCGCAGAGCACCCCGGGCGTCTGACACCCGTGTGGGGTGCATTTACGCTACGTGCGGCTCGGCGCCGAGTTGCGCGGCGCAATGCCGGGAGGCGCGCGCCAGCATCACGGCGGATGCATTGCCTGCACGCAGGACATGCCCTGCGGCGGCAGGCAGTATTTTATGGTTCGATTATTTTCAAATACCGATCAACCAAGATTTTAAAAACCCAGCGCATCGAACATACAAAACGCAAATCGGCGCAAAACGAACGCTCTCGTTTTACGCCAACCTATGCGGAACCCCCTTTTCAGGATTCCGCACGATCAAGCCTGCAGAAAATCAGTTGGTGGCGGTGTAGCCGCCCTTTGTCCAGCTGTTGCCGTCCCAGCACCACTCGGTGGTATTGCTGCCGCTGGTTGCATACACGCGGATATGGATAGCGCTGCCGACCAGCCAGCTGGTGACGGAGACGTTATCGCCGGGCTCGTTGAAAGCGCCCGTGTACCACCCCTTCCCGTCATAGCAACGCTCGGTGATCTTGCCACCATTGGCCGTGTACACACGGATCGACGGCACTGTCCCCCACGACGTGGCAGCGGTCTGAACGTTCGACATGTTTTATCTCCAGAATGTGATTTCAATATCAACGCAGCAAATGCGGTGCGATTTTCACGGCATTCACTACGGCCCAAATTCAGGGCTTCGGTAGCATAAGCAAATAAAATTCCTGCCGCTGCTGAGATATATGAAGCACAGATGGAGAGAAAACTTACTGAACAGATTACCGATTTGGCGCCCCTAACCATTATGTTGAGCGCACCAACAAAATAGTCAGAAGGCACCAGGCGGGGTGATTAGAAACTGCCTAATCCTAAATGGCTGCAAGAAATGGCATAGGGCCGCCTACTGCACCGCCCCAATGAACGCTGCCAGCTCCGCCGTCTTGGGGTTGGCAAACACCTCCTTGGCCGGCCCGCTTTCATGGATCAGTCCCTGATGCATGAACACGAGCTGATCGCCCACGTCACGCGCAAAGCGCATCTCGTGCGTGACCATGATGAGCGTCATGCCTTCGGCCGCCAGTTGCTTCACCACGGCCAGCACCTCGTTCACCAGTTCAGGGTCCAGCGCGGAGGTGATCTCGTCGCACAGCAGCACCTTGGGCTGCATGGCCAGCGCCCGCGCAATGGCCACGCGCTGCTGCTGGCCGCCGCTGAGCTGGTCTGGGTACGCATCGAACTTATCGGCCAGCCCCACCTTGACCAGCATCTGCCGGGCGAGGTCGTTGGCATCGGCTTTCTTCATGCCCTTGACCACCACGGGCGACAGCGCCACGTTTTCGCCCGCCGTCAGGTGCGGAAACAGGTTGAACTGCTGAAACACCATGCCCACGTTCAGGCGCAGCGCGCGCAGTTGCGCGGGCGTGGCCTGCGAGCCCTTGAGCACCGCGTTGTCGACAACGATCTGGCCGTCGTCGATGGCCTCCAGCCCGTTGATGGACCGCAGCAGCGTGCTCTTGCCCGAGCCGCTGCGCCCGATGATGGCGACCACCTGGCCGCTTTCAACGCGCAGGTCGACGCCCTTGAGAACGTGGTTGTTGCCGTAATGCTTGTGTACGGCGCAGAGATCAACGAGCGGCATAGAGCTTCTTTTCCAGATGAGAGGCACAGAGAGACAGCGGCCAGCACAGCGCGAAGTACGCAACGGCCACCAGCCCGTAGATAAGGAACGGCTGGAAGGTGGCATTGGCCAGCACCGAACCCAGCTTGGACAAGTCTTCAAACCCGATGATGGAGGCCACCGCCGTGCCCTTGACGATCTGCACGGAGAACCCCACGGTGGGCGCAATCGACAGGCGCACCGCCTGCGGCAGCACCACGTGACGCATCTGCTGGAAGTAGCCCATCGCCAGGCTG
Organism: Ralstonia sp. SA306; assembly: GCF_054792405.1. Taxonomy (NCBI): domain Bacteria; kingdom Pseudomonadati; phylum Pseudomonadota; class Betaproteobacteria; order Burkholderiales; family Burkholderiaceae; genus Ralstonia; species Ralstonia sp. SA306. Next base: position 2,944,214 of record NZ_CP096451.1, read on the forward strand.
GAAGACGCCTCCCATTGGCCGCGCGGGATGGCCTCCACACAGCCGCGCCACACCTCGGCCAGATAGGCACTGGTGTACAGCGTCAGGCCGATGGCGGCGGCAGTCCAGGGCGACATGTCGAACCCCGCCATGGACGCACCAAAGAACACGATGAACATCTGCATGAGCAGCGGCGTGTTCTGGAAGAGCTGGATGTAAGCCTTGCTCACGCGCCGCAGCGTGGCGTTGCGGCCCACGCGGGCAAACAGCACCACCAGGCCAGCCGTGCCGCCCAGCGCAAAGGCCATGAGCGACAGCATGAGCGTAGCGAGCAGCCCTTCCCCCAGCTTGAGGAGAATGGGCAACAGAGGGATGTCGGAGATCATGCTGCACTTCCGGTGGTGGTCGCTGCGTTGGTGGTGGCAAGCGGTGCTGCCGATGCTGCAGGCGCGCGACGCCCCACGACAAAGCGCTGCCCGATCCAGGCCAGCAACTGACGCAGCAACAGCGCCAGCGCAAAGTACAGCGCCGTCACCACCAGGTAGGTTTCAAACGCGCGGAAGTTGCGCGACTGGATGAAGTTGGCGGCAAAGGTCAGATCCTGTGCGGCAATCTGCGAGACGACCGACGTGCCCAGCATCACGATCACGATCTGGCTGCTCAGCGCCGGCCACACCTTCTGCAGCGCCGGGCGCAGCACCACATGCCGGAAGATGGCCCAGCGGCTCATTGCCAGCGCATTGGCCGCTTCCAACTGGCCGCGCGGCGTTTCTTGAATGCCGGCACGCACGATCTCTGTGATGTACGCGCCCAGGTTGACCACCGCCGTGAGCAACGCCGCCTGCCATTCGTTGATCTGCACACCCAGCGAGGGCAAGCCGAAGAACACGAACATCAACTGCACCAGGAACGGCGTGTTGCGGATGCCCTCCACATACACCTTGAACAGCGCATTAAACGGGGCGATGCGCCAGGCGCGGCACACACCCCCGGCAATGCCGATGGCGCCACCGAGCACCGCGCCCGCCGCCGTGAGCGCGAGCGTAAAGGCCGCGCCCTGCGCGAGTTGGCCGCTGTAACTGAAGACAGCGCCAAAGTCGAATTGATAAGCCATGGATGTCATCCGTGGCCCGGCACACCTAAGCGCGCGCCGGGCCTGTGTTGCGAAGGCGTGCGCGGTTCTTACATCTTGGCCGGCAGCGGCATCTTGATCCAGCGCTGCGACAGATCGTTCAGGCGGCCGTCCGTTTTTAGCTTGGTGATGATGGCGTTCACCTTGTCCAGCAGTGCGGGCTCGCCCTTGGCCACACCCACGTAGCAAGGCGTGTCTTCCACGGGGAACTTCACATCGAGCTGGCGCAGCTTCGTGCGCTCGTTCACCGCGTTGGCAACGATGTTGCCGAGCGTGACCAACTGCACCTGACCGATCAGGTAGCTCTGCGCGGTGGCGTTGTTGTCTTCATAGCGCTTGATGGTGGCCGAGGCCGGAGCCAGGGCCGAGAGGGCCAGGTCTTCCGTCGAGCCGCGCGTGACGCCAATCGTCTTGCCAGCCAAGTCAGCGGGCGCCTTGATCGACGCCTCCTTCGGGCCGTACACGCTCTTGGGGAACGGTGCATACGCCTGCGAGAAGTCGATCACCTTGGCGCGCTCGGCGTTCTTACCCAGGCTGGAGATGACGACATCCACCTTGCCCGTGGTCAGGAACGGAATGCGGTTGGTGCTGGTGACGGGTACCAGCTCTGCCTTGACGCCGAGTTCCTTGGCGATGAGGCCGGCCATGTCGATGTCATAGCCCTGCAGCTTCAAGTCCGGACCGAGCGAGCCGAACGGCGGGAAGTCATTCGGAATCGCCACGCGGATCACGCCGGCTTTCTGGATGTTGGCCAGCGTATCGGCATGGGCCGGGCGGCCCGGCAACAACGCGACAAGCGCGCTGGCCGCCATGACGGCGTGGAAGAAGGTGCGTCGCGAGGTGTGACGCGACAGGTGCAGAGCAAGGGTGCGGATCATTCAAAAAACTCCTTCAGGAAATTCAGGAAATCGAGGCGAGGCGAAAGGAAACCGGTTCGTGCTGCATAGGTTCGGGCGTGGCAGGCGGCGCGCTCAAATCAATGCCGCTGCGGCGCGCGGCCGACAACAAATGCGCGCGCATGGCCTCTGCGCTGGCGACGGCATCACCCGCGGCAACGGCCTGCACGATGGCGTCGTGCTCGTGCGCGGGGTGGTCGTCTGCGCCGTTGCGGGCAAAGGGCAGGCGCAGGCTGTGGCCAATGGCGTGCTCCAACTGCCCCGCCATCGCCATCAAGCCTGGGTTGCCGGACAACTGCGCGAGCAGCACGTGGAAGTGCAAGTCCGCCTCTGCCGCGCTCAGCAAATCGTTGCGCTCTAGCGCATGGGCCAACTGCTGCTGCAGCCATTGCAGGTGGCGCAGACCGGCGGCATGCATGCGCGCGGCGGCCAGCGCTGTCCAGCCGGGCTCCAGCACCAGACGCAGCTCAATCAACTGACGCGGCGACAACGTGCCCAGCGCCGGCGTGGCAAACGGCCGATGCATGCGCTCGGCACTGGCCCGCTCTGCGCCAAACTTCTGGCCGCGCACCACCACGCCACGGCTGGGGAGGATGTCGACCAGGCCCAGCGTCTCAAGCACCGTCAGCGCCTCGCGCAACGACGCGCGGCTCACGCCCAGCGTTTCCGCCAGCTCACGCTGCGGCGGCAGGCGGCTGCCACTGGGGTAATCGCCGCTCAGGATGCGTTGCTGGAGTGCTTGCGCGACGGAGGAAGGAATGCTGTGCATGGGCCGAAATTGGAGAAAGACACGGTCGTGGTCTGACCGGTCGCCCACGGCTTATGCGAGTTTTGTGCCATGCAGCATCCAGCGGCATTCTTGGCTGTGCTGCGGGTGGTTGGTTGCCTGGGCTGTGCGCTTGGGCGAGGCGTGCGCTGCTGGATGGAAGGGCAGCGGCGCTTGGACTTGGTGCGTGGTCGCACCGATTTAGGACATGCAGTTGCTTGGCGGAACGTGCCCCTGCTTGCCATGCACCAGCGGTAGCGCAGCGGTGCTATATTGCTTCACCAGAAACGTGACCGCGATAGGCGAGATAGACAACTTAGGCGCATGGCGACGACTCCGACCTTCTATCCCTATAGCCCGCAACCGCATCGGGGCATCGCGCAGTCAGCGCCCGTCGCGCTGGATGTCATCAAACTGGTAATCGACGCAGAAGAAGCGCAAGCGTGGTTCTCTGAAACGCACGCATGCAAACGGCTGCGGGAGTTGTTTCCGGCTGCCATCGCGTTTTTGATTGAAGACGACTACCTGGGCCAGAAGCACAAAGCGTCGATCGAGCAGGAGCTGGCACCGGCAACGGTAACTTGGGTGCCCGGGTACCGGATAGATGGGCGTCATGGCCGTTAGCTGATTCCCACGCGACGGAGGATGCCGGGCGCCCGCCCGATTCGTTGCGGCTATGGCTCTCGTGCAGTGGGCAAGCGCAACTCATTGATGACGCCGGCTCCTAAAACTCCACGCCGACCTGCGCCATTACTGCTGGCTGTTGACTGCGGAAGCCCGCCGGTTTGTACAGCGGCCAACCAAACGACACGTCGTAGTTGAAGGCCATGTAGGGCCCGGACGGCACGCGTCCGCGCACACCAACAACGGCACCCACCAACTTGTCGCCCAGCAGGAATTCCGCGCTAGGGCCGTGCACTTTACCCATGTCGACGCCGGCATAGACGGCTTGGCCGGCCACGCGCCACGCCAGCTCGTTGCGCCAGAACCACCCATCCTCCGCCGCCAACGTTAGTTGGCCGTCGAGGCCGCGCACGGTGTAGCGGTTACCGATGGTGAAGTAGTCGCTGGGCAGCACACGCGTGCGAGCGTGCTGGATAGACCAGTTGCTGGTGTACTCGAACACCTGGCTCGCCAGCTTGAACGGCCAATACAAGCTCGCGTTGGCCGTCTCAACTTGTGAGCGACCACCGTAGCCAGGGTCACCAACGACTACGCCCGGCACGTTGGAGTGGTCGGGCAATGTTTCTCGCCACGCAACGCCGCCATCGAGCACCACCGGGCCAAGATAGTGACGGTGCGACATCGAGGCCTCATAGCCAACAACGTCGCGACGCTGGACGGCAATCTCCGTGTCTTCCAGATAGTTGCGGTTGATTTTGCGGAAGAGCTTGAACTGCGCGCCGGTACGCGATGTCGCGTCGCGATGCAGCACGCCACTGATACCGGCATTCACCTCGGAACTATTGCCGCTGTAGACAATGGGCTCCTCAAAACCTGCCACCGTTTGGTTGTAGCGCGAGCGATTGGCACCGACGAATAGCGTGGCGTAGCCCACAGGCACGCTCCAGTTGATGGAGTAGGAGCGCGTGCCAGCGGCGGTCGAGCCTCGGTCCGTATTAGACGATGCGGAAATCGACAGCTGGTCGTAGAGGTGCAGCGGCGAGTCGATGACCAGCGAGCCGCTCATCTGGTACTTGCCGGTTGACTTCAGGCCCGTGTTGTCCGCTGACAGCGACGCGTGCCAGCGCTTGTCCGTACCCGGCTTGAGCACGATGTCCGATTCCCCAACGCGTTCGCCGGGAACGATGTCAAAGCTCGTCTGCGACTGACCTGGCAGGCGACGAATGCTCTCCAGCGCCTGGTCCAAGTCGCGCTGGTTCAGCAAGTCTCCCGGGCCGGCGAGCAACACCATCCGTGCCCAGCCGATGTTGTCGTCAGAGGCATTGCGGATGGCACCAATGCGCCCTGCCAACACTTTGAGTTGCAACGTACCGCTAGCCAAGTTCTGCTTCGGGATAAGCACCCGCGAGGTGACGTAGCCCCTCTCAATCAGAGCGTTGTTTGCCTGCAGCTCGATAGCCTCCAGTCCCTGCTTGCCAACACACTGGCCATTGACGGGCTTGAGCAGGTCCGGCAACCACGAGAAGACGTTGTCCTCCAGCGTGATGCCCTGGATTTGGAAGCATGGCGTTTCCTTCGGCAGCGCGGACAGGGAAATAGCCTGGGCGGACGCGGGTGGCGTGAAGACGTCTGGGCGTGCGTTGGCACGCTCACGCGCCTGCTCGGCCTGCTGCTCCTGCAGGCGTTGGACTTCCGGGCCAGGGCCGGTAAGGGGCTGAGCTGCGACCTGCGCAAGCGCAATCGAACTCAGCGAGCCGACGAACAGAGCGGCAGCGCGGGAAACAGCAGACAGCATGATGTGGACGCGTTGAGAGAGAAAATGCCTCAATGAGTGCGGCTTCGTGCGCGGCAAGGAATGGCAGCAATACCGCCCGTTGCCGCCGCACGAAGCTGTCTAGCGAGGTCGTTACTGTGCTGGCGCCACGTTCGCGGAAAGCGAACCAGCGCTGCCCAGAATCGGCGCGGGTACGGATGTCTTCACCAAGCCAACACCTGGGGCGAACCATGACGAGCCCGTTACGACGTTGTCAATGTCGAAAGGCAGGCCAACAGTACTGAAGTTGGACCGGCGCACGGTGACATTGAGCTTGCATGCCTGTGCATACGTCGTGCTGCCTACCGTGACGTCCTCGCGGCCGGCGTAAGTGATGGTCAACTCCTTCATGTACCGTGGCGAGAAGGATGACGGTAGCGGATCGGTGCCACCGGCGCGTTGCTCGAGCATCAGCAGCGTGACGGGCGTGTTCAACTGGAAGTCCGACACCGTTGGGACTGTCGAAGTCAGGCCCGAATAGGTCAGCCCCTGCGAGAAGTTGTAGGTCGCCTTGCCGCCGAGCACTGCGTTGCGCAACTGCTCCAGCGTCATCCGCGTATAGGTGTAGGCATAGCGATACGACGGGTCAGTATCGCCAGCGGACAGAAAGCTTACAGCCCCTGCCGGCAGGAACGGGGCGCCGGGCAGCATGTAAAGGGTGTGGTGCTCGTCGCTACCGGTCACTTGATCGATGCGGTTGCGCTCGTCCAGCGCAGGGTAAGACTGGCCCTCGAACGTTTGCGTACCCAGCCCGGTCAGCGTGGCGATCTCAACCTGGACCGGGATTGTCGAGGTTGCTGTCACGGTCGCGGTCTTGCCGGTAGCGGGGAGCACGAAGCAGGAGGCATCGGACGTGGTTGCAGATCCTTGCGAAGTCGCGCTATTGCCGGTGCTGCCGTCGTCTCCACCGCCGCCGCAGGCGACGGTCATTGCCGCCGCTGCTGCTGCCAACAGGTAGGTTCGGAATTTCTCTTGCATCTTCTTCAGTTCCTTCTACTAAAAATGCTTCGCACAGCATCGCGCTCGCTTCCCGGGAGCGAATGCCGATGTAAATGGATACGGGGTCGGTGGGATTTCGGCCTGTTGGCTTCTCGTTCGAAGCGGCCAGTGGCAACGAAGGACTTGCGTCAGTCGTGTGGCCGGCAACAAGCCCTCAAGACGCCGGACATTTCGGCGCACGTGCCAGTGGAACGGTCTCGTCCGTGCCCTTGTCATCAATGCGTTTTACCGAAACCCAGCACTGCCTGTTGCCGAATTGCATGAAGATGTCGTAGTTCTTGCCAGGCTCAGGCACGAACGTGACCGCAGGCGGCGTACAGTTGGAGACCGACATCGTGACGGTGATTGGCTTCGCTGCAGGGACGACGTATTCCTTGATGAAGTCCTTAAACTGCAAACCTTCCACGCGCATGTCGGGGCGCGGGCTTTGGGGCATGCCGATCGTCACGCTGCGCGAGGAATATTTCCAGGCAGCCCAGAAACCGTCGATGACGCTCACACGCTTGTCGTCCTCGACGTAGCCTTCTTTGTAGCAGCCCTCGCCCGGACGGAACGATGCGCCGGCGCCTCCGTTACTCGACAGAAAACGGACACGGGCGGAGACGGCTGGGTCGTAGGTTGGGTTCTCGACAGTGACATCATGAGTCGGCTGCGGGAGAACGGTGCAGGCGGTGGTGAGGAGTGCCGCTGCGATGTACAGAGAGTCCTTCTTGTTCATTGACTTGACTAGGAAAAAAATCGAACTGCTGTGGGTCGCACTCATCCGCAAGGCACACCTCGCCTCAATTGCCGGCTTCCTGTTTACGATCGTGACACTATTGCGTTGAGGTGCAAGAAGAGTTGGAGTCCAGAAATGTCTTGCACATGAAGCCAATCTCAAACGTCGTGACGGCGTTGTCGTAGATAACCGAGAACCGCTCGGACGAGCTCAACTGCAATCGTTAGAAAAACAATTGCGCGGAAAATAACTTCGATTGAGTGATGCCGCGCAAGCTGCGTCTCGGAAAGCGCATTCCATTTGGCGTGTGTCGCCATATAGGAAAAAATCTGGGGGAGGACGGTAACCAAAAGATAGATAACCAATACTCCACCGATACGGACAACGGCACCGCGAAGCCCTGGTACTCGAATAGCCGCATCAATTTTGCTCTCTCTCGCCTTCATAACGCTCTTCTTTTTTCGACTATTTGTTTTCGTAGCTAGGCACAAAGGAAGTCGTGCCTTGAACTATCGAGCCGCCGGTGGCACCTGCCAGACCAAGCATAGGGTTGCTAAATCCTTGCAGCACTGCTGGTACATTTGGCTGAAGAGGATTGGGGAAAACGATGGGGCGTGCTACCCGCCTAAAGCCTTGCTGGGCCAGCCGTTGCTCGGCACCCTGCTGGCTAATACCTTGTCGCTGAGCAAAGCGCCTCGCATTTTCCTTAGTCCACCCCTGTTCATCTGGATGGAGCTGTCGATCGAACCAGCTCACTTCTTCCCAAACCGCCTCAAATCAAGAACGCGAACGTCGTGCTTGATTGCAAATCCGAAAATCCCACTGACAGTCGACAAAACAAACGATACGAGTACAACAAATATTTGCAATTGATGAGTAGGGACTATGGTGAAGACGTACAAGCACGAAAGAGCAAGAAATGCCGATCCGTAGCTGAAAATTCCATACGCCTTAAGTTCAAATTTCGTCAAATTGTCCCGCTTCTGTTTTTGATCTAAAAAAATTGACATTGCACACACTCATTAGACATGGTGATTATTTCTTTATGGAGTCGTCCAGTTTTGGAACAACAACCGGCTGTAGCAATGCCCCGAACATGCCAGAGATAGTCTGCGGTACAGCCGTTGCAGGCAAGCGCGCGCCTATAACGATCGTTGCTGTGTCATATGCGACTGCCCCCAGGGTTGGGGGGCTCAATAGATAGTTCGTTGCCTTGAATGCGCCCGCCATCGCAGCTGCACCCACGTCGAAGGGAGGAGGCAACCAAGGTGATGCCAATGCCAATGCGGTCCCTCCCTTATCCGTCACGTCTGCCAGTTGCGCTCTTGTGGGAGCCGTCGTCACGACATTCGCCGGTCCGACGCCCGCCAGACATTCCGCAGTCGCACATCCACTACCGGGCAACGGATTACTTGTCGAGAACACTTGCCCACTGCCCAGTGGCTTCGTAGCCGTCGCTGGCATCGTGTCCCACGTGTAGTTCCCGCCGGTCATCGACGAAATGTAGTTCATCAAATCGGTGGAGGGCTTGGCAATCGCATTGGTATCCTGCACAAAGGTCTTGCCGTCCGACGTGTGCATGTATGCACCGTCATAGTAGCCATTCGGATTCTGGCTGATATCAACGCTCACATTCGAGCCAGCGTTTTCGCCAAGCGCCTTGTTGTTCGCGAGACGCAGCGCATCCGCGACCTGCGATTCGGTGTATTGACCGTGGCTCTGATCGGCAAGCTTCTTGGCAAGTGTCTGCTCGTTCTGGTGAATCTGCCGGTTGAAGCGATCCACGTTGTAGCCCGAGAACGCTCCAGCATTCCCGCCAACCGCTCCGCCGATTGTGGTCGCCAAAGCGTTGGACACAATGTTGCCCAACGCCTCGTCCACATTCTTGTTGCCTGTCGGGCTAGAGCCTGCAATTGCGCTCGACAACTCGTTGAGCTTGCCCGCCGCGAGTGAACTCAGCCCAGCCCCTGCACCAGCAGCGAGTGCATTGCCTCCGCCCAACCCCGCCACCGCAGCAGCGCCTGCAGCCTGCATACCGGCACGAGCGAGGCCGCCTTCCTTCCAATTGTTGATATCCGACTGTGCTGCGTTGATTGCTGCCTGATTCGCATCAGACGGGTCTTGTTGATAGGCCTTCTGGGCGGCGTCCAGACGTCCTTCAGCCTCCCGCTTCTTGCCGTCAGCGTAGTCCCCGATGCGCTGCGCCACTGCCTGGCCCGCCGCCTGTGCGGCCGACATCATGTCAGCTTGGTTATTCAGCAAGTTCTGCAGGTCCGGCGTCTTGCTGACCGTACCATTCGTACTGGTCGTATCGCGGCTCAGGCCAGCCACGTCCTGCTTTTGGTTTGCCTTATCGGTAATGGTGATGGTGCCCTGCGAGATGGCGCTGCGCGTCGTGGCACTCTCGCTGCCGCTGTCGTTCTGGCTGAGCATCGGCGCACCCCCGCCGACATTTCTGCTCTTCGTCTCTCCGGGCTTCTTGTAGTTGTCACCACCGTTGCCAAGCGAGCCGCTCAGGCTGAAACCGCTACTGCTCGCGTTGTAGTCAGAATGGTTCTGGATGTCCGAGAAGGTTAGCGTGCCCGTGGTCAACTGGTTCTTGTCAGGCGTTGCCGTGCTGGCTATGACTGCGCCCTTGAGGTCCGTATTGCCCTTGACGTTGATGTCGAACCCGCCTGCACCCGCCTGGATACCAGATTGCTCATTAACGCCGGCGTAGCTGCCACTTGCATTGCCGCTGCTGTGGCTAAAGCTTGCGCTGCCGCCGCCCATGCTCGCGCTAAAGCCACCGCTTGTGCTCTCCTGATGCGAGGTGCTGTGGCTGGTGTCCTGTGTGCTGGCGACATTCAAGTTGCCGCCAATGTCGGCCAGCACCTTGTTGGCATTGACGTTGGCACCCACGATGTTGGTGTCACCGCCACTGACGATGGTGACGGTGTCGCTCGCGTTGATGTGGGTGTTGTTCTGCGTCTGGGCATCCGAGTTCGCATCACCGTGCGCCTTCGACATCGATGCCGACACACCAAAGCCACCCGTACCGTACGAAACGCCAAAGCTCGCGCTCTTGGATTCGTTGGTGCTGCGCGTGCTGTCCGTGTCCGTGCTGTTCCGCAGGTTGACCTGATTGTTGGCCTGCAACAGCACGTTCTTGGCGTTGACGTCGGAGCCGACGATGTTGACATTGCCGCTGCCCGGCGTGCCATCACCGGTCGCCACGAACGCCGCCGTGCCGCCAGCCTTGATGTTGCTGCCGTTGTGCTGGGTGCTGTCTTCGGTCTGGGTGGTCTTGCTCGACTGCGAGCCCCAGCTCAGTTCAATCTTGGCTTCCGGGTTGGTTGCCATCGCGCCGGCCGTCGCGCCGAGGTCCGCAACCGCGCTGGCAGCGGCAATCCCATGGAGTGCCGCCGCACGCTTGTCCTGGCTGTTGCCGGCCGCTTCCGCCTGCTGCTGAACGTTCTGGATGGCATCGAGAATCGGCGACTTCACCGCGAGCGTAAAGCCTGAACTCTTGGTTTCGTGGGTCTCGTCGTGATGGCGGTCCGTGGTCGCCGCATCGATGGTCACGTTCTGCGCGATGCCGGTCACGTTCTGGCCAGCCACCACATCGGAGCCCGTGATATGCAAGTCTTTGCCAGCTTGCATGTGGACGCTGCCGTCCGTGCTACCAATCAGGCTGCCCTGCGAGCCGCGCACCGTATCGTTGGTCGTGTCGGTCGTCTGGTTAGTGCCATATGAGATGCCTGCACCGGCACTGCCCAGACCGCTCTTCTTGACGTCCTTGAAGTGGGATTCGCTGGTGGCCGTATCTGCCGTCGTGATGGTCAGGTTGTTGCCGGCGGCCAGATTCACATCACCTGTGCCGGCGATGGTGGCTGCCTTGGCCGTCAGGTCGCGGCCTGCCGCCACGGTCACCGTATCGCCTGACAGCGTCGTGCCGACAGCGTTCGTCTGCCCAGCCGAGTCGATGGTGTGCGTGGTCTTGCTGGAGAGGAAGCCCTTCTCCACCTGGTAGTGCTCATCACGTACATCCTGATGACTCTGGCCGGCATTGAGGTTCACATCACGGCCCGCTGCCACCTGGATGCCACCGGTGGCGTTCGCGTAGGCCGCTGTAGCGTTCACATCCTGGCCCGCACCGATGGCGAGATTCCCACCGGTCTGGATTTGCGTACCCGCATCGGCATACGACGAGCGGTCCGAGCGGTTCTTGTCACCCCAGACGACGTGCTCTTCATTCGACTGGCGCACCGCAGTCAGGTTGACATCGCGGTTGGCCGTGATGGTGGCGTTGCCCGCCGTGTTGACGGCAACGGCCGCCAGGTTTGCGTCACGCCCGGCCTGGATGGACAGCGCACCGGCATCGATGCTCGCCACCTGGTTGATGTTCGTACCTGTGGTGGTGATGTTCTTCGTTTGGACCGTCGTGCTGGTCAGGTTCACGTCTCGGCCGGCAGACAGCAGCACCTGGTCGCCCTGGATATGGCCACCGAGGTTGTTGATGTCTTGCGTAGACTGCGCCAGCAGCGTGCTGCCCGCCAGCGTGCCGGTGTTGACGATGTTGTCTGCGGTGACCACCGTCACGCTGCGGCTGGCGATGGTGCCGCTGTTCGTTGCGTCGCCCTTGGCGTTGAAGCTCACGTTGTTGCCCGCCATCAACGTACCGCCACCGGTGATGTCGGTGTCCTTGGCACGCAGGTAGACCTGGGGTACCAGCACCTCCTGCTTGCTTCCATCGGCAAGCGTCACGGTCTGCTTGACCATCCAGACGATGTCGCTGGTGAGCTGCGCCATCTGGGCTTCTGTCAACGCCGTGCCGACGTTCAAGCCAAACGCCTTGCCTGCAGCGGCACCGTTGGCCAGCAGCGCCTTGTACTCATCTTCGTTGCTGGTGTAGTCGCCAATAAAGCGCTGCCCCGTCGCGCGGATGATTTGCTGCTGAATGAGTTGCTGCTCGTAGAAGCCATCGCCAATGCGCTTGAGCGTGGCACCCGGGTCACTGCGGAACTGCGACAGCATCGTGTCGCTCGATGTCCACTGGCGCAAGTTGGTGAAGCGCGGGTCGGTTTCGACCAGCACGCTGCTGCCCGGGTCGCTGATGATGCGGTAGAGGGCATTGTTCGGCAGCGTCAGGTTTGGCACCACGGTGCGGATGACAACGTTGCCGGGCAGCGTCACGGACGTCGTCGCGGCACTAATGGATCCGGCAGCGGGTGTGGCAACCGACGATGTCTGGATACGGAGGATGCCGCTGTTCGGCACCGTCACCGACGCGCTGCCGGGCTGCACCGTGTCGCCGCCAATGGCCTTGTAGTCAGCAAGGGCCGCGCCGCTGCCATTACCCAGGCCGGCCTTGGTCGTCACAGCAACGGACTGAACCGTGGGCTGGCTGTTCGGGCCCGTGCCGTTGGTGGGGCTCACATCCAGTTGGTAGTTGGTCTGGATGGTTTGCCCCGCCCAGGGGCTGGTGTTGTAGGCGCGATCGCGTCCGTCGACGTACGTGTACATCGCCGTGCCGGTGGTGGTGACGGTCTGCGTACCCGTCATGCCGACGTTGTTCGGACGGGTACCGATGACGTTGCTGCCTGTCAGGTCGCCGCCCGCCACGATTTGGCTGGCCACGTTGTTCACCACGCCGGCATTCAGCGTCATGCTGCCGCCCGACGTAATCATGCCCGGGTCGCTTTGCGTGACTACGGTGCGGGTAACCTGCTGCGTGCCGTCGTAGATGGTGAAAGCATCCACCTGCCGACTACGTATGTTCGCGTTGAACGCGGTAATCGCGTTGTTCAACACCCCGTATTGCGCCACGGCGGCATCGTGCCGTTGCTGCCACGCAGCCAAATCCGCCTGATACTGCGGGTACTGGCTGGGCTGGTACGTGGTCGGGTCGGGCTGCGTGCCAATCTCTTGCGGCGGCGTGACACCGAACACGCTCCAGATGCGGTCCGTGGTCTTGTATAGGAACTCTTCCGGATAGCTGGACACCGTACAAGAGTCCTGCCAGCAGGGCTGCTCCGGCTTGTAAGCGATGCCAACCGCGCCGCCGGCGTAGTAGCTGTAGTCGAACGGCGGGCCGTAGCGCTCGAAGGGGTACTGTGCAGAGGGCAGCAGCATCACCTTGTAGTCGTCGTCTCCGAGCCACTGCCAGTTGGCGCCGGCCTGGGCTTCACCCGTGTTCTGGTGGAACAGGCGGATGGTCGACGGGTCGATTTCCTGCGTCGACCCATTCAGCCGATACGACACGACGTGCGTGCCCGGCGACGTCTGGTCGGTCGTCGCAAAGTGATTGTTCTGGTTGTTGATTTGCGCGGCTGCAATGGTCAGGTTGCCATCGGCGTTGATGGTGGCCGAGCCATTGGTCACGTTCTGAGCCGAACCAGTCGCGTGGTTGCTCGCGTCGAGCGCCCCGCCAACACGCATGTTGCCAATCGCATAGATCAGCGCATGTTCCTGGTTGTTGAGCGTCTGCACACCCAGGTCCATGTCGCCACGGCTGGCGATGACGCCCGCCACGCCACTGCCGTTGACGGTGTTCGTCAGCGTGTTGGCAGAAATCGAAACCGAATCCCCGTACAGGCGGCCCGTGTTGACGACGTTGTTCGCACGCACGACGGTCGCGCCACCATCGATGAGACCGTCGTTGGACAGCGTGCCCTGCGCAGTCAGCGTGTTCGATACGGTGCCAATCAGCTGGCCACTCTGCGTGTTGGTGATGTTGTTGGCCGACACCGCCAGGTTGCGGCCTGCGGACATCGTGCCCGAGTTGGTGACGTTGCCCGTGGTCGTAACGGACACGTCTTGCCCAGCAGCCAGCGTGCCGCTGTTGTTGTAGTCCGATTGCAGGTTCAGAGACACACTGCCTTGCGACTGCACGGTACCGTCACCGCTCATCTGGCCAGCCGTCACGCCCACGCTCTTGGTGCCGTTCAGGTTGCCCTGGGTGTTGGTCAACGCGGCGGTCGCCTTGGCTCCAACCGTCCCAGCCGACTGAATTGAGCCCTGCGTGTTGTTGATGGACGGCGCCGTGAGCTGCGTGTTCAGATCCGAGCGAATGACACCGGCCGTGTTGTCGAGCGACGTCGTGGCGGTGAGCGCTACATTTGCGCCTTCCATGCCGGTCGTGGCCGTGTTGGTGTTCTTGTTAAGCAGGTTGGCACCGGACACGGCGAGCGTGCCACCGGAGTGCATCAGGCCGGCAGAGTTGTCGACCGTCGCGCCATTTACCGTCACGTCGCTGTTGGAGGCGACCTGGCCGCCGGCGTTGGTGAGCGTGCCGGTATTGACCGTCAGCACACCGTTGGAAACCAGTTTGCCTTGGTCGTTGGTCAAGGTCTGGCTTTGCACGTCCAGCGTCGTGTTCGACGAAATCGTGCCTTGCTGGTTCGTCAGCGTATTGGCGTTGACCGACACCGCGTTGCCAATCACCGCGCCTTTGGTATTGGCCAGCGATTGGCTGTGGGTCGTCAGGGTCGTGCCGGCTTGCATCACGCCGCCATTGGCGTTGGTGATGACACCCGCTGTTGCATCGAGCGCCGCCGTGGAGGCGATAGCACCACCGGTGTTGTCCAGCGCCCCAGTGCCGGTGTTGACGGTCACGTTGCGGCCCGACACCGTGCCGGCTTGGTTACCCAAACTCGCGGCCTGAAGCTGGATGTCTTGCGTAGCGAGAAGCTTGCCGCCAGCGTTGGCGACGTTGCCTGTGCTGGTGAGCGTCAGCCCGCCTTGGCCGGAGCCGAGAATGCCACCGGCGGTGTTGCCCAGACTCGCTACCGTGGCGCGCACATCTCCAGTCGCGGCCAGCGTGCCGCCCTGGTTGGTTACCGCGCCGGCAGTCAATTGCAGCGTGTTCGCGGCGGAAACTTTGCCTGATGTGTTGTCGAGTGCACCCGTGCCCGTGTTGAGGGTGACGTTCTGACCAGAGACCGTACCAGCCTGGTTGCCCATGCTGGCCGCAGCGAGCGTAGCGTCTTGGGCCGCGAGCAGCTTGCCGCCCGCGTTGCCGATGTTGCCCGTGCTGGTCACGTTCAGGGCGCCAGCGCTGGAACCCAGTACGCCGGAGGCGTTATCCAGGCTCGCCACATTTGCAGTGACATTGCCTGCACCGGCCAGCGTGCCCAGTTGGTTCACCAAGCTGCCAGCCGTCACATTGGCCGCGCCGGAGGCGGACACCGTACCGTTGGTGTTGTCGACCGTTCCCGTGCCGGTGTTGACCGTGAGATTGCGTGCGGAGATGGTGCCGCCTTGGTTACCCACGGCTGCACCGTTGAGGGTCGCATCCTGCCCGGCAATAATCTTGCCGTTTGCGCTGGCGATGTTGCCCGCGCTGTTGATGACGAGGTTGTTGCTGCTGGAACCGAGTGCGCCGCCGGTGTTGTCCACACTCGCCACGGTGGCCGTCATGTCCCCGGCGGAAGCGAGCGTACCGCCACGGTTGACGAGGCTGCCTGCTGTCAGGTCTGCCGTGCCGGAGGCGGAGACTTGCCCATTGGTGTTGTCGACCATGCCGGCGCCTGTGTTCACCAACAGGTTGCGCGCCGAGATGGCACCACCCTGGTTACTCAAGCTGGCGGCATTGAATGTCGCGTCCTGTGCGGCAATCAGCTTGCCGTTCGTGCTCGTGATGGCACCGCTGCTGTCGACCTTCAGATTGCCTGTGCTGGAGCCAAGCACGCCCGAGGTGTTGTCCAGGCTTGCTACGGTAGCGTGCACATTGCCATTGGCGGCAAGTGTGCCGCCCTGGTTGACCAGACTGCCGGCTTGAACGTTCGCCACGCCCGATGCCGACACCGTGCCGTTGGTGTTGTCGATGGCCCCTGTTCCGGCGTTGAGCGACAGATTGCGGCCAGAGACGATGCCGGCCTGATTGCCAATCGCTGCTGCATTCAGCGTGACATCCTGCGCGGCGATGAGCTTGCCACCGTTCGCGTTGGCAATTGAACCTGCGCTGTTGACGGTCAGGTTGCCGGTATTGGAGCCTAGCGCACCGCCGGTGTTGTCCACGCTGGCGACCGTCGTGGTCACATCGCCGGTAGCGGCGAGTGTGCCGCCACGGTTGACGAGGTTGCCAGCCTGGACGTTGGCCGAGCCTGAGACGGCCATCGAACCGCCCGTGTTGTCTACAGCACCCGCACCCGTGTTGACCGCCAGATTGCGCGCCGAAACCGCGCCAGCCTGATTGCCAAGGCTCGCGCCCGCGAGCGTCACATCCTGCGCAGCGACCAACTTGCCGCCTGCGTTCGTGATGGCGCCAGTGCTGTTGACGTTCAAGGTGCTGCTGCTAGAGCCGAGCACGCCCGAGGTGTTGTCCAGGCTGGCCACGCTTGCAGTGACATTCCCCGCGGCGGCAAGCGTGCCGCCCTGGTTGACGAGGCTACCGTCACCGACTTTGCCAGATTCCACGTTTTGTTAACTTTGAACTGAAGCCTTCAACGAAGGCGGTTTCGGAATCCAATAAGCACAGGCACACGTCGATAAATCAGAACTACCATAAAAAAAACCCCATAAGTTTCTCAACTTATGAGGCTTTTTTTCTCAGGTTACGCGTCTATTGTAGGTCCACAAATTAGCTGATTGGCCCCTCCATACAAATCAAAGGCTTGCGCAATTTTTTTGCGACTGAGATTTCAAGAAATTTCCGAAAAGATGGAAATTTCCTATCGGCGTCACACAATAGATGACATGGCGCCTTTGATAGGTCCTTTAGGTCTTCATCGACTGACTCCCGGATGCGGGTGTTTGCATGGGCAGCAAGTCTTCTACGCCCGTTTAATAGCGCTCCAGCCGGTAGCGGCATACTCGCCCTGAAATCTGGAGTGAGTCATGAGACCTGCCCGTTTGTGCGCCGCGTGCGGCCGCCTATTCCTCGCACGCCCCCAAGTGCCGAAGCAACGCTTCTGCTCGGCCACCGCGTGCCAGCGGGAGCGCCGGCGGCGATGGCAGAAGCAGCATCTCCGGGCAGACACCGATTATCGGGACAACCAGGCGCGCGCTCGAGCAAGGTGGGCCCGAGGTCACCCGGGCTACTGGCGCAGCTATCGCAAATCCCATCCTGCCTATGCCGAGGGCAATCGGCTCTTGCAGCGGACAAGAAACGAGCGACGACGAGCGATTGCAAAGATGTACGCGTCAGCTCCGAAAACGCTTCTGCCTTCAGGCACTTATGTGCTCCAGCGCGCGTCCGAAGACGGGATTGCAAAGATGGACGTCTGGCGGGTCCAGATCGTAGTACTGCCGCCACCGCACGCACCATCGAGAGCTGATTGCAAAGAGATGATGTGAGGCACGGTCTACTACCTGTTGCCACGCCTTGACTTCGCTCGCCCCGGCATCCGACTAGCCTAGAAGACCGGCCGGTGGGACTATCGCGCACCCAGTTCGAGTTGGCCCGCGAGCGCGGTGCCGCCTACTGGTTGTACGTTGTTGAACATGCGACTAACCCGATGAAGGCTCGGGTGCTCAGGATTCAAGATCCCGTTGCTCAGGCCCGGACATTCACGTTCGATCGAGGCTGGAGCCAGATCGCCCAGACTGATCCACCTCACTGATCGGCATCGCGACCAAATCATCGAATCCGCACCCTCAAGGGAAGCGCTTTAGTGCATCGGTCAGTTCTTGGGATTGAATGGCGATCCGCGATAGTGCTCTGGTGCTTTCGTCGACGCCATGCTGCTCAGCATGGCCCACTCGGTTCTCCGGGACGACGTCAACACCTTCTTCTGAGCTTCCCATGTTTCGCGGAGCACGGCAGTGAGCACCGGGAATACAGCAATTCAGGGCCCCAGGTGCCCAAGCCGCGGACTACGATTGCGCCGATGCGATACGTAGCCGAGTCATTTATTTGTGACTTTCCTCAACTATTTTGGGATCCTACATCTATCTACCGTAGGCCGCCACAAAAAGCGCATCTGCGAATCCATAAAAATCAAAGACTTGCAGAGTCTCGCGCCATAGAAGTCGACACGATCGCGACAGACTTACTGCGACTCACCTTCAGCAGCGCCAAAGTTGTTGCGGCGGGTCATCTGGCGGGTGGGGCGCTCCGAATTCTTAGCGCCCGCCTTGCAATTGCCCATGATAGGGGCTCCAGAAAATTTCCAAAAAGATGGAAATTTCTTATCCACGCCCCACAATGAAAAGCATGACGGCTTTTAAATCGCCAGATCCTTGTGAACCTGCACGTGCTTGCATGGGCAGCGAGTCTTCTACGCCTGCTTAATAGCGCCGACGCCTGCGGCGGCATACTCACCCGACATCTGGAGTGATGTCATGAGACCTGCCCGTTTATGCGCTGCGTGCGGCCACCTCTTTCTTGCACGCCCTCAAGTGCCCAAGCAACGATTCTGCTCGGCCGCCTCGTGCCAGCGTGAACGCCGACGGCGATGGCAGAAACGGCAGCTCAGTGCGGACACCGACTATCGGGACAACCAAGCTAGGGCTCGAGTCAGGTGGGCGCAACGTCACCGCGACTACTGGCGCAGCTATCGCAAAACCCATCCGGCCTATGCCGAGCGCAATCGGGTTCTGCAACGGGCAAGAAACGATCGACGACGAGCGATTGCAAAGATGTACGCGTCAACTCCACAAACTCTCCTGCCTTCAGGCACTTATGTGCTCCAGCGCGCGTCGGAAGATGGAATTGCAAAGATGGACGTCTGGAGGGTACAGATCGTAGTGCTGCCGCCACCGCGCGCGCCTTCAAGAGCTGATTGCAAAGAGATGATGTGAGGCATGGTCTGCGGCCACCTGCTAACTTGGTCTTGTGCGCTGCCCCGGGGGGAGCAAACCTTGCTTCCCGACATGGAAGAGCAACGCCACTCGTTAGCCGGTGCTCCGCCATGGCAATCGATCCGTACACCAGCACTACGCCGATCGCGCCTTCAGCGCTTCGGGCTGCGGAGTACGTGCGCATGTCGACCGAGCATCAGCAGTACTCGACGCAAAACCAATGCGACAAGATCCGCGAGTACGCCGCCTCACGAGGTATTGAGGTTGTCCGTACCTACGCCGATGAAGGCAAGAGTGGCCTGCGGATCGACGGACGGGAGGCACTACAAGGCCTCATCCGAGATGTCACGGCCGGTCGCCCAGACTTCCAAGCGATCCTTGTCTATGACATCAGCCGTTGGGGACGCTTCCAGGATGCAGACGAGAGCGCGTACTACGAGTACATCTGCCGACGCGCTGGCATCCAGGTCATCTATTGCGCAGAACAGTTCGATAACGATGGCTCACCTGTCTCGACGATCGTCAAAGGCGTCAAACGTGCAATGGCGGGCGAGTACAGCCGCGAGCTCTCAGCAAAGGTTTTTGCCGGACAGTGTCGCCTGATCGAACTGGGCTTCAGGCAAGGTGGCCCCGCCGGTTTTGGTCTGCGTCGCGTACTAGTCGATGAGCACGGTCTTGTGAAGGCGGAACTCTGCCGCGGTCAACGTAAGAGTCTGCAGACTGATCGAGTCGTCTTGGTACCTGGTCCGGAAAGCGAGGTGCGCATCGTCAATCTGATTTACAACTGGTTCATCGATGAGTCCATGAACGAGTTCGACATCGCCGCGCGATTGAACAGCATGCATGTGCGCACGGATTCGGACCGCGACTGGACTCGTGCAACTGTCAGGGAGGTGCTGACCAACGAGAAATACATCGGCAACAACGTCTACAACCGTGTGTCATGCAAGCTCAAACGCGCTCGCGTCGTAAATGCCCCTGACATGTGGATCCGTAAGGACAGCGCTTTTGAGCCCATCGTGGCACCGGACGTGTTCTACACCGCTCAGGGCATCATGCGGGCGCGCGCCCGACGATATAGCAGCGAGGAATTGATTGAGCGACTGCGCAACCTCTATCGAAACCGCGGCTTTCTTTCCGGTCTCGTCATCGACGAGACAGAGGGCATGCCATCTTCTGCAGTCTACGCGTATCACTTCGGCAGTCTGATACGGGCCTATCAAGCGGTGGGATTCACACCAGATCGGGACTATCGGTATTTGGAGATCAACCGATTCCTGCGACGACTACACCCGAAGATCGTCACTCAAACGGAGCAAACCATTGCCGACCTGGGTGGCGCAGTTGCACGAGATCCGGCGACCGATCTTTTGGACATCAACAGGGAGTTCACCGCATCTATCGTTCTGTCGCGCTGCCAGACAAGGACCAATGGTGGGTACCACTGGAAGGTGCGTTTCGACACAAGCTTGCTGCCGGACATCACGGTGGCCGTTCGCTTGAACATAGCGAATGACACGCCGTTGGACTACTACCTGTTACCACGCCTAGACTTTGCCCGCCCCGGCATCCGCTTGGCAGAGCGCAACGCCATCGAGTATGAGAGCTACCGCTTCGATACTCTGGACTATCTGTATTACATGGCCGAGCGCGCAAAACTCAGGAGAGCAGCGTGAGCATGCTGAGCCAGCCCGGCGAGATCAGGATGATTCCGATCGACCGCATTGACGTGATCAACCCTCGCGAACGGAACAGCAAGGTCTTCGACGAGATCGTAGGGAACATCAAGGCTATCGGCCTGAAAAAACCGATCACCGTCACACCGAGAGCCGCCGCGGATGGTAGCGAAAAATTTCTTCTTGTCTGCGGTGAAGGACGCCTCAAGGCATTTCGTTCACTGGGGGAAGCGACTATTCCCGCAATGGTGGTCCACGTCAGCGACGAGGACGCCTTCATCATGAGCTTGGCGGAGAATATCGCCAGACGACAATGTCGCCCGCTCGAACTGCTAGCCGGTATCCGGCAGTTGCGAGACAGCGGCTACACACCCAAGAAGATCGCAGAAAAGACGGGCTTGACGACGGCTTATGTGCAGGGAGTCCTAACGTTGCTCCAGCATGGGGAGGAGCGCTTGCTGATTGCGGTGGAGAAAGGAACGATTCCACTCACGGCAGCCCTCGCCATTGTTGGAGCCGGCGATGACGATAGCGCAATCCAAGCAGCGCTGCAGGAAGCCTACGAATCAGGAAAGCTACGTGGGAAGCAACTGATTAACGCTAGGCGGGTTATTGAGCGGCGCCACACGCTAGGGAGATCGGCGTCACGCTACATGAGCGGCAGACGAGACGACGTGACAAGTTCGAGTCTCGTGCGAACCTACGAGAGCGAGGTGGAGCGACAGAAAGCGATGGTTCGCAAGGCTGAATTCGCCCAGCAGCGACTCCTCTTTGTAGTCGGGGCACTTCGACAACTGTTCGCTGACGAGAACTTCGTGAATCTGCTGCGAGCGGAGTCGCTGACCACACTACCCAAGTACCTTGCCGAACGCGTCTGGCCCACGGGGAGCTCACCATGACAAGCGTGACTCTGGGCTTTGTGCCTGAGCCGCTTGCCGTTCCATTGCCGCGCATCCTTCCCTCCCGTAGGACTCCGGCGGGTCTAACGACCACTCGAAAGTTCAAGCAGATTCTTTCGTCCATCGGTGAAGTCGGCTTGATAGAGCCGCTAACCGTGACAGCGGTCGATCAGCAGTCGGGCAACCACATTTTGTTGGACGGGCATATTCGACTTCTTGCGCTACGTGACTTAGGCCACGACAACGCCTCCTGTCTGGTCGCCACTGATGACGAGGCATACACCTACAACAATCGCATCAACAGGCTCTCGACCATTCAGGAACACTTCATGATCCGGCGCGCAATTGAGCGCGGCGTCTCGCTGGAGCGCCTTGCGAAAGCTTTGTCCGTTGATATCACCCAGATCGTCAAGAAAATGAATCTGCTCGAAGGCATTTGCCCTGAGGCTGTCGAGTTGCTGCGAGACAGGCAATTTTCACCGGAGGTGGCACGAGCGATCCGAAAGATGAGGCCGACGCGACAGGTCGAATGCGTGGAGTTGATGATCGCCGCGAACAACGTTACCGTAGCTTACGCAGAGGCTCTACTCGTCGCGACCCCAGCCTCTCGCCTCGTGAACGGTAGAAAACCAGCCAAGCTAACAGGTGTAACGCAGGAACAGATGGCGAAGATGGAGCGGGAGATGAGCAACCTCCAGGAACAGTACAAGCTCGTCGAGCAAACCTACGGCCAAGATGTACTGAATCTTGTTCTGACCAAGGGATACCTTGTAAAGCTCCTGGAATGCGAACCAGCTCTTGCATACCTAAAGCAGCATCAGCCAGACGTTGTGCGCGAGTTTGAGTTGATACGTGATGTTGTCTCTCTCGAGCAATAGCACACTGACCACCGCACTCGAGCGATATCCATGATCAGTTCAACGATGCGTCGCTCGACCCAAACGCTCGAGCAGCGGCCGCGTGCACTTCGACCGAAGCCGGTCGATCAAGCACTCGGATGAGGTTTTCACGCACCACATCACCACCTGCTATGCCGAGCCCCTCTATTGCTGCCACGCGAAGTTATGCAGAAACTGGTGTATCAAGAATTTGGATTAACCTCCGGAGCGCTTCAGCTTCGCTTGCCATTTTTTCTCTCAGGATTTATGGATTTAATTTCAAATATCACAGCATGCCAGCCTACATCTAGGGAGCGATTGTGAAAACCGACCAAAATTTGACATTTTCACAAGATCGACCCAGGTCGCTCATCAACATCCGTCTGGCGACAAACCAGTATGGCGGATGATGAAAACATCCTGACAAGCGAAATCTAAGCCCACCCCAATTGCGCAATCAAAGGCATCAAGTCACAATACAAAATCATTATCCGACTGGTGGTGGCCGTGAACGAGAAAGAACCTCCCAACCCAGAAGAAATGCGGGCTGCGATTGAAACGATCAGACGTTTCTGCGTTGAATACCATGGCAAGAACGAGGAGATTTTGGTTGCTCTTGGTCAACGGCTCAGCCTCGAAGCGCCAGCGCAGGAGATTCCGATAGGGCAGCGCGAGGCCGCTATCGAGGTTCAGTATTGGGATGCTATCACCACACTTTTATCACTAGCTAAGCCTCCAAACCGCCAGACACTTAACCGTACACTGGGTCGCCTATCAGAGCTCGCCGGTGAGTCAATAGAAGATGTACGCGTATTCGATGTTGCCAATCGCGACGCGGACAGCCACCCAACACTCTCACAACATCTTCCAGAACGGCCTAGAAGACTATCGAAGGCTAACACCGCACTATTGGAGGAATTCGAATCACATTTGATCGGACTTCCTAAGTGGCCAGAGCAGAGCGCACCCAACCGAGGCGAGGATTACTGACATGGCTGGCACTACTAAGTCCAAAGGCAAAACAGTAGGCAGCAAAGTTAAGATTGCCAGCGCAAGTCTTAATGACAAAGTTACCAAGTTGCTGGAGCTTGCAGCGGGCGCCCCGAAACAGACCCTGAGCAAAGCTAAATCTGCATCCAAGCTGTTCGAACTGGTCGTGCTCGCGGATGTATTGGATCGCTACACTGCCCACTATGGACCAGGACGTATTCGCGTTCAAAACGTAGTCGCTAACACACTGACCCTTGCTGGTGGTCCGGCCAAGGCCGACAGAAATACCTTTAGCTACTTCGAACTCTTGGACGCTCCTCGAGGGACTGTCGTACAGGAGGCTTGGATATCTGTACAGGTGACAACTGTCAGTTGGTCGCTGTCTGGTGCCAAGGCCATCCCTCCATCTGGCAAGCACGAAATTGACGTTGCGATCTTCCGTCCAAATGTCCGCAATTACCCGTCTCACACCGATCTGCTTGCGGGCTTCAGCTGCAAACACTTCAAGCCACAGAAGGAAAGCGTTCGTGAGGCGCTGGGCCTTCGGCGAGAGACAGCCTACCTAAGAAGAGAACACCAGCGGTCAGCTGTGCCCTGGCTTCTCAGCACAGTGCCAGCAGCCCCGCCCTCTCCCATCTACTTGGTGTCATCGGCGGCGGGCATCAGCATGTACCAACAGCACATTGACCACGTTGGCGTTTACGTACATTGCGTTCCCTTTATCTCCTAGCACGTTACTGACATAGGAGTGCGGACACGATTTGCCGAGATCTAGCACTATCACGCGGTAGATGAGCTCTGGAAAAGGAGGCGGACGGATGCGGTGAATCGTCCACCATCAGGTATTTCAAATGGGCAGCGTTCAGTTCTGAGTCGCTATCCACAGAAGTTCAAAAACGCGACAACGCGGTATAATTGCGGCGCGCGTTTGTCGACGCCAGCTGCTCACCATGGCCCACTCGGTTCGCCGGGACGACGTCAACACCTTCTTCTGAGCTTCCCATGTTTCGCGGAGCACGGCAGTGAGCACCGGGTATATCCGCGGCAGCATGAAGGAGCGCATCATGGAGTTCATCTCCACTACGGCAACTCTCGCCGACAAACTCAAACGCCTCGCAAAAACGCGCCGTAAGACTACCGGCACCTCGCTTGCAGTCGCGCTGGATGTTGTTTCGCAAGAACACGGCTACGCGCATTGGAAACACGTTACGGTATGCGTTGAGCAAACGACCCACCTCCGCCAACGAAAATCCCTACCGCCTTCGCTGAAGAGTATTTTGGATGAGGTCAGGGTTAGCCATCCCGCCTCGCATGAAGCGCAGCAAGCCTTTGCACGAGGGCTCGTCTTCGCAATGGATGTCAAAGACGCGGAGCAACTCTCGCTGACAAGCGACTATGTGGAGTGCGAGGATGGTTGGCACCTTGCAGCAGAAGATCTCTGGCAAGCCCTTCTTCGCGACCGCGGTGACGTTACAGGCACCACGCCGATGGAAGCTGAGTCCTCCGAAGATCTGACCATGACGGCCATGGACGACCTGCAGAACTATCGCTTCTTTCGGCGCCTTGGGAATCATGTGCCGCGCTCCCTAGAGGAAGCTTACGAACAGATCCATCAAATCTCTTTCTTCCCGCCCAGCCATATTTGGCTTCGTGGCCGCTTCATCGACTTGGCAGAAGTCCCCGAGATCCGGATCGATGGTCGAGTGGTGCTCTCCACCACAGCCGAACCCACAGTAGCTTTGTCGGATAGCGAGCTTGACCGCTCTGAGCAGCTCACCCAATTGCTGACTCTCGAGGAGCAGGCGATCTTCAGCAAGATGACCGTACAGGAGCAGGACTTCTGGCTGCGCCAACTGGAAAAGGCAGCGCATACCGGCAAGGCCCGTTACGTGCCCGCGTGGAGCTCCCTGGATGCCTCTTGGCAAAACGCGAAAAAGCCTAAGCCTGAGTAGCCCTCCGCTGGCGCAGAGGGGAAGAGTCTCTGCCACCAAGCAATAGATCGCGCGCAGATTAACGTCGGTACGTTCAGCCAGCGCATGCGCAGCAGACAAATCTAGCTCGGGGTTCCTACACGCTTTCAGGACGGACAAACGCCTTTGCAAGGCATCCCTCCGGTACTGCGTCCGGTGAGTACGGACGAACCCGGCGAAGATCGTCGGGTACGTCCGGCTTAGCAATCTTCGGCATCATTAGCATGGCAGCGCCCCCTCCAACACACGTAATTGCAAACGCCCATGAACTCGTCACGATGGCAGCAACAATTCCAATGGGAACGAGGACTAGGGCGCCCACCCGGAGAGCAGGATAGGCGGAAGCAATCCACGCCCATCGATTGACGTGCGTTCCGCAGCGGAACGTGATTTGTGGCGCCAGTTGACGATCGATCAAGGTAGTGTGAAGCGCCTCGACCCAGTTGTTATAGGCCGCCGCTTGGCCTGCATCAGCGGGAGGATAAGGCCCGCGAACGGCGATCGTGACGGCCAGACCGAGTTGTTTACGGTTCAGCCAGATAGCTGTGACTGGACCGAAGTTCGTCATGGCTGGCGTCAACTGGACACCGCGGATGGCGGTGTAGGGTTCGAAACTCTCGCCATTCGGCGCTTCCACTGCGATCCCATCGGTCTCCAGAGTGAATTTGATGTTGTACGTGGAATCTCGCGAGGTCCAGGTATAGGTCAACGCGGGGCCTAATTCGTTCATCTTCATAGTTCGTTATCCGCAACGGGCATCGGAGGGTTCGCTAACTCCGCAGGTGGTCGAAAACACGCCCCTCATCGACGCTTCCTCCAGCCTAGTCCTTCTTCACCTTGATGGTGTCGCCACTCAGGCTCGCTCTCTCATTCTGCTCGTACAGCTTGTAGCTGAACTCTGCCTGCGCGGCGTGCTCATATGCATCGCCATCCAGCGGGAGAACTATTTCGAGGACATCACGGCCACTGTCCTTGTCGGTACGCAGCGACACGTCCTTGTCGGCCAAGCCCGTCAACGATTTGCCAGCGCCATCCTTCACAGTCATCGTCCAAGACACAAGACGATTATCACCGTGCGATGCGCTCTCCAATTTTGCCTTGAGCACATGGCCGCGAGTCAGATACTTGTACCCTCCGACGAAGATGGGGCTTACGACGTCAGCGACTGACGGCTTCCCCATTTCTTCCCGTGCCCATTCCAGGGTGACTTTGATACCCAGCGTAAGGCCGGAGAACGCTTGCATTTCTTCGTCCAGCCCTCTGCGGACCCACGCACTAATCTGCGAAGCATTGGACGTTACCTTCGGGTCGCCGAATGACGAGATGGGTTGGTCGCCGATGCCCCAGTAACTCCGTTTGAGGAACGCATCATTGAGGTCGTCTTCCATGTAGAGCGCGTAAAGCGACCAAGCGAAGCCGACAATGCCCACAATGATGCCAATGCCGGTGAGTGCTGCGCCGAGAGTTTCGAGCGCAGCGGCCGAAATGATCCGGCTCGTGATTGTTTGGGCCAGACCAGTCGCAGCCTTTCCCTCCATCCCCGCCAAGAAGAGAGCGCCCGCTCCTAGTGCCATTGAGGCCGCCGACCCCGCAAACATCAACCCCGCTTTGAAATACTCGTTTGCCGCCTGAGCATCTCCACTGTCTTTCCGCGCAGCATATTTCGCGAATGACCCAACCGCGTCAAATACCGAACCTGCAGCGCCTGCCAAGCCACTAGCGAGCCGCAACGCGTTCAGGTTCGCAGCCGCACGAGGGACCAACTTCAGCCCCGCACCCACTGTCCGCACTTCAATGGCCGTCATGGATACCGCCAAGCTACCCTGGGTCAGGCCTGCGACGCAGCTGAAGACGCTCATCAGCGCGTCCACGTATTCGTAGCCCTGCGCATTCTTCAAGGACTTCACCGAGACAAGTAGTGCCCAGATCTGGAACACTGCCAGCATGCGTAGGACATGGCTCTTCTCGCCCATCAAAGCTTGCAACGTCGCACGGCCGGCAGTTGCCTGTTCGCCAATCAATTTGGTCGCCAAAGATTTGGGCAACTTGAACGGCTGCTTGAGCCCACCGAGAACATCGTCAGGCACGACCTCTACAAGCTCCTCGCCAGCACGTGCGGCTTGCTTTTGTATTCGGGCGAGGGTTTCCTGCGTCATCATCACCGGATAACTCTCGGGCACGTCCAAGCCCGGACGGCCCGCCAACTTGCGCAAGGAGCGACCGGTCTCGCGCCGCTCGGCACGCGTAGTGGCAGCCTTGTTCGTCATGGTGGCTTCAAGTTGGCCCTTGCTGAAAGCCTCCGCAACTGCATCAAGGGCATCACCCTGCGCGATCTTGAACCGAACGGTTACGTAGGGCTGCGCGACATCCGGGTGCGTTACTTGTGCCATCAGCACACGGGTGCGGATATGGAACCGATAGTAGGTCTCCAGCTTGGCAGGATCGGTTTTTGGAATGCCTGCGACCTTCGCCTTCGCTTCGTCCAGCGCTGCCGTAGCCAGATGCAATGCCTGCTCTTTTGTAGCGGCGATGCTCTCGGCAGCACGTGCCAGTTCCTCCTGATGCGCCTTCAGTTGTTCCCGAACTAGCTGGGAGACTTCCAGCACACCAGCAATCTTTTCGATGTTGTCCTTGCGCTTGCCGGGGTCGCTCATGATGGCCTGGACGGCATCGAAGGGGACGACCAGCGCACGATCCGCCCAATTCTTCGGGTCATCAACCGGCTTATCCAGCATGGCCACGAACACCTTGGCGGAAACGTCGCCCAGTGCTCCGCCACCGCACGCCTTGTCGACAGCAACAATGCGCGCAACAACGTCTGCAACCTGTTGGGCAATCGTGCCAAGCGATGACTGAATGTTCTTGAGATTGATGCTCCAGTCAAAGTCATGGCCCATCACAAGCTCAAGCGAAGAGCTCTTCAGCCAGGCCACATAGTCGAAGTCGCGCTTCGCGATAAATTCCTTATCCCAGCGGTCGCTCGCTTTTTGATAGGTGGTGCGCCAGTCCGACAACTCGCGGAAGCGCAGCTTTTCCCGATATCGGTCTCGTCGGCCTGTGGCAGTCTGGCCACCATAGCGGCGGTCCGCTAGAGCTTTGACCTCGGCTGAAGGCACTCGCCGATATCCAAGTATGGTCTGCTGCCCGGGATGGTCATGAGAACCCACGGTTTGCGGGACGGGGCGCCCCTCATCATCCAAGCGGACTGTGCTTGTCGGTAGCTCGCCTTTCAGGATACGGCTGTAGTCAACATCTCGGTACGGAATGGGCTCGAACGTTGCGCCCTTCGGCAACCCTCCGCTCGCTACCCCCTTCTTGAAGTCCTCTTCCGTTATCGGCGGAATATTGCGGTTCATTTCCCGCGTGATGTTGCGACGCACCTCTTCACGCGCCTGCGCAATAGCCCACCCTTCGATGGTTTGGGCATGCAAGCTAGAACGCAGCTTCCATGCACGTTGCGGGTCGGCATCTATTCCCTTGTAGTCAGGCGCGCCTACCGACCAAGCCTTTTTGGCTTCCAATGCCATCAGCCGAATTTGGTTGTGCTCCGCGACCACCCCAATCGGGTCCCGCAGCATGAGGATCAATGCCTTGTCTTTCGACTTAGGCCCGGCGGTCTTTTCGATGTCCCGAACGGCTTGAGTCATCGCCTGAGCCTTGCCGAGGCGGGCTGTCGTGAGAGGAACAAGCGCGTTCTCGAATGCCGTCAGGATGGAAGCATGGTCGGCGCCCGTCTTTGGTATGGCGCCATTGAACTCGATCACGTTGTGCAGTAAGGCATCAGTGTTCAAGAGCATCGCGCCTTTGCTAGGCAGGGTGCCGTCGTCGAGCCATGCTTTCGCCTTGAATTCCGTCATGCGCTCAGCCCGCTTACCGTGGCTGTCTGAGGTGTAGTCGCGCAGCACCTGCGGTGCCCATAGGTGGGGCGTGTAAGCGAACCAGATTTCCGATTGCGTGTTGGGCCCAACGAGTGTAATCAGCCCGGCCGGCAGGTTCGAAGCTCCCCTGGCGCATACGGAGCCCTTGGCGTCATCCTTGAGCCCGTCAGACATCTTGGCGTACTCGTCAGGC
This sequence comes from Ralstonia sp. SA306, assembly GCF_054792405.1. Classification (NCBI taxonomy): domain Bacteria; kingdom Pseudomonadati; phylum Pseudomonadota; class Betaproteobacteria; order Burkholderiales; family Burkholderiaceae; genus Ralstonia; species Ralstonia sp. SA306. Next base: position 2,973,349 of record NZ_CP096451.1, read on the forward strand.
GTGACTTGCTCCAACAACTTCTTGAGCGTGCCGTCGTTGTAGCTACGCCAGAGATCCCACTTGCCCCGGTCTTTGTAGAACACAAGCACAAAGCCCTCTGCCAGCAAGCGCACCGCAGGCACCGTCCCTTCGCGCTTGAGCTCACCGAACTCCGAGTCCAAGCTGGAGGCATAGACGTAGTCGGACTCCTTCAGGATGCCCTGATAACGCATGTCCACAACAGTGGGCCGCACGAGCAGCAGCGGAAAATAGATGCGTCCGCATTGCTGGCAGTCCGCCCCGTGCATGTGAGCCGGCTTGCCCCCTGGGGATGAGGTTGCTGAATTCCCTGCCATGTCTCTTTCCTTTAAACCTTGATCGCTACACCAGTCCAAACTCGCGCGGCGGTATAACGTTCCCAGAACGTAGCTGGCAGCGCGTTGGCGTGGTCCTCTAACGTGCCGGGCGCGTCAGTGGCTGCGTGAATGGCGTCACGCCAATGCGGGTCTTGTTCAAAACCCGCCTTCAATTCGACGGCCAGCAGTACGTAGGTTTGCGCGTCACGCCCGTCCAGGCCTTGGGCCGAGGCCTGCGCGGCATGTCTGTGCAGAACATCGATGGCATCTTCCGGCGGCGTCTGGCCGGCCTCATGCAACCGCTCGCGCCAGAGTTCAAGCAAGCGGTTGACCAGGCCAACGTGGCGTAGTCGCGTCCATTGCGTTGTATCTGATGGGGTGGCCATCCTGGCGGTGGCTACGGTTTCCGACGCTTCGGCATCGAACACCGTCACCCGGCTCATGGCGCCGACCGCTACCCATGCCAACTGCGCGCCCAACAGCGCAGTGCGTTGAAGGGCGGGAAGCTCAGGCCAAAGGTGTGACAGCACACGCGGGTCGTGCCAGCGCACCCGCACCGTTCGGCGAGCGCCTGAATCGAATCGATGCGCAGCCTGCCCCAGGCGTCGGGCGATAGTGCTGGCGTCGTCGGGACTGGCAAGCCAACCACACACAGCGTGAGCGCGGCCATCGTTGCCGATGATGCCCTCGGCCGCCAGTGCAATGCTGGCCTCCAACAACGGATCATCTAAGGCTGGATCTGTTTCCAGCAGGTAGGCGGCGACCTTACGGCAATCGAGAGTGATGACGTGAGGCAGGAACGCCTCGTCGGCGTCAACTTGCAGCAAGTCACGGGCGATTGCCTGCACGCGCGCATGTCCGGTCAGCAACTGAAGAGGGTCTTCGGTGCCCGGCACGTAAAGCAGGTGGAGGTTGCCATCGGGCCATCGGGCCCGCAGGGCGGTCAGGTGTTGCAACACCTCTTGTCGGAAAGCGGCGTTTTGCATGGGACTCCGTCATTTTCGGAGAGTTGGTCGGCTTCGCAGCGGAAACCGACCGTAGTCCAACATGCTAGAAGAAGTGCCCGCTTCTCGGTCGCGAGGGACGTTAATATTGCGACGCCAAGCATTGAGAGTTTTTTACATCTCGTTATCAGCGCATTTATTTCTTGGGCTACTCAATGCCGCCAGGCGAAGGGCCAGTCGGTCTGCTGTCTCAATGGGTTCCAGCTGACGGCGGACTATATGACGCTCGTGTGCAGGTGCACGCCAATTGTCGCCATGACTTGCCTCCTGGTTTTACGAAGCACAGGTAGCGTCGGGGCTTGGGAACGCGCCTGTTCATGCAGTTGGGCGAACCGAGCATGGACGAAATAGGCAGAGTCGAAGTCAACGAGTTCATAGTTGCACAATGAATCTGGAATCGAAGGATTCGTTCTCAGCATTCCTTCCCTTCGAGGCATAGCCCCTCGGGTTGCAGACAACTCGGCATGCCCCCATAGGGTAGTCAGAGCTTTCATGCATATGACCATGGATCCATAGATCGGCCAACTCGACCACATCGTCCATGTGGCTAGCATATGCCGGCGTGAGCGGATCGCCTTGATACTGTGGGGATACACTTCGCCTCGAAGGCGCATGGTGAGTGACAACCACCCGTTTGCGCTGCGTCGGAAGAATCAGCTCATTGGCCACCCATCGGCGCGCAGCGACGTGCATCCGCACCGTATCCCCCGGCCGGAGCTTTCTGAACACTCCCCGTGTTTCGAAGCGAATGGCACCAGTAAAGTCACTCATACCTTCCGCTGCATAGCTCTCAGCGGCACGCATGGCAAATTCCGTGCCGCGGTACAGAGCGAAGTCGGTCCACAGCGTGGCGCCCAAGAACTCCACATCTCCGATCGCGATCTTGTCCATGTCGAGCAGGTGAATGTTCGACGTCGACGCGCACGCCGCGCGCAGATCTCGAAGCACTCGACTGTGCTCGCCTTTGTAGAACTCGTGGTTACCAGGCACGTAAATGACAGGAAGGCCATGACTTTGGGCTTCAATCCACGGCACACCCCGGGTGCCCAGGTGAATGTCACCGGCGAGCACGACGACGTCTACGTCGGTAGTGTCTATGTCGAGCGAAGAGAATTCGAGATGGAGGTCACTGAGGATCAGGAGATTCATTACCGGTCGCTCCTCGCTCCTTTCGTCGGATTTACTGTTCGCTACGAAGCCGATCGTTTGTCTCCCAACACGCCTCGGTACCTTCGGGGCGGTAACGAGCTGTCCCGCTTCCCACTGGACCATATCGCTTTCCGCATCAAAAAGAACGGCAGCCAGTAGGTTCTCGACTCACTCGTGTTCGGTCTGCAGGGTTTCCGATGGGTACATCAGGATCTGCATGGCGATCCATGCAGATCGTACGAATGGCTTCTTTGTTGAACCCAATGAGGAGCTTGCCAAAGAGCAGAGCGCGAACTAGATGTGCCGCAGTAGCAAGGTGTCGGAATCCACTCTTTCGATCGACAACTCATCACCGACCTTCCACCCCATCTGTTCAAAAAGATCGGAAGGAAGCGGGATGATCAGGTCGCCGCTTCCGTCGGCTGCGTCAACTCCTGTGATGCGCCAAGCAGCGCGTGATCTCGCACTCGGCAGATACTTCAGCAGAATCTCTCGTAAGGTCGCATCGGACTCCGGAAGCTCCAACCAGCCCGCAAAGTTGTCATCCGAATACTCCGCCCAGGCTCCGACCACCTCGTCGTCCGTTGTCGTGAAACCGGCGTCTTTCAGGCATAGCAGCATCCTGTCGACATCACCGGGAAACTCCTCTCTGAGTTGCTGTCGCTCCCTGTATGTTGGCTTCATTGCGGTGCCCTCCAATTTCTATATCGTGCGACCGTTGCAGCAACGTTGGTGTGCGAGCGTTGACATGGGCTTTGCGCACTCGTAGTACAACACCTCACCCGGGTGCAGCACGCTGTCATAGCCGAGGAACAGAATCATCGATGGGACTTCTTTTGCGAGCGAGATCTGCGTGCTTTCCGCAGGCGAATTTCGACGCCCTTTCGGGTCACCACGGGGGTGTCGCCCAGGCTCCATCCCATAGCAATCATCACCGCATCGGGAATCTCCAAAATGCGATCCCCGCTGCCATCCTCCGGATCCAGAAGCCTGGTAGTGGGCCGGCGAATTGCACGTGACGTCTTGTGTCTCCCTCGCATACACGGTCCCTCAATCAGACCTGCCGCTAGACAACCATTGGCTGGCGAGATCAGCGCTGGTTTCCCGCCGTCGCAACCACCGCCACCAAAAATCTACCCCTTGGTTACGAAACCGATCGATTGCCGCCCAAGGCGCGCCGGCACCGTCGGCGTGGCAATGAATTTCCGTGCCGCCAGCGCTGTGGCAAAAGCGTCAGCCAACAGACGGTGAGTCTGGCGCAGGTCAATGTCGGTACGTTCCGCCAACACTTGCGCAGCACGAGAATCCAACTCGATACGCTTGCGCGTCGTACGCCGCAAACGCTCGACTTCCGTTTGAATGATCTGCAGTCGCTGCTCAGGCTCCGGCGCGGGAATATCGAACACCTCGACTCGACTCAGCAGCGGAGTCGGCACCGCACGAAGATCGTTGGCCGTCAGCACAACAATGATGCGGCTAGCGTCGAATTCCATTCGAAAGAATGCGTCTTCGAACTTGCGCGCCGTTTCGCCCTCAAGCAGATCCAGCAGCACCGGGAGGACCGGGTAGTTGCCATCACCGCCGATTTTGTCCACCTCATCAAGCACGAGGACAGGCGTCGCAGAGTTACTCTTGGCGAGTAACTCCACCACCATCCCAGGTCGGGCGTGACGCCAACCGCTGTCGCCGCCCACGAGTTGGAAGCTTGCCTGCGCGCTCCCGGCAGCCCACTTCTGCATTGAAACACCTAATGCATCTGCCAACCTGAGTGCGAAATGCGTTTTGCCAACGCCGGGAACCCCTGTCAGCAGCACGGGCCGGATTCGGAAATCATCAGTACGCATCGCACTGGCCAGGGTTAAGTCGATCCGTAGTTTTTGAATGGGCTCACGCAGATTTGCAAAGAGTCGCTGCGCCAGTTCCAACTTCTTCTGCGCTGGACGAACACGAGGTAAGGCACGGTAGCCTTCATTACCACTGGCTCGCTCTAACAGAGGCCGCGCATACTTCGCCTGTTCGCGTCCAGCGGCCTGTAAGTTGTTGATGGCCTGCTCCAACGCCTCCGGCTTGAACACGCGAACATGTCTTGGCCTGGCGCGCCGAAGTGCCGGCGCTACTTCTTCTGTTGAAACAGTCGTTGGTTGCTCCCGGGACGACTCGGCTGCGCTTTCCGGAGGGTCATCGAACTCCTGCTTAATCTGCCGCTCCGCGGCAAGTGCGGAGTGGGCGTCCGATGGAATCAGCAAGCGCCACGTGTTGAGGCAACGATGCAACGCGAGATCACCCAACGGCGCGAACCCCGCGGGATGTTCTGAGGGCTGTCCAGGAGCAGACATCATGTTTCTCCATACGATAGGCGGCTTGGGGCCGCAACTGCACAATCTGGTTGTGCTCGGTAGACCTTTGTTGGGTCAGCCAACTATTCGCGTGGAGCTTCGCCTTGGCTGGGCGAACGCAACGCTGCCGAGCCGGACTAGTGAGGTCCGGTTGTGCCTGACGCAGGTACTCAAGGCAGCCATGACGGATACTTGATAACGTGGGTTGCTACGTATTCAGGATAGTCCATCCAAAGCGAAATGATTGGCGAGCTTGTCACTCAGGCCCCACCTCCCGAAAATTTGTTCGTCCACAACAACATAAGCCGTTCGAGTAACTCGCCTCCTATCTCGGGCCCTGAGATGGTCCGACGCAGTCCGGCCTGCGAATCCAATATTGCCGACCACCGTCGACCAAGGGACCTGTCACGATCTCGATGCCCTGTCGCCTCGCCCAATTAGGCGCGTCGCGAGCACAAATCCCTGCCCCATTCGCCGCAGCAATTAACGGTAGGAACTGCTCGGTGAAATTCCGCAGGTCACCAAAGTCGACGACCCGTGCGGTCCGGCGCCCCAGCTTTCCCGCGCGTGTCTTGAGCAGACCTTTGTTGACGAGGTGGTACATCACCTCCTGCTTTACACCAAGCAGGCGAGCTGCCTCGACAACCGATATTGGAGAGCCGGTTTCGGCCAGCCCTCGTACGATGCAACTCGCTTTGCGGCGATCGATGAAGATGTTGCGCAATGCTGGCGTCTTGCCAGGTTCCGAGGCGAGCTCGATCCCCTTCTCCACGAGGGCTCTAAAGAATTCAGCTGACCCACTAACAGGCACATACAGACGCAGGGCCTCGGTAAGGCAAATCGGATCATCAAAAGCCGCGATATCGCCAGCGCCATTCGTCGCAATGTTGCCAAGTAGGCGATCCACGGATCTCAAGTCGATTCGCCCCTGACTTGAAGTGATGAGCTCGGCGTTTACCAGCGCCCGCATACGCCCAACTGACATTCCCGCATGGCGAGCAGCGGCTTTCAGGTGGACCCGAGATCGTTGCACGTCCCGGATACCCTGCAGCTCTGCGGAGCTGATTACGAACTTCCGCCGCCCGGTACGAGTTCGCCTGACCGGCACTGTGGTGCCCGTTCGCTTGAGCATGATAGTGACGGCCGGATTTCGTGCTCTCTGCACGTCATATGGTTTGCACGAATTCCGCTTGCCGACTCCTTGACGCTCCCAAATCACTGGCGATCCGTTGTGCGCCGAATGTGTGACGTAGTCGCTCAATGCGTCCCGCACCCATTGACCTTCTACCTCACTCAATTGCTTGCGAAGCATTGTGAGGAGTTGCGGAAAGGCCTCCGAAAGCAATGGCACGTTTCTCTCACCTGTTTGAGACACACGAAGGCGATCAAACAATTCGAAGCAAGCTAATCGATCAGCTACAAGCGATGCACCAACGGTGACAAACCTCTGCTCGACGTTCTCGCGTTGTCGCGAGGCCTTCTTTAGCGGCTTTCCGCCAAGTCCGAAGCTGTACAACGCACCAAGAAATCGAGCGACATGCCATTTCTCCTCAAGCGCCAATCTCCCCGTACTCGTATCGTGTTGCTCATCGACCAGATCTTGAAGTTCAGCAGAGAATGGAACTATGGGCGCGTCCCGTAGTAGAGCGCCACATGCACAAGCTGCAAAGCGAGTTCGGTTCCAGCGCAACATGCGTCGACAACCGCAGCATATCGACGACAACCAGCATCGATGCTTGAAGCATGCGGCAGGCCCCGTGTACCAATTCTCATGCCAATAGCAATCACTTTCAGCAAGGCAGCGTGGACACCAGCGGGCAATCCCGTGCGCCTTAGGGAGGTGGGCTTCGGTGCAATCCAGCCAACCCGGGTTGGACAGTCCATTGGCGAACGCAACTCGAAGGCGATAGCCGAGGTAACTCTCATTGGGAAGCGTGCGGGGGCGTACCGGATACCGTCCTGCGAACAGCGCGATTCCCCTGGTACGCCAAGCAACGCTATGGCCCAGTTCGCTGTTCACTCGAACACCAACGGTAGTTGGCCAGATAACGCTTCGCCATGCTTCCGCTCTGCCCTGTAATTGCGCCTTAGAAGCTGCAATCGATCGACCGCCGCTTGGTCGACGTAATAAGCGGAAACTCCGGTGCCCTCCAGTTGACGGAAAAGTTGGAATCTTCCTTGAAGGATCTCCATCAGTATCTTTTGTGACATCGATCCTGGAGTATTCTTTTCAAACATCCATTCGCCGAATAGTGGGTACAGCGCTGTTTGTTTAGCCGAGTATGGTTGGGACACATCCTCTAGACGTCGACAAAGATCGGCCAGATCCGAGCGTCTATGCCAAACGCCTGCATTGATCTTCATTGACCTCAGCAGATCAGCGCCTAGCAGCACTTGATAGCTTCGCTTGTCGATGTGCAATTCTTGCATTGCAGCCGCGGGCTTCTTGATCGAGTGGTACCACCGGCGACACGCCTCGACTTCATGTTGCGGGAGGAACGTAAGGCGTTTCAATCCGCGCACTACTACCTTGATATCTTGGAGGTACTCGCGATTTACCAGATGCTGCAGCAACGCACGTCGACAGCCTATGAGAAAAACGGCGCTCTTGAGACTCACATACCTAACGCGATGAGAGCCAATTGATGGCCGCTTACCGGCCACGGCCACACCATTCTCAGACACTATCGGCGCAAGCCTGTCACGCAAAGCGGCGGTGGGCACAGCGGATAAACAGGTGGGGCGGTTCTCCTCATCGCAAAGCACTTCACGTAAGCACCCAAGCGCTGTTCGACGATGTAGAGGTTCCTTGATTTGGTCTAGGAAATTACATACCCCCTCCAAGGTCCCCGTAATCGGAAATTTGTATCTCGCGGCAAACGCGGCGCGATGCAGTGCTCGTTGAGCGTCAGTGCTAGGTTGAGCGCGTCCGCGCCTTGCGGCCACCAACGCGTCGAGCATTCTTTCGAGAAGAATCGTATAGGGGAGGATGGCGACGGCGCGCTCCACATCCTGCTCGAGAATTGACCGCTCAAAGCCAGACCACATTTGGCTAACGTAATCTCGCTCGACAGGCATCGGGCACACGGCGCCGACCCATAGTTGGTCGTCTGTAACCTCAGAGAGGAAGGGTCTGTTGCCTTGCCCGTAACCGGCTGTAAGCGCGGGGTCGACTAGATCGTCTTTGAGTCGAATATTGTGGATAGTGCAAACTTCGAACGAGGCTAGACGCCAGCGTGCACGAATATGCTTTGACTCCACCATGCAGGCGGGACAATAGCGGATCCTGCCGGCACGGCCGACGACGCTCCAACTCGGCAGCGTGATGTTCCCCCAACTCGGATGCCCGTTCGACTTGCTGACTGCGGTAATTGGCATCGTCGGGCGGAAACGCTCGATATCGGCTTTCCACGGGCGGAGAATTCCATTTGCTCTTGCAAGTCGGAGAAGATAGGTTTCGACCCATTCGTCTGGAAGAATCTTTGGACGGCAAGGCGGGCGAGAAATGCTAGAAGTCGTCATGTCAGCGCGCTACGGGTGCAAAGGGTTCATCGGCCGTCACGAGAGGCATCTCATTGAATGCCTGATGGAAGGGATTCCGCATATCTGGCGAACCTGGGTAGATGACAGTCCGGAACGAATCGGCCAAAACTGCGCTTGTCAACTTAGGTTCAGGCATCTCGCTTGCAAGTTCGACAGCGCGAACCAAGAGCCTGCGGATATCGCGCAGGCGACCATCCGTCGCAAAAGCAAACAGTCGTGCAATGTCTGCGCCGGAGATGTCTATGGTCGGCAGATCGCGTAAATAGCCCTTGAAAACTTTGAGGGCGCTACGGAACTCGTGTTTTGCCGACTCATTCCCAACCGAAAATCGATCGATCTGGATGACCTCCCTGAATCGCTCGCGCAATTGATCGTTGGTCTCCAGTAGGCGTCTGGTCCTCGGTATGCCAGCCAGCACGAACGACACACGAGTCGCGTCCACCAAGCGCTTCAACCAATCGGCCGAGGTATGCAGTGTCTTCTCACCTCCTCGATCAATTAGGTGATTAGCCTCATCGATGATCACGAGCCTAACGCGACACTGCTTGATGAGATAGACGAGCCGGGCTGTCAACTCGATCTCCCTCCCGGTCTGCCATTTCGGGTCCCCAAGCGCCTTCAACAACGTACAGGCCAAGATCTTTGGAGTTGGTGACGGACCGAGAGCCACATAGAGCACCGGCACTTCGGTGAATTCGTCGTGCTCGATAGGGGCGTGCTTCGCCACGAACCTGGAGAGCAGGGTCGACTTGCCGACTCCCGATTCCCCCAACAACATTACGTGCTCGGCCTCTTCACGCGCACAGTGATAACTGTGGATCCGCTCCAAGGCAGCCAATACTCGCTTCACGTGAGGGAAATTGATGAAATTCGACCTCATGTCCTTAACGATCTCGGAGCAGAGATTTTTATTGCTCATGGCCTACCTCGACGTTGATGGACTCGAATTCAAAATCGGAAAGTTGGTCCGAATCAGAAGTGAGCGGACTTGACGGAAGGTTGATGGACGGCTGCGAAACGTCCGGTTCCGTACGATTCGTGGACTTCGAGGTGATGTGCGCCTTGCGTGCTCCCCGCTTTCGGTCCTTTAACTTCTTCGAACGCATCGCCTCATTGGCACTCTCACGGATCATCTCCTGCGCGCTCGCCCTGGTGCGTTGATGTGCATCGGAGTTGGCGTACTGGCGGGCGATATCCTTGGCCTGGGCTACTGTCAAGTTGTTGTAACGCTCGTCTTTGTTGTCCGCGCGGATGTATTTGCTATTGATCGGATCCCATACCCAAATCAAGCCGGCGTTTTCGGGGGGAGCTTTGATTTGCACGCGTTGCTTCGCCGGCAACATCCGCCTCAAGGCAAGTAGTTCTTGTGATGCATACGTGAACGTATTGAAGTCGATGCCGTAGTGCTGTACCACTGACTCGGAAAATTGACCGAGCTCAATGCTCAGATTTTCAGCATTGCATTTCAGAATTGGCGGATGGTTCGCTGCGCTCTCTTTCCACACATCAAGAGGCGCGCGCCCAGATAGCCCCCTGTGCGGCCGGAGGTGGTACACAGATGTGATCCAGACGTGGACCATCTCGTTAAGTTGCTCGAACGTGAGGCAAGCCTCTTCCTCCGATTTAAACCCAATGCGCTGATGAATTTTTGCGAGGGTTGTTCCTGGAAGCTTGTGGACAAACGAATAGTTGAACGTTCGAAGAAACCGTTCGACGAACGATTTATCGTTCGGATCGCGAGACGCGGCATACTCGCAGATCACGCCGAGATTCGTCATGGCGTCGACCACTGAATGGGCATGGAATTCTCGTCCGTTATCCATGAGCAAACGTTCCGGCCAACCGTGGCACGGCCAGTCCAAAAGCAACTCAGGAAATCGCTCCTTCAGGTAGGTCTTCGGCATCAGCGAATGCCGCAGCGCTTCGAAGACAGCGTGGACGCCATGTCCGGCTGAGCTAATGCAGAATCCAAGGATGCAGCGGGAGAACCTGTCCAACACAACGGTGATATACGGGCGATCGATCGCCTTGCCATCGATGTCCGCGTACATGATGTCCATTGGACTATGGTCGATCTCAACGATCTCGAGAATTCGAGACACAATCCGCGAGCGAAACTGATCGGCGAACCTGCGCTTTGCCTCACGCTCGCCGTACCGAGCGACCGCGCGATCAAACGCAGGAATGTCGTGGATCCGCCGCTGAATGGTCCGAAGTCCTGGGACCTTTAACCACTCCGACTCGATACGGGTTGTGTTCAGCCGCTGGACTTCAAGGAACACCGCGTTATAGACATCCTCAGGTGTGCCCCGTTTGCTATTGAGATATGCGGCATCGATCTTGTCCTGTATGACACCCTCGACGAGGGGATCGAGTCGGGACTGCCCCTTTCCGCCTCGATGATCGGTGCGATCAAGCAACGCGCGAACGTCACATTGCGTGACAAGGTATTTTCGTCGCCAACGATATACGGTCGTCTCATGGGGCGGCCTTGGATCATCCAACTCAACCGCTACCTTTTGGATCGCGCGATGCAGGACAGAGCGGGGACCGTTGAATGCGCCGACGCGATCAAGTTTTACAAGATAGTTCACTCGTCGGCGCGTTTCGAAATCGCCTAACTTGGCTGACGACGTGGTTGCTTCCAGTGCATCCTTGAAGGCGTCGCCCCTCGGGGGACGCTGGTACCCCGAAGTACTCGCCGTTCGAAGATATCCGCGAACGTACTCATCAAGCAGTTCAGATTCATGATGGCTCGAAAACTCGCCCGTCACAGTGTTTTCAAGCTGAGCGACGTCGTCTTGCACGCGAACAAGTCGAAACGTTCCCTCGCCGCGAAAGACCACCTGGTCCTTAGTGAAGTTGGCCATGATTGAACTCCTTTTAACGAGTCGACGCGGGCAGCAGATCATCTGGATCGCGTTTCATGATCCGATGCAGCAGTTCGTCACATTGACGTTTCGCGTCTTCCCATTGCCGCTGGACGCCCAGTGGAGGAACCGAGCCGTGTTCCGGATCCCATTGGCTTGCGTCGATGTGAGCCCGATATCTAGTTCTGAGCGGACGCATCCTGAGAAGCAACTCGAGTTGGCGTTGGAGATCGTTGGCGACGAGGTCGGATCGCAAGATGATGTTCAAGCGATCACCGCGTTGCCGGAGATGCCTTACAGCAGCGCTGACCCGAGCAACTGCTTTCGAGCCGACGATGAACGTCCCGTCGTCCTTGACTTCAAGAAAGGACACACCATCGAAGGTCGCGATTTCCAAGTCTGGGGTATAGCGTCGTCGCCCCGTACCATCCGAGTACTCAAACACCAGAGGTTGGGTTGCGAGCGATTTGACGGAAGGAGCCACCTCCAAGACTCGCAGAGCCATTTCTTCGACAAGACTCTCAAACTGCGCAGGCTTGGCCGACTTTCGGCTAGGGAAGATGCCTCGTACGCCACGGCCCGAAACGGTCACGATGCGACGCGGCTGACGAGATGAAGGATTGATTACGAAGGCTTGGGAAATTTTGAGCACGAGTCCTCTCCGTCGCGCCTTGAGGAGGCGCTTACGTGTGGGAAATACCCCTTCCTTCCGACAGAAACATGTCGGAATAGGCCCGAATAAGGGACGATCGATGCCGGGAATTCGATCAACAATGGTCGAATTCCGAGGGAGCACAAATCGCGGAGAAAAGAGGGGCTTGACGCTGAGGTCAGATGGGTAGAGACTCGGCCTTGTCGGAGGAAGAATCTTTACTGGTTCTGATCCAAAAAGCGCTGCAGGCCCTCTGGGTTGTGTGGCGCTTTTTCTTTACATGTGGCCTCCTTGAATCGAAGGAGAGTGATCCGCTCCTTGCACGTGCCGGCCGCGAGCGAGGCCAGCGTGCATTGCCGCAAGAAGCCTCATGTCCTCATCTGATAGACACGAATCCAACGCTAGAGCCTGAAGCACCTCGTGTTTCAGGGTCGATATTTCGGTAGGCAGTCGAAAGATGCGCTGGGACCTACGTGCAGCGGCCGAAAGTTCACGCGCAAGCTCATCGTTGAGCTCGAGCGCGACCGACATCATCTCCAGAAATTGTTCACCGTCCGGCGTCCGTTTGCCGGTCTCGACCGCGCTCACATAGGTGTCGTCGACGCCGATACGTACCGCCAGCGCGGTCTGTGTGAGCCCCAAATTTTTCCGCCGAGTTCGAATGAAATCGCCGAGCGTACTCATAGAGCGCATCTCTCAGTTGTTGACGATGAATTCGATAAGAGTAGCTGGATTCGACAGGCTGTTCAAAAAAAAGACTCTTATATTTTTCCTTATCACTTTCGATATCAAATCGAATTTTTGTGAAATCGTTTTTTGATCCAAATAAATATATATTTTAAGTCTGCGACGCCGACTATGGCCAAAGAATCAGTGTGCAAAACACTCGAAAGCACGTGCTTGTGATTCACGTCCGCTCCAAGCAGATGAATCATCGCGCTGTCGCCCGGCCAGCCTGACAACTTGGGCCGAGGGATAGGAGCACTTCGAAAGAACGCGGAGCCCCTGTCGAACGTTAGCGACGACTGAATCGCCAATGCGAGCCTAGCCCGACTGAAGCCTCTGACCCTTTGGTTCTGGCTGGCTGCACAGGTCGGCCGAGTCTATGATGTGGGCGAAGTGGTCCATTTCTTGTTCAACCCACGCCCCCGGTAATGGGCCCCTTGCCACGTGGCCTTTGGCTGTTCGCCGGCTGACACTCATGGCAATACAAGAGAAATGCTGGCTGCATGTTCCGTTTGAGGTGACCGGGGGCAACCTGGCAAAGGCAAGAGGGCGATGAGTGCCAGATCAGTTCTGGAGTTCGCCCCTACGCCTTGCCGCCGTCATCGCCGCAACGGCACGATGGTGCGATGCCGACCGCATTCCATCAAACGATCTAAGTCCAAAATATTCCCCAGTCTTGGGTATCGAAAATCGGTGGGAAATCCACTAGGGTTGTTCGTAGGACGCGCGCATCGACGCGTACCTACTACGGGCTAATCCATTCTGGGTACTGCCCTCTACCGGGGGATTCCATGAGTTTTCTTCGTTTTGTCGCAGTCGCCTGCGCTGTTCTTCCTCTGGCGGCATCCGCTGCGTCTGAGCAAGCTGATTTTGACCTGCCCAGTCAATCGCGGAATGCTGGGCAGTCGTTGCAGTTGTGGGCGACGCACTACTTCGTGCACTCGGCGGCCAGTGCACCTAGCGGATTGCCGTTTAGAGATCGCAGCGGCAAATCGCTGTCGGAGAATGTATCGCCTCGCGACTGGTGCTTGGGCGCGATTGAGGGAACGATTCAAGTGCCTGCTAAAGATGGGCTGCGAACGCTGAACTACAGCGGCATCGGCCACAGCTCGCAAATCAACTGCGCCTCGGTACTCAAGATCGATCCGATTAAGAAGCCCTGGATTCTCGGTGTTGGCCGGTCCTACTTTGCTTCGGCGAAAGGGGCATATGGCGATGGTGTACAGGACTACAGGCTGGTTCCGTATCGTACGATTGCCGTCGACAAGAACACGATTCCGTTTGGGACCGTACTGTTTGTTCGTCAGGCAAAAGGTGCGGAGATTCACCTGCCGTCGGGAGACACGATTAAGCACGACGGATACTTTTTCGCGGGCGATACAGGTGGTGCGATCAAAGGTAAGCACGTCGATGTGTTTTGCGGAAACAGCCCCACGAACTGCTTCCCAGATTTTATTTCTAGCGATGAATCCAAAACCTTTGATGCCGTCGTGGTGACGGAACCCGACATCGTCGCCAAGTTGCGGGCGCTTCATAAGCAGTAGTGCAGTGGCTTCGTGCCGCGAGAATATCGTCTCACTGCGTCAGTAAAGGTTGGGCTTGTCAGGATGGTTATCACGCTTGGGGAAATCGTTCGCAGACGTGTGAGCCGTTCATGGCGGTAACAGTGGCAAGCAGAAGGCAAGACGAGGGTGAAGACAAATTGGACAGCAGACGAAAGCCGGATTGTCGCCGGCAGGGGGGAAACAATGAAAAATGAAAAGTGGTCGAGAATCGATGGGCAGTCAAGTCGCGCCACGGTGCGAGTCAAGTCCGCCATATCGCTTGCGGCGGGCGCCTTGCTGCTTTCGGCGTGCGGGACGCAATTGCCGGCACGCGATGACGGCATCCAAATCAATGCCGTCCCGAGTCTCGATCCGACGCTTATCCCGTCAAACAATGGCTTGTTGTCAGCGGGCATCAATACCGTGCCAGGTTCGTACTGTTTCGCGGGCGCTGATGGCAAGTGCGACCCAGCCAAGCTCTCTCCTGCACAATGCGTTATCAGTGGGGCGACGGTGGAGGTCACGCCAAAGACGAATCCATCGCCTTCCTACGCTGCTTTGGTTAACAACAAGTATTCCGCAACGGCGAACGTTCCTTTTGTCAATGCAACGGCATCTGCTGAGTACTACGACGAAATCAAAGCAACGGTTGCGGGGACAGCGCAGTTCTCATCGACTAGTCCGAACAACGGCTATCCCGGTATCGAGGGGCTGAAAGCCTGCATCTTGCACAATGAGGGACCTGGCACGTACGGAGTTGTCTATTGGATTTCGGCGGCAAACATCGTCGACGTCACCCTGCAGCACTACAAGCACGTCACCAGCACTGCGCAGGTCACGGCGACCGCTTTCGGGCTGAATGGCGCTACCTACAATCACACTGGCCAGACTGAGGAAAAAATCTGGATCGGCATTCAGGCCTCTCCGATTACGATCGGAACCGTTTCTGGCACAGTAGTCAAGAGCGCCCCGGCAGCGCCTGAGCTTACGTCGTTGCCGCGCGGACTAGCTGTGCGCCTGAAATCCCGCCCGGACCCGTTGCCCCGTTCGACAGAAGCTTCGTTCCTACACTAAGGGATCGGACACCGCACTTTACTGACCGATGTGATGGTCGATTGCGGGCTGTAAGGGGTGGTGCACGGTATCTCCCTATCGCGCCCGGTTCATTCTCGGCACGGACTTGCACGTCTACTCGGGCGATGAACTGGGCACTTACTCGTCCGGCTCGGGGCGCCTACTACGCGCAACGAAGTTCCCGACAATGCGGGCTTGAGGATATAGATTCTGGATATGAGTGGCACTCGCAATGAAGTGAGCTCCCGTAGTGAGTACGTCATCAAAAAGGAACACCCTTTTGGGTGGCTCTTGCGGGGCCGCCGACTCATCCACCTGAATTGTCGGGAGCAGGCTACGCAGGGTGGGTCGCAATGCAGCACTATGACTGGACTCTAGAGAGCCGTCGGACGAAAGAATGGGTGCGCACTGCAATGGCAATCCGATAAGCTGCTGAATACGAGTCAGGACTCGCTCCATGCGATCGTCATATAATGGATCGTCTCTTCGCCTGGATGCGGGGACCGGAACTAGCAAAGTGTTGCTTGCTAGTTCGGACCATCGCCACGCTCGAGCAAAGAATCCACTGACGCGCTCAATAGCTGCACACTTGCGCTCCCATTCCTGGGCAAGCCCCCAGCACTCCCGAGAGATCTTGAGGTCCGCTACGAGCTGGTTGGCGTCGGAGTAGCCTGCGTTTTGGCCTCGCGTGTATGCCCAAGGGGTGTACTCCCCCCAGTAGTAGCATCGGTGCTCCGGTCGAAGATAGTAGTGTTGCTCGCGCTCGCGCGAGCCTATCCGGGTTAAGACGTCTCTCATACCACCATGCTTATCTCTGGAGCCGTGGCAACATTGCCTGCACGGCGGCGGCAATGCTGCGTGCCGCACGAAGGTTGACGCGTTGGCCAACCTGTGGCCAAATACGGGCTAGGCATAAACCGAATTGATCATGTCCAAAGGTTCACCCGCCAAGAGCGCCTCCACGGTCGGTACTGCGCGAGTCGTTTACCACCCTCGCGAGATCGCCCGAGTGGAGGAGCAACTGCGCGCCTCGATCCTAGAAGCTTGCGCGGACTTTGAGCGCTCAGTGGCTAGCGGAAACAAAGATTATCTCCGCGCTTTGCATAACCGTGCCAAAGCAGAGGAGCCCGGCGTCGATGGAACGAAGGTCCGTGCGCTATATGCAAAGTACGGACATCTTTTCCGGCAAGGGAAAGATATCGACCCCGCCAAGATCCGACCAGTAATGCACTTGGCTCCACAGAATTCTAAATGGGGTGACCTTTTTGTTCTCATTCGCGCGCTTTGGTCGATGCCGTACAACAAAGGGTACGGCCGTCGGTTGAGGTTCGTCGTATTTGATGAACATCATGAAGCGGTGATCGGAATCATCGGCCTGCAGTCTCCGCCGGCTGACCTCGGCTGCAGAGATAGTTTGTTCACCTATCCAGAGGACCGGAAACTCGAGCTGGTAAATTGCACTATGGACGCCTACTCAGTTGGCGCGATCCCACCTTATTCCTTCTTGCTGGGTGGGAAGCTCTGCGCGGGCCTCGTTGCTTCCGACTCAGTGTGCCAGGCGTATTGGCGACAGTACGCCGGCAAGAAAACAGAGATGCAGGGTGCGAGTATTCAGCAGCCGCTTGCGGCCATTACGACGACAAGCGCCTTCGGCAGAAGCTCGATGTACAACCGGTTGAAGTACAAAGATCGGCTATTGGCTGAACCAATTGGCTACACGCTTGGATATGGGACACTACATCTGGAACACCTGTATGGAAACATTCGGTCGTACTTGGAGATGACCGGCGAGTACAACAACGGTGGATTCGGTTCTGGCCCCAAAGCGCGTTGGCAAAACTTGGCGATTGCCATGCAGAAGCTAGGGCTCAATGGAAGAAGCCTGTTACGCCACGGTGTCCAGCGCGAAGTTTTTCTATACCGCCTGGTCGACGATCTCGGGACGGGCATGGCGGGCGGCCTCTTCGGAAATTCACAGTCGCTATCAACGAAGTCCTATTCCGACTATTGGCTCGAAAGGTGGGCGTTGCCGCGAGCGGCTCGCATGCCTCAATGGCGCGACGGAGACGCGCGCGAACTTATTCAGCAAACGCTCGCGCACATTCCCGTAGCGAATCGGGGAACTGCGGCCGAACCTGCCTAGAGGCTAGTCCCGCAGCAGCTCCACGATTTGGCGAGTTGCGGCAGCTAGGTTCTTTCGAACTAGGAGCTCACTAATCCTGATGAGCTGTGCGGACTCTCCCGTCGGACCGACTGCATTCTGAGGTAGCCCGACCTCCTCCAAGGGATCCAAAACTGACACCAGCAAGAGCGAGCCGCTCCGATCCCGCACTGCCACAGCTGATTCGTAACGACGCCCCTCTTCATCGATGACGAAATCCACACGCTCGGCGTGGGCCGCAACCTCGTAACGGCGCAAGTCGCTTAGCAGTAGATCAGTGGCGACTTCGATGCGTTCGGCATCGAATGGTACAAGCTGACCGTCAAGCAGAAATTTGGCGAGAGAGATTCCGATGAACCGATCCAGAAGACCATGATCTATGCGATTGCGAAAGCTCCGCAAGCATCGATAGCAAGACATCGGGCACCCCTCTTCGCACTCCTGCATTCTTTCGAGGGCTCTCTCGAACAATCTGCGGCCTTTGCGTGCCGCTTCACGCGCAAAACCAGCACCTCCCGGCAAGGTGTCGTAAAGGAAGATTTCCGTCTCCAAGCCCTCGACGCCCAAAGGGGAGATTGCCGGACGAAATTCTGCCAAAACCTCGCCTGGCTCAATATCAAGAAGGTCCGTAGCCGCTCGCGCCAGCGCCTCACTGAGAGTGCGAAGCGCGATCTTTGTGATTGAATCAGCTGGTCTCAATCGAAGTGGATCAGCAAGTCTTAGCTTGAATAGGGCAACATCGGTGGGAAAGTCCGTCCCCAACACCACATTAAGAGCGGTGAAGCCACCGGAGCAGTCAGGCTTGTCTGGATCTGGATATGGCTTCCGATGCGGCCCCTTAAGTTCATGCGTGTGCCCCTTGCTAGCCTCGATCTTTCCGCACTTGGTGCAGTACGAATAGCCTTCATTTCCTGGCCCTGTGTTCGAGACGAGGAGATGAGTGCGTGTCGTGATGTAGTGCACTTGGGGCGTGGATTCTTGCCACTGTCGATCGTCTGTGGGACGAAGCATCAACTTGGCTCGAGTAGCGTAGCTGACTTCAGGCAGTTCATCTGGTGAGGTAACCGGGGCCACGCCTGCGGGATGCGCGAAGCCCGTGGGACGCATCCAGTACTTTGCTGGCCCGACGGTGTCTTGCCCCTCGCATGCGTCGCAATTGATACGTTGGCGCACATCCAAGCCTTGATTGAGCTCACGAGTGAAAGCGAACCCGCATCTACTGCATTCGAGATGCAGCTTACGGTCTCGCCATTGCTGATATCTCTCTGAAGAGATGGGCGAGTAGATAGCGCCTGAGGTGTAGCACTTACCCGCGATCCAAACCTGCCGATCTGGAGCGTACTGTGACAACGCGATCGCTAGGCCCTGTGAAGGGGCAAAGCCAAGCTTCGGCCGATAGCGCGTCGAGTTCTCCACATCGAAGACATGAAAGGTGGCGACGTCCGTTGGAAACGCGTAGCGCGGCAACACTCCCTTGTATAAGAGAGTGTCAAGCAATGATTTTTCGCTGAACCGATTTGCCGGTCGCTCGTCGTCTTGTTGTGCGGGCAACTCCAAGTATCGAGCCTCGTCGTCCTCATCAAGTTCAGCATGGACGACCTCGGGTTGGTTCACGTTGCTCAACGCTATGTCTATAGCACGCAGACAGTCGTGAATCATGTCTTGCAAGAGTCGTTCACGGTCCGTTGGCGCTAGGTCACTCGGTATCCATGCTGCAACCCGCGTGGCTAGCACCTCCTCGTTTGAGCGTAGCCAGAGCTCGAAATCACTGCGACTGAGAACATTGGCGTCAACGAAAAACTCGCCCACTTTTCCCAGAACAGAGAAAAGGTCACCGCTTAAACCTGACTCTACGCCCTGAATCTTTGCTTGGTGATAGCACTGCAGAAGAAAGGCCCGGATGTGTCGCCTCGTGATCTCCGGGTTATCTAGACACAACGTAGGGTCAATTACCGCACCGGAAATCATTTCCGCGGGTCTTGAGAAGAAATGCTCATCGTGTGTGTCCGAACCCCCAAAAGCCACAACGCTCGCTATGGAGCTGCCTCGCCGGCCAGCGCGACCCGCTCGCTGTTGGTAGTTCGCACGGCTCGGCGGCATATTGCGCAAGGCAACAGCAGGTAGTTGCCCAATGTCGATGCCGACTTCCATGGTGGTTGTGCTGGATAGCACATCTATCGCAGAAGGCTGAATCTTCTGGCCTTCAAGCGGAATCTCAACGTCTTGGAAAAATAGTTCGTTCTCTTCAGCTTTTGAGAAAACCTCATCCTGTTCCGCCGAGTTCAGCTGAGCGGTGTGCTCGGCTGCGATGAGTGAAAGTGGTGCGATGGGGTTCGGTGAGAGGACTTCAGCAATTCCGCGGCGATAGAAGCCCTTGCGCTTGGAGAAGGCCTCGTCGTTCTCGGGATCAAGTGGGAGGATCGCGCGATGACCACAGTCCAGGCAGATTGGAAGCAGGCGCACAGGCCTGTGAACTGACTTACAGTCAGAACAGCGAACCCATTCACCGCCCATGCGAAGCGAGAGAAATTGGCCCTGCAAGCGATAATTCGCGCCTATCTGCTCGGCAAACAGGTGGAGAAGCGACGGTAGCCACTTTTGCTTGAAAGTTGTCCTTGCGGCGGCTGACGGAAGCCGACGTTCAAATTTTTGAAACTTTCCGGACAAGTGGCTCACCCGAACCTTACTGTCCGGATGCGCGAGGTACCAACGGGCGGTCATCATTGGTAGCCAGAAGCCAGCACGGCTCCACTCACGAAGCCATGCTCTAGCTAGATCAATGCGGTCCTGGTCTGTCTCGGTCACCCCGGGGATATTTGGCAGCGCCACCAAATTCTTGGTCTTGTCCGCCCGCTCAACGATTGACGCAACCGCAAGAGCTTCCAGACCCAGGGATCGATCCCGAAGGGTAGACATGATGTCGGCTAGCAGCGCCTCAGGCGGCCCGTCACCACGCGCGATTTCTTGACACAGGTTACGCAAGTCGTCGTCAGAATCCAATATCCCTTCGTTAACCCTCTCGCCCACTAGTGTGTAATCACTGAAGGTTTCTTGCATCAACATCTCTGGACGCAGGCGAACATCGAGTTCGTTTGCCGCTAGCAGTACAGCTGTATAGATGTCGTCGATACGGAGTTGAAGATTAGGGATTCTGGCAAGGCGCGCCCACCCTCGAACCATTAGTGGCCGCAGAGCATCTCGCGCGGAGTACATCTGCAAGTATGGGGCGAGGCGTGCCGCGACTTGACGCGAGTCCGAGAATGCAAGAACTTTGCGTCCACGTAACGGAGCAAATTTTGTAGCCGGCGCAGTGGACGGCGGCTGTACCTGCAGCTGCCGGTTGACGAGAACCTGAAATGGCTGGTCTCCCTTTGTCTCGTGATCTTGCACCGGCGAGCGCGATTGAAAGGCGCGACGCTCACAAATCGCACACTCATTGAACGCACCCGCGCTTGCGAGATATGGTCCTTCGTCCTCGTCTACATCTGTCACCATTCGCTGTGTGCGATCTGGTGAAAGGTATACCAACCGCTCCCTCTGTCCAGGCTGATCGGAGTTGAGGCGACCGCTGATAAGGTCCAAGGATGCAGCCTCTGCAAGCTCGAGTCTGCCCGGCTCCACCAGCAATAGATCGATGGGATAAAGCTGAGGCACTGCGTCGTCACCGGACTGAAGTTCCGCTCCCTGATCGAGCCAAACCGCAGAGGGGTGCTTTGGATCATCGCAATAGCCGCGCGCGTAGGCCGTTCCGCAAGCGCGACACGTGTAAAACTCCAGGACGCGTGCGCGACACTCGCAGATATCGCGCGGCTGGGTATACAGCTTGCCAACTGCGCTGTTACGCATGCTCGGCGGCACTGCCGTGCAGTTTGGGTCCACACAGGCCCATAGACCTCGCAGTCCGCGAAAGAACGTGTGTACCCGGCAAGGCAAAAGGCTAGGGTCCTCGTCGCGCTCGCGAGCAGTTGAAGCAATCGCCGCTAAGTTGGTTGCAGCTTGATCGGCAACAGTTTTATCAACGCCGGGAAAGAGCTGGCTACCAAGACTTGAGACCGGCTGAGCCTTCCCCATCGTCAAGTTGATAAGAAGTGCAAGTGGTGGATAGCCACTCAATGCCGAGTGCAGTGCTGCCTCCAGCCGCTGGCCTGCGGCGAGTGCGATACCTCTTTTTTCCAGTAGGGGGCGCACGGCTGCGGCACGCACATCTTCATCAGTGCAGCGAAAATCTGTATCCACCGGCAACGACGCCAGTAAATTTGCGTCTTCGACCCCACCCGGTGCTGGATCAGGGCGAAGCATCAGGTCACCACTTATCACGGCGAAACCAGATGAATCTGTGCCAGTGAGCTGAGCAGCGAACTTTGGCGCCTCCTCTCGACTCTCGAAGCTAGCGCTCGCGCAGATTACTCGGAAGCGATCTACGGGGATTCCGAGCCGATCGCGCAGTCGCCGAAGCAACAGGCTGACTTCCGTTCCACCCGCGCCCCTGTACAAGTGGGCTTCGTCCAGGATAAGCAAGAAATTTTCGTCGGGAGACGCCTCCAGCCAAGCCTTCGTTTGATCGAAGATCGGCCGCTCGATTGGCCGCATCAACATGTACTCCAACATGGAGTAGTTGGTCACCAGCAAATCGGGGGCGGCTTCCTGAGCCTCGTGTCGGGTAATTAACTCAGAGTCGTCGGGAAGAGTCACCGCGCGCAGAAAATTCTTTTCAGCATCCTGCCAATGGCGACGAGATGAGCCTAGGTACCAATTTTCCAAATCTGGCTTGGCGGGCCATTTGCCGCGTACAGACAAATCTTGAATGAGCCGTCGCGCGGCGTCGCCAGACTCCCCGGCATCCTTCGCCTCCCGGAGCAGCCGGACATAAAAATCCGCGAAGGATTTGAGGCGCCGTTGGTCCTTTGACTTAGTTCGGACGCCAGCGTAAGGAGTCCTACTCGTGTATCGCGCGAAGGTTGGAGGTCTGTCGCACCACTCCTTGAACAGCTGCACTAGTCGAGGGTCCCCAAAAATGGCACGCAGTCGTCCAAGTTGGTCGTTGACCAGCGCGTTCATTGGGTACAGGATCAAAGCTCGAACACCCCGCATGTGCCCAAATGACGAACCTGGCTTGGCTGCCTCACGTGCCAACTTACCCAGCACCGGCATCAAAAACGATTCCGTCTTCCCCGAGCCGGTACCGGTCATGATCAGAAGATTCATGTCATTGACCAGTGATTCGAAGACGGCTTTACTTTGGTGTGTGTAGGGAGGGTCGAACAACAGTCGTCTGCCATTCGCCGCTGGCGTAGAGAGGCACTCCAACACTCGTCGCGCGGCTGCATCCAACCCTTTGATCTCGGCGAAGGTCTGACCAGTTTGGTACCGCGGCGTAGATTCCAAATAGGGGGCCTGATGCAAGACCCCCAGTTGCTCCAGCAACTCGCGTCGCTGACGAAGGATTGCCGGATCGGAGATGTGATAGGTCGCTTCGATATACTCGATCAACGAGTCACGTAGGCTTTGAGCAACCTCACTCATTGTCGCGCTCATTGTGCATCCTCCGTTTTGCAATCAAACCAATAGTGATCCCGCAAGAATGTTCGCTCCGCTTCAAACTCTGCGATTGGGAGGGTGAACTTGAACGGGGGCGAATGTGCCTCGGTGCTTGATGCTCCGAGGTGAAGAAGCCTGCGGCGTGCAGCCACCGGCAACGGAAAGTCGAAGAACAACTTGTACTCACCAGCGCATTTGCGCGCGATGAACGTAGCGGGGCGACTCGCCGAAGCATCCAGCGCCAACTGAAGTCGCCATGCAGCATCACTGGCTCGTTCAGTCGATTCTGCGAGCGGCAGGAGCAACGACCTCTGGACCGCTCCGTTGTCAAGCTCACAGAGGTACCACAACGGTGCGCCATAGGGTTGAGGAGATCGCCCGATGAATAGACCCGTCTCAGATGTCGCCAGTTTCCATCGCGCGGAATAGGGAATGGAGGTCTCGACTCGAGGGAGCAGAAGTCTTAGTTCGGGCAAGTCGCCAGGGACACCCAAGTTTGCAAGTCGCTTCCTGTATCGGTCGATGAATGTTTGTGCGGGTTCACGAGTCACCGCGATCATCCACGCGTCTTGCTTGACCTCACGCAAGCCCAGTCTGGAGAGCTGCAACGCAAGCGTTCCGTCATGCGAGGCACGCAGATAGCGGACCGCACCGTCGCGTTGGAGCTGCACTCGCATCTCACGCGGCAAGAACGCGGCATTGTCCACAGCTATACCGAAAACGTGAATGTTCCCACCCGTGCGGACAACATAGCTTGGTGGAGCACAGTACAACCAGTTCGGGTGGGCCTCCGCGCCTGGAGTTGCCACGTGCGCGAGCTCAAGGATGTCCCCGCACACGATCATATCCTCCAGTACAAATCTGACAGCTTGAGCTAGATCGTCGACTGCGAGACCCAACGCATCCAGGGACCGACAAGCCATGCGAACAACGGCGCTGGAAGGACAAGGGCACATGAAGCTACATAGGCGACGCAGAACGGCAGCGATGACCGTGGAACAAGAAGCCGTCTCTCCCAGTTCAAGGAAGGAGCGCAATTCGGCATAGGCATCTTCTGCGGAATAAGCGAGAACTCGTCCGTTCATCCGATTGTTGCCCGCTGCAGTTCATCGCAAAGGTGCAGGAGCCTCGCTCCTCTGACTAGAGAAGCGAACTCTTTGCTCGTCGCAGCTTGTACGGCCTGCGTGTTGTCGGCTGCGCACGGCTTGCGTGCCATCACCCAGGCCGTCCGCACCAACGCATCGCCGGTGGCTACGTGGAAGCTACGCACGGTGTCACGAAAGCATTTTTCGAGGTCGAAACCAGACTTTAAGTGATGGTTGCACCATGCTCGGCTAAGGCTGATGGCGAAGGATGGCTGGTGACGGATTACTTCGTTCTCCAGCTGCTCCCATATTTGTATGTCAGTCGGCTCAGACTGCAGCTTGCTTTCAAGACTTACCCACTTACTTCCACAAAGCATCCAATACAGCCGCTCCCTGATCGCTTTGGACACGGAGTATCTCTTCAAGCCCGCCATGTATGTGCCAGCGCGCGCCGACTCCCAAAGCCGTAGCCGATCGAGTAACTGATCGATTGCCGTTTCAGCTGCCAGTTCGGTGCGATCGACTCTCGTGCGGAGAGAGTCAAGCGCGAACGTCTTGTCCTGTGCGCAGGCAACAACCGCTGCATGTTCGGTACCGCCCGAGGCTACGTAAAGGCCTCCACAACTATCAAGAGGAAAGCCTCTCGCTGCCTCTCCGGCATCCAACTCCTCTGGGTGTAAGGGGTGCTCGAACGTGTAGAGGAACGCTGACAGAGACTCCGTGACCCCTTCATTCACCAGGACTAGAACTGGCCCTGTTTTGTCCTTCCTGACAGCCCAGCGTAGGGGGTCCGGCTCGAAGTGCAATGGAATTCGAATTTCGCCGAGGTCTTCCGCCTGTATTGAAACGTAGACGCGCGACGAATTGAGGATTTGTGTCTCGTCCGCTTTTTTAATAAAGGTCTTTAGATTGTTAGCCCAAATTGCTTCAGTTATCGGGAGCTGATGCTTGAGGACAGAGAGAGACGTCTCTTGTTCACTTGACGAGGTCAGCAAAACAACACTACACGTGGCGGATCGAGCCACGTCACCGTCAATCCGAATCTCCAACCGCTGCTCAAGAAGATCATCGAGCGTAGGGACCGGTGGATTGGCATCCACCACCATCGCCGCGGAAAGTTGTGCGTCAGGAGACCAGCTTGTTGGGTGCCGCACGTAAACGTCGATCGTGGCACTCGCCACTGCCTTATGTTGCTCGTCAAAAAGAGTGCTTTCTCTGACCAGGGCACTGAACGAGACACGATGATGCCCAACGGATAGCTCCTGGAGTGCCACCAGCGTTGCCCCATTTCCAGGGCTTCTCTGAATCACTTGGCTTCCGGCCCCTGCAATGTCGACATGGTACGCATCACAAGCGTAGTCACAAGTAAGTGCAAACATCGGGAGCTCAGTAGATAGCCACTCGCCCACTCCCTCATCACTCCATTGACGCGGACGAAGACCAATCGGCTCAATATAAATACAGCTGTTCAAGCTGATACACGCTCGTTGAAGCGCTGACCGAAGCTCGGCATCCGCTATAGCAGGAAGCCGTAACTCTGCGGCGACGACACCATCGCACTCTAGTTGGACTCGCTGCCCGAGTCCTTGCAGCTGCTCCTCTTTCCTCGCAACAACGATATAGATCTCACCTGCACGCACTTGCTGACCTTGCACGTGTCGTGCAGTACCGTCTTCGGCAAGATGAAAAATCCACAGCTGTGCGGGCAGAAGTTGACACTCCGCTTTAACGATCCTGTCGAACAGTGTCTCTGCAGCAGTGAACTCCAGCAGGGGGGTTCTTTCTGCAGGCCATTTGGCCAGTTTCTTAGGAACAGGCCGACCAGAGAGGAGGGATTGCCCTGGGTACAGCGCTGAGCTATGGGAAGGTAAGCGATACCTAACCCTTGCAAGGTGTTCGCGTAGATGCGGCTTGATGTTGACCAACGCCTGAAATGATGGGACCAGTATGTTGGCCTCCCACTGATCACGCGCTATGCGGCGAAGTTGAAGCCTCGGGCGCAGCAGAACGCCGGAGGACTCCATTTCATTGTCGACCCTCTGCTCCTCAACGTTGGGAGGCGCAGCGACCAAGTCAAACCTAGGATTGGGTTTCGCCAGTTGAGCGCGGAAGCGATCAAAGTGCCTTCGCACATCCTTAAGCCATGCACGAGCCTCACTCTTCGCGTTCAGGTCCTCTGTGATGCGGGCTAGGGTAGGAGGGTAAATAACGGGCTCTTTTGGTTCTCTCTCCAGCAGCGCAAGGACAACGCGACCAACCAAATCGCGTTGCTCGAGGAAATGCTTGAAACGAGCAGTGGGAGGCTCCGTATACTTCGCTAGCACTTCACCTACAGACGCATACTCGAGCTGTATCAGCTCGTCCAGGCGATAGCGCACGTTGTATAGCGCTTGCGCAAGAAGAACCTGCAAATCGCTCGGGAGCAAGGCATGCGTGATGGGCCACGCAATGTATGTGTAGTGTTGCCCCCACTCCCCTGTTGGTTGAGCTCCGTTGTAGCGCATCGCAAACTGCACGAACCAGTTTCGCAATGTTGGGCGATCTCCGAAGTAGGACCACTTCGGTGTCAGCTTGGCGAAGGATTGCCAGAACTCCAGGCCTTGGAATTTGTATCCATGTTCAGCAGCGTGGACGAGCCAACAGTGCTTGAAACTAACCCCCATGCCGTGCCGAGGGATGCTCGCATAGAGATGTGCACGCATCTCCGCCAGCGCCGCATCGTTTAGACAATGCTCTAGAGCGAATAGAGGCTGAGCGCTCTGCTGCCTCGCGTCTGCAAGACGCTTGAAGTGTGCTCGGAGTTGCAGCTCGAACGATTCAAGTGCGGTCGTCATACTCATCGGCACCCGAGGTGTTTCGATCGTCGACGAGTGAAGATGACGGTCCGCGGGTCGTTGGACCCGTGCCGGCGGTTCTGCATATGCTTCCCCCCCTTCCGGAGCGCTTCTGCCCGGTTAAGTGGTATATGGAACCATCCCCTTCTAACGAGGGAAGTGGCTTGCCTACATCGTCAGAGCAAAAAACAACTTTCTTGGATACGGAGGCCCAGTTAGGCTTGCAGCGGTCCCCGATCCGTCATAATACTGTGTATACGTACAGCAGAACCGCCCAACCTTAGCAGCCTATGAATTCTCTGGAAGCTTTTCTCTCAGACAAGCCCATCAATACGCGGGTCGAGATTGGTGCGTACGAGCATTTATGGCGCCAACCCGGTTCCACGACAAAGCGGCTAGCAGCGCTGTTCGATTCGAATCCCGGACGGTTACCTTCCGATTTAGTTGACGATTCTAGCGCGAAATCAACGGCCACCGAAGTAATCGAGCAACTGGCGAAACGCGGCATTACCAGATTCGGTGTGCGCATTCACGGCACAGCCGATTATCCGGATAGACTGCGCGATGCAACCGAGCCAGTGGAGCTGCTTTATTTTCTGGGCGATTGGGAGCTCGCTGAGTCACCGCGAAGAGTGGCGGTCGTCGGCACCCGTCAAGTATCTCCGGAAGGCATAGCTCGTACACGAAAGCTTGTTCGTGGCTTAGTTGAGCATGACTTCACTATCGTGTCAGGGCTTGCGCAGGGTGTAGACACGATCGCTCATCAAACTGCTATCGATTGCGGCGGCAAAACCATTGCTGTTATTGGGACGCCGATCAGCGAAGTGTATCCGAAGGAAAATGCGGAGCTGCAAAGACGCATCGCACGCGATTTCCTTTTGGTAAGTCAAGTTCCAGTACTGCGCTATAGAGCGCAGGGGCCAAGAGGCAATCGACTTTTTTTTCCTGAGCGAAATAAAACCATGTCAGCTCTTACGCAGGCGACGATCATTGTCGAAGCGGGGGAGACGTCTGGAACGTTGATTCAGGCGAAGGCAGCCCTGGAGCAAGGACGTAAGCTATTTATTCTTGAAAGCAATTTTTCGAACCCGGCGATCACATGGCCTCACCGCTATGAGAAGCTTGGGGGGCGGCGTGTCGCTCATTTGGACGATATTCTGAGCGAACTGCTATGACGATGCCACCCCGGTTAACCGTGATGGGCGACTTGGAGCGTCCCGATCACTCACATTTGCCTGCGAACTCAATCTGCTATTTTTGGGGAGAGTACACGTCGCGGAAACATATTCAAGGGCCGGGCTGGAATGCCTCCGCAACCAACCAACTCGTCGCCAACTTTAAGAAGAAGCTTGATCGGCGCGAGTATCCAGAATGGCGGTACAAGGAAGAAGCCATCCAAAGGATCGGAAATGCGTTTTCCGGTTTTTGGGACTGGAATAAGTTGCATGAAATGGGAGTCGCCTTGGTCCCCATGCCACCATCCAAGGCGAGGCATGACCCGATGTTTGATCCGCGAAACATGCAAGTAATGAACGTTATTCGCGATAAAACCGGGGTGCCACTGGATATTCGGGACTGCCTTTCCTTCAGTGGCGCGTTTGCTGCTAGCCACGAGAGTGATAGCAGACCCTCGCCTAGTGAGCTCTACGCCGAGCTGGCATTCGACTCTACCCTCGGCCGCGCCGAAGCACGTCCTGCGGCGATTCTCTTGTTTGACGATGTGCTAACGACAGGCGCCCACTTCGTTGCGGCAACTCGCAAGTTACGCGATGCGTTCCCAGGGATTGATGTGATTGGACAGTTCGTGGCGAGACGCCAGATCCCCGACCCGTTGGCCGACCTCGGCTAGCAAAATTCAGTTCGCGCAGGCGTGCGCAGAAAAAAGGGTTGCGGACGAGAGCTTCGCAACCCTTTTTTGACAGTAGTCCGCCCCCTCGCTAATCAGCAGCGGCCCGCTCGAACAGACCATGGTGCCCATGTTCTCAATCAGGAACTAAGGCGCACCAAACACACTGTCCGTCATAGGTCAGTTGCGCGAACTCTGTCTCATAGTCGCAGAACTACGGCGCCAGTCGCACTTACTCTGGCGCCCTACGTCTACAGCCGCTATCAAACATCAATATTCCGCGCCACCAACGCATTGCTCTCAATGAAGTTCCGGCGCGGTTCCACGTCGTCGCCCATCAGCGTGGTGAAGATCTGGTCCGCGGCAATGGCGTCTTCAATCTGCACGCGCAGCAGGCGGCGCTGGGTGACGTCCATGGTGGTTTCCCACAGCTGCTCGGGGTTCATTTCGCCCAGGCCCTTGTAGCGCTGGCGGCTCACGCCGCGCTCGGCTTCGCTCAGCAGCCACGTCATGGCGGCGTGGAAGTCGGCAACATTCTGCTCGCGCACCTTGTCGCCGGTGCCGCGGCGCACCTTGGCGCCGTCGCCAATCAGGCCCTGGAAGGTGGCGGCGGTGCCCGACAGGGCGGCGTAGTCTGCGCCGGCCACGAAGTCTGCGTCGATATGGCTGAGGCGCTGGTTGCCGTGCTGGCGGCGTACCACCATGACGCGGTACTTCTCGCTCTTCTCGTCGTACTGCATGAAGGCGTCTGCGGTGGCGCCGCCGTTGGCGTTGCTGGCGTTGCCTTGCATTTCCAACAGGCGGGCCTTGAGCGTGCGGGCGCTGGCTTCGGCTGCGGCTTCGCTGCTGAGGTCCAGAGACACGCCTTCGGCAATGGCGCGCAGGGCGTCGGCGTCAATCACGCGAGACAGGCGCTCGATCACGCCGCGGCTGAGCTGGTACTGGCGTGCGAGTTCGGCCAGGGCGTCGCCGGCAATCTCGGTGCCGTCGGCACGCACGAGCACGGCGGTGTCCAGGGCCTGGCGCACGAGGTAGGCGGCCATCTCAACGTCGTCTTTGATGTAGCGCTCTTCCTTGCCGTGCTTGATCTTGTAGAGCGGCGGCTGGGCGATGTACACGTGGCCGCGCTCGATGATCTCGGGCATCTGGCGGTAGAAGAACGTGAGCAGCAGCGTGCGGATGTGCGAGCCGTCCACGTCAGCATCGGTCATGATGATGATGCGGTGGTAGCGCAGCTTGTCGAGGTTGTAGTCGTCTTTGCCAATGCCGGTGCCCATGGCGGTGATGAGCGTGAGCACTTCCTGGCTGGAGAGCATCTTGTCAAAGCGTGCGCGCTCCACGTTCAGGATCTTGCCCTTGAGCGGCAGGATTGCCTGGAACTTGCGGTCGCGGCCTTGCTTGGCAGAGCCGCCTGCGGAGTCACCCTCGACGATGAAGAGTTCTGACAGCGCGGGGTCTTTCTCTTGGCAGTCGGCCAGTTTGCCGGGCAGGCCCATGCCGTCGAGCACGCCCTTGCGGCGGGTCATTTCGCGGGCCTTGCGGGCGGCTTCACGCGCGCGGGCGGCTTCAACGATCTTGCCGCAGATGATCTTGGCGTCAACGGGCGTTTCCAGCAGGAAGTCGCTCAGCGCCTTGGCCACGACGTCTTCCACGGGCAGGCGCACTTCAGACGAGACGAGCTTGTCTTTGGTCTGCGAGCTGAACTTGGGCTCGGGCACCTTGACGGACAGCACGCAGGTCAGGCCTTCGCGCATGTCGTCACCCGAGGTGTCGACCTTGGCCTTCTTGGCGATCTCGTTGTCGGTGATGTATTTGTTGATGACGCGCGTCATGGCGGCGCGCAGGCCCGTGAGGTGGGTTCCGCCGTCGCGCTGCGGGATGTTGTTGGTGAAGCAGAGCACCTGCTCGTTGTAGGCGTCGTTCCACTGCATCGACACTTCTACGGCCACACCGTCTTTCTCGCCGGTGGCAAAGAAGATGGTGGGGTGCAGCACGGTCTTGTTCTTGTTGATGTACTCAACAAAGCCCTTCACGCCGCCCGAGAAGGCAAAGTCTTCTTCCTTGCCGGTGCGCTGGTCGGTCAGCCTGATGTGCACGCCGTTGTTCAGGAACGAGAGCTCGCGAATGCGCTTGGAAAGGATCTCGTAGTGGTATTCGACGTTGGTGAAGATCTCTTCGTCGGCCAGGAAGTGCACTTCGGTGCCGCGCTTGTCGGTGGTGCCCGACACGCGCAGCGGCGAGACTTCGACCATCTGGCCGTCCGGCGCTTGCACCGTTTCGATCAGGCGGTTTTGCGGAACGCCCTGTGCAAACTCGATGTAATGCACCTTGCCACCCTGGCGGACCGTCACCTTCATCCACTTCGACAGACCGTTCACGCAAGACACGCCAACGCCGTGCAGGCCGCCCGACACCTTGTAGCTGTTCTGGTTGAACTTGCCACCGGCGTGCAGCTCGGTCATGGCGATCTCGGTCGCGCTGCGCTTGGGCTCGTGCTTGTCGTCAAACTTGATGCCGGTCGGGATGCCACGGCCATTGTCGATCACGGAGATGGAGTTGTCCGTGTGGATGGTGACCTGGATCTCGGTGCAATGCCCGGCCAGCGCCTCGTCAATGGAGTTGTCCAGCACCTCGAACACGAGGTGGTGCAGGCCGGTGCCATCCGAGGTGTCGCCGATGTACATGCCCGGCCGCTTGCGTACCGCCTCCAGGCCTTCCAGGATCTGGATCGAGGCGGCGTCATAGCTGTGGGCCTCGGCGGGGGTGGATTGCGGTTTCTGCTCTTCGGTCATGTCGTTCTGCTCGCAGCCATGGGCGTTTTGCGCACACAGCGGGGTTGCTTAAAAACGGCGAAGGGGCGGATCGTCACGATCCAGCCCCTCGTCTTGCTCTGGGTGCAGCGGTGCGTCAAATGCGCATCGGCATGACGACGTACTTGAAGGTGTCGTCGTCCGGCAGGGTGATGAGCGCGCTCGAGTTGGAGTCGCCCAGGCTCACCTGCACTTTTTCGGCCTTGAGGTTGGCCAGCACGTCCAGCAGGTAGGTGACGTTGAAACCGATATCCAGCGCGTCGCCCTGGTAGTCGATTTCGAGTTCTTCCTGCGCTTCTTCCTGGTCAGCGTTGGTGGAGCTGATCTTCAGGACGTTGGTGTCGAGCATGCAGCGCACGCCCTTGAACTTGTCGGTCGTCAGGATGGCCGTGCGTTGCAGCGCGCTCTGCAGGAACGTGCGGTCGATCGTGAAACTGTTGCGGTAACCCTTCGGGATCACGCGCTGGAAATCCGGGAACTTGCCTTCGACCAGCTTGGAGATCAGTTCGATATTGCCAAAGGTGAACTTGACCTGGTTCGACGCCAGTTGCACCGAGACGGGATCGTCCACGTCTTCCAGCAGGCGTTGCAGTTCGAGGATGGTCTTGCGCGGGATGATGACTTCGTGGCGGCCGCCGGCGCCTGCCGGTTGCTCGCCGGTTTCAACGCCGCAATAGGCCAGGCGGTGGCCATCGGTGGCGACTGCCATGACTTGCTTGCCATCGACCACCAGCAGCATGCCGTTGAGGTAGTAGCGGATATCTTGCTGGGCCATCGCGAAGTGCACCATCGCCAGCAGATGCTTGAGCGTCTTCTGCGGCACCGTGATGCGGGCACCGAAATCGGTTGCCTCTGCGACGGTCGGGAATTCTTCGGCGGCCAGCGTCTGCAGCGCAAAGCGGCTCTTGCCGGATTGCACGGTCATGCGCTTGTCGTTGAGCGTGAGGGCGACTTCGCCTTCAGGCATGGCACGCAGGATGTCGACCAGCTTGCGGGCGGCCACGGTGGTGGCCACATCGCCGGTGCCGGCGCCGCAATCGGCGTGCGTGGTGATCTGGATTTCGATGTCGGTGGACAGGAAGGAAACCCGTTCACCTTGCTTGGTGATGAGCAGATTGGCCAGGATGGGCAGCGTGTGTCGGCGTTCCACGATGCCGCTCACGATTTGCAGCGGACGCAGCAGGTTGTCTCGCGAGGTTTTGACCAATTGCATGAAGGCGATCCTTGGCTTGAGAGGTGACACCGCGCGCGCCCCAGCCTGGGCCCACGTGGGCCGGTGCCTGCAGGAGCATTCGCGATTAACCCAAAGTTGTTGTAAATCAAGGGGTTAATCACAAATTATACCGCAAATAAGGGGGCGCTGGATAGCGTCACGCGCGCGGCAAATATGTCTATTGTGCATGAAAAGACGCCCGCATTGGAGCGGGCGTCTATCGAGGCTTGATTCAGGGCGAATGGCGTTGCCATGCGCTCTGCTGACCATCGCGCGGTCAACCCTTGAGCGTTTGCTCCAGCACGTGCAACTCGTGATTGAGCTGGGCGTCCTTGGTGCGCTCGTCGGCG
Source organism: Ralstonia sp. SA306 (assembly GCF_054792405.1). Taxonomy (NCBI): domain Bacteria; kingdom Pseudomonadati; phylum Pseudomonadota; class Betaproteobacteria; order Burkholderiales; family Burkholderiaceae; genus Ralstonia; species Ralstonia sp. SA306. The sequence goes on from NZ_CP096451.1 coordinate 3,006,419, forward strand.
ATCTTTCGCACGGCGTGCAGCACCGTGGTGTGGTCGCGTCCGCCGAATAATTCGCCAATCTCGGGCAGGCTCTTCTGCGTGAGTTCCTTGGCCAGATACATGGCGATCTGGCGCGGGCGCGCGATGTTGGCCGGCCGCTTCTTGGAGTACATATCCGCGACCTTGATGTTGTAAAAATCCGCGCAGGTCTTCTGGATGTTTTCCACCGAAATCTGGCGGTTCTGCACCGTCAGCAGGTCTTTGAGCGCCTCGCGCGTGACCTCGATCGTGATCTCTTTGCCGTGGAAGTTGGAGTACGCGAGGATCTTGCGCAGCGCGCCTTCCAGCTCACGCACGTTCGAGCGCAGGTGCTTGGCCACGAAGAAGGCCACCTCTTCCGGCACGGTCACGTTCTCGGCCTGCGCCTTCTTCATCAGAATCGCGACGCGCATCTCCAGCTCGGGCGGCTCGATCGCCACCGTCAGGCCGGAGTCGAAGCGCGAGATCAGGCGGTCATCGATGCCGGTGATCTCCTTCGGATACGTATCGCTGGTGATGATGACCTGCGCGCGGTTGGCGATCAGCGCCTCGAACGCGTAGAAGAACTCTTCCTGCGTGCGGTTCTTGCCCGAGAAGAACTGAATATCATCGATCAGCAGCAGATCGAGCGAGTGGTAGTAGCGCTTGAAGTCGTCAAACGCCTTGCGCTGGTATGCCTTCACCACATCGGACACGTACTGCTCTGCGTGGATGTAGCGGATGCGCGCGCGCGGGTTCTCCATCAGCATGAAATTGCCGATGGCGTGGATCAAGTGCGTCTTGCCCAAGCCCACGCCGCCGTAAAGGTACAGCGGGTTGTACGACTTGCCGGGGTTGTTGGCGACCTGAATGGCGGCAGCCCGCGCCAACTGGTTCGCCTTACCGGTGACGAAGTTGTCGAACGTCAGGATCTGGTTCAGCCGCGAGCGCTCGTGCACGGAATCATCCACCGGCGCCTGCGGCGGCGCGGCCAGGCTCGTGACCACGGCGGGCGCTTGCGGCATGCGGTACGACTGGGCACGGACTTCGGCGGCGTCCATCACGGGCACATCGATATCGGCAGCGGTATGGCTGGCCGTTGCGAGCGCGGTTTCGCGATACACGGCCTGCGCGGGGCGCAGATTGGCCGCATCATGCGCGGCACCGTTGCCGCCCGACATGGCCTGTCGCGGTTGAATCTGTTGCGCCCCCAGAGGCTGCATCGGCACCGGCGCGAGCGACGGCTGCAAGGCCGCCTGGCGCTGGCCGGCGGTGGGGTCGAGCACGAACTGCACGTCGACCGTCGCCTCCCAGTAGTCGCACGCAAGCGACTGGATGCGGCCAGAGAACTGGCTCTTGACCCAGTCGAGCTTGAAGCGGTTGGGCGCGGCAATCCGCAGCGTGCACGCCTGCTCGTCGAATGACAGCGGCGTCAGCGGCTTGATCCACGTCTTGAATTGTTGCGGCGTTAGCTCACTCTCAAGCTGAGCAGACGCCGCATGCCAGAAATCCTGCATCGTTATCGTTAGGTGTTTGACCGGCGCCACACGCGTCTGATGACGTCCCCGGGTGGGCCGGCCGCCGGGTCCCTGGCGCTGGCCAGAAACCGGGTGGCTTTCGTTATTGGAACGGGATTGTACCCCCTGCGGAAAGTTATCCACAAAGGATAAGTCTGTGGATAACCTGTGGACCTGCTGTGAGTAGCGGTGGACAACCGATTTTATTGACTCACCGCAAACCCAATCCCGACAAGGCTTTTCGCAGAGCGCCCCAAGCCGCACAAGGCGTTGGGGACAACTCGTCGACAGGTGGATTAGAGGGACCGGGCGCGCGTTATCCCCAATCAGTTAGGCTTGACAGATGCGGGAAATGCCGCTTAAATGTCGGGTTCTGCGATGCGCAGCAGGGGAGCGCACGCTTGTTCGCGTCAGATGCGGGGCGAGAAACACTTCGTCGCGACTGATCCGGCTTAGGCCCGATGCTCTCGGTGCCCGATGTTCCGGTGACACCCTAGACCTGAACAACACAGCGCACGGCGGTCTGCGTGGGCGATTTCTCTGACTGAATCGACACCAGGCCGCGGGGGCAGCCCTAGGCCCGGCGCGTGCGGCGATGTCCGCACCACCCATTAACAAGAGAGTGCATCATGAAGCGTACCTATCAACCTTCCGTTACCCGTCGCAAGCGCACCCACGGTTTCCGTGTCCGCATGAAGACCCGTGGTGGCCGTGCCGTGCTGAACGCACGCCGCGCCAAGGGCCGTAAGCGCCTGGCCATCTAAAGACGGCCGCGCCGAGGGTGGCGGCTCATGGCCGTTGCCCATGGCTTTGCGGCACGCTGGCGATGGGCCTGCACGCCTACCCCAAAGCCGCAAGGCTGACAAAAACGGATGAGTTTTCATCCGTTTTTGCTTTGCGGCCGGTCCGGCGTAGTCGTCACTTCGTGCTGTATGTGCGCGCCAACGGCAACGTCCAGGCGCGCTTGGGCGTGGTGATCGGCAAGAAATTCGCCAAGCGCGCCGTGGAGCGCAACCTCATCAAGCGTCAGTGCCGCGAGTTGTTCCGCCTACGTCAGCCTCTGCTGGGCGGGCGCGACGTGCTGATCCGTCTGCAGGCCAAGTTTCCGCGCCAGGACGTGCCCACCGTTGCCGCCTTCAAGCGCATCTGCCGCGAAGAGCTGATTCAGCTCTTTGAGGTTGCCACGAGACCGCTGCCGGCGCCCCCCGCCGCCACACCTCCCCAGCCCACTGCTGGGAGCACGCCATGACGCGCGCGCTGCTGTTTCTGCTGCGCATCTACAAAGTGGCGTTCAGCCCGTTTGTGGGCGCGCAATGCCGTTTCCTCCCGACCTGTTCTGACTACGCGCGCGACGCCGTGCTCACTCACGGGCCGGGTTACGGCAGTTATCTTGCGGCAAAACGTCTATGCCGTTGCCATCCGTTCGCACAAGGCGGGTATGATCCTGTGCCGCCCGCCGCTGGCGACGCTGTGCCCCGCTCCAACGATCCCGCATCGACCGACGCGACCGCAGCTGACTCCCAGCCTGCGCGGCCGTCGATTCACCTTCCCAGACCGTAATCCGACATGGATATCAAACGCACCATTCTCTGGGTGATCTTCTCGCTGGCGGTTGTCCTGCTGTTCGACAACTGGCAACGCGCGAATGGCCACCAGTCGATGTTCTTCCCGACGCCGCAAACGGCCACGTCGACGGCCGCCGCGCCGGGCAGCACGCCCGCAGGTGACGTGCCGAACAGCGCCTCCACGACGGTAGCCACCGGGTCGCAAGCCGCCCCGGCCACGGGCGCCGCTTCGCAGGCACCGGCCTCGGAAAAGATCGTCATCTCGACCGACCTGCTGCGCGCCACCATCGACACCGATGGCGCCATCGTCACCAAGCTGGAACTGCTCAACCAGAAAGACCACGACGGCAACCCGATGGTGCTGTTCGACCGCAGCGTCGAGCGTACCTATCTGGCGCGCTCGGGCCTCATCGGCGGCGACTTCCCGAACCACACGACGGTGTTCACGGCATCGGCCGGCCCGCGTGACCTGGGCACCGGCAACGACGTGTCGATCACGCTGACGGCCGACAAGGGCGGCGCCAAGCTGGCCAAGACCTACGTCTTCAAGCGCGGCAGCTACGTGATCGACACGCGTTTCGACGTGACCAACGACGGCACCGCGCCGATCAACCCGACGCTGTACCTGGAACTGGCCCGCGACGGCGGCGCTGTGGAGCAATCGCGCTTCTACAGCACGTTCACCGGCCCGGCCGTGTACACCGACGGCGACAAGTTCCACAAGATCACCTTCGCCGACATCGACAAGGGCAAGGCGCACGTGCCGGCCCCGACCGACAGCGGCTGGGTGGCGATGGTGCAGCATTACTTTGCGTCGGCGTGGATCCCTGCGGACAACGTCAAGCGCGAGTACTACGTCAACCGCGTCGACACCAACTTCTACCGCATCGGACTCCAGGAGCCGCTGGGCACAGTCGCGCCGGGCTCCAGCGTGTCGGCCACGGCACGCTTGTTTGCCGGCCCACAGCAAGCACGCATGCTCGAGGCCATCACCCCTGGCCTGGATCTGGTGAAGGACTATGGCTGGCTGACCATTGTGGCCAAGCCGCTGTTCTGGCTGCTTGAGAAGATCCACGCGCTGCTGGGCAACTGGGGCTGGTCGATCGTCGCGCTCACGGTGCTCATCAAGCTCGTGTTCTTCCCGCTGTCGGCCACGAGCTATCGCTCGATGGCGAAGATGAAAGACCTGCAGCCGCGCATGACGGCCATCCGCGAGCGCCACAAGGGCGATCCGCAGAAGATGAACCAGGAGATGATGACGCTGTATCGCACCGAGAAGGTCAATCCGCTCGGCGGCTGCCTGCCGATCGTGATCCAGATTCCGGTGTTCATGGCGTTGTACTGGGCGCTGCTGTCGTCGGTTGAAATGCGCGGTGCGCCTTGGATCGGCTGGGTGCACGATCTGTCCACGCCTGATCCGTTCTACATTCTGCCGGTGCTGATGGCCGTGTCGATGTTCGTGCAGACCAGGCTGAACCCGACCCCACCGGACCCGGTGCAGGCCAAGGTCATGATGTTCATGCCGATCGCGTTCTCGGTGATGTTCTTCTTCTTCCCGGCCGGCCTGGTGCTGTACTGGGTGGTGAACAACTGCCTGTCGATCGCGCAGCAATGGTCGATCAACCGCATGCTGGGTACCAACAAGAAGGCGGCACCCGCCAAGTAAGGCGAATGCGCTTCGGCAAAAAGGGCACCTCCGGGTGCCCTTTTTTTACGCCTGCCTGAAACGCTTCAAGCTTTTCAAACGGGAGCGTGGCAGACGGCCTCGATGTTGTGGCCATCCGGGTCGCGCACGAAAGCACCGTAGTAGTTCGGGTGATAGTGCGCGCGCACGCCGGGTGCGCCATTGTCGGTGCCGCCTGCGGCCGTTGCCGCAGCGTAGAACGCCTCCACCTCGGCACGCGTGTCGACGCGGAAGGCCACGTGCAGCGGCGGCTTGTTCGGTCCCTGCCCAGCCATCGCCGCTGAAATCCAGAACTCCGCCTTGCCGGGTGGGCCAAAACCGGCCACATCGGTGTGGCCGGTGACGGCCGCTGGAAACTCCAGCACCTTGGTCAAGCCAATGGCGCTGAGCGCCTGTTCGTAGAACCGCTTGCTGGCTTCGAAGTCGCTGACGACGACGCCGGTGTGATCGATCATCCGAATCTCCTGGGTTGGAAACTGGCGCGCAACTGCGCGGCTGCCGCACAATACCGCCCATGACCGCTGCTGACCATCCCACCGCCTTGCCGAACGCTTCCGCCGCACCGCGCGCCCCCATCCTCACGATCCCCATCGCGGCGATTGCCACCGCCCCCGGGCGGGGCGGCATTGGCGTGGTGCGCGTATCGGGGCCCGACGTGCGGGCCGTCATGCAAGCCGTGTGCGGACGCCTGCTGACGCCGCGCCAGGCAACTTACCTCCCCTTCCTCGACGCCGACGGTAACGCCATCGACCGCGGCATCGCGCTGTGGTTTCCCGCGCCGCATTCGTACACGGGCGAAGACGTGCTGGAGCTGCAGGGCCACGGCGGCCCCGTCGTGATGCAGCTGCTGCTGCAGCGTTGCCTGGCCGCCGGTCGCGAGATCGGCCTGCGCGTGGCGGAGCCCGGCGAGTTCACGCGCCGCGCCTTTCTCAACGACAAGATGGATCTGGCGCAGGCTGAGGCCGTCGCCGACCTGATCGAGGCCAGCACCGAAGCTGCCGCACGTTCGGCGGCGCGGTCGCTCGATGGTGCGTTCTCGCAGGCGGTGCATGCGCTGGTCGAGCGCGTGATCCATCTGCGCATGCTGGTGGAAGCAACGCTGGATTTTCCTGAGGAGGAAATCGACTTCCTGGAAGCCTCCGACGCGCGCGGTCAGCTCGCTGGCATTCGCGCGGCCGTGGATGGCGTGCTGGCGCAGGCGCGCCAGGGTGCGCTGCTGCGTGAAGGCCTGCACGTGGTGCTGGCGGGGCAGCCGAACGTGGGCAAGTCGTCGCTACTCAATGCGCTGGCCGGCGCGGAGCTGGCCATCGTCACGCCCATTGCCGGCACCACGCGCGACAAGGTGCAGCAGACCATCCAGATCGAAGGCATCCCGCTGAACATCGTCGACACGGCGGGCCTGCGCGATACGGAAGACGAAGTCGAGCGCATCGGTATCGAGCGCACCTGGGCTGCCATCGCCCGCGCTGATGTCGTCCTGCATCTGCTGGACGCAGCGGACTATCGCGCCGACGGCCTCTCGCCCGAAGATGCCACCATCGACGCTCGCATCGCCGAGCACGTGCCCGCCGGCGTGCCAACCCTGCGCGTCGTCAACAAGATCGACCTCTCGGGCGTGGCCGTACCGGGCCGCGTGGATTCAGAGACGCCCGAGGTGTGGCTCTCGGCGCGCGATGGCCTGGGCGTTGAATTGCTGCGCGCGGCGTTACTGGAGATTGCCGGCTGGCAGGGCGGCGGCGAGGGGCTTTACCTCGCACGGGAGCGCCATCTCGCCGCGCTCCGCACGGCCCGCGAACATCTGGCCACGGCCGCAGAGCACGCAGATCAGCAAGCGCAATCGCTGGACCTGTTTGCCGAAGAACTGCGGCTTGCGCAGGAGGCGTTGAACAGCATTACGGGGGCGTTTTCGAGTGATGACTTGCTGGGGGTGATTTTTAGTCGGTTTTGTATTGGAAAATAACTGGCTGCCCATGGATGCCCAAGGTTGCCAAGAGCACCCTAGCAAACCATTGTTTTACAAGGAATTATTGGCTCACGTTGCCCAATGATTCCCATTGACACCCAGCGATCTATAGTACACAGTTAAGTACACAAGCCCTGCTTGGTTATTTTCTGTGTACTAAAGAAGATGCCCCGGACAGTCACCCCCCTCACCGACACGCGCATCAAGGCCCTCAAGCCGAAGACCGCCCGTTACCAGGTCGCGGATGGCGGCGGCTTGGTGCTGGAGATCATGGTGTCGGGGTCGAAGGTCTGGCGGTACCGCTACTCGCTGCACGGCAAGCAGCAGCCCCTTGTGACGATCGGTGACTATCCGGCCGTCAGCCTCACCGCAGCGCGTGAGCGAGCCCGCAGGTATTCCGAGATCGTTGCTGCAGGCGCTTCCCCCATTGCCCAATCCAAGAAGGATCGCGGCGCCGATACCGCACCGACCACCGTCCGCGAGTTCTCGGCACAGTGGTTTGAGGCGACGATTGCCGACAAGTCAGAGGAATACCGCCGAGGTGTGCGACGCGCCCTGGACAAGGACATCCTTCCGGTCATCGGCTCGAAGCCGCTCACGGAAGTCACGCCAGGCGAGGTGCTGGAGGTCTGCGACAAGATCAAGGCTCGCGGTGCGCCCAAGATGGCCCTCTTCACGCGCAACGTACTCAAGCGCATGTATGAGTACGCTGTTGCGCGCCACGTCGCCACGACAAACCCTGCTCAAGCTCTTGTCGCCCGCTTCATCGCCACGCAAGAGAGCCGCACCCGCGTTCTGACCCCGGACGAGATCGGCAACGTTCTGCGGAGCATCTACGCCTCTGACATTCGACGCCTGCATAAGCTGGCGCTGCACCTGCTCATCCTGACGATGGTGCGCAAGTCGGAACTGATCGAGGCCCGCAAATCAGAATTCGATCTGGATGCCGCGATCTGGCGCATCCCAGCCGAGCGCATGAAGAAGGACAAAGAGCACTGGGTGTACCTGCCAGCCCAGGCTGTCGCCATGCTGCGTGAGATCTTCTCCCTCACCGAAGGCAGCGCGTTTCTGTTCCCGACCAGTCGCGGTGGCAAGGACGTTCCGATTGCCAAGAGCACGCTCAACACTGCTGTGCGCGCGCTCGATATGGAGGTTCAGCACTTCGTGCTGCATGACTTCCGCCGGACCGCGTCCACGCACCTTCACGAAATGGGCCAGTCGTCAGACGCCATCGAGAAGGCGCTTGCTCACAACATCAAGGGAATCAAAGGCGTCTACAACCGCGCCGAGTACGCAGAGGAGCGGCGTCGCATCCTGCAGCTTTGGGCTGATTTTGTAGACGCGCAGATCTCGGAAGAAAAGAAGGTGGTGATTGGCCGCTTCGGCAACGCTGCCTAGGGTTTGCATGACCGCGCCTGACGGAATCAGGCAAGCAGCAGGAACGATGTTGGCGCATCGAACCTGCCTGACCACAACCAAGCTAATAAGGAGCTTGATCATGGCTGACATCCATTCTAGCGAACGCGTGATCATCGACGGCTTTGAGCCGGTGTCGGTAAACGACATCGAGTGCACGGCAAATATCACGGAGGAACAAGCCAATGCAATGGGCGCCATCTTCCGTGCCATTGGGCGCATGACAGACGACAAGGACATCAAGGCACTCTGTGAGCATGGCGCACTTCAGGCTGACTTGCAGGCAAACGACCTTGACTCTATCCGAGAGCATGCGTCGAAGGCTGGGCTCCGCGCTAGCGATGTTCGATACGCCTAAAGCGCGTCGCGCAGCTGCATGACAGTTGAGCAGTAGGCAGTCAGCGGCAGTCAAGGAGCGGCAACTCCAAGACCGCCTGACCACAACACGACCTAAATAGGAGGTTCGTATCATGGCTGAAGCAGATTTTACCGCCCCACCCGAGGCAACGCCGCGCCGCAGCGCCGCCGTCAAGGCCGCTCAGAACTTAGGAATGAGTGAATTCGATTGGTACAACAACGTCAGCTCTGATCTTGGCAAGCTTGTTGCCCTACTTGACGTTGTTTGCGGGGAGAACTTTGAGGACTTGGGACGAGAGAGCCAAGCCTGGCTGTATCAGCTCGCACATGACGCCGCGAACAAGACCCAAAGGACTTTTCACGGAACGCATCGCGAAACGTCAGACCTGGAGTCATCATGAGGCTCGAACAGTACGAAACGCGAGACCGATCCTATGGTGCATGGCACCGAGCGCCCTCCATCGGTCGTTACCTAAAGGGCGCGCAGGCAGAATCGCTGACCATGGCGGACTTGGATTCGGTACTGTTCACCGAGTACGACAACGGCAGCAAATTGCCCTTAGCACTGGTGGAGGTTGCTCGCGACATCGGGCAAGACAAGCCCGCTGGCGTGCTCCGTAAGCTGGCGGAGATGGCAGATGTTCCCGCCTTCGTTGCCCTCTACACGCCGTCTGCGCACGCCAATCCCACAAACCCAAACTGGTGTGACATCGAGGCCTTTCGGGTGCAGCGACTATGGCCTCGACCTGAGAGCCGTTGGCGGATGCTTACCCCTGCGCAATGGGCTCGGGCGCTCGTGCAAATCCGTAGTTGGCAGCTGCGCCGTTTCGCAAATCGAGAGGCGGCCAACGACGAACGCTTTTAGGGTTGGTGTGCTTGTCTAGTCAGAAGAAAGGAGGGGAAATGAAAACTGCATCGACTTTGTTATTGGCTAGCGCAGTTGCAACGAGTCTACTTACTTCGGCCTGCGCAACTGTCCATGAAACTTACACGTCTGATGGCCGCAAGGCTTATGCGCTGAACTGTAGCGGAACGGCACGTGGATGGGACAAGTGCTTTTCTGCGGCTGGCGATCTCTGCAAAGAGCAGGGCTATGACATAGTGGACCGAACTGGCGAGGACGCCGCAGCGATTGGGGGAGGCCCTTCTGGCTTTCTGGGCGCTCGCACCACTGAGCGAACAATGGTGGTCGCGTGCAAGCGGTAGAGGTGGTTGGTGGACTTCTCGCTATCGCGTTCGGAGCCATAGCCTGGCTCTGGGAACAGGCAACCAAGCATTGGGTGGAGCTTTTTCTGTCATGGGCGCTCTTCGAGATATATGGACTAAGAACGACAGTCGCCTCGCTGGGGAAGCGAGTTGATTGGTTGCAGCGTCAGGCAGAAACCAATGATATGAACATCGATCGAGTATTTGATCGACTGGACACCTATCGCGATGGAAGGGCATCCGCAACTGGTGCCACGATGAAGGATCACGATGCCGATCGACCACGATAGCGAAGAATCCGAACACATCGCGGAAGCCATCTCCCTCGCGACACAAGGCTCAAAGGATGACGCTTTGTATGTCATAAGGGAGTGCGCTGAATGTCTATACACCGGAGCCAAGCTAGATCAACCACTCGCGTTCTATCTGGCTGAGTGTCTATCGAAGATAGTGAACGGAGATGATCCGAAAAGGGCTCTCAACTTGTCCAGTGGACGCAGAGGAAGGCCTAGCTATCCAGATACAGGACATATCGAGGAAGGCGTCGCAATTCAGGCTGCCATATTGCTAGCGGAACGCACAAAGGGCGTAAAAAAGACCGCTGCCTTGGATATCCTAGGGAACTCCAGTAGAAACACATGGAGATCTCTGGAGGGGAGGGACTTCTCGGCAATGGCCTTATTTGACGACCAGACGTTGATCGCGATAGCCGGTCACCATTGGAGATACCTACTGTCAAAAATTGGGTAATTAACGGCAGTGAATTGGATTGTTCCGCGGACCATCCTTAACGCATGCAAACGACGCCTAGGAGCGACAAAGCATGCGTGCAGTCACCGAAATCCACAAAGTCCCGGAAACCCTTCCCTCGGTTGGGTTCTCCCGCTGGAGTCAGCTCCAGTATTTCATCCCCGTAAGCCGCGAGACATGGCGGAAGCTGGTTAAGGACGGGCGGGCACCTCAGCCCCAACGCTGGACCGAGCGCTGCACCGTCTACAGCAATGCGGAGGTACATCGCTGGATGCAGAATCCGGCCGCCTACCAAGCGCAAGCAATCGCTGCGTAAGGGGGCGCCATGTCGGAAAAAACAAAAGCCGCTCCCAACGAGGAAGCGGCTAAATCTCAAAAGCAAACTCAGTCTAGTCCAAATTCCACCGCCGCGCAGCGGGATCGCATTCTTACGGCTCTCCGAAAGGGGCCGCTGACTACGCTCCAAGCTCGCAGCGAATTGGACACGCTGCATCCGGCCGCCCGCGTTCAGGAGCTGCGGGCAGAGGGGCACCTCATCACTACCGTGTGGACCTGGGACTTCGGCGCGTCCGGATTCCCTCATCGCGTCGCCCGGTATGTGCTGACGCCGGAGGTGAGCGTATGACCGCCGTACTCACTCGCCCAGCTACAGCGCCCATGGCGTCCCGCCATCTTCGCCGAATTCCGCACGGCGGTATCGCCTTGTACGAGACGCTGAAGGCGGCATGGCTCTCTGCCAATCCCGATGCATCTCCTGCCGACTATGAGGCAGCCATGGTGCGCTTTGCGCGTTTGGCGGGGGTGTGACCATGCGTACGCTCATCAAGCGCCTAGTCATCTTCGCCTGGAATCACAGCTGGATCAGGACGCGGACGGTGGTTTGGGCTTTCCGTCTCTTCAACCTGCGGGAGGCGTAATGTCGCTACGTGCCATGACCCAGGTGTGGGATCGCTTTCCGCGAGGCGGCTCGCACATGCTCGTTGCTCTCGCTTTGGCTGATTGGTGCGATGACGACGGCCGCTCCCTATACCCATCAATCAAGAAGGTAGCCGCCAAATGCCGCCTGTCTGCGGTTCAGGCGAGGCGCATCGTGCACGACCTCATTGAGGACGGCTATCTGGAAGTTATCGGCAACGCCGCAGGCGGAGCCCCTGGTTGCAGCCGCCGGTATCTGTTCAGGATCGACCGCTTGACGGATATCGCCAGTGATACCCCTATCGCTGGTGATAGGACTCCCATGCAAGATCGAGACGACTCTCATGGGCGATCGGAGACCCCTATCACTGGCGAGAGCCAAACCGTCATTGAACCGTCAATAACCGTCAAGAGAACGCACACGTCGAAAAATCGTGCGAAATCTGCGAACGGAAAAATTCCATTGCCGGAAGGTTTCGCCATCTCGGCAGGCGTGCGGAAGTGGGCGATTGAAAACGGGCACAAGAACCTGGAGGCCCACCTTGAGTATTTCCTTGACACCATCCGCGCGAAGGGCAGCCGTTACGTCGATTGGGATGCGGCGTTCAAGACGGCCGTGCGCGCTGACTGGGCCGGCCTGAGCCGCAGGCAGCAGGGTCGCCACGGCGGAACTGAAGCCAACTTTGCAAACTGAGGAGACGGCATGAACTGGAACGAAGTTTCGAACCGTCTCGCCCAGGAAGCCGAAGCTGTTGCGGGGATGCTGCTGCCCAACGGCAAGCGTCAAGGCCCCGAATGGGTTGCTGGCAGCGTTGAGGGCGAAGCTGGTGAATCGCTCAAGGTGCGCATCACCGGCAACAAGGCGGGGGTTTGGAAGGACTTCGCCACCGGCGATGCGGGCGACCTCGTAGACCTGTGGGCAGCCGCAAAGCGAATAACGCTCAAGGAAGCGTTTTTTGAAGCACACCGCTACCTCGGTATACCCGACCCGTCTTTCGTGGCTCCTAGCCGGGTCTATTCGCGTCCTAGCCGCCCTGCAGTGGTGAGCCCTGCTGGTCGAGTGCTCAAGTATCTGACCGAAGAGCGGAAGTTGTCCCTGGAGACGATCCGCGCGTTCAAGGTTGCCGCGAGCAAGGAGGACGATGCGATTGTCTTTCCGTACCTGCGGGATGCCGATCTGATCAACCTAAAGCATCTCGCACTCGAGCGCGACAGCAAGGGCAAGAAGCGCACTTGGCAATCGGCGGGTGCTGAGCCGTGCCTGTTCGGGTGGGATCTGGTTCCCGACAGCGCCAAGGCCGTGTTGATCGTAGAGGGCGAACTGGATGCCATGAGCCTCTACGAGTACGGCATCGCGGCTCTGTCAGTCAATCAGGGCGCCGGGAACCACCAATGGATCGACAGCGATTTTGATCGCCTGGAGCGCTTCCCGGAGATCTTCCTCTGGTTCGACAACGACGATGTCGGGCAGAAGGGCGCGCGCGAAGTGGCGCAACGATTGGGCCTGGATCGCTGCCGGATCGTCAAATTCCGCCTGAAGGATGCCAACGAGGCATTGCAACAAGGCGTGACGGCAGAAGAAATCGGCGAAGCGCTGGATGCTGCGGAGCGTATTGAGCCGACCGACCTCCGTACGCCTGCCGCGTATCTAGATGACGTGCTGGCGATGTTCCGGGATGGTCCCGTCAACACCGTTGGCGCGGCGCTTCCGTGGCCGGCATGGTCCGACAAGGTGCGACTGCGCCCGGCAGAACTGTCCGTTTGGACCGGCATCAACGGTCACGGCAAGAGCGACCTGTTGGGCCAGGTATGCGTGGACCTGGTTCGACAAGGCGAGCGGGTTTGCATCTTCTCCGGCGAGATGAAGCCTGCCACGGTGCTACGCCATTTGACCATTCAGGCTTGCGCTACCTCAACGCCGACCGAGAGGTTTGTGCGTGCCGCAAATGACTGGATGTGCGGCGCTCTCTGGCTCTACGCACATGTCGGCACGATCAGCCAAGACAGCCTGATGGAGGCGTTCCGCTACGCAGCCAAGCGCTACCGCGTCACCCATTTCGTTGTGGATTCGCTCCTGAAGTGCGGCATCGCAGAAGACGACTACAAGGCGCAGAAGGCGTTTCTGGATCGCTTGTGCGACTTCAAGAACGAGTTCAACGCACACGTCCACCTGGTGGCCCACGCCCGCAAGGGTGAAAGCGAGGACAAGGCACCCGGCAAGTTGGATGTTCGTGGTGCTGGCGCCATCACTGACCTGGCCGACAACGTCTTCACGGTCTGGCGTAACAAGCGCAAGGAGCTTGCCGGGGAAGAGGCGGACGGCGATGTGGAAGACGCCCGTCTGTACTGCCACAAGCAGCGCGCAACCGGCTACGAGGGTGCGTTACGGCTTTGGTTTGACACCGGCAGCCTGCAGTTCAGCCAACGGGCGAATTGGCACGCGCGACCAGCTTTCGACTTTTCGGCCATCGCAACCCAACCGCCTGCGATCCACGCGTAACAGCTGATTTTTTCAGAGGAATAGCAACGCAATGGCATTTCAGAAAGGGCAAAGCGGTAATCCGGCAGGCAAACCCAAGGGCGCCAAGGACAAACGCACGGCGCTGCGGGAGTTGCTGCAGCCGCACGCCGAGCAGCTCGTGCAGAAGGCAGTGAAGCTGGCACTGGACGGCGACACCACAGCGCTATCTGCGCAGTTGATTGGTAAGCAAACCCTTCAATCTTTACCCCAACGCCAGCGCGGCGGCTCGCCTTTCCACCAGCAAACCAGCACCAGCAACGCCGTCATACCCAACACGTACAACGCAAAGCTCGACTGTGTGCGCCCTGGGGGAAGCCCGACGATGCCCGCCACCAGCAGTACGGCATAGATGGCGAGCACCACCCAGCCCTGCCAACGCGAAGGCAAGCCCCATCCCCAACCGTAGCGCTTGGCGGGGAACCAGTACCCGTTGGAATTGGTAGGCATCGTTGTCTGAGAGAGCGCATGCAAAGGACACACGCCACTGCACTCCCACGCAGAATCGGCGCAACAAACGCCAACAGCCAGCCGGTCGATACCGCTGGCGGATGTCGTTTGCAACAGAGAAGGGCGCGCGCTGAGCGCACCGAAGCGGCGGACAATGGCACACAGGCCATCAACCGCATCTTGCTAGCTTCTGTATCGGGGAGTGGAGCGTTGGTTGAATCCGGAAAGGCTTCCGGTGCGCGCAAGGCGCTACAGACCAAGCTCGGCGGAACGGAGGTCGATTGACTTCACACCGCCAGCGGCAGCACCCGATTGGTGCTACCGAAACAATCGCACGATCTTAGTAGAGCTTCTTCGGCAGCATTTGCGAACGCAGGCGTTTACGCGTACGCGACACGGCAGCAGCCTTCTTGCGCTTGCGCTCGGTCGTCGGCTTTTCGTAAGCGGTGCGGGCGCGCAGTTCCTTGATCAGGCCAGTGCGCTCGATTTCACGGCGGAAGCGGCGCAGCGCAACTTCGACCGGCTCGTTTTCTTTCAGACGGATGGTGGTCATCGGGTCCCTTGCTCAATATTCGGGTGGACGGCGAAACAGCAGATTATATACCGCCCAGAGGGCGTGCAGTGTAGTTGAATCTGTTTACCGATGCAAGGCACTTCCGATTGTGGCGGAAAGGCCATTTCCTGCCGCAATTTTGTGCAGATGCGTGGCCTTGATGCTACGCCATGAGCGGCCAGCCTGCCGAAGGAGCGAGGAAGAGGAACGCCGCTTGCTCAGGGCGAGCATCTCTCCTGACTTCTATCGTGGAACGCGCTCCCAAGTCTGCGCCTGCGTTAGTTGCCACAAGCGCGCCGCCCTCTGCCGAAGCGCTGCCCGAACGGCTGCGCTATGTGGACGACACGCGCCCGGGCTACACCCGGCGCCGCCTGCGCGGCCGCTTTGTCTATTTCGATACGCGCGGCGAGCGCATCCGCGACCCAGCGGTCATTGCGCGCATCAACAAACTGGCGATTCCGCCTGCTTATACCAACGTATGGATCTGCCCACATGCGGACGGCCATTTGCAGGCAACAGGGCGCGACGCGCGTGGGCGAAAACAATATCGCTATCACACCGACTGGCGCGCCTTTCGCGATGCCGACAAATACGGGCGGCTGCTGGCCTTCGGGGCAGCGCTGCCGCGGGTGCGTAAAGCGATCACCGCCCACCTGGCGGCGCCAGGCCTGTCGCGCGAGAAGATGCTGGCGACGGTGGTCTTTCTACTGGACGTGACGCTGGTGCGCGTGGGTAACGTAGCGTATGCGCGCGACAACCGCTCCTATGGGCTCACAACGCTGCGCAATCGCCACGTGGAGGTGCACGGCAACACGGTGCGTTTTCAGTTTCGCGGCAAGAGCGGCGTGGAGCATGATGTGTCGGTATCGGACCCGCGCCTGGCGCGCATCATTCGACGCTGTGTCGATCTGCCGGGGCAGGAGTTGTTCCAGTACATCGACGAAGCGGGCGACCGCCGCGTAATCGATTCCGCAGATGTGAATACATACTTACAAGAGATTACCGGCACGGATTTCACGGCGAAGGACTATCGCACCTGGGCCGGCAGCGTGCTCGCGCTGGATCTGTTGCGCGGACGCACGTCGGCGAACGCTACCGAGGCGCGCCGGCAGGTGGTGCAAGCCGTTGCTGCCGTGGCCCAACGCCTGGGAAACACGCCGGCCGTCTGCCGCAAGTGCTATGTGCATCCGGCCGTAGTGGACGCGTTCCTGGCGGGCGAGCTGGAAGCGCAGCCCCCGACCCGCGCACGCAAGGGCCTGCGACGCGAAGAAGTGGCCCTGCTTCGCTTTCTTGAATCCACTGCCAGCGCAAAGGGCACAGGCGAAAAAAAGCCCGCCTGAACAAGGCGGGCTTTCGAGCGAACAGACGCGAATTTACTTCGATTGCTGCGGCGTCATGTCTGGCGTGGCGGGCGCAACGCCCGGCGCAGCCGTCGGCTGAGCCTGCTGTGCGGCCACGGTGGTGCTGTGTTCCTGCAGACCGCCGCCCAGCGCCGTGTAAAGATCAATGGCGTTGGTCAGGCGAGCCAGGCGCGTCTGCACCAGCGTCTGGTCGGCGCTGAACAGATCGCGCTGCGCGTCGAGCACATCGAGGAAGCTCGACACGCCGTTGCGATAGCGCTGGTCAGACAGCGTCAGGCGATCGGCCGTGGCATCGCGGAAGCGCTTCTGCGCTGCCACCTGCTCTTCCAGCGTGCCGCGCGCCACGAGGGCGTCGGACACCTCGCGGAAGGCGGTCTGGATCGTCTTCTCGTAGTTGGCAACCGCGATCTTCTGGTTGGTCTTGGTCAAGTCCAGGTTGAAGATGTTGGTGCCCCAGTTGAAGATCGGCAGCGTCAGGTTCGGCACGAACGACCACAGCCCCGTTCCGCTCTTGAAGAGATCATGCAGCGCGCCGCTTGCCGTCCCCACGTTGGACGTCAGCCCGATGCTCGGGAAAAACGCCGCACGCGCCACGCCAATGTTGGCGTTGGCGGCAATCAGCTTCTGCTCCGCCTGACGAATGTCCGGGCGTTGCTCCAGCAGTTCCGAGGGCACACCCGGCGGAATGTCGGCGACGATCTTTTCCGACGACACCGTGGTCGGCGTGGGCAGGTCGGCCGGCAAGGGAGCGCCGACCAGCACCACCAGGGCGTTGGTCGCCTGGGCGTACTGGCGCGTGAGCTGAGCCACCGACACGCGCGCCGACTCCACCAGCGTCTCGGTCTGGCGCAGGTCCAGCGCCGACGAAGCACCCACATCAAACCGCTGCTTGGCGAGCTTGTAGTAGTCTTCGCGGCCCTTCAGGGTTTGCTGTGCCAGATCCAGCTGCTCGGCATAGGCGCGCTCATTCAGATAAGCCTTGGCCACCTGCGAGATCAGGCTGATCTGCGCGGCACGCCGGCCTTCATCCGTCGCCAGATAGCTCGCACGCGCAGACGACGTCACATCGCCCACGCTGAACAGGTTCACCTGGTAGTTGCTGATGCCCACGCCAAGCTGGTACTGCTTGGTGTAGATGTCGCCGCCGGTCGTCGAGATCGACGGCGGCGTATGGCTGCGCGTGTACGTGGCAGACGCATTGACCGGCGGCAGCAGGTCGGCGATCTGCAGGCGGTACTGCGCACGCGCCGCCTCGACGTTGAGCATGGCCACGCGCAGGTCGCGGTTGTTCTCAAGCGCAAGGCCAATCAGCTTTTGCAAGCGCGCATCGGGGAAGAACTCACGCCAGCCCAGGTCGGTCGCGCGCGGGGCGTTCTCACCGGGCTTGGCTGAGTCTGCCGGCACGGCGTAGCCGGCCGGTGCCTGCGGATAGGTGCTCGTTACCGGAGCATCCGGGCGCTCATACGTCGGCGCCAGCGAGCAGCCGGACAGCACGCCGGCCGCCAGCAGGAGCGCCGGCAGCAGCGCAGGGGTTCGAAAGGTCATCGTTTTCTGCATGTTCAGATTTCCTCGTCCAGCGGACGGTGCGCGGCATCCAGGCGGCGTTGACGCTCGCTGCCCTTGAAGATGCGGCGGACCACCACGAAGAACACGGGCACCAGCACCACGGCCAGCACCGTCGCGGTGATCATCCCGCCCATCACGCCGGTACCGATGGCGCGTTGGCTGGCAGAGCTGGCGCCCGTGGCAATCGCCAGCGGCAGCACGCCCAGGATGAAGGCGAACGACGTCATGATGATCGGGCGGAACCGCAGGTGCACGGCTTCCAGCGTCGCGTCGATCAGGCTCTTGCCTTGCGCCTGCAAGTCCTTCGCAAACTCGATGATCAGAATCGCGTTCTTGGCGGACAGACCCACCACCGCAATCAGGCCGACCTTGAAGTACACGTCATCGGGCATCGCGCGCAGCGTCACGCCCAGCAGCGCGCCGAGCACGCCCAGCGGCACCACCAGAATCACAGCAGCCGGGATCGACCAGCTTTCGTACAGCGCCGCCAGCACCAGGAACACGGCCAGCAGCGACAGCGCATACAGCGCCGGCGCCTGCGAGCCCGAGGCCTTTTCCTGCAGCGACTGGCCCGTCCACTCATAGCCGATGCCAGCCGGCAGCTTGGAGGCCAGACGTTCCATCTCGGCCATGGCGTCACCCGAGCTGGCACCCGGCGCAGCCGCACCCGAAAGGCGAACTGCCGGGTAGCCGTTGTAGCGCACGAGCTGCACCGGGCCGACGATCCAATGGCCCTTGGCGAACGTCGACATCGGCACCATGTTGCCCTGCCCGTTGCGCACGTACAGGTTCATGATGTCTTCGGGCTGCATGCGGTTGATCTTGTCCGCTTGCACGATCACACGCTGCTGACGACCGTAGTTCGGGAAGTCGTTGGCGTACGCCGAACCCAGCGCCGTCGACAGCACGGCGTTGATGTCGGTGAACGACACACCCAGCGCATTGGCCTTCTCGCGGTCGATGTCCACCTGATACTGCGGCGAATCTTCCAGACCTTCCGGGCGCATGCCCGTAATGACCTTGCTCTTCGCCGCCATCCCCATCAGTTGGTTACGGGCTGCGATCAGCGCGTCATGCCCCAGGCCAGCACGATCCTGCAGACGGAAGGTAAAGCCGGTGGCGTTGCCCAACTCCGGAATCGGCGGCGGGTTCAGCGGAAACACGATTGCATCGCGAATGCCACCGAACAGCGCACCAAAGGCACGGCCAACCACAGCATCGGCGGTTTGATCCTTGCCCTTACGCTCGCTCCAGTCCTTGAACGGGGTGAACACGATACCGGCGTTCGGCCCGTTGCCCGAGAAGCTGAAACCCTGCACGGCCACGATGTTCTCGACCGCCTTTTCATGCTTGTAGTAGTTCTCGACCTGCTTGATCACTTCCAGCGTGCGGTTGGCCGATGCACCCGGCGGCAACTGGATGTTGGTCACGATGTAGCCCTGGTCTTCGGTCGGCAGGAACGAAGACGGCAGGCGCAGGAACAGGAACACCACCGCAACGATCAGCGCAACGTAGATGACCATGTAGCGGAAGGTCTTCTTGAGCATGCGCTCCACGAAGCTTTGGTAGCGGTTCGTGGTGGTGCTGAACATGCGGTTGAACCAACCGAAGAAGCCCTTCTTCTCGTGGTGCGAACCCTTCTCGATCGGCTTGAGCAGCGTGGAACACAGTGCCGGCGTGAGCGTCAGCGCCATGAGTGCCGAGAAGAAAATCGACGACACCATCGACAGTGAGAACTGGCGATAGATCGCGCCCACCGAGCCCGAGAAGAACGCCATCGGGATGAACACGGCCATCAGCACCAGCGTAATACCGATGATGGCGCCCGTGATCTGGCCCATGGCCTTGCGGGTGGCTTCGCGCGGGGGCAGGCCTTCTTCTGCCATGATCCGCTCGACGTTTTCAACCACCACGATCGCATCGTCAACGAGAATACCGATCGCCAGCACGAGGCCGAACATCGTCAGCACGTTGATCGAGAAGCCCATCGCGTTCATGGTGGCGAACGCGCCCAAGAGCGAGATCGGCACCACGATCGACGGCACCAGTGTGTAGCGGATGTTCTGCAGGAACAGCAGCATCACCAGGAACACCAGCGCCATGGCCTCGAACAGCGTCTTGACCACTTCTTCGATCGAGATCTGGACGAACTTGGAGGTGTCGTATGGCACCTTGTATTCCACGCCGGCCGGGAAGTACTTCGAGAGCTCTTCCAGCTTGGCCTTCACGGCCTTGGCGGTGCCCAGGGCGTTACCCGTGGGCGAGAGCTGCACACCAATGGCCGAGATCGGCTGGCCGTTGATCCGCGCCGACGTCGAATAGGACTGGCCGCCCAATTCCAGGCGTGCAACGTCCTTCACGCGCACCAGCGAGCCGTCCGGCTTGGCCACCAGCACGATGTTGCCGAACTGCTCGGTAGTCGTAAGCTGGCCTTCCACCACGACCGTCGCCGCGAGCGGCTGGTCGGAGACAGAGGGCAGATCGCCGATCGTACCGGCCGAGACCAGCGAGTTTTGTGCACGAATGGCGTTGTAGACGTCCGTCGGTGTCAGCTTGTAGCCGACCAGCTTGGCCGGATCGATCCAGACGCGCATGGCGCGCTCCGTACCGAACAGAACCGCCTGACCCACGCCCGGCACGCGCTTGATTTCGTTCAGCACGTTGCGCGAGATGTAGTCGCCCAGCGCCACCGGATCCATCTTGCCGTCGGTCGATGCCAGCGTGGCGAACAGCAGGAAGTTCGCGCGGGCCTTGTCGACCTGCACGCCCTGCTGCGTCACCGCAGACGGCAACCGCGCTTCCACGCGCTTCAAGCGGTTCTGCACGTCCACCTGCGCCAGCGCCGGATCGGTACCGGCCTTGAACGTCACGGTAATCTGCGCCTGGCCGTTACCGCCCTGGCTGACCGACTCCATATAGAGCAGGCCGTCCGCACCGTTCATTTCCTGCTCGATGATGCTGGTGACGGATTCGTCCAGCGTCTTCGCGTTTGCGCCCGGATACGTTGCCGTGATGATGACGGACGGCGGCGCGATGGTCGGGTACTGCGAGATCGGCAGCTGGGTGATCGAGATCGCCCCAGCAAGGATGATGAACAGCGCGAGCACCCAGGCGAAGACCGGGCGATCGATAAAAAACTTTGCCATGCGATGGCTCCTTGTTTACTGCTTGGCTGCCGGTGCGCTGGCAGCGGGAGTGCTTGCAGCAGGGGCGCTGGCCGCCGGTGCGGGTGCGGCGCCGCCACCCTGGCCGCCCTGACCTTGCGGACCCTTGCCCTGGCCTGCCGACATCGGCTGCCACGGCACAGCCTTGACCGGTGCGCCCGGATGGACCTTCTGCAGACCGTCGACGATCACCTTGTCGCCTGCCTTCAGGCCGCTGGAGACGATCCATTCCGTACCGGTCGAGCGATCGGCCTGAACCTGGCGCACGGCTGCCATGCCCTTCTCATCGACCACCATGACCGAGGCGCCGTCCGGGCTACGCGTCACCGCTTGTTGCGGCACCGTGATCGCCTGCTCGTCCACGGCCTGCTCCAGGCGGGCACGTACGTACATGCCCGGCAGCAGCGTGCGATCGGCGTTCGGAACAATCGCGCGCAGCGTGATCGTGCCCGTGGCCGGGTCCACCGTCAGGTCGGAAAAGTACAGCTTGCCCGGTTGGGCATAGGCACGGCCGTCTTCCGTCACGAGCGTGACCTTGGCTGCATCACCACCGGCCTTGGCCAGTTTGCCGTCCTTGAGCGCTTGCTGCAGACGCATCACTTCGGTGCTCGACTGGGTGAAGGTCAGGTAGATCGGGTCGATTTGCTGCACGGTCGTCAGCAACGTCGCCTCGCCCTGGCCCACCAGCGCGCCTTCGGTGACCTGCGCCAGACCGGCACGGCCGGAGATGGGCGAAGTCACGCTGGCGTAGCCGACGTTCAGCTTGGCGGTTTCCACGGCAGCGCGGGCGGCGGCCACGTCAGCAGTGGCTTGCTTGGCGGCGGCGGTGGCGTCGTCGTAGTCCTGCTTGCTGATGGCGTTGGTGGCAACCAGCGGCTTATAGCGTTCAGCCTTCAGTTGCGCCTGCGTTTGCGTGGCTTCCGAGCGCGCAAGCTGTGCCTTGGCACTGTCGAGCGACGCCTGATACTGCGCCGGATCGATCTGGAACAACTGTTGGCCGGCCTTCACGTCACTGCCTTCAGCGTAGGTGCGCTTGAGTACGATGCCCGCGACCCGTGCGCGCACCTGTGCCACACGCGTGGCCTCCAGGCGGCCCGGCAACTCGCTGGTCAGACCAACGGAGTGCGGCTGCACGGTCACAACGCCGACTTCGGTCGGAGGCATGCCGGCGCCGCCCGGCCCTTGTGCCTGCTTGTTACCGCAGGCTGCAAGTGCCACCACCGTGAATGCGGCGGCAGCGAGTTGGTGATAACGGCGGGTGTTCGTCATAGATGACCCCATGTGGCGATAAGCGGAATGCCGGGTGCCGCCACGCCGCGCAAACGAGTGCGACGCCGGCAAACCGTCAGCGAAACCAAAAAAACACAAAACGAAAACGTCCGATGCTAGCTGCATCTGGCGGCATGCGATATGGCCTTTGCGACGAACTCGCAACAACTCGGACCAGAATGCTAAGACGCGGGAGCGATCGGCAGCCGATCTCCGACCTGGCCGCCGACAGACGCAAAATCGGCCCCAGACCACGTGCCCGGGATGGATGTGGCGCATACGGCCATGGGCAAGTGAAGGAGTGCGCGCTATTATAGATACGTTCGCGTATGTATGTAAGTCACGCCATTGAGAAATAGGGACTCCGTTGACACCTTTCCGGAGTTCGTAGCAATGACGGGGATCAAGCGAACATGCAACAGATACCGCGCTCCGACAAGCATTGTCAGCCAACGGACCCGCTGCCGCGTTGTGCGAAGCGCAATGGTGCGTTGCCGGAAATTGTGCATTGCACAAAAGCCAATCGAAAGAACGCCGGCTGAGGTGACACGGCGTTCCTCTGGAAGATCATGGTTAGACGAACGAAGGAAGAAGCACTGGAAACACGTAACCGCATCCTGGATGCGGCGGAAGACGTGTTCTATGCGCGCGGCGTGGCACGCACATCGTTATCGGATATCGCGCAGGCCGCGGGCGTGACGCGCGGCGCCATCTACTGGCACTTCCGCAATAAGACCGACGTTTTTGCCGCCATGTGCGAGCGCGTTAAGCTGCCCATGGAGACCATGTGCACCCCGCTTGGGGTGGAAGCTGATGACCCGCTGGGCGAACTGCGCACCGTGGGCAACTTCCTGCTGCGGCAACTCGTGGAAGATGCGCACTGGCGCAAGGTCTTCGAGATCATGTTCAACAAGTGCGAGTTCGTGGAAGACACGAGCCCCATTCTCAAGCGCCAACAAGAATCGTTTGAGGAAGGCATGACCCACCTGACAAGCATCATCGAGCAGGCAACGCGGCGCGGGCAGTTGCCGGCCGACCTCGACATCCCCCTGGCCGTGGCGCATTTCCATGCCACCTTCAACGGCATCATGGGCGATTACCTTTTCTACCCGGACGCCTCCAGCCTCGCCACCAAGCGCGAGCGCCTGCTGGATGCATGCATCGACACCCTCAAATACGCGCCGTCGCTGCGGCTGGAGCCGACCGCGGCCGCGGCCACGGCCGCCCTCACCGGGGCCTCGGCATGAACACGCCCGTGTTCGACCAGATGGTCTTTGCCGGCGGCGGCAACCGCTGCTGGTGGCAGGCCGGCTGGTGGGACGTCGTGCAGCCCGAACTGGGCTTGGCGCCGCGCGTGATTGCCGGCATCTCGGCCGGCGCATCGACGGCGTGCATGCTGCATGCATGGAATTCCGCCGAGCTGATGGATTACTACGGCGAAGCCCTACGCCAGAACACCCGCAACGCCCATTGGGGCAACCTGCTGCGCGGCGAGCGCGTGTTTCCGCATTACGGCATGTACCGCACGGCGCTGCTGACGGTTTTCAGCGAGGGCCGCTTCGGGCGGCTGGCGCAGGCGCCCGAGATCCGCATCGGCGTGGCGCATATCCCGCGCTGGCTGGGCGCACGGTCGGCGGTGGCGGCAGGGCTGATTGCCTACAACATCGAAAAGCACGTCCGCAAGACGCTGCACCCGACACTGGGCAAACGCCTCGGCTTCACGCCGGAAATCGTGCGTGCGCAGGATTGCGCTACGCCCGAGGACCTGGCGGATCTTCTGCTGCAATCGGCCTCCACGCCGCCGTTCACGCCGGTGTTGCGGCGCGCGGGGCGGCCGGTACTCGACGGCGGCATGGTCGACAACGTGCCCGTGCACGCGCTGGACGCCACGCCCGGCGACGCGCTGGTGCTCGTCACGCGCCTATACCCGCGCCCGACATATTTCCGCATGGATGTGCCAGTGGCCGACGGCGTGCAGCGCCGCTTTTACGTGCAGCCCTCGCGCAAGGTTCCCATTTCAAGCTGGGATTACACCCGCCCGGGCGCCATGCGCGACGCCTATGCGCTCGGCCGTCATGACGGCGAAACCTTCCTGCGCGAACTTCCACGCGGGTTTGCCACGGCGGTGGCTGCGTAACCACCTCCTCCAAAAACCGGCGGCGGGCGCGCCGCTTGCTGCACATGGCGCGCCCGCCGGCGTGCCACCAAGGTCGTCCGGCCGATGCTTCTTCGACGGACACCTCATGCCCGCAAACCCTGCACATGCGTTTGACCTGATCGTGATTGGCGCTGGTTCGGCCGGGCTCGCGGCTGCGCGCCGATCTGCGCAACTGGGGGCACGAACGCTGCTGATCGACCGCGCGCAAGTGGGCGGCACCTGCGTCAATCGCGGATGTGTGCCCAAGAAACTGCTTGGCTACGGCGCCGCCTGGTCGCAGACCATGGCGCGGTGCTTGCGCACCACCAACGCCGCCGATGCCTGGGCCGATGCCATCGCCCGCACGCGTGCCGAAGTCGCGCGGCTGCACGAAGCGCATTTCGCCCACCTGGCCGATGCCGGCGTGCAATGGCTGAGCGGCATGGCTTCGCTGCGCGGCCGCGGCATCGTCCGCTTGCAAACCGATACCGGCAAGACCACGCTGCGGGCACGCCAGATCGTGCTGGCAACCGGCGCCCGCCCCATGCCGCTTCCCATAGCCGGCGCGGAACTGGCTTGCACCTCCGACGACGTGTTCAGCTGGGACACGCTCCCCGCATCGCTCATCATCGCGGGCGGCGGGGTCATCGCGGTGGAGATGGCGTCCACGCTGGCGCGCTTTGGCGTGCGGGTTACCGTGCTGACGCGCGATGCGCGCGTGCTGCCCGAATTGGATGCCACGGTGGCCGAGGCCGCCGCGCAGTCGCTGGCCGGCTGCGGCGTCGAACTGATCCTGAACGCCGATGTTGTCCGCATCGAACGCGATGCTGTGAATGGCGGCGGCGTGACCGTCTACGCGAGCATCGAAGGCAGCGACGCTCCCCGCGCGCTGCCCGCCCAGCGTGTGTTGAGCGCCATCGGCCGCGCGCCGAACATCGCGGGTCTTGGCCTGGACGCGGCCGGAGTCACGCTCGACGCACACGGACGCATCGCGGTCGACCGCCATTTCCGCACGCGCGCCCGCGGCGTGCATGCCGTGGGCGATATCTGCGGCGGCAGCCCGCTGCAATTGACACCCGTGGCCGCCGCGCAGGGTCGTTACGTGGCCGAACGCCTATTCGGCAAAGGCATCAAGCTGCCCGACATGAACACCGTGCCGATGGCCGTGTTCTGCGACCCGGCGATCGCGAGCGTGGGCCTGACCGAAGCCGACGCACGCACGCGCTGGCCCGAGTTGGGCAAACGCGGAGCGGACACCGACAAACGCGCCCTGGCAGACCGGATTGACGTGGTGGTCCGCCGCTTCGTCTCGCTGGAGCAGCGTTTTGCGGGCTCCGGCATGGAATCGCTGATCAAGCTGGTGTGCAATGCGCGCAGCGGACGGGTGCTCGGCGCGCACATCGTCGACAACGCCGCGCCAGAGATCATCCAGGCGCTGGCGGTGGCCGTACGCATGGGCGTCCGGCTCAAGCATCTGCATACCACCGTGGGCCTGCACCCGACGGTGGCAGAGGAATTGCTGAGCATGTAAGCGCACTCATTCAATTTTCCTGACCCCGGTCTGCAAATCCATGCACGTTACTGGTGCTGTTCCGGCGCAGAATGGTAACTATATTCTTCAGGAAATTTGACATGCTCCCCGTGCTTTATCTGTCCCATGGGTCGCCCATGCTGGCGGCCGATCCGGGCCCTGTCGGCACAATGCTGGCGGCGCTCGGGCAAGAGATGGCCGCCCTCAAGCCGCGTGCCATCGTCGTGGTTTCACCGCACTGGATGACGCGTCGGCCGGCCGTCACTGCCCGCGCGCAGCAGGAAGCGTGGCACGACTTCGGCGGCTTCCCGCCGCAGCTCTACGCCTTGGAATACGCCCCGCCCGGCGCGCCGGACTTGGCTGAGCGCATCCGTGCGCTGATCGACGGCAACATCGTCCCCGGGCTGGAAGAACAGGCTTCCACGGTGCTGGATCCGCGCCAGCCGCTGGACCACGGCGCCTGGGTGCCACTGATGCTGATGTTTCCCGAGGCGAAGATTCCGGTGGTGCAGGTGTCGTTGATGCCAGGCCTGTCGCCAGCGTGCCAGATGGCGATGGGGCGTACGCTCGCGCCGCTGCGCGACGAAGGCGTGCTGATCGTGGGTTCCGGCAGCTTCACGCACAACCTGCGCGCGCTGATGCGCGGCCCCGGCATGGCGCAGCATGGCGTACCGGTCGAGCCTTGGGTGACGGCGTTCCGCGAATGGATGATCGAGACGATGACTGATGGCATCCGCAGCGGCGATTTCACCCAGTTCTGCGATTACCGCGCGCAAGCCCCGAACGCCGCGCACGCCCACCCGACCGACGAACACCTCATGCCGCTGTACGTGGCACTGGGCGCCGCGATGGGCCAGCCGAGCCAAGCCACGCCGGGCGGCGTGCAGGCTCAGCACGTGGTCGATACGGTGACGTACGGCTCGCTGGCGATGGACAGCTTCCGCTTCGATGGCGCGGGCGCCAATCAGCCGCAGCTGCGCGCCGCGGCTTGATTGGCCGAAACCACGAGCGGAACGACTGGCGTTATGCGCGGATCAGCGCTGGCGCCAGCGCCGTCGGATTGACCACGCTATCGACGTTGCCCTGCAGGACATCAAGGATGTTCTGGAACGCGATGCTGAAGTACAGCTCGTAACCTTCGCGTTCGACGTAGCCGATGTGCGGCGTGCAGATGCAGTTCTCCATGCGCAGCAGGGTGTGGCCCTGCAGGATGGGCTCCGTTTCAAACACATCGATGGCGGCCATGCCCGGGCGCCCGCGATTGAGCGACGTCACCAGGCCGTTTTCTTCCACCAGTTCAGCGCGACTCGTGTTGACGAAGAGGGCGGTCGGCTTCATGCGCGTGAGGTCGGCCACCGTCACGATGCCACGCGTTTCGTCGTTCAGCCGCAGGTGGACCGACAACACGTCGGACTGCTCGAACAGCGCATCCTTCGATTCCGCTACGGCAAAGCCGTCGGCGCGCGCGCGTTCCTGTGAGCCCTCGCGGCCCCACACCAGCACATTCATGCCGAAGGCGCGACCGTAGCCAGCTACGAGCTGGCCGATCTTGCCGTAGCCGAAGATGCCCAGCGTCTGGCCCTTCAGGACTCGGCCGATGCCAAAGTTGGGCGGCATCGTGGTGGACTTCAGCCCCGACTGCTGCCACGCGCCGTGCTTGAGGCTCGCAACGTATTGCGGAATGCGGCGCTGCGCGGCCATCACCAGCGCCCAGGTCAACTCAGCCGGCGCCACCGGCGAGCCCTTGCCCTCCAGCACCACCACCCCCTTGTCGGTACAGGCATCCAGGTCGATATGGCTGCCCGAATCGCGCGATACGCGGCCAGTCTGGCTGATGATCTTGAGTTTGGGCAGGCGATCCAGCAACTGACGCGTTATGCGCGTGCGCTCCCGGATCAGCACAATGGCTTCAACGTCCGCCACGCGTGCGGCCAATTGCCCCACACCTTTGACGGTGTTGTTGAACACTTTGACTTCGTGATCCTGCATCAGGCTGAAGCAATCCAGCTTGCGAACAGCGTCTTGGTAGTCGTCCAGTACGGCAATCTTCATCGACATCTCACTTCGAACAATGGTGCGCAGCAAAAAACAGCGATCCCTCGCGGTGGTATTCTTCCCATCCCTCGTCGCACGACAATCTGTGTCGACGTTTGGAATTGCCCGCCGCGGGCACGCAATTTGCGCAGCCCCGCTGGTGACGAGTCCTTGTTCTAGGGTCTATTGACCTCGGTCCCGCCACTTTAGCGCACGCGGCCCCCGCTGCCCGGAAAAACCCACGTTCCGTCAGCGCTCCGCTTTGTAACTGAATGTGAAATCAGCACGGCTACCGTCCCTCCGCCTGCGTTACTCCCCCCTCTGGAAATCGCTGATCCGGCCTGCTCATGATGCGCCGTCGATCGCTTTCCAACCCGCCGCTGGGCGTGGCCACCGTGCTGATCCGCCACCGATTTCTTTCTCACTTCCATTGGAGTTTTGGTCATGAATCAACCCGTGATGCAGGGCGTGCCTGCATTGAACGTGCCCGATTACGTGAAACACCCGCGCCTGATCGCGTGGGTGGGCGAGGTGGCAGCGCTCACCAAGCCGGAGCGCATTGTCTGGTGCGATGGTTCGCAAGAGGAATACGACCGCCTGTGCGCCGAAATGGTGGCCGCCGGCACGATGAAGCAGCTCAACCCGGCCAAGCGCAAGAACTCGTACCTGGCGCTGTCGGACCCGTCGGACGTGGCGCGCGTGGAAGACCGCACCTTCATCTGCTCGCAGAAGAAGGAAGATGCCGGCCCCACCAACAACTGGACGGCCCCGGCCGAGATGCGCCAGACGCTGAATGGCCTGTTTGACGGCAGCATGCGCGGCCGCACGCTGTACGTCGTGCCGTTCTCGATGGGCCCGCTGGGCTCGCCAATCGCGCACATCGGCGTGGAGCTGTCGGACAGCCCGTACGTGGCCGTCAACATGCGCATCATGACCCGCATGGGTCGCGCGGTGTACGAGGTGCTCGGCGCTGACGGCGATTTCGTGCCGTGCGTGCACACCGTCGGCAAGCCGCTCGCCGCCGGCGAGAAAGACGTGCCGTGGCCGTGCAACCCGACCAAGTACATCGTGCATTTCCCGGAAACGCGCGAAATCTGGTCATTCGGCTCGGGCTACGGCGGCAACGCGCTGCTGGGCAAGAAGTGCTTCGCATTGCGGATCGCCTCCACCATGGGCCGCGACCAGGGCTGGCTGGCCGAGCACATGCTGATCCTGGGCGTGACGTCGCCGGAAGGCAAGACGTATCACGTGGCGGCGGCCTTCCCATCGGCCTGCGGCAAGACCAACTTTGCGATGCTGATTCCGCCGGCCGGCCTGAACGGCTGGAAGGTGACGACCATCGGCGACGACATCGCCTGGATCAAGCCCCGCAAGGACGCAACCGGCAAGACCCGCCTGTACGCCATCAACCCGGAAGCCGGCTACTTTGGCGTGGCCCCGGGCACCAGCGAGAAGACCAACTTCAACGCGATGGCCACGCTCAAAGAGAACGTCATCTTCACCAACGTAGCGCTCACGGACGACGGCGATGTGTGGTGGGAAGGCATGACCGACACGCCGCCCGCCCACCTGATCGACTGGCAAGGCCAGGATTGGACGCCCGCGACCGCCAAGGAAACCGGCCGCAAGGCAGCGCATCCGAACGCGCGTTTTACGGCGCCGGCCGCCCAATGTCCCTCGATCGATCCGGAATGGGACAACCCGGCAGGCGTCCCCATTGATGCGTTCATCTTCGGCGGCCGCCGCTCGACCACCGTGCCGCTCGTTACCGAAGCGCGCGACTGGACCGAAGGCGTGTACATGGCTGCCACGATGGGCTCGGAAACCACCGCCGCCGCTGCCGGCCAGCAAGGCGTGGTGCGCCGTGACCCGTTCGCCATGCTGCCGTTCTGCGGTTACAACATGGCCGACTACTTCGCGCACTGGCTCAAGGTAGGCGAGAAGCTGGCCGAAAGCGGCGCCACGCTGCCGAAGATCTTCTGCGTGAACTGGTTCCGCAAGGACGAGAACGGCAAGTTCGTGTGGCCCGGTTTTGGCGAAAACATGCGCGTGCTCAAGTGGATGATCGATCGCATCGAGGGCCACGCGCAGGGCGACGAGCACGCCTTTGGCGTATCGCCGCGCTACGAAGAACTGAGCTGGGACGGCCTGAACTTCACGGCCGAGCAGTTCGCCAAGGTGATCTCGCTGGACGCGGACGCCTGGAAGCAGGAACTGGCGCTGCACGACGAGCTGTTCACGAAACTGGCGCACGGCCTGCCGCAAGCGCTGCCCGACGCCAAGACCCGCCTGGAAGAACGCCTGGAGGGCTAACACCCGCCGTCTCTTTGGCATCAGGACAGAAAGCCCGCCTTGCGCGGGCTTTTTTTTCGCCTGCCCGCAGAAGGTTGCCCAAACAACGAGCAGTAATCCTAAAGTTTTAAATCGCGCGAATTACCCCTGCCAACAAAACAGATCAATTGATTTTTAGGAAATCGAATCGCTTTGTAAAAAATACCGGCGCACACATAAGCGCAATCATTATGCCGGCGCGAGCATAATCGTCATGCATTTATGCCGGACTTGAATCGTTGTACGCATGGTATCGGCCAAGAACGTTGCCTGGCGTAGCTTTATGAAGAATGCATGTCAACCGCGCCACCCCAATGCGTGTCGAATTGAATGAATTTCCAAATTTTAAAATTCCTGCGTGACGAATCCCTACGGGATTCTTATAATCCGGCAAAACGGAATCCCTTCTCTCTGAGCCAGAGGGGGGTTCATGACTAGAGGAAACGGGAAAGGGCTAACAAGCCTTATGCCAACGGAGGTGGGGGATCCCTACTTCACCGGCGCTCGGGGGGGCGCCGGCTCGGATTGTGCGCAAGCAATGCCGCAAACTGTGCAAACGATTGCATAGCTCGGCACGCTGCGGCAGGCACCGAGGGGTTTGCAGACCTTTCTCAGGACCACCCTGGACACCACCCAGGAGGCTCCGCTGGCGATCGTCGACGGGAACAGCAGCATGACGATCCGCGCAAGGCCAACGGCCGAGCAACAGCGCCCGCAAGAAACGACATGCGAGCACACGCGCAATTGCCCGCATGGCACTCATAACAACGCGCACCGCAGACAGCAGAGCGCAGCCGCGAGGCTGCTCGCCGGAGTGTGTCGGCTGGTTAGACGGGAGGTATCACAAAGTGGGTATTCAGATCTTGCTGGTCGAACAAGACCAGGCAGAGGGGGAGCGTCTGTCGTTTTCCCTGCGTGATGGTGGACACGACGTTCAACGGGTCAGCCATCCGGGCCAGGCGCAGTCTGCCATCCTGGTGGCCATGCCTGAGTTGCTCCT
Organism: Ralstonia sp. SA306; assembly: GCF_054792405.1. Lineage (NCBI taxonomy): Bacteria > Pseudomonadati > Pseudomonadota > Betaproteobacteria > Burkholderiales > Burkholderiaceae > Ralstonia > Ralstonia sp. SA306. The sequence goes on from NZ_CP096451.1 coordinate 3,037,703, forward strand.
GATGGAGTGGACATGGCCCGAGCGCGAGTCGATCGACATGCTGCTGGCCTTGCGCGCCAACATGCAGACGCGCGGCCTGCCGGTTATCGTGCTGTCCCGTCATGGCGATGCGCGTGCCAAGATTGCCGCGCTCGACGCCGGCGCCGACGACTACGTCGTCAAACCGTGCGACACGGGTGAACTGCATGCCCGCATTCGCGCCGTACTGCGCCGCCGTGCGCCGCATCAGCACGGCGACGACATCCTGCAGGTCAACGGCCTGCGCCTCGATCCGCTCACGCTGGGCGTGACTGCGCAAACCGACACCGGCCCGCGCGCCATTCCGCTCAGCCCGCTGGAATTCCGCCTGCTGCACTTTCTCGTCGCGCATCCGCAACGCGTGCACTCGCGCACGCAACTGCTGGACCGCGTGTGGGGCAACCATGTATTCGTAGGTGAGCGCACGGTGGATGTGCACGTGCGCAAGCTGCGCGTGGCGCTGGCCGGCACGCCCTGCGATGGCCTGATCCAGACCGTGCGCGGCGGCGGCTATCGCCTCGTGGTGGGCACCAACGGCGCAACGGCCGCGCATGCTGCCGACGCGATCGGCATGCAACTGGAAACAGCAACCCGCAAGGCTGAACTGCCGGCATACGGCCGCGTCCCCACAACGCGCTCGCTCGGCCCGGCTCAGTTGGGCGCCTGACGAGCCTGTCCGCCAGAGCAGACCGCCGCTTGCGCATCGCGCAGCGGCGGTTTTCTTTTGCGTCAGCGCCTGGCGATGCACCTCGCAGCCCAGGCAGATTGGCGCAGTTCCTTCTTGTGCTGCTGCGTCAACGCTGGCTTTCGCGCCAGCGTTTAAGCCAGCCGAGCCCTTCGCTCGTACCGGCACGCGGCCGATATTCGCAGCCGACCCAGCCGTCATAGCCAAGTGCATCCAGCAACGCGAAGAGGTGTGGATAGTTCAGCTCGCCTTCGTCCGGTTCGTGGCGATCGGGCACGCCGGCAATCTGCACGTGGCCCACACCATCGACGTACTGCTTGAGCTTGACCGACAGATCGCCCTCCATGATCTGCGCGTGATACAGGTCGAACTGCACCTTGACGTTGGTCGCGCCGACTTCCTTGCACACCGCATGTGCCTGCGCCTGGTGCGTGAGGAAAAAGCCCGGCATGTCGCGCGTGTTGATCGGCTCCAGCACGATGGTGACCGCCGCGCCGGCAGCCTCGCGCGCAGCGTAGGCGACGTTGCTCACGTAGGTAGCGTGATGGCGTGCGCGGTCCGCACCCGCGGGTAGCAGGCCGGCCATCACGTGCAGGCGCGTGTTGCCGAGCACCTGCGCATACTCCAGCGCTGTCGCAATGCCGCGCTTGAATTCCTCTTCGCGACCGGGCAGCGAGGCGATGCCGCGCTCGCCACCAGCCCAGTCGCCCGGCGGAGCATTGAACAGTGCTTGCGTGAGGCCAGCGTCGTCAAGACGGGCGCGGATATCCGCCTGGTCGAAGTCGTAGGGAAATAGGAACTCCACGCCCTCGAAGCCATCCTTTGCCGCAGCGGCAAAGCGGTCGAGGAACGCGTGCTCCTGGTACATCATGGACAGGTTGGCGGCAAAGCGCGGCATGGCAGACCTTTGAATACGATTGCTTATTTATTGACCAACTTCGGCGGGGTGCGCAACACGGCAATGCAGCCGAGCACCAGCACGCCCGCCAACGCATACATGCCGGCGGATGTGCTGCCCGTCATGTCCTTGAGCGCACCGATCATATAGGGGCTCACAAAGCCGGCCAAGTTGCCGACCGAGTTGATGGCGGCAATGCCGGCAGCGGCAGCCGTGCCTTGCAGGAAGGCCGTGGGCAGGGACCAGAACAGCGGCGCGCACGTCAGCACACCCGCAGCGGCCAACGACAGGAACACGATCGACAGGGCCACGTTGTGCCCAGCCGTGGCCACCACGGCAAAACCGACTGCGCCCATCAGCGCCGGCACAACCAGGTGCCAGCGACGCTCGCGGCGTGCATCGGCACTGCGACCGATCAGCACCATGGTGATCGCCGCACATAGGTACGGGATGGCGGAGAGCACGCCCACCATGAAGGTGTCTTTCACACCGGCGTTCTTCACCAGCGTCGGCATCCAGAACGTCAGCCCGTACTGGCCCATGACGAAGGTGAAGTAAATCAGACTCATCATCCACACGCGCGGATCGGAGAACACCTTGCCGATGCCGGGGTGCTCAGTCTTGCCTTTGTTATCGGCGGCAATGTTGGTTTCGAGGATCTGCTTCTCGTCTTCCGACAACCACTTGGCTTTGCGGATGCTGTCATCGAACTTCCACAGCACCAGCAGGCCCACCAGCACGGCAGGGACGGCTTCGATCACGAACATCCACTGCCAGCCCTGCCAGCCGCCGCCTACGCCCGTCCCGTGGAAGGCGCTCATGATCCAGCCCGACAGCGGATTGCCGAAGATGCCCGAGATGGGGATGGCCGCCATGAACATCGCCACAATGCGTGCGCGGCGATGCGACGGATACCAGTACGTCAGGTACAGGATGATGCCGGGGTAGAAACCAGCTTCGGCCAAGCCCAGGAGAAAGCGCATCACGTAGAACTGGGTGGGCGTCTGCACGAATGCGAACGCGCCCGAGATCAAACCCCACGTGATCATGATCCGCGCGATCCAGATACGCGCACCGATCTTGTTCATCAGCAGGTTGCTCGGCACCTCGAAGAGAAAGTACCCGATGAAGAAGATGCCGGCACCCAGCCCGTAGACCGTCTCGGAAAAATTCAGCGCCTGCGACATCTGCAGCTTCGCAAACCCGACGTTCACACGGTCGAGGTACGCGACCACATAGCACAGCATGATGAGTGGGACGATGCGGCGCGACACGCGCGCATAGACGCTGTCCTCTTTTGAAACGGCGTGCGAAGGCAACGCCGCCGGGGTGGCGGTCGAGGTGTTCATGTGGTCTCCGGTGTAGGTTTTATGTGGGCCGTGCAGCGGGCGCTACCGATTTGCTATCGGTTGCTACCAACGGGCCCCGAACGTCTGGCGCAGTTCGTCGATCTGCGCGTCGGACAGCGGTGCAGGCTTGGGTTCGGTCATCAACCAAAGCCGTGCGGTTTCTTCCAATTCTTCCAGCGCGTAGGCTGCATTCGACACCGAGCCGTGCCATACCACGGGCCCGAGTCGATCGAGCAGCACGGCGCGCACCTCATTGGCCAGCGCAGCAATCTGCGAGGCCACATCCGGATGCCCCGGACGCTGATACGTGATGAGCGGTACGTGGCCGACCTTCATCACGTAGTACGGCGTGATGGGTGGCAGCACATCGGCTTCGTTCCAGACGCCGGCCAGCGTGAGCGCCACCAGATGCGTCGAATGCGTGTGCACCACGGCATGCGCGTCGGCATTGCGGTCGTAGATGCCGCGATGCAGGGCGAGCGTCTTCGACGGCTTGTCGCCGCCGACCCATTCGCCCGTCGCCAGGACCTTGGCAATACGCGCCGGGTCCAGCGTGCCGAGGCAGGCATCGGTGGGCGTGATAAGCCAGCCGTCAGGCAGGCGTGCGCTGATGTTGCCTGCCGTGCCTACGGTGTAACCGCGCGCATACAGGCTCTGCCCGACGCGGGCGATCTCTTCACGCAGCGCTGTTTCGGTGAACGCGCTCATACGGCAGCCTCCGCGGTGGCCTGCGCCAGTTGCGCAAGCGCCTTCTCGAAGAAATCCACCGTTCCGAAGTTGCCGGACTTCAATGCCAGTGCAACCGGATCGTTGTCGATGGTGGCTGTCCAGGGCACGCCTGGGTCGATCTGCGGGCCGATGCGCAGCGCGCACACGTCGAGCGCCTGCACCACCGCGCCCGATGTTTCACCGCCGGCTACCACGAAGCGGCGCACGCCGTCAGCATGGAGGGTGCGAGCGATGCGGCCCAGTGCATCTTCAACCAGCTTGCCGGCGCGTTCCACACCCAGCGTTTGCTGCACGTGGGCCACTTGCTCCGGCGCACTGGTGGCGTACACCAGCACCGTCTGACCGGCATGGCGGTGCACGAAATCGAGCGCGTCGACCACCACCGGTTTGCCTTCGGCCAGCGCCAGCGGATCAATCAGGAAGGCGGGGCGCGATGCACGCCAGTGCGCCACTTGTGCGTTCGTCGCGCGCGAGCAACTGCCCGACAGCACGATCGCCGAGTCCGCCACCACAGGCAGTTGGGCCGCGTTGCCATGTTCGGTGATCAGCCCTGCGCGGCGGTATTGCGCCGGCAAGCCAAGCGCCAAGCCCGAGCCGCCCGTGAGCAGGGGCAGGTCGGCAAACGCCTCGCCCAGCACGATCAGGTCATCGTTGGAAATGGCATCGGCAATCGCCAGCTTCACGCCGTCGGCGCGCAGTTGCTGGGCCTGATCGCGAGCGGCCTGGGCGCCGCGCATGATTGCGTCGTAACGCAGCAAGCCGACCTTGCCCGCGCTCTGGCGCGCGAGCACCGGCACGAGGTTCGGATCGCGCATCGGCGTCAGCGGATGGTGCTCCATGCCCGACGCGTTGAGCAGCACGTCGCCCACGAACAGATGGCCGCGGAAGATCGTGCGGCCGTTCTCGGGAAATGCAGGGCAGGCCAACGTGAAATCGGTGCCCAGTTCGACCATCAACGCCTCGGCCACTGGGCCGATGTTGCCGTCGTCGGTGGAATCGAAGGTCGAACAGTATTTGAAGAAGAAGCGCGAGCAACCTTGCGCACGCAGCCAGTGCAGTGCGCTCAATGACTGCGCCACGGCATCGGCCGCCGCAATCGTGCGCGACTTGAGCGCCACGACGATGGCATCGGCATCCGCAGCGATGGCTTCCTCGCCTGCCTGCGGCACACCGATGGTCTGCACGGTGCGCATGCCGGCACGCACGAGCATGTTGGCGAGGTCGGTCGCACCGGTGAAGTCATCGGCGATGCAACCGAGGACCGGGCGGGACTTGGGCGCGTTGCTCATTTTGGCTGGCCCTCCGGCAGCGTGATCCCCGGGAAGATCTTGATCACGGCGGAATCGTCTTCCCTGGCATAGCCGGCGGTCGACGCCTGCATGAACATCTGATGCGCGGTGGCCGCCAGCGGCAACGGGAACTTGGTCGCGCGCGCGGTATCGAGCACGAGCCCCAGATCCTTGACGAAGATGTCGACTGCCGACAGCGGCGTGTAGTCGCCCGCCAGCACATGGGCCATGCGGTTTTCGAACATCCAGCTGTTGCCCGCGCTATGGGTGATGACTTCATAAAGCGCATCCGCCGCCACGCCTTCGCGCAGGCCGAGGGCCATGGCTTCGGCGGCGGCGGCAATGTTCACCCCTGCCAGCAACTGGTTGATGATCTTGACCTTGCTGCCCGCGCCTGCCTTGTCGCCCAGGCGATAGACCTTGCCGGCCATGGCGTCGAGCACATGGCCCGCCGCCACATACGCCTCGGGCTTGGCCGAGGTCATCATGGTCATCTGGCCCGACGCGGCCTTGGCAGCGCCGCCCGAGATCGGGCCATCCACATACAGGATGCCCTGCTGCGCAAGGCGTGCCTCAAGTGCGATGGACCAGTTCGGATCCACCGTCGAGCACATGACGAAGGTGCTGCCCGGCCGCATGGCGCCCGCTGCACCGCTCTCGCCGAACAGCACGGCCTCGGTCTGCGCGGCGTTGACCACCACCGAGACCACCACATCCACACCAGCGGCAACCTCCGCCGGCGTTGCGCGGGCCACGCCGCCTTCCTTGGCGAAATCCGCTGCGGCACCCGGGCGCGCGTCGCAGGCATGCACGGTGTAGCCGTGATTGCGCAGGGTTTTGGCAATGCCCAAACCCATGGCGCCGAGTCCGATCACGCCGACCTTCCGGTCAGCCGCCGATTGCGTCATGAATGGCTCCTGAAATCAGTCTTGCGCCGTATCGCGGCCCTCGGCCAGGCGACGTGCGGCATTGAACATGTGGGTCTGCGCGGCGTTGCGTGCGGCAAGTGTGTCGCGGTGGCGGATGGCGTCGACCATCGCGCTGTGTTCGTCGCGGACTTGGCGCGCGAAGTCTTCGCGGCGTGCTTCGTTGCTGCGCGTCACGCCAATCGCTTCTTCCAGGTATTGGCTGAAGAAGCCAAGTGCCTGCACCAGAAACGGATTGCCGCTGGCGGCGGCAATGGCGTGGTGAAAGCGTAGGTCTTCGGCCACGCCGTCACCGCCTGCCGCCACTGCAGCGTCGATGCTGTCGAGTGCGGCGTCGATTTCGATCATCTCGGCATCCGTTCGGCGCTGAGCGGCCAGGGCGGCGCCTTCCGCCTCCAGCGCGCGGCGCAGCTCGATGATGTGGAGCACGGCATCGATCGAGCCGGCCTGCGCCGCGTCGATACGCAGCGGCTTGAGGCCAGCCTGCTGCGTGACGTACACGCCACTGCCCTGGCGCGCTTCGACCACGCCTTCGTGGCGCAGACGCGAGATGGCTTCGCGGATCACGGTGCGGCTCACACCGAATTCCTGGCCGAGCACGGTTTCGGACGGCATGCGTTCGCCGCGGCGCAGTTCGCCCGCGTCGATCTTGTCCATCAGGGTCTGGGCCACGCGGTCGGACAGGGAAGGCGCGGCGTCGAGTCGTTCAAACATGGTGGCTGGGAGGTCTTGGCAAGGGTAAATTCGTCGTGTCATCATACAAGTTGAGTCGCAGAGCTTCATCCCTGTTTACCCTAGGCATCGATCAAAACGCCCGGCCGCATACGTCAGGCAACAAGGAGACACCATGAACATCGTCATCACCGGCGGCGCCGGTTTCCTGGGCCAGCGCGTGCTGGCGGCACTGCTCCAGCAACCCGGTCTGCCCGGCGCGGACGGCGCGGTGCAGCCGGTTGCGACTTTCATCGTGCTGGACCAGGTGCCGGGCCAGATTGCCGATGCGCGCGTGCGCTATGTGACGGGCGATGCTTCCGACTCGGCCCTCATCGCCCAGGTGATCGACGAAAACGTGGGCGGCGTGTTTCATCTGGCCGCCGTGGTGAGCGGTACCGCCGAGGCTGATTTCGACCTCGGCATGCGCGTGAACCTGGACGGCACGCGCGCATTGCTTGATGCGCTACGCGCGCAGCACGCCAAGACCGGCCGTGCGCCGCGCGTGCTGTTTGCCAGTTCGGTCGCGGTGTTCGGCGGTCAACTGCCTGCCATCGTCACCGACGACACGGCGGCCACGCCGCAGGCCTCGTACGGCGTGCAGAAGCTGATGGGCGAATTCCTGGTGGGCGAGTATTCGCGCAAGGGCTACGTCGACGGCCGCGCGGTGCGCATCCCGACTGTGTCGGTACGCCCGGGCAAGCCAAATGGCGCGGCATCGAGCTTTGCCAGCGGCATCATCCGCGAGCCGCTGTCCGGCGAAGACGCCATCTGCCCGGTGGAAGCCGAGACCGAACTGTGGCTCGCCTCGCCGCGCCAGGTGGTGGCCTCGCTGCTGCACGCGTACACGCTGCCGGCGTCGGCATGGGGCAATCGCCGCTCATTGAACCTGCCGGGCATTACGGTGCGGGTGGGCGAGATGGTGGAAGCGCTGCGCAAGGTGGCGGGCGATGCGCCGGTATCGCGCATCCGCTGGGAGCCGGACGCACGCATCAAGGCCATCGTGCAAAGCTGGCCGGCGCGCTTCAACACCGCCCGCGCCGATGCGATGGGCTTTGGGCGCGACACGTCGTTCGAGGCGATGGTGCGCGATTACGTCGAGGCCATGAAGGGCGCCTAACGGCCCTTTCCCAACTCCACCGCAAACTTCACCAGTTCCGCCTGGCCCTCGATGCCGAGTTTGCGCTTGAGATTCAGGCGGTGCGATTCCACCGTACGCACGGACAGGCCCAGCTCGTCGGCGATGCGTTTGTTGGCATAGCCCTTGGCGATGCCGTCGAGAATGTCGCGCTCACGCGGCGTGAGCGCCTCGACCGGCGTGGGCATGACAGCCTGCTCGGCCATGCGCATCGCCAGTTGCGCGCTGTAGAACGGCCGGCCGGCCAGCACGGCGTCGATGGCCTCGACCAGCTCGCTGGCGGGCGCGTCCTTGAGCACATAGCCACGCGCGCCCGCACGGATCACCTGCCGCACGTACTCCAGGTTGTCGTGCATCGACAGGACGAGCACGGCAATCTCGGGAAATTCCTCGGCAAACTTCTCGGTCAGCGCAATGCCGTTCATGCCGCGCATGCCGATGTCCATCAGCGCCAGATCGGGTGACAAGGTGCGTGCGGCCCGCAGGGCGGCATCGGCGTCACCGGCTTCACCCACCACCTCGAAATGCGGCACGGCTTCCAGCCGCATGCGCACACCATCGCGCACGAGCGGGTGATCGTCGACGAGGAGCAGTTTGACGGGCGCGGCTGGTCGCATATTCATACGATGGGAGAAGAGGGAACAGAAGCCAGTTGAGCGATGACGACATGCGGGAGCGCAGCACACACCTCGGTGCCGTGCGGGCCCGAGGCGATGGTACAGGTGCCGCCCAGCGCGGCCATGCGTTCGCGCATGTTGCGCAAGCCGATGCCGCGTTCCGGGTCCACCTGGACGGATTCCACATCAAAGCCGGGGCCATTGTCGCGAACGGACAAGCGCACGGCATCGAGATCGTTTTCAAGCAATACGCCGATGCGCGTGGCTTGCGTGGCATGGCGCTCGATGTTCGAGACAGCCTCCTGCGCGATACGGAACAGCGCGGTGTTGCACGCGTCCGGTAGCTGCACGGGCGGGCCGACCACTTCGAGCGCAATCGCAAACCCCGGCTGGCTGTCTTCGTGCGCTTCGCGCGTTTCGCGCACAAGCAGCTCCAGCGCAGCCGCCAAACCGAGATCATCCAGCAGCGCCGGACGCAGGTTGTGCGACACGCGCCGCACCTCGCCCAGTGCGCTGTTCAACCGATCAAGCGCGCGACGCAACATGCTGTCCGCCCGTTCGATCGACGGCGGCGATGCTGGTGACGCTTCGAGATGACCATGCGCGGTTTCGAGCAGCAGCTTGGTCGAGACCAACACTTGGCTGATGCCATCGTGCAGTTCACGCGAGACACGCGCGCGCTCGTCTTCCTGAGACTTCACCACCTGCTGCGCGAGCTGGCGCAGTTTGGCATCGGCCTGGCGGTGGTCGCTCACGTTCAGCGCCAGACCGCTGCCCGCCACCAGCAGGATGCTGATCGCAGCAATTCCGACCACCCATGCCAACGTCTGGTCGATGTTGGCCTGCGCGCGCTGGTCAATCTCTCGCAGGGTCTGCTCGATGTCATCCAGGTACAGACCAGTGCCCACCATCCAGCCCCACTGTGGAATTGGCTCGACATAACCAAGCTTGGGCACGCTCTGGTGCGTCGATGGCTTGTCCCACATGTAGCGCACGAAACCGCCACCGGCCTGCGCGGCAGCCACCAGTTTCTGGATGGTCGGCTGGCCGCCCGAGTCCGTCAGGTCCCACAGATCGCGCCCGACAAGTTCGGGCTGGCGCGGGTGCATCAGGTTGCGGCCACGCAAGTCGTAGAGGAAAAAGTAGCCATCGGTGCCGAAGTCGAGGCGGGCGAGGGTGCGCATGGCTTCGTCACGCGTGGCTTCGTCCCGGGCTGGGTCGCCACTTTGGCCGGACGCAAGCAACGGCGCGATGGCACTCTGCGCAAGCTTGACGTAAGACCGCAGCTCGGTCTCCTTGGCCTGCAGGTACGCCGATTCCACCAACTGCCGTTCATGTCGCGCCAGCGCAATCGACTGATGCCGCACGGTCAGCATGATCGCCAGCATGGCGATGGTCAGCGGTGCGACGGCGAGGAGCAGGATCTTCTGGCGGAGCTTCATGGCAAAACGCGGCGTGCGTTGCGGCATTGCAAGGTGACGGAGCAGCCCCGGTCAGGTGTGGGCTGCGTAGAACTACGGACGTGTGCTGCGTAGTCCTCCGCTTGTGGCGCGGGGTAAGGCTGGCAAATACTACACGCCCCTGTCACGGGGTAGGACTTACTGCAGGGATGAACCCACATCCCGCGTTCAGCAAATAACTTCGACCAAGGTTCGAGGAGACCGACATGAGCTTCGTCAGGCAACACCTGATCTGGCTGGTCGTTGCCATTCTTGGCGCGTCTGCCTTTGCCACCGTTGCGCTTGCGCGCGGCGAGGCAGTCAGCGCGCTATGGGTGGTGGTGGCCGCCGTATGCATCTATCTGATCGCGTATCGCTATTACAGCCGCTTCATTGCCGACAAGGTGCTCGGCCTGGATGGCACCCGCAAGACACCCGCCTGGCGCTACAACGACGGGCTCGACTACGTTCCCACCAACAAGCACGTGCTGTTCGGCCACCACTTTGCGGCCATTGCTGGCGCTGGCCCGCTGGTCGGCCCCGTGCTGGCCGCGCAGATGGGCTATCTGCCCGGCATGCTCTGGATTCTGGCCGGCGTGGTGTTTGCCGGGGCGGTGCAGGATTTCGTCGTGCTGTTCATCTCCACGCGCCGCGACGGCCGCTCGCTGGGCGACCTGGTGAAGAGTGAGATGGGCACGGTGCCCGGCGTGATCGCGCTGTTTGGCGCGTTCCTCATCATGATCATCATCCTGGCCGTGCTGGCGCTGATCGTGGTGAAGGCGCTGGTCGGCTCGCCATGGGGCAGCTTCACGGTGGCCGCGACGATTCCCATCGCGCTATTCATGGGCGTGTATGTGCGCTACATCCGTCCGGGCCGCATCGGCGAAATTTCCATCATCGGCTTCGTGCTGCTGATGCTGGCCATCGTGGGCGGCCAGGCCGTGCACGATAGCGCCACGCTGGCGCCGCTGTTCACGTTCGACGGCAAGACGCTGACGTGGATGCTGATCGGCTACGGCTTTGTCGCTTCGGTCCTGCCGGTGTGGCTGCTGCTGGCACCGCGAGATTACCTGTCGACGTTCCTGAAGATCGGAACGATCATGGCGCTGGCCATCGGCATCCTGATCGTTGCACCCAACATGCAGATGCCTTCGCTCACGCAGTTCGCGGGCGGCGGCGGTCCGGTGTGGTCGGGCAACATGTTCCCGTTCCTGTTCATCACCATTGCGTGCGGTGCGGTGTCGGGCTTCCACTCGCTCATCTCGTCGGGCACCACACCCAAGTTGCTGGAGAACGAACGCCAAGCACGCTTCATCGGCTATGGCGCGATGCTGATGGAATCGTTCGTCGCCATCATGGCGCTGGTGGCCGCTTCGGTCATCGACCCGGGCGTGTACTTCGCGATGAACAGCCCGGCAGCGCTGGTGGGTGCGACGCCGGATACGGTGGCACACACGCTCTCCACCTGGGGCTTCGTCATCACCCCTGACGTGCTGATCCAGACCGCCAAGGACGTCGGCGAGAACACCATCCTTGCCCGCGCAGGCGGCGCACCGACGCTGGCCGTTGGCATGGCGCACATCCTGCACCAAGTGGTGGGCGGCCAGGCCATGATGGCCTTCTGGTACCACTTTGCGATTCTCTTCGAGGCGCTGTTCATCCTCACCGCCGTGGATGCAGGTACGCGCGCCGGGCGCTTCATGCTGCAGGATCTGCTGGGCACTTTTGTGCCGGCACTCAAGCGCACGGATTCGCTCGTCGCCAACCTCATTGCCACGGCCGCGACCGTCGCACTGTGGGGTTACTTCCTGTACCAGGGCGTGATCGATCCGCTGGGCGGCATCAATACGCTGTGGCCGCTGTTCGGCATCTCCAACCAGATGCTCGCCGCGATTGCGCTGACGCTGGGCACCTGCGTGCTGGTCAAGATGAAGCGCGACCGCTACGTGTGGGTGACGCTTCTGCCGACCATCTGGTTGCTGATCTGCACGCTCACCGCCGGCTGGCAGAAGCTGTTCGATCCGGACCCGAAGATCGGCTTCCTGGCGCACGCCAACAAGTACGCCAGCGCAATTGCCGAGGGCAAGCTGCTGGCCCCGGCCAAGTCGATGGCGCAGATGCAGCAGGTGGTGCTGAACGACCGCATCGATGCATTCCTGTGCGGCCTGTTCATTCTCGTGGTGGTGAGCATTGCCTGGTATGGCCTGCGCACGGTGCTCAAGGCGCGCGCCGCGAGCCGCCCGACTGCCAACGAAACGCCGTACGAAGCGCTGGGCGCATGAGCACGGGCATGCGCGAAGAACTCGAAAACTTCGGCCGATACCTGGGCCAGACGCTGCGCCTGATGGTTGGCGTGCCGGACTACGACACCTACGTGCGCCACATGCAGGAGACCCATCCGGGCCAGGCCGTCATGACGTACGAAGACTTCTTCCGCGAACGCCAGGACGCGCGCTACGCCGGACGCGTGGGCCGTTGCTGTTGATGAAGGATTGAACACGCTCCAAAGCAAAACCGCCGGTGCATGCTGCCATGCCCGGCGGTTTTTGCTTGCGTGCGCTACATCGACTGACGTGCCGTTGTGGGTGGGTCGCCGTGCTTGGCACGATAGGTCTTCTCCACCAGCTCGCGCAGCTTGCCGAGCGCACCCACATCCCCTTGCGCAGCCGCCCTGCCGTACCACTTCTTGGCCAGCTCGATATCCTGCGGCACCACGCCGGGTTCCCCGCGCTCGTAATAGCTGCCGACGATGTACTGCGAAGGCCCATCGCCCCCTTCGGCCGCCTTCTTGTACCAACTGAACGCGCGCCCGTAGTCGCGCGGCACACCGCGCCCGGTGAAGTAGTTGGTGGCCAGCGCGCGTTGCGCCTCGACATGCCCGCCCGCCGCAGCGCGTTCGTACCACTTGTTCGCTTCTTCCAGGGAGCGCGGTACCAGCTCGCCGCGCTCAAACAATTCGCCGTAGGCAAACTGCGCGTGGGTCATCTGGTTGTCGGCGGCACGGCGCAGCCATTTGACCGCCTCTTCAGGGCGGGCGACGGTGCCTTCGCCGCGCATCAGCATCATGGCGTAGTTGAATTGCGCGAGCCGGTTGCCGCGCTGTGCAGCCTCGGCAAATTCGTCGAAGGCGTGGCCGAAATCGTTCTTCTCGTAATGCGCGATGGCGATCTGGGTGAGGGCGGCGGCATCGCCCTGTGTGTCGGCAGGCGACGTTGCAGCGGCTGCCAACGACATCGCCACGCCCATCGCCAGCACCAACAGCGCTTGTAGCATGCGCGGACTTCTGCGCCGGACCTGTCTGCTCATCGCGCGCTCCTCAACGGAAGATGATCCAGTGTAACGCGCCCACCTGCTACGTGCGGGTGCGCACAAACCAGCACACCTGGGGCGTACACGGTTGCCGGGGCAATCAGCCCGCGCGCACCCGGTACACCGCTACGCTGCCACGCCAGTTGGCTCCCCAGCGCACCACGCTGCCGTCGTGCAGCACAACGCGGTCGAGGATCACCAGTCCCACCTTGGGCGCCAGCGCTTCAAAGTCGCGGATGGTCAGCACGCGCACGTTGGGCGTGTTGTACCACTCGTACGGCAGCGACTTGGACACCGGCATGCGCCCGCGGAAGATCGACAGCCGATGCGGCCAGTAGCCGAAATTCGGGAACGACACGATGCACTCGCGACCCACGCGCAGCATCTCGCGCAGCACCTGCGCCGTGTTGTGGATGGTCTGCAGCGTTTGCGAAAGGATGACCGTATCGAAGCTCTTGTCCTCGAACAGCGCCAGCCCACCTTCCATGTTCTGCTGGATCACGTGCACGCCCTTTTTCGCGGAGGCCAGCACGCCTGCGTCGTCGATCTCGATGCCGTAGGCCAGCACGTCGAGCTCGTCCTGCAGCACGCGCAACAGGCTGCCGTCGCCGCAACCAAGGTCGAGCACGGTGGAGTGCGGCTCGATCCAGCGGGCGATGGCGCGAAAGTCCGCGCGGTCGGTCAGGATGTTCGGCACTGCGGACGGCGCAGCGGGGTTCAGCGTTTGCGTTGTCATGCGCCGATCTCCTGCGCGATGCGTTCGTAATAGGCGCGGACCAGCGCGTGGTAGCGCGCGTCTTCCAGAAGGAAAGCGTCGTGACCGTGGGGCGCGTCGATCTCGCCGTAGGTGACGGGATGCTTGTTGTCGAGCAGCGCCTTGACCAGCTCGCGGCTGCGCGCGGGGGCGAATCGCCAATCGGTCATGAAGCTGACGACGAGGTAGCTCGCCTTGGTATGCGCGACGGCCTTGGTGAGGCTCCCGCCGTAGGCCAGTGCGGGGTCGAAGTAATCGAGCGCGCGCGTGATCAGCAGATACGTGTTCGCATCGAAGTACTCAGCAAACTTGTCGCCCTGGTAGCGCAGATAGCTCTCGACCTGGAACTCGACGTCGAACGAGAAACGGATGTCGTCCGCCTTCAGCTCGCGGCCGAATTTCGCGGCCATGTCTTCATCCGACAGATAGGTGATGTGCCCGATCATCCGGGCCACACGCAGACCGCGCTTGGGCTTGACGTTGTGCGCGTAGTAATCGCCGCCGTGGAAATCGGGGTCGGACAGGATCGCGCTGCGCGCCACTTCGTTGAAGGCGATGTTCTGCGCCGACAGCTTGGGCGTCGACGCCACCACCACGCAGTGCCGCAACCGGTCCGGATACATCAGGCTCCAGGCCAGCGCCTGCATGCCGCCGAGGCTGCCGCCCATCACTGCGGCAAATTGCTGGATGCCGAAGCGATCGGCCACACGTGCCTGGGCATTCACCCAGTCTTCCACCGTCACCACGGGAAAGCGCGCGCCGTAGGGCAGGCCGGTTTCCGGGTGCGGGCTCATGGGGCCGGTCGAGCCGAAACACGAGCCCAGGTTGTTCACCCCGATGACGAAGAAGCGGTTGGTGTCGACCGGCTTGCCAGGGCCGACCATGTTGTCCCACCAGCCGACTTCGCCCTCGGCGTGCACGCCCGCCACGTGGTGCGAGGCGTTGAGTGCGTGGCAGATGAGCACGGCGTTGGAGCGGTCGGCATTGAGCGTGCCGTAGGTTTCGACCATCAGGTCGTAGCCGCTGATCTGCGAGCCGTTGCGCAGTTGCAGCGGCTCGGCAAAATGCATGCGCTCGGGCACGACCAAGCCGATGGCGTTGGCCGGCTTGCCCTGATGTGCCTTCGGAGAGGATGTGTCGGCCTGCGCCGCATCGGCTGCGGTGACCGCGGTGTCAGCCTGGATGTCTGTCATGGCACCAAAGAAAAAACCCGACCGGCAACGCTGATCACGCAACCAATCGGGTTCTCATGTGGCGCACGTGGGGCGCTTGCTTTCACCACCCCCGCTCTGACCGAACCTCTTTAGCCGCATTTGTAATGAGAGCCCAGAGCCACATCCGTGGATGCCTGAACTCCCGCGCGCCCGCAAGCCAGTCGTCAAATCGGCGCGCCAGAGGAAAGTGATTATAGAGCAAGCGGCGGCGGACGCATCACCGCATCGTGATGCGTCCGATTCCCCGCCATATGCCGGGTCAAAGGCCTGCCATATTGATGTACTTGATCTCCAGGTACTCGTCGATGCCGTATTTGGAGCCTTCGCGGCCGAGCCCCGATTGCTTGACGCCGCCAAACGGCGCTTCGGCCGTCGAGATCAGCCCCGTATTGACGCCAACCATTCCAGACTCCAGCGCGTCCGAAACGCGCCACGCTCGGCCCAGATCGCGGGTGTAGAAATACGCGGCCAGCCCGAACTCGGTGTCGTTGGCGGCGGCCACGGCCTCGTCTTCCGTGTCGAAGGGAATGAGCGCAGCCAGCGGGCCGAACGTTTCTTCATGCGCGAGCAGCATGCCCGGCTTCGCATCGACCACGACGGTCGGCTCGAAGAACGCACCGCCCTGCGCGGACAGCGCATGCGGCTTGCCGCCCACCAGGACGCGCGCACCTTGGCGCACGGCGTCGTCCAGATGCTGCTGCACCTTGTCCATCGCGCGCATGTGGATCAGCGGGCCCTGCTGCACGCCGGGCTCCGTGCCGTTGCCGACGCGCAGCGCACGCACGGCGTCGGCGAGCTTGGCCGCAAACGTGTCGTAGATGCCGCGTTGCACGTAAAAGCGATTCGCGCACACGCAGGTTTGGCCTGCGTTGCGGTACTTGGCGATCATCGCGCCTTCCACCGCCGCATCGACGTCGGCATCGTCAAACACGATGAACGGCGCGTTGCCGCCCAGTTCGAGCGACAGCTTCTTGATGTCGTCGGCGCACTGGCGCATCAGCAAGCGACCGACCGCCGTGGAGCCCGTGAAGCTGAGCTTGCGCACGATCGGGTTGGACGTCAGCTCGCCGCCAATCGCCTGCGAATCGCCCGTGACGATGGACAGCAGGCCCGCCGGCACGCCCGCGCGCGCGGCCAGCTCGGCAAATGCGAGCGCAGAGTAGGGCGTTTCCAGCGCGGGCTTCACGACCATCGAGCAACCGGCCGCCAGCGCCGGGCCGACCTTGCGCGTCATCATCGCGATGGGGAAATTCCATGGCGTGATGGCCGCGCTCACGCCGATCGGCTCCTTCTGCACGACGATACGGCGATCGCCCTGCGGCGAGGGAATCGTGTCGCCGTAAATCCGGCGTGCTTCTTCCGCAAACCATTCGATGAATGACGCGGCGTAGGCGATTTCGCCGGCAGCTTCCGGCAGCGGCTTGCCTTGTTCGGCCGTGAGGATGGCAGCGAGATCCTGCTGATGCTCCATCATCAAATCCGCCAGCTTGCGCAGGATCCTGGCGCGATCGCGTGCGCTCACCTTGCGCCAGGCGCGTTGCGCAACCTGTGCGGCATCGATGGCGCGGCGTGTTTCGGCGGCGCCCATGCCGGGCACGGTGCCGATCTTGCGGCCGGTGGCGGGATCGGTCACGTCGCGCGTGGCGCCGTCATCGGCATCGGCCCAGGTGCCGGCGAGGAACGCTTGCGTGCGCCACAGGCCGGGGTCTTTCAGTGCGATCGGTGGCGTAACCGGCGCGCTCGGCAGATCGGTGCGGGTCATGGTGTCAGCTCTCCAGTGCGCGTTGCAGGATGGCAAGGCCCTCTTCGAACACCGCGTCTTCAATCGTGAGCGGGAACAGGAAGCGGATCACGTTGCCGTACACGCCGCACGACAGGAGGAGCAGGCCGGCTTCGAGCGCGCGCTGCTGCACGAGCTTGGTGAAATCGGCGTCCGGCTTGCCGTCCGGCGTATTGAATTCGACAGCAACCATCGCGCCCACGCCACGCACTTCGGCAATGCGCGACTGCTTGGCCTTGGCAGCATTCAGCGCGTCGACCAGACGTGCGCCCAGCGCGGCGGAGCGCTCGCACAGTTTCTCGTCGGCAATGATGTCGAGCACCGCATGTGCCGACGCCACCGCCAGCGGGTTGCCGGCGTAGGTGCCGCCGAGCCCGCCCGGAGCCGGCGCGTCCATGATTTCTGCGCGGCCCGTGACGGCGGATAACGGCAGGCCGCCGGCCAGGCCCTTGGCCATCGTCGTGATGTCTGGCAGCACGCCCGTGTGCTCCATGGCAAACAGCTTGCCGGTGCGGGCAAAGCCGGTTTGGACTTCGTCGGCGATCATCACGATGCCGTGTTCATCGCACAGCGCACGCACGGCGCGTACGAAATCGGCGGGCATCTGGTAGAAGCCGCCCTCGCCCTGCACCGGCTCGAAGATGATGGCGGCCACCTGGCGCGGATCGATATCGGCCTTGAACAGGCGCTGGATGGCGTCAAGCGCATCCTGCGTGCTTACGCCATGCAGCGCCACGGGCGCCGGCACGTGATAGATGCTGCCCGGGAACGGTCCGAAGCCCGTCTTGTACGGCACCACCTTGCCCGTCAGCGACATACCCATGAACGTACGGCCGTGGAACGCGCCCGTGAGTGCGATCACACCCGGGCGGCCCGTGTGCGCCCGTGCGATCTTGATGGCGTTTTCCACGGCCTCGGCGCCCGTGGTGAAGAACGCGGTCTTTTTGGCGTGCGAGCCTGGCGTGATCGCGTTCAGGCGCTCGGCCAGCTCGACGTACGAACCGTACGGCACGATCTGGAAAGCGGTGTGCGTGAAGTGATCCAGCTGCTCGCGCACGGCCTGCACCAGACGCGGGTGGCGATGGCCCGTGTTGACCACGGCAATGCCGGCCGCGAAGTCAATGTAGCGGCGGCCTTCCACGTCCCAGAACAGGGCGTTCTCGGCGCGCTCGGCGTAGCGGTCGGTCATCACACCAACGCCGCGCGGCGTAGCGGCCAGGCGGCGGGCATTCCATTGGGCGTTCTGTTGCGGGTCTCGGGCGTTCATGGCGGTCTTGTGCGTTGGGTCAAGAAAGAGACGATGCGGCCCAGTGTGGCCCCATTGGCTCTGTACAATAAGACCCAATCAGGTTTTTCTTTTGGAACCACTTTGGTTCCATCGCGCACCATGGCCGACCATTCCCCCACCCACCGCGCCAGCATGCTGGTCGACTACCTGCAACGCCGCTTCGACCGTGCAGAGCCGGGCGGCGAGCCCGACCACCGCCGCCTGTACCGCGTGTTGCAGGAGGGCATCCTGCGCGACGAGCTGCAGCCAGGCACGCGCCTGCCGTCGTCGCGGCAGTTGGCCACCGAACTGGGCATCGCGCGCAACACGGTCATCCACGTCTATGAGCAGCTCAGCGTGGAAGGCTACGTGTCGGCAGGCGTGGGCAGCGGCACCTTCGTCGCCGATACCGCGCCAGACCGGCTGGACGCAGCCCCCGCACCGGCCGCAGCGGTTGCCGCAGTGGCGCCCGCGCCGATCACTGAAGCGGCCATGCCGTCCGCGCCGATGCTCTCAACGCGCGGCCGTGCGCTGGTGCGCGATGCGGGCGCCAGTTCGCGCCAATGGGGCGCCTTCATGCCGGGCGTACCGGAGGTGCGGATGTTTCCGGCGCGCATCTGGTCGCGCTTGCACAACCGGCTGCTGCGCAAGCCTTCACCCGCGCTGCTGACGTATCCCGTTGGCGCGGGCTACCTGCCGCTGCGCACCGCGCTGGCCGATTACCTGCGCACCGCGCGTGGCGTGCGCTGCGAGCCCGAGCAGATCATCGTCACTGCAGGCATCCACCCGTCGCTCCAACTCATCGCGCAGCTGCTGTGCGACGCCGGCGACAGTGCATGGATCGAAGACCCCGGCTACTGGGGCGTGCGCAGCGTACTCACCGCTGCGGGCGTGCGCACCGTGCCACTGCCGGTGGACGATGAAGGCATGCGCTTCGACATCCCCACGCGCGGGCGTCAGCGCAGCAAGCCGCCGAAGCTCATGGTGGTCTCGCCCTCGCACCAATATCCGCTCGGTTCGGTGATGAGCCTCGCGCGACGCCGGGCGCTGCTGGCCACCGCCCACGCAACCGATGCATGGATCGTCGAAGACGACTACGACAGCGAATTCCGCTACGGCAGCCGCCCGCTGCCTTCTTTGCAAGGGCTGGATGATGGCGGGCGCGTGCTCTACATGGGCACGTTCTCGAAAGTGCTGTTCCCCAGCTTGCGGATTGGCTATCTGGTCGTGCCGCCCGCGCTGGCCGATGCGTTTACGACGGGGCTGTCGGAGATGTTCCGCGGCGGCCAGATTCTCACGCAGGCCGTGCTGGCGGACTTCATTGCGGAGGGCCATTTCGTCTCCCACATCCGGCGCATGCGTGGCGTGTATGCGGAACGGCGCGAAACGCTGCTGGCGTCCATCGCCCACGAGTTCGGCGACGCGCTGCCCGTGCATGACGGTGCGTCAGGCCTGCATCTCGTGCTGGGCTTGCCGGCCGGCACCAACGATGTGGCCGTTGCTGATCTTGCACTCGCCAATGACGTCGTCACGCGCCCGCTCTCACGTTATTACCAGGACGACGCGCGCCGCTTGCCCGGACTGCTGCTCGGCTATGGCCATGTGGAAACAGAGCAGATTGGGGCGCGGTTTCATACGTTGGCGGAGGCGGTGCGCACCGTCGGCTGACCAACGCTGCACGCAACAAAAAAGCCCCGCATCGCGGGGCTTTTACTTGGGGCGAAGCACGCTCAGGCCAACAGCACCCGCAACTGCGCATCCGCACCTTCCACCGGAGACTTCCGGAAGCCGCTCTTGGCGTACCGATGCCAGCGCCCCAGCACCGCGCACACAACCAAGTTGGCGCGCGAAGCGATGTCGGCATCCGCCGGCCAGGCACCCTGCGTAACCGCCATGCGCAGACTCTGCTTGAGCGACGCCTCGATGCGATCCAGGCACTGCGCCATGCGCTCGGGCAGGCGCTCGTCTTCGCCGACCAGCGCGTCGCCCACCAGCACGCGCGTCATGCCCGGATTCTTGTCGGCAAACGACAGGAGCATGTGCGCGATGGCATGCGCCTGGCGCAAGCCGTGTTCTTCACGCAAGGTGATCTGGTTGATGAGGCCGAAGACGGTCTGCTCGATGAATTCGATCAGCCCTTCGAACATCTGCGCCTTGCTGGCGAAGTGGCGGTACAACGCCGCTTCGGAGACATCCAACCGTGCAGCCAAGCCTGCGGTTGTGATCTTTTCACCGCGCGGATGCTCGAGCATGCCGGCAAGCGTCTGCAGAATCTGCACGCGGCGCTCGCCCGGTCGGGGGCGTTTGCGTACCGGCGGTGCGGCTATGGCGACGTCCGCGACCGGCTCGGCGGTCGGAAACTCCGTTTGCGCGTTGCTCATGACTTCCTGGCCCCTCTCCCGTTCCGAGCGCGGAGTTACCACTGCCTAGCCGCGTCGAACAAGCCTTCGTTTTAGTTGAAGCACCGATTTTACTTTCACGCTCACATAGCCGGGCCGGTTGGCGAACAAAATCGGTGTGGCGGCCGGTTGATGTGGTGAATTTGCACGCGCGCCAACTGCCGTCGCTTGCATTGGATGCAATGCATCGGCAGCGGAAGTCGGCTGCACGCCGGGCGGCATGCGCCGCAGATAACCCGTCACCCATACCGTGCGAATCCCCAGGCGCCGATAGCGTTTGAGGTGAGAAAGCGTGTCTTCGACGAGGATGGCGCGCGATGGCGCAATACGTTCGCGTGCGAGCAACCGGCGCAGCATCAGCGGGTCAGGTTTCGGACGCAGGCGCCGGTGCACCCACATGTGCTCGACGGCGATTTCGCGTAGGAACGCGCGCTTCAGGCCAATGAGCCGCAGCACCTCGCGCGCGTAGGCGGCCGGCGCGTTGGTCAGCAGAATCTTGCGCCCCGGCAGGGCGCGCAGCAACTGGGCGAGGCCGCGCTCCGCGCGCACCATGGCGCGCAGGTCTTCAAAGCGGTGGGCCTCAGCAAGGAAATCAGCGGGGTCGACGCCGTGATGGCGGACCATGCCCAGAATCGTGGCGCCATAGCGGCGCCAGTAATCCACGCGCACCTGGCTGGCGGTGGCGTCGTCCGTGCCGAGCACGCGCGCCACGTACGCCGTCATCAGCCGGTTGATCTGCGGAAAGATCGCGTGCGATGCGTGGTGAAGTGTGTTGTCGAGGTCGAACAGCCAGACCGGCTGCCGGGCGGGCGGAGAGCCCGCCGGCACCTCGCGCGGGAAGGCGCGCGCAGCATGGCGCACCCGCACCGCCCGAGTGGTTCGCATCAGTGCGAGCGGATCATCGTGCCGAACGCCTGTTCGGTCAGGATTTCCAGCAGCAGCGAGTGCTCGATACGGCCATCGACGATGTGCACCGAGTTCACGCCGCTCTTGGCGGCATCCAGCGCCGACGAAATCTTCGGCAGCATGCCGCCCGAGATCGTGCCGTCGGCAAACAGCTCGTCGATCTCGCGCGCCGACAGGTCGGTCAGCAGATTGCCCTGCTTGTCCATCACGCCGGGAATGTTGGTCATCATGACCAGCTTCTCAGCCTTCAGGATCTCGGCCATCTTGCCGGCCACGACGTCGGCGTTGATGTTGTAGGCCTGACCGTCATCGGAGAAGCCGATGGGCGAGATGACAGGAATGAACGCGTCGTCCTGCAGCGCCTTGACCACCGCCGGGTTGATCGCTTCGATGTCGCCCACGAAACCGATGTCGATGAACTCGCCCGGATGCTCGCGGTCCGGCATCTTCAGCTTCTTGGCGCGGATCAGGCCACCGTCCTTGCCGGTCAGGCCGACCGCTTGGCCGCCGTACTGGTTGATCAGCATGACGATGTCCTGCTGAACTTCGCCGCCGAGCACCCACTCGACCACTTCCATGGTCTCTTCATCGGTCACACGCATGCCCTGGATGAAGGTGCCTTGCTTGCCGACCTTCTTCAGGGCTTCGTCGATTTGCGGACCGCCGCCGTGCACCACCACCGGGTTCATGCCGACCAGCTTGAGCAGGATCACGTCGCGCGCGAAGCCGTGCTTGAGCTTTTCCTCCGTCATGGCGTTGCCGCCGTACTTGACGACGATGGTTTTGCCGTGAAACTTGCGAATGTAAGGCAGGGCCTGCGCGAGAATTTCAGCCTTCAACGCCGGCGCAACGTGCGCGAGGCCAGCAGGGTCGGGGGCAGCAGAAGCGGTCATGACGGTGACATCCGGTTGGGCGGGTATGATGGAACGCCGAATGTCGCGTGCTACAAAAACGAAGCAGCCCATTTTCGGCAGGCGCGATTTTACAAGAAAAGGCGCTACGGTCTGATGGCGCACCTTACGTGCCTGCCATACCGTTGCCACGAAAGAACACCCTGGGGAAACATGG
Organism: Ralstonia sp. SA306; assembly: GCF_054792405.1. Classification (NCBI taxonomy): domain Bacteria; kingdom Pseudomonadati; phylum Pseudomonadota; class Betaproteobacteria; order Burkholderiales; family Burkholderiaceae; genus Ralstonia; species Ralstonia sp. SA306. Next base: position 3,060,199 of record NZ_CP096451.1, read on the forward strand.
CCATCGCACCCGACCAACTCGACGCGCTGCGCCCTCACCTGCTGCGCTTTGCGCAACTGCAATTGCGTGACACGGCCTTGGCTGAAGACACGGTGGCTGACACCATCCTGGCGGTGCTCGAACACCCCGAGCGCTTTGCCGGCAATGCCTCGCTCAAGACGTACGTGATCGGCATCCTCAAGCACAAGATCGTCGATGCGATCCGCTCGGGGCGGCGCGAAGTGCGCGTCTCACTGCTTTCGGGTGGTGAATCCGACGAGGCAGGCATGCGTTCCGACGAGGCCGTCTTCGACAGCTTGTTCGCCGCCGACGGCCACTACACCAGCCCGCCGTCCGACTGGGGAGACCCCGATGCCGCGCTGTCACGGCGCGAGTTCTTCGACGTGCTGCAAATGTGCGTCGATCGCCTGCCGCCGCGCGTGGGCCGCGTCTTCATGATGCGCGAATGGCTGGAATTGGAAACCGAGGAAATCTGTCAGGAATTGCAGATCACGGCGACCAATGCATGGGCACTGCTCTACCGTGCCCGCATGCGCCTGCGCGAGTGCCTTGACCTGCACTGGTTTGGCAATCAGCCCGCCGCCGCCTGAATCGCCCATAGGCGCACCTGAGCCGCATCACAGAGAACAACCATGCCGAACCGTTGGGGACTGCCCACCTGCAAGGAAGCCCACCGCATGCTGGTGTCGAAGATGGACCGCGACCTGTCCACAGGCGAGCGGCTACGGCTGCGCGTGCATCTGTTTGCCTGCGATGCGTGTACGCGGTTCTCGCACCAGATGGGGTTTCTGCGTCAGGCGATGCACAAGCTCGGACAAGACGACGACGGGAGCAGCCAAGCGTGACCTCGTCGGTCGCCAACACCGTATGTGCGATCTGCGGCGCGGAATTGCACTGCGGAGCCATCGGCGACGGCAAGCAGCCCGACGCGACATGCTGGTGCATGTCCGAAAAAACGCTGCCTGCCAACGCGCGGCGCCCGGGACAGGGCTGCCGCTGCCAGCGTTGCCTGCGCGAAGCGATTGCGCAGGCAACGCTGGCAGCGTCTGAATCCGACTGAGCGATCAGTCCTTGTCTTTGCTGTCGTCGTCCAGCGTGCGCAGCGCACGGCGGACGGCGGCTCGGCCGCGCTGGCGTTCAGCGTGGCCGCCTTCGGTATGGGCACCGGCCTTGCGGCCGCGAGCGAGCGGCACGAGAACGTTGCGCGGGCGCGCAGTGCCGGCCTTCGTTGAAGGTTCGATGCGGAACGTCAGTTTCTGGCGAGTGCCCAGTGTCTTGTTAGCCATGGGAATGCTCCCTTACGTGGCTTGAAGCGACACTCGCCGCAAGCCATCAATGTTTGTGTTCGCCGCCGTGGTTCATGGCGGGCATGTTGCCGGCGGTCAGGTCGCGTACGCGGGCATCCACCTTCTGCTCGACGACGCGCTTGTCGGCCAGTTCCACCTTGAGCGTGATCGGCACGGTGGTGTCCTTCACCAGCGGCTGTTTCAGGTTCATCAACATCACGTGGTAGCCGCCCGGCTTGAGCTGCACGGTCTGGCCCTTCGGCAGATCCAGCGAGGGCATCGCGCGCATGCGCATTACGTCGCCTTCCATCTTCATCTCGTGGATCTCAGCCGTGCCGGCCACGGGCGTCGATACGCCAACCACCTTGGCACCGTCGGCCGATTGCAGCGTCATGAACGCGCCGCTGGACGTCTGACCCGGCACGGTGCCGCGCACCCAGGCGTCCTGCACCGTGACCTGTGCGAAAGCAGCGGCGCTGGCGAGCAAGCCAGCCGTGAGCACAGCCAGGCAAGCGGAAGAACGGATCGATCGGGACGTCATCATCAAGGGCTCCTGTCGGGGACAAACGTGCTGCGCATTAAAGCACAGCGTCTGTGGGGAGATAGGTTGGGTGCACAATTGTGCGGCTGATTGACGCATCGCCGCGCGGATAACCGCGCGGTGCGCACGTTTACACTTGTCCACCATGCTTTTCACCCTGTCTCTTGCCGCGCCACTGCTGGACGCGTCCAGTCTACGCCGCCTCTTCTGGCTGCGATGGAGTCTGCTGGCCACTCAACTGGTCCTGATGCTGCTCGCGCCGCTGGTATTTGGCGTGCAACTGCCGGTGGTGCCGCTGCTGAGCGTGATGGGCCTGCATGCGCTGTTCAACCTGCTCACCGGATGGCGCGTGCGGCGCAACCGGCCCGTGCAGCATATTGAGATCACCGTTCAACTTCTGGTGGACCTGACCGCGCTGTCTGCTCTGCTGTATTTCACAGGTGGCGCGACCAATCCGTTCGTCTCGTTCTACCTGCCGGCGCTGGCAATTGCGGCGGCCATGCTGCCGATCGCACACGTGGTGGGCCTGACGCTTTACGCGCTGGCCGCCTACAGCATGATGCTGGGCAACTACATCCCGCTGAAGCTGGCGAACCAGGCCGATGCGGTGGCGTATCACCTGGCGGGCATGTGGATCGATTTCGTGGCCAGCAGCGCGATGATCGCCGGTTTTACGGCGCGCCTGTCCGCCGCGCTGCGCGAGAGCGATGCGCAACTGACCGAAGCGCGCGAGCGACTGCTGCGCGAGCAACGCATCGAAGCCCTGATGTCGCAAGGCGCGAGCGTAGCGCACGAAATGGGCACACCGCTGTCTACCGTGGCCGTCATCACCGGCGAGCTGCAGCACGACGCGAAGCAGCCCGATTCCCCGCTCGGCCCGTACCGCGAAGACCTGCGCGCCATCGAGCAGCAACTCGAACTGTGCCGCGCTGCGCTGGCCCGCCTGCAGCGCAAACCCAACGACGGCGCGCCCGAGCCGCTCGGCCAATGGTTGCCCGATTTCACGCAGACGTGGCAGTTGCGGCATCCGGACATCCGCCTCCACACGGAGACATCGCCCGCAGCGCAAGCAGTGGAATTGGATGCAGTGAACGTCGGCCAGATCCTCACCATCCTGCTGGACAACGCCGCCCGCAGCCAGCAGCACGCCGGGCGCGATCTGGTGCCGCTGCTGCTGACGGCCAAGATCGACGCCAATCCGGATGTGCTCCGCGATATGCCGCCGCAGATCGTACTGTCCATCGTCGATACGGGGTTGGGCTTGCCGGAAGACTTGCGCACGTCCCTGGGCCGTACGCCGGTACCGAGCCGGCACGGCGGTCACGGCATCGGGCTGTATCTGGCCTCCACCACGGCTCGTCGCTTGGGTGGTACCGTGGTGCTACGTCCGAACCCGCCCCAAGGCGCCATTGCCGAACTCCGACTGCCGGTTGGCGGTCCGATGGAACACGCGGCCGCCCCCATCATTGGCGCGCCCACCCTCTTCACATAACGAGACGGCCTGACACAGCCCCCGCGCACGTACGGCCCCGGAGAACACCATGCAGCAGCCCGCCCCCTTTTTGATCCTCGATGACGACGACGTCTTTGCGCAGACGCTGGCGCGCGCGCTCACGCGTCGCGGCTTTGCTCCGCAGATCGCGCACACCGGCGGCGAAGCGCTGGCACTGGCACGCCAGACACGCTTTTCGTATGTCACTGTCGATCTGCACTTGGCCGCGAGCGACAAGGGCCTGATGCCCCATGGCGGGACGGATTCCGGTCTGCACTGGATTGCCCCATTGCGCCAAGCCCTGCCCGACGCGCGCATGCTGATCCTCACGGGCTACGCGAGCATTGCCACCGCCGTGCAGGCGGTCAAACTGGGGGCCGACGAATACTTGGCCAAACCGGCCAACGTCGATTCGATTCTGCTGGCGTTGCAGGTTGGCGTGTCTGAAGCCGTGGCGGAGCAGACGATGGAGAACCCGGCGCCGCTTTCTGTCGCGCGACTGGAGTGGGAACACATCCAGCGCGTGCTGGCCGAGCACGGCGGCAATATCTCCGCCACCGCGCGGGCGCTCAACATGCATCGGCGCACGCTGCAACGCAAGCTGGGCAAACGGCCGGTCGCCAAGTAAGCGCCGGCCGCGTGACGCTACATCACCGGGGGCATCACCAGCGGGTATCGCGCTCCCACGCCTTGAGCTCGTCTTCGGCGCGTTCCTTCGTATAGCCGTAGCGTTCCTGGATCTTGCCGGCAAGCTGGTCGCGCTTGCCGCGGATCACGGTGAGGTCATCGTCGGTGAGCTGGCCCCACTTTTCCTTGACCTTGCCCTTGGCCTGATCCCATTTACCTTCGATCTGGTCCCAGTTCATACGTCCTCCGTTGCGATTGAGATTGAGACAAAAGCAGGGGCGACCCGCAGGCCGCCCGTGTACACACTTCCGTACGGCTTACTTCTTGAACTTGGCGGCCACGTCGTTCTGACACTTCGTCTTGGCGTCGCCCGACATCGCATCGCAGCGTTCCTTGGCGGCCTTGTAGTTGGCGTCGTTGGTGTCCTTGACGGCATCGCGGCGCGCTTCGCTGACGTCCTTGGCAGTGCCCGTGGCCTTGGCATGGCTCACCTCGTCACCGCCCTTGGCACGCGTGTAGGCGGCCTTGGCATCCTTCACGCAGGTGTCTTTATCGTTGCCCTTCATGGCATCGCACTTGGTCTTGGCGACGTCGTAGTCGGCCTCGGCCTTTTCCTTGGCGGCGCGGTTGCGGGCGGCTTCAGTGCCGTCGCGCTCCACCATCGCATTGGCCTTGGCGACGTTGTAATCGCCCTTGGCCTGCGCACGGCAGACGTCGCGGTCATTGCCCTTCATCGCATCGCACTTGTCCTTGGCGGCTTTGTAATTGGCATCGGCTTGCTTGACGGCACTGTCGTAAGCGGCGCGCTTGGCATCGTTCGGTGCCGAGGCGCCGGCGGGGCCGGTTGGCGCGGGCGTGAGCTGGGCGTGGGCGATGCCCAACGGGGCGCAGGCAAGTACGCAACACAGGGCCAGGCGTTGGATCGGTTTCATACGCTTCTCTCCTTGTCGTGGTGGGAATCGCGCACGCCAGGTGCGCGGCGCGCATTGTCTGTGCGGCACCACCTTCTTCAGCAGATAACGGACCTGACCACGCACGATCCTGATGAAACCCTTGCCAGGCTTGGCTTGGCGGGCGCCCAAACAAAACGGGCCGCATCGTCTCCGATGCGGCCCGCAGGGCATATTGAATGCGTTGCTTACACGCTTACAGCACGTAGCGGGACAGGTCTTCGTTACCCGACAGCTCGTTCAAACGCTCGTCGACGTACGCGGCGTCGATGGTCACGGTCTCGCCCGACGATTTGTGTGCGTGGAAGGACAGGTCTTCAAGCAGTCGCTCCATCACCGTGTACAAACGGCGTGCGCCAATGTTCTCGACCTTCTCGTTGACAGAACATGCGATCTCGGCCAGGCGGCGAATACCATCTTCGGCAAACACGAGGTCGACACCTTCGGTCTTCAGCAGCGCCTGATATTGCTTGGTGAGGCTCGCGTCGGTCTGCGTGAGAATCGCGCGGAAATCCTCCACCGACAGCGAATCCAGCTCCACGCGAATCGGGAATCGGCCCTGCAGTTCGGGAATCAGGTCGCTCGGCTTGGACAGATGGAACGCGCCCGACGCGATGAACAGGATGTGATCGGTCTTGATCATCCCGTACTTGGTGTTCACGGTCGTGCCTTCCACCAGCGGCAGCAAGTCGCGCTGCACGCCCTGGCGCGACACCTCGCCGCCGCCGTATTCGCTGCGGCTGGCGATCTTGTCGATCTCGTCCAGGAACACGATGCCGTTCTGCTCGACGTTGGCCACCGCCTTCTGCTTGAGCTCATCCTCGTTCACGAGCTTCGCGGCCTCTTCGTCGATCAGCAGCTTGAAGGCTTCCTTCACCTTCATCTTGCGACGGTTCTTCTTGCCCTGGCCCAGGCCGGCGAACATCGAGCGGATCTGCTCGGTCATGTCTTCCATGCCGGGCGGCCCCATGATGTCCATGCTCGGCGTGCCGGCCGACACTTCCAGTTCGATTTCCTTGTCGTCGAGCTGGCCTTCGCGCAGCTTCTTGCGGAAGGTCTGGCGCGCGGTCGAGTCCTTCTCTTCGGGCTGCGCAAAACCGATGTCGCGCGGCGGCGGGATCAGGACGTCGAGAATGCGATCCTCGGCCGCATCTTCGGCCTTGGCGCGCACCTTCTTCATCTCGGATTCGCGCGTCTGCTTGACGGCCATCTCGGCCAGATCGCGCACGATGGTGTCGACATCGCGGCCGACGTAGCCGACCTCGGTGAACTTGGTCGCCTCGATCTTGATGAACGGTGCGTCGGCCAGCTTGGCCAGGCGGCGAGCGATCTCGGTCTTGCCCACGCCGGTCGGTCCGATCATCAGGATGTTCTTGGGCGTGATTTCCTGGCGCAGCGGGTCTCCCACCTGTTGGCGGCGCCAACGGTTGCGCAGCGCCACGGCGACGGCCTTCTTGGCCTTGTGCTGGCCGATGATGTGCTTGTCGAGTTCGGAGACGATTTCTGACGGCGTCATGGTTTCAGACATGGGAATCCTGTCGATGAAGGCGTTCGATTATTCGAGCGTCTCGATCACGAAATTGGTGTTGGTGTAGATGCAGAGTTCGCCAGCGATGCGCAGCGCTTTTTCCACCACATCGCGCGGAGCGAGGTCGGTGTTCTCCATGAGCGCCTTGGCGGCCGATTGTGCATACGAGCCGCCCGAGCCGATGGCAGCGATACCGCCTTCCGGGTCAAGCACATCGCCGTTGCCGGTGATGACGAGCGTGGCTTCGCGGTCGGCGACGATCAGCATGGCTTCAAGGTGGCGCAGGGCGCGATCGGTGCGCCAGTCCTTGGCCAGGTCGACGGCGGAGCGCAGCAGGTTGCCCTGGTGCTTCTGCAACTTGGCTTCAAAACGGTCGAGCAGGGAGAAGGCGTCGGCGGTGGCGCCGGCAAAGCCGACCAGCACCTTGCCATCATGGATGGCGCGCACTTTGCGAGCCGAGCCTTTCATCACGATATTGCCCAGCGTGACCTGGCCGTCGCCGCCGAGCGCGACGTGGTTGCCGCGCCGCACGCTGACGATGGTGGTGCCGTGATACTGTTCCATGCGCTTGTTCCTAGGGGTCCGGCTTGGCGCGACCCCCAGCGGGCCGGCCAAAGAACTTCATACTTGACGCCAGCCCCGAGGATTTCAAGCCTGATTTCCGTCACAGCGCACACTTTTTGTGCGCCGGAAATCGCTTCTTGCTGGGCTTCTTACCGTTTCAGTGGGTCACATCGAACGCATAGGTGCGCTCATCCAGACGCGGCACCACCGTGTAACCCTTGCGCGCAGCCCACACGTTGATGTTGAAGTAGAGCGGAATCACACCGTAATCGCGTATGCCGATCTCCGTGGCTTCCTGCAGCAGCCTCTCGCGCTTGCTGTCATCCAATGTCTGCAGAGCTTCCGCCAGCTTGGCATCAAGCGCCGGGTTCGAATAGCGTCCGCGATTGGACGCCCCCCAGCCGCGCGCTGGGTCGTAGGTCGCAAGCAGCGCCTTCAGGCTCGAACTGACTTCGCCGGTATCCGCACCCCAGCCGGCTTGCAGAAACGAAAAGTCCAACTTGTTCGCCCGCGTGAAGAACGACGCTGATGGCAGCGTCTCGACCTTGGTGGCAATGCCCACCCGCGAAAGCATCGAAGCGATCACCTGTGCGACGCGGTCATCGTTCGGGTAACGGTTGTTGGTGGCGTGCAGCGTGATGGCAAAACCATCGGGGTAGCCGGCCTGGGCGAGCAGTTTCTTCGCTGCGGCCGGGTCCGCCACAGGTGCCTTCAGGCCTGGTACGTGGCCGAACAGCGCGCTGTTGACGAGTTGGCCGGTCGGCTCGGCAGCGCCTTCCATCACGCGATCAACGATGGCTTGGCGCGAGATCGCCAGTGAGATCGCCTCGCGCACGCGTGCATCCTTGAGCGGGTTCTTCGGCAGCGGCTTGCCGGCCTTGTCGGTCACGAACGGCGACACATCGCGGTTCGAATCCATGTGCAGATACATCATGCGGAACACCGGCATCTTGAACACCGTCACAGCCCGGTTGGTCGACAGCTTCTTGATGTCTGAGCTCGGCACGTTTTCGATGACCTGCACGTCGCCCGCCAGCAGCGCCGCCACGCGCGGCGCGTCGGCCGTCAGGATGCGCAGCGTCACGTGCTGCCATTGCGGCTTCTTGCCCCAGTAGCCGTCAAAGCGCGTGAGTTCCACGCGATCGCCGCGGTTGAAGGAGACGAACTTGTACGGCCCGGTGCCGATCATGGCGCGGCCGTTGTTGAAGTCGTCCGCGCCCGCTTTTTCGACGGCCTTCTTCGACACCATGTAGATGGTCGACAAGTCGTTCGGCACCAGCGGGTACGGGCCGTTCGTGGTGATGCGCACGGTCAGCTTGTCGACCGCCGTCACGTCCTTGAAACCACGCGTGTAGATCGTGAACGGCGATGGGCTGTTCTTGATGGTGGCCGGGCGCGCCAGCGAATAGACGACATCGGCCGAGGTGAATTCGCTGCCGTCATGGAAATGCACGCCAGGGCGCAGCTTGATCTCCCATACCGTATCGCTCAGGGCCTTCCACGACGTGGCGAGGCCCGGCTTGAGGCGCATCTTCTCGTCCTTGGCGATCAGCGCCTCGAACATATGCTCGGCAACGTTCGAATTGGGCGTGACGTTGTGGAAGTGCGGATCGAGCGAAGTGATGTCGCTCGACAGCCCAATCACCAGCGTGGAGGCCGGCTGGGCATGCGCCGCAATCGGTGTGAGCGCCGAGAGCGCCGTGGCAAAAGACAGCGCAGCGACCAGGTTCGCGGCGCGCAGCAGACGCAGGACCGGCATGACGACTCCCCGATGGTTCATGACGAAAACGAAACGTTCGGGGATTGTCGGGACCGGACGACGCCGGTGTCAACGTCGATGAAGCAGGGGGTCTGCGTGCTCAGTGGTGGTGCCCGCAGTCGCAGTCGTCACCGTGTTGGTGATCGTGGTCCTCGTCCCAGCCGGCATCGTCGTGATCGTCGTAGGCCCAGGCGGGGAAGGGATCGGCCAGCCCGACCCAGGCTTCTGGCCCGGCAGCCATCTCCGCATCGGTCAGCAGGCAGGCATCGAGCTGCGCAATGAGCGCGGCTTCATCCAGATCCGTGCCGATGAAGACCAGTTCCTGGCGACGGTCGCCCCAGCGCGCGGGCGCACCGTTGTCGTGCATCTTGTCGGAAATGTCTGCGCGGGCTTCTTCCTCGTCGGGCCATTCGGCTTCATCCACCGCAGCCCACCACGCGCCGGCACCGCCATGACGCATCACGCCGCCAGCCTGACCCCAGCTGCCCGCCGTGTCCATGCGCGAGGCCAGCCAGAAATAACCCTTCGAGCGCAGCACGCGGCCGTGTTCGCGCAGCCATTCGGTATGCATCAGATCCCACAGGCGCTGCGGGTGGAATGGCACGCGGCGCCGATAAACGAAGCTGCGGATGCCGAGCGCTTCAGTCTCCGGAACGTGTTCACCGCGCAGCTCCGCCAGCCACGCCGGCGCGGCAGATGCGGCATCGAAATCGAAACGATGGGTGTTGAGGATCTCGTCCAGCGGCACCTTGCCGAACGATGCCGGCACGATGCGCGCGCGCGGGTTCAGCGAGTGCAGGATGCCGGCCAGACGCACGCGCTCGGCATCGCTCACGAGGTCGATCTTGTTGAGCACGATCACGTCGCAGAACTCGACCTGTTCGATCAGCAAGTCGACGACGGTGCGGTCGTCGTCTTCGTCACGTGCCTGGCCGCGGTCTGACAGGAAATCGGCGGCATCGTAATCGGCCAGGAAGTGCTGGGCATCGACCACGGTGACCATGGTGTCCAGACGCGCGAGGTCGGACAGCACGTCGCCTTGCTCGTCTTCAAACGTAAAGGTCTCGGCAATCGGCAGCGGCTCGGCCACGCCGGTCGACTCGATCAGCAGGTAGTCGAAGCGGTCTTCACGGGCCAGGCGCGCGATCTCGTCGAGCAGGTCTTCGCGCAGCGTGCAGCAGATGCAGCCGTTGGACAGCTCCACCATGCGCTCGTCGGTGCGAGAGAGCTGCGCACTGGTGGCCGTGCCATCGCCCACGAGCTGCGCGTCGATGTTGACGTCCGACAGGTCGTTGACGATCACGGCCACACGCTTGCCCTCGCGGTTGGCGAGCACGTGATTGAGCAGCGTGGTCTTGCCGGCGCCCAGGAAGCCAGACAGCACGGTAACGGGAAGCGGACGGGACATGATCAGTGGCCTCAGTTTGTGGCCCAACAAAGCAAACAGCCCGGTGAGTTACCGGGCTGCAAATTCAACCGAATGCGACGCGCGCGTCAGTCACCCATCAGCTTCTGGCGCTTTTCGCGGCGCTCTTGCGCCTCCAGCGTCAGGGTGGCCGTCGGGCGAGCAAGCAAGCGCGGAATGCCGATCGGCTCGCCGGTTTCGTCGCAGTAGCCGTAGTCGTTGGCATCGATGCGCGCAATCGACTGTTCGACCTTCTTGAGCAGCTTGCGCTCACGATCGCGCGTGCGCAGCTCCAGCGCGTGCTCTTCCTCGATGGTGGCACGGTCAGCCGGGTCCGGCACGATCACAGTCTCGCGCAGGTGCTCGGTGGTCTGGTTGGCGTTCGCGAGAATTTCATCGCGCATTTTTACAAGCCGGTCCTTGAAGAAGGCGAGCTGCGCCTCGTTCATGTAATCCTTGTCGCTCATCTTCAGGATTTCGGCTTCGGTGAGTAGTTTCTTGCTGCTCATGGTTGCTGCAGATGATCCTGGTAAATCGCGCGCCGTCTCGGCTATCGCGTCGTCCTTGCGCGGGGATGCACCGGACTTGTTCTGGCTGGCGGCGGACTTGCCGCCCCGCGCGCCTCCTTTTGCCTCTCCCGCAGCGGCGCCCCCTGCCGCTTTTCTACGGGTGGCTGGCGCAGCCTGGGCTGCTGCCGACTCCATTACGGACCGCCCGGCACCACCGTTGGCGCCGTGTCCTTCCTTGGTCTTAGTCACCATCGCCTGCTCTCCTACCGGACGTGCTTCGGACGACGTGCTTCTAAATCGACCTATTGTAGCTGAACGATATTAACTGAACTATCGGAGAAACACGGACAGGAAATCCGGCCCGGATTCTGCCTGAAAGCGCGCGGCGGGGCCACCCAAATGGAGGCGAAAAGCGCCCGAATCAGGCCAGGCAGTTCTCCAATCCTTTCAGAATCGTTTCGCGCGGCAGGTCTACGCCGATGAACACCATCCGGTTGGAAGGGGTCTCGCCGTCCCATTTCCCCCCCACGTCGCTGCCCATGAGCTGGTGCACGCCCTGAAACACGACCTTGCGGTCGACGCCTTCCATATACAGCACGCCCTTGTAGCGCAGCAGCTTCTCGCCGTAGATATTCAGCACGCCCGAGAGGAATTCCTCCAGCTTGGTGTAATTGAACGGCCGTTCGCTGCGGAAGACGAACGAGGCGATGCGGTCCGTGTGGTGAGCATGGCCGTGGTGATGGTGATGACCGTGGCTATGGTGATGGCCATGATCGTGATCGCAGTCTGCCGAGCAAGCGTGGTCGTGATCATGATCGTGCTGGTGGTCATGATCGTCTTCGCGCAGGAAATCGGGATCGATCTCCAGCTTGGCGTTCAGGTTGAAGCCGCGCAGGTCGAAAATGGTGTCGATCGGCGTCTCACCAAAATTGGCGGTGCGGATCGGGGCGCGCGGGTTCATGTGCAGCAGGCGGTGGCGCAGTGCGTCCACATCGGCGGCGGATACCAGATCGCTCTTGGTGATGAAGATGGCGTCGGCAAAGCCCACCTGGCGCTGCGCCTCTTCCTGCTTGTCGAGCTGCATGTTGCCGTGCTTGGCGTCGACCAGCGTGATGACCGCGTCCAGCAGATAGCGGCTGGCGATCTCATCGTCCATGAAGAACGTCTGCGCGACGGGGCCGGGGTTGGCAACACCGGTGGTCTCGATGACCACGCGGTCAAACTGGATCTGGCCGTTGTCGCGGCGCGTGAGCAGGTCGGACAACCCCTTCACCAGGTCACCACGGATCGTGCAGCAAATGCAGCCGTTGCTCATCTGCACGATCTGCTCGTTGCCCTCCTGCACGAGGATGTCGTTGTCGATGTTTTCTTCGCCGAACTCGTTTTCGATCACGGCGATCTTCATGCCGTGCTGTTCGGTCAGGATGCGCTTGAGCAGCGTGGTCTTACCGCTGCCGAGAAAGCCCGTCAGGATGGTGACCGGGATCATTTTGGACATGGTGCGTTTCCTGTCTTGTGATGGGCCGCCAGATGCGCGCAATCCGCGCAAGCGCCCTTGATGGTGAGTTCAGCATGGTCGGCCGCGAAGCCGGCGGGCAGGCCAGCCTTCGGCATGGCCGGCGGCTCGGCGCCCTCCAGGCAGAAGTCGCGCCCACATTGCGTGCAGTGGAAGTGGCTGTGCGAGCGGTGCGCCGCTTCGCGCGCGGCGTCGTGCTCGGCCAGGCTGAAGCGGAAGACACGATCCGCCCCCGCCGTCTTGTGGACGATGCCGCCGGCCACGAGCCAGTCGAGCACGCGGTAGACCGTCACGCGGTCGATGCCCGAGTCGTCCGGCAGCGCGTCGCACACGGCCTGGTGCGAGAGCGGATCGGCGCCCTGCATCAGCACGGCCAGCACGCGCACGCGGGGCTCGGTCACACGGCTACCCAGGCCGCGCAGGCGTGCGCGGGCAGCCTCTTCAGGCGAATGGGATTGCGGAGTGACGAGATCGTCGCGCGGGGTCCGGCTGTTCATGCGCGGGATTGTCCCACGGGGCGCGGGTTGCTGCAATTGAGTTGCAATTGGGCGGCCTTGCGCCGCCCAGGGTTTCTTTTCGCGCTTCGTTGCCGCTTACGCCGCAAACATCAGACACACGGGCGTCGGCACCTTCGCCACCACCACGGGCTGGTCCAGCTTGCCGGTCTGACCGTCGATGCGCAGCCGCAGGATGGTGTCGCCCTTCTGGTTGAGCACGTAGACGTAGCTGCCGTCGGGCGCCATCGTCATCGCGCGCGGGAAGTGCACACCTTCGCTCCAGTACTGAAGCGGCGCGAGCTTGCCGGAGGCGTCAATGCTGAATGCGGCCACGCTGTCGGCCAGCGGGTGGTCGGACTTCAGCTTCCGGTTGCTGGCGTAGAGGAAACGCCCCGACGGATGCATCAGCAGCTCGGCGCCGCTCTTCTGGCCGGTGTAGTCGGCAGGGGTGGTCGAGATGCGTTGGCGCTCTTCCTGCACGTGGCCGGTGGCGGGGTCGTAACCGTGGCAGGCGACCGAGCCCTCAAGTTCGTTGATGACGTAGAGCAGCTTGCCTTGCGGATGCAGCGCCAGGTGCCGCGGGCCGCTGCCGGGCTTGAGCTGCGCGCGATCCCGTGGGGCGAGCTTGCCGCCCTCGATGGCGAACACGTTGATGCGATCGGTGCCCAGGTCGGTGCCGATCACGTGCTGGCCGGTGGTGTCGAACAACATCATGTGCGCATGCGGCGCTTCCTGTTCGGGGCGGGGGCCGGAGCCGGTGTCCTTGAAGATGCCCGATACGGTGCCAAGCTTGCCGTCCTCGCCGATCGGCAGGAGGTTGTACGCGCCACCGCTGTAGATCGACACGCACAGGTGCTTCCCGTCCGGCGACACGACCACATGCGCGGGGTTGGTGCCCGATAGCGACAGCGGCTGACGATTCAACAGCGTCAGCTTGCCGTCGTGCGGGTCAATTGCATAGGCCTCGGCGCTGCCGTTTGGGCGGCCCTCGTAGACCTCCAGTTCATTGATGGCGTACAGGAACCGCTGATTCGGGTGCACGGCCAGGAACGACGGATTGGCACTTTCGACCACCTGCACCTGCGTCCACGCATCGCCGCGCGGCGCCAGCACGTAGATGCCGCGAGCAGCCGGGCCGCCGGCAGTGCCGCCCGGTGCGTTGAACGTGTAGGTGCCGACATAGGCGAAACGGGGAGGGCGCGCATTGCCCACAGGCTGCACACCTGACGCAGCCGGTTGCTCGCCCGCCTGGGCCATGACGGTTTTGGGAAGAGCGCCCAGCAAAGGCAAGCTACCAGTCCACTGCATGAAAGTTCGACGAAGACGATTGGTCATGGGATGGCTCCATCAAACACGCACGGACATCGCGTGGTGGAAGATGTTGTTCGGATCATACCGGTGCTTCACATCCTGCAGAAACGCGTACAGGTCGCCGCTGCCGTAGTAGAGCTGCGGCCAAAACGGGTAGGCCAGCATGTCGACGTCGGGGTAGTTGATATAGCAGCCCTCGTACCGGTCGCCGGGGTACGGCGTGCCGCTGTGCGGCGCGGGCACATCGGGCGCGCCGTAGACGTCGCGGTAGAAATCGCTGATCCAGCGCAGGTGACCGGCGTCATCGGCGGCAGACGTCCAATACGTCTGGTACTGCAGCTTCATGATCGACGCCCGCTGCGGCACAGCCGTATCGCCAATGCGCTCGGCCTTGTTGACGGCGCCCCCGTACGAATCGACTTGCAGCAGCGACTGGCTCAGATCGACGCCCGGCATCGTCCGCGTGAGGTGCGTATAGATGCGCTGCGCCTCGCGCGCCGTGAAGCCGCGTTTCATATAAGCCGACTTGTACTTGCCGCGCTGATTGGCGCCCGAGCCGTTCAGATACTGCGTGGCCGTCAGCCAGTCGTACTGCACGATGGTGTGCGGCTTGGAGCAGAGCAGCTGCCCCACGCCCTGCTTGTGCGCGGGGCCGTAGCCGGGCGGCCGCCCTTTGACCGGCGTGGGCGCGCAGGCCTGGAAGCGGTTCAGAAAATCATTGAGGACAGAGAGATCGCGGCACGTGCCGTCGGGGTTGCAGAACTGCGTGAGCAGGACGATCTGCCCCGACGATTTGTGCGTGAGCTTGAGCAGCGAAAACATGCCCCACGTGTCCGGATCCTTGCCGCGCGTCTCCCAGTATTCGCCGTAGATGCGCAGCAGTTCTGCAAAGCGCTGCGGCGTCATGGTGGCCCAGTCGAAGGCCACGGTTGCGAGCGCAACTTCCTGCGGTGCCGCGGGCAGCTTGGCGAACGTGTAGCCGGTGATGACGCCGAAGTTGCCGCCGCCAGCGCCACGGCAGGCACGGAACAGATCGGGATCGTGCGCTGCATCCACCGTGCGGGCAGCCGCCTTGCCGGTCTTGTCCACCGTGACGATGTCAACGGCCGAGAGCCAATCCACCGTCAGCCCTTGCAGCCGTGAGAGCAACCCATAGCCGCCGCCGCAGATATGCCCGCCAGCACCCACCGAATAGCACGAGCCACCAGGCAGCGTCACGTTGTGGCGCTTGTACAGCTCCAGGTAACCGTTCCAGTTCTGCGTGCCGGCCGGAATGCGCACCGTGCCATCGGCGTGCACCTCGGGCGTGGCGAGCAAGCTCAAATCGACGATCGTGCCGTCCGGGTTGTTGGAGACGAAATCCTCATAGCAATGCCCGCCACTGCGCACCGTCGGGCGCTGACCCGCGTTGATGATGCGCTGCACGGCGGGCACCACATCGTCGGCCTTTTCAATGAGGGCGATGCGGCTGGCGGCCTGCGCATCCGTCGCCGGCCAGCGCAGGTTGAAGCCATGTTTGAGCGTGTTGTAGCGAGGGTCTTGGCGCGTCACATCCAGTGTCATCGACGACTCCCGGTGAGGGCGTTTGCGCAAGCGTTGCGCAAACGAAGTTGGGTTCGGACGCACGGCGTCCGGCGGTTCCAACTTAGTCGTTCGCGGGCCCGGCTTCCATCAGACAATGCCGGTCGACCGGCTCATCGCGCCTGGTGGGCGAGCCATTCAACCACCCGGGTTGCCGTCGCGGCCCATAGCGGCCGCACTAGCCAGCATGCCGCGGCCCACGCCAGGATCACCACGATCAGATCGCAGCGGCCGCTCTTCCACAAGTTCAGGGAATGGCGCCCCCAGATCCAGGGCACGCCCAACGGATTGGGCCAGTCCGCCAGCAGGTGCATCAGCCCGCCGCAGGCGAAGCCGAACAGCAGCGGTGCCCACAGATGGCCGTGGCCCAGCGCCTGGTACGACAGAACAAGCACGGCCACCCAGCCAATGCCCCAGTGGGTGGCGGTGCGGTGTGTGATCCAGAGGCGGCGTGCACGCGTCCACCAGGCGACCTCCATCCAGTCAGGCGCAGTGCTGCCGGCAACCGCCGCGCAAAACGCCAGGATGCTGCCGAGATGTTCGAGAGACGTATGGGAAGCCTGTGCGACGGCGGTGGCGGCAATCAGACCTGCCGCCCAGCCCGTTGCGTGATGGGCAGCATTGGAAGCCATGCACGTGATGCGGAAGACGAAGGACCGCATCTTCGCAATGGAGGCTTGCCGGGACAAGCCAAAAATTGCGACAAATTGCTAGCCGATCTGGAGCAGCAGCCCCTTCAGGTATTCGCCTTCCGGGAAGCTCGTCAGCAGCGGGTGGTCCACACCGCCAGCAAGCCGGCGCTGGATGCGTGCCGTCACCTTGGCATCGGCGGCCGCGCCCGCGACGATCTTTTGAAACAGGTCTGCGTCGATTGCACCCGAGCACGAATACGTAAACAGCAGACCGCCCGGGCGCAGCAACTGCATGCCGACCAGGTTGATCTCTTTGTACGCCCGTGCCGCGCGATCGACTTGCTGCGCCGACGCCGCAAATTTGGGCGGGTCCAGCACGATCAGGTCGAATTGACGACCTTCTGCGCGGAAGCTGCGCAGTGACTTGAAGACGTCCGCATCCAACCACTCGGCGCGCGCCGGATCGAAGCCGTTGAGCGCAACGTTGCGCTCGGCCACCGCCAATGCCTCGCCCGACGAGTCGATCGACACCACCGAGCGCGCCCCGCCCTTGAGCGCCGCCAGCGAGAAGCCGCCGGTGTAGCAAAAGCAGTTGAGGACGTCGCGATCCTTGGCCAGCGCGCCGACCAGTGCGCGGTTGTCACGCTGGTCGACGTAGAACCCGGTCTTATGACCTTCGCGCACATCCACGTAGTAGCGCACGCCGTGCTCGGTGGCAGACAGATCTGCGGCAGGCTCGGCGCCAGCCAGCACGCCGGTCATCTGCTCCAGGCCTTCGCGCTCGCGCACGCTCACATCGGAGCGTTCGTAGACGTTGGGGCAACCCGTCTCTTTGATGAGCGCGGCGACGATCGCCTGCTTCCAGTGCTCGGCGCCAGCGGCGCTGAACTGGCAGACGAGCTGGCCAGTCTCACCGGTGCCGTACTGGTCGACGATCAAGCCGGGCAGGCCGTCGGCTTCGCCCATGACGAGGCGCACGGCGTCGGTGTCGTGCACCCACGCGCGACGGTACGCCACGGCGGCGGCAATGCGGCGCTTGAAGAACGCGTGGTCGACGGGCTCGGCTTCGTCGAACGACCACACGCGCGCGCGGATCTGCGAGACGGGGCTGAACGCCGCGCGCGCCAGAAACTGGCCGTTATGCGCACGTACGATGACGGTCGCGCCGGAGACAGGCTTGCCCTCCACGCGATCGATGGCGTTGGCGAAAATCCACGG
This sequence comes from Ralstonia sp. SA306, assembly GCF_054792405.1. NCBI lineage: Bacteria > Pseudomonadati > Pseudomonadota > Betaproteobacteria > Burkholderiales > Burkholderiaceae > Ralstonia > Ralstonia sp. SA306. The sequence continues at coordinate 3,077,615 of NZ_CP096451.1, forward strand.
GTGCCGGCGCAGCAGCGAGCGCTCCTTGCCGGACTTGAGAATCAGGGTTTGCATACGACTGGGATGGTTCGCCCGGCAAAGCGGGCAGCGCTACTTCTTCTTCGCGCGGGGATGCGCCTGATCGTAGATCTTGGCCAGGTGCTGAAAATCGAGCGAAGTATAAACCTGCGTGCTGGCGATGCTGGCGTGGCCGAGCAGTTCCTGCACCGCACGCAAATCGCCCGACGACTGCAGCATGTGCGTGGCAAACGAATGCCGCAGCACGTGCGGGTGCACATCCGCCGGCACACCTGCCGCGATGGCGTTGCGCTTCATGCGCAATTGAATCTGCCGCTGCGCCAACCGCTTGCCGCGCGGCGAGAGAAACAGCGCGTGCGCGTCTTCAGGCACCGCGTCCGGCTTGGCCAGTTGCTCGCGCACCGCCAGCCATGCGGTCAGGGCCTCCGCCGCCTTGGTGCCCACCGGCACGGTGCGCCGCTTGCTGCCCTTGCCAAGCACCTGCACCTCGCGCGCTTCCAGGTCGAGCCAGCTCGAAGATTCATACTCGCCGGCCTTCACGTGCCGCATATCCAGGCTGACCAGCTCGGAGAGCCGCAGCCCGCACGAATAGAACAGCTCGTTGACAGCGCGGTCGCGAACCGTCTCGGCATCGTCGCCGGGCAGTTGCTCCATCAGCGCGACGGCTTGCTCGACGGACAGCGCTTTCGGCAAGCGCTTCGGGCTCTTGGGCGCGCGCACGCCGTCGACCGGGTTGGCGGTGACGGCGGCATCGCGCAACGCCATCCACTTGAACCAGCCGCGCCACGCCGACAGCGCCCGCGCAATGCTGCGGCCGGACAAGCCATCGCCATGCAGCTGCGCCATCATGCGGCGAATATGGTGCGACTGCAGCTGCGTGAGATCGACGTTGGCAGCGTGCTGCGCACCCAGGCGCTGCAGCACGGCCAGCTCGCGGGTATAGCTCTCCAGCGTGTGCGGCGAGAGCTGCCGCTCGAACTTCAGGGCGTCAAGGTACGCCGCAATCTGCGGATGCGGCGCCTGAGCGCCATGTTCCTCAGCGGGTGCAGATTGCGGCATGCGGCGGTCTGCGCTCAGTCACGCAGGCGGTTGAGCGTGGCAGCGGCCAGTTCGCCGATCTGCGCGAGGTAGGTCGTGCCCATGCCGTCATGGAAGCGGCGGGCGTCCGGCGAGCCGAGCACCAGCAGTCCGAATGCCGGCGCAGCGCTGGCATCGGCGTCCCCACGCACAGGCACGCGCAGCGTCACAATCGCGAGCGATTCGATGGGCTCGCCAGTGTCCGACGTATCGAGCCAGCCGGCGGCCTCAAAGCCCGCGTTGGCGCCGCAATACGGCGCACGCAGGCCGGCCGCAAACAGGCGCACTTCCTCGCTGACGCCCTGCGCGACTTCCAGGTGCGCGAATTCTTCGCCCACCTGCCACACGCGCAGCGCCACGGCCGGCACATCGAAAATCTCACGCAGGCCATCCTGCACGGCATACGGCAACGCATGCGTGTCGGCCTCGCCCAGCAGGCGCGTCGTCCACGCGTGCACGCGCTGCTGCGTGCGGTCGTTCTCGTTGCCGTGGCGCATCAGGTCCGACAGCTTGAGCTCGAGGTGCTTGTTCTTGTCGCGCAGGATTTCCATCTGGCGCTCCTGCAGCGACACGGCACGGTGGCTGTGCGGGCTGGTGAGCTGGATGGCAGCCAGCAGCTCCGCATGCTCTTCAAAGAAGGCCGGATGCGCCTGCAGGTAGTTGGCGACGTCTTGTGCGTTCATGGTGCTCATCAGGCTGCGCCCAGTTTTTTCTTCAGCAGTTCGTTGACTTGTGCAGGGTTGGCCTTGCCGCGCGTGGCCTTCATGGCCTGGCCGACCAGCGCGTTGAATGCCTTCTCCTTGCCGGCGCGGAATTCCTCGACCGACTTGGCGTTGGCCGCCAGCACGTCGTCGATGATCTTCTCCAGCTCGCCCGAGTCCGACATCTGCTTCAGGCCCTTCTCGGCGATGATCGCGTCGGCATCGCCACCGTGTTCGCCGGCCCACATGGCGGGGAAGACGTCTTTCTTGGCGGTGTTGTTGCTGATCGTGCCGTCGGCAATGCGCGCAAGCAGCTTGGCCAGTTGCGCAGGCGACACCGGCGCAGCATCGATGTCCAGATCGGCGCGGTTCAGGTTCGAGGCGACCTCGCCCATGATCCAGTTGGCGGCAGCCTTGGCGTTCGCGGCACCGGCATCAGTCACCACGGCTTCGAAGTAAGCAGCGGTCGACTTGGTGGCGGTCAGGATACTGGCGTCGTACTTCGGCAGGCCGTAGGCGGATTCAAAGCGCGCAGCCATGGCGGCCGGCAGTTCGGGCAACGTGGCGCGCACGCGCTCGACCCAGTCGTCGCCGATCACGAGCGGCAGCAGGTCGGGATCGGGGAAGTAGCGGTAATCCTGCGCGTCTTCCTTGCTGCGCATCGAGCGCGTTTCCTTGCGGTCCGGATCGTACAGGCGCGTTTCCTGCACCACGGTGCCGCCGTCTTCGATCAGCTCGATCTGGCGGCGCACTTCGTAGTTGATCGCCTCTTCCAGGAAGCGGAACGAGTTGAGGTTCTTGATTTCGCAGCGCGTGCCGAACGGTGCGTCCGGGCCCCGGCGCACCGACACGTTCGCGTCGCAGCGGAAGCTGCCTTCCTGCATGTTGCCGTCGCAGATGCCCAGCCACATCACCAGCGCGTGCAGTGCCTTGGCATAGGCCACGGCCTCGGCGGCGCTGCGCATGTCGGGCTCGGTCACGATTTCCAGCAGCGGCGTGCCGGCACGGTTCAAGTCGATGCCAGTCATGCCGGCAAAGTCTTCGTGCAGCGATTTGCCCGCATCTTCTTCCAGGTGCGCACGCGTGAGTTGCACGGTCTTCTCATAGCCGGGCTGACCGTTCTTGCCTTCCACCTGGATGGTCAGCGTGCCGCCCTGCACCACCGGAATCTCGTACTGGCTGATCTGGTAGCCCTTGGGCAGATCGGGGTAGAAGTAATTCTTGCGCGCAAAGATGCTCTTGGGCGCGATCTTGGCGCCGATGGCCAGACCGAACACGATGGCACGCTCGACGGCGCCCTTATTCAGCACCGGCAGCACGCCCGGCAGCGCCAGGTCAACCGGCGCCGCCTGCGTGTTGGGCGCCGCGCCGAAGGCGGTGGAGGCGCCAGAGAAAATCTTCGAGACCGTCGAGAGCTGCGTGTGCGTCTCGAGGCCGATCACCACTTCCCATTGCATGTTGCGTGTGTCCTGTCGATTGTTGTGGTGTGAATGTCTAGGTACTCAGTATTCAGGTGTTCTTGCGTTGCTGCGATCAGGGGTGCGGCGCATCGAGCCACGCCGCGAGCTTCCCAAACGCCGCTTCGCGCGCCGCCGGATCGCCACCGACCGTGACCGTTCCATAGCGACGCCCCTTCGGGATGCCGTTGCGCTCCTTGACCGGCGCCGTGCCATCAAAGCCGTGGTACGCGCCGCCAAACATGTCCAGCTCGAAACGGGCCTGCGGCTGGCGGGCCAGGACGGCAGTCTGCAGCGCCTGGCAGTGGTCGGCCTGCGTCCAGTCGTCGTTGCCGCCGGCCAGCAGCAGCAACGGCGCATTCAGCCGATAGTCGAGCCGTTTCTGCGCCGACGCACAGCCCGGGTAAAACGCCACCGCGCGATTGACCCCAGGCGTATCGACGGGCCAGGCGCGGCTGGCATCCACGGCCTCCAGCACGGCCTGCGCGCCGTTGGACCAACCCAGCAGAACAATGCGGCGCGCATCCACGCCCGGCTGCCCGGCTACCCAGCGGATCGTCGCCAGCACGTCGGCGCGGCGCACCGCGCCATTGATATCGCGCGTGGCAGTACGTTCGGTGCAGATGCCATGCGGCTTACCGCGCGGGCCGAAGCTGTCGGGAAACACCACCGCATAGCCCCGCGCGCCCAGCCACTGCGCATACCCGCGATACCGCGAGCCCAGCGCCTTGGCATCCGCCCCGGCCTGCGTATAGAGGCCGCTGCAGCCGTGCAGCGCGATCACCACCGGTGCGCCGGTCGCAGGTGCCTTGACGGGCGATGCGACCCAGTAGGCGGTCAGCGTTTGCGGTGCATCCTCGGCGTCCTTCATCGACGCGCGCGGAATCTCCACCGTCTGCACGCCCAATTCTGCTGATGATGGCGCACGCGCAGCCGGCATGTCAGGCAAGGCGCCTTCGGCGTCCGGCGTCGGTTGTGCAGCGGCGTGCAGCGCCAGGGCGCTTGCCAGCGCCGCCAGCACACGGAGCGATGTACGCATCACCGGGCATTCCGGGCGCATTGGCCCGTTTGCGGGTCGAACATCACCGGCCAGGCTTCGTCATAGATGCCGGGCGTGCAATGCGCTTCGCAGTTGGCGTGTGCCAGCGTGACGCGGCGTGGGTCCTGCCAAACCATCAGCGTGCACTTGCCGTAGCGCTCGCGCAGCTCGATGCTGGGGCGGCGCTTGGTCTGCTGGAACGTCGACAGGTCGAACTGACACGAACCGCGCCGGCCGACCCACAACTGCCATTGCATGGCGCTGACGTTGTTGTCGGCCACGGTGAGCGTCGCCTGCTCGCGGAAGCCGTCTTCCTCGGTCTGGTTGCAGTAGCCGTTGATGTCGATGCGGCGGTCGGAGATCGGCGGCGGCTTCGACGGGCGGCTGATGCCCGGAATGGACGGCAGCGGAATCGGCACGCACGCCGCCAGCAGGCCGGCGGCAAGCGCCAGCCCGAGTGCAGTGCGGATGCGGTGGTTCATGCGTGCCTCCTGCGCGGAGCGGGTACGTCGGAACGGGCCTCAGGCCGCCGGCTGGCGGTTGTGCCAGTCGGTCGCCTGCTGGAACGCATGCGCAATCTGCAGCATGCGTGCCTCTTCAAAATAGTTGCCGATGATCTGCAAGCCAACCGGCAAACCGTTGACGCCGAAACCGGCCGGCACGCTCATGCCCGGCAGGCCAGCCAGGCTGGTCGACAGCGTGAAGATGTCGGCCAGGTACATCTGCACGGGGTCGCTCGTCTTCTCGCCCAGTTTCCAGGCGACAGTCGGGGCAACCGGACCCATGATCACGTCGCATTGGCGATTGGCACCGGCCAGCACGTTCTGGAAATCCTGCGCGATGATGCGGCGGATCTTCTGCGCCTGGAGGTAATAGGCGTCGTAATACCCGTGGGACAGCACATAGGCGCCCACCAGGATGCGGCGCTTGACCTCCCAGCCAAACCCTTCGGCGCGGGACTTGCGATACATGTCGGCCAGATCGCGGTATTCCGCCGCGCGGTGGCCGTAACGCACACCGTCAAAGCGCGACAGGTTGGACGACGCCTCGGCCGGGGCGATCACGTAGTACGTCGGGATCGACAGTTCGGTCTTCGGCAGGCTGATGTCGACCAGCGTGGCGCCGAGCTTTTCCAGCTCGGCCAGCGCGGCGCGCACCGTGGTGCGCACGTCCTCGGCCAAGCCTTCGCCAAAATACTCCTTGGGCAGACCAATGCGCAGGCCGGCCAGCGGGCGCGCAGCATCGGCGCCTTGCAGCGGCTGGCCGAGCAGGCGGCCGAAGTCTTCCACGTCGCCACCGCGGCCGGGTTCCAGACTGGTGGAATCGCGCGGGTCGAAGCCAGCCATGGCAGACAGCAGCAGCGCACAATCTTCGGCCGTGCGCGCCATCGGGCCTCCCTGATCCAGCGACGAGGCAAAGGCGATCATGCCGTAGCGCGACACACGGCCGTACGTCGGCTTGATGCCCGTGATGCCCGAGAACGATGCCGGCTGGCGGATCGAGCCGCCCGTGTCCGTTCCCGTTGCAGCGGGCGCCAGATCGGCCGCCACCGCCGCCGCCGAGCCACCCGACGAGCCGCCCGGCACGTGCTCGACGTTCCAGGGGTTTTTGACCGCGCCGAAGGCCGAGTTCTCATTGGACGAGCCCATCGCAAACTCGTCCATGTTGGTCTTGCCCAACGTCACCATGCCGGCCGCGCCCAGGCGCTCGACGACGGTGGCGTCAAACGGGCTGGTGTAATTGCCGAGCATCTTGGAGCCCGCCGTGGCGCGCCAGCCGCGCGTGACGAACACGTCCTTGTGCGCAATCGGCACGCCGGTCAGCGGCGCCCCGTTACCGGCTGCGATGCGCGCGTCGGCGGCCCGGGCCTGGGCAAGCGTTGCCTCGGCGTCGACGTGGGTAAAGGCGTTGAGGTGCGCCCCGGCCTCGATGCGCGACAGGTAATGGCGCGCCAGTTCCTCCGCCGAAACCTCCTTGGCGGCGAGTTGGGCGGACAGGGCTTTGATCGTGGATGCGGTCATCGAATACGTTCGGATGGGCTGCCGGCAAGCGCCGGCGACGTCGAATGGAGTGGGCTCAAGGCAGGCGCGGGAGCGCCGTTTACGCGAATTACTCGATCACCTTGGGCACGAGGTACAGGCCTGCTTCGGTGGCCGGCGCGCATTGCTGGTAGTCCGCGCGGCGGTCGGCCTCGGTGACGGCATCGTCGCGCAAGCGCTGTGCTTGCGCCTGAACCTGCTCGATCGGGTGGGCCATCGGCTCAATGCCGGTGGTGTCCACGGCCTGCATCTGCTCGACCAGCGAGAAAAACTGGTTGAGCTGGGTGAGGGTCTGCGTGGCCTCGCCTTCGGAGATTTCGATACGGGCGAGGTGGGCGATGCGTTTGACGTCGGAGAGTTCGAGTGCCATCGGAATGGGTCAGTGAGTGCAGCGGCGGGCGGGCAACGTACGACAAGCGACGGCTACTGCGCGCAAGGGGCGCCCAGGTTGGGCCCTGGCAGCGCCGATTTGCCGCAATTTTGGCGCCAAACGCCCGCCGAATACCCGCAGAGTGCCCGAATTATAAGGTATGATTGCCGACTAAATTTCTAAGTCAGCAGGCGACTTCGTGCAGTCACGGACCCTCTGATTAAGTACCCCGGGAACCTCCCGGCAGTCGCACCGTCAGCATCAGGCGACACTTAATCAAAGGTTCCTTGGGGGCCCCCTCTCCGGGCGGCCCAGCCTCGGCAGGATGGCCAGTGCCACGGCACCCCACCGTCGATCACCACGGAGCCCGCGACATTCCCGGGAGCGCAGTAGCAGGATCGGACCGCATGGCATGCCCGTGCGAGGTCTGCGCGTTGGTGCAGCCGTTGCGCCGCAGTCCTGCTGCTGGGCCGCCCATGACTCGAAAAACAGGATTCATTCGATGTTCGGCTTTTTGCGCAGCTATTTCTCCAACGATCTCGCGATCGACCTCGGCACCGCCAACACCCTGATCTACGTCCGCGACAAGGGCATCGTCCTTGACGAGCCGTCGGTGGTGGCCATTCGCCAGGAAGGTGGCCCGAACGCCAAGAAAACCATCCAGGCCGTCGGTAAGGAAGCCAAGCAGATGCTGGGCAAGGTGCCGGGCAATATCGAGGCGATCCGCCCGATGAAAGACGGCGTGATCGCCGACTTCACCGTCACCGAGCAGATGCTCAAGCAGTTCATCAAGATGGTGCACGACACCAAGCTGCTGCGCCCGAGCCCGCGCATCATCATCTGCGTGCCGTGCGGGTCGACCCAGGTCGAGCGCCGCGCCATCCGTGAATCGGCGCTCGGCGCCGGGGCGTCGCAGGTGTACCTGATTGAAGAGCCGATGGCCGCTGCCATTGGCGCCGGCCTGCCGGTGTCGGAGCCGTCGGGTTCGATGGTGGTGGACATTGGCGGCGGCACCACCGAGGTGGGCATCATCTCGCTGGGCGGCATGGTCTACAAGGGCAGCGTGCGCGTGGGCGGCGACAAGTTCGACGAGGCCATCGTCAACTACATCCGCCGCAACTACGGCATGCTGATCGGCGAACAGACCGCCGAAGCCATCAAGAAGGAAATCGGCTCGGCCTTCCCGGGTTCGGAAGTGCGCGAAATGGAAGTGAAGGGCCGCAACCTGTCGGAAGGCATTCCGCGCGCCTTCACGGTGTCGTCCAACGAAATCCTGGAAGCGCTGACAGACCCGCTGAACCAGATCGTCTCCTCGGTGAAGATCGCCCTGGAACAAACCCCGCCGGAACTGGGCGCCGACATTGCCGAGCGCGGCATGATGCTCACCGGCGGCGGCGCGCTGCTGCGCGACCTCGACCGCCTGCTGGCCGAAGAAACCGGCCTGCCCGTGCTGGTGGCCGAAGACCCGCTGACCTGCGTGGTGCGTGGCTCAGGCATGGCGCTCGAACGCATGGACAAGCTCGGCAGCATCTTCTCGTACGAATAACGGGACCATGCGCCACGCCGATCCGCGTTCCGCTGTTGTGACCGATTTCGTGACTACGATTGTGGTCACGCCAGCCGCCTTCGCGGACCGCTGAGATGCGTCTTGCGCCGGTGCGCCGTGCTCCGCCCGCCAAGGGCTTGGGCACCGCACCAGCGCCACACCCAATCTGTTGCCGGCAGGCCGTTGACCTTGACGTTGACCGTCACGCGTCTGCCGTGCCCATTTGAAGCGTCCGGGTCATGGATTACTCCCCGCCGCCCCTCTTCAAGCAGGGCCCGTCCGCCACCGCGCGGCTGGTCGCTTTGCTCGCGCTCGCGCTTGCGCTGCTGGTGATCGATGCCCGCATGTCCGTGCTGGGCGTGGTCCGGCAAGTCGTGTCGGTCATCCTGTACCCCGTCGAGCGCCTGGTGCTGATCCCGCGCGATACGGCACGCGCCGCACTCGAATACACGCAATCGTCCACCAAGCTGGCTGTTGATAACCGCAGCCTGCGCGAATCGGCCGTTGCCCAGGCGCAGCAATCGCTGCGCGCCTCGCAGCTCGAAGCCGAAAACCGCAATCTGCGTACGCTGCTCAATCTGAAACAGCACGCGGCGGTGCCCACGGTGGCGGCGGAAGTCCTCTACGAGGCGCGTGACCCTTATACGCAGCGCATCGTGATCGATCGCGGCTCCAAGGACGGTGTGCGCGCGGGCTACCCGGTCATCGATGATCGCGGCGTGGTTGGTCAGGTGACGCGCGTGTCGCTGTTTGAATCGCAAGTCACGCTGCTGACCGACAAGGACCAGGCGATTCCCGTGGAGGTCGTGCGCAACGGCCTGCGCAGCGTAGCCTTTGGCGGTGCCCGACCGGGTGCGCTGGACCTGCGCTTCATGGCTGCCTCGGCCGATCTGCAGCAGGGCGACCTGCTGGTCACGTCCGGGCTGGATGGCGTCTATCCTGCGGGCCTGCCGGTGGCTCGTATTTCGCAAATCGAGCGCAAGGCCGACACCGCTTTCTCGCGGGTGGTCTGCGAACCGGTGGCCGGTATCCGCAGCAACCGGCACCTGCTGATCGTGAAGTACGAATCGGGCTTCCCGCCGCCGACGGATCTGTCGCCGGCGCCAGTGCCCAAGGGCAAGAACGCTGCACGCAACGCGCGCGAAGAGAAGGACCGCGCTGCACGCGCCGCCGCCGAGGCCAATGTGCCGGGCCCCGCGCCCGCAGCTGAAGAAAACGCTCCGCCGCCGCGCCCGACCGACGCCGACGGCAATCCGCTGGACACCGATTCAGCGCAAAAACGCTGAAGCGAGGCCATCGATCATGAACTCGCCCCAATATCTGCTGCGCCCGGTCAACCCGGGCTTCATCGCTTTCAGCTTCGTGCTGGCGTTCCTGTTCAACCTGATGCCGTGGGGCCACATGCAGTGGATTCCCGATCTGGTGGCACTCGTGCTGGTGTTCTGGAACATCCATCAGCCGCGCCGCGTGGGCATGGTGGTGGCCTTCCTGCTGGGTCTGTTGATGGACGTGCACGAAGCGCGCCTGCTTGGCGAACACGCGATGGCGTACACGATGCTGTCGTACTTCGCGATCACGATTCACCGGCGCGTGCTGTGGTTCTCGGTGCTGTCGCAGGCGCTGCATGTGCTGCCGCTGCTGGTGCTGGCGCACGCCGTACCGATCGTCATCCGCCTGCTGATGGGCGCGCACCTGCCGGACTGGCAGGTCATCCTGCCACCGCTGATCGAAGCCGCCTTGTGGCCATTCGCAAACGCGTTCCTGCTGGCGCCGCAGCGGCGCCCGGAGAGCGTCGATGAAACTCGGCCCATCTAAGGCGGCCGATCTGATGCACCCCGCTATTCGCCCTCACCTGGCATGACCGAAATCCGCAACGTCGAGCAGGAGCTGTCGCGCTTCCGCCTGCGGCTGGCGGCAGCCGCCCTGTTCGTGCTCGTCTGCTTCGGGCTGCTGCTGGCGCGTTTCTTCTGGCTGCAGGAGGTCAAGCACGAGCAGTATTCGGCCAAGGCGGAGGACAACCGCATCTCGGTGGCGCCAATCGAGCCCAATCGCGGCATCATCATGGACCGCAACGGCGTGGTGCTGGCGCGCAACTATTCGGCGTACACGCTGGAGATCACGCCGTCCAAGCTGCAGGACACGCTGGACAACACCATCGACCAGCTCGCCCAGGTGGTCGATATCCAGCCGCGCGACCGCCGCCGCTTCAAGCGCCTGATGGAAGATGCGCGCAGCTTCGAAAGCCTGCCGATCCGCAGTCAGCTGACCGATCAGGAAGTGGCACGCTTCTCGGCGCAGCGCTTCCGCTTTCCGGGCGTGGACGTGCATGCGCGGCTATTCCGCCAATACCCGCTGGGCGAATCGGCATCGCACGTGATCGGCTACATCGGCCGGATTTCCGAGCGCGACCTGGACCGCATCGACAACATGAGCGATGCCAACAGCCAGCCCGGCGTGGCGTATGACCCGCGCAAGGATTCCAACAACTACAGCGGCACGGAATACATCGGCAAAGTCGGCATCGAACAGAGCTACGAGACTGAGCTGCACGGCCTGACCGGCTACGAAGAGGTGGAAGTGAGCGCGGGCGGGCGGCCGATCCGCACGCTGTCGACCTCGCAGGCAACGCCGGGCAACAACCTGATCCTGTCGCTCGATATCAACCTGCAGCGGCTGGCCGAGCAGCTCTTCGGCAACCGCCGCGGCGCACTGGTGGCGATCGAACCCGAAACGGGTGACATCCTCGCCTTCGTCTCCAAGCCGACGTTCGATCCGAACCTGTTCATTGAAGGCATCGACAGCGCGACCTGGGGCGAGCTGAACAACTCGCCGGACAAGCCGCTGCTGAACCGCCCGCTGCGCGGCACGTATCCGCCCGGCTCGACGTACAAGCCGTTCATGGCGCTGGGCGCGCTCGAACTGGGCAAGCGCACGCCGCAGTGGGGCATGGCCGATCCCGGCTCGTTCACGCTGGGTAACCACACGTTCCGCGACGACGTTCCGGGCGGCCACGGCTGGGTCGACATGTACCGGTCCATCGTGATGTCGTGCGACACGTATTACTACCGGCTCGCCAACGACATGGGCGTCAATGCCATTCACGATTTCATGAAGCCCTTCGGCTTCGGGCAGGTCACGGGCATCGACATCGAGGGCGAGCGCACCGGCATCCTGCCGTCCACCGACTGGAAGCGCAAAGCCTACAAGCGGCCCGAACAGCAGAAGTGGTACGACGGCGAAACCATCTCGCTGGGCATCGGCCAGGGCTACAACAACTTCACCATCCTGCAGCTCGCGCATGCGATATCGACGCTGGCAAACAACGGCGTGGTGATGAAGCCTCACCTGGTGAAGGCGGTCGAAGATTCGCTGTCCAAGTCGCGCGCGCTGACGGTGCCGACAGAGAGCTACCGGATCCCGCTCAAGCAGGCGAACATCGACGTGATCAAGCGAGCCATGGTGGGCGTGAACCAGGCCGGTACGGCAGCCAAGGCGTTCATCGGTGCGCAATACGTGTCGGCGGGCAAGACGGGGACGGCGCAGGTGTACTCGCTGGGCAAGAACGAGAAGTACAACCACCACGCCATTCCCGAAAACAAGCGCGACCACGCGCTGTTCGAGGCGTTCGCGCCGGCGGACCATCCGAAGATCGCGCTGGCACTCATCGTGGAAAACGCCGGCTTTGGTGCCGCGTCGGCCGCGCCAATTGCACGTGCGGTCATGGACTATTACCTGACAGGCAAATGGCCCGCGGAGCTGGCCGCCACCGCGCCCAAGCCGCAGCAGCAACCGCCGGTGGATACGCCGAGTGTGTTCTCGACCGGCAAGACGGCCACCATTGCCAGCGCGACGGCTGCGCCCCAAGTGGCTGCAGAGGCGGCGTCCGGGGTGGCTGCCGCTTCAGGCGTGTCAGCCCCCGCCGCCAGTGCCGTGGTCGCCGCTTCGGCGCCGGCCGCATCGTCGGTGGCATCAGGCGCCACCCGCAGCGCGCCGCCGCTGTCGCCCGACCTGGTGGCACCGGCCCTGCGCGAAGCCGGCACCAGCGCCGAAGCTATCGCCCCGGCCACGCTGGACGCCCAGGTGCTGCAAGCGCTGTCGCATGCACAACCGGCACCCGAACTGCCACCGCGCGGACGTGGCAACGCTGCCGCACCGGCGGCGGCCCCGGCGGCCACGCCAAAGGGCGCGAAGGACGCCAAGCCGGGTAACAAGCCGGCGCCGAAGCCCGCGCAGAAACCGGCCTCCAAGCCGGCCGCACCCTGATATTTGCGCTTGAGGATCTCGCCATGGACAAACTGGACAAGCGCCGCATATTCAACATCATCAAGTCGCTCTTCACCGGCTTCGATGGCCCGCTGGCGCTGATCGTCTTCCTGCTGCTCGGCACGGGATTGGTCGCGCTGTATTCGGCCGCCATCGACATGCCGGGCCGGGTGGAAGACCAGGTCCGCAACATCCTGCTGTCGTTCGTGCTGATGTGGATCATCGCCAACCTGCCGCAGCAAACGCTGATGCGCTTTGCGGTGCCGCTCTACACCGTCGGCGTGGCGCTGTTGATCGGCGTGGCGGCGTTCGGGCTGATCCGCAAGGGCGCGCGGCGGTGGCTCAATATCGGCGTGGTGGTACAGCCTTCCGAGATCATGAAGATCGCCATGCCGCTCATGCTGGCGTGGTACTTCCAGAAGCGCGAGGGCGTGATCCACTGGTATGACTATCTGGCGGCAGCCTTGCTGCTTCTGATTCCCGTGGGACTGATCGCCAAGCAGCCGGACCTGGGCACCGCGCTTCTGGTGCTGGCGGCAGGCATCTACGTGATCTACTTTGCCGGGCTGTCGTGGCGGCTGATCGTGCCGGTGCTGGTAATTGCTGTCACGGCGATCACGCTGGTGGTGTCGTTCGAATCGCGCATCTGCGCTCCTGGCGTGAACTGGCCGATCCTGCACGACTACCAGCAACACCGCGTGTGTACGCTGCTCGACCCGACCACCGACCCGCTCGGCAAGGGCTTCCACACCATCCAGTCGATCATTGCCATCGGCTCGGGCGGTGTGACAGGCAAGGGATGGCTGAAGGGTACGCAAACCCACCTGGAGTTCATCCCCGAGAAGCACACCGACTTCATCTTCGCGGTGTATTCGGAGGAGTTCGGGCTGGTGGGCAACGGCGTGCTGCTGTTCCTGTATCTGCTGCTGATCTTGCGTGGGCTCTTTATTGCAGCCAATGCCGGGACGCTGTTCGGGCGCCTGCTGGCTGGGTCGATCACGCTGATCTTCTTTACTTACGCCTTCGTCAACATGGGCATGGTGAGCGGCATCCTGCCTGTCGTGGGTGTGCCGCTGCCGCTCATCAGTTACGGGGGGACAGCGCTTGTCACGCTGGGCATGGGCATCGGCATCCTGATGAGCATCGCCCGGCAGAAACGCTTCGTGCAGACCTGACAAAACGGCCGCCAGAATTTGGCGGCCGTTTCGTTTTCAGGCGGCGATGGCTTCTTCGCGCAGCAACCTTCGCAGCACCTTGCCCGTTGCGGTAGCGGGCAGCGCATCATGGAACTTCACGCGCCGCGGCACCTTGTACGGCGCCATGTTGTCGCGCGACCAGGCAATCAGCTCGGCTTCCGAGAGCGTCACGCCGTTCATCGGCACCACGTGCGCGCAGACGACTTCACCTTTGTCGGGATCGGGGATGGGCGTCACGGCCACTTGGCGGATGCCCGGGTGGCGCGAGAGGAGCGCCTCGACCTCTTCCGGAAACACGCTGTAGCCCGACACCTTGATCATCTCCTTGATGCGGCCCTGCCATTGCAGCCAGCCGTCGGGCGAGACCTGGCCGATATCCCCAGTGCGCAGAAAGCCGTTGTGCAGGACGGCGCGCGTGGCCTCGTCGCGCTGCCAGTAGCCACGGAACACGCCCGGGCTGCGGATGGTGATTTCGCCCGCTTGGCCGGGGGGCAGTTCGGCGCCGGTATGCGGGTCGACGATGCGTACCTCGGTCTGCGGGACGATCTTGCCGTGCCACCCCCAGCGTGGCGCATCGGCAGGCGTGATGGCATCGCAGGTGTGGGTTTCCGACAGGCCATAGGCCGCTTCATAGATGCGGCACTGCGGGCCGGCAAAAGCACGCCACTGCTCGGCAATGGCTTCGGTCAGCGTGACGCCGAAGCTGGTGCATGGGTTGGCCACCAAGGATTCCATACGGTACTGCGCGGCGTCCGGATGCGCCATGACGGCCAGGTTCATTGGCGTCATGCTGTACCAGCGTGTCACGCGGTAGCGGTCGATGGCCTGCAGCACGGCCAGGGGATCGAACCGATAGAGCAGGATGGTCGTCGCGCCGGAATACAGCATCACGTTCATGCCCATCAGCATGCCGGCGATATGGGACAGCGGCGCCACCGCCAGCATCACGTCCGAAGCATGGATGCCGCTGACCTGCACCGTGACAGCGGTCTTGTACAGCGCGTTGCGGTGCGTAAGCATGGCGCCCTTCGGGCGGCCTGTGGTGCCCGAGGTGTAGACCATCAGCGCCACTTCGTCGAGGTCAACGGTGATGGCAGCCACGGCATCGCGCTCGGCCACATCCACGGGTTCAGCCATTAGTTGCATCAGGTCGAGCTGCGCGGCACCCGGCTTGTTCCTGAGCGGCGGAGCAGACGAGGCATCGGCGGCAATCAACTCGGGCGGCACGGCCAGCGCCTTGCGGCACGCGGGCTGCGAAGGCTGCAGATCGGCATAGCGCGTGGTAATGACAGTCGTGACAGACGTACCCGGCCGCGCGGCCTCGACAATGGGCATCAGGTCAGCCGCCGCCACCAGAATCTTGGCGCCGCAATCGGCCAGTTGGTCGCGCAGTTCGTGCTGACGCGACAGCGGCCCGCACGGCACGACGATGCCGCCCAGCTTGGCCGTGGCCAGATGGGCCACGATGGCTTGCGGACAGTTGTGCAGAAACAGCGCAACGCGATCGCCGCGTGTCACGCCCAACCGCTGCAACTGCACCGCCAGCCGCGTCGAGGCCTGGTCCAGCTCCCGCCAGCAGATCGTGCGGCCGTACCACAGCAGCGCGATGCGCTCGGGCGTCTGCTGCGCATGATGGGCGCAATACCGGTGCAGGGGCATCTCGCCCGCCAGATAATTGACCGGTTCGCGGTTCTGGATGGTCATGTGGTGTCTCCTCGGCCGCCGGCATCGCGGGGCGACACATCGGCCGTGATGGCTGCCCTCGTTGCGGGGCGCTCATGCGGGTCAGGGTTCGCGGCATCCATTGGTCGAGTATGGCGAAGCCATATGGCCACCGCCGCACCGATTTGCGCAAGACCGCGTTCCACCCACGATTCGGGTCAAACATGACCTCGCGCAAGACGAATCCCAAAAAATCTACCGCTCGGTATAGAGTCTCTGCGCAAATCTGCTGTTGCGTCAATCGGTGAGAAGTCGGATACGCAGCCCTGGCAACGAAACATCGTAAACGTAACTGGGGCGGCATTCTCACATGAGCGTGCACTCACATTCAAGGAACGCCCCTAGGCAGTGAATTGCTTGTGTCAATATTAAACATTTGCTGTCACGACAGATTTGTTCTATTTTTGACAACAAATTATGTGAGAGGCTGGAATGGATCGTTTGCAGTCGATGCGGGTGTTTTCCAAGGTGGTGGAGCTTGGCAGCTTCGCCCGGGCGGCCCAGCATCTGTCGATGAGCAATGCCGTGGTCACACGTTACGTGGCCGACCTTGAGGCGCATCTCGGCACGCGCCTGCTCAACCGCACCACGCGCAGCCTGTCGCTGACCGACGTGGGCGAAACCTACCTGCAGCGCTGTGCGCAGATCCTGCTCGACATTGACGAGGCGGAATCGCTCGCCACGTCGCGCAGCCAGGCACTGGTCGGTGGCCTGCGCATCGTTGCCCCTGTCATGTTCGGGCTGCATGTGCTCCCGATGTTGCTCGCGCGCTTCCAACAGCTTTATCCCGAGGTGACGTTTGACGTGGCGCTGTCCGACCGCCCGATCGACATCGTCGAGGACGGCCGCGACGTCGGCATCATGGTCTCGGAACTCGGCCTCGGCTCGCACCTGGTGGCGCGCCGCATGATTTCCGCCGAGATGGTCATGGCAGCCACTCCCGCTTATCTCCGCCAGCATTCCACGCCGCAGCGCGCCGAAGACATTGCCGAGCACCGAGTCATTGCGATGTGGCACCCGCAATTGCGCCACGAGTGGGAGATGAGCACCGCCGACGGCCAGTCGATTTCGGTGCCGGTGCAGCCCTCGCTCGTCACCAGCAACGCCGAACTCATGCACCGCGCGGTGCTCGCCGACATGGGCATCGCGATTCTGTCGTCGTACATGGCCCGGCCGGACCTGGAGTCTGGACGCCTGGTGCGCGTCCTGCCGCAATACAAGCTGCCGCATCGGTCGCTGTCGCTGGTGTATCCGAGCCGCAAGTTCCTGCCGACAAAGGTACGCACGTTCATCGATTACATGCTGGCCCAGGCGATGGAGGTCAAGCACAGCGAGGCGCGCGCCGGCCGAGGCCTGAGCGAAGCCGCATAAGCCACGCCCTATCGCCAAAGCAAAACGGGAGGACAGCGTCCTCCCGTTTGCGTTGGTCCCTGCGAAACCGCGTTCAGGTCTCGCTGGTGCTTTCCTCGTCGGCCTCGGTTTCAGCGGCTTTCTTGCGTGCCGGCGCCTTCTTGGCTGCCGTCTTGCCTGCGGTCTTGGCCGGCGCCTTCTTGGCGGCAGGCGTTTTAGCCGCAGCGGTCGTCTTCTTCGCCGCGGTCTTGGCGCCGGGCTTGCCCTTGCCTTCGCCGCGCGGCTCGAATTCGAAGCCGATCTTGCCGTCCGGTTGCTTGACCAGGAACGCCTTGAAGTTGCGGCCCGTGCGCGCCGACTTGAAGCCGGTCAGCAAGTCGGTCTTGCCCTCGGCCAGCAGCTTGGCCAACTGCTCGCGGCTGATCTCCTGCTGCAGGATGATCTTGCCGGTGGTGAAGTCGCAGGTCTTGGGCTGCGCCACAGCGTTTTCGCACACGTACTTCAGGCCGTGCTCGTAGACGTTGCCGTTGCACTTGGGGCAGTGGCCGACGCTTTCCTGACCCGAGAAATCGACCGGCTCGCCATCGTCTTCGTCGTTCTGGCCGAAGTCGAACTCCATCTTCCAATGACCATCTTCCTGCGCCAGCTTGAGGATGGCCGCAAACGGACGGCCCATCTTGCTGCGGAAGCCCTGCAACGGGCCGATGGTCTTGTTGGTCAGCAACTCCTCCACCTCGTCCAGCTCGAACTGGCGGCCACCCGGAATCTTGCTGATCGAGAAGTCGCAGTGGCTGCAGGCGAAGCGGCGGTAGTTTTCCTTGACCACGTGGCCGCATTGCGGGCACGGCGTGGAAAGCGTTGCGTAGTCGCCGGGGATGGTGTCGCTGTCGTATTCCTTGGCGCGTTTGACGATCTGCTGCGTCATCTGCGCGATCTCGCGCATGAATTCGTCGCGCTCCAGCTGACCACGCTCGATGAGGGAAAGCTTGTGCTCCCAGCCGCCGGTCAACTCCGCTTGCGTCAGTTCCTCCACGCCCAGGCCACGCAGCAGCGTCATCAGCTGGAACGCCTTGGCGGTCGGGATCAGTTCGCGGCCTTCGCGCACAAGGTACTTTTCCGTCAGCAATCCTTCGATGATGGCCGCGCGGGTGGCTGGCGTGCCCAGGCCCTTGCCTGCCATGGCTTCGCGCAACGCATCGTCGTCGACGAGCTTGCCGGCGCCTTCCATGGCGGAGAGCAGCGTCGCTTCGTTATAGCGTGCGGGCGGCTTGGTGGTGAGGCCAACCGGCTCGATCTTGTCCGTCTTGACCTTCTCGTCCTTGGCGACCGGCACGAGGTTCGCATCTTCGCCCTGCGCCTCGCGGCCGTACACGACCAGCCAACCCGGGTTCACCAGCACCTTGCCTTCGGTCTTGAAGTGATGCCCGGCCACCTCGGTCACGCGCGTGGTGACCTGGTATTCGGCCGCCGGGAAGAACACCGCCAGGAAGCGGCGCACCACCAGGTCGTACAGCTTCTGCTCCGGCTCCGACAAATTCTTCGGTGCCTGCAGCGTCGGGATGATGGCGAAGTGATCGCTGATCTTGCTGTTGTCGAAGATCCGCTTGTTCGGCTTGACCCACTGGTTGGCGAGGATCTTCTTCGCGTGCGTCAGATAGTTGGGCGAGCTTTCGCCCAGCATGTCCAGCGTCTGCTTGACCGTGCCCAAGTAGTCTTCGGGCAGCGCGCGCGAATCGGTACGCGGATAGGTCAGCACCTTGTGCTTTTCGTACAGCGCCTGCGCCAGGCCCAGCGTGTTTTTGGCCGAGAAGCCGAAGCGGCCGTTGGCCTCGCGCTGCAGGCTCGTCAGGTCGAACAGCGCCGGCGACATCTGCGTCGACGGCTTCGATTCTTCCGTCACGGTGCCCGGCTTGTCGCGGCACGCAGCCACGATGCTTTTGGCCTCGGCCTCGCTCCAGAGGCGCGAATCGCGCTGCTCGGGGTCGAACTCGTTCCTCTTGAACTTCGGGTCGAACCAACGGCCTTCGTACAAGCCGGCCGCGGCGATGAATTCAGCGCGCACTTCCCAGTAATCGCGCGGGACGAAGCGTTTGATCTTCTCTTCGCGCTCTACCACGATCGACAGCGTGGGCGTTTGCACGCGGCCCACGGTGGTCAGGAAGAAGCCGCCACCCTTGCTGTTGAACGCAGTCATGGCGCGCGTGCCGTTGATACCGACCAGCCAGTCGGCCTCGGAACGGCAGCGGGCAGCATCGGCCAGCGGCATCATGTCTTCGTTGCTGCGCAGCTTGCCAAAGCCATCACGGATGGATTGCGGCGTCATCGACTGCAGCCACAGCCGTTTCACCGGCAGCTTGGTGTTCGCGTGTTGCGCGATCAGGCGGAAGATCAGTTCACCTTCGCGCCCCGCGTCACAGGCATTGATCAGGCCGGTCACGTCCTTGCGCTTGATCAGCCGCGTCAGCACCTTCAGGCGCGATTCCGACTTGGCGATCGGTCGCAGATCAAAGTGCGGCGGGATCACCGGCAGATGAGCGAAGCTCCATTTGCCGCGCTTGACTTCGTATTCATCCGGCGCGGCAATCTCGACCAGGTGGCCAACAGCCGACGAGAGGACGTAGTGGTCGCTCTCAAAGTACTCGTCGTGCTTGGTGAAGCCACCCAGCGCGCGCGCGATATCAGCGGCGACCGACGGTTTTTCGGCAATGATGAGAGCCTTGGACATGTGAGCGGATCCTGGCGATCGCAAGTAATCGGGTAAAGAAGAAGTCGCTTTTCTATAGCGACCGTTCGCGTGTTTTTTTTAGAGTCTTATGGCAACGCCTGCCGACTTCAAGTGCCCCGGGCGCTTGTCAGCGCGCCCGGTGGGACGCCATCAATCACCGGTCGGTCCCAAATTTGGCCGCCAATCATAAGCGCGGTTCCTTTTCAGGCGCAATAGAGTGGCGCATGCATCGCTTAGTGTTGTCAAGACCGGCGATCACGCCGATTCCAGCAGCCAGCCTCGCAAGTCCGGGGCCGATGGCACTACGGGAGCAACGCCCAGATCACGCGAAAGCAATCCCTCAACAACTCCCGGGTGAGGCAAGACTGGGCCGAAAAACAACACATCGCTCCCACGCTGCACTAGCAGGGTTGGGAAGTTTTCAACGTCGTAATCGCCCAGCGCGTCGGCATGGTCTTCGACATCGACCCAGACGAAGCAGTACTCCGGATGCCGTTCCGCCATCTCGGTGAAGGTCTTGCGATAGCTGCGGCACGTGCCGCACCACTCG
Organism: Ralstonia sp. SA306; assembly: GCF_054792405.1. Lineage (NCBI taxonomy): Bacteria > Pseudomonadati > Pseudomonadota > Betaproteobacteria > Burkholderiales > Burkholderiaceae > Ralstonia > Ralstonia sp. SA306. Next base: position 3,097,668 of record NZ_CP096451.1, read on the forward strand.
GCGCACAGGCACGCCACCAGCAGTTGCCCCGAGCGAATGCGCGCGTGCAGCGTGGCGGCGTCGGTGTCAGGCGAGAGCAGTGGCATGAAAAAAGGCGCTAGGCGACCAGCGGAGTGACGGTGGGGTCGCGCTTATTGTAGGCACGCTTTCACGGAAGCCGCAGGAAGCGCCCGCCGGGCTGACGCTCCACGCGGCCATCCAGCTCCAGCGCCAGAAGCTGTGCAGAGAGCGCAGCAGCAGCTTCGCCGGTGCGCTCACACAAGGTATCCAGATCGACGGGATCAAAACCGAGCGCGTCGAGCAATGCGGTTTCGGAAGCACTTGGCGCCGGGCGCGCGGCTGGGCCCGGCGCGGCCGGGGACGCCTCGGCCGAGGCCGCGCGCGTCGCACGTTTGGCCGGCGCAGCAGCACGCCCCCAGCCAAGTTCATCGAGGATATCGGCAGCGGTTTCCACAAGCTTGGCACCTTGCTTGATCAGCAGGTGGCAGCCCTTGGCCAGCGGCGAATGGATCGACCCCGGAATCGCAAACACATCGCGCCCCTGCTCGGCCGCCAGCCGCGCGGTGATGAGCGAGCCAGACTGCGCCGCGGCTTCTACAACCAGAAGCCCCCGCGCCAAACCCGAGATCAGGCGATTGCGGCGCGGGAAGTTCTCGGCACGTGCGCCCATCCCCAGCGGGTATTCAGAGATGATCACGCCAGCCTCGGCAATGCGATGCGCCAGCGCCCGGTTACGGGCCGGGTAAACAATATCGAGCCCCGTACCCACGACTGCGATGGTGCTCCCTGGGCCCGCGAGCGCGCCCTCATGCGCCGCCGCATCAATGCCGAGCGCAAGGCCTGACACAACCGTCACGCTCGCCATCGACAGCGCCTGGGAAAACGCGCGCGCGTTGTCGATGCCGGCTGCCGTGGCGCTGCGCGCGCCCACCACGCCCACCGCCGCTGCACGCAGCAGCGAGGCATCGCCCTTCGTGTAAAGCAAGGTCGGCGGGTCCGGCAGTTCGAGCAAGCGGGGCGGATAGCCGCGATCGGCCAGCGTGAAGATGGCATTGCCGGGCTCGTTCACCCAGGCGACGGTGCGCTCGATCAGCGCCGCAAGCGTGTCGTCGGGCTCGGCGAGTACCGCGCGCGCTTGCCGCTCGGGCAGCACCTTCGCGAGCGTGGCATACGGCTGGGCAAAGATGTCTTGCGGCAACCCGAAGGCCGCCAGCAACTGCCGCGCGGCGACGGGCCCAACGCCGGGGGTTTCAGTCAGACGCAGCCACGCGGCCAGTTCAGCAGGATCGCGCGTACAGGAAAGGGAAGCTGTGGAATCGGCCGCGGCGGGCGCCGCGACCTGGGATGCATCGGTCAAATCAAGGACTGCGTTAGCGCGTAGTTCAAGGTTGCGGCGACATCGGGTTGCTGACGCTGTCGCCCACTTCCACGGCGTTCGATGCGTCCGTCACCAGCGCATAGGCTACGTGCGGGAACACACGGAACACGAAGGCCAAGCCGTAGCGCTCTGCGGGCAATTGCACGGCCTCATTGCCGGCCGTCGCGTCCTTCACGACGGCGCCAGCGCGCGCCAGCGACAGCACGTGGCCCGGCTCAAGCCCCTGCTGGCTGCCGATGTTCAGCACAACCACCTGGTCGGTGCCGCCAAAGCGCACACCACCCGTTACCTTGGCGACCGCGCCGTGCACGTCGCCTTCCGGCGCATGCGGCACATAGCGCACCGGCACGCGCGGCGGCAGTGGCATCAGTTGCGAGCCGACGCCCATTTCTTCCTTGGACGACAGCACCTCCATCTTGGTCACGGCCTGCGGGCCGGTCGCCGCACGCACCACGCGCAGCGTACCGAGGAAGTCGGCTTCGTAGCCGAGCACGTTGCCCGTCACGGGGTCCTTGAGCGGCCGGACCGGGCGATACGCCTGCCATTCGGCGCCGGCCTGGCCGCCTTCACCTGCGGGCAAACCGCGGGCGTAGGCGTTTTCGCCCTTGCCCAGATAAACGCGGCCCTCGGGCAGCGAGAAGATGCGCGCCGGCGTGGCCAGCGTTTCTTCATCCACCACGATCGGCTGGGTCAGGAAGGGCTCGATGGCGGCGGAGGGAATGCTGGAGATGGCGTCGCCATCTTGTCCCGACACGCGGGTATGCGGCGACAGGCGCACCGTGCTGCCATCCGCCGATGCCGGCGAACTCGACAGCCAAGCACGGCCATTGGCGTGATGCAGATACAGGATCTGGCCCGGATAGATCAGATGCGGGTTGCGAATCTGCTCGCGGTTCATGCCCCACAGCTCGGGCCAGCGATAGGGCCGCTTGAGGTATTTACCCGAGATTGCCCACAGCGTGTCGCCACGGCGCACGGTGTACTGCGCGGGCGCGGTGGCAGACAGTTCGGATTCCGGGATGCCCGCTTGGGCAGCCGTCGCGGCCTGCGCCTGTTGCGCCGGCGTCACAGTGCGCTCGGCGGCGTGGGCGGCGCCCATGCAGAAAAGCGCTGCCGCGGCAACCGCCGAGAGGGCGCAAACGTAAGGCTGGCGCGCTTTCGTGGCGGTTTGCATGGCGGGCTGAGAGAGCATCGGTGTGTTACGATGGCGCATTATTCTATGAAGAATCGGCGAGTGGTCCGCGTGCCTGTTCGACGCCTCACCGCCGCAGCTGTACGCAGTTCTGCGTCGCAGCAAGAGGGGTATGGCATCCAACATTCGTCAGGCTTTTTCCTAAGCCATGTGGCGGATAGCGCCCCCGATTCTGCATGACATTCCAAGCGATCGCAATTGAAGGCAACCCCTCGTTAGCGTGGCCTTCTGCAACCGTTGTTGCCAAGCATCATGGCCCTACTGAATATCCTGCAATACCCTGATCCGCGGCTGCACAAAGTCGCCAAGCCGGTTGCCGTTGTCGATGACCGCATCCGCAAACTCGTGGCGGACATGGCCGAGACCATGTACGAGGCGCCCGGCGTTGGCCTGGCCGCCACGCAGGTCGACGTGCATGAGCGCGTGATCACCATCGACGTGTCGGAATCGCGCGACGAACTGCGCGTGTTCATCAACCCCGAGATCATCTGGGTAAGTGATGAGCACAAGGTCTGGGACGAAGGTTGCCTGTCGGTGCCCGATATCTATGACAAGGTTGACCGCCCGGCCCGCGTGCGCGTGCGCGCACTGAACGAGAAGGGCGAAACCTTCGAGCTGGAGGCAGACGACCTGCTGGCGGTGTGCATTCAGCACGAGATGGATCACCTGATGGGCAAGGTATTCGTCGAATACCTCTCGCCGCTCAAGCAAACGCGCATCCGCTCCAAGCTCAAGAAGCATCAACGCGACGCGGTACCGCAGCGTTGAACGCGTTCCCATGCCTGCCGACGTCGGCGCGCGCCCTCGCTCCCTCCCGCTGATGCCGATCGCTCCCGCTGACGCAGGCACGCACGCCAGCCCGCGCCGCCTGTCGGCACTGCTGGTGCGGCATTGGCGTGCTGTCGTCCTGCTGATGTTGTGCGCGTATTTCGTTGCGGGCACGTTCTGGCGCGCACCCTGGAAGGCCGACGAGCCGTATTCCTTCGGCATCGTCATCAACATCATCGAGCGTGGCGACTGGGTCGTTCCCAACGTCGCCTTCGAGCCGTTCGTCGAAAAGCCCCCGCTGATGTACTGGACGGGCGCGCTGGCCGCGCTGGCGCTGCCCGACATGCCGCCGCACGAAGCGGTGCGCGTGGCGGTGCTGTTCTGGATGGCGCTGACATGCTGGGCGGTCTGGCGCACGGCGCGCCTGCTGCGCAGCGAAGCGCGCGACTGGCGCTTGCGCGTCGGCGCAGACCTCGCGCGCGGACGGCCGGGGCTGACCCTGGCCGCACGCCGCGAAGCCGGGCTCGACGCCGGCGGCGCTGCGCTGCGCGACTATGCGTTGGGCGCGCTGCTGCTATTTGCCGGCTGCGTCGGGTTGGTTGAGCACGTCCACAAGTTCATTGCCGATGTCCCGCAACTGGCCGGCACCGCGATCGCCCTGTATGGCCTCGTGCGCTTCGTCAAAGAGAGCGAAGCCGGGGGCGCAAAGGGCGTCGACGTGCTGCATCCGGCATTGTGGTTCGGCACGGGCATCGGTGTGGCGTTCCTGGGCAAGGGCGTGCTCGTGCCTGGGCTGTTCGCCATCACCCTGCTGGCGGCGATCGCACTGCTGCCGGATTTCCGCAACCGCCAGGCATGGCGCTTCTATGGCCTCTCGCTGCTGGTGGCGTTGCCGTGGCTGGTGATCTGGCCGGCCATCTTCTGGCGCGAATCGCCGGACTTGTTCATTGAATGGTTCTGGGTCAACAACCTCGGCCGCTTCTTCGGCTTCTCGCATCTGGGTGGCGAGAAAGGGTCGCTAGCGACGACCGTCCGATCGATCTTCCTGACCGGCACGCCCGCGGTGTGGCCAGCGGTGGCCGTGTTGGGCGTGTCGCTGTACAAGCTCGTGCGGCAACGTGGGCACGGCGCGCGCACGGCGTGGCTACTGCCGTACCAGGGGCACTTGGTCGTTGCGTTGTTCGTGCTGGCCACGATTGCCGTGGTGCTGCGCTCGGCCGTACTGCGCGATGTGTACCTGATGCCGCTGCAACCCGCCTTGGCTTTGTTAGGTGCGCCGATGCTTCTCCTGATTGCGCCCGCGTGGCGCGCGCGTGCATGGGGTGCGGCGGTGACGTTGTTTGGCGCGCTCGGGCTGGTAGTCTGGGCCGTGTGGGGCGCCCTCGTGACCAGCGGCGGGCAACTGTTGCCGAGCTGGCTGGCCAAAATGCTGGGCCGCGTGCTGCCGTTGCCGTATGACATGCTGATCCATCCGGTCGCCGTATTGGCGGCGGGGGGCATTACGGCGCTGTGGGCTGCCTGCGTGTGGCTGCGGCCGGCGCGCTCCGGCGTGGTGGCGTGGGCGGCGGGCCTGGGCATGGTGTGGGGCCTGCTCGGCACCCTGCTGATGCCGTGGGTGGACGATGCCCGCAGCTACCGCCCGCTGTTCCAGGCGATCAAACCGGTGCTCGAATCTGCGCAGATCTGCGTGGCCACGCGCGGCATGGGCGAAAGCGAACGCGCCCTGATGCACTACGAAACCGGCGTGCGACCCGTCAAATGGCTCCTGGGTCACAGCGGTGCCGGCGACGCTCACCACCCCAACCCGACCGCACGCACCTGCGACCTGATCCTCGTGCTCGAAAAACGCCCGGAACATGCCCGCCGCCGCCCCCACGGCAATAACTGGGAAATGGTGTGGCGCGGCAGCCGCCCGGGCGACACCAACGAAACCTTCTCGCTGTTCCAGCGGCGCAGTAATGGCGTGTCCGAGGCGCTGCCGTCGCCCGAGCCCATCGTGCCGCTGACCGACACGCCGCATCGCGGCCGTCGCTAAGCGCAATGCGCTACGCTGTCGTGTAGCCCGCTTCCCCTCGTTTTCGGTTCTCCATCTATGACGTCCACCCTTCGTGTAGCGTTTGCCGGCACGCCTGAATTTGCGCAGATTGCCCTGGCGGCGATCCATCAGGCCGGCTTTCCCGTCGTTGCCGTGCTGAGCCAGCCGGATCGGCCGGCCGGGCGAGGCATGCAATTGCAGGCGAGTCCCGTCAAGCAGTACGCCGTAACGCATGGGTTCACGCCCATCCTCCAGCCGCCGTCGCTGCGTCGCACGGGCAAGTATCCACAGGAAGCCGCCGAAGCCATCGACGCCCTGGCCGCCCAGCGTCCTGACGTGATGGTCGTTGCCGCTTACGGGCTGATCCTGCCGCAGGAAGTGCTCGACCTGCCGCGCTTTGGCTGCGTCAATATCCATGCGTCGCTGCTGCCACGCTGGCGTGGCGCCGCGCCCATCCATCGCGCGATCGAAGCGGGCGACGCCGAATCGGGCATCACCCTCATGCAGATGGATGCGGGCCTGGACACCGGTGACATGATCGCCATGGAACGCGTGCCCATCGGCCTGACCGACACGACGGCCACGCTGCACGACACGCTGGCCGCGCTCGGCGGACGCATGGTGGTGGAGGCGCTCGCCAGACTGGCGCAAGACGGCAAGCTGGACGCCACGCCGCAGCCCGCCGAAGGCATCACCTACGCGGAAAAAATCGCCAAGGACGAAGCCACGCTGGACTGGTCGCGCCATGCCGCCGCGCTGCTGCGCCAGGTGCATGCGTTCAATCCGTTTCCCGGCGCATCGGCCGCGCTCGATGGCGTGACGATCAAGTTCTGGCAAGCGCAAGCGCTGGCCGACCGCCCGGCGGATGCCGAACCCGGCACGGTCCTGGCCGCCAACGCCGAGGGCATCACCATCGCCTGCGGCGCCGGCGCGCTCCGCGTGACCCAGTTGCAGAAGCCTGGCGGCAAACGCCTGCCCGCACGCGAATTCCTGCAAGGCTTGGCAATCGAGCCTGGCCAGCGCTTCGCATCGCGCGGTTAACCGACCCATCTATATATAGAGAAGAGGATTTCGCCATGACCGCGCTGGGCATCGTCAATCTGCCGCTCTTCATGCTGACCGTGTTTCTGCTGAATGTGACGCCTGGGCCCGACACGGCCTACATCGTCGGGCGCAGCGTTTCGCAAGGACGGGCAGCGGGGCTGCTGTCGGCGCTAGGCGTATCGGCGGGCTGCTGCGTGCACGTGCTGGCAGTGGCGTTCGGGCTGACGGCGCTGCTGGCGGCATCCACCGTGGCCTTCACGGTCATCAAGGTGGTGGGCGCGGCGTACCTGATCTACCTGGGCGGCCGCATGCTGCTGGCGCCGCCCGAGCGCGACGACGCCCCCGTCGAAGAAGGGGAAGCTTCCGCCGCCAAGCGCCCGCGTCCGCTCAAGTCTCTGTTCATGCAGGGTTTTCTCACCAATGTGCTGAATCCGAAGGTCGTGCTGTTCTTCCTGTCGTTCTTCCCACAATTCGTCGACCCACACGCCGCGCACAAGGCGCTGGCGTTCCTGGCGTTGGGTGCGGTGTTCATTGTCATGTCGACGATCTGGAATAGCCTGGTGGCGTGGGTGGCCGCCAGCGTCACGCGCCGCGTGGCGGGCAAGCCGGGCATCAAGCGCTGGCTCGATCGCGTTGTCGGCACGGCATTCATTGGGCTTGGCGCACGGCTGGCGTTCACCACCCGTTGATGGGTCAAGCGTCATCTGCGGCGAAATATCGCGCAAATCCCGCGCAAACCCTTGAATTTTCAGCGATTATCGCGATCTAACAAAGTCGTAAAACCCGAGACCCACAGGAGCCACGCCCCCATGTTCAACTGGATCAAGACCTTCATGCTGATGGCAGCGATCACCGCGCTGTTCATCGTCATCGGCGGCATGATCGGCGGACGCAGCGGGATGATGCTGGCGCTGCTGTTCGCGCTGGGCATGAATTTCTTCTCGTACTGGTTCTCCGACAAGATGGTCCTGCGCATGTACAACGCGCAGGAAGTCAACGAGACCAGCGCGCCGCAGTTCTATCGGCTGGTGCAGGAGCTTGCCGGCCGCGCCGGCCTGCCCATGCCGCGCGTCTATCTCATCGACGAGGCCCAGCCCAACGCCTTCGCCACCGGCCGCAACCCGGAGCACGCCGCCGTAGCCGCGACCACCGGCATCCTCAATATCCTGTCGGAACGGGAGCTGCGCGGCGTGATGGCGCACGAGTTGGCGCACGTGCAGCACCGCGACATCCTGATCTCGACCATCTCGGCCACGATGGCCGGTGCGATCTCGGCGCTGGCCAACTTTGCCGTGTTCTTCGGCGGCCGCGACAGCGAAGGCCGCCCGGCCAACCCGATCGCCGGGATTGCGGTGGCGATCCTGGCGCCGCTGGCGGCAGCGATGATCCAGATGGCGATTTCCCGCGCCCGTGAGTTCGAAGCCGACCGTGGGGGCGCCACCATCAGCGGCGACCCGCAGGCGCTGGCTTCGGCGCTGGACAAGATCCACCGCTATGCCGCCGGCATTCCGTTTGCCGCCGCTGAAGCCCACCCCGCCACCGCGCAGATGATGATCATGAACCCCCTGCACGGCGGCGGCCTGGCCAACCTGTTCAGCACGCACCCGGCCACGGAAGAACGCATCGCGCGCCTGATGCAGATGGCGCAGACGGGGCAATATCCGGCGTAAAAGCGGCTGCCCGGCCGGGCGCTTCCTTTATACTTCCGCAGTCCGCACGAGCCCGCCCATCGCGGGCTCGTTGCATTTTTGTTCGCCTGATTTCCTGCTGCCCGATGCGCCTGCCGCCCGATTCCCTCGCCCACGCCTTGTCGCTTGCCGCTGTTGCACTGGGCAAGCTGCGGCAGGGCATGGCATTGCCCCAGGCCATTGACGCCGTGTGCCAGGGCCAGCCCGCACCGGTGCGGGGTGCCGTCCAGGATCTCGCATACCGCGCCACGCGCTGGCTCGGCAGCACCGACTGGCTGATCCGCACGCTGATCCCGCGCCCACCTGCCGAAGGCGCCGCCAACCTGCTGCACGTGGCGCTCGCGCAATTACTGGACGATCCGCTGCCGTACGCGCCGTTCACTGTGGTGGACCAAACCGTCACGGCCGCCTCGGCCGACCCGAAGCTTTCGCACGGCAAGGGCATGGTCAACGGTGTGCTGCGCCGCTTCCTGCGCGAGCAAAATACGCTGGTCGCAGACATGCAGGCAGACCCGTCGGCCGCCACCAACTACCCGATGTGGTGGATCGACGCCGTGCGCAGCGCGTATCCCGACGCGTGGCAAGCCATCCTGGCCGCCGGCAATCGCCGACCGCCGATGGTGCTGCGCGTGAACCCGCGCCGCGTTGCCATCGACGCGTATCTCGCACGCCTGGCCGAAGCTGGCATCGAGGCCGAGCGCATCGGCGAACAGGCCGTACGCCTTGCCCGCGCCGTCCCCGTTTCCGAACTGCCGGGTTTTGCAGACGGCGATGTCTCCGTGCAGGACGCCGGTGCGCAACTGGCGGCAACGCTGCTCGACGTGGCACCCGGCCAGCGCGTGCTCGATGCCTGCGCCGCACCCGGTGGCAAGACGGGCCATCTGCTTGAGCTGGCTGACCGCCTGGACGTGACGGCGCTTGAGTCGGATGCCGCGCGCGCCGTGCGCATCAGCGAAAACCTCGCGCGCTTGGACCAGACCGCCACCCTCTGCATCGGCGATGCGGCCAAGCCCTCCACTTGGTGGGACGGCCGACCATTCGACCGTATCCTGGCCGATGTGCCGTGCTCGGCCGCCGGCATCGTGCGGCGCCATCCGGATATCCGCTGGCTGCGTCGCCCGGCCGACCTCAAGGCGCTGGCCGGCCTGCAGCGAGACATCGTGCGCGCCCTCTGGGCATGCCTGAAGCCGGGTGGCAAGTTGGTTTATGTCACGTGTTCGATTTTTCCGACGGAAGGCGAAGACCAGGCCCAATGGTTTGAACGCCATCTGGAAGATGCGATACGATTGCACGCGCCCGGCCAGTTGCTGCCGGTCTCGCCCGATGCGGCGCAGGCCAGCAGGTTCGCCCCCGGCGCGGCGCCCTTGCCGCTCGATCATGACGGCTTCTTTTACGCGGTTTTCCAGAAACGGCCCTGATGCACCGACCGTTGTGACTGTCATCCTTCGCCCATCGATCCGGCTGCTGCAATCCCGGTTCCGGCAGATTCTGCAACGACTGGTCACGCTAGTCGCATTGGGCATGCTGTTCCTGTGGTGCCCGGTCACGGCATCCGCACAATCCATCGAAATCAACCGAGCCCAGCTCGAATACGCCGACGGCGGCTGGAACCTCTCCGCCGATTTCGATTTCGATCTGCCCAGCAACCTCGAAGATGCGGTGAACAAGGGCATCGCGCTCTACTTCCTCGTCGAATTCGAGCTGATCCGCCCGCGCTGGTATTGGTTCGATGACCACGCCATCAGCGCCACGCGCGTGGTGCGGCTGTCGTATCACCCGCTTACGCGCCAGTACCGCGTGTCGACCGGCGGCCTGCAGGTGCCGTTCTCGCGGCTGAAAGATGCTGTCGACTTCATGCAGCACGTGCGCGGCTGGCGCGTGTTCGAGCAACGCGCCGTCAAGTCCGGCGAGACCGTGCAGGCCGAAGTGCGCATGCGCCTGGACGTGACGCAGTTGCCCAAGCCGTTCCAGATCAACGCCGTCAACACGCGCGACTGGAATCTCAGCTCCGAATGGAAGCGCTTCAGCCTGCTGGTGCCGAATGAGCCGCCGCCAGCCCCCGCGCCCGCACCTGCGGCGCCACCGGCCAGCGCACCGGCATCTTCCCCGCCGGCTTCCGGCTCGGCGGGCCTGTCGCCCAATCCGGGCTGGGGCATGAGCGCCGGCCCGTCCAGCGCAGGCCCGCTGCTGGCGCCCGCCAAATGATCTTCGATCGCAGCTACAAGCGGCTGCTCTATCAGGTGGTGGCGGGCACCATCGTCTTCCTTGCGATCGTGTTGGTGGGCCTGCTGGCTGCCGCATCGGCCAACACCGAGTTCTTCGACCGGTATTTCACGCTGCTCTACAAGGTCAACCTCGTCATCGGGGTGCTGCTGGTGGTGATTATCGGCGGGCTGATGCTGGCGCTGGCACTGCGCGCGCGGCGCGGCAAGTTCGGCACGCGGCTGATGACCAAGCTGGCGGTGTTCTTCGGCGTGGTGGGCGTGCTGCCGGGGGTGCTGATCTATCTGGTGTCGCTGCAGTTCGTGTCGCGCAGTATCGAGTCGTGGTTCGATGTGAAGGTCGAATCGGCGCTGGAGGCGGGCCTCAACCTCGGCCGCTCGACCATGGACACGGCGCTGGCCGATCTGCAGAACAAGGGGCGCCTGATCGCGGAGCAAGTGGGCGATGGGTCCGCCTCGGCCACGGCCATCACGCTCAATCGATTGCGCGAGCAGTTCGGCGTGCAGGAGGCGACCATCTTCACCGCCAGTGGTCGCGTGATCGCCACCGCGTCGAACACCTACGACACGCTCGTCCCGAACCTGCCCGATCAGGCGGTGCTCGAACAGGCTCGCGCGCCGGGCGGCTATGCCAGCCTGGAAGGCGGCAGCGATAGCGAAACCGATAGCGCCTCCGCGCCGGCCGCCTCGGCACCTGCGGCACGCAACAACAGCCGCCGCAGCGATCTGTATCAGTTGCATGTGGTGGTGGCACTGGGCACGTCGTCCCGCGACGAGCCCGCCCTGGGGCTGAACACGCCGGCGCGCAAATGGGCCGGCACCGGTTTGCTGGCAGATCGCCGGCCGGAAGATGGCAGCAGCACGTCGCGCGGCTTTGGCCTGATCGGCGAAAGCGGCCGCGACGAACGCTTCCTGCAGCTCGTGCAGCCGGTGCCGCAGGCGCTCGCCCGCAATGCTGACGCCGTCCAGCGCGCCTATCAGGAATACCAGGAGAAAGCGCTCGGCCGCACGGGTCTGCGCAAGATGTACATCGGCACGCTCACGCTCACGCTGTTCCTGGCGGTGTTCATCGCGGTGATGTTGGCGCTGCTGCTGGGCGCGCAGTTGGCACGACCGCTGCTAATGCTGCTCCAGGGCACGCGCGAAGTGGCCGAAGGCGATCTCTCGCCCAAGCGGGAACTGCATACGCGTGACGAACTGGGTGTACTCACCCAACAGTTCAACCAGATGACGCGGCAGCTTGCCGACGCGCGCCGCGCCGTGGAGCAGAATCGCGCGGCACTCGAGCAATCGAAAGCCTATCTTGAGAGCGTACTGACCAACCTGACCGCGGGCGTCTTCGTGTTCGACCATCGCTTTGTACTGCTGACTGCCAACCCGGGTGCCGAACGCATCTTCAAACAGCCCTTCGGCGCGTGGGTCGGCCAGGCGCTGACCAGCATCACGCCGGTGGCAGCCTTCGCGCCGGTGGTCGAACAGGCCTTCGCTGAACAAGACGCAAGCACAGCCGCCGGCGGCGCAGTGGCCCACTGGCAGAAGCAGGTCGAAATTCCGCTCGAAGACGAAGACGAACCCCTCACGCTGCTGGTGCGTGGCACGCGCCTGCCCGGCCCGTCAGTGGGCTCGCACGGCACCGAACGCGGCTATGTGGTGGTGTTCGACGATATTTCCGACGTGATCTCGGCGCAGCGCTCGGTGGCGTGGGGCGAGGTTGCGCGGCGCCTCGCACACGAAATCAAGAATCCGCTCACGCCCATCCAGCTCTCGGCCGAGCGCCTGGAGATGAAGCTCTCACCCAAGCTGTCGGATGCCGACGCCGAGGTGTTGCGACGCGGCGCCACCACCATCGTCAACCAAGTGTCGGCGATGAAGCGCATGGTCGATGACTTCCGAGACTACGCCCGCACGCCGCCGGCCATGCTGCAGGAGTTGGACCTCAACGCGCTTGCCGCCGAAGTGCTGCACCTGTACGGCATCGATCACCCTGACCGCCGCGATCATCCCATCATCGAGGCCAAGCTGGGCGCCAATCTGCCGCTCATCAAGGGTGACCCGACGCAACTGCGCCAGGTCATCCACAACCTGCTGCAGAATGCGCAGGACGCCGTGGCCGAGAATGAAGCAGCCGGGCGACCCGCTCCGCATGTCATGTTGCAAACTGACACGGTAGAATACGACGACGCCTCGGGCGCGCGGCGGCAAGCCGTGCGGCTTGCGATCGCGGACAATGGCGGCGGGTTCTCTTCCCGCATCCTCAACCGCGCCTTCGAGCCGTACGTCACGACCAAAGCCAAGGGCACAGGATTGGGCTTGGCCATGGTGAAGAAAATCATGGACGAGCACGGAGCGCGTATCGAATTGCGCAACCGCCAATCCAGCACAACATCGGGCACATCGGGTACCGACATCGTCGGCGCCCAGGTTTCCATACTGTTCGTAAAACTCGCGTAGCGCGGACGGCAATCCCGCCGCACATAGAGGAAAAGCATGGCCACCATCCTCGTTGTCGACGACGAAATGGGTATCCGGGAGTTGCTCTCCGAAATCCTCGGAGACGAAGGGCACGTTGTTGAAGTCGCCGAGAACGCTCAGCGCGCGCGCGAATACCGCGCGAACGCAACGCCCGACCTCGTCCTGCTCGATATCTGGATGCCGGATACCGACGGCGTGACGTTGCTCAAGGAATGGGCGTCACAAGGTCTGCTGACCATGCCCGTCATCATGATGTCGGGCCACGCCACCATCGACACCGCCGTCGAGGCGACCAAGATCGGCGCGCTGAATTTCCTGGAGAAGCCCATCGCACTGCAGAAGCTGCTGACGGCGGTGGAGCAGGGCTTGTCGCGCAGCAAGGAAAAGCCGCGCTCGGCAACGCCGGCTGCCACACCGGCGGCGGGACTCGCAGGTGCCATGCCCAACGCCGCAGCAGGAGGTACGCCTGCCGCGCTCGATCGCGCCGATATCAATGGCGTACCGACTCGCGCAGCCGAGGGCGGCGGCATGCAGTTCTCGTTCGACATGCCGCTGCGCGAAGCGCGCGACCTGTTTGAGCGCGCCTACTTCGAATACCACCTGCAGCGCGAAGGCGGCAGCATGACCCGCGTGGCCGAAAAAACCGGCCTGGAGCGGACCCACCTGTACCGCAAGCTCAAACAACTGGGCGTCGAACTCTCTCGCAACAAGGGCGAGCCCGCCGCCTGATCATCAAAGTGCCCAGAGATGCTTGACGACTGGGCACCAACCCTGTCATACTTGCCTTTCTTTGCTTGGCCCGGTAGCTCAGTTGGTAGAGCAGCGGATTGAAAATCCGCGTGTCGGTGGTTCGATTCCGCCCCAGGCCACCAAAATTCTTCGCACTTCAAGATCGATCGATTTTGCAGGGCAACAAAAAAGACCTCCTCGCGAGGTCTTTTTTCATTTCTGCGGTGCAATTCGCCCGCACCCGCCATCTCCCGATTTGCCGCGCCAGTCGCCGATCTGCGGCGCAGTGTCGCACCCACAAAAAATGTACCCGCATCTCTTGACGCAGCGCAGCTCAGGGTATACCTAGCGGCGTAAACTGCGCCAAACTGTCGCAGGTCTCGGTATAGTGACTCAACGCTATCAAACGGCAAGCACAAGGAGATTCTCCATGGCACTCGTTGGCACCGGTCACCACCACTTCCATTTCCACGCTTTCGACGGCATCAGCCGCAAGACGCGGTTGACGTGGTTGCGCAATGCCGCAGCGCTGACGTGTTTGATGGCCCTCGTCGCGGCCATGTGGGTTGGCGGCAATCTGTCGGCGTTGATGCATACGCCGCTCATGAGCGGGGTTTCGTCGCTGGGCGCGGTAATGATTCTGGCCTGCACGTGCATGGCGCTGAGCTTGCTTGGACTGATCGGCGCAGGCTTCTTCCAGTTCCGCATGGAACAGCTCGACGCCCCGGCAACCTGAGCCGCGCGCATCACACATCCCTGACGGAGGCTTCGGCCTCCGTTTTTGTTTGCCCATTACGGCCGCACGCCTTGAGGTGCGGCCGTTTTGTTTTCGTGCGCGATCCCAAGGGTGAATCCGATATTGACTCAACTGTTTCAGTTGCGTAGTTTACGAAACAGTTGAATCAAGACGACCACCTTATGACGTTCGATGGGCTCATGAAAACGCTGCGCGACCGCGCCGGCGATCTCTCTCCGCAACTGCAGCGCGCCGCCATGTTGCTTGAGACGCACCAGCACGACATCGCCCTGCTTTCGATGCGGGACCTGGCGCGCCGCTGCGACCTGCCGCCGGCCACGTTCTCGCGTCTGGCGCGCGCGCTGGGCTTTGATGACTTTGCCGCGCTGCGCGATATCTGCGTGAACCACCTGCGCCAGCAGGCCGACGGCTTTGCCGGCCGCGCCAACGCGCTGCAGGGCGACGATGCGGCAGGCGCTTCGGAGGCCGAACGCATCGGCATGGCCATCGGCGCGCATGTGCAGTCGGCGTTTTCACCAGCCAACCTGGCGGCGCTGGATACCGTGGCCGCTGCCCTCTGCAAGGCGCGCCGGGTCTATCTGCTGGGCGCGCGCAGTTGCCTGGCGCTAACGCATGCGTTCGGTTACGCCGCTCAACTGTTCGACGACAAGGTCACGCTGTGCGCCGGCAGCGGCAACACGCTGGCCGACCCGCTGCGCTTTTGCGGCGACGGCGACATCGTCGTGGCCGTCACCTTTGATCCGTACACACGCGAAGTCATCGAGGCGATGCAGTACGCGCATGCGCGCGGTGCGCGCCTCGTGTATGTGACCGACAGTGCCATTGCCCCCGGTGCCGAGTTGGCGTGGCAACAGCTCGTCGCGCCCGTCGCCATTCCGTCGTTCTTCCATTCGCTGGCCGCGCCCATGGCGCTGCTCGATGCGCTGCTGATGACGTGGTTCCGCCACGCCGGCCCAACCGCGCTCACGCACCTTGCCGACAGCGACGCCCAGCTTAAACAACAAGCCGCCTACGTGCGCAGCGCCCGCCGCAGTGAAGCGGCAGTCGCCGTGCCGCCCACCCAACGTTGAACCATCCCGACCGTCCATGACACCGTCCACCACCTCCGTCTTCCACCGCGACCCGCGCAAGACGCTGCCCATCGCTGTCGGCGGCGAGGGCATGACCCTCATCGACTCCGACGGCAAGCGCTACCTCGACGCGTGCGGCGGTGCCGCCGTCTCGTGTCTGGGCCACGGCCATCCGCGCGTGGTGGACGCCATCTGCAAGCAGGTGCGCGCGCTGGCCTATGCGCACACTTCGTTCTTCACGACAGACGTGGCCGAAGAACTGGCTGCGCGCCTGACCGCGGCTGCGCCGGGTGATCTGGATCACGTGTACTTCGTCTCTGGCGGTTCCGAAGCGATCGAGGCGGCGCTCAAGCTGGCACGCCAGTACTTTGTCGAGATTGGACAACCGCAGCGCCAGTACTTCATCGCGCGGCGTCAGAGCTATCACGGCAACACGCTGGGCGCGCTGGCGATCGGCGGCAACGCGTGGCGCCGCGAACCGTTCCTGCCCCTGCTGGTGCCGGCACACCATGTCTCGCCGTGCTATGCGTATCGCGAGCGCCTGGATGGCGAAAGCGACGCGCAATACGTGCAGCGTCTAGCCGATGAACTGGACGCGAAGATCGTCGAACTCGGCACGGAAAATGTCGCGGCCTTCGTCGCCGAGACGGTGGTGGGCGCCACGGCCGGCGCGGTGCCGCCCGTGGCCGACTACTTCCGCAAGATCCGCACGGTGTGCGACCGTCACGGTGTGCTGCTGTTGCTCGATGAAGTGATGTCCGGTATGGGCCGCACGGGATATCTGTTCGCATACGAGGAAGATGGCGTGGTGCCAGACATGGTCGCCATTGCCAAGGGGCTGGGCGGCGGGTATCAGCCGATCGGCGCGACGCTGGTGAATCGCCGCATTTACGACGCGATCACGAACGGCAGCGGCTTCTTCCAGCACGGCCACACTTACATTGGCCACGCCACGGCGTGCGCGGCGGCACTGGAAGTGCAGAAGGTGATCGAGGAAGACAACCTCCTCGCCAACGTGCAGGCGCGTGGCGAACAACTGCGTGCGGCGCTGCGCGCGCGCTTTGCCGACCACGCACATGTGGGCGACATACGCGGGCGAGGGCTGTTCGTCGGCGTGGAGCTGGTGGCGGATCGCGCGACCAAGGCGCCGCTGGCGCCAGCATGCAAGACGCACGCACGCGTGAAGGCTGAAGCCATGCAGCGCGGCCTGATGGTGTATCCGATGGGCGGGACGATTGACGGCCGGCGCGGCGACCACATCCTGCTGGCACCGCCGTTCATTGCCAGCGCGCAGGACATCGACGCCATCGTCGAGCGGCTGGGCGATGCGGTTGACGCCGCCACCGTCAAGGCGCAGGAGGCCGCATGGTGACCAAACCCATCGCCATCGCCGTGGCGCCCAACGGCGCGCGCAAGACGCACGCCGATCATCCCGCACTGCCCATCACGCCCGACGAACTGGCCGCCTGCGCGCGCCAATGTGTGGATGCCGGCGCCGCGATGCTGCATCTGCATGTGCGCCGTCCCGACGGCACGCATAGCCTGGCGCCTGACGACTACCGCCCGGCCATCGCCGCCGTGCAACGCGCCGTGGGCGATGCGCTGGTGATTCAGATCACCACCGAGGCCGTTGGCATCTACACGCCCGAACAACAGATGGCCTCGGTATGTGCGCTGCAGCCCGAAGCGATTTCCGCCGCGCTGCGGGAGCTGGCGCCCGATGCCGCGCACGAAGCGCAAGCCGCGCGTTTCTTTGGCGAGCTTGCCGCCGCACGCACGGCCATCCAGTACATCCTCTATTCCGCCGACGACGTGGTGCGCTACCGCGACCTGCGTGCGCGCGGCGTGCTGCCCGACACACCGCATTGGGTGCTGTTCGTACTCGGCCGCTACAGCGCAGGCCAGCGCTCCGATCCGTCGGATCTGCTGCCCTTCCTGCAGGCGTGGGCTGACGGCGGTGACATCACCGCCGACGTGCCATGGGCGATGTGCGCATTCGGCCCGCGCGAAGCCGAATGCGCGCTCAGCGCAGCGCTGCTGGGCGGCCACGCGCGCCTGGGGTTCGAAAACAACATGGCGCTGCCCGACGGCAGCACGGCGCCCGACAACGCGGCACTCGTCACCAACCTGCGACGGCATCTCGACGCGCTGCATCGGCCGGTGGCCAGCGCCGCAGAGCTGCGCAGCTGGTTCGGCCGCTAGACGCTCCGCACTCATCACCACGAAGCCAAAGCACAGACGGCCGCAACACAACAGGCCGCGCACCACAACCACTGGAGGAAGTATGCGTTTGACCACCCGCTGTATCCGATCCATCCCGCTAGCGCTGGCCAGCCTGCTCGCGATCAGCGCGCACGCGCAGGCCCTGGACGGCACGCTCAAGAAGATCCAGGACAGCAACACGATCCTGATCGGCGTGCGCGAGTCGTCGATTCCGTTTTCTTACCGCGACAGCAAGAACGAGATCGTCGGTTTCTCGGCTGACCTCTGCTCGCGCGTGATCGACGCCGTCAAGAAGAAGACGGGCAAGCCCAATCTGGACATCAAGCAGATTCCGGTGACGTCGCAGAACCGGACATCGCTGGTGCAGAACGGTTCGGTGGATCTGGAGTGCGGCGTGACTACGCACCTGAAATCGCGCGAGCAGCAGACGGCGTTTTCGACCACCTTTTTCATCGCCGGCACGCGCCTGCTGACCAACGTGAAATCGGGCGTGAAAGACTTCCCTGACCTGGCGGGCAAGTCCGTCATCACCAACGCGGGCACGACGTCAGAACGCATCCTACGTAAGATGAACGACGAGAAGAAGATGAACATGAACGTGATCAGCGGCAAGGATTACGGTGAATCGTTCCTCACGCTGCAAAGCGGCCGCGTGGCGGCGTTCATGATGGATGACGTGCTGCTGGCCGGCGCACGCACGCTGGCACAAAAGCCTGACGACTGGGTCGTGACCGGCACGCCGCAATCGTTCGAGGCCTACGGCTTCATGCTGCGCAAGGACGATCCGCAGTTCAAGAAACTCGTGGACGACACGATGATCGGCGTGATGAAGAGCGGCGAGATCAAGACGCTCTACGCCAAGTGGTTCGAAAAGCCGGTGCCGCCCAAGAACCTGAACTTCAACTTCCCGATGAACGATCAGTTGAAGGCGCTGTACGCCAATCCGAGCGACACGCCATTCGAGTAAGCGGCCGCACGGCCGGCTCTGGGTGCCAACTCAGACGCCGGCCTGCGCAACGGCCTCGATGCGGGCCTGATGCACGGCTTGTTTGATGTGCGCCGGGTTGTCGGCATAGCGCTTGGCGACAGCGCCCGCGTCGATGGATGCCGCGGCTTGGAGTGCGCGCAGCAGACGCGCTGTCTGCGGATAGCTGCGGTCTTCAAACCCGAGACGGCCGCGTGCGTCTGCCTCGCACGCCTGCAGGGCCTGACGGAAACGATCGGGCTTGCGCAGCGCATCGCAGCGTTCCAGCAGGCGTACCAGCGCCGCTGCATCAAAGCCGTCACAGCGATGGATGTTGCCGTGCTCGCGCGCGACCACCAGCGCCAGTTCACGGCACTCGGTCGGCACGCGCAGGCGCTGGCACACCGCGTCGATAAGGGGCACGCTGCGCTCTTCGTGGCCGATGTGGCGCGGCAGGATGTCCTCAGGCGTCGTGCCCTTGCCGAGGTCATGCACCAGCGCGGCAAAGCGTACCGGCAGCGACGTCGCCATCGCTGCGGCCGTTTCGATCACCATCATGGTGTGCACGCCGGTATCGACTTCGGGGTGATAGTCGGCGCGCTGCGGCACGCCCCACAGCCGGTCAAGCTCTGGCAGCAGGCGCGCCAGCGCACCGCAATCCCGCAGCACGGCAAACATGCGCTGCGGATGAGCCTCCATCAGGCCGCGGGCAATTTCCTGCCACACACGCTCAGGCACCAGCGCATCGACTTCGCCGGCCTGCACCATGCGCTGCATGAGCGCGTTGGTTTCGGGCGCGACATGAAAGTCGGCAAAGCGCGCAGCAAACCGCGCCAGGCGCAGGATGCGCACCGGGTCTTCCATGAACGCATCGGATACATGCCGGAACGTGCGCGAGGCCAGGTCAGCCTGCCCCCCATATGGATCGACGACGGGGCCAACCAGCGCGCCGTCTTCCGCCACGCGCTGCGCCATCGCGTTGATGGTCAGATCGCGGCGGATGAGGTCGTCTTCGAGCGTGACGTCCGGCGCGCAGTAGACCGAGAAACCTTTGTAGCCGGCAGCCGTCTTGCGCTCGGTGCGGGCGAGCGCGTATTCGGCATGCGTGGCCGGGTGCAGGAACACCGGGAAATCCTTGCCGACGGCACGAAAGCCACGCGCTTCCATGTCTTCGGGCGTCGCCCCGACCACAACGTAGTCCCGGTCCTGCACCGGCAGCCCGAGCAGCGCGTCACGAATGGCGCCGCCCACGGCATAGACATCCAGTCCGTGCGTGGCCGGATCGACGATGGCCTCGGTCTGTGCTGCGCGTTCCGTCATTGATTGGCGGCAACCAGCGTGTCTTCGTCCGGCGCGGTGCGATACGGCTCGTCGTCGGCGAGGAAGTCATGCTCGGCGCGTGCGCCATCAATCCACTCCTGCATGGCGGGCAGGTTGAGGATGTAATCGGCGTAGGTCTTTGCGGCCTCCGGCAGACGCACGCCGTACGTGGCGAAGCGGCTGACCACCGGCGCGTAGAACGCATCGGCCACCGTGAAGTGTCCGAACAGGAACGGACCTTCCGCTGCGTACTTCTGGCGCAGCTCGGTCCACATGGCTGCAATGCGGTCGATGTCGCGCTGCACGGCCACGTTCCAGCCCATGCCGGGCAGCACGGCCGTCACGTTCATCGGCATGTTGTTGCGCAGGTTGGTGAAGCCGCTGTGCATTTCAGCGCAGATCGAGCGGGCGTGCGCGCGGGCTTTCGGGTCTTGCGGCCACAGTTGCGCGCGCGGAAAGCGCTCGGCCAGCGTCTCGCAGATGGCGAGCGAATCCCACACGTTCATGTCGCCGTCCACCAGCACCGGCACGCGGCCGGCCGGCGAATGACGTGCCACGTCGGCGGCAAAGGTCTCGCTCAGCAGGCGCACGCGGATCTCTTCGAACGGAATGCCGGCCTGCTTGGCGAGCAGCCACGGGCGTAGCGACCACGACGAATAGTTCTTGTTGCCGATGACCAGTTTCATGATTCCCGTCCTTGGAGAGTGCACAGCAATTGTTGTGGGAGCCCGCCAGCATCGCGCGGGAATGCCGGGGCGCTCTAGTCTTGTTGTATCGAAAGCGGCGAGCGGCAGCGCGAAGGCGAACAAACCATTCTAGCCTTGCGCTGCACCGCCACAAAATGAAACGGATTGGCCACGGTTGTGAAGCGGATTCACAAACGCGCCAATACTCCGGGTTTCCGTAGCGCCTAGCGATGGACCCTTGTGCGTGCAGCACGCAATCCGCGGTCCGGCCCAAAACCGGCCAGCGCAGGCAGCATTACCGCTTCCATGCCGAGCGGGTGGATGCCGAGTTCCGGGGCGACTGGTTCCATGCTGACGTTGTCCACGCGCATGGAGTCGAGGTTGTCCCGCGAGATGGGCGCGCCTGGCAGATGCTCAAGCAACGCGGCCTGCATACGGCCCAAGCCTTCGGGAAGTGGCACGATCCAGCGCGGGTGGCCGCTGGCACGTCCGGCAAAGCGCATCAGCTCCGCCAGGGTGTAGACGCGCGGCCCGACCAGCGGATAAGCATGCCGGATCGTCGCGGGCTTCTTGAGCGCATTGATGAACGCGGCGGCCACGTCATCCACGTATACAGGCTGGAAGCGCGCGTCGGCACAAGCCAGCGGCACAAACGGCGCCATGCGCTGCATGCTCGCGAACAGATTCAGGAAATGATCTCGCGGGCCGAACACCACCGACGGACGGAACACCGTCCAGTCAAGCTCGCTGTTCATGACCACGCGTTCGCCGTCGCCCTTGCTGCGCAGGTACATCGACGGGCCGGCGGGGTCGGCGCCCAGCGCGCTCATGTGCAGCAGCCGGTTCACGCCATGGCGTCGGCATGCGGCGACGATGCGGCGAGGCAGATCGACATGCACGCGCTGGAAATTCGGCCCGTACGGCATCTCGCGCGCATCCTGCAGCACCCCGACGAGGTTGATGACGGCACAGTGCTCGCCGCCGCGCTCGGTTAGCGCCAGAAACAGCGCGTCGAGGGCATCGTCGGCGTAGATGTCGGCGTCCATCACGTCCACACGCGGCAGCAGCGTGAGGTTGTGTGCGCGGGCAGACTCAGGATCGCGCGTGGGCACGATGATCCGGCCCTCGGGTAGGCCGGGCGCGGAAAACGTCTCCGTCACCAGCCGTGAGAGCAACTGCGAACCGATAAAACCGGTACCGCCAAAGACGAGCAGATTGGAGGGCTGCATAGAGGCATCTCCAAGACGGGAGGGGGGCAACACCACAATACATCCCGAAGGCGATCGCCCCCAAGATATGTCGATGCGGCGTGCTGCGACCCACACTTCTGTGCGCCAGCCAGCGCACACACCCGAGAAAAAACGCCCGCGTTGCGGCGGGCGTTTGATGTGACGGCGGGATGACGATCGGGGCGCTTATGGCAGGTCGTCGGGCGTCACGGATTCGGGCGCCACCTTGCCAAGGCGATCCTTCAGCGACTGCGGGCGGCCCGTCAGCAACGCGCCGTAGTACGTCGCGTTCGACAGCACGTTTTTCACATACGTGCGGGTCTCGTTGAATGGAATCGTCTCGGCGAAGATCGCGCCCTCCACCGGCCGCGCGAGCGTCGAGCGCCAGCGCTTCGGACGGCCGGGGCCCGCGTTGTAGCCGGCGGTAGCCAGGGTGATCGAACTGTCCAGGTTGGTCAGGATCATCGACAGGTAGGCCGTACCCAGCAGCACGTTGGTATCGATGTCGCTCATCTGCGAAACGCGGAACCCCGGCAGGCCGATCTTCTTGGCAATGTGCTTGGCGGTTTCCGGCATCACCTGCATCAGGCCCGAGGCGCCCACCGACGACCGCGCATCCATGATGAAGCGCGACTCCTGGCGGATCAGGCCGTAGGCCCAGGCAATGTCCAAGCCCACGGCATCGGCGTTGCGCTGCACCACGCTGAGGTACGGCGTCGGGAAGCGCAGCGAGAAGTCGTGCTCGGTCTTGGTCTTGTCCGCCGAGTTGACGGTGCGATCGAGCAAGCCCAGCTTGCGGCCATATTCGGCTGCGGCGAGCAACTCGCGGTCGCTCATGTTGCGCAGCTCCCAGTTCCACTCACGGTTGCCCTCGAAGCGCAGATTCAGGTCGTACAGCTTCTTGGCCCGCCCAAAGCCCGGGTGGTTGCGGCCCATCACGTCGATCTCGGCGTCGGTCACGGTCGTGCGCGGCGGCACGGTGATGCGCTGGCCGAGTTCTTCCTGCGCCAGCTGGCCATAGAAATTGAACTGGCCTGCGATCGCCTGGAACTGCTGGCGGGCCTCATCGTTGCGGTTGTCGGCCTTGAGTGCACGGCCGTACCAATACGTCCAGGCGGGATCACGATCGCGCAGGCTGGGGCGCATTTTTTCAATGGCCTGGCGCACCATCTTCCAGTCACCCGCGCGCAGGGCGGTGCGCACACGCCACTCCTGCGAATCGTCCGACAGGTAAGCATCGCCGCCGAGCGTCATCTGGCGGCGGTAGGCATCCAGCGCATCGGGTGTCTGCTTCTTGGCGGCGTACTGGCCGATCACGCCCCAGCCCGCGCCTTGCTCTTCACGCGACAGGCCGCCGCTTTGCGCCAGCAGATACGCCGTCGCCTGGGACGGATCATTGCGCGCCATGCGCGTCACGTTGGCCAGCGTGTCGTTGTCTACGCGATCGCCCTCCGGCAGCACCGCCGCAATGCGCGATGCCTGCGTGACGAGGTTCTGCTCCAGCGACAGCCGCGCCGCAAAGGCCACATCCGCACGGGTGAACTGCTTGGACTGCGCCAGATAGCCGATCAGGTCGACACAGCCTTCGCCATAGCCTTTGGGATCCGACAGCGTGCTGCGCGCATCGGCGGCCACGTTCTGACCCTTCATGGCGCGCGAGAGCAGCGCATAGCACTCGACCTGCGTGTCGTCCTTCAGCACGAAATTGGGGTACTCGGCATCGAAGGTCGCCCAGTCGCGCTTCTTGCCGAGCACGAGCAGCCAATCGTTGCGCAGCCGGTCGGCAATCGCCTCGCCCTTGTAGCGCTGCAGGAACGAACGGATTTCGTCTTCCGGCGCATCGGTGCGGGCATAGCCGCTGGCATCGAACAATTGCGGCTTGATGCGGAAATACTGCACGTACGACTGGATCGGGTAATCGGAGAGGCTGTCGGCCAGCTCCCAGCTGCGCGACACATCGTTGCGACGCGCAGCGTTGCGCAACTCGACAAACGCATCGTCCGGATTGGCCGGAATGCCTTGCGGCGCCTGGCGCTTGGCGGCCATCGCCAGCGGCGTCGGGCCGACCACGCTCATGCCGACCATGCCTGCAAAAGCCAGCGCTACCGCGCGATATACTGCCTTGGCCTTCAATGTCATCTCCTGCCCCATCCAATCACTGTTAGGTCTGCCGAATTATCCCATGTCAGCCTTAGCGCCAATTCACGATCCGACTGCGCGGCCCGATCTTGGCACTGCGATGCTCGCCGTACACGTGTACGACTGCGCTTCTCGCACCA
Organism: Ralstonia sp. SA306; assembly: GCF_054792405.1. Taxonomy (NCBI): domain Bacteria; kingdom Pseudomonadati; phylum Pseudomonadota; class Betaproteobacteria; order Burkholderiales; family Burkholderiaceae; genus Ralstonia; species Ralstonia sp. SA306. The sequence goes on from NZ_CP096451.1 coordinate 3,121,724, forward strand.
ACCTCGGGCCGCTCGCTACGGATCGTGAACCGGCGAGAGGCCACATCCAATGAGTACGCACGATCCGGCCAATCCCACCACGCCAATCGAATCGCGCCGCACGCTGCGCACCATGTTGCTCGATGCACGCGCTGCGCTGCCAGACCGTGTCGCACACAATGCCGCGCTGGCGCATCACCTGGCTGGGTTGCTAAACGCACTGCCCATCAAACGCCTGGCCGCCTACTGGCCAACGCAGGGAGAGTTCGATGCGTTGACTGTGCTGGGCCACTGGTTGGCGGCTGACGCTACGCGCCATGCACTGCTGCCTGTGGTGACTGACAAGTTTTCTCCCCTGCAGTTTCGGCGATGGACGCCCGATTGTGAAATGATCCCGGGCGCTTACAACATTCCCATCCCCCGCTCGGGCGAGATGGAAACGCCCGATGCCTTGCTGATTCCGTGCGTGGGCTTTGATTGGCAACGCTATCGCATCGGCTACGGCGGCGGCTTCTACGACCGCACGCTGGCTGCGCTGCATGCCGCCGGGCATCGCCCGCGCACGATTGGCGTGGCATATGAAGTGAACCGCGTGGAATCCATCGCACCGCAACCGCACGACATCGCGCTGGACTGCATCGTCACCGAGCGCGGCACGTTTTAACCCCGCACAGGAAGCCCATGCCCCACACGCTGAAAACCGTTGCCGACCTGGAAGCCGTGTATGGCGCTCCGAACCCACGCTCGCTGCTCAAGGAGATCGACCACCTGAACGCCGACTACCGCGCGTTCGTAGAGGCGTCGCCGTTCATCGTGCTGTCGTCGGTGGGCGCGCAAGGCACGGATGCTTCGCCGAAGGGCGATGCGCCGGGCTTCGTGCGCATCCTCAACGAACGCCTGCTGGCGATTCCCGATCGGCCCGGCAACAACCGCATCGACAACCTGCGCAACATCGTCGAAGACGGGCGCGTGTCGGTGCTCTTTATCGTGCCGGGCGTGGGTGAAACGTTGCGCGTCAATGGCACGGCCACTATTTCGGCTGACCCGGAATTGCTTGCATTATTTGTCGTGCAGGGCAAGCTGCCGCGCAGCGTAATCCTCGTGCAGGTGCAGACGGTGTATTTCCACTGTTCGAAGGCGCTGGTGCGCTCAAAGCTTTGGGAGCGCGGCGCGCGCGACACCAAGCTCGCCGTGCCCACCGCAGGCAAGATCCTGCAGCACATCAGCGGTGGCGCATTTGATGGCGACGCCTACGATCGGGAATTGCCCGAGCGCCTGAAGACAACGCTGTACTGAGCGTTCAGCGCTTGGCTGTCTTTTTTGCGGCAACCTTTTTGGCAGGCACTTTCTTGACTGCGACCTTTTTGGCCGCCGTTGTCTTTGTGATCTTCTGGGCCTTGGCAGTCTTTGCTGCGGCGCGCTTCGGCTTCGCCGCCTTCGCATTCGCGTCACGCAACGCGGCTTCAATCGCCAGCCGTGCCCAGTCGCGCAACGGCTGCCCGCCGTCGAGCGCCTCTGCCGGCGTGCTCAGATAGCCGGTCATGCTGATGGTGCGGCCGTTGCGCTCGTAACTGAACGGCGTGCATTTTTCAGCGAGAAAACGTTCGCGCGTGAGGTCGTCCACGCGCAGGTAAGACGTGCCGCGCAGCACCAGCGCAAAGACGATGTCGTCGTAATACAGCGCCGCACCGCTGAACATCCGGCGCGCGCGGATCTCGCCGATTTGCGCGGCGAGCGGCCGGAGTTCGTCAAGCAACCAGGCGATCAGCGGATCGGGTGCGGCTGCCATGACGATCTCCTTTGCTTTGCTGCTTTCTGCTTACAGGCCCAGACGCTGCCAGATGGCGCGCGTGGAACCGGCGGCGTTGAGCGTGTAGAAGTGCAGGCCCGGCGCGCCGCCTTGCAGCAGGCGGTCGCACATGGCCGTCACCACGTCCAGGCCGAAGGCGCGGATCGATTCACGGTCGTCGCCGAAGCCCTCGAGGCGCTTGGCGATCCAGCGCGGCACTTCCGCGCCGCACATCTCGGAAAAACGCATGAGCTGCGACGAGTTCGTGATCGGCATGATGCCGGGCACGATGGGCACCTCCACGCCGAGCTTGCGTGCGTCGTCCACGAACTGGAAGTACGCGTCCGCGTTGAAAAAGTACTGCGTGATGGCGGAGTCGGCACCGGCCTTCACCTTGCGGGCGAAGTTCTCCAGATCGTGCCGCGCCGAGCGCGACTGCGGGTGGTATTCCGGATAGGCCGCCACTTCGATGTGGAATGCCTCGCCGGTTTCCTGGCGGATGAATTCGACCAGCTCGTTGGCGAAGCGGAATTCACCGATCTCGCCCATGCCCGAGGGCATGTCACCGCGCAGCGCAACGATGCGGCGGATGCCGTGCTCGCGATACGTGTTGAGGATGCCGCGAATGCTCTCGCGTGACGAGCCGACACACGACAGGTGCGGCGCCGCTTCGATGCCTTCGCGCTGGATTTCCACCACGGCGTCGAGCGTGCCCTGCTGCGTGGTGCCACCCGCACCGAACGTCACGGAGATGAAGCGGGGCTTGAGCGGCGAAAGCTGCGCGCGTGTGTTGCGCAGCTTCTCGGCGCCTTCCGCCGTCTTGGGCGGGAAGAATTCGAAACTGAATTGACGATCTTGCATGACAGAAACCTTAAGCCTCGCGCAGCAGCAGGCTCGAGAGCAGCCACGAGATCACGCTGTACAGGATGGAGCCCAGCAGCGCCGCGCCAAAGCTTGCCACCTGGAAGCCTGCCAGCAGGTTGCCGACAAACAGGAACAGCAGCGCGTTGATGATGAAGATGAACAGCCCAAGCGTGAGCAGCGTCACCGGCAATGTGAGGATCACCAGGATCGGGCGGATCAGCGTGTTGACCAGACCCAGCACGAGCGCCGCGATCAGCGCGGAGCCGAAGCCGTTGACATGGATGCCTTTGAGCAGATAGGCGACAAGAAGCAACGCCAGCGCGTTGATGACCCAGACAGCGAGCAGTCTCATGGAGGAGTCCTCGGTTGGAGAGCCGGCGGCTGGGAATGCCGCCGGCAGGTACGGCTTAGTAGCGGTAGTGGTCAGCCTTGTACGGGCCTTCCTTGCTCACGCCAATGTATGCGGCTTGCTGGTCGGTCAGTTCGGTCAGTTGCGCATTCAGCTTCTTGAGCTGCAGGCGCGCGACCTTCTCGTCCAGATGCTTGGGCAACGTGTAGACGCCCACCGGATACTTGTTCGAGCCCTTCTGCGCTTCCGTCCACAGCTCGATCTGCGCGATGGTCTGGTTGGCGAACGAGCTGCTCATCACGTACGACGGGTGGCCCGTGGCGCAGCCCAGGTTCACCAGGCGGCCCTTGGCCAGGATGATGATCTTCTTGCCGTCGGGGAAGATCACGTGATCGACCTGCGGCTTGATCTCTTCCCACTGGTACTTCTCAACGGAGGCGATGTCGATCTCGTTGTCGAAGTGGCCGATGTTGCAGACGATGGCCTGGTCCTTCATCTTGGCCATGTGGTCGTGCGTGATGACGTGGTAGTTGCCCGTGCAGGTGACGAAAATGTCGCCGTGCTCGGCGGCGTAGTCCATCGTGACCACGCGATAGCCTTCCATGGCGGCCTGCAGTGCGCAGATCGGGTCGATCTCGGTCACCCACACCTGCGCCGACAGCGCGCGCAGTGCCTGTGCCGAGCCCTTGCCCACGTCGCCGTAGCCGGCCACGATCGCCACCTTGCCGGCGATCATCACGTCGGTCGCGCGCTTGATGCCGTCGACCAACGACTCACGGCAGCCGTACAGGTTGTCGAACTTGCTCTTGGTGACCGAGTCGTTCACGTTGATGGCCGGGAAGCGCAGTTCACCGCGCTGGGCCATCTGGTACAGGCGGTGCACGCCCGTGGTGGTTTCTTCGGTCACGCCCTTGATGGCGTCGAGGTTGCGGCTGTAGAAGGTCGCGTCCTTGGCCAGCTTTTCCTTGATGGCCGCGAACAGGAAGGTTTCTTCTTCGCTGGTGGGCTTCGAAATGACGGAAGCGTCCTTTTCAGCCTTGGCGCCCAGGTGCAGCAGGATCGTTGCGTCGCCGCCGTCGTCCAGGATCATGTTCGGCGTGCCGCCGTCGGCCCATTCGAAGATGCGGTGGGTGAAGTCCCAGTATTCCTTGAGCGACTCGCCCTTGAACGCAAACACCGGCGTGCCCGATACGGCGATCGCCGCGGCAGCATGGTCCTGCGTGGAGAAGATGTTGCAAGAGGCCCAGCGCACGTCGGCGCCCAGCGCCTTGAGCGTCTCGATCAGCACGGCGGTCTGGATGGTCATGTGCAGCGAGCCGGCAATGCGCGCGCCCTTAAGCGGCTGGCTCGCGGCAAACTCGTCGCGAATCGCCATCAGGCCGGGCATTTCGGTCTCGGCGATGGCGATTTCCTTGCGGCCCCAGTCAGCCAGCTTGATGTCGGCGACGAGGTAATCGTGTTTCAGTTCGGTGACAGCGTTCATTGGATCACTCCGGAAAAGATGGGTGACCGCACGCAGGGAGATAACCACTGAGACGGGGCCCATGCTGGGACCCCGGATAGATGCGTTCTCGCCATCGTGTCAGCCACGATACTGCGAGCGCCGTTTGAACTTCCGAGCCTGGCGGCCGCCCCGTCTGAACTTGGGCCGGTCGTTGCAACGCTCCTCGGAATGGGCTGGATTGTAGCGGATTCGGCCGTCCGCCACCACGGCCGTTCATTGCTCCAGCAGCATGTTCAGCATCCGCTGCGGATTGGCCAGAAAGTCACGCGTGACCTGAAAGTGCTCGGTCTCTTCATAGGCGACGCGCCGAATGCCGTCTCCGTCACACTGGTAGATCCACGCGTCCGGATACGCCATCAGGATGGGCGAGTGCGTGGCGATCACGAACTGGCTTTCCGTCTGCACCAGATCATGCAGGCGCGTGAGCACGGCCAGTTGCCGTTGGGGCGACAGCGCCGCCTCTGGTTCATCGAGCAGATACAGGCCATTCGGGCCGAACCGGTTCATCAGCAGCGCGAGAAACGATTCCCCATGCGATTGCGCATGCAGCGATCGGCCGCCGTAGGAATCGATCACGCGCCCGCCAAGGCCCGGCTCCCCATCCATCTGCTGGATATTCGTGGCCACGTTGAAGAAACTCTCGGCGCGCAGGAAGAACTCGGTGCGCGGCTTGCGAAAGCCCCTGGCAATGCGCAGATGCGCGTGCAACTCGGAGTGCGATACGTGGGTGCTGAAATTGAAGTTGCGCGACCCACCCTCGGCGTTGAAGCCAAGCGCCACGGCAATCGCCTCCATGAGCGTGGATTTGCCTGAACCGTTCTCTCCGACGAGGAACGTGACCTTGGGATGCAGCTCCAGCGTATCGAGCGCGCGCACGGCGGGCAGGCTGAACGGATACGCGTCGAACGCGGCAACGGTGTCGCGCCGCAGCGTGACGTGGCTGACGAATTGGCGGGTGAGCATGGGGGGGCGTGGAGCACATCGCAGATGCCGCATCGTATCGCGCCGCATGCTGGCTCGGGACCCGTTGCCTGCTCAGGCAACCGAGCCTCCGTAGCGCGCATCACGCCGCAGTGTCAATGCGCTGTCACAGGCAAACCTTGCGATCCGGTTAGGAAGTGGCGCACCCGCATCACGGACATGCAACACGCGGCCACCAAAGTGCCGGGCATCGTTCAGGGAGCCAACGATGCACAACCATAAATTCACGAAGTACGCCGCCGCTGCGGCTGCTGCACTGGCCATGGCTGCGTGCGGCAGCGATGGCACGTCCAGCAACGCCGGCAGCGCCGCACCGGACGCCAACACACCGTCAACCGGACCAACCAAGAACGTCGTGTTCTTCCTCGGCGACGGCATGGGCATGACCACCATGACCGCCGCGCGCATCTACAAGGTGGGCGAAGACGGCGAACTGACCATGGACACGCTGGCGGAAACCGGCTTCGTGCGCACCTTCTCGAACAACGCGCAGGTGACCGACTCGGCGCCGTCGATGTCGGCCTACATGACCGGCGTAAAGATGAACAACGAGGTCATCTCCATGTCTGCGGACACGATGGCCTACGACGCGGGCGGCAAGGATTACCTCTCGGGCGCCGACAGCACCTGCCCGAGCGGCAACGGCAAGCCCGTCACGACGCTGCTCGAACTGATGAAGGCGGCAGGCTATGGCACGGGCGTGGTCACCACCACGCGCATCACGCACGCCACGCCGGCCGCCACGTATTCGCACATCTGCCACCGCGACGGCGAGAACACCATCGCCGCGCAACTCACGCCGGCCGGCAAGGGTTTCAACGCCACGCTGGGCGATGGCGTGGACGTCGTCTTCGGCGGCGGCCGCAAGCACTTCCTGCCGAGCACCGCTGGCGGCGCGCGCACCGACGGCCGCGACCTGATCGCCGAACTCAAGGCAGGCGGCTATCGCTATGCCAGCAACAAGGCCGAGTTCGACACGCTGCAAGCCACCGACAAGAAGGTCGTGGGCCTGTTCACCAGCAGCCACATGTCCTACGACCTGGATCGTGATCCGAGCAAGGAACCGAGCCTGGGCGAGATGACCAACAAGGCCATCGACGTACTCGCCGCCAAGAAGAAGGGCTTCTTCCTGATGGTGGAAGGCGGCCGTATCGACCACGCGCTGCACGAGACCACCGCACGCAAGGCACTGCAGGACACGGTGGCGTTCGACTCCGCCATTCGCGGTGCGATCGACAAACTCAACACGATCGACCCGGGCCTGAAGAACACGCTGATTGTCGTGACGGCCGACCACGACCACACGCTGGTGCTCAACGGCTACGCCAAGCGCACGGGCCCGACCAGCGACAGCAACCCCGGCGTGCTGGGCCTGCTGAAGAACTACGTGACGGGCGCCAACGCTACCGACACGGGCGGCAACCCGTTCACCATCATCGGCTTCGGCACCGGCGAGAACCGCCCGGCCACGCGCGGTGCGCTGACGGATGCGGCCGTGTACGACAAGACGTATCACCAGGAAGCCGTGATTCCGGTTGCGCCGGGCGGCGAAACGCACGGCGGCACCGATGTCTTCATCGGCGCACGCGGCCTGGGTGCCGAGCGCTTTACCGGCACGATGGACAACACCGAGGTCTTCGGCCTCATCAAGCAGGCCGTGGGTCTGTAAGAGGGAGAGGGCAATCATGAACAAACAATCGAACCGCATCCCGAATCGCGTCATTCAAGCCGGCCTGCTGGCGCTGGCAGCCGGTGCCTGTGTCCAAGCACACGCCGCCGGTGAAGCCAAGAACGTGATCTTCTTCCTGGGCGACGGCATGGGCCCGACCACCGTCACCGCCACGCGCATCTACAAGGTGGGCGAGGCCGGCCGCCTGACGATGGAATCGCTCAAGCGCACGGCGCGCATCAAGACGTACTCGAACGATGCGCAGACCACCGACAGCGCACCGTCGATGTCGGCGTACATGACCGGCGTGAAGATGAACAACGAGGTCATCTCCATGTCGGCCGACACCAAGGCCAGCGATGCCACGGGCAAGGGCTACGTGAGCGGTGCAGACAGCACGTGCCCCGCCAACAACGGCACGCCGGCCGTGACGCTGCTGGAACTTGCCAAGGCTGCCGGCAAGTCGGTGGGCGCGGTCACGACCACGCGCGTGACGCATGCCACGCCGGCCGCCACGTACTCGCACATCTGCCACCGCGACGGCGAAAACCAGATCGCCGCGCAAGGTGCACCGGGCAACGCGCTCTACAACGCCGCGCTCAAGGATGGCCTGGACGTGCTGCTGGGCGGCGGCCGCCGCCACTACCTGCCGCAAGGCACGACTGGCAGCAAGCGCACCGACACGACCGACCTGACCGCGCAGTTCCAGACCGCCGGCTACACCTATGTGACCACCGGCACGGCACTCACCGCCGTCAACCCGGCCACGACGACCAAGCTGCTCGGCCTGTTCAACCTGGACCACATGAACTACGAGCTGGACCGCAAGAAGAACAATGTGGACGAGCCCAGCCTGGCCGACATGACCGAGAAGGCCATGCGCGTGCTGCAGAAGAACGGCAAGGGCTATTTCCTGATGGTGGAAGGCGGCCGCATCGACCACGCGCTGCACGGCACCAACGCCAAGCGCGCACTCGAAGACGCGGGTGCGTTTGACGAAGCCATCAAGCGTGCGCTGTCGATTGCGGATCTGTCGAACACGCTGATCGTCGTCACGGCCGACCACGACCACACGATGACGATCAACGGCTACCCCCGCAAGGGCAACCCGATCCTGGGCGTGTCGAACGACATCAAGACCGGCCAACCGCAATTGGCTGCGGACGGCCTGCCGTACACCACGCTGGTGTTCGGCAACGGCGGCACGACGCGCAAGGCGACCCGCGACAACGTGGCCTCGGTCGACACGGCTGCAGACGATTACCTGCAGGAAGTGGGCGTGCAGCTCGGCACGCCTGGTTCGGAAACGCACGGCGGCGGAGATGTGATGCTGTTCTCCTCTGGTCCGGGCAGCACACCGCTGAAGGGCACGCTGGACAACACGAAAGTGTTCGGCGTGGTCAAGACGGCCATGGGCCTCTGATTCCTGCGTTTCCATTGATGCGCATGCCGAGGCAATCGGCATGCGCTTTTTTCGTTTCCGCTTTCCCGCTTTTCCGATCCCGAATCCGCATGAACCGATCCGCTCGTTTCCTACTTTCGTTCGCGCTCGCCGCGCTTGCCGGCACGGCACAGGCTGCCGGCCCCGCTTCGTCCAACTCGCTCACCGCCCTGCGCGTCGAACACCAGATGTCGTCGCTCGGCACCGACGGCATCCAGCGCGACGTCCGCTTTGCCGAGCGCGTCTATCGCCAGGGCGACCGCGTCTGGATCGCGCGCGAACTCCCGCCCGCATCGGCGCACGCCGAACATGACCACGCCAACACCCACGCCGGCCACAAACACGCCGACACCGACACCGCCCCGCGCTGGATCGAACGCGACGCCAAGGGCGCGTTGACCGTGCGCGTGGTAAGCGAATCGCAGCAGAAGAACTACGCCGTGGAACCGGCCGAATATTCCAACATCGGCTTCGACGGCTCATGGGCGACGGCCTATCACCTGCTCGACCCCGCCGCGCTCAAAGGCATGCGCGCCGACGGCCCCGCGCGCAATGGCGTGCAGACTTACCGCTCAACGCAGGATGAGCGCACTGTCACCGTCGATTGGGACGTGGCCGGCCAATATCCGCGCCGCGTGGAATCGCGCAACGCCACCGGCACGCAACGCAAGCTCACACGCGTGACGGCATTACCGGCGCCGGCCGCAGCGCCGTGGGAACGCGCCCAGCGCTACGCTGCCGCCGATTACACCGACCTGATGGACTGACACCCGGCACTCGCCACGCGGCGTGCATGTGCCAGCGGCATCGGACTGATGACCCACCGGGCCCGGCAGCCCGAAATGCCGGCCCGGCCTCCCCACGTCGGTCCGGTCTCGATAGCGCTATAGTGCGAAACACCCCCCAAACATTCGCACGACATGACGATCACCGACCCGACCCTCGCTGCGTTTGCCGCTCCCGCCTCGCACGTGCCGCGCGTGCTCACCATCGCCGGTTCGGACAGTGGCGGCGGTGCGGGCATCCAGGCTGACCTGAAGACATTTGCCGCGCTCGGCTGCTACGGCATGTCGGCCATCACGGCCATCACCGCGCAGAACACGCTGGGTGTGACGGCGGTGGAATCGCTCACACCCGACATCGTCGCCGCACAGATCGATGCCGTGACAACCGACATTGGCGTGGACGCCGCCAAGACCGGCATGCTGGGCACGCCACAGGTGGTGGAGGCCATCCTCTCCGCGTTGGACCGTCACCCGATCGCCAACCTCGTCGTCGATCCGGTCATGGTCAGCACCAGCGGCGCGCAGCTCGGCAGCGATGCCACGGCGCAGGCGATGGCGAAATGGCTGTTCCCCCGCGCGCTGCTCGTCACGCCGAACCTGCCCGAGGCCAGCGCACTGCTCGGCCGCGAGGTGCGCACCGCCGACGACATGCTGCCCGCCGCGCGCGATCTGCTGGCGCTTGGGCCCCGCGCCGTGCTGCTCAAGGGCGGGCATCTGGCCGGCGCATCAACCGCCGGCGAAGACGGCGTGCTGCAAGACGTGCTCGTTACCGCCGACGGCACCGAGCGCATCTACGCCCACACCTACATCGACACGCCGCACACGCACGGCACGGGCTGCACGCTGTCCGCCGCCATTGCCGCGCACCTGGCGCGCGGCGACGCGCTGGAAGTCGCCATCGAAGCGTCACTCGACTACCTGCTGCATGCCATCGGCGCGGGCCGGCATCTGGCGCTCGGGCGCGGCGCGGGTCCGTTGAACCACGGGTTCGCGCCGCGGCCGCTCGCCGCACCGCGTTCGCTTGAAGTGGATGTCGAGGAAGACTGATCAGGGGAGCTGCCATGAAACGCCTGCCGATCATGCTGGTTCGCCACCTTCCGGTGGCTGCACTGTGCGCACTGCTTGGTGCCTGCAATGGCTACATCAGCCTGGGCTCGGGCATCGGCAGCGCCTTCTCGATCGGCGGCACGTTGAGCGGGTTGCCCGGTGGCCAGTCGATCGTATTGCTCAACAACGGCCGCGATTCGCTCACGCTGGCCGCCAACGGCCCGTTCGTGTTTGGCGGACTGATACCGTTCGACGGCAGCTACGTGGTGACGATCAGTGTGCAGCCCGCATCGGCCAACTGCGTGGTGACCAATGGCAGCGGCACGGTCAATGGCGATGTGAACAACGTTCAGGTGACGTGCCAGCCCCGCTAGGCCATCAACCTGGGCAAAGAAAAAGCGCGGCTCACGTCCGCGCTTTTTTCTTGACTGCTCCCGATGTCAGGCCGATGCCGCTGCCTGCTCCTTCGTCCACTTCTCCATGCGCTTGGCCATCTCATCGGGCGCCACGTCTTCCACATGTGTGGCCACCGTCCACACATGGCCAAACGGATCCTTCAGCGTGCCGGAGCGGTCGCCGTAGAACTGGTCCACCACCGGGCGCACTTCCGTGCCGCCGGCCTTCAGGGCATTGGCAAATACGGCGTCGACGTTGGGCACGTAGATCATCATTCCGACCGACGTGCTCTGCAGCGTGTCGGGGCTGGCGCAGGCCATGTTGGGGAATTCATCGGCCATCATGATGGGGGAATTGCCGATGCGAATCTCAGCGTGCGCGATGGTGCCGTTGGGGCCGTTCATACGCATGATTTCGGTGGCGCCGAAGGCCTGCTTGTAGAAATCGATCGCCTTTGCGGCGCCTTTGATGCTCAGGTACGGGGTGACGCTGTGGTAACCCTCGGGGATGGGCTTGACCGCCATGTCTTGTCTCCTGCAGCGTGTTTTGGAAAGCCGCTGCGGCAACGACCGCAGCGGCGCACGAACAGGATAGGTCAGCGGAAAAGCGCTTGCGTGTCGAAACTCGTAGGACGTCCTGCCCGCGATGCTCAGGGGCGCACGTGCGCCGCGAACGTCGCTTGCAGCGCATCGACTGCAGCCGGCACATCGGCCGCCTGGGTGATGGCACGCACCACCGCCACGCTGCCCACGCCGGATTCCAGCACGCGCGGCATCGCTGCCAGATCAATGCCGCCGATGGCCACCAGCGGCGGGGCCGGCACGCGCGTGCGCATGGCGGCCGCGTAGGCGAACAAGCGGCCGAGGCCCTGCGGCACGGTCGGCATGGTCTTGGTGGGCGTGGCAAACACGGCGCCGAGTGCAAGGTAGCTCGGGTTCAGCGGCGCGACGCGGAGCATCTCGGCAAAGCCGTGCGTGCTGATACCAAGACGCAGACCGACCGAGCGGATCGCCACTAGGTCAGCATCGTCGATGTCTTCCTGGCCCAGGTGGATGCCGTAGATGCCACTGTTGGGCACCTCAGCGTGAACATCCAGCGAGACTTGCCAGTGGTCGTTGATGAACAAGCGCGTGGCGCTGCCGCGCGCCGCTGCTTCCGCGCGGCGCACTTGGTCAACCACCGCCTGCGCATCGTCCGACTTGAAGCGCAGTTGCACCGTCGGCACCTTGAGCGCGACGAGGCGCTCGACCCATTCAGCGTCCGGCACGACAGCGTAGACGCCGAGCTGTGTGGGACACGGCGCAAACGCGAGGTCCGCCGCAGTCGGGCATGGCAACGCCGGTTCGAGCACGCGGGGCAGGGCGTTGAAGCGAGTCGGCCAAGCCAGCGCGTCGGCGTTGCCTTCGGCGATCCACGCGCGCGCCACGCACAGCGCATCGCGCGGTTCGAATGCCAGCGCGAGTGCCGCGCCAAAGATGGCGGCAAAGCGCGTATCGAATGCATCGCCTTGTGCCGCCGATGCGAAGCGGTACATACCGAGGCGGTCGTGCACGGTGTCGATGCGCTCCGCGCCGTCCGTCTCGCTGAGTACGACAGCTGCGCCGGCAGCGCGGGCGCGTTCGGCCTGTGCGGCGTTGGTGGTCAGCAGAACCGTTGCGGCGGTCGTCGCCTCTTCAGCACGGTCGGTCACGCTCCAGGCATGCGGCGCGCGACCAAAGGCTTCCACATGGCGATCGATGATCTGCGCAGCCAGTGCGGCCGCCTCCGGCCACGCGGCCGAAAAACGCAAAGCGGATGCACTCATGCCTGCTTCTCTTCCGCATGCCAGAACGGCAACCCGACAACCGGCGTGCTGGCCTGCGCAACATCACGCTCAGGCATCGGGCCAGACAGGCGCGCGAGCCGACCGGCCTGCGTGGCCATCGCAAACGCCTGCGCCATCGCCACGGGGTCGCCCGCTTGCGCGACAGCGGTGTTCAGCAGCACGGCGTCATAGCCCCATTCCATGACTTGCGTGGCGTGCGACGGCACCCCCAGGCCCGCATCGACGATGAGCGGCACGTTGGTCAGGCGCTCGCGCAGCAGGCGCAAGCCGTACGGGTTGGTGGGCCCGCGGCCGGTGCCGATGGGCGCGGCCCACGGCATCAGTGCTTGGCAGCCAACGTCGAGCAGGCGGCGGCACAGCACGAGGTCTTCGGTGCAATACGGCAGCACCTTGAAGCCATCGCGGATGAGGCGTTCGGCCGCGGCGGGCAGGGCGAGCGTATCGGGCTGCAGCGTGTAGTCATCCCCGATGACTTCGAGCTTGATCCAGTCGGTCTCGAACACTTCGCGCGACATCTGCGCGAGCGTGTAAGCCTCGTCGGCGGAATAGCAGCCGGCGGTGTTCGGCAGCACGGGCACGCCGAGTTCACGCAACATCTTCCAGAAGCCGGCGCCCCCTTCGGGCGAGCCGGCGCTCTGGCGGCGCAGCGCCACCGTCAGCATGGCCGGGTTGGACACGCGCACCGCGTCTTCCAGCGCTTGCGGCGAGGGATACCGCGCCGTGCCGAGCAGCAGGCGCGAGGCGAAGGTTTCGTCGTACAGGCGCAGCGGGTCAGCCACGGTGGAAAGATTCGTAGTGGTCATCAAAGACTCCTAGCCGCCCACGACGGGCTGCACGAGCGCAATGCGGTCGCCCGAGTTGAGCGCGTGCTGCGCATGGCGCGCCTTGGGCACGAAGTCGCCATTCACCGATGCGGCAAACGGCGGGGCGATCTGCAGTTGCGGCGTGGCCGCACCAATGGCGTCGGCCAGCGTGCTGCCGACAGGCAGCGCCAGCGACAGGTCGTTGAGGGTGACGTTCAGCGTCATGACAAAACAGGTTCGGGGGATGCGGCGCCAGCGAACAGCGCAGGCCATTCGCAGTCGTCCGTATCGAAGGCACAGCCGTCCAGCACGTCGCACGCCGCTGCCACCGCGGCTTGGGTGACGGCGGGCGCGATCATGTAGCCGTGCCGGTACAGGCCGTTGACCGAGAGCGTGCCAGCGCCGTCCCAGCGCAGCGCGGGGCGGTGGTCCGGCAGCGTCGGACGGCACTGCGTGTTCAGTTCCAGCACGCGCGCCTCGCCAAACGCGGGGTGCACGGCGTAGGCCGCAGACAGCAATTCCAGCGTAGAGCGCACGCTTGCCGGCGACATGTCGTCGGATTCAAGCTCGGTCGCACCGATCACGTAGACATTCCCCGGCTTGGGCGCGATGTACAGCGGATAGCGCGGATGCAGCATGCGCACCGGCCGCGTGAGCGACACGTCGGGCGCATGGATGCGCGCCACCTCGCCGCGCAGGCCACGCAGGCGCGACCATTGCGGCTTGGCACCCAGGCCACGGCAATCGAGCACGAGGCGCGCGCCAAGCCCTGCAGCGGCCAGCGCGTCGGGGCTCGGATCAGCAACTTCCGTGTTCCAGCGCAGTTGCACGCCCAGCGCTTCGAGCTCGGTCGCCAGCGCATCCAACACGCCGCGCGGGTCAAGCTGACCTTCGCCCGCGAGATACAGCCCTTGCGTAAAGCGTTGCGCAAGAAGCGGCTCGAGCTGGGCAATGCCTGCTGCGTCTACGGCACGCAGATCGGCGGCCACGCGCTCGGGCGGCGCGGCATTGCGCACGTGGTTGGCAAACAGCGATGCCTCTCCACGGTCTGCCGCATGCCAAACCACCAGCGTGCCCGCCTCCTGGAAGAAGACCGGCGTGCGCAGCTTGGGCAACCAATCGCGCCACAGCGCCAGGCTCGCCAACCCCAAATCGACGACAAAACGATCGGCCACGGCGGCCTCGGCCAGTGGCGCCAGCATGGCGGCAGCAACATACGCCGCGGCACCGCTGCCGTCACGCGGGCCGCGCTCCACCACGGCAATGCGCGCGGGGGGCACCCCCGTTTGCGCGAGTTGCCAGGCACACAGGCGGCCAGCGAGGCCGCCACCGAGGATCGTTACGTCGAATGAAGTCGAGGTTGGCATTGCACCGGTTGGTTAGCTGTAGATCTTGCTGCCGCTCTTGCGGAACTCGATCGACTTTTCTTCCATGCCCGCAGTTGGGTTAACTGCTGCGGCAGTGGCGTTGGCGTCGAGCGTTGCCGCGTAGTCGCGCACTTCCTGCGTGATCTTCATCGAGCAGAACTTCGGACCGCACATCGAACAGAAATGCGCGATCTTGGCGCCCTCGGCCGGCAGCGTTTCATCGTGGAAGGCGCGTGCCTTCTCCGGATCGAGGCCGAGGTTGAACTGGTCTTCCCAGCGGAATTCGAAGCGTGCCTTTGACAGCGCGTTGTCACGCAGCTGCGCGCCCGGCCAGCCCTTGGCGAGGTCAGCCGCGTGCGCGGCGATCTTGTAGGTGATGATGCCTTCGCGCACGTCTTCCTTGTCCGGCAGGCCCAGGTGCTCCTTGGGCGTGACGTAGCAGAGCATGGCGGTGCCGTACCAGCCGATGTTGGCTGCGCCGATGCCGCTGGTGATGTGGTCATAGCCCGGAGCAATGTCGGTCACCAACGGGCCCAGCGTGTAGAACGGGGCTTCGAAGCAGTGCTTCAGCTCTTCGTCCATGTTGGCCTGCACGCGTTGCAGCGGCACGTGGCCCGGGCCCTCGATCATGACTTGCACGTCGTGCTCCCACGCCTTCTTGGTGAGTTCGCCCAGCGTGTGCAGCTCGCCGAACTGCGCGGCGTCGTTCGAGTCAGCAATGCAACCGGGGCGCAGACCATCGCCCAGGCTGAACGACACGTCGTACGCCTTCATGATTTCGCAGATCTCGTCGAAGTGCGTGTACAGGAAGTTTTCCTTGTGATGCGCCAGGCACCACTTGGCCATGATCGAGCCGCCGCGCGAGACGATGCCCGTGATGCGGTCGGCCGTCAGCGGCACATAGCGCAGCAGCACGCCCGCGTGGATGGTGAAGTAGTCCACGCCTTGCTCGGCCTGTTCGATCAACGTGTCGCGGAACATCTCCCACGTCAGGTCTTCAGCCACGCCGCCGGTCTTGTCCAGCGCCTGGTAGATCGGCACCGTGCCGATGGGCACCGGCGAGTTGCGCAGGATCCATTCGCGCGTCTCATGAATGTGCTTGCCGGTGGACAAGTCCATGATCGTGTCGGCACCCCAGCGGATCGCCCACACCATCTTTTCCACTTCCTCAGCCAGCGACGACGTCACTGCCGAGTTGCCGAGGTTGCCGTTGATCTTCACGCGGAAGTTGCGGCCGATGGCCATCGGCTCCAGCTCGGTGTGGTTGATGTTGGCGGGGATGATCGCGCGGCCGGCAGCGATTTCTGCGCGCACGAATTCCGGCGTGATGTCTTCCGGGCGCTGCGGCAGGTTGGCGCCGTACGAGAAGCCCGGATGTTGCTTGAGCAGTTGGCGGTACTCGGGCTTGTCTTGCAGCGCTTGCAGGTTCAGCGACTCGCGCAGCGCGACGTATTCCATCTCGGGCGTGATGATGCCGCGACGCGCATAGTGCATCTGGCTCACGTTGGCGCCGGCCTTGGCGCGGCGCGGCTTGGAGATGTGCGAGAAGCGCAGGTGCGCCGTGGCCGGGTCGTTGGCACGCGTCTGACCGTATTCGGACGACAGGCCCGAGAGGATTTCCGTATCACCGCGCTCCTCGATCCACTTGGCGCGCAGCGGGGCCAGACCGGCCTTCAGATCAATGTGCACGTCCGGATCGGAGTACGGGCCCGAGGTGTCGTACACCGGCACCGGCGGGTTCAGCATCTCGCCCTTGTCGGTGCGCGTGGCGGTCTGCTTGATGGTGCGCATCGGCACACGGATATCCGGGCGGGTGCCGACGATGTAGGTCTTGCTGGAGGCCGGATAGGCGAACTTCTGATCGAGCTCGGACTGCAGCGAGTCGAACGATGCGGCGGGGGCGTTTTTGGCTTGGGGCATGGTCTCGTCCTAGATTCTGTGGCCTGGTGGAGCAGGCAGTGGACGAAACCGGGAGAGGTGGCGTGACCCGAAGAACTGAGGGGGTGGCTGCCAGAGACTACGCGGTGTTCTGAAACTTCCCACGCCGGTACGAACCGGATCGGGTGCGAAGGGACTCTCTCAGCCGCACGGCCCATCCGTACGGCACCCCTGTTTCATCCAACGAGGCTGAATTTAAGCACAGGGCTGCCGGCGTTGCCAGCACGAAAACCAATGAGGTGACAGTCGACGGGTCATTTCAGTCCAAACCGCCACGCAATGTGCGGCGGCGCGCACCGGCGCATCCCGCCTTGATCTTGCGCAACCCCGCTGCGTTTCACCTATGCGACGCTCAATCCCTTTTCTATTGCATTGCGGCACTGCCGCTGGGAGTTGTCATGCTGGAGCGTCGGTTCACACTCGCGGGGCGCAGCCTCGTACCCATCGTGCAGGGCGGGATGGGCGTGGGTATTTCGGCGCACCGGCTGGCCGGCGCCGTGGCGCGCGAAGGCGGCGTCGGCACCATCGCCAGCATCGACTTGCGGCATCACCATCCGGACCTCATCGCCGCGACCGAGAAATCGCGTGACAAGGACGCCATCAACGCCGCCAACCTCGTCGCGCTGGACCGCGAAATTCGCGCCGCGCGTGAAGGCAGCCAGGGCAACGGCATGATCGCCGTGAATGTGATGAAGGCGGTGGAATCGCATCAGGCGCTCGTGCGCCAGGCGTGCGAGAGCGGCGCGGATGCCATCGTCATGGGCGCGGGGCTTCCGCTCGACCTGCCCGAGATGACCGCCGAGCACCCGAAGGTCGCGCTGATCCCGATTCTTTCCGACTCGCGCGGCGTGGGCGTGGTGCTCAAGCGGTGGATGAAGAAGTCGCGCTTGCCCGATGCGGTGGTCATCGAGCATCCGACGCACGCCGGTGGCCACTTGGGTGCGGCCCGCATCGAAGACCTGCGCGACGAACGCTTTTCGTTTGCGCGCGTGCTGGACGAATGCCGCGAACTGTTCATCAAGCTGGGGCTGGCTGCGGAACAGATTCCGATCATCCTCGCGGGCGGTATTGATTCACACGTCAAGGTAAAGCACTGGCTCGACAAGGGTGCCGCCGCGGTGCAGTTGGGCACTGCGTTTGCCGTGACGGAAGAGGGCGATGCGCACGTGCGCTTCAAGCGGGTGCTGACGGGCGCGGAGCAAGGCGATATCGGCGAGTTTGTCAGCGTGGCTGGGTTGCCGGCGCGGGCAGTGATGACGCCGTGGCTGTCGCGTTATCTGTCGCGTGAAAGCGCGCTGCAAGCCAAAGCCAAGGTGCGGGATTGCCTGCAAGGGTTCGATTGTTTGCAGACGTGCGGGCTGCGGGATGGGATTGGGAAGGTCGGGCAGTTCTGCATTGACCTGAAGCTTGCGCAGGCGCTGCGTGGGGATGTGGAGCGCGGGCTGTTTTTCCGCGGTGCGGGCAAGCTCCCGTTTGGGCAAGCGATTCGGCCGGTGCGGGAGTTGATGCATTACCTGCTGACTGGGGAAAAGCCGGTGGAATCTTCGACGGCTACCTGATGCGCTGACATCTCGTCCGAAAAAAAAGCCAGCCCGAAGGCTGGCTTTTTGTTGGGCGCTTACCGCCTATTGACTCAGAACGGCGCAGCAAACGTCAATCGAATCCCCTGCTGCAAACCGCCCATCCCCGCCATCACGCTGTAATCCAGCCCAAACGTGAGCGGCCCGGTGCGGAACTTCGTTCCCAACCCGATCTGCATGCGATCGCGCCCAAACGGCGTACCCGGCACGTAGTAAGCCGGGCCCGCCGATGCCAGATCGGCATACGCCAACCCTGCATTGCTCTGCCCGTTGAAGTCGTGCTGGTATTCCACCCGTGCGAACGGCAGGAACGTGCCCCACTTGGTCTTCTGCGTGTATTCCGCACGCAGGCCGAGCGTGCCGGATACCGTTGTCACCGTCTGGTCGAAATACGTCAGCGCATTGATGCCGGCGCCCGATTCGGTGAACTGATCCAGCGTCGATTGCGAGACCGACAGGCGCCCGTAAGGCGAGATCAGCCAGGTGCGATCGCGATGCTCATAGCCGGCCGACACGGAGGCGAACACTTGCTTGCCGTTGCGCTTGCCGGTGGCGAAGTCGTTGGAGTCCGTCACCCAGCGGCGCGAGTCGAAACTGAGCGTGCCGAAGCCGGCCACACCATCGACGAACAACGAAGGCAGCGGGCGATAGCTGCCGTAGAGCGCAAGGCTATAGCTGTCGCCCGTGCTCTTGGTGCCCGCGTTGCCGATGTCGGTGGAGTCACGCCCATAGCCGAAGCCGCCCCCGATCGAGAGCTGATCGGACACACGGTAATCCGCGCCGGCCGTCACGCCGCCTGTGGTGAAGCGGAAACCGGAGCGTTGCGTGCCCGCGTTGGCGAAACCAAAGTCCAGCGTACCGGCGCTCCAGAATGCGAGATTCGGATCGGTGTTGTCCGGGCCCGCGCCGGCTGCATCAGCACCGGGCAGATCGGGACCCGCATCGGCGTTCGACTTATCGGTGTTGCCGTTCGTCGCATCGGTGTTGCGCTTGCCGCGCGCGAATGGCCGCACGCCCTGACCGTCACCGCGCATGCAGGCATCGTGCGCGGCAATGCCGGCCACATCCTGGCAACGCGCTTGCATGTCCACGCGCTGGCCCGGCATGGCGACCGTCAAACCGTTGCCTGACGGTGCACGGCCAGTGCCATGCAGCGCTTCCAGGCGACGGTTGTAGTTGTCGATCTGCGTGGTGGCAAAGCGGCGCGCGGCCTGCACTTGCGCGTTGATCAGACCTGCCACATCCGGGTCGGCCGAGGGGTCCTTGCGCGGCGCCACGCTCACCTGCACCGTTGCGGGCGTCGAGGTGGCAAACGCATTGGACAGCGTGTACGTCAGCACGGCCTGGCCGCTGTAAGTGCCCGACGGGGTGAAGTTCAGCACATAGGTCGATGCCGCCGCAGCCGGGCTCCTCACGCCCGCCGGCGTCTGCACAGCCTTCTGCACGATCGTGGCCGTGCCGGCGTTGGCCGGCACTACCGACACCAGCGTCGCCGCCGTGAAGGGGCCACCCGTGGCGCCTTCGGTCAAATCCACACTCACCGCCTGGCCCGACGACGTGGTGGCCTGTTTCTGCGCCACGGCAATCGGCACCGCGTTCACGTTGACCGTCACGGGAATCGGCGCCGACGTGCCGGCCGTGTTGATCAGCGCATAAGTGAAATTGACTGCGCCGGAGGTGGTCGGGGTCGGCGTGTAGACGATGTCCAGACCGTTGACGACGGCAGTGCCGCTGGCAGGCGGACTGACAATCGCGATGGACGAGAACGGACCACCCGTTGCATTGGCCGTCGCATGCAGCGTAATCGGTGCCGTCGACATGGTGGTGGCCGTGATTGCCGGCGCGGTGCCAATCACCTGGCCCACCGTGATCGTATAGCTGCGTGTACCGCTGTACGGAGCGCCGGTGCCGGTACTGCTGTCAGTTGCCCTCACAGTGAATGTGCTGCTGCCCAGCGTAGTGGGCGTGCCTGACAGAACGCCTGTGCTGGCGTTCAGACTCAGGCCCGCAGGCAACGTACCGGTGGTGACGGCGTACGTGTAGGGCGCGGTGCCGCCGGTAGCGCTGAAGGTCTGGCTGTAGGCCGTGGTGACCTGGGCCGACGCGGCGGCCGCCGGATTCACTGTTACCGTGGGCGCACCGATGGTGACGCTGTAGGCACGGCTGGCCGTGAAGCTATTGGCATCCATCGCCGTGATGGTGAAGTTGAAGGTTCCGCCTGCGGTGGGCGTACCCGACAGGACGCCGGTGGTACTCAGGCTCAGGCCAGCCGGTAAGGCGCCCGCCGTCACAGCATAGGTGTACGGCGCGGTGCCGTTGGCTGCCGTGATGGTTTGGCTGTACGCCGATGCAATCGCCGGGTTGGGCAGCGTGGCCGGCGATACCGTCACGCTAGGCGCGGCGATGGTGAGCGTATAGACACCGCCTACCGCAAACGGAGCGCCCGTCCCCGTCGAACTGTCGGTAGCGGTGACGGTGAAGCTGACCGTGCCGGCCGTTGTTGGGGTACCTGCCAGCGTGCCGGTGGCGCCGTTCCACGTCAGGCCCGCGGGCATGGTGCCGCTGTTGACTACGAGGCCATAGGTGTACGGGCTCGTACCACCACTTGCCGTGAAGTTGCGGCTGTACGCCGTGCCTGCCACACCGCTGAGAGAACCCGAGGCCGGCGTGATGGTCAAGGTGGGCGACCCAATCGTCAGCGAGTAGGCACGGCTACCCGAGTAGGGGCCAGTTCCGGTACTGCTGTCAGTCGCGGTGACGGTGAAGTTGAACACCCCACCCGACGTGGACGTACCCGACAGCGTGCCGTTACTGGACAGCGTCAGCCCCGCCGGCAGCGAACCCGCCGTGACGGCATATGTGTAGGAACCTGTGCCGCCGCTGGCCAAGATGGTCTGGCTGTAAGCCGTAGCGACGGTAGCGCCCGGCAACGTGCTCGGGCTCACCGTGACGGTGGCAGCGTTGACCGTCAGGCTGTACGCACGCGAGCCGGTATAGCTGTTCGCATCGGTGGCCGTGACGGTGAAGTTGAAGGTGCCGCCCGCCGTGGGCGTACCAGTGATCGCCCCGGTGCTGCTGTTCATGCTCAGGCCCGCTGGCAGGGCACCGGCCGTCAGCGCGTAGCTATAAGGCGCGGCACCCCCGCTGGCCGTGGCAGTCTGGCTGTAGGCGGCGCCGACAGTTGCCGCGCTCAGTGTGGTGGGCGACACAGTAATGGTGGGTGCCGAGGTGGTCAGCGTGTAGGTGCCAGACGTGCTGTACGGCCCCGTGCCCGTTGCGTGGTCGGTGGCAGTCACCGTGAAATTGACCACGCCCGTGGTGGTGGGCGTACCGGACAACACGCCGGTGCCGGTGTTGAACGAGAGACCGGTCGGCATCGTGCCGCTATTGACGGCAAGGCTATACGTGTATGGCGCCAGGCCGCCACTGCCTGTGAAGGTCTGGCTGTAGGCCACGCCGGCCGAAGCGCTGAGACTGCCCGATGCCGGTGTGATCGCCAACGTGGGCGCATTGACGAGCAGCGAATAGGCACGGCTGCCGGTATACGGGCCGCTGCCGGTACTGCTGTCGGTGGTGGTCACGGTGAAGTTGAACGTGCCGCCCGCCGTGGGCGTCCCCGACAGCACGCCGCCAGAACTGAGCGTGAGGCCAGTCGGCAATGCTCCGGAAGTGATGGCGTAGGTGTAGGCCGCCGTACCGCCGCTGGCCGTTATCGTCTGGCTATATGCCGTGGCAACGGTGGCATTGGTCAGCGCGGACGGCGAAAGCGTAATCGTCGGTGCGGCGACGGTCAGCGTGAGCGTGCCGCTGGTCGCGGTAAACGGACCGGTGCCTGTGCTGCTGTCGGTGGCCGTGACGGTGAAGTTGAACGTACCGCCCGCCGTGGGCGTGCCCGACAGCGTGCCGTCGCTGGCCAGCGAGATGCCGGTGGGCAGCGCGCCCGACGCGATCGTGTAGGTATAGGGCGCCGTACCGCCGCTGGCGGAAGCCAGTGTTTGGCTATAAGCCGTACCCACCGTGCCGGCTGCAGGCGAGGAGGGCCCATACGTGACGGTCGGATTCGACACTGTGACAGTCACGGTGGCCGGCGCGGACGTGCCACCCGCGTTGGTCGCCGTGTACGTGAATGAGTCCGAGCCTGAGTAGGACGCGCTGGGCGTGTAGGTGATCGACGTGCCCGACGCGGTGGCTGTGCCGTGCGCTGCCTGCGTTGCAACGGCCACGCCGGTCGGCGCGCCGCCGGTAATGTTCAGCGTGACGGGGTTGCTTGTACTGCCGTGCGCAACGGTGGTGCTGACCGCGTTCGCAACAGGAGGCGCCACAAAGGTGTATCGGTCGGCGGCGCCGGTGGTGCTGGTTCCGCCAGTGTTGGTCACGGTGACGTCAACAATGCCAGCCGCCCCTGCCGGCGAGGTGGCCGTGATCTGCGTGGCGCTATCAACAGTGAAGCCGGTTGCGTTGGTTGCACCAAATTTGACGGCCGTAGCGCCGGTGAAATTGGTGCCGGTAATGGTGACGGAGGTGCCGCCGGCTGTTGTGCCTGCGGTGGGGGAAATGCTGGTTACCGTGGGCGAGGTCGGGATGACGGTAATCGTCAAGAAACCTGTCGCAGTCCAAGCGCCACCGTTATCCGTGATGAAGAACGTCGCCGTATCAGTGCCGCTGAAAGAGGGGCTTGGTGGTGTGTAGACAAAACCGTTGGCGGCACCGCCGCCGCCGGGAACGTTCGCGAAGATATAGAACGTGCCGCCTTGCGTGGTCGGCGTAGTAACGGCACCCGAGGTGGAGTTGAAGTTCTGGTCCCCGATGGTGTCGAACGCCAACCCCGCGTTGAGCGGGTCACATGCCGTATTTTCACTGGACGTCAGCGTGTAGGTTTTCGTCGTGTTCTGCTGCATCGAAAACGAGACGGAGCACGAGATGTTTGCAAGCGCGCCCTGCGATAACAACATCAACCCGATCGCCAGAAAAGCCAGCTGGCCCCGGCGCATCCATTCCCGCCCCTGCGCCTTCAGGCACCTGAACATTGACCATCCGGCGACCCCACGCCGGCCATACGGGCTGCTTTGTTTCAGCACGCGCATTTCTCCCTCGCTCTGCCCGCTCTGTCGCGGGCTTTTCTCTTTGTGGCGTCATGGGAAATTCAGTGCCCGATCCCGATCAGGCACTCCCCGGTAATGAGGGGAAATAGCGCGCAGATTTGAACACTTACAATCCATTGCATAGCGTCTAACCATGCAATGATTAAGCGTTAACCCTCACAAATACCCCCCGACAGATCAATGCCCCTTTGTTTCTTTTAAAATGAGCAGGCGCAATGATCCCGACGCGATGCTATGAAAGGTGTCCCGTGTCGTCAATACCAACTTTCGGATGAATTGGCATGATGTGTCGCTTTTGGCACGCTCTGCTGCCTTGACACTGGATTTTCATACGGACAACGCGAAAATCCCGTCCATTATGTTTGGTGATACGCCATGACCAGACTGGCAATCAAATTGAGACGCAGAAACCATTAATAGAAGATTTTCTGCTTCGAAGCGAAGAATTCAAGATCGTGGCGATGCCACATTACGAGGAGGGGTCGTGGATCAATACCTGGGCGAGATTCGCCTCTGTGGATTTCCTTTTCCACCAAAAGGATGGGCCTTGTGCAATGGCGCACTGCTGCCCATCCAGACGAACACCGCGCTGTTTTCGCTGCTGGGCACCCAGTATGGCGGCAATGGCACGACCAACTTCGCGTTGCCGGACCTGCGCGGCCGCACGCCGCTGCACCGCGACCTCCAGGACTACGTGCAGGGCGAGGTAGGTGGCACCGAGACCGTCACGCTGTCGACCCCGCAACTGCCGGCGCACAGCCACGCGTTCACCGCATCGACGACGCCTGCCACATTGCCGAACACAGGCATCACGCAGAACCATCTTCTAGCCACCAGCAACATTTACAACGCGACGAATCCGGGGCCCCCAAGCGCGGGCACCCTGCTTTATGGCGCTCCGGACACGTTGACGCCGCTTTCGAGCGAAGCCTGCGGCTCTAGCAGCGGCAACCAACCGCACGAAAACATGCAGCCTTCGCTGGCGCTGAACTACATCATCGCGCTGACCGGCGTGTACCCGTCACGCGGCTAGGAGATCACTCATGGCAGAACCATACGTTGGCGAAATCCGCCTGTTCGCTGGTAACTATGCCCCGGTGGGCTGGCTGCTTTGCCAGGGCCAGATCATTGGAATATCCGAGAACGAGGCCCTTTTCACCCTGCTTGGCACCACTTACGGTGGCGATGGCCAGAGCAACTTCGGCTTGCCGGACCTGCAAGGGAAGCTTCCCGTGGGACAAGGGCAGGGCCCAGGGCTCACCAATCGCCTGATCGGTCAGCAGTTCGGCGTCGACAGCGTGACGTTGACGACTGATCAGATTCCGGGCCACAACCACGCCATCAACTGCACCAGTGCGGCGGCCACCACCATTACGCCCGGCCCCAGCACACTGCTGGCGACCGTACCGAACGCACAGGGCTTCTACGACGCCGGCACGGCAAATCCCCCGGGCAAGGCCGCACTGGCCCCCCAGACGATCGGGCAGACCGGTGGCAATCAGCCACATACCAATCAAATGCCGACGGCCTCCATCAACTACATCATTGCCACCGCGGGCATCTACCCGTCGCAAGGCTGAGTCGAAAAAGGGAACCCCATGTCTGATCAATTCCTCGGAGAGATCCGGGTCTTCGGCTTCAACTTTGCCCCGGTGGATTGGGCAGCCTGCGACGGCGCGATCATGCCGATCTCACAGAACACCCCGCTGTTCTCGATCCTGGGCACCATGTATGGCGGCAACGGCACGAGCACGTTCGGCTTGCCCGACCTGCGGGGGCGGGCAGTAGTAGGCACGGAGCAGAACGGCGTGCCGAACGAGTTGCAAGGCTCGTCGACGGTCACGCTGTTGAGCGCGGAGATGCCCGCTCACACGCACACCGCATACGGTGACAACAGCCGTGCAGCTTCACAAACGGCAGCAGGCCGTCTGCCGTCGCGCTTCCAGGTGACATTCAACCAGGCGTTCATCGCGACGGATTCGTCCCCGGCCCTCACGACCCTGTCCCCGCAGGCGGTCGGCATAGCCGGCGGCAGTCAGCCGCACGAAAACATGCAGCCATACCTGGTGATGAACTACTGCATCGCCCTGCAGGGTGCTTGGCCGACGCGTCCGTAAGCCGAGCCCTCGTGGCGGACCGGTCGCGCATGTCGCACCGGTCCGCCTTTCGGCTCCTCGATTTCCGCATCCGTCTTTTCGTTGCCCCCATGACCCTTTCCGCCGAACTGTTCCAGCCGCATGTCGGCACCGCCTTCTCTGTGCTCCAGGAGCCTGGCCAGATCCCCAATCCGCAGTTCACTCTGCGACTGAACGAAGTGACCACACCCGCGGCACGCCCGGGCCAGCAGGCGTTCTCGCTGTTCTTTACAGGCGATACCTCGTTCACGCTGCGGCAGGGCACGTACTTCCTGCAGCACGACACGCTGGCCGAACAGCCGATGTTTCTGGTACCGATCGCCCGCACCGCAGAAGGCTTCCGCTACCAAGCCTGCTTCAACCTCAGCTGAGGCACCGCATGCCCGTCTTCCGCATTGACCGGCCCGGCACCACGCTGCGCCCCCTGACCGACGCAGACCAGCCCTTCCTCCTGCACCTCTACGGCACCACCCGCGAGGCCGAACTTCAGGCGACCGGCTGGACCGATGAACAGAAAGCGCAGTTCGTCCGGATGCAGTTCGATGCGCAGCAACGGGCGTACTTTGCCTATCCCGACGCGGAGTTCTTCGTGATCGAGCAGGACGGCATACCCGCCGGGCGGATCTATCTGCAGCACCGCCGGGAAGCCCTGCTGATCATCGATATCTCGCTGGTGCCGGAGCAGTGCGGTTCGGGCATCGGCAGCGCGGTGATTTCTGCTGTGTTTGCGCAGGCCTGCGCTTCAGGAAAACGCGTGCAGATCCATGTGGAGCGCTTCAACCCCGCTCAGCGTTTGTATCAGCGAATGGGGTTTCGGCTGGTGGAGGACAAGGGCGTGTATCTGTTTCTCGAGTGGGATGGCGCCGCCAGGCAAGCGGCAACCGTATAGAAATCACCCTCCACCCACCCCCAGCACCAGTGGTCTACCATGGCCCACACAACCAAAAGCACCACGCCAGGAGACTCCCAATGCCCACCGAGGCCACCCACCGCGTCTTCAACCAGGTCTCGGACCTGACCGGCTTCAACCCCTTGACGTCCGACACCACGTTGCAAAGCGCACTCGAACGCCTGGGCGGCGGCTGGAACGCCAGCGCGCTGCAAGCCTTCGGTGATCAGCTCGGCGCCCCCGAGACGCTGCGGTGGGCTGCCGAGGCCAACACATACCACCCCGAACTCCACACCCACAGCCGCACCGGCGAGCGCATCGACGCCATCCGCTTCGACCCCGCCTGGCATGCGCTGCTCGGTTTGATGCGCAGCCAGGGGCTGCAGGCGCTGCCCTTTGCCGAGCCGCGCGCGGGCGCATGGGCCGCCCGCACGGCGGGCTATTACATGCAGGCGCAGATCGAATCCGGCACGCTGTGCCCGGCGACGATGACGTTCGCGAGCATCCCTGTGCTGCAGAAAGAGACCGCGCTGTTTGCCGAACTGGGCCCCCGCCTCTACGCCCGCGAACACGATGCACGCGATCTGCCGTGGCGCCAGAAGACCTCCATCCTTGTCGGCATGGGGATGACCGAAAAGCAGGGCGGCTCCGATGTGCGCAGCAACACCACGGTGGCAACGCCCCTGCGCGGCGAGGGCCGTGGCGCCACATACGCGATCACGGGGCACAAGTGGTTCTTCTCTGCGCCGATGTGCGATGCACACCTGGTGGTCGCGCGCATGGGCGCGGAAGACGGGCCGCTGTCGTGCTTCTTCGTGCCGCGCTTTCGCGACGATGGCAGCAAGAACCCAATCCAGATCCAGCGCCTGAAAGACAAGCTCGGCAACCGTTCCAACGCCAGCTGCGAAGTGGAGTTCCGCGGCGCAGAGGGCATCCTGATCGGCGAGGAAGGGCGCGGCATTCCAACCATCATCGAGATGGCCACGCATACGCGGCTGGATTGCGTGATCGGCAGCGCGGCCATCCTGCGCCACGCGCTGATGCAGGCGCTGCACCACGCACGGCATCGCATGGCCTTCGGCCGCCTGCTGGCTGATCAACCGCTCATGCGCAACGTGCTGGCCGACCTCGCGCTCGAATCGCAAGCCGCGACCTTGCTGATGATGGAACTGGGCAGCGCGTTCGAGCGCGCAGACGTCGATCCGCTGGCCGCGGCATGGAAGCGCATCGTCACGCCCGCCGCCAAGTTCTGGGTCTGCAAGCGCGCCATTGAGGCGACCGGCGAGGCGATGGAAGTCTGGGGCGGCAACGGCTATGTGGAAGAAGGCCCGATGGCGCGCCTGTACCGTGAAGCGCCGGTCAATTCCATCTGGGAGGGCTCGGGCAACGTGATGTGCCTGGACGTGCTGCGCGCCATCGCCCGCACGCCGGACGACGCACTGCGCCTGATGCACGACATTGGCGAGCGCGCGCAGGGCCACCGTGCCGTGCGCGCGGAGCTGGCGGCGCTGCAGGCGATGCTGCACCAGCCCGGCGACATTCAGGAGACGTCTGCCCGCCGCATCGCGCAGGGGCTGGCGCTCACCGCACAGGCCGCCCTGATGCTGGCCCATGCCCACCCCGACGACGCCGAGCGCTTCATCGCCAGCCGCTTCCATCATCAGCATGGCCGCGTGTTCGGCACGCTCGACGGACATGCGCAGGAGTTGGGTGCGGTGCTGCAACGGGCGTGGCCCGTATGAAGATTCTGTGAAGAGAAACGCGGGAAGTCCGGCGTGAAAGCGGGATGAAAGACCACATCGCCTAGGGTAGGGGAGCCGCGCGAGCGCGCTGGCACCAGAAAAATAACCAGACAGGAGACATTCCGTGCCGCACCCGACCCGCGCATTGCTCGCGGCCGGCCTGGCGTTGTGCGCTTTCCAGGCGTTGGCTGCATCCCCCGTGCTTGACCGCATCCGCGATACCGGCGCCGTCCGGCTGGCGTATCGCGAGAACTCCGTACCGTTCTCCTATGTCGATGGCGGCAAGCCGGTGGGGTATTCGATCGACCTCTGCGCGCGGCTGGTCGACGCGATCAAGGTGGCGGTCAAGCGGCCGGACCTGAAGGTGCAGTACGTGCCCGTGACGCCAGCCACGCGCATCGCCGCCATCACCGAGGGCCGCGCAGACCTCGAATGCGGTTCGACCAACAACACGCGCGAGCGCCGCGAGAAGGTAGCGTTCACTATCCCGCATTACATTGCCAGCAGCCGCATGCTGGTGAAGACCAGTTCGGGCATCCACCGCTGGGAAGATCTCAACAACAAAACGGTGGTCTCCACGCGCGGCAGCACGAACGGCGGGCAGATCCGCGCGATGGCCGACGCGCGCGTGCTCAAGGTCAACGTGGTGGAGGCCCGCGACCACGCTGAAGCCTTCGGCATGGTGGCGGCCGGCAAGGCCGATGCGTTTGCGATGGACGATGTGCTGCTCTATGGCTTCCGGGCGACGTCGCCCAACCCGGCGGACTACGCGGTCGTCGGCAGCAACCTGGCTGTGGCGCCGTACGCGATCATGCTCGGCAAGGACGACGCCGAGTTCAAGAAGGTGATCGACCTGGCGATGTCACGCACGATCCTCGATGGCGAGGCGGAAAAGCTCTACAAGAAGTGGTTCCAGCAGCCCATTCCGCCAAATGGCGTGAAGCTGGAGATCCCGATGAGCTTCCTGCTGCGCGACTCGTTCAAGTTCCCCACCGACAAGGTGGCGGACTAGCGCAACGCTTATCAACCATGCACCGAGAAGGTGCTTGAGGGTATACCCGCATTCAGCGCATAATGCGCGCCCATGGCGGCGCGTGACATTGCTTCACGTTTTGGCATTCCCGGGGGGAGTGACGGCGCGCCCCAGCCAATGCTGCGCAGCCGGGCGGATATCGCCCGGCAATCGATTGCGCGCACGGCCGCGTCGATAGGGCCCCGATGCGGTCGGCTGGCCACTAGAAGCCCGAACCTCTCCTAGGACCTTTGACGATGCCGTTCGCTGCGCGCACGTGGCTGCTGGCCGCGCTTGCCATTCCTGCTGCTGTTTCCACCGCTGTCTTCCCGTCCAACGCCGTTGCCGCCACCCCGACGCTCGATCGCATCCGCGATTCGGGCACGGTGCACGTGGCGTATCGGGAAGACTCGATTCCGTTTTCGTACCTCGATGGCACCAAGCCTGTCGGCTACACGATCGATATCTGCTCGCGCCTGATCGATACGATCAAGACCTCGCTCAAGCGCCCGGACCTGAAGGTGCAATACGTGCCGGTGACCGCCGCCACGCGTATGGACGTGGTCGCTTCGGGCAAGGCCGACCTGGAATGCGGCTCGACCAACAACTCGCGCGAGCGCCGTGAGAAGGTCGCCTTCACCATTCCGCACTACATCACCAAGGGCCGCATGCTGGTAAAGGCTGGCTCGCCGATCCAGCAATGGGAAGATCTGAACGGCAAGACGGTGGTGGCCGCGCGCGGATCGACCAATGCCGACCTCGCACGCAAGCTCAACGAGACGGGCATGACGATGCACGTGGTGGACGCCAACGACCTGCGCAGCGCCTTCGCCATGCTGGCCGATGGCCGCGCCAATGCATTTGCCGGTGACGACATCTTGCTCTCGGGCATGCGCGCCACCGCGAAGAACCCGGCTGACTACCGCCTGACGGGCAAGACGCAGCTTGTGTCGTCGTACGCGATCATGCTGAGCAAGCAGGACCCGGAGTTCAAGAAGCTGATCGACCAGTCGATGACGCGGCTGATTGTCGATGGCGAGGTGCCGAAGCTGTACAAGAAGTGGTTTCAGCAGCCGATTCCGCCGAATGGGGTGAATCTAGAGGTGCCGATGAGTTATTTGCTGCGGGATTCGTTTAATACGCCTACGGATAGTGCGGGCAACTAATGCTGGCGGCTGTTTTGTCCCCCCGGGGTGGGTGTTTGTGGTCCATCCCTGGTTTCATCCCCTGCCGGGGCTGACTCACTTTCTTTGTCTTGCCAAAGAAAGTAAGCAAAGAAAGGCGCGCCCGAGATGGCGACTTCTCCTTGAATTTCCATGACCGTGCGGGGAAGGAGGCAAACTCGCTTCGCTCAAACAGGCCTCCTTCCTTTTTCCGCCCGCTCACAGAAATTCAAGGCGCCATCTAGGGCTCCAACGGCCACACCGTTGGTGTGCTTGGGTTGGCGCCTAACGTCTTGATGTCTTGTTGCTCAGTGCACTTCGGCGGGTGCGGCTTGTGCGGAGGTGCTGCTCACCACGTTCAGCGTGGGGCGGCCGCCCTGGCGGATCAGGTCGGCTGCGCGCTCGGCGATCATGATGATGGGGGCGTTGGTGTTGCCGCCGATCAGCGTGGGCATGACCGAGCCGTCGATCACGCGCAGGCCCGTGAGGCCGCGCACGCGCAGTTCCGGGTCGACCACGGCCATGGCGTCGTCCGCGCTGCCCATCTTGCAGGTGCCGACGGGGTGGTAGATGGTGTCGGCGTGCTGGCGGATCAGCGCACGCACGGCTTCGTCGTCGGAGCCATCGCCGCGAATATTTCCGGAATACAACTCACGCCCGCCTAGATCGGCCAGCGGCCGTTGCGCGAAGATGCTCTTCACGGCGCGGAAGCCGGCAAGCATGCCGTTCATATCGTCCGGGTCGGATAGGAAACGCGGATCGATCAGCGGTGCGTCGCGCGTGTCGGCGGTGGCTAGGCGCACTTCACCACGGCTCTTTGGGCGCAGCACGCACACGTGGCATGAATAGCCGTGGCCGTAGTTGAACGTGCGGTTATGGTTGTCGGCCATGGCCACCACGAAGTGCAGTTGCAGATCGGGATCGGCCAGATCGGGCCGGCTCTTGATGAAGCCGCCGGCTTCGGCAAAGTTGGTCGTCAACATGCCGCGACGCTCGCGCCGGTAGCGCAGTATCTGGCCCAGCATGTGGGCGCTGCCGCGCGCGGAATAGCCGATCAAATCCAGGTTGAAGACTTTCTTGTGCAGGATGATGTCGAGGTGGTCCTGCAGGTTCTGGCCGACGCCGGGCAGGTCGTGCACGACGGGAATGCCGAGCGAGCGCAGATGCTCCGCCGGGCCCACACCCGAGGCCATCAGCAACTGCGGCGACCCGAACGCCCCTGATGAGACGATCACCTCGCGACGTGCGCGCAGCGTTTCAGTGCGCCCGCCGCGCTCCACCGTCACGCCTGCCGCGCGCTTGCCCTCGAAGACGATGCGCAGCGCCTGTGTGTCGGGCATCACCGTGAGTTGGCGGCGGTTGCGGCTGAAGGTGGCGTCTGCCTTGTTCCCGCCATGCAGATAGGCGCGCGCGGCGTTCCAGCGCTCGCCGTTGTATTGCGTGACCTGGTATGAGCCGACGCCTTCCTGGTCGGGACCGTTGAAATCGTTGTTGCGGCGGTAGCCTGCTGCCACGCCGGCATCGACAAAGCGTTGTGCGATGGGGTTGCCGGTGCGCAGGTCGCTTACGTGCAGCGGGCCGGTGCCGCCGTGCAGCGCGTCGTCATCGCGGCCAGCAAAGCGTTCGTTGCCTTCGGAGCGCTTGAAGTAGGGCAGCACATCGCTCCAACTCCAGCCGGTGCAGCCAAGCGTCGCCCAGTGGTTGTAGTCGCTGGGCGTGCCACGGATGTAGATCATCGCGTTGAGCGACGAGCTGCCGCCCAGCCCCCGCCCGCGCGGCTGATAGCCCTGACGCCCGCCCAGCCCCGCTTGCGGCACGGTCTGAAATCCATAGTTGCGTTTGTTCTTGAACGGCAGCGACGCCGCGCATCCGGCTGGCACCCATACCGAGAGGTGATGGTCGTGCGGCCCGGCCTCCAGCAGCGCGACGGTCACGTCGGGGTCTTCGGTCAGCCGGCTGGCAAGCGCGCAACCGGCTGAACCTGCGCCGACGATGACGTAGTCGAAAGTGAGCGCGGATGTCTGCGATTCGGTGGCCATGGGTGTCTCCGGATGGTTTTCTAATGGGCGAGCGACGCCGCCGGCTTATTGCCGGTCACGAGTTCACATCCTAGGCGTGCCGGGTTGTTTCAAACGACCGGGCTTACCCGCATTAGAGGCATCGTTCGATGTCATGCAACAAAGCGGCGGGAGGCCGCACCCAAACCCTTTAGCTGACGCCAACAGCGGGACATTGCATTGCAGCAATTCAGGGCTGGCACACGGTTGCGCGCGCTCACGCAGGCCGGGCATGCCGCACACCGGGCGGCTGTATCAGACCGTCGCCAAGGCGTCTGCCGACCATACTGCTTTGCAATTGCGCCGATCCGCCAACCTTGCCAGGAGCCCCCCATGCAACCTGCCGATCTGCCCGCCCCGCACCTGCTTCGCATGCAGCAGACCTTTGAAGCCATGCGCGCTGCCCACCAGGCCGACATGCTGCCTGCCTGGCCTGTGCGCCGCGATCGCCTGATGCGTCTGAAGCGCGTCGTCATGGACAACCGCGACGCCATCGCGCAGGCCGTCAGCGCAGACTTCGGCAACCGCTCGCGGCAGGAGACGGACCTGCTGGAGATCTTCCCGAGCGTGGACGGCATCAAGCATGCGCTCTCGCACGGCAAGCGCTGGATGCGCGTGCAGCGCCGGGGCGTGAGCCTGTGGTTCCGGCCCGCCAGCACGCGGCTGATTCCGCAACCGCTGGGCGTGGCCGGCATCGTCGTGCCGTGGAACTACCCGATCTACCTGACCATCGGGCCGCTGGTGTCTGCGCTGGCGGCGGGCAACCGCGCCATGGTCAAGCTGTCGGAATACACGCCGCGCTTTTCCGCCCTGTTTGCCGATCTGGTCGAGCGCACCTTTGCCGCTGATGAAGTGGGCGTCGTCAATGGCGATGCCACCGTGGCCGAGGCGTTCTCGCGACTGCCGTTCGACCACCTGTTGTTCACGGGCTCGACCAACGTCGGCCACCACGTCATGCGCGCCGCGGCAGACAACCTCACGCCGGTCACGCTGGAGCTGAGCGGCAAATCACCCACGATCATCGGGCCCGATGCGGATTTCGACCGCGCGGTAGAGCGCACGCTGGTGGGCAAGCTGCTCAACGCCGGGCAGACCTGCGTGGCGCCCGACTACGTATTGCTGCCCGCCGGCACCGAGCAGCGTTTTATCGATGCGGCACGCAAGCTGGTCGGCAAGATGTACCCCGACATGGCGCGCAACCGCGACTACACCACGCTCATCAGCCCACGCCACTTCCAGCGCATGGCCAGCCTGGCCGACGAGGCTCGCGAGCAGGGCGCGCAGATCCTGCCGCTGACCAACGCCATGCCCGACGAAGGCACGCGCCAGTTTCCGCCCGCGCTCATCACGGGCGGCACCGAGGCAATGCGTGTGATGCAGGAAGAAATCTTCGGCCCGCTGCTGCCGCTGGTGCCGTATCGCACGCTGGACGAAGCGCTGGACTACATCAACGCCCGCCCACGGCCCCTCGCGCTGTACCTCTTCGAGCGCAACGGCGCCACGGTCGACCGCGTGATGGCCGGCACGATTGCCGGCGGCGTGTGCATCAACGAGACGCTGCTGCACGTGGCGCAGGACGACCTGCCCTTTGGCGGCGTGGGCGCCAGCGGCATGGGCGCGTACCACGGCATCCACGGGTTCGAGCGGTTCTCGAAGATGAAGCCGGTGTTTCGGCAATCGGCCATCAACGGGCTGGGCCTGTTCCGTGCCCCGTACGGCAAGACGTTTGAGGCGATGATGAAGCTCTTGGTGCGCTGATCGACGGGCACCCGATCACGGCTGCCACATCGGCACGATCGAGACGGCCAGCAGCATGCCCAGCACCGCATTGAGCACACGCCACTGGCGCGGCGTCTTCAACAGCCGCGCCAGCACGATCCCGGCCGCGCACCACAGCGACAGCGACGCCAGCGCGGCCAACCCAAAGGTCGCGCCCAGCAGCGCCGCCAACTGCAGCGGGCCGCTGGCCAGCATCGCAAATGAAGCCGCCGCGCCCAGCGCCATTGCCCAGCCCTTGGGGTTCAGCCACAGCAGGCAGGCGCCGCCAAACAGCGTGGTCGGCACCGTGGCGGCGGCATTGAGATTGGGCGGACCGCTGCGCGCCACTTTCCACGCCAGCCACAGCAGATAGGCCGAACCCGCCCCCTTCATCACCAGCAGCAGCCCCGGCGCAGCCATCAGCAACCCGGCCAAGCCCGCTGCCGCACCCGCGGCCAACGAAGCCAGCCCGACGGCAATGCCCACCATGAGCGGAATCGAGCGCCGAAACCCGAATTGCGACCCGGAGGCTGTCGCCAGCGTCGTCGCCCCGCCCGGCGACACGGTAGACACCACGGCAAACAACACCAGCGGCGCGATGGAGGAAAACGCTTCGACGGCCATAGTCGGCACTCTTGGGTGGTGACGGATGGCCCACTGTAGAGCGCGCAAAACCATTAGCAAATCGAAGGTTTTTGATGCGGTCCATTAGCATCTAGAATGCTTCGATGGCCAAGAACCTCGACATCACCCTCGTGCGCACCTTCATTGCCGTGGCGGAAAACGCCAGCATGACGGTGGCCGCCAACGCGCTGCACCTCACGCAGGGCGCCGTCAGCCAACAGATCAAGCGGCTCGAAGATGCCTTCGAATGCCGCCTGTTCGAGCGCGACGGCCGGCGGCTGGAACTCACCCACGCGGGTGAACGCTTCCTCGGCCGCGCCAAACGCCTGCTCGCGCTCAACGATGAAATCTGGGCCGACATGGCCGCCCGCCCGCTGCAGGGCCCGGTGCGTCTGGGCGTGCCTTACGACCTGGTAGGCACCGTTTTCCCGCCGATCTTCAAGGCGTTTACCGAGGCGTGGCCGTCGGTGGAGTTGACCATCGTGTGCGGCACCTCGCCCGAGCTGGCGGAGGGCATTGCGCGCGGCGAGCTGGACGTCGCCGTGGTCGAAGCCCCGGTGGATGAAGCCACGGGCGAATGCCTGTGCGTGGAGCGTCTGGTGTGGGTCGGCCCGCGCGGCGGCAACGTGCACGCAAAGCGGCCGCTGCCGCTGTCGATGGTGGATGAGAGCTGCGCCTTCCGCGCCCGCGTGCTGAAAGCCCTGGGCGAGCACGGCATCGAATGGCGCACGGTGTTCGAGAGCGGCAACATTGAAGCGACCACCGCCACGGTGCGCACCGGGCTGGCCGTCACGGCATGGCTGACGCCGACGGTGCCGGCGGACCTGGACATCCTCGGGCCTGAAGCTGGCCTGCCTGAACTGCCGATGTTTGCGATCAGCCTGCTGTTGCCCGCGCAAGGTGCGAGCGCGGCGGCGCTGGCGTTGGCCCAGTGCGTGCGCGATGGGTTCTCTACGCGGCAGCGGGTGGGGGAGCGGCGCGCCGCCTGACCCGTGGCCGGCGGTTACAGCCCGCCGCCTTCGATCTGCACGCGCCCATTCGGCGTATCGAGCACAAGCGTCAAAGCCGGCCGCGCCGCCTCGGTCAATTCCACGTATCGGTTCTCCGGTTCGGAAGCATCCCAACCCAGCCCCTGAAGCTTTGTGCGGATGGCCGCCATCTCCGGATGTGCGAGTTGGAATTGGTTCAGGCGCAACCCAACCTCCTGCATCCGGTCGACTGGGCTTTGGCCGCCTGCCCAGTCGATGAGCGCCGGCAAGCATCCGCCGGCCTCCGCTTGACCATCCTTGCGGTGGAAGAAGTGCCAACGCAAATCGCCACGGGACACCTCAAGCAATTCGTGCTGCGGGGCAGCCTTAACGTTGCGCGCCAGATCGGGAACGCTGGCAACCCAGCCGAACAGTTGGGGCGCATCTTTCAGCTTGCCTTCCTGCATCAGGCGGTCCAGTGCAAACCAGCGCGTCCTATTAGGCGGCGGCGCCTCGGGGTCGATGGCGATGAACTCCAGAAAGACGCCGGGCGCGACGCGTGTGACCAGGTTGTGCGTGCCCATCAAGGGATGCTTGCCGCCTGCAGGCAGCGCGACGCCAAACAACTGCGAGGCATACGCCTGCGCCTGGTCGAGGGATTGCGCGACGAACGCAATGTGATCGAGCTTCAAAATGGCTCCCGCTGTATCGGTCTGAAACCGGAGAGCCCAGCATGCCACAGCGCCTTTCAGGGCGTTGCAGCCTCGTGCCGGCATCCCCGCCCGTCTCGGGGACGTGTCTATCTGTTCTTATGCGGCGGAGACCCGCCGGCGCTCAATGGCGGCCAACACCTCCCACGTGTGCGGGTCCACGTCGCTCCCCCCGAGCGACATCGACAGATACGCGTCGATGGCATCGATAAAGCCTTTCACGAATGCCTGCGGATACGCGTGTTCCGAGAAGTACGTGAGCTGCTCGCGCAGCCTGCCGGGCCGGCAATGACCGGGGTCGCGCATGACGCTGTGCGTGCGGCACAGAAACGCGCGTGCCGAGACCGCACCGTCAAGGTAGATGCGGTTTTGGGTCAGAGACATGCGGCACCTCCCGGTTGCGTGGGAAGCCTGCAGCGCCAAGGTGGAGAAGGGTAAGACGCGGGGCGATGCCCGCTGAGTGCGGTAGCCATGTGGCCTCCGGGGATAGGTTGATGGAGGCTCGCCGCTCGCTGCTAAACGAGGGTGGCGGGCCTGACGACGGCGTTAGCAGACCGGCCCTATCCCAGCTACCGGCAGACCCGAAGGTCTCACCGCCCGGCCCGCCATAAAACACATAGGCGTGCACAAGCACCGGACACAAAAATGCCGCGCGGAGGCGGCTGTCCGTCTGGGAAAAAGGGGTGGGCTGCTAAACCCAGTCACCGTTGGTGCGGTGACGGTGAGGATTATATGTGCCGAAATTCAACTGTGGCGCCCCAAAGCGTCCGGTTGAGGCCAATTCCTATAGTGGCCGTCTACATCGGCGGCTAAGTTCGTGTCCGATTTCTGCTCGGCTGGCCTATGGAGATTTGGAATGGCAAAAACCCGCTTCAAGAGCGATGCATCAGCAGCAATTTACAGCGCGGTATCCGATTTACATCGCGCCGGTCTCATCAATGCAAAGACGCTGCGTGAATACCACGAGCTGTGTGTCGTGCCCGTACAGAAGCCCGCTGACAAACCGGATGATTCGTCGCCGCCGGACTGCGAAGCCCCCGCTAAGGGCGATTGATTTTGCAAACCCAGCCTCGGAGAATGTGTGCGATCTCTCTTTGGCGTTTCAATAGAGTTCGCCCCACCAAAAGCGGCACGATGCTGAAAGCAATCTGGACAATGCTGCCCCGCAAGCGGGTTACGACAACGGCCGAAGCACCGGAGAACAACCATGTTCGGCACGTGGCAGCGGCCTTCCATAACCGCGAGGAATTCCAGCGACGGGCTGCGGCGGCCGCATTGGTACTTGGCAGCAATACGATCGACACGCTCGTTGGTCTATTGCGCAGTGAACATACGCCCGCTGACGCACTGGCACCTCAATTCGCTGGGCTTGGTGCTTGGCTAACCGCACGTCAGTTCGCCATCTTCGAAGTTTTCTACCACTTCGGTGCACCTGCCGTTCCTACCTTGCTGAGTTTTATCCGCGGGGAGTACGACTGGACGCAAGGCAACGCCATCGAAATACTGTGCAGGCTATATGCAAAGGGAGTCGCACCGGCATCAGC
The DNA here is from genome assembly GCF_054792405.1 of Ralstonia sp. SA306. NCBI lineage: Bacteria > Pseudomonadati > Pseudomonadota > Betaproteobacteria > Burkholderiales > Burkholderiaceae > Ralstonia > Ralstonia sp. SA306. Next base: position 3,159,745 of record NZ_CP096451.1, read on the forward strand.
GTTTGAATTGCTGAAGGAAACGATTCCGTCGATGCGCGAGGAGGCGTTGATTTATGCCGCAGGTCCGCTGCGCAGGCTCGGGCAGCAGGACACAACGCTCAGTGGCGTTCTGGAAGAGCTTTTGGAGATACCCGAGTTCTCCGACGCGTACCAATACACGGTGACGGGCACGTGGCCATCGGCGTAGTAGTAGCAAAACAAAAACCCCGCCAACCGGCGGGGTCCCCAAATCCTTTTGAGCGCCTGCAAGCAAATCAGGCTTGCGGTGCAGCCCCTTCTTCCGGAGCTGCCTCGGCGCCTTCGGCCTTGGCTTCATCCTTCTTTTCGATCATCTCTTCCAGCGCGCCCGCACCCTTGAAACCGGCGACGGCGGCAACCGCCTTGGTCAGCAGGCCGGCATCCGGATCGACTTTCTCGGCGGCTTCAACGGCGGCGACGGCGCCGGCGATCTTGCCCACTTCATCCAACAGTCCCATGGTCACCTCCGCGTGATTGAACGGGAGAGCAATCTTCCCACCGGCAAGCGGCGGAAGTGCAATCAAAGTTAAAAATTTCTGGCGGGCGGTCGTTTGCGTACAGCGCGCGTCACTCCGCTTCTGCGCCGGCAGGGGTGGCAGTGAGCGCGGCAAGGCGCTGTCGGGCGCTGTCGGTAATCGGGCTCGATTGGCGGGTGGCAACGTCGATCTGCACAATCACCGATTGCGAGGTGGCGGCGCAGCGGCCATTCTGAAAGATGGCCTGTTCCAGCTTGACCGAGCTGCGGCCGACGCTTGCCACGCGCGTGCCGATCTGCACGGAGCCGGGCCAGAGAATCTCGCTGCGGAAGTCGAGCACGAGCTGCGCGATGACGAACTCGCAGCCGGGCGCGGCCAGCGGGTTGTCGGGGGAGAACAGCATCTCTACGCGGCCCGTCTCCAGGTACGTGGCGAAGACGGCGTTGTTGACGTGGCCCTGGCGGTCGGTGTCGCCGTAGCGGAGCTTGTCGGTCGAGTGCAGCGGGTAATCGGAAAGGGATGGCGTGGTCGTCATGTGGGGGGGCGCGAAGTCTGGGGCAACCTGCGCATTCTGCCTGCCTTCCTGTGCAAACGCTGACAGCGTGACTGCTCCACAGCGCTTCCGTTGACTCGTATCAACGCGTTGCTTTCAGCAGCGCTTAAGTTGGAAGCAGACACCGACCGCGCACGGGCGCGGCCGCGGACATGGCAAGGAGGCCACATGAAAACCCTGGTACTGGCGACGGACGGATCGGCCTATTCCGATGCGGCAGCGCGCTGCATTGCCGACAAGACCCTCTTCGGCAGCGATGTGACGGTGCACGTCGTGCACTGCATGCCGGACCTTTCGGGCGATATCAAGTCGCTCGTCGGCAAGGCAGAGGTCGACGCTTGGTACGCGGAGGAAAGCACCGGCGCCATGGCATCGGTCTGCGCGGTCCTGGGTGCGGCTGGCGTGCCGTTCGAGCAGCATGCACTGGTGGGTTTTCCGCCCGACCGCATCGTGCATCACGCGCAAAGCGCGGGGGCCGCGGCCATCGTCATGGGCTCGCATGGGCGCGGCGTGTTCGTCGAAGCCCTGATGGGCTCGGTGGCAGGCCGGGTGCTGGCCCATGCCGAATGCCCGGTGGTGCTGGTGAAGGCGCCCAAGGCTTGATGGTGGCGGGGAGCGCGGAGCAGTTCAGCTCCGCCGCGCGCAGCGCTACCCCTGTAGTCAGTCGTTACTGCTGACGATGGGAGCAGCTGAGCGCGCATTGGCGCACAGGCTGACGCGGCATGGTCTAGGATGAAGGCTTCTTTTCGTCACATCCTGGGGGACCCCATGTCGCATCGCCGCCGTCTTGCGCTCGCCTTCGCGGGCGCCGCGCTTTTTGCTGCCGCCACGCCTTCGTTCGCCTATTTCCGTAACGTGCTGGCCAGCACCATCATCGGCTCGATGAGCCCGACGGAGCTGAAGTCGTTCACCAAGGCCATCGGCGATACGCTCAAGAGCACCGCCGACAACACGCCCGCGCAATGGACCGCGCCGGCCAGAGGCAAGCAACCCGCCATCGACGCGACCATCACGCCGCTGGAATCCAAGACAGACGCAGGGCAATCGTGCCGCCGCCTGCAGAGCGAGCTGGCACGCGGCAGCAGCAAGGAACAGTGGACGGCATGGCTGTGCAAGCAACCGAGCGAGGAATGGAAGTTGCGGCCGCTGGCGCCGTAAGGCATCGGCCACCGGGCGGCGATGGTTGAGCGAGCCACCAAGACCGGATGGCTCGCCCCCGGCTTCAATCAGCAGGCCGCCGGAAACACCACCGCCAACCCCAGCAGAATCATCGCCATGCCCGCCATTGCAACCGGCGCAAGGCGATGCCCCAGCACCCTATCATCCAGCAGCGCCGTGACCACCGGCACAAGGTAGAACAGGCTCGTCACGTTGACGAGGTTGCCGCGCTGCATGAGCCGGTAGAAGAGCAACTGCGCCCCCACCGACATCACCACGCCCATCCACAGCAAGGCGGCGATGCCGGGCAGGCTGAGCGTGAAAGTCGGTGTTTGCGCGGGCAGCGCCAATGCAAACCCCGCACACAGAACGAGGCTCACCGCGTTCTGCAGCGGCAGCGTATCGATGGGCAACTGGTTCAGCCGCTTCTGGCAGATGGCGCCCACCGTCATGCCAAGGAGGGCGGCCAGCGCATAGCCGAGACCGACCATCGGCACCTGGTGCGCATCGGCTCCGCCCACCACGAGCGATAGGCCGCCCAGTGCCAGCACGAGCCCGGCCATCCGCCGCGCAGACCACGTGCGCTCGGTCACCAGCAGCGTGAGCAGCGGCTGCACGCCGAGCACCGTTGCCAGCAGCCCGGGCGTGAGGCCGCGGTCCAGCGCGAGCAGGTAGCAGATCGAGTAGCCGCCGGTGAGCAACGCACCGGTGGCGGCCACCTTCAGGCGTGACCCCCGCGCCGGCCACCATTGCCCCCGCCGGAACCCGAGCCCCGCCAGCACCAAAGACGCGAGCGCAAAGCGCCCGACCAGAAACGCGAACGCCGGGACATGCTGCACCCCGATCTCCGCAAAGATTGCGCCGCTGCTCCACAGCAGCACGAATAGAACCGTCGCGCCGGACCCTGCCAGCGCGGCTTGCATGGAACGCATACCACTCACCTGTCGAAAAAGGATGTCGGGTTCCGGCGCGCAGGCGAGCGCCTGCCTCGGGCGTGTGCCCGAGCCTGGTTCAGGTCAACCGGAAACGAAGCGGCTGGACGTCAGCCGAGTGCGGGCAGATGTGGCGGCGGCGGCGCGCCGACGTCGTAGCCCGAACAGACGACAGGAGGAGGGAAGGGGCCGGGCCGCACGCACACGTCATCCACGCGGGCGCGAGGGCCGGCGGCGAGGAGGGTGGCGTGAAGTCGGGACATGAAGACGAAGATTCGGAGAATCGAAGAATCAGAATTGGCCGATGGCGTTGGAGCAGCCTATCGGGGTCGCGCGCATAGCGCAAGGTTGGCGCTACTTCAGGTACGACTTGATCACTTGCATCACCGTGTCGAGATCTTCCTGGCGCTGCGCCTCGGCGGGTTCCTTCACGACGTGATCCGTCAGGTGGCCCTCGATGACCGCCGCCATCAGCCCGTTGACCGCGCCGCGAATGGCCGCAATCTGCTGCAGGATGGCCGTGCAATCGCCCTCTTCAGCGAGTTGTTTTTCCAACGCTGCGGCTTGCCCCTGGATACGCCGCACGCGCGCCAGCAGCTTGGCTTTATCGCGGATGGTATGGGCCATGGATCAGGTATCGAGGTGGTGTAAATGATGCGGGAGGGTAGCATCACTATACTAGGGGGGAGTATATTTCGCCTACCCGAATTTATTGACTGCCATCCATGACCGCCTTCACCACCCTGCTACAGCAAGGCAACGCCTGGCTGTTCGTTCCCAGTGCGATCCTGCTGGGTGCGCTTCATGGCCTGGAGCCTGGGCATTCCAAGACGATGATGGCGGCGTTCATTGTTGCGATCCGCGGCACGCTCACGCAGGCGGTGTTGCTGGGGCTGTCGGCCACGGTGTCGCACACGGCGGTGGTGTGGGCAGTAGCCATGGCAGGCCTGTACTTCGGCCGCAACTGGAACGCCGAAACCACCGAACCGTATTTTCAGGTGGTGTCTGCCGTGCTGATCGTGGCCGTGGCAGCGTGGATGATGTGGCGCACCTGGCGCAGTACCCACGCGGCGCACGACCACGACCACGACCATCATCACCATGATCACGATCACGGCCATGACGAGGTTCAGCGCATCGACACCGGCCATGGCGTCGTGAAGTTGGCGATCTTTGAAGACGGCGTTCCGCCGCGCTTCCGGCTGACGCGCGAGGGCACGCGCGGCACCGCTTGGTCGGCCGAGCAGGTGCAGGTTGTGACCGAGCGGCCCGACGGCAGCCTGCAAACCTTCCGCTTCGTCCAGCGCGATGGCTTTCTGGAATCGGAGCAATCCATTCCCGAGCCGCACGCCTTTGTGGCGCGCCTGTCGCTTGGGCACGAACACCATCGGCATGACTATGACGTCACGTTCACCGAGCACGACCACGACCATGGCGGGCTCGATGTGTCCTCTGCCGAATACCAGGACGCCCACGAACGCGCGCACGCCAACGACATCCGCCACCGCTTTGCCAACCGTGAAGTGACCACGGGCCAGATCATCGTGTTCGGGCTCACCGGCGGGCTGATTCCGTGCCCGGCGTCGATCACCGTGCTGCTGTTGTGCCTGCAACTCAAGAAGATCACCTTGGGCGCAGCGCTGGTGCTGTGCTTCAGCATTGGGCTGGCGCTCACGCTGGTGGCGTCTGGCGCGCTGGCGGCGCTGAGCGTGAAACACGTCTCCCGCCGCTGGGGTGGCTTTGGTGAGTTTGCGCGCAAGGCGCCGTACCTCTCGGGCGCGCTGATTGCCCTAGTGGGGCTGTACGTGGGCTGGCAGGGCATGCACGGGCTGATGCAACTGCCGTAGCAACGTCCACGTTTTTTTCTGCAAGGCTGCATCCACTGCCGCGCGGCCTGCGTATCTGCAGGTACAGGTTGGTGCGGCATGTTTTTCGTCGATGCAGTGTCAGGTTTGCATGCGCACCGCGACCAACCTGTGGGATCCGGGCGGCCACGCTCCGCCAGCGATCCGATGGGATGCCGCCTCCGGCGGCACGTTCACCGCTCGAGGAGTTCACCATGCATACCCGCCGCATTACCCTGGCCTTGCTTGCCACGCTTTCCGCTTCTGCCGCACTGTTCATCGCGCAACCGGCTTCGGCCGCGCAGGCCAAGTACGATCCGTACACGCAAGGCGCCGTCGACAAGACGGACCCGTTCACGCAAGGTGCAGACCGTCAGGCTGATACCTACGGCTATCTGTCGTGGAAGTACGATCGCTTCGATCCGTATGCGCAAGGCGCGGATCGGCAAGCCAGCGCACATGATGCGCTCGCATGGCGCGGCGATACGAGCTACCCCGGCGGCACGGACGGCGCAAGCGCATGATCGGCTGCGTATGGCATGAGAGGGGCCGCTAAGAGACACGGCCCCCTCTGCGCCGGCATCACGTCGACGGCGTTGCCCCCTCGACGATCCGGTCATATAGCGCACGTGCCGCTGGCGACAACTGCGCCGCCTTGCGCGTGACGAGCACCAGCGTGCGCGACACTTCCGGCTCGACCAGTTCCACCGTGCGGATCATTGGATACGCATTCTTCTGAATGGCGAGCCGCGGCACCACCGCCGCGCCCAACCCTTCCGCCACCAAGCCGAGTGCTGTTGAACTGCGCTGCACTTCGTAGAACGAATGCAGCATCACGCCACTCGCCTTGAGCGCGCCGTCGAGCAGGCTGCGGTTGCCGCTGACCTCGCCGGCAAAGATGAGCGGGTGGGGCTGCAAGGCTTGCCATCGGATGCGGCGGCGCTTGGCCAACGGATGATCGTCGCGGCAGACAAGGACATACGGATCGCTCGTCAGCGGCACGCTCACCAACTCCGGATGCTGGTCGCCCGCAATGCTGATGCCGAACTCGGCCTCACGCCGCAGCACCGCTTGCAGCACAGACGCCGATGCATGGTCGAGAATCTTCACGCGATCGTGCGGGCGGTGCTCGGAGAACGCGCGCAAGATGCGCGGCAGATATTGCACACCCACCGTCGGCACGCACGCGATCGTGATGTCGCCGCGCTGGCTCAGGCCGGTCTCGCGAATCTCCGTGAGCGCATCGGACAGCTCGTTGAGCAGACGCCGCGCCTGCGGCAGGAAGCGTTCACCGATTTCCGTCAGCTCGGTCCGGCGCGTGGTGCGCTCCACCAGCGCGACGCCCAGGAACGCCTCCAACTTGCGCAGGCGCTGCGTGATCGCAGTCTGCGTCACGTGCAGCGTGTCAGCAGCTTGCGTGAAGCTGCCGCACTCCGCAATCGCCACAAATGCCTGCACGCCCAGCGTATCGATTTTCATCAGCGTAGTGAATCAATCCGGAAATTGAATTCATTTTACTGATCGAGCAGGAAACCGGACACTTCGCGCATCGGCAAACGAAGGAGCGCATCGTGACGACCCCACACGATTGGTACGCGAAACAGTACGTGCAATTTGAGGACGAGCGCACGCGACCCGTCCGGGACCTGCTGGCCGCAGTGCCGCCTACGCCCATCCATGTCGCCATCGACATCGGCTGCGGTCCGGGCAATTCGACGGAAGCGCTGATGGCGCGTGCGCCCGCCGCAGCCATTCGCGGCACCGACGCCTCGCCCGACATGATCCAAGCCGCACGCAAGCGCCTGCCCGACGTGCGCTTCGATGTCGCCGACATTGCTGCGTGGGATGAGCCCGGCGCGTACGACCTGATCCTCGCCAATGCGGTGCTGCAATGGCTGCCGTCGCATGAAATGCTGTTTCCGAAGCTCATCGGCAAACTTGCGGCCGGTGGCCACCTGGCCGTGCAGATGCCGGACAACCTCGATGAACCGGCGCACCGCCTGATGCGCGAAGTGGCAGCTACGGGGCCGTGGGCCGGCAAGCTCAAGGGTGTCGAGCGCACGGAGCGCTTCGATGCGCGCCGCTATTACGCGCTGCTCTCGCCTCTGTGCTCGCGCGTCGACGTATGGCGCACCACGTACATGCACCCGCTGCAAGGCGGGGCGGATGCGGTGGTCGAATGGTTCAAGGGCAGCGCGTTGCGCCCGTTCCTGGCAGCGTTGAGCGAAGACGAACGCCCTGCGTTCCTCGCGCGCTATCGAGACGCAATCGCCCAGGCCTATCCGGCCCTCGACGACGGCACGGTGCTGCTGCCATTTCCGCGCCTGTTCATCGTGGCCACGCGCAAGTAAGCGAAATTCCCGAAACAGAAACGCTCGCCATGAAAAAAGCCACCGAAGTCGGTGGCTTTTTGTTTGACCTCTGCGGCGCTTAGCGCGACGGGTTCAGCGTCAGGTTCATGTGACGGTTCACATCCTTGTACAGCAGGTAACGGAAGCGGCCCGGCCCACCCGAATAGCAGGCCTGCGGGCAGAACGCGCGCAGCCACATGAAGTCGCCGGCTTCGACCTCGACCCAGTCCTGGTTCAGGCGATAGACAGCCTTGCCTTCGAGCACATACAGGCCATGTTCCATCACGTGCGTTTCGGCAAACGGAATCACGCCGCCCGGCTCGAACGTCACGATGTTCACGTGCATGTCGTGGCGCATGTCGCTCATGTCGACAAAGCGCGTCGTCACCCAGGCACCGTTGGTGCCCGGCATCGGGGTCGGCTCGATGTCCTGTTCGTTGGTGACGAAGGCTTCCGGCAAGGGAATGCCATCCACGACCTGGTAGTGCTTGCGGATCCAGTGGAAGCGCACCGCGGCATCGCTGAGGTTGTGCAGCGTCCAGTCGGCGCCCGGGGGAATGAACGCGTACCCGCCCGGCGTGAGCGTGTGCTTCTTGCCCTGCAGCGTCAGCTCGGCTTGGCCTTCAACAACGAACAGCACGGCTTCGGCGTTCTTGTCCTGCTCGGGCTTGTCGCTGCCGCCGCCCGGGTTCACTTCGACGATGTACTGCGAGAAGGTCTCGGCAAAGCCCGAGAGCGGGCGGGCGATCACCCACAGGCGCGTGTTGGTCCAGAACGGCAGCCAGCTCGTGACGATGTCGCGCATCACCCCTTTGGGGATCACCGCGTACGCCTCGGTGAACATCGCGCGATCGGTCAGCAGATCCGTCTGCGGCGGATGGCCGCCATGCGGCGCGTAATACGTGGTCTTAGACATATTGCATTCAGGCAATGGGTTGGTCCGGCCCCGGGCGCAAACAGCATCGGGCGGTTCGTACACGGGCGGCGTTGACGATAGCGAAGTCACTCACAATCGACCAATTAAATGTTGCGATGACTTCCATTCGATTTGCCACTACCCACTGGCCCCTGCGGTGCGCAGATCAGCGCGCCAGCATCAGGTCCAAGTTCTGGACCGCCGCGCCTGAGGCGCCTTTGCCGAGGTTGTCGAACACCGCCGTGAGCAAGACCTGACCGTGGCCATTGGCGAACACACCCAGACGCATGTCGTTGGTGCCGTTGAGCGCCTGGGGATCCAGATGCGGCAAGGCCGAAGACACCTGCAGCGGCATCACCGCCACATGCCGCGCGCCAGCGTAGTGATCGGCCAGACACGCGTGCAGCGCGGCCGCATCAACGCCGGCATTGAGCAGGCGCAGTTCCAGCGGCACCGTCAACACGATGCCCTGGCGATATGCGCCGTAGGCCGGGACGAACATTGGCCGCTGCGTGAGCCCCGCATGCAACTGGATCTCCGGCGTGTGCTTGTGTGCCAGGCCCAGCCCATACACCTGGAACGGCAATGCATGCGCTGCTTCCGGCCCTTCGTAGGTTTCCACCGCGGCGCGGCCACCCCCCGAATAGCCGGACACGGCATGAATGCTGATCGGGTAATCCGCCGGCACGAGGCCCGCCTGCACGAGCGGGCGCAGCAGCCCAATCGCGCCGGTCGGGTAGCAGCCCGGGTTGGTCACGCGCGACGCTGCGGCAACGCGATCGGCTTGCGCTTCGTTCATCTCCGGAAAGCCATACACCCAGCCCGGCGTGGTGCGATGCGCGGAGCTGGCGTCGATCACACGCACGCCCGGGTTGACGATGGCCGCCACCGCCTCGCGCGCAGCCGCATCGGGCAGGCACAGGATGGCGATATCGCAGGCGTTGATGGCCTCGGCGCGGCGTTGCGCATCTTTGCGCGCGGCGGCGGGTAGCGTCAGCAGTTTCAGGTCCTGCCGCTCCACACGGCCGCGCAGCCGCTCGTGAATCTGCAGGCCGGTGGTGCCTTGGTCGCCATCAATGAAGACGAGGGGAGTGGACATGACGGGGCGCTCCAGTGGAAAGAGAGTAGTGGCAAATGCGAACCCCCATCTTCGAGCGGCACCTAGAATATGAAAAGTTGAATTTCCCAACCATCACATTCAGCTTTTCTGAATCATGCGAGAAATCAGTCTGGACCGCCTGCGCACCCTCGTGGAAGTGGCCGGCCGCGGCTCGTTTGCCGACGCAGCTCGGGCCCTGCATCTCGCGGCGCCCACGGTCAGCCTGCACATCGCCGAGCTGGAAGACCGCGTGGGCGCGCAACTTCTCTCACGCAAGCGCGGGCAGGTGCAGCCCACCGCCATTGGCGAGGTGATGGTGGACCGCGCCCGCAAGCTGCTCGCCGATGCCGAACAGGCGCTGGACGATATCCAACGGCAAGTGCAGGGCCTGAGCGGGCGCGTGCGGCTGGGCGCTTCCACCGGGGCGATCGCACATCTGCTGCCACAGGCGTTGGACGTGCTGCGGCAAGACCACCCCGCCATCGACGTGCAGGTGGCGGTGCTCACCTCGCAGGAAACGCTGGTGGGGCTCGCCGATGGGGCCTTGGATATTGGCCTGGTGGCGCTGCCGCAATCGCAGGTGGCCGGCCTCGCCATCAAACCGTGGCGGCGCGACCCCGTCATGGCGTTCCTGCCGGCGCACTGGACGAGCCCGGCGCGCATCACGCCCGCGTGGCTGTCTGCACAATCGCTGATTCTGAACGACGCCACCACACGACTCTCGCGCCAGACGACCGAATGGTTCGCGGCGGGCGGCCATCACCCCGCGCCGCGCATCCAGCTCAACTACAACGACGCCATCAAGAGCCTGGTCGCGGCCGGTTATGGTGCAACGCTGCTGCCGCATGAGGCATCGGACGCGCCATCGGATACGCGCATCACCATGCGCCCGCTGCGGCCGGCCTTGTGGCGAGAGCTTGGTATCGCCCACCGGGCCGGTCATGTAGAGCGATCGACACAGCACGTGCTCGACGTGCTTTGGATGCTCCGGGCGAAATAGCGCATTGCACGCCTCGAAATCGTGACGAGGCGCAGAATCCCGCTTGAATAAAGTTTGACTTCTTGTGTCGCGACAACTATCGTAAGATATGTTTTATGACACAACGCGGCGTGCCTGCCGGCCGATTCCGGCTCCAGCCTGCGCGCGCCGCCTCCTCCCTTTCTTCGCTCGCCCTCATGCCCTTACTTGATTCTTCGCGCGAGCGCCGGTTGCTCTGGCTGCTCGCGCTCACGCAGTTCACCGTCATCATGGACTTCATGGTGATGATGCCGCTTGGTCCGCAGATCATGCATACGTTTGGCATCGGTCCGGCGGCGTTCGCCACGGCGGTGTCGGTGTATTCGCTGTGCTCGGGTGCTTCCGGCCTGCTGGCCGCCACCTATGTCGACCGCTTTGACCGGCGCCGCCTGCTGCTGACCGTCTACGGCCTCTTCACGCTGGCCAACCTGGCCTGTGCGCTGTCGGGCAGCTACGGCATGCTGCTGTTTGCCCGCGCCTTTGCGGGCGTCACCGGCGGCGTGCTCGGGTCGATCATCATGGCCGTGCTGTCAGACGTGGTGCCACCCGCACGGCGCGGCGCCGCCACTGGTGTGGTGATGTCGTCGTTTGCGCTGGCGGCCATGGCGGGCGTGCCCGTGGGCATTGCCATTGGCGCGCACTTCGGCTGGTCGGCGCCGTTCTTCCTGCTGACAGCGCTCACGGTGCTGATCTGGCTGGGCGCACGGCAGACCATTCCGCCGCTGGCCGAACATCTGGCAGGCAAGCGCAGCCAGACGCTGGGCGAGATCCTTTCCGGCCTGTGGCAATTGCTCACCAACCCGCGCCACCTGCGCGCCTTTGTGCTGACTTTCGTGATGATGGGCTCGCACATGATGGTGATTCCGTTCATCTCGCCGGTGCTGGTGGCCAACCACGGGGTGTCGCCAGAAAACCTGTCATGGCTGTATGTGGCCGGCGGCGCGGCGTCGTTCTTCAGCTCGCGCGCCGTGGGCAAGCTGGCCGACCGTTACGGCCGCCGCCGCGTGTTCGTGGGCGCCGCACTGCTGGCGTTCATCCCGGTGCTGGTGATGACGCATCTGCCCGACTGGCCCTTCATCGGCATGCTGCTGTTCTTCCCGTTCTTCATGGTGATCCTCTCCAGCCGTATGGTGCCGATGCAAGCGCTGATGACGACGGTGCCCGCCCCGCAGGTGCGCGGTGCGTTTCTGTCGGCCAACAGCGCTGTGATGTCGGTGGGTACCGGCGTAGGTGCGTGGCTGGGCGGGCTTCTGCTGTCCAGTGGCGCGGGTGGACGCATCGAAGGCTATGGCCTCAACGGCTGGCTGGCCGTGGCGGCGGGGTTGTTCTGCGTGTTCTGGGTGAGCCAGGTGAAGGGATCCGATACACACGGCGACCCGTCGCTGGGTGCCTCTCCGGCATCCGCCGGAGCGTCCGGTCCGCAAACGGCGCCGCAAGCGCCGCGAGCCGAAAAGGCCTGAGGGGCTATTCGGCTTCCAGTACCATCTTCAGCTTCACCAGGTCACGCTGCACCCATTCGGCATCGGCGTTGAATTGTGCGTCGTCCATGTTCGGTTGCTGAAACAGCGTGAGCGAGACGGTAGTGCCCGCGCCGTTGCGCACCACGCGCAGCGGCACGTAGACGATCGATCCGTCCGGCAGGCGGACCCAGTGGTCGGCAATGCCAAATTCATTGGGCGGGCTGAAGCGGATGAACACGCTGCCTTCGTCGCTGTTGGGTGCGGCCTTGGCAATCCACTCGTCGGGTGCCGCGCCCGAACCCTGTGTGCCGGGCGCAAGCCCTTCCGACAGGCCTGTCGCCCAGATCGGGAAGTTCAGCGGCTCGGCCAGGAACATGGCCACATCATCGAAGTGACGCTCGACATTCACGCTTAGGGTGCGGACGTTGTGCAGCATGTGGCCTCCGTGGGCGGCGCGCGCCGTGCGAGGCAGTATATGCGGCGCTCAGGCGGGCAGCTTGCGAAAGCTGATGGCCAGGCGGTTCCACGTGTTGATGGTGCTGACCAGCAGCGTGAGATCGACCAGCTCGGCATCGGAGAACTGCGCCCGCACGGACTGCCAGACGTCATCCGGCACGCGCGTTTGTGCGACGAGGGTGACGGCTTCCGTCCACGCCAGCGCGGCGCGCTCGCGGTCGGTAAAGAACGGCGTTTCATGCCAGACGGACACGGTAGCCAGGCGGCGGTTGTCTTCACCGCCCTTGCGGGCATCGGCGGTGTGCAGGTCGACGCAATAGGCGCAGCCGTTGATTTGCGAGGCGCGCAGACGCACGAGTTCAGTCAGCGGTTTTTCCAGCGTGCTTTTGGTCAGCGCTTTTTCGAGGCCCATGACCGCCTGGATAGCGGCGGGATTGCTTTGATAGAAGTCGAGGCGGGGTTTCATGAGATGGCTCCTGTGCTTGAGAACTGGAGCCAGTCTAGGCGCCGCAGTGGCACCTTGAAATTGCCAATCCCAGCGAATATCAGGTAGCCACTGTAGCCAACACTTCCGCCAGCTTGCCGAGGCCCGCGTCGATCTCCGCAACGTTCACATGGCCGTAGCCGATCAGCAACCCGGGCTGCGGCGGCCGCGCCACATGCATCCTGGCTGTGCCGTATAGCCCGACGCCCACGCTCTCCGCCAACTTGACCAGCTCGGCTTCCGCCAACGGCGTTTGCAACTGCGCTGCCATGTGAATGCCCGCCGCAGACGGCACGGGCGCCAGCCACGGCGCCAGCGGGCCACGCAGATGCTGCAGCAGCGCATTGCGGCGTGCCGCGTACTCCTTGTGCATGCGGCGCAGGTACTTGCCGAAATCGCCGTCGAGCATGAACTTGGCCAGCGCCGCCTGCATGAGCGATTCACTGTGCCAGTCGGCCACCTGCTTGGCGTGCCGCAGCGGCGCCACCAACGAAGCGGGTGGCACCACGTAGCCGATGCGCAGCTCCGGAAAGATCGTTTTGGAGAACGTGCCCACGTAAGCCACGCAACCGGCGGCGTCCAGACTCTTGAGCGATTCCATGGGGCGGCCGTCGAAGCGGAATTCACTGTCGTAATCGTCTTCGATGACCAGCGCGTCATGGCGCTGCGCCCAATCGAGCAGTTGCGCTCGGCGCGCCAAGCTCATCGGCATGCCCAACGGAAACTGGTGCGACGGCGTTACGTAGACGAGCTTCGCGTGCTTCGGCAGCGCATCGACGACCAGGCCTTCAGCGTCTACCGGCACCGGCACGACCTTGGCACCCAGCGCCTGCAGCGCAATGCGTGCGGGCGGGTAACCGGGGTCTTCGATCGCCACCGTATCGCCGGGGCGCACGAGCACGCGAGCGATCAGGTCGATGGCCTGCTGCGCGCCCTGCGTGACGACAATATCGCCCCACGCACACACCACCGCGCGACTGAATGCGAGATAGCGCGAGATGGCCAGGCGCAGCGCCTGGTCGCCCGCCGGGTCGTGATAGCCGCCGCGCCCGCGGGCCTGCTGGCGCAGCGCATGCGCAACACAACGCCGCCACACGTCGAACGGGAACAGGCGCTTCTCCGTCACGCCGCCCACAAAGTCGTAGACGAGGTTCGCGCGCGGGAGGGGCAGCACCGCAGGCATGTTGTTCCAGGGCGTGTCGAAGGTGCGTACGGCCGGCGTGGGCGACGCAAGTTGCGCCGCAGGCGAAGCGGCCGGCGTGCGGGTGCGCAACCCTTCGGTGGCTTCGGCCACGAAGGTGCCAGAGCCGGCGCGCGGCTGCAGATAGCCCTCGGCGATGAGGCGTTCGAATACGTCGAGCGTAGTCTTGCGCGACACACCAATCTGCAGCGCAAGGTCGCGCGTGGAGGGCAGACGCTCACCCGGCACGAGCCGGCCATCGAGGATGGCAGTGCGGAGTTGTCGATAGAGCTGGCCGGCAAGGTCGTGCCGGCCATGGATCGTCAAATGGACATCCATCGTGGGCGCAGTGTGCTAAGGGGCTGCGCCATTCTACGGAAGCCGCCGGAGGCGGGAAGGGCAGGGGTGAAGCTCAGCCTTCCCGGCCGTCAGCGCGCGGCGCCATCAGCCACGGCGTGTAGCGCCACAGGTACGCCACGAACGCCGCCACCCACAGCACACTCGCCCCGCCGATCCACACTTCGCGCGGCAAGAAGGCGGGCCCCGCCACGCGCACGACTGCAGCCAGCGCGACGGCTGCGTAGGCGAAATTCTCTGCCCGGCCCGTGCGCAGCATCCGGCCGGTGTGGCCCAGCGCGGTGCGCGTGATCATGGCGATGATGGCACCTCCGATTGCCCCCGCCGTGAGCGCATGCAGCGCGGTGGAACGATCGCCCCAACCGAGCGCTGCGGCGGCCAACATGGCAAAGCCGATGGGCAGAAAGGCATACGCCACATGCAAGATGGAGACGATGGGCGTGCGCAGCGTGCGGCGCGTGTCCCAGCCGGCCCAGCGGACGGCCTGCACGACTGCCGCCGCCGCAAACACGATGGCCGGAACAATGCCTTGAAGCGGCGTCGCCAGCATGACAACGGCCAGCGCCGTCGCCGGTACGATGGCGCGCTCGGCCCACACCACGCGGCGCACGTGTGCACCAGGAACGGCGTTGGACGTGAACATCGGGATGACGCGCCCGCCAATGACCGTGACGAACAGGCAAACCAGCCCGGCGGCCGCATCGAGGCAGCGCAATGCGGCCAACGGCGCCTCCAGTGCCAGCGCCGCATGGAACGCGGCGTTGATGGCACCGAGCACCAGCAACGCGATCGCCAAGCCGTAGTTGCGTGCGCTTTTTGCGCGCCGCAAGACACGCAGGAACGCCACGCCGCACGCCGGCAGGAACGCCACATCCGCTGCCACGGCCAGCGGCACGGGGCCCGTCCACATCAGCACACGCGCCGCCAGCCACAGCGCAGCCAGCGCAGCGAGTTGCGCGCCTTGTGGCGTCTGCAGGCCCGTCCAGTTCTTGCCCGCGGTGAAGAGGAAACCCACCACCACCGCTGCCGCAAAGCCGAACACCATCTCGTGGGCATGCCAGAACAGCGGCGCCATGGTGGCCGGGCCCTGCGACGACGGCAGCACCCCCAGCAGCAACGCTGCCCACAACGCCATGCCCAGCGCGGCAAACGCGGCTGCGAGCAGGTAGAACGGCCGGAAGCCGAGCGCGAAGACCGCTCGCCCCGTGTAAGGCACGCGGCTTGCCGGGTCGGGCTTGCCGATGGTGAGCAACGGGGCTTGGCGGGGCATGGTGATTTCCGTGGTTCAGGTCAGAGGATGTCGTCCAGCAGATCGGGGCCGAACACTTCGCGGTGGATGCGCTCCGACGGCACGCCGCTGGCGAGCAGCGCCGCGCGCTGCGCCTGCATGAACGGCAGCGGGCCGCAGAGATAGAAGTCCGCTTCCGTGCCGTTGTCGCGCACGAACGTGTCGACCTTCATGCGGCCGGGCTGGGCCGGGCGCTGTGCGAACTCCGCGTCTTCGCCGGACTCCAGGAACACGTGCGCTTCAAACGCCGGCAGCGCTTGTGCGGCACGCTCCAGATCATCGGCGTGGGCGACATGCGAGGCCGCACGACCGGCGTGGCTGAAGACGATCTTGCGTGCGCTGTTCTGCTGCGCGAGCGTGTTGAGCGCCGAGATCATGGGTGTGATGCCAACACCGGCCGACATCAGCACGATCGGGTTGTCGGTTGCCAGTTGCGGCACGAAGTCGCCGTAGGGTTGGCTGACCAGCAGGACATCGCCCTCGCGCGCATTGGCGTGCAGCCAGCTCGACACGGTGCCCGCCGGGCGATCGGCATCACCCGCATCGCGCTTGACCGAAATACGCCACGTGCGGCCATTCGGCGCATCCGACAGGCTGTACTGGCGCTGCTGCAGCGCGCCCGGCGCCAGCTCCACTTGCACCGAGATGTATTGACCCGGCAGGAAATCGGCCAGCGGTGCATCACCCACGGCTTCGAGCGTGAGCGAGACCACGTCTTCGGCCTGCTGACGGCGCTCGACAATGCGCACCGGCTGACGATGGTCGGGGCCGCTGCCGGTGTGCTGGTACAGGCGTGCTTCAGCCGCAATCAGCTCGGCCGCGAGCAGCCAATAGGCCTCGTCCCAGGCGGCAAGCAGGTCGGGCGTGGCGGCATCGCCCAGCACTTCGGCAATCGCACCCAGCAGGTGGCGCGCGACGATGGGGTAGTGGCTCGGCTTGATGCCCACAGCGGCATGCTTGTGCACGATGCGGTTGACCACGGGCGCCAGCGCCGCGTTGTTGCCATGGTTGGCGGCGTACGCAAACACTGCCGACGCCAGCGACTGCTGCTGCGACCCATTGGCCTGGTTGCCCATGTTGAACACGTTGGTCAGCTCGGGGTGGCTGGCGAACATGTTGCGATAGAAGGTCTGGGTGATGGTCAAGCCGTGCTCGCGCAGCACCGGAACGCTGGCATCGATATAGGGCTTGGACTTGTCGGACAGCATGCTGGACTCCAAATATGCGTGAAATATGCAACAAATAAGACGGGGGGCGCCGTCACGCTTTGTTCTGGATGGCCTGGTGCTCAGGCAACCGCTTGCATTGGATTCTATTAAACATATATTTGTGATGCAACAAATTGACCTGCGGCAAACCGGCGCATCTTGGAGGCAACTTCCCGATAAGATGTGCCTCTCATGAATGTTTTTATCTGCGGCAAACCCGCACGCCCGCCATGCGACTGACCGACTACACCGACTACGCCCTGCGCACGCTGATCTACGTGGCCGTGCACCCGGACGAACTCGTCACGATCCAGCGCATTGCGGATGCCTTCGACATTCCCAAGAACCACCTCATCAAGATCGTCCAGCAGCTCGGGCAGGACGGCTTCCTGCACACCGTGCGCGGGCGCGCGGGCGGCATCACGCTCGGCCGCCCAGCGGCCGAAATCAACCTTGGCGATGTAGTGCGCGCCACCGAGCCCGACTTCCGCATGGTCGAGTGCTTCCATGGCGACGACAACCACTGCGTCATCACGCGCGTGTGCGGCTTGCGGGGCGTGCTGCACGCGGCGTTGCGGGCGTACTTTGAGGTCCTCAATGGCTACACGCTGGAGGATCTGGTCGACAAGCCGAACGCGGTCAGCCGGGCGTTGGGAGAGGCGCCACTTCCAATGCCGCGTGCAGCCAGACGCAAAGGCGTTGAAGCTTAAGCACCTGTCCTAGCTGCCGTGACGCGCCCCACATCCGGAGCAATTGACAACGTTTGACAGCGCCTTTTCCTGCCGGCACCTAGATTGTTTGCTCCGCAAACTTTCAGTATCTGGGAGCAACATGGCTGGCGTACCTGCCCACAACCATCACCAAACGTTCGAAGGGATCAAGCTGCTGGACGACGACGGGTCTGAATTCTGGTTCGCACGCGAGCTGGCACCGCTGTTGGACTACCCGCGGACCATTTTTACGAGACCGTTAAATTGGTCGAACTCGGCTCCGGCGCAGAACGTCGGGTGGCCGACTACCGGCTCAGCCGCTACGCCTGCTACCTCATAGTCCAGAACGGCGACCCGTCCAAGCCGGTCATCGCCAACGGGCAAACGTACTGTGCTGTGCAGACACGCCGCCAAGAGTTGGCGGACGAAGCCTGCCTTGGTCAGCCCACCGAAGATGCGCGCCGCCTCATGCTGCGCGGCGAGATTGCCGAACACAACAAGGCACTGACGAGCGCTGCCAGGAAGGCCGGCGTGGAATCCACTCTGGACTACGCCATCTTCCAGGACCATGGCTATAAGGGGCTCTACGGTGGCTTGGGCGCCAGGGACATCCACGCAACGAAGCGCCTCAAGAAGAGCCAGAAGATTCTGGACCACATGGGCAGCACAGAATTGGCCGCCAACCTGTTCCGCGCGACCCAAACGGAAGACAAGCTGCGCCGCGACAACGTGCGCGGCAAGCGCCACGCCAACGAGACGCACCGCGAGGTTGGCGCCAAGGTACGCCAGACCATTGCAGAGATTGGCGGCACCATGCCTGAGAAGTTGCCCACGCCGGCCAAGAGCATCAAGCAGATCGAGAAGGAACAGCGGGCACTGAAGAACGATGTCGAGCCGACGTAACTCGACCGTTGCTCGCACCCCTTCGTCCCGTACCGCCGCACCGCAGGCATGTTCGCTGCTGCAAGACGGTTGTTGGCCGCGCCATTTCCGGTGAGGGCCTAATCAACCGACCAGCGGAGGTGTCATGAAACCAACTCGCGACAAGAGCAAGCACGCATCGCACTCGAAATCGACGTCCCAGAGCCAGCGCAGCAGCGCATCCGGCAACGAGCGTGGCGGACACGCCAGCCACGGCAGCGCCGGCAAATCGTCTGAACGTGCGGGTGCCAAGTCGCACGAGCGCGGCACACAGGGCGGCAGCGGGCGTGAACACGCAACGCATTCGCCGATCGGCATTCAGAAGGCCCTGAAGGGCGCGTCCTACCCGGCGAAGAAGCAGGAGCTGGTGAAGACCGCGCAGGCCAACGGCGCAGACGACAGCACGCTCAGGACGCTGCGCGATATGCCCGACGACGAGTACGACACGCCGGCGGCCGTTTCCAAGGCCATCGGCCACGAAATGTGATGCGCACCCGCGCAGGAGGACGATTCATGAACCGATCGACACAGCATATTGGCGCGCGCCGTGTTGCCGCGTCGGCTGTTGGGGCGCGCTGGGCTGTGGCGGGGCGCTTGGTATAGCGCAGGCAGCGGCGGGCAAGTCCGACAGATGGCGGAGCAGTTAAAACCCGCCGTGAAATAATTCCTCGCTACGTCCGCCAAGGCCTTGCCCTGACGCCGGGACAAATCGCGATGCACGCGGCCCCTTTTTGGGGCCGTTTTCTTTGCGCGCTGTTTGCGTGCCCAACCGCTTCGTTTTGGGCCACACCGCTTCCTGTTTTCATGCCGCTGCGTCACTAAATTTTCATGGTTTCCCGCCAAGATTCGGCCGCGCAAACGTTTTAGTTGTGCATGAGCCGCCCACACGCATGGGTGGTCGGAAGCGTTTGCCCGACCTCATCGAATCGACAGGAAACCACAATGCTTTCGACCAAGAAAACGCTGCTCGCGATTGCGGTGCCGGCGTGCATGACCCTCGGCCTGTACGCGTGCGGCGGCAGCGACGACCCCGCGCCCACGAGCACTGCAGGCACCTCGCCGGCACCGACGACGCCCACCACGCCGACACAGCCCGCCAAGCCGCAGGGTATGTGGACGATGGGCGACCTGCACGTGCACACGGCGGAGTCCGTCGATGCCGTCACGCCGCTGTCCACGGTGCTCGACCACGCGTTCGACCTCAACGGCTTGGACTGGATGGCCGTATCGAACCACCTGCGCCCGTCGCCGCGCGATGCCACGGGCGCCGCGCTTGCGGGCGGCTCCATTGCCGCGTCCGCCGGGATCGCCAAGTACGAGATGCCCGCCATTGCGCAGGCGCAGGCGGCAGGCAAGTACGCCGGCAAGCTGATCTTCTCGGCTGCCGAGTGGGACATGCCCACGCACGACCACCTGAACGTCGGCATCTTTGATGGCTCCGACAAGCTGCAGACGTCGGCCAAGGGCCTGAACAAGTTCGAATACTTCTTCACGCAGCAGTCCGCGTCGCTGTTCGACCCAAACGATGTGACCGCGTGGCAGCAGGAAGGCCCGCGCGCCGGCACCACGCACGCCGATGTGGTCAATGCCTTCAAGTGGCTCAAGACGAATTACCCGAACTCGAGCTACGGCCTGATCAACCATCCGTCGCGCAACCCGGGCAAGTACACGGTGGCGGACTTCCGCGAGTTCAACGACACCGCGCCCGACATCATGTTCGGCATCGAAGGCATGGTCGGCAACCAGATGGAACCCGACCGCGGCGGCTATACCAGCGCCTACACCGACGCCAACCTGAAGAACCGCACCTACGGCGGCGTCGATTACGTGGTCGCGCAAGTCGGCGGCATCTGGGATGCGCTGCTCGGCGAGGGCCGCCGCGTCTGGAACTTTGCCGATTCCGACCACCACTTTGAAGTGGACGCCACGCAGCAGTTCAGCAGCGGCTATTACCCCGGCGAATACGCCAAGACCTACATCTGGCTGCCGGGCACCAGCACCGACCTGAAGACACTGCTGACGGCCATGCGCTCGGGCAAATCGTTCGCCGTGTTTGGCGACCTCATCAACGCGCTGGACTTCAGTGCGGGCACCACGACCACGTCAACCGACATGGGCGGCACGCTCACGGCCAAGGCCGGTGATAAGGTGACGATCACCATCCGCTTCAAGAGCCCCGACCATAACAACTACGAGTACCCGCTGGGCAGCGGCTTCAAGGTCAACATGCGTCCGGTGGTGGATCACGTTGATCTGATTGCGGGCGACGTGACGGGCAAGGCTGCATCGGGCACGCCAGCCTATGCGAAAGACACCAACGACTCCACCAAAGTCATCGCCACGTTCACGAAGGCAGACTGGAAGGTCGACGCCGACGGCTACAACAGCATCACGTACACCTACACAGCGGCCAAGAACCAGTACTTCCGCCTGCGCGGCACCAACCTCGGCATGAACGTGTCGGGCGAAACCAGCAACGGCAACCCGCTGCCGGATCAGAAGACTGTGGTGACGGAAAACGCCGCGCGCTTCAACGCCATCAACGATCGCAACTACAACGATCTGTGGTTCTACTCGAACCCAGTGTTTGTGTCGGTGCAATAAACGCCGAAGCAGTAAGGCAGCGGCGGTGACTTACGCGGCGGCGGGCCCACTCGTCCGCCGCAGCCAAACCGTCACCGCCAGCCCGGCGCCACCCGGCCCGGGCGCCAGCGCAATCTGGCCGCCCATGCGATCCACGATCTGACGCACGATCGCCAGACCCAGGCCGCTACCCTGGGTCTGCGTGCCTTCCAGACGCGTGAAGCGCTCGAACACGCGTGTGTACGCCTCGGGCGGAATGCCGGGGCCGTCGTCGGTCACGGACAGGATGGCCCAACCGTAGTCCGCCGACACCTGCACCGTCACGTGGCCGCCTTCCTGCGTGTAACGCACGGCGTTGTCGACCAGGTTGAACAGCAGGGCAGCGATCAGCGTGCGATTGCCTGACGTCCACACGGGCAGCTCGGCAGGCTCGATGCCCAGATCGATCCGGCGGCCATCGGCCAGCAGCGCAAGGTCTTCGAGCACGGTGCGCGCCACTTGCGAGAGGTCGACCACCTCGCTCGTCGCGGCCGATGCTTCGGCCTGAGACAGCAGCAGCAAGTCGTTGATGAGATCCGCCAGGTTGCGTGTGCTGGTTCGCGCGGCCTTCAGGACTTCGTGCAGCGCGGCATCTGCGTTGGTTTGCGCTGCCACCTGCATCTGCGTATCGAGAATCGCGAGCGGCGTGCGCATCTGGTGCGCAGCGTCGGCAATGAAGCGCTTCTGCGTGATCGCGTTGTCGGCAATGCGCTGCAGGTATTGGTTGAACGCCCCCGCAATCGGCTGCAGCTCGTGCTGCAAGCCATCGGGGTCGAGCGGTGCAAGATCGGTAGGCGCGCGCGCCGACACATTGCCGGCCAATCGCAAGATCGGCCGCAGCTCAAGCGTCAGGCCGATGAGGATCATTGCCAGTGCCAGCCCCACCAGCGCGAGTTGGCGCACGGTGCCGGGCCACCACAACTGGCGGACCATCGCGTCACGACCGTTCATGGTTTGCGCGACGCGCGTGACGACGCGCTCGGTACGGCCCGCGTCGTACATGGTGCGCACCACGGCGGCCACATGCACGGGCTGGCCTTCCACGGTATCGGTGTAGGTGCCGGCGTCGGCCAGGCCGGCCGCGTCAAACGCCGGGCGCGTGCCAAAGTCGAGCCGTCCGGCCAGCAGGCGCCCGTGCTCGGTGCTGACCTGGTATGCCACCTGATCGCGCACCGGTGTTTCCGGCGCGGCAAATACGGCCAGCGCAGCCGGCGGCACCGACACACGCAGGCGGCCTTCGTCCCATTCAATCTGGCCGCTGATCATCTGTGCGGCCGTGTCGAGCGCATGGAAGTGCACGAGATCGGCGTTGTGACGTGCGGCGGCCAGATCAAGCCAGCCATCGGCCGCCACGTAGACGACCAGCGGCAATGCCAGCCACAACACCAGCCGCGCACGCAGGCTGCGCGCCCGCGTTGGGGCGGACTGCGCTGGTGCTTGATCAGGACTGCGCGGCGGAGGCATCGCGCAGCAGGTAACCGAGGCCGCGCAGCGTGACGATGGTGGCGGCGGAATGCTCCAGCTTCTTGCGCAGGCGGTGGATGTAGATCTCGATGGCCTCGGGGCTGGCTTCGTCATCCATCCCGAACACGCCGTTCACCAGCGCCGGTTTGGACACCGTGCGCCCCAGCTTGAGCATCAGGATTTCCAGCACGGTGTGCTCGCGCGCGGGCAGCACCAGTGGCTGACCGGCCAGGTTGAAGGTGCGGCTGCCGGTGTGGTACGTCAGGTCGCCGCATTGCAGTTCGACGGACTGATCGGGGGCGCTGCGCCGCACCAGCACCTGGATGCGTGCAATCAGCTCGCGAATCTCGAACGGCTTGACGAGGTAGTCATCGGCGCCGGCACCCAGGCAGGCAACCTTGTCGTCGATCCCGCCGCTGGCCGTGAGGATCAGCACCGGCACCGGGTTGCGCCGGCCACGCAAACGTTGCAATACACCTTGCCCCGACAAGGTGGGCAATTGCAGATCAAGCAGCACCACATCGTAGTGTTGCGTAAGCAACAGCGTGTCGGCGGATTCGCCATCGGTGGCGTGATCCACGGTGAAATGGGCGCGGCGCAGGGCCTCAGAGAGCCAGTGCGCCAGCGGGGCGTTGTCTTCGATCAGGAGCAGCTTCATGCGAAAACAGCGCGTCCGAAAAATGAAAGCGATTTGTGGGTTGCCGCTTCCTAGAATGGTGGCGGCTGCCTACGCGCGCCGGAGGCATCACTCACCAGATCCGGACCGCGCGATACTGATATCTACAAAAGAGCCGGAGACAACTCAATGGGTGTTTTTACCTGCAGGACCGCCCGCGCACGCGGCGTCCGGGGCTGGGTCACGCCGTGGCTCGCTGCCTTTCTGGCCGTGGCAACTTCGCATGCCCTTGCACAAGACCCGGCGCGCCTGACGCTCATGGTCAGCGGCACCGCCAAGATGATCTACCTGCCCGCTACGTTAGCGCAGCGCCTGGGCTATTTCCATGACGAAGGGCTCGACGTGGAACTGCTCTCGCAGCCCGCCGGCGTCGATGCGGAAAGCGAACTGCTCACCGGCTTTGCGCAAGGCGTAGTCGGCTTTTATGACCACACCATCGACCTGCAGGCCAAGGGCAAGGAAGTGCGCGCCATTGTCGTATTCAGTCAGGTGCCGGGCGAGGCGGAAGTCGTGTCGACACGGTTGCCGGCGACGGTGCAGTCCATGCGTGACCTGCGCGGCCGCACGCTGGGCGTGACGGGGCTGGGCGCATCCACCAGCTTTCTCACGCGTTACCTGATGACGCAGCAGGGGCTGTCGGCCGGCGACTACACCATGCTGCCAGTCGGCGCCGAACGCAGCTTCGTCACCGCGCTGCGCAGCGGCCGCATCGATGCCGGCATGACCACCGACCCGACAGTCTCGCGCCTCGTGCACAGCGGCGAAGCACGCGTGCTGCTCGACTTGCGCACGCTGGAGAGCACGCGTGCCGCGCTGGGCGGTTCGTATCCGGCCGCGTGTCTGTACTTGCAGACCGAATGGCTGGAAGCGCATCCGGACGTCGCCGCCAAACTGGCCCGCGCATTCGTGCGCACCCTGCGTTACATGCACACGCACGGTGCTGAAGACATTGCCGGACGCATGCCGCCTGAATTCCGGCGGGATCATCCCGAGCTGTACACAAAAGCGCTTGCCGCCGCGTTGCCCACCTTCAGCACCGACGGACGCATGCCGGACGACGGCCCACCCACCGTCCTGCGCGTCCTCGCCGCCAGCAATGCCAACGCGCGCGACAAGCACATCGACCTCTCGCGCACCTACACCAACAAGTTTGTCGATCAGGTGCGCGAGCGCCGCTAGCTCAAACCAAACACTCGCTTAGAAGCGCGTGCGCATACCGACGCCAAACTCCGTCTGGCTGTTGTGGCCGTTGGTGCCGCCCACGATGTACTGATCCTTGAGCTTCATGTAGTCCGCCGCCACGTAGAACTCCGTGCGCTTTGACACGTGGTAGAACACCGAGCCGTACAGCGTGTTCTTGCGACCGCTGCCTGCTGCGGTGGCACCCACCACGCTGGCATACGCATTGAGCGTGTTGCCATCTGCGTTGAAGGCGGCGTTGTCGGCCTTCATGATCTGGTAGCCGATTTCATAGTCGAACGCGCCTTGCGGAGCGATCTTCAGCGACAGCGTGTAGGCGTCATCCTTGCGGTTGCCCAGCGCGGCCGGCTGCTCGCCGGTGTAGTGGAAGTAGCCCGCATTGACACGGAACATGCCCAGAATCACGTTGCCGCCCACCGAGTACGAACGGTCCATGAAGCCGCCCACCTTGGCCTGTTGCGCGAAGCCTGCCAGATGGAAGTTGTCGCCGTTGTAGCCCAGTGCGAGCGACTCGGTGGTGCCTTGCGTGAACTGGCCCGGCACTTCGCCAAACTGATAGCCCAGTGCCGTCAGGAAGCGGCCGCCCCACATCTTCTTCCACACCACGCCGTTGTTCATGCGCGTGCCCGTGGCGCTGCCTGCGTAGAAAATCAGCTGCTTGAAGTTGTTGGTGTTGGTGTAGCCACCTTCTTCCAGACCGACTTTCTCACTGGTGTACGGGTCGCCGTAGATGGCAGAGATGTCGCGCGCAATCGCGTTCTGGCGGCCGAAGGTCAGCTTGCCCAGCGATTCGCTCGACAGGCCCACCCAAGCGTCGCGATTGAACAGCACGCCCGGAGTGTCCATGTTGCCGGTCGGCGTTTCGTATTCCGATTCCAGTTTGAAGATGGCCGACGTGCCGCCGCCCAGGTCTTCCTTGCCGGTCAGGCCCCAGCGGCTGCCCGAGAACCAGGGAATCTGGAAGCCGGTGGTGCGCGCGCCTGAAGCGTTGGTGTTGTTGACGGTGCTGATGGTGGTGTCGATCAGGCCGTAGAGCGTCACGTTCGACTGGGCATGAGCGGCGCCGGTGGCCAGCGTGGCCGCGGCGGCTGCAGTTGCCGCAAGGGCAAACTTGATGCGGGACATTGAAGTCTCCTTCCTTTGTGGGTGATGGTGTCCGGTCGTGATGCCGGCTTCGGGAAACGCGCAACGGCAGTGGGTCAGACCGCCCGATGCAATCGCTGGGCGAGCGTAGAAGGGGGCACCTTTCTGGAGCCTTTCGCGTCGGCGTGCGCGCAACGCTAGGGTCTACCCGCATTGGGACGTGCGCAGAGGCGGGCGTTGTTGCGTCGGCCAATGCAACGCATTGCAGCCCGGGCAATCGGGCTCGCGGTAGAGTGTCGAGTCACCTCATCTCAACTCCGCCAGACTCCTCCCATGCATCCGTCCCAAATGACCGGCCTGCAATTGCTGCAGGCCATGTCGCACGGCGATCTGCCACGCGCGTCCATCAGCGAGACCATCCCAATGACGATGGACCTCATCGAAGCGGGCACCGTGCACTTCGGTGCCCAGGCCGACAAACGCCACCTCAATCCGCTGGGCGGCGTGCATGGCGGCTTTGCGGCGACGGTGCTCGACTCCGTGACGGGCTGCGCCGTGCATTCGATGCTCGAAGCCGGCGTCGGCTACGGCACGGTCGACTTGAACGTGAAGATGGTGAAGGCAGTGCCGGTGGATACGCCACTGGTGGCGGTAGGACGCGTGCTGCATGTCTCGCGCACGATCGGCGTGTCGGAGGGCACGCTCAAAACGCAGGACGGCACATTGCTGGCGCACGCCACGGCAACGTGTGTCATCCGCCGTCCGTAACCCCGATTCACCTGGAGCACTTGATGTCTGAACCGCTGCAAACCCTGTCTGCCTTGTCTGCGAAAACCACCGCGCTGGTGTTGATCGACCTGCAACGCGGCATCCTGCCGTTTGCCCAGGGGCCGCACTCGGCCGAGCAGGTATTGGGCGCGTCCGCCAAGCTCGCCAAGCGCTTTCGCGAGCTGGGTGCGCCCGTGGTGCTGGTGCGCGTGGGGTGGGCGCCGGATTACGCCGATGCGCCGCGCCAGCCCGTCGACCGCCCCGCGCCCACACAGCCGGGCGGCCTGCCGCCGCAATGGTGGGAACAACCCGCCGAGCTGGAAGTGGCGCCTACCGACATCCAGATCACCAAGCGCCAGTGGGGCGCGTTCTACGGCACCGAACTCGATCTGCAACTGCGCCGTCGGGGCATCACCACCATCGTGCTGGGCGGCATCTCGACGCATGTGGGGGTGGAATCGACCGCGCGTGCCGCGTGGGAGCACGGCTACGCGCTAGTGCTGGCCGAAGATGCAATGAGTTCGAACGATGCGGCCATGCATCGATCGTCGGTGGAGAACGTGTTTCCGCGACTGGGCCGCGTGCGCGATACCGGCACTATCCTCGCGGCGCTGGCGGCCTGAACGTTCAGGCGCCGTCTTCGACCGGCACGTATAGCACCATGCGCAGGCGCGGGTCTTCCATCACCGGCAGGCCGATGTAGTCGTAGCGGACGACCTTACCGGCGGGCGTGCGGATCAGCTTGTGTTCCGCGCGCTGGGCGCGCACCTCGTGCTGCCGCCACCAGGTATCGAACTCGCGGCTGCTCGTGCGCAGCCGGTCGACCAACGCCACGAGCACCGGGTCATCTGCGTGCGGGTCGTACACCGCGCGAAACTTCGCCAGCATGCGTCGCGCCTCGTTCTCCCACTCGACAAAACGCTCGCGCGCATTGGTGTACAGGAACATGTAGACCAGCGAGTTGCGATCTTCCGGCGGCATCGTGCCGAAATCCATGAAGAGCTGCGAGGTCGCCTCGTTCCAGCACAGCAGCTCGGTGCGGTAGCTGCGCACGTGGGCGGGCAAGACCATGCCGGCGACGGCCCGGCGCAAGACATCGGGCACCGCTTCGGCCGCCGAACGCCCGGGGGTCCCAACTCCGGGCCCCGTGAAAACCGATTCGGCACGCGCCAGGCCACGCATGTGCGCGCGCTCATCCGAAGACAGCCTCAGTGCGCGCCCGATCGCCTCGATCGTCGCCACGGAAGGCCGCACGTCGCGCCCCTGCTCGATACGCACATACCAATCGATGCTGATGTTGGCCAACTGCGCGACTTCTTCCCGGCGCAGGCCGGCGGTGCGGCGGCGCCCGCTGCCCTCGGGCAGTCCCACGTCCTGCGGACGCAGGTGGCTGCGGCGGCTGCGCAGGAACTCGCCCAGCTCGTTGCGGGGCGCGGCAGGGAAGGAGGCAAGGTCGGCGGTGAAATCGTCCATGAAGGGCATTACACACGACAGCGCGTGAAGGTGGGAGGGACAGCTCAATCCTAGGTTAATCCTAGCTCTGCATCGAATCGGCTCGCGCACCTACGCTGCGTTCATCCCTCTTTCCGGAGCCGATCGTGACTCACATTTCTTCTGCTTCCTCAGTATCGGAACCTCGCCGCTGGCTCGCCTTCGGTGTGATGGTGACGGCGCAATTCATGTTCATCGTCGACGCGTTCATCGCCAATGTGGCGATCCCGAGCATCCGCACGAGCCTGCACGCCACGCCCGCGCAACTGGAGGCGGTGCTGGCGGTGTACCAGCTTGGCTACGCGATTCTGCTCATCACTGGTGGCCGTCTGGGTGATCTGTTCGGGCGCCGACGCGTGTTCCTGCTGGGCCTCGTCGCCTTTACCGCCACCTCGGCCGGTTGCGGGCTGGCGGGCAGTGCGGCAGCGCTCATTGCATGGCGTTTCGCGCAGGGCCTGTCGGCCGCGATGATGGTGCCGCAGGTGCTG
Organism: Ralstonia sp. SA306; assembly: GCF_054792405.1. Lineage (NCBI taxonomy): Bacteria > Pseudomonadati > Pseudomonadota > Betaproteobacteria > Burkholderiales > Burkholderiaceae > Ralstonia > Ralstonia sp. SA306. The sequence goes on from NZ_CP096451.1 coordinate 3,187,966, forward strand.
GCGAGCGTGCAGGCGCTCTTTGCCGGCACCGAGCGTGACCGCGCGCTGTCGATCTTCGGCCTGGTGATGGGCACCGGCGGCGCGGCCGGGTTGTTGTTGGGCGGCGCACTCACCAGCGCGGACATCGCCGGGCTGGGCTGGCGCGCGGCCTTCCTGATCAACGTGCCGGTCGGTTTGATTGCCGCGCTGCTGGGCTGGCGCTGGATTCCGCACCCGAGTGCCAACGCAGCGAAGGTGCATCTCGATACAACTGGCGTGGTGTGGATGGCCGTGAGCGTGGCGGCCGTGCTGGTGCCGCTGCTGTTCGGCCGCGAACTGCACTGGCCGGTATGGACCCTTGTGCTGCTTGTCGTGGGCTTGCTCGGCATGGCCACGTTCCAGCAACTTGAAGCCCGGGTCGACCGCGCTGGCGGTACGCCGCTGCTGCCGCCCACCTTGCTGCAGCATCGCGCCTTCATGACGGGCCTGACGGCGTCGGCGCTGCACTACATCGGGATGATGGCGTTCTTCCTAGTGCTGACGTTGTATCTGCAAAACGGGCGGCAGCTTTCTGCGGTGCGCATGGGTGTCGCCATCCTGCCGCTGGCCATCACCTTTTTGATCACGTCGCGGGTGGCCAATCTGCTGGTGCGGCGCTATGGCGTTCGCGCGCTGCTGGCGGGCCTCGGCCTGATGGCGCTGGGCTTGCTGGCGCTGCTGTCGGGTTTCGGTACGGAGTGGGCGCACCCCGCCACGCCAAGCATGATGCGCATCGGCATTGCCGTAGCGCTGTACGGGGCAGGGCAGGGGCTGGTCGTCGTTCCGCTGATCGGCCTGGTGTTGACCGGCGTGGCGCGTACGCAAGCGGGGGCAGCAGCGGGGTTGCTGATTACCGCGCAGCAATTGGCAGGCGCGCTGGGCGTCGCTTGTATCGGCGGGCTGTATTTCACCTTTGCCGCTGCCGGCGGCGCCAACGGCATGGCGCACGGCACGATGGCGGGCTGCATCGCAATGCTGGCAGCGCTCGGTGCAGCGGCCGTCGGCTTTGCGCGGCTGGGCGCACAACAGCGCCAACTGGCCGCAGCCGGCGCGGCAAGCCCGGCCTGAGCCGCCCCGCCTCAATCCCACCATTCGATACTCGGGCGCGCGACACAAGCGCGCCCCTGTGCATTGATCGGCCCCAGCGGAGGTTCCAAACTCCCGCGCGATGCGCTTGGCATCGTTCGCCTCTTTCCCGCATGACCACTGTGTCCCACCTTCGTACCGCGGCTTCAGCCACGTCCGCTGCACCATCCCTGGCGCGCCGCATCGTCGCGGAGGGGCTCGGTACGGCCTTATTGATTGCAGTGGTGATCGGCACCGGCATCCACGCAACCCGGCTCTCCGGTGGCGATGCCACGTGGACGCTGCTGGCGCAATCGCTCGCTGGTGGCGCCGGTCTGCTGGCGCTGCTGACGGTGTTCGCGCCGGTGTCTGGAGCCCACCTGAACCCGGCGGTCACGCTGTCGACGTTGCTGCGGGGCGGCCTGCGTGGGCATGAAGCGCTGGCCTATCTGGCCGCACAGGCCGTGGGCGCCGCGCTGGGCGTGGCCGCCGTGCACGCCATGTTTGGCATGCCGGCATGGGCGCCGGGCACCCATGCCGCTACCGGCTCCGCGCTGTGGTGGAGCGAAGCTCTGGCAACGTTCGGGCTGATCGGCGTGGGCATCGCATGCAGGCGTCATGCGCCGAAGCAATTGCCGCTGGTGGTAGCCGCTTATATCGCGGCGGGCTATTGGTTCACGTCGTCGTCGTCGCTGGCCAACCCGGCGTTGGCCTTTGCCTGCGCACTGACCGACGGCCCCTCCGGCATCCGCCCCGGCGATGTCCCAGGCTACATGCTGGCGCAGCTCGCCGGCGCGCTGCTGGCAACGCCGTTGTTCAGTTGGCTGATGGGCGTGGAAGCGCCGCCCGCGCAGGCATCCGGCACCGCCATCGCGCCGGCTCAAGCCGTGCCGATGCCCCGCCAGGCAGGCTGACGCTGGAGGCTCAGCGGAGCGCTGTCAGCCCGCTGGCGCGGGCGTACTGAAAGAGATCGATCTCGCGCGCCAGGCCAAGTTTGCGCAGCGCCACAGCCTTCTGCGTGCTGACGGTCTTCACGCTCGAACCGAGCATGAGCGCAATGTCCGACACAGCCGTGCCGGCGGCATACAGGCGCAGGACTTCTCGCTCGCGCGCACTCAGTCGCTCGGACACGTTCCGCTCATTGGAACCGAGGCCCGTCTCTTCCAGGACGCAGGGGCTGTCATACCGCACGCCGCGCGCGGCCGCCATGACGGCGTGCCCGACATGAACAAAGTCATCGTCCTTGCTGACGATGCCAGCCACACCAATCTGTCGCATGGCACGCAAGAGGGCTGGGTTGCGGACCATCGTGCAGACAACGATGGCGCGCTTCTGATGCTGATTGCGCAAGCGCGCCAGCAACTGCATGCCATCGAAGGCAGCCTCACCACCCAGGTTGTAATCGGTCACGATGACGTTGCAGTCGATTTGCGCAAGCACCTGCATCAGCTCGCGCCCGTCGTGTGCCTGTGCCACGACCTGCTGCTGTGGAAACTGCGCAATGGCTGCCGCCAGCCCCATAAGGATCACCGGATGATCGTCTGCCATCACGATCGAGTGGACAGCGCACATGTGCAAGCCGTCAGGTCAGGCGCGTCGCCGGGGATGACGCGTCCGGCGTGGCGAGCAGCAGGGTGAGAGAGATCGGAGCCGTCATGGGAGTCAGGAGCGCCGCTGAAAGGAGCCGGTACCTTACTCACCAGATATGCCGTGCGGGATCAGACTTTTCTTACTTTGGCTCTGCGTAACCTTTCGGGGCAGAAGCTGCTTCTATCTGGGTTGAGGAAAACTGAATGACGTTGAGGTCTTGCTGCTTACGCTGCCGCCTGCACGTGCGCAAGAAACGCGGTGACTGACAGCGGTGCCGCCCACAGATAGCCCTGCCCGGTCGCACAGCCCAGCGCGCGCAACGTCTGGCGCTGCGCTTCAGTTTCCACGCCCTCGGCAATGCACTCCAGATGCAGCGTGCGCGCCAGCTCGATCATCGTGCGGCAGATCACGCCACGCTGGCTGGTCTGGTCCACCGCAGCCGTAAACGAGCGATCGATCTTCAGAATGGTGAAGGGCAGATCGGCCAGCAGCTTGAGCGTGGCAATGCCCACACCAAAATCGTCGATGGCCAGCGGATGGCCCAGCAGGCGCAGGCGGTTGAGCGCGATGGTGAGCTGCGTGGCATCGTGCACGGGCGAATCCTCCGTCAACTCGATGGCGATGGCCGCCGGCGCAATACGCGCCTCGCGCACGATGGCTTCGATGCGGTCTACGGTGCCGGCCCGGCTCAGCGTCTGCGCAGACGCATTCACACCAATCGAAACGGGATACGCATGCGCGGCCAGCGCGTGCTGTACGCGCACACAATGCTCCAGCACATGGAAGAACAGGCCATCAGCCAGCCCGAGCGCCTCCAGGCGCGGCACGAACGCTGCGGGCGACACACGCCCGTGCACCGGATGCATCCAGCGGCAGAGCGCCTCGGCGCCGGCGATCTGGTTGGTGGCCAGATCGTGCTGGGGTTGGAATACGACCTCGATCTGTTCAGGCGTTTCTTGGATGAGCGCGGCCAGCTCGTCGTCGGAAAACTGCGGCAAGACAGCGGCTGCAGCCGGTGCCTCGTCCCGCTCCCGCGCGGCGGCTTGTTCGAGTAGCGGCAGCACGTGCGCCGGGCGCAACGGCTTCTGCACGCCGTGCGTGCGCGTCAACCCGATCGCATCGGCCAGGCTGATATGCGACTCGACAATCGGCGCATCCATCGCGCTGACCCACGCCCACACGGGCGCCTGTCGCGGAAAGACGCGACCGCCGCGCAAGTGCATCTGCTCCATCAGCTCTGGGCCGTTCATGCCGGGCATGTCGATGTCGCACAGCACGAGATCGACGTGACAGAGCTGGAGGAGGTAGAGCGCCTCGCGGCCGTCGCAGGCGGTCAGGATCTGCTGCACGCCCAGCGTATGGAGCAGTTGCCGGGCGGCGGCCCGTTGCACGGGATGGTCGTCCACCACCAGCACGGCGAGTTGCGCGAAACCTTCCATCGGCCAGTCCTTGTTGTTGTCAGTATCGGCGCGAGGCGCATCCCGTTTGCGCTGTGTGACGCCACCGTCAGCCGCCATTGAAGCACCGGCCGGGGGCCTTGTCAGGTGGAGTTAGCGTGCGGCGCCGGAAAAAACAAAGCCCGCGCAGCTTTTCAACTGCGCGGGCCTTGAGAGATTCCCCCAACCTTTTGAGCTTCCGACGCCGGTGTCGACAGCGTCGGGATGGAAGAAATCGTGCCCGAAAAAAATGAAGCCCGCAACAGGGGCGGGCTCAAAAGGGGGGGAGTGCTCTCTAAAGAGAGAGCAAGGTGAAGTTTAGTGGAGGGGGTGAAGTCAGACTGTCCGGGGTTGGCCGAAAGGCTTGTAGGACAAAAACTGACGATATTTCGCGATGTTAGCCGCACAAAGCAGGCGGTTGCGCCCACATTCGCCGCGTTGGCGTGATTCAAGCAGCGCTTTGACTCCTTCCCGCCGACATGCATGTCGGTGTTCGAAGGGTGGCTCGAAGCGCACGCTTGAAAAATCTTCGCTCGTTGCTATCGGGCAACGCCACCAAGGAAAACACGCAGAAAAGTTGAGAATTCAGGGTAGCCGGAACCGGCCGAGATGCAAGGCGGCCGGAAGAAAAGCAAAAGCCGCGCGCCAAAGAAAAAAGCCCGAGCACCAGGTGCTCGGGCCACAATCCACCAAGGAGGGTGGAGGAGACAGTTCCTACTATAGCGAATCGTTTGTTGCGTTGCAATAACGTAGAACTACTTAATGTAACGAGAGGCTACAAGCGTTGCCGCAGCGCCACGTGTGACGAAAACGATTGCACCTGTCACACGATGACGCATCGCAGCAAAACAACGCGGCGCGCTAAAAACCTCCTCCGGCCCCAGGCTCGCGCGCTTCACTCTCAGGGCAATGCGCGAAAGTAACCGCTGACTTAGCACCCGCTGCTTAAAACGCGGGCAGGATCGCGCCCTTGAACTGCGTGTCGATGAACTTGCGCACGTCTTCCGATTGATAGGCGTGCACCAGCGTCTTCACCCACGGTTGGTTCTTGTCTTTTTCGCGCACGGCGATCAGGTTGGCGTACGGCCCCTGGCGATCTTCCAGTGCGATGGCGTCCTTGGCCGGCGTCAGGCCGTTCTTGACCGCGTAATCGGTGTTGATCGAAGCGGCGTCCAGATCATCCAGCGAGCGCGGCAGTTGCGCCGAGTCCAGCTCGATCAGCTTGATCTTCTTCGGGTTCTCCACCACGTCACGCGGTGTCGCATTGTTGCCGTTCGTGCCGGCGCCCGCCTTGAGCTTGATCACGCCCGCCTTCTGCAGCAGAAGCAGCGCACGGTTGCCATTGGACGGATCGTTCTGAATACCGACCTTGGCACCTTCTTTGAGCTGCGCGAGCGACTTGATCTTCTTCGAGTAAAAGCCCATCGGCGCCACATAGGTCAGGCCTACGTTGACGATCTTGTAGCCGCGCGCCTTGATCTGGCTCTCGAGGAAGGGCTGGTGCTGGAAGCCGTTGGCGTCCAGGTCGCCCGAATCCAGCGCGGGGTTGGGCTGGGCGTAGTCGTTGAACTCGATGATCTTGACGTCCAGGCCGTCCTTCTTGGCGACCTTCTGCACGACTTCCCAGATTTGCGCGTCGGGGCCGCTCATGGTGCCGAGCTTGATTTGCTTGGTGTCGGCGCTGGCGGCAGTGGCAATGGCAAAGGCGATGGCCGGTACGGCCACGCGCGCAAGGCGTGAGAACAGAGACATGGAGAAACCTCGTGGATCTTGTCGTGAATGAAATCGCCCGCGGGTAGCGGGCGGTGTGACGCAATCGTGTCACGCATGCGCTCACGGCAGAACGACATTTTCGGCATGTCCATATGCCCAAGAACGGTGCAGCTAGGCGATGGTCTCGCCGTCTTCCACGGGCGGGGGCTCGGCGGCGGGCAGGGCGACGACGAAGCACGCGCCGCCATCGGCCGGCGCCTCCACCCAGATACGGCCGTGATGCGCGCTCACGATGCCCTCACACACGGCCAGACCCAGGCCGACGCCGGTGGTGGCCGATTCCTTCTCACCGCGCGTGAACTTCTCGAAGATGGTCTGCACCGAGCCCGCCGGCACGCCGGGGCCGTGGTCGCGCACACGCAGGCGCAGTTCATCGCCGCGCGCGTCGTCGTGGACGATCTCGCCGGAGATGCGCACCTCGGTGCCGGCCGGCGCAAACTTGCCGGCGTTCTCCAGCAGGTTCGCCAGCACGCGCTCCATCAGCGGCCCGTCGCAGCGGATGAGCGGCAAGGCAGCGAGGTTATCCACAACCACACGATGATCGGGCAGCGGAATCGCCTGGAGCGCTGCGCCGACGAGTTCTTCCATCGATTGCCACTCCAGCCGCAACTTGACGTCCTGGTTCTGCAGGCGCGCCATGTCGAGCAGGTTGGTGACCATCGTGCGCATGCGCTGCGCCTGCTGGCCGATGGCGCTGGCGGCCTCGGCCTGCAGCGCGGGCAGGGGCGGCTGCGCACGCAGCAGCGTCTCGGCCATCCCCACCAGGCCCGTGAGCGGTGTGCGCAAATCGTGCGACACGGCGGCCAGCAGTGAGTTGCGCAGCCGCTCCGACTCCATGCGTACCAAGGCGTCGCGGGCAACCTCCACGTAATGCACGCGTTCAATGGCAATGGCGATGAGCGTGGCGCAGGCGTCGATCTGGCGGCGGTTGTCGGGCTGCGCAAGCACGTGGAAGGTTTCTGGCTCCACGGCCAGTACGCCGCGAATGGCCATCGGGGCTTTCAGGGGCAGATACAGCACCGAGCCCGACGGCAGCGTGTGCGTGCCCGTGCCGGCAGGCTGGCCGTGCTGGTATGTCCAATCGGCCAGCACGCGGTCCAAATTCGGCATGCCTGACGGTGCATCGGTGGAGCCTTGCGGCTTGGCGACCTGTGGCGCACCGAGCCGCCCATCGAGCCCGACGAAGAAGAACGCGCAGCGCCCGCCAAAGGTCGCGTTGACGAAGCGCCCGCCGATGCTGACGATCTGATCCAGCGTGAGCGCGGCGGACAGTTCACGCGCGGCCTCATACAGCGCATGCGCAGCGGCCTCGCGTTGCACCGCCACCTCGGCCTGTTCACGCAGGCCCGCCGTCAACTGGCCCACCAGCATGCCCACGGCCAGCATCACCGCAAAGGTCAGCAGGTACTGCACGTCGCTCACGGCGAAGGAATAACGTGGCGGCACGAAAAAGAAATCGAACAGCGCCACCGACAGCACCGACGCCAGCGCCGCCGGTCCGCGCCCATGGCGCATCGCCACCGCCACCACGGCGGCCAGGAACAGCATGACGATGTTGGCCAGATCGAAGACAGGGCGCACCAGGCTGGAGAGCGCCGTCGCAATCCCAACGTACACGCACGCGGCCACGTAAGCCGGCTTGAGCCAACCGGCCTGTGCATCGGCAGCGCGCTGCGCTTCGCTGCGCACGTCAGCACGGCCGACCTCGGCTGCGCGCGGGGTGAGCTGGATATGCGCCGGGTCCGCCGCGGCGCGAATCACGTCAACCTCGGGGCAATGCCGCGCCAGTGCCTCGGCAAAGTCGCCGCTGGGCAACCGGCGCTCCAGCCCGATCGTCAGTCGCAACGCAACGACGATAGCCCGCGCCGATCGCCAGCGCTTCTCGGGCGGCCGCCCGATCACCGCCTTGGTGATGTTGTGGCGGCGGATATAACCGGTGATGGCCTCGACGGCATTGGTGCCGGCCAGCGTTTCCACGCGTGCGCCCGCATCTTCGGCCAGCTTGAGCAACGCATGCAGGCGTTCGGCGCGCGCATCGGCCGCACGCAGATGCGGCATCACCACGGCCACGGCGTGCCAATCGCATTCAAGCTGCGCGGCCAGGCGCGCGGCGCTGCGGATCACCTGTTCGCCGTCGCCCTGCGGGTCCAGGCAGGCGACGACGGTCTCGCGCGTGCGCCAGACGTTTTCAATGCGGCGCGCGCGGCGGTAGGCCTGCACGTCGTCGTCCACGCGGTCGGCGGTGCGGCGCAGGGCGAGTTCGCGCAGGGCGATGAGGTTGCCCTTGCGGAAGAAATTGCGCGCCGCATGCTGTGCCTGCTCGGGCATGTAGACCTTGCCCTCGGCCAGGCGGCGCAGCAGTTCATCGGCCGGCAGGTCGACGAGGATGACTTCGTTGGCGGCATCGAACACCGCATCGGGCACGGTTTCCCACACGCGGATGCCGGTGATGCTGCCCACCGCCTCATTCAGGCTGTCGAGATGCTGGACGTTGACGGTGGTCCAGACGTCGATGCCGGCGGCAAGCAGGTCTTCAATGTCCTGCCAGCGCTTGGGGTGGCGCGAGCCTGCCACGTTCGAGTGCGCAAGTTCATCGACGAGGATGAGCGCGGGCTTTCGCGCCAGCGCAGCATCCAGGTCGAACTCGGGCAGCGTGCGGCCCTTGTATTCGATCTGGCGGGTGGGGAGGTGTTCGAGGTCGGCGACCAGCGCGGCGGTCTCAGCGCGGCCGTGGGTTTCGACCAGGCCGATGATGGCGTCAATGCCTGTTGCGCGAGCGGCCTTTGCTGCTGCCAGCATCGCGTAGGTCTTGCCTACACCGGCTGAGGCGCCGAAGTAGATGCGGAGTTTGCCGCGGGCGGACTGCTCCTTGCCGGAGTTGAGTTCGGCTAGGAGTTGGTCGGGGTTGGGGCGCGCGGCTTCTGGCATGTTGCGTATTTTGGGTGTTTTTTTGTTGTTGGTGCATCCCTGGTTTCACCCCCTGCCGGGGCTGACTCACTTTCTTTGTCTTGCCAAAGAAAGTAAGCAAAGAAAGGCGCGCCCGAGATGGCGAAAGATTCCTTGAATTTGCGTAACCGTGCGGAGACGGGAAAAACTCGCTGCGCTCAGACAGTTTCCCGTCTTTTTTCCGCCCGCTTACGCAAATTCAAGGCGCCATCTAGGGCCGGGTACGGCCACACCATCGAAGAACAAACGCAGTAGGTGCGTGTGCGGCAAGCCGCGAAGCAAGGCAAACAAAACAAAATCATCGGTGGAGTGCGAGCGCAGCGAAGCAGCACACAGCAACAAACGAGACACCGACAGAACACGCAAACCAACGGTTTGGCCTTTGACGTTCCTGTCCTAGATGGCGCCTTGGATTTTTGTTGCGGGAAGGATAAAGAGGGGAGGCCTGTCTGAGCGCAGCGAGTTTGCCTCCCCTCCCTCCCCGCGACACAAATCCAAGGGGAAGTCGCCATCTCGGGCGCGCCTTTCTTTTGCTTACTTTTCTTTGGAAGACAAAGAAAAGTAAGTCGGTCCCGGCAGGGAACGAAGGGGGGATGGACCACCAACATCAAACCCAGCAGTCCACAAACCCCAACCCCTCACTTCAAATCATCCAACGCCAAATTCAGCTCCAACACATTCACAGTCGCCTCCCCAAACACACCAAAAATCGGCCCTTTGGTGTTCTCGCCAACCACCTTCCTCACCAAGTCCGGCGACATGTGCCGCGCACGCGCCACGCGCTCAACCTGGTACGCCGCAGCAGCCGGACTAATCTCCGGGTCCAGCCCGCTCGCAGAAGCCGTCACAAGATCAGCAGGAATCGGCGCACTGTTCGTCGGGTCCGCTTCCTTGAGGGCCGCAATCCGCGCCTTGGCCGCCTCCGTCAACGCGGGGTTGCTGGGTCCTAAGTTCGAGCCGCCAGAAGCCTGCGCGTTATACGCGTTCGGCGCAGTCGCCGAGATCCGCCCCCAGAAATACTCGGGCGTTTCAAAGTTCTGCCCGATCAGCGATGAACCGACTGCCTTGCCGCCACGCTCGATGATCGAGCCGCCGGCCTGCGCCGGAAACAGCGCCTTGCCTATGCCCGTCACCACCACCGGATACAGCACCCCGGTAATGAGCGACAGCCCAATGAAGACCGCCAGCGCCGCACGCAGCAGCCCACCTTGTTGCGGCACATCGGCCTGCGCGTTTTGTGTTGTGGTTGCCATGAATGCACTCCTTCCTTAGACCCAGCCCATTGCGGCCAGGAACATGTCGATGATCTTGATGCCAGGGAAGGGCAGCAGCAGGCCGCCCAGGCCGTAGACCAAGAGGTTCCGGCGCAGCAGCGCAGCCGCTCCCAGCGCGCGGTACTTCACGCCCTTGAGCGCCAGCGGGATCAGGAACACGATGATCAGCGCGTTGAAGATCACCGCGCTCATCACGGCCGATGCGGGCGTGGCCAGGTGCATCACGTTCAGCGCGGCAAGCTGCGGATACGTGGTCGCAAATGCAGCGGGGATGATGGCGAAGTACTTCGCCACGTCATTGGCGATCGAGAACGTGGTGAGCGAGCCGCGCGTCATCAGCATCTGCTTGCCGATCTCGACAATCTGGATCAGCTTGGTGGGGCTGGAATCCAGGTCGACCATGTTGCCGGCCTCCTTGGCGGCCTGCGTGCCGCTGTTCATGGCGACGGCCACGTCGGCCTGCGCCAGCGCGGGCGCATCGTTGGTGCCGTCACCGGTCATGGCAACGAGGCGGCCCTGGGCCTGCTGCTCGCGGATGAGCGCGAGCTTGGTCTCGGGCGTGGCTTCAGCAATGAAGTCGTCAACCCCCGCTTCTGCTGCGATGGAGGCGGCGGTCAGGCGGTTGTCGCCGGTGATCATCACCGTCTTGATGCCCATCTGGCGCAGCTCGGCAAATCGCTCACGAATGCCGGCCTTCACGATGTCTTTCAGCTCTACCACGCCGAGCACGCGGTCGTTGTCGGACACCACAAGCGGCGTGCCGCCTTGGCGCGCGACGTCGTCCACGGCAGTCGACACGGCATCGGGAAACTTGCCGGCCAGCAGCGTCACGTGCGTGCGAATGGCATCTGCCGCCCCCTTGCGGATCTGACGGGCGTCGCCTGCAAGCGAGACGTTGATACCGCTCATGCGCGTTTGCGCAGAGAAGGCGACGTACACGGGCTGCGTCTTCGCAAGGGCAGCTTCATCGATGGACGCCTCGCCCAGGTTGCGTGCCAGCGTGACGATGCTGCGGCCTTCCGGCGTTTCATCGGCCAGCGACGACAGCCATGCCGCCTCGGCCAACTGCTTGGCCGTCACGCCCGGCGCGGGAATGAAGCGCGAAGCCTGACGGTTGCCGTGCGTGATCGTGCCGGTCTTGTCGAGCAGCAGCACATCCACATCACCGGCAGCCTCCACAGCGCGGCCCGACGTGGCGATCACGTTGGCCTGCATCATGCGGCTCATGCCGGCCACGCCAATCGCAGACAGCAACCCGCCGATGGTGGTCGGAATCAGACACACCAGCAGCGCGACCAGCACGGTAATGGTGATGGGCGAGCCGGCCTTCATCGCCTCCACCGAGAAGATCGAGTACGGCAGCAGCGTGACGGTGGCCAGCATCAGGATGATGGTCAGGCTCACCAGCAGAATCGTCAGCGCCAGCTCGTTGGGCGTCTTCTGGCGCTTGGCGCCTTCCACCATCGAGATCATCCGATCAAGGAAGCTCTCGCCGGGGTTGGCGGTGATGCGGACGATGATCCAGTCCGACAGCACGCGCGTGCCGCCCGTCACGGACGAGAAATCCCCGCCCGATTCGCGAATGACCGGCGCCGATTCGCCCGTGATGGCGCTTTCGTCTACCGACGCCACGCCTTCGATCACCTCGCCATCGCCGGGCACCATGTCGCCGGCTTCGATCAACACGATGTCGCCACGACGCAGGGCGGTGGCAGCGCGCGCTTCCACGCGGTCTCTGCGATGCGGCTCTGCCAGCACCTTGGCCTGCACGGTGGTCTTGATGCCGCGCAGCGATGCCGCCTGCTGCTTGCTGCGGCCCTCGGCCAGCGCCTCGGCAAAGTTGGCAAACAGCACCGTGAACCACAGCCACACCGACACAGCGAGGATGAAGCCCGCAGGCGCTTCCGCCTGGCCGCGCAGGGCCATCACCCACAGGATGGTGGTGAGAATGCTGCCGATATAGACGACAAACATCACCGGGTTCTTGGCTTGCGCGCGCGGCGACAGCTTGCGGAAGCTATCCACAATGGCGGGCTTGACCAGTGCCGACGAGAACATCGACAGCTTGCGCACATCCTTGGCAGATAGCGTCGTGTGCGTGCTGCGCGCCTGCGGCTCGGCGGCTGCGGCAGTACCAGTACCAGTACCGGCGCTGGGCTCAAGCTTGTGCTTGACCGTACGCACGGCAGGTTCGGATTCGGGATAACGGATAGCCATAAGGCACCTGTTGATATTGGGTAGACGACTCGCCTTGCGCTTAGCGCGCAAGGTGTTCTGCGATGGGGCCGAGCGCGAGGGCCGGGATGTACGTGAGCGCGCCCACCAGCAGCACCGAGCCGATCAGCAGCACTACAAACAGCGGCCCATGCGTGGGCAGCGTGCCGGCCGTCACGGGCAGGCGCTTCTTGGCGGCAAACGTGCCTGCCATGGCCAGCACCGGCACGATGATCCAGAAGCGGCCCAGCCACATGCAGATGCCCAGCGCCACGTTGTAGAACGGCGTATTGGCAGACAGGCCCGCAAACGCGCTGCCGTTGTTGTTGGCGGCAGACGAGAAGGCGTACAGCACTTCAGAGAAGCCGTGTGTGCCGGGATTGAAGATGCCCGCCTTGCCCTGCGTCACCACCACGGCCACGGCCGTGCCCACGAGCACCAGCAGCGGCGTAACGAGGATGGCGATGGAGGTCATCTTCATCTCGAACACCTCGATCTTCTTGCCGAGGTATTCCGGCGTGCGGCCGATCATCAGGCCCGCAATGAACACGGCCAGGATGGCGTACACCAGCATGCCGTACAGGCCCGAGCCCACACCGCCAAACACCACTTCGCCCAGTTGCATCAGGAACATCGGCACGAAGCCGCCCAGCGCGGTCAACGAGTCATGCATGGCATTGACGGCACCGCACGACGCCGCCGTGGTGATCGTGGCAAACAGCGACGAGGCCACGATGCCAAAGCGCGTTTCCTTGCCTTCCATGTTGCCCACCGCCTGATCGATGCCGAGGTTGGCGAGCATCGGATTGGCGTGCAGCTCAGCCCATGCCAGGAAGACGGCAAGCACCACAAAGAGCACAGTCATCGCCGCCAGCACAGCCCAGCCTTGCCGACCATCGCCCACCATGCCGCCAAACGTAAAGCACAGCGCCGCCGGGATGATGAAGATCGCCAGCATCTGCACGAAGTTGGTCAGCGCGTTGGGGTTCTCGTACGGGTGTGCGGAGTTGGCGTTGAAGAAGCCGCCGCCATTGGTGCCCAGCATCTTGATTGCCTCTTGCGACGCGACCGGGCCCATGGGCAAGGTCTGCGTTTGCGTGGTGGCTTTCTCGGTGACGGGGTTGCCTTGCGCATCCTTGAGCGGATTGCCCTGCGCGTCCATCTTCGGGTTGTCGTACGTGGTGGCGGTGACGGTGGTCACCTCCTTGTAGCCATCGAAGTTCTGGATCACGCCCTGGCTCACGAAGAACACCGACACCAGAATCGACAGCGGCAGCAGCACGTAGACCGTGGCGCGCGTGAAGTCGACCCAGAAGTTGCCGATGGTGTTGGCCGAGTGGCGCGCAAAGCCGCGAATGAGCGCGATCACCACCGCAATGCCAGTGGCGGCTGACAGGAAGTTCTGCACCGCCAGGCCGAGCATCTGCGTGAGATAGCTCATCGTGCTTTCGCCCGAATAGCCTTGCCAGTTGGTGTTGCTCACAAAGCTGATGGCCGTGTTGAACGACGAATCCGGCGTAATGGCAGCAAAGCCCTGCGGATTGAGCGGCAGCCACTGCTGCGCGCGCTGCAGCGCATACACCGCCAGCGCACCTAGCACGTTGACGACGATAACGGCCAGCGCATAGCGCTTCCAGCCCATCTCGGCCTGCGGGTTGACGCCGGCCACGCGATAGAACAGCCGCTCGATGGGGCCGAGCCAGTGCGCACGCGATGGCTTGTCACCAAACACGCCGGTCATATACGCGCCCAGCGGTTTGGCCAGAACCAGCAGCACGACCAGATAGATCGCCAGCTGGAGGAGGAACGCATTCATGGTGTGCCTCGCAGTGTTGTTAGAAGCGTTCGGGCCACAGCAGGGCCACGAACAGATAGATCAACAGGGCCACCGTGATGGCCCCGGACAGCACATAGAGCCATGTCATTGCTGTTTCTCCATCGCGTGCGTGGTGGGTTGGTCTTTGGCAGCAAGCCGGCCGGAGAGGGCGAGCAAGCCGCCCACTGCCAGGGCCAGCACCGCAAGGCCGGCGAGATAAACGAGGTCCATATGCGCTCCCCTTTCCTTCAGGTCGTGGTCGTTAGAACGTCTTGGTCACGGCCAGCAGCGCGGTGGCCTTGCCCATGTAATTGCCGCGCGCGTTGGTGTAGGCGGCGCGCGCAGCGTTGGTATCGATGTACGCAAGCGAGGCCGTCCAGCCGCTGCCGAAGTCTTTCGTCACGCCCACCTTCCAGTCGGCATACGAGGTGCGCACCACCTGATGCGGCACCTGCTGATAGCCCACGTGCAGGTTCAGCGTGAGGCCCCAGAAGCCGGTGTCGAAGTTGCCCGACAAGTCGAAGTACTGGCTGTGGTGGCTGTCGGCAAAGCCGAACAGGTTGGAGAACGCGTGCGAGTACTTGAACGAGACCGGCCCGTAGCCGATCTGTGCATAACCCTCGGTGGTGTGCGGGCGGGTGTAGCCGTCGGGGTAGCTGCCCGGGTAGTAGTACTGCAGCACGCCCACATCAATGGGCACGTCCTTCATCAGCTCGGTCTTGTAGCCGCCGTAGAAATCCATCTCGATGGGGGCGGAGACGTTGGGGTTGGAATCCCCCAGCCAACTGATCGACGAGTTCCAGTTGCCCACATAGAAGCCGTTGGGCAGCGCGTAATCCACCCCGCCCTGAATGGCGGGCTTGTTGTTGGTCTGCATGAGACCGCGATAGCGGTACTGGCTGGCCAGCGTGACGTTGGCCGTGAGCGGGCTGACGGGCGCGGCCGGTGTGGCAACGGGCGCCGGCGCAGCCTCAGTGGACTGCGCAAAAGCGGCCGCGCTGGACAGTGCTGCGGCACAGAAGACAACGCCACCGATGACGGTGGCGTGCAAAGAAACCTTGGCTTGCATGGACCTTTCCCTTGTTGTTTTGGGTGCCGCACGGCCCGGCGCAGATGCGCGTCAACTGGGGCCGGATGCGGCGTGCAGGCAGGCTCCCGTCACAGGGCCTGCGTGCAGTGCAACAGTAGGGAAAGGGGGGTAAAAACGGGGTAAAGGTTGGGGGGAGGGGTGTAAACGCCGTGTAAACGTCTGCCTTGGCAGCCGGCTGCCCGCCAGTCAGTGATCGGTTATCCGCACGCTCAATGTCCAAGACCGCTCTTGGCGATCTGCTGTTCCACGAATTGGGCGAACAGGGCATGCATGCGTGTCGTCGGGTGCAGGTTGTCGGCAAACATGTATGTCTGATCGGCGTTGGCCGTCACGTAGGTCGCCGGCGAGCAGAACAATGCCGTTGCGTCGGGCGTTTTGGCTGGGTCGCAGGCCACGCCGGTGTTTGACACGACAAAGCCGTTAGCCTGAAAGCTCGTGATAATCTGGTTCACCCAGGTATAGGCATCGATCTGGATGACCTTGCCCTGGAGGCCATTGCTCTGCAGGGCCGCGTTCAGGCTGTCGTTGAACAGTTGCGACAACTGGGTCAGGTTTGCTCCGCCGTCGCCCGAGGAGAAGCCTTTGGGCGAGAGTCCGACGTTCGGCACGTTGACGACCACCACATGCGTGGCGCCGCCCTGGACGATCTGCGCAACGATTTGCGCCAGGGTGGCGGCCGCCGTCTGCACGATCGGCGCGGCGGCGGGCAACGCCCCGGCGCGAAGCACATCATTCGAGCCCGCCCAGACCAGCACCAGTTGATTGGCGTTGAAGCTCCCGTGCGCGGCCAGATAGCTTGAAACCTGCTCATTGACGGGCATCTCGATGTTGCCGATCACGTCGGTCAGAAAGTCGTACAGGTTTGCCGGGGTTGCCACTGTCGCGCCGCCCTCCGCGTAGCCGAGCCCGCCTTGCGCGGTCAACGCATGCGTGATGTCGATCGTGAACGCCGCGCTGAGCGTATCGCCGTAGTATTGCGCGACGTTTTGCGTCCACACCGGCCCCGGGTTGGTCGTGAAACGCCCACCTCTCACCACGCTCGCAATGGGCGCGTAGGTGCCGACGTCCGACAGGCTGTCGCCGAACGAGACGACCTGCAGATGAACGCCACCCGGCGGGGTTGCCGAGCCGCTGCCGTTACCCGAGCCCCCACCACCCCCGCATGCGGCAAGCAGCGAGGTCATCACGGCAAGCATGACCGCACAAACGCTGTGATTGATTCCTTGCATGGCGCCTCCCTTGCCGGTCGGCTGGATCGTTGGGGTCACGTGGCGAGTGGATCGCCAGCCTGCTGATCGCTGTTGCGATGGGCACTTTGGTTCAGCATAGAAGATGCCTGGGTCTACATGCACCTAGCGCTGCGCAAGCTGGTTGGGGAGGTGGATCGAGCCGGACCAATGGCGAAGACACGGACGCCAGCGAGGGATTGGTTGGCCAGGCTGCGGAGGTAAGAGAAAAGCCCGCTGGTGCGAGCTTTGGTGGCGCTACTGGAACAGAGCGAGAAAGGCGCTGATGATCGACGCAACGTTTGCAGCTTTTGGCAGACCTGCCTAGTTGGCAAGCATTGCTGTTCCTCTATGAACACAGCTTCGCGCTTGCAAGCCGATTCAAGCTGACGCCCTGCTCAACTGCCTGAATGACGATGGCGCGGTGCGCTTGCGGCGTGATACGCACCTTGAACTCGCCGCTGTACGTGCGATCCGCAATCGGATCAGGCACCTTCTCGCCGCTGGCCTCCATGTGTCGTGCACGACCTCGGCAACGACGCGGCGAATGCCCGCAAGAGCGCCTTCTGGCGTCTCATCGAGCCACGAGAGGGACGGAAATTCTGCGCACAGGCCGACGTGTTCCCCATCTTCAGGGGACCACGTCACCCGGTAAGTGAAGTGGACTTGCGTCATGACTTTTGCTCCTTGAGTCTGTCGATGGTGTCCAGAACCTGCCGTACCTGATAGGGAAAAGGGGGTAACGGGAAATAGGGAGGAGTGTAAAGACGCTGCTGAAACCTAGGCGCCCCCATGCAGCGACGCCCTGGTTTCTCTGCTGAGGCCGTTTACCTGTACTCCCAGGTGTCGTCGATCTTGATGATCTTCCAGTGCGCATCCAGTCGCTTCATGAACACCAGCACATGCACTGGGTTTTGCGAGCCAAAAGAGACCGGCACAATCGCAACATCGCCCAGCATCAGCGCGCGTTGCACTTGCATATGGGCAAGCCAGTCACGGCTATCGTAGTCCTGCACCTTGAGAAAATAGTCCACGCCATTTGGCGGACCGGCGTGTGCATAGTCGTTGCGCAACCGTGCAACGGTATCTTTGGCGACATAGCGCTCAATGTCCGGCTCGCGCAGCGGATACGTTTGATCCGAATCGTGCTGAATGAACCATGTATAGAACGAGATGACTGCGGCTTCTGGCGTATTTTTCGAGACGGCCGCCTGTGCAGCGGACGCCGAGGAAACCGCGACGGCGCAAACCACCGCAACGAGCAGGGAAAGAAAGCGGGTCATGAGGTTGCCTCAGTGATAACGATACATTTTGTAGGCCGGTTGGGCGCTTCTGTAAGCCGGGCCAGGATAGAAACCGTGTAGCTGCTTGAAGTCTGAAATCCAGTGCGAACCATCGTAGATCGCCATGTGCCCGTCAGGATGACCGGGGGCAGGTTGAATCACGATCACGTCTCCCTTCACCGGCGAGCCTATCGCCTCATGAAACCCGGCGGCTTGCAGTGATGGACCGTAGTCCTTTGCCGAGCGGGTGCGCTGCAAAGAAATGCCGCCCCATTCAATGGGCTTGCGAACATATTCTGCGCAGCGGCCCACACTATTCGGTTCGATTTGGCTTGCTGCATAGTTTGCAGCCGAGATGCCGTCATACATTGCGTGCTCCTGAGAAGGTTGGCGGAGGAATTTCTCTTCTACAGGGTGCACACCGGCAAATGCATACGCCGTTTCTGAAAATACAGCCGAGGGCAAACGTCGCGCATCAGCTCTTGGATACGGTCCAGTGCGTCAGGCGGCTAGGCGACAGGTCCAACGCAGCCAGATCCCGACGCAGTTCCGCAAGGTCGACAGTGCCGTGCTGCACGTTCGGGTTGTTATTCAGCACCTCCACGGCGTTGCGGCAAAACGCATCCGACCTGTCGCGCGTCTTCGTGACCGCGCAGCGTTGCTCGATCACGAACCTTCGCGGCTCGAACGTGAGCCTCCAGCAGTCAAGCTCGAACCTCTGCGGGCGGAGTGCCAGTCTCAAACACTCGGCTTCCGCTGTCGGAGCTCGAAAATTTCGACCTCTGACAGCCGGCTTCGACCCTCAGACGGTGGAACGTCACCCTCAACGGGGCAACGTCGAGTGTTTGGGGGCCAAGCTCGGGCCTCTGAGGGCCATGCGCCACGGTCTGCCGGTAGCGTGTCGCTCTCGGACTGTCGAGATCGAATGTTTGAGATCGACACCCGTACGTAAAACTGCGGCACTCGACCCTCTGCGGGGAAACGGCGCAGGGTAGAGAAGCGGATGTGCTTGGCCCACGGTTAAACGTCGCTCGCATTGGACCAAGTTGCATAGGGTGCGCTCGGCCGTTGGAGCCCGGGGGCTCAGTGCACAGAATCGGAAGATGGAAGAAGCCCCCATCGCTATAATCCATCCCGCTGCCGCACCAACGGCAGCACGGGTTTAGCGATCCGTAACTCTCCGAAGAGGCCGCCGTCACACGCGGCAGGCCTCAGCACACTCGCGCGCTTTCTATGGCGGGCCGGGTGGGGAGACCTTCGGGTCTACCGGTTTTCTCGGAGAGCCGGATCGCTAACCCCATCGTCGGGCCCGCCTCCCTCGTTTAGCGACGAAAGTCGGGCCTTTCACCCATCTCCGAGAGGTCCTTATGTCTAGCAGTGAGCAGACGGCGCGGAGACTCGCGTCGTATCCATCCCCACCAACATCTCCACCCGCAGCGCCCACGTCACCCGACACAGGCAGGCTCACCAAGAACCGCACCTACCTGAACGGCGCCATCGCGGCACAGGCGTACCTCAAGCGGACTCGCACCGCCATGTGCACGCACGGCCAATGCCGGCCGGGCATGCTGCGCGAGCAGCTTCAACACCTCTCTGCACACGCATTCCCGCCGGCGTTCATCAAAGGCTTTGTGGATGCGATTGACGCCTACGTATCGATGTCGCTCGGGGGACGCGATGTCGATCCGCAGACGTGGGACGTACTAGCCGCCATAGAGCGGCGGGGCTACGGCCAATAAAAACAGATTGATGCATTCCCGTGACGGGCGGGAATGCCATGGCCGTGTAGCCGCTTCCCTCACCACAGTGGCCAAGGCCACCCCATCACTCAACGTGCTCTTCAAACGCGTTGAGCCGCCTCATAGCAGCGGGATTGTCTTTGTAGCGCCGCTTCAACGCAGCAAGGCGCTTGTCAGTGCCAGCGCAATAAATGTCGAAGCTGTCGAGCAGGAACTCTCTTCGCTCCACCTGTTCCGGGCTGTCGCCCTCGGCTGGCTCACCACGAAAGTGGTCGCAGATTTTCCGTTCCTCAATGAACGCTCTGACCTCCTCCGGGATGCGCGATGAGGTCTGCGCGCTTGCGTGCTGCGAGGCCGCCAGCAGGATGAAGCAGCCCGCGAGCTTCAATGTCATGTGCATGTGCGTACCGGTTGCGTTGAGCATTTCTTGCGGCAGCCGAGCGGCTTAATGTGCAATCCGCCGAAGCGTACTGAACCCAATGACGGCGAACAAAAGCAGGAAGGCACCAAGAAACCCGGTCAGTAATCCCCCAACCATGGCGCGATTGCGGAACCACGTCGGGCCGAATGCTCGTGTCGACAAGTTGGCTTCGACCTGGCTGCGCCCTTGCGCGATATCGCCAAGGCGTCTGGCGGTGGTTTCAAGGTGGGACAAGAAGCGCTCACCGCCTGTGGAATCTCCATCGATCGTCCCGGTCCAGATGTTCACGCGGGCATGCAGGGACGCATCGCACCATTCGACGGCGCCCGCGTAGCGTGTCAAAAGGACGTCCAGCGCAGCGCATAGTTCGCTGTCAGCGGCAACCGCGTGAGCAACGTTGGGCGCTTGTTTGCCATACGCAAAAAGGCCGGGGCGGATTTCCGCTTTCGGAAGCCATGACAGCGGGTTCACGAAGCGCATCTTCTCCTTTACATAGAACCCGATGTCGACAGGCTTGGCGCAATCGACAGAAATCGTCGCAACTTCAAGTCCTTGCAGGCGGGCAATCGAAACATTGCGCTGCCGAGCCATTTCATCAACTGACTGCATGGTGTGCGGTATCTGGAGGGGCAATCTATTTGCTAAGCCTCAAACCGTCGACACGGGCTTCAACTCCCACATCGGCAGGTAATTCATGATCGGCCGCTCGAACGTGCCGCCCTTGTCGATAAAGGGCTTGCCCGAATCCAGCATCGGGCGGAACGTATCCAGTTGCTTGGCCGCGTCCAGGTCAGCCCACAGGCTCACGTTCGACAGCGACGATGTCGACTCGTCCTCGCCCACATAGAACGCGACCAGCCCTCGCATGGCCTCGATGCCCGGCCGGAGCACCGCTTCGAGATCGTTCATCATCTGCCGCATCTCGGCAAACTTGTCTGGCGGGCACCGCAGAATTGAAACTCGGACGACTGGCTGCATTGGAGACTCCTCTCTCGTTGCGCTGCGTGAAACACCAATGAAGAAGACCGACGCTACTGCGCCAGAAATTTAACAACGGCATTCACCGTAGCCTGCGTCTGTTCCTCCATCAACCAATGCCCCGCATCGGGAATCACCAGCTCCTGCACGTTGGTGGCGGCATTGCGCATGACGATGGCCTCGTTCTCGCCGAAGGACTTTGCGCCGCCGATGGCGAGCACCGGCATGGGCAGCTTGGTGGCGATGGATTTCTGGTTGTCTTCCGCGTCTTGCGGGATCGACAGGAATTGCGCAAACGCTGAATGCATGGCGCCCGGCTTGGCGTAGAGGCGGGCGTAGTGGACCCGTGTGGCTTCGTCGATCTTTGAAGGGTCGCCGGCAAATTCATTCCAGAACCGGTCGAGGTAGATGCGCTCGCGGCCCTTGACCAGCCGCTCGGCATCGGGGCCGCCGAACGAGAAGTGCCAGAGCTTGGGCGAGCGGACGATCTGCTCCCACGGCGGCACGCCCGGCACGGGCGCATCCATTACGACCAGCCGCGTGGTCTTGTCCGGATAGCGCGCCGCATAGGCAAACGCCACCATGGTGCCGATGTCGTGGCCAACCACATCGGCCTGGTCGATGTTCAGCTTCGTCAGCACAGCCCGGATGTCGCCGGCCTGGGTGCGCTTGTCATAGCCGCCTTCGGGGTGCGACGACAGCCCCATGCCGCGCAGATCCGGCACCACCACGGTATGCGTGCGGGCCAGCTCGGCCGCCAGGGGCGCCCACATGTCGCCCGTGTCGCCAAAGCCGTGCAGCAACACCACGGCCGGGCCGCTGCCGCCGACGCGCACAAACAGCGTCGTCCCGTCGGTCTGGATGTTCTGGTGCCGAAAGCCCGGCGGATACGGCTTGACCTGCGCTTGCGCAAAGGGCGTCATGGCAAGCATGAGCGCGACGGCGGCAAACAGTTTTCGCATGGCTTTCTCTCCGGGGGCGGGTGGCTGGCCGGGCCGATGAGGAAGCAGCCTGCAGATCGAGCCACACACGCTGCGGGCAAACGCGCGACGCAGGACCTCGTCAAGAGTAGTACGCGCCCGGCGCGACGCAAGCGAGAAGGAGGGGGGAGGGATGGCCGGTCGCGGCAATGCGAACTTTGGCGGTTCGCCGCGAACGACCGGGAGCGCGCTGAGCGCTAGATCGAAACGTGTACTGCTAGGTACGGCACTCGTACCAGCCCTTCGTCCGGTTAACAATGCGCACGACCAGAAGCATGACCGGCACTTCGATCAGCACGCCGACGACGGTGGCCAGCGCCGCACCGGAATGGAAACCGAATAGGCTGATCGCCGCCGCAACGGCCAGCTCGAAGAAGTTGGATGCGCCAATCAGGGCCGAGGGGCACGCAATGTTGTGCTTCTCGCCAACTGCTCGGTTAAGCCAGTACGCAAGCGCAGAGTTGAAGAACACCTGAATCAGGATCGGCACCGCCAGCAGGGCGATGACCAGCGGCTGTTTCAGGATCGCTTCACCCTGGAACGCGAACAGCAACACCAGCGTCGCCAACAGCGCAGCGATTGACCACGGGCCGATCTTCGCCATTGCGGCATCGAACGCCGATTGGCCTTTCGCGAGCAGCGCCTTGCGCCAGATCTGCGCAAGGATCACAGGGATGACGATGTAGAGGACGACCGAGGTCAGCAGCGTCGCCCACGGCACCGTAATGGCGGACATGCCCAGCAGCAGCCCAACCAACGGCGCAAATGCGATGACCATGATGCTGTCGTTCAACGCGACTTGCGACAGCGTGAACAGCGGATCGCCGCCCGTCAGCCGGCTCCACACGAACACCATCGCCGTGCACGGCGCGGCGGCCAGCAGGATGAGGCCCGCGATGTAACTGTCGATCTGGTCTGCAGGCAGCATCGGCGCAAACAGGTGGCGGATGAAAAACCAGCCGAGAAACGCCATCGAGAACGGCTTGACGAGCCAGTTCACGACAAGCGTGACGCCAATACCTTTGACGTGCTGACGCACCTCATGCAACGCACCAAAATCCACCTTGACCAGCATCGGGATGATCATCACCCAGATCAACAGCCCGACCGGGAGGTTGACCTGTGCGTATTCCATCCGGCCAATCTGCTGGAACAGGCCAGGCAGCACTTGGCCGAGCACGATGCCGGCAACGATGCAGAGCGCCACCCAGACAGTCAGGTAGCGCTCGAAGAAGTTGATGGCGGGCCTTGTGGCGGCCTGTGCTGGCGGCGCTACGTTCGATGCAGTCATTGGACAGGCTTCAGATCAGTTTTGCGAAATGCGTTCAAGCGCGGCCTGAAGCTCGGCGTTGCTGAGCGTGTCGAGCGGCAGGGCCAGCAGTTGCAGCATGCGGTAGCCAATGGCCTGGCGTGTCAGCTCAAAGGCCTGGCGCTTGCTTTCGTCACCGCCCGTCGCGTTGGAAGGGTCGGCATAGCCCCAATGCACTTTCACGGGACTGCCGGGCCAATACGGGCAGGTCTCCGCTGCGGCGCTGTCGCACACGGTAATGACGATGCGCATTTGCGGTGCGCCGTCTGCAACGAACTCGTCCCAACTCTTGCTGCGGTAGCCGGTGGTGTCGATGCCTGCGTTGGTGAGGGCTTCGAGTGCAAACGGGTTGAGGCGGCCGCTCGGTGCGCTGCCGGCGCTGTAGGCGCGCACGTCTTTACCGAGTTGTTGGGCCCAATGGTTGAGCATGCCTTCGCTCAGCACGCTGCGTGCGGAGTTGTGGGTGCAGAGGATGAGGACGTTGGTGGTCATGGGTTCGCTGTCAGCAGCAGGATGAGCCGGAGTCGGACTTCACTGCGATACCGATCGGCTTGCCTTTCGGGGCACGGGGTGCGCAGCAGGCAGAACTTTCCGTCGTGGCTTCTTCCTTCTTGTCTTCGCGGAACACCGGGATATTGCCCAGCGAATGGAAGTGCTCCCAGGCGATGCCCTGCGGGTCGGTAATCCAGTGCTTGTCGCTGCGGGCATAGCAGCAGGTGGTTTCGCCTTCGTCCAATAGGGCCACGTCTGCAGCTTCGGCGCGGGCTTTCAGCTCGGCCAGCTCGGCAGCGTCATCGACTTGGAAGCCAAGATGGTCCACGCCCGCGGCGCTGCCACGCGTCGAGATGGCGAAGTTGATGCGTGGGTCGTCCAGCATCCACTTGGCGTAATCGGTCTCCACACGCGTCGGCTCGGCTGCAAACAGCTTCGAGTAGAAGGCGATGCTCTTGCTCAGGTCGTCAACGTGGAGATGGACGTGAAATCGTTTCATGGGATGCTCCTTCAGCACTTGCAGGCGGCGGCGTTTGCTTCCAGGCAGGTTTCGCCCTGGCAGCAGTTGGCGGTCAGGAAGCCCAGCAGGGCGTTCATGTGGTCATACGCCGCGCGATAGATCAGGTTGCGGCCGTCGCGCTCCTGCGTCACCAGGCGCGCGGCTGTCAGTTCCTTGAGGTGGAATGACAGCGTGGCACCCGGCACGTCGAGCTGTTCGGCAATCGCGCCTGGCGTGAGGCCCGTTGGCCCCGCAACCACCAGCATGCGGAACACTTGCAGGCGAATGCCATGGGCCAGCGCGGCGAGGGATCGGATAGCGTCGTTTTCTTCCATATTTCCAATATATTCGAAATGTTTGACGGCAGCAAGGCGATCAGCCTGCGATGTCGGGAACAACTTGGGGAGCACTTGACGCTATTGCGCGAGAGATTGGGCGGTGGCATTCGGTGGCTGCATCACCAATGGCCAACGCCTGCATGCTGCTTTGCCCACAACCCAGCCAGGGGCTCGATGCCCGACAGAGGGTTTATAGGTTTACTTCTTTATGTATACAGATAGTAGTAGTAGATAACGGTGGATAAGTCCTGTGGATAAGCACCAAAAGCGCTTTGGTATCAAAGGCTTGCAGAACGGACAACCCATCGGACAGCGTGTGCTGTCGCGTGGATGAGTCCGGGGCATCGCGTCTGACCCTGTCGACCCAGTGGGAAGTTGTTCCTGTGCTATCTGCCCACTGACCCCGGAGAACCAACACGCTTGTCCCTGGAGTTATTCACAGGGGCAGGGTGCGTTATCCACAGCGGGGTTCTTCAAGTCCGACTAGTGCGGGTAATACTCCAGCTCGGCAATGCGCGCCCGGATCGCCTCGACGTTCAGCCCTTCGATATCGGGGCTCGCCATTGAGCCGCTGTCTGCGCGCCACGGTGCGTTGTCCGCGGTCCGCTGTGCGTTTCGATAGGCCAGCCATGCACGTTGGGCGTTGCGGATGGCCTGGCGAGAGGCCGGGTCCGTCTTGCTCATGACCGCCTGATACAGCGTATTCATCTGGCGGTCGTAGGCTTGGTAGGCGGTGTGCGTGCACTCGGTCATGCCGGCCGTCGTGGTGCCTCGCGGGCTCTTCAGGCATTGCTGGAGCGCGTCGTCGACCGGGTCGGCGGCCGATGCGGCCAAGGGCAGCAGCAGAGCCGCGAGTGATAACGCGCGCACGGCGCGACGCACAGCCTGGTTGGCAGAACGGCGTGTCGGGCGGGGCTGATTGATGTGCATCGGAAGGGCCATTGCGTACCTCATGGTTTTCACAGCCGGGTGGTTGCCATGGTAGGAAAAGTCTTGCCGTGCCGCACGGGGCGAGCCATGAGTGCGGCCATGTGCGGAGAAAGCACACCACACGGCCAAATTCCACAGCACAATCGCGCACACGCTCACCGCTGGTTCCCAAGGGTTCATCCAATGACGCCATTTCGCAGCATCTGCGCCATCGCATTTGCCATCATCTTGTTGCCCGCGGCCGCGCACGCTGCCAGCTTTGATTGCAACGCCGCACGCAGCCCGATCGAGCACGCCATCTGCAATGACGCACAACTCTCCGCCTTGGATAGCCAACTGGCCGATGCATACCGCGCTGCGTTGAACAAGCACGGCGTCGCCACCGATGCATTGAAGGTCGCACAGCGCGATTGGCTGAAACAGCGTGCGCCTTCCGGCCAGATCGACGTGGCAGCGCTGAGAGAGGCGTACCGCACGCGCATTGACGAGTTGGAAGCGCAACCCGTGTTTCCCGATCCGGGCGAGCCGGTCAATGGCCCGGTCTTTCCCCTGAAGGCAATCGCCAAGCAGCACGATTTCGTGCTCCGCATGCTCGAAGCCTGTCCGGCGGAAAGCAGCAAAGAGGACACCACCTGCGAAGGGCCCGCCCAGTTGCTCATTCATGACAAGGGCCAACGCGCCGTGCGTCAGGTCATCAACCTGCCGAAGGTGTTTGTCACGCTGCCCAAGGGGGGCATGGGGCCCCTGGTCAATTCGACGCGTCTCTATGACTACCAGGGCGTGATCAACGTTG
This sequence comes from Ralstonia sp. SA306, assembly GCF_054792405.1. Lineage (NCBI taxonomy): Bacteria > Pseudomonadati > Pseudomonadota > Betaproteobacteria > Burkholderiales > Burkholderiaceae > Ralstonia > Ralstonia sp. SA306. The sequence goes on from NZ_CP096451.1 coordinate 3,214,176, forward strand.
GCGATTTCAACTTCGACGGCAAGGAGGACTTCGGCATCCAGACCGGCAACGAGGGCAGTTACGGTGGCCCCAGCTATGACGTCTATCTGTTCAATGCGCAGACCCAGCGCTTTGTGCGCAACAGTGAGATGACGGGGCTCATTCTGGAAACACTCGGGTTCTTTGAAGTGGATGCCAAGAACAAGCGTCTGCGCACGTGGGCGAAGAGCGGTTGCTGCTATCACGAGCGCACGGTGTACGCCGTCGAACACGATGTACCGGTCGCCGTTGAACGCCGCATTGATGACGCGCAGGGCAGCGGCGACAAGATGAAAGTCACCGTGGAAACACTCGTCAACGGCAAATGGCGCAGCAAGGTGCATTACGAGCCGATGCCGAAGTGAACGCGCTCACAAACAACCTCAACAGACATGAAACACGCTCGCCTGACCCCTCTGCTGTGCGCTGCCGGCCTGCTGCTTGCAGCGCAAACCCTCCACGCTGCTGAAGACGCCTGCACCGCCCAGGTGGACAGCGCAATCAAGCGGGCCTACCCCGCTGCAAAACGTGCAGGCCGTGGTTACAAGGTCGGCGACGCGCACATCCAATTGCCGGAGGAGTCCGACCCGCATGCAGTGGTGTGCCGCACGTGGCCCGCGCATCCGGAACTCACGCTCATGGCCGTGCCGCTCATGCAGCAGGAGGACGCAGACGCGGGCACCAATGAAGGCGACCTTGAACTGTTCGTGCTCGACACCGGCAACGGCAACATCCGGCAACGTCTGCGCCTGCCTGCGCGCATGTCGGACGATGCGGTGCGCATCCAGTCCGTCACGTTCGATACCGCGCGCTACGTGGTCGCGCCAGGGCAGATGGCATTCGGGGTGCGCATCGTCAAAGAGGGCAGTTCGCGGCCCAATCCGTTCAACGAGACCGATCTGTGGCTCTACACCGTCCAGGACAATCAATTGAAACCGGTGTTGAACGGCGTTGTCGTGGAAAGCGGCGGCGGTGAATGGGATACCAACTGCGCCGGCGCGTTCGAGCAAATCAAGCGCACGCTGAACATGACATCGGACACCCACAACGGGTACGCCGATATCGCGGTGTCGGAAACCAAGTCCTCGTCCACCAACACGGTCGACAAGGCCGGCGAATGCCAGACGCACGACGCCAAGCCGCGGCGCACAACCTACCGGCTTGCGTATGACGGCAAGCAATACGTCGTGCCGAAGGCGCTGATGCCGTTGGATTGAGAGGCAAGCGTGGGCGGGATCGCTCCGCCCTCATCCTGGCGTCTACGCCATCTCGCCTAGCCAACGGCTGATAACGCAAACGCGGCTCCCGTCCTATACCTACGGTGTTCGGCCATGCATGGCCGTGGCGGCTTTGTCGCGGCGCTTGCCCTGGCCATCACCCAGGAGGCAAATCATGCGCATGCTCGTCAACGTGCGGATTCCGCACGAACCCTTCAACACCTACGTGCGCGACGGTTCCATCGCCGAGCTGATTCCGCGCGTGATGGCCGAGAGCAAGCCCGAGGTTGTCTACTTCACGGAGCAGAACGGCCATCGCGGCGCAGTGCTCATCGTCAATGTGGAATCAGCCTCGCACATTCCCGCGCTGGCGGAGCCGTGGTTTCTGCTGTTCAACGCAGACTGTGAGTTCCGCATCGTGATGAGTGCGGAGGATCTGCAGAAAGCGGGGTTGGCGGAGATCGGCGCCAAGTGGAAGTGAGGTGACGCCTCGCGGCGCTCATCCCCCGCCCATCCCCTTGTGCGGTGCACCTGCGGTTGTCGTTACGTTTGGTTGCACTCAAACGCACGTTCTCATCTGCGCGTCCCTACAATCGGTGGAACCAAAACCGAGAAGGAGGAAACAGATGACCCGAGCACAATGGATGGTGGCTGCCGCAATGGCCGCGCTGTGCACCGTTTCGCTGTCGGCGCAGGCCAAGGGCGGCAACGCCGGTGGCGGCTCTGCTGCACATATGAGCAGCCACGGCATGTCCAACACCAACGGCCCGGACAGCATGGACCGCGATAAAGGCAAGGCGCGTGCGGCAGACCGTGCGCATCAACATGGCAAATCCACGCAGCACAAGCGCGCGGGCAAGGGCAAGTAAGCGCCGCAACGCAGCAAAGAAAAAGCCGGTCACGCTGACCGGCTTTTTTGTTGCGCGAGTACGAAGTCAACGGCTCAGCAATTGCCCTTCTTCGCCTGTCCCGGCGGGCAGAAGCCATTGCCCGGGCCGCCTTGTGGGCGCATGACGGGGCCATCGTCGGGCAGATAGACACAACCGCCCAGCAGCGATGCGCCCAAAGACAGGATGAGGATGATGTTCTTCATTGTGTGGTGAGGGGCGGGCTCCGCCCCCCTTTTTCCCTGGTTAGAAACTGAAGTTGACCCCGGTCTGGCTGCCGGCCGAAACGTTGACCGGATTGCTCAGCGTGGTGCCCGATGCACTGGTGGCCTGGACCGAATACTGGCCCGCCGATGCCGACACCGCCGACAGCGCGATCGGCAGCGTCGCGCTGTACGTGCCGACCAACGGTGCGGCCGCGGGCAACGCCAGCGAGTACGCGCCGGTATCGAGGTTGGCATTGGCCGAGGTGATCTCGTACGACACCGAGTTCACCGTCTGCAGCGCGCGCAGCGTGGCCTGCGCCGATGCGGTCGCCGTGCCGGAGGCGGTATTGGTGGTGGAGGCCGGCAGCGTGATCGGCGCGCCGGTGGTGGAAACCGTGGTCGTCGTGCTGGCCGTGACAGGCACGGTGCGGATGATGCCCGTGGCGTGGCCGGTCGGCTGTGCGTTGTCCACGATCACCACGTCATAAGCGCCATTGGTGCTGCTCTGCACCAGCGGCGACAGCACAAACTTGCCCGTGGAGTCCGCCACCGTGCCGCGGATGACCTGGCCGTTCTGCTCGGCATAGACCGTAGCGCCGGCCTGTGCGGCGGGCACGTAGCCGGTAATCGAACCGCTCACGACCGTAGGCGTTGCCGTAACGACAGGCTTGAGGCTGTAGCCGCCATTGCCTTGCTGCACGATCGATTTGCAGGCGTTGAAATCCAGCACCAGATCGACCAGCGTGTTGGGCTGCACCGTGAAGGGCTGGATGATCTTGTAGCCGCTCTGCGTGCCACTGGGAGTGGCCAGCGCCTGCTCGGTCGACGAGCCAGTGACCACCACGGAATTGGCCAGCGTGTTGCCCTGATTGGGAGACAGCACCAGGCGCAACTGTTGATATTGCCCGGCGGGCAGCGGAGCCGTACCGAGGTCAGTCAGCACGCCGTTGGTGAGCGATAGCAGATCGACCTTCTGCGGTGTGGCCAACGCGATGTCGGTCCAGCCGGCGTCGGTGTCGGCGGCCGACGCGCTGGCGTTCACGCGCACCTTGTTGACCGTGACGTAGACGTGATCAAAGCCGCAGGACGGTGCGTCCGTCATCGAGACATGGAGGGTGCCCGTGCCGGCATCCGTACCGCCATCCCCGCCGCCGCATGCTGCGATGAGGAACGGCAGAGGCAATGCAAGCAGGATGTTCCGATAAGTTGTTCTCATGGTTGTCTCCTCAGTTTGGGGGGGTGCCCGAAGCATAGTCCTGGCCATGGCACGCACTTTGGTCGATTTGAAACCAATCGTAACGCCGCAGGGGTGAGTGCGGTCTCACCCATTTGGGTTGCAAACGCTTGCGGTGCGCAGAAGATATTGCGGCGCGCGATCGGGCACCGCCGATCGTGTGTCAGCGATGCAGCAGCGGATACAGCCCCAAGCCAAGCAACGCAGCCCCCGCCACGATCACCGGCTCGGGCAGCTTCTTGAACTTCACCAGCAGCAACACTGTGGCGACGGCCAAGAGCGCCGTCGGCACATCCACGATCGAGCGCTTGGCCAGGACGATTACCGCGCCGGTAATGGCACCCACGGCCGCTGCTGTTACGCCATCGACAAAGGCCAGGATGGCGGGCAGCTTGCCGTACTTCTTGAAGTACGGCGCCGGCAGGATGGTGAACAGGTAGCACGGCAGAAACGTGCCAAGCGCGGCCACACACGCGCCGGGCAGGCCCGCCACCAGGTAGCCGATAAAGCCGACGGTGATGACCACCGGGCCGGGCGTGATCATGGCCACGGCCACCGCGTCGACGAACTGCTTGTCGTTGAGCCAGTGGTGCCCTGTGACCACGCCGCCGTAAAGGAACGGCACGATGGCGAGCCCCGAGCCAAATACGAACGCCCCGGCCTTGGCGAAGAACGCGCCAAGCTGCGCAAGCAAGGGCCAATCGATCGTGCCGAGCAAACCGCTGGCCGCTGCCACGGGTGTGACGGCAACCGCGTTCATGCGGCCCTGGCGCAGCCACTTGGGCGGCGCGCGCCAGAACCACACCAGAACGCCGGCCGCCAGGAAGAGCCACGCCACTTCGGATTCAGTCACCACCGTCACTGCCGCCAGCAGCAGGTAGACGGCCCACAGCAGCTTGTCTTTGCCGACGCTCTTGGTGGTGAGCTTGTGCGCGCTGATGGCGATGATGCCGATCACTGCCGCGCCCACGCCGTAGAACACCGACTGCATCCACGTCAGGCCGCCAAAGCGGACATAGGCCCAGCCCAGCGCCACCACCATCAGGAACGAGGGCAGCACGAAGGCAATGCCGACCAGCGTGGCGCCGACGATGCGGTAGTGAACGTAGCCGAGGTAGATGGCCAGTTGCGCGGCCAGCGGCCCCGGCGCGAGCTGGGCGAGCGCGAGGCCCTCCTTGTAGTCGGCGTCGGTGATCCAGTGGCGTGTTTCCACCAGGTCGCGGCGCATGTAGCCAGCCAGCGCAACGGGGCCACCAAAGCCCAATGCGCCAAGCCGGAGGAAATACAGGACCAGTTGCCGCAGCGTGTAGGTGGGGTGTTCGGGGGCAATGTTCATGGGCTACCTGCGATGGGTGACTGCGGTCATGTTTTCCGGCTGCCGGAAAAATGCACATACAACGAATCGAGCACGGTGCCGATCTCTGCGAGCAACGCGTCGTCGTCCGTCAGCCGCTTGCGGGCGCCCGCCAGGATCGCCTCGAACCCGCCGGCTTCCGGCGTGGCCGCGCCGCCCACGTCGAGCGCATGCACCATGGCGCCCAGGCGCGCGAGCCCGGCGTCGTCATCGAGCCCAAAGCTGGCGATGAGCACCTCAAACGAGACGCGCTCGCCAACATGCGTGAACGCTGCGCCATCAAAGTCGAAGCCGAGTGCGTCGGCAGGGCAATCGGACGGGCTGTCGAGCCACAGGAACCGCGCGTGCGGATCGATGAAGCGGTGGATGAGCCAGGCGCTGGCAACGCGGTCCACCCATAAGTGCCGGCGTGTTGCCCACAGGCGGCCCTGATATTGGGTGGGATCACGGCGCGGAATGCTGCCGGAAGCGGCGCGGGGTTCGCCCGCCGATTGCGTGGCTTCGGCCGCCGCAGCAAAGTCGCGCCATTGCGCATCGGCGCGCACGGTCGCTTCGTTGGAGAAGAAATCGATCTTGCGGATGGCCTCGTAGGCGCGGGCATGGCGGCGCAGAAGCCGGTTGCGCTCGGCGCTGGGCAGGTCGGGGAGTGTCTTGCGCGCTTCAGACAGCTCGGCCAGCCACTCGGCGTAGTCGGGCGTGCGGTCGAACAGGGCGCGGTAGGCCGCGTCTTCCGCCGCATCGCTGGCCTGCACGCGCAGTACCCACGCCTGGCCGTCTTCCTGCAAGGTCTCGTCTGCCAGGTCATTGAGTTGCGCTGCGTGTTCGGCACGCGCAGGCAGCAGGTAAACGCCATCGCGCAAGGCCGCACAGCCGATGGCTTTGATGGCGCGCCAGATACGCATGCGCGCGGTTGCTCTGGCAGTGGGCAGGCTGACGATGAGCAGCAGCCACGAATCGGGGGAGGCAGTCATGACGGCAGCATAGGCGTGCGTCATAACCGCTGCAATGTTGTAGAGATGCCTACACAGAAGTGCCTGCCGCCCCACGCATCACGGCACAGACAGACCCATCGCTCTGGTCAGAAACGCCTTGACGTCGGCCTCTGCGCGCTGGGCTTGCTCCAGGTTGGCGCCCGTGGATACACCGCGGACAGTGCAGCGCTTGTAGTCAGCCTCCATCGCTTGGAGGCTGGCGTACTTCTCACCGGTCTGCAGGTGGTAGTACGCATCGTGCTGCACGTCGATCATGGTCTGCGGGCACTCGCGCGCCGTGGTCGCACCCGGGAAGTACTTGAAGTACGCCCGCGTGTTGTCGAAGTCGTGATACGCGCCGGGGTACACATGCACCTCGACGGTCTGCCCGTCACGCTGCATGATCTCCGCCGCATTGCGGCAGAGCTGCGCGGGCGTGTAGTCATCTTTCTCGCCCAGCGCGAGCATCAGCGGGGCGCCTGCCAGCGGTGGCGGCGGCACTTCCCACCAGAATGCGGAGCACCCCGGGTAGAAGCCGATGAGCGCCGCAAACCGCGTGTCGTCATCGATGACACCTTTGCGGAACGCTTCGAGCGTCATGTCCAGTGCCACACCGCCGCCGCGTGAAAAACCGATCTGCCCGATGCGCTTCGGGTCGATGCGCGGGTCGGTGCTCAGCAGCTTGAGCGCGAACAGCGCATCGGCGTCGTTGGCCGCCGGGTTCAGCTGCGACTGGTTGTCCATCGTATTGGTGATGCCGCGTGGGCCAAACGAGTCCACCACAAAGGCGGCCATGCCCATCCGGTTGAACAGCCGTACCCACCGGTCGACGTCTTTCTGCTGCGGTCCCGCCGAGCCGTGAGAGATCACCATCGCGGGCACCCGACCCTGCAGGGTCTCGGGCAGATACAACGTGCCCCAGATGGGCGTGGGCGTCTTGTCGAACTTGCGATGCACCAGCTCCCATTTGCTTTTGGAGGTGACGCTGTTGAAGTGGATCCGGCCCGTTGGTTTTGCAGAGAGATCGCTGACGATTTCCTGGGCTGAAGCAGGCACGGAGATCAGCGCGATGACGAGGATGCTGAACATCAACGCGCCGATTGCATTCCACCGCCACGCGTATATGCACCAGGCGTCTTTTTCATCGCGCAAATCAGTGCAGCTTCTCATTTGTTCTTTCAATAGTAGAGAAAGGGTCATCGCTGGAATTCTAGGTTGGTAGCGGTTCTTCGCTTCTTTCTTTATTGAATGGAAATAAAACGCGGCTCATTCGATGTTGGGAAGAAACACATTCTCAAATACCGTTGATTTTTACATTCTTTGTACATCGCTATTGATCGGCATTCCTAGAATCACGCCGTCCGCACCACTTTAAAAATAAATGCAGTGGATCAAGTTGCGCGGACAGGGCTGATGCTCGCAGCGATGCGTTGTTCTGGCATGTCCACGGCAAAAGACGGGGCCGGGTCGGAGACAACCTCAGCGAGATGATTGGCCCACCGGGGAAGTTGGACTTCATCAAACCATCAAAAGATAAGAAGGGGAAGTCTGCGCAAATCGCGCTACGTCTGTCCGGGGGGACAGACGTAGTGGCTTCTTTTCGCGTGCGCGCGGACGCAAACGTATGTCTACGCCATTGTTCCAGCGCCGCCGCGGGCGGCTTCAGTTTGTCTCCATCGCGCTTGTTGCTTCGCCATTCGCCTTGTTTGGGGCGCTTGCGCATGCAGACTGCACCACCACCGGGCAGACCACCGTCTGCGATGCGGCGGCAACCAACCCAACCACATCCACCGTCGGCACCGGCAACGTGGCGGCAGAAGACAATCGCACGGTGACGGTGCAGAACGGCAGCACGCTGGCGGTGGGTGACACCAGCGCCATTGCCGTGCGAGACAACGCCAACATCACGGTGCAAACCGGCGGCTCGGTCAGCGCAAACGCGGTGTCGAACTCCGGCTTTTACGGTACGGGCGGCAACGCGATCGACTTCCGCAACAACAGCACGCTGACGGTGCAGCAAGGCGCGCAGGTGCTGGCCAACGGCACACAGCTGAGCGGAGAGGCCGTCAACCCGGAAGGCACGGGCAATACCATCGTCAATGACGGCCTGATCAAATCGGCGCACGGCGCGGCGATCTGGTTCCAGAACACCTCGGGCGGCAACACGGTCATCAACAACGCCACGGGGACGATCCAGACGGACGTCGCCAACGGCAACGTGATGGGCGCGTCGGGCAACGGGTCGGTCGACTTCACCAATCGCGGCAAGGTGATCGGCAACCTGATCTTTGCGGGCGGCAATGATGCCTTGCACGTCTATACCGGCTCGTCGGTGAGCGGCAGCATCAGCGGCGGCGGCGGTGCCAACGTCATCACACTCAACGGCACCGACAGCGCGACGCTGGGCACCATCACCAACTTCCAGACCCTACAGAAGCAGGACAGCGGCACGTGGACGCTGTCCAAGACGCTCGCCAGCATGGGCGTGACCAATGCGGAGGTGCAGCAAGGCACGCTGATCCTGCAAGGCAACAACGGCACCTACACCGGCACGATGCAGGTGGACGCCGGCGGCACGCTGCAAGGCGATGCGCTGAGCGTGACGAAGGCCGTGACGAACAACGGCCTGGTGCGCTTCCAACAGGACGTGGATGGCAGCTATGCCGGTCAGATCGTCGGCGCAGGTGCGCTGGAGAAAACCGGCACGGGCACGCTCACGCTGGGTGCAGGCAATACGTACAGCGGCGGCACGACCATTACGCAGGGCACGCTTGCCATTGGTGCGGACAGCGCATTAGGCGGCACCACGGGCGGCCTGACATTCAACGGCGGCACGCTGCAACTGACGGGCAATGTGGATGTGGCGGCCACACGCGCCATCGGCATCACCAATGCCAACGGCACGATCGATACGCAGGGCTTTACGTCGACCGTGAGCCAGGGCATTTCGGGCGTCGGGGCGCTCACCAAGACCGGCAGCGGCACGCTGGTGCTCGCGGGCGACAACGCGTACCAGGGCGGCACCACTGTCGCGGCGGGGACGTTGCAACTCGGTAACGGTGGTACGTCGGGCTCGATCCTGGGCAATGTGGTGGACAACGGCACGCTGACGTTCAACCGATCGGACGTGTTCACCTTCGGCGGCGCCGTCTCCGGCACGGGCGGCATCACGCAGGCCGGCACGGGCACGACCGTGCTCACCGCCAACAACGCGATCCAGGGCGACACGTTGGTCGCCAGCGGGGCGCTGGCCATCGGCGACGCGACGCACGCCAGTGCCGCGCTCGGCGTGTCGGCCACCAATGCGCCGCAGAGCTTGCGGCCGATGGCGGGCGGCAGCGGCAACAATGTTCAGATTGCAGCCAACGCCACGCTGGGCGGCTACGGCACCGTGAACGGCGCCGTCACCAACAACGGTACGGTGGCCGTGGCCGATGCGCTGGCGGCGTTTGCCAATGCTGGCGGCGGCAGCCTGACGATCAATGGGTCGCTGAATAACGCCGGCACGGTGCAGGTTGGTGGCGCAGGCGTCGGTAACAAGCTGGCGGTCAACGGCAACTACGTCGGCAATGGCGGCGTGCTGGCCATCAACACCAAGCTGGGCACCGACAATTCGCCGACCGACAAGCTCGTCATCTCGGGCGGCACGGCGAGCGGCAATACGGCGGTGCGCGTCACCAATGCTGGCGGCGCCGGTGCGCGAACCACGGGTGATGGCATCGAAGTCGTCAGTGCGATCAATGGCGCGACCACGCAGACCAATGCCTTCGCACTCGCCAACCGAGTCGTCGCCGGCCCGTATGAGTACACGCTGCAGCGCGGTGGCTCGGCCAGCGCAGACAGTTGGTATTTGCGCACCCTGCAGACCGCGACCCAAGGCACGGGCATCGGCGCGGGCACGAGCGCCACGCAGCCTGCGCTGCGTCCGGAAGTCTCGCTCTACACCGCCATTCCGTCGCTGACCTTGCTATACGGCCGCGCGCTGCTCGATACGCTGCACGAACGCGTGGGCGAAGAGAGCAACCAGGCCACCGCACCGGCAGGCACGTCTCCCGTGCTGCGCACCGGCTGGGCACGCGTGATCGCCCAGAAGGGCAGCCGCATGTCGGATGGCAACGGTATCTACGGTAACCAGGGCCCCGCGTTCAGCTACGACTTCGGCGGCGTGCAGGTCGGTGCCGATGTCTACCAGCGCCAGCGCGAGGACGGCAGCCACGACCATGCCGGTGGTTACTTCGCCACCGGCCGCATCGCGGCAGACGTGACGCACGCCGATGGCGCAGACGCCGGCCGCGACACCGTCAACGCCAACACGGTCGGTCTGTATTGGACGCACTTCGGCCCGTCCGGCTGGTATCTGGATGGCGTGGTGCAGGGCACCCGTTACGACGCCGATGCCTCGCCGCACGGCGTGAACGGCCTGAAGACGCACGCGCTCGGTTACGCCGCATCGCTCGAGACGGGCTACCCGATCGCGCTGTCACCGCAATGGCGTGTCGAGCCGCAAGCGCAGCTCGTGGTTCAGCGTGCCGCGTTTGCCGATGCCAACGACGGTGCCGCTGACGTGCGCTTCAACTCGGTGAACTCGATGCTCGGTCGCCTGGGCGTGCGCGTGAGCAAGCGCTGGGGTGAATCGCCGGAACGTCAGCACACCGCGTGGGTGCGTGCGAATGTGTGGCACGAGTTCCGCGGTGAGACGGGAACGCAGATGTCGTCGCCGGATGGTGGCTTCGTGCCGTTCACGTCGCAACTGCCGAGCACGACGCTGGAGCTGACGGGCGGCCTTACGGCGCAGGTGGCGAAGAACGGCGTGTTCTATGCCAGCCTCGGCTACCAGGTCAGCGCGGACCGTCGCTTGCATGGGGTGAACGGCAAGGCAGGGGTGCGCTGGGGGTGGTAAGGCAACGCACGTAACCAGGCGCGCCCATACGGCGCGACGCTGCTCGGCCCATTCAGTGGCCGGGCAGCATCGCGCCCCATGCCGCCGTGACGTTGCCGCCGAGCCGCCATTCGGCAAACGGGCGGCGCGGTGCAATCAGGACAGGCAGGCGTGGGTCGCGCACGTGGGCGTAGTAAGGCTCCATCCAGCACAGCTCATCCTGGAAGGTCCACGGAAACAGTTCTTGCTTGATGGGCGTGATTTTTTCGAAGCTCGCCGGATCCATCACCGCCTCGATCACGAGGTTCGCCAAGCGGCCAATTGCATGGCCGTTCTCCCGGTACAGATCGATATTGCGTCGCTGCGCCAGTTCTGCGGCAAACACCAGCGGAATCAGCGCGAACGTGTGGTAGTGCAACGCACGATTACCTCGCTTGACCTCCCGTGCGAGCGCGCCGTCCGGGCCGATATCGCGGATGCCCTCGCGAACGCGCAGCAGCCCTGAGTTGATCAGGTCGCTGTTGTCCGTCGCGGTGCCGATGGCAATCAGATTGAGGCCGGCCCAATACACCAAGTTGTTATGCAGATGGTTGATCGCTTCGGCGTTGCGGGTGGCGATGGCAATGCGTTCGAGCCAAGGTGCGATGGCATCCAACTGCGGCTGGTTTTGCTTGCGGATGTCGTTCGGCATGCGCAGAAGCACCATGGCGAAATCCGTTCCCGCCCATGACCGCTCGTAGTACCCCTGGTAGCCGGAAATCTTGCCCATCAGTGCATCTGCCTCGGCCCACGTTCGAAGCTGGCTCAGTACGCAGGTCCAATCGCCCTTGTCGGCCGACGCGTTGAGGTGCGCGATGAAATTGCGCATCGGTTTCACGTCGCGCGCATAGCCTGCCGCGTCGTCGTAGAAGCCTGGTGGATCGATCGTCTTGACCGGTGCGGGGATCTCGCACGCGCGGGCTGCATGCACCAGACCGAAGCCGGTGCCAATGACCAGCGAAATGGCGAACAGCGTTTGAACGGACGCACGGCGCATTGGAACCCCCGGGAGGATGCGGAGTAGCTCACATGAACGCGGCGTCCGCTCGTGCAAAACGCCGAGGTGTTCCGCAACGTTGACGGGGGGTTACAAACGGTAGCGACTATGAAAAAGAGCCGCATCAAGCGGCTCTTCTTACGTCAGCAGCAACGCGCTCTTACGCCGCGTTATCCCCACCTTCCTGCGCCTCACGCTCTTCGCGTTCCTCGCGCTCTTCACGGGGCAGGGTCAGCATGCCGGTGTTGTAGACGTACTCATACACCTCGCCGTAGCGGCCCCATTCGATGCCGATCTTGAGCACGCGTTCGGCTTCTTCGGGCTTGAGGTACGCCTCCAGTTCGCGCAGCACATGTTCTTCTCGGATCTCGCCGTCTTCGTTGGCGTCCAGCTCGGCGCGGATGTGCGCGGCCAGGGCCACGCGCTCCAGCAGCTTCTGGCCGAACAGCACCTTGCGCTCGGGCGGTTCGGTTTCCATGTAGGTCTTGCCGAACGGCGTGACGATGATGTCGCCGCGCTCGATGGTGGCCAGTTGCAGCAGGGCTAGCGCTTCGCACGCGGGCAGCAGGTCGTCGTCGGTCACGCCGGCTTCTTCTGCCAGATGCGGCAGGTCGGCACGGCCGTTGAACGGCGCTTCGACCAGCAGGTCGAGAATGGCCTCCATCTGGCCGATTTCGGCATCGGGCAGGCGGTAGGCAAGCTGCTCGGCCGCGGGCTCCACGCCCACATGCACGCCCACACGCTCGGGCGAGGTCATCAGGCCGTACACCTCGTCGATGAGGTTGCGCACGGCGGCGGAATCACGATTGCGCGGGCGCGGGAACGGCACGCGCACCTCGGCACGGATGCGCCCCGGATCGCTCGACAGGATGACGATGCGGTCGGCCATCATCACTGCCTCTTCAATGTTGTGCGAGACGATGAGGATGCTCTTGATGTTGGTGCGGCGGCCTTCCCACAGGTCGAGCATTTCGTCGCGCAGGTTCTCGCCGGTCAGCACGTCGAGCGCGGAGAACGCTTCGTCCATCAGCAGCAGGTCGGGCTCGGTCACCAGTGCGCGCGCAATGCCTACACGCTGGCGCATGCCGCCGGACAGTTCGCGCGGCAGAGCGCTGTTGAAACCCGACAGGCCGATCAGGTCGATGGCCTGTTCAGCGCGCTCTTCACGCTCGGCCTTGGCCACGCCTTGCGCTTCCAGGCCCAGCTCCACGTTCTGCTGCACTGTCAGCCACGGAAACAGCGCAAACGACTGGAACACCATCGCGATGCCCTGTACTGGGCCGGCGTACTCGCGCCCACGGAACAGCACCTGGCCACGATCGGCGCGCACCAGGCCCGCCATGATGCGCAGCAACGTCGACTTGCCCGAGCCCGATTTGCCCAGCATGGCGACAATCTCGCCCTGGCGCAGGTTGAGGTCCACGCCTTCGAGCACGGCGCGGTCGGTGTGGTCTGCGGTGCGGAAGATCTTCGAGACGCCGCGCAGCTCCATGACGCTTTCAGCGCTCTGGCTATGGGTGCTGGTGGTAACCATGTGTGTTCTCTGCTAAATAAGGTCGTCTTAGAACGTGCTCAAGATCCGTAGCGAGCGCCCAGAGGTTGGCCCGAGACGCGCAGCCGTACATGAGTACGGCGAGCATCGCAGGGTCAAGATCGGGGTGCGCAGCAGGATCACGAGCATGTTCTTACAGGCGGGTGCGCTCTTGCGCGATGTCGTACAGGCGGTTCCACAGCAGCCGGTTGAAGCCGACCACGAACAGGCTCATCACGGCAATCCCGAGTGCAATGCGCGGGAAGTCGCCCTTGGATGTCATCTCGGCGATGTAGCTGCCCAGGCCCGTTGCCACCAGCGTGCGGTCGCCCCAGGACACGTATTCGGAGACGATGCTGGCGTTCCACGAGCCGCCGGCGGCCGTCACCAGGCCCGTCAGCAGGTTGGGGAACACGGCGGGAATGAGGAAGCGCTTCCACAGCAGCCAGCCGCGCAGGCCGAAGTTGCGGGCGGCCAGTTTCAGCTCGGTCGGGATTGCCGACGCGCCGGCAATCACGTTGAAGAGGATGTACCACTGCGTGCCGAAAATCATCAGCGGACTCAACCAGATTTCGGGGTTGAGCGCGAAGCGCGCAATGAGCATGACCGCCAGCGGGAACATCAGGTTGGCCGGGAACGCCGCCAGGAACTGCGCCACCGGCTGGGCGATGCGTGCCACGTTCGGGTTCAGGCCGATGCGAATGCCGATCGGCACCCACACCAGCGCGGCCAGGGCAATCAGCAGGATCACGCGCACCATGGTCAGGAAGCCGAGCCAGAAGACGTGGCCGACCTCGGCCCAGCCCACCTCGGAGCGCACGAATTGCAGCACGTGCGCCACCGCCACAAGCGCGGCCAGGATGATGACGACATCAGCGATGCGGTGCGACCACGGGAAGCGCGGCAGAAACCCGCTGCCGCCGGCAGCGGTGGGCCGCGTGCGCTCGGCACCCCAGGACAGCGTGCGCTCGGCCATCGCTGCGGTGCGCTCAAGCAGCGCCTTGACCCACTCGGAGCGGCGCAGCAGGTCAAGCAGCCACGATTGCGGTTCGCGTTCCGACGACATCGTGTCGAAGCGGAAGCGGTCTGCCCAGGCAATCAGCGGGCGGAACAGCAACTGGTCGTACAAAATGATGCCGATCAGCATGGCCAGGATGGCCCAGCCGATGGCCGGCAGGTTCTGCTGCTGGATCGCCAGCGAGATGTACGAACCGATGCCCGGCAGCTTGATGTCGTGGCCCGACACCGAGATGGCCTCCGATGCCACCACGAAGAACCAGCCGCCCGACATCGACATCATCATGTTCCACAGCAGGCCCGGCATGGCGAACGGCACTTCCAGGCGCCAGAAGCGCTGCCACTTGGACAGCCGGAACACCGTGGCGGCCTCTTCCAGATCGGTCGGGATGGTGCGAAACGATTGGTACAACGAGAACGCCATGTTCCACGCCTGCGACGTGAAGATGGCGAAGATGGCCGCGCATTCCACGCCCACCAGGTTGCCCGGAAACAGCGCAATGAAACCCGTGACCGTGATCGACAGGAAACCCAGCACCGGAATCGATTGCAGGATGTCCAGCGCCGGCACCATCACCTTCTCGGCCGTGCGGTTCTTGGAAGCGATAGCGGCAAACGCAAACGAGAACGCCAGCGACGCGCCCAGCGCCAGCAGCATGCGGATGCTGGTGCGCAGCAGGTAATACGGCAGCTCAATGACGTCCAGACTCACGTCCAGCTGTTCGCCAGGCGTGTAGGGCACGTTCATCTGCTTGGCTGCATAGGCCAAGAGCAGGATGGCGGCCAGGATGATCGGCAGCAGGGCCAGGTCAAACCGGTTGGGCGGCGCAGTCAGCAGGTGGCCGAAGTTGACGCCAAAGTTGGTACCGAAGGTGGTACCCAAGCGGCCCCGGATGGTGGTTTCGTTGTCGTTCTGCTGCATCTTGGATAACCGGGACGGAAACCGCGGACGAAATTCGGGCGCCTCAAGGCCTGGGGCCGAGGCGCGATACATGGCGTGCGGGGCGCAGCGCAGTGCTTTGCGCAAGCGTTGCTTGGCACCCGGCGGCAAGCCGCCTAGTTTACCTTGCGTAACGTCAGAGCCCGCTGCACGGTTGTCAGTCTGACGACGTCACATTCCAGAAATGTGACAGAGATACGACAGCGCCGGTTTGTCATGTTTTATCCAACACATCACCTGCGGGTTCGCTTCGGAGGTCGCCATGTCCGCCATTGCGCAAGTGATCGTTACCGTACAGGGCCGCGTGCAGGGCGTCGGCTACCGCGCGGCCTGTGCCGACCGTGCCCGCCTGCTCGGTCTGCGTGGCTGGGTACGCAATCGCCGGGATGGGGCGGTCGAGGCGTTCCTGGCCGGTCCCGAGGCCAATGTGCTGAGCATGCGCGAATGGATGTGGGAGGGGCCCGACAGCGCCCAAGTCACACAGCTGGACGTGGTCGCGGGCGAGCATGAGGCGCCCGTCCCCGGCTTTGAGATCCGCCCGACGGTGTAATTCTCGGCGATCAGCGGACACGGATTCGACACGAAACCGCTATGCGCAGCGCAGCGGTCTTCCAAGCAACTGAACGCGCGCATTAAAACAAAAAGGGCGACCGCGCAGGCCGCCCTGTCTTTTGCGGATGGCGTTGTCGGCCGATCAATACACGTTCGGTACGATCATGTCTTCCGGCACCGGGTGGCGGATGTACTCCTCGTGGTGCACCCGCTCCGGCAGCAACACCGGCGAATGCGGCACCGGGTGGTAAGGCACCTGGCCAAGCAAGTGGTGGATGCAATTCAGGCGCGCGCGCTTCTTGTCGTCCGCCAGCACCACCCACCAGGGCGATTCGGGAATGTGCGAGCGCTCGAGCATCGCTTCCTTGGCGCGCGTATAGGCTTCCCAGCGGCGGCGGCTTTCCAGGTCCATCGGGCTCAGCTTCCACTGCTTGAGCGGATCGTTGATACGGCTCTGGAATCGCACTTCCTGCTCTTCGTCCGTCACCGAGAACCAGTACTTGACGATCTGGATGCCCGAGCGCGCGAGCATCTTTTCGAACTCGGGCACGGAACGGAAGAATTCGTCGTATTCCTCGTCGGTGCAGAAACCCATCACGCGTTCGACGCCGGCGCGGTTGTACCAGCTGCGGTCGAACAGGACGATCTCGCCGGCGGCGGGCAGGTGCGCCACATAGCGCTGGAAGTACCACTGCGTACGTTCGCGGTTGGTAGGAGCGGGCAGCGCGGCCACGCGGCACACCCGCGGGTTCAGCCGCTGCGTGATGCGCTTGATGGCGCCACCCTTGCCGGCGGCATCACGCCCTTCGAAGATCACCACCAGCCGGTGGCCGGTCTCGATCACCCAGTCCTGCAGCTTGACGAGCTCGCCCTGCAGACGGAATAGCTCGCGAAAGTACATGCGCCGCGTTTCGCGGGCTTCGTCGTCGATGCCTTCGCCGCCGCCGAGCAGGTGGTCGTCGATTTCCATCTCCAGCTCTTCGTCAAGCGTGTCGAGAAGGTCTTCCTGCAGGCGCGCCTGGCGGGCTGCGTCGCGTTCGCTCATGGTGTGTTGCTCCTGCCGATCTTGCGGATATTGCCGAGAGGGGGCGCTGCGCATGGGCAGCGCAGTGCAAGTCTAAGCCCGTCTAGGTAGCACGGGCATGTGGCAGGGGAGTGACATGGCATTGCTTCGCCCATTGCGCCAGGTTTTCGCCCGGCTGCGCCGTCGCGCGCCACAGCGGCCGTAATCTGCCTGCGCCGCTGCGTATCTGGCGGGTCACAGGAGCCGCCCATGCCGCGTCCGTTGCAATCGATCCTAAGCTGCTTCCGCCCGACGCCCCCAGCAGAGGAGCGCGCTTCCACTTCAACCGGCCAGCCGGTGGATTCAGCGCCGCACCCGCCACGCCGCGCACCGGTGACGTTGCAGGGCTTGGCCAACTTTGACGCCCAACGCATTCGCCAACGGCAGGTCGAGATCCAGGCGCTGGTGCCGGATACGCGCAAGGCGTTGTCCGACGGCGAGTGCCAACTGGGCGGTTATGTACACGCCCGCCAGGTCGACGGCCGCCCAGTGGAAGGCACGGCGCTCGAGCGGCTCAAGCGTGGAAATGAAACCGTCATGGAGACCCGCCAAGCGCTGGCGCATGGTCGCGGCAATGTAACTGCCGACATCAATGACAGCAACGGTCTCAGCACGATCAGAACAGAGGCTGGCCGTAACGCAAGGCCGAAGATTCCGCGCCACTACGGACAGAAACTCAGGGTAACAGCCAGCACCCTGGCGGCCCAGGCTGGCAACTGCGGTGAGCACGCCTATGTGGCCACCTTTCTACATGCCGGCAAATTGCAGAAAGGCGAGAGGGTCTATTGCGTGGGCAGCACAAAGAAAGACCACGGTTGGGCCGAGTTGCGGGGTAAGACATCGGACCGCGCGCATGACGTCGTCATGGACCCGTGGGCTAAAGGCCCCGCCATCTTCGCCATTGACGGTGCCTTGTCGAAAGACAAGCACGCGGTAGAAACCGAGCATCACTATGACCGCAGAAGCGGGGCGAAAGCGCACGCCAAGATGCAAAAGCTCCAGCGCAAGGAGCACAGTCAAATACAAGCCGACGTTCACGAAGAGATGGCGAAGCTTGGGCCGGATTTCCGATATCCATCGGATGAATCCTCGGTCTGGTCGGCCACCCCGGTCATCTCGAAAGAGTTTGCCGAGCGCGTGGTCGACAAGATGATTCAAGAACCCGACCCGGCCAAGCTGGCGCCGGAACACGAAGACCAAGTCCAGCAGGCCGCCGAACGGGTAGACATCGGTGAACGCCGGATGGCGCCGTTGCGTCAGGAGGTTCACGCAACCCAAATCGCTCGGACTTTGGGTGCCAGCGGCGTGAAAGAAGTCTCGAAGGCAGCTGCACGTATCGCCCATGTTGCGGTCGATTTGCAGCGCTACCCATTGGCATCGCACCCGGCCCAGACCGCTCCCAACGATGTTTAGGGGTATGGCTTAGATGAGGCCGCGGCCTCAGCTCGATTCGCCTTCCAGCATGAACTTGGCGCCGTCGTCCTGGCCGAGCAGGCGCACCAGCGTGGGCATGGCTTCCTGCAATTGCGCCTTCAGCGTCCACGGCGGGTTGACGATGAACATGCCGCTGCCGTGCAAGCCCAGGCCACCCTCGACCGGATGCCTGACGGTGAGCGTGACGTGCAGCCAATCCGCCGGTCGCAACTGCTTCAGGCGCGAGGGAAATTGCGCGGCTTCGCGCCGCTGCACCAACGGATACCAGACCGCATACATGCCGGTCGCAAAACGCTGCAGGCTGTCCTGCAGCGATTGCACGGTGCGGGCGTAATCATGCTTGTCTTCGAACGACGGATCGATCAGCACCAGCGCGCGGCGCGGCGGCGGAGGCAGGATCGCCTTGATGCCGGCAAAGCCATCGCCGTCGTACAGCATGACCTTGCGCCCCGCGCCGCGAAAGTTGTTCGACAGCACCTTGATCTCGGAGCTGTGCAGCTCGAACAGGCGCAGGCGATCGGCGTCGCGCAGCATTTGCCACGCCAGCCACGGCGAGCCCGGGTAGTGCCTCAGTTCACCGTTGGGATTCCGTTCGCGCACCTGGTCGAGGTAGGCGTCGAGCAGCGGCGGCAGTGTTTCGCCGGCTTGGGCCGCGCGCCACAGCGGGCCAATACCGGTGTCGAACTCGGCCTTCTTCTGCGCCCATTCGTGGTCCAGCGCGTAGAGGCCGGCGCCGGCGTGCGTGTCGATGTACCAGAACGGCTTGTCCTTCTGCGTGAGGTAATCGAGCATCTGCACAAGCACGGCGTGCTTGAGGACATCGGCGTGATTGCCGGCGTGGAAGGCGTGACGGTAACTGAGCATCGGCGGACCATGTGCGCCCGGAGTATCAGGCGCGGGCGGAGAAAACGGTAGGCGCGAATGCTACCACCGCGCGGGATGCGTCCCCAGCGGCACGCTGGGGAGCGTCCAGTGCGGCGGCGTCTCGGATAGCTGCCCCGCGTGGCGCAGCGCGGTGAGCGTGCCGAAGCCGGAGGGCGACGTTTCCAGGTAAGCGCCGATGTCTTCATAGCGCGGGTCGGCCGCATCAAAGCCGTTGGCCATACGGCCGAAGCTGCGCAGCCATTGCGCCGTCTGCGCGAGCGACACACGCACGTGCCAGCTTCCGCCCTCGATCATGCGGCGCGAAAGAGCGGTCATGGCGCCGGCGGCCATCAGGTAACCCGCGCCGTGGTCCAGCGCCTGTGCGGGTAGCGGGCGCGGCTTGGCATCACCGGCTGCCTGCGCTTCCGCCCAGTTGAAGCCGCTGGCGCTCTGCACAAGCGAATCGAAGCCTCGGCGATTGGCCCAGGGGCCGTCATAGCCGTATGCGCACAGGCTCACGTAGACGATGCCCGGGCGCAGTGCTGCCACCTGCTCGGGGCCAAACTGCAACGCCGCCAAGCCACCGGGCCGATAGCCCTGGACGAAGATATCGGCGTCGCGCAGCAGCGTGCGGAGTTGCTCGGCACTCGCCGCTTCGCGCAAGTCGAGCTGCGCGGAGCGCTTGCCGCGCCCGGTGTCGATCACCAGCGGCGGAACGGCGGGCAGATGCGGCGCCGTGACAAGCAGCACATCGGCCCCGTGCGCGGCCAGCGTGCGGCCACAGACAGGTCCGGCAATCACGCGCGTGAGATCGAGCACGCGCACGCCCGAGAGCGGACGGCCGTCGGCATGCGCGGGCAGGGGCTGCGGTGGCGCATCGCCAATGCGTTCGATCGTCATCAGCGGTTGGCGCGCCACGGCAATGCCTTGCGGGTGTGCGTCCCATTCTTCAAACGTGCGCGCGGCGGTCACGACCATGCCCGCCTGCGCTGCCGCTTCTTCAAACGCTTCGGCCTTCCATTGGTTCAGCGCAGCGGCCACGGCCGCCCGGTCATACGCGCAGCCGAGCAACTTCAGCACGCCGTCACGGTGATGCGCAAAGTTGGTGTGCAGGCGCACCCAGCGGCCATCGCCGCAGCGGTAGAGCCCGGCGATCTTGTCCCACGGTTCGGGCGGCAACTGGCCATCGAGACGGAAGTAGCGCTCGGAGCGAAATTCCAGCGCGGCGTGATGCATGTCGACCGACACGGTCTGCTGCCGCCCGCTGCGCAACGTGTCGACCTGCGCCGCCGCGAGCGCAGCCGCAGCGATGGTGCTCTGCGCGAGCGTGCCCACGGCAAACGACGACGGCAGCGCCGGCTCCGCGCCCGTGAGCGTTGCACGCGACAGCGCATCCGCCGGCTGGCCGAGCACCGTCCACAACTGGCTGAGTGCGCCGGCGGGGCTGACAGTCTGCATGGAAGGATCAACCACATCAGCAACGGGTGACGGCATGGCGGGGCTCCGCAGGGAAGGTGCGCCCATTACAGTCCCGCACCGCCGATAGCGTCAACATTGACTAGACTGATCAACCTCGATTGCCGTCCACTTCATCCGGCCCGATGACGACCTACCTGAATGCCGCCGAAGCCGCCGCGCGCCTGCATATCTCGCGCCCCACGCTGTACGCCTATGTGAGCCGCGGGCTGCTGGCGGCATACCCGTCGCCCGATGGACGCGGCAGCCGCTACCGCGAAGCCGATGTCACCCGCCTGGCCGATCAGCGTTCCGGCGGACGGCGCCCGCGCCAGGTGGTCCGCCACGCGCTGGACTGGGGCCTGCCGGTGATGGAATCGGCCATCACGCTGATCGATCACGGGCAGTTGTTCTATCGCGGTACGCCCGCTTTGGAATTGGCCGAACGCGCCACGCTGGAGACCGTTGCAGCGCGGCTGTGGCAATGCGAAGAGGCGGTGGCCTTCAACACGCCCGCGCCGGTGTTGCCGAAGCGCTGGTACGCAGCGCTCACGTCGTTGGCAGACGCGGACATCCGCCAACGCTGCATGGCGCTGTGCGCGCTTGCCTTGCCGGCGCTGGACGAGGCCGCGTGGCGACAGGATTCCGCACGCACGGCGCGCGATGCCGGCGCACTCTTGCGCGTGGTGTTTGCCGCCATGCTCGGCCGCAAGCCCGACACCGCGCCCGTGCATCTGCAATGTCAGCAGGCATGGAACGTTGACGCGCACGCTGCTGAGGCCATCCGCGTCGCATTGGTGCTCTGCGCAGATCACGAACTCAATGCCTCAAGCTTTGCGGCGCGCGTTGTTGCATCGACCGGCGCCAGCCTGGGCGCCGTGGTCAGCGCGGGCCTGGCTGCGCTCACCGGTGGCAGGCATGGCGGCACCACGGCGCGCGTGGAGGCATTGCTGAGCGAGCTGGAAGGGGAGCGCTCCGTGGCAACGGCATTGCGCCGTCGGCTTGATCGCGGCGATGCGCTGCCCGGCTTTGGCCACCCGCTGTATCGCAAGGCCGACCCGCGCGCCGACGCAATCCTGGCGCAGTTGCCGAAGGCCGGCAGAGCGCGCAAGCGGCTGCAATCGGTGATTGATGCCGTGGCCGGGCTGACCGGCGATGGGCCATCGGTGGATTTTGCGCTGGTGGCCACCCGGCGTGTGCTCGGGCTGCCAGAAGGTTCAGGCTTTGGCCTGTTTGCAGCGGGGCGTACGGCAGGCTGGATTGCGCACGCGCTGGAGCAGCGCGCGGCGGGGCAGTTGATCCGCCCGAGAGCCGCCTATGTGGGGCCGATGCCGGCCGCGCCGGGTGCACCGGCGGGCCGCATCATTCGTGTGCGCTGACGCGCGATCAGGCTTGCGGAATCTCGATCTTCACCTCAAGCACTTCCAGGTTGTCCTGGCGCTCGAGATTGACCTTGATGTCGTCGTTGCCGATCTTCACGTACTTCGAAATCACGGCCACCAGCTCGCGTTGCAGCGCGGGCAGGTAGTCGGCAGGCGCACCGCTGGCGGTACGTTCATGGGCGAGGATGATCTGCAGACGTTCCTTGGCGACGGTCGCAGTCTTCTTCTTCTCGCCCAGCAGGAAAGACAGAATCGACATGAATGTGCGTCTCCTTATTTACCGCTGCCGCCGAACAGGCGCTGCAGGAAGCCCGGCTTGTTGTATTCGACGTAGCGCAGTTCTTTCTCTTTGCCCAGGAAGCGGTCGATCACGTCATGATAGGCGTTCGCTACGTCGGAGCCTTCGATGTGGATGGCGGGTGTGCCCTGGTTGGACGCCTGCAGCACCGCTTCCGATTCCGGAATCACGCCGATCAGCTTGATGCGCAGGATTTCCTGAATGTCGGTGAGCGACAGCATTTCACCTTCGGACACGCGCTTCGGGTTGTAGCGCGTGAGCAGCAGGTGCTCCTTGATCGGTTCCTTGCCTTCCACCGCGCGGCGCGACTTGGACGACAAGATGCCCAGGATGCGATCCGAATCGCGCACCGAAGACACTTCCGGGTTCGTCACGACGATGGCCTCATCGGCAAAGTACATCGCCATCAGGGCGCCCGATTCGATACCGGCGGGCGAATCGCAGACGATGTATTCGAAGCCCATTTCCTTCAGGCCTTCGATCACCTTCTCGACGCCTTCACGCGTGAGTGCATCCTTGTCGCGCGTTTGCGAGGCGGGGAGGATGAACAGGTTCTCGCACTTCTTGTCCTTGATGAGGGCCTGGTTCAGGTTGGCCTCACCGTGGATCACGTTGATCAGGTCATACACAACGCGGCGCTCGCAGCCCATGATGAGGTCGAGGTTGCGCAGGCCGACGTCGAAGTCGATGACGGCGGTCTTGTGACCGCGCAGCGCAAGGCCGGCAGAGAACGCCGCACTGGTGGTCGTCTTGCCGACGCCGCCCTTGCCGGAGGTGACTACGATGATCTTGGTCATGGCTCGTATATCGAAAAGTTAAATCGCTCGGCGCACGGGGTGCGTCACTTCATCCGCAACGGTTCGAAAACCAGCGTGTTGTCCGCGAGCCGGACCTGCGCAGGCTTGCTGGCGTAGGCGTCGGGCCACGGGGTTTCGCCGGTGCGGTAGATGCCGGCGATGGAAATCAGTTGCGGCTCCAGACACGTGCAGAAGATGCGCGCATCCAGGTTGCCCTTCACGCCCGCCAGCGCGCGACCGCGCAGCGAGGCATAGACATAGATGTTGCCTTCGGCGATCACCTCGGCGCCGTCGCTCACCAAGTCGAGCACGACGAGGTCGCCGCGCGCATAAATGCGCTGGCCGGAGCGCAAGGGGCGATCGACGATCATCGTGCCGGGCTGCATGGCCACGGCATCGACGGGGGGAACAGCAGGGGCGGGGGCCGGCGCTTCGGCAGCCTGGGCGTGCTCGGGGGCGTCCTGGCCTTCGCCGTTGTCCTTGGCGTCTTTCTCGCCGCGCGGACGGCGGCCATGGCTGTCGAGCAGCGGCAGGCCAAAGGCCTGCGCCCACTCGGCCTGCTCGGGACTGGCAACCACGCCGATCGCGCGGGCACGCAGCGCGGTCAGGGTCTCCACCAAACGGTCGATGGGCAGGCGCTCGTCTTCAGCCAGACGGCGCACGTCGATGGCGATCACGTCGTTTGAGAAAAACTCGGGCGTGTCGGCAAAGCGTCGCGTGAGTTCGGCGGCCAAGGCGTCCATGTCGGCGGTGCGCGGCGACAGCAGCAGGGCATCGACGGTGCCGCTGCGGATCTCGAACAGCGGCGCTTTCTTCTGGGACATAGAACGGCTACGCGGAAAAATGGGCTCATTCTAACGTTGTTGACGAAACGCCTTGGATTTTTTGGCCCCGCCGCTCCGCCATCCGGTTGAGACCCGCAGCCGGCGCCGTTCTCAACACTGCCGGCGCCACGCGCAAATGTCATGCGATGGTCAGCATCGTCATGCACGCTTTCGATACTTCTCCGCTTCTGAGCCCCCCGGTCCAGTCCGTTGTCCTATCGCGTTGCGCAAACGGTTCCCTCCGATTCTGCGTGCGCGCCCGCGTCATTCGCTTCATCAGCAGTTCGCAGTCCGTAGTTCGCATACCAAAAAATAAACTTCAGGGAGAAGTTCATGCGAGTCCGACCGTTGTGTTCTGCGGCGTTGCCGCTTGCTGTTTTCTTGTCGATATCGTTGGCTGCCTGTGGCGGCGGCGGCGATACGCCTTCCAACGGCAACGCCACGCCTGCCGCCAGCACTGCCCCCGCAGGTACCAAAGCCACGCTGGCCGTGTTGGAAACCACCGACCTGCACACCAACGTGCTGTCGTACGACTATTTCAAGCTCGCGGCCGACAACTCGCTCGGCTTCGAGCGCGTGGCAACGCTCATCAACCAAGCGCGCACGCAATTCCCGAACACGCTGCTGCTGGACAACGGTGACACTATCCAGGGCACCGCGCTGTCGGACTACCAGGCCATGGTGAGCCCGGTCACGTGCGACCAGACGCTGGCGATCTACAAGGTGATGAACGCGGCCAAGTACGACGGCGGCGGTATCGGTAACCACGAGTTCAACTACGGCCTGCCGTATCTGTCGCAGGTGACTGGCAACACGTTCAACGTCGATGGCCTGCCCGATCCGGCCACGCAGAAGAAATGCGCGGGCCCGACCTTCCCGCAAGTGCTGGCCAACGTCGTGAGTGCGAAGACGAATGCGCCGCTGTTCCAGCCGTACACGATCATCACCAAGACGGTGACTGCCACGGCGCCCGACGGCAGCACCGTCAGCGCGCCGGTCAAGGTCGGCATCATCAGCTTTACGCCGCCCACGATCACGAGCTGGGACAAGCGCTGGCTCGACGGCAAGGTCTATACGGTCGGCATCAAGGAAACTGCTGCCAAGTACATCCCCGAGATGCGCGCGAAGGGTGCTGACCTGGTGGTCGCGATTTCGCACGGCGGGCTCGACAACTCGACGTATTCGCCGACGATGGAGAACGGCAGCTGGTGGCTGTCGACCGTGCCGGGCATTGATGCCATGCTGATCGGCCATTCGCACCAGCTGTTCCCCGATGCCAAGAGCACGGTCAGCCAGTTCAACCTGCCGGGTGTCGACAAGGTGGCCGGCACTGTGAACGGTGTGCCGACCGTGATGGCGAACTACTGGGGCAAGCACCTGGGTGTAATCAAGCTTGGGCTGACGTTCAACGGCACGAACTGGGCCGTCGACAAGACGCAGACCACGGTGGAGGCGCGCTCGATCCAGAACGCCGACAAGACCTACGTAGCTGCCGACCCGACGGTCTCGGCAGCCATTGCCACCGAACACCAGGCGACGATCAACTACGTGAAGACGCCGGTGGGCAGCACCGACTTCAACATGAGCACGTACTTTGCCGATGTGGGTGACCCGGGCGCGATCGAGATCGTCAACCAGGCGCAGGCCGATTACGTGTCGGCGTACGTTCAGGCGAACCTGCCGCAATACGCGTCGCTGCCGGTGCTGTCGGTAAGCGCACCGTTCAAGAGCGGTTTCGGTGGCGGTACCGATTTCACTGACGTGGCGGCTGGCCCGCTGGCGATCAACAACGCGGCTGACCTGTACCTGTATCCGAACACGGTGTACGCAGTGAAGGTGGCCGGCTCCGACATCAAGAACTGGCTGGAGACGGCCGCCAAGCGCTTCAACACCATCGACCCGACGCAAGCGACGGTGCAGAAGCTGGTGAGCACGTTCCCTGGCTACAACTTCGACATGTTCACCACGCCGGACCTGACGTATGAGATTGATGTCACGCAGCCCGTGGGCAGCCGCATCAAGAACCTCATGTACAAGGGCGTGGCACTCGACCCGGCGGCGCAGTTCATCGTGGCGACCAACAACTACCGTGCAAGCGGTGGCGGCAACTTCCCGGGCCTGGACGGCAGCAAGACGATCTATGCCTCGCCGGATGCCAACCGCGACGTGCTGATCAGCTACATCAAGAAGATCGGCAGCGTGAAGCGTGCGACGAACGGTTCGCAGCGTAGCTGGCGCTTTACGAAGCTGGCCAGCTCGGTGGCGCAGGTGCAGTTCACGTCTGCGCCCAACAAGCTGGCCAGCGCTACGGCCGCCGGCATCACCAACGTCACGCAGGTGGCCGCGGATGACGGCTCGGGCAAGGGCCTCGCGGTGTACCAGATCGACCTGACGCAGTAAGAGGGCCAAGCCATGCCATCTCTTCGTTCCGCATGGGCGGGTGCACCGGCGATGGAATCTCCGCGCCAGTCGGTGCCGATGCTCACGGTGGCTGCGGCCCTGGCGATCATCGTGATGGCTGGCGGCTGGCTGTCGCACGCACGCCAGACGCCTACCGTGGATGCCACGCAGCTGGAATCGTGGCGCGCGATGGTCGTGCAAGCGATGGAGCCCGAGGCGCTGCAGCAGTTGCGTCAGCTCGCACGCAGCGGCTCGGTGCCGGCGCAGTCGGCATTGGGCCAAGCGTTGCTCAGCGCGCACGACAGTGCCTTGCGTAACGAAGGGATGCGCTGGCTCGAAACCGCTGCACCGAGCGATGCGCGTGCGCAGTTGTCACTGGGTAAGGCGCTGCTGCTCGGCACGAGCGGCGTTGAACGAGACTATCCGCGCGCGCTGCGCCTGCTGCGTCAATCCGCTGACAAGGGCGACGCGGCAGCCGCGTACTACTTGGGCGTGATGTATCGCAGCGGCTACGGCACGGCCATCGACACCGCACAGGCTGCGCACTGGTTTGATCGCGCTGCCCGCCACGAGATTCCGGCAGCAATGTTCATGTTGGCCAACGCCTACCGTGAAGGCGATGGCGTGCCGCGCGATGAAGCCCGCGCGCTAGCGTTGTACCAGGACGCCGCCGAGCACGAATTGCCCGAGGCCGTGCAAGCCTTGGCGATGGCGTATCAGAACGGCGAACTGGGTCTCAAGCGCGACGATGCGGCGTATCACCAGCAGTGGATCGAAACGGCACATGCGCTGAAGCATCCAGCGCTCGCGCCGTAATTCAGCAGTTCCTTTAGTAAAGCCCGCGGGTCTGAGCGTGCAGGCGCACCAGACCCAGCAGGGCGTCAATCTGCGGCGTCGGCACACCCACGTGCTGGCCGATCTCCCGCACCGATGCCACCAGCGCATCGATCTCCAGCGGGCCGCGTCCGGCTTCGGCATCCTGCAGCATCGACGTCTTGAACGCGCCGAGTTGACGCGTCACCGCGCTGCGTTCTTCGCCGCTCTGCTCAATCGGACAACCGATGCGTGCGCCGATTGCTTTGGCCTCTTCCATGACGCCCAGGCAAAACGCACTGACCAGCGGATCATCAAGAATGCGGTCGCACGTCGCGCCCGTGAGCACCGACACCGGGTTCATCGTCATGTTGCCCCACAGCTTGAACCAGATGTCGCGTTGGATGGCTTCGCTGCGTTCGATCTGCAAGCCCGCGCACTCGAACAACTTGCTGACCGTGTCCAAACGCGGTGTGGCACCACCTGCGGGTTCGCCGAGAATCAATCGCTTGCCGAAACCATGACGCACGTGTCCTGGTGCCGACATTGAACACGTCAGATGCACCACGCAACCCAGCACGTTCTTCGTTGGAATCGCCTGCGCGATGCGACCGTGTGGATCCACCGATTGAAGTCGCAGACCTTCCAGCGGCCCGTGTCGATCAAAGAACCACCATGGCACGCCGTTCATCGCTACCACCACACAGGTCTCGGGGCCGATGAGCGGGGCAATGCCTTGTGCCACGCTTTCCATGGCAGGGGCTTTCACGGCAACGATCACGACGTCCTGCACACCGAACGCGTGCGCGTCGTCACTCGCGTGCACGGACGCAGATCGCGTGTTGCCGTCTTCGGTCAGGCGCAGTCCTTCAGCATGCAATGCCTGAAGCGTCGCCCCCCGTGTCAGTACATTGATCGGTTGATCTGCCAGCGCGAGCTTCGCGCCAAGATAGCCGCCGACAGCGCCGGCGCCCACGATGCAAATACGTGTCATGTGATCAGGTTCGGTAGGAAGGATCGATGCGGTCGATGGTACGGGTCAGTGCCGCGAACACGTCTTCACCTGCGCCAAAGTTCGGGTTGAACTGCAGCGAATCGCGCGTGCAGTTGCGCGCCACCGCTTCGGGAATCTCCAGCACCGGGCCCATCGATGTGGAAGCGAGCTGGATCTCGCATGCGCGGTTGAGCAGCCACAGCACCGCAAACGCCCGCGCAATCGAATCGCCCCAGGCCAGCAGCCCGTGGTTGCGCAAGATCACCGCAGGCTTGTCGCCGATGTTCCTCACCAGGCGCGGCCCTTCATCGGCATGCACGGTGATGCCTTCGAAGTCGTGATACGCCACCTTGCCGTGCAGTTGCGCCGCGTAGAAGTTGCTGATCGACAGACCATCGCGCGCGCATGCCACGGCCATGCCGGCAGTGGTGTGGGTGTGCATCACACAGTGCGCCCCCGGGATGCCGGCATGAATAGCGGCATGCACGGTAAAGCCCGCCGGGTTGACCGGCCAGTCCGGCTGACCCGCCGCGCGCCGCACGTTGCCCTGCAGGTCGATCTTCACGAGGTTTGACGCGCAAACCTCGGCATAGGTCAGGCCAAACGGATTGATGAGAAAGTGCGGACCTTCATCGTCGTTCACACCGTCTTCCGGCTGCAGGCGCAGCGTGATGTGGTTATAGATGAGTTCGGTCCAGCCGAGCTGCGCAAAGATGCGGTAGCACGCCGCCAGCTTCACGCGCGCGGCCCATTCGCGTGGGCCGCACCAGGCCGGACGATGGGCCTGGATGTCCGAACCGGAATCGGGTGAAAGCGAAAGCACCGTCATGACCTGTCTCCTGATCGCAGGGGCCATGCGCCGGTCGGGTTGCCGGCGCCAAATTTATTCACATGTTAATGAATTTGTGCCGGACGTCAAACTACGTTACATCCGCTGCCTGCTAGGGCAATTGGTTGCGCAGGATCACCAACCACTGCATGACCGAATTGGTGTACGGATCGAGCTGGTTGGCGTCGTTCAACTCGGTGATGCTCATCGACGCGGATTGCTGCACGTTGCCGCCAATCGATTTCACCTCATGGCGCACCGGGTCCACCTCGACGACGAGATCGCAGTGCATGGGGGTTCTGCCGGCTTGGATCTCTGCCGGATCCGTCATGAAGCGATCGGCGCCGCGCGCGGTGCAGATGAGGTCGCCCGGACGCGGCACGGCGGGTGTGCGTTCAAGAACAAAGGCGGGATGCTTGAGCAGATGATCGCGCGCGTCGGTCACATATTCCGCATGCGTGGCGCCGGTCAGGAATTGATCGTTCTGCAAGCCAGCCTTGCGCATGATCCAAGAGAGGAACACCGCAGACCACGCCCAGCCGCCGGTGGTCAACTGCTGACAAGTCGGTGTCTTGCCGACGATGCCCCAATAGCGCTTGGCCAGCATGCAACCCCGTGCGGTGGCTTCACCGCCCGTGCCGTCCGGATAGCGCAGGCAAGGCGCAGGGGGCGGTACCGCAGACGTGGCAGCTGCGTTGGGCAACGGCATGTCGGTGCCGCTTTCTTCATCGGACGGGGCAGGGGTGGGGTCGTCGGCCGTCAGCCAGCGGCCCTGCGGCTGGTCGGGAAACCCACCGCCTGCCACGCAATACGTATCGTCACGCCCCACGCGCACCACCTGGCGCCCCCACCGATCCCATTCGGTCAGGGCAATCTCGATCATCTTTTCGCGTGGCGTGGCACCTGGCCGGGTCTGCACGACTTCGTTGTCAGGCAGCGGTTCGGCTTGCGGACGCGCAGGCGGTGTCGCGCAACCGGCAAACCAGAGGACCGGTGCGATCAGAACGATTGGTAGGGCAATGCGCAGAGTGAGCGAATTGCGCAGGAAAGGGCGGGACATGGAAGAGGGGGAAGGGATGGCCTGACGGGGAGACAGGCCTTCCGACGTGGTACGCCAATGCTGCGGTCGATTCACGCATGCAATGGCATGCCACGCCGTTGGCGCTAACCAGACCGGCTGGTCACGCCGAGGGTTGTCATTGCCTTAGGCGTTGACAGCGTCCTTGAACTTCTGGCCGGCCTTGAACTTGACCGTCTTGGCCGCTTCGACCTTGATTTCTTCGCCGGTGCGCGGGTTGCGGGCCATACGCTCGGCACGCTCGCCTTGGCTGAAGGTACCAAAGCCGATGAGGCTGACCGCATCGCCCTTGCCAACGGATTCCATGATGGCTTGCAGCGTCACGTTCAGTGCCTGCTCGGCCTTGGCCTTGGTCAGACCGTCTACGCCGCTGGCGATGGCGTCGATCAGTTCGGTTTTCGTCATTGCTTGACTCCCTTCAAGAGTAGATAAAACACACAACAGAGCGTCCGGGGGATGGCTCCAAGGGCGACATGATACCGGCATGCGAACAGCGTCGGCACTTGAGCTTTGTAACGGCGCATGGCATGTGGGTTCCGCAAAACCGCATGGGCTCTACGTTGCGAGGCGATCCAGTCACATGAATGCTAACGCGCGATGTTCTGATTTGCGGTTGGCTGTCTGCTCGCTGATAGGTTCGACGCAAGTCGATTGGTTGGTTTACCTTTTTTCTTATGTATACAAATAGTAGTAGTAGATAACGGTGGATAGTTTCTGTGGATAAGTGGAAAAAGCGCTTTATGTTCAAGCACTTGTTGCAAGTAAAACCGAGGGTAGGGTGTGTGTCCTCGCGTGGATAGCTTGCTGATTTTTCCGACCCCCCGGCTGGGAACCCCATCAGTTGTGCCCACACCGTCGACAGGGCAGCCACAGACAGCCAACAGGCTTTGCCGGTAGTTATCCACAGTTGCAGGCCGGGTTATCCACATTGGCAGGACGACATGAGGTTGCGGCACGTGTCGAGAAGCCATGCTTTTGGTGTAGGCTCACGGCTTCGTTGATCGACGTTCTTGTTTCGCTTTACTGCGCCATTTCCTCATGACACGCACGTCTCCTGATGCCACGCCGGCTCTGGCTGAGTCCTCGCCCACGCCGGAAGCTCCGGCCAAACTGCGCCGCCGCGATCGCATCGAGGTGCGCGAATCCGGCGTGCACGGGCGCGGTGTGTATGCCGTGGTGGCCATTGCACGCGGCAAGAAGATCATCGAATACAAGGGTGAGCACATCACGTGGAAGGAGGCACTGCGCCGCCATCCGCATGACCCGTCCGACCCGAATCACACGTTCTACTTCAGCCTGGAAGACGGCAGCGTGATCGACGCCAAGTTTGGTGGCAACCGCGCGCGCTGGATCAACCACGCCTGCAAGCCGAACTGCGAGGCGCGAGAAAAGGATGGCCACGTGTTCATTCACGCGCTGCGCGACATCGAACCCGGCGAAGAACTGTTCTACGACTACGGCCTCGTCATCGAAGGCCGCCAGACCAAGGCACTGAAGGAACAGTTTGCGTGCCGCTGCGGCGCGAAGAAGTGCCGCGGCACGATGCTGGCACCGCCCGAGAAGCGCAAGAAGAAGTAAGCCGAAGGTCGGTCGTTCAGACGGATTCGCTTGCCAGCGGCAGGCGCAACACGAAGCGCATCACCCGGCTGCCATCACGTGCAGTCGCATCATCAATGGCGACGGTGCCGCCGTGCAGACGCACGATGTCGTGCACGATGGCCAGGCCCAGGCCGCTACCTTGCGGTTGTCCGGGGCGGTGGTCCGCATCCCCACGGAAGAAGCGCTGGAAAACTTCACCGCGCCGCTCGGGTGGAATGCCCGGGCCATTGTCTTCCACACTCACCACACCCCACCACTGGGATGCAGCGTCTGCCTCCATACCTGCGCGCAAGGTCACGCGTCCGCCGGCCGGCACGTATTTGATCGCGTTGTCGAGCAGGTTGTTGATGGCCTCGCGCAGCAGCACCGCGTTGGCCAGCACCGGCGCCTGCAAGGAACCCGGCGACGTGGCTTCTTGCGGCCAGGCCTCAAAGCCCAGATCCAGCCCCCGCGCGAGGGCGCGCGGCACCCACTCGGCGCCGGTATCGAACGCCAGCGCGACGAGATCGACCCGCATCGGCGGGCCCAGCTGATCGAGCGTCATGCCTGGCTCGGCACGCGCCAGCGTCAACAACTGGTTGGACAGGCGCACGGCGCGGTTGGCACCTGATTGCAGCTCCAGCAGTGCAGGGCGGGCATCGTCCAACGTCTTTGCATCGACTGCGCGATCGGCATGCAGCTTCAACGCGGTAAGCGGCGTGCGAAGTTGATGTGCAGCGTCTGCGATAAAGGTACGCTGCGCTTCCAGTGCGTCGCGCAGCCGGGCCAGCAGCGCGTTCATCGCATTGATGAGCGGTTGCAGTTCGGCGGGCACGCGTTCCGCCGATTCTGCGGGCAGCGGCGTCACCGATCGTGCGCTCTGCTTGTTGAGCGTGTCGGCCAGCGTCTGCAACGGCTGCAGTTCTTCCTTGAGCACGAGGGAGAGGATCAGCCCCCCGATTGCCAACAGCAAGATCAACGGAATCGATACCGACAGCAGCACTTCCTTGGCGGCCGTATCGCGATGGTCCAGCAGCTCCGCGACTTCCACGACGATGCCGTCTTCGGCCTTCATGGTGTCGGGCGGATTCGATGGGTTGAGTGCCGGTGCCGTCTGCGCCTGCGTTGGCGCAAGCGCTGGGCGCGTGACGTCGTCTTCAGGTTCGGGCGGCACAGGCTGGCGCGGCGAGCGAGGTCTGGGCACCTCAGCACTCACGCCCGGAACGAGCAGATGCACGGCGCGCACCTGTTTGCCGTCGATCCAGCTATAGAACACGCGTGCTTCGCCAATGCGGACCTGGCCCGAACCATAGCCCAGCGGCGTGTCGCGCCCGACCAGCGTGCCTGTGGGACCGGAAATGCGCCAGTAGATGCGGTCTTCGCCGCTGTTCTGTACGAGCGTCTGTGCTGTGAGGGCGATGTCGTAGAGTTTGGCCGCCGGCACGTTCGGGCCAGCGATGCGCAACTGTTCGGCCAGCGTGTTGGCCACGCCCACCAATGCGCGATCGAACACCTGGGCGGTGTAGTGAGCCGCCAGCCAATACGACAGCGCGCCGGTACCGACGATCAAACCAAACAGCGGTGTTGCCAGCGCACGCAACAGATGCAGGCGCAGGCTGATGGCACCGTTGCCAGCACCCTTGGCCGGAGCTGATGAAGCCGACGACGAGGCAGGGCGGTGGCGCTTGAACATGGGCCAGGACTACGCCGGGGCGCGTGCCTGCAACAGGTAACCGAAGCCGCGCACCGTGACGATCTCCGCCTCGGAATGCTCGATCTTGCGGCGTACGCGGTGCACATAGACTTCGATGGCCGTATCGCCCACCACATCATGACTGGCCTCGCCGATGGCGTGCCCGAAGCTGGCAAGGTGGTCCTGCAACTGCACCTTGCTGACGACCCGCCCCTGGCGCAGCATCAGCAACTCCAGCACGGCAAATTCGCGCGGCGACAGTTCCAGCGGCGCGGCATCGACAAAGATGCGCCGTTCCACGCCGCTCATGCGAAGCCGTCCGACAAGGACGTCAGGGCGTGCGGCGGGTTCGGTTGAATCGTTGCGACGGCGCAGCAATGCGCCCACGCGGGCCACCAGTTCGAGCATCTCGAACGGCTTGAGCAGGTAATCGTCGGCACCGGCGTTCAGGCCGTTCACCTTGTCGAGCAGACCGTCGCGTGCCGTCAGGATCAGCACGGGCGTCACGCGATCGCGTGCCCGAAACTGCGACAGCAACGTCATGCCATCGATACCGGGCAGCCCAAGATCGAGGATCACCAGATCGTGTGTCTGCCTGGCGAGTTGTTCAGTGGCAAAGACGCCGTCGTGCACGACATGTACGCGATGCCCGGCTTGTGTGAGTCCGGCATGGATGCCGCTGGCGATGGCACGGTCATCTTCAATCAGCAGGATGCGCATTGACTCGATCCAGAGTGCGGGGCGGAAAAGGCAAAAAGGGGCGATCGGCGTGATTTGGCAGCGCTACAATGCGCGGATGACCGCCCTGCTCACCATCACCGATCTGGAGGCCGCCATCAATTTCTGGCGTGCCCGTTCGCCCGCCGAAGGCGAGGAACTGCGGCTGTGTGCCGAGGCGTCGGCGCTGGCCAAGCCGTATGCGCTGATGATTGTACAAGGCGCCACCCGCATCGCCCCTGAGCAATTGGGCGACAAGGCGCGGGCAGCTTATGAGGCGTGGCGCGCAGCCACACAGGGCTGAACGCCAGCATTGCTGGTCGTTACTTTGCGCCGGTGGCGCTCGTGCCTTTCGCGGCCTGCTCGATAAAGCGCGCGAGATCTGCATCACGGTGCGTGAGCCCGTTCGCGTCATGTGTGGACAAGGTGATGTCCACCCGATTCCACACGTTGAACCACTCCGGATGGTGATTCATCTGCTCGGCCTTGATCGCCACGCGCGTCATGAAGCCGAACGCGGCGTTGAAGTCGACAAAGGTGAAGGTCTTCTGGATGGCGTCGCGCTCGCTCTGTAGCGTCCAGCCGGGCAGTTCGGCAAAGAGGGCCTTGCGTTGGTCTTCGTTCAGGGTCGGCATCATGATGGGGTGCGGAGTTCGGTCTTGAATGCGCGCAGTATAGTCAGCGCTCGACTATCTGCCATCAGATGTCCGCAGTGTCTGCCCAACCTTCGCGGTTGCCGACGTTCAGCACCACATCGCCATCCACCACATCACCCGCGCCAATGGTCGGCAGCGCAGCGAGTTCTTCATACAGCGGCGTGAAGTCCGGGCGCGTGGCATCGAACAACTGTTCGAAGCTGTCGATGGTGAAGTAGGTCTTCTGGAACGTGTCGATCCGGTAGCGCGTGCGCATGATGCGGCGCACGTCAAAGCCGATGCGGTTCGGGCTGGCCGAATCCAGTGCGTACACCGATTCACTCTTGCTCGACACGATGCCCGCACCGTAGATGCGCAGACCAGCCGGTGTGCGGATCAGGCCGAACTCCACCGTGTACCAGTACAGGCGCGCGAGCATGTCGAGCTGGCCCAGGCGAGCGGCCTTCAGGCCACCCTTGCCGTAGGCTTCCATGTAGTCGGCAAAGACCGGGTTAATCAGCAGCGGCACGTGGCCGAAGATATCGTGAAAGCAATCCGGCTCTTGCAGGTAATCGAGCTGATCGGGGCGGCGCATCCACCAGCTTGCGGGGAAACGGCGGTTGGCCAGGTGATCGAAAAACACTTCGTCGGGCACCAGGCCCGGCACAGCAACGATCTGCCAGCCGGTGGCGCGCATCAGCGTCTCGTTGAGCTGGTCGAATGACGGCACGGCATCGCGGCTCATGCCCAGCGTCGACAGGCCTTGCAGGAATTCATCGCACACACGGCCCGGCAGCAGCGCTTCCTGGCGATCGTACAGCGTGCGCCACGTTGCATGATCGGCGGCGGTGTAGCGGTGCACCGGTTGTTGCATGGTGAAGTCGGCGCGTAGCGTCTGGCCATCGAGGCCTTCTGCGAATTGCTCGCGCAGCTTGTCGGTCAGGGTGCCGTTGAAGCCGGCCGGGGCGGCGTTTTGGGCTGCGTCGGGGGCGGTGGTTGCCATGGCCATTTGTAATGTCGATCTTGTGCAATCAGAGTCCGGCCAGTGTATGGGCGCGCCCACGCGGGTTGGCCGCAAAACCACCACCCATTGCGCATTGTTTGCGGAAATCGTGCAGAATTCAGTCTATCAATGCAGGAGATGTGCATGATTTCGCTCGATACCTTCGATCTGGCCCTGCTGGCGGCCCTTCAGCGCGATGGGCGTGCGACGCATCAGCAGCTCTCGGAGCAGGTTCACCTGTCGGCCAGCCAGGTCGGGCGGCGCCTCGCGCGGCTTGAATCGGAAGGCGTGATCGAGGGCTACCGGGTGGTGCTTTCGCCGACGGGGCTGGGATTGGGCGTGACGGTGTTTGCCAGCGTCAAGCTCGCGCACCACGGCGACGCCATCGTCGAACGCTTTCACGAAGAGATCAGCCTGCTCGACGCAGTGCAGGAGTGCTATTCCGTGGCCGGCGACGCCGACTACATGCTGCGTGTGGTGGTGCCCGATCTGCCCGCGCTGTCGGAATTCGTCATGCGCAAGCTGATGCGCGTGCCGGGTGTGGACAACGTGCGTTCCAATATCGTTCTGACGGCCTTGAAGCGGGATGGCGCGTTGCCGCTATCCCACCTTGGTGGGTAGACTCGCGCCTTGCGCCAGGGTGCACGGCGTGTCACGCTGCAAGCCGACATCACTTTGCTGATATGAAACGCCTGTCTTGGGCGGGAGACCATGATGGTTGAGGGACACACCACGCATCCGGTGCACGCGCCGGCGCATCTGTCAGGCGGCTACGGCATGCCGGCACGGGTTCGCGCGTGGTGGGTGGCTGCTGCAGTGGCAGGCGTCACCTATGGCGGCATGCTGACCATGGTGGCCGTCGAAGTGCCACCCGGCACGCCACTGGTGGGCCGCATCGTTGCGCAGCCGCTTTGGAAAATGCTGATGGCGCTGCTGCTGGCGCGCGCCGCCTCGCAGCACGAGATTCCGCGCGAGCGGCGCTGGCTGATCGGCGCGATGGTGTTCTCCGCACTCGGCGATCTATGGCTTGCGCTACCGTGGCTGGCGTTCTCGTTCATGGCGGGGCTGGGCTGTTTCCTGCTGGCGCACTTGTGTTACCTGCGGGTGCTGGTGGGGTTGCGTGGGGCGTCGTCGGCCATCCGCATGATTGGCGTCGGCGTGATGATCGGCGTGGCCATCGGCATGTTGCTGTGGTACTGGCCGGGCCTGGGCGAGTTGAAGGGGCCCGTGATCGTCTACATGCTGGTGCTCTCGGCGATGGTGTGCGCGGCATTGCTGGCGCGCCTGCCTGGGCCGCTGACGGCTTGGGGCGCACTCGCCTTTGCGGCTTCCGACGCCATGATCGGCATCAGCGTGTTCGTCTTCCCGTTTACTGATCACGAGCTGGCGATCTGGTGGAGCTACGCTGCCGCTCAGCTCCTTATCAGCGCCGGCTTGCTTACGCGCCGCACGCCCCCCGCGCGCCGCGCCGTGGCATAAGGTCCGTCCGACGTTTCCTCCGCTGCGGGAGCTCCATGCTGCAGACCCTCGACGCTGCCACCACGGCGGCCCGCTTGCCGTATGCCGCGTTGGCCGATGCCATCGCCCAAGTGTTGCGCGATGCGCGCGCGGGCCGTGCCCAGGCGCCCGCACGGCTTGTGATGCCGGTGGCTGATGGTGGCAGTTTGCTGCTGATGCCGGCGTCCAATGCCGACATCGCCGTCACCAAGATGATCACCGTGCACCCGCACAACCCCGCCCGGGGCTTGGCTGCCATTCACGGCGAGGTGGTGGTGATGGACGCCCGCACCGGCGAGCGCCGGCTCATGCTGGATGGCCCGACTGTCACCGCACACCGCACAGCCGCTGTGTCATTGCTGGCGGCGCGCTTGCTGGCGCCTGAGCCGGCCGGGGATTTGTTGCTGATCGGCGCCGGGGCCCAGGCACGCGCGCATCTGGAAGCCTTCCGCTTCGGGCTGGGCACACGGCGCGTCACGATCATCGCGCGCACGGCTGCCAGCGCGGATGGGCTGGCGGGGTACGCCCGCGCGCTCGGCATGGATGCCACCGCGCTGGCGGGTGGCGATGCGGCCGGCGTGGCAGATGCTGCCCGTGTGGTGTTGCCGCAGACGCCTCTGGTCATTACCGCCACGCCGTCATCGCAACCGGTGCTGCCGGATTTGGGCGACCCGAGCCACCCTGCCGGCTATGCGTGGGGCGCCCACCACTTCATCGCCGCCGTTGGCGCGTTCCGGCCCGACATGGCTGAGCTTCCGCCGCGCTTGTGTGTGCATGCCGCTGCGGTCGACCGGCTGTACGCCGATACCCTGGTCGACCTGGAAGCCGAAGCCGGCGACCTGCTGCAGGCGGGCGTACCGTGGTCGCGTGTGCGGCCGTTACAACAGTGCGTGGATACGCCGCCGGACACGCTGGCGCAGCCCGCGCCGGTGTCGCCAGTGGTCTTCAAAAGCGTTGGCAATGCCCTGTGGGATCTGGCCGCGTGCGTGCTCGCCCTGTCCAAGTCCAAGTCTGTTTAAAAACTGAGCATGTGCTGAAGACGCCCGCTGCAGGCTGATTTGGCGCGTTGCCTGTAACAGGAAACCTCTAGAAAAAGGGTTCTAGCCAAGGCAATCAGACGGGATAATGGCCATCCCTTCCGCCTGGGAGGAGACTTAGAACGCACCGCAAACGGTTCAACCGTCTGCATCGGATGCGTCTGACACAGGAGCACATACAGAGATGGCCTATAAAAAAGCACTGGCGGCCGCCGCCGGGATGATCCTCGCCACCGCCGCGCACGCACAGGCTGCCGGCAGCAACATCGTCAGCCTCGGCTGGTTCCGCGTGATGCCGAACAGCTCGAGCGACCCGCTATTGGTGAAGAGCATCGGCGGGATGCCGGTGAATCAATCGCAGTCCGGCACCGGCGCCAAGATCCAGGAAGCCGATACCGTTGGTCTCGCCTTCACGCACTTCTTTACCGACAACATTGCCGTTGAACTGGTCGGCGGCATTCCGCCCCGCCACAAGATCGAAGGCACCGGCGCGCTGTCGGGTTACGGCGAAATCGGCTCGGCCAAGCAATGGAGCCCGGCCGTGCTGGCGAAGTGGTACTTCTTCAACGCCGACACCAAGTTCCGCCCGTATGTCGGCCTGGGCCTGAACTACACGTGGTTCTCCGACGAGAAGATCACGAACAGCGCCTTCCAGACGAAGCTGGCGGGCCCGGGCAGCAAGAGCAACGTGTCGACCGACGGTTCGTTGAACCCGGTGCTGAACGTGGGTGCTACTTACGCCATCACCAAGGACTGGTTCGTTGGCCTGTCGGTGTCGTATCTGCCGCTGAAGACGACGGCAACGATCGACAGCACGACGGCCACTGGTGTCCACGTTGTGAGCGAAGCGAAGATCAAGATCAATCCGGTCGTGACCTTCCTGAACGTCGGCTACCGCTTCTGAGCGGTTTCCGCGCAAACAAAAAGGCGTGCCACAGCGGCACGCCTTTTTTGTTGCCCGCACAGGCTTCAGGCGGAGGCTTTGACCGGATAGCCGGCTTGCTCGATGGCGGCCTTGACCGCGTCGGTGCTGGCCCCGCTGGTGACGGCAACGGTCTGCTTATCCAGGTCCACCTTCACATTGGCACCGGCATCGACCTGCTGCACCGCAC
This sequence comes from Ralstonia sp. SA306, assembly GCF_054792405.1. Classification (NCBI taxonomy): domain Bacteria; kingdom Pseudomonadati; phylum Pseudomonadota; class Betaproteobacteria; order Burkholderiales; family Burkholderiaceae; genus Ralstonia; species Ralstonia sp. SA306. The sequence goes on from NZ_CP096451.1 coordinate 3,253,521, forward strand.
GCGTGACGGCCGACACGCAATGGCCGCAGCTCATGCCACTCACGGAAAAGGTCGTGGAAGACGTCGTCATGGTTTGCTCCTGAAAGAGGGAAGAGAGAATCACGAGAGGAGTATGAACCTTCCCATCGTTGGAAACGCAAGCGTAAAATGCGGGCTTGACCTTACCAAGATGGGAAGGTCTAGGCTGATGCCATCTTCTTTAGAACGGACGCTTCCATGACCGCCGCCAGCCTTGCCGACGTGACCTCCACCGATCTCGATATCAGCGGGATGACGTGTGCCGCCTGTGCAGGCCGTGTCGAACGTGCCTTGCGCGCCGTGCCTGGCGTGAGCGACGCCAGCGTGAATCTCGCGACCGAGCGCGCTCGCGTGCAGGGCGGTGCCGCCAGCGATGCACTGATTGCCGCTGTGATGGGCGCCGGCTATGAGGCGCGCGTCGCTTCCGATGAAACCGCCGCTCCCTCTGCTGCGCAACCCGACTTTTGGGAAGGTGCCGGCCCCGTGTGGATTGCCGCCGCACTCTCCGTGCCGCTCGTATTGCCGATGATCGCGGGGTGGTTCGGCGGTGACTGGATGTTGCCCGCCTGGGCGCAATGGCTCTTGGCGACGCCGGTGCAGTTCGTGATTGGCGCGCGCTTCTATAAAGCGGGCTGGAAGGCGGTGCGCGCGGGTGCCGGCAATATGGATCTGCTGGTCGCGCTCGGCACGTCGGCGGCGTATGGGTTGTCGCTGTGGCTGTGGTGGCGCGCCGGTGCGGACGGGATGCACCATGAGCCGCACTTGTACTTCGAAAGCGCAGCCGTGGTCATTACGCTGGTACGGCTTGGCAAGTGGCTGGAAGTGCGTGCCAAGCGCCAGACCGCGCAGGCTATCCGGGCGCTGCAGGCACTGCGCCCCGACACCGCTCGCGTGCGTGGCGCCGATGGCACGCTGCGCGATATCCCCGTGGCCCAGGTGCGCGTGGGCGACGTGGTGTCTGTGCGTGCCGGGGAACGCATCCCCGTGGATGCCGTGGTGCTGGAAGGCGCAAGCCACGTCGATGAATCCATGCTCACCGGCGAAAGCCTGCCCGTGCCCAAGCGCGAAGGCGACCGCGTGACTGCCGGCGCCATCGCCACGGATGGCGTGCTGCTCGTGCGCACCACGGCGATCGGCGCAGACACCATGCTCTCGCGCATCATCCGCCTCGTGGAAGACGCGCAGGCCGCCAAGCCGCCGATCCAGCAACTGGTCGACCGCGTAAGCGCGATCTTTGTGCCGGCGGTGCTGGTGGCGGCGTTGCTCACGCTGGCCGGTTGGACCATCGCCGGTGCAGGGTGGGAGACGGCCATCGTCAACGCCGTGGCCGTACTGGTGATTGCCTGCCCATGTGCGCTGGGTCTTGCCACGCCGTCCGCCATCATGGCGGGCACCGGTGCTGGTGCGCGGCGCGGCATCCTGATTGCCGATGCGCAGGCGCTGGAGCGCGCACAGCAGGTGGATTTCGTCGTCTTCGACAAGACGGGCACGCTCACCGTCGGTAAGCCGCGCGTGACGGCGGTCGAAGCGGCATCCGGCATCGGCGCCGACACGCTGCTCGATCAGCTTGCCGCGCTGCAGGCTGAGAACACGCATCCGCTTGCGCAGGCCACGCGCGACTATGCCGAGGAGCAGGGCCGCACAATCACGCCCGCGCAATCGCCGGAAGTGTTGGCCGGACGCGGCACGCGCGGCATCGTGAATGGCGCATCGCTGCAACTCGGCAATGCGCGGTGGATGGATGAACTGGGGCTGGATCGCAGTGCATTGCAAGCGCGTGCCGATGCGCTGGAAGCACAAGGCAATACCGTCTCGTGGCTCGCTCAGCGTGATGAAGGCGGCGTGCAACTGCGTGGCCTGATCGCGTTTGGCGATGCACTCAAGCCCGGTGCCCGGGATGCCGTGGCCGCCTTGCAGGCGCGTGGTGTGCATACCGCGCTCGTGACGGGCGACAATGCAGGCGCCGCGCGCAGCGTGGCCCAGGCATTGGGGATCGACGAAGTGGCCGCGCAAGTGCTGCCGCAAGACAAGGCCGCGCGCGTGACGGCGTGGCAGCAGAGCGGCCATGTGGTTGCGATGGTGGGCGATGGCATCAACGATGCGCCTGCGCTGGCGGCGGCCGATGTCGGCATCGCCATGGCCACGGGCACAGATGTGGCGATGCAAGCCGCCGGTATCACCCTCATGCGTGGTGAGCCGCGTCTGGTGAGCGACGCGCTGGACCTGTCGCGCCGCACCGTCGCCAAGATTCGGCAGAACCTGTTCTGGGCCTTCGTCTATAACGTGGTGGGCATTCCGCTGGCGGCATTCGGCTTGCTGAACCCCACCTTTGCCGGCGCAGCCATGGCGTTCTCCAGCGTGAGCGTGGTCACCAATGCGCTGATGCTGCGCCGCTGGCGCGCCACCGGAGACAACGCATGACTCGCACGGACCTCAACGAGACCCAAGGCCCCGTCAACATTGGCGAGGCCGCAAAGGCCAGTGGCGTGTCGGCCAAGATGATCCGCTACTACGAAAGCATTGGCCTGCTGCCGCCCAGCCCGCGCACCGAAGGCAACTACCGCATGTACGACGCGCGGGCGGTGCACGTGCTGCGCTTTATCCACAGGTCGCGCTCGCTGGGCTTCTCGCTGGAAGAGATTCGCACGCTGCTTTCGCTATGGAACGACCGCGAGCGCGCCAGCGCCGATGTGAAGGCCGTCACCCTGCGCCACGTGGCGGATCTCGACGCGCGCATCAGCGAGCTGCAGAGCATGCGCGATACGCTCATGACGCTCGCCAATGCGTGCCACGGTGATGATCGCCCCGATTGCCCGATCCTCCAGGGCGTGGCCGGCGAAGGTGGCGAAGGCGGCGACACCAACGCCTGCTGTCACTGACGGGCCGCTCTACTGACGCGGATTGCGACAGGCGGCGTCTATGCCACAATCTGGCAACCCAAGGAGGAGACGCCGATGACGCAAGCCCCCGCTCAGGCCATCGCCCATCAAGCACTAGAAACGCGCCAGCGCATGAAGGACGGCACTGAACTGCTGGTCCGCACCTGGTTGCCCGAGCCCGACATGGGCACACCGCGTGGCACCGTCATCCTCGTCCACGGCATGGCGGAACACAGCGGCCGCTATCCGCATGTGGCCAAGGTGCTCACCGACCTGGGCCTGCGCGTACGGGCTTTCGACCTGCGCGGCCACGGCAAGAGCGGCGGCCCGCGCATGGCGCTCGACGCGCAAGACAACTACCTCACCGATCTCGCAGAAATCATCGACGCGGCCGTCGCCGAATGGCACGAGATGCCGTTTGTGCTCGGGCACAGCATGGGCGGATTGATCGTCGCGCGCTTCACCACTGCGCGCATCCGGCCCGTGCGTGGCGTGCTGCTGTCATCGCCCGCGCTGCGCGTGAAACTGCCGCCCGGGGCGGGCATCGTGCGTGGCGTTCTTTCTGCGCTGGCGCCCAAGCTGGCGGTGCCCAATCCCGTGGACCCGGCCAAGCTCTCGCATGACCCGAGCGTCGCGCCGGCCTATCGAGCGGACCCGCTGGTGCAGGGCACAATCAGCGCATCATTGCTGGAGTTCATGCTCAATGCGATCACGCAGGCGCAGCAGGATGCGCCGCGCCTGGAAGCGCCGATGCTGCTGATGGCCGGTGGCGCGGATTCGATTGTCGATCCGTCAGGCAGCCGGGATTTCTATGCGAATGCGCCTGAGGATCTGCGGACCTTGGCGTGGTTCGACAGGGGCTATCACGAGATCTTCAACGAAGCAGAACCGCTGCGTAGTGAGGTGTTTGGGAAGATGACGGAGTGGTTGGCTTCGCGGATTTGATTTGAAGTGAGTTGGTTGCACCACAACAATAAAAACCAATAACACCAAGGAAAAGAAGCACGGAGACATGGAAACCTACGACTACATCATCATCGGCGCAGGGTCCGCAGGCTGCGTCCTCGCCAACCGTTTGACCCGCGACCCCGACGTCTCCGTGCTGCTGCTGGAAGCGGGCGGCAAGGACGATTACCACTGGATCCACATCCCCGTGGGCTATCTGTATTGCATCGGCAACCCGCGCACTGATTGGCTCTATCGCACGCGCGAAGAACCCGGCCTGAACGGCCGATCGCTCGGCTACCCGCGTGGCCGTGTGCTGGGTGGGTGCTCGTCGATCAACGGGATGATCTACATGCGCGGCCAGCGCGAGGATTACGACGGCTGGGCCGCCATCACCGGCGACGATTCATGGAAGTGGGATGCCGTGCTGCCACTGTTCAAGGCCAGCGAGAACCATCACGGCGGCGCGAACGCATGGCACGGCGCGAACGGCGAATGGCGGGTCGAGCCGCAACGCCTGCACTGGCAGGTGCTGGAGACTTTCATCGAGGCGGCCGTGCAGGCGGGCATTCCGCGCACGAGTGACTTCAACCGCGGCGACAACTTCGGCGTCGGCTACTTCGAGGTCAACCAGAAGCGCGGCATTCGTTGGAACACCGCCAAGGGTTTTCTGCGCCCGGCATCGCAGCGGCCGAACCTGACGATCGTCACGGGTGCGCAAGTGCGGGCGCTGACGTTTGACGGCAAGCGCTGCACCGGCGTGACGTATCGCGGGGCCGGGCAGGACTACACGGTGGCCGCGCGCGAAGAGGTGATCCTTTCGGCCGGCGCGATCAACTCGCCGCAGTTGCTGGAGCTGGCGGGCATCGGCCAGCCGGAGCGTCTGCAAGCGCTTGGCATTCCGGTGCGCCAGGCATTGCCGGGTGTGGGAGAAAACCTGCAGGACCATCTGCAATTGCGCAGCGTGGTCAAGGTGAACGGCGTGCCCACCCTCAACACGCGCGCTTCCAAATGGTGGGGCAAGGCGCTTATCGGCATGCAATACGCGTTCAACCAGAGCGGGCCGATGAGCATGGCGCCGTCGCAGCTGGGCGTGTTCGCGCGCTCGAATCCGCACGTGTCGCGGCCCGACGTGGAGTATCACGTGCAGCCGCTTTCGCTCGACAAGTTTGGCGATCCGCTGCACGCGTTCAATGCGTTTACCGCGAGCGTGTGCAACCTGCGGCCGACCTCGCGCGGCACGGTGCATGTCACGTCTGCCGACCCGTTTGCTGCGCCGAGCATCGCCCCGAACTACTTGTCCACAGAGGAAGACCGCAAGGTCGCGGCCGATTCGCTGCGCCTCACGCGCCGCATCGTTGCACAGCCGGCCTTGGCGCAATACAAGCCCGAGGAGTACCTGCCCGGCGCGAGGTTTCAAACCGACGAGGATCTCGCCCGCGCCGCCGGCGAGATCGGCACGACCATCTTCCACCCGGTCGGCACGTGCCGCATGGGGCGCGCCGATGATGCAAACGCGGTGGTCGACGCCCAACTGCGGGTGCGCGGCATCGAAGGGCTGCGGGTCGTCGACGCGTCCGTCATGCCGACGATTACGTCGGGCAATACCAACTCACCGACGATCATGATTGCGGAGAAGGCGAGCGAGATGATCCGTGCCGCGCGCAAGGCCCGTGCCCGCGGCGAGGCCCTGCCAGCCTGACGCCGGTTCCGATACCGATGACACGGGCGTGACACACCGCCCGTGTCATATGAATACGCAATCCGCATTGCCCCGATAGGTAACTCTACGTAACTCCCTCCTGTGAGGCGGAAAGCCAATACCGGTGCGGGTTTCCGGGGCGTAAGCGGGGTGTAATCGTCTCGGTAAAAACCCCGATGTTTTGCAACGCAACAGCCGTTGACAATCATCCGCACCATAAAAAGGGCGGGAGACAAGAGGGAATCATGGCGCAGGACATCATTCTCGAAACGCGTGGACTGACCAAGGGCTTCAAAGGCTTTACCGCCGTGTCCGACGTCAACCTGCGCGTGCAGCGTGGGTCCATCCATGCGCTCATCGGCCCGAACGGTGCCGGCAAGACGACCTGTTTCAACCTGCTGACCAAATTCCTGGTGCCCACGCGCGGCACGATTCTGTTCAACGGCGTCGATATCACCTCGGAAAAGCCGGCGCAGATCGCACGCCGCGGCGTGATCCGCTCGTTCCAGATCTCCGCCGTGTTTCCGCATCTGACGGTGATGGAAAACGTTCGCGTTGGTTTGCAGCGGCAGCTCGGTACGGCGTACGCATTCTGGCGCAGCGAGCAGTCGCTCAACACGTTGAATACGCGGGCGATGGAGCTGCTCGAACAGGTGGGCCTGACGCAGTTCGCGCACACCGTGACGGTGGAGCTGCCCTACGGTCGCAAGCGCGCGCTGGAAATTGCCACCACGCTGGCGATGGAGCCCGAGCTGATGCTGCTCGACGAGCCCACGCAGGGCATGGGCCACGAAGACGTGGACCGTGTAACGGAGCTGATCAAGCGCGTCGCGCGGGGCCGCACGATCCTGATGGTCGAACACAACATGAACGTAGTTTCGTCCATCGCCGACAAGATCACGGTGCTGCAGCGCGGCCAGATCCTGGCCGAAGGCCCGTACGAAGACGTCTCGAAGAACCCGCAGGTGATGGAAGCCTATATGGGCACCGCCGATGCGGCGCTGGAAGGCCATTGAGCCCATTGAGGCCACTGATCGACGCTGATCGATCACGCGACGCGGCTGCATGCCGCGTATCAAACGTAAGCGAACGCTAGACCCGAACACACGAGAACACTGCATGAGCACGCCCGCGCTCCAGATCAAGGACCTGCACGCCTGGTACGGCGAATCGCACATCCTGCATGGTGTCGACCTGACCGTGAACCGCGGCGAGGTCGTCACGCTGCTCGGCCGCAATGGCGCGGGCCGCACCACCACGCTGCGCGCCATCATGGGCCTGGTGGGCACGCGCAAGGGCTCCATCGTCGTGCATGACGCGAGCGGCCAGGGGGTAGAAACGATCGACCTGCCCACGCACAAGATCGCCCATTGCGGCATCGGCTACTGCCCCGAAGAGCGCGGCATTTTCTCGAGCCTCTCGTGCGAAGAGAACCTGATGCTGCCGCCGGTATTGAAGGGCCAGGTGGCCAAGACCGGCAATGCCGGCATGAGCATCGACGAGATCTACGAGATGTTCCCGAACCTGGCCGAGCGCCGCCAGAGCCAGGGCACGCGCCTGTCGGGGGGCGAGCAGCAGATGCTGGCGGTGGGGCGCATCTTGCGCACCGGCGCGAACCTGCTGCTGCTCGATGAGATTTCCGAAGGACTGGCCCCGGTGATCGTGCAGGCGCTGGCCCGCATGATCCTGATGCTCAAGAAGCGTGGCTACACGGTGGTGATGGTGGAGCAGAACTTCCGCTTTGCCGCGCCGCTGGCAGACCGCTTCTATGTGATGGAACACGGCCGCATCGTCGAGCGCTTCGAAGCGGCGCAGTTGCAGGACAAGATGCCGGTGCTGCACGAGCTGCTCGGCGTTTAAGGCGTTTTCCCGATCGATTTGCAAGACCCTTGCGCCAGCGTGATCCGCGGCGCGTACGACACAGGAGACAAGACCATGACACTCAAGAAGCTGGCTGGTGCATTGATGGCGGTGGGGCTGGGCGCGGCGGCATTCGGCGCGCACGCACAGGTGAGCGGCGACAAGGTGAAGATTGGCTACATCACCGATCTCTCGGGTCTGTATGCCGACATCGACGGGCAGGGTGGTGTCGAGGCGGTCAAGATGGCGATCGAGGATGCGGGCGGCAAGGTGCTCGGCAAGCCGATCGAACTGGTGACGGCGGACCATCAGAACAAGGCCGACATTGCCGCTTCGAAGGCGCGCGAATGGATGGATCAGCAAGGCCTGGACATGCTGCTGGGCGGCACGAACTCCGCCACGGGCCTGGCCATGAACAAGGTGGCTTCCGAGAAGAAGCGCGTGTTCATCGACATCGGTGCCGGCACGGCGCGCTTGACCAACGAAGAGTGCACGCCGTACACGATCCACTATGCGTATGACACGGTGGCCCTGGCCAAGGGCACGGGCAGCGCGGTGGTCAAGCAGGGCGGCAAGTCGTGGTTCTTCCTGACCGCCGATTACGCCTTCGGCCACTCGCTGGAAAACGACACGACGGCCGTGGTCAAGGCCAACGGCGGCACGGTGGTGGGTTCGGTCAAGCACCCGCTGTCGGCGTCGGACTTCTCGTCGTACCTGCTGCAGGCACAGGCATCCAAGGCGCAGATCCTGGGCCTGGCCAACGCTGGCGGCGACACGATCAACTCGATCAAGGCGGCCAAGGAATTCGGCATCACCAAGACGATGAAGATCGCCGGCCTGCTGATGTTCATCAACGACGTGCACAGCCTGGGCCTGCAGACGGCCGAAGGCCTGCTGATGACCGACAGCTGGTACTGGGACATGAACGACGCCACGCGCAAGTTCGCCAACCGCTACTTCATGAAGATGAAGAAGATGCCGAGCAGCTTGCAGGCCGCAGACTATTCGGCGGTGTCGAACTACATCAAGGCCGTGGCGGCTGCCGGCACGGATGATCCGGACAAGGTCATCGCGCAGCTCAAGAAGACCAAGATCGACGACTTCTACACGAAGGGCTACATCCGCCAGGACGGCCGTGGCATCCACGATATGTACCTGCTGCAGGTGAAGACGCCGGCCGAATCGAAGAAGCCGTGGGACTACCTGAAGGTCGTGGCCACGATCCCGGGCGAACAGGCCTTCACCACCCCGGCCGAATCGAAGTGTTCGCTGATGAAGAAGTAAAAGCGTAGGCAATCCGGCGCCGCTGTCCGTGTGGATGGCGGCGTCATCAACGTTGTTGGTGTGGTGTTCTCTTCCTGACCGCGATGGAAATCTTCGGCGTTCCGCTACCGGCCATGCTCAGCCAATTGCTGCTGGGTCTGGTCAACGGTTCCTTCTATGCGATGTTGAGCCTCGGCCTTGCGGTCATCTTCGGGCTGCTCAACGTCATCAATTTTGCGCACGGCGCGTTGTTCATGCTTGGCGCGGTGCTCACGTGGATGGGCTTCTCGTACCTGGGCGTGCCGTACTGGGCCATGCTGGTGCTCTCGCCGCTGGTGATCGGTCTGCTGGGCATGGTGATCGAACGTACGCTGCTGCGTTTCATCTACAAGCTGGACCATCTCTATGGCCTGCTGCTCACGCTGGGTGTGACGCTCGTCATCGAGGGCGTGTTTCGCGCCATTTACGGCGTGTCGGGCCTGCCGTACGACACCCCCGAATTGCTGCAGGGTGCCACCGACCTCGGCTTCATGATGCTGCCCAACTATCGCGCGTGGGTGGTGGTGGCGTCGCTGGCGGTGTGCTTCGCCACGTGGTTCATGATCGAAAAGACCAAGCTGGGCGCCTACCTGCGCGCCGGCACGGAGAACCCGAAGCTGGTCGAAGCCTTTGGCGTGAACGTGCCGCTGATGGTCACGCTCACCTACGGTTTTGGCGTGGCGCTGGCGGCGTTTGCTGGCGTGCTGGCTGCGCCCGTCATCCAGATCTCGCCGCTGATGGGGCAGAGCATGATCATCACCGTGTTTGCGGTGGTGGTGATTGGCGGCATGGGGTCGATTCTCGGTTCGATCATCACCGGCCTGGGCCTGGGCGTGATCGAGGGCCTGACCAAGGTGTTTTATCCACAGGCGTCGGCGACCGTGGTGTTCGTGATCATGGTGCTGGTGCTGCTGGTGCGTCCGGCGGGCCTGTTCGGTAAAGAGAAATGAGCGGCGCGGCCAACATGACCAACTCTTCTTCCCTCAAATACGTCCTGTACGGCCTGCTGCTGGTTGCGCTGATTGCCGCACCGCTGGTGGGCGCGTATCCGGTGTTCGTCGCCAAGCTGCTGTGCTTCGCGCTGTTTGCCTCCGCATTCAACCTGTTGCTGGGCTACACGGGGCTGCTGTCGTTCGGGCATGCGGCGTTCTTTGGCGGCGCCGGCTACGTGGCCGGCTACATGATGCGCGACCTGCATGTCACGCCTGAAGTGGGGCTGCTGGCCGGCACCGCGGCGGGTGCGTTCATTGGTTTGATCGTCGGCTTGCTGGCCATCCGTCGCCAGGGCATCTATTTCGCGATGATCACGCTGGCGCTGGCGCAGATGCTGTACTTCTTCTGTCTGCAGGTGCCGTTCACCGGCGGTGAAGATGGCCTGCAAGGCGTGCCGCGCGGCAAGCTGTTCGGCGTGTTGGATCTGTCGTCCGATCTGACGCTGTATTACGTTGTGCTCGTCATCGTGGCGTTGGCGTTTCTGCTGATCGTGCGCACGATCCACTCGCCGTTCGGGCAGATCCTCAAGGCCATCAAGGAGAACGAGCCGCGCGCCACGTCCCTCGGCTACGACACCGATCGTTTCAAGCTGCTGGCCTTCGTGCTGTCGGCGGCGCTCACGGGCCTGGCCGGCTCGCTCAAGACGTTGGTGCTGGGCTTCGAGACGCTCACCGACGTGCACTGGTCGATGTCCGGCTCGGTCATCCTGATGACGCTGGTGGGCGGCCTGGGTATCCTGTCGGGCCCGCTGCTGGGCGCGGCGCTGGTGATTGCGCTGGAAAACAAGCTTGGCGACATCGGCAGCTTCCTGGCGGGCGCCACCGGCATCGACGGCTTCAATATCCTCGGGGAATCGGTCACCACGGTCACGGGCGCGATCTTCGTGATTTGCGTGCTGACCTTCCGCCGGGGCATCATGGGCGAAATCGCGGCTCGCGTGCCCTGGTTGCGACGTTGACGCCACAATGCGCGAAGATGCCGGCGAATTTCACCCAAGCGACTGAACTTGGTGCCTCATGCACCGTAAGGGTTTGCTCTAGTTGCTGCATTGCGGTGCATCTTTTACAGTCGCGTTACGGTTTTCGCACGAGATAAATGAGGCGGGAGCGAGGAGACGACAGCACACACCGCATGTACGGTGGAGATGCAAAATAAATGAAGGCCCTGCCAGGCGATCCCCGGCAGGGCCTTTTAGTTTGTGCGTTCAACCGGTGGCGCTTGCCGCCAATAGCGCCCGGCCCCGGGCGCTGACCGTCACGAGATGCAACTCAGGTGGAGATCCGGGCGCGCAGTCCACCAGCCCGTCGATGCACGCGTCTTCCCAGATCGACAAACGCGGACACGACGTCCGCCACGTTTCCAGCACTTCGGCATAAGGCCGGGGCCGCTCGGCCAGCGACTGCAGCAATTGCAGGGTGAGGGCATGGGTCGGATCGGCCATGGCGGCTCCGCGTGGGGCGACCGATCCATTTTGGTTCGCGCGCATTCACAAGAGAAATGCATTCGGTGTCGACGCCTATGCGCGCGCTGCATGACAATGGCGCCTTCGCCAGAGCCGCCCATGACCCTCTCCACTCGCCTTGCCACGCCCGAAGACCGGCCGCGCCTGCTGGGCGCCATTGCATCGACTGCCTCGCCGCTGCAGTTGGCGCATGCCGTTGATACGCTGCTCGCCCATCCAAGCGTGCATCCCTGTTTCCTCGTTGAAATGGGGGAGGTGTTGACCGGCGTGGCGCCGATCACGCTCGTGCCGCATCTGGTGCTGGGCGGTTTGGTGGCGTGGTTGCCGGCGGGCGTGATGGTGTTTTCCGGTGACATGGCCACGCGCGATACCGCCTTGGCCGCCGTGAATGAGTACGCCAGAGCACATGGCATACTCCACGTCCTGCTGCCGCCCGCAGCGCTTTCTGCTGACGCCGCCGCAGCGCTCGGCTTTGCGCCCGATACATCCGGCTGCTGGCGGCGCAGCGCCCGCCCGTCACAAAAGTCGTTGGGCTAATCCTTCCCGTTTCGTTTCTCCTGATGGAATTCGCTTTGCTCGCCGTGGCTGGCTTTCTGGCCGGCCTCATCGATGCCGTGGCCGGTGGCGGCGGCCTGGTGCAGATTCCCGCGCTGTTCTCGGCGTATCCCAACATCGCGCCCGCTACGCTGATCGGCACGAACAAGGTCGCGTCGATGTCGGGCACCGCTACGGCGGCGGTGCGTTACGGCCGCACAGTGCGCATCTATTGGGGCGCGACGGCGCCCGCCGTGGTCACGGCGTTTGCCTTTTCGCTGCTGGGCGCGTGGGCGCTCATGCATATCCCGGCCGAGCCGCTGCGCCGCGCGCTGCCGTTCGTGCTGGCCGTGCTGCTCGTCTACACGGTTGCCAAGAAGAACCTCGGCGCCGATCATGCCCCGAGCCTAAAGGGCGGGCGCGAGCGTGCGGCAGCCCTGCTGGCCGGCGCCGCCATCGGCTTCTACGACGGCGTGTTCGGCCCGGGCACCGGCAGCTTTCTGATGATCGTGTTCGTGCGCGTGTTCGGTTACGACTTTCTGCACGCGTCGGCGTCCACCAAGATCGTCAACTTGGCGACCAACGTGGCCGCGCTGTTGCTGTTGGCCGCCAAGGGCCACGTTTGGTGGCAGCTCGGCGTGGTGATGGCTGTCGCCAACGTCGCCGGCAATCAGGTCGGCAGTCACCTCGCGCTGCGGCACGGCAGCCGCTTCGTGCGCAAGGTGTTCATCGTGGTGGTGTTGGCGCTGATTTTGAAGACGGCTTACGACGCGTTCATCCGTTGAGTTGCTTCTCAAGCGCCACGCTGCGCTCGGTGATGACGTCACCCGTGTGCTGCGTGGTGACGGTCTCAATCAGCATGATTCCGCATTCCTCGTCGGCGACGGGAAAGTGACGCACACCGCGCGGCACGACACAGAATTCACCCGGGCCGAGGTGCACGTCGGCGCGGTCTTCGAAAGCGATTTTCAGGTGGCCGTAGACCACAAAGAACAACTCATCTTCATTCGGGTGATCGTGCCAGACGAATTCGCCCTTGAGCTTGGCGACCTTGATGTATTGGTCGTTGACCTGGCCGACAATGCGCGGCGACCAATAGTCCGTGACCTGTTCCAGCGCGTGCGTGACCTGTACGGCGTGTCCTGCGAGCATGTTGCGCTCCGGTGTGTGGGAAGGCTCTGAAGATAAGGGCGGGCGCCGGGCATTCCCAACCAAACTTTCTAATCGCGCCGATCACGCGGGCTAATGCACCGTGCGTTGTCACTATGCTGCCGCATGGGCCGGCTAGGCTGCAAGGTTCCGCTTTCTCCAGCGCAGCATCATGGCCCTGAGCCTCGACGACATCCGCACGCTATTCGATCGCCACGGCAACATTGCCTACAGCGGCGAGCCCGTCACCCAACTCGAACATGCCTTGCAGACGGCGGCGCTGGCGGAGGCGGCCGGCGCGTCGGATGCGTTGGTTACCGCGGCGCTGCTGCACGACCTTGGCCATTTGCTGAACCTGCAGGGTGAAACGCCCACCGCCCACGGCATCGACGATCAGCACCAGTACTTTGCGCTGCCGTTTCTGCGTGCGACGTTTCCCGATGCCGTGCTGGAGCCGATCCGCCTGCATGTGGATGCCAAGCGCTGCCTGTGTGCGATGGATGCGCATTACTACGCGCGTCTGTCGGCGGATTCCATACGGAGCCTGGCATTGCAGGGCGGTGTGTTTTCGGCGCACGAGGCCGAGGCATTCATGCAGCGTCCGTACGCTGCCGATGCACTGCAACTGCGCCGCTGGGATGACCTCGCCAAGGTAGCCGGGCAGCGCACGCCTGATCTTGCCCACTTCTTGGCGACGGCCGCGCGGGTTTCAGTGGCAGCCTAGGCTGCGCAGTGTCGTGCCCACGGCTTCGTCCCACGGTGTGTGCGGTTCGGCGCCGAGCGCCTGCACGAGCTTGGCGTTGTCCATGCGCACCGGCTGCTGCCACAGATAACGCATCTCGCGCATCTCGCGCAGCATCTCCGAGAACGGCGCCAGCACGGGCATCAGCCACCACGGGAACGCGCGTGTCTTGACTGGGTGACCCACCGCACGACCGATCGATGCGGGCATCTGCGTGCCGTCGGCATCCCAGTGGCCGCGCATGTGATAGACGGCGAAGTCCGGCAGACGGTCGCCTTGCTCGACAAGGCGCAGCATGGTTTCGGCCACGTCCGGCAAATAAGCCCATTGGTGGCCGATGCCCGCCGCGCCCGGATACGTGACGGTGCGCACAGGCTTGCCCGGCTTGACCAGCGCGCCGGCGAACCACGTATTGCTTGTTTGCGGCCCGAAGAAGTCGCCCGCGCGCACGATCAGGCTGCGCACGCCTTCGGCGCTGGCGGCCTGCATGCGGCGCTCCAGTTCTGCGCGGATCTTGCCCTTGCGCGTGAGCGGCGCCTGCTTTGTCGTTTCGCGCAGCACAGGGAACGTGTCCGGCCCGAAGTTGTACACCGTGCCCGGCAGCACGATGCGCGCACCCGAAGCGCGGGCAGCGGCGATGGTGTTGTCGATCATCGGCAGCACCTGGCCAGCCCAGTTCTTGTAGCCCGGCGGGTTGACGGCGTGGATGATCAACTCCGCGCCTTGCGCCGCGCCAACCACGTCTTCGCGCACCATCGCGTCGCCGCGAATCCATTCGAATACGGTGCTGCGGTTCGGCAGCGCATCCGGATTGCGCTGCAGCGCCCGCACATGCCAGCCGCGTGCCACCAGCCGACGTGCCACTTCGCCGCCGATGCCGCCGGTGGCGCCCAATACCAATGCGATGCGTTGTGCCTGTTCCATGACCGTGCTCCTGCTGTGTGTGAGAGCGTTGCGATGGAGGCATTCTGGGCGCAGCTGTGCTTCAATGGAATTGTTGATGATGAGCGTGCAGTTATACGAATTTGTATGATCGGATCTGAACCGGGTTGGGAGCTGTATCGGACCTTTATTGCTGTCGTGCGGGAAGGATCGCTGTCGGGCGCTGCGCGCGCGCTTGGGCTGACGCAGCCGACGGCGGGGCGGCATGTCGATGCTCTGGAACGGGCGCTGGGCATGTCGCTGTTCATCCGCACGCAGCAGGGATTGAGCCCCACAGAAGCGGCGCTATTGCTGCGGCCGTTTGCCGAATCGCTCGAAGCCACCAGCGCTGCCTTGCTGCGCGCCGCCTCCAGCCAGGGCGAGGGCGTACGCGGCACCGTGCGCATCACCGCCAGCGAGGTCGTGGCGGTGGAGGTGTTGCCGCCCATCCTCGCCGACCTGCATGCCGCCTATCCAGAACTGACGCTCGAACTTGTGCCGTCCAACCGCATGGAGGACCTGCTACGCCGCGAGGCCGACATCGCCGTGCGCATGCAGCCACCGAGCCAGGGCGTGCTCGTCGCGCGGCGTCTGGGCGAGATCGAATTGGGGCTGTTTGCGCACCGGCGCTATCTGGCAAAGCGCGGCACGCCAACCACGGTGGAAGAACTCGCTGGCCACACCCTGATCGGCTACGACAAGGAAAACGCATTCCTGCGCAGCGTGCGAGCGCAGTTCCCGTGGATCCAACGCAATCGCTTCGCGCTGCGTACCGACAGTGACCTGGCCGCGATTGCCGCGCTGCGTGCAGGCTTTGGTGTTGGCTTCTGCCAGGTCGGCTTGGTACGGCACAACGCGGATCTGGTTCGGCTGTTCAGCGATCAGATCACCATCACGCTCGACACCTGGCTCGCGATGCACGAAGACCTGCGTGACAGCCCGCGCTGCCGTGTCGTGTTTGATGCGCTGGCGAACGGACTGCTGCGGTACATCAACGGCGATTGATCGATCGCGTTGTTATCGCTTCTGGCGCAATGGGTCGAGCAGACTCTTCAACCCGTTGTGATCCAACTCCTGCATCAGCGCGAGCAACCGGCCGATCTGCCCCGGCGGAAAGCCCTCGCGCGCGAACCAGTTGAGGTAATGGCCCGGCAGGTCGGCAATCAGGCGGCCCTTGTATTTGCCAAAGGGCATTTGCGTGGTGACGAGGCGTTGGAGGTCTTCGGGTTGCATGGGCGCTATTGTGCCGTCGATGTGGGGACGAGCGTGGGCACCTGCTCCAGCAAATGCGCAACAAAACCAGAGAGCTTCGGCAAGGGCCGCCGATCCTGCCGATACACGACATGAATCGGCCGCGGCTCGGGCGCGTACGCTTGCAGCACGCGCACGAGGCGGCCATTGGCCAAGTCTTCAGCGACGAGCACTTCCGGCTGCAGCAGCAAGCCTGCGCCGGCAACCGCTGCTGCGCGCAGGCCGTGGCCGTCGTTGCAGGTGAAGGCTGGGTCGTCGCGCCACGGCGTGTCGCCTTTCCAGTCACGCAACTGCCACGCATTGCGGTTGTTCCACACCATGTGTGAGAGGCAGCGATGCTGCGATAGGTCCGCCGGTGTTTCTGGCCGCCCGTATCGCGCAAGGTAATCCGGCGACGCGCAGATGACCATGCGATACATGCACAGCGGTTTGGCGACCAGGTCGGCGTCGCCCAACGGCCCGATGCGGATGGCAAGGTCGAACCCCTCGTCGACGAGATCGACCATGCTGTTGCTCAGGTTCAGCTCCACGCGCACCTGCGGATGCACCTGCTGGAACGTCGCCGCCAACGGCGCGATCACGCACGCGCCAAACGTGGTGGGCGCGCTCACGCGCAGCGTGCCCGATGGCGACGCGCGCAGCCGTTCGACGGACGTTTCCGCCCAGCGCACCTGTTCCAGCACGCGTTTGGCGTCTTCATAGAACACGCGGCCGGCGTCGGTCAGGCTCTGGCGTCGTGTGCTGCGCTGGAGCAGGCGCGCACCCAACTGCGTTTCCAACGCGCTCACATATTTGCCGACCATGACCGCGGACATTTCCAACCGCGCCGCCGCCTCGGTGAAGTTGCCGCCTTCCACCACGGCGACGAAGGTTTCCATGCTGCGCAGCTTGTCCATATTCCGAACCATTGATTTGGAATGATCGAAGGTATCACGGCTTTATCGGATGGGAGGTTCGGCCAAGAATGGGCGCCATTCCAACCGGATCTGCAAAGGAGCAGAGTATGAAAATCGTCGTGATTGGTGCCAGCGGCACGCTTGGCCGCGCCGTGGTTGCGGAACTGGAGCAGGGCGGTGCGCACGAGATCATCCGTGTCGGGCGCACGCAGGGCGAGCACCAGGTCGACATCACCAACGCTGACAGCGTGGCCGCGCTGTTCGACAGGCTTGGCCGTGTGGACGCGATCGTCTCCACCGCCGGCAACCTGTTCTTCGGGCCGCTCACCAAGATGACCGCAGCGGATTTCAACGTCGGCCTGCAGGACAAGCTGCTCGGGCAGGTGCGCCTGGCGCTGGTCGGCCAGCATTATCTGAACGATGGTGGATCGATCACGCTCACCACCGGCATCGTCGGGCAGGAGCCGATTGCGCAGGGCGCCAACGCGACCGCCGTGAACGCGGGTGTGGAAGGCTTTGTGCGCGCCGCCGCGTGCGAGCTGCCGCGCAGTATCCGCATCAACGCAGTGAGCCCGACGGTGCTGACCGAATCGATGGGCGCATACGGCCCGTTCTTTCCCGGCTTCGAACCCGTGCCGGCAGCGCGTGCGGCGCTGGCGTACCGGCGCAGCGTGGAAGGTGTGCAGAGCGGGCGGGTGTACCGCGTAGGCTGAATCTGCCTAGGTCGTGAACACGTTAAGGTTCGGGGTATCTCCCCCTTGCCCGCGTGGCGTGACTCCTTCTAGACTCGTTCATCCCCGACCCAGCGGTCGGCCAATCGCAGATTCAGGGCGGGCGCAGACCCGCTCGGCACATCTCAGGAGACGGCATGAAGGTTTCGCGCGCATCCCGCATTGCACTCGCCGCAACGGCGCTGTTGGCAGGCACGGCATTCGCCCAGGTGAAGGTCGGCATCACGGTGTCCGCCACGGGGCCGGCCGCCTCGCTCGGCATTCCGGAAAAGAACACCGTGGCGCTGCTGCCCAAGGAAATCGCAGGGAAGAAGATCGAGTACATCGTGCTCGACGATGCGTCTGACACGACGACTGCCGTCAAGAACACGCGCAAGCTGATCACCGAAGACAAGGTCGACCTGGTGATCGGCTCGACCGTCACGCCGAACTCGCTGGCGATGGTGGATGTGGTGGCCGAGAGCGAAACGCCGATGATCACCCTGGCCGCCTCGGCGCGAATCATCGAGCCGATGGACGCCAAGCGGGCGTGGGTGTTCAAGACGCCGCAAAACGATTCGCACATGGCGACCGCCATTGCCGAACACATGGTCAACCATGGCGTGAAGACTGTCGCGCTGATCGGCTTTGCCGATGCCTATGGCGATTCGTGGGCGCAGGAGTTCGACAAGGTGGCGGGGCTGCGCAAGCTGAAGGTCGTCGCCAATGAGCGCTTTGCTCGTACCGATACGTCTGTGACGGGGCAGGTGCTGAAGATCATGTCGGCCAATCCAGACGCAGTGCTGATCGCAGGCTCTGGTACGCCGGCCGCGCTGCCGGAGCGGGCGCTCAAGGAGCGGGGCTACAAGGGCAAGCTGTATCAGACGCACGGCGTGGCGAACGCCGACTTCCTGCGAGTGTGCGGGAAGGACTGCGACGGCACGTTCCTGCCGGCAGGTCCGATCCTGGTTGCCGAGCAACTGCCCGACAGCAACCCGGTGAAGAAGCCGGCGCTGGCGTACAAGACGGCATATGAAAAGGCGTACGGCGGACAGGTCTCCACCTTCGGCGGACACATGTGGGATGCCGGGTTGTTGTTCACGCATGCGATGCCCGAGGCGCTGAAGAAGGGACAACCTGGCACGCCGGCGTTCCGCAAGGGGCTGCGCGATGCGATGGAGACGACGACCAATCTGGCGATCTCGCACGGCGTGATGAACATGAATGCGAAGGATCACCTCGGGCTGGATCAGCGGGCGCGGGTGATGGTGGAGATCAAGGACGGGAAGTGGAAACTGCAGAACTGACGGCGTAGCCAACGTCATCGCTCCACGCAAAACGCACGGTTCGCGCCGTGCGTTTTGTTTTTTGCGGCTCAAGCGTTAGCGAGGGGTACCGGGCGATGCCGTGGTCTAGGCAACGCAGCCCGGATTTCGGCGAGGCCCGCGTCAGTCAGCTTCAGACCGGCCGCGCCGGCGATGTATCGCCTTCATCTCTATTTCCCCCGCACCGCCCCAGCTTGCCGGGCAGGCTTCGGGTCTTCATCGATTTTCTTCGTGCTCATTCGAGCAGCGAGGGCGGAACGTCAACCGATTGATGTGTTTCACGTGAAACACAAACGTGGCCAACAAGCGGTGCATGTTTCACGTGAAACACGAAAAGCGGGCGAATTTTGTCTCGATTGCCGCATGGTCGAACTGCGGTGTAGCTGCGCGACTTATAATTCCGCTTCTCCAAATTTCCGATGCCTCCATGCGAGGAGGAAGCCATGCTGTATCCAACTGAATTCGATGTGATCGTGGTGGGCGGCGGACACGCCGGCACCGAGGCCGCCTTGGCGGCGGCGCGCATGGGTTGCCAGACCCTGCTGCTGACGCACAACATCGAGACACTGGGCCAGATGAGCTGCAATCCGTCCATCGGAGGCATTGGCAAGGGCCATCTGGTCAAGGAAGTGGATGCGCTGGGCGGGGCCATGGCCATCGCAACGGATGAGGGCGGTATCCAATTCCGTATCCTCAATTCCAGCAAGGGGCCGGCCGTGCGTGCGACCCGTGCCCAGGCGGACCGCGTGCTATACAAGGCAGCCATCCGCCATCGGCTGGAAAACCAGCCGAACCTGATGCTGTTCCAGCAGGCTGTGGAAGATCTGCTGGTGGAAGGCGACCGTGTAGTCGGGGCGGTGACGCAGGTTGGCGTGCAGTTCCGTGCACGTGCCGTGGTGCTGACGGCGGGGACGTTCCTCGATGGCAAGATCCATGTCGGGCTGAACAACTACACCGGCGGCCGCGCGGGGGACCCCGCCGCGGTGTCACTGTCCGCGCGTCTGAAGGAATTGAAGCTGCCGCAAGGGCGCCTCAAGACCGGCACGCCGCCGCGTATTGACGGTCGCTCCATCAATTTTTCTGTGCTGGAAGAGCAACCGGGCGATCTTGACCCGGTGCCGGTGTTCTCGTTCATGGGCCGCGCGGACATGCATCCGCGCCAAGTGCCGTGCTGGGTGACGCATACCAACGAGCGCACGCACGACATCATCCGTGCCGGGCTGGACCGCTCCCCGATGTACACGGGCGTGATCGAAGGGGTGGGGCCGC
Source organism: Ralstonia sp. SA306 (assembly GCF_054792405.1). Lineage (NCBI taxonomy): Bacteria > Pseudomonadati > Pseudomonadota > Betaproteobacteria > Burkholderiales > Burkholderiaceae > Ralstonia > Ralstonia sp. SA306. Next base: position 3,273,479 of record NZ_CP096451.1, read on the forward strand.
GCTATTGCCCGAGCATCGAAGACAAGATCCACCGCTTCGCCAGCAAGGATAGCCATCAGATTTTTCTGGAGCCGGAGGGCCTGGCGACCAACGAGTTTTACCCGAACGGCGTGTCGACGAGCCTGCCGTTTGATGTTCAGCTCGACTTGATCCACTCTATGCGCGGGCTGGAGAACGCCCACATCCTGCGCCCCGGTTACGCCATCGAGTACGACTACTTTGACCCGCGCGGGCTGAAGGCTTCGCTGGAATCCAAGGCGATTTCCGGCCTGTTTTTCGCCGGCCAGATCAACGGCACGACCGGTTACGAAGAGGCAGCAGCGCAAGGTCTGCTGGCGGGTATCAACGCCGGCCTGCAGGTGCAGGGCAAGGACGCCTGGACGCCGCGCCGCGACCAGGCTTATCTGGGCGTGCTCGTCGACGACCTCATCACCCGGGGCGTGACCGAGCCGTACCGCATGTTCACCAGCCGCGCTGAGTTTCGCCTGAGCTTGCGCGAAGACAACGCCGACATGCGCCTGACCGAAGTCGGCCGCACCTTGGGTGTGGTCGACGACGTGCGCTGGGATGCCTTCAACCGCAAGCGCGACGCTGTTTCACGTGAAACAGAGCGACTCAAGTCGACTTGGGTGAACCCGGCTACGCTTCCGTTGGAAGACGCTGAGCCGGTCCTTGGGAAGGGGATCGAGCGTGAGTACGCGCTGGCCGACTTGCTGCGCCGCCCGAACGTGACGTACGAAACGCTCATGGGAATGCAGGGCGGCAAGTACGCGCTTGAAGCCCCGTTGGCTGAAGATCCGTTGCTGGCCGAGCAGATTCGCGAGCAGGTCGAAATCGGCATCAAATACCACGGCTACATCGCCCGGCAAGCCGATGAAGTCGAGCGTCTGGGCGCGAACGAGAACACTCGTCTGCCTGCGGATTTCGACTATTCACAAGTGCGCGGTCTGTCGATCGAGGTGCAGCAGAAGCTGGCCAAACACAAGCCCGAGACCATCGGGCAGGCTTCGCGTATCTCCGGCGTCACGCCGGCCGCCGTGTCGCTGCTGCTCGTACACTTGAAGAAGGGCGTGTTGCGTGGCCAAGTGGGCCCTCGCACCGATTCCCAAGGCGAGGCAGCTTGATGCCGGATGCACTGACTGACGCCCGGGCAGAGCTGGAAGCCGGCGCCCGCGCGCTTGGCTTGTCGCTGGACAGCGCGCAAGTCGATCGCCTGCTGGCGTACCAAGGGCTGCTGGCCAAATGGAATCGCGTCTATAACCTGACCGCCATTCGCGACGCCGGCGACATGCTGACGCATCACTTGCTGGATTCGCTCTCGGCCGTGTCGCGCATTGCTGAGCTGGCTCGCCGTGCTCAACCTGACGCACCGCGCGTGCTGGACGTCGGTTCGGGTGGCGGCCTGCCCGGTATTCCGTTGGCCATCGCTTTTCCAGACGTGAGCGTCACGATGGTCGACATCGTGCAAAAGAAGACCGCCTTCCTGACGCAGTGCCGTGCCGAGCTTGGGCTGGCCAATGCCCAGTCGCATTGGGGCCACGTGGAAAAACTGGCTGATGCCACCGGCTACGGCGTCATCACCTCGCGCGCCTTCGCCGAGCTGGTGGATTTCGTGAATCTGGCTGGCCATCTGCTGGCCCCGGGCGGCCGCATGGTCGCCATGAAGGGTGTGCGCCCGGATGCCGAAATCGAGCGCCTGCCCGCCGGCTGGACCGTCGAAGCCATCGAACGCCTGACCGTGCCGGGGCTGCCGGCCGAGCGTCACTTGGTCATCCTTGCGCCGTCGGCGTGAGCGAACGTTGTAGCGAGCCATTCACCGCAGAGGAGTCATGTCGAATATTTTCGTGATCGCCAACCAGAAGGGTGGGGTCGGCAAGACCACCACCACGGTGAATCTTGCGGCCGGGTTAGCCGCGCAAGGGCAGCGCGTGCTGCTGGTCGACCTCGACCCGCAGGGCAACGCCTCGATGGGCTCGGGCATTGACAAGCACACGCTCGAATTCAGCGTCTACCAAGTGCTTGTTGGGCTGGCGACGATTCCGCAGGCGCGCCAGCGCTCCGAGGCCGGGCGCTATGACGTGTTGCCCGCAAACCGCGACCTGGCCGGCGCCGAAGTCGAGCTGGTCGATCTAGAGCATCGCGAAAACCGCCTCAAGCTTGCGCTCACCGAGGTAGAAGCCGACTACGACTTCGTCCTTATCGATTGCCCGCCGTCGCTATCGCTGCTCACGCTCAACGGCCTGTGTGCCGCGCACGGCGTCGTCGTGCCGATGCAGTGCGAGTACTTTGCGCTCGAAGGCCTGTCGGATCTGGTGAACACCATCAAGCAGGTGCACGCCAACCTGAACCGCGACCTCAAGGTGATCGGTCTGTTGCGTGTGATGTTCGACCCGCGCGTGACGTTGCAGCAGCAGGTATCGGCGCAGCTCGAATCGCATTTCGGCGACAAGGTGTTCAAGACGGTCATTCCGCGCAACGTGCGTCTGGCCGAAGCGCCGTCGTACGGCATGCCGGGCGTGGCGTTTGACGTGGCATCGAAAGGTGCCAGGGCCTATCTGGATTTCGGCGCCGAGATGATCGCGCGCGTGCGGCAGATGGCGGCCGAGATGCCGGCCTGAGCGGTAAGAGGAACAACATGAGCACGATGAAGAAAAAGGGACTGGGCCGAGGCCTCGAAGCGCTGCTCGGCAGTCCCGCCGAGATTGTCGAAGCTGCCAAGCAAGAGGGCGCGCCCACTGTGCTGAAGCTGGAGCAGATGCAGCCCGGCAAATATCAGCCGCGCACGCGCATGGATGAAGGCGCGCTGCAGGAACTCGCCGCGAGCATCCGCGCGCAGGGCCTGATGCAGCCGATTCTGGTGCGCAAGGTGGAGTCCGACGGCACCAAGCCCAAGTACGAAATCATCGCGGGTGAACGCCGCTTCCGCGCATCGCGCCTTGCGGGCCTGACCGAAGTGCCCGTGCTCGTGAAGGACGTGCCGGATGAATCGGCCGCCGCCATGGCGCTGATCGAAAACATCCAGCGCGAAGATCTGAACCCGCTGGAAGAGGCGCAAGGCATCGCGCGCCTGGTGCGTGAATTCCAGTTCACACATGAGCAAGCGGCGGAATCGGTGGGGCGTTCGCGCAGTGCGGTGTCGAACCTGCTACGCCTACTGAATCTCGCCCAGCCCGTACAGACCATGCTGATGGCCGGCGACCTGGATATGGGCCACGCCCGTGCGTTGCTCGCCGTTGATGGTGCTACGCAAATCACATTGGCCAACCAGATCGTCAACAAGCGCCTGTCGGTCCGAGAGACGGAAAAACTGGTGGCGTTGACGCTCAAGCCGTTTGAGCTGAAGTCACTGAAGCAGAAGGGCGGCCACCAAGGCGGCCGTGACGTCGCGCGCCTGGAAGAGGAATTGGCTGATCAACTGGGCCTGGGTGTACAGATCAAGCTGGCAGCGAAGGGCCGTGGTCAGTTGACCGTGCAGTTCAGCAGTCTCGACGAGTTCGACGGGTTGCTGGCGCGCCTGCGTCCCGATGGCGACGAAGAGGCTGCCTAAATTTCGCCTGCGGCAGTTTGACGCATGTACGTGGAGCTGGCGTCGTTGCGCCATTTGTGGGCAGCCATTTGGCACGGAATTGGTGCGATTACCTCGCGCGTCATCGACGCTGAGTGTCGCCAGCACCATCATGGAATCAACGGGGTGCCGCTCCATCAGGCGGATTCGGTGCCCCGGCAACAGCACCGCATTGCGCGCACCGCATGGAACGCGCCAGCGCGGAGTGCTGTCGAAGGCGCCCGCACGAGCGTTCGCTTGCGCGTTGACTGGCGAACGCCATGTCCCGTAAAATCGTGCGGTTTTAAATCCGCCTGACCCAAAGCGGTGCGGCATGATGAAAGCACATTCTTCCATGCAGCCAGCCGACCGGCAACGGCCCAATTCTTACGCTTCGTTGAACGCCGCCCGGCCTGCGTCGGTGCAGGATCCGAAGCTCGATAGTTGGGACGATGAGGAGAAGGCGGAGCCGCCGGTGCATGTGCTGTCCCATGACGAGGCGGTCGCCCTGTTCGGTGAGCAGGCGCTGCAGGCCTCGCGTATCACGCCCTTTTCCATCGTGCTCGGCCAGGTGGCCATCACACTGTTGTGTGCGCTCGCTTGGTATGTCGGCAGTTGGTTCACGGGCATGGGCGCTGCGTCAGCGGGCCAGGCTGCGCTTTCTGCTCTACTGGGTGGCGGCGTGTGCGTGGTGCCTTCGGCATGGTTCGCGATGCGGCTGTCGACGGCCAAGGGGTTCGAATCCATCGCCCGTCTTGTGGTGGGCGAAGCGATCAAGGTGCTTGGCACGGTCGCGCTGCTGGTGATCGTGGTGGTTGTCTTCAAGGGCCTGCATTGGCCGCCCTTGCTGATCACCCTGATCCTGGCACTCAAGATGTATTGGGTCGGTCTCGCGCTGCGATAGCGCGTTGAGTCGGCTCCAGCCCACCACGACACGGCGGGCACACTGGACGTGTTGGCATGTAGCGGGAACCTGAGGCAGGAGAAGCCCAGGTTCATTGCGCTGACACTCCGCAAGAATAAGGTGGCGCGTTCTGGCCGCGTGCAGTCCGCGATCTCCAGGAGGAACCTGGTTGAATCGGGCGCGAGTCGGAACGGGTCACGAAGAATGTTTCGCAATATTGGACTGAATCATCATGGCAACTGAAGTCGCAGAAGCCGCCGGCCACGCCGCCGAGCACGCTCTTACGCCTTCCGCGTATATCGCGGAGCATTTGCAGAATTTCAATAGCATCGGTGGCAAGCAGGCCTCCGTCGTCGACTTCTCTGTCATCAACTGGGACACGATGTTCTGGTCCGTGTTGATGGGCCTGATCGGCATCATCTTCCTGGGCATCGCCGCACGCCGCGTCACCTCCGGCGTCCCTGGCCGCTTCCAGGCTTTCGTTGAACTCGTCGTCGAGATGGTCGATGACCAGGCCAAGGGCATCATCCACGGCGATCGTTCCTGGATTGCTCCGTTGGCGCTGATGGTCTTCGTGTGGGTCACGCTGATGAACGCAGTCGACTTGATCCCCGTGGACTGGGTCACGGGCGTCAACCACCTCCTCGGTACCTTCGGTGTGCACGTGCCGCACCACCGCGCGGTGGCCACGGCTGACCTGAACGGTACGTTCGGCATGTCGTTCGCCGTGCTGATTCTGATGATCTACTACAGCTTCAAGATCAAGGGCGCTGGCGGCTTTGCGCACGAGCTGCTGTCAGCCCCGTTCGGCGCCAAGTGGTACCTCGCGCCGTTCAACCTGATCCTCAACATCATTGAATTCCTCGCCAAGGCTGTGTCGCTGGGCATGCGGTTGTTCGGCAACATGTACGCGGGCGAACTGGTGTTCCTGCTGATCGCGCTGCTTGGCTCGATCTGGACGTTCGGTGCTGACACGTCGGCACTGGGTTTCGTGGGTCACGTGGTGGCGGGTGCAGTGTGGGCGATCTTCCACATCCTGATCGTGCTGCTGCAAGCCTTCATCTTCATGATGCTGACGCTGGTGTATATCGGCCAGGCACATGAACACCACTAAGTAGTTGCGGTTCAGGTTCTCCGGTTCCGTTTGATTTTTCCAAGTTCTCAAGTTCTTAGTCTTTCACGTAAAAGGGAGTCATCATGCAAGCATTTCTCGCCAACATCCAAGGTCTGACCGCCATCGGTATCGGCATCATCATTGGCCTGGGTGCTATCGGCGCCTGCCTCGGCATCGCACTGATGGGCGGCAAGTACATCGAAGCCTGCGCACGTCAGCCTGAACTGATGAACCCGCTGCAAACCAAGATGTTCCTGCTGGCTGGCCTGATCGACGCGGCATTCCTGATCGGTGTTGGTGTGGCCATGCTGTTCGCGTTCGCCAACCCGCTGCTGTCGGTCATCAAGTAATTCTTTTCGGTCTGCATGATGCCGGAGGCGGCCTAGGTGAACGCTACGCGTGACCCTCGCCGCTTCGTGCATTGATCCGTAGTCTCAATACCGAAAGGAACACACCATGAACCTGAACGCCACACTCGTCGCGCAGATGGTCGTGTTCTTCATCCTGTGGTGGGTTGTTGCCAAATTCATTTGGCCGCCCCTGGTGAAGGCGCTCGACGAACGCGCGAAGAAAATCGCCGATGGCCTGGCCGCTGCCGATAAGGGCAAGGCTGAGCTGGAGCTGGCCAACAAGCGGGTCGACCAGGCACTGACCGAAGCGCGCAATGAAGGCGCGCAACGCATCGCGGACGCTGAAAAGCGCGCCCAGATGAGCGCCGACGAGATCAAGCAAAACGCCCAGGCCGAAGCCGCGCGCATCATCGCGCAAGCCAAGGCAGAAGCCGAGCAGCAAACCGTGCGCGCGCGTGAATCGCTGCGTGACCAGGTTGCTGTGCTGGCCGTCAAGGGTGCCGAGCAGATCCTCAAGCGTGAAGTCAATGCGCAGGTCCACACCGATCTGCTCAATCAACTCAAGGCTGAGCTGTAATCATGGCAGAACTCGCAACCGTTGCCCGTCCGTACGCAGAGGCGCTGTTCCGCGTGGCGAAGGCCGGCAATCTGGGTGCATGGTCTGAGCTCGTGTCGGAAATGGGGCAAATTGCCGCCGTGCCCGACATGAAGGCAGTCGCCGATGATCCGAAGCTCTCCAAAGCCGATGTGGCGGGGATCTTCCTGTCGGCGCTGAAATCTCCGGTTTCGCATGAGGCGAAGGAACTGGTTGGCCTGCTGGTGGCCAACAAGCGTCTGTCGCTGCTGCCGGAAATTGCCGCGCAATTCCATGTGCTGCGGAATGCCAGCGAAGGCGCCGCCGACGTCGAGATCACCAGTGCGTTCCCGCTTGAGGGCGCGCCCCTGACCGAACTGGTCGCCACGCTCGAACGCAAGTTCGGCAAGAAGCTGCAGGCTCACGTGAGCGTCGATCCTTCGTTGATCGGCGGCGTGCGTGTGCAGATTGGCGACGAAGTGCTCGACACCTCGGTGCGCGCGCGCCTGACGCAGATGCAGTCTGCGCTGACCGCCGCGTAATGCTGTTTCGCGAGGCGCCGATGCAATCGACGATATCGCGCCCGCAGACAGATTGAAGAATTAGGAGCATTCGATGCAACTGAACCCCTCCGAGATCAGCGACCTGATCAAGACCCGTATCGAGGGCTTGAAGGCTGGCGCTGACGCAAAGAACACCGGCACGGTCATTTCCGTGACGGACGGTATCTGCCGCATTCATGGCCTGTCGGGCGTGATGCAAGGCGAAATGCTGGAATTTCCGGGCAACACGTTCGGCCTCGCGCTGAACCTCGAGCGCGACTCTGTCGGCGCTGTGGTGCTGGGTGAATACGAGCACATTTCCGAAGGCGACGAAGTCAAGTGCACGGGCCGCATTCTGGAAGTGCCGGTTGGCCCGGAACTGCTGGGCCGCGTGGTCAACGCACTGGGTCAGCCGATCGACGGCAAGGGCCCGATCAACGCCAAGAAGACGGACGTGATCGAAAAGGTCGCTCCGGGCGTGATCGCACGTCAATCGGTGAGCCAGCCGGTGCAGACCGGTCTGAAGTCGATCGACGCAATGGTGCCGATCGGCCGTGGTCAGCGTGAGCTGATCATTGGCGACCGCCAGACCGGCAAGACCGCTGTGGCAGTCGACGCCATCATCAACCAGAAGGGCAAGGGCATCTTCTGCGTGTACGTGGCAATCGGCCAGAAGGCTTCGACGATCGCCAACGTGGTGCGCAAGCTCGAAGAGCACGGCGCGCTGGACTACACGATCGTGGTGGCTGCTGCCGCTTCCGACTCGGCTGCCATGCAGTACCTGTCGGCATACGCCGGCTGCACGATGGGCGAATACTTCCGCGACCGCGGCGAAGACGCCCTGATCGTGTATGACGATCTGACCAAGCAAGCTTGGGCGTACCGCCAGGTTTCGCTGCTGCTGCGCCGTCCGCCTGGCCGTGAAGCTTACCCGGGCGACGTGTTCTATCTGCACTCGCGTCTGCTGGAGCGTGCTGCACGTGTGAACGCCGAGCACATCGAGAAGATCACCAACGGTGAAGTCAAGGGCAAGACCGGTTCGCTGACCGCACTGCCCGTGATCGAAACGCAGGCAGGCGACGTGTCGGCATTCGTTCCGACCAACGTGATCTCGATTACCGACGGTCAGATCTTCCTGGAAACCGACCTGTTCAACGCAGGTGTGCGCCCCGCAATCAACGCCGGTATTTCGGTGTCGCGTGTGGGTGGTGCCGCTCAGACCAAGGTCATCAAGAAGCTGTCCGGCGGTATCCGTACCGACTTGGCCCAGTACCGTGAACTGGCTGCGTTCGCGCAGTTTGCTTCGGACTTGGACGAAGCGACCCGCAAGCAGCTCGAGCGCGGCCGCCGCGTGACCGAACTGCTCAAGCAGCCGCAATACCAGCCGCTGCAAGTGTGGCAGCTGGCCGCGTCGCTGTACGCAGCCAACAACGGCTTCCTCGACAACGTGGACGTGAAGGACATCCTGGCTTTCGAAAAGGGCCTGCACGACACGCTGAAGACGAAGTACGCCGACCTCATCAACCGCATCGAAGATACGAAAGATCTTTCGAAGGAAGATGAAGCTGCCCTGCGTGCCGCGATCGAGGATTTCAAGAAGTCCGCCGCGTTCTAACCGCGTCATTCCCGAAACTGGTCGCGCGTAGCCTGCGTGACCAGGTTTGAACGGAGAGGAAGAAATGGCCGGAACAAAAGAAATCCGCACCAAGATCAAGAGCGTGCAAAACACGCGCAAGATCACCAAGGCGATGGAAATGGTCGCCGCATCCAAGATGCGCAAGGCGCAGGAACGGATGCGCGCTGCCCGCCCGTACGCTGAGAAGATCCGCAACGTGGCTGCGCACATGGCACTGGCCAATCCGGAGTACAAGCACCCGTTCATGGTTGCGCGCGACGTCAAGCGTGCCGGCCTGATCGTGGTGACGACGGACAAGGGCCTGTGCGGTGGCTTGAACACCAACGTGCTGCGTGCCGTCACCACCCAACTGCGCGATCTGCAGAACAAGGGCGTTGAGACGCAAACCACCGCCATCGGTACCAAGGGTATGCAGTTCCTGGGCCGCGTCGGTGCGAAGGTGGTCTCGAACGTCGTGCATCTGGGCGACACGCCGCATCTGGAAAAGCTGATCGGCGCGATCAAGGTGCAACTGGACGCGTTCAACGCAGGCCAGATCGATGCCGTGTACCTCGCGTACACCCGCTTCATCAACACGATGAAGCAGGAACCGGTGGTCGAGCAGCTGCTGCCCCTGACCGCCGACAAGCTCGCACAGAGCGATGCCGAGAAGCAGGCCTACTCGTGGGATTACATCTACGAGCCGGACGCACAAACGGTGGTCGACGAGCTGCTGATCCGCTACGTCGAGGCGCTGGTGTACCAGGCGGTGGCCGAGAACATGGCGTCCGAGCAATCGGCCCGGATGGTTGCGATGAAGGCGGCTTCGGACAATGCGAAGAACGTGATCGGCGAACTGCAACTGGTCTACAACAAGACCCGTCAGGCAGCGATCACGAAGGAACTGTCCGAAATCGTCAGCGGCGCAGCGGCAGTCTGATAGCCACGGCAAAGAATCAAGTTATTGGAGATACAAATGAGTATCGCAAACGGAAATATCGTGCAGTGCATCGGCGCCGTGGTGGACATTCAGTTCCCGCGCGACGCGATGCCGAAGGTCTACGAGGCGCTGGTGCTGGATGACAGCAACGACGCTTCGTTCGCCGAGAAGGGCCTGACCTTCGAAGTGCAACAACAGCTGGGCGACGGCGTGGTGCGTACCATTGCGCTGGGTTCGTCCGACGGTCTGCGTCGCGGCATGCGTGTGGCGACCACTGGTGCGCCGATCTCGGTGCCGGTCGGTCACGGCACGCTGGGCCGCATCATGGATGTGCTGGGTCGTCCGATTGACGAAGCCGGCCCGATCGCCTGCGACGAAAAGCGCGCGATTCACCAGAAGGCCCCGAAGTTCGACGAGCTGTCGCCGTCGGTGGACCTGCTGGAAACCGGCATCAAGGTGATCGATCTGGTCTGCCCGTTCGCCAAGGGCGGTAAGGTGGGTCTGTTCGGTGGCGCCGGCGTCGGCAAGACCGTGAACATGATGGAGCTGATCAACAACATCGCCAAGCAGCACTCGGGCTTGTCGGTGTTTGCTGGCGTGGGCGAGCGTACCCGTGAGGGCAACGACTTCTACCACGAAATGAAGGACTCCAACGTGCTCGACAAGGTGGCCATGGTGTTCGGCCAGATGAACGAGCCGCCGGGCAACCGTCTGCGCGTGGCGCTGACCGGCCTGACGATGGCCGAGCGCTTCCGCGACGAAGGCCGTGACATCCTGTTCTTTGTCGACAACATCTACCGCTACACGCTGGCCGGTACTGAAGTGTCGGCACTGCTGGGCCGTATGCCTTCCGCCGTGGGCTATCAGCCGACGCTGGCTGAAGAAATGGGCAAGCTGCAGGAGCGTATTACGTCGACCAAGACTGGCTCGATCACGTCGATCCAGGCCGTGTACGTGCCTGCCGATGACTTGACCGACCCGTCGCCGGCAACGACCTTCCTGCACCTGGACTCGACCGTCGTGCTGTCGCGTGACATCGCTGCACTGGGTATCTACCCCGCAGTGGATCCGCTGGACTCGACCTCGCGCCAGCTCGACCCGCAAGTGGTTGGCCAGGAGCACTACGAAGTCGCCGACCGCGTGAAGAAGACGCTGCAGCGCTATAAGGAACTGCGCGACATCATCGCGATTCTGGGCATGGACGAACTGTCGCCGGAAGACAAGCTGGCCGTGGGCCGTGCTCGTAAGATCCAGCGTTTCCTGTCGCAGCCGTTCCACGTGGCCGAAGTGTTCACGGGCTCGCCGGGCAAGTACGTGCCGCTGAAGGAAACCATCCGCGGCTTCAAGATGCTGGTGGACGGCGAGTGCGATCACCTGCCGGAACAGGCGTTCTACATGGTCGGCTCGATCGACGAAGCCTTCGAGAAGGCCAAGAAGCTCCAGTAAGAGCAACGTCTGGCGCCGCGCGTAAGCCGGGGCCAGTACTGGCTTCCTGAGGCCCATTCAGGAAGCCGCTTTTCTGAGCAAAGGAATCGAGATGGCAACCATTCATGTAGACGTCGTCAGCGCTGAGCACGAGATCTTCTCCGGCAATGCCAAGTTTGTGGCGCTGCCCGGCGAAGCAGGCGAGCTGGGCATTCTGCCCGGTCACACGCCGCTGATCACGCGCATCAAGCCGGGCGCCGTGCGCATCGAGAAGGAAGATGGCGGCGAAGAGTTCGTGTTCGTTGCCGGTGGCATTCTCGAAGTGCAGCCGAAGAAGGTGACCGTGCTGGCCGATACCGCAATCCGCGGTCACGACCTGGACGAAGCCAAGGCGAACGAAGCCAAGCGTGCGGCCGAAGAGGCGCTCCAGAATCAAAGCAGCGATCTGGATCTGGCCCGTGCGCAAGGTGAACTGGCCGTGGCCGCTGCGCAGCTTGCAGCGATCGCGCGCCTGCGTCGCAAGCGCTAAGGCAAGTGTGTGCTGGCCGGTGTCATCGGCCGGCGCAGACGAAAAAGCAGCCCCGAAGGGCTGCTTTTTTTTGCCTGCGAACTGGCGCGGCACTTGGTCAGCGGTGCTCACCTTTCGCGCTTTTCTTCACCGCGATTGCCTTGCGGATGCGGTTGGGCTTCGTGGTGTTCCTGCCGAGGCGGTTGGGTCTGCGGTTGAGGTTGCGGCGGACGGGCCTCAGGCGGACGCGGCTGGGCCTGCGGTTGCGGCGGGCGCATCTCAACGTGCGGTTGCGGTGCGGGACGCGGGGCTTCCATGTGCGGTTCCGGCCGACGCTGTTCAGGCTCCGGGCGTACGCGCATCTGCGGCGGCTCGTTGTGCGGACGCTCCTGCATGGCCGGTGCCGGGTTGCCGTTGAAGCGATTCGGCTCCTGGCCACCGCGTTGCGGTTGCGGTTGAGGACGCTGCGCTTGTGGTCCGGTCTGCGGCGGTTGTGGACGCGGCTCGAAGGCGCGGCGCTCGTCACGCGGTGTGCCGGGTGCGCCTTCGCGCTGCGGGGGACGTGTCGTCATGCCGGCCGGGCCTTGTGGAGCAGGTGCAGTCTGCGGTTGCCCCGGCCGCTCCTGCGGTGCGGCGGCACCCGGCAACGGGCGTGGACGGTTGATCGCGTCGGGGGCCATGAGGGCCCGCGGAGCCTGTCCAGGCTGGCCGCCATGCTGCGCCGGTGTGCCCTGCGGGTTCGGGGAGCCCATCAATCCTTGCGGACCATTCGGGCCGTGTTGTTCCGCCGGTCGGCCTGGCTCGTTACCGGCGCGTGCGGGCATATTCGGCCCGTTCGACCCACTCGGTGCGGCGCGAGTCAGCCGTAGACCCGCGGCCTGTGCAGCCGCGGGTGGGGTCGGAATTCCCATATTGGCGTGACCCCGCACCGGCGCAACGCGGGCTCCCACGTTGCCGCCCGTCCACGCCGGGCCAGCGCCCGGGACCGCACCACCTTGGGAGCGGAACCGTTCTGCCAACGCATCGTGCCCGCCTGCCGGCACGGCGGGTGCGCGCACCGCAATCGCCTGACGTGCAAACGCCTGCGGCGGCGGCAACTGATGCGGCCCGCCATTGGCCGCTGCGCCCACCAGGCTGGCACGCACTGGTGCCAACGCCGGCGTCGACACAAACTGCGCGTGCGCCATCTGCGCGCGCAGTTGTTCCGGCCGCAGATGCGTCATGGCGGGGCCGACCGGCTGGCCGTTCACGAACGTCTTGGCGGGCACGGCAGTCAGGGCGGCCGGGTTGTTCGCGTTGACGTACGTGACCCGGTTCACGTTTCGAACGTTGGTCACGTTGGTGTTGTTGATGATGGTCTTGTTGACCGTAACGTTGTTCACCACCACCGTGCGGTTGATGTTCGTCACGTACGTCGGGCTGGCCGCGTACACGGGGCGATATGCCTCGCCCGGCGCAAGCGGGAACCACGCCACACCCGGCGAGCCGATCGAGATGTTGATCCCCCAGCTCACGCCGCCGCCACCTCCGCCGCCCACGAAACCGACGAGTGCCGGCGCATAGACCGGACGCGGCACCACCGGCCCGGGCACCCAGCACCAGGTGGAGCCGACATACGCCCAACGGCCGTAGTGGAAAGGCGCGAAACCCCACGGCGCGTCATCGACCCACGTCCAGCCCCAGGGCGCTACCCACGCCCAATGGCCTGTGCGATACGGGGCCCAGCCGGCGGGCACGGCACGCGGTACCCACACGGCGCCATAGCCGTCTTCTTCACGCCATGTGCCGTTGTCGTCGAGGGCTTCGTAACCGGTCATTTCGCGGCCGACGTAGCGGGCGGACATGGAAGCGTCTTCGCGGGCATCGCGCGATTCCGCCCAGCGGTCGAAGGCGTCGCGGCCCGGGTTGTCGGTGCCGCCGGCCTCGGCGAGGTCGGTGCCGCCAAAGCGGATTTGCTGACCGGCGCCCAGCGGTGCGGAGCGGTCATCGCCGTAGGCTGTGCCCTGGCCATGCCACACGGTGACGGTCGTGCTGGAGCCATCGGGTGCGACGTCGAGACGGTATTCGCCCGGTGCCTGCGGTGTGAAGGCTAGGTTGGGCGTGTCGATCTCGATGGTTTGGTCGGCGGGCAGCGAACGCACGCGAACCGACAGGGCGCCTTGGGTGAGTTTCACCTGGGTGTTGCGGTCGTCCAGGTCGACGAGTGTGGCGCCGGTGTTCTGGCCCAGGCGCAACGCCGTGGACCCGACGTGCAGCTCGCTGTGGCTGCCCTGGTCCGACCACAGGCGGTCGCCAGTGGTGAGCGGGCGGTTGAGCGAGGCGCCGGCCCAATCATCGGAGCCGGCGGGCGCGAAGCTCACCGTGCCGGAAAAATCCGACAGCCGCGCCACCCGCGAAGCCGGATCAGCGGCCATCGCAGCCTGCGCACCGCAGACGAGCAGCACGGCGGCAACACCTACCGCGCGCAACACATGCGGCAGCCGTACACCGGAGAGCGGAGAACGACGGGAAAGATTGGACATGATGAGCCCTCGTTTTTATGGCGGCCTGTGCCGCGTGGATGTCTCCATTTAACGCGGCAGGCGTCGAGGGGTCGACTTGCCTTTGTAAGAGCGTGTTTCGTAACGCGGGAAGCCGATAGACGGATCGGCCGCACCCAGAGCGCTGGGGAAAGGCGGGAAGCAGGCGGGCAGGCGCGCGAATTGCGCGCACAAAAAAAAGCGCGCGGGCCGGGGAGCACCGCGCGGACGGGAAATCCCTTCGAGGGGTCAATTCGAAAGGAGGGGGTAACCTTGCACCCGGGGACTGTGTCGCCGCCGTCGCGGGCCTGATATAGCGCACAACAATTGGACACAAACGCTGGGGTGCGAAGGCATTGTGGGTGACGGGGTGGCCCCGAGGCGTAACAAAGTGTGTCGGATTGCAATCGAATGCAAGCGCGGTAAAAGCCGCTTCGTGTGAGCTCAAAAGCGCCTGGAGGGGCTGCTCAGGGAACGCCTGCTGCACCTGCACAGTCCCATCGCTTTGCCGCTTAGGCAGACGGGGCTTGGGAAAAGGCGAACCAGCGGGGGGTGTCCTAGTCTGGGGTGTCGGGTTCATAGGAGGGAGGCATGCACAGGCATGCGATGCACCATGTGTTGCAGAAGTCGAGAGCAGTGGGCGTTTTTGTTACCTTGATGGGGGCACTCAGCGCGGCGGGCGCCGCACAGGCCGGCATCGAAGGGGCTTCTGCTCCCCCTAGTGCGTCCGCGAGTGCGCCAGCCGCCTCCGCACCTGTTGCTTCTGTGCCAACCGTCCCTCTTGCAAAAACGAAAGAGCAGCCCGAGCGCCCGGCGGGCAGTTTCTGGCAGGGCGCAGTAGGAAAGGGCGCCGACAGCCCTGGCTGGAACGTCTGGTTGAACGTGTACGACCCGCCACCCAAAGAGCAGGACAAAGACAAGGACCCCGTGGCCGACACGCTGACCGGCGAAGCCTATGATGACCGACCCCAGGGCCGCGCCTTCTGGACCATCGAAGGGCGCAATGTGCCCGAGCGCCGCTTCGTGTGGCGCGAGCGCACAGAAGCGCTTGATGCGGCCGGCCAGTCTGTCGTGCGCGAGGGCGGCACGCTCTCCGGTGCGCTGTCGGCCGACGGTACCACCGCCGCCGGCACCTGGAGCGACGGTGGCCGCAGCCAGCCCTTCACGTTGAAGCGCGTGGCGCGCTATCAGGAGGCCACGGGCGCCTCCGGCCAAGCCAAGCTGACCGAGCGCTACCCGGTGACGGGCGATGCCGCCATCGACGCGCTGATCCAATCGCTGCGCGTGCGCAAGTGCGACCAATACGACACCGAATGCGTCATCCGCATCAGCGCCGTCGGCCTGGGCGACACCGTGAGCCTCCTGCGCATGGTGTGGGCCTACAGCGGCGGCGCGCACGGCAACTACAGCTTCACAGCCGGCAACTGGCGACGCGGCGCGCAGGGCTTTCAGCCCATCGCCTTGGCCGATGTGCTGAACCCCACATCCGCCTGCCTGCAGAGCTTCAATACGCAGATTGTCGATGCGCTCAAGCGCGAAGGCGCACCCGATGCGCCGCGCGGCGCCCTCAAGGAGCGCGATCTGCGTAACGCCGCGTTTCCGTTTACGCTGCAAGGTGACCGCATCGTCGTGCACTACGGGCCGTATGAGGTCGGTCCGTATTCGTCGGGCGCCTTCCGTGCCGCCGTGCGCTTCGATGACCTGGGCTCCGCATGCAAGCGGCCCACAACCTGATTGCACCTGCATCGCCAACCATGTCCGCCAATCCTTCCTACGTCGACGAGCAAGACACCATGCGCCGGCTGCTGTCCGGCAAGACCATCGCCGTGGTCGGGCTGTCGCCGCGTCTCACGCGGCCCAGCTATGACGTGGCGCGCTATCTGCAGCAGGCCGGCTATCGCATCGTGCCCGTCAACCCGCAGCACGCAGGCGAAGACGTGCTCGGCGAGCCTTGCTACGCCACGCTCACCGAAGCGGCGACGACGCTTGCCGCCGCCGGCCAGCGCATCGATCTGGTCGATATCTTCCGGCGCTCAGAACAGGTTCTGCCCGTCGTACAGGAAGCCGTGACGCTCGGCGTGGGTGGGATCTGGGTGCAGCTCGGCATCGTGAATGACGAGGCGATGGCCGTGGCGCGCAACGCCGGCATTCCGGCCGTGCAAGACCGCTGCACGAAGATCGAACACTGGCGACTCGGTGTCGGCGAGCAAAAATGAATGCCGCCCCAACGCCTTGTGACAAACACGACGGCGCAGGGGGGGCAGACGTTTCGCTGACGATCGCTTCCTGACGTATCAAGGGAGTTCAGCCAACCTGGCGCGCTACACTCTGGCGGTCATTGCATCCTGCTTACATCATGGCCGTCGATCCGCAAATCCTGCAGTTCTACCAACGCCTTGCCGAACAGTTCGGCGCCTTGCCCCCGCCTGAAGACGCACCCGCGCAGCGCGCGCGCTTTGAGGCGATTGCTGCGGTATCCGAGCGGCCCGATCCCGAAGGCGTTGACGTTTCAGACCTCAGCCTGCCGCTCGTGGGGCGCACGCTCGACGCCATCGTCTTTCGTCCAAAAGGCGTGATCACGCCGCGCTTGCTGGTGTGGTTCCACGGTGGTGGCTGGGTGGTCGGCGCGCCGCGCACAACGCATCGCATGCTGGCCGCATTGGTCGCGCAAGACACGGGCTGCGCCGTTGTGAGTGTCGATTACCGCCTCGCGCCCGAGCATGCGTTTCCCACGCCGGCGGACGATGCACGCGACGCGCTCGCGTACCTAGCCGAGCAGCGCGCGTACCTCGACTTCGATCCAGAGTTTCTGGCCGTGGGTGGCGATAGCGCGGGCGGCCATCTTGCGGTGCAGGCCGCGCAGGGCATGCGTCCTGGCCTCGTCAACGCGCAGTTCCTGTTATACCCCGTTACCACGCCGGCTTTCGGTAGCGAAAGCTACAACGCGTTTGCACAAGGCCCCGGCCTCACGCGTGACGAAATGCGCTGGTACTGGGAGAAATACATCGGTGCAGAAGCCCTCGCCAAGCCACTCGCCGAGCACGACGCGCGCATCTTCCTGATGGCGCGCGCGCCGGCATATACGCCGCCAGACACCGTCGTCATCGTGGCAGCGCACGACGTGCTGCGCGACGACGGCCTGCAATACGCCGACTACCTCGTGCAGCACGGCGCGCAGGTCATCACCATCGAAGCCTCCGGCATGACGCACGCCTTTGCGCGCATCCAGTTCGAGGCCGAGCGCGCACGCGAATGGATGCGCCGCGCAGCGCATGCATTCGTCGGGATGATCAGCGAGGAATAAGCAGGGCGGGACTAACGCGTGGGCGTGCGGCGCGGGCGGAACGCGGCGAGCACCCGGCGTGTGACAAACAGCGAGAGATAGTCGTGCACGCTGGCGTCGGCCGCCAATGTGCGCATTGTCTGCATGTACTGCTCGCGGACGAGATCAGCCGGTGCGCCGGTGTCCTGTGCGATCTGGTGGATCTGCTCGTCCTGGTCTGCGATGGCGGTACCCATGTTTGCTTTCCGGTCGTTGCTCTGGCGGTGACGCGCTGGCTGACTTGCGCGGCGAGTGACCACTATAGGAAACGCGTCGGAACAATCCAGCCTTGTTGCAAAGCTTTCAACGGGTCACCTGCGCGGCATCAAAACGGTGCTGTTGCCGGTGCAGACACTGCGCCGGCAATGATCATTTGCCCCAGTTTGCGGGCATGCTCTGCAGGCCGATGGCGGCGCCCGACGCATCCGTCACGCGTGCCAGTTCACGATACGCAATGGCCTGCACGCGCTCGGGCAGCGGCACGAACTTCGCACGCGCGGCCAGCTCGTCGCCGTGGAAGTAACCCCACGTCAGGAACTTCAGCGCGGCCAGCGTGCGCGGGCCCGATGCGCTGACTGCCGGCACGACGATGAAGGTGCCCATGGTGATCGGCCACGTCTCCGCACCCGGCAGGTTGACTAGCGGCGCCGTGAAATCGCCTTTGCGGTTCCACGCGCTCTGCATCACCGCTTCGCGAAAGCCGCTCACCTGCGCGCTGACAAAGCGGCCCGCCACGTTGCGTAGCTGCACACCGCTCAAGTCGTTGTCGAGGATGTAGTTGTAGTCGACATAGCCGATGGCGCCGGACGTGCCCTGCACCGCTTTGACCACATCGCCACTGCCCTTTGCGGCTGTAAAGCCCGCCGGCCAGTTGATGGTCGACTTGGTGCCGTAAGCGCTTTTCCAGTCGGGGCTGACGGCGCTCAGATAGTCGGTGAAGTGGTACGTCGTGCCTGAGCCATCGGAGCGCACGACGGGATGGATCTTCAGCTTGGGCAGCGTCACGCCCGGGTTCAGCGCGCGCAGCTCAGGCGCATCCCAGCTCTCGACCTTGCCGAGGAAGATCTGCGCCAGCAGTTCGCCCGTCAGCTTGAGCTGACCGCGCGGCACGCCCGGCACGTTCACAAACGGCACCGCACCTGTCACCACCGACGGCACGCAGACGAGGCCCGCCTTGGCAGCCTCTGCGCTGGAGAGCGGCACGTCAGACGCACCAAAATCCACGGCGCCCGCGCGAATGCGCTTCAGGCCCTCTCCTGAACCTACCGCGTCATAGCTGAGCGCAACGCCCGACGACGCGGCATACCCCGCTGACCAGACGCGATAGACCGGCGCAGCGGCGGTCGAACCTGCGCCGCGCACATCGGCGCGCGCGACAACCGGCAAGCCCGCAGCCGCAACGGCCAGGGCGAGAACAACGTGCTTGAACATGGGGAGAGCTGCGGACTGCAGAAGACGCGAAGCGTGCGATTGTAGCGACGCGCCTGTGACAGCACGGTGTGCAGCCCTGATAGAGCCCATCTACAACATGGAGATGTGTTGTAAGACGTTCCGCAAACGTTGGGCGGAGTAGGGGGTGGGATCGGCGGTTTTGTTTAGGGCTCGCCGATCCCGGACTACCGGTCAGGCGACAGTGCTGGCCGCGTCGGCCTTGATCAAGCCCTCAGTCTTCAACGCTTCAACCACCTGCGGCCGCGCACCCACCCGCGCCATATACGCCTGCACGTTCGGATATGCGCCCATCGGCAGCGCCAGGAAGTTCGTCCAGTTCAGCACCGTAAAGGCATAGGCGTCGGCCACGCTGTAGGTGTCGGCCAAGTACGGCTGTTTGGCAAGGCGGGCATCGAGTTCGGCAAAGCGCTTGGCGAGCTTGTCCTTTGCGCCCTGGCGTGTGGCTTCCGGCGTGTCCTTGTACCAGAGCGGGCCGAAGCCTTTATGCAGCTCGGTGCTGACAAAGGTGAGCCATTCGATCACGGCGAGGCGATGCGCACTGCCGGGCTTGCCGATGAGTGCCTGCGTCGGGTCGAGGTCGGCCACGTATTGCAGCAGCGCTGCGGCTTCGGTGTGGCGCGAACCATCCGCGAGCTCCAGCAGCGGCACGTAACCGCGCGGCGAGATCGTGTAGAAATCCGTGCCGTCGGCGGTGAGGTGCTTGGCAAGGTCGACGGCGGTCAGGTCAAACTGCGCACCCACTTCGCGCAGGGCGATGTGCACGGCCAGCGAGCAGGCGCCGGCGGAGTAGTAGAGCTTCATGGTTGTCATCTCGCAGATGGGTTGGGGATGCCGCCAACGGCGGCGGTGACGACACTGTAGGATTGCGTCGTTGCCAATGAAATAGGCGGGGAAGCAAATCATGCTTGCGCAGACGCAATACCGGCTGAGCGCGGCCGACCTTGAGATCGTACTGGCGATGGCGCGCACGGGCACGCTCGCGGCGGCCGGCGAGCGGCTTGGCGTGGATGCGTCCACCGTGTTCCGGTCATTGCAGCGCATCGAGCGCGGGCTGGGCGCCACGTTGTTTGCTCGCTCACGTACCGGCTATCTCGCGGGGGACTTGGCGCACGCGCTGGCGGAGCAGGCCGAGCAGGTGGAGTCGGCGCTCGAGGCGGCGCGATCGGCGGTGCATGCGGTGCCCGATCAGGTGTCAGGCACGGTACGCATCACCACCACGGACACGATCCTCGTCGGCTTGGTCGCGCCTGCGTTGAAGGTGCTGCAAGCCGAGCATCCGAACCTCACCTACGACCTCCGTGTGAGCAACGAACTGGCCAGCCTGACCCGGCGCGATGCCGACATCGCCGTGCGGGCCACGCGGCGCCCGCCGCAGCATCTGGTGGGCAAGCACATCGGCTCGATTCGGGTGGGGTTGTACGCGGGGCGCACGAGCGGCACCACCTACGCCGATGTCGAAGCCGGCCGCACGCCGTGGCTCGCGATTGACGACGCGATTCCGGATCACCCATCGGTGAGTTGGCGCAAGCGGCATTTCCCCAAGGTCATGCCCACGTACTTCGTCAACAGCCTGCAGATCGCGGCCGAGATGGTGGGGATGGGCATGGGCGTTGGGATCCTGCCCGTGGTGATGGCACAGGACCGTCGCGATCTGGTGGTGCTGCGGGATCTGGAAGATGCCAATCAATCGGAACTATGGCTGCTGACGCATCCACAATCGCGGCACTTGCGGCGGATTGCCGTGGTGTATGGGCACTTGGCGCAGACGTTGCGGTTGCCGTAGTTCAGTTGGCCGCAACGGCCCGGGCGATCGGCTGCTCTTCGGGAATGAGCGCGGCGCGGCGGCGCAACTCCTCGGTCGTGTCGCCATTGCCGTCGGCTCGCCAGCCTGGCGGGCGGAACAGGTAGCCAAGCACTTCCCTCGCCGAGCGGGCCGTCTTCAGGTCTTGCCACAGCGCGCGCCAGTGCGCGAATTCGATCACCAGCAGGTTGTACGTGCGCATCGGGTGCACGAGGCCGTAGCGGCAGGGCACGTCCTTTCGCTCAGGGATGTACGTGCCGAACAGCCGGTCGAACACGATCAGCACGCCGCCGTAGTTGCCGTCGAGGTATTCGAGGTTGGACGCGTGATGCACGCGGTGTGCCGAGGGCGTATTCAGTACCCATTCCAGGGGCCCGAGGCGGGGAATCCACGTGGCGTGAATCCAGAACTGGTACAGCAGATTGAGCGACAGCAGCATCAGCACGATGCGCGGCGGCATGCCCAGCAGCGGCGCCAGCGCAAAGAAGGCGAGCGTGCCCGTCAATCGGCCCGTCCAGCCGAAGCGGTAGGCCGCCGACAGGTTCAGATCATTTGGTGAGTGGTGGATGGCGTGCGTACACCAGAACCAGCGCACGCGGTGCGCGGCGCGGTGGTACCAGTAGTAGCAGAACTCCTGGCCGAGAAAGCACGCAACCCAGCCCGTCCAGTGGTCCATCGGCAGCGTCCAGAGACGATGCTGGTAGACCCATTCCAGGCCTTGCATCCAGAACGCCAGCGGCAGCAGCCAGCGCAGTGGGTACTCGCGTACCAGGAAATCCACCACCGACACGCCGGCGGCCTTCCAGTCGTAGTTGGCCCAGCCGTTTCTCAATGACAGCACGATCGCCTCGGCCAGTGACGACACCAGCACGAGCACGACGGCAATCTTCAGGATGGTGAACAGCACGGCCATGGCGCGGGGCTCCCGGCTCCGTAGGAATGCCAGCGACGGTACTGCAAACGATGCCGGGGCGGCAATTGGGGCCGACGCCGGGGCGTCTTACAACGTATTCAGCGCCCCCAAGGTGTTGTTGCGGTTGTGCAGAAAGATGTGCACGCCGCCGCTCTTGTCTTGCGCCACGCCGGCGCTGCCCCAGGGATAGCGCGTCAGGCCGCCCGGGTCCTTGCCGAGTTTGCTGGCGATCCAGCGGCGGTGGCGTTGTTCTACGACGTCGATGTCGTCGTACGAAACCGGCTGTGCCAGCTCGACGAATACGCTGACGAGCGCCTCGGCTTCAAACCGCAGGCTGACGGTAATGGGCGTTGTGTCGTCCAGTGCAGCCACCGTCGCGAATTGGCAGGGGACGTCCATCCCTTCGACGCTTACAGGCCGCACAGGCCCGACCGTAAAGCGTGCCGGCAGGGCATCGGCTTTTGTCTGCGGCGTGATGCGGATGTCAGCGAACCGGAGGTCACCCGTGGCGGGGTCGATGTGGAGAGCGTCGTGCATGGGCTTGGGTTTCAAGGGAATGAGCTGCCTGGGCAATCATGCGGGGCGTTTCCTTTTATAGCAGCCATCCTTTCGTGGGGGCGGGTTTCGCCGCCTCAAGTTCGCCTGCGCGGTGCCGTAGCAGCTTGGAGTGGCCCCCGACAGCCGGCAGTCGGATCTGGAGGGCGCTACGGCAAATACCGTACGCAGTCAGATTCATGGAAAACGTTTGGCCTAGAAGAATCATGATCTCCTCTCTCCGCACCCGAATTCTCCTCATTTCATCGGCCACCGTGGTCGGTGCCCTGGCGCTGTCCGGCGCCGCCACCTATTCCATCGTGCGCTCCAACACGATGGAATCGATCGATCAGAACCTCGCTGCCATTGCCAGCGGCAACACGCTCGCCATCGACAAATGGGTCGCGGCGAAGGCGCAGGCCGTCAAGGCCACCGCCGGCGTGATCGAGCACGGAGACCCTCAAGGCTTCGGCAAGCACATGGGTGACGCCAACGGCTTTCCGATCATCACGATCGGCTGGACCGACAAGAGCTTCATCTCCACCAGCGCCACCACGCCCAAGGACTACGACCCGACCATCCGCCCCTGGTACAAGCAGGCCATTGCCGCAGGCCAACTGCTGGTGACGAAGCCTTACGGCGACGTGTCGACCGGCGTGCCCTACGTGTCATTTGCTGCGCCGCTCATCAAGAACGGCGAAACCACCGGTGCGCTGTCCGGCGCCGTCCCGCTGGACGGCGTGCGCGAGGTGGTGGCAGCGGTACACCCGACACCGTCGAGCCTCGCCTTCGTGGTCGCCAAGGATGGCCAGGTGATTGCCCACCCTGACGCAAAATTGATGCTCAAGCCGGCCACCGACGTGGCGGCATCGCTCACCGTCGATACGCTCACCAACCTGGCGAAGGCCACCGCGCCGCTGGAGGTCGAGCTGGCCGGCGCGCCTAAGCTGCTCAAGGCGCAGGCCGTGCAAGGCACCGATTGGTACCTGGTGATCGCGCTGGACAAGGCGGAAGCCACCGCCGGTTTGCGCAACGTCGTGCGTGCGCTGGCAGTGGCCATGGTGCTGCTGACGCTGGCTGCCGTGGGCATCGCCGCGTTCTTCACCTCGCAGTCGTTCCGCCGCCTGTCGCAGGTGCGTGATGCGATGGACACCATCGGCTCCGGCGGCGGTGACCTCACGCACCGCCTGCCCGTGGTCGGCAACGATGAAGTCGCGCAGATCAGCGCCTCGTTCAACACGTTCATCGACAAGATTGGCGAAGTGCTGCTGGAAGTGCGCGCCAGCGTCGACAGCATGAAGTCCGCCACCGGCGAGATCGAAGCGGGCAACCGTGACCTGTCCAATCGGACCGAAGTGTCGGCCAGCAACCTGCAGGAAACCTCTGCCGCGCTGACCGAACTGACGACCAGCGTGAAGAACTCCGCCGATGCCGCCGTGCAGGCCACGCGCCTGGCCAGCGACGCCAGCGATGCCGCCACGCGCGGCGGCGACGTGGTCTCGAGCGCGGTCAGCACGATGGACGAGATTGCCAAATCGTCGGCGCGCATTACCGAGATCATCGGCGTGATCGACAGCATTGCGTTCCAGACCAACATCCTCGCGCTGAACGCCGCGGTGGAAGCCGCCCGTGCCGGCGAGAACGGCCGCGGCTTTGCCGTGGTGGCCGGCGAGGTGCGCACGCTGGCGCAACGCAGCGCCACGGCCGCCCGCGAGATCAAAGATCTGATCCAGGCATCGGAAGCCAGCGTGAAGACCGGTGCGCAACGCGTGCAGGCCGCCGGCGCAACGATGCAGGAGATCGTGCAGGGCATCGAGCGTGTCGCGCGCATCATCGGCGAGATTGATGGTGCGATGCACGAACAGAGCACCGGTATCAGCCAGATCGATCGCAGCGTCGCCGAGATGGACCAGGCCACGCAGCAGAACGCTGCGCTGGTCGAGCAGTCGACGGCCGCATCGTCGATGCTCAACGAGCAGGCCCAGGGTCTGGCTCGCACGGTCGGGCTGTTCAAGCTGCGCAGCGCCTGAAGCGCTGCACCCCTCTTCACCGCGCCCGGGCCGGGTGCTCCTTTGCCTAGAATGGAGCCCCGGCAACTTTCCCCGCGCCTCTTGCCTTCGGCGGACGTTGCCTGACCTCAACGCTCCGCCTGCATGCCCAATGTGCTGATCCTCGGTGGCCGCGCGCCGGTGGCGCTCGACCACGCCCGCCGCTTTGCCCACCAGGGGTGGACGGTCTGCATTGCCGACAGTATTCCGTGCCAGATCAGCGGGGCCTCCAGGGCGGTCGCGGCCACCTTTCGCATTGCATCGCCGCGTCATGCGCCGGCGCAGTTCGCGGCGGACCTTGCACGCATCGTCCGGGAGCGCGCCATCGATCTGGTGGTGCCGACGTGCGAGGAAGTCTTTTTTGTATCGCGCTATCGGCATCACTTGCCGAACCACGTGCGGGTCCTGGCCGAGGATTTCGACACGCTGCGCGCGGTGCACAGCAAATGGCAGTTCCTGGAACTCGCGCAGGATTGCGGCGCGGATGTGCCGGTCTCCGCGCGGGTGCGCACGCTGGATGAAGCGCGCGCCTGGGCAGGCGGGCGCCCCGTCGTGCTCAAGCCGGAGTTCTCGCGCTTTGGCGTGCATGTGCGCCTGTATCGCACCGGCATTCCCGACGATGCACCGCCGCTGGCCGATCTGGGCGCGTGGGTGGTGCAGCGCCTGGTGGCGGGGCAGGAATTCTGCTCGTACAGCGTGGCCGATCGCGGTCGGCTGGTGGCGCACGCGCTGTATCGGCCCGACTGGCGCATGTCGACCAGTGCGAGCTTCTACTTCGCGCCCGCACGCATCGACGCGGTCCGCAATTTCGTCGCCAACTTTGCGCGCAAGCTCGACTTCACGGGGCAGCTCTCGTTCGACTGGATCGAGCAGGCCGATGGCCGCGTGAGCCCGCTCGAATGCAACCCGCGCGCCACCAGCGGTTGCCACTTGTTCGGCCTTGACGATCCACTGCCCGCCGCGCTGGCCGGCACGCTCGACGGCTGCATCGAACCGTCGCCGGGTGTGCCGCGCATGGCGGCTGCGGTGATGGCATCAGCGGGGCTGTTCGATGCCGTGCGCCACGGCAGGCTGCGCCAATGGCGCCAGGACTGGCGCGCCGCCACCGACGTCATCGCCACGCCGGGCGACCGCGGCCCGCTGTGGGGCGGCGTGTGCGATCTCGCCGCCTATGCGCGCATGGCGATCGCGCAGCGTTGCAATATGCGCGAAGCGGCCACGCAAGACATCGAGTGGGATGGCCAGGAGCTGCCCGAGGTATGACGGCGCCCGGCGCCGTGCCGCATGCATGCTTTGCCGACAAGGCGGGCGCGTTCCTGCATGTGCATCGCGGGCAGGCGTCGCTGCCGTTCGTCGCCAATCTGGTGACGCAGGTCGACGTGGTGGAGGCCGGCGGTTTGCCGCTGCCGGTGACGATCAACGGCAGTGACGATCGCGCCAATCATGCCGAGAATGCCTGGGTCTGCTCGCCCATCACCACGTATGGCCGCTATGCGGCGGAAGAGTCCGAGCGTCTGATGCCGCGCGTGCTGCGGCCGCTGCTGCGCGGTGCGATCGGCCTGGCCGATGCGTGGATGCGGCGTGCGCAGCTGGACCGGGCGGTGGCCGTCAACAACTGGCTCGTCAGCACGAACCTGTATCCATCGGCAGCGGCGTTCGATCTGGGCGCGCTGGCGCGTACGTGCCGCGACCGGTGGCCCGACCGCGCGATCTGGCTGCGTTCGCTCAACACGATCCAGCATGCCGACTGGCTGCGCGCTGCCACGGTCGCCGGCTTCGATTTGATCCCCACGCGGCAGGTCTATCTGTTCCAGCACCTGCAGCGTGCCTCGCGCGCATCGGAGGTGCGTCGCGACCTGCGGCGGGATCTCAAGCTGCTCAGCTCGACACCGCTGACGTTCGTGCCGCACGATGCCTTTACCAATGCCGATTTCGCGCAGGCCGAGCGGCTGTATGCGCAGCTCTATCTCGACAAATATTCCGCCTTGAACCCGCGCTATACCGCAGCGTTCCTTCGAGCGTGGCATGCGGCGGGGCTGCTCGAATGTGCGGGATTTCGCGATGCGCAGGGCGTGTTGCGAGCCGTTGTCGGCGTGTTTGGGCAGGGGCCGTTGCTGACGGCGCCCATCGTCGGATACGACACGACGTGGCCGCAGCAGGCGGCGCTGTATCGCCTGCTGATGGCGCACGTGCTGCGCCTGACCATCACGCGCGATGCCGAACTGAACCTGAGCGCCGGTGCCGCCCACTTCAAGCGCCTGCGCGGCGGCATGCCCGCCATTGAGATGAGCGCCGTGTACTGCCGGCATCTGCCGCCCGCCACACGCCACGCCATCGCTGTGCTGCGCACCCTCACAACCCGGATCGGCGTGCCGATCATGCAACGCTTTCAGTTATGACTGCCTGGAACGCCACGCTGCTGCGCGGTTGGTATCCCGTCGCCGAAGCGCACCGCCTGCGCGACAAGCCGATGCGCGTGACCCTGTTCAACCGCGCGGTGGTGCTCGCGCGTTTGCCTTCGGGAAGCCTGCTTGCGCTTGATGACCGCTGCCCGCATCGGCATGTGCCGTTGTCCGATGGACAGCTCGTCGGCGAGACACTGCAATGCAAGTACCACGGCTGGACGTTCGGTGCCGACGGCCGCTGCACTGCCATGCCGGGCATGTGCCCGGGCGCCGCTGTGCCCGCCGTGCAAGTGAACGCGTGGCAGGCGTTCGAGCACGACGGGCTGATCTGGATGAGCGCACGGGCACCAGGTGAGGCCGCCCCTGCCGCATTGCCGGCGTTCCTGAATCGCTTGCCGGCCGGCAGCCGCCGCTTTCTGTGGAGCACGTTGTGGCAGGCCCGCCCGGCCGACGCGTTGGAGAATTTTCTCGACCCGCTGCATACGCATCTCGTCCACCCGGGCCTGGTGCGCAGCCATGGCGCGCGCCAGCCGATGACGGTGACCGTCACCCAGTCGGCAGATGGCTTGCAGGTGGACTACGCCGGTCAGGCGCAGCAAAGCGGCTTGCTGTACCGCCTGTTCGAATCACCCCGCACCATGGAGCGCGCGCATTTTGGTCTTGCCGCCCCGGCGACCGCCCAGCTCGAATACCGCTACGCCAACGGCAGCGCGCTGTATTTCACGCTGCACTTCACGCCCGAAGACGACATGCGCACGCGCCTGTTCGCCACGCTGCATGTGGAAAACCGCTGGGCGCCTGCCTGGGCCGTGCGCTGGTTCGTCTGGCCGTTCCTGTATCGCGTGGCTGAGCAAGACCGCCGCGTGGTTGAGGCGCAGGCTGCCAACAGCGCGCGCTTTAACCGCCAGGACGGCATTTCCACCGAACTCGATCTTGTGCGGCCCATGCTGGACGCCGTGTGGATGCCCAGCGGCAAGCCTGTGGAGCCGGGCGAGCGGGTGATGCAAATGTGGCTGTAGCGCACCACGCCGTTACATTGACCGTCCGTCGAAGTGGGTGACCGGCACGCTGGCCAGATCGATGTCTTCCAGGCAGCGGACGTTGACGGCAATCATCGGTGTGCCGTCGGGCATGACGCCTTCGGCATACGGATGGATGCCGCAAGTCGGGCAGAAGCGGTGCTTGATCACATGCTTGCGGAAGAGATAGGTGCTGGCGTTGTCTTCCGGCGTGAGCAGCCGCACCTTGTCGGGCGCCACAAACCACAGCAGCGAGCCTTTGCGCTGGCAGATCGAGCAGTTGCACGCCATCGCGCTTTCCGGATGACCTTCAACTTCGAACGCGACGTTTCCGCAGTGGCAGCTTCCCTTGTGTGTCATGCCGGTCTCCTTGTGGCGTGTTTGTGATGGATGTGGCGCCGTCCACTATAGGCGAGCCGGTCCGCGCACGATGCCCGCTTTCTCGGGAATCGCCCTAGGTCTCTGCCTCCATGCAGCGGTGCGACAATCGCCGCGAGTCGACCACACGAACGCCCCACGGATCGCCGCGCCTTGACGGCGACCGCGTCATGAGGAGCCATCATGCATCGCCATCGTCCTGTTGCTGTGATCCGGGCGGTTTCTGCCGCCGCCATCTTTGCCGGCAGCGCCAGCGCGTTTGCGCAAGCGTCGGAACCGGCGGCTGCTCCAGTCTTAGCGCCACAGATCTCGGCACAGATCATCAACATGGGCGGCATGACCCCGGACGAGATCGGTCCCGTCATCGCCGAGATGGGTACGCTGCGCACGAAAACGCTGGTGACGGCCGCCAACGGCACGGTCGGCATCCAGGTGGGCACTGTGGCCAAGCACACGCATACGTACTCGGATGAGATCCAGTACGTGATGTCGGGCACGGCCACCGTCTGGCTCGACAACGCGCCGCGTGAGGTCCGGGCGGGCGATCTGATCGTGATTCCGCGCGGCGTGGTGCACGGAACGCTGACCACCAGCACGGATTTCAAATCGATGGCGATCAAGCTGCCGCCGCAGCGTGCGGGCGATACGCACAAGGTGCCGTGACATCTGCGCCGTGATCTGCGGCATGTTGGCCTGGGTCAGGGCGGGATGAAAACACCATCCCTTAC
Organism: Ralstonia sp. SA306; assembly: GCF_054792405.1. Classification (NCBI taxonomy): domain Bacteria; kingdom Pseudomonadati; phylum Pseudomonadota; class Betaproteobacteria; order Burkholderiales; family Burkholderiaceae; genus Ralstonia; species Ralstonia sp. SA306. The sequence goes on from NZ_CP096451.1 coordinate 3,302,114, forward strand.
AATGGCGCCCTCCTAAAGAGTCCATCGCCATGTCCGCACCGCTCGCCAACGACACCTTCCTGCGCGCCCTGCGCCGCCAGCCCACCGACTACACGCCGCTGTGGCTGATGCGCCAGGCGGGCCGCTATCTGCCGGAGTACAACGCCACGCGCGCGCGGGCCGGCAGCTTCCTCGGCCTGGCCAAGTCGCCGGCGTATGCGACGGAAGTGACGCTGCAGCCGCTGGATCGCTATCCGCTGGACGCGGCGATTCTGTTCTCCGACATCCTGACCGTGCCCGATGCCATGGGCTTGGGCCTGTCGTTCGCGCAGGGCGAGGGCCCGCGCTTTGCCAAGCCGGTGCGCACGGAAGCCGATGTGGCGGCGCTGTCGGTGCCGGACATGTCGTCGCTGCAATATGTGTTCGATGCCGTGGCGGAAATCCGCCGCGCGCTCGTGCAGGACGGCCGCCAGCGTGTGCCGCTCATCGGCTTCTCGGGCAGCCCGTGGACGCTCGCCTGCTACATGGTCGAAGGCGGTGGCTCGGACGACTTCCGCACCGTCAAGTCGATGCTCTACGCGCGCCCAGACCTGATGCACCGCATCCTGGAGATCAATGCGCAGGCCGTGATCGACTATCTGAACGCGCAGATTGATGCCGGTGCCCAAGCTGTGCAGGTGTTCGATACCTGGGGCGGGGCGCTGGCCGATGGCATCTACCAGGAGTTTTCGCTGGCCTACATGGCCCGCGTGGTGAAAGGCATTCGCGCCGGGGCCGATGGCCAGCGCGTGCCGGTCATCCTGTTCACCAAGGGCGGCGGCCTGTGGCTTGAAGCCATGGCCGACACCGGGGCCGACGCGCTGGGTGTTGACTGGACCGTCAACCTGCAGCTCGCCCGCCAGCGCACGGCTGGGCGAGTTGCCCTGCAGGGCAACCTGGACCCGACGGTGCTGTTTGCCGAACCGGATGCCATTCGCGCCCAAGTGCGCCGCGTGCTGGAAGACTACGCAGCCAGCGGCGACAGCGACGGCCACATCTTCAACCTCGGCCACGGCATCTCGCAGTTCACGCCGCCCGAAGCCGTGTCGGTGCTGGTGGACGAGGCGCACAGTTTCAGCCGTGCGCTGCGCACAAAAGCGAAGTAACACGTATCAGATCAATGCTGCGGTGCGATAGCGTTTGAATTGGGCCGCAGTAGTGCGTGAAGCCGAGGGCACGGGTGGAATCTTCGCCGCTTTGGTGCAGTAAGGGTGAGTGACTACTCGCGTGCGGGTGGCCCCATCTGGCCCGAAAGGGGTGTCAAGCGATTTATTTCGCGCTTTCTGGTGCGTAAGCCGCCTGTCAAGACTTGACTTATGCACAAAGCTGTCGCGGCTGGTTCTTTCCGCGACGCAACAGGGGAAGCGTTGTGCATCCAACGCATAAGTGTTTGATTTTTCTAAGAGAAAGCCGCGTGCGCGTAAATCGTGCAAGCTAGAAAAACGGTGAATCCATTGGCCTTCGCAGGCGCGGCAGGCGACTTTTCAACAAAGTTATCCACAGGCTGTGTGGATAGCCCGGAAAACGGTCGCCGATCAGGGCGCCAGGGCGCAAACCTCAAGTAATACTTGAACATTGAGCCGGCCACGACAATGGCTGTGAAGGCAAGGTGAGATGGGCAAGACGCATTTCCCAGGTGCAGGATTCGCCGCTGCATCGCAACAATCCCTTTGCAATTCAACCGTTTGCGCTTTGCATGACCACCGCCCAAGTCGACGCTGCGTTCTCTGATGCCAAGGCGTCGGCCGCCATCGCGCGGGTAGTGATTGATACGCCGCTCGATGCGGTGTTCGATTACCGGTGCGGGCCGCCTGTGCTTCCCGGGCAACTTGTCGTCGTACCGTTTGGCAACCGCCGTGTGGTGGCGTTGGTCATCGACACCGCCGCGACCACCGATGTGCCCCAAGAGAAGCTGCGCGATGTCGAGCGGGTGCTCGACTGGGTGCCGCCGCTCAATGTCGAATGGCGAGCTTTGGCCGAGTTTGCTGCCGGTTACTACCACCGCGCGCTGGGCGAAGTGACGTTGCCCGCACTACCGCCGCTCTGGCGCACGCCGGCCAGCTGGGACAACCTCGCGCGCCAGGCCAACGAAACCGTCTACGTAATGTTCGAACCGGCCCGGGCCGCGTTGCTGGACAGCATTCCGAAACGTGCGTCCGGCGCCATGCGCCTAGCTGAAGCGCTGACCGGCGATGGCGAGCTGTCCGCCAGCGCTGCCGTCGAACTGCACGGGCAAGCCGTCGCTAAGCTGCGGGATTGGACGGCCGTCGGCTGGCTGCGCGCAGAACTGCGGCCGAAAGCGCTGTTGCCGCAACCGCTCGAATTGCCCGCGCCTTCCGTCGCGCCCGCCCTGAACGATGAGCAGGCGACCGCCGTGGCGGCCATTGCCCAAGCTGGCACGGCGGGCACATTCAGCCCGTTCCTGCTGTACGGCGTCACCGGCAGCGGCAAGACCGAGGTTTACCTGCACGCCATCGCCGACGCCCTGGCGCGGGACCCGGCCGCACAGGTGCTGATGCTGGTGCCCGAGATCAACCTGACACCGCAACTGGAAGCGCGTATCGCCGCACGTTTCCCCGGCGTGCCCATGGCCGCGCTGCACAGCGGCCTGGCCGAACAGCCGCGTGCGTTGAACTGGCTGGCCGCCCATCGCGGCGAGGCCCGCATCGTCCTCGGCACGCGGCTGGCGATGCTGGCGTCGCTGCCTAACCTCGCGCTCATCCTCGTCGACGAAGAGCACGACACGTCGTACAAGCAGCAGGAGGGGCTGCGCTATTCCGCACGCGATCTGGCGCTGTGGCGCGCCAAGCAGCGCAACATCCCCGTCGTGCTGGGCTCGGCCACGCCGTCACTGGAAACCTGGTGGCGCGCAGAACAGACCCCCACCACGCGTCTGACGCTCTCGCAACGCGCGCAGGCTGAAGCGGTGCTGCCGCGCGTATCGCTCGTCGACTTGAATCTGGAGCGCCGCGCCGGGCGTGAGATTCGCGATGGGCTGTCTAAACCGCTCGTCGATGCGATTGCCGATCGCCTGGCGCGCGGCGAACAGAGCCTGCTGTTCCTCAACCGCCGCGGCTACGCGCCCGTGCTTTCGTGTGACGCGTGCGGCTGGTTGTCGGGCTGCCCACGTTGCTCGGCGTACCTCGTGCTGCACAAGCCCGAGCGGCGACTGCGCTGCCACCACTGCGGGTACGAATCCCGCATCCCGCATCACTGCCCCGACTGCGGCAACGTCGACATCGCTCCGCTTGGGCGCGGCACACAGCGCATCGAAGAGACGCTCGGCGAGCTGTTTCCGCAGGCCCGCGTCGCCCGCATCGACGCCGATTCCACCCGCCGCAAGGGCAGCGCCGAAGCGCTGTTCGACACCGTGCACGAAGGCAGCGTCGACATCCTGATCGGCACGCAGATGGTCGCCAAGGGGCATGACTTCCAGCGGGTGACGCTGGTGGGCGTGGTCGCACCCGACTCCTCACTGTTCTCGCACGACTTTCGTGCGGGGGAGCATCTCTTTGCCTCGCTGATGCAGGTGGCGGGCCGCGCGGGCCGGGCCGGGCTGGCTGGGGAGGTGCTGATTCAGACGCGGTATCCGGATGCCCCCGCGCTGCAGGCGCTGGTTCGGCACGACTACGGCGGTTTTGCGCGCCAGTTGCTGCGGGAACGCAAGCAAGCCGGGCTGCCGCCGTTTGCCTATCAGGCGCTGCTCACCGCAGAGCACAAGGAAGTGGCGCGGGCGCTTGAATTTTTGGGCGCTGCGCGTTCTGCGGGTGAAGCCTTGGCGGCCGAATTGGGTGCGCCGGTGTTTTTGCATGATCCGGTGCCCATGACGATGGTGCGGTTGGCCAACCGCGAGCGCGCGCAGTTGCTGGTGGAGTCGGCTTCTCGGGCGGCTTTGCAGAAGTTCTTGTCTGCCTGGACCGAGGGGTTTGCTGGGATCGGCAAGACTGTGAAGGGGGTGCGGTGGCAGTTGGAGATTGATCCTTTGAGGATTTGAGGCTTGGTGGTCCACACCCCTTTCGTTCCCTGCCGGGACCGACTCACTTTTCTTTGTCTTGCCAAAGAAAAGTAAGCAAAAGAAAGGCGCGCCCGAGATGGCGAAAGCCTCCTTGGATTTGTGTCGCGGGGAGGGGAAGGAGCCAAACTCGCTGCGCTCAGACAAGGCTCCTTCCTTAATCCTCCCCGCAACAAAAATCCAAGGCGCCATCAAGGGCTCAACGTCAAAAGAAAAAGGCCAACCCAATCGCGCGGTTGGCCTTTGTCGTTTGGGCTGGCGCTGAGATGGTTTGGCCTTTGACTTTCCTGCCTTAGATGGCGCCTTGAATTTCTGTTGCAGGGAGGAAAAAGGAAGGGAAACTGTTTGAGCGCAGCGAGTTTTTCCCTTCCCCTCCCTGCGACATAAATTCAAGGAATCTTTCGCCATCTCAGGCGCGCATTTCTTTGCTTACTTTCTTTGGGCAAGACCAAAGAAAGTGGGTCAGCCCCGGCAGGGGATGAAACAAGGGATGCACCACCAACAAAAAAACCAAGCCCACCTAAAAAAGAGCCCCCAACACCGCCTGCGGTTGCACCCAATCTACCCATTTCGAACCAAGGGGTTTCACTAGGTTGCACCTTCAAGATCGCCAGGCGTATGATCCGCCCAATTTGCCGGCCACAAGCTAGGCAATGGCAGCTCTGGATAGGAACCCACATGGCTACAACCACCCTCGGGGTCAAGCTGGACGATGCTTCGCGTGAACGCCTCAAGCGCGTTGCGCAGTCCATTGACCGCACGCCGCACTGGCTGATCAAGCAGGCGATCTTCACGTATCTGGACCAAGTGGAGCGGGGGCAGCTGCCAACTGATGCAAACGGCCCGGCGGCGGATGGCCTCCCGTCCGCCGCCGCAGCCGTCTCCGACGTGCACGAGGGTGATGAGCCCGCGGTGCAACCGTTCCTCGAATTCGCGCAGAGCGTGCAACCGCAGTCGGTGCTGCGCGCTGCCATCACGGCCGCCTACCGCCGACCGGAAACCGAAGCGATTCCGATGTTGCTGGAGCAGGCCCGTCTGCCGGGCGCGCTCGCCTCGGAAGCCAAGCAGCTGGCCCGCGATCTGGCCGGCAAGCTGCGCACGCAAAAGGTCGGCACTGGCCGCGAAGGGTTGGTGCAGGGCCTGATCCAGGAATTCTCCTTGTCGAGCCAGGAAGGCGTGGCGCTGATGTGCCTGGCCGAGGCGCTGCTGCGCATTCCCGACAAGGCCACGCGCGACGCATTGATCCGCGACAAGATCAGCAACGGCAACTGGTATTCGCATGTCGGCCAGAGCCCGTCGCTGTTTGTGAATGCCGCCACCTGGGGCCTGCTGCTCACGGGCAAGCTGGTCGCCACGCATAACGAAGCGGGGCTGTCGAAGGCGCTCACGCGCATCATCGGCAAGAGCGGCGAGCCGCTGATCCGCAAGGGCGTGGACATGGCGATGCGCCTGATGGGCGAGCAGTTCGTCACCGGCGAAACCATTTCCGAAGCGCTGGCCAACGCGCGCAAGTTCGAGGCCGAAGGCTTCCGCTACTCCTACGACATGCTCGGCGAGGCCGCGATGACGGAGGAAGACGCGCAGCGCTACCTCGCGTCGTACGAGCAGGCCATCCGCGCGATCGGCCAGGCGTCGGGCGGGCGCGGCATCTACGAAGGGCCGGGCATTTCGATCAAGCTGTCGGCGCTGCATCCGCGCTACTCGCGCGCGCAGTACGACCGCACGATCAACGAGCTGTATCCGCGTGTGAAGGCGCTGGCGATGCTGGCGCGTGAATACGACATCGGCATCAACATCGATGCCGAAGAAGCCGACCGCCTGGAACTGTCGCTCGATCTGCTGGAGCGCCTGTGCTTTGCGCCCGAGCTGGCTGGCTGGAACGGCATCGGCTTCGTGGTGCAGGGCTATCAGAAGCGCTGCCCGTTCGTGCTGGACTACATCATCGACCTGGCCCGCCGCAGCAAGCACCGCCTGATGATCCGCCTGGTGAAGGGCGCGTACTGGGACAGCGAGGTCAAGCGCGCGCAGGTCGACGGCCTGGAGGGCTACCCGGTCTACACGCGCAAGGTCTACACCGACGTGTCGTACCTGGCCTGCGCCCGCAAGCTGCTGGCCGCGCCGGAAGCGATCTTCCCGCAGTTCGCCACGCACAACGCGCACACACTGGCGGCCATCTATCACATGGCCGGTCAGAACTATTACCCCGGTCAGTACGAATTCCAATGCCTGCATGGCATGGGTGAGCCGCTGTACGAGCAGGTGGTCGGCAACAAGCCAGGCAAGCTGAACCGCCCGTGCCGCATCTACGCGCCGGTCGGCACGCATGAAACGCTGCTGGCCTATCTGGTGCGCCGCCTGCTGGAAAACGGCGCCAACACCTCGTTCGTGAACCGCATTGCGGATGAGTCGATTCCGCTGGACGACCTCGTCGCCGATCCGGTGGCGGTGGTGGAAAAGATGCACGCCGATGAAGGGACGCTCGGCCTGCCGCATCCGAAGATTCCGCTGCCGCGCCACCTCTACGGCGATGTGCGTGCCAACTCGTCAGGCATTGATCTGGCGAACGAGCAGCGCCTGGCGTCGTTGTCGTCCGCCCTTCTTGCGGGCACGAGCACGGTCTGGAATGCCGAGCCGACCATCGGCGATGCGCCTTACACGGGACGCATTTCGGAAACCCGGCCGCAACCGGTGCGCAATCCGTCGGACCTGCGCGACGTGGTCGGCCACGTGACCGAGGCCACCGAAGCCGACGTCGATGCAGCGTTGTCGGCCGCCGCCGCTGCCGCCCCGATCTGGCAAGCCACGCCGCCCGAGGCGCGCGCCGCGTTGCTCGATCGCGCAGCAGACCTCATGGAAGGCGAGATGCAGCACCTGATGGGGCTGATCATCCGCGAGGCGGGCAAGACGCTGTCCAACGCCATTGCGGAAGTGCGCGAAGCCGTCGATTTCCTCCGCTATTACGCAGCGCAGGTGCGCGGCGGGTTCTCCAACGACACGCATCGTCCGCTGGGCCCCGTGGTCTGCATCAGCCCGTGGAACTTCCCGCTGGCGATCTTCACCGGCCAGGTGAGCGCAGCGCTGGCCGCGGGCAACCCGGTGCTGGCCAAGCCTGCCGAACAGACCCCGCTGATCGCCGCTCAGGCCGTGCGCATCCTGCGCGAAGCCGGCGTGCCGGCTGGCGCCGTGCAACTGCTGCCGGGCCGTGGCGAGACCGTCGGCGCGGCGCTTGTGAAGGACATGCGCACCAAGGGCGTGATGTTTACCGGCTCGACCGAAGTCGCGCGCATTCTGCAGCGCACGCTGGCCGGCCGCCTGGATGCCAACGGCGCGCCGATCCCCCTGATTGCCGAAACCGGCGGACAGAACGCGATGATCGTGGATTCTTCCGCGCTGGCAGAACAGGTGGTGGCGGATGTGCTGTCGTCTGCGTTTGATTCGGCAGGCCAGCGGTGCTCGGCGCTGCGCGTGCTGTGCCTGCAGGATGATGTCGCCGATCGCGTGCTCGCGATGCTCAAGGGCGGCATGGCTGAATTGGCGATGGGCAATCCGGATCGCCTCGCCACGGATGTGGGCCCGGTGATCGACGCCGAAGCGCGCGACAACATCGTCGGCCATATCGAAGCGATGCGGGCCAAGGGCCGCCGCGTGCATCAGGCGCCGGTGCCGGCCGCGTGCGCGCACGGTACGTTCGTGCCCCCGACCATCATCGAACTCGACAGCCTGTCGGACCTGACGCGCGAGATCTTCGGTCCCGTGCTGCACGTGGTGCGCTGGAAGCGCACGGCCAAGGATACGGATAGCGCCGGCCTGACCAAGCTGATCGAGCAGATCAATGGCACGGGCTACGGCCTGACGCTGGGCATCCATACGCGTATCGACGAGACCATCGCGCACGTGGTGGACCGGGCGCATGTCGGCAACCTGTATGTGAACCGCAATATCGTCGGTGCCGTGGTGGGCGTGCAGCCGTTCGGCGGCGAAGGCCTGTCGGGCACGGGCCCGAAGGCCGGCGGGCCGCTGTATCTGCTGCGCTTGCTGTCGACGTGCCCGCAGGACGGCATGCGCACCGCGCTGCAACTGACCGCGGGTGCCGGCACGGAAATCGACACCGATGCGCGCCGCGCGCTGCTGGCGCCGTTCGATGCGCTGGCGGACTGGGCACGCAAGCAGGCGCCTGAGCTGGCTTCGCTGTGCGAACGCCTGGCTGCGGCGTCAGCCACGGGCGCCACGGCTACGTTGCCGGGCCCGACGGGCGAGCGCAACACCTACACGCTGCTGCCGCGCGAAGCGGTGCTGTGCGTGGCGGCAGATCCGGCCGATTGGCTGCGCCAACTGGCGGCTGTGCTGGCCGTGGGCAGCGTGGCGGTTGTGCAGGAAAACCCTGCCATCGAAGCGGTACTTCGGGGCTTGCCGGCGGCAGTACAATCGCGCGTCCGCGTGGTCGGGTCGACCGACGAAGCGGCTTTTGATGCGGTGCTGCACCACGGCGATTCGGACCATCTGCGCGCCATTTGCGAAGGACTGGCACGACGTGCCGGCCCTATCGTGGGCGTGCAAGGCCTGCCGCATGGCGGGGAAGGGCTGGCGCTGGAGCGCCTGCTGATCGAGCGTTCGCTGTCGGTCAATACGGCCGCAGCGGGTGGCAACGCCAGCCTGATGACCATCGGCTGACGGGGAGCACGAGCAGGATTCGCAGCGCCATCCGCACGACGGGTGTGGGTGGAGCGCGAAGCGGGAGGAGGGCGACGGTGATCCCGTCGCGCTATTGATCCAAATTGCGTTTGAACTAGGAGACGCACAAATGAAATTGAAGCAACTGTGTCTGGCGGCAGCACTGTGCGCGCTTGGCAGCGCGGCATCGGCCCAGGAAGTCATCAAGCTGGGCTATGCCGGCCCGATGACCGGTCCTCAAGCCCAGTACGGCAAGGACATGCAGAACGGCCTGACGCTGGCGGTCGAGGAATTCAACGCCACGCATCCGAAGATTGCAGGCAAGGAAGTCAAGTTCCAGCTGATCTCGGAAGACGACCAGGCTGACCCGAAGACCGGCACCACCGTCGCACAGAAGCTGGTGGACAGCGGCATCAAGGGCATGCTGGGCCACTTCAACTCGGGTACGACCATCCCGGCCTCGCGCATCTACAACAACGCAGGCATCGCAGAAATCGCGATGGCAACGGCACCGGAATACACGAAGCAAGGCTACAAGACGACGTTCCGCATGATGACCTCCGACACCCAGCAGGGTTCGGTGGTCGGCACGTACGCCGTCAAGAAGCTGGGCTACAAGAACATCGCCATCGTTGATGACCGCACGGCTTACGGCCAAGGTCTGGCAGACGAGTTCGAGAAGGCCGCCAAGGCTGCCGGCGCCACCATCGTGCGTCGCGAGTTCACCAACGACAAGGCCAGCGACTTCAAGTCGATCCTCACGCAGATCAAGGCCAAGAAGCCTGACGCCGTGTTCTACGGCGGCGCGGAAGGCCAATCGGCTCCGCTGGTCAAGCAGATGCGCGAACTGGGCATGAAGTCCACGCTGATGTCGGGCGAAATGTCCAAGACCGACGACTTCATCAAGCTGGCTGGCGCGCAATCGGCCGAAGGCGTGGTGTGCTCGCTGGCCGGTCTGCCGCTGGAACAAATGCCGGGCGGCGCTGGCTACAAGGCCCGCTACGAGAAGCGCTTCGGCACGCCGGTGCAGACGTACTCCCCGTACGCTTACGACGGCGCAATGGCCCTGATGCAAGCCATGGTGAAGGCCGGCTCGTCGGATCCGAGCAAGTACCTGCCGATCCTGGCCGCGACCAACATGCAAGGCGTGACCGCCAAGCACTACGCCTATGACGAGAAGGGCGACCTCAAGGATGGCGGTATCACCGTCTACAAGGTCACCGGCGGCAAGTGGACGCCGCTGGAGAGCGTCGGCGGCAAGTAATCCGACCGGCTCTCAGCCATTCGCAGTATGGAAACCGCCCTCCGGGGCGGTTTTTCTTTGCCGGCGGCTCAAGGCTCCAAACGCAGAGTTGTCGCTTTCTGCGTCGAACGTCATCGATCTATTATTAAATATCGTGTAACGAGGGTCTAACGCGTGTCAGTGCTTGGCTGACTTTCCCAAGTGGGTGCTTCGGGTACCATGTCGCCCATGACAGGACTTCACGATCTCTTCCCTTCGTGGCCGCCCGCACCTGGCGGTCTCTTCTGGATCGGGCTGGCGCTGGTCGGCGCGGCGCTGTGCGGCGAGTTTGCGCGTGCGGCGCTGAAGCTGCCCCGCATCGTCGGCTATGCGGCGGCGGGGCTGGTGGCGGGTGTGCTTGGCCGCCCGCTCATCGACGCCGACATGCTCGACCAGACCCACATCCTGATCGAGATGGCGCTGGCGTTGGCGCTGTTCGAACTAGGGCACCGGCTGTCGTTCGAGTGGCTGCGAGCCAATCGTTGGCTCTTGCTCACCAGTGGCTTCGAGAGCCTGCTGACCTGGGGCCTGGTCACCTGGGTGCTGCAGCTGTTTGGCGTGGCGACGCCGGTGGCGGTGGCCGCAGGCGCCATCGCGGTGGCCACGTCCCCCACGGTACTGCTGCAACTGAAGAACGAACTACGTGCCGAAGGCCAGGTGACGGAGCGGTTGCTCTCGCTGGGCGCGCTCAACAGCATCTACGCCAGCGTGCTGGTGCCGCTCACCGCCGGCTGGCTGCACAGCGAATACGGCCACTGGGCGGCGGCGCTGCTCCATCCGCTGTACCTGCTGGCAGGCTCCGTGCTTCTTGCCTGGGTGGTCGGCAAAGTGGGCCATGCGCTGTATCACCGCATGGCGGGTGACGATCATTACGCATTCCTGGTGCTGGTCGGCCTGGTGCTGTTTGCGCTGGCGATGGCCAAGCTGCTCAAGCTGTCGGTGCCGCTCACATTGCTGCTGGCAGGCGTGGTGTTCAAGCACCAGGACGATCACCCCCGCGTGTGGCCATCGCATTTCGGCAGCGCGGGCAGCATCTTGATTGTGGTGATGATCGTGTCGCTCGGCTTGCCGCTCAAGGCGTCGGACTGGGTGATTGGTGGTGTGGCGGCGGTGGCGCTGGTGCTGTCGCGCTTCATCGCCAAACTGGCAGCCACGACGGCGCTGGGCTCGTTCTCGGGCCTGTCGATGCGGCAGAGCATCGCCCTGGGCCTGGCGCTTGGGCCCATGTCAGGACTGTCATGGTTGCTGATGCACGATACGGCGGCACTGTATCCACAAACCGGCGGGCCGCTTGCGGCCATCATCCTGTGCACGCTGGCGATCCAACAGATTGCCGCGCCGATCCTGACCGCGCGTTCGCTGCGCTGGGCAGGTGAGGTGCGACAAGACGAAGGGAGGCACTGAGCCCCATGTCCCTCGAACCGTTCTCGAAATCCGAAGCCCTGACGTTTGGCGTCGAGCTGGAACTGCAGCTCGTCAATCGCCATGACTACGACCTCGCTTCGGCGTCGCCCGACCTGCTGCGCATGCTCAAGGGCAAGGAATACCCCGGCGACATCAAACCGGAGATCACCGATTCGATGATCGAGATCTCCACCGGCATCTGCCACAGCCACGATGAAGCACTCTGGCAATTGCGCGAGATGCGCGACCGCATGGCCGACGCCGCCACGGCGCTGAACATCGGCATCTGCGGCGGCGGCACGCACCCGTTCCAGCAGTGGAGCCAGCGCCAGATTTCGCAATCGCCGCGCTATCAGTACATCTCGGATCTGTACGGTTACCTCGCCAAGCAGTTCACCGTGTTCGGGCAGCACGTGCATATCGGCTGCCCGAATCCGGACGATGCGCTGTACCTGCTGCACGCCATGTCGCGCTACGTGCCGCACTTCATTGCGCTGGCCGCGTCGTCGCCGTTCGTACAGGGCGTGGATACGGGGTTTGCTTCCGCGCGCATGAACTCCGTCAGCGCCTTCCCGATGTCGGGCCGCGCGCCGTTTGTGCTTACATGGGATGCCTTCATCGCGTACTTCGACAAGATGCACGCCACGGGCGTGATCGAAAGCATGAAGGACTTCTACTGGGACATCCGCCCCAAGCCCGAATTCGGCACGATCGAAGTGCGCGTGATGGACACCCCGCTGACTGTTGAACGCGCCGCCGCCATCGCTGCCTATATCCAGGCGCTTGGCCGCTGGCTGCTGCTCGATCGCCCGTTCATGCCAGTGGAAGACGATTACCTCGTCTACACCTTCAACCGCTTCCAGGCATGCCGCTTTGGGCTGGCCGGCGAATACGTCGACCCGGCCACGGGCAACCGAGGCGCGCTGGCCGATCACATCCTGGAGACGAGCAAGGTGCTGTCGGCTCATGCCGAAGCGCTGTCGTCCGAAGGCGCGCTCGATATGGTGCGGGAAGTGGTGGAAGCGCGCGATGCGGATGCCGAGTGGATCCGCGCGGCGCAACGTGAAACCCGCAACCTGCACGAGACCGTGCGACGCGGTTGCGGGCGGTGGACGCAGCAGGCGGCAACGCAGCCCGCCTGACGCCTCGAAGAACGGTCAGTCGTTGCGGACCGTTCCCGGCGCTTCCAGCCAGCGCTGCATGAAGACGAGGTCGAGCCACTGGCCGTGCTTGATGGCAGCCTCGGGCATGCGGCCGACTTCTTTGAAGCCCAACTTTTCGTGCAGGCGGATCGACCCTGCATTGGCGCCGTCGATGGCGCCCACCATCAGGTGTTTGCCCAGGGCAGCGGCACGCTCGCACAGCGCTTCGACCAGCAGGCTGCCCAAGCCCTTGCCGCGCCAGTCGCGATGAATATGCACCGAGTGCTCGACGGTGGTGCGAAAGCCCGGGTACGGCCGGAAATCCCCAAACGATGCAACGCCCGCGACTTGCCCGCCATCATCGGCCACCAGCACCGGATACCCCTGCGTGGCACGCAACGCCAGCCACGCGGTGCGGTCTTCCAGCGTGACCGGCGTTTCGGTGTAGATCGCGTTGGAGGTGGCGATCACGTCGTTGTAGATGGCGAGGATGGCCGGCAGATCGGCCTGCGTTGCGTCGCGGAGCAGCATGATGCGTGATGGGCTCAATGGGTCGGACGCACCGCCAGAACGCGGCGCGCGAAGGCCCAGCATACCAAGGCGAACACGATCAGCCCAAGCCATTGCGCCGTGCCTTCAAACGACCCGCCCACGATCGCCAGCGGCGCATCCTTGCCCGTGGCCCCGATGACGGCCGCCATCAGCACGCCCACCAGGCTTTCACCCACGATCAGGCCCGACGCCAGCAGCACGCCATGGCGGTTCGGCACCTCGGCATAGCGCGCGTACGGCACACCGGCCGCCTGCGCACGCTTGGCAAGAATCTTCTCGATGACCCACGCCAGCACCGCACCCGTTACCAGCACCGTGCTGATCGTCGGTGGCAGGTAGATGCCGATACCTACTGCCAGCACCGGCAGCCGGGCGACGCCGCCACGCTGCTTGAGCGCCCAGTCGACGGCGATCAGCAGCATGCCGATGACGATGCCTGCAATCACCATGTTCCATTCCAGCTGGTGCGTGAAGATGCCGGTGGCAATGGCCGTCATGAGCGTAGCCTGCGGGGCTGAGAGCGCCTGCGCCGCGTCCATGCCGGCACGCGGCAGCGCGCCCGGAAAGCCATACGCGTTGTACAGCAGCTCCAGCACCGGCGAGATGACCGCAGCACCCGCGACGCACCCGATCAACAGCGCCACCTGCTGGCGCCACGGCGTGGCACCCACCAGCCAGCCGGTCTTCAGATCCTGCAGGTTGTCATTGGAGATGGTCGCTACGGCCACCACGGCCGAGGTTGTGAAGATGGCCAGCGCAATGCCCAGCTTGCTTGCTTCCGGCGAACCCACGATGCCGTTGTCCGCCCCGATGGCCAACAGCAGCAGCGACACCAAGGTGATGGCGATGATGCCAATGCCCGAAATCGGGCTCGACGACGAACCGATCAGCCCGGCCATGTAGCCGCACGCCGCCGCCACCAGAAAGCCGAACACCACCGCAAAGATCACCGCGTAGGTGATCAACGTCCAGCGCGAGCCGGCCGATAGCATGGTCGGCGCCAGGAACGCGGCAAACGTGATTACCAGCACCACGACCATGGCCAGCGTGACCAGCAGAATCCAGCGCGGCGCCATGTCCTGCTCGGTGCGCTGGGCGCCATCGGCCTTCGGGCGCAGGCTGCCGAACGAGCGCTTCACGCCGTGCACCACCGGGCCGATCAGCGTGCCCAGCGTCCACACGGCCGCCACCGCAATCACGCCTGCACCGATAAAACGCACCTGCGTGCGCCACACATCCGTGCCAAACGCTGAGAGCGCCTTGCCCGCCGGCACTGGCGTGATGGAGGTCAGATACGGCACGGCGATGCCCCAGGCAATCACCAGGCCCACCAGCATGGCAAGCCCCGCCACCAGCCCGATCAGATAGCCCGCGCCCAGCAGTGCCGTTGAAAAGCCCAGCGGCAAGCGCACCACTGCGGCCCCCGCAGCGAACCACCAGCTTGCCCCTTCGCCCAGCACGCGCAGGCCACTGGTTGCAAACGCCACGATGGCCGCGACGATGCCGCCGGCAGCCAGATCGCGCATGCCGGTGGCAGCGGGCACGGCGTCAGCGTCCGAGCCATCCGACGTTTGGCCACTGCCCACGCGCAGGATTTCCGCCGCCGCCACACCTTCGGGATAGGGCAGGTCGCTCTGCACCACCATCGCGTGGCGCAGCGGAATCGTGAACACCACGCCGAGCATGCCGCCCGCCATGCAGACCCCAAACGTTTGCCAGAACGGGAAACCTTGCCAGTGCCCAATCATCACCAGGCCGGGCAGGATGAAGATGATGGAAGACAGCGTCCCGGCCGCAGACGCCTGCGTCTGCACCATGTTGTTCTCAAGGATGTTCGTGCCGCCGAGTATGCGCAGCACCGCCATGGAAATCACCGCTGCGGGAATCGCCGATGAGAACGTCAGGCCGACTTTCAGGCCCAGGTACACGTTTGAAGCGGTGAAGATCACGGTGATGATCGCGCCGAGGATCATGCCGCGCAGCGTCAGCTCCGGCAGGGTCGCTGCCGAAATGTGCTTGGGAGGATGGAGGGATTGCATCCTGCGGTTCTCCAAAGAGGGTTCTTGTGGCGCGGATTATAGGAGTGGATGGGGGCGGGGGCTTGTGGGTTTTTTTTGGGGGGTGCTCTAGATTTATTGCTTGTGGTGCACCTGTGTTTCGTACCCTGCCGGGCACGACTCACTTTTCTTTGTCTTGCCAAAGAAAAGTAAGCAAAAGAAAGGCGCGCCCGAGATGGCGAAAGCCTCCTTGAATTTGCGTAACCGTGCGGAGACGGGAAAAACTCGCTTCGCTCAGACAGTTTCCCGTCTTTTTTCCGCCCGCTTACGAAAATTCAAGGCGCCATCTAGGGCTCAACGTCAAAAGAAAAAGGCCAACCCATCGCGAGGTTGGCCTTGTCGTCTGAGCTGGCACCCAGAGTGTTTGGCTTTTGTCTTTGACTTTCCCTGCCCTATGCGGCGCCTTGAATTTCTGTTGCAAGGAGGAAAAAGAGGGGAGGCTGTCTGAGCGCAGCGAGTTTGCCTCCCCTCCCTCCTTGCGACATAAATTCAAGGAGTCTTTCGCCGCATCGGGCGCGCCTTTCTTTGCTTACTTTCTTTGGCAAGACAAAGAAAGTGAGTCAGCCCCGGCAGGGGATGAAACCAGGGATGGACCAACAAGAAAAATCAGCACTCCACAATATTCACCGCCAACCCCCCCCGCGCCGTCTCCTTGTACTTCGTCTTCATATCCGCCCCCGTCTCCCGCATCGTCTTGATCACGGAGTCGAGCGAAACATAATGCGTGCCATCCCCACGCAACGCCATGCGCGCCGCATTCACCGCCTTCACAGACGCCATCGCATTGCGCTCGATGCACGGAATCTGCACCAGCCCGCCGACCGGGTCGCACGTCAGCCCCAGGTTGTGCTCCATGCCAATCTCAGCAGCGTTTTCGACTTGAGCAGGCGTGCCGCCCTGCACCGCAGCGAGCGCGCCCGCTGCCATCGAACACGCCACGCCGACCTCTCCCTGACACCCGACTTCCGCGCCAGAGATCGATGCATTCATCTTGTAGAGCATGCCGATCGCACCGGCGGTGAGCAGGAAATCCACCACACCGCTGTCGTTCGCGCCGGGCACGAAGCGGTCGTAGTAATGCATCACCGCCGGGATGATGCCCGCTGCGCCGTTGGTCGGTGCCGTGACGACGCGCCCCCCCGCAGCGTTCTCTTCGTTCACGGCAATCGCATACAGGTTCACCCAATCGATGACTGACAGCGGGTCGGACAGCGTGCGTTCGGCCTGCACCGTGAGCCGTGAATACAACTCGGCGGCACGGCGCCTCACGTGGAACGGGCCCGGCAGTTCGCCCTCCGTACGGCAGCCGCGCGCCACGCACGCTTGCATCACGTGCCAGATGTTGAGCAGACCGGCACGCACTTCGGCCTCGGTGCGCCACGTCAGCTCGTTTTCGAGCATCAGGCGGGCGATGGATTTGCCCGTCGACTCGCACATCGCCAACAGTTCCTTGCCGCTGCGGAACGGATGCGGCAACTGGTCATGCGCTGCCAGCACCTGCGTGTTCGGTGCGCCAGCCGTAACGACAAAACCGCCGCCGACTGAGAGGTAACGCGCCTCGCGCAGACGCTCGCCGGCGGCGTCGAAGGCGTGGAACTTCATGCCGTTCGGATGCTCGGCCATCGCTTCGCGGCGGTAGAAGGCGATGTGTTCCTTCTCGGTAAAGCGCATCGCGTGACGGCCCAGCAGCGACAGCGATTGCGATGCACGCAACTCCGCCAGCTTGGCATCGATGGTGTCGGGGTCGATGGTGTCAGGCGCCTCGCCCATCAGGCCGAGGATGACGCCGCGGTCCGTGCCGTGGCCTTTGCCGGTGGCACCGAGCGAGCCGTACAGCTCGACGCGCACGCTGGCGACTTGTGGCATCAGCCCGTCAGCTTCCAGGCCGGAGGCGAACATGAGCGCGGCGCGCATCGGCCCGACGGTGTGTGAGCTGGACGGGCCAATGCCGATCTTGAAGAGGTCGAAAACGGAAACAGCCATGGGTGAGGCTCCGGGGGCGTTAAAGGGTGCAAGCGGCTTGTGGCCGCTTGCGCCAGGTTGTTGTGCGCGCGCTGTCAGTACAGCGCTTCGCCGTTCAGCGGGCTGCGCATAGCGCCAGCCAATCAGGCGCTGTAGCGGCGAGCCGCTCGGCCAGCGTGCGGTATTTCGGGTCCAGTCGCGCAGCCTGCCAATACAGCGTGCCGGCGCTTTTCGGCTCCCACATGCCGGAGAAGCCGGGCAGGCCCGCGTCGGCTCGCTTCTTGTCGAAAGCAACGTGTGAGTGGACGTATTCCTCGTGCGTGCGGCTGCCGTCGGCATACGGCACGAGCCAATCAACGGCGGCGGCGAGCGTGGCGCCGTTGGCTGCGCGCTCATTTAGCCAGTGCTGGCCGAAAGGCTGCACGGCAATCGCGGCCATCGTCAGCGGCTCGAGGTCGTAGACGACGTAGTGAAGTGCATCGCGGTCTTCAAAATCTTCCACCGACCCGTCCGGGCGCACGTTATTGGCGAGCTGTTGCAGGAACAGGCGATGTACCTGCGCGAGCAACGCGTGGTCACCCAGCGCGGCAGCCGACATTGCCATCAGCTTGATGCGATGGCTTTGCCAGTTGTTCACCCACGTGTGGGACAGCGGCTGGCGCGCAGCCTCGGCGCGGGCGATATAGCCCTCGGCCAGCGTGTGCAGGAAGCGTTGCGTCTCTGCGCGCGTGCCCGGCGTCAGGCCGTCGCGCGCGAGCATGTAGGCCTGGATCAGCGCATCGAACTTCGTCTCGTCGATCGGGTTGAAGCTCGGTACATACGTTCCAACCCACGCGTGCAGAAAGGTGTCGACCTGCTCGGCGAACCGCATGTCGCCCGTGAGGCGCCAGGCCATTGCTGCGTCGCGCATGACCGGAAAGTCCCGCGCGGCCGTAACGGACTCGTCGTAGATGCCCTGATGGGGCAGCGTGCCTTCGGTATGCAGACGCGGCAACGGGTGCGGCGTCTGCACGAGGTGCTGGGTGGCGCGGGCGACCAGCTTTACAGCAGCAGGCTCACCGGATTGCGCAGGCGAAACGCTGCACCACTCGCGTGCCGACCCGGTCGAGGTGTGCGCGCCGGCGGATTCCGATACGGCCGCACCTGCTTGCACCGGCGAGCACGCACCGCACACCGCAACAGCGGCAGCACAGGCAAGCAGACGGAAGAGCGAGGAAGGCTGGAGCATCGGCATAGCGGGGTCTCGTCGATCAGGTGAACTGTCGTCACCATAAACGGCGAGGCGCGCTGAAAAAAGCGGTTGTGAGCACGAGTTACAGAGATTGCGCCACGTTACATGTGACGCGGCGGCGGAGCGCAATGCACCGCCGCCGCCTCATGTCACGTCGAATGCATCAATCCTGCGCGTACTCGCTCATCGGCACGCAGGCGCAGAACAGGTTGCGGTCGCCGTAGACGTTGTCGGCGCGGCCGACCGGCGGCCAGTACTTTTGCTTGCGCAACGATGCTACCGGGTAGGCGGCCTGCTCGCGCGTGTACTTGTGCGACCAATCGTCGGCCATCACCACGGCTGCGGTGTGCGGTGCATGCTTGAGCGGGTTGTCTTCGCGGTCGAATTCGCCCGAGATCACCTTGTCGACTTCGCCACGGATGGCGATCATCGCGTCGATGAAGCGGTCGAGTTCCACCTTCGGTTCGCTCTCGGTCGGCTCGATCATCAGCGTGCCGGGCACCGGGAAGCTCATCGTCGGTGCGTGGAAGCCGAAGTCCATCAGGCGCTTGGCGATGTCTTCGTTGCTGATGCCCGATTCCTTCTGCAGCGGACGGATGTCGAGAATGCACTCGTGCGCCACCAGGTCGTGCGCGCCCGTGTACAGCACCGGGTAATACGGAGCGAGCCGCTTGGCCACGTAGTTGGCCGACAGGATGGCCGTCTCGGTAGCGGCGGTCAGGCCCGCTGCGCCCATCATCGCGATGTACATCCAGGAGATCGGCAGGATCGACGCCGAGCCGAACGCTGCAGCCGACACGTTGCCGATGTTCTGGCTGGCGTCTTCACCCGAGGCCGCGCGGCCGGGCAGGAACGGTGCGAGGTGCGCGCCCACGGCCACCGGACCCACGCCCGGGCCGCCGCCGCCGTGCGGAATGCAGAACGTCTTGTGCAGGTTCAGGTGCGAGACGTCGCCGCCGAAGTGGCCGGGCGCCGCGGTGCCGACCATGGCGTTCATGTTGGCGCCGTCGACGTACACCTGGCCGCCGTGGCTGTGCACGATCTCGCACACGCGCTTGACGCCTTCCTCGAACACGCCGTGCGTGGACGGGTAGGTGATCATGATTGCCGCGAGGTTCTTGCTGTGCTCGGCAGCCTTCTTCTCCAGGTCAGCCAGATCGACGTTGCCGCGCTCATCGCACGCCACGACAACGACCTGCATGCCGGCCATCTGTGCCGACGCGGGGTTCGTGCCATGCGCCGACGACGGGATCAGGCACACGTTACGGTGCGCTTCGCCACGGCTGGCGTGGTAGGCATGGATGATCAGCAGGCCAGCGTATTCACCTTGCGAGCCGGCATTCGGCTGCAGGCTAACGGCGGCGTAGCCGGTGGCGGCGCACAGCATCTGCTCGAGCTGGTCGATCATCTCGCGGTAGCCGACGGTCTGATCGGCCGGCGCGAACGGGTGGATGTTCGAGAACTCGGGCCACGTCACCGGCAGCATTTCTGCGGTGGCGTTGAGCTTCATGGTGCACGAGCCCAGCGGGATCATCGTGCGGTCGAGCGCGAGGTCCTTGTCGGCCAGGCTGCGCAGGTAGCGCAGCATTTCGTGCTCGGAATGGTGCGCGTTGAACACCGGGTGCGTCAGGTACGCGCTCTGGCGCACGAGCGACGCCGGATACGCGTCCGCAACCGCTGCTTCGGTCTGGTCGAAGTCCGGCGCGGCAGCGTGGGCGGCGTGCGCGAAGACTTCCCACAGCGCGACCACATCGGCGCGCGTGACCGTCTCGTCCAGCGAGATGCCCAGGCGTGTGTCGTCGATCTGGCGCAGGTTGATGCCGTGCGCCTGTGCCGCGATGTGCAGGTTGGCAGTACGTGCGCCGGTGGCGACCGTCAGCGTGTCGAAAAAGGCGTCGGCTTCCAGCGTGTAGCCGATCGCGCGCAGGCCGGCGGCCAGCGTGGCGGTCAGGCGGTGCACGCGTTGGGCGATGCGCTTCAGGCCCTGCGGGCCGTGGTAGACGGCATACATCGATGCCATCACACCCAGCAGCACCTGTGCGGTACAGATGTTCGAGGTGGCCTTCTCGCGGCGGATGTGCTGCTCGCGCGTCTGCAACGCCAGGCGGTAGGCCGGGTTGCCCTGCGCGTCGATTGTCACGCCGACCAGGCGACCGGGCATCGAGCGCTTGAACGCATCGCGCACGGCCATGTAGCCGGCGTGCGGGCCGCCGAAGCCGAACGGCACGCCAAAGCGCTGCGTGTTGCCGATCACGACGTCGGCACCCCATTCGCCCGGCGCAGCCAGCAGCGTGAGCGCCAGCAGGTCGGCAGCCGCAACGACCAAGCCGCCGGCAGCGTGCACGGCATCGGTCAGCGCCTGGTACGTCGCCAGATCGCCCAGCAGCGCACCGTTGGCGCCCGGGTATTGCAGCAGCACGCCGAACGCGTCGTGCTTGGCGGCGTCGGCTGCCGGGCCGGTCACCACCTGCACGCCGATCGGCTCGGCGCGCGTGCGCACGACTTCCAGCGTTTGCGGGAGCACGTCGTCCGCCACAAAGAACACGGTCGACTTCGATTTGCCAATGCGCTGCAGCAGCGTCATCGCCTCGGCAGCGGCCGTCGCTTCGTCCAGCATCGACGCGTTGGCGATGTCCATCGCGGTCAGGTCGATCACCATCTGCTGGAAGTTCAGCATCGCCTCCAGGCGGCCCTGCGAGATTTCTGGCTGGTACGGCGTGTAGGCCGTGTACCAGGCGGGGTTCTCGAGGATGTTGCGCAGGATGACGCCCGGCGTGTGCGTGCCGTAGTAACCCTGGCCGATCAGGCTCTTGACCACGCGGTTCTGCCCGGCGATGCCGCGCAGCTTGGCCAGCGCCGCCTCTTCGGTCAGCGGCTGTGTGAATTCACCCAGCGGCATGCCGTCCTGGCGGCGGATGGCCGGCGGAATCACGGCGTCGATCAGCTTGGCGCGGCTATCAAAGCCGAGCGCAGCAAGCATCTGCGCTTGCTCTTCCGGCGACGGGCCGATGTGGCGGTGCGCGAAGGCGTCGCACGCCTCCAGGGCGGCGAGGGTGGGGCGTTCGGCAGCAAGCGCCGAGGAAGCGGGGTGCGGAGCGTTCATGGCAAGGGCTCGAAATTCATGCAGAGCGCCGATGTGCGGGTCAGGCACATCGGCTTCGGTGACCGGCTTAGCCGATCTTGGCGGCGTACTGCTCGGCCGACATCAGCGCGTTCACATCGTCGGCGTTGGTCGGCTTGATCTTGAACAGCCATGCGTCGTAGGCGCCGGCGTTGACCGACTCGGGCGCGCCTGCGGCGTCGGCGTTGTTGGCGATGATCTCGCCCGACACGGGGGCGTAGATGTCGGAGGCGGCCTTGACCGATTCGACCACGGCAATCGCCTCGTCCTTGGCGACGGCGCGACCAGCGTCCGGCAGCTCCAGGAAGACGATGTCGCCGAGCGCGTCCTGCGCGTAGTCGGTGATGCCGATGGTCAGCGTGCCGTCGGCTTCAACGCGGATCCACTCGTCGTGTTCGGTGTACTTCAGATCGGCGGGGACGTTGCTCATGAAAGGTTTCTCCGGAAGATTGGTATTGGGGGATGCGGATTCGGTGTTCAACTGACCAGCGCCTTGCCATTGCGCACGAACGGCAGTTTAACCACAGTCGCGGTCAACTTGCGGTCGCGAATTTCGACCTGCACGTCGGTGCCGACGGCCACGTCCTTGGGCAGGCGCGCCAGTGCAATGGAGAGCGACAGGCTCGGGCTGAACGTGCCGCTGGTGATCTCGCCGTCACCGGCAGCGGTGATGACCTTCTGATGGGCGCGCAGCACGCCGCCCTTGTCGCGCAGGATCAGGCCGACGAACTGTTCGCGC
The DNA here is from genome assembly GCF_054792405.1 of Ralstonia sp. SA306. Lineage (NCBI taxonomy): Bacteria > Pseudomonadati > Pseudomonadota > Betaproteobacteria > Burkholderiales > Burkholderiaceae > Ralstonia > Ralstonia sp. SA306. The sequence continues at coordinate 3,324,305 of NZ_CP096451.1, forward strand.
TGGCCGCCGGCTTGCAGCGCGGCCTTGCCGGTGAAGTCGCGTTCGCTTTGCAGGTCCACCGTCCACGCGAGGCCGGCGTCGAGCGGCGAGACGTGCTCGTCCATGTCTTGGCCGTAGAGGTTCATGCCCGCTTCCAGGCGCAGCGTGTCGCGTGCGCCCAGGCCGGCCGGGCGTACGCCTGCTTGCAGCAGGCGCTCCCACACACCGGCGATCTGCGCGGCCGGCACGATCAGTTCGAAACCGTCTTCACCCGTGTAGCCGGTGCGCGCAACCATGATCTCGCCGACGTGCTCGACGGTGGCGAAGCCGGCGTTGAACGGCTTGAGCGCTTCGCCCACGGCCTGCGTGCCGGGGAGCGCGGCGTACGTCTTGGCGCGCGCATTCGGGCCTTGCACGGCCAGGATGCCCAGCGGCTCGGCGCCACCGTTGTTGTCGGAGCGGCGCGGCGTGATCGTCACGTCGGTGCCGGCGGCGGCGTTCTGCGCGACGATCCACTCCAGGTCCGTCGGTGCGGTACCGGCGTTCACTACCAGGCGGAACCAGTCTTCGCGGAAGAAGTAGACGATCAGATCGTCGATCACGCCGCCCTTGGGGTTGAGCATGCAGCTGTAGAGCGCCTTGCCGGGCGTCTGCAGCTTATCGACGTTGTTGGCGAGCAGCCCACGCAGGAAGTCGCGGACACGCGCGCCGGTGAGGTCGACCACGCACATGTGCGAGACATCGAAGATGCCGGCGTCTTGGCGCACGGCGTGGTGTTCTTCAATCTGGGAGCCGTAGTTGACGGGCATGTCCCAGCCGCCAAAGTCGACCATGCGGGCGCCCAGCGAGCGGTGGATGGCATTGAGCGGCGTGTGTTGGAGCGTCATGGAATCTCTCGGCTGATTACGCCGCCGTGGCCGGGCGCGGCGCATTGAACGGGGACCAGAAAAGCAAAAAGGCCACCCGCGCAGCCTGGTTCCTCATGGTGACGCCATGAAGATCATCAAGCTGCGCAGATGGCCCCTCTGTCCTTGGTACCTGAGAGATTGCGAAGCAGCGCGTACTGCGGTACGCGCCGGTCCGTGAGCCCCTTCGGTGGGCGCCCGCTGTGGTTCGTGCGGCGCCAGCTCTCCAGAGTGCGGTCGGACGCATGTCCGCCGATCCGCCCGGTCCTGGATGCCTGAGAGTTTTCGGGTGCTACCCCTTCGGCGGCGCCTTGCCGTGTACGGCGGGCACGCTCTCCCGGATGGATGAGCGGAATTTACGGAAGGGGGATGGGATTGTCAATTGGGGGGCGGCGGCTTTTTGGAGGAGGGCTGGCTTGATGCTTTTGGTCCATCCCTCGTTTCATCCCCTGCCGGGGCTGACTCACTTTTCTTTGTCTTGCCAAAGAAAAGTAGGCAAAAGAAAGGCGCGCCCGAGATGGCGACTTCCCCTTGAATTTATGTCGCAGAGAGGGGAAGGGAAAAACTCGCTTCGCTCAGACAGTTTCCCTTCCTCTTTCCTCTCTGCAACAGAAATTCAAGGCGCCATCTAGGGCTGGTACGTCAAAGGCCAAAGACCAAAGACAACGGCCACAGCTTCGGGGCGCTGGCGAGATCGCCAAGCCCCAAGGGTGTGGCCGGAGTGCGGGTGTTGGTTGGTCTTGCTGTGACTTACTTGCCAATCTGGCGGCTGACCTGGTTTTCCTGCTGGTTCAGCGTGCGCTGCTCCTGCTTGGTGATGGCACCGCCATTCTGAGCCGCCATGTCGCGCTCTTCCTGGCGAATCTGATGGTCTTCTCGGTGCAGCTGGCGCGCTTGGCCCTTGGTGATCTCGCCTTCCTTCACTTCGTTGTGGATGCGCTTGTTCTGGTTGGCGAGGCGGTGGTTGACCTCGGCGCGGCGCGGGTGGTCTTTTTGCCACTGCGTCTGGGCGAAGGCGCCGGTGGTGGCGGACAGGGCGACGGCGGTAACGGCCAGGGCTTTGACGATGCGGTTCATGGTGGTTTCTCCGGTGGGCGGCCGACTGATTCAGCCGCTGTCCTGCCTATAACGAATCGCGTTGCCGACGCGCTTACGGTCTTCGTGTAACCACACGTAAGCCGTGTAACGCGGCGCAGAAGGCCGGGGGGCGCAAACGAATGTGGTGCCGGCGCTTACCTTCAGCCGCTCAACGTGGTTGACTTACCAGCCGAAGCCAGCGCCGACCCCAACGTTGTACTCACTGCCGCCTGCCGTGGAGCCGCCGATGGTGACCGTGGCGCGCGAGCCGATCTTGCGCTGGTAGCCGATCGCGAGTGCTGCTTGGCCGCGGTACACCCCGGTGCCGATGGCCATGCGGTTATCGGTTTGCAGGCCGGCAGCGCTGGCCATCATGGTCGACATGGCGGCACTCATTGCACCCACGCGATTGACCTTGGTGTCGACCTGATTGACTTGGTTCTGCACGTTCCCCAGACCTTGTTGCACATCGGCCACCTTGTTGTCCACGCGATCGAGCTGTGCCTTGTTAACGGCGTCCGTAGCTTGCGTGCCTTCTGCAACGTTGGTGATGGAGCGCTCGTTGCCAACGGAGCCGACCGACACGCTGTTGGCGCGATCGGCCACCGAGTGAGCACCCACTGCGACAGCATTGTCTGCCGACGCGACGGCATTGGCACCGGTCGCCGTGGAATTTGCACCGCTGGCAACGGCGTTGGCGCCCGATGCTGTGGAGTAGTTGCCGGTTGCTGCGGCTTCCTCCTTCGTTGCCGGGTCACCGCTGCCGCCGCTACCGACAAACCGAGGATTTTCCGCGCCGCCGCCATCGCTCGTGGCACCCTCCAGCTTGTTGACGCGGCCGTCGAGGTTCGCGAGCGCATCACCCACGTTGTTATGCACGGTCTTGTCCGTGAACGAATACATCGGGGGCGTCCACACACCGTTGTTGAACCCGGCACCGCCGCCCAAGGCGCTGCCAACACTGTTGAGCTGGCTGAAGTTCACAGCGTCGTTGTCAGCCACGCCATTTGCTACGTTGCTCAGCTTCACCGCATCGCCACCCTTGTTCAGCGTCACGCTAGATTTGGTGGCATCGTCGTACACGACCACGTTTGCGATGCTGCCGTCGTCGCGGACCAGACCGGTGTTCTTGAGCTGGCGTACGTTCACGGCATCGGTGTCATCCGTACCTTCGGCCACGTTCTTGACCTGCACCGGCCCCGTGCCTGCGCCCTGGAGCGTCACGCTTGTGCCGCCTGCGTCGTATTGCACGGAATTGCTGGCCAAGCTGGCCGCGTTATCGGCCACGGACTTGACGTCATTGAGTTGGCCACCGTTGACGGCATCCTTGCTATCGGCTTCCACCTTACCGTCGGCGACGTTACCCAGTTGCACCGCATCGCCACCCTTGTTCAGCGTCACGCTGGATTTGGTGGCATCGTCATAGATGACGGCGTTGCCGACGCTGCCGTCGTCGCCGATCAGGCCGGCGTTCTTGAGCTGATGGACGTTCACGGCGTCGGTGTCTGCCGTACCAGCGGTGACGTTGGTCAGCTTGCGCGTGATGGCGTTGCCGTCCACGTCCTTGCCGGCGAAGTTCACAGCATCACCATCGGTGTCTTTCGCTACGCTGATCTCAGTGCCAGCCCCAGCCTGCTGGACCATGCCGGCCGTGCCGTTGGTGAGGTTGGTGATGTTGTTGGCGTTGGTGACGATACTGGCAGCATTACCCTTGATACGATCGTCGAGATTGCCGAGCGCGCCGCCCACGGTTGAGTACGTCGTGCTTCCCGTGCTGTCCGCACCCAGTGTGTAGGTCGGCGCAACAACGGCACCCGTCACGCTATTGATACGAGCACCGCCACCGAGTGCGGTAAGCGCACCGTTGAGCTGGTTGACGGTCACGGCATCGGTTGTACCGATACCATTTTGAACGCCCGTCAGGCGACGGTTTTGTCCCGCTAAATTAGAGAAATTGACCGAACCTCCGGTCACACCGCTGCCAATATTGATCGGCCCTCCAGCGTCCGGCTGCTCGATCAGCGTTTGCGCCATCGCCCCAGGCGCAGAAAGCAATACCGTGCCCGCGATCAGCGCAGAAACCGCAGCCCGCACAACAGGACGTCCCTTGCCACGCCCACGCGCGATTTCCGAAACTGCCATCCATACGCCAATCGCTTTGTTGAAAACGACGCGATATGCCTTGTTCATGTCAATTACCCTGCGAAATAAGAAACGGAATCCGGTACTGATCCGTGCCGCGGATCAGCCGGCGCAGAGTCTGTAGAAATCAAGGGGCAAGTTCTGTTGATTTTCGTGCGCATCGCAATAAGCGATGGAATCCGCAAGATCAGAAAATTCCTACATCAAGGCGTACCGCCGATGCTAGACCGCTGGTTTTGATGACATAAAGATGCCCATTGCCACCACAAGAAATTACAGATGTCAGCCAATTCTTAGTTTTGAATTTGACAACCATCAATCAGTGGATTCCAAAATCTGGTAGCGACCTCGCTGTGCCGCGCAAAAGGAAATGCGTCAAAAACGTGGTTTAAAAAATGACTCCATCGGAAACTGCGAGCCTAAAAATCGACAAAAAAATAAAAAAACGGAGGCGAGGCCCCTGGGCACCCGCCGCCGTGCCGACGGCGGGAACCATCGGATCGCACGTGCTACCATCCCCTTCCGCTGTACGTTCCCGCCTGCTTTTTCTTCTGCCTCTTCCCATGTCTTCCGGTCTCGCCCACGGGCTCAATGCTGCCCAATCCGAAGGTGTGCATTACCTCGACGGCCCATGCCTGGTGCTGGCCGGGGCGGGCTCAGGCAAGACGCGCGTGATTACGCAGAAGATTGCGCACCTGATCCTCGACAAAGGCTTCGAACCGAGGCACATCGCTGCCGTTACGTTCACCAACAAGGCCGCCAAGGAAATGCAGGAGCGCGTGGCCAAGCTGATGGACGGCAAAACACGCGAAGACGGCAAGCGCATTCCCATCAAGCAGTTGACGGTGTGTACGTTCCACTCGCTCGGTGTGCAGATCCTGCGGGCCGAGGCCGAGCACGTGGGCCTCAAGCCGCGCTTCTCGATCATGGATTCGGACGACTGCTTCGGGATGATCCAGGAGCAACTGGCGACCACCGACAAGCAACTGATCCGCCGTGTGCAGAGCACGATCTCGCTGTGGAAGAACGGTCTCGTCGACCCGGACACCGCGATTGCCGAGGCGCTCGCCAACAACAACGTCGATGACCATCAGGCGGCGCTCGTCTACCGCAATTACGTTGCGACGCTGCACGCGTATCAGGCCGTGGATTTTGACGATCTGATTCGTATTCCTGCCGAGCTGTTCGCGCGCAATGAAGAGGTGCGGCTGAAGTGGCAGAACCGCCTGCGCTACTTCCTTGTCGACGAATACCAGGACACCAACGCCTGCCAGTACCAGTTGCTGAAGCTCCTGGCGGGTGGCTCACACCTGCGTGCGCCGGCCTTCACGGCGGTGGGCGACGACGATCAGGCCATCTACGGCTGGCGCGGCGCCACGCTCGACAACCTCAAGCTGTTGCAGACGGATTTCCCGAACCTGAAGGTCATCAAGCTGGAGCAGAACTACCGCTCCACCGTGCGCATCCTGAACGCGGCCAACGCCGTGATCGCGCAGAACCCGAAGCTGTTCGAGAAGACGCTGTGGAGCGAGCACGGCATGGGCGACGCGATCAACGTGACCAGCGCCAATGACGAAGAGCACGAAGCCGAGAGCGTGGTCTTCAAGCTCTCTGCCCACAAGTTCGAGCGCCGCGCGCAGTTTCGGGATTACGCGATCCTGTATCGCGGCAACTTCCAGGCACGCCTGTTTGAGCAGATCCTGCGCCGCGAGCGCATTCCGTATGTGCTCTCGGGCGGCCAGAGCTTTTTCGACAAGGCCGAGATCAAGGACCTGTGTGCCTACCTGCGGCTGATTGCCAATGCTGATGACGATCCTGCGTTCATCCGCGCCATCACCACGCCCAAGCGCGGCGTGGGCAACGCGACGCTGGAAGTGCTGGGTTCGTTTGCGGGACAGGCGAAGGTGTCGCTGTTCGAAGCGGCGATGATGGGCGGCATCGAAGCCCAACTGGCGCCGCGCCAGCTCGAGCCGCTGCGGGTGTTTTGCGAGTTCATCGTGCGGCTGTCGGACCGGGCCGCCAAGGAACCCGCCGCCACGCTGCTCGACGAGATGATGGAAGGCATCCATTACGAGGCCTACCTGTATGACACCTACGACGAGCGCCAGGCCCAGAACAAGTGGACCAACGTGCTGGAGTTTCTCGACTGGCTCAAGCGCAAGGGCACCAAGCCCGAGAAAGACGACGACGAAGAGGCCACCGGTTTCGACAATGCCGATGGCCTGATGGACGCCGGCAAAAACCTGCTGGAGCTCACGCAGACCATCGCGCTGATCAGCATGCTCGAAGGCAAGGAAGAGGACCCGGATGCTGTGCGCCTGTCAACGCTGCATGCGAGCAAGGGGCTCGAATATCCGCACGTGTTCCTGGTGGGCGTGGAAGAGGGCATCCTGCCGCACTGCCGCGAAGACGATGATCTGACCGACGAGAAGATCGAAGAAGAGCGGCGGTTGATGTATGTGGGCATCACGCGGGCGCAGCGCAGTCTGCATATCAGCTGGTGCAAGAAGCGCAAGCGTGCGCGGGAGACGGTGGTGTGTGAGCCGTCGCGCTATATCGCGGAGATGAAGCTTGGCGAAGACGCGGGGCCGACACCGGAGGACACCATGCCGGCGATGTCGCCGAAGGATCGGCTCGGGGCGTTGAAGGGGTTGCTGGCGGCGAAGAAACCTGTGGCTTCGTGATTGGTTTTTTGTTCTTTGTTTGTGGTGCATCCCTTGCTTCATCCCCTGCCGGGGCTGAAACAGAACCAGACCACCAAGTCCAAATCAATTCCCCGCCCCCTGAATGTAATTCAGATCAACAAACTCACTCCCCCGATTCCCACGGGTGAAATCAAGCGTGAACCCGCCCACATCAACGCGGGTCTGCAATGCACGCCGCAGTTCTGCACCGGCAACCTTGCCACCGCTGGCATTCATCGACTGAATCAAATACACCGCAGCGATATACCCCGACAGCGTTGCAGCAGAAGGCGGCTCATCCAGAAACTGCTTCATCCGCGCCATATGCTCGCGCGCGACCTTGGTGGCGCCGCTGGCCGGGTTCGGCACCGTCTGTGCGAGCAGCATGCCGCCGCTGTACCCCGCGCCCAGGATTTCCCGCGCCACTTGTGGGTTGACCGACGATAGCCCGACGAGAAAGCCGTACCACCCCTGCTGCGCCAGCGCACGCCCAACGGTGGCGTAGGTCAGCGTATCGCCGGCGATGATCACTGCCGTGGGTTTTGTCAGTGCAATACGGGCAGCAAGTTCCGCCGGGTCTCCGGTGAGCGTGTAAAGGTCCAGCGTCTCCCCAGTGCTCCCCTTGGCTAACGTGCCTCGCAGACGCGCACCAAGCTGCGGATCAAAGCCTGCTGCAGTGACGAGCGCAATCCGCCGCATCCCGAACTGCCGCAGCCGGTTATGCGCAGCGACGATCTCGTGGTCGTAATCGGGGCGGATGAACAGGACGTTGTCAGACGCGGATGTCGCGCCCGAGAGCGGGGCGAGCAGCGGCACGTTGCGCCGTGCGATCTCGGCAGACGCGGCCAGCGCGGGCAGAAGGCGTTCGCTTACGCCAAAGAGCACTTCCACATGGTCGCGATCGATCATGTCGACGGCCTGCGGTACGGCTTCACCAAGCGCAGCTTCGCGCCGGACGAGGCTGATGCGCCGGCCCTTGATGCCGCCGTTCTGGTTGGCCGCATCGAATGCAACCTTGGCGCCGGCCATGAAGTCGCGCGCGTAGTCGGCTTGGTCTGCGCCGCGTTCGACCAGTTGGCCGACGACAAAGGACGTACCCTGCGCATGCACCGCCAGCGTCACGGCCGCGCAGGCCAGCGCACATGCGCCGCGGCGTGCCAGTCTCTGCCACATGGTGTTTCCCCCAAAAAATCGAGTCGACGACCTGCGCTGTTGTGTTGTTGTGACGGCCAGCGTATGGCTGGCGACGCGGCCATGGTGCGGATTGTCGATGTTAGGGGGTAGAACGTGACAGATCGGTGAAGTTGGGTCCCTCCCGGCGGAGGGGGCGATGCGTTTGAACGGGCGGTGACTGACGTTGACACACATCAACGCGACACCCGCACCGCAGTTTTAGGATGAACCATCGCCCCCACAACAATCGCCCCATGTTTCCGTTCGCCAAGCCGGCCGACGATCCGTCCGCCGCAAATGACACCGCCTTCCGCTGGTCGGCGCCGCAGGTGCGCGAGCTCGCGCAGCGCTTTGATACGCACGGCCCGCGCTACACGTCGTACCCGACGGCAGACCGCTTTCACAACAAATTCGGTAACGCCGATTACCTCGACGCCTTGCACCGCCGCGCGGCGATTGCGCCCGCGCTGCATGCGCCGCTGTCGCTGTACATGCACCTGCCGTTCTGCGCGAACCTTTGCTATTACTGTGGCTGCAACAAGGTCATCACCAAGGATCGCTCGCGCAGCGCACGCTACGTTGAAACCCTCGCCCGCGAGATGGCGATGGTGGCCAACCAGATTGGCCCCCTGCGCCGCGTAACGCAGTTGCATTGGGGTGGCGGCACGCCCACTTTCCTTGCGCACGACGAAATGCGCGCCGTGATGGCCGCCTCGCGTGAGCATTTCGATCTGGCCAACGATGGCGAGATCTCCGTCGAACTCGACCCACGCCACGCCGACGACGCCACGCTTGAAGTCCTGGCCGAAATCGGGTTCAACCGCGCAAGCCTCGGCATTCAAGACTTTGACCCCGATGTCCAGCGCGCGGTCCACCGCATCCAGAGCGTGGAAGAGACACGCCGCGTGGTCGACACGGCGCGCCGGCTGGGCTTCGAGTCGATCAGCTTCGACCTGATCTACGGCTTGCCGTATCAGCGCACGGAAACCTTCAACGCCACGCTGGATCGTGTGCTGGAGATGGCGCCTGATCGGCTGTCCGTCTACAGCTATGCGCACCTGCCGCATCTGTTCAAGGCGCAGCGCCGCATCGACATGCTCACGCTGCCGACCGCAGACGAAAAACTCGATTTGCTGGCGATGACGGTGGAGCGCCTCGTTGCCGAGGGCTATGTCTACATTGGCATGGACCACTTCGCGCGGCCTGACGATGCACTCGCCATCGCGCAGCGCGAAGGGCGGCTGCAGCGCAATTTCCAGGGCTATTCGACGCACGCCGATTGCGACATGCTGGCCTTTGGCGTGTCCGCCATCAGCCGCGTGGGTGATGTGTATGCGCAGAACGAGAAGGATCTCGACGCCTATTACGCACGTATCGACGCCGGCGAACTTGCCGTGCTGCGCGGCATGTCGCTCACGCCGGACGACCACGTGCGCCGCGCGCTGATTGGCGAGTTGATGTGCGGGTTCGAATTGAACATGCGCGCATTCGGTGCGCGCCACGGGCTGGACTTCAAGCGCAGCTTTGCGGACGAGCTGCAGGCGCTGGCACCCCTGGAGGAAGCCGGGCTGGTGAAGGTAGGGGACGAGCGTATCGTCATCACGCCGCAAGGGCGGCTGCTCGTACGCCGCATCGCCATGGTGTTCGATTCGCACCTGCGTGAGGCAGGCACGGAGCGCGCGGTGGAAGCCGAGGGCAAGCCCGTCACCTTCGTCCCGCGCTACTCCAAAGTGGTCTGATCCGCTTACTGGCCCGACGTCACGTCAGACCGTTACCGGTTCGGGCTGCAGTGCAGTGGTTTGCGTCTGCGCACTGACCAGCGTCTGCGGCCAGATTTCCGCCAGGCGCAGCAGGTTGGTCGAACCGGCCTGGCCGAACGGCATGCCCGCCGTGATGGCGATCTGGTCGCCCGACACGGCAAAGCCTTCACGCGCAGCGGCACGGCACGCTGCATCCACCATTTCGTCGACGTTGCTCACATCGGGGCTGACCGTGCTGTGCACGCCCCACGTGATCGCCAGACGGCGCGCCGTATCCAGGCGCGGCGTGATGCTCACGATGGGCGCGAGCGGCCGCTCGCGCGCGGCGCGCAGGCTGGTCTGACCGCTGGACGTGTAGGTGACGGTGGCCACTGCGCCCAGGATGTGCGTGACGTCGCGCAGGGCCGCGCAGATGGCGTCCTGGCGCGTGGGCAGCGGCGGTTGATGCTGCGCGTCGATCAGGTTGCGGTACAGCGGGTCGCGCTCGGTCTCGGCAATGATGCGGTTCATGATGCTGACCGCAGCCACCGGATGCTTGCCGCTGGCCGACTCGGCCGACAGCATCACGGCATCGGTGCCGTCATACACGGCGCTGGCCACGTCAGACGCTTCGGCACGCGTCGGCACCGGCGCCTCAATCATCGATTCCAGCATCTGCGTGGCCACGACCACCGGCTTGCCGTGGTGGCGCGCCATGCGCAGGATGCGCTTCTGCACGCCAGGCACGCGCTCGGGCGGCAGTTCCACGCCCAGGTCGCCGCGCGCCACCATCAGGGCATCGGACGCCTGCACGATGTCTTCCAGATGCAGCAGCGCTGCGGGCTTCTCGATCTTGGAGAGCAGGCCGGCGCGGTCGCCAATGATCTCGCGCGCGGCGATCACGTCTTCGGCGCGCTGCACGAATGACAGTGCGATCCAATCGACGCCCAGCGACAGGGCGAAGTCCAGGTCGCGCAGGTCTTTCTCTGTGAGCGCCGGAATGGGGATCACGGCATCCGGCACGTTCACGCCCTTGCGGTCCGACAGCGGGCCGCCATCGACCACGCGCGTGACGATGACCGTCGGATCGGCGGCTTCCACCTCCAGGCGGATCTTGCCGTCGTCGAGCAACAGCGATTGTCCTGGCGCGGCAGCCGCATACAGCTCAGGGTGCGGCAGGTGCACGCGGGTGACATCACCCGGCGTCGGGTCGCGGTCGAGCACAAAGCGATCGCCGTTCTTGAGCACGACACGGCCATCGGCAAACGTGCCGATGCGCAGCTTCGGGCCTTGCATGTCAGCGAGGATGCCAATCGGGCGGCCGGTCTCGGCCTCCACCGCGCGCACGGTGTCGTAGCGCTTGCGGTGGTCTTCGTGCGAGCCGTGGCTGAAGTTCAAGCGAAAGACGTCTGCACCGGCGTCGAACAGTGCGCGGATGGTGTCTTTGTCGCTGCTGGCGGGGCCGAGGGTGGCTAGGATTTTGGTGTTGCGGAAGCGGCGCATGTTGGTGTTTCCGGTGGGGTTGTTGTTTGAACCTTGGTGGTTCATCTCCCTTTCACCCCCTGCCGGGGGCGACTTACTTTCTTTGTCTTGCCAAAGAAAGTAAGCAAAGAAAGGCGCGCCCGAGATGGCGACCCCTTCCTTGAATTTGTGTAACCGGGCGGGGAAGGAGGCAAACTCGCTGCGCTCAAACAGCCTCCTTCCGTTTTCCGCCCGCTTACACAAATTCAAGGCGCCATCTAGGGCAGGAACGTCAACGGCCGAACCGTTGGTGTGCGGGCCCTGGTGGCTCTTGCTTGTTGCTGCTGTTGCTCGCTTTGCTTCGCGTTGTGCTGCTGTTTTCTATTGCCGTTGCGCTTCGATGGTGTGGCCGTTGGAGCCCTAGATGGCGCCTTGAATTTCTGTTGCAGAGAGGAAAAGGAAGGGAAACTGTCTGAGCGAAGCGAGTTTTTCCCTTCCCCTCTCTGCGACATAAATTCAAGGAGTCTTTCGCCATCTCGGGCGCGCCTTTCTTTGCTTACTTTCTTTGGCAAGACAAAGAAAGTGAGTCAGCCCCGGCAGGGGATGAAACAAGGGATGAACCAAAAGCATCAATCCATCCCTCGTCCAGTCCAACGTCAAGCAGTAATCAAAATCGCCCGAAAATCATTCACATTAGTCCGCGTCGGCCCAGTCACAATCAAATCGCCCAACGCATTAAAGAACCCATACCCGTCGTTGTTGTCGAGCCATTGCTTCGGCTTCAACCCAAGCGTTTCAGCACGCGCCAGGCTATCCGGTGTCAGGATCGCTCCAGCGTTGTCTTCCGAGCCATCGATGCCATCGGTATCGCAGGCAATTGCATGCACACCCGGAAGGCCATCCAACGCCACGCCCAGTGCCAGGAGAAACTCGGCATTACGGCCACCGCGGCCGTTACCGCGCACCGTCACCGTGGTTTCACCGCCCGACAGAATCACGCACGGCTTGGTGAACGGCTGATTGCGCGCCACGATCTGCCGCACGATGCCGGCGTGCACTTCGGCTACATCGCGCGCCTCGCCTTCAATGCTGTCCGACAGGATGTGCGCCTCATAACCGAGTGCGCGTGCCTGTGCGGCCGCCGCTTCCAGCGCGTGCTGAGCTGTCGCGATGACGTGGCTACGATGGCCTTCGAAACGTGCATCGCCGGGTTTGGGCGTTTCGCCTGCGCCGGTTTCCAGATGACGGCGCACTGCATCGGGTACGTCGATGCCGTATTTGTTGATCACGGCCAGGGCATCCGCGCAGGTGGTGGCGTCTGGCAGCGTCGGGCCGCTGGCGATGAGCGTTGGGTCGTCGCCAGGAATATCGGAGATCAGCAGGGTCTCGACGCGTGCCGGTGCGCACGCCAGCGCCAGGCGCCCGCCCTTGATCGACGACAGGTGCTTGCGCACGCAGTTCATCTCGCCGATGCTCGCACCGCTTTTGAGCAGCGCGCGGTTGACGGACTGCTTGTCGGCCAGCGTCAGGCCTTCGGCCGGTGCAGCCAGCAGGGCCGAGCCACCGCCCGAGATCAGGCAGAGGACGAGGTCGTCTTTCGTCAAACCTTCGAGCAGGCCGACCATGCGTTGCGCGGCGCGCTGGCCGGCCGCATCGGGCACGGGGTGCGAGGCTTCAACCACTTCAATCCGGCCTTGTGTGCCGGGCGCGCGGCCGTGCTCGTAACGCGTGACGACCAGGCCGGACAGTTCGCCCTTCCAGTGCTGCTCCACTGCCTCGGCCATCGCGGCTGCACCTTTGCCAGCGCCGATGACGATGGTGCGGCCACGCGGCGGTTCGGGCAGGAATGCCGGCAAGCATTGCGCAGCGCTGACCGCAGCCACCGCGGTATCAAACAGGCCGTGCAGCAACGCGCGCGGCGACGGATTGGGCAAGGCAGCGCGCAGGGCGGCCTGGGCAGACTGGTCGTGGTGCATGGCAGAAAGCGGAGAGACAGCAAAAAAAAACTGCCGCCGCCCGAAGGCTGCGACAGTGCACACAACTTACGCAATATCGTGATTCGACATGATCTCGATCGCGCGGCACAGTGCCGAGTGGTCTTGCTTGCCCATGCCGTTGGCAGCGCAGGTGTTGAACAGCTCCTGCGCGGTGGCCGTGTTCGGCAGGGCCACGCCCAGCGTCTTGGCGCCCTGCAGGGCCAGGTTCAAGTCCTTCTGGTGCAGCTCGATGCGGAAGCCCGGGTCGAACGTACGCTTGACCATGCGCTCGCCGTGCACTTCGAGAATGCGCGACGCGGCGAAACCGCCCATCAGTGCCTGACGCACCTTCGCCGGGTCCGCGCCCGCCTTCGATGCGAACAGCAGCGCTTCCGACACGGCCTGGATGTTCAGCGCCACGATGATCTGGTTGGCCACCTTGGTGGTCTGGCCGTCGCCGTTGCCGCCGACCAGCGTGATGTTCTTGCCCATCAGGTTAAACAGCGGAGCAACGCGGTCGAACGCAGCCTGCTCACCGCCCACCATGATCGTCAGCGATGCAGCCTTCGCGCCCACTTCGCCACCCGACACCGGAGCGTCCAGGTATTGCGCGCCGGTCTTGTTGATGCGCGATGCGAAGTCCTTCGTCGCGATCGGCGAGATCGAGCTCATGTCGACCACGATCTTGCCGGCAGCAACGTCCTTGCCTGCATCCTTCAGCGCCTTGGCCACGCCCTTCTCGCTGAACAGCACGGCTTCAACGTGCGGCGTGTCCGGCACCATGATGAAGATGATGTCGGCGCGCTTGGCGACTTCCTCGGCGCTCGTGCAGACCGTCACGCCGGCTTCCACCAGCGCGGCCGGGGCCGGGTTGACGTCGTGCACGAACAACGTGTGGCCGGCGGCGCGCAGGTGTCCTGCCATGGGGGCGCCCATGATGCCGAGGCCGATGAAACCGAGGTTGAGATTGGTGGTTGCCATGGTGAGGGATCTCCTTGGTTTGAATGTGTTGGTGGTTTGCTTGTTTGAACCTTGGTGGTTCATCTCCCTTTCACCCCCTGCCGGGGGCGACTCACTTTCTTTGTCCTGCCAAAGAAAGTAAGCAAAGAAAGGCGCGCCCGAGATGGCGCCCCCTTCCTTGAATTTGTGTAACCGGGCGGGGAAGGAGGCGAACTCGCTGCGCTCAAACAGCCTCCTTCCTTTTTCCGCCCGCTTACACAAATTCAAGGCGCCATCTAGGGCAGGGTGCGGCCACACAATCTGTGCGCAGTCCTAGTTGGCTCTTGTTTGATGCTGCGTTGCTCGCTTTGCTTCGCGTTGCGCTGCTGGTTCCTACTGCACTCGTGCTCGATGGTGTGGCCGTTGGAGCCCTAGATGGCGCCTTGAATTTCTGTTGCAGAGAGGAAAAAGAGGGCAGGCCTGTCTGAGCGAAGCGAGTTGCCTGCACTCCCTCTCTGCGACATAAATTCAAGGAATCTTTCGCCATCTCGGGCGCGCCTTTCTTTTGCTTACTTTTCTTTGGCAAGACAAAGAAAAGTGAGTCAGCCCCGGCAGGGGATGAAACAAGGGATGCACCACTCCCGCCGGGACAAGGCGAACATCACCAATGGGGCATCAAGCAACGTTGTGAGCCGCCCGCCAACCAAGACCTTCCACAGTCCCAGCCTTAGGCTTGTACTCACAACCAATCCAGCCTTGGTAGCCAATCTCATCCAACCAACGGAACAGGAACTGGTAGTTGATCTCGCCGGTACCTGGTTCGTTACGGCCAGGGTTGTCCGCCAACTGCACATGCTTGATCTTGTCCAGATGGCGCTTCAGCGTGCTTGCCACTTCGCCCTCCATCCGTTGCATGTGATAGATGTCGTACTGCACATACAGGTTGGACGCATCCACGTCGTTGATCAGATCCAGCGCCTGCTGCGTGCGGTTCAGGTAGAAGCCGGGAATATCGAACGTATTGATCGGCTCGATCAGCAGATCGATCTTCTCGGCCTTCAGCGCCTTCGCCGCAAACTTCAGGTTCTCCACCAGCGTCTTGCGTGCAGCGTCTTCGCTCACGCCTTCGGGGCGAATGCCCACCAGGCAGTTGAGCTGTTTCACGCCGAGCACCTTGGCGTACTTGATGGCTTCGCCCACGCCGTCCTGAAACTCGCTCACGCGATCGGGCAGGATGGCGATACCGCGCTCGCCGCCGTCCCAGTTGCCGGCCGGCAGGTTGTGCAGGACGAGGTCGAGCTGGAAGCGGTTCAGACGATCGGCAATCTGGTCTGCGTGGAACGCGTAGGGGAACAGGAATTCCACACCGCGAAAGCCCGCACGTGCGGCGGCTTCGAAGCGGTCAAGGAAGGCCTGCTCGTTGAAGAGCATGGTCAGGTTGGCTGCCAGCTTTGTCATGGTTTCTCCTTTTATCGGACGGTGAGGGAACGGCGGGTCGTCTTTATGCGGTGACGCCTTCGGCTTCCGTGAGGGTGTCTTCCAGGTCGAGCACGTCTTCAAACTCGACCACGTTGTCGATCTCGGTGCCCATCGCGATGTTGGTCACGCGCTCAAGAATCACTTCCACCATCACCGGCACCGAGAACTCGGCCATCAGCAGGCGGGCCTGCGCGAAGGCGGGTTCGATGTCTTCCGGCTTGAACACGCGGATCGCCTTGCAACCCAGGCCTTCCACCACCTTCACGTGGTCGACGCCGTAGCCGTTCAGCTCAGGAGCGTTGACGTTGTCGAAGGCGAGCTGGACGCAGTAGTCCATCTCGAAGTTGCGCTGCGCCTGGCGGATCAGGCCCAGGTACGAGTTGTTCACCACCACGTGGATGTACGGCACCTTGAACTGCGCGGCCACCGCCATCTCTTCGATCATGAACTGGAAGTCGTAGTCACCCGAGATGGCCACCACGTCGCTGTTGGGCGAGGCCACCTTCACGCCGATGGCGGCGGGAATCGTCCAGCCCAGCGGGCCTGCCTGGCCGCAGTTGATCCAGTGGCGCGGCTGGTTGACCGACAGGAACTGCGCAGCAGCGATCTGCGACAGGCCGATCGTGCTCACGTAACGCACGTCGCGCGGGAAGTACTGGTTCATCTCGCGGTACACGCGCTGCGGCTTGATGGGCACGTTGTCGAAGTCCGAGCGACGCAGCATCGTGCGCTTACGCTTCTGCACGTCGGCGTTCCAGCTCTTGCGGCACGGCAGCTTGCCGGCGGCCTTCAGCTCGCGGGCCACTTCAATGAACTTCTCCAGCGCAGCCTTGGCGTCCGAGACGATGCCCAGGTCGGGGCCGAACACGCGGCCGATCTGGGTCGGTTCGATATCGACGTGAATGAACTTGCGGCCCTTGGTGTAGACGTCGACGCTGCCCGTGTGGCGGTTGGCCCAGCGGTTGCCGATGCCGAACACGAAGTCCGAAGCGAGCAGCGTGGCGTTACCATAGCGGTGCGACGTTTGCAGGCCGACCATGCCGGCATTGAGCGGGTGGTCGTCGGCCAGCACGCCCCAGCCCATCAGCGTCGGGACCACGGGCACGTTCACCAGCTCGGCAAACTCGACCATCAGCTTGGCCGCATCAGCGTTGATCACGCCGCCGCCGCACACCAGCAGCGGGCGTTCGGCCTGGCACAGCATCTCGATGGCGCGCTCGGCTTGGGCACGTGTGGCCGCGGGCTTGTAGACCGGCAGCGGGCTGTACGTGTCGGGGTCGAATTCAATCTCGGCGACTTGCACGTCGAAGGGCAGGTCGATCAGCACCGGACCGGGGCGGCCCGAGCGCATCAGGTGGAAGGCTTGCTGGAACACGCGCGGCACCAGTGCCGGCTCGCGCACGGTGACGGCCCACTTCGTGACCGGCTTGGCGATCGACTCGATGTCGACGGCCTGGAAATCTTCCTTGTACAGACGGGCGCGGGGCGCCTGGCCGGTGATGCACAGGATGGGGATCGAGTCTGCCCAGGCCGAGTACAGGCCGGTAATCATGTCGGTGCCGGCCGGCCCCGACGTGCCGATGCACACGCCGATGTTGCCGGGTTCGGCACGGGTGTAGCCCTCGGCCATGTGCGAGGCGCCTTCAACGTGGCGGGCCAGCACGTGGTCAATGTTGCCGGCGCGGCGCAGCGCCGAGTACAACGGGTTGATGGCGGCACCAGGCACGCCGAAGGCGGTGGTGATGCCTTCTTTTTCCATCACCGCAACTGCGGCATCAATCGCTCTCATCTTCGGCATGGGGTGTCTCCAGGAAGGGGAAGGTGGGAATCCGTTGGAGCTGATCCTATTCCCGCATGCCGATATGGATAAACGCAGCTTTCGTCAGTTGATTGCTAACTCTGAATACCGAATGGTTTTGCGTACCGCACCAATTCCCCGGCAACTAATACGTCGAAGAAGCTTGTATTGAAGCCGTTTCAAGCTGCTTTTGTGCGGCGCAAAAAAAATGGCGCAACGCGCTCGCATCGATCACATCGTTGTCCACCATTTTTGCCATTCGTCACAGGTGATATGCGCCAGAAAGCTGCAATCCAGGTACGGAATGCTCACTAAAATGGTCAGACATTGCGAACTGGAATGATGGAATGGACAAGCTCAAGCAGATCGAAGCGTTCATCGCCGTGGTGGAACACGGCAGCATGGCCGCCGCCGCGCTCACGCAGGACGTGACGCCCGTCATGATCGGCCGCCGCATCAACGCGCTGGAAGCCCGCCTGGGCGTGAAGCTCCTGCACCGGTCGACCCGCCGCATTGCGGTGACGGAGCAGGGCGCGGTGTTCATGGAACAGTGCAAAAAGGCGCTGGGCGAGCTGGACCGCGCAGAGCTGCTGGTTGCCGAGGGCCGCCACAAGGCGACCGGGCACCTGATCGTCTCGGCGCCGGCTGCCTTCGGCCGCAAGCACGTCGCCCCGCACGCGCCGGACTTCCTGCGTGCCAACCCCGACGTGCGCATCTCCTTCAACCTGACCGACCGCGTGGTCGACCTCGTGCGCGAAGGCTACGACGTGGGCATCCGTATTGGCGGCGCGATCGATCCGAACTTCGTGGCGATCCGCCTGGCGTCGAACAAGCGCGTGGTGTGCGGCACGCCTGCGTACTTCGCCAAGCACGGCGTGCCTCGCACGCTGGATGATCTCGAGCGCCATAACTGCCTCGCCTTCAACCTGCAGGGTGGGCAGCAGCGCGGCTGGTATTTCCAGCAGAACGGTAAGGCCGTCACCGTGAAGGTGAACGGCAATCTCGACTGCAACGATGGTGAACTGCTGCACCGCTGGATGGGCGAAGGCCTAGGCCTGGGGTGGCGCTCAACGTGGGAGATTCAGCCCGAGCTGGAATCCGGCGCGCTGATGACCGTGCTGGACGACTACGCGCTGCCCGACTACGACATCCTCGCCGTGTACCCGCAGCAGCGGCCGGTGCCGGCAAAGATCCGGTTCTTCATCGAGCATCTGAAGACGGTGTATGGGCAGGCGGGGTATTGGTCGCGAACGAGTTGAGCGTGCGGAAATGGATGACGGTTCCTAAACTTGTCATCAGACGCATCGCGGGTGGCGCGCTTAATGCCGGAGACTGAAGATGCTACACAGAACTGCAGTTGTCGGCGCTCTCATGCTCAGCACCTCTGCCCTGGCGTGCGATCTGACGGGGCTTGAGCACCCGCTGGTGTTCTCGCCCGGCGAGTCTGCGCTGCCGACCACCGAAATCCTGAAACTGGCGGAATGGGATTCGCAACTCAAAGAAGATTTTCGCAGCGGCGGCAAGTACCGGGTGCGCTTGCGGGAGGCGTCCGAGCTTGCTCCCGACCCAGAGCTGGCTGTGCTGCGCCTCAGAAGCATCCAGGCCGTGCTGGACGCTGTCGGAATCGAGGGCGACAAAGTCGAGTCGTCCGAAGCCGATACGCATCTACGTGCTGTGGAACGCGAGGGTGTCGCCCCCAAAATGCCGACAGCCGCCTACGTAGTTTTTCAACCGGACTGCCAGAACCCGTGTTGCCCGGGCTCCGCGCCCGCCGCTCCGCTCGCTCCCGAGCGATAAGCGCTAGGTAATCGCCACGCGCCCCTGCGTCAAATCCCGCAACGCGACGCGTGCTGCAGCCTCGTCCGTCACCGGCAACCGTACGGTAAGCGTGACGCCCACATCGTAGGCAGCATCGACAAGCGTGTAGCCGCCATCATCGATCCACCGTCGGATGCGCGCTTCATCGGCGTAATCGGTGGCGAGGGTGAGCGTGGTGCTGGCGATGCGCTCCACGCGTTCGGCCTGCATGAGGGCGGTGGCAATGGCATCCGTGTAGGCGCGCACGAGACCGCCGGCGCCGAGCTTGACCCCGCCAAAGTAACGCACCACGGCGCCCAGCGTGCCGTCCAGATCGTGATGGCGCAGCACTTCAAGAATGGGGCGGCCTGCCGTGCCGGAGGGCTCGCCGTCATCGGACATGCCTGACTGGCCGCCCGCCAGGAGCGCCCAGCAGACGTGCGTGGCAGCGGGGTGTTCGGCGCGCAGGCGTGCAATGACGTCCATGGCGGCGGCCCGGTCTTCAACCGGCACGGCCAACCCGATAAAGCGGCTCTTCTTGATTTCCAGCTCGGCAGAAACCGGCGCGCGCAGCGTGTACGTCGGCACGCGCGGTCAGGCGAGGAGGGCGGCTACGAGATCCGTCGCCCGGCCGCCCGGCGATTCGAACTTGAGCGACGCCTCGGTGTGCGCCATGTGCTCTTCCATCAGTGCGATGGCGCCTTCCACGTCACCGCGCTTGGCGGCGTCCAGGAAAGCAGTGTGTTCGTCGGACGAACGCACGGCGTCGTACGTCGACTGGTACATCATCGTGATCACCGAGCTGCGGGCGGAAAGCTCATACAGCATCTCCTTGAGCACGCTGTTCCCGACCACGTCGGCCATCAAAAGATGAAAGTCGGCCATCAGGCGATTGCGGCGCGGGACGTCAGACAAGTCACCGCTTGCCGCCACCTTGTGTTCTTCGGCCAGGTGCTTCTCCAGCCGCTTGTAATCGGCGGGGGTCGCTTTGGCGATGAACTCGCGCACCAGCGCCACTTCCAGCACGCGGCGCACGGCAAACACTTCGCGCGCCTCGGTCTCATCCGGCTTGGCGACGAATGCACCGCGATCCGGCTCCATGCGGATCAGCTTGTCCTTGGCCAACATCAGCAGCGCTGCGCGAATCTTCGTGCGGCTGACGTGGTAGACCCGCGCCAGCGCCTCTTCGCGCAGCTTGGTGCCCGGCGGCAGCCGATGCGCGACGATCGCCTGGGCGATGTCATCGGCTATGCCTTCGGAGGAGATGTCGGCGGCGGTAGTTTCGGTCATGGCGCCGATTTTACCGCCGTCCGACAGTAGCGCCGCTTCAGGCATGCGGCAGCGTGTGGGCGGCCGCGGCCACACCGTGGCTGTGCGCAATCGCTTCGCCTTCTTCGGTGATGTCGATCTTGCCGTCGAGCACCGCATTGGCGCGCACGCGGTCGATGTCCTTTTCCCACGCTGCGATGACGACGGTGGCGACGCAGTTGCCGATCAGGTTGCCCAGCGCACGGGCAATGCCGATGAACCAGTCGACGGAGAGCACCAGCACCAGGCCGATCGCCGGAATGGCCGGAATGACCGACAGTGTGGCCGCCAGAATCACGATGGCCGAACCCGGAATACCGTGCGCGCCCTTGGAAGTGACGAGCGCCACGCCCAGGATCAGCAGCAGATCCTGCAGCGCCAGCGGCGTGTTGGTTGCCTGTGCGATGAACACGGCCGCCAGCGTCAGGTAGATCGAAAACGCATCGAGGTTGAACGAGTAGCCGGTCGGGATGACCAGGCCGACCACCGAGCGCTTGATGCCCATCTTCTCCAGCTTGTTCATGATGGACGGCAGCACCGCGTCGGACGAAGCCGTGCCCAGCACCACAAGCAGTTCAGCGCGCAGGAAGCGGATCAGCTTGAAGATGTTGAAGCCCGCCAGGCGCAGGATGGTGCCGAGCACGACAAACACGAACAGCGCCACTGCCACATAGAACAGCAGCACCAGGAAGCCAAGCTGCTTGAGCGAGCCCGCGCCGTACTTGCCGACGGTAAAGGCCACCGCGCCCAGCACGCCCAGCGGTGCCAGACGGATGATCACGGCCATCATGCGGAACAGCACATGCGAGAGCTGATCGATCAGGTTGACCAGCGGCTTGGTCCGCTCACCCAGCAGCGACAGCGAGCAGCCGAACAGGATCGACACCAGCAGCACCTGCAGGATGTCGCCCTTCACAAAACCGCTGACGAACGTATCGGGAATCAGTTTGAGGAAGAACGCTGCAACGCCGGTCGATTCCACCTGCTTGGCGGTCGTCATGTACGACGCCATGGCTGCCGGATCGAGCGTCTTCGGATCCACATTCATGCCGTGGCCCGGCCCGAACAGATAGGCCAGCGCAATGCCCAGTGCCAGCGCAATCGTCGTGACGATTTCAAAGTAGATGACGGCCTTGCCGCCTACGCGCCCAACCTTCTTCAGCTCGCCGGCGCCGCAGATGCCCACCACTACCACCGAGAACACGATCGGCGCGATCAGCATCTTGATCAGCTTCAGAAAACCATCGCCAAGCGGCTGCAGTTTCTGCGCAAACTCCGGCGCCCAGATGCCCAGCGCGATGCCCACCGCCAGGGCAATCAAAACCTGCCCGAACAACGGGCGCGTAAAGCGTTGCATGGTGAATCCTCCTTTGGATTACTGGTGTCTCAAGCCGTGCCCAATCGTCTAATTCAGTTGGTTGCGATTGTCGTCACGGCCTTGTTTCGCTCGCTGCGTCGCAACAAATTGTCGCGATGAATTGTTGAGCGTTGACGGCATCATAGGCGATCCAATTTTTGTATGCAATTTTTGAATTCACATGCTAGGATCGACTCATGCAGTCCCGCGAAGCCTTGTGCTTCCGCCATCTACGCTGCACTTCCGGCGTTCCCATCGCTACAGTTTCGAGTGTTCTTACTCGCTGTTTTTGTTCGATGGGGCGGCCGTATAACATCCAGAGACAAATACCAAGGAGTTCCACATGGCGATGCCCACGCTCGATCCGAACGCGCCGGATTTCACGCGCCGATATCCGAACCTGGCGGACCCCCGCCTTGGCGCAGAGGCCACGTTCGCGACCGACGAATTCTTCGCGCCGAAAGACCGCATGCTCAACCCCGAGCCGGCGGTCTTCATTCCGGGCAAGTACGACGACCACGGCAAGTGGATGGATGGCTGGGAAACGCGCCGTCGCCGCAACGGTGGCTATGACCACTGCATCGTCCGCCTGGCCCGCCCGGGCGTCGTGAAAGGTGTGGATATCGACACCAGCCACTTCACCGGCAACTTCCCTCCGGCCGCTTCCATTGAAGCCGCTTATCTGCCGGATGGCGAGCCGACCGAAGCCACGCAGTGGACCGAAATCGTTCCGTCGACGACGCTGCAAGGCAACAGCCACGCCTACGTGGCCGTGACGAGCACGCAAGCCTTCACGCACCTGCGCGTGAACATCTTCCCGGACGGCGGCATCGCGCGCCTGCGCGTGTACGGCCAGCCGCAAGTCGACTGGAAGGGCGCGGATCGCACCAAGCTGTTCGACCTGGCCGCCATGGAAAACGGCGCCTATGTGGTCGAAGCCAACAACGAACACTTCGGGCCGGCCTCGCGCATGCTGATGCCAGGCCGTGGCGTGAACATGGGCGACGGCTGGGAAACGCGCCGGCGCCGCGAACCGGGCAACGACTGGTGCGTGATCGCCCTGGCCAACCCGGGCCGCATCCGCAAGATCGAAGTCGACACCGCGCACTTCAAGGGCAACTTTGCTGATCGCGTTTCCATCCAGGCCGCGCGCGTGGTGGGCGGCACTGACAGCTCGCTGAAGACGCAAGCGATGTTCTGGCAGACGCTGCTGCCCGAGCAAAAGCTGCAAATGGATCTGCAGCACTACTACGAAGCGGAAATCGCCGACCTCGGCATCGTGACGCACGTGCGTTTCAACATGTTCCCGGATGGCGGTGTGTCGCGTCTGCGCCTGTGGGGGGTGCTCGAATGAGCCAAGAGACCGCCGCACGCGTTGCGCTGACCATCGAGCCGCTCACGCGCGAAGTTTTTGCGCCGTTCGGCGATGTGATCGAGCTGGAAGGGGCCAAGCAATTTCCCATCAACCAGGGCACGACCATCCGCTTTCATGACCTCGCCAACGTGGATGTGGGCGAGGGCGGCCGCGCGCTGATCAGCCTGTTCCGTGGCCAGCCGCGCACGCTGCCGTTCGAGGTCAAGATGCTGGAGCGCCATCCGCGTGGCAGCCAAGCGTTCATCCCGCAGAACGACAAGCCCTATCTGGTGGTTGTGGCGCCGGCAGGCGAGCTGGACCCGTCCAAGTTGCGCGCGTTCGTCTCGCGTGGCTGGCAAGGCGTGAACTACGCGCGCGGCGTGTGGCATCACCCGCTGCTGGCCCTGGGCGAGGTGAGCGATTTCCTCGTCGTCGACCGTGGTGGCGAAGGCCACAACTGCGACGAGCAAGACTTGGCCGAATCGGTGTGGTTGACCGCCGAGGCCATGCAGGCCGCGCAGTAAGCATCGCGTCATCCGCGCCAATCCTGAGCCCCCGCACAACGGGGGCTCAGTCACTTTCAATCTCCGTCCCACCACAATCAGGGAGACATCGACATGACCCAGGCTCAACTCGCCACCCCCGGCATCGATGCGGACATCCGCGCGTTTGTCGAGGCCGCGCACGCGCAGCAGATTGATTTCCTGCGTGAGCTGGTGAAGGTGCCGTCGGACAACCCGTCCGGCGATTGCGCACCGCATGCCGCGCGCGCCAAGGCGTTGCTGGAGGCGCTGGGCCTGACGGTCGAGGCGCATGCCGTGCCGCAGGCGCAGGTACGCGCCGCCGGCATGGTCAGCGCCACCAACCTGATCGTGCGCCACACGTTCGGCAGCGGCGGCCCCACGGTCGCCATGAACGCACACGGCGATGTCGTTCCGCCCGGCCTGGGCTGGACGCACGACCCATACGGTGGCGAGATCGTCGAGACCGAACACGGCCCGACCATGTTCGGCCGCGGCGTGGCGGTGTCCAAGTCGGACTTTGCTACCTACACGTGGGCGCTGCTCGCGCTGATCGAGGCTGAGAAGCGTGGCGCGAAGCTCAACGGCACGGTCGAACTGCACTTCACATACGACGAAGAAACCGGCGGCGACATCGGCCCGAAGTGGCTGCTGGATCAAGGCCTGAGCAAGCCCGATTACGCGATCTCGGCGGGTTTTGCGTATGGCATCACCTCGGCGCACAACGGCTGCCTGCACGTGCAGGTGACGGTGCGCGGTAAGCAGGCGCACGCCGCCATGCCGCATACGGGCATCGACGCCATCGAGGCGGCCACACATATCCTGCAGGCCGTATATGCATATCGCGCGGAACTCGCGACGCGCAAATCCGCCGTGCCGGGCATCGACCACGCAACGCTCAACGTCGGGTTGATCCAGGGTGGCATCAACACCAACGTGGTGCCCGATCTGGTGACGTTCCGCGTTGACCGCCGGATGATTCCTGAAGAAGCCGGGCGCGATGCAGAAGGCGAACTGCGCGCAGTGATCGAGCGCGCGGCGGCGGAACGGCCGGGGATCGAGGTATCGGTCGAACGCATTCTGTTGGCAGAGCCGCTTGCTGAGCTGCCGGGCGTGGAAGCGCTGATTGGCGCGCTACGGCGGCATGCGTTGGCCGTGTTTGGCGGGGATGTGCCGGTGCACGGCGTGCCGCTGTATACCGATGCCCGGCATTACACGGCGCATGGCGTGCCGACGGTACTGTATGGCGCGGGACCGCGGACATTGATGGAAGCGCGTGGGCACAACACGGATGAAAACCTCCGGTTGAATGATCTGCGGGGCGCGACTGTGGTGGTGGGGTGCGCTGTGGGGGAGTTGTTGGGTGGGTGATTGTTGTTTTGTTTTTGCCTTGGTGGTCCATCCCCTTTTCGTTCCCTGCCGGGACCGACTTACTTTTCTTTGCTTACTTTCTTTGGCAAGACAAAGAAAGTGAGTCAGCCCCGCCAGGGGATGAAACAAGGGATGCACCACAAAAACAAAAAGCACGAATCCCCCCAACACCAACCACGAAACCAGCCACCAAGCGCCAGCCCTTAAGATTGCAGCACGTTCCATCAAGCCAACAAGAGGGCCTAGAGCCCAAAACCCATGCAGATCTACCACAACCCCCGCTGCTCCAAATCCCGCGCCGCCCTCGAACAAGCGCAATCCTTTACCGCAAAAAACGGAGAACAACTCGACGTCATCGAATATCTGACGACGCCGCCCACGCTGGCCGACCTCAAGAAGCTCGCAGCGCAACTCGACACACCGCTGCGCAGCCTGATCCGCGAGAACGAAGACGAATACGCGCAGCTCAATCTGGCCGATGCATCAGACGACGCGCTGCTCAAGGCCATCGCAGCACATCCGAAGCTGCTGCAGCGCCCGGTGCTCGTTCGCAACGGCCGCGCCACCATCGGTCGCACGCCCGAGGCGCTCGACGCGTTTCTGAAGTAATTCACCACGGCCCACAAAGTTGAACGGCCTGCCGATTTCCATCGGACAGGCCGTTCAGGGGTGGCCGTATCTCGCTTTGCGCGAGGGCCGGGGCTGCGTCCGTCAAGACGCGCAAGGGCACCGGTTTATTCCAGGCCCATCCATCGGGCCATTTCTGACCCGAAGCCAACTGCCAGCAGGGCGGCAAGCACCACTGCCAGCGCCGCCGCGGTCGAGACCATGGCGACTTTCATGACGTCTGCGTCGTGGTGTGCGTTGCTGTGCGTGTGATGCAGATGCTGCGCACGCATGCTCAACGGAACCGCCTTCGCAGATGATTTGCGATGCCAATGCAAGCGCTCCGTCATCGCTCGCAAGTGTTGCGTGTCAAACGCGTCACGGGAAAATCGCATCGCGGTACCTCCCCGTTGTTAGCTGATAGCCGACGCCGGCACGCACCGGCGTCGGGGGCACGTGCGGCCCGAAAACGATACGGCAAGCAAATGGCGTATGCGAGTGGCTTTGCTTGTCGGCGCCGGGTGGCGCAGTCGTCTGGTCGCTCGCACAAGCCCAGCGTAGACGGGGGTTTGCGGCGCCGCAAGTTGCGTTGCGGCATGGTGCGCGCATCACGCGGGCAAGAGGCAAACCGCGTGCGGGTCTTCGCCAACTGCGTGATGTGCGCGGCGCTCAATCTTGAGCAGATTGGTGGGGCATTTGTGCGGCGGCGCGCTCGGCTTCGCGCTTGCGCAGTTCGGCCAGCATGTTGCAGAAGAGCGCGCCTTGCTCCTTTGCGTCATCCAGCGCGATATGCGTATGGGGCAGCGGGTCGTGCCAGTGCTCGGGAAAAGCCGCTTTGACGTTGCGCCGATACGGCATGCCCGTGAGCGCAAAGGCCAGCGTCTTGATGTCGAGCGCCGCCCAGCCAAACGGCGAGCGCCCGGCAAAACGCATCATGTACCAGAACATGAACGTGAAATCGAAGCCGGCTGGAAACGCCACGAACACGGGCTTGCCGGGCAGGCTCTCGACCCATTCCACGTAACGCGGCAGGGCCACCTCGGGCGCTTCGAGGTTGGCGCGGCACGCAGTCCACGCCTCGGGCTGCGTTTTCCACCATTGCATCTGGATCGGATGGCCTTCGGCGCCGGGCAGCGTTTGCAGGTTCGCTTCAAACGTGCCGACGAGCGTCTTGTCGGCCAGGTACGCCGCGCTGGCGAAGCTCAGCATCGAATGCGGGCCGGGGATGGGGCCGTCGGCCTCGATGTCGGTGCTGACGTAGATTTCGGGCCGCGTGTCGGGCGGTTGGTTGCCGCGCTTGCGGCGGGGCTTGTCCGCCGGCGCAGCGGGCGCGCTGTCGGCGAAGGGGTCGTCGCTCTCGTTGGCGCTGTCCTTGGCGCTGTCGTTGGTGGTCCCGCTCATGCTGAGCCTTCGTTGGCAAACAGGCGATCGGCGACATACGGGTTACTGGCGCGCTCCTCACCAAAAGTCGAGACTGGTCCATGGCCCGGCACAAACGTGACGTCGTCGCCGAGCGGCCAGAGCTTGGTGCGGATCGCGTTGATCAGGTCTGCATGGTTGCCGCGCGGGAAATCCGTGCGGCCGATCGACCCCGCGAACAGCACATCGCCGACGATGGCAACGCGATCTTCCGCGCTGAAGAACACCACGTGACCGGGTGTGTGGCCAGGGCAGTGGAACACCTGCAGCGTGCGGCCGGCGGCTTCCACGGTGTCGCCGTCTTCCAGCCAGCGGTCGGGCACGAACGCCTTGGCGGGCGGGAACCCAAAGCGCTGGCTCTGCATCGGCAGTTGATCGATCCAGAACGCCTCATCCTTCTGCGGCCCTTCGATGGGCACGCCAAGCTGCGTGCGCAGGGCATCGGCGGCGGCGCAGTGGTCGACGTGGCCATGCGTGAGCAGGATTTTTTCGATGCGCGCGCCGTGCTGCTGGGCGGCGGCCAGGATGCGTTCGATATCGCCGCCCGGATCGGTGACGGCGGCAGCACCATCGTCGCCAATCAGCAGCGTGCAGTTCTGTTCAAACGGCGTAACGGGGACGACAACGACTTTCATGTGATCTTGTGTGCGCATTTGCACATGGCAGGGATAACCCGATTGTATCGGCCCGAGCCCGCGCCAGCACTGGGCTCGCGGGCTGCGCTGTTACATCAGAAAGAAAATTTTACAAAATTGATGGGAGATAACAGCATGATGTGATCGTTTTAATAGGAAATGTAAATAATCGATCGAAGCATGCATGTTAGACTCGCGGCCATGCTTAAGTTGACCCCCCTCAATTCCAGCCGTTCGGCCGGCCGCACGCTGCGTGCCTGGCTGACGCATGGCACCGCGCTGCTGGTGCTGGCGGGCTGTGCCGCCATTCCTGGCGAGCCGCCCGTGGGTGGGCAATCCGGTCTCCAGGCCAGCAAGCCTGCAGCGCCCGCGCTGAAGGTTGCCGACCCGCGCGACAACCCCGATGCCTGGGGCACGCTGTCGTTCCGTGGCGTGCCGGATTCGAGCAGCCTCAAGCTCGACGAGAACACTGATACGAGCCCCGGCCTGCGCGCCGACCTCGGCACGTTTGAACAGCGCGGCCTGGCCTCCTGGTACGGCCGCGGCTTCCACGGCCGCCGCACCGCCAGCGGCGAGCGCTTCAACATGAACGCCTTCACGGTGGCGCATCCGTCGCTGCCGCTACAGAGCTGGGTGCTGGTGCGCAACCTCGCCAACGACCGCGTGGTCGTAGCCAAGGTGACCGATCGCGGCCCGTACTATGGCAAGCGCATCCTCGACATGTCGTATGCCGCAGCCAAGCGACTCGACTTCGTCAAGCGCGGTTCGACGCAGGTGGAAATCCGCCGCCTGTCGCGCGCTGAAGTCGAAGCGCTGCGTCCTGAGCTGACGCAAACCGATGTCGCCAGCAACGATGGCGATGCCGATGTGGGCGGTGACGAGCCCGCACCGGTCAAGAAGAAGGCGATCAAGCGTCGCGCCAAGCGCCGCTGAGCCGCTGAATCAACCGCCTTCCTGCCTCAGTCCTTCCCTTCGTTTTTCAGCGCCAGCGCGCTCTGATACAGCGTGTCGACCGACGCGCCCGTAATCGCGCCCGCCAGCTTGGCTGCGCGCTTGGCGGGCAACTCGGCCAACAGCAGACGCAAGACCTGGTCTGCCGCCATCGCGGTCGGTGCCTCGTCCTGCGCGCCTGCGCCTTCCACCACCAACACGAATTCGCCCTTGCCGTGCGTGGCATCAGCGGCAAGCCATGCAGGTGCCTGCGCAGCAGGCAGCACGACGATCTGCTCAAACAGCTTCGTCAACTCGCGCCCGATCAGGATGCGTCGCGCTGGCAAGTGCTCGGCCAACGCGGCGAGTGTGGCCTCAATGCGATGCGGTGCCTCGTACAGAACCCATGCCGGCCCGTGCGCCGCCCATTGGCGGATGGCCGCCTCGCGTTGCCCGGCCTTGGGCGGCAGGAAGCCGACGAAGGTGAACTGCCCCTCCGACGTGTCCAGCAATTCGCCCGCGGCGGAAAGCGCCGTCACCACGGCGCTGGCGCCCGGCAGCGGAATCACGCGCTGGCCCGCCGCGCGCACCGCCTCGACAATGCGCGAGCCCGGGTCCGATACGCCGGGCGTGCCCGCATCGGACACATAGGCGATGCGCTCGCCCTGCGCCAAGCGCGCGACGATGCGCGCAGCGGCTTCTCGTTCGTTGTGCTGGTGCGCCGCGAGCATCGGTCGCGACAGGCCCAGCCGATTGAGCAGTTGCCCGGTGTTGCGGGTGTCTTCGCAGGCCACCGCGTCGACGAGGCCCAGCACGTAGCGCGCCCGCAGCGACACATCGGCAGCGTTCCCGATGGGGGTGGCCACCACATATAATGCGCCGGCGGGATAGTGCTGGTCATGCGCCAGCAGGGTCCAGTCAGGATCACTCACGAGAACTTCTCTCAGTTTGGGCCTGTCTTCATATAAAACGTACGCGCGTTGACCCAAGCCGGGGTCAGATACGCGAAGGGTACCGCCGCAAAGGGTTATTCCCTTTGCAAGGTGCCCGACAAAGTAGATGGCCCCGGCTTGGGTCAACCCGGAGGGCAAGGGGAATTTGGGTCACACGGCGTTGTTGCAGCCGGCTTGCTTGGAACGACCAAGCGGCGCCGGCCGCGCCGAGCCCTGCGACCCAGATTCCCCTTGCGCGCGCACGTTTCATATGAAGACAGGCCCTAGGTTCAAACCGCACATGCATGCGCCGCAGACCATCACAGCCGCCACCGGTGAAGCCGGTGAAGACCGTGCGCTGCGCTACTTGCAGGCGCGCGGGCTGGCGGTGGTCAGCCGCAATTATCGCTGCAAGGGCGGTGAGATCGATCTGGTGATGCGCGATGCGGCCGGCGCGCTCGTGTTTGTCGAGGTGCGTGCCCGCGTGGCGCGCTCCGCGCAGCGCTTTGGCGGGGCGGCCGCGAGTGTCACGCCCGCCAAGCAGCGTCGCCTGATTGCCGCGGCCGAAGATTTTCTCGCGCGGCAGGCTGAAGACGTGCCCGCCTGCCGTTTTGACGTTATCGCCATCGACGGCGTCCGTATCGAATGGATGCGCGATGCCTTCGGTGCCGACGCCTAAACCTCGCTCTTCTTTCTTCCGGACTTCATTCAAGGACAGCATGAAACTCTCGTCGCCTACGTTTGCCCGCTTCCGTCACACGGTCAAGCGCACCGCCGTGCTGGCCGCTCTGGCCGGCATTACCGCAACGCAGTTGACCGCCTGCTTCCCGCTGTTTGCCGGCGCCGTGGCCGGCGGCGTGGCGCTCGCGACCGACCGCCGCCCGACCGCCACCCAGACCATCGACCGCGGCCTGCAGATGGAAGCCGAGAACACGCTGATCTCGCGCTACGACGGCCGTGCCCACGTGAACGTGACGGTCTACAACCGCAAGGTCCTGCTGACCGGCGAGGCCGGCACCGAGCAGACCAAGCAGGAGATCGGCCAATATGCACAGAAGCTGCAGAACGCACGTGAGGTCGTCAACGAGATTGTGGTGACGCCGGTGTCGAGCACCTTCGGCTCGCGCACCAACGATACGTACATCACCACCAAGGTGAAGAGCGTGCTGGCCGGCACGGAAGGCGTGCCCTGGAACTCCATCAAGGTGACGACCGAAGCACAGACCGTTTTCCTGATGGGCGTGGTAACCGAGGCCGAAGGCAACAAGGCCACCGAAGCCGTGCGCACGGTGGGCGGCGTGAACAAGGTCGTGAAGGTGTTCGACTACGTGAGCGAAGACGAGCGCAAGCGCCTGGACGCCAATGCCACGTCGACCAACGCGTCGACGGCGCCTGATGCGTCGCAAGGCACCCCGGCGCCGGCGCAAGGCACGCCGACGGCCACGCAGGCCCCGGCACCCGTCACATCGGCCTCGCCTGGCGTGACCGTGTCGCCGACCAACTCGCCGGCGCTGCCGCCGGGCAAGCAATTGCCGTAAGCCACGTCCGCAACGTCGCTTCGCAAGGAACGCAGCCACCGTGCTGCGTTTTTTGTTGGCTGCGCGCATCACAGGGCACATGGCAGGCCGTGCGTGTTAGCGTATGACGCTTCCGCGACTTCGCAGCCCCCCGATGCCCGTCGTCCACCGCCTTGCCACCGCAGCATTGCTTGCGACGCTGCTTACTGCCCCTGCGCCCGATATGGCCCATGCGGCCGATCGCCCACCCTCCAATCTGCAGGCCCGCACCTGGGCCGCCACGTGCGCAAGCTGCCATCACGCCGATACCGCGCCCGGTGCCAAGCTCCCTGCGCAGACGTTGCTACCGCTCGCAGGCCGCTCGCAGGCCGAGCTGATCGACGCGATGCAGGCATTCCGCAACGGCACGCGTCCGGCCACGGTGATGGGCCAGATCGCTCGCGGTTACGACGATGCGCAGATCGTCGCCATTGCCGGCTGGCTGTCGCGCCAATCGCAGGAGGCGCCATGAGTGAGTCGCCGCGCAAGGATCGACGCGCAGTCTTGCGCGCGCTTGGGGCGTCCGCGCTGGCCGGGCCGCTGGCCGCATGCGCATCGCTGTCGGGTGTGCGCAATGCGCGCGTTGTAGTGGTTGGCGGCGGGTATGGCGGCGCGACGGCAGCCAAGTATGTGCGCGTGTTTTCTGGTGGCCATGTCGACGTGACGCTGGTTGAGCCGAACGCCGCGTTTGTCTCGTGCCCGCTGTCGAATCTCGTGCTGTCGGGCGACCGCGACATGGCTTCGATCACCGTGCCGTATGACGCGCTGGTCGAGCGCCACGGCGTGCGGTGGGTGCGCGATCGCGCATCGGCCATCGACCTTGGCGCAAAGCAGGTGCGGCTGACCGGCGGCGGCACGCTCGATTACGACCGGCTGATCCTCTCCCCCGGTATCGACTTCGTGCCGGGAGCAATCCCGGGTCTCGCCAATGCGGGCACTGCCGCGCAGGCGCCGCACGCATGGAAGGCCGGCATGCAGACGCTGGCGTTGCGCCATCGGCTCGAAGCCATGCCCAACGGCGGCACGGTGGCGATCAGCATTCCGCTGGCGCCATACCGCTGCCCGCCCGCGCCATACGAGCGCGCGTGCCTGATCGCCCATTGGCTGCAGCGCGCCAAGCCGGATTCGCGCGTGCTCATCCTCGATGCCAACGACGACGTCACCTCCAAGGGCGCGCTGTTCAAGCGCGTCTGGGCCGAACGTTACTCACAGCACATTGAATATCGCCCGCAATACAACGCCGTCGACATCGATGCCACGGGCCGCGTGCTCAAGTTCGATGTGCAAGACGACGTGCAGGCTGATGTCGTCAACCTCATCCCCCCGCAGCGTGCCGGCGCGATTGCCGTGCAAGCCGGGTTGGCGACGGCCAACGGGCGCTGGTGCGAGGTGGACTTCCTCTCGTTCGAATCGAAGGTGGCGCCGGGCGTGCATGTGATTGGCGATGCCATCCAGACCGCGCCCCTCATGCCCAAGTCGGGCCACATGGCCAACCAGCACGGCAAGGTGGCCGCCGCCGCCGTGGTCGCGATGCTGGCCGGCCACGCGCCCGATGCATCACCGCTGTACACCAACACCTGCTACAGCTTTGCCACCCCGGACGAGGCGATGCACGTGGCGACCGTGCACCGCTACGACGCGGCCGAGCACACCATGGTGACCGTGCCCGGCGCCGGCGGGCTTTCCGAGGCGCCTTCCGCAGCGGAGGGCAAGCTGGCGCAGGGCTGGAGCCGCGCCATCTGGTCGGACATGTTGGGTTGAATGTGAGGCTGAAGGTGACGCAGAAGGTGAGGCCCCGGGCACAAACAATGCGCAAGATTGTGCAAGTCGTGTAAGCGGCCCGCGCCTACAGTGCGTCATCTGGCCGCACGGGCGGCCGTCCGAACCTTCCGATCATCATGTCTCCCAAGGATCTGCTGCTGGCCCTGACCGTTGTGCTCGTGTGGGGCGTCAACTTCGTCGTCATCAAGGTGGGCCTGCATGGCGTGCCGCCCATGCTCCTGGGTGCGCTGCGCTTTGCGCTGGTCGCGTTTCCGGCCGTGCTGTTCGTGCCACGCCCCAAGATCGCGCTCAAGTGGCTGGTCGCCTATGGCGCCACGATCAGCTTCGGGCAGTTCGCGTTCCTGTTCTCCGCCATGTATGTGGGCATGCCGGCGGGGCTGGCCTCGCTGGTGCTGCAATCGCAGGCGTTCTTTACGCTGACGATTGCGGCCATCGTGCTGCGCGAGCCGATCCGCTGGTTCCATCTGGCCGGCATGGCGGTGGCCGCGGGCGGGCTGGCGATCATCGGCATGGCGGGTGGCGGCTCGGTCACGGGCATGACCACCGCCGGTTTCCTGCTGACGCTGTGCGCGGCGTTTTCGTGGGCCAGCGGCAACATCGTCACCAAGCGGATCGGGCCGGTGAACGTGGTGAGCCTGGTGGTGTGGGGCGCCGCCATCCCGCCGATTCCGTTCTTCCTGCTGTCGTACTGGCTGGAGGGGCCGGAGCAGATTGCGCATAGCCTGGCGAACATCAGTGGGTCGAGCATCGGCGCGATCGTCTACCTGTCTTTTGGTGCCACCATCTTCGGCTACAGCCTGTGGAGCCGCCTGCTGGCGCGCTACGCAGCCAGCCAGGTCGCGCCGCTCACGCTGCTGGTGCCGGTGGTGGGGCTGGTGTCTGCCGCCGTGCTGCTGGGCGAGCGCCTCGTGCCCGCCCAATGGCTGGGCGGCGCGGTGGTGATGGCCGGGCTGCTGCTCAACGTATTTGGCGGCCGGCTGGCGGCGCGGCGGGCGATGGCCTGACGCCGCACCCCATCAGCAGCAAGCGCCCGGGCCGAAAGGTACCGGGCGTTTTGCTGTGGGGGCGACATAGGATTTGGCCTACTTCGGGCACAATACCGGGTCCAATCCCTACCCCTGCGACCATTGGCCCGCACACGCATGCGGGCAGCCTCGTCTTCTGGAGACCACATGAAGTTCGCCCCCACGCTCGCCGCTGCGGCGGTGCTGGCCGGCCTGGCGCTGTCCGCCACGCCCGCGCTGGCCACCGTTGACGCTGCCCGCGCGCTGTCCATCGCTAACCAGAACGCCTGCATGGGCTGCCACGCCGTAGACCGCAAGCTCGTTGGCCCGGCCTACCAGGACGTTGCTGCCAAATACAAGGGCGATGCCGGCGCGCAAGCCAGGCTCATCAAGAAGGTGCGCGAAGGCGGCATGGGCAACTGGGGCCAGATCCCGATGCCGGCCAATCCGAAGATTGCCGATGCCGATCTGAAAACCGTGATCGACTGGGTGCTCGCGGGCGCCCCGGCCAAGTGAGGAACGGACGATGAATGATGCAATCAACCTGAGCCGCCGCGACGTGCTGCGCGCTGGCGCCATGATGGCGCTGCTGGTGTCCGCCGGCATTGCCACGCCGGCCCAGGCAGCCGAATGGAACAAGGCCGCCTTTGCCGTCAAGGGCGTGAACGAAGTGCTCAAGCAACTGGGCGGCGGCGCGGTTGAAAAGGGCGGCGCGGGCATCCAGCTCACCGCACCGGACATCGCAGAAAACGGCGCCGTGGTGCCGCTGGTCGTGACGAGCACGCTGCCCGGCACCGACCTCATCGCCATTCTGGTGGAAAAGAACCCGAACACACTGGCCGCAACGTTCGCCATTCCGGCCGGGACCGACCCGTTTGTCAGCACGCGCGTGAAGATGGGCGAGACCTCCCATGTCTACGCCGCCGTGCGCGCCAACGGCAAATGGGTGCTGGCAGCTAAGGAAGTAAAGGTCACCCTTGGTGGCTGCGGCGGTTAAACATCAGGAGAACACACCATGGCAGACCCGATGCGCATTCGCGCAATGGAAAACGGCGGCACCACCGACGTGAAGATCCTGATGAAGCACGACATGGAAACCGGCCAGCGCAAAGACGCGTCCGGCAAGGTCGTGCCAGCTTGGCACATCACCAACGTGACGGTGCTGCACAGCGGCAAGACGGTGCTCGACGCGCAGTTCGGCCCCGCCGTGTCGAAAGATCCGTTCCTCAATTTCAAGTTCAAGGGCGGCGCCAAGGGCGACAAGGTTACGGTCACGTGGGTCGACAACCACGGCGACAAGCGCACCGACGAGACGTCTATCCAGTAAAGGCCCGGAGGCCCAAATGCGACGCAGCTTCTTTCGTGTGACCGCCGCGCTGGCGGCCTTGGGTGTGGCCGGCAAGGCCGCTGCCCAGAATGCCCCGCGCGCTGGCGGCGCCGGTGGCCGCTACAAGGTGGTCTACCAGTTGAGCGAAGGCATCGACCAGGCCATGCGCGCCATCGGCAACCTGCGCAACCATCTGAACGGTGCGCCCGGCACGAAGATCGTGGTGGTGGCGTTCGGCCACGGCATCGAGTTTCTGGTTGAAGGCGCCAAGGATGCGCAAGGCCGCCCGTTTGATGCGCCGGTGGCCGCGCTGGCCGCCATGGGCGTGGAGTTTCGCGTGTGCCATAACTCGCTGATGGCCTTCAAGGTGCCGGAAGACAAGCTGCTGCTCGAAGCCAAGGTGGTGCCCGCCGGTGTGGTGGAAATCACGCGCTTGCAGCAGGAAGAAGGTTTCGCCTATATCAAACCGTAGGCGACCCACGGAGGGGACCGTGAAACACAAGACATGGACGATGGTGCTGGCTGCGGCGTTGGCAGCCGGCGGCGCCGTGATGGCATCCGCGCAGGATGCCAAGGACAGCACCGCCGCCGGCATCGCGCAGTACCGCGAAATGCTGGCTGACGGCAATCCGGCCGAACTCTGGGAAGCCGCTGGCGAAGAACTCTGGAAGAAGCCCGCCGGCCCGAAGCAGGCCTCGCTCGAAGCGTGCGACCTGGGCCTCGGCCCCGGCGTGGTGAAGGGCGCCTACGCCAAGCTGCCGCGCTTCTTCAAAGACACCGGCCGCGTGATGGACGCCGAACAGCGCCTCATGTATTGCCGCATGACGCTGCAGGGGCTGACCAAGGAAGAGGCTTCGGCGCGGCCGTTCTCGTCGCCGGGCAAATCGTCGGACATTGAACGGCTGATGGCCTACGTCGCCTCGGAATCGCGTGGCGCGGCCATCGACATTCCGCTCGCCCACCCCGAAGAAAAGCGCGTGTACGAACTCGGCCGTCGCATGTTCTTCTACCGTGGCGGCGCGTACGACTTTGCCTGCGCCACGTGCCATGCCCAGCCGGGTTTGCGCATCCGCCTGCAAGACCTGCCCGATCTGCTGACCGCCGACGGCGCGCGCTATGCGTATTCCACATGGCCGGGCTATCGCGTCTCGCAGGGCGAGGTACGCACCATGCAGCATCGCCTATACGACTGCCTGCGCCAGCAGCGCTTTCCGGAACCGCTCTACGGCAGCGAGGTGATCACCGCGCTGGAGATGTTCCTTGCCCGCAACGCCAACGGCGGCAAGATGGACGCGCCGTCCATCAAACGATGAGGCCACGCATGACTCGACTGACCCCCATCGTTCTGACCGCGCTGACATTGGCGCTGGCTGCCGGCACCGCGCACGCAGCGGACGCCACCTCCAAGGCCGTCACCGCGCCCAAGCCCGACGCAAAGGCCGACGCCGCGCTCGCCAAGGTGATCCACGAGAGCTTTGTCTCCAAGGGCCCGGCCACCGTGGAAGGCGTGACCGAGCGCGACGACGTGCAGAAGATCTGCAGCCAGTTTGCCGACCGCAACGCCGTGCCCGCCGCCGTGGCCAAGAAGCTGGAAGACGCGCAGCTCAAGACCATCCATTACCCGGCTGACGACAAATGGCTGGGCGACTGGAAGGCCGGCGAGAAGACCGCCCAGAACGGCCGCGGCATGCAGTTCTCCGACCCGGCCGGTATGGTCAACGGCGCCAACTGCTACGCGTGCCACCGCCTCTCGAAAGACGAGGTGTCGTACGGCACCATCGGCCCGTCGCTGTACCAGTACGGCAAGCTGCGCGGGGATTCGGAAGCGATCCTGCGCTACACCTGGGGCAAGATCTACAACTCCAACGCGTATGCGGCGTGCTCCAACATGCCGCGCTTCGGGCACAAGGGCATCCTGACCGAACAGCAGATCCGCGACGTGATGGCGCTGTTGTTCGACCCGGCATCGCCAGTGAACCAGTGACCCAGTAACGCCATGCACGCGCTTCGACGGTTCCTGATGTGGGCGGCAGCGGTGATGGTGTTTGCCGCCACGCAGTTTGCCAATCATGCACAGGCCGTTGAAGTGGGCGATGTGGTTGCGCTGCCCGACCTGCAATTGCTCGACGGCACGCGCGTGCCGGGCGACGCGTGGCGCGGGCACCCGGTCATCATCGCCACGTGGGCATCGTGGTGCCCGTTCTGCGCGCTGCAGAACCCACGCCTGCAAAAGCTGGTCGACGCCACGCGCGGTACTGACCTGCGCATTCTCACCATCAGCATCGACGCCAACCCCCAGCTCGCGAAAGACTACGTCGCCAAGCGCAACTTCACCTTTCCGGTGACGATGGAAACCGACGCGCTGTGCGCCGCCACCGGCCCGCGCAAGGGCCTGCCCGAACTGCTCGTGCTCGACGCCAAGGGGCGTGTGGTGCGCAAGGAAGTTGGCGAGATGCTTGAAGACGACGTGGCCGACCTGGCTCGCTACGCGCACAGCAACACACCATGAACCGCCGCGAATTCGTTCAAGCCCTGGCGATTGCCGCCGCCGCCGGCCTGCGTCTGACCGACGCCCACGCTGACACGTTCAGCTACGACGTACCCCGTTTCGGCAACGTCCACCTGCTGCACTTCACCGACTGCCACGCGCAGTTGCTGCCCATCGAATACCGCGAGCCCAGCGTCAACCTGGGCGTGGCGCAATGGGCCGGGCAGCCGCCGCATCTGGTGGGGCACGCGCTGCTCAAGCGGTACGGCATCGCGCCCGGCTCGCGCGCCGCGCACGCGTTCACGTCGCTCGACTTTACCGAGGCTGCGCGCCGTTACGGCCGCATGGGCGGCTTCGCGCATCTGGCCACGCTCATCAAGCGCCTGCGCGCCACGCGCCCCAATGCGCTGCTGCTCGACGGCGGCGACACCTGGCAGGGCTCCGCCACCGCGTTGTGGACGAACGGCCAGGACATGGTCGACGCCGCCCTCGCGCTGGGCGTGGATGTCATGACCCCGCACTGGGAGATGACCTACGGCGCAGACCGCGTGCGCCACGTGGTCGATCACGACTTCAAGAACAAGGTCGCCTTTGTCGCGCAGAACATCCAGACGGCAGACTTTGGTGATCCGGTATTCGACCCGTATGTGCTGCGCGAGCTGAACGGCGTGCCGGTGGCCATCATCGGGCAGGCGTTTCCGTACACGCCCATCGCGCATCCG
This sequence comes from Ralstonia sp. SA306, assembly GCF_054792405.1. Lineage (NCBI taxonomy): Bacteria > Pseudomonadati > Pseudomonadota > Betaproteobacteria > Burkholderiales > Burkholderiaceae > Ralstonia > Ralstonia sp. SA306. Next base: position 3,362,766 of record NZ_CP096451.1, read on the forward strand.
GCCGATTTCACGCCCGACTGGACGTTCGGCATTCAGGAAGAGCGGCTGCAGAAGATGATTGACGAGGCGCGCGGCAAGGGCGCCAAGGTGGTCGTGCTGCTGTCGCACAACGGCATGGATGTCGACCTGAAGCTCGCCTCGCGCGTGCGTGGGTTGGATGCCATCCTCGGCGGGCATACGCACGATGCGGTGCCCGCGCCCGTCAAGGTCAGCAACCCGGGCGGCGTGACGCTCGTTACCAACGCGGGCGCCAACGGCAAGTTTGTCGGCGTGCTCGATCTGGATGTGCGCGGCGGCACCGTGCGAGACATCCGCTATACGCTGCTGCCCGTGTTTGCCGATCTGCTGCCGCCCGATCCGGCCATGACGGCGCTGATCAACCGCGTGCGTGCGCCGTACCAAGACAAACTGGGCGAAACGCTCGCCACCAACCGTGGCCTGCTGTACCGGCGCGGCAACTTTAACGGCACGTTCGACCAGCTCATCGTTGATGGCCTCATGCACGCGCAGGGCGCCGAGATTGCCTTCTCGCCCGGTTTCCGCTGGGGCACCACGCTGCTGCCCGGCGACGCACTGACCGTGGAAGCGCTGATGGCCCAGACCGCCATCACATACCCCGCCACCACGCTCACCGAGATGACCGGCGCGACCATCAAGACCGTGCTGGAAGACGTGGCCGACAACCTGTTCAACCCAGACCCGTACTACCAGCAGGGCGGCGACATGGTGCGCACCGGTGGCCTGCGCTACACCATCGACCCGATGAAGCCCATGGGCCAGCGCATTACCGACATGCGCCTGGGCCCCGGTGACGGCCAGCCCATCGACGCCGACCGCCGCTACAAAGTGGCCGGCTGGGCTGCCGTGTCGCCCGAAGCGCGCAAGGCTGGCGGCCGCCCCGTGTGGGACGTGCTGGCCGACTGGCTGCGCGACCAGCGCGAAGTGACCGCCGGGCCGCTCAACACGCCGCGCATTGTCGGCATGGAAGGCAATGCGGGCATGGAAAACGCAGGTTGAGCCCCGATTGAAAGCGCCCCGGAAGTTCGGGTAGACTCATTTTCCACGGGCCGATAGCTCAGCTGGGAGAGCGCCGCGTTCGCAATGCGGAGGTCGGGAGTTCGATCCTCCTTCGGTCCACCAAGTTATTGGCAGCGTTTGATCAGCGATGCCCCAAAAAACCCGCGAAGCGATGAGCCTCGCGGGTTTTTTATTGCCCGCATTTTTCGACTCCATCGCATTCTTCCTGGGCGCCGTATCGGTTGGTGTAATGCAGGTGCTTACCTCTTTCGATTTACGACCGAGGTAGCGCCCGGGGTGTGGCTCAAAAATACCGCCGCTCCAGCCATGGCGCTTTCCCCTTAAAAATCAACGAGAAACATCGAGACAGGCGAAGAGCCGGGGAAGGGCGTTCGGCAGCTGCGAGGCGTTATCTATTTTTGAGCCTCAGCAAGGCGCGCGTGCGATACCCCAATTTGTGGCATTTCGCGCCGGATAAATTCGTTGTAGCGTAGGTGTTCGCCGGAAGCAGGAGCACCACTTATATCCGGCCAGCGGATTATGTCCGGCGCGGTTCCAGCAAATAACAAACAAGCCGCCATAGAAAGGGGTGAGGGTCGTGGGAGTACAAGGTCGCGATTGGTTCAGAGGCCGTCGAGAGCCGCAGCTGCGCAATCCCGACTGGCAGAAGGAATACGCCCGCTGGTATGGCAAGCCGCCTCAGGGTGACAAGCAGGGCGTGCACTGGATCGTTTCCTTGATGCTGTGGGTGGCCGTTCTTCTGGTCGTCTACATCGCTGCGAAGCAATTGCGGCTCACCGGCAATGGCACGGCCGCACCGAGCCAGCAGGCTGCTTCAACACAGCCGGCGCCCACCACGACACTGCCACCGCGCCAGCCCATGCCTGCTGCGCAGCAGCCCACGGCACGCGCCACCACGCCTGCCGCTGGCGTGAACAAATGCGTGATTAACGGACAGACGGTCTACACGGAAGCGCCGTGCGGGCAGGCGATGCGCGCACTCGTCGGCAATGCGTCTACCGAGGCACCCAGCAACGCTCGTCAGCGTGAGATGGAAGAGGCTGCAGCAGCAGCGAAGCGCGCGGAAGAGCAGCTTGCGCGGCAGTGGGATCAGCGGATGGCGCAGCGGGATCGGGACTTGGCGGCTGAGCAGATAGCTGTTCAGCAGCAGGTCAGCGCTACGAACGCGGAATGCGCGCGGCTTAAGGCGGATCGAGATGGGATTTTGCGGCTGTCTGTGACCACGCAGCAGATGTCTCCGTGGCGGGACAACTTGAACTACGTTCGTAAGCGGATGAATGAGCTGCGTTGCTGATGTGTCGCAATGTAGAGACTTGCAGCTCGTGAGAAATCGGATTCTTCCTTGGCGATTGCCACGAAGCGAATGCAGGTCGCGCGGGTAGTAGAACACGTAGCGGCACATAACATCCAATGCAACTGTTCGAGAGCGGTATTCGCAGCCTGCTGCTCTGATGTCAATCGGGAAGCAACGGATGGCGGGCGGCCCCACGAAGCTGCTCGCACGGATATACCTACCAGAGAGGAACCCCTTGGCTTTCGGAGCATATCAACTTCCTCAGCCTGCCGATTGGCAGGCATTCGAAAGATTCACCCGCGACTTGTTCGCGGCGCATTGGAATGATCCCACGGCAGAAATGAACGGACGTGCTGGCCAAGCCCAAGCGGGGGTCGACGTATACGGCACGAACGTGAAAACCGGAAAGACGGAGGGTGTTCAATGCAAGGGAAAAGACGGCCGCTATGGGCATTCGGTAACTAAGGCGGAGTTGCGCAAGGAAGTCGAGAAAGCACTGAAATTCAAGCCGGCTCTTAGTTGCTACTACTTGGTTACAAGTGGAGTTGCCGATGTGGCGGTACAAGAGGAGGCCAGACTCATCACGGAGGCTCATGCCAAGGTCGGAAAATTCCCGGTTCGGGTCTTCGGTTGGGATCAACTGTTGGCCATCTTGAAAGATCACAAGAAGGTGGCACGGGAGCACTTCCGCTCGCTGCATCTAGCCCTGCTAGAGGTGAATGCCCCTGCGGAGCTTATCGCCATCTGCCACCAATCCTTCCAACACGCTGGACTCTTTGATCGCGTGGATCCGGTTGCGGCGGCCGAAGGCTTCCACCAAGTACACATGGACGCGTCACCGCATTTCGAGAATGGAGTCCTTGACGTTCGCAGCGCGCTCGCTCTTCAGCGCAATCTCTATCGTGACGTCTCTGCACAGTTGCGTGCTCATTCCAAGGCGACGGTAGCCTATTTCGGAATCACCCACATTCCCCTTGCGATGCACGCCGGTTCAGCGGTGTCGACGAAACAACCCGTCCGACTATATGAGTTGGATGGGGCCTCTGCTGCTGGTGACTGGAACCCGTTGCTGGACAGCGATGGACCAGATCTAGGTGTGAAGCTAGCCGATATGGGCGGGCCGGTGGGAGGCCCTGATGCAGTGATCCAAGTGGATGTGAGCGCTAGAGTAGCCAAGGCCGACATTGAACAGACTATTGACAGACCGTACCGGCACTTCGTAGTGAGCATCGAGGAGCCAAAGCGCGGCGTGGTCACACATCACGACCAGGCTCGTGCGATTGCAAACGCGTTTCGAGAGGCCGTGGACCGAATTCATAACGAGAATCCTGCGACGACCCAACACGTCTTCGCCGCGACACCCATGTCAGTCTCCTTCCGTCTGGGTCAGATGGTGAGCCGCACCATGCACCGCTCTGTGCTCGCCTACAACTATTCGCAACGAAGCTCGCCGCCCTACTACTGGGCGGTGGATTTGGTGGCCGCTGACAGCGATCCGGGCCAACTTTGGATTGCGGGGGATAAGCGCAATGTTTGATGTATCGAAGAATCTGAACACTTTCTACGAAAACCACGTCCGGCTAGGGGCGAAGCTGCGCAACGATCTGGGCGGCTACCGCGATCTGAATCTCCAGCGCTTAACTGATGGGTTGAAGGCCCTGGGAGAAAAAAAGGGCGTTGTTTGCGGAACGTTTGCTGACAGCAAGAACCAGGGTAGCTATGCCATGCACACCCTAAATCAATGCGAGCACACCGACTACGACATCGATGTAGCCGTCATTTTTGAAAAGGACGATCTCCCCGACGGTGCCGCTGATGCCAGGGCGCGCGTGCGCGATGCCCTCCTTGAGAAGTGTTCTAACTTCACCAAAGAGCCGGAGGCCCGAAAGAACGCCGTCACGATCTGGTATGCCGACGGCTATCACATCGATTTTGCAGTGTACCGGCGCCGGACGGACTGGTTGGGCACAACAGTGATCGAACATGCTGGTGGAGACGAGTGGGCCGAGCGTGACCCTATGGCATACACAGATTGGTTCACTCGCCAAGTGGATTCCCAAAGCCCACCCACGTTCTTGCAGACTGTTCTGGGCTCATCGGTGTCAGTGCCGAAAGGGCAGTTGCGTCGCATCGTCCGTTTCGTGAAGGCATTTGCACGGTCTCGGTCGGCATGGGTTCTGCCGGGCGGCATTGTTATCACGAGCCTTGTGTGCGAGGTCTACAAGCCGCATACGTCGCGTGACGATATTGCTCTGGTCGATACTCTTAAGGCGCTTCTTGTGCGGCTGAAAGGCTCCATTGAGGTGGAGAACCCGGTTCAGCCGGGCGTCTACTTTACGGCGTCAGACCGCCGACGCGGGGAGGTGGAGCGGTTACGGGACGCACTAGAGGAGAAGCTGCCGAGCCTGGAGGTCCTGTATGAGGCTGGCTGCACGCTGAAACAAGCGCTGGGCGCGTGGGACGCTATTTTTTGGCATGACTATTGGTCCAGCGCTAGGAAAGCCGCTGCATCTTCTGTTGTGGCGGCTGCGGGATTGGCCATTGAGTGTTGGCTTGCCAAGAAAAGCGAGGGGGCAGTCTATAAACAGCACATCAACGACTCCTTCTTGCCTAAGGGCATCCATCTCCGGTTCACTGCGAAACCGGAGGGAGTCGCTCCTCCTTACAACGTTCGCTGGTCCGTGCGTAACGAGGGCCACGAGGCGCAAGAGGCAGGGCAGCTTACGCACGACAAAATGAAAGGCGCTGGTGAGCCCTATTGGACGTCGACCGCCTTCAGGGGGCGCCACAAAATGATTTGCGAAATCGTGAAGGACGGGGTAATCGTGCGCCGCGCCGAGCACTTTGTTCGTATCGCACCGGGCCGTCGTTTCCTTTAGTTGAATGCACAGAGATGCCCAAACGATGTCCAACAAAAAAGCCCGCGACCCCAAAAAGCATCGCGGGCTTTCTCCCATCTAGGCCGCCATCAAACCATCAGCAGCCCCTCACCTCACTCCCCAGCCACCTCCTCCACCTTCTTCCGTGGCCCCCGACTAAACCGCGCCGATAACGTCCGTCGCGCCGATTCCAATCCTTCCCCTTTGCCCGCAACCTTCAGGTACGTGTAACCCTCCAGCGCGGCTGTCATCAGATCACTGCCCATCGCCAGTTGCGAATCCTGCATCCTTTCCAGCAACTTCTCCACGCGGGCGAGGCGAGGGCGCAGGGTGTCAAAGCCCACCAAGTCACGTCGCATTTCCTGCAGGTTGAAATTGGCAGGAAGCACGCCGGGGTTGTTGCTCAGCAGTTCCACTGCCTGGCGGCAGAACGCTTCTGACTTGTCGCCCATCTTCATGAGCGTGCTGCGCTGCTCGACTGACAGGCCAATCAGGCCGACGAGCTTTTCTTCCAGTGTCTTCAGCGCACCGTCAATGGCGGTCAGGTCGGTGGCGCTGGGTTGAAACGAGATCAAGTTCTGAGACATTGCGTTCCTTCTAAAGCGGATATCAACGTCATGCCGATTGGCACAACCCGGTGAGGTTGGCTACCGCTGCGGCGTATCGCAATGCTGTACACAACTTTTGACGGGAAACCGCTCGCACATGGGGCGGGCAAGCCCGCTCACGCCGTTCGAGTGTTGGAGCGAGAAGCGCGAGCCTCGGACTATCGAATTCGACTCTCTGAGACTGACGCTCGACCCTCAGACAGTGAAGTTCGAGTGTTTGAGGCTCAAACGCGACCCTCAGAGGGTGGAATTCGACGCTTTGACACTGACGCTTGACCCTCAAACAGTGAAACGCCAGTGTTTGACCCTCGCGTTCCACTCCCTGAGGGTGAAGCGCCACTGTTTGAGGCCGGAGCGTGACCTTCCGACCGTCGCTGCTGGCGAATCAATAATCCAACTTTCGCCGCTGCCCCCGTCGCTATAATCCATCCCGCTGCCGCACCAACGGTAGCCGGGTCTGGCGATCCGACATACTCACAACGAGCGTCCGCTTGGCGGATACGTTCGGGCACACTCGCGCATGCCTCCTACGGCGGGCCGGGTGGGGAGACCGCAAGGTCTGCCGGTTGCCGTGAGTACCGGTTCGCCAGCCCCGCCGTCAGGCCCGCCACCTTCGTCTGGCGACGAGAAGGCGGACCTCCAGTCAACACTCACGGAGGCTCCCATGCCTATTGCAGACGAGACGCGCCCCGCGTCGTATCCATCTCCGCCAACATCGCAACCCCCACCGCCCACGTCATCCGACACAGGCAGGCTCACCAAAAACCGCACCTACCTGAACGGCGCCATTGCAGCGCAGGCATATCTGAAGCGCACACGCACCGCCATGCGCTCACACGGCCAGTGCCGGCCGGGCATGCTGCGCGAGCAGCTTCAACATTTGTCCGCGCACGCATTTCCGCCGGCCTTCATCAAAGGCTTTGTCGATGCGATTGATGCCTACGTGTCGATGTCGCTCGGGGGCCGCGATGTTGATCCGCAAACGTGGGATGTACTTGCCGCCGTAGAGCGGCGTGGCTACGGCCAATAAAAACAGATTGACGCATTCCCGTGACGGGCGGGAATGCCGCGCAGATGGGGCGCGGTAAGGGTGATAGTTCTGCGGATGAACGACTTGCATTGCTGACTTGGCAACCCGCGGCATCACAGCGCGCAATGCGACGCGCAGCGCTTCAAGAAATACCGGCGCCCACGCTACGGATATCGGAGTAGAGTGGGGTACGGATATCAGCGGGGCGCATCGTCGGCCCCGGCACAAGAGAAATTTGCCTCGCCTCTGATCGACGCGTCGCGGACGTTCTACCTCGATCCAGCCTCCCAAGCTGCCTCTCCGAGTCGTTTTTCAGCACGGCTCGCATTCACCGCCCCCGGGCATTCTCGCCTTGCCATCAGAGCACCAAGGGCGTAGCCCCGGCCTGCTTGCTTTTCCTATGGGAGATCCACCATGGATACCTACCCGACATCCTTCTACAAAGGGTTCGCGATTTACCCCCTGATTTACCCATTCAACCCGCCGCGCGAGTGGCACGAGAAACGCCCCGACCGCGCGTACAGCGTCTCGGTCGTCATCTGTCTTGAAGGCGAGACGATGGACGATGAGCGCTCCCGCGTCTTTCGTCTAAGAGGCGAGCCATGGGACAACGTAGGCGCTGCGAAGCGCGCGGCCACGCAGGGCGCAGAGGACATCATCAATGGGCTCGTGCCGGGCCAATCTATGGCCGGCGAGTAGACCGTTCCATGAGGTCAAATCGGAAGGTCTGTCCGGTGGCGCTCTCAAGGGCCACCGTCTACGCAAACGACCCAGCCATGCCGGGCGTCAGGAGGTCGAATGGTTCGAATGCAGTACTCAATCTGCCTGGCTTATGAGATTCGCGATCAGGCCGCAGACTTCATCTTCAATTTTCACGCGGCGCAGACCGCGCGGCAGACAATCGTTGCCGAATCACTGCAACTGACCCCCGCGATTCCGACCACGCTTCAGACGGAACCGACCTTACTGAATCGTCATCTACGGGTGCGAGCACCGCGTGGCTATCTCGCCATCAACTATGTGGCCACCGTTGAGATGCGCCACTTGCTCAAACCGCCGCAGTCATTGTTTGAAGTTCGCATTGCGGATTTGCCGCTGGATGTTATTCCCTTCCTGGCGCCCAGCCGCTATTGCGAATCCGACCGCCTCATGGCATTGGCGCGCCGCGAGTTTGGCGGGTATCAGCGCGGGTATGCGCTTGTCCTTGCGATTCGGGATTGGGTCTGCCGGTATGTGCAGTTCATCCCGCTATCGACGAGCGAGCAAACCTCTGCGGTGGGCACATTGGTGGATCGGCATGGTGTATGCCGGGACTACGCCCATCTGATGATCGCGTTGTGTCGCGCGCTAAGCATACCGGCCCGTTTCGCGACGAGCGTCAACTACGGAGCCGACCCTGCTCTCGGCCCCAATGACTTCCATGCATTTGTAGAGGTGTACCTGGGCAACCAGTGGAATCTGCTCGATCCATCAAACGGATCGATGCCCATGGGGCTCCTGCGGATTGGTACCGGGCGCGATGCCACTGAAGTGCCCATCGCAATGATCTTTGGCGATGTCGAGCCGACTCGCCCTCGCGTCGAGGTTCAAGCGCTCACAAGCGCTGAGCTGAAGGCCGATATGCCAATGGCGACCGACCAAGCAATCTGCACTTGGTAAGGCACCTGCGCTGCCTACCATTCCTGCGTGGCCGGAGGTACATCCTCGGGGCCAAGAATGACGTCCACCGCGGCGCGCCCCGCCACCTCTCCTACCAAGTGCGCCCAACGCTTGGAAAAGGGTCCCCCATGAATCTTGATCCGCTTGCCCAGCGCTATCACGCCAGCGGTCTCAAGGGGGCCTTCGATCCGGAACCACAGATCAAACATGTCTTCAGACGTCTCAACGAGATCCACATGAATCTGAAAGCCGCGATACTCGGTGGTGCGTGTCATATTGCCTCCGGGGTGCGCTATTTCCTTGCGCCAGGATCTCAGCTCTAGCTTCAGAACACGTCCCGCCGTAAAGGGGTGAACCGCCTTAGGCTCTTATCGTTCCCGCAGCGAACGCCGCGAAGAACGGCAAGGTCGGCATCGAAGGCTCTGCACGGACTGCCGAGTGCGCTGACAGGGTCAGCGCCTGATGCCCAATCTACGCGCATTGCGGTCGGGCTTGGGACTTATTTAGTCGGCGCGCTGCGCTCCCCTGCCGAAACTAGCCTGGACCAGTTGCCCGAAGGCATACGACGATGGAAATCGTAGTGACTTATTTCCCAGCCGAGTAGTTGAGAGGAATCCAACGGAAGCCATGCTTATCCGTCTGCAAATGCCCTAGTCCCGGAAAAGGAACGTGGGCGGCGGCGAAAAGTATCTTGTCCTTGGCGATGCGGGTGAATTCCTTGATGCGTTCCTGTTCGGCCAATGGGCTGTTGCTATCGAACGAAACGGTGACCGTCGGATCCTCAAACTGAATGGCCGCGACATGCACGATGTCGCCCACGACCATCAAGCGACTTCCTTGGCTCTCGATCATGTAACCCACGTGCCCGGGTGTATGTCCAGCGCTCTGGTACGCATGGATGCCGGGGCTCAGCTCTTGGTTGCCGTCAAACGGCCGCACGCGGCCTGCCCTGATGTAGGGCTCCATGATCGTCATGGCGCGGCGATAGCTGCCTTTTTGGTCGCCGCGATTGCCCTCTGGCGCCTTGGCCATGTTCGCCTCGCTCAGCCAGTAATCCAGCTCACCACGATTGACGCGGACGATCGCATTGGAAAAGCGCATGTCTCCATCCGTCGTCAGCCCACCAATATGGTCTGCGTGCATGTGCGTGATGTAGATTTCATCCACCTGGGACGGCGCGTAACCGGAGGCCTTCATGTTGGCTGCCAGCCTCCCCAGGCGCGGGCCGAAGAGGTTGCCTGCGCCGGTATCGATCAGAATCAGTTTCGGACCCGTATTGATCAGGAAGGCGTTGTAGGACGTTTCGAGCGGACTTTGCAGGTAATCCTCTGCCAGCACGTCGTCGACCTTCTGCGGTGTGGTGTTCGTCAGAAACTGGTCAACCGGCAATTCCAGTGTGCCGTCATTGAGTGCGGTGATCTCATAGCCGCCCAGCATGAAACGGTAAAAGCCTGGCGCTGAGCTACGTGCAAGGGGAGCGGCCGCGTGGGCTGCAGACTGCAGCAGCACGGACATTGCCAGAAGGCTGCAGAGGGCAAACAGCTTGGTCATTGGATGTCGGTATTTCATGATTGCCTTTTCTATATCGGTGTCCGCATCGGCGTCTAAGCGGCGCAGCGGGAGTGCGGTTTGGGTTGGCAGCAATATGGCCGCCTACTTCATTTCCCACCCAAGGTGGCTCTGACCATGGCTGACCAGTCCTGGTCGCCGTAGCCGGCATCCACAGCGTCCTGCATGCGTGCATAAACGATGTCGAGCATAGGTAGCTCGCCGTTGGCGTCCCGTGCGGCTTCTTTCGCTAGCCGCAGATCCTTCAGGCCTAGCGTGGCCTTGAAGCCTGGCGGGTATTCGTTCTTGATGATGTTGCCGGAGTAGGTCTGGTAGGGGCGCGTGCCAAACAGGGTGCCGAGGATCAGTTCCAGAAAGCGTTCCCGCGGCACTCCATGCGCTTCGGTCAGCACCACCGCTTCGGCCATCGCTTCGATCGCGAAGCTGATCATCATGTTGCACGCCAATTTGGCGGCATAGGCCATGCGCGGATCGTCGCCCATGCGCCAGATGCGCTTACCGATCACCTCCAGCGCTGGCTTGACCTTATCGATCGCGGCCGGGTCACCGGCGGCAAGAATGTTGAGTTCGGCCCGCGCAGCGACATCAGGCCGTCCCAGTACCGGCGCTGCGACAAGGGCGATGCCGCGGGCGCGATGATGATCCGCCAGCTCTTGTGAAAACGCAGCCGAGATCGTGGACGCCACCACATGCACCAAGCCAGGCCTTGCCTGCGCCAGCAGATCGCCTTCCATCAGCACGCTGCGAATGGCAGAGTCGTCGGACAACATGGTCAATGCCATGTCGGCTTGCAATGCCTGCATTGGCGTATCCACCATTCGCAAGCCTGCGACGCTCCCGCCTGAGCGATTCCATGCGACAACCTTGTGGCCGGCCGCAGCCAGGTTGCGTGCGATTTCCCGGCCCATCGCACCAAGGCCGATGATTCCGATTTCCATTTGCGTTGCTTTCTCCAGAAGTCAGGCCCCCAGCTCGAACGGAGCCAACCGGGCCGTTGACTGCAGCCGATCGTTCGGCATGCGATGGAGCGTAGTCTCGCAACGTTCGATACTGTTCATCAACTGAATATAATGAACACTGTCCGTTCAGTTTTGTAAGGGGTGGCATGGAGTGGAGTGATGTGAGGATCTTTCTTGCTGTCGCCCGCACGGGCACGCTCGGTGCCGCTGCACGGGCTCTGCGCGTGAGCCACCCGACCGTGGGCCGGCGATTGCGCGCTTTGGAAGAGGCCACAGGGCAGGTGCTGTTCCAACGGACGGCCGACGGTTTCGTTCTGACAGAAGAAGGGATGGGCGTGCTTCCTCTTGCCGAGCAGATCGAAGAGGGCGCGCTGGCGATGGAGCGGAGACTGGCCGGGAAGCAACAAGCGCTCGACGGCACGCTACGTGTGACCTCCGCCGACTGGTTCGGCGCCTACGTGTTGCCTCCGGTGCTGGCGGCGTATGCGACCAAATATCCCCAAGTCCAGATCGAGGTGCTCACCGGAACGCGCCTGTTCAATCTGGCGCAACGGGAGGCTGATGTAGCGTTTCGCATTGTCCCGTTCGAGGAGCAGGACATCGTCCAGCGGCGGTTGCTCCAGATGCGCTATGGCGTCTATGTGTCTGCCACCGGGCCCGCCCCGATCGCTGGCGACGGCAGCGGATATCGGCTGATCACGCCGGATGTATTAAGCGGGTCGTTTCCGGACACGGCATGGCTGAGAGAAATGTTCCCGAACGCAGGCGTGGCGCTGCATTCGAACAACCGGAACGTCAAAGCGCAGATGTGCGCGATGGGAATGGGCATTGCGGTGCTGCCGCGCCCGCTGGGTGACCAGACCCTCGGTATCCGCCGGCTGGAGCTGGACGTGGAACCGCCGCATCGCGAGATCTGGATGGGCTACCACCGCGACTTGAGGCGGCTTAACCGCTTGTCTGCATTCGTTGATTTGACGGTCAGACATCTCGCCAACTCTGCGTTTGATGCCTCTGCCAGATCGCCGTGAATCCCCAACTTTGCGCGCGAGGAGCAGCCATGGGCCGGATGATGTCTATCGGCCAATAGCGGCCAGCCTCATTGGCCCGCACCGCCGCCGCCAACCCGGCCGGCGATGCGAGACCCAGCGCAACGCCTACACCCCCGCCTCAATCAAATCCGAAATCTGCACCGACGCCCCGCGCAAAGTCAGTCAGCGCGCGGGCGCGCCGTCGATGCGCTGTTGTGCCGTGAACTGGCCGGTCTTGGGGATGGCCCGCCAGAAACGCACGTTCTCGGTACGCTCAAAAAAAAAGCAAACCACTGCAGAGGATGGAAGGATGCTGACGAACTGCGGGGACTACGTTCAGACATGACGATCGACGAGCTTCATACATTCCTGAGCAGCACGTTCGATTTGGTCACCGACCCAGTGGAGCGGGGCGGCGCTCTCACGTACTTCCTCGGCAACGTGGTGTGGCACCCGGGGGCGACCACGCGCATCCTTCGTGTTGGGTGTGGTGTGGACAACCACGTCAGCCACATCAAGCTGTGCGTCTCGTCGGACAACAATAACAGTGTGTTTGTACCGTTGCCCGTGACGTGGCCGGAGCTTGAGCAGATCGTGGCCAACGAGATTTCGCTGCATGCACGGGGTCGGCTGGTGAGTACCTAGGCCAGGTTGGTTCTGCACCCTGCTACTGAGCCTGCAAAAACGCAGCAACCGCTTTCGCTTGGTCGTCCGACAGCGTGTGTGCAACGGCGCTCATCACGGGAGCGTTGGCGCGCGTGCCGTTCTTGAACACCGCAATCTGCCGTAAGAGATAGGCGTCATGCTGGCCCGCCAGCCTCGGGAACGTTGCGTTGCCCTGCGCTTGCGCCCCATGACACGACGCGCATGCTGGTACGCCTTCCGCAGGCAGGCCGTGCTCGAAAATCTCTTTGCCGCGCGCCATCAGTGCCGGGTCACCCGCAGGGCCGGCAGGTGCAGTCTGCCGCGCATAGTATTCGGCCAGGGACGCAATGGTTGCGTCGTCCAGCTGCGATGCAATACCCCACATGAAGGCCTGTGCATCGGTCTCACCGCGGCCACGGGTGCGGAAGCCTTTCAACTGCGCTTCCAGGTACTGCGGTACCTGTGCGTCCAGGCGCGGAAACATCGGCGCTTCGCTCTTGCCGTGCACCCCATGGCACGAAGAACACAACTGCGCGGCAAGCTTCTCGCCATCTTGCGCGCCCGCCATGTTCGACCAGCCGATCATCGCCAACGCTGCCAGCGCGGTCAGCCAGACTCGCCTGGGCTGATGGAATCCTTTCATGGCGTTCTCCCCCCTCGCATCTTCGCGCGTGACCTACGGCTAGAACATGAACCAGCCAAGCAGGTAAATCGTGTTGTTGTCGACCGCGTTTCTGCCGTTGCCGTCGTAATTGGCATGGGCGCCGTTGAACTTCAGGAACCACGTGTACTGCAACGCGAGCCTGATCTGCGGATGCGGTAAATAGTCCAGCTCCAGGATCACGCCTTGCGTGTCTGGTCGCCCGTTGGCGCTACCGGTCACAGGCGCTTGGGCGTACAGGCCGGGGTCTGCGTTGCCTGTTGTTGAAAAGTACGCGACCGACCCCCCGTACTTGCGCTGGTAGTAGTACGACGCTTTGGCTTTGAAGGTATCGAGATGATCGGTTGGGTTGGCCGGAGTGGGGCCCGCGCCGATGCCACCGCTCGGGAAGCTCGCCCGCCAGTTCTGTTGCTCGTGGATCCATGCCATCTGCGCCGTGAACGCATGGGTCATGGTCAAGTACTGGTACTGCGCGTCGAGCGCATAGTCTTTGAAGCGATCGGTTGGTGTGCCCGGCATGGTGTTGTCGGGGTACCGGTTGGCCAGCAACCCGAACGTGCCAAACATGACCGAATGCGAGCCCCATTCCTGGTTGTATGCCAGACGCCAGTACGGGTTCGCGCCGCTCAAGCGCGCAACGCCGCCCGGGGTTGCGGTGTCCTGCCCAGCGCGGAACACAGAGAAGGCCTGATCGGCAGTCCGATAGGCGCCCAGTTCTGCGTAGATATGGCGTTGCCAGAATGCGTATGCGCTGGCGCCTACCACCTGCTGCGCCAAACCACCGTCGACAAGGGTGCCCGCCAGGGGAGGCACGCCGATGCTGGGAGCGGCATAGGGATACCCGAATGCCGGCGTGCTGTTCCACACGTCAGACACCGTCGGGTTGTTGTTGACCGTGACGCCGTAGATGAACTCGACGTCCTCGCGCGTGAGGTGCCATGCGGCGCGGATATCGGTGTTGTCCAGCGCGCTGTGGTGCGCAATACCGTCGTACGTCCACTGAGCGAAGGCACCCACGGGCCCCGCAATGCGCCCCGCATAGAACAGGCTTACCTGCTGCGGCACCGTGTCTCCGTTGCGCACGAAGTCGAAGTTGTCCTGATCGATCGTCCGCGTGTTGGTGCGCGAAATCTGCACCATGCCCGAGAGCGGAATCGTCTTGTTGTTGGCCAGCGTATAGCCGGTCATCTTGAAGAAGCGGCCGAAGGGGGTCAGTTCAGGAAAGCTGACGTGGCACGCCATGCATGCCATCCCGGTCTGACGCGCGAAAGCCGGTACCGCACTGGCTTGTCCCGACCACGCCACAAGCGCACCGATCAGCAGCCCCGCGAGCGCACGGAGCGCAGTAATGAGACGTCGCATGGTGTCCCTCCCCAATGTTTTTTTCGGTTTTTTCACCAGCACGTACGACCATGAAAGGCGCTATGGCCGCAGCTGTCAAACCTTCCGGCGGCATTCGCCTGATACGGATCAACTTATTTCGAGTGCCACAAGGCACGGGCGTGCCTGCAGAGAGAGGCGGCGCAACGGTTGTACGTTTGCGCGCTCAAAGAGGGGGAGCGGCGGACCAGTCGATCAGGTCGAAGAGGTCGAAGAGGATTCAGCCAGAGTCGGTTGCCGCCGAGTTACTCGGATGGCGAACCTTGCGACGAGTAGCTTGCGAGCAGGGCCATACAGCGTTCGCGCAGGAATGCACTCAGCGCTTTGATGGCGGGTGTGAGTTGCGCACGGTGGGCGCAAATCAAATGCAGCGGCGCGGGCTCGCCATATTCCTGCGGAAAGATCTCGACCAATCGGCCGGCCTTCAAATCATCGATGAGGTCCAGTCGCGATTTATAGAGCAGGCCTTCGCCTGCGATGGCCCAGCGGCGCACCGCATCGGCATCGTCGCTGACGCGATTTCCTGTGACTGCCACGGTGCGCTCGCCGCCGGGTAGCGTGAAGCGCCAGCGTTCGTGGACTTGCTCGCTCCAGATATACCGAAGGCAGTTGTGTCGCCGCAGGTCATCCACCTTGGTCGGCGCGCCGTGTCGTTCGATGTACGACGGCGCCGCGCATAACGCACGCCGGTTGTTGTCGAGCAGTTTGATGGCCAGCAGGGAGGAATCGGGCAGCGCCCCGTAGCGCACGGCAAAGTCCAGCGGCTGGCGGATGAGGTCGGCCGCACGGTCGCTCAACTTCAGGTGCACCGATAAGCCGGGGTGCTGGTGCTGAAAATCGTCGAGCCACGGCAGCAGCAGGTTTCTTCCGAAATCGGACGGAGCCGATAGCCGCAGCGGGCCGGAGAGTGCTTCCCGGCCACCGGCCAGCGCCTGTTCGCCTTGTTCCCGCGCGCCCAGCATGACGCGCGCATGCGGCAGGTAGCGCTCTCCAGCTTCTGACAGTTGCATGCTGCGCGTGGAACGTGTGAACAGGCGGGCGTCCAGCGCCTTTTCCAGCCGCTGCACAGATGCGCTTGCCTGCGCAGGTGCGATGTTCAGTTGGCGTGCCGCCTCCGAGAAGCTGCCGGCGTCAGCCGTGTGCACGAAGATTTGCACGTCATCGAGGCGGATGATTTTCATTGAAATGCCGAAAGTGTTTGGGCATGCCGCCCGTTTATCCGCATATCGCTGAAAGATAGCATGGCCCTCATTCACTCTCTGGAGAACGTGCATGAAAGCCATCGGTTTCTATCAGAACCACCCCATCAGCCATCCGCAGGCGCTGCAAGACATCGAGTTGCCGACGCCTGCGCTTCGCGATCACGACCTGCTGGTGGAAGTCAAAGCGGTGTCGGTCAACCCGGTCGATACCAAGATCCGGCGGGGCGGAGACATCCCAGAAGGGCAGGCGCGCATTGCCGGCTGGGATGCAGCGGGCATCGTCCGCGCTGCCGGCCCGTTGGCCACGCGCTTCAAGCCAGGTGACCGTGTCTGGTATGCCGGCGACATCACGCGGCCTGGCACCAACAGCGAACTGCATGCCGTCGACGAACGCATCGTCGGCCCCATGCCGGCATCGCTGGATTTTGCGCAAGCCGCATCGCTGCCGCTGACGGCAATCACTGCGTGGGAACTGCTGTTTGATCGTCTGCGCGTCCAGGCTGCCGACCCGACCGAGAACAACGTGCTGCTGGTGACCGGAGCTGCAGGCGGCGTCGGTTCCATCCTGACCCAACTGGCGCGCGCGCTGACGGGGATGACCGTGATCGGCACGGCCTCGCGGCCGGAAACCCGTGAATGGGTGCTGGCGCACGGCGCGCACCACGTCATCGATCATCGTGAACCGTGGGCACCGCAACTGGCAGCGCTTGGCATTGAACACGTCACGCATGTGGCCGGGCTGAACCAGAGCGCCGCTCACGTACCGCAGATCGCCGCAGTGCTGCGCCCCGAGGGGCAATTCGCCCTCATCGACGACCCGGCGGATCTGGACATCGGCCCGTTCAAGGGGAAATCCATTTCGATTCACTGGGAACTGATGTTCACGCGCGCCATGTTCACCACCGCCACCATCGCCCGACAACACGCCTTGCTGCGGCGCGTGGCCGAACTGGTCGATCGCGGGGACATCAAGCACACCTTGACGCAGCGCATCGATGGCATCAACGCCGCGAGCTTGATCAAGGCGCATGCGCTGGTCGAAGCCGGAAACATGATCGGCAAAGTCGTTGTCGCCAACGCCTGAACCCTGCAGACATCTGAGAAGGAGCCTCACCATGACATCCCCCATCGTCCCCACGGCAACGATCAGTCTGGAAGCCGCGCAAGCCTTGCTGGCGCAGGCGCGTCGCGCCAGCGCAGCGCGCGGGTTTGCCGCCACCATTGCCATTACCGATGCAGGAGGGCACCTGCGCGCGTTCGAGCGTGCGGACGCCGCGCCGTTCCTGACCGCTGACGTCGCCATCAACAAGGCATGGACCGCAGCATCGTTCGGCATGGCCACGCATCAATGGAACCAGTACATGGCCGAGCCTGCCGTTGCCCCGCTGGCGCACCATCCGCGCCTGATGCCGGTGGGCGGTGGCGTGCCGATCTTTTACGAAGGGCGCCTGGTGGGCGGCATCGGCATCTCCGGTGGCAGCGCTGCCCAGGACCACGAGGCCGCCGAGGAAGCATTGCGTAACGCGGGGTTTCTGTCCTGAGCTGTGAGCCGGCCTACGCGCTGCTCCTCGTCGTTTGCAATGGCGCATGGGCGGTGACAACCCGCCCAGCCGATGACCTCAACCGCGCCTTCAGTTCTTCGCTGGCTTGATGCAGTGCTGCACGCGTTGCGGGCACGCCGGCAAGCACATTGAGCAGGCCGGGAGGGGCGCGTTTCCGCTGAGAATTGTTGAATTGCCTCGGCAGGGCCCCTTCCATAGACTCCGCCCCTGGAAAATTAAGGGGAGGCTCCTCCCTCTCCCTAGTCGTCCATGCAGTCCTAGCTCGCCTCGGCCACCCGTCCCGGCCGGGGCCTTTTTTTTGTCAGACGGCATGCAGATGCGGCAACGACACGTTGCAGTACAGGGCTGCTTTCCTCGACAGCAATCAGTCTTTCTGCGCAAGCCGAGACAAGACGTCGGCGAGGGCGCGGATCTTGGACTGGGCGGCTCGTTGGGATGGATAGACGACGAAGTACGACAAGCCGTTTTTCGCCACGTCGATAAAAGGCGTGACCAACGTCCCCGCCCGCAGGCGGTCTCTCGCCATCCGCGGGTCACCTATTGCAACGCCATGCCTCGCCGCCGCAGCGGTGAGCGTCAACTCGAGGGTATCGAAAACGAGCCCACGGTCTGCGTCGATGTGAGGTGCCCCAACGCTTTCCAGCCAGCACCGCCACTCCTCGCGGCTCTGTCCGGGATGGAGCAAGGTGACATGAGCAAGATCGGCCGGCGATCCAAGCGATGCAGCTATCTCGCTGGTGCACATCGGTGTGAGTTGCTCGGCAAACAATGGAACCGCATCCATACCCGCCCACTGGCCGGTTCCCCGAACGACGATGGCATCGACGTCAGGCGTAGTGAAATCCGGCGTGTCGTCGGCCGATGTGGAGATGCGCAGTTCTGTTCCAGGCAAGGCGTCATTGATGTCTGCCAGCCGCGGCAGCAACCAACGAATCGCAAACGTGGATGGCACCCGCAGAGTGACGACGGACGCTGTCTTGGCGTGGATGTCTGCGTGTTGAACCAGTTGCGTGAGGATGCTGACGGCTACGGTCAGCAGTTCGCTTCCTTCCGCCGTCAGTGTGAGTCCTGAAGCGTGGCGCACAAAAACTGCACACCGGTAGTGCGATTCCAGTTGCTGGATCTGACGGCTCACCGCGCCCTGTGTTCGACACAGATGATCTGCGGCTTTGCTGATGCTCCCGAGTTGCGCCGCGGCGACGAATGACTGGAACGCTGCCAGCGGCGGCAGTGCCCGCGTCAGATCGGCCAAGGGGTATGCATGGGCTGCATACCCGGGTTGCGGATTTTTCGATTGTTCGGACATCGGTGCATCGATATCGTGCATGCATCTAGCGCGCGACCGCACGAGCGCGCGGAGTTGTCAACGAATGACCGGAGAATGAACATGGCCTCATCGTCGGAAGCACTATACACGCGGCAGGTTCGCAACTATCTCAGGGAATTGGAGCGCGGCGATGTCGCGGCGATCTGTACGTTGTTCACGCCGGATGCCCAGATCTTCTCGCCGTTTCTCGGGTGGGTGCACCCCGCGCCGTTCTTTGCGAGGGTCGATGCGGCATCTGGTGAAAGCAAAATCACGCCAATCGACATCTGCGTCAGCACGATGGGCGCCCGACGTGCGACCGGTTACTTCATCTATGACTGGGGGCTCAAAGATGGGACGGCAGTGCGCTTTGAGTGCGTCGATGTTTTTGAATTTGACGACAATGGGCTCATTGAGCGAATGATCATCGTCTACGACACCCATCCGATTCGCAGTACGGTGGGCGACAAATATGCGTAGCCAGTCTAAGTCGTTCGGAACTGGCGGCCCCTGGCGGCCAAAGGCGGCGGGTCGATACCGTCATCGCGGTCGTTGACAACCCCCGAGCACCCGCTCGCAGCATCCAACTCTGACTAGAATGGGGGCCCGCCTACAGATGACCTCTCGAATGACGACGAAACAAAGAGTTGCCACTGCGCTGCTTGGCGCGCTCGCCTGGATCATCATCGACCAGGCGACGAAGGCCATATTCAAGCAAATATTGACGCCCGGCGAAGTCGTGTCATTGCTTTCAGGAAGCCTTCTCGTTCTACCCACCTATAACCACGGCGCGTTCCTAAGCCTCGGGGCGGGAATGTCCGATGCGACTCGCAATATCGTTTTCATCTATGGCGTTCTGGCGATTCTGGTCGGCCTGTTCGTGTGGCTGTTGCGTTCACCCAGGCTCGGCCGTACCGAAGTCATTGCGGCAGCTTGCATTCTGGGTGGAGGGCTCAGCAACCTGTTCGATCGTTGTGTCTACGATGGCCGGGTTTTTGATTTTCTGAACATAGGCATCGGGCAGTTGCGAACGGGTGTATTCAACGTCGCAGACATTGGAATCATGCTCGGCGTGGCACTCATTCTCTTCCGTGGTGTAAAACGCGGGCCTACTCTGCCAGGGGCCTCGACGGCCTGAAGAATGCAGGCCCCCAGCGAGCCTGCTGTTCTGCTGCCCGCGAACCTGCCGTGCTACTGACGATCAACGGCGTTGATGGCTTGGAGCACCGAACGGCCGGTATCAGTCAAACGCGCGCGGCGGCGATGTCCTTCTGCCGAGCGCTCCAACATCACCAATTGCCGCTCCAGTAACGAATCCAATTCAGCGCGATTCATATCCACCTGCTCTGGTGACTGACTGACCAGCATCAAGGTGGCAAATTCGTGTGCACTCAGCATCTTTGTCTCCTAGTGACAAACAACCGTAACCAGGGGGCACGGTGCCAAATGCAGGCGCGCAAGGCGCGCGCCCGCTTGCATGGCAAAACAACGGTCGGTGAGGGGATCAGCCGGCCTGCACTTCGATACGCCGCGGTTTGGCTTCATCGCGGCGTGGGATCGTCAGCTTGAGCACCCCGTCGCGCAGTTGAGCGTCGATGCGCGAGGCATCGAAGTCAGGGCTCAGCACAAAGGTGCGCGAGAAATGCGGGTGCCGAACTTCGCCGTGCTGCAGACGCAGTCCGGGTGGCGTGGGCACCATCAATTCGGCATCGACGGTGAGCGTGCCATCCTGCACGCGAACATCGAGCTTCTCGCGCGGCACGCCCGGCAGATCCGCATACAGCGTGATGCCCTGGCGGTTCTCGAAGATGTCGACGGGAGGCGCCATGTGGGTCTGTCGCGCGGCCGCCTGTTCGGCCGTCTGCTTTGCAACCGCCGCCTTACCTGGCTGCGCATGGGTCGCCAATTGGGTGGTGTCATTCATGATGTGCTCCTTCATGCTTGCGCAGGTGCGGCTTAGCCTTGCACCCTGATCTGACGCGGCTTCGATGCCTCCGACTTGCCCACGCTGATGGTCAGGCAGCCGTTGACGTACCGGGCGCTGACTTTGTCTGGGTCGACGTCCTGTGGCAGCTCAATCACACGACGGAAGGCGCCCGTGAAGCGTTCGTCGGCATACACGCGCGTCTCGTCGGTGAGTTCGAAATCGGGGCGCTTGCGCTCGCCGCTGATCGTCAGCAGCCCCTTGTCGATCGAGACATCGATCTGCGCGGGGTCGAGCCCCGGGGCGAACGCGACGATCTCTACCGAGTCATCGGTGCTGCCAATGTTGACGGGAGGAAAGGTACCGATGCGCGTTGCGCGCAGGCTGGCGGGTGCCCCCGCAAAAAGCGTGGCCATCTGCCGTTGCAGGCGATCGAATTCGCCCAGCAGATCGGTGCCAAAAAACAGATCGCTCATGGCTGGCTCCTGAAGGGCCCGCACGGAGACTGAACCGAACTACGCGCTCCAGTTCATCGATCCGTGGCGGGCCACTGACAAACAAATCGAAACACGCAGCGCGAGAACCGCGACTGCATTGACGAAACCTAAAATAGGGAAGCGGGCAGAAATTTCAAGAGGCCCATTGGGTGCTGGACGAAGAACACATGCGCAAACGCGTGCCACCTCGCCCTATCGCCGAAGGCTTGCGGGGCCCCGTCCAAGCACTGACCCGGTCCAGAGAGGCCCCTATTGCCCGCACATCCGGCACAGGGTAAAAATCGGTCTATTGCCCAATGTCGACCCGGAGTCGCCTACCCCATGGACCAACCAGCCAAGCTCAATGCCGATTCCCTGGGTGTCGTCGAATCGGTAATCATGGGGATTGCCGGCACGGCACCGGCCTACAGCATCGAGATTACGACTTCCACCATCATCGGGACGGCTGGCACGCAATCGCCGGCGAGCATCCTGGTGTGCGGGCTCATCATGTTTGGCATCGCTTACGCGTTCATCAACATGAACCGCGCCCTGGCGAGTGCCGGCACCTCGTATTCGTGGGTGAGCATGGTGTTCGGGCGTGCGCTCGGCTTTCTTGCTGGCTGGGCGCTTCTGGTGTTGTGCTGCGTGTTCATGGTGTCCGCCATGATTCCGGCGGCAAATGCCACGCTGCTCATCTTTGATCGGCCCATGATGAACAACGTGCATTACGTGACGCTGATCGCTGCGGCATGGCTCACAATTGTCAGCGCGGTGGTCGTCAAGGGCATCAAACTCACCAGCTATGTGCAGGTGCTGATGACGATTGTCGAGGGCGTTATCCTGCTGGTGATCATCGTGGCGAGTTTCATCGTGTTCCCGCATACGCCAGCGCATCCGTTCTCGTGGGTCTGGTTCTGGCCTTTCGCGTTTACGCCCAAGATGTTCGCCAACGGCGCGTTGGTTGCGATCTTCTTCTTTTACGGCTGGGACGTGACGATGAACCTCAGCGAAGAGACGCGGGACGCGAACCACACACCTGGTCGGGCCGCGTTCTGGTCGATGGTGTTCTTGATGGCGTTCTTCCTCATCTTCATCGTCATTACGCAGCTGGGCCTGTCCGATGCTGAGATTCAGCACTACAACACGAACATCATTTTTGCCATTGCTGAGAAGTTGTTTGGACCGACCTGGGGCTACGTCGCGATCGTTGCGGTATTGCTGAGCACGGTGGGAACGGTTGAAACCCAGATGTTGCAGTTCACGCGCACGCTGTTTGCCAAAAGCCGCGACGGTGCACTCCACGCGCGCTATGCGCGTCTGCATCCGGTTTGGCGCACGCCCCACATCGCCATCTTCTTCATCTGGATCACCGGGCTCGTACTGCTGTTCATGTCGTCTTATCTGCCGACGATCAACGTCATCCTGCAGGATTCGATTACCGCCATCGGCTTCCAGATTTGCTTCTACCTGGGGCTCACCGGCCTTGCCTGCGGCTGGTATTACCGCAAGGTGCTGATGCAGGGGCCGTGGGTCGCGATCACCCATGTCATCTGGCCGGTGGCAAGCGGGCTCTTCCTGTTCTTCATCGCGCTCTACAGCATCCCGACCTTCGACTGGGTTACCAACGTCGTGGGGATGGGAGGCATTGCCATCGGCGTCATTCCGCTGCTGCTGAACCGCAAAAAGATCTGGTTGGCGCGCTCAGCCTGAGCCGGCTCTGCCAGAGCGGCTGCGACGCGTTCCGCTCGACAATCGGGGCGCCGAATGCTGTCAGCCTGCACTGACAGCGCCTGTGTATTGACCTACAGAAACAAGGGCGCGCCCGGACAAGACAATTGGCGTCCCCTGATAGCGACGGCCGGGCGCCCCTCCGATACTGAACCTGGTGGCACCCGGCTCTCGATAAAGGACATTGTCATGGACGACTATTGCACGCTGTGCGGACGGCGCGGGCATTCTGCGTCGCACTGCCCGTGGGGTTCGTATCTTCGAATCCGTCGCTGTTCTCTGGTCCTGTCGAAGGACGGCCGCCCATTTACGTTTCGAAAATTCCCCACTTGATGCGAGCCCATATGCGTTCGTGGGCAAAGTAGGCGATCGACGTATAGATATTGCTGGCGATCATGAAACCGACTGCCAGGTGAACCGTGCCAGTCAGCAGATAAAGAGTGCCGAAGTCCAGGCACATGATCACGATTCGGTACGTCGCGGCCTTGATCACAGAACGACGAGCGCTGACGGTTCGCACCATGATGTTCTCTCCTGCTTACGTGCATCGATGCCTGGTAGCGCCGATCAATGAATGCCTTCCGGTTCCGATACCGCACGGTCTCGGGGGGGGGGGCGCCGAACATTGCGTCGCCGCTCATGGCTGCCGCGGCAATGCCATGGATGCGCGTCGCCGGCACCAAACCGCGCGAGATGATTCCAGTCATAGTGCGCGGCAGACGGTAACGCTAGACGGCGTCCGCATTGCGCTCGTGGGGAAGCCGCGCTCGTAACCGGCGGGCTTTCTATTCGGCGGGTGGAAGCGCCTTACTGACCAAGTGGTAAATCCAGTTCAACCGCTTTTCGCGGAATCGAAAGCTGGATGCGGTACCCGCCTTGTGAAAGCGGTCCCGCTGCGAAAGTCCCGCCCAGGCGGCGCACGCGGTCACGAATGCCCGCGATTCCCGATGACGGCGGACGCCCGGCGGCCGGTTCGGCTAAGCGTGTGACGACGGCTCCATCGTTGAGAATCGTCAGCTCGCAACTCGACCGGTCGCATCGGAGGTCGATCACCACCTCCGTTGCCGACGTCGCATGCCGGGCAACATTGGTCAGACCTTCTTGCACGATCCTGAACAGCGCGGTGGAGGCGGTGTCGTTGAACGCCACCCTATGCGTGTTGCAATTCAGCGCGACCCGTAGTCCGGTATGTTGTCCGAAATCGGTGACAAGCCAGTCGAGTGCGGGGAGCAGCCCCAGATCGTCGAGCATGGTCGGCCGCAGGCCGGCGGCAAGACGGCGGACCGACGCCAGCGCGTGGTCGATGGCATTGCTCATTGTCCGTGTTCTTTCGCGCGCATATGCCCGGGCTTCTGGCGTGCTGCCTTCATCGGCAAGCAGGCCGGTGATGATCATCTTCAGCGCCGTCAATTGCTGCCCGAGGTCGTCATGAAGCTCGCGCGCAATACGCTTCTTTTCTTCTTCGCGAGTGGCTTCGACGCGGGCTGCCAGCTCGCTCGCGTACTCAAGTTGCTTGAGTCGCTCTCGCTCGGTCAGGTCCCGGGTGACTTTGGCAAAGCCGATCAGGTCGCCGTCCTCATCTCGCAGAGCCGTGATCACCACGTTGGCCCAGAATCGCGAGCCGCCTTTGCGTATGCGCCACCCTTCGTCTTCCCAGCGGCCAAGCGCTGCGGCACGCTTGAGTTCTTCGCTCGGATAGTTCTGCACAATTGCCTCGGCTGGATAGAAAACCGAGAAGTGCTGGCCGATGATTTCGTCGGCGCGATAGCCCTTGATGCGTTCAGCACCGGCATTCCAACTGGCAATGTGACCTGTCGGATCCAACAGGAAGATTGCATAGTCCTGTATCGCGTCCACCAAGGTGCGATAACGCTCCTCCACGGGCACGTGAGCGATCGGTGCATCGCTTCCCAGTCTTCGCAATCTGCCTGCGTTGGTATCCATACCAAGCCCTCATCGCAACGGGTTCGAGCACCCAAGGCAAACCTGTTGGAAGTCGCTTCCCGTGCATCTGCATAAGAATATGCTGCCCGGCGACAGCAATCAAAGCAGGCATGGCCACTGCGATGAGGCGCCAGAAGTGCCTGGCCAAGGATTGGCTGCCCGCACGCATCGCATGCTGTTCAGCATTCGCTTTGCAATTTGTACGCAGGCGGCCTGGAGGTTGGTAGCCGCTTCCGGCTACCGCCGCTCAAACCTGAGCCATCCCGCCATCAACAAACAGCTCGATGCCATTGATAAAGCTTGCCGCATCCGAGGCAAGAAACGCGACGGCCTTGCCCACTTCGGCCGGCTCCCCCAGGCGGCCCAGCGGCACCTGAGCGGCGAGGAAGTCGAACAGCCCCTGGCGCGTTTCATCCGATGCGAGGCCGCCAAGGCCCGGCGTACGAATCGGGCCGGGGCTCACCACATTCACGCGGATACCGCGATCCTTCAGATCCATCACCCATGAGCGGGCGAAGTTGCGCACCGCCGCCTTGCTGGCGCTGTAGACGCTGAAGTTGGCCGTGCCCTGAACGGAAACCGTGGACGACGTGAGGATGATCGATGCGCCGTCGGTCAGCAGCGGCAGTGCCTTCTGCACCGTGAACAGCACGCCGCGCACGTTGGTGCCGAAAATCCGGTCGAAATGCTCTTCGGTGATGGCGCCCAGCGGCATCATGTCGCCGCCGCCGGCATTGGCGAACAGGATGTCGAGCTTGCCGGCCACCTTGGCGATCTGGGCATAGACGGCGTCGAGGTCGGACAGCACCGACGCATCGGCCCGCAATGCGGTGGCCCCGGCGCCGATCTCTGCGACGGCGGCGTCGAGTTCAGCCTGACGGCGGCCGGTAATGAACACGCGCGCGCCTTGGGCCGCGAGTTCCTTGGCGGCGCCAAGGCCGATGCCGCTGCTGCCACCCGTGACGAGGGCGATCTTGCCTTCCAGTTGCTTGCTCATGATGTGCTCCATGTCGTGATTTCAGGTTTGGATGAATGACCTCGCGGCGGGAGCCTTGCTCTGCGTGGCCCCGTCGCGTTGGGCATGGAGGCACTGTAGGGCCCAGAGACTTTTCGAAAAAGCACTGCAAACAGAATTACTATCCACAACTGTGGATAATTGGCGGCTGCACGATCAAGCACAAGGGCACTCGAATGGATCAACTATTGGCAATGCGTTCCTTTGCACGCGTGGTGGAGGCTGGCAGCTTTACGCGGGCGGCCGATTCGCTCGACATGCCCATTGCCACGGTCAGCAAGCAGGTGCAGGAACTGGAGGCCCACCTGGGTGTGCGCCTGCTGCAGCGGACGACACGGCGCGTGACGGTGACGCCGGAAGGGCAGGATTACTACGCCAAGAGCACGCGCATCCTGCGCGACCTGGAAGACATCGACGCCTCGTTCAGCCTCGCACGCGGGCGGCCGCGCGGGTCCTTGCGCATCGATGTCGGCGGCTCGACGGCGCGCGACGTGCTCATTCCTCTGCTGCCGGAATTCGTGGCGCGCTACCCCGAGATCAGGATCGACCTGGGCGTGTCAGACCGCTCGGTAGATCTGATTGCGGACAACGTCGACTGCGTCATTCGTGGTGGCCCCTTGGACAACTCGTCCCTGGTCGCACGCCACCTGGGCAACGCGCCGCTGAT
The DNA here is from genome assembly GCF_054792405.1 of Ralstonia sp. SA306. NCBI lineage: Bacteria > Pseudomonadati > Pseudomonadota > Betaproteobacteria > Burkholderiales > Burkholderiaceae > Ralstonia > Ralstonia sp. SA306. The sequence goes on from NZ_CP096451.1 coordinate 3,389,343, forward strand.
CACCTGCGCCACCCCGGGATACCTCAAGCAATACGGCACGCCGGCTTATCCCGATGAACTCAAGAATGGCCACCGGCTGGTGAGCTACGTGCTCAGCCAGACGGGGCGGTCGGTTCCATTCCGCTTTGAGCGCGACGGTGAAAAGACCGAGATCAAGGTCGAGCATCGCATCGGCGTGAACGAGAGCAATGCGCATCTGGCCGCCTGTCTGGCGGGCCTGGGCATCGTGCAGACCTTTGGTTATGCGGCTGAAGCGGCGATCAACGACGGCGCTCTGGTGGAGATCCTCAAGCCGTGGCGGCCGGCGCCTTACCCGTTCCATGTCGTCTATCCGCAGACACGCCACGTCACGCACCGCCTGAGAGTGTTCATTGACTGGCTGGTGGAATCTTTTCCGGCTCGGGTGGGGCGAGGGCCGACGAAGTAACCGGCAGCATGAGCACGATTGTTTCTGTGGATAAGCACGTGAAGAACTTCAGGGACAACTGTGTTGGCTCTCCGGGGTCAGGTTGTCCACAGCAGAGGGATAACTTTGGTGTCTGCCGAGAGGGTGGGGCGCACTCTGCACGAGTCATCCACGCCACGCCACACGCTGTCCGATGGGTTGTGCATTTCGCAAGCAGTTGACGCAAAAGCGTTTTCTGCAGCTATCCACAGAAACGATCCACCGTTATCTACTACTACTATTTTTATATACAGAAGAAATAAAGAAGACAGCAAAGACGGGCGAGCCAAATGCTCATGGGCGCTTCATCTGCAGTGCTTGATCAAGAAACTCGAACATACGGCGTTCTGAGTCTTCTGTGGCCTGCGGGCTGTAGTGATAGACGACCTGATGGCCGCGCACGTCGGTCTTGCTGAAGTTGTTCAGGTGCTGGCAGTCCCAGCAGTGCGTGGTGTCGGGATAGACGTGCCACTGCACGGGCGCACCAGCGTCCTTGGCGGCCTGCAACCTGGAGACGCAGTCTGCGGCGGGGCCTTCAGTGTCGGCTTCACCCATCAGCACGAGCAGGGGGCGGTCGATGTCGGGGTTGAGGATGTCGAGCGGGGTGCCGTTGCGCAGCTTGAGACCTGAGCACACAGGGTAGAACGCGACGGCGGCTGCGAAGCGCGTGCCGTCCCCCAGGGCTTCTGCCCAGTGCTTGCTGCTCAGCCCGAGGCCCATCATCGCGCCCCAGGAATAGCCGGCGTGGGCAATGCGGGCCTTGTCGACGAAATCGAATCGACCGAGATACGCGGCGGCCTGCAGCGCATCGCGCACGCCACGCATGGGCGTCACGCCGCCTTGCGGGCCCATGCACACCGATTCAACACCGCGTGGGCCGAGGCTGTCGATCAGCAATGCCACATAGCCATGGCGTACCGCGCGGCGGGCCCATTCGAGCATGGCCTGGTTCTGCCGCTTGCCATGACCCAGGCCGCTGCACTGGTGCTGCAGCACGAGCGCCGGGAAGGGGCCATCGCCAGCGGGTTTGTAGAGCGCCATGGATGGCGTGGTGAGCATGCCGAGTTCGCTCACCTTGTCAGGAAAGGTCAGATCCGGCGCGCGCGAGGCGCCGGCGCGCAGCGTCTGCGTGTCGATCTGCGCGTGGCACAGGAGCGGCAGGGCCAGCGCAATGGCAAGGGTGCAGCGATGGATGAGCGTCATGGCTGCCCCTTCGTTTGACGTGCGTTACGTGAGCGCGGCCGGCAGTGGCTGTGCACTCATCACCATATTGCGTCCGCCTGCCTTGGCGCGGTACAGCGCGGCATCGGCGGTTTCGACCAGCGTGTCGATGGAGAGGGCGCTGTTGTCCGGCGCAGACGTGGCGCAGCCGGCGCTGACGGTCACGTAGCGCGACGGCGCGGTGGCTTCGATGCGCAGACGCAGCACGGCTTCGCGCGCGCGCTCGGCAAGGGCCTGCGCTTCGGTCGCATCGGTTTCGGGCAGGACGACGACGAATTCCTCGCCGCCATAGCGTGCGATGAAATCTGACGGTCGGCGCACCACGCCCGCCAGTGCATGGGCCACGGCTGCAAGGCATGCGTCGCCCTTGAGGTGGCCGAACGCATCGTTGTAGCGCTTGAAGTGGTCGACATCGACCATCACCAGCGAAAGCGGCTGTCCGCTGCGCAGGGCGGCACTGATCAGGCTGTCGACACGTTCGTTGAAGTAGGTGCGGTTGTACAGGCCGGTCAGCGCATCATGCATGGACGCCTGCCGCAGCGAGACATGCGCCTCGAACAGCCGCCGGTATAGCGCGGTCACCTCCCACACCAGCACGCAGACCAGCACCCCAGGCGCGAACATGCTGAACAGGCGCGCGACATACCAGCCCACGGTAAAGCGGTCTGTGCTCAGCAGGTTGAGGGTGGTGTCGGTCAGGCAGGCCAACGCGGCAATGGCCAGCCACACGTCGAGCACCGCACGCAGGCGGCCGCTGGCCACCACGGCGAGCACCGCAATCGCGTTGATGGCCCACAGGACGACCGCCACGGGGTTGTCGCCATTGCTGGCGTGCAACGGCGGCGGCAGGTTGGTCAGTACCGCAAAGCTGCACAGCAGCACACCCACCACCACCGGCCCGCCGATCAGCAGCCAAGCCCACAGGCCGACGCGTCCGTCAGCAACGGCATCGCGCGAGAGCCGATCACGCATGAGCACCGCCAGGACCACGAAGAGCGGAAAGCCACCGTGCCAGAACACCCACATCCATGCTGCACTGGTGGGGCGGGCGCCAAACAACCCCGTGGGTGAGAACACGCCCGGGAAGGTCAGCAATTGCAGCGCCACGGCCAGCGCGGTAAAGGCATAGGCACCGCTCAGTGCGCCCAGCATCGGCTGCCGCGTCACGGTGAACTGCGCGCCCAGCAAAAACGCGGCAATGCCGGCCGTGGTGAACACCGTCAAGGCGCACATCGGCATGAACGGGTTGATCGCCGGCCATTGCAGGCCTGCACGTGGTGCGGCCACGGCCAGCGTCAACAGGATCAGCAGCGCAATCGCGCCGGCAATCATCGCTTGCTGGCGTGTGGCTCGCTGAATCAGAAAACTTTCCATCCACCCCCCGGGGTTCGAGATTGTGTGTATCCGACCTGCTTGCGTGTCGGTGTGCCTACATCATAGGCAGCGGCCGGCGGCGGGAAAAGCCTAGGCAAGGATTGGTGGCATCGCTACGGCCGGCCTAAGTCGGGTGGCCTAGGCTTATCCACAGGCCCGTTCCAAGGGAATTGAAGGGAACCTTTCGTAGTGTGGGCCGGGTCTCACGCCGTTGTTGAATCACTTGGGCCGTTGGCCGACGCTGTATGGAATCACTCAATCACACGCTGTTTCTTTGGATCAACGCGCCGGCCGACGCGTCGGCCACCACCGTCTGGCTGGCGATGGCCTTTGCCGAATACGCGATCTGGCTGGTGCCACTGACGCTCGTGGCCGCTTGGCTCTGGGGCGAGCCGACCACGCGGCGCCAGGCACTGCAGGCCGGCGTGGCTGCTGCGCTGGCATTGTTGATCAACGTTGGCTTCAGCCTGCTTTGGTATCACCCGAGGCCGTTTGCGATTGACCTGGGCACCAATCTGCTGCCGCATGCGCCGGATTCGTCGTTCCCGAGCGACCACCTGACCGCGCTGTGGACCGTAGCGTTCAGCCTGATGTGGCACGCACGCCTGCGGCGCGTGGGCGTATTGCTGGCGCTATTGGGCGTGCCGATGGCGTGGGCGCGCATCTACCTGGGCGTGCACTATCCGTTCGACATGCTGGGCGCGGCTGCTGTATCAGCCTTGAGCGCATGGCTGTGCAGTGGGCGCGTGGCGCATACGCTGTCGGAGCCGCTGCACCGTTTGGGGCTGGCGTTGCATGGTGTGTTGCTGGCTCCGTGCGTGCGGCGCGGCTGGGTGCGCAAGTAAGCGTGGGTCAGGCGTGCCGGCGCCAGGCACGCCAGAAGAGCACGAAGGACAGTATCGTCGCGCCCACGTTGTAGAGCGTCGCCAGCGCAAACGCGTGGCCGTAGTGCGCGGCGTGCGTGGCGGAGTCCATCGCCACCGCCCCATTTGCCCCTTCCACCTGGCCCAGCAGCGAGAACAGCAGCACGCCCACCACCGTTACGCCCACCGCGTTGCCGACGGCCTGCATGGTCGTGACGGTGCCGGCGCCCATGCCTGCCTGGGCCGTCTCCACGCCGCTCAGGATGGTGTTGAGCGACAGCGGAATCACCATGCCTTGCCCAAAGCCGTTGAGCATCAGGGGCAGGATCAGCCAGGCGGTGCCGGCGCCCAGTTGCGCCATTCCGGCCAGCACCACCATGCCCACCGCGAAGATCGCCACGCCCAGCAGCAAGGCGCGCTGCCCGATGCGTTCAGCCAGGCGGGGCGCTGTGAGCGAGCCGGTAAAGAACGCGATGGCCGCCGGCGTGAACACCAGCCCCGCTGCCAACGCCGACAAGCCGCGCCCGAACTGCAGCAGGATCGTCAACGCCAGGAAGTACGAGCTGATGGCTGTGTAGAACAGGAAGATCGCCAGCACGCCCAGCACAAAGCTGCGGTTGCGGAACAGCGCCATCTCAATGATGGGGACGCGGCCCGCCGCCGACAGCGCTTGCTCTACGCGCACAAAATGGCGGAACACCAGCAGTGAAGCCAGCGGCACCGCCCACGACCACCACGGCCAGCCGGACTCCCGGCCTTGCATGATCGGCACCAGCAGCATCGCCAATGCCACCGCGCCTGCCACGGCGCCATGCACGTCCAACCGCGCCGCCACCGGCGCACGCGATTCCGCCACGAATGCGCGCGCCGCCAAGATGGCGACAACGCCGATCGGCACGTTCACCAGAAACACCGCGCGCCAGCCTGAGACTTCCGCCGCCAGCGGATGCGCAATCAGCCAGCCGCCGATGATCTGCGAGACCGACGCCGCCACGCCCTGCACCGCGCCCATGGTGCCGAACGCGCGCCGCCGTGCGTCGCCGTCAAACAGCACGCGCAGCGAAGCCATGACCTGCGGCATCAGAATGGCTGCTCCCAGGCCTTGGCCGACACGCATGGCGATCAGCATCCACGGCGTTGTCGCCAGACCGCACAGTGCGGATGCCAGCGTGAACAGCGCCATGCCCGCCAGAAACATGCGCTTGCGCCCAAACAGGTCGCCCAGGCGGGCGCCGTTGAGCAGGAACACCGCATACGCGGCGCTGTAACCGACCATCACGAGCTGGATTTCGGCAAAACTGGTGTGCAGACCGGCACGGATGTCCGGAATCGCCACATTGACGATGAACAGGTCGAGAATCGTGACGAAGTTGCCGGTCAGCAGCGCCGCCAGCGCCGGCCAGTGCCGTTTGGCTGGCGAGGCAACGCCAGCGGCAGAAAGGGATTCCGTTGACATGGGGGATCTCGGTTTATTAATATACGGTCGTACGTATACTAGAGAGCGATTGGCCTACGTCAAGCGCCGATTGCGTTGTCCCCACTCATCGATAGGGCATTGCCATGAACGAAACCGACGGCCGCCGCCAGCGTGGCGAACGTGCGCGCGCCCAGGTGCTGGAGCACGCCACCGCCATTGCCTCCACCGACGGACTTGAGGGCCTGACTATCGGTCGCGTGGCCACGGATGCGGGCGTGGGCAAGGGCAACATCCAGGTGCTTTTCGGCGACAAGGAAACGCTGCAACTGGCCACGCTGGATGCGGGCGTCGTGCATTACCGCGAGATGGTGGTCGAGCCGGCGCTAGCGCTGGAAAGCCCGCTCGCCGGCCTGCGTGCGCTAACCGATGGCTGGTTCGACTACGTGGCCGGCGGGGCGTCGCCGGGCGGTTGCTTCGTCTGCGCGGCCAGCTACGAATACCGCGCGCGGCCGGGAGCCATCCAGGACCGTGTGCGCGGGCATCGCGAGTCGGTGCGCGCCCGTTTTCGCGAGACGATTACGGCGGCGCAGGCCGCTGGTGAATTGCGCGCCGATGTCGACGTCGATCAGCTCGTCTTCGAAATCGAATCGTTTCGCTCCAACGCCAACGTGGCGTTTCTGATGGGCGACATGGCGGTATTCGAGCGCGCGCGCCGCAGCACGCAAGCGCGCATCGATGCGGCGCTCGCCTGAGCGGACTTCCCAACTCGCGACGCGCGCAAGCAACGCCCGCGCGGCGCCCCGGTCTTCCGGTGGCTCCACCTTTGGTTACACTTGTGCGCAGTCGCACAAACACACCAAACACAAGACTCGCGGGGGAACAGGCTATGAGGAGCCAAACGATTGCTGCGGCCATCGGAATCGGGTGCGCGCTGTGGCTGACGGGCTGCGCAGCGCCTTATGCGGAGCCGCCTGCCGGCGCCAACACGGCCACGGTGGATTTCGTCCGCCCGCTGACCAGCACCAATGCCACCATCCTCGCGTTTGATGACCCAAAGTATTGCGGCAACCCGCGCACCGCGCTCAAGCCGGCTGATGCGACGCGGCCGATCCGCGTGCTGGCCGGTGTGCCGACCGCGTTGGGCGCCAGCTTCATCCGCACCTCGGGCACGCTCATCTACCGCTGCGGCGTGTCGGCGACGTTCGTGCCGCAGGCGGGCAAGCAGTACAAGATGACGGCCAGCTACCCCACCAACGCCCATGTGTGTCGCGCCGGCGTGGTTGAGTCTGACGACGGCCGGTCGTGGCACGCCATCAACGCGCGCTATCGCACCTACCGCATCAACCCGTCGTGGGGCACCGGAAGCTGCCCCGGTCTGACCGACGCCGACGTCGCCTTCATGCGTGACAAGACGCGCTCCGAAGACGGCTCCACCACGCTGAGCGACCTTTCCGATCTGCTGACGCCGCAATGACCCGCCGCACCGCCTTCATGATCCGCACGTTTGTGGCCACTGCATCGGCACTGGCCGCGTTGCCGGTGGCCGCGCTGGAGCCGGCCGAAGTGTTCGCCAAGGTCGCGCCCAGCATCTGGGAGGTGCGCGTGTCCAACGCCGCCGGCCAGCCGCTGGCCATCGGCAGCGCGGTGGTGATCGGCGACGGGCTGGCCGTGACCAACTGCCACGTGCTGCGCGGCGGCAAGCAGGTCAGCCTCAAGCGCGGCAACGCCAGCTTTGGCGCACGCCTGCTGTATCCCGACGTGCAGCGCGACCTGTGCCAGCTGCGCGTTGCCGATTTCCACTATCCTGCCGTCACGATCGTGCCGAGCAGCATGCTGGTGACGGGCCAGAAGGTCTACGCAATCGGCAATCCGCTCGGGTTTGACCTGACGATCAGCGAGGGGTTGATCTCGTCGCTGCGGCATGACGAAAGCGGCGAGCTCAAGGCGATCCAGACGTCGGCGGCGATCTCGCAGGGCTCCAGCGGCGGCGGCCTGTTCGACAGCAACGCGCGGCTGGTCGGCATCACGTCGCGCATGGTGTCCGCCGTCTACGGGCAGAACCTGAATTTTGCAGCGCCCGCCGAGTGGATCAACGATGTGCCCGCGCGTGCGCAAAAGGCGTTGGCTGAGCGCGCTGCCGCAGCGTCGCCGGTGGCGGCGAACACGACGCCCGTAGCGGCAACCGTGGCCGCCGCCGCGCTACAGCCGCGCAAGCCCGGTGAACTCGGGCCGAAGTCGCAAGCCGCCTTTGGCGAGTATTTGCGCAAGCCGTGGCCCAAGATCTTCGTGGCCGCCGACGGCGATCAGTTCGTCTACGAGTGGGGCCAGAACGCTGAATTCCGTGCGGTGTCGTCGTGCAAGGAGCGTTATCAGAACTGCTCCATCTATGCCCGTGATGACACGGTTGTCGAGGCCAATTAAAGACCCTCGCAACGGTTGGCATCGATTCCGCCCGGGTCAGGTCAGGGCATGAAGACATTAATATGTGACCCGTTTGGCTGTGCGGTGCCCGTTCAAGCGAGCCTGCGCAGTAACTCAAAACAAGTCGACTAGGAACCCGCCAACATGAATTGGACCGCGACCCGACCGATCCGCGTGGTCGTGCTCGACGACCATGCGGTCGTCCGCCATGGTCTGGCTGCGCGCCTGAAGCAGGAGGCCGATATCGAGGTCTGCGGCCTGTTTGCGTCGGGCCGCGAAATCGTGCGGGCACTCAAGGACAACACCTTCGAGGTGGATGTCCTGCTCATGGACTATTCGCTGGGGCCCACTGAAATCGACGGGCTGAACTTGATCCGCCTGATTCGCGTGCGCTATCCGGAGTTGAAGATTCTGGTGGCCTCGGCGCATCACAACAAGGCGACGGTTGGCATGGTCATGCATGCCGGTGCGCGTGGGTTTGTCGGCAAGGAAGAGGAGCTGACGGAACTGGTGCGCGCCATTCGCACCGTGGCTACGGGCGGCAAGCGCCTGAATGCAGCGCTGGCTGCCGAGATGGAGAGCGATGCCCTTTCTACCGATGCGCCCCCGCCCACCGCGAATGGCAGCAAACTCTCTGCACTGCTCGACCGCTCCGAGCTGAGCCCGCGCGAGCGCGAAGTGCTGCGCTGCTGCCTTGACGGCATGTCGGTCACGGACATTGCCGAAAAATTTGCGCGCAGCATCAAGACCATCAGCTCGCAGAAGCAATCGGCCTATCGAAAGCTGGGTATTCGCACCGATACCGAGCTGTTCAAGATCAAGCACGAGCTTGAGGGGCAGTGAGGGCTGAGCGGCGCCCAAGCCATGCCCTGCACGCCGGCAACGCCGTCGGCTCAGATGACCGAACCGCGAACGCCTGAACAGGTCAGGCGTTATGCAGCACGCGCAGCAACAGGTTCTCCAACTGCTTGACCTCGGTCTGCGAAAACCCGCGCAGCAGGTTGTTCAGCACATCGATGATCAGCGGCCGGATTTCCGGATACAGCGCGCGGCCTTGCTCGGTGAGCGAGACCACCACCGAGCGGCGATCCGCATCACTGGGCGCGCGCTTGACGATGTTCTTCTTCTCCAGCCGATCGATCAGCCGCGTCATCGCACCCGGATCGTAGTGCAGCGCGCGAGAGAGTTCGGCCGGGGTGGTGGCCAGGTCTTCGGCCAGGTAGATGACGACCGTCCACTGCGCGGCCGTCAGGTCCAGCGATGCCAGGGCACTGTCGATGTGTGTCACCAACGCGTGTCGGACCCGATGCACGAGCCGACCGATGTTGGTATCGCGGTCCATGGTGTCAAGCTGGTAGGCGCCTTCACTGGTGCTGGTGTCGGCGGCCTCAGGTGTCTGTACGTCGATGCTCATGGTGGTGCTCCCCGTTCTGCCGGTGATCCGGCTTGTAAGGCGCGCCGCATTCCCGTAACGCTAGCGTGCTTCATTGCACACTAATCGTCGCTTGCCCAGGCCGTCAAGCCGGGATCGATACCAACGCGGATCGTCAAATCTCGTTGGATATCGCTGCAAAACGATTGCGGCTGCCAAGGGGCGGGGTGGTTCGTATCATGGTTGAAACGTGGCAGCCGACGCATGTGGCGCGGCGTGCTCGTCCTCCTCCATATTCCTTTTTTGAACGCCATGAACCTCCACCTTCAGAACAAGCTCGCGCTCGTGACCGGCTCTACCAAGGGCATCGGTCATGCCATTGCTGTAGCACTGGCCGCCGAAGGCGCCCGCGTGATCGTCAACGGACGTACCCAAGCGTCCGTAGACGACGCAATTGCACGTCTGCGAACCGAGGTGCCCGACGCCCAGGCCGAGGGCTTTGCCGGTGACCTGTCCAATCCGGCGCAGGCTGATGCGTTGGTCGCCCGATTTCCCAAGGTCGACATCCTCATCAACAACCTCGGCATTTTCGACCCCAAACCGTTTGAGGAAATCGACGACGCCGAATGGCAGCACTTCTTCAACGTGAACGTGCTGAGCGGCGCGCGCCTGTCCCGCGCGTACCTGCCCGGCATGCGTGCCCAGAACTGGGGCCGCATCGTGTTCATCAGCAGCGAGAGCGGCGTGCAGATCCCGGTGGAGATGATCCACTACGGTGTCACGAAGACTGCGCTGCTGGGCCTCTCGCGCGGGTTGGCCGAATTGACCGCCGGCACGGCCATCACCGTGAATGCCGTGCTGCCGGGGCCGACGCGTTCCGAAGGCGTGGACGAGTTTGTCGAGAAGCTCTCCGGCGGCCAGAGCTTCGAAGCGTTCGAGAAGACCTTCTTCGAGACGGCGCGGCCGACCTCGCTCATCAAGCGCTTTGCCAGCACGCAAGAGGTGGCCAACCTGGTTGCCTATGTGGCGAGCCCGCTGTCGTCAGCCACCACGGGCGCTGCGCTGCGCGTGGATGGCGGCGTGGTGAAGTCGGCGTTCTAGAACGTCAGCCCTGACGAACGCACCATTCCGGCGCGCGGCCCCGGCTTTTACGCTGGCCGTGTCGCTGGTGCATGCCGGCGGGACAAGCCGGCAGCGCGTCTGTTCGCCTGTATCGTCTAGATCGCAGACCAGCCAGACCGAGCGTGTCCTCGCCCGTGCGCTGGCGGCATTCCTTCCACATCTTCGGAGTGATTGCCATGTCCAACTGCAAAGTCTACGGAACCAAACCTGACAACGGCCCTGGTCAACTGGCGGCTCAGGCCGCACGCGATCGCGTCAACCAGGCGCACGCCGCCTGGGCCGTCACGCTCGCATACAACAGCGGCACGACAACCGCTGTCTACACTTCCGCAGTCGCCAGCGTCGACGACCTGGAAAAGGCGTTCGAAGCTGAATTTCCGCAGTACACGGTGGTCGGTTACTGAGCCGCTTGCCCTCCGCCACGTGTCTCCGCCGGGACATCGTGGCGGGCACGCAGTGTCCACAAACATTGCAATCGGCCCGCAGCCCGTCACAATAAAAGTCGGAACGACTTTCGAGGATCGGGATGCAGGGCAAGCGAGCTGTGGGCAGCATGGGGTTGTGGTGGCGGACGGCGTGGCTGGGTGTCGTTACGTTGGCGTTCGGCGTTGCGGCCGCTCGCGCACAGCAGCCGGCAACGCCTGCGCCTGCAGATCCGCAGATCGCCTTCTACTACGGCCGCGATGTGCCCGCCGCTGAACTGCAAGCCTTCGATTGGGTCGTGGTGGACCCGGCAACGGGTGGCAGTTTCGATCCGAAACAGCCATCGTCCACGCTCTGGTTCGCTCGCGTAGACCTGACACAGCAGACCGATGCGATGCGCTCGAGCGCCTGGCCTGCCAATGTGATCGACCAGGTCTTTGCGCCGCTGCTCGCGCAAGGCTATCAAGGCTTCCTGCTCGATGGGCTGGACACGCTCCAACGCGGCGCCCCCGATGCCGCCGATGCCGCCAATGCCATTGCGGCGCTGGTTCAGGCGTTGCATGCGCGCGCACCGCAGACGAAGCTGCTGGCCGGCGGCACGGCCTGGCTCGAAACGTTGGCGCCGCAATTGTCCGGCGTTGTGACGGCGGGTCTGGTGCGTGAGCGCACAGGCGGCGAAGGACTGCACGATGTGCCCGATGCCGACCGCGCCGCACGCATTGCTACGCTGCGCAACATCGGGGCGCAGTATCACTTGCCGGCGGTCGCGCTCGATTACTGTGCCAGCTACAACCGCACCTGTCTGCGTGAGACCGCCAATGTTGCGCGCGCCGCGGGCGTCACCAGCTACGCCACCACGCCGGGCGCCGACTTCATCGGCATTGGTCGGCTGGAAGTGATGCCGCGACGTGTCCTGTTGGTCGAACCCCAAGAGCCCGGCACCAGCCGCAACACTGCGCCATCGGTGCTCTATCTGGCCATGCCCATCAACTACCTCGGCTATCGCACCGAATTTGCCGACGCCAACAAGCCGTTGCCGACCGTCACGCCCGACCGCTATGCCGGTGTTGTCACCTGGTTCGACAGCAACGCACCGCGACCTGGCTCGTGGGCGTCGTGGCTCCGGCGCACGATGGGTGCTGGCGTGCGCGTGGCGATGTTCAACCAGTTCGGGCTGAACATGGATGCCCCTACGGCGCAGATGCTGAATCTGCAAACCGTGCCCGGCACGCCGGCGGGGCCGCTTGCCATCGTCTCGCATGATCCGATGATGGGCTTCGAGCTGCAGCCCCATCCCGATCGGCGCATGGCCGTGGGCGTGCAGGTCGACTCCCGCGTTGCGGGGGCCCAATCGCTGTTGCGGCTCTCGGCCGGCAGCTACACCTACGATGCGGCGGCCATCATGCCGTGGGGCGGCTACGTGCTGCAGCCGTTCGGTGTGTTTCGCATGCCCGATGTCGACCAGGCGCGCTGGGTCATCCAGCCGCTGGATTTTCTACGCCGCGCGCTGCAACTGCCCGCCATGCCGGTGCCTGACACCACGACGGAAAACGGCCGCCGGCTGATGACTGTGCATATCGACGGCGACGGATTCGCCTCCCGGACCGAGTTTCCGCCCGGAGAGTTCTCCGGCCAGGCCTTGCTGCGCGACATTCTGGATCGCTACAAGGTGCCGACCACCGTGTCGATCATCGAGGGCGAAGTGGCCGCCGACGGTGTGTATCCGAAGCTCACGCCGCAGCTCGAGCCGATCGCGCGTACCATCTTTGCGCAGCCTTACGTGGAGCTGGCCAGTCACACGTTCTCGCACCCGTTCAACTGGCTGCGCACTACCAACCCGCCTGATCCGACTTCTGCCGAAACGCCCGAAGGCACCGACACCGCCTTCTCGTTGAACATTCCCAATTACCGTTTCAGTTTCGACCGCGAGATCGCGGGCTCCATCCGCTACATCAACACCAAGCTGGCTCCGCCGGGCAAGCGCGTGAAGGTGCTGCTGTGGAGCGGCAATGGCCAGGTGCCGCCGATTGCCGTGCAGAAGACGGTCGAGGCCGGTGTGCTGAACATGAATGGCGGCGACACCTACATCACGCGCTCCAACCCGAGCTGGACGGCCGTGGCGCCGCTTGGCGTGGACAAGGGCGATGGCCTGTTCCAGGTCTTTGCGCCCGACCAGAACGAGAACATCTACACCAACCTCTGGCACGGCCCGTATTACGGTTTCTCGCGGGCCATCGAAACGTTCGAGCTGACCGAAAAGCCTTATCGCTTCAAGCCGATCGGCATTTACTACCACATGTATTCCGGCACCAAGCTGGCGTCGCTCACCGCCTTGCGGCAGGTGTACGACTGGGCGGTCGCGCAGCCGGTCATGCCGATCTACGCGTCGGACTACATCCGCAAGGTGCTCGACTTCCGCGCCATGGCTGTCGCGCGTGACGGCGATGCCTGGGTCGTGCGCGGCAATGGCGATCTGCGGACCGTCCGTTGGACGGGGCCCGGCGTGCCCCGCCTTGCCGATGCGCGCGATGTGGCCGGCTACGCTGCGGGCCCTGGCGGCACCTATATCCACCTGACCAGCGGATCGGCACGCTTCGCCCTGAACAACGCCGCACCAACGCAACCCTACGTGCGCGATGCCAGCGGCCGGCTGTCGAACTGGCAGCGCAGTGCGGATGGCAGCTCGCTGTCAGTCGATGTTGCCGGCTATACGCGACCGTTCATCCGCTTTGCCAATGCAGCCCGTTGCCGGGCGACCGTGGACGGCCGCGAAGTGAGTGCCTCCCATGGCGCCGACTGGCGCATCGAACTGGGTGCTGGCAACCCCGCCAAGCTCGCGCCCCAGCACGTCGAGCTGACTTGCGACAAATGACGTCCGGAAACGCAGACGCAAGTCTGCTTTGTCGGACATAGCCGCCTGTAAAACGTTTGCGCTCAAGCTTTTCCCGGTTGATCCGTTGTTAACCCGACTGACGACCCCCAGGAAAAAAAAGCATGAGAGCGTCTGCGCCCCTTTCTGAAGTTTCACAGCCCCCAACCAGCCTCGGTACCCGGCTGGCCGTGATTGGCCTGATCGCCCTGGTTGCGGTGTTCGGCATGTTTGCGCTGGCAAACTCGCAATCGAGTCTGCGTATGCTGGAAGCCAATACCCAATCGGCCATGCACAACCAGGAGGCCGCCATGCGCGACATGATCGGCCTGTTCGACGGCACCATGCGCACCGAGGCCGACCGCTTCCTGACCGCCTTTGCCGACGCCGCGCCAGGCCCCTACAGCATCGACCCGGCGCAGACCGTGCAAGTGGCGGGCAAGCCGACGCCCACCTTCAAGAGCGGCCCGAACGGTGAAACGGTTCTGAACCTCAACTTCACCGTGCCGGACAAATTCTTCGCGCGCACCGGCGGCACCATCGCCACCGTGTTCGCCCGCACCGGTGACGACTTCGTGCGCGTGACCACCTCGCTCAAGAAGGAAAACGGCGAACGCGCGATCGGCACGCTTCTCGATCGCGCCCACCCGAGCTACAAGGCGTTGATGGCCGGCGAGCCGTTCCGCGGCCTGGCCTGGCTGTTTGGCGTGCCGTACATGAGCAAGTACGAACCCGTACGCGATGCGTCGGGCAAGGTGATCGGCGCGCTGTATGTGGGTGTGGACGTGCGCTCGGAACTGGCGCTGCTCAAGGACAAGATCCGCTCGCACGGCATCGGCAAGACGGGCGGCTATTTCGTCATCGACGGCAAGCCCGGCGCCGATCAGGGCAAGGTGCTGATCGACCACACGCAAGACCGCGAAGGCAAGAACCTGCTCGACGCCAAGGACGCCGCCGGCCAAGCCTGGGTACGCGAGATGATTGCGCGCAAGGACGGCACGCTGCGTCATACGCTGGCCGACACGGAAGGTGGCACCGCGCGTGAGCGCCTGACCGTCTTCACGCAGTACCCGGATTGGCAACTGGTGATTGCCGGCACGGCTTACGTAGATGAACTCGACGCCGATCTGGTGGCCGCCCGCAATCGCTTCCTGCTGCTGGGCCTGGCACTCGGTGCGCTGCTGGCCGGCGGGCTGTACTGGATGCTGCGCCGTACTGTGAGCACGCCGCTGGCCGAGGTGGTGAACGTCGCCCAGCGTGTGGCTGCGGGCGATCTCACGCACCGCCTGCCCACCACCCGCCGCGACGAAATCGGCCAGGTGATGCGCGCTGTCAATGGCGTGGGCGACGGCCTTTCAGGCATCGTCGACAAGGTGCGCGCCAGCGCCTCCACCATCGCATCGAGCACTGGCCAGATCGCGGCCGGCAATGCGGATCTTTCTGCCCGAACCGAAGCGCAGGCCGGCAATCTGGAACGCACCGCATCGAGCATCGAACAACTGGCCGCCACCGTGCGCCAGAACGCCGAGAGCGCCCACCACGCGCATGACATGGTGCAGTCCGCCAGCGAGGCGGCCAACGCTGGTGGGCAGACGGTCGAGCGGCTGGTCGGCACCATGTCTGGCATCCATGCCACGGCGCAGAAGATTGCCGACATCACCGGCATCATCGACGGCATCGCGTTCCAGACCAACATCCTGGCGCTGAACGCCGCCGTGGAAGCCGCCCGCGCAGGCGAACAGGGCCGCGGCTTTGCCGTCGTGGCCGGCGAGGTGCGCAGCCTCGCCCAACGCAGCGCAGCCGCCGCCAAGGAGATCAAGGAATTGATCAATCGCTCGGTGGAAGAAGTGCAGGCCGGCAACGAGGCCGCACGCGGCGCTGGTGATGCCATGCAGGACATCGTGACGCGCGTGGAGCGCATCGCCGGTCTGATGGGCGAGATCAGCCACGCTTCGCGCGAGCAGTCGCAAGGGATCGAAGAGGTCAACCATGCGGTCACGTCGATGGACGAGGTGACCCAGCAGAACGCTGCGCTGGTCGAAGAAGCGGCCGCTGCCGCCGAAAGCCTGCGCCAACAGGCCCAGGAACTGCGCGGCGCTGTGGATGTGTTCCGGCTTGCCTGAGCCGGCAAGATGTCATGAATTGAGGACGTGGCGTTGCAATCGGTACAAGGTTTGACGGGCAATCGTGCAAACCTGTACCGCGCGGAACCTGACCCGCACAGGGGACTCGCAGCATGGAACCCGCTCAGGTACCACCCACCATGTCCCCCGCAGATCAAGCCTTTCATTCCGTCGTCGCGATTGACGACCACCCGATCGTTCTCGAATCCATCCAGGCGCTGCTCGCCGGGTCGCCGCAATTGCAGCTTGTTGCGACGGCAGCCGATGGCGCGCGCGGGCTGCAGTTGATACGTTCGGCGCGCCCGAAGCTGGCTATCGTCGACATCAATCTGCCCAGCCTGGACGGTCTTGAACTCGTGCGCCGCGTGCGAGCGCAACGCCACGATATCGGCTTGGTGGTCACGTCTGCCCAGACCACCGGCAACGAGGCGCGGCTCGCCTTCCTGGCCGGCGCCAACGCCTACGTGCCGAAATCGGAAGCAACATCCGCGTTGACAGCGGCGCTGCTGCTGGCGGCACGCGGTTACCTCTCATTTCCCGCTTCCGCGATGGGGCCGTCAGATGGCGCCGGCGTCGCCACGCTCACCCAGCGCGAAATGCGCGTGAACCAACTGCTGGCCGAAGGCCATCGCAACATCGAGATCGCAAGGCGCCTAGGGATTTCGCCCAAGACGGTGTCCACCTTCAAGCACCGCATCTCCAGGAAGATCGGGCTCCCCGGCTGACGGATCAGTGCAGTTCACCGGCAAAAAAAAGAGACCGCTGTTTAAGGCGGCCTCTTAAAGTCGATGTGAAGCTGTGAAACTGTCATTCAAGCTTCGGGCCGAATCATAATCGAAAAGCGGTGCGCTCGAATAATTTAATTTTTATCATCGATTGGATGACTTTGTGCGTCCAATGGATTACGTCTCGTAAGGCATTGGCTTATCTTCTTGTGGACCCCACTTACGGCTATCTACGTGGGATTGCAAGACGTTGATTGATATGAAGAATTTCGCTATTGGCGCTTAGGTTTCATATTTACCACAGGCCGTTTTTGAAATTGCTGAATATGAGAATTGAGCATACATAATGGCCGCCGATCGCAAATCCCCGCGATGGTGTTTTTCAAGGAAGACGATATGAAGATCAAGCTGTTTGCGGCCGCTGCTGCCGCCCTGGTTTCGGCTGGTGCCTTCGCTCAATCGAGCGTGACGATGTACGGCGTGGTCGACGCCGGCGTTGAGTGGGTGAACAAGGCGCCGGGTAACGGCGGCTCTCGTGGTGCCGTGCAGTCGGGCGGTATGTCCGGTTCGCGCTGGGGCCTGCGCGGCACGGAAGACCTGGGCGGCGGCCTGAAAGGTATCTTCAACCTGGAAAGCGGTTTCAATATTGACGACGGGAAGATGGGCCAGGGCGATCGCCTGTTCGGCCGTAACGCCTACGTCGGGCTGGAAGGCCAGTGGGGCCGACTGACCCTGGGCCGCCAGCAGAACCTGCTGTACGACTTCGCGCTGCAATACGACCCGATGGCGGTTTCGCGCTATTCGCTGGCTTCGCAGGACGCTGCCATGGCGGGGCGCGCAGACAACGCGGTGAAATACATGGGTACGTTCGGCGGCCTGACCGCTTCGGCGCTGTACTCGACGCGCAACGATGGCCAGGAGATTGCCGGCGCGAGCAAGCTGGGCCGCGAGTGGAGCGTTGGACTGAACTACGCGAACGGCCCGTTCTCCGTGGGTGCCGTGTATGACCAAATGAATGGGAATACGGACGTGCCCGCGGCCTACGGCATTGCTTCCGACCTCAAGGTACAACGCGCCACCATCGGCGGCACGTACGTTTATGGCCCGGCCAAGCTCTACGCGGGTTATCGCTGGCTCAATGCGACCCATCCGCTGGCATCCGAATCCTTACTGCGTTCGAACCTGTACTGGCTGGGCGCCGGCTACCAAGTGACGCCGGCTCTGGCGTTGACCGGTACGGCCTACTACCAGAACTTCAAGACCACCGGTGCCGGCAATCCCTGGCTGTTTGTCCTGAGCGGCGACTATGCGCTGTCCAAGCGCACCGACGCCTATCTGAACGTGGCTTACGCCAAGAACAGCAGCAACGCAGCTTTGCCGCTCGGTGTCGCTGGCCTCGGCGACGTGTTCACCAGCGCGGACGGCAGCAGCAACAACCAAATGGGTGCCATGGTCGGTATCCGCCACAAGTTCTAATCGGCATTCTGTCGGCTAGATATAGAAAACCCGGGCTTCAACCCGGGTTTTTTGTTGGCGCCTTTTTCGTGCGCCGCGTTCTAGTGCAGGATCACCCGCCGCACCACGGCCACCAGGGGCGGCCGAATCGAGCGCTCGAACCCCGGGCGCAGGCGCAAGGGCTTGAGCAGCATCTTGGCCGCCATATCGAGCGGTAGATAAGAGCGCACCAGCGCGCTGACGCGCGAGTTCAGCGCGCGGACATCGGCTTCGGGCACGTCCTCCTGCCCGCGCTCGATGCGCAGCACATTGCGCAGGGCGATCATCGAATCTTCATTCTTGATTTCACGCAGGCGTGAGGCGAGCGCCTTGAGCACGCGCGCGCGGCCCACGCCCTCGCCAGCGTTGCACTCGTTGAAGAAACGCAGGAAGTGTTTGTAATGTCGGACTTCATCGGCCGAGATGCGGCTGGCGAGGTCACGCAGCACCGGTTCATCGGCTTCAGCCGCAGCTTGGGCGATGGCCCGATAGAAAGTGGCAGTGCCCATTTCGACGACGCAGCGCGCGACCATTTCCAACGCCTGCGTGGGCTCGAACTGGTCGACCGAACAGGTGACCGAGTATTCCTCGAAGAAGCGGGCGTAGCCGCGCTCCCAGTCGAACTCGGGCCAGACGGTTTCAACGTAGCGGCGCAATGCACGGCCGTGCTGAAGTTCTTCGCGTTCCCAATGGTGGATCAGCCAGTGCGCGGTTTCGGGGCGATCGGCGTAGTACTGAGCGAGGTTGCCGGCATAGAGGTCGGAGCCGCTCTCCACAAACGACGCACTGGCAACGAGGTAGAACAGCGTGCCGTTTTCGCGCACACGTGCGACGTCGATGCTGTCGTAAGCGATCTCCTGGACCGACCACGGCATGCGCTCGCTCTCAGATGTTTCCAGATGAACCTGTGACAAGGCGCTTCCTCCGTCGGCAGTCTCGCAAAAAGCGGGCCGCCCTTGCTATGAGAATGAAACATCACGTCCCATGTTTCAAGACAGATGTGCGCTTGCAAAGGTTCCTAAAAGCAATCTTCTGCGTAGAAAGTGGTGAATGCGTCATGGCGATTGCGTCACCTCGGTGCGCGACGCAGCGGTAGGTACGTGGCGTTTTTGCGCGTGCCGCAAGCCATAGGCGAAGGCCGCGAGTGCGACGAGGGCCGCCCCAACCATCGCCCATTCGACTGCTGCATAGCCGCCGCTGGCCCGCCAGAGCAGTGCGCCCAGCCATGGGGCGCTGGCCTGCGCCAGCAGCACGGGCGTCATCATCAGGCCATTGAGCGTGGCGTACTGGTTGCGCGAAACCAGCTCCGGCATCGCAATCGCGCGGACCATCGTGTTGATGCCGTTGGCTGCGCCGTAGACGAGCGCAAACACGATCAGCAGCGGCCCGCTGGACAGCGCCAGCAAGACGAGCGCTGCGGCCATGGCGCCGTACGTCCACGGTGCAATGCGCACCGGATGCGCCGGGCGCGACCGCATCATGGCCAGCCGCCCGAGCACTTGGGCGGGGCCGATGAGCGCCGCGATCAGCAACTGGCGGCTGGTCGGCACGCCTTTCTCCGTCAGCAGCGGAATCAGGTGCGCCCCGAGCACGGTGGCGATCAGGCTGGTCGCTATGAAGGCCAGCACCACCGCCCAGAACACCGGCAAGCGCAACACCATGCGCCATGCCGAGGCATGCACCGGTGCCGTCGGGTCGAGCGCCTCGGCAGGCGCGTGCACGGGGGGCCGCACGCGCAGGCGCACATGGATCGGCAGGCAGATCAGCACATGGGCCAACGCAAAAAGCTGCAGCGTGTGCCGCCAGCCGAGGTGTTCCACGCCCCATTGCGCGAGCGGAATGCACAGCGTGCTGGAGAACCCTGCAATCAGTGTGAGGCCGATGATCGGGCGCTGATACGCGTCGCCAAACGCCTGGCGAAGCACGACGAAGGCTGGGTCGTAGAGCGTGGTGGCCATCGCCAGGCCCATCGGCAGCCAGAGCAGGAGGAAGGCCGTCTCGTTCGAGACGAAGGACCAAGCCAGCAGGCCGCTCGCCGCCAGCACGGTGCCTGCGCCCATCACACGGCGCGCAGGCCAGCGGTCCAGCGCGCGCCCAACCCAGAACGAGCACAGCGCCCACACCAGCAGCCCGAGTGAAAACCCGCCCGCCAGAAACGGCCGGGCCCAACCGAGCGTGTCGTGCATCGGCGCCAGAAACACGGTGAAGCTGAAGTACAGCGTGCCCCAAGAGACCATCTGCGCGAGGCCGAGCAGCAACACAAGGCGCCGGCCCTCGGGCGAGCCGGGCGAGAACATGGGGTGCATGGAGGAGGGTGTGATGAGGGCAAGCAGATCTGCGCGGCAACAATCCATTCTATCGGCGGAGGTTGCGGCGTGCGTGCCCCCTGCGCAGGGCGCGCTCAGGAAGCGTGGCCGTCGATCAGCCTCCGCAAAGCTGCCGTGTCGACGACCTCGACCGTCCGGTAATGGCAACGGACCCAGCCGGCGCGCTGCCATGCCTGCAGGTACTTGGAAATCGTCTGCCGCGAGCGTGCCAGCATGCGGCCCAGCTCTTCATTGCTGGCGGCCACGGTGCGACCATCGCCGGCGCGGGCAAGCTGCAGCAGGCGTTGGGCGAGGCGTGCATCGGCGGGCATTTCGCTGGCGTGCTCGAACTCGTCAAAGATCAGGCGGATGCGCTGGCAGAGCTGCTGCATCAGCGCCCACATGCCGGCCGGGTAGGCAGACACCGCGCGCGCAAACGCCGCGCTGCCAAGCAGGACGAGCGTGGTGGGCCCCTGCGCGTGGGCGCTGTGCGTGCGGCCGCCGCCGTCGATGAGCGCGATCTCGCCAAACCACTCGCCCGCGCGCAGCACGCCGTAGACGAGTTCGCTGCCGCCGTCAGTCGTCCGACTGATGCGCACGCGGCCGCGCACGATCAGGAACATGCCCTGCGCCGGGCCGCCGTGCGGGTGGATGCATTCGCCGTCAGGGTAGGTGACCAGGCGCGCGGTGGGTGCGATCTCGGCCAGCAGGTCGGCGGGGGCGTCGCGCAGCCAACCCTGCGCGAGCTGCGAGGGTGTAGGAGCCGGGGCGGTATGGGAGGTGTCTGCGGGCATGGCGGCAGGATGCGGCGAAGGCAGTCCGATCATTGTCAAACGCTTGACAGTCTGCATGCAAGCGCCGGGCAGAGAATGCCCCATCAGCCGCGCAGCCATTCAATACGACGCGGCACCGACGCGACCATTCCGGCGACGAAGGAGACACCCCCGATGACCGATCCGCAGCACACCGCCCCGCGCGCAACGTTTTCCCACATGGAGCACGGCACCCGCGAGGACTGGGCCGCCATCTCGGCCGAGTTCATGCCCTATGCCCGCGCACTGCCCGACCGCGTGCTCGCCCACCTGAAGCTGCTCGACGGCGATTGCGGCGGCTTCCCGATCGATCGTCTCGCGCACTCCCTGCAAACCGCCACGCTCGCCCACCGCGACGGTCGCGACGAGGAATACGTGGTCTGCGCGCTGCTGCACGACATTGGCGACACGCTGGGCAGCTTCAACCACCCGGACATCGCCGCGGCCATCCTCAAGCCGTTCGTGAGCCCGGAAAACCTGTGGATGGTCGAGAAGCACGGCATCTTCCAGGGCTACTACTTCTTCCACCATCTGGGGCTCGACCGCAACCTGCGCGAGCAGTACCGCAGCCAGCCCGAGCTGTTCGAGCGCACGGCCGAGTTCTGCGCCAAATACGACGCCGCCGCCTTCATGGCCGATTACGACAACCTGCCGCTGTCGTTCTTCGAGCCGATGGTGCGACGCGTGCTGGCCAAGCCACGCAACTCCATCTACGTAAAGGACGGCGAGAGCGAGCTGTCCCAGCCGAAAGCCGAGGCAGTTTGATTTGCTGCGGGTCTAGGCCTTCACCACATTGACGGGTGCGCCAGCCACCCAGGCCGCCACGTTGGCGAGCGTGGTGTCGGCAATGCCCGCCAGCGCCTCGCGCGTGAAGAACGCCTGATGTGCGGTCACGATGACGTTGGGAAAGCTCAGCAGCCGCGCCAGCACGTCATCCTGCAGCACATCGGCGGAGCGGTCTTCGAAGAACAGATCCGCCTCTTCCTCGTACACGTCCAGCCCGAGGTGGCCGAGCTGGCCGGTCTTGAGGGCGTCGATCAGCGCGGGGCTGTCGACCAGGCCGCCGCGGCTGGTGTTGATGAGCATCGCGCCCGGCTTCATGCTGGCCAGAGCGTTGGCGTCGATCAGGTGGTGGGTGCCGGTGTTGAGGGGACAGTGCAGGCTGACGATATCCGCCTGCGCCAGCAAATCAGGCAGCGGCACGTAGCGCACGCCCAGCGCCGTCAGCGAGGCCTGCGGAAACGGATCGAATGCCAGCAACTGGCAGCCGAAGCCCGCCATGATCCGCGCGAACACCTGCCCGATCTGTCCGGTGCCGATCACGCCGACGGTCTTGCCCGCCAGGTCGAAGCCCAGCAATCCATCCAATGAGAAATCGCCTTCGCGCGTGCGATTGCAGGCACGGTGCAGGCGCCGGTTGAGCGTTAGGATCATGCCAACCGCATGTTCGGCCACCGCGTGCGGCGAATAGGCCGGCACGCGTACCACCGTCAGCCCGAGGCGCTGCGCGGCCGGCAGATCGACGTGGTTGAAGCCTGCCGAGCGCAGCGCGATCAGGCGCGTGCCGCCCGCTGCCAACGCTTCGAGCACTTCCGCGTTGAGCGCGTCGTTCACGAATGGGCACACCACTTCAAAGCCCGCTGCGAGGGACGCCGTTTGCGCGTCAAGGTGCGCGCGCTGGAAAACGAGGTCGAAGCTGTGGCCGCCGCGCGCCAGGGAGGCGCGGAAGCTGTCTTCGTCGTAACGGTGGCTGCTGAAAAAGAGGATGCGCATGGCGGTGGGGTAAGCGGACGTGATGCCTGCAGCTTACTCGCACCGCCCGGTGGCGGCACTCAGAGCGTCAGGACGATGCGGCCATCCACCTTGCCGGCCTTCAGATCGGCGAACACCTGGTTGATGTTGTCGAGCTTGTCGCGGTGAATGTGGGCGCGTACCAGCCCCTCGGCGGCAAACTCCAGGGACTCTTGCAGATCACGCCGCGTGCCGACAATCGAACCGCGCACCGTGATGCCATTGAGCACCGTGGAGAAGATCGGCAACGGAAAATCGCCCGGCGGCAGCCCATTGAGCGAGATCGTCCCGCCGCGCCGCACCATGCCCAGCGCTTGTGCAAAGGCACTGCGCGACACCGCCGTCACGAGCACGCCGTGCACACCGCCGATCTCTTTCTGAATCACGGCCGCGGGGTCCTGCTGCGAGGCATCGACGACGAGCTTGGCCCCCAACTCGCGTGCCAGCGCGAGCTTGTCCGGCGCCACGTCTACCGCCACCACGTGCAGGCCCATGGCGATCGCATACTGCACCGCCACGTGTCCCAGCCCGCCAATGCCGGAAATGGCGATCCACTGTCCGGGCCGCGTATCCGTCATGCGGATGCCCTTGTAGACCGTCACCCCCGCGCAGAGGATCGGTGCGATCTCTTCGAAGCTGACCTGCGCGGGCAGGTGGCCGACGTAGTTCGGATCGGCCAGTACGTATTCGGCATAGCCGCCGTTGACGGAGTAGCCTGTGTTCTGCTGCTCGTGGCAAAGGGTTTCCCAGCCGCTCAGGCAGTGCTCGCAGTGGCCACAGGCGGTGTAGAGCCAGGGCACACCCACGCGGTCGCCTTCTTTGACGGCGGTCACGCCTTCGCCCACCGCCGCCACATAACCCACCCCTTCGTGCCCGGGGATGAATGGCAAGCTGGGTTTGACGGGCCAGTCGCCATCGGCGGCGTGCAGGTCGGTGTGGCAGACGCCCGAGGCCGCGATCTTCACAAGAATTTGCCCGCGCCCAGGTGTGGGAACCGGCACTTCCTCAATGCGCAAGGGTTCGCCAAACGCGTGGACAACCGCAGCTTTCATCGACTGGGCCATGAGACATCTCCTGGTTGGGGGGAGATACCAGTCTGGTCGACGCCTGCCCGGTGCGGGTTGATGTGAGTCAACCGTCAAGGCGAGCGGGATCGGCAACACTGTTAGCATGCCGGCATCTTCAGTCTTTCCAACGAGCCGCTGCCTTGCCCGTCACTCCTACCTTCCTCTGGCACGACTACGAAACCTTCGGCGCCGTGCCGCGCCGTGATCGTCCGGCCCAGTTTGCGGGCATCCGCACCGATGCCGAGCTGAACGAGATCGGTGAGCCTGTCGAGCTGTTCTGCCAGCCGTCCAACGATTGGCTGCCCGATCCGGTGTCGTGCCTCATCACCGGCATCACGCCGCAGCAGTGCGCCCGGCAAGGCGTTCCGGAATACCGTTTCGCTCAGGCCATCGAGCGCGAACTGGGCACGCCCGGCACCATCGGCGTCGGCTACAACACCATCCGCTTTGACGACGAGGTTACGCGGCACCTGTTCTGGCGTAACCTGATCGACCCATACGCACGCGAGTGGCAGAACGAATGCGGGCGCTGGGATCTGCTCGACGTGGTGCGCACCACCTGGGCACTGCGCCCAGAAGGCATTCAATGGCCGACGCATGAAGACGGCAGGCCGAGCTTCAAGCTGGAGCATTTGTCCAAGGCCAACGGTCTGGTGCACGATGCGGCGCACGATGCGGTATCCGATGTGCGCGCGACGATTGCGCTGGCGCGCCTCATTCGCAACGCACAGCCGCGCCTGTTCGATTTTTGCCTGGCGTTGCGCAAGAAAGACCGCGTGGTGGCCGAGATCGGCGATGCGCCGCGGCCGCTGCTGCACATTTCGGGCATGTACGGCGTGGAGCGCGGCTGCATGGCCGTGGTGTGGCCGCTGGGCGGGCACCCGACCAACAAGAACGAATTGATCGTGTGGGATTTGGCGTTCGACCCGTCCGAGCTGTTCCACATGGACGTTGCGACGATCCGCGAGCGCATGTTCACGCGTACGGCTGACTTGGCCGAAGGCACCACACGCCTGCCGATCAAGTCGATCCACATCAACAAGTCGCCCATCGTCATCAGCAACATGAAGACGTTGCAGCCCGCGCAGGCAGAACGCTGGGGCATCGACTTCGCCACCATTGAACGCCACGCCGCCATCGCGCAGGGGGCGCCGGACATGCGCGACACGTGGCGCCAGGTGTACGCCCGCGAGCTGGAGCCGATCGAAGACGTCGACCAGAACCTCTACGGCGGATTTGTCGGTAACGACGACCGCCGCATGCTCAACGAGCTGCGCACGCTCAGCGGCGAACAACTCGCGCGCCTGCATGCGGACTTTGCCGATGCACGCCTGCCCGAGTTGCTGTTCCGCTACCGCGCACGCAACTTCCCCGATACGTTGAACGAAGAGGAATACGAGCAGTGGGAGCAACTGCGCGCCGAGCGCTTGTTCGAAGGCCGCGATGGCTATCTGACCTTCGAGGTCTTCGGCGAACGGCTTCAACAATTGGGCGCGGAAGCCACGGAGAACGGCGACGCGCGTGCGCAGACCATCCTGCAGGACCTGTACGACTACGCGCAGCAGATCGCACCGGGCTGAGGAGCCGGGCTGACGAAGCGGACGCGCGCAAAGAAAAACGGAGGCCGAAGCCTCCGTTTTTTCATGGTGATACCTAAAGCGGCGCGGATCAGGCTGCCTGCTGTGCCGCCGCCGGATCGCGCCACTGGGCCAGCAGCTTGTTCCAGCGGATGCGCGCCGCCGCCAGGTTGGCCTCCTTCACATGGCCGAAGCCGCGGATGTCCTCCGGCAAGCGGGCCAGTTCCACGGCCTGCCCGAGCTTTTGCGCCGTCAGCCCGCGCGCGAGTTCATCGACCAGCGCGCGGTATTCGCCGATCAGCGCGCGCTCGGTGCGGCGCTCTTCGGTCTTGCCGAAAATATCGAACGCCGTGCCGCGCAGGCCCTTGAACTTGGCGAGCAGCTTGAAGATGCGCATCGTGTTCGGACCGAAGCGCTGCTTGACCAGGTGCCCCTTCTCGTCACGCTTGGCAATCATCGGCGGCGCAAGCCAGAAGTTGAGCTGGTAGTCGCGGCCGGGCTCGCCCTCGAATTGCGCACGCAGCTTGTCGAGGAATGCCGGGTCGGTGTACAGGCGGGCGACTTCGTATTCGTCCTTGTACGCCATCAGCTTCGACAGGTTGCGCGCCACCGCTTCCGTGAACGCCAGCGGCTGGCCTGCGCCCACCACGGCAGCTTCGGCTGCACGTACGCGTTCCACCACCGCGCGGAACTCAGCGGCATACGCTGCGTTCTGGTACGCGGTCAGCAGATCAACACGGCGGGCGATCAGCGTGTCCAGCGAGGGCAGGGCGATGACGTCGGCTTTGGCACGCGGCGCATCGTCGGCGAGCTTGAGCACCGCATCGCGGTCTTGTGCGAGGTGGCGGCCCCATTCGAACGCGGTCTTGTTCTTCTCGACGGCCACGCCGTTGAGTTCGATCGCGCGGATGAGCGCGTCGTGCGTCAGCGGAAGCCAGCCTTTCTGCCACGCAAAGCCCAGCACGAGCGGGTTGGTGTAGATGGCATCGCCCAGCAGGCGCACGGCCAGCGTGTTGGCGTCTTCAAATGCGCAGGCATCGCCGATGGCCGCACGGATGTCCGCCTCGGCCGAGCTGCCCGGGAAGCGCCAGTTCGGGTTCTTGATGAAATCGGCCGTGGGCGAAGCCGTGCTGTTGACGATGGCGCGCGTCTGGCCATGCTGCACCTTCGACAGCACTTCGTCCGACGCCGAGACAATCGCGTCGCAGCCGATCACCAGGTCCGCCTCGCCCATGGCGATGCGCGTGGCGTGAATCGAATCCGGACGCTCGCCGATCTGCACGTGCGAGAGCACGGCGCCGCCTTTCTGCGCCAGGCCCGCCATGTCGAGCACGGTCACGCCCTTGCCCTCAATGTGCGCAGCCATGCCGAGCAGGCCCCCGATGGTCACCACGCCCGTGCCGCCCACGCCGGTGACGAGCACGCCGTACGCGCGCTGGATGGCCGGCAGCTCAGGATGCGGCAGCAGCGGCAGACCTTCCATCGACACGCCGTGCGATTCGGGCTTGCGCACCTGCGCGCCCTCGGCCGTCACGAAGCTCGGGCAGAAGCCGTTCACGCACGAGAAATCCTTGTTGCACGACGACTGGTT
Organism: Ralstonia sp. SA306; assembly: GCF_054792405.1. Classification (NCBI taxonomy): domain Bacteria; kingdom Pseudomonadati; phylum Pseudomonadota; class Betaproteobacteria; order Burkholderiales; family Burkholderiaceae; genus Ralstonia; species Ralstonia sp. SA306. The sequence continues at coordinate 3,416,356 of NZ_CP096451.1, forward strand.
GATCTTGCGCTTGGTGCCCAGCTCCGTGTCCAGCGGTTCGACCGACAGGCAGTTCGACTTGACCGAGCAATCGCCGCAGCCTTCGCACACCGCATCGTTGATGAACGCGCGGCGTGCCGGATCGACCATCGTGCCGCGCTTGCGGCGGCGGCGCTTTTCCGTCGCGCAGGTCTGGTCGTAGATCAGCACGCTGGTGCCTTGCACCTCGCGCAGCTCGCGCTGAATTGCGTCGAGCCGGTCGCGGTGGTGCACCGTCACGCCTTCGGGCAGTTTGATGGCAGCGTTGTACTTCTCGGGCTCGTCCGTGACGATGACGATGCGCGACGTGCCTTCCGCATGCACCTGCGCGGCGATCTGCGGCACCGACAGCGGCCCGTCGACCGGCTGGCCGCCGGTCATGGCCACGGCGTCGTTGTAGAGGATCTTGTAGGTGATGTTCACCTCGGCCGCAATCGACGCGCGGATCGCCAGCAGGCCCGAGTGGTAATACGTGCCGTCGCCCAGGTTGGCGAACACGTGCTTGTCGCCCGAGAACGGCATCTGGCCGATCCACGCCACGCCTTCGCCGCCCATCTGGCTGAAGGTGTCGGTGCGGCGGTCCATCCACACGGTCATGTAGTGGCAGCCGATGCCGGCCAGCGCGCGCGAGCCTTCCGGCACGTTGGTCGACGTGTTGTGCGGGCAGCCCGAGCAGAACCACGGCTTGCGCTCTGCAGTGATGCGCGGTTTGGCGAGCGCCTTCTCTTTGGCGTCGATGATGGCGATGCGCGAGGCAATGCGTGCGCGCACGTCCGACGGCAGCTCGAACTTTTCCAGACGCGTGGCGATGGCGCGGGCGATCAGCGCAGGCGACAGCTCGTAATGCGCCGGCAGCAGCCAGTTGGCCATCGGCACGGACCATTCGCCGCCGGCGTTGTCGCGCTCGTCAAACTTGCCGTACACGCGCGGGCGCACGTCGTCGCGATAGTTGTACAGCTCTTCCTTGAGCTGGTACTCCAGGATCTGGCGCTTCTCTTCCACCACCAGGATCTCTTGCAGCCCTTCGGCAAAGGCACGCGCGCCGTGCGCTTCCAGCGGCCACACGCAGCCGACCTTGTACAGGCGGATGCCGATGCGGCGACAGGTTTCCTCGTCGAGGCCGAGGTCGACCAGCGCCTGACGCACGTCCAGATACGCCTTGCCGGCGGTCATGATCCCGAAGCGTGCCTGCGGCGAATCGAGCACCACGCGGTCGAGCTTGTTGGCACGCACGTACGACAGGCCGGCGTACCACTTGTAGTCAAGGAGGCGGGCTTCCTGCACCAGCGGCGGATCGGGCCAGCGGATGTTCAGGCCGCCCTGCGGCATGACGAAATCTTCGGGCAGGATGATCTGCGCGCGATGCGGGTCGACATCTACCGACGCAGACGATTCCACCACGTCCGTCACGCACTTCATCGACACCCACAGGCCGGAGTAGCGGCTCATCGCCCAGCCGTGCAGGCCGTAGTCGAGGTATTCCTGCACGTTGGACGGATACAGCACCGGAATGCCGGCTGCCTTGAAGACGTGCTCGGACTGGTGCGCCAGCGTAGACGACTTGGCTGCGTGGTCATCGCCCGCCAGCACCAGCACGCCGCCATGCGCGGACGAGCCCGCCGAGTTGGCGTGCTTGAACACGTCGATCGTGCGGTCCACGCCCGGCCCCTTGCCGTACCACATGCCGAACACGCCGCTGAACTTGGCGTTCGGATACAGATTGACCTGCTGCGAGCCCCAGACCGCCGTGGCGGCCAGGTCTTCGTTGAGCCCCGCCTGGAAGACGATGTTGTGCCCCGCCAGATGCTTTTTGGCTTTCCACAGGGCTTGGTCCAGCGCGCCCAGCGGCGAGCCGCGGTAGCCGGAGATGAAGCCTGCCGTGTTCAGCCCAGCGGCGCGGTCGCGCTCCTGCTGCAGCATCGGCAGACGCACCAGAGCCTGCGTGCCGCTGATGTAGATGCGGCCACGCTCAAGCGTGTATTTGTCGTCCAGGGAAACAGTTTCGAGCGCGCGGCGTAGCGCGTCGTTCAGAGGGGCATTCATGCGTGCTCCGTGTGGGTGTGTCGGGATCACCGACAGCAGGTCTCTTTTGGTGCTGCCTGCGCCGCTTCTTGTGGAAACTGGCATGCAGCCGTGGGTCGAGGCATCGTAGCATCGCGTGACATTCCGAACACCGTGCAACGCAGCAAGAATGGGGGTGGGTTTTCCCTTGGTTGTGGTGTCCGGTGCACGCATGCACAGCGCTGGACGACGGGGTTGCACCGGTTGTGCGGTGCATGCAACGTTTGCGGCAAAGCGGGCCGGGGCGATGCGCTTTCGCGACGCACCGGCACGGACGGAATCAATCCCCGAGGCGTTCGATGACTTCCCGCATGCGGACGACAAGCCCGTCCATTGCTTGGGCAGGCACGTTCCCATAGCCCAGCACCAGGCCGTTGTACTGCGCGGTGAAGGTTCCCGGCAGGCAGAAGCGCGACAGCGGGCGCAGCACCATTCCGTGCTCGCGCGCGGCGCGGCTGACTTCGGTATCGCGCACCGGCGCGTCGAGCCGTGCCGAGAGGTGCATGCCGCCTGCGCCGCCCGATACGGTGACGATGCCATCCAGGTGCCGCTCGATTGCGGCCTGCAGCGCATCGCGGCGCTCGCCGTACAGACGACGCATGCGCCGCAGGTGCCGCGTGAAATGTCCCGCCTCGATGAACTCGGCCAGCGCGAGCTGCTCGGCTACGCGCCCGCGCAACATCAGCGCACCTGCCGTCTTTTTCAGCACGGGCGCCAGCGCGGGCGGCACCACCATATAGCCGAGGCGTAGCGCCGGGAACAGCATCTTGCTGAACGTGCCGAGATAGATGACCGGCGCATCCTCCGTCAGGCCCTGCACGGCGGATAGCGGCGCACCCGTGTGGCGGAACTCGCTGTCGTAATCGTCTTCGATGATCCACGCGCCGGCTGCGCGCGCGTGCTGGATCAGCGCAAGGCGACGCTCCAGACTCATCACCGCGCCCAGTGGGTATTGGTGCGACGGCGTGATGTAGATGAGCTTGGGCGGCGTGTCGCGCCAGTCTTCCTCGCGCGGGGCGAGGCCATCGGCGTCGACGCTGATCGGTACCAATCGCATGTCTGCTGCCTGCAAGGCGGCGCGCGCACCGTAGTAGCCGGGGTTTTCGATCCACGCGGTGTCGCCCGCATCGGCGAGTGTACGGGCGCACATGTCGAGGCTGTTCTGCGTGCCGTCGGTGATGAACACTTGCGACGCGTCGCAGCGCACGCCGCGCGAAACGCGCAGGTATTCCGCCACGGCCTGGCGCAGGGCAACATTGCCTTCGACCGGGCCGTAGCCCATCTGGCCGGGGCCGATCCGGCGCCATCCGCGTTCCATGCAGCGGCGCCATTGCGCCAGCGGGAATTCATCCAGTGCGGGCGTGCCGGGCAAGAAGGGCAGCAGGTCGCCCATCCCGCCGCGCGGGCGTTCGAGGTCGTTCACGCGGCGCGACAGCTCGGGCGGGGCTTCGGGCGCATGCTCGGACGTCTGCTGCAGGCCGACGCGCGCCACCACCGTGCCTTGCCGTCGGCTCAGCACGAAGCCCTCGGTGGCGAGTTGCTCGTAGGCGTAGAGCACCGAGTTGCGCGCGATGCCCAGCTCTTCGGCCAGCGTGCGCGAGGGCGCCAGGCGCGTGCCTTCCTCGATCTGTCCACTGAGGATGGCTGCACGCAGGCAGGCATATAGCCGATGCTGCTGCGAGGCGCGGGCCACGCCCTCGGCGTGCGTCGCGGTGCGTTCGTAGTTCGACAGCAGGACGCCGTAATCCATCGTGGCTCCAAGACTCTGAATTTTGGTGGGTCTATGCATGGTGCCACGGTTTTTTTATCGTCGGCATATCGATTACGATTTCGGAGCCTTGCATGTCGAGCACAGAACCCACATCGCCCACCGCGCGCACCCGTGTGCGTCGCGTCGCGCACCGCGGCCATTACGACCGCACCACGCTGCATGCCATCCTCGACGAGGCCTACGTCTGCCACATCGCCTTTGCCGACGAGCATGGCGTGCATTGCATCCCGACCGCGTGCTGGCGCGAGGGCGACCACCTCTACATCCACGGCTCCAACGGCAGCCGCATGCTCCGGCTGGCAGGCAGCGGCGCGCAGGTCTGCGTAACCATCACGCACATCGATGGCCTGGTGCTCGCGCGCTCGGCGTTCAACCATTCGATGAACTATCGCTCGGCGATCATCTACGGCGCGTTCGAAGTCGTGCCTGATGCGCAGAAGCCTGCGGTGCTCGATACCTTCATGGAAGTCCTCGCGCCGGGCCGTTCGCAGCAGGCACGGCCCGGCAATGCCAAGGAGCTTGCCGCCACGACCGTGCTGCGCATTCCGCTGGATGAAGCCGCGTGCAAAGTGCGCACGGGTGGTCCGAAGGACGATGCTGAGGATCTCGACTTGCCGGTGTGGGCCGGCGTGCTGCCGATGGCGCTGTTGCCGCTGGCGCCGGTGGTGGATGCGGCGCCGGCAGGTACGCCTGACTACGTGCAGGAGTGGAGGGATAGTGCGCGTGTGTCGGTGGGGGAGGCGGTGATGTTGTGATGGCTGCTGGGTGCTGGTTGGTTTTGTTTTGGTCTTGGTGGTGCATCCCTGGTTTCATCCCCTGCCGGGGCTGACTCACTTTCTTTGTCTTACCAAAGAAAGTAAGCAAAGAAAGGCGCGCCCGATGCGGCGAAAGACTCCTTGAATTTATGTCGCAAGGAGGGAGGGGAGGCAAACTCGCTGCGCTCAGACAGCCTCCCCTCTTTTTCCTCCTTGCAACAGAAATTCAAGGCGCCGCATAGGGCAGGGAAAGTCAAAGACAAAAGCCAAACACTCTGGGTGCCAGCTCAGACGACAAGGCCAACCTCGCGATGGGTTGGCCTTTTTCTTTTGACGTTGAGCCCTAGATGGCGCCTTGAATTTTCGTAAGCGGGCGGAAAAAAGACGGGAAACTGTCTGAGCGAAGCGAGTTTTTCCCGTCTCCGCCCGGTTACGCAAATTCAAGGAATGGGTCGCCATCTCGGGCGCGCCTTTCTTTTGCTTACTTTTCTTTGGCAAGACAAAGAAAAGTGAGTCGGTCCCGGCAGGGAACGAAAAGGGGGGTGGACCACGAGCAAAAAACTCAGTGCACCAGCTGGTTAATCTCAATAATCGGCATCAACACAGCCAACACGATGAGCAACACCACCACGCCCATCGTCAAAATCAAAGCCGGCTCCAGCAAGCCAGTCAGAAACAACGTGCGCCGCTCCAACTCCTGCGCCTCACCTTGTGCGGCACGTTCCAGCATCGCCGGCAGATTGCCCGTCGCCTCGCCCGAGCGGATCAAATGCACCAGCACAGGGGGAAACTGATTCTGCGCCGCCAACGCCCGCGCCAGCGAAGTCCCTTCCCGCACCCGCGTGGACGCATCCTCCACATTGGTCTTGAGCGCGACGTTGTTCAGCGTCTCGCCTGCCGCCTGCAAGCCCCGCAAGATCGGCACGCCGGCACTGGTGAGGATCGCGAGCGTGCTGGCAAACCGCGCGGTGTTATAGCCGCGAACGAGCTTGCCGAACAGCGGCGCGGTCAACAGCCACTTGTGCCACGACAACCGCAATGCCGGCTGCTTGAGCAGATTGCGGATCAGCACGCCGATCGCCACCAGAACGATCGCTGCCAGCCAGCCCCAGTTCCGCACAAAATCCGACAGCCACAGCATGATGATCGTGAGTGTCGGCAGCTTCTGCTTGGTGTTGGCAAACACGCTCACCACCTGCGGCACCACGTATGACAGCAGGAAGATCACGATCGCAAACGCCACCACCGTGACGATGGCCGGATACGTGAATGCCAGCTTGATCTTGGAGGTCAGCGCGTTGCGGCTCTCGATGTAGTCCGCCAGGCGCGAGAGCACGAGGCCCAGGTTGCCCGAGTGCTCCCCCGCTGAAACGAGGGCGCGGTAGATGTCCGGAAAATCCTTCGGATGCTGCGCCAGTGCCACCGAGAGTGAGCTGCCGCCCACCACTTCCGCGCGAATGGCCGCGAGCAGCTCGCCGACGTACGCACGTTCGGCCTGATCGGCCAGCGCGGCCAGCGCTTCATCGAGCGGCAGACCCGCCACCAGCAGGCTGGCAAGCTGGCGCGTGACGAGCGCGTTTTCCTGCGCCGAGAGCCGCTTGCCGAAGCTGGACCCGCTGCGCTTGGTGGCCTGTGCGCCCAATACGTCGACCAGCAGCGGAGTCAGCCCGCGTGCGCGCAGCAGCGTGCGCGCCTGACGTGCGCTGTCGGCTTCGATGACACCCTTGTCGGTCTTGCCGGCGGCGTCGGCGGCTTCGTAGCGGAAGGCTGGCATGCGCTATTCGTTTGATCGCGCCTTAGTCGCGTGTGACCCGCAGTACTTCTTCCAGCGACGTGGCGCCTGTGTCGATCCAGCGCTGTGCATCCATGCGCATGGTCTGCATGCCCTGGCCGATGGCGAGCGCCTTGATCTCGGATTCTGCGGCCTGGCGGTGGATCATCGTTTGGATTTCCGGCGTGACGGTCAGCAGTTCATAGACGCCGGTTCGGCCCTGGTAGCCGGAGTTGCTGCAACGGTCGCAGCCGACGTGATGCCACACCGATTTGCGTGCCGGTGCGGCGGGTGCCACGCCATCCGCAACCGGCGTGCCGGCCACGGCTTCCACTTCCGCAGGCGTGAGTTCGAGCACTTCTTCGCGGCGGCAATGTACGCACAGGCGGCGTACCAGCCGCTGCGCCAGCACACCCAGCAGCGATGAAGACAGCAGGAACGGCTCGATCCCCATGTCGATCAGGCGCGTCACGGCGGAGGCAGAATCATTCGTGTGCAGCGTCGCCAGCACCAAGTGGCCCGTGAGCGAGGCTTGCACGGCAATCTGCGCGGTTTCCAGGTCGCGGATTTCCCCGATCATCACCACGTCCGGGTCCTGGCGCAGGATGGCGCGCAGGGCCTTGGCGAACGTCATGTCGATCTTCGGGTTGACCTGCGTCTGGCCGATGCCGTCGAGGTCGTATTCGATCGGGTCTTCCACCGTCATGATGTTGGTGGAAGCGGAATCGAGCCGCGACAGTGCCGCATACAGCGTGGTCGTTTTGCCCGAACCCGTGGGGCCGGTGACGAGCACGATGCCGTGCGGCTGATTGATGAGGTGGTCAAAGCGCGCCAGCGTGCCGGCGCCCATGCCGAGCTTGCTCAGATCCAGGCGGCCGGCTTCCTTGTCGAGCAGACGCAGCACCGCGCGCTCGCCGTGGCCGGTGGGCAGGGTGCTCACCCGCACGTCCACCGGGCGACCTCCCACGCGCAGCGTGATGCGGCCGTCTTGCGGCAGGCGTTTCTCGGCAATGTCGAGCTGCGCCATGATCTTGATGCGCGAGATGAGCGCGCCGTGCAGCGCCTTCTTGGGACGCACGACGTCGCGCAGCGTGCCGTCCACCCGGAAGCGCACCACGGATGCATTCTCGAACGGCTCGATGTGGATATCCGAGGCGCCTTCGCGCGCGGCCTGTGTGAGCAGCGCGTTGATCATGCGGATGATCGGCGCGTCGTCTTCGGATTCCAGCAGGTCTTCCACGGCCGGAATGTCCTGCATCAGGCGCGAGAGGTCGACTTCGCCTTCCACTTCGCCCACCACCTGGGCTGCGCTGCCGTCTTGCGCGTTGTAAGCCGTCTGCGTGGCGGTGGACAGCGCCGCCGTGTCGAGCGTCACCAACTGCAGCGCGCCGAACACGCGGCCGAGTTCAGCCAGCGCCGTGCGCGAGGTTTCGGGGCAGACCCACACCTCCAGCGTGTCGACGTCCTGGCGGGCGACGAGCAGCTTGGCGTCGCGCGCAAACGCATACGGCACCAGCCGCACGGCGGACTGCGAGGGCGGCTCGAGCGTGCTGACGTCGGTGGTGGGAGCTTGCGTTGCCATGGTTCGTTGTCCGTTGTCAGCCACCATTGCGCGGCGCATTGCCATCGTAGCCGCCCGAAGTGGGCGCCGCGAAGTTCTGCAGGCGCGGCTGGCTGCGCGTGGTGCCTTGCGGCATCGGCATCGGGGCGCCCGGAGGCACCTGCGTGCCGGCCGGGCCCTTCGGCACGATCGACACATCGCCGTAATTGTCAGCCGGGCGCATGGCGCTGGGCGTGGGCAGTACCGGCGTGTCCTTGTCCGACGTGGTCGGCAGCATGTTCGGCGAGACAAAGCCCTGCTGCGTGTCGCGCATGTAGTTGTAGCGGTTGTCCGACAGCGCGCCGGTGGCATCGGCCGTGCGCAGGATGATCGGGCGCAGGAACACCAGCAGGTTGGTCTTCACGCGCGTCTTGTTTTCCGAGCGGAACAGCGCGCCCAGGATGGGGATGTCGCCCAGGCCCGGCACCTTCTGCTCGCCGTCCTGATAGTTGTCTTCCAGCAGGCCGCCGAGCACGACGACCTGGCCGTCGTTGGCCAGCACGTTGGTCTCGATCGAGCGCACGTTGGTGGTGGGGCCCTGCGTCGCATTCTGCGTGCCCGGCACCACCGCCGACGACTCCTGGAAGATCTGCATCTTCACCAGCCCGCCGTCGGTGATCTGCGGCTTGACGCGCAGCGTGATGCCGACGTCCTTGCGGTCAAAGGTCTGGAACGGCGTGACCGAAGCGGCGCCGCCGGTCTGCGCATATGAGCCGGTCGTGATCGGCACGTTCTGGCCGATCAGGATCTTGGCCTCTTCGTTGTCGAGCGTGATCAGGTTGGGCGTGGACAGCACGTTGACCGAGCCGTCCGAGCCCAGCGCGCTGAGGATGGCGCCCAAACCGCTGCCCCTGTTGAACACCCCGAAGTTGCCGCCGTTGAGCTGGCCAACGCTGTTTGAGAGCGTGCCGATGGCAGTCTGTGCGGCCGTACTGCCGATGCCGCCGCTGGTGATGGTGGCAATCGTGCCCGCGAGGTTGATCAGGTTATTGGCGCCGGAGCCGAAGTTGGTGCCACCGCCAAAAAAGGTGGTCGGGCCGCCCGCGCCGGCCATCCATTGGATGCCCAACTGCGACGCCTTGGTGGCCGTCACTTCCACGATCATCGATTCGATATAGACCTGCGCGCGGCGCGCGTCGAGGTCGTCGATCACGGCGCGCAGGTTCCGATAAACCGGCTCGCTGGCGGTAATGATGAGCGCATTGGTGGCCGGATCGGCCTGGATGATGCCGCCGGTGGTTGGCGTGTTGTTCTGCCCGAACGAGGCGCGGAACGAAGAGCTGCCGCTGCCCGAGCCGCTGCCCGAACCCGAGCTGCTGCCGTAGTTGGTGTTCTGCGTGTTCTGGTTCTGCGAGGTGTTCACGCCGCCGGCCGGCTGCGAGGTCGCGCCTTGGGCGGCGCTCTGGCCGCCCGGGCCGGTCGATGCCGAGGCCGACAACGTGGCATCGGCCGCGACGATCGCGCGCAGCGTGGTGGCCAGCTGCACCGCGTTGGCGTTCTTGAGCGGCACCACCCAGATGTTGCCCGGGCGCGCATTCGGCACGTCCAGCTTGGCGATCAGTTGTTTGGCTTGCGCAAGGCGTGCCGCGCTCGACGCACGCACCATCACGCTGTTCGAACGGGGCTCCGCCACGACCGACGTGCGCAGGCTCGGGTCCGACAGCGCCGCGCCGGCGCCCGCACCGCCTGCACCACCGGCCGACGGGTCGAGCAGCTTCTGCAGCGTGGCCGCCACGTCGATGGCCACGGCGTTCTTCAGCGGAATCAGTTCGGTCTCGCCGGCCACGGGCGTGTCGATGGAGGCGATGATGCGGCCGATGCGGCGCAGGTTGTCGGCGTAATCGGTAATGACCAGCGTGTTGTTGGCCGGGTATGCGGTGATCGTGTTGTTGGGCGCGATCATCGGGCGCAGCACCGGCACCAGGTTGTTGGCCGATTCATGCTGCAGGCGGAAGACCTGCGTGACGACCTGTTCGCCGCCGCGCGAGCCTGCCGCGCCCACGCTCGTGGGCGAGCCCTGCAGCTTGGCGTCGGCTTCCGGCACGACCTTGGTGAAGCCGTTGCCCTCGACAATCGCGTAGCCCTGCATGCGCAGGATCGAGCCCAGTGATTCCAGCGCCTGCGCGCGCGTCACCGGCTTTTCGGTGACGAGGTTGACGGTGCCCTTCACGCGCGGGTCGACGATGAAGTTCTTCCCGGTGGCCTGGCCGACGGCCTTGACCACCGAGTCCAGATCCGCGTTGACGAAATTCAGCGAGACCTCATCCCCGGGGTTGCCGACGGCGCCGTTCTGGGCAGATGCCGCGCTCGGCGGGGCGGCGAAGACTGGCATCGAGCCGGCCACCATTGTTGCGCAGCATGCCAGGACGATGGCGCGAACGGTGAGTCGGGAAGAGGCGTTGTACATGGTCTCGTTCATGGTTGTCGGCACGCTGGCTCGCGCGCCGGCTTGAGGATCAAAAGCGGAGTCGATGATGCGACCCGTCGCGCGGGCCCAGCAGACTCAACAGGCCAATCAATTGCGGTTCCGACTCCGGCGTGGCACTGGCCACCCCGGCAAAATGCGCGCTGGGCCCAAGGGTGCCCTGGCCCTGCAGAGTGAGCGGCCCGGCCAGCGTCGACAGCGACAACTGCATCGGCGCGCCGCTCACGCCGCCAAACGACACTACGGCCTGGTAACTGCCCAGCGGCCGCACCCGGCTGAGGCTGGATGATACCTGCTCAAGCGTGACAGTCAGCGCGCCCTGGGCGGTGTTTGGCTGGCCCTTTCTACTGCCGAATTGGCCCGAGAGCGGCGTCCACTGCGCCCGCAGCCGGCCATCCAGCTTGAGCGTGTTGAACGGCGCGCCAATGCCTTCCAGCAACGATGCAGGCAACGCAACCGTGCCAGCCTCTGCGTCCCAATGCCCCGGCGTGACCGTCAGCGTGACCGGCTTCTCCAGCGCGCGATCGTGCGTCAGGTGCGCGCGCAGCGTGCCGGTCAGCAGTGGCAGCATGTCGATCGACCAGGACAGCCGGCCGGGCAGCACGGTCGCGTCGGCCCCGCCGTTGCCTGCGGTCAGCGCCAGCGTTGCGCTGCCGTGCCAGATACTGCCCTGGCTGTCGGCCAGCAACACACGGTGCCCCGTGGCCGCGGCCACGCGCTCGGCCGCCCACGCGGCCGGATACTGCGCCACCACGGTCACGCCCACGGCCAGCAGCGCCACGCCACACCACAGCACGCGCCAACCGAGGCTCGTGCGCTCGTCGGACTCGGCAGGGCGGCGCAGGCGCAGCGGCGGCAGTGATTCAATTCCCATCGGCACGATCGGACCCGTCAGTGGCCCGCGGCGGCAGGGCCTTGCAGCGTCGCCGTCACGTTGACCAGGGCCGTTGCGCCCACGTATTTGATGTTCGTGTCGATCACCTTCATGCGCTGCGCCTGCCGCACCTCCTGCAGCCATTCGGCGACCGCGCCAAAGGGCACCTTGTCCAGTTGCACCTGCACGCTTTCGCCCGACATCGCCATCCGCGTGGCCTTCAGGCCGTGGTTGGTCAGGCTCGTGTTGAGCGCCTGCTGCAGTTCCGCACCGCGCGGCACGGGCGCAGCGGCAATGGCAGACAGGCCGCGGGCTTCCTGGCCGAGCGTTTCCATCTCGGCGAGTTGGCTGCGCATCTGCGGCAGGGCTTTTTCGATGCGGCGCTGGCCCTCGAAGGCCGGCTCCCACAGCATCAGGTAGACGATCACGAGCAGCAGCACCACGCCGCCACCGGCCAGGATGCGGCGTTCACGCGGTTCGCGCTGCATCCAGAAGGTTGTGGCCGCATCGCGCACCGAGTCGGGCACGCCAATGCGCGGCAGGCGGCGGGATGACGATCGGGAAGAGGGGGAGGAAGTCGCCATGGAGGAATCGTTATTGGGCGATAGAGACCGTCCAGCGCGAGCCCGGTACGGTGGCTTCTGCGCCGCGCGGGGCCTCGGCGGTGTCCATGTTCAGGCCGACATTGCGGGCGGCGGTGCGCAGGCTGGCGGTGTCGGTGCCGTCCTTGAGCGTGACTGTAAGCGCGCGGCCGTGGTAATCGAGCGCGAGCAGCGCATCCGGCGCGAGCCCGGTCGCAGCCTGGGCAAAGCGATCGGCCAGCGGCAGGAAGTCTTCCGGCGCCGATTTGCCGGCGGCCAAGCGGAGCTGTTCGACCTGGCGGCGCATCTGCGCGGGCGGGTCGAGGATCACCGGCGTATTCGGGAACGCCGTCTGCAATTGCGCGCGCATGGCGGTATCGAGCCGCTTCTGCTCGGCACGCAGCGTGAGCCACCGTGCGTTCATGCCGATGATTTGCACGACCATCAGCAGCACGGCCAGCGCGATCGGCAGGCGCCAGAGGCTCCAGTCCATACCGGCCACGCCGCCGCGCGCAAAGTCGAACTGGCAGAGGTCCGCCTCGCCCGAAGCCAGGGCATCGCGTGCGCCGGCGGCCCAGGTGGACCAGTCCAGCGTGGCGGCGGCCGGGTCTGCCGACAAGCCCGGCGCCAGCTCGCGCAATGCGGGCGAGACCATCAGCGTGGCCGGCGTGGGGGCAATGCCCAGCCAGTTGCCGAGGTTGGCCGGCAGCACGCGCAGGCCGTAGCCCTCGGCGCGGCCGGTTCGTACGGTGATGTCGATGGCGACGGGCGCGTCCGGGTCGGACGGCGGTGCCGCATCGAGCGCGATGGTTGCCGGTGCAGCGGCGGCCACGGTTTCAGCAGCAGGCGCTTCGACTACGGGTTCAGGGGCAGCGTCAGCGGAAGCGTCAAGCGACGGTTCCGCACGTTCGACGGCGTTTGCCGATTCTGCAATCGGCACCGCAGCTGCGATAGCCGTTTCAAACGGCACGCAAAGCTGCGCGGGCAGCAGATGGCAGGTGCGGTGCTTGTGGCCGGCAAATGTATCGAGAATGAATCGGACCCACGCGCGGTCGGCAATCATCAGCGCGCGCGACTGCGGCTCGCGGGGCGCGCGCCAGCCACGCGCAGGGGCGTCGCCCAGGCGGGGCCCAAGGGCGATATGGCATTGCTGCGCGTCCTGCACGAGGCGGTCTTCCACCAAGTTGGGCAATGCCAGACGCAGCTTGGGCAGCGCCAGCGGCGGCACGTTGGTCGGCACCAGCAGCACATCGGCGGCGGGCAGCAGAAGGATCAGGCGATCAGCCGCGGGTAGTTCGTCGGTGCGCGACGTACCTTCGCGCTGAACACGTTGGGCCCCAAGCGCGCCCTCTTCACGCACCAGCGCGAAGGGCACGGAGGCAAGCGCGCCCGCCGACCAGCGTTCGGGCGATTGAATGGGCCGGTGCGGCAGGCGCACGTACAGGGAGGTCGTCAAACCGCTCCTCTATTGATCTTGAGAGTGTGAATGCGAACTGCCAACGGAAGCGCCGGATTGCGCAAAACCCGCGATGCTGAACGATGCGGATGACAATACGGCGAAGGCTAGGGTCTGTCTACAAGCGGCGCGTACGCACGTAGAGGGGTGTTGCGCCGCCGTCATGACGGAATCTCGTCAACGCGGCGGACCCAGACGATGCGGGTCGCGTTATTGTTGATCGGATCGCCACGTGAAACAAGCGCCACTTCTCCGATCCGGGCGCGCTCATGGCGGGCCATGCCGTAGACCAGAAAATAGTGGGTCTGCACGTCCAGCAGATTGGCCGCGGCAGTGGTGTCGACGCCGGGCGCGATGCCGCGCAACTGGTTCGTGACATCGCCGATGTTGCGGAAGTAAGCGCGGTCGCGCGCCTGCACCAGCGAGCGGGCGCGGTCCAGACTCAGGTTCGGGATGACAGCGGCCAGCACTTCGGCGCTGGCTGTGTTGGCGTTGATCTGTGTGCGGGTGGGCAGCACGATCACGTAGGGGCGCAGCTTGGCGATCATGTCCGCCGTGTAGCCGGGGATCGTCAGCAGGCTGGCCACGTCGTCGAGCGGTCGTGGGCCGTTGCTGTTGCTGCCGCCGCTCCCGCCGCCGCTGTCTTCGCCGCCCTGCTGACCACCTTGCATGCCTTCGATCGACTGGAAGCCGCCCAGCATCTGCGCCAGGTAGGTCGCCGTGATATTGGCCAGGCTCGGGTCGATGTTGAGCGACTGCAGCAGCAGGCCGTAAGCCTTGATGGCGTCTTTGTCGCGGCCGGTAATGAGCGTGCGGGCGCCCAGCGTTTGCGCCGTCAGCAGGTTCATCAGGTTGAAGCGTGCCTGGGCATCGAAGATGCGGCCCGACAGGTACGACTCCTCGCCGGCCGTGTCCGTGCGCAGCGAGCTGCCGAGGAAGTCCGACAGCTTGGTTTCCTGGATCGGCACGGCCCAGATTTCGCCCAGGTGGTCCACCGCGCCAGTGCGGCGCTGGTCATCGCGCAGGATGAGGCGCGCCCAGTCGATGCCCGCCCGCGCAATCCACGTGGCCTGCGCTTTCAGGCGCTGGTTTTCCACTGAACGAATCTCCACCTGCTGACGCCACAGCATGCCCGACACGATCACCACGGCCAGCGTAACCACCAGCAGCGCTGTGATGATGGCCGCGCCGCGCTGGCGCCCGGCATGCGGATGACGTTGAGCAAGTCGACGGGAGCATCGCGCCATGTCAAAGCCCCGTCATGCAGATGCGCGTGAAGCGCTGCGGCGCGCCCTGCGGCGTCATGCGCACGAGCAATGCCAGTTCCACCGCGCGCACCGAGGCTGCCGGCACCACTACGCCCGGGGTGTTGGCCGAGGGGGCCGACGCGCTGGGCGTGGAAGCCGACGGCAAGCCGGTGAGGGTGGTGGTATTGCTGCCGGCCGGGAACAGCGCCGCAGACAGCGCGCCCGTGTTGTCCATCCAGCCGCCGGGTTCGATCCATACGCGCGCGCTGATGCTGTCGACGTTGGTGGCGAGCAGGTAGCGCGCGGCGCCCACGCCGCCCTGGCGCAGGTTGTCCAGCGCATTGCGCAGGTCGCCACGGTTGGTGATCGGTTGGGTCTGGAGGCGTTCGAGCCGGCCGTCAACGATGCGGTAAAGCACCACTTGCCAGGCGGGCGGCTGGCCATCGTCGCGGCGGTCGCGCACCATCAGCACGCGGTTGGCGTCTACCTCCACCGGCGAGCGCGACAGCGTGTTCGGATCGGCCAGCTGGGTGCAATCTGCGTCGAACTGGGCGTAAGCCGTTTTGAGTGCTTCGATGCGTTCGTCGCGCTGGGCCAGCGCCTCGTGCGTGCGGGTCATGCTGTCCAGCCCGCGCCAGGCGATCACGGCCAGGATGGCCAGCAGCGTGATCGCCACCAGCAGTTCGAGCAGGGTGAAGCCGCGCGCCGAACGGTTAGAAGACATTGCGCGCATCGTTTGGCAACAGAGTCACGAGCCAGGCCAGTCGCACGGATTTGGATGCATCCGGATAGACGGACACCTCCACGCGGCGGAACACCGGATTGGGCGTGGTGGCGATGGTCTCTTCGCACCACAGTTGCGTATCGCCTTGCGGGCACGCAAAACCGCGCGCGCCGGGGTCTGGGAAGACGCGTGCCAGGCGCAGGTTGGCGAGGTGGTTCTCGGCGCTCCAGGTGGCGATCATGCGCGTCTGCAGGGAATCGCTTGCGGTGGTCATGTTGCCCATGGCGCGCATGGTGGCGGTGAGCGCCACGGCAACGATGGTTAGCGCCACCAGCACTTCGAGCAGGGTGAAGCCGCGCGTGCGCGTGGGACGGTGGTTACGCGTCATTGCGTTTGCGCCTCCGTCAACACGCGCGGGCCGCCATCGGACACGACATCCACGCGCGAGCCTTGCGAGGTCAGTGCCACGCGCCACGGCAGGCCGATCGCCTCACGGCCGAACACGAGGCGCTGCGGCGCACCCGGCACCGCAGCGGCACCGGCGACGATCTGTACGTTGTCCATGCTTTGGCGCCAGTGGCCCGGCGCGAGCACGTCGCGGTTGAGCTGGCGCCAGCCGTTGGGGGTGGATTCGTAGAAGCGCCAGCCCTGTGCATCGCCTTCCCACGCCACGGGGCGCGAGGTGAGCTGCGCCTCTTCCTGTGCGAGCTCGATCAGGCGGGCCAGCTTCTGCGCATCATCGACCAGTTGCGAGCGCGGGTTGGGCGTGGCGTTCACGGCCACCACGGCCAGCACGATGCCGATGATGACCACCACCACCAGCAACTCCAGCAGCGTAAAGCCGAGAGCCTGCCGGCGGCGGTGTGAATGGCCGAGCATGGTGAGCGGGGGGCGGAGGGGACGGCGGCGGCTTAGTTGTCCCAGTTGCCGATGTCGGCGTCGTTGCCCGTGCCGCCGGCCTGGCCATCTGCGCCGAAGCTGAAGACGTCCACTTCACCGCGCACGCCGGGGTTCAGATATTGGTACGGGTGGCCCCACGGGTCTTTGGGCAGGCGTTCCAGATAGCCGCCGCCTTTCCAGTTGTTGGGGATCGGCTCGGTGGTCGGCTTGGCGACCAGCGCGCCAATGCCCTGCTCGGTGGTCGGGTAGCGGCCGTTGTCCAGGCGATAGAGCTTGAGCGCCTGCGAAATGGAAGCGATGTCCTGTTTGGCGGCGATGATGCGCGCCTCGTCAGGGCGGCTCATAATCTTCGGCACCACCAGCGCGGCGAGGATGCCCAGGATCACCACCACCACCATGATCTCGATCAGGGTGAAACCACGCGCTGCTTGTCGGGCGAGGGCGCGCTGGCGGAAGGAAGAGCGAAGTTGGCCTTGCATCATGGCGACAGAGTTGGCAATAAGGGGAAGAGACACAGTATATCCGTGACATATGACCATATATTGCATGGCAGGGTCATGCTGCGTTGGCTCTAGAGCCGCACCTCCAAGCTGTTCACCGAACCGGCATGAAGGGCGGATAGAATCGGCGTATTCCTACGGTGCCTCGCCCCATTTCATGAACGCTCGACAGTCGTCCCGCCTGCTCAGTCTTGTACTGTTTGCTGCCCTGTGTGCGCTCCTGACGCACTGGGCGCTGACGCTGTCGTCACTGCGTTCGCTCGGCGCCCCGCGCGAGGCGCGCGTGGCCCAGACCGATGCCTTGGAGACGGGTGCGGCCGTCACGCTCTTTGGCGGTGGCCCGCAGAACGGCCCGCGCGATGTGCAGGTGATGGGTGTGGTGGCCGATCTGGCGGATGGTTCGGGCGCAGCCATCGTGTCGGTTGACGGTGGCGCACCGCAGGCCGTGCGGGCCGGCAAGTCGCTGTCGTCCAACCTCAAGCTGGTGGAAATCAAGGCGCGCTCGGTGGTGATTGAGCGCAATGGCACGCGCCAAGAGATTCCGCTGCCGGCCAGCGCCGTGGCGGGGGTGTCGCCGGCCAATCGCAATGCGTCGCCGCTGCCGCTGCCACCTGCAGGCGCCGCGGCTCCGCTATCGACGCCCGCCACGCCACCCGCGCCGCCGGTCCCCAACAACCCGGCCAACACCGCCATGCCGGGCGCCATGCTGCCCATTGCGCCCGCACAGATCAACACGGGTGACGAGCCCGCCAACCAGGGC
Organism: Ralstonia sp. SA306; assembly: GCF_054792405.1. NCBI lineage: Bacteria > Pseudomonadati > Pseudomonadota > Betaproteobacteria > Burkholderiales > Burkholderiaceae > Ralstonia > Ralstonia sp. SA306. The sequence goes on from NZ_CP096451.1 coordinate 3,433,799, forward strand.
GGCGGTATCGTCGGCCCGCGCCACCGCGCGGCGGCTGCCGCACGCAAGGGCGATAACCCCCAGCCGGGTGCCAACCAATAGGCCTCTGGCAATAGGCATCTGGCGGCCCGCCATGCGGTGGCGGGCGCATATTACAGCGCATGTCATTGGGGTAACAGCGTGTAAAAGCCGGCAACGCGTCGGCATTGTCGGGTTCTAATCCGCTACACAGTCCATGTGAAAAGGAGCTGACCATGACCAACAAGCGTGCTGTCCACGCCTTCCTCGCCACCTCGGCCCTGTTCCTGGCCATGTCGGGCATGAACGCCCGCGCCCAGGATGCCAGCGCCCCAGCCGCCAGCGCACAGGCGCCGGCCACCGCCACGGCACCGGCTGCGCCGCAAACCAGCGCCCGCCCCGGCAGGATGGCCCACCAAGGCGGCTTCAAGGCCATCGACACCAACGGCGACGGCCAGATCTCGCGCGACGAGGCCAAGGGCCACGCCTGGCTTGAGAAGAACTTCGACCAGATCGATACCAACCACGACGGCCAACTCAGCAAGGACGAGCTGGCCGCCTGGCACAAGGCCCACAAGGGCGAGATGCACGAAAAGATGGCGGAACGCTTCGACGCCAAGTTCAAGGCGGCCGACAAGGACAACGACGGCTCCCTGAGCAAGGACGAAGTGCAGGCTGGCATGCCGCGCCTTGCCAAGAGCTTCGACCAGATCGACGCCAACCACGACGGCAAGATCACCGAAGACGAAATCCGCGCTTACATGAAGGCCCGTCACGATGCCCGTAAGGCGCAGAAGAACACTCCTGCAGCCGCGGCCATGCCGGGCGGCCCGTCGGCAACGAAGGGTGAGTGACGGCTCGTCTGAATCTCCGCACGCAAGCGGCGCCTTCGGGCGCCGTTTTTATTGCCCACGCCAGTCCGCATCCTCAATGAGGCGCAAGGCGGGTGTGGGTCGATTTTGCTATCGGGCCATGTCTGCGCCGCATGCGCCGCTGCAGCTCATGCCCATAAAAAAACACCCCGACGGCGAACCATCGGGGTGCGGGTACAGCACGCCTGAAGTTTGAGGGTCTTCAGGCCGGCTGATCGTCGGCCTTGAGCACGCCGCGGCGCATCTGGTCGAGCTCGATCGACTCGAACAGCGCCTTGAAGTTGCCCTCGCCAAAACCTTGGTTGCCCTTGCGCTGGATGAACTCGAAGAAGATCGGGCCAAGCTGGTTCTCGGAGAATATCTGCAGTAGCAGATCGCCCGGAGCGCCGTCGATCAGGATCTTGCGTTTCTTCAACTCCGCCACGTTTTCGCCATGGCCGGGGATGCGCTTGTCGACCAGTTCGTAGTACGTGTCGATCGTGTCCAGTAGCTTGATGCCGTTGGCACGCAGTGCGTCCACCGTCTTGTCCAGCGCGGTCGAACCCAGCGCGATGTGCTGGATGCCTTCGCCGTGGTACATGTCCAGATACTCCTGGATCTGACCGGCCTTCTCCGTCCCTTCCTCGTTGATGGGGATGCGGATGTTGCCGCACGGGCTCGTCATCGCCTTGCTCTTCACGCCCGTGACCTGGCCTTCGATGTCGAAGTAGCGCACTTCACGGAAGTTGAAGAAGCGTTCGTAAAACTCGGCCCATTCCTTCATCCGGCCACGGTAGACGTTGTGCGTCAGGTGGTCGATGTAGGTCAGGCCGTGCCCGGTGGGGTTCGGGTTGGCGCCCGCGATGGGCACGAAATCCACGTCGTAGATGCTGATGTTGCCGATGTCGCCGGCCTTGGCGTCGTTCTTGCCGGTCCAGCGGTCCACCAGATAGATCAGCGAATCGCCGATGCCCTTGATGGCCGGAATGTTCAACTCCATCGGGCCGCTGTGCGTGTCGAAGCCCCAGGCGCCCAGCTCCAGCGCGCGCTTGTAGGCGAACGCGGCGTCTTGCACGCGAAACGCGATCGCGCAGATCGACGGACCGTGCAGACGCGCAAAGCGCTGCGCGAACGAATCCGGCTCGGCGTTGATGATGAAGTTGATCTCGCCCTGGCGGTACAGCGTCACGTTCTTGTGACGGTGCTTCGCGATGGCGGTAAAGCCCATGTTCTCGAACAGCTTGCCCATGGCAACGGGGTCCGGCGCGGCGTATTCGATGAACTCGAAGCCGGCGGTGCCCATCGGGTTTTCCCAAGGCGTGAATTGCATGGTGAGTCTCCTGCGGGGCGGGCGCTGTGACAGCGCTCAGGTCTTTGACTATCCTCGCAGTGTAGGAGTGTCGATCCAAGCAAAAATTGCGAAGTTGTGCCCGTCTTGCTAAATTTGCGCAAGAAAATTGCCGAATTAATTGGTGCGGAGCAACAAAAATGAATAAAGTGGAACTCGACAAGATCGACCGCAAGATCCTGGAAGTCCTGCAGAACAACGGCCGCCTCACCAATCTGGAAGTCGCCGAGCGGGTGAATCTGTCGCCCAGCCCGTGTTTGCGACGCATCCGCCGCCTGGAGGAAAGCGGTGTCATCCGCCAATACGCCGCGCTGCTCGACCCGACCAAGATCGGGCTCGGGTTGTCGGCGTACATCAACGTGCGGCTGGAGAAGCAGGGCGGTGCGCCCAAAGGGAAAGGCCCGTCCGACAATTTTCGCGCGGCTGTGGCGACGTGGCCGGAGGTGGTCACGTGCTACGCCATGACCGGCGAGATGGATTACCTGCTCAAGGTGTTCGTGGAAGACATGGAGCACTTCGCGCGTTTCATACGCGACCAACTGCTTGCGCATCCAGCGGTGATTGATGTGAAGAGCAGTTTTGCGCTGGAGCGGATCAAGGATACGACGGCGTTGCCGGTGGTGGTTTGAGATGTGCGCCCGTATCAGGCATTGTCCGGCACCACCAAATTCGCATCCCGCACCAACCGCCACTTCCCATCCGCCTCTTTGCGCAGAATCGTCAGCGTCTGGCCTGAGCGCCGCGCCGCCTTCCCATCCGGCATGGTGACGACGATGTGCAGCGCGTTGCGCAGATACGCGATGTCGCCAAACACCTGCACCTCCTGAATATCGCTTGTGCCGTCGACGTGCACGTCCTTCATGCCTTCGGACATCTTGGCGAAAGCCTCCTTGCCAAAGGGCGCCTGGCCGGGCGTGAGGAAGAGCACGTCGTCGGTCATGAGGCTGAGCAAGGTGGCCAGATCGCCGCTTCTGCTGGCGGCGAGCCAGGTGTCCACTACGTTGCGGATGGCGCGTTCGTCGTCGGTCATGGCGGTGCGGGTCTCGTTGAAGCGGCAGCTGTTGACTCTACACCGCGGGTTCGACCGGTGGCGCCACGCGGCGCTTGATGAAGACCGCCGGGGATAACACCGGGATATGCCGGGCACGCAGTGTGACCAGCCAATCGCCCACGGCGTTTTCGCAGGTGAGGCGAAAGTGGTTCGCGTCGAGCCATTCGACGTCATCCAGCCAGAACGTGTAGTACGCCGCGCCGATGGTGCCGGTGCTGATCGCACGTGAGAGGTCGGGCGCGACGAGTGTGACGGAGACCGCCTCTTCAAACGGGCAGTCGTAGCTGGTGATGAGGACGAAGCCGAGATCGGTCTGATACTGCCGCAGCAGTTCGTAGCCAGGGATGGCGAGTGTGGTGTGAGGCACGCCGTCGACGATCACGCGCGTGCGCATGGGCCACTGCTCATACGGGCCGCTGTGTTTCTCCAGGGCGAAGCGTTGGAGCGGCTGCATGACGGCGGCGCGGTGCGTGCGCTATTCCTTGCGCATGCCGCACAGGGCGACCTGGCGCGCGGGGTCGGCGGAATCCTTCCAGCCGGGTTCTTCGCGCTTCTGGTAGGCCTCCATGGTCTGGTAGCCCTTTACGCTCCAAGAGAACTCGCTGTAGCGCGAGACCTCGATGACGGCAAGGCCGCAGCGCTTGCGGTGGTCTTCAATCTTGAAGGCCGCGTGCGGGTGGTCGCCCGACAGGTCCTGCTCGATCACCTTGTAGCGCGTTGGGCCGCACTTGAAGAAGCTGGCATTCCACTCGATGGTCTTCGGCCGGACGAACAATGCTCCGTAGCACGCACGGCCATCGCCGCGGAAGGTTCCGGTCAAAGTGTCTGCAGCCATGGCCGATTGCGCGGCCAGCAGCGACACGGCGATGAGGAGGCGACCTACTTGCATGCGGCGGTTCCGTTCTTCGGGATGAGCGTGAGCACGTAATCGAGTTTCCGGATGTACGCGGCGTCGCCGTGGTTGTACAGCACGGCAATGTTTTGCGTCGTCACCGGCCGCCAGCCGGTAATCACCTTGCGCATGGCGGCTTTGCGGTATTTGACCACTTGCCCGGGTTTGAGTGTTGCGGCATTCGGGTTGAGCGCGCGCATCTCCGCCAGGGTAGAGCCTTGCGCGCGGGCGATCTTGTCGAGGCTGTCGCCCGCCTTGACGGTGACCTCATAGACCTTGTCGTCGGTGTCGCGCACGCTCCTGACGTCGAACTTTGCCATGCGCGTGAGCAGGTAGCCGATACCGGCGCGAATGTTCCACGCTGGCACCGTTCGGGCCAGGCCCGCATTCAGCCGGGTGCGGATGGCCGGAGGGACGATCAGGTCGCTGCCCTCTTCGCCGCGTAGCAAGGTATTCAAACCGGGGTCCCCCAAGTTGCCGATCTGCATCGGCTTGGTCTGCCACGCTTCCGAATCCGCTCCGGTCTCGACCCACACCATCGCTTTGACGATCTGCCAGTCCAGCGGCAGATAACCGGCGTTGCCCATCAGATAACGGTTGTATTCCCCCACGGCAGACTGGATATCGCAGTCGTAGCCGTTCCAGCGGTCGGGGTGCTGGGTGGAGGTGTTGATGTAATCCTGCCAGCGCTCGAAATCGGTTTTCGGTTTGACCTGGGCCTTGGTGACCATGCGCCCCTCCGTGGTTGCGTGACCTGTGGAGGGGCATGGTAGCCAGCGCTCGCCAGCCGCGTGTTAACGGCTGTTTATGTACCTTGCCGGTGGCTGGCGGCCGTCCGCGGCAACGCATCGGCACCCAAGCGGGCGCGTCGGTTAGTCCGCGACTTCAAACGCAGCCGGGTCGGTCAGCACCTCCAGCCGATGCGGTACCGTGGGTTTGACGGCCGCCGCCGTCATCGCTTGGAGCATGAGCCGCTCGCGCACGCTGCTCAGAAAATCAGCGCGGTGGCGGCGCAAGACGAAATCGCGGTAGTTGTCGGCTTCCAGAGCGCGCCACGCCGTCTGGCGGTCGGCTTCGGAGCGCATGCGTGCCGCTTCCAGTTCGCGTGTTTCGATGTGGGCGTTGGCGGCGGTCAACGGGGCATAGCCGTAGCGGGTCATGTCGTCGCGCGCCAGGGTTTCGATGATCGTGATTTCGTCCATCGACAACTGCTGGTGGAATTTGTCGATATTGGCGGTGATGGGCGCAAAGCAGTTGGACGTCCACAGCGCCGACAACCGCGAAATCTGCCGCGCTTCGGCCGAGCGCGAGACATCCAGCATCTGTGGCAGGAAGTCGATCTCCAGGAAACTGCATATGCGGCGCAACGTACTTTCCTGATCGACCAGGAAATCTTCATAGCGGATGGTGCACGTGCGCTCCGGATACTGGGCGATGAGTGCGTTGGCGGCGCGGTGCGCGGCCACCCAGGTCTGCGTGTTCAGCAGGGTGTCGAAGTCGTGGATGATCGCGCGGTTCATTGACGCGACCTGCGCGCGCGGGTCGCGCACCACGTTCAGGAAACGCATGTCCGGGAAGAGCGTCATCAGTTCGGCGGCGTAGTGAACGCTGTCGAGCGATTTGTCCATGACGACGCGGGCGCCGTGCTGTGCGCCCGCCCGCAGCAGCAGTTCCCACACCACGCGATGCACGCTGCGCGGTTGGTCGCGCAGGGCTTCGAATACCTCCACCGGATCAAACACCATGCCGGGCCATTTCACCATGCTCGCCGCCTGCAGGCCGATCACGTCGGTCACGAGGCGGAAGTAGGCGCGATCGTCCTGCAGGTTGCCGTACAGCGGCACCAGCGGCATGAAGTCGACGATGTGCAGCGGATACGGCGCGTAGAACGCCGGGTTGAAGTTCAGGCGCAGGCGCAGCGCGTGGCTGCCGCAGCGGCGCAGCGGAATCATCAGGACGGGACGGGGAAGGGCGGTCATCGAACGGTCTCCGGTTGACGGGTGTCCAGCCAGGCGGACAAGTGCGCGTGCAGCGCGGCTGTGGCCGCCAGCAGCGGCATGGCGCCGGTATCGAGCTGCAGCGACGGCGCCTCCGGTGCCTCATACGGCGACGACACGCCGGTGAACTGGGGGATCTGCCCGCCGCGCGCCCGGGCGTACAGCCCCTTCGGGTCGCGCGCCTCGCACACATCAAGCGCGGTGCAGACGTGCACTTCCACAAACCTGTCTGCGCCGATGATCTCGCGCGCCATCTCGCGATCGGAGCGCAGCGGCGAGATGAACGCCGTCACGACGATCAGGCCGACGTCGTTCATGAGGCGCGCCACCTCGGCGGCGCGGCGCAGGTTCTCCGTGCGGTCGGCTTCGGTAAAGCCGAGATCGTGGTTCAGGTGGTGACGCAGGTTGTCGCCGTCGAGCACGGCGCAGCGCTGGCATGTTTCGTACAAGCGCTTTTCCAGCGCATAGGCGAGGGTGGACTTGCCCGCGCCGCTCAAGCCTGTGAGCCATAACGTGAGCGGCGCATGGCCGAACTGATGCGCGCGGGCTTCGTCAGCCACGGAGCCGGCATGCCAGTAGACGTTGCGTGCAGCGGGGCCGGCGCAGGAAGACAGGGCAGATTTCATCGCGGCGTCCTCCGGCTCAAGCCGGCAACAGGGCGGGTTGGTGGTAGCCGATGCGCGCTGCGGGGGCTGCGGCTTTCACCTGGTTTGCCAGCTTGAACACGCTCACCACACCCACCAGTCGGCTCGACTGCTCGCGCATCGATTCCGCCGCTGCGGCCGCTTCTTCAACCAGCGCGGCGTTCTGCTGCGTGACTTCGTCCATCTGCGTGATGGCGCGGTGGATCTGGTCGATGCCGCTGGCCTGCTCGTCGGTCGCGCCCATGATTTCGGTCACGATGGCGGTCACGCGGTGGATGCTGGTCACGACATCCTGCATCGTGGTGCCGGCTTGCTCCACCAGCGTGTTGCCCGCATCCACGTGGTTGACCGAATCGCTGATCAGCAGCTTGATCTCCTTGGCTGCCGCGGCAGAGCGCTGCGCCAGCCCGCGCACCTCGCTGGCGACCACCGCAAAGCCGCGCCCCTGCTCGCCGGCGCGCGCTGCTTCCACGGCCGCATTGAGCGCGAGGATGTTGGTCTGGAACGCAATGCTGTCGATCACGCCGATGATCTCGCTCACCTTGCGTGCCGATTCGCTGATCGCGCCCATGGTGTCCACCACGCGCGCCACCACCGTGCCGCCTTGCGTGGCGACCTCGGCGGCTGTGGCGGCGAGTTGGTTGGCGTGCCGCGCGTGCTCGGCATTCTGCTTGACGGTGGCGTTGAGTTCTTCCATTGACGCGGCGCATTCTTCGAGCGCCGAGGCCTGTTCCTGCGTGCGGGTCGACAGATCGAAGTTGCCGGTGGCGATCTGCTCCGATGCCGTGGCCAGCGTGTCGGTGCTGGTGTGCACCTGTTCGGCAATCGTGGCGAGGCTGTCGCGCATGCGCTTCATGGCGTGCATGAGGCTTGCCGGATTGTCGTGACGCGTGTCGATGACCACGGCCAGGTTGCCGCCGGCGATCTGGCTGGCAATGTCGGCCACCGTGCCGGGCTCGCCGCCGAGCTTGCGCAGCAGCCCGCGCGTGATGAGGGTGCTGGCCGTGAGGCTCACCAACAGCGCCAGCACGCTCAGGGCCAGCAGCCAGTTGCGGCTGTCGATATAGCTCGACTTGGCCTTGGCGGTGTTTTCGTCGTTGAGCTTTTCTTCAAACGCCTGCAGCTTGCCGAGCAGATCCCACCAAGCGCGCTGCACGGGGCGGAATTCGAAGCGCAACACCTTGTACGCGTCTTCCTTGTGGCCGGCGGCAATCAGCGCCTTGACGCGCGTTGCGAACGGCGCGGCCAATTCAGTCTGCTGCCGGATTTGCGCAAGCAGCGTTTTTTCTTCGGTGGTGGTGTCCGGCAACGCGTCGAACATGCGGCCGAGCTTGCGGTCGGCCTCGCTGTACAGGGCCTCCTGCTTTTCAATACGGCTCAGTTCGAGCTGAATTTCGTCATGCTGTTCCAGCAGCACGATATTCCGATACGCCAATGCCCGTTCAGTGACGCTCGAATACATTTTTGCGGCGAGCTTGGCTTCCACGGCGTTGATTTCCGTGGTGTCTTCCAGCAGCCGCCGAAAATCTGACATGCGCTGCAGGCTGAATGCCATGAGCAGCACTAGCAGCCCCATCGTCAAGCCAAAACCCCACGCCAGTTGGGTGGCCACCTTCATTTTCGAGAAGCGCATGTTTGTCCCCGTCATAATCGATAACGAATGCACTATCGAGCGGTATGGCGGGAGCTTGAGTGATTTAAATAAAATTACTCAATATGCGTAATGGCATGTCGGACTGACATCACAAAATAAGTCCGGGAATATCGATGGCGCTTTTTGCAGATATTATTTTATTGAAATGACTTACATTAAATTGCGAGCAATCCAAAAGTGTCATGTAAAACAAAAACGCCCGGCGGGAACCGGGCGTTTCTTGTTGGGCGAAGCAGTTACACAGTACGCTTTTGGGGCGCCAGCGAGCGCCAGAAGCGCTGTCCGAACCGGCGCACATCGCGCAGGTTGCGCTTGAGCATGTAGTCCAGGTCGGCCACTTGTTCGTCGATGGCTTCCGTCAGCAGGCTCATCGTGTCGGCGGGCGGCAGTTCGAGATAGGCATCGGCTTCGCCATAGGCGTACTGCACACGCATACCCGCCTTCTTGGCGATGTGCATCATGGCCGCATTGCGCGACAGGCAGTGCATGTACAGCGTACGCACCTTGGTGTTCTGGCCGTGCATGGCGGCACGTTGGAACAGCGCGCTGCCTACGCCCTTGCCGCGCGCCGATTCCGACACCGACACGCCGAACTCCGCCACGCGCCCTTGCGGGTTGTCGCGCAGGTACGCAAGGTGGCCCACGCCGGTCAACTCAAGGCGCTCGTTGTAGACGCCAAAGACCTTGTCGTGGTCGAAATCGATGCTGTCGACGTACGCCTCGATGACGTGATCCCGCACCACCTGGCCGAATCGCAGCAGGCGGTCCTCCTCGCCCAGGGCGAGCAGGTGTTTGAGCAGGCGCGACCGGTGGTGGGCAGCAAGCTCGCGCACCAGCACGGTGGAACGCGGCGCACCTTGCGCTGCTTCCGTTTTGTCGATGTCGTCCTGGGTGACGACGCCGATGGCCTTGCTCAGTTCGAGCGGGTTCACGACACGGTTCCTGTTCTGATCGCGCGCTTCAGTGGAAGGCAGCGAAGTGATGAATCGGAGGCGCGGATGGCACCTCCGGGGCACTCAATCGGGTGCAACTGAGTGTTGTGCAACGCACCATGCTATTGTAGTGCAATCAGGGTTTCCCCGTAAGTCTGGCGTCAGGCTTTCCGCAGGATTTCCCGATAAATCATTGATTTAGCGCATCCGAGCACGGCTTCCAGCGGTGTGGTGCGACAACAACGTAAATGCTGCGCCGCGCAAAAGCGAGGGAGGGCACGCTTTTCAGGTGCTGGGCGCGTTACATCACCACTCGAAGCGCGATCCCCGCTCGTAACGCCGCTCAACAATAGCCGTGCGAAGATGCGCCATCAAGACGCCCCAGCCTCCTGATTTTCCATGACGCCCTCGCGCATTCTTGTGATCTACGCGCATCCTGCGCCGCGCCGTTCGCGCGCCAACAAGCCGCTCGCGCGTGCGCTGGCCAGCCTGCCCGGTGTGGCCATGCACGATCTCTATCGCCATTACCCCGATTTCGACATCGACGTGCGCCACGAGCAGGAGGCGGTGGAAGCTGCGGAGCTGATCGTCTTCCAGTTTCCGGTGCAGTGGTACGCCACGCCGTCGCTGCTCAAGGAGTGGATCGACGTGGTTCTGGAGATGGGCTGGGCCTACGGGCCGGACGGCACCGCCTTGCGCGGCAAGCATCTGATGGTGCTGGCCACTACTGGCGGCCGTGCCCATTCCTACAACCCGGATGGCATCCACGGCCACACGTTCGACATGTTCTTGCTGCCGCTGCAGCAGACCGCCGCGCTGTGCGGCATGCAATGGCAGCCGCCGCATGTGCTGCACGACGCTGACGACGTGCCTGCCGACGTCATCGACGCCCATATCGCCGAGGTGCGCGCCGCGCTGCAACCCTGGCTCCCGACCGACGCCGTCACCTGAGGTTTCCGACTTCTTCCTTGCCCATGCAATCGCACGATCTGCTCGTCAATTTCGTCATCTACCTGGCCGCGGCCGTGGCGGCAGTGCCGTTGGCGCGTCGGCTGGGGCTGGGCTCGGTGCTCGGCTATTTGCTGGCCGGGGTGATCGTGGGGCCGTGGGGCTTGCGGCTCATCACCAATGTGCAGTCGATTCTGGATTTCTCGGAATTCGGCGTCGTGCTGATGATGTTTGTGATTGGCCTGGAGCTGGAGCCGGCGCGGCTGTGGTCGCTGCGGCGCAGCATCTTCGGTTACGGCGGGCTGCAGATTGTGGTGTGCGCGCTGGCCGTCGGGCTGGCGGTCATGGCGGTGGGCCACCCGTGGCGCGCGGCTGTGGTGGCGGGGCTGGGGCTGGCGCTGTCGTCCACGGCGATTGCGCTGGCCACGCTCTCCGAGCGCAACCTCATGCGCACGCCCGCTGGCACGGCCAGCTTCGGCATTCTGCTGTTCCAGGACATTGCGGCCATCCCGATGATCGCGCTGCTGCCGTTGCTGGCGACCGAGGCAAGCGACGCGTCCGACGGCCATAGCTGGGTGGCTGCGGCCAAGGCGGTGGGCGTGGTGGCTGCCGTGATCTTTGGCGGCCGCACGCTGTTGCGGCCGGTGCTGCGCGCCATTGCCCGCACCAACATGCGCGAGATGTTCACTTCGTTCTCGCTGCTCCTGGTGGTGGGCATTGCGCTGCTGATGCACAGCGTCGGCTTGTCGATGGCGCTGGGTGCTTTCATTGCCGGAGTGCTGCTGGCCGATTCCGAATACCGTCACGCGCTCGAAACCGATATCGAGCCATTCAAGGGGCTGCTGCTCGGCTTGTTCTTCCTGGCCGTTGGCATGTCGATCGATTTTGGCGTGCTGATGCGCCAGCCGCTGGCCGTGATCGGGCTGGTTGCGGTGTTCCTGGCGGTGAAGATTGGCGCGCTGCGCCTGCTTGCCACCCGCTTTGGCATTGCGCGTGGGCAGGCGTGGCTGTTTGCCTTCCTGCTCTCGCAAGGCGGTGAATTTGCATTCGTGGTGTTCGGCCCCGGTGTGGCCGGCAACGTGCTGGGTGCGGAGACCGCCGCTGCGCTCAACCTCGTGGTGGCGCTGTCGATGGCCGCGACGCCATTGCTCCTGCTGCTGCACGACAAGGTGCTCGTACCGCGTCTGATGGACGGAAAGAAGCGCGCACCCGACGCCATCGACCCACAGGACAACCAGGTCATCATCGCGGGCTTCGGCCGTTTCGGGCAGATCGTCGGCCGCATGCTGTACAGCCAGGGCTACAGCGCGACCGTGCTCGATCACGACCCGGACCAGATCGACATGCTGCGCCGCTTCGGCTTCAAGGTCTTCTACGGCGACGCCACGCGCATGGACCTGCTGGAAACCGCCGGCGCCGACAAGGCCAGCATGATGGTTGTCGCCATCGACGACATGGAGACCAACCTGGAGGTAGTCGACCGTGTGCGCGAGCGTTTTCCGCACCTGAAGCTGTACGTGCGGGCGCGCAACGTGTCGCACGTGTACCAACTGCGCGACCGCGGCGTGGAAGTGATCGAGCGGGAGATGTTCGAGGGCTCGCTCATGCTCAGCCGCCGGGTGCTGGAAGGGCTGGGCAAGGAGCCGTACGAAGCGCACCGCATCGCGCAGACGTTCCGCCGCCATACGCTCAATTCAATGGAGCAGGTCTACCCGGTTTACCGCGACCAGAAGAAGCTTGTGTCCCTTGCACAGCAGGGGCGCGACGAACTGGCCGAAATGTTCCAGCGCGACCGCACCCAGCGCAAGCGCCTGCGCGAATCCGGCCTGCCATGGGGCGAGGGCGACGTTCATAGCGACGTGGAAAGCACGCAGCCTGATAGCGATCTCGCCAACGAGGTCGACGGTGGCGACGCAGACGCCCCGATTGATTGTCCCGCGCGCGCAGGCCTCCGCCGAGACGGCTGACTCGCGCCGGTTACGGACGCGATTCATGCGCAAGCAGCGCGAACAAATAAAAAAGGAGCGCTTTCGGCGCTCCTCGGGGCAGATCCAGGTTTCGGGTGGCACTTACACGGCCACGCTCACATTGCGACGCAGTTCGCAGGTGCTGAGCGAATCGGCCTCGCCGCGTAGCAGCAACTGACCGTTGCCGACCAGTTCGCGGCAGCGCCAGAAGACGAACCAGTCGCTGGCGAGCAGCCCGTCGATGGCGCCCATGATGCTGCCGACCACGTCGCGGGCGCTGGCCCAGTCGGTGGGAACGTGCTCCAGGATCACTTCATCCACCGTGCCGTACGACACCGGCACCAGCGTGTTGCCTTTCCACAGCCGCGTATCGGCGTTTTCGCGCACGGTCTGCTGCCATTCGTAGGCCAGGCGGCCGATGCGCAGCACTGATACCGGCGCGATGGTCGAAAACCGCCGCGCCAGCCGGGCGCCCGAATACATGCCGATGGTCGTCAGCGGGCCTTGACCGTTGGGCGCCTCAAGTTCGCGCACATCCATGCCGACTTCATTGATGCGCTGGGGCGCTTGGTGCAGGTGAAACGCCACGCGGCGCAGCATGAGCTGGTCCGACGCGCTTTGGCCGTGCCAGATGGCGACTTCCGTGGTGGCATCGCGCAGATCGGCGAGCGACGCAAGTGCATCGCGCATCTCGGCGGCGAAGTCGATATTGCTGTTGGGCGCCACGCGCTGCCAGAAGCCGGAGCGCGCCATGGCGACGCTGTCGACGTCGACCAGCGGCCCGACGGCGAGATCGTCGCGCAGTACGACTACGGAATCGGGGCGGCCAGCCTGTGCGAGCGCCTGCTTGAGCGTGGCGCCGGCAACATCGCCGTTGACGACATGGATGTATTGCATGGCAGCAATTGTAGCGAGAGTGTCAGCCCGGCGCTTTCGTTTTACGCATCTCTATCAGTATTCCTTTGCGCGGTGTCATGCGCCTACCCAAAGGGGGGATAGCCCTCGGGCAACGCTCAGGCGGGCGTGCGAAAATCGCCGTTTTGTTGCAGACCATAACTAAGAACAGGTGAGGAAACATTCATGAGAGCCCCGTTGCTGCCCAAGGGCGTGCGCCCTGCAGTGCTCGCCGTCATCGCAATGGTGGGTGCGCTGGCTGCCGGCCAGGCCGCCGCCGTGCCGCCGGCTGAAATCTACAAGCGTGCCCAGCAGGAAAAACCGGCGCTGATCGACACCATGAAGACATTGGTCTCGATCGAATCGGGCAGCAAGGACATCGAAGGCCTGGACAAGATTGCCGGCGTGATCGCCGAGCGCCTGCGCGGCATGGGCGGCGACGTAAAGCTCATCGACCCCAGCGACCATGCCTACCGCATGGCCGACACGCCCGAGAAGATCGGCAAGATGGTGCTTGCGCGCTTCAAGGGCGAGGGCAAGCGCAACATCATGCTGATCGCGCACATGGATACCGTGTACTTGAAGGGCATGCTTGCGCACCAGCCATTCCGCATCGACGGTGAGCGCGCCTACGGCCTGGGCATTGCCGACGACAAGAACGGCGTGGCGGTCATCCTGCACACGGTATCGATCCTGCAGGCCGTCAACTTCAAGCAGTACGGCACGCTCACGGTGCTGATCAACGGCGACGAGGAGATCAGCTCGCCGGGCGCGCGGGCCATGCAGGCCAAGCTGGGCGCCGAGCAGGACGCCGTGTTCTCGTGCGAAGGCACGCGCGTGACCTCCGACAAGCTGTCGCTGGCCACCAGCGGCATCGGCGCGATCCTGCTGGATGTGAAGGGCAAGGCTTCGCACGCGGGCGGCGCGCCGGAACAGGGCCGCAACGCGCTGTACGAGCTGTCGCACCAGATCCTGCAGATGCGCGATCTGTCCAAGCCTGATACCGGCCTGAAGGTGAATTGGACGGTGGCGCAGGCGGGCACCAACCGCAACGTGATCCCCGCCGTGGCCAGCGCCCAGGCCGACGTGCGCTTGCTGCGGGCGGCTGATGCCGACAAGCTGGAAGAGGTGGTCAACGAGCGCATCAAGAACAAGCTGATTCCGGATACCCAGGTCTCGGCCCGGTTCGAGCGCCGCCGCCCGCCGCTGGAAGCCACGCCGGCGTCGCGCGCGCTGGCCGAGCACGCCCAGAAGATCTATGGCGAACTCGGCAAGACGCTGGAGATTGACGACAAGGCCGAAGGCGGAGGCACCGATGCCGCGTTTGCCGCCTCGAAAACCAAGGCGCCCGTGATCGAGCGCTTCGGTCTGGCGAGCTTTGGCGCGCACTCGAATGACGCCGAATATGTCGACCTGAACTCCATCGTGCCGCGCCTGTACCTGTTGACGCGCATGGTCATGGATGTGTCGCGCGATCGCGTCGGCCCGGCCAGGTAACCGCACTGCAACGCGGCGCGTAAGCCTTACACGCGCCGCAGCAATTCCCCTTCGCGAAGCCACTGTTCGGTGGTTTCCCAACGCCCGGGTGCCGGGTATTCCGCTTGCTTTCCCCTGACGCATGTCCCCAGCTACGGCCGCCCCGGCCGGTGGAGCGCGCGCCATGTTTGAACGTCCCTTAGCGGCATCGAATGACCCCGCCAACGACCCGGATGGGCCGCCTGTGCGCCCGAGCCGGCGCGGCTTCCTGCAGGGCGCCGCGGCCGCGGCCTCGGCGTTTGCGTTGCCGCACGAGTCGGCCGGCGCGCGCACTTCCGCGTCGGCCCCGGCACGTCCCGCTGCGTTGGCGCCTGCGCGGCCGGTATCGCTCAATATCAACGGCAAGCCGTATGCGCTGTCGTTGGAGCCGCGCGTCACGTTGCTCGATGCGCTGCGCGAAGTGCTGGGACTGACCGGTACCAAGAAAGGCTGCGACCGCGGCCAGTGCGGCGCGTGCACCGTCCTCATGAACGGCCGACGCATCAACAGCTGCCTGACGCTGGCGATCATGCACGAGGGCGAGACCATCACCACCGTCGAAGGATTGGCGCACGCGCAAGACGGCGTGGTCGACCGCGCGGCGCTGCATCCGGTGCAGGCCGCGTTTCTTGAGCACGACGCGTTTCAGTGCGGATATTGCACGCCGGGGCAGATCTGCTCGGCGGTGGCCGTGCTGGAAGAGGCGCGCCGCGGTATGCCCAGCACGGTCACGTCGCCCGCGGCACTGGGCAATGACGGCCCCGTTTCGCTGACTGAAGATGAAATACGCGAGCGCATGAGCGGCAACCTCTGCCGCTGTGGCGCGTACCCCAACATCGTGGCGGCGATTCGCGTGGTGGCTGCCAAGTCTGGCAACGCTGCCTGAGGAGCCGCCATGCAATCGATTGCCTATGACCGTGCGTCTTCCCTCGAAGCTGCCGTGCGCCTGGGCCATGAGCCGGGCGCCCGCTACATCGGCGGCGGGACGAACTTGCTGGACCTGATGAAGGGCGGCATCGAGCAGCCGCAGCGGCTGGTGGACGTGAGCCGCCTGCCGCTGGCGCAGATACGCGCGTTGCCCGACGGTGGCCTGCGCCTGGGCGCGATGGCGCGCAATGCCGATACGGCGGCGCATCCGCTGGTGCGCTCGCGGTATCCGCTCCTGAGCGAGGCGATCGTGTCGGGCGCGTCCGGGCAGCTCCGCAACATGGCCACCAACGGCGGCAACCTGATGCAGCGCACACGCTGCCATTACTTCTACGACACAGCGTACCCGGCGTGCAATAAGCGGCAGCCCGGCTCCGGCTGTGCCGCGCGTGAGGGCTTCAACCGTATGCATGCCATCCTCGGTGCAAGCGAGGCGTGCGTGGCGACGCATCCGTCCGACATGGCTGTCGCGCTGGCCGCCCTGGATGCCACGGTGGTGGTGCATGCCGCGCACGGTGAGCGGCGTATTCCCATCGAAGCGTTCCATCGGCTGCCGGAAGCGCACCCCGAAATCGACACGACACTCGGACCCGGCGAGCTGATCGTCGCTATCGACTTGCCGCCGCCGGTGTTCGGCACGCAGGTGCACTACCTGAAGGTGCGCGACCGCGCGAGCTATGCGTTTGCGCTGGTGTCGGTGGCTGCGGCGCTGGCGCTGCAGGAGGATGGGAGGACGATTCGGGAGGCGCGCATTGCGCTTGGCGGCGTGGCGCACAAGCCGTGGCGCGCGCATGCGGCGGAGCAGATGCTGGCGGGGCAGGTGCTGGACGCGCAGTTGTTTGCCCAGGCCGGTGCACTGGCCGTGCAGGGTGCGCAGCCGCTGCGTGACAACGGCTTCAAGGTGCCGCTCGCACAGCGGGCGGTAGCACGCGCGCTGGCCGTGGCTGCCAATGCGACCAATCCGACCAATCCGACCAATCCGACCAATCCGACCGGAGGTGTGGCATGAGCAACGTCGGCCAACCGCTGGACCGCACGGACGGTCTGCTCAAAGTCACGGGCCAGGCGCGCTACTCCGCAGAGTTTCAGGTGCCGCGCCTGGTGCATGCCGTGCTGGTGCAGAGCACGGTGCCTGCCGGACGCATCACGCGGGTCGATACCCACGTCGCTCAAGCCATGCCCGGCGTGCTGCTGGTGATGACGCACGAGAATGCACCTCGCCTGCCCAATGGAGGCAAGCCCGCGCTGGAACCACCGGCTGGACGCGCGCTTTCTTTGCTGCAGGACGATCAGGTGCACTACAACGGCCAGCCCGTTGCGCTGGTGGTGGGCGACACGCTGGAACACGCCCAGGCCGCAGCCCGCATGGTGCGCGTGGAGGTTGCCCAGCAGCCCGCGCGGCTCGATTTCGAAACCGCCCGCGCCGATGCGCACTCGCCTGGCAAGGTGCAGACGCAATCGGCCGACACCACACGCGGCGATATGGCTGCCGGCATGGCGCAGGCGGCGCGGCGCATCGAGGCCGTCTACGGGACGCCCATGGAAGCGCACAACCCCATGGAGCCGCACGCCACCATCGCCGTGTGGGAGGGCGATTCGCTCACGCTGTACGACAGCACGCAATACGTCTCGGGCGTGCGCCGCACCGTCGCCAAGACGCTCGGCTTGTCGCCCGACAAGCTGCGCGTGATGTGCCCGTTCGTGGGTGGCGGATTCGGCTGCAAGGGCTCGGTGTGGTCGCACGTGGTGCTGGCGGCGATGGCCGCGCGCCAGGCGGGGCGGCCCGTCAAGCTGGTCTTGGAACGCCCGCAGATGTTCGGCCCGGTTGGCGGGCGCCCGCGCACCGAGCAGCGCATCGCCGTGGGCGCCGCCAGCGATGGCCGCTTCACTGCCATCTCGCATGATTCGCTGACCACCACGTCGATGATCGAAGACTGGACCGAGCCGTGCGCCATCGTCACCCGCATGCTTTACGACACGCCCAACCAGCGGACCACGCATCGGCTCGCGCGGCTCAACATCGGCACGCCGACGTTCATGCGCGCACCTGGCGAAGCCACCGGCACGTTCGCACTGGAAGTGGCGCTGGATGAGATGGCGTACACGCTAGGGATGGACCCCGTAGAACTGCGTTTGCGCAACGACGCCGCGCAAGACCCCGAGAAACGCATCCCGTGGTCGAGCAAATCGCTGGCGGCGTGCTACCGCGCCGGCGCCGAACGCTTCGGCTGGGCACGCCGCAACCCGCAGCCCGGCAGCATGCGCGAAGGCAATACACGCATCGGCTGGGGCATGGCCACGGCCACGTACCCCGCCAACCGCAGCGCGGCGGGTGCCACCGCGCGCTACCTGCCGGACGGCACGGCGCAGGTCGAATCGGGCTCGCAGGATCTGGGCACGGGCACCTACACGGTGATGACGCAGGTGGCCGCCGATGCCATGGGCATGCCCGTCGACCGCGTGCATTTCAGCCTGGGCGATACGCGCATGCCCGAGGCGCCGGTGTCGGGCGGCTCGCAGAGTGTGGCCAGCGTATCGCCCGCCGTGCAGGCCGCCGGCGCGCAGGCCCGCGACGCCTTGATTGCCGCGGCCATTGCCGATGCCGGTTCGCCGCTGCATGGGCTGGCCGCAAGCGAGATGACCGTGGCCGACGGCTTCTTGATGGCTCGCAGCGGTGCGCGTGAGCCCGTGGCCGCCGTGGTCGCGCGCCACGGCCGTCCCATCGAGGTGACCGCCAAGGTGCAGCCGGGCGAGGAGAAGCAGAAGTACTCAATGCACTCGTTCGGCGCGGTGTTTGCCGAGGTGCATGTCGATGCGGACCTGGGCGTGATCCGCGTCTCGCGCATCGTGGCGAGCTACGGCGTGGGGCGGTTGCTCAACGCCAAGACGGGCCGTAGCCAGCTCATGGGCGGCATCGTCTGGGGCATGGGCATGGCGCTGTTCGAAAAAAGCCTGTTCGATACGCGCTACGGCCGCATCGTCAACAACAACCTGGCGGAGTATCACGTGCCCGTGAACGCCGATGTGCCCGACATCGACATCCTCGTGCTCGACGAGGCGGACCCGCACATCAACCCGCTGGGCGCCAAGGGCATTGGCGAGATCGGCATTACCGGCGTGCCGGCAGCCATTGCCAACGCCGTTTATCACGCCACCGGCCGGCGCGTGCGCGAATTGCCGATCACGCTCGACAAGCTCATCTGAGCGTGCATGAAAAAGCCCCGCTGGCGCATCACCAGCGGGGCCAGAGTGGGCCAAGAGGCGGAAAACGGAGGATGCCTGGAGACCGGCCCGTAATTGATCAATGCGTGACGAACGCGGTGAATGCCGCTCAGCGCATCAATTCGGAACCGGGTACCCGTAGACCGTACCGCCGCCGTCGCGGGAGCGGCCGGCCGGGTCGCTGCGCATGCCGTCCGAATACGGATCGAAGCGGCCGCTGCGTGCGCCTTCTGTATACGTGTCGAAGCGTCCGGTGCGGGCACCGTCGCTATAGACGTCAAACCGCTCGGCCCGTGCATTCTGGCCGAACACTTCCACGCGGCTGGCTTGCGCCCAAGCGCTGCCCGCCGCGAGGGCTCCGACCGCCAACATGGCGGCCAACCCCATTTGCTTGAGTCGCATGGCGAACTCCTTCTTCAACTGATTTTCGGTGTTGTTCGTGGTCATTTGATGTCCTGCCACGGTCTACAGCCTAGGTCAGGGGGCATGCCGTATCCACGGTGGTGCGACGAACGGTTTGTTGTCGGCGCCGAAATGATGCAAGTCAGCGTGAATGGCGCTGAAAAACGCGCCAATGACGTAACGCCCCGGCAATCCGCCCAACCTTTTTGTCTAATCAAGAGAGCGGCTCAAGGATCGCGGTCCGCCTTGGTGCACCACAGCAGGGCGCGACGCGCTGGCAAGCCTTGTCGTAGGCCGATTTGGTGCGGCGCATTAAGAGCGATGCGCGCGTACCACACTTGGTAGAACGATTCCGTGAATTACTTTGCCGCGCATATGGGCTTTTGTTAAATTTGCGCGGCACTTCCGACACGGAAGTTAAGGAAACGGAGGAGCCCAACCTCATGCACACGGGGTCGGGCGGTTTGAGACAACTCTTTTATTACGAGCCCACATGAAAAAGTCTGCCATTCTGGTTGCAGTTGGCGCCCTGTTCGCAGGTTCTGCCTACGCCCAATCGAGCGTGACGCTGTACGGTATTGTCGATACCAGCATTCACTACATCAACAACGCCAACCAAGCTGGCAACAGCGTGACCCAGATGGAAAGCGGTGCTGTGTCGAACAGCCGCTGGGGCCTGAAGGGCTCGGAAGACCTGGGCGGCGGCAACAAGGCACTGTTCGTGCTGGAAAGCGGCTTCAACTCGGATTCGGGCCGCATGAGCAGCTCGGGTACGCTGTTCAACCGTCAATCGTTCGTGGGCCTGTCCAACAAGGACCTGGGCACCATCACGCTGGGCCGTCAATACAACTTCGGCTTCACGACCGGCGGCAACTTCGACCCGCTGGGCGTGGGTAACTACGACGGCAACTCGTGGATGTACTACGGCCTGACCGGTCTGCGTGAATCCAACATGCTGAAGTACGAAGGCAAGTGGAACGGCCTGTCGGTCGGCCTGGCCTACGGCTTTGGCGAAGTGGCTGGCGCTGCAAGCCAGAACTCGTACGTTGGCGGCACGGTGGCCTATGAATTCGGCCCGGCCTACATCGGCGCCTTCGCACAACAGCACAAGGACGTTGCTGGCAACAAGCAAACCGTGTGGGGTATCGGTGGTAACTACACCATCGCTGCAGCCAAGCTGTTCGCTGGCTACATCGACAGCAGCGACGCCACGGGTTGCGTGAACAGCTCGGCAAACTGCGTCGGCGGCAGCGCTTTCGGCCTGAACATCTACGGCAACGCCACCTCGGGCGCTGGCCTGACCCCGGGCGCCACGAAGCGTCGTGACCACGTCGGCATCCTGGGCGTGACGTACAACATCACCCCGGCCCTGGCTCTGACGGGCGCGTTCTACTACGACAGCATCAAGAACGCTGCTCTGACCGCCGGCAACGACGGCAAGCGCTACACCGGTGTGCTGCTGGCTGAGTACGCTCTGTCCAAGCGCACGCAAGTGTATGGCACGGTCGACTACAACAAGGTCAAGGACGCAGCTCTGCCGGAACTGTCGGGTGGCGGCAACGCAACCGGCACTGGCAAGTCGAACCAGACCAGCGTTGGCGTGGGTATTCGCCACATCTTCTAATCGACGCTGTCACTCGATTGGGAACGGAAAAGGCGCCTTCGGGCGCCTTTTCTTTTACCGGCTGTTTTTGTGCGTCGTCGGGCGAGGTTGCCTGGGCATCCGCCTACAATGTTGCTTCCTGTTTCGTTCATCTGACATTGCGCCATGACTTCCGCACGTACTGCCCGCCGTCGTCTGATTGCCTCTGCCGTGCTGCTGTGCGCCGGCCTGCCGCTGCTTTCCGCTGTGCCTGCACAGGCGCAGGACTATCCGGCCAAGCCGATCCGCATCATCGTCGCGTACCCGACCGGTGGCATTTCCGACAACGTGGCGCGTGCGCTGGGCGAAAAGCTGTCGGCGCAACTTGGCCAGCCCGTGGTGGTCGAGAACCGCGCAGGGGCCGGCGGCAGCATCGGCATGGACGCCGTGGCCAAGGCGCCGCCCGATGGTTACACGCTGGGCTTTTCGTCGGTCAGCCCGCTCACGCTCAACCCGCATTTCAGCAAGCTTCCGTATGACCCGCAGAAAGACATCGCGCCCGTGGCCAATGTCATGTATGCCCCGATGATCCTGCTGGGCACGCCGTCGTTCACGGGAAAGAGCTTTGCCGACATGCTGAGCCAGTCGCGCACCAAGCCGGGTTCGATCCGCTGGTCGACATCGGGCCTGGGTACGGTGGGGCATCTCGCGCTGGAGCAGATCAAGTCGCAGGCGCACGTGGATATCACGCTCATCCCGTACAAAGGTGGTGGCCAGCAATTGACGGATGCGCTGGGCGGCCAGGTGGAAGTCATGTCGACCAATGTCGGCCCGACCCTGATGCAACACATCACGAGCGGCAAGCTGCGCCCGCTCGCGGTGGGTGCGCCGCATCGGCTCGATACGCTGCCGAACGTGCCGACCTTCACCGAACTTGGTTACGCCAAGGCGAACATGGCGTCGACCTTCGGTGTGTTCGCGCCGGCCAAGACGCCTGCGCCCGTCATTGCCCGACTGAATGCCGAGATTAACAAGGCGCTGGCTGCGCCCGATCTGCGCGAGCGCCTCACGCAGGCCGCCGTGGTGCCGGCCGGCGGCACGGCCGAACAGTTTGCCGCGGCCATTCGTGCGGAGTACGACAGCAACGGCCGCATCGTCCGCGCCGCAGGCATCAAGGAGCAGTGAACCGGCTTACGCCGTGAAGCGGTACCCGACGCCGACTTCGGTCAGCAGGTGCTCGGGCCGCGCCGGATCGCGCTCGAGCTTGTGGCGCAGGTGGCCCATGTAGATGCGCAGATAGTGGCTGCTGTCGGAATGCGCGGGGCCCCAGACTTCGCGCAGCAGTTCGCGGTGCGTCATCACGGTGCCGCGGCGGCCAAGCAGCACCGCCAGCAGCCGGTATTCGATCGGTGTGAGATGCACGGCTTGGCCATTGCGGCTGACGAGGCGGCGCGCCAGGTCGACTTCGACCTCGCCGAAGCGGATGATGCTGCCCCCGTCTTCGCCGCGCTTGGCGTGCCGCCGTAACAGCACGCGCAGGCGCGCAACCAGCTCGCCCACGCCGAAGGGTTTCGTCAGGTAATCATCTGCGCCGGCATCGAGCGCGTCGATCTTGTCGCGCTCATCCACGCGGGCCGACAGCACGAGCACCGGCACTTCCGTCCAGGTGCGCAACTCGCGGATCAACTGCATGCCATCGCCATCGGGCAGGCCGAGATCGAGGATCACCGCATCCGGCTGACGCGTGCCGGCTTCGATCAAGCCGCGCTCGACGCGATCGGCTTCATGGACTTCGCAGCCTTCCTCCTCCAAAGCGGCGCGGACGAAGCGTCGGATGTGCGGTTCGTCGTCGATGACGAGGACGGTGGGTGTGAATGTGAACGGCATGGCACGCATTGTAGAGGGCGCGACCATAAAAAAACGGACCCCGAAGGGTCCGTTTTGCTTGCGCGCGATACCGCTTCGCTCAAGCCTTCTTTGCCCAGGCGCTGCACCAGCCCTTGTTGGCGACGTCCTTGCCGGCGAACAGCGGGCAACCGCCTTGCGCAGCCGTACCGCCCTGGTACAGGGCGCAGTTGCCGCAATGCTGATCCGGCGTGTGCTTCGGGAACTTGGCCTTATCGGCCTTGGCGCTGTCAGCCACGTAGCCCAGCGCCTTGGCTTGCGGGTCGGTTTCCGCCACCATCGGTGCAGCCAGTGCCAGGTCCGACATCGACATGACGGCGCCTGCGGCGGCCACGATGGGAATGCTCTTCAGGAATTGACGACGATTGGACATGCTGATTCCTTTTGTGGGAGTGTGTTGTGTGGCGTCCCGTGCCGCCCGCGCAATGCTCAGGCTCGCCCTAGGGGACAGCGGACGGCGTCGGCGCGCCGTTTACCCGCTCGTGCATTCTGGCACAGCAATCGGCCGGCAGCATCTGCGTATGGTCAATGTTCCACATACCTGAGTGCAGCAATGGGTTGCTTTCGTGGCCTCCGATCCACACCGCGCAACGCCGCGGATGCACCGCGTGGTCGAGGAATGCCGCTATCAGCGCGGGCGCAGTCCCCCAAATGGCCGGTCAACCCCGGTGGCAATTTGCCGCACACGCGTACGTGCTTACGCCAGCAGACCCCGCAGCGCCTTTAAGAATGCGTCGCATTCATCATCGGTGCCGACCGTGATGCGCAGATGCTGATCGATACGTGCGAGCTTGAAGTGGCGCACGAAGATGGCCTGCTCTTTCAGCCGTGCTGCCAGCGTTGCCGCGTCGTGGGCCGGATGCCGCGCGAACACGAAGTTCGCCATCGATGGCACAACCTCGAACCCCAGCGACTGCAGCGATTGCGTCAGCCGTGCGCGGCTTGCCATCACGCGCGCGCACGTGGCGCGGAAGTACGCATCGTCTTCGTAAGCCGCTTGGGCAGCCGCCTGTGCAAGGCGATCCAGCGGATACGAATTGAAGCTGTCCTTCACGCGATTAAGCGCTTCGATGAGCGCCGTATGCCCGAACGCAAAGCCCACGCGCATGCCGGCCAGCGAGCGCGACTTCGACGTCGTGTGCACAACGAGCAGATTCGGATAGCGATCAATGAGCGCAATGGCGGACTCCGCACCGAAATCCACATAGGCCTCATCCACGACGACGACCGAAGAGGGGTTCGCGGCGACGATCCGTTCGATCTCTGCCAGCGGCAACGCGTGGCCGGTCGGCGCGTTCGGATTCGGGAACAGCACGCCACCTGCGTCGCCAAGATAGTCATCGGCGCGGATGGAGAAGTCGTCCGCCAGCGGCACCACTTCGCACTGCACGCCGTAAAGCCGCGCGTAGGTCGGATAGAAGCTGTACGAGATGTCCGGAAAGCGCAGCGGCGTGTCGTGCTTGAGCAGCGCCTGGAAGACGTGCGCCAAGACTTCGTCCGACCCGTTACCCGCAAAGACCTGCTCGGGCTGGAGGCCGACCTGCGCGGCCACGATCTCGCGCAGCCGGCGCGACAAGGGATCGGGATAGCGGCGCAGGTTGTCGCCCGTCTCTCCCAACTCTGCAGAGATTGCGGCCACCACGCGCGGCGACGGCGGGTACGGGTTCTCGTTGGTGTTTAGCTTGATGGGCCGCGCAATGGCCGGCTGCTCGCCCGGGACGTAGGGCACAAGTTGCTGAACGATATCGCTCCAGTAACGGCTCACGGCTCGACTCCTGATGAGGTGACTATTTTCTAAGCGTGCCCGCAGCGCGATCGATGAATCGAAAAATGCAGGGGAGCTGAGTAAGGTTCGGGAATAGGCAGGCCTGCACGTTGCGGCAGAAGCGCGGTTCTGGCGTGGGAAAACCGTACAAGTTGCGTCAATCTTTGATTTTTGGCGCGCCCGGCTGGGATCGAACCAGCAACCCCTGCCTTCGGAGGGCAGTACTCTATCCATTGAGCTACGGGCGCATATCGGCACAGAACGCACCGAAAGAGAAGCCCCGCAGGATAGCGCATTTGGGCGCAAGCGTCCATCGCACGCCCGTGACCCCCTGGGTACGAGGCCTGCTGCTGCAACGTTTCGTTGGGTTTTTGACGCAGGTCGAAAAGCGGCGCCTAGGGCTGTCCCGCGTGTCAAAGGCCAAAGCATTACGGATATAATCGCGCGTTATTTGCCAGAAGAAAGACGGGGACAGGTCTGTCTGGGCCGACGCGGCGATTGAATCGCCACGGTCTTCCTGCCCTCATCGCGATCCAATGCGGCCCCCACGCCCTGCCGGCGATGCTCGTGACCTTGCCGGCGGCGCTCTGAGGGCTCCAAGAGCGGTTTCACCATCCTGAGAGTTGAGCATGAGCGACGCGCAACACGACGAACACGAGCCTCTGATCAAGACCCCCAAGCAGCTGATCATCGCGGTGATCGCCGCCTTTGTCGTTCCCATTCTCATCATCATCCTGCTGGCCAATTACGTTGGCCTGGGCGCCAGGGAAGGCGCGGGCGGTTCCGGCATGTCGGAAGAGGCCGTCAACGATCGCATCAAGCCCGTTGCGCAACTCGAACTGAAAGACCCGAGCGCACCGCACGTTTTCAAGACGGGCGAGCAGCTCTATAAGGAAGTCTGCGCGACCTGTCACGCGGCTGGCGTGGCTGGCGCGCCCAAATTTGGCGACGCGGCAAGCTGGGGCCCGCGCCTGCCGCAGGGCCTGGATGGCCTGACGAAGGTGGCGTTGGCCGGCAAGGGCGGCATGCCCGCACGCGGCGGCACGTCGCCGGATGACGTGAGCGACTACGAAATCGAACGCGCCATCGTCTACATGGCCAACTCCGCTGGCGGCAAGCTGCAAGAACCGGCTGCACCGGCGGGCGCGGGCGCAGCCCCGGCTGCTGCATCGGCACCGGAAGCTTCGGCGCCGGCGGCTGCCCCCGCTCCGGCCGCTGCTGCGCCGGCACCCGCTGCTGCAGCACCGGCCGCGCCGGCTGCGGCTGCCGCACCGCAAGCCTCTGCGGGTGAAGTCGGCAAGAAAGTCTACGATTCGACTTGCCAGATGTGCCACGCCGCCGGAGTGGCTGGCGCGCCCAAGTTTGGCGACAAGGCCGCCTGGGCGCCGCGCATTGCCCAAGGCAAGGCCAAGTTGTATGACTCCGCGCTGCACGGCAAGGGCGCGATGCCGCCCAAGGGCACTTATGCCGGCTCCGATGACGATGTGAAAGCCGCCGTCGACTACATGGCCGCCGCTGCCAAGTAAGCCGTCCCGCATTCCCGAAGAAGCCCGCCCCGTGCGGGCTTTTTTGTTGTCTGCCGTGGCAACGTCACGCGCGGGGCATGCGGTTTGCTACGCCAAATTCGAATGTGCAGAGAGCGAGGCAGCCATGCTGCGTCGCCCCGCATACGTCTGTGAAATGAGGCAAACGGAGGTTGCGATGCGAACGGAACGAACGACGCTGATCTACTGGGTGGCTGCCGCGTTGGCAATCGGTAGCTCGACCGCCATGGCGGCCGACAACTGGGTCAAGCTGGCCCCGCTGGCCGACAACGGCGGCTCGCTCTATCTGGACAAGGACTCCATTGAGCACAACAAGGACGGCACCGTGCGTGCCACGACGCGCGACGCCTATGACGCGCCCCGCAAGCTCTCCGACGGCAGGGCGTACCAGTACGACACACGCACGTCCGTCTACGACTGCAAGGAAGGGCGCATCCTGCCGGTCAGCGCGCTGATCCAGGACGGCCAGCACGCCACGGTGCTCACCAAGAACATCGACGGCCCCCGCTGGGAAGCCGTCGTGTCGCGCTCAGAGGGCGAGGCAATCCTGCACGCTGTCTGCCAAAAATAGTGCGCCGACGACAGCGTTATTGGACGGCCGCTGCCGGCGCGAGGTCGACACGCAGCGTGCCGTCCGCATCCATGTGCGTGGTGCCGCGTGCGGCGGCCTCGCGGTAGTGGTACAGATCGAAGCGCAGCGGCCCGTGCGTTGACGTATCGGTCACCAGCACGCGGCTGTTGGTCACCAGCACGTTGTACATCTTCAAGTCACCGGACTGGATCCAGATGCGGCTGGCCGCGTCGGTTGGTGCAGACGCACACATCGCGGGCGCGGGGCCGAACCCGAGCACCAGCCCGTCCGGCGTGACACGCGCCGTTTTCATTTGACCGATCAGGCGCGGCGGCGGGAAGACGGTGTATTGGTCCAGCACCATGTCATTACCGTCCAGCTTGGCGCCGTCGCGATTGAGCGGCGCAAGCCCCGACAATTCCAGCCCCATTCCCTTGAGCAGCGCCAGTGTCTGGATACCCATCACGCGGGCCTCGGTGGGCGTATAGACGAGGTAGCGCGATTCCTTGAGCGCCAATGTGCCCCGCATGCCGAACGGCAGCCACACGCCGGGAAAATGATTGCGTAGCTTGAGCCCGCCCGACACGTCGAGCACGCCGTCGCCCGGCGTGA
The DNA here is from genome assembly GCF_054792405.1 of Ralstonia sp. SA306. NCBI lineage: Bacteria > Pseudomonadati > Pseudomonadota > Betaproteobacteria > Burkholderiales > Burkholderiaceae > Ralstonia > Ralstonia sp. SA306. Next base: position 3,461,019 of record NZ_CP096451.1, read on the forward strand.
GCGACAGCGCATTGAGCGAGCGCGGCGAATAGTCGAGCAGATACCGGTTGAACAGCGCGTCGAGCGAATCCTTGGGCACCGTCACTTCGCCGCCGAGGATGCGGATGTCGAACTGGCTCGGATCGTCCATGTCGACGGGCTGGCCCGGCTTGTGTGGCACGAGCTGCGCGGTGAGTTGGTGCACGCGGAAGCCGATGTCGCCGGTGATGCGGAAATCCACATCACGCATCTGCACGACGGGCGGTGCCGTGCCCGAGTCGCGCGCAACGGCGGGGCCGCTGGCGTTGGGCGCTCCGGAGGAAGGATCGCAGCGCTGCGCCCATTGCTGGCGTACCGCGGTCAACTCCTTGCGTTGCGCGCTGGCCATCGGCGGCTCGGCAGCGCGGGCGAGCGCACTGGCCACGAGGCCGGCCAAGCCGAGCGTCACCAACGCCAGGCGCAACATCAGAGCGGCGAGAGCGAAGGCGGGGGCGATCATGGCGCGGTCCTCTTGGCGAGTTGCAGGGCGGGTTTGCCCGCTTTGGCGAGGGCAGTTGCCTTCGCGGGCTTGGTGGCGGCGATCGAGTCGAACGACGGCATCAGCACGCGGATGCCGCCGTCGGGCGAGAAGCGCAGCGACCCTGCCACAAGCTGATCGCGATAGCGGTACAGGTTGAAGACGAACGGTTTGGCCGGGTCGGCCACGACGATATCGATGCGCGCGTTCATCGGCATCGAGCGCATGAACCGGATGTCGCCGCCGCGAAAGAGGATGTACGGGCGCTGCGCGTCAGCGGCGTTGGCCAGCGGCGGCATCTGCGGGTTGCCATCGCCGATCTGCATGAGCAGCCCCTCGCGCGTGACACGAATGGCGGAGAGCTTCAAATCCAGCGCAGGGGGCGGAAACAGCTTCGGCACCTGCATGACGATTTCGCTCGCGGTCAGTTGAACGGCAGGCGTCGACACCGGCAACAGATCGGCCAGTTCGATATGCGCGGCGCCCATCAGCGCGCTGGCATCCTGGCCTCGCACCTTGACCACGTTGGGGCGGAACACGATGGTTTGCGGGTCGCGCAGGACCAGCGGGCCGCGCAGTTCGATCGGCACCCACGCGCCCCGACGGCGCATCTCGGCGCGCATGTCGAGTGTGCCGTCGTCGAGCGAGAAGCTGAAGTGGCGCAGCGGAGGGTCATCGCCCTGCCCGCGCGCAAAGACCACGGTATTGAACAGCGCGGCCATGCTCTCGGCCGTGACGCGTACCGAACCATTCACTGGCTGCAGCGTGTACGACGACACATCGTCGAGCCACACCGGATCGCCTGGCGCACGCGGCACCATGCGTAGCGCGAGCTGATCGACCAGGAAACCCACGCCGCCATCGAAGCGGAAATCGACATGACGCAGATACGAGATCGCATCGGGCTGGCCGGAATCGCGCAGCGTGGCGGGCCGTACCTCGCGCGTGGCGAGGTTGCCCGACTGGAACGGTGCGCGGGCTTGCGCGCGTGCATCTTCCAGCTGCTTGGCCTTTTCGGCCTCGATGGCGCCGTGTTCATCGCTGGCGGTGGCGCAGCTTTGCAGCAGCAGCGCCGCAACCACCGCGCCCGCAGCCCGGAGCGCGCTATTACGGTGACGCAAGGTCAAGTCCCACATCGACGGTCTCCTCGTCGCGAGAAACGCACCGGAAACGTTCCGGTAACCGACGCGGTCTGTCGCCGCGCTCGTGTAGAATTTTTTGCATGCCTGCCCGCAAACCAACCGGCGATGCCGGTCCGCCCGCTATTCCGCCTGCCCGCGAGTTCACCATCGATGAACTGGCGCGCGCGGCTGAAACCACCGTCCGCAACGTCCGCTCGTATCAGGATCGCGGCCTGATCGATCCGCCCGAGCGGCGTGGTCGCGTGGGTATCTACACGCAGGCGCATCTGGGGCGGCTCAAGCTCATCAATCACCTGCTCGGGCGCGGCTACACGCTCTCCAACATCCAGGAGCTGCTCAAGGCCATCGTCGAGGGCCATGACCTGCGCTCCATTCTCGGGCTCGAATCCGCCATCGCCAGCCCGTGGTCGGATGAGTCGCCCAAGCACTACTCGCTCCTGGCACTGGCCAAGCTGTTTGGCCGTGCCATGTCGCGTCAGGCGCTCGCGCGGGCCATTTCGCTTGGCCTGCTTGAACCCGATGGCCTCGGCTATCTGGCGCGCAGCCCGAAAGCACTGCTGGCCGGCGCGCAGATGGCAAAGGCCGGTTTCCCGCTGGTCGAAGTGCTCGACATCATCGAGCGTGCCCGGCCGCATACGCAGGCGGTGGCCGACGATCTCGTCTCCATGGTCGTGCGCGAACTCGACAAATACGGCAGCGATCTGCCACCGGTCGAAGACGTGCCGCGTCTGGTCGACGTGATCTGGCGCATCCGTCCGCTGGCGCTGGTGGCGGTTGAAGCCGAGCTGATGCGCGCACTTGAGACGGCCGCCAACAAATACCTGGGCGACCGCGTGGCGCAGGTCATCGAGCACATGCATGAACCGCCAGGCAACGCGCCTGGGCCGGACAAAGGCTAGTGTCTCCGGCGCGCCCATGCGTGGGGCGCGCCTTATCTATTTCTAGTTTGATCCTGATACGACGGGTGCTGCAGGCGTTTTGAATGCCTGCTCAAGACCCGGCTGCACCTGCCGTCGACAGCTTGCGGCGGATCGACGGCGACGGCGCCTCGCCGTTTGCTGCGGCGTAGGCTTCGATTTCCGAAATCAGCTTGGGCAGGCGTTCAAGTGCGTCACGGTTGTCTTCATCCCACGGGTGGAATGAAGGCCGGAAAAAATCGAAGAACTCCGGAATGATCTTGCGCAGCGGCGCCGGGTGGATCCACAGGAAGTGGAACGCCTTGCCCAGACCGAAGAACTTGTTCTTGCAGGTGCGATCGGCAAAGATCAGCCGCAAGTGCACGTAGAACACCATCGACCAGAACATCAGCGTGGTCAGCAGCATCGTCGACGTGCGCAGGATGTAACGGTGCAGGCCCGGCTTGATGGCAAGGTTCCACACGTCGTAGCTGACGGCCTTGTGCTCGGTCTCTTCCATGGCATGCCACAGCCAGACCTGGCGATAGCCGGGTTCCGAGTTGCGACCCAGCCCATCTTCATGCGAAAGCACCTGCCCGGCCAGCATGGCGGTGTAGTGCTCCAGCGCCACGGTCACGGCCAACTGGTGCGACTTCGGGGTCCACTTGCGCAGTACGTTCAGGAACTTGCCGACAAAGCGGTCGATGCGCGTGGCGGGCAGGCCGGCGCGGTCGAGCAGATCGTTGTACAGCACGTGCTCGCGCGTGTGCATGGCTTCCTGGCCGATGAAGCCGGCCACGGCCTGCTTGAGTTCGGGGTCGGTCACCAGATGGCGGTAGTTGCGCACGCTATCCATGAAGAAGCGCTCGCCGGTCGGGAAGAAGATCGACAGCGCGTTCAGGAAGTGGGTGACGTGCGTGCCTCGCTCGTGCCAGTTGCTGATGCGATCAGCCGGCAGGTGAGGATGCACGTCGCGGCGGACTGGCATCATGGGCGGTTCTCCTGGAATGTGGTTTCTGAAAGGCGCGTCGATGCGCGCCCTTGATCGAGGAATGCACAGAGGTCGGTCCCCACGCGCACGGGGTCTTCCTCCATGGGGATATGGCCGAGTGCCGGATACATGCGCAGCGTGGCGCCGGGAATGCGGCGGGCAAATTCACCGGCATGCGCGGGCGGGATCCACCGGTCGCGCTGGCCCCAGAGGATGAGCGTGGGCACTCGGATCGAGGCCAGCCCGCTGGTATCGACATCGTCAAAGCGGAACTTCGGCACCATCTTGCCGATGGCCTGTCGTGCACCGTCGGCATAGAAGAAGTCGGCGTAGCGGCGCAGCGTCGGTTCGGACACGCGCGACGGGTCGCCATATACATCGCGCGTGGCGGCGCGGATGATCCCCTCGGGCAGCATCCACGGCGATGTCAGCCGCACGCCCAGGTGATTGAACAGGTCGATGTAGATCGGCAGCTTCATCGGAAAGCCTGCCGAATCGATCAGCACGAGCTTCTCGACGCGGCCCGGGTGCCGCACGGCAAAGTCCCACGACACCATGCCGCCCAGCGAGTTGCCGATCAGCGTGAGTTTCGACAGGCCCAGCGTATCGACAAACGCGTCGATGAAGTCGCGGTACAGCGGCAGCTCCATCGTGCGCGGGCGGCCTTGTGCATTGCGCAGCGGGCCCGTAATGCCGAACGGCGGCAGGTCGAGCCGAATCACGCGGTAGCGCCGCGTGAGCTGCGGCAACACGCCGTCCCACGTGTGCAGCGACGCGCCAAAGCCGTGGATCAGCAGCAACGTGCCTTCCGAGTTGGCGGCGCCTTCATCGGTGTAATGCACGCGCGTGCCCATCAGCGGCAGGTAGCGAGATTGCGGCTTGGCGTAGCGCGCGATCAGCACATCGCGCCCGATGCTGCGCAGGCCGATGCGGCCGGGGCGCAGCATCGCGCGGGCGACGTTGAGCAGGTTCGCGCGCGGGGGGCTGGCGAACAGTTCGTTGGTGGTGGCCGTGTTCATCGGCGGCTCCTACTTTGCGCGCGCGGTGGCTGGCGCCGTATCGTCACGCAGTGCCTTCTTGCGCGTGCGGCGGGCTTCGCGCACGACCAGCGCCTGGTATGCGGCGGGCAGCACGCGGGCCATCACGTCAGCGGCGTGAGCGTCGGGGCCGATCAGCACGCGGCGCTTGTTCTTGCGCACGCCATCCAGGATCACCTGCGCAGCCTTGTCTGCCGAGGTGATGAAGAACTTCTCGAATTCCGCCTTGCCCTGCTGCTCGTCGCGCACCAGGAAGCCGTTCATGCTCGGCGAGACGCGGCTCGACTTGGCAATGTTGGTCTTGATGCCGCCGGGGTGGACGCACGTGGCAGACACGCCGCAGTTCATCAGATCCAGTTCCTGGCGCAGCGCTTCGGTGTAGCCGCGCACGGCGTACTTGCTGGCGTTGTAGGCGCCCATGCCCGGCTGCGCGAAGATGCCGAAGATGCTCGACGTGTTGATGATGTGGCCATTGCCTGTTGCCTTGAGCAGCGGCAGGAACGCCTTGGTACCGTGCACGACGCCCCAGAAATTGATGTTCATGATCCAGGCCAGCTCGTCGTCTTCCATGCCTTCGATCGTGCTGGACAGCGCCACGCCCGCGTTGTTGAAGATCAGGTTGACCTTGCCGTGCGCGGCGGCCGCTTCTTCGGCCCAGCGGTACACAGCGGCGCGGTCGGCCACGTCGACGGCATGTGTAGTCACGCGGATGCGGTCGCCTTCGTGCGCACGCACCAGTTGCAGCGTCTGCGCGAGCGCCGCTTCATTGCGATCGGCCAGCGCGAGGTGGCAGCCTTCGCGTGCCAGCTGCAGTGCCAGCGAGCGGCCCATGCCCGACGCGGCACCCGTGATGGCGGCAACCTGGTTGTTGAATGACTTCATGGCGTGGTCTCCTTGGGGCGGGCGCGCGTCAGACGCGGTCGAGCGCTTCTTCGTTGGGGGTGTTTTGAGCGGCGGGCACCGTGCGGGCAGGCACGCGCAGGGGCACGCCCTTCGGTACAACCATCGGGCGCGTGCGGTAATCCGCCAGCCGGAAATGCGCGGTGGCGCGGCGGAACTGCCAAGTGAATCCCGGCCACAGCGTCGTGTTCTTGCCCGTCTTCGGGTCGAGGTACCAGCTCACGCAGCCGCCGGCAGACCAGATTGCATTCGACAGCCGTTTCTGGATGCCGTCGTTGAAGCGGCGCTGCACGTCGGGGCGTACGTCGATGGCCGCCACGTTGTGCGCACGCATCGACTTGAGCGCGTCGACGATGTATGCCACCTGCGACTCGATCATGAACACCATCGACGAGTGGCCGAGCCCCGTGTTCGGGCCCACCACCATGAAGAAGTTCGGAAAGCCCGACACGGTGGTGCCGAGGTAGGCCTCGGCGCCGTGCTTGTCCCACGCATCGACAATGTCCACGCCTTGGCTGCCAAGCAGCACGCCACGCGGGAACGGGTCCGTTGCATGAAAGCCCGTGCCGAAGATCAGGCAATCGACTTCGCGCCGCGTGCCGTCGGTGGTGACGATGGCGTTGGATTCGACGCGCGCGATGCCGGAGGTGATCACGTCGACGTTCTCGCGCGTGAGCGCCGGGTAATAGTCGTTCGAGATCAGGATGCGTTTGCAGCCGATGGTGTAGTTCGGCGTGACCTTCTCCCGCAGCACGGGATCGGCAATGCGGCGCTTGATATGACCGCGCGCCATGCGCTCCACCGCCTTCATCAGCTTCGGGTGCACCACAAAGCCGAGCACGCGCGACTCCAGCATCCAATAGATGCCCGTGCGCATCAGCTTTTGCGTGACCGGCAGGTGGCGGAACAGCCAATGTTCAGCGCGCGACACCTTGCGGTCGGGCTTGGGCAGGATCCACGGCGGCGTGCGCTGATACAGGTCGAGGCGGCCGACCTTCGGCGCAATCTGCGGAACGAACTGGATGGCGGACGCGCCTGTGCCGATCACGGCCACGCGCTTGCCGCGCAGGTCGTAATCGTGCTCCCACAGTTGCGAGTGGAACGCCTTGCCCTGGAAAGTTTCGATGCCGGGGATGTTCGGCCAGGCCGGACGGCTCAGGCCGCCCATGCCGGAGATGAGCGTGCGGGCGCGGTAGCGGCGGCCGTCGGCCATTTCCAGATTCCACACGCCGGCGGCTTCGTCAAACGTGGCGCGCGTCAGTTCGTGATGGAAGCGCACATGCGGGCGCACGCCAAATTCATCGGTGCAGCGCTCCAGATACGCGCGAATTTCGGGCTGCGGCGAATACATGCGCGACCAGTCCGGATTGGGCGCGAACGAAAACGAATACAAGTGCGATTGCACATCGCACGCGCAGCCGGGGTAATGGTTGTCGCGCCACGTGCCGCCCACAGACCCCGCTTTTTCGAAGACGAGGAAGTTGTCGATGCCGTTCTGCTTGAGCTGGATCGCCATGCCCAGGCCGGCAAAACCCGTCCCGATGATGGCGGCATCGATCAGAGCGGGGGCGTCAGGGCTGTGCGGGGCCGGCGCAAAAGCGTCGGCGCGCGGAAAATCGGTCCGTGCGTTCACGTGGTGTCTCCGTGGGCACCACATGGGCGCCTCTTAATGTGACATTGGTCGATGTCATCGTAGGAGGCTGCCAGGACCGAGTCAATCGGGCGATTGGAATGGCTCGTCTAAAAGCGATGCATCAATCGCTTGAAACGGTTTTCCCTTATGAATCCGTCACTTGCGTGCGGTGCACAACCTCAGTGGCCGCCGGCGCGAAGGCACTCAACAACGCGTTGATGTGCGCAAGAAGCCGCGTGGCATGGCGCCCCGAGACCTGGATGTCACGCTCGCTACCGTCATGCAAGGCATGGCAGAGGGCTTCCAACGTGGCGTCGACGCTCGGGTTGTGCAGCAGCGCCAGCGCGCCTCCGGTGCGATGGGCCCACTGGCGCAGCGCTGCGCGGTCCATTGCGTCCAGCAGCGGCTGCAGCCGCTGCGCATCCTCGGCCAGCGATGACAGGAAGACCTGTGCCAGCCCGGCTGCGGCGGGGTCGGCCCCCAGCGCGGCGTGCAGATCGTCGAGCGACAGGGCGAATGGCTCCTCCTGGGGCGCTTCCGCTGGTTCTGCGGCTTCGGGGCTCCATAGCGCAGACAGCGCTTCTTGCAGCGTGACAAGCGTGGTCGGCTTCAGCAGGCTTGCGTTCATTCCCACGGCGCGGCACCGCGCGTGTTCCTCGGCGAGCGTGGTGGCCGTGATGGCGATGATGGGCAGGCGAGGGCCGTCGGCGCGTTCTTCGTGGCGGATGTGCCGCGCCAGGTCGAAGCCGTCCATGCGCGGCATGTGGCAGTCCGTGAGCAACGCATCGAAATGATGTTCGTGCAGACGCTCGAGCGCGACGACGCCGTCTTCGGCCAGCGTGACGCGATAACCCAGTAGCCGGAGTTGCTTGGCGATCAGTTCGCGGTTGATCGGGTGGTCTTCCGCCACGAGGATGTGCGCTCCCGGCGCATCACTGGAGGCGGTGGCAGCGAGTGTGTGTACCGCCGCGCTGGCCGCCTGCATATCGTCAAATCGAGGGAGCGTGCGCTCGCACGCCTGCACGAAGGCGTGCCAGTTCAGCGGGTTGCTGCTCAGTGTGTTGCCGGGTCCGGCATAGCACGCTTCTGAAGTGATGCGGATCGTGCGTGCGTCTGCCTGGACGGTGGAGGCCAGCAGGATGTCGGCGTTGGCTGCGGGGCCCGCTTGCAGCCCGGCCGCGATCGCGAACTGCGTGAGGCTGTGCCGCACGGCCGGGTCGTCCACCAAAATGGCAACGCTGCGGCCTGCCAGTTGCGGCAACGCATACTGCGCCCTGAGCATTGGCACGGCCAGGTGCAGCGTGACTGCCGTGCCATGCCCGGGAACACTCTCCATGACGAGTTTGCCGCCCATCAGGCCGGCAAGCTGGCGCGAAATCGCCAGGCCCAGACCGGTGCCGCCGTAGCGCCGCGTAGTCGAGCGCTCAGCCTGCACGAACGGTGCAAACAGCGTGGCCTGGACCTCGGATGAGATCCCGATGCCCGTATCCCTGACGCAGATGGCAAGGTGCGCCGTGTCGTTCTCGATGCGCGTGCACTCCGCTGAAAGCCGCACGCTGCCCGTGTCGGTGAACTTGATGGCGTTGGAGAGCAGGTTGAAGAGGATCTGCCGTAGACGAATGCTGTCGACCGAGACGCTGGCCGGCACGTCGGCGGCCACCTCCACTTGTACGGCGAGCGATTTTTCGTGCGCGCGGCTTGCCAGCAGGCCCACCGTGCCGTCGAAGACGTCGCGCAGGTCCGTGGCTGTTGGTGAAATATCCAATCGGCCGGCCTCGACCTTTGCGTAATCGAGGATGTCATCGAGGATATGCAGCAGGGCGCGTCCCGAATCCTGCACCAACGAGACCATCTGCTTCTGCTCGCCCTCGAGCTTCGTCTGCTGCAGCAGTTCGACCAGGCCGAGTACGCCATTCATGGGCGTGCGGATTTCGTGGCTCATCATGGCCAGGAAGCGGTCTTTCGCGTGCAACGCCGATTCCGCCGCGTTCTTGGCCGCTTCCAGTGCGTCGGCTTGCTCGCGCTCTGCGGTGACGTCGCTCAGGTAGCCGTTCCAGATCGTGCGGCCGTCCGCTTCGCGGTGCGGGATCGAGCGCGCATGCAGCCAGCGGACCACGCCGTCTGCGCTGACATGGCGAAACTGCTGGTCCAGGGGCGTCAGCTGCTGCGCCGAGACCAGCACCGTGTCGAGCATGCGCTGCCGGTCGTCTTCGTGAATGAGCAGCTCCGGGGTGGACAGGTAGTCCAGCAGATCCTGAGGCCGCGCGCCCAGCGTCTCGTACGCTTTGCCGGCGACGTAGGTGATGCGCCCCTGGACCTGGCCTGGCCGCAGTTCGAACTGATAGACCAGCGCCGGCAGCGATTCGGTGACTTCGCGCAGGCGCTGCTCAAGGCGCTCAGCACGGGCCTGCGCGTCGCGAATCTCGCTGATGTCGACCAGCGAGGCGACGGTGCCGGCAGGCTGTCCGTCCGGCATGTGCAGCGGCTCGATCCAATACAGAACGTTGCGTGGCCCGTCGGGCGTGTCGATGATGAGTTCTTCGCGTGTGCTTTCGCTGGTCTCCACGGCGCGCCGGTTGATATCGGACAGCGGCGACGTGTTGCCGACCGATTGCAGCCCGAGCTCCTGCGGCGTGTGCCCGAGCAGCGATGCCCGTGTCCGGCCGAACATGTTGCAGAACGCCGCATTCACGGCAACGTAACGGTGCCCGGCGTCATTGGCGACGAGCGGGAACGGCACGGCTTCCATCAGCGCGCGCTGGAAGCTGAGCTGGCGAGCCAGGGTCTCTTCAGCGTGGCGCCGCTGGTGGTTCTCGCGGCGCAGCTGCATCTGCTTGATGAAGAGTGCCAGCAGCGCTACCAGCACCAGCGCCGCTACCGGTCCAAACCTGCCGAGCACGGCCGACGCCGACGGACCCAGCTGGTAGCTCACCGACAGCCACCTGTTGCGGATGCTCACCTGCTCGCCTTCGGGCATGGCGAAGAGCGCGCGGTTGATGAGTGGCACCAGCGCAGCGTAACGCGACGACACCCCCACGCCGAGGCTCTCGATCGTATTCGCGGAACCGGTAACCTTGAGCTCGCCCGGAAAGTGATGACGGATCAGCGCATCGGCCACCGGCAGGTTCGCGATGGTGAAATCGGCTTCCCCAGTTGCCGTCATGGACAACGCATCGCTTACCGAACGTGCCGGCAGGATGCGGATCTTCGGCACATTCTGGTTCAGCAACGTGGTCAGGGTCTCGCTCGTGGGCAGAGCGACGGTCTTGCCGGAAAGCTCGGGAAGCGCCGCCACCGTGAGCGCGTCGCTGCGCCCGACGATCACCATCGGCGTGGCATCGATCGGCTGGGTGAGCGTAAAGCCCGCGGGGCGGGAATCCTGGTCGGATATGCCGAGCAGGATGTCGACCTCGCCGCTATGCGCCTTCGCGAGTGCTTCGGCCCAGTCGCGCACGGTCACCCGCTCGAAGCGCAACCCGAGCGTACGCGAGAGAAAGCTCTGGTACTCGGGAAAGATGCCGAGCATCCCGCCGCCCGATCCGTTGAAGGTGTACGGCATGTAGTCGGGGTCGGCGGCGTAGCGTAGCGGCGGCAGCGACGCCAGCATGGCCCGCTCGTCGGCTGACAACTGCAGGCCCGCCAACGGACCGCCGCCTTGCGTGATCCACCGCGCGCGCAGCTCGCTCATGGTGGCGTCGGGCAACTGGGCAAGATGGCGGTCCAGATAGCGGATCAGCATCGCCTGTTCACGCGGCGCGGCAAAGTGCAGCGCGTCAACCTGCTGGTTCACCAGTTGCACGATCGACAGCCGCCGGTAGCGCGGCTGCGACATCAACTCCCGCGTGGGGTAGGTCACACCCACGTAAGCGTCGGCCGCGTCGTGCAGCACGGCATCGAGGGCGTCGGCTGCCGTGGGGGTACTGATCAGCCGGATGCTCGGGTACTGCACCGCCAGTTCTTCTTCGAGTGAAGAGCCTTGCTCGACGGCGATGCGCATGCCGGAGGCAAACGGGTTCTGCGCGACGTGCGTGTTGTCGTTGCGCGCGACCACCGCGATGGGGCGTTCGAGGTATGGCGCGGAATAAATGAGGCAGTGATCGTATTGCGAGCGGGGTGCCACGCTCATGATGATGTCGACGTCGCCTCGGCAAGCCGCCTTGAGCAGCTCGTCACGCCGTGCGAAGACGTGCGGGATGACGCGTACCTGATCCTGCGGAATCAAACGCATCAGCAGGTCACCCGAGAAGCCGCTGAGCCGGTCGGCTTCGACGCCTTCGAGTGGAGCCATGGCGTCGCTGATCACGCCGACCGTTACCTTGGGCGGAAACTGCTTGAGCCGCCGAATGGTCTGTGCGGCGTCCTCCGCGTCGGCATTGCGCGCTCCGCCCAGCCAGACAAACGCCGCCGCGCAGGCAAGCAACCCCGCAACGATACCAACGCGCAGGTGGGCAGCCGCCCTGGGCGCGAGCCACGCCATCATCGCGTCAGCCCTCGCTGCTGCCCAGCAGCCCGTGGCGTACCGCAAAGTCGAACAGCGCCGCCTCAGTGCCAAGCTCGAGCTTGCGCATAGCCGTCTGCTTCTGCGAGCTGATGGTCTTGACGCTGCGGTTGAGCTGCACGGCAATCTCGCTGACCGTCTTGCCGGTCACGTACATGCGCAGCACTTCCAGCTCCCGCTTGCCGAGTTTGGAGACCGGGTCGTCGTGGACGGGCTGCGGTTCGCCGTTGCGGCAGAGCAGCTTGACATTGAGCATTGGCGAGAGATAGATGCGACCGTCCGCCGCCGCCTGCATGCCTTCGAGGATGTGCTGCGGCTCGTCGGATTTGCTGACGATGACCTTGATGCCCGCGCGCAGGATGTTGCTCATCAGTGCGCGGGTCTCAAGCATGGTGAGCACCATCACGCGCAGGTCCGGGTGGCGGCGCACGAGGAATTCGAGCAGGAGGATGCCGTCGCCATAGCGGCTGCCGGGCATGGCGTAGTCGGTGATGACAAGGTCGCAGCGCACGCGGCCGAGCACGGCGAGCAGCTCATCGGCGTTGCTGGCTTCGCCCACCACCTCGAAGCCGTCGACCACCGATACGAGGCGCCGCACGGCCGCCACCACGCCGGGGTGATCATCTGCAATGACGAGTTGGATGGGGGCCTGCATGTCGACGTGTCTCCGAGCGTGTAACGTGCGGCAACGTGTTTGCCGCATTGCTGAGAATCGCCGAAGCCTCAGGTGCGGAACATCGGAAAAGTCCTATTAGTGCGCCCCGATCTGCGCTTTTCTGGTGCAGATTTGTCGCAGCGCGTTGCGATCGCAGCCCTGATTTCGGGCCAAGGCGGCGCGTCGGTGCGTGGCACAATGCTCGCGATTGCTTCGCACGCTTGATCGCACCGATTTCCCATGACGCCCACATCCTCGACAGCACCTTCTGCGGCCGCACGCAAGCAGAGCGCCGAACGCTCCACTCTGGTAAGTGCGAGCGTCAACTGCTTGCTCTCGGCGGGGCAGATTGCGGCGGGGCTGTGGTCGCATTCGCAGGGCCTGGTGGCGGACGGGTTGCATACGCTGTCCGACTTGATCGCCGATGGCATCGTCTTCATTGCCAACCGCAACAGCCACAAGGGGCCAGACGAAGACCACCAATATGGCCACGCGCGCTACGAGAACGCCGCGTCGCTGGGGCTCGGGCTGCTGCTGATGGGCGCGGGCGCGGGCATGATCTGGGCCGCGGTGGAGAGCCTGCGCTCGCCGCAGGGGCCGACGCCGGTTCATGGTCTGGCGCTGGTCGTGGCACTGATCGCGCTGGCGGCCAAAGAAGGACTTTTCCGTTACATGCTGGCCGTGGCCAAGCGCATCAACTCACGCATGCTGATTGCGAATGCCTGGCATGCGCGTTCCGATGCGGTGTCGTCGTTGGTGGCGGCGATTGGCGTGGCGGGCAACCTGATGGGCTATCACTGGCTCGACCCGGTGGCCGCCTGCGTCGTCGGGCTGATGATTGGCCGTGTGGGCGTGCGCTTTGGTTGGGAGGCGCTCAATGACCTGATGGACCGGGCCTTGCCGCCCGCGCAGGTGGAGGCGATCCGGGTCAGCCTGGAAGCCACGCCGGGCGTGATCAATGTGCACGATCTGCGTACGCGTGTGACGGGAGACCAGGCATTGGTGGACGCGCATATCGAGGTGGACCCGCGTGTCTCCGTGAGCGAGGGCCATGCGATTGCCGTCCGGGCCCGCACCAACGTGCTGACGGCACACACGGCGATGGCGGTGCTCGACGTGCAGATTCACGTCGACCCGCGCGAGCACATCGCGACCGACCCCGTGCCGCTACCCGATCGCGATGCGCTGCATGCCGTGCTGGCACAACTGCTGCCGCCCGGCACGCCGCTGGACGCGCGCCACTGCGTGCTGCATTACGTCGATGGCGCGGTGGAGGTCGACCTGGTCCTGCCGCCGGCGCTGGCCCCCGAAATCGCCCGCATTGCCGATGCCATCCACACCAGGTGGGATGGCCTCGTACGCCTGCGCGTGCTTGTTACCGACGTTACCGACGCTTAAGCTTGTCGCGCTAACGGCATTGGTCAACCGCGTTGGCCGGCTGCGTCTTGGTGGGGTCGAAGTGCAACTGCTCCAGCCCCTTTTCCGTCAGCGACATCCAATCTATTGCGCCCGACGTGCGCAGCAAACCGGTGCTGCCCACCGGGCGCCATTGCACGCGCTTGCCGTCGGTGTTCAGCAGCGTGGCCGATAGCGTGAGCGAATCCGGCCCCGCCTGCAGTTGCAGCAGGCGGCCATCAGCGGCGGGCGTATAAGCGGTGTTCTGGTTCACGGTGATGCCCGCTTCGCGCACGGTTGCCGGCATGCATGAAATGGACGCGCGCACCTTGCCCGTCGTGTCGATCAGATCGGCAAAGCCGTTGCCCTTGGCCACGCCCACCAGCAAGTACCGCTCGATCGCCGGCATCCACGTGACGCTGTAGGTGTAGTACTGCAGATGCTTGTGCAGAAGCTGCTCGCCTGTCACGCGTCCGCTGACCGGATCAAAGACGGCGATCTTCAGATTGGCCTCGGTCTGGCCCGGCACGAACTGCTGCCAGGCCAGCAGCGCATTGGTGCTGCCGCCTGCCACCATGGGCCACCATTCGCGCCGGCCATCGGCAACATCGACGTTGTGCAGGCGACGGCCGCGTCCGTCGTAGACCTTCAGGTAGACACCGTTGCCGCTGCCGAGGTTGTCGACGCCGCCGCCGGTGATCCAGCCGTCGGAATAGAACACCACGAAGCGATCGCCCACGGCCGTGATGTGGCCCGAGTGCCCACCGGATTCCACCAGTTGCGGATACGGCTTGATGGGCCGCAGCGCGGTGTCGTAGATGCCGAAGCGCTGGTTGACGTTCTCCGGCGCATTCCAGCCGTCTTCAAATGACACCATCACCTGGCCAGCGCGGTTGCGGGCCACCGTCACAGGTTCCTGTGCTTCGGGCTTCTGGATGAAGATGCGCGGGGCATCGAGCACGCCCGTGTCGGCATGCCATTGCGCGACATAGACATCGTGCGGCCAGCTGCCGTTGCGATCGGCGCCGCGCGGGGGCAGGCCCGAGGCACTGAAGAACACGTTGAAGGTGTTGGCCGTTGTGCCAGGCACCGCGCCAATGCCATGCATGTATTGACGCGGGTCCGGCGCGCCGGCCGTCGCAACGGCGGGCACGGTCAGCGCGCAGGCAAGGGCCAGCACGGTACGGCGCAGGAAAGACAGTCGGGACACGTGACGCTCCATCTTCATCGGTGGCTCGGTGGCGGTTTCAGAACCGATTGGGCCACGGGCACCCGCCGAAGTTGCTGCGCGAATGGGGGAGCCCATTTGGCGGAGTGGCGCCGGGTGTCGCCAAGTCCGACGGAGGCGCCGGTTTACCCCCCGCCGCAGCAATCAAGTTTCGGCCCCGTGTGCCGTTCTTCACAAACAAGAGCGGAACCCATTCCGCCAATCCCTTCCCAGCGCGGCCAGAGTGGGCACAAGCCCGCCGCCCACCGCGCCAGAACCGACCCAACGAGAACAACATGACCCAGCGACTCGACGCCCGATGGCGAAGCGAAGTGACGGAGGCTCTACGTACCGTGGAGGCGCAGTTCGGCGTGGCACCGCAAAGCCTGCCACGCGATGCGCTCATCGCGGCCCTGACCGACTCGATCTGGGCGCAGCGTGCCGCCTATGCGCGTGTGCGCCGGACGCTCGTTGCGTGTCCTGAGCTGGCAGACGAATCGATGTAGTCGGCGCACCCCAGTGCTGCCGCCGTTTTGAAGAAGGTGATGTGATGCGGTACTGCGGATCGCTGGATCTGGACCATCTGCTGCGCCAGCCGTTTGCCCAACTGGGCCGGCTGGTGCGCGATGAAGACTCGGGGCAGCCCCTGCCTCCGGTGGAGGTGGCCGCGCGTGCAGTGTTGCTGCGCGCTGCCGGCTACGAGGTGATGCCCACCTGTGGGCACCATGACCGACGTGGCTTCTGTCTCGGCCACGCAGACCAGATCATCGGGATGTAAGCGCCGCGCCTACGACGCATGCGCCACGTGCGAGCAGCCATGCGCACATGCTGTTGCGAGCGCGCATCAGGGCATGCCAAAACGGCCCGATCGCGTGGTGTCTGAAGCACCCGCAAAGCGTTGACTGGCGCACCTTTGCGGGCAATCCGTTGCCAAAAAGCAAACGGTAAAAATGACTTACATTCCGGTCCTTTTTCGGCCCATGGTTCTGGTGCATCCTGAACCAAGATAGATCGCACGGATGGCAGATTGTGCGACGTCGGACGCAACGTCAGGCCGGAAGTCGGAAGTGAATCGAATCGGCGACGCCTGCAATCTGGGGTCAGGGGAAAGAACATGAAGACGCAATATCTCAGCAAACAAGAAATCTACGACGGCGCAGTCCGCCATCTGTTCGGACAGGGCGGTGCTGCCATCCTGCCGCGCGGCGGTGCTGCGTACCATGGCCAGGGCGGGCGCTGCTGCCCGATCGGTAACCTGATCGGCGTGCGCGACTACACCACGTCGATGGAAAGCGTGCCGGTGCGCTACATCCTCAAGCCCACCAACGAGATTCCGCGTTACATGGATGCCGGCGTCATCGCGTTGCGCCGCGCGCTCAAGCGTGCGCGCATTGACGTGGACGACCGCGACACCGTCGAGCTGCTCTCCAAGCTGCAGAACGCGCACGACGTGTTCGGCACATGGGAGTGGAAGGACCGCCTGCAGTCGATTGCGCGCCAATTCGGCCTGAGCGGCGCTCTCGTCGATACATTCTGACCGACCGGCCGGTCACAGATCACCCTATAGAAGGTGACGCCATGAAAGGGAAGGGGACGTTCCTCGGCATCGAGGACATTTTTGAACGCGTGCGCACGCACCTGCTCGAACAGCAATGCCGCTCCGAAGACGCCGACGGCGAGCCGCGTTACCGAGGCCTCGACAACCGCCGGTGCGGCGTCGGCATTCTCATCGACGATGCGTTTTACTGCGGCGCCATCGAGCGCCTGGGCGTCAGTCTGCTGCGTGTGCCTGGCGACGATCCGCTCGCGTGTGCGCTGCGCTGCTCTGGCGTGAATGTCGACGACGATCAGGTGGTGGATCTGCTGATCAATCTGCAGGACATCCACGATCTGGCCGCCATCGAAAGCTGGCCCGCGGCGCTGGAAGACATTCGCGGCCGGTTGCCCCGCCGGTTGCCCGATACGCCGCTGGCGGTCTGAGCGATTCAATCTCCATGCGAACCCGGCCTTGCGCCGGGTTCTGTCATTTCAGCGCATCGAGCTCGGGGTAGTGGCGGAAAATGCCCATCGTGTTGAACGGAATGCGCCGCGGCGATTCCAGATACGCCGCGATGTTCGGCTGCGCCGCCACGCGATCGTGCAGCGCCACCAGATGCGGCAGCTCGCGCTCGTATCGCCGCATGTGGCGCGAAAATGCGTAGCGCAGCCCCGCCACGATCTGGAACAGCGACAAATCCACATACGTCAACGCATCACGCACGGCCCATGTCGGGCCGGCGGGGTTGCGCTCGAGCACGCGCTCGAAGTAATGCAGGAATTTGGGCGCGCGGTGATCGAGAAAATCCTGCGTGCGGCGCTTCGCTTCGGGCCGCTGGTCTTCGTAGTACTCGCCTGACGCGATGGGGTGGTGCGTGTCGTGAATCTCCACCACAAAATCGGCAATTGTCAGTTGCAAGCCGTGCGTCCAAAGGCCACCGGCTTCGTCGTGCGGAGCCAAGCCGTAGTGCTGGCCCAGGTAGAGCAGGATGTTGGCCGTCTGCGCGATCACCAGCGGCCCGGCCACCAGGAACGGTGGCGCGAACGGCGGCGTCGGAATGCCGGCATCGTCGAGAAACGCTTCGATGGCGGACGCGTCTTCGCGGCCGAGGTCGGTGTAGGGCACGGCGGCCTGCTCCAGCGCCAGCCGGACGAATTCACCGCGGCCCTGGATTTCGGGCCAGTAGTAGAGCGTGGTTTCCATGGTCGGGCGGATAAGCGAGGTGGGTGCTGCGCAGCAAGAGCGATGCCGCATCGCAGCGGGAACGGTGCCTGCGAACGATAATAGGCGCTTGCCTCTGCGCTTGTTTCAACCCGCCCGCCGTGAACGCTCCACTTTCTTCTTCGCAGGTTCCTTCGCCCGCCATCGACGCCGCTGATCCTGCCCACTGGCTGGTCCGGGGCCACCCCGGTTATCTGCGCGCCAATCTGGCGCTGTTCGCGGCGGGCTTCTCTACGTTCTCGCTGCTGTATTGCGTGCAGCCGCTCATGCCAATGCTGGCGCACGACTTCGGCCTCACGCCCGCGCAGACGAGCCTCGTGCTGTCGGTGTCCACGCTGCTGCTGGCATTTGCGATTCTGTTTGCGGGGTTGCTGTCGGAGTCGATCCATCGCAAGACGCTGATGGGCGTGTCGCTGGTGCTGTCGTCGGGGCTCACGCTGGCGGCGGCTGTGCTGCCGGGCTGGCACGGGTTGCTGGCCACGCGGGCCTTGCTGGGCGTGGTCCTTGGCGGCGTGCCGGCGGTGGCGATGGCGTATCTGGCCGAAGAGGTGCATCCGCAAGGGCTTGGCATGGCGATGGGGCTGTACATCGGCGGGACGGCCTTCGGCGGCATGGCCGGACGAGTGTTGACCGGCGCCGTGGCCGACCATTTTGGCTGGCGTGCCGCCATCGGCTTTACCGGCACGCTGGGTTTGCTGGTGGCGCTGGCGTTCCTGTGGCTGCTGCCGCCGTCGCGCCGTTTTGTGCCGCGCAAGGGTCTGGCGCTGGGCGATCTGTTCGACACGCTGGGCGCGCATCTGCGCGAGCCGGGCCTGCGCGCGCTGTTCGCCATGGGCTTTCTGCTGATGGGCGGCTTCGTCACGATCTACAACTACGCGAGCTTTCACTTGCTCGATGCGCCGTATGCCCTCAGCCAGACGGCGGTGGGCGGCATCTTCATGGTGTACCTGCTGGGCATTGGCGCTTCCGCCTGGTTTGGCCGATTGGCGGATCGCCATGGCCGGGGCCGCATGCTGCTGGCGGGCACGGCGCTGATGTCGGCGGGCGTGCTGTTGACTCTGGCGGGGCCGCTGGTGCTGGTGATTGGCGGTATCGCGCTGCTGACCTTCGGCTTTTTCGGTGCGCATGCGGTGGCCAGCGGCTGGGTTGGGCGCCGCGCGCAACGTGCCAAGGGGCAAGCGGCGGCGCTGTATCTGCTGGCGTATTACCTGGGCTCCAGCCTGATCGGCACGACAGGCGGCAAGCTCTATGCGCCGTGGGGCTGGCCCGGGGTGGTGGCCCTGGTGATGGCCTGCATGGCATGTGCGCTCGGCACGGCCGCTTGGCTCTGGCGGCGGGCGCCGCTGCCGCAGGGCGCCAAGCGGTGAGGTTGTGCGCCCGGGGAATTCGCGTATCGTGCCGTGGTCGATGTCTGCACGATCGCTTTCCCTGTCATGCGTACTCATTCTCTCTTCCTGACGCGGCGACTGTGGCCGCTCGCATCGTTCCTGCTTGTGCTGGTGGCCTGCGCCGCCAACGTGGCCAACGCTGCCCCGGTGTCGTTTGCCAAACTGGCCGGGCTGCCGAGCTCCACCGCCAGCGCATCGGCGCCGGCGGCGGACCCTGCGCAGACACGCCAGTCGCTCGACACCGTCATCACGCTGCTCAACAACGACCAGCAGCGCACGGCCCTCGTCAATGAACTGAAGCAGTTGCGCGACGGCATGAGCGCGCAGCAGAAGGTTCAGGCCGAACAGGCGCCGGGTCTGTTGGGCGCGGTGGCGTCGCTCATCGAGAACGGCTCGTTGCAGGCCGATGTGGAAGCCGGGGCGTTGCGCTACTGGCTGCGCCGCATCGAGGCCGCCAGCGGTAATGCCGGCCTGCTCTTCTCGCCAGACAAGCGCATGTCGCTGGCCGCCGACTTTGCCAGCACCGTGGGCATCTGGGCCGCCATTGCCGGTGGCCTGCTCGCCCTGGGCTGGTTGATCCGCCGTGTGTTTGGCCTCACGGCGGGCCTCGGGCCGCATCCGACCACGCGCGCGTTGTTGATCGACGCGGCGCGCAAGATCGGCCCATGGGCCATTTCCTTTGCCGTCATCATGCGGCTGGAGCGCGAAGCCTCGCCCGGCTTTGTCCTGGCGCTGGTGCTGGCCTACGCCATCGTATGGGGCGCGATCATCACGGCGGGCGTGGCGATGCTGTTCTCGCTCTTTTCAGGCAGTGCGCACCGGCGCGTCGCGGTGGAATACCTGTTCAAGCACGGCATGTGGCCGATCTTTCTGACGGCCAGTCTGGGGGCCTGCGGCGATGCGCTGGTCGACCCGCGCGTGGCGTTGGTGCTGGGCGGCTCGCTCAGCCTGCTGCTGGCCACGGTATGCAACGTGGTGGCGTCATTGATGCTGGCGGTGGGCGCATTGTGGGCGCGCCGGCCGATCGGACAGTTGATCGCCAATCGCCCGCTGGAGCTGCGCAGCGGCGAACACACGGGCAACCAGGTCCGCCGTCTGCTGGCGGCGTTCTGGCCCGTGCCGGTGGTGGTGCTGGCGAGCGCCACCGTCGTGGCCACGCTGACGACGCCCGACAACGTTGACGTCGTGGCGCGCCGTGCGGTGATGACGTCGCTGCTGCTGGTGGCGGCGTTCTTTCTGTCGGCGCTGATTCGCCCCCGCGCGAACTGGCGCTCGCACCTACGTCTGGGGCGCAGTTCGCCTTACGTGGAGCGGCTCAAGCATTTCGTTGGTGCGCTGATCAAACTTGTCATCTGGATCGCCTTTCTTGAGTTGGTGCTGCGCGTGTGGGGCCACACGCTGGTGGAGCTGGCGCACAGCTCCGTCAACGGCAAACGCATCGCCGATGCCATGGTGGGCCTGATCAGCACCGTCTTTGCCACCTGGCTCGTCTGGATCCTGCTCGACACGGCGATCTTGCGGGCGCTGTCGCCGGCCTCGGCGCGGGCGCAGCCCAGCACGCGCGCGCTGACCATCCTGCCGCTGCTGCGTAATGGCCTGAAGGTGACGCTGGTGGTGACGGCCAGCATCGGCGTGCTGGCCAACCTGGGCGTCAACGTGACGCCGCTGGTGGCCGGCGCCGGCGTGATCGGCCTGGCGGTGGGCTTTGGTGCGCAGTCGCTGGCGCAGGATTTCATCACCGGCATCTTCATCCTGATGGAAGACACCATCAGCGTGGGCGATACGGTGGACGTGGGCGTGGCCACCGGCTCGGTCATCAACCTGACCATCCGCACGGTGCGGTTGCGCGATGGCACCGGTGCGGTGCTGTCGATTCCGTTCAGCCAGATCAAGACCGTGCGCAATCTGTCGCGCGATTACTCGTTTGCCGACTTTGAAGTGCGCGTGTCGATGGAGGCTGAACCGCAGCAGGCGATCGAGCTCGTGCGCACGGCGGCTGATCAGATTGCTGGTGAGCCGCGCTTTGCCTACACGCTGCTCGGCGGTGCGGAAATTTTCGGGCTGGACCGCTTCGAAGGTGGCGCGATGATCGTCAAGGGGCGGTTCAAGACGCGCCCGCAGAAGCAGGCTGACGTGCTGCGGGCGTTCAACGTTGTGCTCAAGGATGCGTTCGATCAGGCGCACGTGCCGCTGGCGGCGCCGGGGACGGTGTTGCGGACTTCGGCGGCGTTTGAGGAGTGGATGACGCGGGTTGGGGCGGATGAGGGGAAAGGGGCGTCGGCTTCTAATGAACCACCTGCTGCTGCGCCGGCGTAAGGGCGTTGGTGGTTTGCTGCTGTTTCGTCCCCTGCCGGGGCCGACTCACTTTCTTTGTCTTGCCAAAGAAAGTAAGCAAAGCAAGGCGCGCCCGAGATGGCGACTTCCCCTTGAATTTATGTCGCAGAGAGGGAGCGCAGGCAACTCGCTTCGCTCAAACAGGCCTGCACTCTTTTTCCTCTCTGCAACAGAAATTCAAGGCGCCATCTAGGGCAGGGTACGGCCAAACCGTCTCGGCGCGTGTGTCTGCGCCGAATTTGCTCGGATGGCCGTGCGCTGATTTAGAACCCGTGGCGCATGCCGACCATCACGCCGGTCTGCGAGGCCTTGGGCAGCGCGGCTGCGAGCACGGTGCCCGCATCCTTCTGGTGGGTGTAGTCCATGCCGACGTATAGCCACGTGCGCTTGCTGACCACGTAATTCATGATCGCGTACGCGGTGTAGCGCAGGCCGTCGGGGTCGCGCTGGCGCGTGGCCATGCCGCCGACCACCAGGTTGTACTGTCCGCTGAAGTCGTACTTCACGCCGCCGAGGATGAGGTCGTTCTTGGTGGGCGTGCCGTCGCGGTAGTTGATGTAGCCGAGCATCAGTTTTGCGGGGCCGACCTGTACGCTGCCGCCGGTGGTCCACGTGCGCGTGCCGACCGATTGCAGGTCTTTTTGCTGCTCCCACGCGCCGCCGAAGGCGAACGGGCCGCTGGCGTAGTTGAGCGACAGGGCGCTGTAGTTACCCGCTGAGAACGTACCCGCCTGCTCGCCCATGCCGACCATCACGCCCGGGCGCCAGCCGTTGAAATCACCCACGTACTTGACCGAGTTGTCGATGCGCACGCCGGTGGCGGTCACGTGCCAGGCTGTCGCGCCGAGGTTGCCAATGGAGAGCGCGTCGTATTGGCCGGCCGTGTTGAAGACGAGGTTCTCTTGCCGGCCGAACGTCAGCGAGCCGAACCCGCCTTCCAGCCCGACATACGCCTGGCGCCCGAACAGGCGCGACGTTGCCGGCGTGGTGGGCTTGTAGCCGCCCAGGCCCATGTCGTTGGTGGAGCCCACGCCCGTGTCCGGCGCAAAGCCGCTGACCAGGTGGAACACGGCCTTCAGCCCGTTGCCGAGGTCTTCCGACCCGCGAATGCCGAAGCGGCTGCCGCTGTAGTAACCGCCCGCCATCTCGGCCTTGCCGTGGCCGTCGGCGTCGTTGTTGGTGCTGTAGCGCAGGCCGGTTTCCATCACGCCGTACAGCGTGACGCTCGATTGGGCGTGCGCCGCGCCGCAGGCAAGCAGTGCCGACAGTGCAACGGCCGATAGCGGAATGGAACGGTTCGAAGTGGTCATGTGGCTCCCTTGTTGTCGTGACGACTGTTGTGTTGGCCGGAATGGGCTTTCCGGCCTGGCTCGGGGGCCGACTCTCAGGCAAGTCTGCGCTGTAAGGGTTGAAGTTACGCATGCACCGGCAAAGCGCCGCACACGTCGCGCCGGTTGGGGTGTTGCCCGCTGAAGGGGCGTTGAGCGTAAACCGCCGGCTTACAGATTCTTGGGGGTTTTCCCTCGGGCAAGCGGCGTGGTGCGGGGCTGCCGCTACACTGGCGACGCTGATTTCCGATCGCCACCCGCGTACCGCCATGCCATCGCTCTCCGTTCCCGTGCTCAACGCCCTGCGTGACAAGTTGCCCGCGCTTTCGCCGGCGCAGCAGGGTGTGGCGCGGTTGATCCTGGAAGCGCCGGAGCTGTCGCTCGAACAATCCGTGGAGACGCTGGCCGTGCGCGCCGGGGTGTCGATGCCGACCATCGTGCGGATGTGCCAGGCGCTCGGCTTTGAAGGGTTGCGCGAGTTCAAGGCCACGCTGGCCGCCGAGCTGGCGCACGCGCAGCCGACGCTGCCGGGCCATGTCGGCCGGGCAGATCCGCCGGCACTGGTCGCCAGCAAGGTCATTGACGGTGCCGCGCGGGCGTTGGCCAAGCTGCGTGAATCGCTGTCCACCACACAAGTCGACGCCGCCGCCGAGCGCATCGCCC
The DNA here is from genome assembly GCF_054792405.1 of Ralstonia sp. SA306. NCBI lineage: Bacteria > Pseudomonadati > Pseudomonadota > Betaproteobacteria > Burkholderiales > Burkholderiaceae > Ralstonia > Ralstonia sp. SA306. The sequence continues at coordinate 3,484,340 of NZ_CP096451.1, forward strand.
GCGCCCGCCGCGTCGATTGCTATGCGGCCGGTGCGGCGTCATCGTTCATGGCGAACGACATGCAAGCGCGGTTGATGCGGCTGGGGTTGGCGTCCAACGCCTACTTCGATGCGCATCTGCAGCTCGTGTCGGCCGCCATGCTGGGTGCGTCCGACGTCGTGGTGGCGTTCTCGCACGTGGGGCGCATGCCGTATCTGCTCGAGTCGATCGCCTATGCGGCGGAGCAGGGCGCCTGCGTGATCGCCATCACCCAGGCGGGCACACCGCTGGCGGAACGCGCGCAGATCGCGCTGACGGTGGACGTGCCGGAAGATGCCGTGATGCGGGTGGGCACCGAGGCGTACCTGGTGCACCTGACCGTCATCGAAATCCTGATGACCTGCGTGGCGCAACGCCGCGATGAGATGGTGCGCTCGCGCATGCGTGCGATCCAGCGGCTGCTGACAGAGCGCAGCGTCGACCGCCCCTAAACGGCGAAGGCGAAAAAAATGGCGCCACGCGGGCGCCATCCATTGCAATGCGGCATTCAGAGCCGCGAGATTGCCAGCCCGATCGCCAGCAGACTCCCCAGCCCGAAGATCGTCCAGCCGACCGTGCGGCGCTTGGTCGTCATCACCCACAGCCACAGACCCGAGATCGACAGGAAGATCAGGCAGCCAGCCAGCGTATCCACCAGCAGAATCCACGGCACCGTCATGCCGACGCCCTTGTGCAGACTCATCAGCGTGCCGAGGAAGCCATTGTCGGTCTGGCGGATCGATACCGAGCGATTGCCGGCCCAGTATTCAGCCTGGATTTGCGTGGTCGCGCTGCCGAAGTTGAAGGTCCATTGCTCGGGCTGCATGAGCGGCTTGGCGGCGGGTTCGCGCGGGGCGTCGGCGTTCTTCTTGTCCTGCGCGCCTTCACCCTTGGCAGGGCGCTCGGCCCAGGCGACCGGCTTGGCTTTTTCCACGCGCGTGCGGGTGGCGGGCTCCGGTAGGTTCAGCGTCTGCTGCAGCCAGGCGCCCATCGCGTCGGGCGTAGCAGGCACCGGGTCGGGCAGGGCGATCTGCGTATTGGTGCGCTGCTGCGCCACGGGCAGCTTCAATACCGCGCGGTGATTCAGCCAGATGCCCGACACACCAAAGATCAGGCCCATCACCGCGCCCCACAGCCCGAACCAGCCGTGTGTCTTGCGCAGCCACCGGACGATCGTGGCGCGGCGATTGGCGGGATGCTCGGCCTTGGCCTTCGCGGGGCGCGCGTTGGCGCCTGGATTGGCGTCGGGCTCGGCCGAGAGCCGGGGATGGGACAGGTCGGTCATGAAGCACAAGCCGGCGCAAGGGCCGCCGGAGGGAGGCAAATCGACCGGCCAATATAGATGAGAATGATTCTCGTTGCAATCGGGTGCAGGCTACTGCGAGAGTCATGCGTTTCAGACGGCCTGTGAAGTTTCGTTGCCGTCGCCATGTTCCGTGTCACTGCTAACTACAGTTCCTTCTCGTCATGAAGTACTTACCTCGGAAGGAGCCATCTGATGCGACTGTTTCGACACGTTGCTGCAATCTGTCTCGTGCTGCTGTTTAGCCAGACTTCGTATGCCGCCTACGCTTGCTCTGGTCAGGTTCGAACCTTTGGGATGAATACCGACGGTTCTGTTTATGTCGACAACGGATACGGCATATGGGTTGTCTGCAACTTGCATGCGCAGACCAATATCCCGCCGACGGTCTGCAAAGGGTGGTACTCCATGATGGTGGCCGCACAGGCACGGAACGCCATCGTCGATCTCTACTTTGATGATGGCAAGTCGTGCACACAACAAAGTTCCTGGGTCGTCTTGGCCCCGTATTTCATCGCCGTTCGGAACCAATGAGAGCGAATGCCATACGTGTCGCTCTCGCATTCGCGGTGGGGCTTGCTGCTGTGGTAGCCACTGCGGCGGAGCCGCGCACCTCAACGGACGATGATGACCTGCTGGACGTGCCGCTCATGATGAGCTCTATGCCGAGCTCGTTTGACTCCAAATTTGTCGCGCAGAGTTTTCCGGCAAGTGCATTGCGATTCAATACACCATATACCGTCACGCTCACATTCAGAAACACCGGTACCAAGGTATGGCAAGCGGGCGAGGTGAAACTCGCTAGCATGGGAAATGGAAATCTAAAGCCTTCGTGGGGTATTGGCATTGAGGGTGACAGAGAGGAAATTTATCCCGGAAATGATTTCACATTTCGATTCATAACAGAGGCGACGTGCAATCTCATTGCTCCATCGGTCTGTCAGCAGGTTAGTTTTCAATGGCGATTGCAGCGACTAGTCAGTCGCTCGGGAACTTACCAGTACGAGTATTTTGGTGAGGCGTCTCCGCTGTTGGTGGGCTTGTTCGACACAGGAAGCAGCGGCGACGGTAGCGGTGAGGGGACTCCCGCCATAGAGCCTGGAATGATCGATTTGCCTGTTCCAGGTGGCCCACCACCAAGCCAAGTGCCTACCGTCAATCCGCCCAGAAATTGGGAGGATTTCTAATGCCTCGCCTACTTCTCGCGGCCTTCGTCTTTTATTGCGCATTCGCTTCCAGTCAAGCGAATGCATTGTCACAGTTTAGTCGTGCATGTCGGTTTGGCGATATTCCCCGCGCGCTTCAAGAGCCGGCGGCTGTGTTCTTCGTGTTGCTGGGTGCCCCCGCCAACACAGTGAATTTGCCGTGGCGGATAGAGAAGGAAAGTCACTGGATCCTTGAATCCATCACCACAGACTACGGCGCAGTCAGGTATTACCTGTTTGCCTCATCAACCCTATATCGATACCGCCCGGGGGAGGGAAAGTATGTTGTTGGTGAGACCCGCTATTCCCGCTGGGCGGCCCAGCGACCGAGCGACGCGGTGCTGAAGGACTCTAGGCTGCAGATATTCCTACATAACCGAGGGACCTTGTATAGCGCTCGAGCAGGACATCCGGCCATTTACGACGTGATCGAAGGGCCCACCGCACGCGTCGGCGGAACTCATTGGCTTTACGACCCGTTCATACAGGAGACGAGGCCGCTGGCGAAAACGAAGGCCACTGACTGCAACTTGGCGGAATGGGGTTTTGAAACGCGATGAAATATTTTTTGACGATGGGTGTGATTGGTTTCGCTGTTGCAGCCGCAGTCTATTGGTACGAAGGGAGCTTTCAGCACTACCGGGCGCCCGGCTATGTCCCAAACCAGTGTCTGAGTCGAATCCAATCTGGTGAAGCTTGTATTCAGTGGGATATCACCAACGAAGAACGCCAGATTTTGATGGGGGACAACGTCTTTGATGCATCCGGCTACGTACGTAATCGTGGTCGCGATGAATATCTCAGCCTGCTCGATACTGCGGAAAATGAAGCGAAGCGTGTAGCGCAGAAGCCGCGTGAGGGAGACCAGAAGGTCACTGACGAGGCCCTCAGATGCATGCCACATGGGAGCAAGTTGGTAGGCGCGATCCCAGAGCAACCCGGAATCTGGTCCGCGGTGTATTCAGTCGACAACGGGAAAAGGCGTCTGCTTTTAGGGCGTTCTGATTTCTGGGCATATGGAGGTCAGTCTGGGAAGTTTGGCCTCACGCTCAAGTTCTCGGTCCATAAGAATCCCGCAAGCTTGATGCTGTCATGGGGGCGACGTGACGGCCCCGCGCTCTGGGACGTCGGCTGGGTTCGGGACGGCGTGAGCTTTCGCGTGACCGTGGAAGATTCGGTCAAGAACGATCAGCCTGTGCATTACCAACCCGGTCAGTTGATTCAACTGGCTGAAGCGATTGACACGATATGCCATTGGCCACGAGGAGAGCTCCCAAATGAGGGCATCTCTCAACCTTTTGACGTCCCCTCACTCGAAGGCCCCCCTGCATGAAGCAGACTTCAGGCCGGCCGACGGTTACAACGTAATACGCTCCAGCGTCCGCCGCGATGCCTCATCCGCCGGATAGAAGCACTCGATGCGCATCTCCTGCAGCCCGGCATCGCGCGGGGTGCCCAGCGTGGTGAGCGTGGAGAACAGCGAGATCGTCACGCCGTCGCGCTGCAGTGAAATGGGCAGGAACGGCGGCGGATCGCCGGCATCGTGCGCGTGCGCGGCGGGGGCTGCCGGCGCATCCGCCGCATCGAACAGCGCCGGTTGCATCGCGCGGATGTCGTGCAGCAGCCGCTGCGTGGCAGGGTCGATGGCTTGCAGCGCCAGTTCCTGCCGCACGCGCCGGGCGAGGTAGCGGCCGACAACGTCACGATTGGCGATGGCCGGCCACAGCGCGGTCGGGTCGAATACCAGTTTCATCATGTTGACGGCACCCGGTGCGCCTTCGGACCGGTCGTCGCCGATGGCCCAGCGCATCAGGCGGCGATGCGCGGCATTGGCATCCAGCACATGCCAGAAACGGTCGAGCACGATGGCCGGATACGGTGCCTGCTTGTCGAGGATCAGCTTCACCGCATGGCGCACCGCCTGCATCATCGGCGAGGCCTCATCGGCCGGTGTGGCGAGGCCCTGCTCGGAATAGGCGGGGGCGAAACCGGCCGCCAGCAGCATCTGGTTGCGATGGCGCAGCGGCACGTTCAGCTCCTCTGCCAGTTGCAGGATCATGTTCCGGCTGGGCGCCGCGCGCGCGGATTCCAGAAAGCTCACGTGCCGTTGCGATACGCCCGCTGCCAGGGCCAGCGCCAGTTGGCTATACCCGCGCCGCGTGCGCCAGAAGCGCAGCAACTGCGGAAAGCGCGACAGCGCTGCTTCGGGCGGCTCAATCGCCACTGGGGCGGCATCGGCGTCTTCAAGCATGAGGGTGTCGTCGGTGGCGGACAAGGACGAGGATGATGAGGCAGGCTTGGCGGATGTCATGCCACCTATTGAAGCAGAGTCAGGTAGCTGCTGCGATTACCTGTCGCGTAATTGTGACCGCAACGGGCGGCGCCAATACTGAGCCTATCCCGAGACCCCGAGCGGAGTGCCCATGCAGCGCGAACCGATCGACTACCCCGCCGATGCCCTTCCCACCCGCGACGACCACGTCCGCACGGCCGACGGCTGGACGCTGCCCGTGACCGTCACCAGCCCTGGGCTGGGTGCGCACGGCACGGTGGTGATCTGCTCGGCGCTGGGCGTGCCACGTCAGTTCTACGCGGCGTTTGCGCGTGCCCTGTGCCTGGCGGGCTGGCGTGTGGTGACGTTCGACTACCGCGGCATTGGCGAGGCGGTCGCGACCGGTCCGGGCACCCCGCGCTTTGCCGATTGGGGCCGGCAGGACATCGACGCCGTGCTGAAATGGGTGCACGACACGCTCGTCCCCGAGGGCTGCAGCGGCCGCAAGCTGGTGGTGCTCGGCCACAGCGCGGGCGGCCAACTGGCGGGGCTGGCACCGCACATCGTGCATGCCGATGCGCTGGCGCACGTAGCGGTGCCGCTGGCAGATGCGCGGCTGTGGCCGTGGCGCGGGCCGCTGGCCCGTCCGCAATTTGCCTGGCTGCTGCGTGTGCGGATTCCCTTGGCGGTGGCGCGCGTGCGCGGTGGCATGCTGCCGCTCGCGGCCGTCGGCATGGGGCCGATGTCGATTCCGGCCGCCATCCTGGGCGATTGGGCGCGCTTTGCCCGCCTGCGCGGCTACATCTTCGCGCCGCGCACCGGGCTGGATACCTCGCGTTATCCGAGGCTCGCCGTGCCGCTGCTCGCCTGGGGTTTTGACGATGACCCGTTGGCACCGGCTAACGCCATCGACGCGCTGGTCGCACAGTTTCCCGCCACGCGCGTGACGCGCCGACAAATGGGCGGCGCAGCATTGGGTGCAAAGGGTGTCGGCCACATGGGCTTCTTCCGGGCATCGTCCGGTGCGCCATGGTGGCGTGAAACCCTGGCGTGGCTCGATGCCCTGGCCTGAGCCGTCCTTTGCGGTTCCGCGCGCTTAGAACGTGTAGACGACGCCCGTACCGCCAAAGTAACTCTGCTTGTTCTGCACGATCGGGCTCTTCGCCGCGTTGCCCAAGAGGCGCGAGGTGCCGATCGCCGTCTGCACCGCCCAATGGCGCGAAAACTCGTGCGTCCAGGCCACCGTGAGCGTGGCGGCTTGCAGGCCGCTGCCCGCGCTGTACTGGGCGAAGCCGCTGTTGGCCGACTGCTGCGGCGTCACCCCGAAGTACGTCTGCATGTACTTGCTGGAGCCGAAATGCAGGCTCGGGCTGACGGTGATCTTGTCGCTGCCCCAGCTCACGACCGGCGCCGCCACGTCAATGTGGCCCGACCAGCCGCGCTCGCGGTTGGTGATGGGCACTTCCAGCGTGGCGCTGCCCGTGGTGTCGCCGATGAGCTTGCCGCCCACCGTGACCACGCCCAGCAGCGAGCCCTTGACGGTGCCCATGCCCTTGAGATGGTCCGAGCCGGGGCGCCCATAGCGGTTGGTGTCGGAGCGGCCGGGGTCGTACGACAGCGCGGCCGAGGCGAACATGCCGTTCAGGAAGCGGATGGCATAACCCGCGCCGCCCTGGGTCGGGTCGATGAACCAGCCGTTGCCGAAATCTGCCCGCAAGCCGGGGCCGGCCGTCACGGTGTACTCCTTGCCGCCCTGGTAGCGCGGCGCTACACCCGCGTTGAGCGACAGCGAATACGACGCATCGTCGGCATACACCGAAGAGGGCGACAGCCACATGCCCGAGAGCGCGGCCAGATAAGCGATGGAGAACCGGGGGGAGAGACGATTGAGCACGTAGGACCTCTTGTTGGACCTCTTGAGAGAGAGCCCGCAGTCTGGCGAGGTGCCGCACGCACGTCTGTCTGGAAATTGCCGGGAAGTTGTGCGCAATTGTGCGCGAGTGTCTGCAAGTTTCTCCACGCCATCCGCTCGCAAGGCCATCGCCGTACACTGCGCGCCAACACAAGAAGAAACGGGGGTACGAGCGATGACGGCGATGACCGACGAGCCGCTCAAGACCAAGGTGCTGCTGATCGAAGACGACGACCGTCTCGCGCAGCTCGTCAGCGAATACCTGGGCAACTATGAATTTGCAGTCGAAGTGGTGCGCCGTGGCGACATCGCCGTGGCTGCCGTGCGCGAACACCACCCTGCGCTGGTGATCCTCGACCTGATGCTGCCGCACATGGACGGCATGGAAGTGTGCCGGCGCATCCGCGCGTTCTCGCGCGTGCCGGTGCTGATCCTGACCGCGCGCGTGGATACGTATGACCAGGTGGCCGGGCTGGAGATCGGCGCCGACGACTACGTGCTCAAGCCGATCGAGCCGCGCTTGCTCGTTGCCCGGGCCCGCGCGCTGCTGCGCCGTTCGGTGCCGGCCATGTCGACGTCCGAGCCGGTGGCGCCGCGCGACGACACGCTTGTCTTTGGCGAACTCGCCATCTCGCCACCCAACCGCACCGTCACCTGGCGCGGCCAGCCGGTCGACCTCAAGACGGCCGAGTTCAATCTGCTGCTGATCCTCGCGCGCGCCGCCGGCACCGTGCTCAGCCGCGACGACATCCTCAAGCAGTTGCGCGGCATCGAGTTCGACGGGCTGGATCGAACCGTCGACTCAGGCATCTCGCGCCTGCGCCGCCGCTTTGGCGACGCCTCGCCCGAGCCGCACAAGATCAAGACGATCTGGGGGCGCGGCTATCTGTTCAGCCCGTCGGCGTGGGAGGACTGAACCGTGCTCAAGTCGTTACTGAAGCTGTACGCAATGGTCGTGGTGGCCGCGGCGCTGGCACTTATCGGCGTCAACAAGTCGTTCGTCTGGCTGTTCCACGACACACTCACCCACGGCGAGCGCGAGGTGCGCAAGGGTTACGCCTTCGTGCTGCAGGACTACCTGGATCGCGCGGGCCCCGACGGGCGCGATGCCGCCATCGCGCGTTTGAACAAGAACGCGTGGGAGACATTCGACCTCGTCGATCCGGACACCGTGCCGAATTTCTCAGCCCAGCAGCGGCGCGATCTGGCGGATCACAAGCTCGTGCTGATGACCAACGGCAAGGATTACTACCTGCCGCTGCGCGACGGCACCGTGCTGCACGCCTACAGCGAGGACATGGACTACCTCGGCATCCAGTTGGTCGCCTATTCGCTGATCGCCATTGCCGCGCTTCTGCCGCTGCTGCTCTGGGTCTGGATGCATTGGCGCGACCTGCGCGTGCTGGAAGAAGCGGCGCGCGGCTTTGGCGCGGGCAAGCTGGCGACGCGCGCCAATCTGCGCAAGCGCTCGAACGTGTATGCGCTGGCGCGCCAGTTCGACGAGATGGCCGAGCGCATCCAGGGCTCGATCCAGCACCAGCGCGAGATGATGAACGGCATCTCGCACGAGCTGAAGACGCCGATCGCGCGGCTGGAATTCGGCATTGCGCTGCTGCAGTCGCCTGTGTCGCCGTCGTCAGAAATGCAGCGCAACGTGCGGCTCGATGCGCTGCGCCGTGACGTGCGTGAACTCGATGAACTGGTGAGCGAGCTGCTGGCGTTGAGCCGCCTGGAGCAGGGCGCCATGCACCTCGTGCTGATGCGCGTGGCCGTGGGTGAATGGCTCGACAGCGTGGTTGCCAGCGTCGCCAACGACGTGGCCGACCGCCAGCTCACCCTGGCCGTGCATGCCGAGGGCGCCCCCGCGCACCACGTGTGCGACCCGCGCCTGCTGGCGCGTGCACTGCTCAACCTGATCCGCAATGCCACGCGCTATGCCAGCAACACCATCACCATCCGCGCCGAAGCGGGCCCCGCCGGTGCGCTGCGCCTGACGGTGGAAGACGACGGCCCCGGCATTCCCGAGCCGGACCGCGCGCGCGTGTTCGAGCCGTTCCTGCGCCTGGATGCCAGCCGCGACCGCCACACCGGAGGCTTCGGCCTCGGGCTGGCGATCGTGCGGCGTATTGCGCTGGTGCATGGCGGTGATGTCCGCCTCGATGCGGCAACGGGCGGCGGTGCGCGCTTTTCCGTGCTGCTGCCTGACATGGCGATTCCGCCGCTGTAAGCGCAGCTGGATCGGTCAACCTGGGGGGCTAGGCCTGGTCGCCGCCCGGCCGATGCAGAAACGCGCTCGGGCTGCTGCCGAACGCCCGCCGGAACATCGCAGAGAACGCGCTCTGGCTGTTGTAGCCCAGCTCCTGCGCCACGCGCGACAGCGGCATCCCCTGCGACATCATCGGGATGGCGCTGGCGAGCACGGCCTGCTGGCGCCACTGCGAAAAGCTTACGCCCAGCTCGTCCCGGAAGCGCCGCGCCAGCGTGCGGGCGCTGGCGCCTACATCGCGGGCGAGGACGTCGAAGGTGAGCGGGGTGCCGGGGTCGGCCATCACGCGCTCGCACAGGGCGCGCAGGCGCTTGTCGGCGGGCATGGGCAAATCCAGCGGCAGCGGGGCGCTACGGCGCAGCTCGTCGAGGATGAGCATGGCCAGCGCCTGCTCGCGCGCGGCCGGCAGCGGCTGGCGCACGTCCATCGCGGCAATCAGCTCGCGCAACAGCGGCGACACCTCCATCACGCGGCACTGCGCCAGCGTGCCGGTCACCACGGACGGGTCGGCATACAGCGTGCGCAGAAAGGCGGCTTCGACCACCCACACCTCATGCTCAATGCCGGGCGGAATCCAGATCGCCCGTGAAGGTGGCACTACCCAGGCGGTGTCGCCCGCCTGCACGCGCAGCACACTGTTGTGGCTATACGCCACCTGCGCCCACGGATGGGTGTGGCGCGGGAACCGCGTGTTGGCGTCCATCTGCCGCGTGTAGAGCCGCACCGGATGCGCCGTTGAGGGCGGCGTGCGGCCTTCGATATCGGTAGGCAGGATGCGCTGTGGCATGGCGGGTTTGCGACAGAAACGGTCAGCCCAGTGTAAATGCGCCGGCAGGACTTGTCGAAGCCAGATGTCGATGGCAGGCTATCGCCCGGCGCCGCAGATGTTTGGCGCCACACAACAAAGCGGATCGCTCAAGCGGTCTCGACAAAAAACGCCGTTGCCCACGAGGCACGCGGCGACATGGGTGCGAACAATGCAAACGGGAAATCACACGCGTAGCCGGGGGGCGCGCGGGGCGATGGGATGGTTGCGGCCGTGGGCCGCGCTTGCCATGTGTGTGGCATGCATGGCTGCGTTGACAGCGCCGGCCGCCCGCGCCGACATCAGCATCATCCAGTCCTTGCCGCTGTCCGGCACACAAGCCGCGACGGGGCGGGCGCTCAATGCCGGGGCACGCCTGTATTTCGACTGGCTCAACCTCGATGGCGGCATCAACGGCGAGACCATCCGCCTGGTCGCCCGCGACGACGAGCAGAAGGTCGAGCAGACCCTGCGCAATGTGCGCGACATGGCCAAGATCGACAACCCCGTGGCGGCGCTCACCGTGGTCGGCACCGCCAATGTGGAAGCGCTCATGCGCAGCGGCGTGCTGGCCGAAGCCAACCTGCCGCTGGTCGGGCCCGCCACGGGGGCCTCCAGCATGACCGGCGATCCGCTGGTCTTCCCCATCAAGGCCAGCTATCAGCAGGAGATGGACAAGATGGTGGGGGCGCTCGCCACCATCGGCGTTACGCGTATCGGCGTGCTGTATCAGGACGATGCGCTGGGCAAGGAGGTGCTGGCGGGCGTTGAGCGCACGCTCAAGCCGTACAAGCTGACGATTGCGGCCACCGCCTCGTACCCGCGCAATACGGCCTCGGTGAGCGCCGCTGTCGACAAGCTGCTCGGCGCCGATGCGCAGGCCATTTTCCTGGGCGCCACGGCGGAGCCCGCCGCGCAGTTCATCAAGCAATACCGCGCGCGCGGCGGTGCTGCGCAACTCCTGGGGCTGTCGTCCATCGATCCGGGCATCCTGCTCAAGGTGGCCGGTATCGATGCGGTGCGCGGCTATTCGCTGGCGCTTGTGATGCCGAACCCGGGCAAGGGCGTCAACCCCGTCATCCGCGAATTCAACCGCGCACGCGCAGCCGTGGGCGCCAGAGATGTCGAACTTTCATTCCGAGCCGTGGAAGGCTTTGTGGCAGCCAAGGTGCTTGCCGAAGCCGTGCGCCGCGCGGGCCCCAAGCCCACGCGCGACCAGGTGCGCCGCGAGCTGGCCCACCTGCGCAATTTCGATGTGGGAGGCGGGTTTATGGTGGACTTTTCCGACCGTACGCGGCCTGGTTCGCACTATGTGGAGCTGGGGGTGGTGGGGCCGAATGGGCTGGTGATTCAGTAAGGCTGCGTCTGTGCAGTTTGTTGTGCCTAATGGCGGATTTGGAAGTTGCGAGGGGCGGGGATTTCTTTGTTGGTGGTGTATCCCTTGTTTCATCCCCTGCCGGGACCGAAAGGGGGATGAACCACTAAAAAAAAATCCCAGCAAAAAGCCAAAAGCACAAAGCAAAACGCCTCTCAGAGATTCCCCTCTGAGAGGCGTTCATTCATCCACGATGTCGGTCAGGCAATAGGCGCCGTGCTCGCCCCATGCTCATGCCTGCCCGCCGGCTTGACGATCGCCAGCGTGGCAATCAACCCGCACAGCGCGGCAAACGACACCCATACGCCAGGCATCGCCTTGTTGCCGGTGGTGTGGATCAGCCACGTGGCAATCGCGGGAGTGAAGCCGCCGAAGATGGCCGTGGCCAAGCTGTATGCCAGCGAGAAGCCGGTGGTACGAACTTCCGGCGGCATGATCTCGGTGAGCGTGACGACCATCGCGCCGTTGTAGCTGCCATACAGGAACGACAGCCACAGCAGCACGGTCAGCATGCGGGCGAACGACGGTGCGGCAACCAGCCACTGCATGGCCGGGTAGGCCGTCACCAGCATCAGCACGGTAAAGAGGATCAGCAGCGGGCGGCGGCCGACGCGGTCAGACACGGCGCCCATCACAGGCAGCCAGAAGAAGTTCGAGGCGCCCACGCACAGCGTGACGATCAGGCTGTCCATGTCGGACAGATGCAGCACGCTCTTGCCGAAGGTCGGCGTGTAGGCGGTGATCAGGTAGAACGACACCGTGGTCATCACGACCATCAGTGTGCCTGCGCCTACCAGGCGCCAGTTCTGGCCCATCGAGCGGAACACGGCGGCCAGGTCCGGGCGGTGCTTGCGCTTCTGGAACTCCTCCGTCTCTTGCAGCGAGCGGCGGATGATGAACAGGAACGGCACGATCAGGCAGCCGATCAGGAACGGCACGCGCCAGCCCCATGCGCTCATCTCAGACGGCGGCAGCAGGTACGACATCAACACGCCCAGCAGGGCGGCAAACATGACGGCCACTTGCTGGCTGGCCGATTGCCAGCTCACAAAGAAGCCCTTCTTGCCGGGGGTGGCGATTTCGGCCAGGTAGACCGACACACCGCCCAGCTCCACGCCGGCCGAGAAGCCCTGCAGCAGCCGGCCGACCAGGACCAGCAGCGGCGCCGCCAGCCCGATGGTGGCGTAGCCGGGCACCAGTGCGATCAGCAGCGTGCCGCAGGCCATGAGCGCTAGCGTGACGATCAGGCCGGTGCGGCGGCCGTGACGGTCGATGTACGCGCCCAGGAAGATCGCGCCCAGCGGCCGCATCAGGAAGCCGGCGCCAAAGGTCACCAGCGACAGCATCAGCGAGAGGAACTCGTTGCCGGCGGGGAAGAAGGTGTCGGCGATGGCCTTGGCGTAATAGCCGTAGACCATGAAGTCGTACATCTCCAGGAAGTTACCGCTGACCACCCGGAAGATGGTGCGGGCCTTGGATTCGTTGGGGTTGGAGGTATGCATGAAGGGTCTCACTCAACAGCTTGGGTACAACGCGCGGGCGAGCCGGACAGCGAACTGCGGGCCGCCTCGTAAAAAGTGGTGATGTGGTACGGCGTGCTCGACGGCATGTCGGCGCGCAGGCGCTGGCCGGCGGGGTCGATCACCTCGTTCCAGCCGTGTGCGTGCAGGAAGCGTGCCGACCACGCCGGCAGCAGGCGCGCGAGCATGGCGCCCTGCGTTTCGGTGCACAGCGCGAGGGCGCGGCCGTATTCAGTCTGTGCCCAGATGCGCTGGCTGGCATCGCGCATCGTGCCGTCCAGATTGAGTGACAGGCACACGCCCTGCGTCTCGGCATCAACGCCATCGGCACAGGCCGCGTCCACCGCACGGGCGAGGCTCTCGGCCAGATGGCGGCCGGCTTCGGAGCGCGTAAAGACGTCGGCGTGCGCGCGCACGAGGTAAAACCATTCGAACTGGTGACCGGGCTCGATGCGGTTGTCGGCGCTGGCCTCGTCCACCGGCAACTCCGCGATGCTGCCCGTGCGGGTGTCGATGAAGCGCGCGAGGATGCCTTCGGCCAGCGTGCGCACGCCGGTCTCGGCCCAGGCGGGCGGTTCGTCCAGCGCGGCGGCGGCCAGGTAGGCCTCGGTCAGGTGCATCACCGGGTTCTGCGCGACACCGGCCAGCGTGGTGCTGAACGTGGCGTCCATGGATGCGACCGGCAGCGGTTTGGCCCCGGCGCGAGCAAAGCTGCGCGCGATCACGTCGTGCGCGTCGTGCATCAGCGCGGCGGCACGCGGGTCTTCGCTCACGGCCAGCCAATGTGCAGCGGCAAACAGCACGAAGGCGTGCGTGTACAGATCCTTGGTGGTGTCGTGCGGGGCCAGCGCGCTGTCGATCGCAAACAGCCAGCCGCCGTGGATCGTTTCGCGAAAGCGCGTGTCCAGTGCATGGCACAGCGCGGCGGCGCGTTCGGCGCAGAGATCGCGGTGGCGCTTGGAGAGCTGCGTGGCGCGCGCGAAGGTATACAACTGCCGCGCACATGCCATCGCCCGGTACCGCGCGGTTGATGCCGGCACCAGCGCGCCGTTGTTGACGACGAGCGCCTCATAGCAGAGACCGGCCTGCGCGTTCCAGCCCGGGCCGAGCCACATGGGCAGCAGAACGTCGTCGTAATAGCGGTCGAATGATTCCAGGGCAGCCGCAATGTCAGCGGACAGTTCGGTGGCCGTATCGGGCAGCGGGGGCGTGGAGGATTGTGAAAGCATGTGCGCCGTGATGATCGTGGCGGGCGTCGACCCGTTTTAGCCAGGCCGATTGCTCGGATCTGTTCTGTTCACCATAGGCGACGTACATGCGTTGTACATGTGAACAGACCCGGGATTGTGCTCCAACTGGCTGCCCCGCGCCACGCGCAACCGGTCCAATCCCGGTCACGGCGCAGGGTTGTGGGTCCAATGAAAGGTTTTTTCCCGGATGCTGCCCGGGCGTGGGTTGTGCGAAGATGAATCATCCCTGGCTCACCCCCTGGTCTTGCCCCGATCCATGCACCGTCGCGACCTGCTCAAGCAGTTGGCCGCCGGGCTGCTTGCCCTGGCTCCTGGTTTGTCCCGCAGTGCCGCGCCCGGCTCCGCCGCTGGCGCCTCCGAACCGTTTGACGAAGCACGCCTGCTGGCGCGTGCACGGGCCTTGGCGGCGCGGCCATACCGGCCTCGCAGCACGCAGTTGCCCCCGCCACTGGCCGCACTCGGCTGGGACGGCTACCAATCCATCGGCTATCGCCGCGATCACGCCCTGTGGGCCGGGCAGCACCTGCCTTTTGAGGCCAAGTTCTTCCACCTGGGGCTGTTCTTCAAGTCGGCCGTGCAGATGCACGAGGTGGTCGACGGCCAAGCTCGCTTAATCGCCTACGACCCCACCATGTTCGATTACGGCAAGAGCGGGCTGGATCATCGGGCGTTGCCGGCCGATCTCGGTTTTGCCGGCTTTCGGCTGACCACCAAGGCAGACCCGACGCGTGATGTGGCTGCCTTCCTCGGTGCCAGCTATTTCCGAGCCGTCGGCGGGCAGTGGCAGTACGGCATGTCGGCGCGGGGGCTGGCGATTGATACCGGCTTGCCCCGCGCAGAAGAGTTTCCGGACTTCACCGAATTCTGGCTGGTGCGCCCGGCCGCCGACGCCGATATGTTGCGCGTCTATGCGTTGCTGGATTCCCCAAGCGTGGCGGGCATCTACCGTTTCGACATCCGCCCCGGCGACACGCTGGTGATGGATGTGGCCGTCACGCTTTACGTGCGCAAGCCGATCGAGCGCCTGGGTATCGCGCCGCTGACCAGCATGTTCCTTTACGGCGAGAACGACCGCGCCGACCGCGCTGGCGATCGCCACAGCGCCGCCCGCCGCTGGCGTGCATCGGACTGGCGCCCGGAAATTCATGATTCCGACGGTCTGGCCATCTGGCGCGGGTCGGGCGAGTGGGTTTGGCGGCCGCTGGCCAATCCGCCCATGCTGCGCAGTCAGCGCTTTGCCGACGACAGCCCGCGCGGCTTCGGCCTTCTGCAGCGCGATCGCAATCCCGATCATTACCAGGATGACGGCGTGTTCTACGAGAAGCGCCCAAGTGTGTGGGTGGAGCCCACGCATGACTGGGGGGAAGGCGCGGTGGAACTGGTGGAGCTTTCGGCCAACGATGAAACCTTCGACAACATCGTCGCGTTCTGGCGACCGGCCGTGGCGCCGCATGCGGGGCAGGAGCTGGCGTTTGGCTATCGGCTGACGTGGGGCGCGCAGCCTGCGGCGGCCTCGCCGCTCGCGCGGGTGGTAGCCACGCGCACGGGCATTGGCGGCGTGGTCGGGCAGCCGCGCAAATACTTCTCCTGGCGGTTTGTGGTGGACTTTGCCGGTGGGGAGTTGTCGCGGCTGGGGCGCAGCACGGCGGGGTCGACCGTGGAGCCTGTCATCCGAGCCTCGCGCGGGCGGGTCGAGATTGCATCGGCGCGGCCGCTGGCGAGCATCGACGGTGTGCGGGCGATGTTTGACGTGGTGCCGGATGCCAGCAACGCGCCGATCGAGTTGTTGCTGACGTTGCAGTCGGGGGAGCGGTTGCTGTCTGAGACTTGGGCGTATCAGTGGACGCCGCCGGTGGATCGGGCGGTTTGATTCTTTGGCTTGGTTGATTGATGCGCGTGGTGCGTCCCTTGTTTCATCCCCTGCCGGGGCTGACCTACTTTCTTTGTCTTGCCAAAGAAAGTAGGCAAAGAAAGGCGCGCCCGAGATGGCGACCCATCCCTTGAATTTATGTCGCGGGGAGGGAAGGGAGGCAAACTCGCTGCGCTCAGACAGGCCTCCCTTCTTTTTCCTCCCCGCAACAGAAATTCAAGGCGCCATCTAGGGCAGGGGACGGCCAAACCGTCGCTGCTCTGGGTTAGTCGCGGGGCGATGTCTTGCTGAACTTCGCCGCCATTTCTGCCCAGCCTTCGGGGCCAAGCTTTTCCATCGTCGCGATATTCCGCTCGTAGATGTCCGCTGCATCGGGTACGGCTGCGGCGGCGCGGGCGATGCTGTCTTCGCGCAGCAGATGCAGGATGGGGACGGGCGCGCGATTGGTGGCGTTGGCGATGTCGTCTGGGTCGGCATCGGCGAAGACGAAATCGGGGTGGAAGCTTGCCAGTTGCAGCTCGCCTTCGTAGCCGGCCTTGGCGAGCACGGAGTCAGCGCGCTCCGTGAGCGAGTGGAAATCGAGGAAGTCAGCCAGGGCGGGAACGATCAGCAGCGTGGTGTCGATCTGTGCGGCGGGGGTGGCGTGCAGCAAATCGGCTTCGGCACGCAGGTGGTCGAGCACGTCGCCGTCCATCGTCGCGCGGCTGACGGCGTATCGAACCTGCTGTTTGACATGCACGGCCTTGGCGAAGGGGCACAGGTTCAGGCCGATGACGGCGTCTTCGAGCCAGCGCTGCACGCGCGCGACATGATGGGCTGCGTCATCCGCGTTCAGGGGCAGCGCATCGGCGGGCGGATCAAGCAGGACGAAATCAGGGGCGTGATTGGACACGGCGCATAGGAGGGATGAGATAGCGCGCAGTGTAGTCGATGGCCTGGGAGCGCTTCTTGCGACGGGATGGGTGTTGTGATTTGCAACGTCCGGCGTGCGCTGTTGATGTGCGTCGAGATCACTTCGGGTGCTTCGCGCGCCGCTTATGTGGTCAGTCCATTCCGTGTTTTTGTAAAAGAAGGAGCCCAACCATGATTGAACTGCGCCTGAAAACCGCCCTCGCCGTGGCCGCCACGTTTGCTGCGTCGGCTGCTTTCGCACAGATGACGCCGGCACCGCAGACTTCACCGCAGACCACCGGCACCGTGCAGACCGCCCCACAAGGTGGGCCGGCCACCTCGTCGTCTGACCCGCTGGTGCAGAAGCGCATTGACGACAAGGCCGCCAGCGACGAATACAAGACCCGCAAGTCCGACGCCAAGGCCGCGTACAAGGAAGAGAAGAAGGCCGCCAAGGCCAACCGCAAGGCGGAGAAGAAGGAAGCCCGCGCCAAGCGCAAGGAAGCCATGAGCGAACAGGGCGGGCCTGCCCAGACGCCGGCCAGCGAAGGCAAGTAAGCCGCCGGCCGAACCATGAAAAAAAGGCGATCCGAGGGTCGCCTTTTTTCTGTCCGCTGATTTTGCCTTCAGTGCCCGCGCGTTGTCGGCAGGCGGACCTGCGCGACGGCCATTTCCCATTGGGCGATGCGATGCGCGGCTTCGTCGCGGCTGATGACGGGGTGGAATGTACGCGAGGCGCGCCATTGCTGGGCGACCTCGGCTTCGTCACGATAGAAGCCCGTGGCGATGCCGGCCAGATAGGCCGCACCCAGCGCCGTGGTTTCGATGATCTCCGGGCGCACCACCGGGATGCCGAGTAAATCGGCCTGGAACTGCAGCAGCAGATTGTTTGCCGAGGCACCGCCATCGACGCGCAGTTCCGAGATGGTAGAGACAGCATCGCGCGTCATGGCCTGCAGCAGGGCGGTGCTCTGGAAGGCGATGGATTCCAGCGCCGCGCGCGCGATGTGTCCGATGGTCGTGCCGCGTGACAGGCCGACGATGGCGCCTTGCGCGGTCGGGTCCCAGTACGGCGCACCGAGGCCCGTGAACGACGGCACGAACACCACGCCGCCGGAATCGGGCACCGAGGCGGCCAGGCCTTCGACGTCGGCCGAGCGCTGGATGGCGCGCAGACCGTCGCGCAGCCACTGCACGACCGCGCCCCCAACGAACACGCTGCCTTCGAGTGCGTAGCTGCGTTTCGCGCCGCTCTGACAAGCCGCCGTGCTGATCAGGCCGTTGTGCGACTGGACAGCTTTGTCGCCCGTGTTGAGCAGCATGAAGCAGCCGGTGCCGTAGGTGTTCTTGGCCATGCCGGGTTTGAAGCAGGCTTGGCCAAATAGGGCCGATTGCTGGTCGCCTGCAATGCCGCCGATGGTGAGCGAGGCGCCAAGCCAGTCGGCATCGGTCTGCCCGAATTGATACGCGGATGGATGCACCTCGGGCAACAGGCTCGGGTGAATGTCGAGCGCGCGCATGAGGTCAGCGTCCCATTCGCCGGTGTGGATGTTCCACAGCATCGTGCGGGAGGCGTTCGACACGTCGGTCACATGGAGGCGGCCGCGCGTGAGTTGCCACACCAGCCAGCTGTCGATGGTGCCGAAGGCAAGTTCGCCGCGCGCGGCGCGCTCGCGGGCGCCATCCACGTGGTCGAGAATCCAGCGCAGCTTGGTGGCGGAAAAGTACGGGTCGATGATCAGGCCGGTACGTTTGCGCACCTCGTCTTCCAGGCCCTCGGCGCGCAGGCGCTCGCAGATGGATTCCGTGCGGCGGTCCTGCCAGACGATGGCGTTGAAGATCGGTTTGCCCGTGGCGCGCTCCCACACCATGGTCGTTTCGCGCTGGTTGGTGATGCCCAGCGCAGCCATGTCGGCGGCGGAGAGCTTCGCTTGTTCGAGTGCGGCGCGGCAGGTGGCGAGCTGACTGTTCCAGATGTCGAACGGGTCATGCTCGACCCAGCCGGGCTGCGGAAAATGCTGGGGAAACTCCTGCTGGGCGCTGGCGACGATCTGGCCGGCGCGGTTGAAGACGATAGCGCGTGAGCTGGACGTGCCCTGGTCGAGCGCGAGGAGGTATTCCATAAGGCAGAGACATTGAAGTGCCGGGGAAGATCACTCTACCCCGGCAATTGATGCAATGGTGATGCGAAAGCATAGCCCGCCGTTGGCAGGCGTGCGATGCAGATGATCCTGGTGCCGGATCACTCGTTATCTGGAACCTGTTCACGATCCGTAGCGAGCGGCCCGAGGTTGGCTTGAGAAGCGCAGCCGTACATGGGTACGGCGAGCATCGCGGGGCCAAGATCGGGCCGCGCCGTAGGATCGTGAGCGGGTTCAGCGCACCTTGCCTGCCTTCCAGGCTGCGAGCAGCTTGTCGTAGGCCACCGTCTCACCCTTCGGACGCTCGTTGTCGAGCTTCTTCCATGGGGCGTGTTCGGTCGACAGCCACTTCGACGGATCGCTTTCCGGATTCAGCTTCGGCGCGCAGTTCTTCATGCCGGCGCGCTGCAGGCGACCCATCACCTGGTCCATTTCCTTGGCCAGGTTGTCCATCGCGCCTTGCGGGGTCTTCTCGCCCGTGACGGCCGTGGCGACGTTCTTCCACCAGAGCTGGGCCAGCTTCGGATAGTCGGGCACGTTGTTGCCGGTCGGCGTCCAGGCCACGCGGGCCGGGCTGCGGTAGAACTCGATCAGGCCGCCGTACTTCGCTGCGTTCTTGGTGAAGTAGTCGCTGTGGATGTCGGAGTCACGAATGAACGTGAGGCCGGTGATCGACTTCTTGAGCGACACGGTCTTCGACGTGACGAACTGCGCGTACAGCCACGCGGCCGAGCGGCGCTCGAACGGGGTGGACTTGAAGAACGTCCACGAGCCGACGTCCTGGTAGCCGTTCTGCATGCCGTCCTTCCAGTACGGGCCGTGCGGCGACGGGGCCATGCGCCACTTCGGCGAACCGTCGGCGTTGACGACCGGGCCCGGCTTGGTCATCGGCGCGGTGAAGGCGCTGTACCAGAACACCTGCTGGGCGATGTGGCCTTGTGCGGGCACCGGGCCGGCTTCGTTGAAGGTCATGCCGGTGGCTTCGGGCGGCGCGTACTTCTTCATCCAGTCGATGTACTTGGTGAGGGCGTACACCGCGGCCGGGCTATTGGTGGCACCACCACGCGACATCGAGGCGCCCACCGGGGCGCAGCCTTCCACGCGAATACCCCATTCGTCGACCGGCAGGCCGTTCGGGATGCCCTTGTCGGCGGAGCCGGCCATCGACAGCCAGGCGTCGGTAAAGCGCCAGCCCAGCGACGGATCCTTCTTGCCGTAATCCATGTGGCCGTAGACGCGCTTGCCGTCCAGCTCCTTCACGTCGTTCGTGAAGAAGTTGGCGATGTCTTCATAGGCCGTCCAGTTGACGGGCACGCCCAGGTCGTAGCCGTACTTGGCCTTGAACTTGTCCTGCAGGTCCTTGCGGGCGAACCAGTCGGCGCGGAACCAGTACAGGTTGGCGAACTGCTGGTCCGGCAGCTGATACAGCTTGCCGTCAGACGCGGTGGTGAAGCTCGTGCCGATGAAGTCCTTCAGGTCCAGGCCCGGGTTGGTGAACTCCTTGCCTTCGCCGGCCATGTAGTCCGACAGCGGCATCACCACGCCATAGCGGTAGTGCGTGCCGATCAGGTCGGAGTCGGAGATCCAACCGTCATAGATGCTCTTGCCCGACTGCATCGAGGTCTGCAGTTTTTCGACGACATCGCCTTCCTGCATGATGTCGTGCTTGACCTTGATGCCGGTGATTTCTTCGAAGGCCTTGGCGAGCGTCTTCGATTCATACGCATGCGTGTCGAGCGTTTCCGACACGACGTGGATCTCGGTCACGCCCTTGGCCTTGAGCTTGGCTGCGGCGTCGATGAACCACTTCATTTCCGCCATCTGCTTGTCTTGCGACAGCGTGCTGGGCTGGAATTCGCTGCTGATCCACTTCTTGGCTTCGGCTTCGCCGGCATGGGCTGCGCCGACTGCCAGGGCGCTCGCCAGTGCAATGGCACTGATCTGAAGCGTCATGCGCCAGGATGTTTTCATTGGTATCTCCTCGTGCTTGTTGGCTTGTTGTTCTCCCCGCAGCGAAAACATCCGGCATTCCGACGCGGGGAGCGTGATGGAATGCCTGTGCCCGTACGTCAATTTGGGCGTGGAACCATCAACGTGTGCCGATGCCTCCGGACTTGCAAATTCAAGTACATCGATGGCGCATCAGCCGCGCCACATCACGATCACCAGCACCACCATCGAGGCGATGAAGCCACCCCAGGCGCTCGTCTCTTCCGACGTGAGCCCAACCCACGCCAGGTTGATATAGGCCGCAGTCAGCAGGCCGATGAAGAGGCGGTCGCCGCGCGTGGTGGCAATGGGCAGGAAGCCCTTGCGCTCCACGGTCGGTCGAACGACCTCCCACACCGTCATGCTGGCCAGCATCAAGGCGATGCAGCCGAAGAAGGTCGCCACTTCGGGCGTCCAGGCCATCCAACTGAACATATTCTTTTCTCCAACATTCGTTCCCGCGTTCGTGGAAACGTGATCAGGGCGAAGCACAGCGGTTCTGACGGTTCGGCGTGGCCGCAGACAGTACGTGTGGTACGGCAAGGCCGCGCCGGGCCGTCAGAATCGTCCTGATCGCGTTTACACGCGGCCCATCGCAAAACCCTTTGCGATGTAGTTCCGCACAAACCAGATCACCAGCGCGCCGGGAATGATCGTCAGTACACCGGCCGCAGCCAGCACGCCCCAATCCATGCCCGAGGCCGACACCGTGCGCGTCATCACCGCGGTGATGGGTTTGGCATCGACGGACGTAAGCGTGCGCGCGAGCAGCAGCTCCACCCAGCTGAACATGAAACAGAAGAACGCCGTCACGCCCACGCCGGCCTTGATGAGCGGCAGGAAGATCTTCAGGAAAAACTTGGGGAAGCTGTAGCCGTCGATGTAGGCCGTCTCGTCAATCTCGCGCGGGATGCCCGACATGAAGCCTTCCAGAATCCACACCGCCAGCGGCACGTTGAACAGCATGTGCGCCAGCGCCACGCCCAGGTGGGTATCCATCAGGCCGACCGTCGAATACAGCTGGAAGAACGGCAGCAGGAACACCGCGGGTGGCGTCATGCGGTTCGTTAGCAGCCAGAAGAACATGTGCTTGTCGCCCAGGAAGCGGTAGCGCGAGAAGGCGTAGGCCGCCGGCAGCGCCACCACGGTCGAGAGCACCGTGTTCATCGTCACGTAGATGATGGAGTTGATGTAACCCCAGTACCACGACGGGTCCGTGAAGATGATCTTGTAGTTGTCGAACGTGACGAGCTTCGGCCAGATCGAGAAACCGGCGAGCGTCTCCTCGTTGGTCTTGAGCGACATGCTCAACATCCAGTACAGCGGCAGCACGGCAAACGCCACATACACCGCCAGCGTGATCGCGCGAGCAATCTTGCGCTTGTGCTCGTTATTGTTGTTCTGCTTAGGCATGGTCGTCTCCCGCGGCCGTGCTGGCGCTGCCCATGCGCTGCATCCAGTTGTAGAGGACGAAGCAGAACAGCAGGATGATGAGGAAGTACACGATCGAGAATGCCGCCGCCGGACCCAGGTCGAACTGGCCGACCGCCTTCTGCGTCAGGTACTGCGACAGGAACGTCGTGGCATTGCCAGGGCCGCCGCCGGTCAGCACGAACGGCTCGGTGTAGATCATGAAGCTGTCCATGAAGCGCAGCAGCACGCCGATCATCAGCACGCCGCGCATCTTCGGCAACTGGATGTAGCGGAACACGGCCAGGCGGCTGGCGCCGTCAATCTCGGCGGCCTGGTAGAACGCATCCGGAATCGAACGCAGGCCGGCATACGCCAGCAACGCCACCAGCGGCGTCCAGTGCCACACGTCCATGATCAGCACGGTGATCCACGCATCGAACGAGTGCGACGTGTAGTTGTAGTCGATCCCCATCTCGTTGAGCCAGTATCCGGCCAGGCCGATATCCGAGCGCCCGAAGATCTGCCAGATCGTGCCGACCACGTTCCAGGGAATCAGCAGCGGCATGGCGAGTACCACCAGTGCAGCCGAAGCCTTCCAGCCCTTGGACGGCATCGACAGCGCCAGGCCGATGCCCAACGGAATCTCCACGGCCAGCACACACAGCGAGAAAATCAGCTGGCGCGTGAGCGCGTCCTGCAGATCGCTGTCGCGCAGGATCTGGCGGAACCAGTCCACGCCCACGAAGACGTGCTGCTCGGGGCTGATGATGTCCTGCACCGAGTAGTTCACCACCGTCATCAGCGGCAGGATGGCGGAGAACGCCACGCACAGGAACACCGGTAGGATCAGGAACCACGCCTTGTTGTTGAGCGGCTTGTTCATCGGCCGATCCTCTCGTCATTGCTGTAGTACAGCGTCTGCGGCGCATCCAGGCGCAGCCACACGCGCGATTCGGTGATGCTCACTTCATTCGGCAGCTTTGCCTTGATGGGCAAGCCGCCGGCCTCGCCCAGGCTGGCCGTCAGCAACTGGTGCGTACCCAGTTGCTGCACCTGATGCACGTTGGCGGCCACGGTGCCGACTTCACCGGCCGCCGCCAGCTGCACGAATTCCGGGCGGATGCCGAGCTTGAGCGAACCGTTTGCGTTCTTGAGCGTGGCGAGCGTGTCGCCCCCGACCGTCAGACGCTGATCGCCCAGGGCAATCACATCGCCGTCCACCGTCACCGGGTACAGGTTCATGCCCGGGCTTCCGATGAAGTACCCGACGAAGGTGTGGTCCGGCCGCTCGAACAGCGCTTCCGGGCCGCCTTGCTGCACGACCTTGCCTTCGGTCATGACCACCACCTCGTCGGCAAAGGTCAGCGCCTCCACCTGATCGTGTGTCACGTAGATCAGCGTGAGCTTGAGCTGGTGGTGAATCTTCTTGAGCTGGCGACGCAGTTGCCACTTCAGGTGCGGGTCGATGACGGTGAGCGGCTCGTCGAACAGGATGGCCGCCACGTCCTTGCGCACCAGGCCGCGGCCCAGGGAGATCTTCTGCTTGGCGTCGGCCGCCAGGCCCGAGGCGCGGCGTTTGAGCGCGTGCTGCAGTTCGAGAATCTCGGCCACTTCCTCCACGCGCTTCTTCACTTCGGCTTCCGGCGTCTTGCGGTTGCGCAGCGGGAAGGCGAGGTTGTCGAACACGGTCATCGTGTCGTAGATGACTGGGAACTGGAACACCTGCGCGATGTTGCGTTCGCGCGGCGTTGCGTGCGTGACGTCGCGATCGTCAAACAGCACCTGTCCTTCGGACGGCGTCAGCAGCCCGGAGATGATGTTCAGCAGCGTGGATTTGCCGCAGCCCGACGGGCCCAGCAATGCGTATGCACCGCCGTCGCGCCAGGTCATGTTCATCGGCTGCAGCGCGTAGTCGCTCAGACTTTGCGGATTGGGCCGGTAGCTGTGCCCCAGGTTGCGGAATTCAATGCGTGCCATGTGCGCCTCCCTGCTTGGGCGCGCTCACCAGCTTGCCCGCATCGTCGAACAGGAACAGTTCGGCCGGATCGACAAACACGTCCAGCGCCGCGCCGAGTTCGAACTCGTGCACGCCGGGCAACTGCGCGACCAAGCCGATCGTGTTCGACTGGCCGGCGGCATGCGCGCGCACGTGCAGATACGTTTCGGAGCCCGACAACTCGGCCAGTTCCACCGTGCCCGGCAGGGCAACTGCGCCGCCGTTGCGCGGCGCCAGGCGGATGTGGCTCGGACGCAGGCCGATGCGGCAGCGCGTGCCGGCCGCCATCGGCAGCGGGCGCGTCCACGCAACGTCAATGCCTTGCGGCAGCCGGATTTGGTTGCCCTCAACCACGGTGGCGTCCAGCACGTTCATCGGCGGGTCGTTGAAGATGGCCGCCGCGTTGACCGACACCGGCACTTCGTACATGTCGAGCGTCGGACCGTCCTGCAGCACGCGGCCTTCATGCATGACGACGGTGTGGCCGCCCAGCAGCAGTGCTTCCTGCGGCTCGGTGGTGGCATAGACGACGGTCGTGCCGCCGTCGGCAAAGAGCGATGCCAGCTCGGCACGTAGTTCTTCGCGCAGCTTGTAGTCGAGGTTGACGAGCGGTTCGTCCAGCAGCACCAGCGGTGCACGCTTGACGAGTGCCCGGGCCAGCGCACAACGCTGCTGCTGTCCGCCGGACAGCTCCGCCGGCAGGCGCTGCAGCAGGTGTTCGATGTGCAGCTTGGCGGCGACGGCACGCACACGCGTGTCGATCTCGCCCTTGTTGGTGCCCTGCAGGCGCAGCGGTGAGGCGATGTTGTCGTACACCGTCATCGCCGGGTAGTTGATAAATTGCTGGTACACCATCGCCAGGTTGCGATCGCGTACCCCCACGCCCGTCACGTCCTTGCCGTCGACTAGTACGCGACCGGTCGTCGGACGGTCCAACCCGGCCATGATGCGCATCAACGTGGTCTTGCCGGCCTGCGTCGGCCCCAGCAACACGTTGATGGCGCCGGGCGCCAGCCGCAGGCTGGTCGGGTACAGGTGCGTCTGCGCCCCGACCATGGCCGTAACCTGGTCCAGTTCCAGAATCAATTGATGTCTCCCGTCTTACTGCTTTGATTTCTTGATGTCTTGGCTCGTGCGCCCGGCCCGGTGCGTCAGGGCGCGCGTTCCGCAACTGGAGCGGTCTCGCCTTCGGGCAGATGCCGCGCCAGCCAGCCTTCCAGGCGGCTGCGGTCTGCATCGCTGGCGTGCAGGCCCAGCTTGGTCCGCCGCCACAGGATGTCTTGCGCCGTGCGGGCCCATTCGTGTTCGATCAGATAACGGATTTCGGCTTCGTACAGCCCGGGCGTCACTTCGGCGCCCAGCTCTTCCAGCCGCGTGGCGCCGGCCAGCATCGTGTTCAGGCGCGTGCCGTACTGGTGCGCATAGCGCATCGCAAGTTGGGTCGGCAGCCAAGGCAAACGTTTTTGCAGGCGCGTCACAAAATCGTCGAAGGTGTATTCGGCAACCAACTGCCCCGGCGCTTCCAGATCGCCGCCCGGCAGCGATGCGGTGGCCGTCCACGAAGGCTTGCCCGCAAGAGGCAAATGCGGGGCCAGGTGGTCCAGCGCTTCTTCGGCCAGCTTGCGGTAGGTGGTGATCTTGCCGCCCCACACGTTGACGAGCGGTGCGCTGGCGCCGTCGGCGCCGGTTTCGCATTCGACCAGGTAATCGCGCGTGATGGCCGAAGCGTTGGCGGCGCTGTCGTCCAGCAGCGGCCGCACACCCGAGTAGCTCCACACCACGTCGGCCGGTGTCAGTTGCTGGGTGAAATAGCGGCTGGCCATTTCGCACAGGTATTGGATTTCGCCCGCGTCAATGGCCACTTGGTCCACCGAGCCCTTGTATTCCAGATCCGTCGTGCCGATCAGCGTGAATTCGTTCTGGTACGGAATCGCAAACACGATCCGCCCGTCCGGGTTCTGGAAGATATAGGCGAACGGGTGGTTGAACATTCGCCGCACGACGATGTGGCTGCCCTTGATCAGGCGCAGGCCGCGCGTGCTCGGCAGCGCGTGCGCAGAGCGGGCGAACTCCGCCGCCCACGGCCCGGCTGCATTGACGATTGCCTTGGCGCGCACGGAGCGAATGCCCTCCGGGCCGGCCAGCGAGGCATGCCAGCCATCGGAGCGGCGTTCGGCGTTCAGGCAGCGCGTGCGGGTGAAAATCTGCGCCCCGCGGTCCGCCGCGTCGCGGGCGTTGAGCACCACCAGGCGGGCGTCGTCCACCCAGCCGTCGGAATAGACGAAACCCCGCGTGTAGCCTGCCTTGAGCGGCTTACCTGCCGGGTGCTGCGCAAGCTTGATGGATTCCGAACCCGGCAGAAAGCGCCGGCGCGCCAGGTGGTCATAGAGGAAGAGGCCCGCGCGGATCATCCATGCCGGGCGTTGCGCCGCATCGTGCGGCATCACGAAACGCAGCGGCCACATGATGTGCGGCGCCATGCGCAGCAGCACCTCGCGCTCCTGCAGAGCCTTGCGCACCAGGCTGAATTCGTAATATTCGAGGTAGCGCAGCCCGCCGTGGATCAGCTTGGTTGAGGCCGAAGAGGTGTGCTGGGCCAGGTCGTCTTTTTCACACAAGACCACCGACAGGCCACGGCCCACGGCATCCCGCGCGATACCCACGCCGTTGATGCCGCCTCCGACCACCAGCAGATCACAGTCCAGATGCGACGCGTCAGTGAGTTGCATGGGTTGGAATCTGTTGATTTGCGCGTCTTTTCTTGCGAATAGTGACGCGTTGGCGGATAGTTTAGTGAAGGGCGAAAATAAAGCAACATAGGGAATCGCCTAATCCGCTCATATGTGTTCGTTTGTGTTCATTTCGTGATTTGATGCTTCCGCGACACCGCCAGATCCTCGAATACGTCCGCCAGCACGGCGATGCCTCCGTCGACGCGCTTGCTCGCGTGCTCGGCGTCACGACGCAAACCATTCGCCGCGATATTCGGCAGCTCGAAGACGAGCGCCTGCTCGCGCGCTACCACGGCGGCGTTGGCCTGCCATCGTCGGTCGAGAACATCGACTACGACCAGCGTCAGGTCCTGCACATCGACGCCAAGCGCCGCATCGCCGAAGTCGTCGCGCGCCATGTCGAGCCCGGCCGCTCGCTCATCATCAATATCGGAACGACCACCGAAGAAGTCTCCAAGGCGCTGGTCGGCCAGAGCGGACCGCGCGGCCTGCGCGTCATCACCAACAACCTGAACGTCGCGTCGATCCTCTCCGGCAGCCCGGATGCCGAAGTCATCGTCGCCGGCGGCCTCGTGCGCAACCGCGACCGCGGCATCGTTGGCGAGGCTACGATCGACTTCATGAAGCAGTTCCGCGTCGACATTGGCATCATCGGCGTCTCCAGCATCGACGAAGACGGCACGCTGCTCGACTACGACTACCGCGAGGTCCGCGTCGCCCAGGCCATCATCGAGCAGTCGCGCGAAGTCTGGCTCGTCGCCGATCACTCCAAGTTCGGCCGCCGCGCGGTCGTCCGCCTGGGCCATGTTTCCCAGATCGACAAGTTCTTCACTGACGTCCCGGTGCCCGAGCCGATGGCCGAAGTCTTCCGCGCCGCCGAGGTCGACGTGGTCGTCGCCAGCGAAACGCTCTGACGTTTGATCTGGCGCTCCTGCAGTCTTCGCCCCGTCGACTACAGTGAAATGACAAGGCGCGCACCTTGCGAGCCGCACTGTCATCCAGATTCGTCATACGGGGAGCATCGTGAGCAAGCACTCACATGCGGCAATCCTTTCGATCTTCGCGGGCATCGTCACCGAACACATCGCTGCTTTGCGCGATGCCCTCGCCAGGCTGGCTGCGCCCAGCCCAAGCGGCGAAGATCTTCACCAGTTTCGCGTCACTCTGCGCCGCCTGCGTTCGGCTTGGGTGACGTTCGCGCCGGTCCTGCCAACCAGCTTTGCCGCAGAGTGGATACCGCGCCTGCGTGCGCTCGCCGCTTCCACGGGTCCTGTGCGCGAATGGGATGTGTTGCTCTCCGATTGGCTTCCCGCTGCCCGGGAGTCGCTACTCGATAGTGACGAGGCAGGCCGGGCATGGCTGGACGAGGCGCTTACAAAGTCCCAAGGGGCGCGCAACCGTGCATGGGAGGAACTGCGTGCCGAGCTGGCGTCGCCAGATGTGTCGGAAGCGCTGCTTGAACTGGAGCAGGCGGTCGCTGCGTTTCATATAGAAGGTGAGCCCGAACGGCATCTCCGTTTCGCTCGTGCACAGGCCCGGGCGCTCAGAAAGAAGCTGATCCGTCGCGGGCGCCACCCCAGGCGGTTGTCTGCACCGCGGCTGCATCGTGCTCGCATCGCCGCCAAGCAATGGCGCTATCTATATGAAGCGTTCTACCCGGCGCTTGGCGCCAACGTAGCCAAGCGGTACCGGAGCCATTTGCGCAAACTGCAAGACGCCCTGGGCGAGGTACACGATGCGAGTGTCGCCCTTGATTGCGTTGCGGGCGTATTGGATGCGACGCCGCCGCTGTCTATAGTGAACGCCTTTCACAAGCGCGCCAGCAGCGCGCGGGGCCGGGCAGCCAAGGGTCTGCGATGGATGCGGTCCCACAAGGCGCCATAACCCTGGGGAAAGTGCAGAAAGACCCCGTAATGAGAAAGGGCTTGCACTGTTCGGAAAACCCGCCTATAGTTCGCCCCTCGCTGCAAAACACAGCGCCGAGACGCAGGTTGAGGCGGTGGAGTTGGGTGGTGGAGAAGCAGGAGTGGGGCGGGTTTGCGGTCGATTGTGTGGTTGGCGATTGGCTGGAAATTCAGGAGTGGTTGGTGGCGAGTTGATGATAAAAATTCTTCGACGAGTTGTTGACAGCGACGAAAAAGCTCTGCATAATCTCGTTTCTCTGCTGCAGACAACGCAGCGACGCGGTGAACAAAGTTGATCGCGAAGTTCTTTAACAAGCAAACAGCCGATAAGTGTGGGCGCTTAATACTGGATGCGGCGGATTTCGATCCGCTAGCTAACAAGTAATGAAGTGCTCGCACAGAAGTAAGGTTTGAACGAAAGTTCAAGTCAGATTCTGAGAGTGAGCGACCGCTCGTAAAGAGCGAAAAACAGCAGATTGAACTGAAGAGTTTGATCCTGGCTCAGATTGAACGCTGGCGGCATGCCTTACACATGCAAGTCGAACGGCAGCATGATCTAGCTTGCTAGATTGATGGCGAGTGGCGAACGGGTGAGTAATACATCGGAACGTGCCCTGTAGTGGGGGATAACTAGTCGAAAGATTAGCTAATACCGCATACGACCTGAGGGTGAAAGTGGGGGACCGCAAGGCCTCATGCTATAGGAGCGGCCGATGTCTGATTAGCTAGTTGGTGGGGTAAAGGCCCACCAAGGCGACGATCAGTAGCTGGTCTGAGAGGACGATCAGCCACACTGGGACTGAGACACGGCCCAGACTCCTACGGGAGGCAGCAGTGGGGAATTTTGGACAATGGGCGAAAGCCTGATCCAGCAATGCCGCGTGTGTGAAGAAGGCCTTCGGGTTGTAAAGCACTTTTGTCCGGAAAGAAATGGCTCTGGTTAATACCTGGGGTCGATGACGGTACCGGAAGAATAAGGACCGGCTAACTACGTGCCAGCAGCCGCGGTAATACGTAGGGTCCAAGCGTTAATCGGAATTACTGGGCGTAAAGCGTGCGCAGGCGGTTGTGCAAGACCGATGTGAAATCCCCGAGCTTAACTTGGGAATTGCATTGGTGACTGCACGGCTAGAGTGTGTCAGAGGGGGGTAGAATTCCACGTGTAGCAGTGAAATGCGTAGAGATGTGGAGGAATACCGATGGCGAAGGCAGCCCCCTGGGATAACACTGACGCTCATGCACGAAAGCGTGGGGAGCAAACAGGATTAGATACCCTGGTAGTCCACGCCCTAAACGATGTCAACTAGTTGTTGGGGATTCATTTCCTTAGTAACGTAGCTAACGCGTGAAGTTGACCGCCTGGGGAGTACGGTCGCAAGATTAAAACTCAAAGGAATTGACGGGGACCCGCACAAGCGGTGGATGATGTGGATTAATTCGATGCAACGCGAAAAACCTTACCTACCCTTGACATGCCACTAACGAAGCAGAGATGCATTAGGTGCTCGAAAGAGAAAGTGGACACAGGTGCTGCATGGCTGTCGTCAGCTCGTGTCGTGAGATGTTGGGTTAAGTCCCGCAACGAGCGCAACCCTTGTCTCTAGTTGCTACGAAAGGGCACTCTAGAGAGACTGCCGGTGACAAACCGGAGGAAGGTGGGGATGACGTCAAGTCCTCATGGCCCTTATGGGTAGGGCTTCACACGTCATACAATGGTGCATACAGAGGGTTGCCAAGCCGCGAGGTGGAGCTAATCCCAGAAAATGCATCGTAGTCCGGATCGTAGTCTGCAACTCGACTACGTGAAGCTGGAATCGCTAGTAATCGCGGATCAGCATGCCGCGGTGAATACGTTCCCGGGTCTTGTACACACCGCCCGTCACACCATGGGAGTGGGCTTTACCAGAAGTAGTTAGCCTAACCGCAAGGAGGGCGATTACCACGGTAGGGTTCATGACTGGGGTGAAGTCGTAACAAGGTAGCCGTATCGGAAGGTGCGGCTGGATCACCTCCTTTAAGAGCGTGCATCCGACGTTAGGCGTCCACACTTATCGGTTTGTTTGATGTTACAGCCAAGGGTCTGTAGCTCAGGTGGTTAGAGCACCGTCTTGATAAGGCGGGGGTCGTAGGTTCAAGTCCTACCAGACCCACCAAGTTACGGACGGTGGAAGTTGTTCTCTGCCGTGACTGGGGGATTAGCTCAGCTGGGAGAGCACCTGCTTTGCAAGCAGGGGGTCGTCGGTTCGATCCCGTCATCCTCCACCAATACCTTTTGGTTGCCAAACGCAAGCATCGACAGAGAAGTCGATGAATGCGGTGTTTGCGTTTGGCTTAGCCAAGACGAGTGATAACTCGGCTGTTCTTTAACAATATGGAATGTAGTAAAGGTGTCGCGGTGCGTTGATGAGACGCACATTCAAAACGCGACACTGGGTTGTGATTGTATCAACCAGTATTACCAGAGCAATCGAAAGATTGTCTTGGAATACGGCACAACGCGAGAACTCAGCCTATATCGAGACATACTCGTTATAGGGTCAAGCGAATAAGTGCATGTGGTGGATGCCTTGGCGATTACAGGCGATGAAGGACGTAGTAGCCTGCGAAAAGCTGCGGGGAGCTGGCAAACAAGCTTTGATCCGCAGATATCCGAATGGGGAAACCCGGCCCGAATGGTCATCCCTTGCTGAATACATAGGCAAGGGAAGCGAACGCA